>NZ_CP060396.1:0-3860130 GCF_015840525.1 Synechococcus sp. CBW1006 | reverse complement strand
CGTTGCGTCACCTCGCGGGTGCTGAATATACGCAGCTCCTGGGGGGCGGTCGGTCTTAAATGAATCATTCAGGCCGCGCGTGATGCTCCCTCGCCGTACCCCCTTCGCCTTGCGGCACCTGCCGCTCCTGGCCCTGCCCGCCAGCCTTTTGGTGGTCCTGGGGGGCTGCCAGGGCAATTTCCTGCCCAACATCCGGATGCCCGGCGCCAAACCCGCGCCGCCGGAGCCAAGGATCAGTGATGCCGCACCGGCGACCTCGCTGCAGCCCGGCCGCAACGTCATTGTCGACGCGGTGGACAAGGTGGGTCCATCGGTGGTGCGGATCGACACCACCAAGCAGGTGATCAATCCCCTAGGCGGGCTGTTCGGACGGGGTCCCTCGATCCAGCAGCAGCAGGGGCAGGGCTCGGGGTTCATCACCCGCTCCGATGGGGTGCTGCTCACCAATGCCCATGTGGTCGAGGGGGCCGCCGAGGTGAGCGTCACCCTGCCGGATGGCCGCAGCTTCAATGGCAAGGTGCTGGGCAGTGATCCGCTCACCGACGTGGCGGTGGTGAAGGTGGTGGCCTCCAAGCTGCCGGTGGCCCCCCTGGGGGATTCCGCCAAGGTGCGGCCAGGGGAGTGGGCCATCGCCATCGGCAACCCCCTCGGCCTCGACAACACCGTGACCGCCGGGATCATCAGCGCCATCCAGCGCACCAACGCCGTGGGGGAGGGTCAGCGGGTGCCCTACATCCAGACCGATGCGGCGGTGAATCCGGGCAACAGCGGTGGACCGCTGATCAACGACCGCGGTCAGGTGATCGGGATCAACACCGCCATCCGGCAGGCGCCGGGGGCGGGCCTGAGTTTCGCGATCCCGATCAATGTGGCGCGCCAGATCGCCGCCCAGATCCTGGAACGGGGCTACGCCAGCCATCCCTACATCGGGGTACGTCTGCAGGCGCTCACGCCCCAGCTGGCGCGGGAGATCAATGCCACCACGAACCAGTGCCGCCTGCCTGAAGTGA
Source organism: Synechococcus sp. CBW1006 (assembly GCF_015840525.1). Taxonomy (NCBI): domain Bacteria; kingdom Bacillati; phylum Cyanobacteriota; class Cyanophyceae; order Synechococcales; family Synechococcaceae; genus Synechococcus; species Synechococcus sp. CBW1006. The sequence goes on along the minus strand of NZ_CP060396.1, from coordinate 3,859,120 downwards.
ACGCCGTGGTGGTGGTGGACGTGATTGACGGCAGTCCCGCCGCCGCCGCTGGCCTCAAGCCCTGCGATCTGATCGAACGGGTGGGTGAGAAGGCCATGAAGAACCCCTCGGATGTGCAGCTGGCGGTGGATCAGGGCCGTGTCGGCCAGCCCCTGGCTCTGCGGGTGCGGCGAGGGGATCGCTCCCTCGATCTCACCATCCGGCCGGCCGAACTGCCCCGCAAGAGCTGATCCGGGGCAACGTCTGGAGTCGCCTCAGCCCCGGATCAGGGGGAGTACCAGAAGGCACAGCGGCGGCTCAGGGGCTCCAGCTCCCAGCCCTGGCTCTGATAAAAGCCCACCACGCCGGGGTCAGCGAACAGGCTGACCCGCTCCACCCCCATGGCCTGGAGCTGATCGATCACGTAGACCATCAGCTGTTTGCCCAGGCCTGCTCCCTGGTAGAGCGGATGCACGGCCACGTCCCAGACCGTGGCCTCGATCACGCCGTCGCCGGTGCAGCGTGCGAAACCGACCAGGCGCGGAACGCGGGGATCATGGCGCCAGAGACTGACCCGCAGCAGGCTGTGCTGCAGGGCCTTGCGCACCCGCCGCAGGGGCCGACGGTTCCAGCCCACCGCATCACAGAGCTGCTCCAGTTCGATCAGATCGATCGGCCGCTCCTGACTCAGCACCAGGTGCACCTGTGGATTGGGGGTGGGGCAGAGACGATGGGTCGCGCCGTAGAGCTCTTCCAGCAGCACCCTGAGCTAAGCAATCGGACGATCCTGCCCCATCCCCGCGCCTGATGGGGGCTCCTGCGCGAGGGTGGGGCGAGTTGCGGCCGTTGGCACCCTGAGCCTCCCTCCTGTCGCCCGTACGGCCCCACCGCTGCTGGTGGCGGTTCATGGCTGGCTGCTCTCGGGCCGGCTCTGGCAGCCCCTGGTTGAGGAACTGGGACGGTCCTGGGAACTCTGGTGCCCCGATCTGCCGGGTTTCGGGCACGCCGTGCGGCCCCGCGGTCTGCAGCCCAGCCTGGCCAGCTATGGCCGCTGGCTCGCGGATGCCGCCACGGAACGGGCCGCCGGCCGGCAGGTGGTGCTGATCGGCCACTCCCTGGGGGGCAGCGTCGCCCTCCATGCCGCCCCGTGGCTCGGGGCCAGGCTGGCTGGTCTGGTGCAGATTGCCGCAGGGGGTGGGGTCTATCAGCCGCGCCCCTTTGCCCTCGTGCGCCGCGCCGGCTGCGCGTTTGTGACCCTCCGCCCCCGTTGGCTGGGGCGGCTGCCCGGCACCGCCTCGATTGCGGCGCCACTGCTGGCGGATGCGCGGGCGGCCCGTGGCCTGCTGGCCTGCAGCACCAGCCGCGCGGCGGTGCGGCAACTGCCGGCGCTGACCGCCGAGCTGGTGGTTCCCAGCCTCTGGATCAGCGGCAGCAACGACGGCGTGATGGCACCGCGCTATGTGCGCCATTTAGCTGGATACACCCGCCATCACCGGTTTGAGGAGATGACGGGGGCGGGCCACCTGCCGATGCGGCAGCGGCCGGTTGAGCTGGCGGCTCTGATCCGCAGCTGGTTGGAGGAGGAAGGAATCGGCTTCGTAACCCCTGAGCTGGCCAGCGATCCGATCGCCCCAAGCCCCGAGCCTGTGGGGCGCCACTGAAGGCCGAAGCTCAGAGCCTGGCCAGCCCTTTCTCCTGGAGGTCGGCCAGCTGGGCGTAGAGGCCACCGGCTTCCCGAAGGTCGCGGTGGTTGCCCTGCTCGATCAGCCGGCCCTTGCGCAGCACCAGGATGCGATCGGCTGCCTCGACCGTGGCCAGGCGGTGGGCGATCACAATGGCCGTGCGCTCCTGCAACAGCGATTCCAGGTCCCGCTGCAGGGTGGCCTCGGTGGAGGGGTCGAGGAAGGCGGTGGCTTCATCCATCACCAGCACGGACGGATCGCGAATCGCCACCCGAGCCACCGCCAGCAGCTGGCGCTCGCCCGAGGAGAGATTGGCGCCCCGCTCGCGCAGCTCGGTCTGGAGACCATCCGGCAGGCGACGCAGCAACGGATCGAGACCCAGGTCGTGGCAGAGCTGTTTGAGTCGGGCGTTGTCGATGGCAGCATCGAGCCGGAGATTGTCGGCCACGTTGCCGCTGAACAGGAAGGTGTCCTGCAGCACGACCCCAAGCCGCTGGCGCAAGGTGGGGATGGGCAGCTGACGGATGTCGATGCCGTCGAGCAGGATGCGGCCTCGCTGGGGCTCATAGAGGCGGCAGAGCAGGCGAATCACGGTCGACTTGCCGGAGCCGGTGGGTCCCACAAGGGCCACATGCTCGCCGGGGGCGATCCGGAAGCTGAGATCCTCGAGGATCGGGTCGTCGCTGCGGTAGGCGAAGGAGACGTTCTCGAATACGACCTCGCCGGCACTGGCCCGCAGGGCGCCGCTCCGGATGGCGGCGGCACTGCGTTGCTCCTCCGGGAGGTCGCCGATCTCGATCGGTTGCTCCAGCAACTCACCGATCCGCTCAACGGCCGTGAGGCCACCCTGAATCTGGGTGAAGCGCTCGGCCAGCTGGCGCAGGGGATCGAACAGCCGCTGAGAGAACAGGATGAAGGTGGTGAGCACCCCCAGGCCCATGCTGCCGCTGGTCACCATCCAGCCCCCAAGCGCCAGCACCACCGCCACGGCGGAGAGGGCCACCCATTCGATGAAGGCGGAGATCGAGCTGTCGAACAGGATCGTGCCGGTCACGGCCTTGCGGTAGGCGTCGGTGGTGCGGGCGAAGCGGGCGCTGTTGTAGGCCTCGCGGCGGAACATCTGCACCACCTCCAGCCCCTGCATGTTTTCCTGCAGATCGGCGTTGAGCTGGCCCAGCTCCTCCCGCACCCGGTAGTTGGCCGTGCGGTAGCGGCCCTGCAGCCAGAGGATGCCCAGGGTTACGGGCACCTGGCTGAGCAGCAGCAGCAGGCCGAGGCGCCATTCGATCGAGATCATCGTGATCGCGATCACCAGCAGCGTCACCAGATCGGCCAGCACCCCGAAGGCACCGCTGCCGAACACCTCCGCCAGGGCATCGACGTCGCTGGTCAGCCGGGTCAGCAGCTTGCCCACCGGCGTTCTGTCATGGAACCGCAGCGACAGGGCCAGGGCGTGACGGAAGAGATCGTCACGGATGCGGGCCGTGAGCCGCTGGCCGATCGCCTGCACGTTGTAGCTCTGGGCGCTCTGCAGGGAGAGCCGCACCGCCACCGCCGCCAGCAGCAGCAGCACGAGCCACCGCAGGGCAGCGGGGACCGGCTGGCCCTGCAGCCAGGCCATGGTGGGTTCGCCCCGCAGAACGGCGATCGCCTGGCCCACCAGAAGAGGTTGCACGGCGGCCGACAGGGCCAGGGGGATCAGCAGCAGCAGGGTGAGCAGCAGTCGGCGCCGATCCCGGCCCAGGTAGGGAATCAGACGAAGCAGACGCTGGCGATCGAGGCTGGCCATCAGCCGGCCTGCGCCAGGGCCGGCTGCGGCGACCGGCTGGCGGGTTGTCCCACGCTGGCGATCCGGTCGATCAGGGTCTGGAGCTCGCCGCCATCGAGCCGCAGGGCGAGGGGATGGCCGATCAGACGGGCGGTGCTGTGGAACAGATCTTCGATCGCCACCAGACCGTTGTCCTGCAGGGTGCGGCCGGTGGCCACCAGATCGACGATCGCCTCGGAGATGCCGGTGATCGGCCCCAGCTCCACCGATCCGGTGAGGTGGATCACCTCCACCGGCAGATCCAGGGCTGCGAAGAAGTCTTCCGCGCACCGGGTGAACTTGCTGGCGATGCGGCAGTGGGCCGGCAGATCCGCCGCCCGGGTGTAGCCGCTCGCGGCTTTGACCGCCACTGCCATGCGGCAGCCGCCGAAGCCGAGATCCACCAGCTGGGCCACCGGCAGTTGGTGCTCGCGCAGCACGTCGTACCCCACCACACCCAGCTGGGCCTGGCCGTAGGCCACATACACCGGCACATCGCCATTGCGCACCAACAGGGCGCGGGCGCGGCCACAGCTGCTCTCCACCATCAGCTGGCGGTTGTCGGGATCGAGCAACGACGAAAAATCGAGACCGGCCGCTGCGAAGCGCCGCACCGAATGCTTGAGCAGAGCTCCTTTGGCCAGGGCGACGGTGATCATGGCGGGCTCGGCGGGGGGCGCGCAGCCAGCGCTGCGGCGCAGATCATGCAGCGGTGATCATGGGACCGAGCCGCAGCCGGACTTTAACGATGGGACTGACCACGCCGGGACTGGAGACCCCACCGCACCTTCCAGCGCCTGCTCTCGAGGTCTCGCTGCTGCCGGTGCTGCAGGACAACTACGTGTTTCTGCTGCGCCGTGGCAACGAGGCGGCGGTGGTGGATCCGGCCGTGGCCGAGCCGGTGATTGCCGCCCTGGAGGGCCAGGGGCTGGAGCTGGTGGCGGTGCTCCAGACCCACCATCACAGTGATCACATCGGTGGCACACCGGCGTTGCTGCGGCGCTGGCCGCAGGCGGCCGTGATTGCTTCCGCCGCCGATCGCTCCCGCATTCCCTTCCAGACCCGCGGCGTGCGCGGTGGCGACCGCTTCGAGCTGCTGGGAACAACGGTTCAGGTGCTGGAGGTTCCCGGTCACACCCGCTGCCATCTCGCCTTTCACCTGCCGAAGGAAGAGCAGGGCGATCCGGTCGGCGGCCACCTGTTCTGCGGTGACACCCTGTTTGCCGGCGGCTGCGGGCGACTGTTCGAGGGCACACCAGCCCAGATGCATGCCTCCCTCCAGAGCCTGGCGGCCCTGCCTGCCGCCACCCGGGTCTGGTGCGCCCACGAATACACCGAAGACAACCTGCGCTGGGCCGCGGCCGAGCAGCCCGGCGATGCGGCGATCGCCGCCCGGCTCGCCCAGGTGCAGAACGACCGCCGCCACGGGATCCCCACCATTCCCAGCACGATCGCGCTGGAGCGGGCCACCAACCTGATGGTTCGGGCCACCACGGCCGAGCAGCTGGGCGAGCGCCGCGGCCGCAAGGATCACTGGCGCGGCTGAGGGGGCTGGCAGGCGCTGCTCAGAGCGCCACCAGTGCCTGCCGCTCCGGGAACAACAGGGCCGCTTCACCGCGGCGCAGGCGCAGGCGGCAGCGTTGCCCGCGGGGATGTTCCTGCTCCAGGGGCAGCCGCAGCCGCAGCTGCACCGCCGCCGCACCCGAGCCCTGCTGCACCTGATACAGCCAGTCGCGGCCCAGGAACTCGCGGCCCATCACCCAGGCGTCACCCTCCCCATCGGCTTCGAGGCTGATCGCCTCCGGGCTGATCAGGGCTTCGAGCACCTCGCCCTGGGAGGGCTGGAGATGCTGGCCGTCGAGGGGAGCCAGCCGGCCCAGGGCCGTGTCGAGATGGTCGCCCTGCCGCCGGGCCGGCACCAGGTTGCCCTGCAGCACAAAGCGGCCCACGAAGGGTGTGGCAGGCCGCTGCACCAGATCCCGCGGGCTGGCGCACTGATCGAGGTTGCCGTTGCGCAGCACCGCCACCCGATCACAGATCGCCAGGGCCTCTTCCGGGTCGTGGGTCACGATCAGGCCACTGGCGCCGCAGCGGCTGAGCACCGCCGGCAGTTCGCTGCGCAGCCGCAGGCGCACCTCCACGTCCAGGTTGGAGAAGGGTTCGTCCAGCAGCACCACTGAGGGCCCTGGCGCCAGGGCACGGGCCAGGGCCAGGCGCTGGCGCTGGCCTCCCGAGAGCTCGTGGGGATACCGCTCCTCCAGCCCCTTGAGCCCGAGCAGTTCCAGCAGCCAGGCCGCTCGGCTGCTGTCCTGGCCGCGCCGCAAGCCGAAGCAGGCATTACGCCAGGCATCGAGATGGGGGAACAGGGCATAGTCCTGGAACACCATGCCGACGCCACGGCGCTCCGGTTCCAGCCAGCGGTTCGGCCCCGCCACCACCCGGCCGTCGATCGCCACGCTGCCGCGGCTGGGGTGCTCGAAGCCGGCGATCAGCCGCAGCAGGGTGGTCTTGCCGCAGCCGGAGGGGCCCAGCAGGCCCACCAGCTCACCCTGGGCCAGGCTGAGATCGATGCCTCGCAGGGTCCAGGCTTCGGGGTCGGTGCCGGGATAGCGGTGCCAGAGCCCCTCGATCCGCACGTGCTGGCGCCGCGGCAGATCGGGAGGCATCAGGGAGTCGAGGTCGCTGGCGATGGGGCCGGGGCCGGGAAGGGCCATAGTCTCAGCCGTCATCTTCTCCCAACGGTCCCCGGGCCATGAGCGCGTCCTCCCCCAGTGGTGCCCCGCAGCTGGAAGCCGTGATCACCAGCGACGCACCGGCCCCGGTGGGTCCCTACAACCAGGCTGTGAAGGCGGGCGGTGTGCTCTATTGCTCCGGCCAGATCGCCCTCGATCCGGCCACCGGCGCCATGGTGGGTGACGGCGACGTGGAAGCCGAGACCCGGCAGGTGCTGGCCAACCTGCAGGCGGTGCTGGCCGCCGCCGGCTGCACGCCCCAGCAGGTGGTGCGCACCACGGTCTTCCTGGTGGATCTGGGGGATTTCGCCCGCGTCAACGCCCTCTACGCCGAGGTGTTCGGCGCCGGCATCTCCCCGGCGCGGGCCTGCGTGCAAGTTGCGGCCCTGCCCAAGGACGCGCGGGTGGAGATCGATTGCATCGCGGTGCTGGCCTGAACTGGGCTGGCCTGAGGCGTGATGCCCGCCGGCGTGATGTCCGGAGGCGCTGCCGGTCGCTTCAGACCCTGAGGCGTTGCCTCAAGGCGGCGGTGGTGCATTCCGGGTCGGCCGTTGCATCGACCTGCACAGCCTGGGACCTCTCCCCGGAATCCAGCGGTTCGAGCGTGTGCCACTGCTGCCGTACCACCGCCGCGTCGGCGTCGGAGGGATCGTCCCCCCGGCGGCCTCGCTCGGCGATCCGTTGCAGCACCAGCTCGGCAGGGGCGCTGAACTCCAGGATCACCAGGGGCACGCCCCAGCGCCGCGCCCGCTCCGCCCAGGCCTGCCGCTGACGTCGCCGCAGGAAGGTGGCATCCACGATCGGTGTGAACCCACCAGCCAGCACCGCTTCGGCCAGCTGTGGCAGGCGCTGCTCGAACAGCAGGTCAGACATGGCGGCTCCGTACAGGGGGCCGCTGGCCTGGGGGTGCCGCTGGCGGGGCTCTCCCCACAGGCCCGCCAGCCGCTTGCGTTCCACGTCGGAACGGATGCGGATCGCCCCCAGCCGTTCGCAGACCTGCAGGCTGTGGTGGGATTTGCCGGATCCCGACACCCCGTGGGTGAGCACCAGTGCCTGCGGAGTCGGCCGCATCAATCCCTCCGCCAACGCCAGATAGCGCTCCACGCTGGCCGCTGTGGACGGGTCTCCAAGGGGGGGCAGGCCCTGCTGCGTGGCGCGCAGCACCGCCACCTTGGCCCGCACCAGGGCGCGGTAGGCCTCATACCAGCGCCAGAGCCGCAGGCCTTCGTAGTCGCCGCTGCTCTCCAGCCAGCGGTTGAGCAGCCGCCAGCCCAGGCCCGCATGGCCGCTCTGGTGCAGATCCATCACCAGGAAGGCCAGATCGCTGATCACGTCGATCCAACGCAGGGCAGGGTTGAACTCGAGGGCGTCGAACACGGTGATCCGCCCGCCCAGCAGGGCCATGTTGCCGAGGTGCAGATCGCCGTGGCCTTCACGGATCCGCTCCGCCTGGCGGCGGGCGGGCAGCAGCGGCGCCAGGGCGGCCAGGGTGGTGCGGCTCCAGTCCTGCAGGGGCCGCAATCGGGGGATCAGGACCTCCACCGCCATCAGCGCCGCGATGTTGGCGTCCGCCGGCGCCACCACCGCCTCGAAGCTGCCGTAGGGGCCTGACGGAGCGGCGATGGCGGCCCGGGCCTGAAAGCAGGCCAGATCGTGGGCCAGCCGATCGATCATCCCGCCATTGATGGCACCCCGTTTCAGGGCGGCCGGCAGCAGGTCGTCCTGATCGAACTGGCGCATCCGCACGGCCACATCGATCATCGCGTCGAGCTCGTCTTCGAGGGGAGCGTCGCTTGGCCCCATCAGGGCCTCGGGCGGGCCGAAGCGGGCCTGCCCCACCGGGCCGAGAATCGGCACCACGTCCAGGTAGAGATCGGGCGCGAGCCGTTGGTTGAGCCGAAGCTCCTCGGCGCAGAACTGGCGGCGGAGCTCCAGGGTGGAGAAATCGACGAAGCCGAAGCTCACCGGTTTCTTGACCTTGTAGGCGTACGGCCCGCTGAGCAGCACCCAGGAGATGTGGGTCTCCAGCAGGACGATCCGGCCCACGGGATGGTCGTAGGCCGCTGGGCGCCGCAGGGCCGTGATCAGGGCGTTCGCCTCCCGGTAGGTCACCTTGCCGGTGCCGCTGGCTCCAATGTGGCGGCCCGGGGGTGTTTCAGCCGCCTGGATCGGGCAGGGCGGTGGCCGCTGCCTAGGGTCAATCCTGGCTTGTCCCTGTTCTGCCGTTGCCCATGGCTGTCGAGCGCCTCACGATCCGTCAGCCCGACGACTGGCATGTGCATCTGCGCGACGGCGCCATGTTGCAGGCCGTGGTGTCCGACACGGCGCGGCAGTTCGCCCGGGCGATCGTGATGCCCAACCTGCGGCCGCCGATCACCACGGTGGCGGCGGCCCGGGCCTACCGCGAACGCATCCAGGCGGCCCTTCCGGATGGATGCACGTTCACGCCGCTGCTCACCGCCTACCTCACCGACACGATCGATCCGGCAGAGATTGCGGCCGGCTTCGCCGACGGTGTGTTCACGGCCTGCAAGCTCTATCCGGCCCACGCCACCACGAATTCGGCGGCGGGAGTCACCGATCCCGCGGCGATCGCGCCGGTGCTGGAGACCATGGAGCGGATCGGCATGCCCCTGCTGATCCATGGCGAGGTCACCGAGGCCTCGATCGACATCTTTGATCGCGAGGCGGTCTTCATCGAGCGCCATCTGCAGCCGCTGTTGCAGCGCCATCCCGCTCTGAAGGTGGTGCTGGAACACATCACCACCGCGGATGCGGTGGATTTCGTGCGCGGGACGCCCGCCAATCTGGCGGCCACGATCACACCGCACCATCTGCACATCAACCGCAACGCCATGTTCAGCGGTGGCCTGCGGCCGGATTTCTACTGCCTGCCGGTGGCCAAACGGGAGCTCCATCGCCTCGCCCTGCGGGCCGCGGCCGTCTCCGGTGACCCCCGCTTTTTCCTGGGAACCGATTCGGCGCCCCACGGTCGCGCCGCCAAGGAAACGTCCTGCGGCTGCGCCGGCATCTTCAACGCACCCTGGGCCCTGGAGAGCTACGCCCAGGTGTTTGATCAGGAGAAGGCGCTCGATCGGTTCGAGGCCTTTGCCTCGGTGTTCGGTCCCCGCTTCTACGGCCTACCCCTCAACGAGGGCACGATCACTCTGGAGCGGGTGCCCCAGCCGATTCCGGCGCAGCTGCACCGCAATGACGCGGCGGGCCGGGCGATCGAGCTGGTGCCCTTCCATGCCGGCGAGACCCTGCCGTGGCGTCTGGCGACCCCTCTGGCCCACGCGATTGCCGCTGGATGATCCGGGCCATCCAGGTGCGGATCAATAAGTCCTGTGTCACGCAGGTGTCTGCTGCAGAGCGGCCGGCTTAGCACCCATCCATGCCGCCCCCCGCGCGTGGGCTTTTTCGTTTCCCTCACCGAAGCCATCGCCGAGAACCAGTCGCTGCTGGTGACCGGGCTGGACCCCAACCCGGAGATGTTGCAGAACTGGGTGCAGCGCCGTGGCATGGCGGGCCGCTCCTTCCTCAGTCAGGCCCGCTACTGGATCAAGGAGGTGGTCGAGGCCACCTCCACCCATGTCTGCGCCTACAAGCCCAGCCTCGGCTTCTACCAGGCGCTCGGTCCGATCGGCCTGGAGCTGCTGCGCGAGGTGCGTGAGCTCGTGCCGCTCAGCATCCCCTTGATCATCGACGCCAAGCACGGCGATCTCAACACCTCCTCGGCCCTGGCGCATTACCTGTTCCGCGATCTGGGGGCCGACGCCGTGACCCTCTCCCCCCTGGCCGGTCAGGACATCGCCGCCCCGTTTCTGCTGCATCCCTCCCGGGCGGTGGTGGTGACCTGCCACAGCTCCAACGCCGCCGCGCGGGTGCTGCAGCACTATCCCGACGAGACCAATCCGCTCTATCTGCGCATCGTGCGCGAGTGCCAACTCTGGGCGACGCCGGAGCAGTTGCTGCTGGAGGTGGGCACCAGTGATCCGGAGATCCTGGCGCGGGTGCGCCAGGAGGCGCCGGAGCGGTTTCTGATCCTGCGCAGCCTCTGGGGGGAGGAGGAGCGCCTGGAGGCACTGCTGCAGGCCGGCCTCACCGCCGCGGCCGATGGCCTGCTGCTGCCGCTGCCCCAGAACCTGCTGGTGGAAGACGACATCGGCCCGCGGGCCGAGCAGCTCAAGCTCCGCATCGAGGAACAGCGGTTGCGTTGCCTTGAAGCCCGACCGATCGGCGGTGATGGCTCCTGCCAGCTGTGGTTACCGCAGCCCGAGGCGGCCGTGGATCCGATGGAGGAGTTGATCGTGGATCTCTTTGATATCGGTTGCCTGCTGTTCGGTGAGTACGTGCAGGCTTCGGGGGCCGTGTTCAATTACTACATCGACCTGCGTCAGATCATCTCTGATCCCAATCTCTTTCACCGGGTTCTGCATGCCTATGCCGAGGTCATCGAGGGGCTGCCGTTTGATCGCATCGCCGGCATTCCCTATGGATCTCTGCCCACGGCCACTGGGTTGTCGCTGCAGCTGCACAAACCACTGATTTATCCCCGCAAGGAAGTGAAGGCCCACGGAGCTCGCCGCTTGATCGAGGGGGATTTCGATCCCGGTGATCGTGTGCTGGTGGTCGACGACATTCTGATCACCGGCCGTAGTGTGCTGGAAGGCATCGGCAAGCTTGAAAGTTCGGGTCTGATCGTTGACGACGTTGTCGTGTTCATCGACCACGGCGGTGTCGCCGATTCCAGCGCCCGCGAGCGGCTTGATGCGGCTGGAGTCCGTTGCCATGCCGTGCTGGACATCGATCGCATCACCGCGGCCCTGCGGGCTGTGGGCCGCATCGGTGAGACCGAGCTGGCGGTGCTCGAGCACAGGACGCTAGTCACGGCCTCGGTGCCCTGATGGGAGGGCGCCCTCGTGTGTTGCGATTGTCCCGTGGCCTCGGTAGCGACTGTTGCCGAAGCGCCCCGGTGCCACGATCAACCCGTAGGGTGGTCGATGACCGCACTCAACCCTCTGGGTTGCACGGAGGCCTATGACCAGCGTCAAGCCCCTCACAGGAGTGTCTCAGACTCTCACCATCGGGGAGCTGGAAGCCAATTATTCCCTCTATTGCAAGGCCATGCGCCTGCTGCTCAAGGAGGGCAAGGCGATTGAAATGATCAAACGCACCGTCTGCTGGAGTCGCCTCGAGCAATTGCATACCTGTCTGCCCAGCCGCTACAAGTCGCCCGATTACCTCTATGTCGTTCTGAAGCGCGACATCGGCTGAGTTTCCGCATCCCAACCTCCCCGCCCTCGCGCTGAACGGCCCTTTCCGGCAGGATCTCAGCGTCAACAGCCACTCCTCCGTTAGGCGGTAGCTGCTGACTCTTCCTTGAGTTTCCCTCCTGAGCTGCTGCCGTCTTGAAGTCGGTCTCCGATCCCTTCCTGCGCCGCCCAGTGCTCACCCTGGTCTGCAGCCTGTTGGTGCTGCTGATCGGCTTCGTCAGCCTGGCGGGCCTGCCGGTTGAAAATCTGCCTCCGATCGCGCCGGGTCGGGTGTCCGTGAGGGCCAGTTATCCCGGTGCGGGCCCCGAGGTGGTGGAACAGGGGGTCACCAGCCTGCTGGAGAAGCAGCTCAACGGCCTGGAGCGACTCGATGCGATCCGCTCGGTGAGTTCCTCCAACGGCAGCCTGATCACTCTCTCGTTCGAGGGTGGTGATCCGGAGATCAACCAGATCAACACTCAGAATGAAGCCACGGTGGTGGCGCGGCAGTTGCCGGCCCAGGTGGTGCGTCTTGGCGTTCAGGTGCGCCGCAGCTCCGATGATCTGCTGATGGTGCTGAGCTTCAGTGCCGACCGCAGCCAGTACGACGACGCGTTTCTGAGTGGCTGGGTGGAGCAGACGGTGCGCGACCGCCTGCATCGGGTGAACGGCGTGGGGGAGGTGGCCCTGTTCGGTGGCAGCTCCCTGGCCTTCCGGCTCTGGCTCGACCCTGCGGCCCTGGAGGAGCGCAACCTCACGATCAAGGACATCAGCGACGCTCTCGAAGACCAGAACGTGCTCGCCACGCTGGGTCAGGTCGGAGAAGCACCATCGCCCGCCGATCAGCTTGTCACCCTGCCTCTGCGCATGGAGGGCCGGCTGCGCAGTGTCGCCGAGTTGGAGCAACTGGTGGTGGCACGCAGTGGCAACGGCGGCATCACCCAGTTGCGCGAGGTGGGGCGGGTGGAGCTTGGCAGTGAGTCGTACGACACGATCGCCACCAACCTGGCCGGCGATGCCGTGGTGGCGATCGGGGTGTTTCAGCGCGACGGCAGCAATGCCATGGAGGTGAGTCGAGCGGTGAATGCCGCTCTCGATGAATTGCGGCCGCGCTTTCCTCCCGGGGTGGAGCTGCAGCTGATCGTGGATGAAGCCGACAACGTGCGGGCCAGCATCGACCAGACGGTGGTCAGCCTGCGGGATGCCGTGCTGCTGGTCTTCCTGGTGCTGATGCTCGGCCTGGGCAACAGCCGCCTGGCTCTGATCACTGCCGCAGCGGTGCCGGTGGCCCTGGTGGGATCCCTCAGCGTGCTGCTGGCAACCGGCACCTCGATCAATACCCTCAGCCTGTTCGGCATGGTGCTGGCCACCGGCCTGGTGGTGGACGACGCCATTGTGGTGAGTGAGGACATCGGCCGACGGCTCGAGAACGGCACCCCGCCGATGCAGGCGGCCCGCGAAGCCATGCACGAACTGGGTGGGGCCGTAATCGCCACCTCGCTCGTGCTGGTGGTGGTCTTCCTGCCGATCCTCACCCTGTCGGGAAGCCTGGGTCGCCTCTATGCCCCGATCGCCATTGCGATCAGCGCGGCGATCGTGTTCTCCACCTTCAACGCCCTCACCTTCACCCCAGTGGCCGCCAGCCGGCTGCTTCACGCCGAGCGGCGTGAGCCCGCCTGGCTGGCCCGCTGGATCACCCCTCCCCAGCGGTGGCTCGAGGCGCTGGAAGCTCCCTACGGCCGCTGGCTGGATCGGGTCATGGCCCGTCCCCGGGCGGTGCTGGCCGTTCTGCTGGTTGGTCTGCTCTGCACCGGGTGGGCCCTGCAGCAGCGGCCTACGGCCTTCATCCCCCAGGAAGATGGCGGCCAGTTGCGTGCTGCGGTGGTGCTGCCCGATGGCGCCGCCCTGCCCCAGACCCAGCAGGTGATGGAGCAGGTGCGTCAGGTGATCGCCGCGGAACCGCTGGTGGCCAGCGGGAATTTCTATGCCGGTCGCTCCTTCGGAGACAGCAGTCCGAACAAGGGCAGTGTGTTCCTGCGGCTGCGACCGATCGAGGAGCGGCGCTCCGCGGATCAGAGCAGCGCCGCCGTGGTGAAACGTCTTAATGCAGCTCTGCGCGGACAGGTGCGCAACGGTCTGGTGCAACTCAGCGAGGCCCCCACGGTGCGGGGGTTCAGCAGCGAGGGCGGCCTGGAGCTGGAACTGCTCGATACCAGTGGCGGGCAGCTGAGCCTGAGCGATTTCCAGCGGCAGGCTGAGGCCTTCATTGCCGAAGCTCAGGCCAGTGGGCTGTTCGAGAGGGTGTCGACCCGGTTCACCGCCGATTCGCCCCGCTTGCTGCTGGTGCCCGACCGGCTGCAGATGGCGTCGTTGGGGGTGAAGTTGTCCGATGTGGTGGACACGCTCGGTGCCAGCTTCGGCAGTGAATACGTCAACGACAGCTTCGAGAGCGACGAGGTGCGCCGGGTGATTGTGCAGCTCGATGGTCGTCATCGCCGCGATCAGACCGATGTGCTCTCCCTGCGCGTGCGCAACCGCGACGGACGGCTCATCCCCCTGGCCCAGCTGGTGAGGGTCGAACAGGACACCGGACCCACCACGATCAACCACAGCCGTCTGGCGCGTGCCATCTCGATTCGCGCCCTGCCCAAGGCGGGGGTGAGCACGGGCCAGGCGATGGCAGAACTGGAGAGGCTGGGCAAGAGCCAGGGCAACAGCACCGATCTCGAATGGGCTGGACTGGCACGGGAGGAGCGCAAGGCAGGCGGAGGAAATCTGCGGGTGTTCGCCCTGGGGGTGGTGGTGATGGTGCTGGTGTTAGCCGGCCTGTACGAGAACTTCGCCGACCCGTTCATCATCCTGATCACCGTGCCTCTGGCTTTGCTGGGGGCGGTGCTGGGCCTGGCCCTGCGAGGCCTGCCGCTGGATGTCTATGGCCAGATGGGCCTGCTGGTGCTGGTCAGCCTGGCCGCGAAGAACGGCATTCTGATCGTGGAGTTCGCCAACCAACGGCTGGCTGAAGGAATGGACCTGCAGGCGGCGATCCACGGCGCCGCCCTGGCAAGGGTGCGACCGATCCTGCTCACGGCGATCTCCTCGCTGGCTGGATTTCTGCCGTTGCTGTTTGCCAGTGGTGCCGGCTCAGCCAGTCGCATCAGCATTGGCACCGTGGTGTTCTTTGGCCTGCTGGTGGCCACAGTGCTGACCCTGTTCGTGGTGCCGGTGATCTACCGACTGGTGAAGGGCTGGGAGCGCCGCCGTCTGCAGCCCCACAGTTCAGCTCTCTAGCTGGCAGCTCACCGCGTAATCGAACGGCACTGCAGCCGGGGGCAGATCAAGCAGGTGGGCGACTGTGGCGGCAAGACTCTCCGGCTGGGTCATCGCGTCGGGCGTGAGCGTCTTGACGCCTGCCGCCATCTCGGTGTTCACCCAGCTTGGGCAGAGGGCAGTGACCCGGATTCCGGCGTCCCAGCCTTCGTTGCGCATTGCCTGACAGAGGCCCAGCAGGGCGAACTTGCTGGCGCCGTAGGCAGCGAGGTTGCCCTTGATCCGCTTGCCGCTCATCGACACCAGCACGATCAGCCTGCCATCGCCACCGGCGACCAGATGGGGCCAGGCCGCTCGACTCAGCCACCAGGGTCCCATCAGGTTCACCTCAAGGGTGTGGGCGATCTCGCGCTCCTCGCCGCTGGCGAAGCCCACCCCCACCCGCGAGAAGATACCAGCGCAGTGGACTACCGCATCAAGGCCGCCGAAGTGTTCCACACTCGATGTGACCCAGGCCTGGGCGGCGCCGGGGTCGGTGGCCTCGTAGGGGTGGATCATCAGGGTCTCGTTGCTGCCTCGGGTGCCAAAGACGGTCTTCATCGCGTCGGGGCTGCGCACACCCAGGCTGAGCCGATGACCGCGGGCATGCAGCCGCTTGGCCACAGCCAGGCCGATGCCCCGGCTGGCTCCACTGATCAGAATTGTGCGGGTGCGATTCACGCTGGTGTCTCGCCGGGCTTCACCCATTCCAGTTCCAGAGTGGAGTGATCGATGCCCAGCTCGGCCAGTCGCTCACGGGCCTGTGCCAGCAGCGCGGTATCGCTGACGCCGTTGTTGCGGCACCGCAGATGGGCGGTAAGGGCGGTGCGCGAGGTGCTCATTGCCCAGATGTGCACATGGTGAGCTTTCTCCACGCCTGGCAGCTGCTGCAGGGTCTGGCGCACCAGGTCCAGCTCAATCGTTCGCGGTACGCCATCGAGGTTCACCAGCACCGCCTCCCGCATCAGCCCCCAGCCGCTCCAGGCCACGGCCAGGCCAACACCGACCGCGGTGAGTGGATCGATCCAATCCCAGCCGGTGCAGCTCACCAGCACAGCGCTGACCAGCACCGCCGCCGATACCGCCGCATCCGTGAGCAGATGCACCACCGCGGCCTTGCGGTTGAGATTCCGGCCGTGGTCGTGGCCGAACAGGCGTGCCGAGAACAGGTTCACCAGGATTCCCGCTGTTGCAGCCCAGATGACCGGCGTGCTACTGATCGGCTGGGGATCCCGGAGCCGTTGCAGCCCCTCGACGATCACCACGGCGGCGGCCATCAGGATCAGCGTCGCATTGACCAAGGCAGCCAGCTGGGTGCTGCGTCCGAAGCCGTAGGTGAAGCGGCCGCTGGCCGGGCGGTCGCTGAGGTGCTCCGCTCCCCAGGCCAGCAGCAGGCCAGCCACATCGCCGAGATTGTGGATCGCATCGGAGATCAGGGCGAGCGATCCGAAGCCGACACCGATCGCGATCTGCAGGCCGGAAAGGACGCTGTTCAGCAGCACGCTCCAGCGGAATGCCGATCCCCTGGCGCCGGATATCCCTGGATCGTGGCTGTGGCTGTGGCTGTGGCTGTGGCTGTGGCTGTGGTTGGACATCACGGCCATTCGCTCAGGACTTGCGGTCGGGGGTGTCGCTCGGCCGCAGGACCAGCACTACCGACCCCGCCACGATCAGCAGGATGAGCCCCAAGCCGGCCAGCACCGGCAGCAGAACGTCGTTGTCCATGTCATGCAGGGGTGCCGCGTGCCCCATCCTGGCGGCGCGGCAGGGCATCGGCCAGTCAACCCACCGTGACCTGGTTGCGACCGTTCTCCTTGGAGGCATAGAGGGCCGCATCGGCGCGAGCCATCAGGGCCTCGGCATCATCCTGGCCGGGACTGTAGGTGCTGAGGCCCAGACTGATGGTCACCTGCACTGCCGTGCCATCGAGGATGGTGACGGCTTCCGCGACACCGAGGCGTTGCAGTTCGGCGTAGTTGCGACCGGTTTCGCTGGAGCAATTCGGTAGCAGGATCGTGAATTCCTCACCACCGCTGCGACAGAAGCAATCGGTGGCCCGCAGGCGGCTGCGGATCGTATCGGCGACGTTCAGGAGCACGGCGTCGCCCATGGCATGGCCGTAGGTGTCATTAACGCGTTTGAAATAATCGATATCAAAGCAGAGATAGCTCAGCTCGCTTTCTTGACGATTAGCGCGAGCGATCTCATCTTCCAGTCGTCGAACAAGTTCTCGACGGTTATAGCATCCGGTCAGTGGATCAGTAGTGCTGAGATGATGCAGCTCCTGACGTGATTTCTCGAGCTTGGCATTCATATCTTCCAGCTCCAGGCTGAGCCGGTTGACGCGCAGGAGCCGACTGTTGATCAGTTTCACCATGGCATTGAGCTCCAGGATGACGGAGGTTGCCAGACTGGGTACCGCGTAGAGGCTGGCTTTGCCACTGCCCTGCCTGGCCTGGTGGCGGAAGATCGGGGCCAGCACCTTCACGAACTGTTGATCGAGGCTGCGGCCCAGCCAGTGGCTCAGCAGCGCCCCGATCAGGATCACCCAGGCCATCAGTCCCACGGTCTGAGTGGTTGTATCCGTTCAGGGGGCGTGACAGCTCGCGGCGAACATCGGCCCTGCTGAACCCTTGACGACAGCTTGATTTCCGGTTGCATCTCAGGTAGAGACCCGCCTGTGATGACCGCACATCCGGCTGGAATTCCAGAAGCCGACTGGCTGGAAACTCCCGCCAGCGTCAGAGCGCTGATCAACGCCCAGCAGCAGGAGATCGAGCTGTTGCGCGGCCAACTCACCTCCTTGGCCACCGAGTTGGCAAACCTGCGTGAGCGGATCGGACGCAGCTCTCGCAACTCATCCAAACCTCCCTCCAGTGATGGTCTGGGTTTTAAGCCGCCAGAACGGCGCAAGGGCAGTGGCCGCAAGCGGGGCGGCCAGCAGGGCCATCCCGGATCCGGACCAGAGCTGCTGTCGATCGAGCGGGTGGATCAGGTGGTGGATCACCACCCTGATGCCTGCCGCCGCTGTGGCACCTTGCTCCAGGGAGAGGATCTCGATCCCCTGCGCCATCAGGTGATCGAGATCCCGCCGATTACCCCGCTGGTGATCGAGCACCGGCTGCATCGCCTGGTCTGCCCCTGCTGTTCCACCAGCACCTGCGCCTCGTTGCCGGCGGATGTGGAGGCCAGTCACTACGGCCCAAGGCTCAGTGCACTGGTGGGCCTGCTGGGCAGTGCCTTTCCGTTGAGTTTCAGCAAGACCCAGGCCCTGCTCCAGCAGCTGGTAGGAGTGGAGATGAGCCGCGGCGCGATTGCACGGGTCCGCCAGCGCTTGAGTGCAGCACTGGAGCAGCCCATGCAGGAGGCCCTTGCTTTTGCCCGCGTGCAGCCGGTGGCCTACGTAGATGAAACTGGCGCCCCCACCGGCAATGCCGACGGCAACAATCCCACTGGAAAGCGGGGCTGGCAGTGGGTCATGGTCACCGCCGTGGTGACGGTATTTGTGCAAGGGCTGAGTCGATCGACGACCGCTGCCATCGAGCTGCTGGGGAACGCCTTTGGCGGGATTGTGGTGAGCGATCGCTTCTCGGCCTACAACCACCTGCCCACCAAGCAGCGCCAGCTGTGCTGGGCGCACCTGATCCGCGACCTGACGGCCATCGCCGAACGCCCGGGCGCCAGCGCTGAATTCGGAGCCCAGCTGCTGGGCCTGCAGCAGCAGCTGTTTGGCCACTGGCACCGCTACAAGGAGGGAAAGATTGACTGGCCCGCCTTGCAGCAAAGCTGCCGGCCGATCCGCCAGACCTTTGAGACCACGCTGCAGCGGGTAGTAGAGCTCGGCTACCAGCGCGGCGAGCGAACGCCTTGGGCCAGCACAGTGCGCACGTGCCAGCAGCTCCAGAAGGTGACAGGTGGGTTGTGGACCTTCCTGGAGAACGAGGGAATAGAGCCCACCAACAACGCCGCAGAACGTGCCCTGCGCCAATCGGTGATTCAGCGCAAGATCAGTCAAGGAGTCCAATCCCGCCAAGGTGCGATCTGCCGGAGCCGCCTGCTCACGGTCACCACTACCCTCAGGCAACAGGGGCGGGATGTCTGGGAGTTCCTGGAGCAGGCCTGGATCGCCCATCACCGCGATGGGGTGATGCCGTCACTGCTGAGCGATCCCTGAAGGCAGAAGAAAGGACAAGGAAGAGTCTCTGATCGCTCAGCGGTGAGCGATCAGGCTTGCATTCGTGCGGTGGGGCGTCCCGACCCCTGAACGCATACGAGTGGTTTGACGTTGCAGCGCCTGGATCGTTTCGGCGGCGGAGTAGGCCACGGTGGTCTGGGTGGAGGTTTGGCCTGTGAGGTGACGATCAATCGTGGTGTCGTAGATCCAGTAGCCCTGTTCGAGCCTTCGCTTCCAGGGTTGACGATCACGAGGGATCTTCAAGGTCAGACTCTGTACTGAAAGGATCGGCTGATCAATGGGTTCGTAGTCGCGGGTCAGGGTCTCGAACAGTTTGGTGTCTGTGCTGTGGATTTCACCATTTCCCTGGTGGATGCGTACCTCCATGCGCTCCGTTCCATTAGGCAACGCCCGTTTCATGACGGCAAATTCAGCGTCTGTCATCGTGATCGCCGCATTGGCGACCAGTCTGAGCATGTGCTGCTCTCTCTGTTGCAGGGATAGCTGAAGATTGCGGGACAGAAGTGAGCTGACCGCGAAGGTGGGGATGGCGATGGCCAGCAAGACGATGCTGATGCTCAATCCCCGAATGGAGATTCCCTTGACGACAATTTTCCCTGGAAAGCGATATTTGATCACCAGGTAGAGCGTGAAGCCGATCGTGGTATTCACAACACTGTTCACGCCTTGCACCAGCGCCTGTGTCAGCCCGTCGACGCTGCCCAGGTTTGGCAGCAGTGCGGTGAACAGCAGAATGATCGGAGTGCCGGCTACAAGCCAGAAGCCGACATCCGCCAGGATGATGCGGCCGTTATCGGCATTGCGGCGGCCTTCGTTGAGGCGATCCAGAAACAGCTTCAGCCATACCGCTTCCAGCAAGACAACCGCAAGGCACCAGGGACCCCGTTGCCAGGTTTCCGCCAGTGCCTCAACGGCACCCACCAGAACGCCCCACCAACCGAACCGCAGCACGGCGAAGACGGTGGCGATCGATCCCAGTTGCCAGCGGGCTCCAAAGAACGGCTGAAGGGGAAGCAGACTTCCCGCCGCTGCCCCAACGGCCAGTGCCGCGACGGCCCAGTGTTCACCGAACCATTGCCTTGGGTTGGAGCCGGCAGCCCAACGCATCGGTTCTAGTCGTCAGGGTTGATCAGTCAGTCTTGCGCCCGATCGGCCTGGTCGATTGTTCAGGACAGCGTGGCTGGTGGAGTCCCCGAGTTGGTTGTCCGAGTGGATGGTCGTGATATCAGCGGTAGGGCGCCAGGCCAAACCCCTCGCGTTCGCTGAGCCCGGCCCCTGGTGATGGCACCCTTGCCGGAGGCGTCGCATAGGGCCTGACGGCGATGCCGTTGCCGCGGCCCCGGACACCAGAGGGGATGCTGCCTCGGCGCAGCTGAGCCAGCAACGGATCACAGCCTCCGGCACTTCTGATCACCTGCTCGACTTGTCGGGGGGAGATCCCTGACTCCCATCCCCTTGGCCAGCCCCGTCGCTGGGCCTGGTGGTTGACCAGAGTCCGGGCCTGGACGCGGTCGAGTTGGCCATCTGAGTACAGGCACTGCACGACGGCCAGGCTGGCCAGCTGGTCGGACGGTCGGCGAGGAACGGTCGTCGGAAATTGCGGCCGATTGCCGTTGTCGTTGAGTCCGGGAATACCGAATCCACCACCAAAACCACCACCAAATCCGCCTGGAGCAAGGCTGGAGAACTGACTCAGGGCTGCCATGGCCAGGGAGAGAAGCAGGTCGTTCATGGTCGAATCCGGGCTTGATGAGTCAATGAAGAGAGGCGTCAACCGCAATAGCGTTCGAACAGTTGGATCACCTGCGATGGGGGCAGCTGGGCTGTGTATCGGGCCTCCAGCTCTCCAGCCCGTTGGCGGGCTGGATAGAGCCGCAGGGAAGCCAGATCCTGTGGTGATCGTTTGGCCAGGGCCTCGGCCATGGAGCGGTGGTAATTCGGATCGGTGATGGCACCGCCGCGGCAGGCCTGCATCCGATGGGTGGCCTCATGGGCCAGGGTGTTCCAGACCTCCCTGGGGTTGCTGTGCACTCTGCAGATCACGATCGTGTCGCTGCCGTGGCTGTAGAGGCCCTGCAGCCCCCGCTGGGTGCAGTCGCGTTGCACCACCTGAACCCCGGAACGCTTCAACAGCAGCCGCAGGCGATCGATCGCTTCCCAGTTGGTCGCCCCTGCTGCCGTGGGGACAAGGGCCAGGCCGATGGTCGCCAGCCCCAGAAAGGCAAGCCCCAGGATGTCGCTCAGGCTCCGTTCAAGACGAATCGGGGCCTCAGGGGGCCTGGGCTCCTGGGGGGTATGGGTATGGGGCACGGCCAGTGGCTGGCCATCAGCCCGTGGGACGTGATGGGGGAGATTCATGGCGGCAGGTGAGCCACGTCTTCACTGTCCGTCCGAACGGGCCCGTCAGGTGTGACTTGCCGTGGCCAAGGTGTGACCGGATGTGATCACAGACTCGGTTGGGGGGCTTCCTTCATCGTTCTGGGTGACGACAACCATGCGCGAAGAGCGGCGGTGAACCCAAATCTCCGGGGATTCCGCTGGCACCTGCCCCCATGGTGAACGGTTGCCAGGTGCGCTCACCGGACGTGGCAACACCGAGTCGGCGAGCGATCGGGTCGGCGCTCCTCTGGGGCAGGTCGCTGTTGCGGTTCGTGAGTATCCAGTGATTCCGGGGCGTTGGTGAGCACCCGTGGCGGGCATGTCCAGCGGCCAGGTGCCGAATCCCCGGGAGACAAGCTGCGACTGGTCCGAGCTTGAGCCGCAGGGTTGGATTGGACATCGCCCGGGACATGGAAGAGCCCCACGTTGAACTCCGCAACTGGCTCATGAAGTTCCGACAAGCACCCTGGCGGCAGGTGATGGTTGCGCGCAGGCGCGGACTGTGCGGCCGGGGTCGATCGCCTGGTCAGAAGCACCTGCAGGCGAAGTGGAAAAGCAGGGCCCGGCGCAGCTTCCGCAAAACAACGTTACAATTCTCACAATCTTTGGATTGAGCAGTCGTGGGTGAGCTGGTCGATGTGGGTGGAGGACTCCAGGGTGGCTTCGGGATCGTGTCTGGGATGGTCAGCCTTTTCGCCCTCGGCCTCTACGCCCTTCTCCAGGGTGATCGGGAGAACAACGATGACGACGACAATCACGGCGGTGGCTTGATGCAACCAGTGGCCTGATACCTCCTGGAGTCTTTCAGGCCTGCTCAGGGGTTTCTGGCTTTTCAGGGTCCAGCTGTGCCCGATAAGCCGCTGGAACCAGCACCAGGAACAGCAGCCACCACAGCAGCACCCCCGAGGCCACAAAGCCGCTCAGCCACCAGCGGTGCAGCAGCCACCAGCTCGCCGCCACCGCCACCACTCCCGTCAGCAGAATCGACCAGGGCTGGCACCACCAGGGCTTGGTGGACCAGATGCCCGGGCAGGCTGTCGCCTGGGCCGATGGAATCTGCGGCAAGCCTGAGCGCGCATTGGACACGGTGGGTTCGGACACAACCGTCCTGGAGGCGCACAACCCTCCCATGGTCCCTTCACGGCAGCCCTTCGGCTCCACTCCATGCCCATGACCACCAACGCGCCGCCTCTGACCGTTCGCCCCGACCCGGGACTTGCATTGCCGCGTGGCAGTCAGCGGCGCACCACCCTGCTCCAGCACAACGCCGGCCTCTGGCAGGGCACCTTCATCCGACTCGACGGCCAGGGCCACGAGCTCGACCGCTTTGCCAGCCATCTGGAGGTGCAGGAACTGATCACCGGAACCGAGGATCAGGACATCCCTGAGATCGAGGCGGCCCTCACGAATGGCAGCACCGGTGCGGTCCGCACGATGCGCTTCCGCGAGCCGCCCTCGGAGATGCAGATCGCTGCCGATGGCCACTGGAGCCTGGGCCCGAGCCGGATCGGCCCCTGGACCTGGGTGAGTGAACTGTGTGTGGTGCTGGGCGAGCGTCGCCGCAGGGTTGTGATCGAGCTCGCCGCCGAGGGCCTCTCCAGCCTGGTCTACGTGAACGAAGGGCGCCCGGGCCGCCAGGATCCGGTTCCACCAGCTCCACTTCGTCTGCCGCCTCCCACCACCGTGTGGCAGGCCAACGGTGTTTCGCTGCTCCGCTGGCAGCCGGAAGCGGATGTGCTGATCGATATCCCGCTGCAACGTCAGCCGGATCAGCCCCAGCTGGTGGCCCTGCAGTGGCAGCCGGCCTGGGCCAGCCATGGCGCTCGCATCGAGCGGCGTCACGATCGTTATGGCCTGCTTGAGTCGATCAATTGCAGGGCTCCAGAACCGCAACCTTGATCCCGTGGCGATCGCGGTGGTTCAACCGGGCCTTCAACCCAGCTTGGCCACCACGCCCACGAAGGCCATCACCAGCAGGGCCACGCTGACCAGAAAGGCGATGCCGAAGCCGGGGCCACGCTTGTCCGGCGCCTGCATGTAGCCCACCGCATAGGCGATCCGCGCGCCGATCCACACGAAGCCAAGGGCGCAGGCCACGCCGGCCTGGTTGAGGGTCACCGCCATCCAGAAGGTGGGCAGGAAGAACACCAGCTGCTCCAGGGTGTTCTGCTGGACCCGCAGGGCGCGCTCGAATTGTTCGGGTCCTGTGGTGGCGGGGGGCTTGACCTGATGCTGGACCCGCGCCCGGCCCACCAGCAGGGCCGTGGCCTGGTACAGCACCAGGGCCAGGATCGTGACCAGAGCAGGCAGGGGCGGCAGGCTCATCGGAATGGGGCGGCAGGGGCCTGGGGCAAAGCGGATCGTCTCATGGCCAGCCGGATCCAGCCACTACCACCACCCATCCTTAGGGATTGAACGATGGGTCTTGAATGATTCAGATCCATGCCTGCTCGAAGGCTGCCTGGATGCGGGCGGTGATGGCCTGGGTCTGCGGCCGAGGTCGTCCGGCCGTGTCTGGCCCATCCGGTGCGGTGGCCTGAGCCGGCGGCGGGCCCTCCGGCCGCAGCTGGATCGGTTCGGCCACCTTGAGCCGCACCTGCCGAGGCCCGAGCCCAGGCCGGCGCGGCAGCCGCGCCCCCTGCAGCCTCTCCAGAGCGTCGTGGAGCAAGAGGGATGTTTCGGCGAAGCGCTCGAAGCTGGGGCGGCGTGCCACGTAATCGCCAGACACCGCCACCAGGCCCTCCGCCAGTCGCATGTGCACCAGGGCCATGGCCGCATCACGGGCGAGCCAATCGGCCAGGGCGCGATCCAGGGGGGCCAGAGCGCAGCGGGGCGGCAGGTCTTCGCGAAACTGGCGCCGCCAGCCCTCTTCCTCCAGCCGGCGGCACCGTTCTTCGGGGGTGCCGCCGCCGCTGAGACCGAGGCGGTTCTCCGCCACCGCCAGGGCCCGATCGAGCAGTGCCCGGATCCGCTCACCCCGGCCGGGCAGATCCGACCCCCTCCCCTGGGCGGCAGTCTGCCGGGGGGCAGGTGCTGGGGACCCCAGCTTGAGTTGCGGGGCGAGGCGTTCGTAAAACCGCTCCAGCTGCTCGATCAGCACATCCCCGATCGCCAGCAGCCGCGGGTAGAGCCGCAACGCCGTTTCTGTGATGGCCCCGTTGTCCTGGATGGCGGCGCTCTCCGGCGCTTCAGCCCCTGGCATCGTGCCGGCCCGATCGCTTGTCAGACCCACCAGCCCTTCCAGCCGCTCCAGCAGCTGCTTCAGTGCTCCCCAGTTCCGGCGGCGGTAGCGGTACTGCAGGTTGATCGGCACGATCCACACGGCTTCGCTGCGGCCGGCACGGTCCAGGTCCTGCACACACCACAACCCCAGCTGGGCCACACCGTTCTCCAGGGGGCCCAGCTGCTCGCCGTGGCCGTTGGTGGCCCCCTCCGGAGCCACCGCAAAGGGACAGGCTCCCTCCAACACCAGGCGGCGACTGGTGCGCAGGGCCGTCCAGTCGGGGCGCCGGCCGCGCCGCAGCGACACTCCCCCCAGGCGGGAGAGCACCCAGGCGAGGCCGCGTCCGCCCCAGAGCGGCATGCCGCGGTCGTAGAGGAACTGGGCATGCAACGGCAGATGCAGGCGCACCCCGTGTCGGCGGGCCAGGACCGGCACCCCGCGGGAGAACAGCCACAGGGCGGCGAGGGGATCATCCACTTCCCCATGGCGGAACGCCAGGATCAAGCGCAGGTTTCCGGCCTGAAAGCGCTGGAAGGCCTCCACCAGATGCTCCCCCTCCACCAGCTCCAGCCCTTCGATCCGCGCCGGCAGCCACACGAACCAGCGGAAGCGCAACAGCAGCGGCAGCAGGCCATGCAGCAGTCGCACCATCGCCATGCTCAGGCGAGGCGGGATCGGTTCCAGGCCCTGGCCGTTCCGTCCGTGCATGGGGGTCACGGCGATCCGGCCGGCACCGCCAGCAGGGCCTCGATCCAGCTCCGCAGGTCAGCCAGCACCTCCTGGCGGTCCAGATCGTCAAACAGTTCGTGGAAGCTGGCTGGGTAGAACCGCCAGGTGCTGGTCGCTTCCGGCAGCCCGGCGAAGAACCGTTCCGCTGCCGCCGGCGGGGTGACGCCATCGGCGCCGCTCTGCAGCAGGAGCAGCGGCAGGGTGATCCGGGGCGCCTCCGTCTGCAATCGCCCAGCCACCGCCAGAAATTCGGTGGCCAGCCGCGCTGAGCAGAGGGTGTGCCGGTAGGGGTCGCGGCGGTAGGCCTCGAGGCGGATCGGATCGCGGCAGGCCAGCTTGAGGGGGAAGCCCGTGGACAGGGTGAAGGAGGGCCAGATCCGTGAGAGGAGGCGGGCGCACAGCAGGCGCCAGGAAGCTGCTCCTGTTTCTCCGACGGCAGGATTCGAGACCACCGCCCCGATGAGCCGGGTGCTGGCCTCATCCGGATCCAGCACCGCATCCAGCACGAGGGTCCCTCCGAGGCTGTGACCCAGCAGCAGACAGGCCAGGTCCGGGCGGGCTGCGGTCACCTCGCTGGCGAGGAACTGATCCAGACAGTCGCGGTAATCGCTCCAGGACCGCACCAGCCCCCTGGGACCGTCCGAACGGCCATGGCCCGGCAGATCAAAGGCGAACACCTCCAGACCCCAGCCCACCAGCTCCTCGGCCAGGTCTGTGAACAGACCGCTGTGACCTCCGATGCCGTGCACCAGCACCATCGCCGCCCGGGGCGGCTCCGCACCGCTCCAGCGCTGCCGGTAGAGCCGCAGACCCGCAGGTGCCAGGCTGGTGGTGGCGGTCCACCAGCCTTCCTGCCGACACACCGCGCCGCTCCACTCAGCGGGCTGTCCTGAGGTGGGGTGCCCGGACGCGGGGCTGGATGGCTGGGGCATCCGTCTGGCGGGTGAAGGGGGGCGTCCCCAGGGTGCAGCCGATGGGCTGACGCTGCATGGGTACGAGGTGCTACGAAAATCATCGCCAGCGGTGACAGCCGCCAACAATGCGGGGGTCGTCCGCCCCTCAGGCCATGCCCGTCGGAGCACCCGGGCAACCCCAGCCGCTGGACAGCGTGGGCAGCGGGGGAGGGGATGGGGATCCTGCTCCCGGCCTGGATCTGGTGGCGCTGCTCAGCCTGGTGGGCTGCCTGGCGGCGGCGCTGCTGATGGCCCACGGCATCGTTCGGGTCCATCAGGCGGGTCTGGTTCTGCTGGGCGATCCCGAGGCCCGCGCTCAGCAGGTCAGCCGGCTTCCCTCCAGCGGGCGCGACTGAACGCAGGCCAGCCCGCCGCCCTCAAGGCTGGAGTGCATCCATCGCCACCACGCCCCGTGGCGTCCCGTCGTTTCCCCTTCGACCACCTTGCCCCAGACCAAGACTGAGACCCAGGCCCAGGGTCAGCCTCAGACCAAGTCGAAGCCTCGGACCCTGCCCAGCTCCGCGCTGCCGGCCGGCCCGCGTTCCCCCTGGGTGGTGCAGACGTTCGGCTGGATCCGCTCACCCTTCCGTTTCATGCGGCGAGCCGCCAGCCGTTACGGCGATGCCTTCACGGCACGGCTGGGAGGGGGCGGAAGGCCGCTGGTGATGCTCAGCGCGCCGGAGGATCTGCGCACGCTGCTCAATCAGGACGACGGCGATCCGTTCGATGCCCCCGGGGACCTCAACGCCCTGTTCGAACCCTTCCTCGGCACCGAGTCGGTGATCGGCATCAGCGGCGACCGACATCGCCGCATGCGCAGACTGTTGATGCCTCCCTTCCACGGGGAGCGGATGCGTTCCTATGGGGAGACGATTGCTCAGATCAGCGATGCGGTGATCGATGGCTGGCCTGTCGGATCGACCTTCTCCGCCCAGAAGGCGATGCAATTGATCTCCATGCGCGTGATCCTCTCCACCGTCTTCGGGCTGGCGGAGGGGGAGCGCTACCGGGAGCTGGAGCGGCTGCTGGTCGCCCTGCTGGATCAGATGAGCAGTCCGGCGAGTGTGAGCCTCCTCTACTTCCCGCTGCTGCGGCTTGATCTGGGGCCGCTCAGCCCTGGGGCGGCTTTGTGCGCCGGCGTGCCGCGATCGATGCCCTGATCAATGACGAGATCGAGCGGCGCCGCCGGCAACCCGAGGCGTTTGAGGTTTCGAGCGACATCCTGTCGCTGCTGCTGGCGGCACGGGATGAGCAGGGGCAGCCGATGACGGACCAGGAGCTGCGGGATGAGCTGATGACCCTGTTGGTGGCTGGCCACGAAACCACCGCCACCGCCCTCACCTGGGCGCTCTACTGGCTGCATCGCAGGCCGGAGCTGCGTCTGCGCCTGCAGCAGGAGCTGGCTGGAGTTGATGCTGCCGCCGACCCCACGGCCGTGTTGTCTCTTCCCTATCTGGCGGCGGTCTGCAACGAGACCCTACGCATCTACCCGGTGGGCATGCTCACGTTTCCGCGGGTTGTGCGCCGTCCCGTCACCCTGGCAGGCCAGCGCCTGGAACCGGACACGCTCGTGATCGGCTCGATCTATCTGGCTCACCGTCGCCCGGCCGTCTATCCCGATCCCGAGACCTTCAGGCCCGAGCGCTTCCTCGAGACCAGCTACAGCCCCTACGAATTCCTCCCGTTCGGTGGCGGCAGCCGGCGCTGCATCGGCATGGCGTTCGCCCAGTACGAGATGAAGGTGGTGCTCAGCCGCATTCTCAGCCGCGCCAGCCTCGAACTGGACGCCACCCATGCCGCCCACCCGGTGCGGCGGGGCCTCACGTCGGGGGCGTCGCCGGTGCGTCTGCGTCGGACGGGATCGCCCCACTCCCAGGGTTGAGGGCCGCGGCCAGCCCGGCGAACCAGGCGGTGTACTGGCGATGGCCGCCGGCGAAGAGGTACTGGAGTCGCAGCGGATCGGCGGGATCGCTGATCCCCTCCACCGCTTCCCAGGGGGGCTCAGCCCCAGGGGTGCCCTCCTGCAGGCCATCCCCCAGACCGGGCCGGCGCACCTCGCCGCGGCTGCTGTCGACGAAGAGCACCAGGTTGTCGGTGCTGAACTGGCGGCCGAGATCCTGAACCAGCCGCAGGAAGCCCCGGTCACTGCCGCCCCGCAGCCGTTCGTTTGAACCGGGCTTGATCGGCTGGGAGGTCACCGTGTCGCCGACGCCCACCAGCTGCGGCAGCGTGGCCGGATCGAAGCGCTCCTGCGCCAGCCGCAGCAGATCTTCATGGCGGCGTGGTGCCGTGCGCACGGTGAAGTCGGCCCCGAGGGGATGGCGACCGGTGCTGCGGTGCACGTGCTGATTGAGCAGCACCAGCACGCCCGCCTCCTTGACGGCACCGCTCAGCATGAACTGGAAATCAGTGGTGCCGGCATCGCCCGCCTGGCCGGGCCTGAGCAGCTCGCGGTCGCCGCTTCTGCCGAGGTTGGGGGCGAGGTGCACAAAGAACGACCCCTCCAGCCCGGCTGCCGCCGCCTGATCGAGCAGCCCCTCCATCAGGCCGGCCATGGCCTGTTGCAGCCGGCCCCACAGCTCCGGTTCTGCCCCGAAATAGGGGAAGAGGGTATTGATGTTCAGGGTGGGGGAGACCTGGTTGTCGAGCACGGCGGTCTGCACCAGTGCCTCCAGTTCGTCGCCCCGCAGACCGAAGGACGGCCCTGCCAGCACGGTGGTCAGGTCCTCGCGCAGCCGGATCGGCACATGTTCGAGAAAGCTGAGTTCGGCATCGCTCACGCCGGGATGCTCGATCCGGCCGTGGCAATCCTGGATCTGCACACCACCGCCGGCCAGACCCGGCAGGTAGAGGCCCTCGCGGCGCACCGCCTCGGCATCGCCCACGGCCGCTTCGACGATGGGATTCATGCCGCGGCGGCCGCCGTGCTCGCCGTTGGTCAGCACGGCGAAGCTCCCCTGCATCGCCTTGCAGGCCCGCAGGTAGGCCGGATCAACCCGGCGCTGCAGGGGATCACGCACCAGGGGCATGCAGACCCCATCGAGATCCTGGATCAGCAACAGCGGCCGTGACAATCGGGACCGGACTGCTCCGGCCCCTGTGGAGCCAATCCTTCTCCCCTGGCTCAGCCCCTCCAGCAGACGGTCATGGTCACCACTGAAATGGGCGCTGCTGAGCTGGGAGATCGCCAAGGGCCATGGGTGAAATGTCTTGGGGCATCATCAGACTGCCCCTGCTCAGATCCATCGCCTGCCATGCAGCTGCGCCATGGCTGATTCCGCAGCCCGGAGCTCGCGCTCGGTCTCGATCCAGCTCTCATTGCCGATCGGCAGGAGTTCCACCTGCTCGGCCAGCTGAGCATGCAGCACCTCCAGCCGTTCCCGCAGGGCGGTCAGCCTGGAGCGGGTGCGCAGGGTGGACATCTGCAGCTTGGATGCGCTCGCAGGGGCCACAGGACATGCAACCGACATGCTCGGTTGGAGGGAGGGCGGCGGGATGTCCATGGGGACCTGTTGCGGAGAACAAGTGACGCGGTCCGGCTGAAGGCCCGACTGGCCCGGCTTCACCGATCCAGCAGGCTGAGGACTGTGACACGTCCAAGGTTGTCCCATCCAACCCAGTTCTGGCCTGGGCTCTTAATATTTAGTTTCGATTTGGCGGGGTCTGCGGGGGTGGGAAGTTGGCACGAGATTCGTGGCCTCGCGTCAGCCTCAGGCACCGGCCTTCTGGAGAGAGCGGCATGACCCCAAACCGTCTCCCCCCTCAAGGACGCCACCGCCATAGACGGTCCCCGAGAGGCCGTCAGCGACTGCCTCGGTTGCTGTTCCCCATCGTCCTTGCGGCGTGGTTGGCGATCACGGTCGGGGCGGGACTGCTTCAGGGGGCAGGCGCGACACCGCTCGGGCCCGTGATTCCCCAGGCCGCAGTACCGGCAGAGAAGGGATCCGCGGGATCGCTCACCAAGGCCGCCTCGCAAGCTGCGGGGCCCGAGCAGGTGGAGCTGGACGGCCGTCCCTTGTTCGGCGTCTGGTCATCGAATGAGTTCAGTGCCGAACAACGGGTGGAGCCGGTCAACCGCATCCTCCAGCAGGCCGTGCTCTCCCGTCGCCCCGTGCAGATCACGGTGCGGGAGCACAACAACCTTCCCGTGCTCGCCCTCGACGGGCAGGTGCTGATCACCGTGACCCGGCGCGATGCCCCCGATGGGCTCGACCCCTTTGCCCAGGCCCAGCGCTGGAAGGCGGAGCTGGAGAAGGCGATCGAGCAGGGCCGCCGGGAGCGCCATCCGGATCACGTTCGCCGCAGTCTCCTGCTGGCCGCAGCTCTGCTGCTGCTTGCCTGGCTGGGTCAGCGCGCTCTGGGGTGGCTGGGCCGGAACCTGGCGCAAAGGTATTTCGAGCCGGCTGCGATCGATCCGGCGCGCCCCATGCGCGTTCAAGGTCTGCGCTTTCTGCTGCGCAGCGGGATGCTGGCGCTGAAGATCGGTCTGTGGATCTCTGCGATCGCCCTGGCGGCTCAGCCGTTTCCCAGCGCCCGGATCGGCTTCTATCGGGTCGCCACCGCCCTGAGCGACAGCCTCGCCTCACCGTTTCTTCCCTTGGGAGAAAACAGCTACTCCGTCCTGGATGTCGTGGTGTTGCTGGGTCTGTTTGTGCTGCTCACCCGCCTGGTTGGGGTCCTGCAGGGGCTGTTACGCAGTCGGGTCCTGCGATACACGGGCATCAACGTGGGAGCCCAGGAGGCGGTGGCCTTTGTGGTGCGCTATGGCCTGCTGTTCATCGGCACCCTGGTGCTGCTGCAGCTCTGGGGCCTGGATCTGTCCTCTCTCACTCTGTTCGCGGGTGTCCTGGGCGTGGGCGTGGGCCTCGGTCTGCAGGGCATCACCAAGAATTTCGTGAGCGGTCTGGTGATCATCTTCGAGCAGCCGATCCGGGTGGGGGATTTCGTGGAGATCGGTGATCTGCAGGGCACCGTGCAGCGGGTGAATCTGCGCAGCACGGAGGTGCTCACCCTGGATCGGATTGCCATCATTGTGCCCAATTCCGAGTTCCTCGAATCCCGGGTGGTGAACTGGAGTCACGGCTCCACCACCTCCCGCCTGCAGGTGCCTCTGGGGGTGGCCTACGGCAGTGATCCGCAACAGGTGACCCAGGCCCTGTGCGAAGCCTGCGCAGATGTGGACGGCATCCTCAAGGAACCGGAACCGCAGGTGTTCTTCCAGGGCTTCGGCGACAACGCTCTCAACTTCCATCTGCTGATCTGGATCAACCAGCCACTCCGTCAGTATGAAATCATCAGTGCCCTGAACTACCGCATCGAAGCCGTTATGCGGCAATACGGCATCACGATCCCCTTCCCCCAGCGCACCCTCCATCTCAGCGAGGGTGCGCTGCAGCTGCAGCTGCCGACGGAACTCAGTCGTGCTCTGTTGGGAGGGCTTCCAGGCCCACAGGTTGGAGCCGATGTCTCCACCAAGGGGATGCCGCCCGGCTGATTCCCTGCACGTCTACCTGGGGGCCGCCTCGCTGGATCTGTGTGCTGCAGCATGGCTCAGGGTTCAGCCACGCAGGCGTCGATCTCTGCATAGGGTGCACCCGAATGTGCCGCAGGATCAACGGATGCCGATGGGAGGAATCAACAACACCGCCGCCTTGGCCATTCTCAGCACCCTGGGCGGCATGGCCCTTGGCGCTTTCGTGGTCTGGCTGGCGTCGCGTCTGCTCAAGCGCTGGGTGATGCGGCTGGTCGGGCGAACCAGCAGCCGCACCGACGATCTGCTGGCCAGCCTGGTGTTGAGCACGATCACGCCGCTGGCCTATCTGGGGGTGGCGGTCTGGGGGTGGCAGAGCCTGGTGTCTGAGCTGCAGGCCCTGGCCGCCGGTGCCTGGCTCGACCGGGTCGTGGAGGGGGCCTTCCAGTTGGTTGCCATCGTGCTGGTGGTGCGCTTGGTGAACAGCAGTCTGTTGCTGCTGTTGGATCGCTCGCTGCGCCGGTTCGGCAAGGACAGGCAGATCGCGACTCTGCAGAGTCTGGCCCCGATGATCCGCACCTTGTTCTGGTTGCTCGGGGGACTGGTATTCCTCCAGAACCAGGGCGTGGAAATGGGCGCGATCTATGCCTCCCTGGCGGGTGCCGGCATCGGTATCGGCCTGGCCCTGAAGGGGCCAGTGTCGAACTTCATTAACTATCTCACGATCCTGCTGGATCAACCCTTCGAAATCGGGCAGGTGATTCAGTTCGGCGGGCACTGGGCCTCGGTGGAGAGAGTGGGAATCCGTTCATCGAGTCTGCGCAGCCTCGATGGCGAGCGCATCGTGATCAGCAACGAAGATCTGCTTAGCCAGACGATCCGCAACTTCGGCGATCTGCCCCGCCGCCGGCTGGTGCATCACATCGGTGTTGAATACCAGACCTCACTGGAGAAAGTGCGCCGCATTCCTGCGCTGTTGCAGCAGGTGGTCGAGCAGGTGCCGCCGGCTGAGTTCGATCGCTGTCATTTCGTGCGGTTTGCAGACAGCGCTCTCGAATTTGAATTTGTGTATTTTGTCCCAGGTGGTGATTACGTCCTGGCTCTGAATGTTCAGCAAGAAGTGAATTATCAGATTATGGAGAAATTCCTCGATGAAGCCATCGCCTTTGCTTACCCAACGCAGACCCTCTTCCTCGAAGGGGGCTCAACACCCCCTGCAATGCCTTCAACAGGGTCCTCCGCAAACTCTCCTCAAGTCATTTCAGCCAAGACTTGATTATTGGAGCTTCGCTATGTCCATGGCTGCCTTTCAGTCAAGTAAAGCAAATCCAAGATCTTAGCCATGGGTCAAGAGCTCGCTAATGATTCGCCGGTCGAATGTGATCCGAACACCGTGGCTTTCATGGTCTCAATGACCGGCGACTAAGGCCTGGAACCACCACGTCCCTCCGTGCTGGGACGACATCGTCATGGCGCGCCGGAATGTCTTTCCCTACTGTGGGCTCACCCGCTGTTTCACAGGGACTCGCCTCCATGTTCGAGAGTTCTCCGCCTGCTCCGGCTCAACTTGATGTTTTCGAAGCGGTCAGGCAAGGCTGGGCGGCCTTCAGCCGGGCCCCCTGGGTCTTCGTGGGGTTCTCCCTGCTGCTCACGGTGGTGAATGCGATTTTCAGTGGCATTCAGCGGCTGGGTACCAATGAAGAGGGACTGCCAATCAGCGGGCCGATGGCGTTGGTGGCGCTGCTGGGGGCTGTGGCCGGTGTGATCGTTAGTCTCTGGGGGAGCGTTGCCCTGGTGCGGGGATCCTGGAGCGCTCTTGAAGGTGGTCAACCCAGCTTCGCGACCTTCGTGCGCTGGGATGGGGCGGCCATGATCCGGCTGTTTCGCAACGGGTTGGTGCTCGGCGTCCTGGTGGGGTTGATGCTCCTCGTGGCCGCCGGCCTGGCCTTCGGAGTGGCGCAGCTGAGCCAGTTGCTGGCAGTCCTGCCCTTGCTCGTGGCCCTGCTGGTGCTGATCTATGTGGTGATCAATCAGAAGTTCCTGGCCCAGGTGAGCCTGCTGGAGGGACTTGGCCCGATCAGCGCGATCCAGCGGGGCCGCGCTGTGGTTGACCCGCAATGGGGCCAGGTGCTGCTGCTGGGCCTGGCGGAATTTGCCGTGATGCTGCTCGGCTTGATGGCCTGTGTTGTGGGCCTTTTCGTGGCCATTCCCGTGGTGGCCTGCATCAGCACTGCCGCCTACCGGCAGGTGTTCGGGACCACCGATCTCACCGGCCTGATGACGGGCAGCGACGCTGGACAGGATGCGGCCTCCCTGGTCTGAGACCCCCACGGATCTGCACCGCTCAGCTCTCGCCTGGTCTGCTCAGCTCAGCTCAGCGGCTGGACACCGGTTCCGTCGTCTTGGCGATGCCAGGCGGATGAGCCTGGGTGGTGGCGAGAGTCTGGATCTGTTGCAGAAAGCCTGTGTAAGTGGGCGAGTTGGTGGGTGCATAGTTGAGGTTCTTGAACAGACCGGTCAGGCGGGTGAAGAAATCACGAACGGCCTTCTTGTCGTTGAAGTGATAAGTCTGGTCCACCAGCCCGCAGACCAGATCGAAGCAGGTTTTCTGGCGCTCGATCGAGCAGCTGGCATCCACCTCGTCGAAGGAATCCTGCTGGAGGTACACCATGTCGAGAAACAGGGACTTCTGATACAGAATGAAGTCTTCGATTGTGACGCCCTCCTCGCCGGTCACCTGAATCATCTGGTTCACCGCATCACCGCGGCGCAGCAGATCGGTCATGGCCTGTACCCGCTTTACCCAGTCGGGGGCGACATGCTTGGCGAACCACCCTTCGAGCTGGCCGAAGTAACGCGACCAGGACATCTGGATGTCGACCGCGGGATAGAAACGCTTGTAGGCCCGATCCGCACTCAGTCCCAGGAAGGCCTTCACGGTGCTGAGGGTGGATTGGGTGACCGGCTCCTCGAAGTTGCCGCCGGCTGGTGACACGGTGCCGATCATGGTGAGGCTGCCGACGCTGCCGTCGTTGGTGCGGATGATGCCGGCCCTTTCGTAGACACTCTTGATCGAGGAGTCGAGATAGGCCGGAAAGGCCTCCTCTCCGGGGATCTCCTCAAGCCGGCCGGAGGTTTCGCGCATCGCCTGGGCCCAGCGGGAGGTGGAATCGGCGATCAGCAGCACGTTGAAACCCATCTGGCGGTAGTACTCACCCAGGGTGAGCCCGGTGTAGATCGAAGCCTCCCGGGCCGCCACGGGCATCGAGGAGGTGTTGCAGATGATGATCGTGCGATCCATCAGTGATCCCCCCGTTTTCGGGTCGATCAGTTTGGGAAATTCGGTGATCGTTTCCACCACCTCGCCGGCCCGTTCGCCGCAGGCCACCACGATCACCACGTCCACGTCGGAGTGGCGCGAGATCATGTTCTGCAGCACGGTCTTGCCTGCGCCGAAGGGCCCCGGGATGCAACCGGTTCCCCCGCGCGCGATCGGCAGAAACGTGTCGACGATCCGCTGGGTGGTGATCATCGGCTCCTCCGGATAGAGCCGCTCACACAGCCGCCTCTCCAGCAGGTTCTGGGGCAGGGGTTGTCGCACCGGCCATTCCTGGGTGAGGGTGAGGGAGCGGCTGTTGCCCTGGGCATCGCGGATGCGGGCCACCGCGGTGTCGATGGTGAAGCTGCCCTGCTGAATCCAGTCGAGCGTGACCTCTCCAGGCTCGGCGAAGGGCACCATGATCTTGTGGGTGAAGCGGCCTTCCTGCACCGTGCCGATCACATCACCGGCCCTGAGCCGCTGGCCCATCCTGGCGGTGGGCTGAAACGACCATTTCCGCTCGGTATCCAGGGGCGGCACCACGGCTCCCCGGGGCAGGAACGTGCCATACCCGGCAGCCAGCCCGGCGAGGGGATTCTGCAGGCCGTCGTACACCTGGCCCAGCAGACCCGGCCCGAGGGTGACCGACAGCAGTTCGCCCGACTGTTCGACGGGATCTCCCACGCCCACTCCCTTGGTGCTTTCGTACACCTGGGCATCGGCGGTGGAGCCGTGCACCCTCAGAACCTCGGCCTTGAGGCGTTCCTGCCGGTTGCCGTCCTTGCGGCCCGGGAGGATGTAGATCACCTCATTTTTGAGGATCGGTCGCGGATTGGTATCGGCCATGGCGATCGTCACCAGGTCGTCCTGCACGGCGACCACGCGGGCGATGTTGAAGCTGGCTTCGGTCATCGGCTGGCAGCGGCGGGTTGGGTGGCGGGAGCGGATCGAGGGGGGGGCGGAGCCTGGGAGCCGTTGGTGATGCCCGCCAGCGAGGTACTGACGAGATCGCCGAAGCGCGTCACGGCCAACCGGGCGTCGTAATGGGACCAGCGATCGACCAGCGCCCAGCGGGCGACGTACACAACCACGGCCTCGAGGTCGAAGTGGTGACCGAAACCAAGACGGTCAAGATCCTTCCAGATCACTCCGAACAACGAGCGTTCCAGCGTCACCAGATCTCCCGATTCGAGCAGGTGGCTCACGTTGGGGATCCAGGGGAAGACCGCCTCAAGACCGAAGGCCGGCTCCTTCCAGCGCCGCTCGATCGTGTTCACCCAGGGACCAAAGCCCCAGGCGGGACCCGTGGGGGGCTCGCTTTCGCCGCGGTGGCGTCGGCGCAGGGCCGCGATGATCGTGCGCAGGTCGAGACGCTGGGCCACCAGCTGGCGCAGGGTGGGGTTCGACACCTCCTTGAAGAACTGATTCGCCGACTCCAGCAGACGGGCGTCCACCGGAGCAGCCAGACTGTCGTCATCCCGCACCGACTGGGAGAGAAAACCCACCATCAGGTCCAGGGTGTGTTTGTCCTCGGGGTGCAGCAAGGTGAGGCGGCTCTCGAGTTTCAGCATCGAAATCGCCGGTGCCCGCGCCTCCAACAGACCTCCCAGGGGCGGCAGGCTGGCCATCAGCGCCGTGTAGCGGGGGCTCATTTCACGACACCCTCCAGCAGCGCCCGGAAGCGAGGTTGCAGATGCTGAAGGATGGCCTCGGCCACGGCCGCATCACTGATGTCGAGCATCACATCGCGATCCACCAGCCGCAGTCGCAGCCCCTGCTGGTGGTCGGAGGCGACGCCGAAGCTGACCCCCTCGCGCAGGATCCCCCGGGACACGAGCTGCACGAACCGGGTGAGCACACCGTTTTCGAGCTCCTGGGGATTCTGGCTGAGTTCCTCGAGGCCGGCGATGTGGCGGGGCAGGATCACTTCAGGCTGCTCGGAGCGGTCGGCCTCGCCCCGTACACGACCCACCACCTCCAGGATCATCTTTTCGAGGATTTCCTGCTTCTGCTGCTCCTCTCCCACCAGCTGGCGCACTTCGCCCCGGAACCGCTCCATCAATTGCGACTTCAGCTCCAGCACCGCATCCCGCAGGGCCAGCGTCAGGGCCTGCTTGCCGGAGTTTTCCAGGGTTTCCGCCTGATGACGGGCCTGCTGCACGATCTGGTCGGCCTGCTGGCGGGCCTGATCAAGCAGATGCTGGGCATCGGTCCGGGCATCGGCCACCAGTTGATCGGCCTGGCTCCTGCCGGCGGTCACACCCTGATCCCGCAGACGGGAGATCAGCTCCTCAACCCCCGCAGCGACCTGGGCCGGGGTGTCTTCACGTTTGGTTCGGAACTTGGGCATCGCACTCCAGAACAGAGGAGGGGGAACAGCGGATCACAGAGTTGGACGTGATACGGAGTGACTTACTTGGGAATCCCACCGGCAGCCACCAGGGCGAACACAAAGGCAAAGACGGCGAAGCCCTCCACGATTGCGGCCGGTGCCAAGGCCAGGCCGAAAATCTCCGGCTTCGACTTCGATCCGGCGATCGCCGAAGCGCAGCAGAGACCCTGATAGATCGCGGCAATCAGAAAGGCGAGTCCCGACAGAGTGCCCAGGCCGAACAGGGCCCCGGCATTGGCCGGGATCACCGGCCTGTTGAGGATGAACATCACCACAATGCCGTAGATCGACATCGACGATGGCAGCGCCGAAAGGCCGACAAAACGACCGTAGCCGCTGTTGACTTCCATCATCGCGCCGATCGCTGCCTGACCGGCAATGGTGCAGCCGATCGCGGCACCGATCGCCCCCAGAGCGACCGGGGCATAAATCCCGATCCAGCCGAGAGCGAGTAGAGAGAAATGGTCGTTCAAGAGGCAAGCTCCTTTTTGATGAAAGGCCTGAAGGGAACACCTTCCCCGGACAGCCCCCAGTTGAAGAATTCAATGAAGTTCAACCGTAGGCCGTGCACAAATCCACTGATGATCGCCAGCAACAGATTGATGCCATGGCCCAGCACCAGAATCAACAGGGCAATCGGCACACCCAACGCCAGGCCCGAGTGTGAGACCTGCCCAGCCAGCTGGTTGAAGGTGATCGCCAGGGAAGCGCTCGCCAGGCCCAGGGCAAACAGACGGAGGTAACTCATCACATCGCCGAATAACTTCGAGATGGCGGTAAGCGATCCCAGCCCGTCCAGCAGGCGCAGCAGCAGATCGGCCGGATGGCTGATACGGCGTTCACTGCTGAGCAGCAGAACGGTGAGCAGTCCACCCGCAATCAGGCCGATGCCCAGGTGAAGGAAGGGAGTCTCGGCCTGGCTGAGATAGAGCGTCAGCCCGCCCAGAATCACCGCCATCCAGCCGATCGGTGGTGCCGTCTGGGCCAGCGACTGGCCCCGCAGGGCCACCACGCCATTGGCCAGGAGCAGGTGGGCACAGCCCACCACCAGCGACAGCTTCATCATTGCGGCGAAATCATTGAGATCCAGCAGCTTGCAGTGCGCCAACAGGGAACCAGCTGGAGGTGCTACGCCGAAATAGCTGCCGGCCAGAATTCCATAGATCAGCGCCATCACCAGGCCCACAACCGCCAGAATGCGGAAGTGGCGTCCACCGGACGAGCGCCCCATCGCTGTCCACTTCAGGCCTACCACCAGCCCCAGCACCAGGGCATAGCCGGCGTCCGCCATGATCATGGCGAAGAAGAACGCGAACGAGAAAAAAACCACGATCGAGGGATCCCAGTCGCGGTAGCCCGGGGTCTCGTAAAAGGCGACCAGATCCTGGCCGCCGCTCAGGGTGGCGGGGTTGCGCAACAGGGTGGGTGGGGAGTCCTTCGGCTCCGGCACCTCGGCGAGATAGGCCAGACCGTGCTGTTGCGCAAACGCGTCGAGACGGGGCAGGGCGGGGCGAGGAATCCAGCCCTGCAGTTGCACCAGCGTGTCGTCATCGAGGGCCATGCCGCTGGCCTGCTCCCGCGCCTGGGCGTCCTCGGCCCGGGTGAGGTGTTTGGAGAGCAGAAACACCCAGCGGCTGAGCGATTCGTGCTCGGCCTCCACATCCTCCAGGGCGGTGCGGGCGTCATCGAACTGGCGCTGCACATCCCGATGGGATTGGGCCCCCACATGGGAACGGGCCACGGGCAGGAGTGCCTGATCGGGTTCCTGCTCGGCGATCAGGGCGTAATACCCATGGGCGGGGGATTCGTGCAGCAATTGCCAGGGCAGACCAAGACTGCCAAGGGCACCACGAAATGCGGCGGCCTTGGGGTGGGGCACCCGGTAGAACCACAGGAGATTGCCCGCCAGTCCATCCTGATCGGGAAGGCTGAAGTCTCCCCAGGGCTCCAGTTCATCCAGTCGCTTGCCCAGGGCCAGCACCCGATCCTCGGCCTGCTGCTTGCGTTGCCTGTTGGCCAGGGCTTCGGCCACGATGCGGTCGAAATCAAACGTGGCATCGACCCTCGTCTGATGGCGCCGTCGCCGGACATCCATCAGATAGCGCAGGGCCTTGCGGGCGTCTTCGCTGGGCCGTGCGACCACGAAATTCTCGTCTTCCGTGGTGCTGGTCAGGGGGATCAGATGCACGCAGCCGAGGCTCTGGAGGCCATCGAGCAGGGGTTTCCGGTCGGCCGAGAGCCCGAACAGCGTGAGTTTGGCCAGAGGAATGATCGTCATGGCGCTACGGCGGTTTGCCGTTGTTTCTTGCGTTTGGCGATCTTGGAATTCACCACCCCGGCGCGCTCCGCATCGGCCAGGTAGATGGTGATCTGTCTGATGTTGCTGCGGGTCCGGGGGATCAGCACCCGATCGAACAGATTGAACCGTTGGGTCACCTTGCGCTCGGCCTGTCGCAGCAGCTCCAGCCGCTGCTCGGCCACCTGCAGTTGCAGCTGATTGCGCAGGGCCTCCTGCAGCCAGCCCACCACGGCATCCACCCAGAAGGGCCGGCTCAGCAAGCCATAGTCGGCCACCCGGAAGTCCACCCCTTGCAGTTTCGGCAGGCGGGTGCCCATCAGGTTTTCCTCCTGTTGATGAACGGCGGTGATGGTCACCAGATCCGAGAGGTCGATCCGCTCGTGGGCCAGCATCGGACAGGATTTCCCAACCTCCGCCTCGATGGCGGCCGCCCGGGTTCGGGCCTCCTCCAGCTGCTGGCGGGCGGCTTCTCGCTCCGCACTGAGTTGACGACGTTTGAGGTCCAGGGACGGCAAGACGTCGTGATAGGTCTTGAGCAGACCCTTCTGCCGGCTGAGGGAGGCTTTGGTGAGGGAGAGTCTGCTCATGCGACGGTGGTTGTCTGCGGGCCTGATGGCGGAGAGCCTGGCTGCGAAGAATCTGGTTGCGTTGAAGCTGGCTGGGTTGAAGTTGGCTGCGTTGAAGTTGGCTGGGCAGGAGTTGGCTTCGGAGGAACTGGATGGGGAAAGTACTTGTCGATCAGTTCCTGCTTCATCAGCAACTCCTGAGGCTCGAAGCACTCGGCCAGGGTCTGCCAGGCCAGATCCAGGGCTGCCTCCAGCGGTAGATCCACATTGATGTCCATGAAGCGATCACGGAAGAGGTCGCCGAAGTGGATCAGTTTGCGGTCGTAGTCCGAGAGCTCGAATGCCATGGCCTGCTTCTGCTGCGCATCCCTGGCGCCGGCATACAGCCGGATCGTGGTGTTCATGATCTGGCTGTGGTCTTCCCGGGTCACCTTGCCGATCACGTTCTGCTTGAGCCGCGACAGCGAGCCGAAGGGATCGATCATGCCGTCGTGCAGATAGAACTGCCCTTCGGTGATATAGCCGGTGTTGTCCGGCACCGGGTGGGTCACATCGCCGCCAGGCATGGTGGTGACGGTGAGCAGCGTCACCGAGCCCCCCTTGGCGTAATCGGCAGCCTTTTCGTACCGGCGCGCCAGCTGGGAGTAAAGGTCTCCCGGGTAGCCGCGGTTGGCCGGTACCTGATCCATGGCGATGCTGATCTCCTTGAGACCATCGGCAAAGGAGGTCATGTCGCTGAGCAGCACCAGCACCCGTTTTCCTTCTTCCACGGCAAATTTCTCGGCCACCGCCAGGGCCATGTCGGGGATCAGGATCCGTTCCACGATCGGGTCGGAGGCCAGATTGACGAACATCACCGTGCGGGGGAAGACACCCGCTTCTTCGAAGGTCTTGCGGAAGGCGTAGTAGTCGTCGAAGATCAGACCCAGACCGCCGAAGACCACCACATCGGCATCCGCCTGAATGCCGATCCGTGCCAGGAAGGGATTGAACGGTTCGCCGGAGATGGAGAAGATCGGAATCTTCTGGCTTTCCACCAGACAGTTGTAAATATCAATCATCGGCACGTTTGTGCGGATCAGCTTGGAGGCCAGGATGCGGCACATCGGATTCACCGATGGACCGCCGATTGGTACCCGGGGATCCTGCGAAAGTTCGGGTCCACCATCCATCGGCTCGCCGGTGCCGCGAAACACCCTGCCGAGGATGTTGTCGGAATAGGTGGCCGTCATCGGATGGCCGAGAAAGCGTACCTGCGAGTTGGTCGAGACCCCCTTGGTTCCACGAAACACCTGCAGGGCCACCGAGCCCTGCTTCAGATCAATCACCTGGGCCAGAGAACCACTGCCGTTGGCGTTCTGCAGGACCGCAAGATCGTTGAAGCGGGGTGTATTCTCACCCACTTCTTCTCCGGCAGGAACCTCCACCCGGATGATGTCGCCCACGATCTCGAGGATCTTCGAGTAACTGGCGAAAAGGCTCATGTCGTGGCAGTCGCAGCCCCTGGGCTTCTGGGTTGAAGTTTCAGTCCGGAGAACCGGAACGTTCTTCTTGCACCCTAGGCATTCAGCTTCAGATCGTCAGCTCCCTGCGGCATCTTTTTCATCAAAACCTGCCAGCGGCCGAAGGGTACTGAGCTGTAATCCACCTGCAGCCCTATCACCAGTCAGGGGTTGCGATCGGACAGGGGTCACAAACAATGTGGCTTTCCAAGGGCACAAGCTGCTGGACATCAAGGCCTGGGATGGCAGTGGATCAACGGCAGTGGCTCCAAAGGGAATGGCTGAAAAGAATGGGTCTCTCAGGGCACGTGCAGGCCAAAGCCCGGATCACGGGCTGGCAGTGGGCCCCGCTGGCCTAATGAGGCTTGACTGTTGCCCCAGAATCCCGATTCAGCGGCTACCCAGGGCCGCCGGCAGGTTTGCGCTGCCGGGCTTGTAGGTGCTACCGGACGTGGCGGTGATGCGCAGCTGCTTCATCAGGGTGGATTCGGCGGCCCGGTACTGGGTGTCCTTGGCGGTACCCAGATCCTCAAGCTTGAGCTTCTGAGCCTCCGCCTCAGTCATCTTGGCCGGCACGTCGGGATCGATGCCGTGCTTGTGGATGTCGCGGCCACTGGGTGTGAGGTACTTGGCAATCGTCACGGTCATGCCGGAGCCGTCCGACAGGCCACGCACGGATTGCACCAAACCTTTGCCGAAGGTCTTCTGCCCGACCAGCACGGCCCGCTTGTTGTCCTGCAGAGCACCGGAGAGAATTTCGCTGGCGCTGGCAGATCCTTCGTTGACCAGGATCACCAGGGGCTTTTCTGTGAGTGCCCGGCCGGTGGCCCGCTTTACATCCTGGATGCCGTCCCGGGTCTTGGTCGATACGATCGTGCCCTCGTTCAGCCATTGCCGGGCAATCTCGACGCTGGCCATCAGCAGGCCGCCGGGATTGCTGCGCAGGTCTAGTACATAGCCCTGCACACCCTTCTCCTCAAGATCCTTCACCGCCAGCCGCATATCCTTTGTGGCATTGGCGTTGAATTGCTTGAGGCGGATGTAACCGACCTTGAGGCCTTCCCGGGTTGTGTTGATCTGATGATCCACCGCATGCAGTTCAATCCTCGCCCGCATCAGTGGCACCTCAATCAATTGACCTTTGCGGCGCAGCGTGAGATTCACCTTGCTTCCGGCCTGGCCGCGGATCAGCTTGACCGCATCCTCGGTGGTCATGCCCTTGGTCGTCTTGCCGTCGATCGCCGTGATCACGTCCTTCGGCTGCACCCCCGCTCTGGAGGCCGGTGACCCGTCGATCGGGCTCACCACGATCAATTCCTTGGTCTCCTTGTCAATGCTCAACTGGATTCCCACCCCGGAGAGCTCTCCGGAGGTGTCGATCTGCATCTCCTTGAATTCCCGTGGATCCAGGAAACGGGTGTAAGGGTCGTCAAGGCTGCCCAGCATGCCGCGGATGGCCTCATAGGCCTCCTTGGGGTTGCCGTAACTCTTGGCCAGGATGTCGCGACGCAGCTGCCGCCAGCGATCGGGGGTGTACTTGCCGGTGGTGTCCAGATAATCCCGGAAGACGATCTGCCAGGCCTGGTCCATCACCTCCTTGGGGCTGTCGCTCACCAGGGGACTGCCTCCGGGGGCCATCACCAGTTCGCGGGCCATGACGGCAGTGGCCGCACAGGCGCTCAAGCCAACCAGCACCAGGATGCCGGCGCGACCTCTGGCCATCAGCTTGCGCTCCCGTCGTCAGTGAATGTCCCTTTAACGTAACCCCCGTGGCCGATTCCGTCGTAACGGATCTCCGCACCATCACCGGCGAAGGTTCAGGGATCCACCCAGCGGCCGTCCTCGCGGATCAGGGCGATCAGCGCCTCCACCCCCTCGGCCTCCGGCACCCGGCGGATCTCCTCGCGGCCGCGGTACAGGGAGATGGTGCCGGGGGTCTTGCCCACGTAGCCGTAGTCGGCATCGGCCATCTCGCCGGGGCCGTTTACGATGCAGCCCATCACGGCGATGTCCAGACCCGTGAGGTGGGCGGTGGCGGAGC
This sequence comes from Synechococcus sp. CBW1006, assembly GCF_015840525.1. NCBI lineage: Bacteria > Bacillati > Cyanobacteriota > Cyanophyceae > Synechococcales > Synechococcaceae > Synechococcus > Synechococcus sp. CBW1006. Next base: position 3,815,291 of record NZ_CP060396.1, on the reverse strand, counting down.
GCACCTTGTGCAGCACCTCCTCCAGGTTGAAGAGGGTGCGGCCGCAGCTGGGGCAGGCCACGTACTCCACCATCGTCTTGCGCAGCCCCAGGGCCTGCAGGATCGAGTAGCAGACAGGGATCTCCTTCTCCGGCGCCTCGGTGAGCGACACGCGGATCGTGTCACCAAGCCCCTCGGCCAGCAGGGTGGCGATGCCGGCGGTGCTCTTGATGCGGCCGTAGTCGCCGTCACCCGCCTCGGTCACTCCAAGGTGAAGCGGGTAGTGGAAGCCCTCGGCATCCATGCGGTCGGCCATCATCCGGTAGGCGGCCAGCATCACCGGCGCCCGCGAGGCCTTCATCGACACGACGATGTTGTGGAAATCGAGGCGGTCGCAGATGTGGATGAACTCCATGGCGCTCTCCACCATTCCCAGAGGGGTGTCGCCGTAGGTGAACAGCATCCGCTCCGCCAGGGAGCCGTGGTTCACACCGATGCGCAGGCCCTTGTCCTGCTCCTTGAGCAGGCTCACGAGCGGTTCGAGGGTGGTCTGGATGCGCTCGCCGATGGCGGCCACCTCCTCGGGGGTGAATTCGGTGCGGTTCGGGTCGGGCTTGTCGAACACGTAGAGCCCTGGGTTGATCCGCACCTTGTCGACGTGCTGGGCCACCTCCAGGGCGATCTTCATGCCGTTGTGGTGCACGTCAGCCACCAGCGGTACCGGGCGGTAGCTGTCTTCCAGGCGTTTGCGGATCTCGCCCACCGCCTTGGCATGGGCGAGGCTCGGCACTGTGAGGCGCACGATCTCACAGCCGGCTTCATGCAGGCGGCGGATGCCGGCGGTTGCGCCAGGGATGTCGAGGGTGTCCTCGTTGATCATCGACTGCACCACCACCGGGTGGTCGCTGCCCACCAACACGTCGCCTACCCGCACGCTGCGGGTCTTGCGACGGCGGATCACCGTGTCGTAGCGAGGGTTGTTGGCCCAGTCGGGAATGGCCGCATCGGCACTGTGGGCGGCGCTGTTCACTGCACTGTCGGCGGCGCTTGGGTTGCGGGCCGGGGCGGCGGTCATCGCTGTGGGGCCGGAAGACGCGCCAAGCCTGTCACACAGAACCGTCAGCTGGCGGCTGGACGCTGCAGCAATCGCAGCAGCTGGGTGAGCAGGATCGCCACCACCGTGGACAGGGTGAGTGAGGAGCTGAACAGGGGGCGCAGCCAGGCCGACAGGTGGAGGTAAAGCTGGGGCAGGATATCCAGACTCAGGCCCACCACCAGGGCCGTTCCCAGCACGTAGCCGGATGCGGGGCTGAGCGGCTTGCTGACCATCATCCGCAGGCCCGAGCTGATCACCAGGGCGATGATGTACACCAAGATCGCCCCCACAACGGGGTCGGGGATCAGGGCCAGCACGGCGGTGAGGCGCGGCGAGAATGCCAGCAGGGCGAACAGGCCGCCAGCCCAGTAGGCGAGCACCCGGCTGGTTGCCCCGGAGGCCTGGCTGAGGGCCACGTTGCTGGCGGACGTGTCGGAGGCCATGCCGCCCAGCAGGCCCGAAAGGGTCACCGTCAGGCCGTCGGCGAGCAGCCCCCCCTGTACCGAGGCCATCTCCGGCTCCTGCCAGTCGGCGTCGTTGACCCGCTGGCCCTGGGCCCCGGCCTGCGGGCCATAGCCACGATCCGATCCACCACCGGCTGGCCTGTCACATCGCGCAGCTGACCCATGTTGCGGCCTTGAAATTCAGGGAAAATGGGATGAAAGAGGTTGGTGCCATCGGCGTCGTAGACAAACAGATAGTCGTTGCCATGGAGCCAGCGTGACCCTGGCCTGGAGAAGTCCTTGAGGGCCTGCAGACCCTTCTGCTCCAGGTGGGCCGCACCGTCCTCCACCAGGCTCACCAGGTCGCGGGTGTCGCGGAAGCGATAGAGCGGCGCAGCCTTCTCGGCCTGCAGTGGCCTGCCGCAGGCGGCGAGCAGTGGCGCGAGCACAGCCCCCACCAGCAGGCGCCTGCATTGACCTGCTGCCATGCGAGCGGTCTTCACGCCGGATCGCCCTGGGAACTGCCGGCCGCGGCGGCCTCCAGTTCACCCAGGCGCCGCCGCACCTCCTGCAGGTCCTGCCAGGTGAACCACTTGGGGCTGCCCTGCTGCCGGGAGGGATTGCGCAGCAGGTAGGAGGGGTGGAACAGCGGCATCAGCCAGCGGCCACCCAGCACCGTGCCGCTGCCCTGGCGCCACTGGCCTCGCAGCTTGGTGATCCCCCCCTTCACCCCCAGCACCCCTTCCAGGGCGGTGGCGCCGGCCAGCACGATCACCGCTGGATCCACCAGCTGGATCTGCCGTTCCAGCCAGGGGAGGCATGCCGCCATCTCCTCGGCTGTGGGCTTGCGGTTGTCGGGTGGGCGGCACTTCACCACGTTGCAGATGTAGGCATCCCGGTTGCTGTCCAACCCCACACTCGCCAGCATCTGGTCGAGCAGCTGGCCGGCGCGCCCCACGAAAGGCAGCCCCGTGGCGTCTTCCTGGGCCCCGGGCCCCTCACCGATCACCATCAGGCGCGCGGTTGGATTGCCGCGGCTCACAACCACCTGCTGGCGCCCCAGCACCAGACCACAGCGGCGGCAACCGGCACAGGCGGCTGCGAATTCAGCGAGTGAAGCGTCTCTGGTGGGCTGCAGGGCCGGGCTGTAGCGCTCGGCCTGGAAGACATCCGGCTGCTGGCCCTCCTGGGAGGGGATCAAAGGGTTCATAGGCAGCGAAATGTTCCGCGGAATCCTGTCTCGGGGCATCGGAGATCCGCCGACCATGACCCTACGGCTCACATGAGTGGTTCAGCTGAGCAGAAGTAGATCCACAAATTCACCCCAGGTCAGGGGGCGCTGCTGTGGACCGAAGATTCTGACCTCCTCTTCGGGCTGTAGGGGACGGGCACCGACACTGCGCAACAGCCGCTGGAGTTCAGCCCGATCGAGGTGACCATCGGCATTGGCATCGACGGGCAGCAGGTAGGTCAGCAGGCGTTCATGGCCCTGGGAAAGGCGCTGCAGCCGCAGGACCATTTCCACGAATTCCGCTGCATCCAGGCGGCCGTCCCTGTTCAGGTCCATGTGCCGCAGCACCCGATCCAGCAACGCTCTGACCTCCGCAGGACTCTGTTGAGCACAATCGCCCGCCAGGGCGCGCCGTAACTCCTTCAAGGAAAGACAGCCGCTGGAATCGAGGTCGAGCTGGCGAAAGAGCTCCAGCCATTTCGCCACCAGAGCGGGTTGCATGAAGGAGGCCAGAGATGGACCTGGACCCGTACCCGGGGAGGCGGCATGGTGCAGGCGGTGGCGGAAGTCGGCCAGCAGGCGGCGGGCCACTCGAAAACGACGGCGATGCTCCTCGGGGGTGAGGATCGCGTGAAGGGCCACCGGAACCAGGGCCGGCAGTCTTCGCCGCACCATCACAAGCATCAGCCAGGTGGCGAGGACGAAGGGGAGTGAGGAGAGGGGCAAGCCAACCCTGGTCAAGGGTGCCAGAAGGATCCGCTCCAGCGGAATGGTGAGAGCGGCACCGGCGATGGCGATCGGCACACTCCGGCGGGTGGGTGCAAAAAAGATGCCGCCCAAGGCGATGGCAGCCAGGACAGCGTTGAAACCGTACGCTCCTGAGATCACCTCTTCCCACGAGTTCAGCCCCAGCAGAAGGCCTGTCAGAGCTGCTGTCAGTGCCCCCAGGGCCCCGAGGAGTGCCGCCACTGGACTGGCCAAAAGGACCGACAGGAGCACCAGCAGCTGGCGTCCCCAGCAGTGGTGTAAATCCCCTGGGCCTCAGCCCCGGCGTAGCCGGGGCTGAGCGAGCACACCTCAGACGCCTGGCGTTGCAAGGGGTGGGCAGGCCCGTTTCCCTGGTTCGAGAACCACCTCAACCAGACGAACCATGTCGAGTCACCCCGGGGAACTTCCCCCCGAGGTGCTCACAGAACCGTACGTGACACTCTCGCGTCATACGGCTCCCATCATCCACATGCCACTTCACTGACTCGACGCCAGTGCGCGAACAGATCACGATGTCCAGACCTGATCCTGGCAAGTACTCGCCAGCTTTGGAGCCGACGACCCCGCAGCCTTTTGTACTTCTGCCGTAACCAGGCTGCAATTCTGTCATCCAGGTAGCGATACAACTTCCTGATCAGTTCTGTCCTATAGAAACGACCGTAGTACTGAATCCAGCCACGAATCACTGGATTCAGCACTTTAGCGATCTCCTCAAGCGACAGATACACGAGCGATGGAAGCCCTATCGACCTAATCCTCTCCCGCATACGCTGGAGAGCCTGCGGACTCACTGCCGGCAAAAAGCCTGTGTAGATGACTCCGCGAGAATTGCGAGACACACGTGGCCGAAACGCGAAACCAAGAAACGTGAACGTGACATCAGCAAACGGTGCCCGGCGGTTGCTATCCCTGCAGTAGACCACCTGGGTCTTCTGGGGATGAAGCTGGAGGCCACAGGACGCAAAGCGATCCTGCAATGCCTCCAGCAACCGCCGAGCTTCCTTCTCGCTGTGGCAATGACAGATCACATCATCTGCATAGCGCTCAAAGGCAATGGCCGGGTGGCTCCGGCGCATCCACACATCAAACGCATAGTGCAGGAACAGATTGGCCAGCAGTGGACTGATGACACCACCTTGCGGTGTGCCCCGGTCCCTGGGATGGAGCGTGCCATCCGGCAACAGAACCGGTGCCTGCAGCCATCGTTGCAGGTAGAGCACCACCCAGCGCTCGGAGGTATGGGCCTTGATCGCGCGCATCAACAGGTCGTGATCGATAGCATCGAAAAACCCCTTGATGTCGAGATCGAGAACCCAGTTGGACCTCCAGCAGCGCTGACGGCAGACCTCTACTGCCTGATGCGCTGACTTGCCCGGTCTGTAGCCGTAGGAATCCTGATCAAAGATCAGCTCCAGCTCTGGCTCCAGCACCTGCTTGACCACCATCTGTGCGATGCGATCAGCAACCGTCGGGATACCCAGCGGCCTGACGCCTCCACCGGATTTGGGAATCTCCACACGCCGAACTGGTGGCGGAAGATAACTTCCTGATGCCATCCGATTCCAGAGTTTGTAGAGATTATTCTCCAGATCCTTGTTGAAGTCGTCCAGGCTTTGGCCATCCACACCGGCCGCCTGTCCGTTCCGTTTCACCTGTTGATAGGCCTTCCAGACCATCACCTTGGTAATCGGTAGCGGCTTGTCTGTTGTCATCCCATTCCTCCTGCCGTAGGCAGTTGATGGGAGACTCCAAACGGGATGATGCAACCCCTTGGCTCCGAGTCCGTTACAGACCCATCATCGCTACTACGGGTTGCTCCGCCCCTGCCACAGACATCGGTATTGACCCTCATGGTGGTGACCACTTGGGATGTTCCCTTGGCATTCCATGGCAGGTTCTCACGTTCCGCATCAGGGCCTGCGATGAGCTCGTGCCGTCTATACGCCGGCTGCCGTGTGGTCCATAGACAGGCTCTGTCCACACTGATCCAGGAGATTTGGGCCGCCTCCCGTTTTGGCAGCGTCTGAAATAGATATCGGCGCGTCATCAACGGTTCGCTTGCGCTCACCTTCTCGTCGCACACCTGACGGATCCAGTCCGCCGTTTCCCCGTCGCTCACCACCACGTCTTTTGAACGCAGCAGCACGGGGTGGTTTGGTACCAGCCCCTGCAGGCCGATCCCGGGAGGCCACACTCCCATCCCCGATGCAGTTTCATCAGCCTTGGCTTTCACCTGCTGACTCGTGACACACGCCCAAGACCCATCGTGCCGCAGTTGACCTGGCGCCGCTACTGGATGGCAGCAGTGCCGGCGAGCTGATCCCGGAGCTGGCCCGCCACGGCCTGCAGCAGCTGATCGAGCTGGAGGTTGCCGCCGTTCTGGGTGCCGACCGCCATGAGCGCAGCGAGGAACGGCTCGGCTACCGCAACGGCTACCGGCCCCGCAGCCTCACCACCCAGGTGGGCGACATCGACCTGCTGATCCCCAAACTGCGGGCCGGCAGCTTCCTGCCCTCGATCCTTGAGCCCCGCCGCCGGGTGGATCAGGCCCTCTATGCCGTGATCATGGAGGCCTACATCGGCGGCGTCTCCACCCGCAAGGTCGATGCCCTGGTGGGGGCCCTGGGATCGCAGAGCGGCATCTCCAAATCCCAGGTCAGTCGCATCTGCCAGGAGATCGACCAGCAGGTGCAGGCGTTCCTGAGCCGGCCCCTGCAGGAGTCCGGCTACGCCTACGTCTACCTGGATGCCACCTACCTCAAGGGCAGGCTGGGCAAGGCCCTGCAGGTCTGCTCACGGGCTGTCGTCGTCGCCATGGGGGTGAACGCGGACGGCCGCCGGGAGTTGCTGGGTCTCAAGGTGACAGGCAGCGAAACCGAGGGCTTCTGGAGCGAGTTCATTGCCTCGCTCAAGGAGCGCGGCCTCACTGGCGTCAAGCTGGTGATCAGCGACGCCCACGTGGGCCTCACCAAGGCCATCAGGCGCCAGCTGCAGGGCTGTGTGTGGCAGCGCTGCCGCGTCCACTTCGCCCGCAACCTTCTCCAGCGCGTCCCCAAAGCCCACCAGGGCATGGTCACCGCCGCCCTGCGCTCGGTGTTCGCTCAGGAGGATGCCGGAGAGATCCTCAGCCGCTGGGATGACCTGGCCGCCTCGCTGGCGGAGCGCTTCCCCAAGGCCACCGAGCTCATGAACGAGGCCAGAGAGGACGTGCTGGCCTTCCGTCACTTCCCGCAGCCTCACTGGAAGAAGGTCTGGAGCACCAACCTGCTGGAGCGGGTCAACGAGGAGATCAAGCGCCGCACCAGGGTGGTCGGCATCTTCCCTAACGACGCGTCGATCACCCGCCTGGTGGGCGCGGTATTGCTGGAGCAGCACGAGCACTGGCAGCTGGAGGGACGCCGCATGTTCTCAGCCGAGAGCATGGCCGCCATCCCGGAGCTGGAGGATCTGCCGGCCCTGCTCAGCGCCGCCGCCGCAGAGGTGCAAGACGCAGGCCCCAGGTGATTGAGGTGGCAGCGCCCCCACAGGGCGCAGCGGCCTCAATCGCCGCCCGGGGGCCGGCGCTGTAACCCCTGGGCTGCATAGAAGACCCCTGCCGCTCACAACACAGCCGCGATCAGACGAGAGACTTGACAAGTCAATCGCCTCATTTCATCGTGGAAAAACGAGGTGCATCTGCGCCTCAGGAATGACAGCCCGTCATTCCACCCTGTTCACCCTCTGAGTCAGGGCATTCGGGCCTCGGGTTTTACACCACGCAAAGGGACGCGGCCGCACCAGCATTCCGCTGGGTAATCCTGTACAGAGAAAAACCTGACCGAAACCCCGTACAACACCTTGCACCAGCCATGGCAAGGGGGAACCCTCCCCGGCAAAGGGCAAGGAAGCGGACAATGAAAGTGATGGTTCCACCGGATCGGTCTGGATGCCGATTGCGCCGAGACCAGCCAGCAGCAGCGGCAGCAGCCAGCCGATCAGGCAAGCCGGCAGGGAAAGGGGAGGCAACCCTGTCCTCCCAAACCACCAGCTCCTCAGCCCCTCCAGGCAGGCCGCACTCAATGCACCCGCGAGCGGTACCAACACCAACCAGAGCACCAGGGCGGGGCCAGAAGGGGGCGCAACCAAGGCAAGGGCGCATCCCACCAAGGCCCCGTTGAAGCCCACGATCCCCTGCCTCCTGGAGGAGGGATCCCATGCCATGGCGATTTCCATGGCATGGGCACCGGCAATGCCGAGCACCGCGAATGCGGCCATCCAGCCGGACTGCAGCAACAGTGCGAGTAGCAGCACAGCCCCACTGAGGGGATTGTTGATCAGGATGACCTGGCCCACCGATCGCAAGCCGCAGAAAAGCTCGGCCAGATGGGAACGTCCGGCGATCCAGGGATCCGTGCGGGCGTGCAGGGTTCCGCTGGTCGGAAGGAGGCGCTCAAGAAGACTGCTGGGCCGGGGTGCCTCGGGCAGCAGAGCCTGCAGCAGTCCGTAGGCAGTGACCTGGGGGGCGTTCTCCATTCCGGGTCCGGTTGCAGGCGATGTCATGGAGAGCGACGCCGCGGCCTACTCCGCGAACCCCGTAGCAGAACGCTTTGAATCTCCATCGACGCGACCGGAACTGCCGTCACCCTGGCTACCAGGACCTCACGGGCATGCTCCTGATGGGCGGCGTGGCGATTGGTGAAGGGCCCAGGCCAAAGGCTGCAGGGCATAGGGCAGGATGACCCCTTCGCCGAAGCTGCGCCCCGTTGGCGCGCCTGTCCCATGCCGGCCCCGTTGACGCTGTCTGCCCGGGCGCAGGCGTTGCAGCCCTCTCTCACCCTGGCGATCGCCGCCAAAGCCAAGCAGCTGCGCTCTGAGGGGCGGGATATCTGCAGCCTCAGTGCCGGCGAACCTGATTTCGATACGCCAGCCTTCATCCGCACGGCCGCAGCGGAGGCCCTCGAGAGCGGTCATACCCGCTATGGCCCAGCCGCTGGTGAGCCGGAGCTGCGCCAGGCGATCGCCACCAAGCTCTCGGCGGAGAACGGGGTGTCCACCAGCAGTGACCAGGTGCTGGTGACCAACGGTGGCAAGCAGGCGCTCTACAACCTCTTCCAGGTGCTGCTGGGCCCTGGCGATGAGGTGTTGCTTCCCTCCCCCTACTGGCTCAGCTACCCGGAACTCGCCCAGCTGGCCGGTGCTTCGGTGAAGCTGCTGCCCAGTGATGCCAGCGCAGGCTTCCGCCTGCGGGCCGAGCAGCTGGACGCCGCCATCACGCCAGCCAGCAAGTTGCTGGTGCTGAACAGCCCCTCCAACCCCACCGGCATGGTGCTCAGCCGGGCTGATCTCGAGGCGATCGCCGCGGTGCTGCGCCGCCATCCCCATGTGGCTGTGGTCTGCGATGAAATTTATGAATTCCTGCTGGCCCCGGGCCACAGCCACCACAGCTTCGCGGCGGTGGCCCCCGATCTGGCCGACCGGATTTTCATTGTCAACGGCTTCGCCAAGGGCTGGGCGATGACCGGCTGGCGCATCGGCTGGCTGGCGGGGCCCCGGGCCGTGGTGGCCGCCGCCAGCGCCCTGCAGAGCCAGAGCACCAGCAATGTCTGCAGCTTTGCCCAGTACGGAGCCCTGGCCGCGGTGAGCGGCCCGCGCGACTGCGTGATCGCGATGGCAGAGCAGTTCAATCAGCGCCGCACTCTGCTCACCGAAGGCCTGCAGGCGATTGCGGGTGTGACCCTGCGCGCGCCGCAGGGGGCTTTCTACGCCTTCCCGGACGTGAGCTCCTATGGCCTCGATTCGATGGCGCTCTGCAGGCTGCTGCTGGAGGAGGTGGGCCTGGCGGTGGTGCCGGGTGTGGCTTTCGGAGATGATCGTTGCATCCGTCTGTCGTGCGCCGCTTCGCCTGCCACGATCAACGACGGCCTCGGGCGTCTCCAGCGTTGCCTGGCCACCCTCTGATCTTGCGGCGCTGCCGCTGCAGCGCGGTTTTTTCCACCCTTGCAACCAACCATGACGCCCCGCGCCCGCTGGGCCGCCGTGCTGGCAGGTCTCTCCCTGGCCCTGCTGCCGGCGGTCCTGCCTCCGCTCAACCCCCAGGCCGCTCCGCTGCTGAGCCGGGCTGAGGCCCAGCAGACCGTGCTGCGTATCAGCGCCATCCCCGACCAGAACCCCGAGAAGCTGAATCGGCTCTACGGCCTGGTGGCCGATGAGCTGAGTCAGCAATTGGGCGTGCCGGTGAAGTACGTGCCCATGACCGACTACACCGCTGCCGTGAGTGCATTCCGCACCGGCAATCTCGATCTGGTCTGGTTCGGTGGCCTCACCGGCGTGCAGGCCCGTCTGCAGAAGCCGGGGGCGACGGTGATTGCCCAGCGCGACATCGATGCCGCGTTCCACAGCGTGTTCATCGCCAACACCGCCAGTGGCCTCAAGCCCCTCAGCAACCAGAAGGGCCTGACGGCTCTCAAGGGCAAGCGCTTCACCTTCGGGTCCGAGAGTTCCACCTCCGGCCGGCTGATGCCCCAGTATTTCCTCAATCAGGCCGGTGTGAGCCTCAAATCCTTCGCCGGGGGTGCACCGGGGTTCAGTGGCAGCCACGACGCCACGATCGCCCTGGTGCAGAGCGGTGCGTATCAGGCCGGCGTGGTGAATGAGCAGGTCTGGAAGAGCAGCCTGCGGGAGGGCAAGGTGAACCGAAGCAAGGTGATCGCGATCTGGCGTACACCGCCCTATCCCGACTACCACTGGATCGCCCAGCCAGGCCTGGACAAGCGCTTTGGCAAGGGCTTCACGGGCCGTATCCAGGCGGCGATCGTGAGCTGGAGGCAGAAGGATCCCGAGCAGAAGCAGATTCTTGAGCTGTTCGGCGCCCAGCAGTTCACCCAGGCCCAGGCGTCGGACTACCAGAAGATCGAGCAGGTGGGACGGCAGATCGGCAAGATTCGCTGATCTGCTCAGGCGAGGGCAGAACTGAGCCTTGGAGGCTGGGGGTTGGCCTGGCCTCCTGTGGAAAGCGGCCGAAATTGTGCTTAGCGTTCCCTCAGCTTCATGAAGGTCCGTCCATGCAGTTTTCCGGAACCCTGGAGGAGTTGCGCAGCCTCGTGGAGCGCCTCGGCCATCCCGGCCACTGGGAGCACAAGGGGGCCTACGAACTGTTTGTGTTTGACGAGCAGCAGACCAATCTGCGGCTGAACTGGTGGCCTGAAAGCGGCGCGCTCACCCTGGTGGGGGACCCCGCCGAACGGGTGCAGTGGGAAGCCGATCTGCAGGGCTTGCTGGACCAGCACCAGGCCGAATGATGCGTGGGGGCCTCTGCTGTCGGTTCAGGTGGAGCTGCGCTTCAGCCTTGACCGATCCGGTGGGATGGTCAATCGATTCTGGAGCTTGGATTGCAAGGCTTGGCAACGATGTTCAACCGTGCTGAAGATGCATGAGAATATTGAGGCTTAGACTGTGGCGATCGCGGGAATCATGCCCCTGAGCGATGGGCCTTCAGGCGTCAATTCTGGACTCTTTCTTCAAGCGATTTCTTCAATCGATAGTGATTCTGGCTTGGTCCTCTGGGTGACCTTGTCATGGTCTTGCCTGCGACTGAGCGTGAGGTCTTTGGCGGCGTATTCCGGAGCGGTCTCGGGCCAGGTAGCGAGTGTTCTCCATCCGCAGCGGAGTGCTGCTGACGGTCTCTGGCTACCGCGATAGGTGTTTAGGCTTTCAGGTTGGCGCTTCCCTTCATGGATGGCATTGCAGCAGGGGCGGGGCGGCCTGAGGCTGTGTTGGGGTGGTTGTGGCTCTGCAGCAGTCGTGTAGGCGTTTTGAATGGTTTTCGGGCTTCTTCTCTGGCGCTAAAGCTGCTTCAAGTAGATTTAATCTGCTGAACAGTGTGTCCTGGTGGATTTGATTCTTCTGCGCAGAGGTTTCCTCGCAACTGGCTGGCCGCTGGCTGCCCTTGATCCAGCTGTTTTCGCTTTCTGAATCAACAGCTCTCCTTGGAATTCCTCCCTGGAACTCCTCTCTGGACTTCTACGCCGATGCGTCAGGCGTTAACGCGTGGTTAGGATATGCCTATCAAGGCTTCAGCGGCATGCGAAGATAGTGAGAATCGCTTGCTGCTCCTATGGACCTCGATCGTGACCAGGAGCTGAATCTTGTCGACGCCTGGTGGCGTGCCGCCAACTACCTTGCCGTGGGGATGATCTATCTCCAGGACAACCCCCTGCTGGCGGAACCCCTGCGCTTTGAGCACATCAAGAAGCGTCTGCTGGGTCACTGGGGTTCCAGTCCGGGCCAGGCGTTCATCTGGGCCCATGCCAACAGGGTGATCCGTCATCACGACCTGGAGATGATCTACCTCTCCGGTCCGGGCCACGGCGCTCCGGGGGTGCTGGGGCCCACCTACCTCGATGGAAGCTACAGCGAGGTTTATCCCGACAAATCACAGGATGCCGAGGGGATGCGGCGCTTCTTCAAGCAGTTTTCCTTTCCGGGCCATATCGGTTCCCACTGCACCCCCGAAACCCCAGGCTCGATCCACGAAGGTGGTGAGCTGGGCTATGTGCTGTCGCACGCCTGCGGGGCGGTGTTCGACAATCCGAACCTGATCGCCCTCGCCTGCGTCGGGGACGGTGAGGCTGAAACCGGACCCCTGGCCACCTCCTGGCACATCAACAAGTTCCTCAACCCGATCAGTGATGGCGCCGTACTGCCGGTGTTGCACCTGAACGGTTACAAGATCGCCAATCCCACCTTGCTGGCCCGCATTCCCCACCAGGAGCTCGAGAGCCTGATGCGGGGCTATGGCTGGGAGCCGATCTTCGTGGAGGGCAGTGAGCCCATGGCGATGCATCGCGCCATGGCCGATGCCATGGATCAGGCCATTGGGACAATCCAGCGGGTGCGGGAGGACTGCCGCACATCTGCTGAGGCCCTGCGACCAGCCTGGCCCATGATCGTGCTTCGCTCCCCCAAGGGCTGGACCGGTCCGCAGGAATTCCACGGCAAGAAACTGGAAGGATTCTGGCGTTCCCACCAGGTGCCGCTGGCGGCGCCCAACAAGGATCCGGAACAGCTGGCCATGCTCGAGAGCTGGCTGCGGAGTTACCGGCCCGACGAGTTGTTCGATGCCAACGGAACCCTCCGCTCCGACCTGCAGACGCTTTCCCCCCGGGGTGATCGCCGCATGGGCTCAAGCCCCCATGCCAATGGCGGCCAACTGCGCCGCAGCCTGCGGCTGGCGCCGATCGAGGCTTATGCCGTGCCGGTGGAGCAGCCGGGTCAGACGGAGTACGAGAACACGGCCGCTCTCGGAGCCCTGCTGCGTGACACGATCGCCCGCAACCCCGATTCCCTGCGGGTGTTCGGCCCTGATGAAACCTCCTCCAACCGCCTTCAGGCCATCTACGAGGTGAGCAAGAAAGTCTGGATGGAGGAACTCCTGCCGGAGGATGCCGGCGGCAGTGAACTCGCCCGCGACGGACGGGTGGTGGAGATGCTCTCCGAGCACACCCTGGTGGGAATGATGGAGGGCTATCTGCTGACGGGACGCTATGGCTTCTTCCACACCTACGAAGCTTTCGCGCATGTGATCGCCTCGATGTTCAATCAACACGCCAAGTGGCTGGAGTCGTGCATTCATCACGCTCCCTGGCGCGCCCCGATCGGTGCCTGGAACTGTCTGATTTCTTCCACCGTCTGGCGGCAGGATCACAACGGTTTCACCCATCAGGACCCGGGTTTCATCGACCTGGCCGGTAACAAGAGCGGTGAAGTGGTTCGGGTCTATCTGCCGCCCGATGCCAACTGCCTGCTGGCGGTGGCTGAAGAGGCGCTGCTGGAGCCGAACGTGTGCAACATCATCGTCTCCGATAAGCAGAAGCACCTCCAGTATCTCACCCTGGAGCAAGCCCGTGTCCATGTGGCCAAGGGCATCGGCATCGTGCGCTGGGCCAGCAACGACGATTGCGGAACTGAGCCTGATGATCCGGATGTGGTGATGGCCTGCGCCGGCGACATTCCCTCCAAGGAGACCCTGGCAGCCGTGGAGATCCTCCGCCTTGAGATTCCGCAACTCAAGATCCGGGTTGTCAATGTGGTCAAGCTGTTTGCCCTCACCCAGCCCACGGAGCATCCCCATGGCTTGTCGGATCGCGATTTCGATACGATCTTCACCACCGACAAGCCGGTGATCTTCAACTTCCACGGCTATCCGTGGCTGATTCACCGCCTCACTTATCGCCGCACGAACCATTCCAATTTCCATGTGCGCGGCTACAAGGAAAAGGGCAACATCAACACGCCGCTGGAGCTGGCGATGAACAACCAGATTGATCGTTTCAACCTGGTGATGGATGTGATCGATCGTGTTCCGTCGCTTGGCTCCCGGGCCGCCCACCTCAAGGAACGCATGAAGGAGGCGATTCTTCGGCACCGTGAGTACGCCCATACCCACGGAATGGATGCACCGGAAGTCACCGACTGGCGTTGGACCCTGCCGGTCGCGACCTAGGTATGGCTGGCCAGATTCCTGCGCCAGATGTAGCGCTCCTGGTTCTCAATGCGGGTAGCTCCAGCCTCAAGGCTGCCCTGTTCACTCCAGATGGAGCCTGCCTCTGGCGTGATCAGCGCCCCTGGCACCCCGGCGACCAGGACGGCGACGCTGCCGCAGCGGCAATCGGGGAGGACAGTCGCGCCGTCGGTGCTTTGGAGCAGGTGCTCGCAGGCTGGTTGCCCGCAGCGCTGGAGGCTCTGCAGGTCGATCTGCTTCTGGTGGCCCACCGCGTGGTTCATGGCGGCGAGCGGTTCATCGGTCCCACCCTGCTCGACCCGGAGGCTCTCAAGGCTCTCGAGCAGCTGGTGCCCCTGGCACCGCTGCACAACGGTCCGGCCCTGAGGGTGATGGGCTGGGTGGGCAACTGGCGGCCTCAGCTTCCCCAGTGGGCCTGCTTTGACACCGCCTTCCACTGCACCCTGCCACCCGAGGCCAGCACCTATGCCCTGCCCCAGGCCTGGCGGACTCAGGGCCTGCGCCGCTTTGGCTTCCATGGATTGAGCCATCAGCATGTCAGTGAAACGGTCAGTCGGCTCTATGCCGATCGTCCGAGGACGGCTGCTCAGCCCCTTCGTCTGATCAGCTGCCATCTGGGGGCCGGCTGCTCGCTCTGCGCCATCCGAGCTGGCCGCAGCCTCGACACCACCATGGGTTACACGCCGATGGAGGGCCTGGTGATGGCCACCCGCAGTGGCTCTGTGGATCCGGGAGTGCTGCTGCACCTGCTGGAGCAGGGCCTGTCGCCGGCGCTCCTCGAGCGCGGCCTTCAGACCGAGAGCGGTCTGCTCGGCCTCTCCGGTCTGAGTGCCGACATGCGGGAGTTGAGGGTTGCTGCCACTGCTGGCCACGAGGGGGCCTTGTTGGCTCTGGCGGTGTTCCGGCACAGACTTCTGGCCGGTATCGGTGCGATGGCGGCGTGCCTCGGGGGTGTGGATGTGATCGCCCTCACCGGAGGCATCGGCGAGCACGACGATGCCCTGCTGGCCGAACTGGAGGAGGCCGTGGCCTGGCTCAGGCCCGTGGATCTGCTGAGGATTGCGGCCGACGAAGAGGGCCTGATCGCGCGCAGTTGCATGCCTCATCCAGTCGTATAAAGAACGACGACGGATCGTTCTGCGGCTGCGTATGTATTCCCGCTGTGTGATGGGGCCATCTCCCAAGGCACGATATCGTTGGGAGAAGCGAGCGATGTGTCTAACCAGCGCCGCCATGATGTGACAGTGTTTGTGCCGATCAAGGGAAGCTCGAAGTCAAGGGGCTTCCAGTAGCCATTCAGGATCAGATGAAGCCAGCTGTTTTCACGCTTCAGCTGAATTGTGAGGCCAATGCTGTGTGAGTCCTCCCCCCAGTCGGGGTTGTTGAGACGACTGCCATGCCAGGCCTTGGTGGCATCACGGATCAGAACATTCAGGGGGGTTCGTTCCTGTTCCGAGTGAAGGTCGCGTAGCAATCGTCGGCTGATCATCAGTTTCACAAAACGATGCAGATCGGCATGCTGTTGCAGCAGGGTCCAGTCGAACCAGTTCACGGGATCATCCATCCCATAGCTGTTGTTGTTGCCGTGCTGGGAGCGTCTGACCTCATCGCCCATCAGCAGCATGGGGATGCCCAGAGACAGCAGGGTGACAGCGATGAAGTTCCGGATCTGCCGAGCCCGCAACTGTTCCACTGCGGGGTCGTTGCTTGGTCCTTCCACGCCACAGTTCCAGCTACGGTTGTCGTCGCAGCCGTCGCGATTCTGTTCCCCATTGGCCTCATTATGCTTGTGGTTGTAGGAAACCAGATCGTTGAGCGTGAATCCATCGTGACAGTTCACGAAATTGATACTTTGCTCCGCTTCACGCTCTTTATGCCCGTAGATTTGGGGGCTGCCAATCAGTCGGTCGGCGAATCGTCCTAAGAGTTTGCTGAAAAACCCCGCCGCCTCTGCGAAAATAGGGCAACTGCCCCAGGTTTGATGCGAGGTCAGCAGGAGCGCAGCGGCTCCTTGTTCTCCTACGTCTCGATCGAGGAGCGGATCCCGACCAGCCATCCACTCAGGCGGATTCGCAAGCTGGCGGATCAGGCCCTCGATCGACTCAATCCCACCTTCTGCAGGTTGTATGCCTCAGAAGGGAGACCATCGGTGCCGCCAGAGCAGCTGCTGCTGGCCTCGTTGTTGCAGGCGTTCTACGGCATCCGCTCCGAGAGGCTGCTGCTGGAGCAGGTCCACTACAACCTGCTGTTCCGCTGGTTTGTGGGCTTGAGCCCTGACGATGCGATCTGGCATCCGACCACATTCACCAAGAATCGTGATCGGCTCCTCACTGACGACGTCATGGGGCTGTTCCTGGAGAAGCTGATGGGAGCACCCGAGGTCAAACCGCTGCTCAGTGACGAGCACTTTTCGGTGGACGGCACGTTGCTCCAGGCCTGGGCGTCACACGCTTCCTTGGAGCGGATCGATGGCCAGGAGGATCCTCCGCCTCCGCCCACAGGTCCTGGCGAAGGATTCGGTGCTCCCAAAGAGGGAAAGAAGCGCGCCAAAGGGGACTTTCGCGGCATCAAGCTCAGCAACGAGACCCACCGCTCCAGCACCGATCCTGAGGCACGGCTGGCCCGGAAATCGAATGCCCATCCAGCGCAGCTGAGCTATCGGGGCCATGTCCTCATGGACAACCGCCACGACCTGATCGTCGATTGCCGCGTCACCCAGGCCACGGGCACCGGTGAGCGGGATGCCGCCAAAGAGATGGCAGCAGACCTCACCGGTGCCCACCAGAAGACCGTCGGCGCCGACAAGAACTACGACACCAAAGGGTTTGTCGCTGAGATGCGGCGGATCGGTGTCACGCCCCACGTGGCCCAGAACACGGCCCGCAGCGGTGGCTCAGCCATTGATGGCCGCACCACCCGTCACGTGGGCTACTCCAAATCGATCAACGCCCGCCGGGGGATCGAAAAGGTGTTTGGTTGGATCAAGGCGTTCGGAGGGCTGCGCCAGTTCAAACTGCGCGGTACCGAGAAGGTCGGCGCCGTGTTTGGCCTGCATGT
Source organism: Synechococcus sp. CBW1006 (assembly GCF_015840525.1). Taxonomy (NCBI): domain Bacteria; kingdom Bacillati; phylum Cyanobacteriota; class Cyanophyceae; order Synechococcales; family Synechococcaceae; genus Synechococcus; species Synechococcus sp. CBW1006. The sequence goes on along the minus strand of NZ_CP060396.1, from coordinate 3,798,219 downwards.
GATCGCCTACAACCTGATCCGCCTGGGCAACCTGCTCAAGCCCGCGATGGAGGCGGCATGAACAGCCCGTTGTCCAGAGGTGTGCCCAATAGGCCTCAACCAATGCCTTGCAGAGAGGCCAACGATGCCGAAATCGGGCTGTTTGCGGCTCTGATAGCCGCCGATCCGTCTTTTTGAGCCGGAAATCCACTGATGCCTGTGGAAAACTGGCTCGTGGGTTGGTTTTTCAGCAAACTCCTAAGGAACCCGGTGTGCTGCGAAAGAAATCACGGGCATCGTCGCGGAAACGGCCGTTCCATTCACGCCAGCTGTCGCCAACGAAACTGCCAACCTGATAGAGCCCCGCCGCATCCCAGGCTTCAGCAATCAGCTTGGTGCCCGCCAGCTGCGGGTCCGACTCAATGTCCCAGAGAACCGGGGGATTGGGAAGCACATTCCCGGCCGAATCGCGGGCGAGGATGGAGGCAAGGTCAAAACGAAAGCCATCGACGTGCATCTCGCCAACCCAGTAACGAAGGCTGTCGATAATCATCCGTCGCACAACAGGGTGGTTGGCATTCAGGCTGTTCCCACAGCCTGAGTAGTCGGCGTATTGACTCCCGCCGTCCTTGAGCAGATAGTAATTGGGATTGTCGATTCCCCGGAAGCAGAAGGTGGGCCCGTTCAATCCTCCCTCGGCCGTGTGGTTGAACACCACATCGAGAATCACCTCAATCCCTGCACGATGCAGGGCCTTCACCATGTCGCGGAATTGGTTGACAGCCGCCAGCGGGTCGTCCCCACAGCTGTAGCCGGGATGGGGGGCGAAGAATCCCAGGGGCTGGTAGCCCCAGTAGTTCGTCTGACCAGCGGGTGCAGCCTGGCGATCAAAGGCGAACACCGGTAACAGCTCCACAGCAGTGATGCCGAGATCCTGGAGATAGGGAATCTTGGCGATCAGACCGGCATAGGTTCCTCGCTTCTCCTCGGAAACTCCGGAACTCGGATGGGCCGTGAAGCCACGGATATGCATTTCATAGATGATCGTGCGGGCACAGGGATGGCGCAAAGGTTGATCACCCTGCCAATCGTAGGCTCCTGGATCAACAACCACACTTTTCATCAATCCCGTACCTTCTGTTATGGCCACAGCGCGTCCATAGGGATCGAGCAACACCTTCGCAGCATCGAAGCACAACCCGCGCGAAGGGTCCCACGGCCCGTGGACGCGGTAGCCATACAGCTGACCGGCTTCCACCCCTGCCACAAAAGCGTGCCAATAGTGGTAGGTGCGATGCTCCAACGGATCCAGCGTCACCACCTGTGATGGGTGAGAATCGTTCACCCCGTCGAACAACAGCAGCTCCACAGCCGATGCCGTTCTGGAAAACAGGCAGAAGTTGGCCCCACCGCGCTCCACAGTGGCGCCGATCGGGTGGCTCCTTCCATTCGTGGACTTGGTCATGGAGTTGTTGAGGGGGGGGGTCACGTGAGCACGGAGCCATCCACGAAGGAACCTCCTGCTGCAAGAGCCCGAAGATTTGCCCCTGTGGTGCGAGCGATGTCCATCAGTGCTTCATGGGTGAGAAAGGCCTGATGAGCTGTGATCAGCACCTTCGGAAAGGTCAGCATTCGTGCCAGAAGATCATCCTGCAGCACGGTTCCGGAGAGATCCTCGAAGAATACGCCTTCCTCCTCTTCGTAGACGTCAAGAGCTACGCCACCCAGACGGCCGGATTTCAGTGCATCGATCAAGGCTGCAGTATCGATGAGTGCTCCCCTACTCACATTTACCAAGACGACTCCGGGCTTCATGCGTTCTATGGTTTCGCGGCGGATGATGTGGTGTGTTTCGGGAGTGAGTGGGATGTGGAGGGAAATCACATCACTGAGGCTTGCCAAGGTGAATGGATCCACGTAAGTGATGCCTTCACGAGCTGCCCATGCTGCATCAGGGTAGGGGTCGTAGGCTACAACCACCATCCCAAAGCCGCGCAGGATGCGAGCAACAATGCGGCCGATTTTGCCGGTTCCGACAATGCCTGCAGTTTTGGCGTTCAGATCAAAGCCCACTAGCCCCTGCAGGGAGAAATTCAACTCTCGAACGCGATTGAAGGCGCGGTGGATCCTGCGGTTGAGAGTGAGCAGCAACGCCACAGCATGTTCCGCTACAGCGTTGGGCGAATAGGTTGGAACCCGGGTGACAGTGATGCCATGGTCACGAGCTGCGGAGAGATCCACATGATTGAATCCTGTGCAGCGTAGGGCCAGTAGTTCGGTGCCTTGAGAGGAAAGCTGCTGGAGGCAATCCCTGTCCACAGTGTCGTTGACAAAGGCGCAAACGGCACGGTCGCCAAGTGCCGCGGCGGCGGTTTCGGCAGTGAGGCGAAAGTTCAGGAAACGCAGCTGAACGTCTGCGCCCGTTGCCGCGGGAAGGTGAATGCGATCGTAGGGTTTCGTGTCAAACACCGCTGCCGACAGGCCGGGACTGTTCAAGGTGATGGCCTCTGCTGATGCTCAGGTGTGACTGGCAATCTAGCCGTGATTCCGTTCAGATCAGATTTGTGCAGGGGCGAGGAACTGTGAATTCAGAGTGTGAATGCAGAGGTGCCTGGTTGTGCCTCGGTTGTTGCTGGGTTGATCCGGCCAGGAATCTCACTGCCGAGCTCTCTGGCAACCTGATCGGCGATGCGCAGGTAGCCCGCTCTCTGTTCTGTGGAAAACCTATTGTCGCCCTTGACGAAATGGCTTGGATGCTGCATTCCCACTGAGCGTCTACTGCTGGCTCCAGGGCCAGCTTTATTCTCCAAATGCCACCTGGCACGAAGCATTGAGCAACTGGGCTTCTTCTGGGGTGGCCGGTGGCTCCCCATCCAGCAGGCCCTGCTCGCAGTCTGCAGTGAGCTGATAAATCGTGTTCTCTCGCTCGGCCCAGAACGTGGTTGATGTGCTGTCGACCGGCTGAATACTCTCGTAACGGAGGCCCAGCTGCGTATCGGGAACGATCACGGTGGGATTGCCGGCGTCGACGGCGGCGTCGATCAGGTTGTTGATCAGCGATGAGGCCGCCAGGGCGCCGAGGCCCCAACCCACTGCCCTGGAATTCCACCACCCCCAGCTGGGTCTGCGCGAGCGTCCGTACCAGCCCCAGCCCCAGGGACGGGCCCGGCGCCAGCCTTGCCGCGCCCACCCCGGAGTCCGCCGGATGAGTGTGGTTGGCCGGCGAGCCCTCCCCCAGACGGCGCCGGACGATCCCCTGCCCCGCCAGATGATTCCGCTGCTGTTCCGGGGAATGCTTCGGGGGAGGTTTCGGAGGCCATGGCTGCTGCGGCCCCAGCCACTGGTGGGCCGGTAACTGCCCCGGTTGATTCCCTGTCGACCGAAACCCGTTCGACCACCGCTACTGGGCCCGATTCTGCTTCCGCTTCGCCCTCGACTGCTGCCGCCTCTGCTACCGCCGCCGCCTCTGCTTCCTCCGCCTTTTTTTGCCAACTCTCGATTGAGCCGTTCGTGCCCGGGCGAAGGGTTGACCCCGCTGGCAAGACTCTGGGTCCATCCCAGCGATTCAGTTGGGAGAGTTTCAGCGCCACAGGGCATGGCCACCATCGCGCTCAGCAGGAGTGATGACGCCGCAAGCGTGAATCCGGAGGATTAGATACGTCTCACAGGTCGGCTCCAATGCGCCGGCCGCAGCCGTCATCAAAGCAGGACGCCTTCACTCTGCCGTTGCTGTCAAACATCACCTCGACTCGATCACGCTCTCGGTATTCGCCGGGGCGCTGCTCGTAGAGGCTGTTCAGAAAGTTGGGATTGACTACGCAGAACTCACGCCCGTTGAAGCAGATCGTATTGGTTGAGAATTGCCCTGACGCTGACGCGACGGAAACCCAGGCTTTTCCCTTGGGGTCGAAACGTTCGATCCGATTCTCAGGGTCATCGGAGATTCTGATCAGCTCAACCTGCGTGCCGATCCGGTGCCGGTAGTAGGTCACAGTACCCTGATCGTAGACATCCACCCGGCATTTCTGCATCGGCCCCTGCTTGATCGAACAATCGGTTTCCAGTTCGTACAGCGGTTTCTGATCGGGTGGGATGCTCTGGGCTGTGCCAGGAGAGGGATGCAGCATTGCTCCAGCCAGGATCGACGCCCCTGAAAGCAGAAGCGCGAAGTATCGGCGTGCGTGACGTGGCATCACTGGCGTTTATTCCATCTTGCTTCTACTACACTGAGAAGAGATCTTGGTTTGTCCGCTGGCTTAGGCGATTCCGAAACCAAACGTTATGTGCTGACCGGAGATGCGTTTGATTGACTGCCAAAGACGTTTGGTCTTGCCCTTCTCTCTTTCTTTCCCTCAGAGAGGATCACGACAGGTCAGCACCAGTTCCAGAGCAAGATTCTCAAAGCGTTGACGGCAGGTCCGCTCCAGCTGATCCCGCAGGAGATCCACATCCAACGCCGAAAGGGCCATGCCGGGATCGATGTACAGCAACCCCTGAACAGCCCGTCCTAAGGTGAACACGGCGTCGTCAACCAGGCGGATTCCCTGTGCATTCAGTTCCTGCCGGACGATGTTCAGCACTGCCTGGCGGACCGTGGATCTGGCGGCTACGCCACCGAGTTCACTGACCGCATCTCTGAGGCTGCGCAGCGGAGCCACCACTAGGATCCCAGAGAGCAGCAGAACGATCCAGGCATCACTCACCGGCACCATGCCCGCCAGTGGTGTGTCGAGCAGGAGGGGGGTGACGGCAAAGGCCAGTCCCAGGCCGGCACTGATGGCTGCACCCACCAGGGTGGCGCGACGCTCCATGGCCAGCAGCTGGCTCTGTCTGCCCCCTATTTTCCAGTGCCGGTGATGATTCCAGGCGACCAAGAGCCCCAGCGCGGCCATCAGGCATGCGTAGATCACGATTCCACCAATCCAGGGAGGGGTGATGCTGGCTCCATGCCGCTGAGCCAGAATCCTGTCGATCGAGCTGATCGCCGCAAACAGCAGAATCCCCAGCAGCAGGAGGGATCGACTGCCGACATACAGGGTTTCCAGTGCCCAGTAGCCAAAGGGAAAGCGCCTGTCGGGTGGCCGCAGAACCTGGGTGCTCAGGTGTCCGCCGGCAAGAATCATCAAGGCGTTCAGCCCTGATACCAAACCATCGAGGGCGAGAGCCTGGGCATTGCAGAGCCAGGATGCGATCGCCCCAGCCACCGCCATGATCAGATTGACTCCAACCGCAAACTGCAGAGCCCGCGAGTCCTGATTCACCATGACGAGCCTGGACGGTTCTCTTATTTCCAGACAACCGTACTTCAGTGTTTAAGCACGGGGCCGGAACAAGGCACCATTATCTTAGTTGGTCGCGTTCAGATCGCCATCGATCGGATTGAGAGTGTTGAGCCTGTTGGCTGTTCGCCTCAGTGATTCCTGGCTTTCCTGCCTTCATGGCTCTCTAGCCTTCTTCATGATGAGCGTTCAAGATGGTCTTTTTCTCCGTGAGACTTTTGGTGGTCTGGCGTTGAACCGGTGTCCTGTCTTCTATCTGATTGATGGGAAAGGGCTGTTGTTGATTCACTGACTGCTGGCATCAGATATCACTGCTGCTGCGGCAGGTGTTGTGCAGCGTCCATGGGATCGCGTATGAATCACATCCGTCGATGTGTCGGGCGTTGTCTCTATCCGCGTTATTCTTGCGACAGCACCGCCGCCAATTCCAGTCGTTGGCAGGTCGGGCACAATCTGGACCATGGCCATTACGATGTTGGCTCCGCCTATGTGCAGGCCTTCAACTGCCGCTTTGGTCCGAATGACAAGGTTGTGGATTGATGCGGGAACTGAATTCGCCTGAATCCGCAGAGAAGCGACCCTGAATCTGGCAGGGTGCAAGGGATTCCGCCCAGTCGACGCCCCCTTCCCCTGGTGAGATCTCCACAGGCCCCTTCCCTTGGTGCTGCCGCCTCCTCCGCTGCCACGCACACCTCCGCTTCGCCAGTGCTTGAGCTGCTGGACATCGCTGTGGCCGGAAGGGTCGTGGCTGGTGTGGAGCGCCCCCGGCTCCAGGGGGTGACGCTGCGGTTGCAGCCTGGCGACAGCGTGGCGCTGCTTGGTGCCAGCGGCGCCGGTAAGAGCACTCTGCTGGCCGTGGCCAATGGTCTGCTCGAGCCCACGCGGGGTGTGGTGCTCTGGCAGGGGGAGACGCAGGCCCGCACAGGCCGGCGGCGGCGGCGCCAACAGGCCCGCATCGGCACCCTCTGGCAGGACCTTCGCCTGATCGAGGAGCTCAGCGTTCAGCAGAATCTCAACGCCGCACGCCTGGCCCAGTGGGGTTGGCCTCGGGCCCTGCTGAATCTTCTGCTCCCCCTGGAGACGGAGGTCAATGCCCAGGCCCTGCGCCAGGTTGACCTCGATCCCGCCCTGCTCGGTGAGCCCGTTGCCGCTCTCTCGGGCGGGCAACGCCAGCGGGTGGCCCTGGCCCGTCTGCTGCGTCAGCAGCCCACCCTACTGCTGGCGGATGAGCCACTGGCCAGCCTGGATCCGCGCCTGGCCCAGGATCTGCTGGCCCTGTTGCTGGCCCAGGCCGCCCCCCCCCGTGCCCTCTTGCTGAGTCTGCATCGACCTGACCTGATTGGCGGATTCTCAAGGGTGGTGGGCCTGCGCCAGGGCCAGGTGGTCTTCGATGGCCCGCCCAGCGCGATCAGCCCCGAAGCCCTGAAGGCTCTGTATGCCGGAGAGCCCAGCACCGTGGAGGCCCGATGACCACGCTGCCGGCGGTGGACAGGCCCAGGCTGCGGCCCGCCGTGCCGCTCTGGGTGCTGCTGCCGGCGCTGGCGCTGCTGCCGGTTGCTGCCCTGCTGCCCCAGCTGATCCACGGCGGTGGCTGGGATCTGCTGGGTCGTTTCGTCTCTGCGGCGGTGACGCCCTCCCTCGACCCCTTGGTGGTGGGTTCCGCCCTGCAGGGGCTGGGGATCACCCTGGGTGTGGCCCTGCTCGGCTGGGCCCTCAGCCTCGGCCTTGGACTGGCCCTGGGGCTGGCCAGCTCGCGCACGGTGTGGGCCACCTGTGGACTGGGTTCAGCTCCGGCGGGGCTGATCCGCCGTCTGCTGGCGCTGCCCCGCTCGATCCATGAGTTGCTCTGGGGGCTGTTTCTGCTGCAGCTCGTGGGACTGCAGCCGGCGGTGGCGGTGGTGGCCATCGCCCTGCCCTACGGCGCCCTGGTGGCCCGCGTCACCGCAGACCAGCTCGATGCCCTTCCCACCCGCACCCTTGACGCGTTGCGCGCCTGTGGCGCTCCCCCTGGCGCGGCCCTGCTCACGGCCATCGGCCCGCCGCTGTTCCCGCAGGTGCTGAGCTACGGGGGGTATCGCCTCGAGTGCGCCCTGCGCAGCGCCACCCTGCTCGGAGTCTTCGGTCTGGGGGGGATCGGCACCGACCTGCGTCTGACCCTGCAGTCGCTCGCTTTCCACGAACTCTGGACCAGCCTCTGGCTGCTGCTCGCGGCCATGCTGCTGCTCGAGGCCCTGGTGGGTTGGCTGCGGCGGCGCTGGGGCATGCCGGGCCGCCTGGGCCTGAAACGGGCGAGCGTGGGCCGCAGGGGCCGCGAGATCCTCGTCACGGCCCTGGCCTTGCTGCCACTCCTGCTCGCGGCGGCGGCACGGCTTGAGGTGCGCCCCCAGGATCTGCTGCAGTGGCAAGGCCTGCCGGGCCTGGGCCAGGGCGACTGGTCTGGGGTGCTGGCTCTGCCCTGGGGCGACCTGATCGGCACCACTCTGGTGATGACCCTGCTCGCATCAGCCCTGGCGGTGGGCGTGGCGCCGTTGCTGCTGCTGCTGGCGGCACCCTGGGGCTGGGCCCGGGCCGCTCTGCAACTGATCTGGGCCCTGGGCCGGCTCTGGCCCCCACCCCTGACGGCCCTGCTGCTGTTGTTTCTGCTGCAGCCGGGGTTGATCACCGGGGCCCTGGCTCTGGGCTTCCACAACCTCGGCATCCTGGGGCGCTTGCTGCTGGAGGCGGTCGAGAGCGCAGATCCTGGCCCTGAACAGGCCCTGCGCGCCGGTGGCGTCGGCCCCCGACTGGCCCTGCTTTATGGCCGTTACAGCCGGCTGGCCCGCTCCTACCTGGCCTATGGCGCCTATCGGACCGATGTGATCCTTCGGGAATCGGTGGTGGTGGGCCTGGTGGGCGCCACGGGCCTGGGCACCCAGCTGCTGGAAAGCCTCAGCGGCTTTGCCTGGGATCAGATCGCGGCCCTGCTGGCGGTGTATGCCGTTCTCACCCTGCTGGGGGAGGAACTCAGCGACCGGTTGCGCCAGCGGTTGCTGCTCGCCTGAGGCCACCTGGAGACGGCGAAGTTGGCATCAGGGGACCTGCGAACGGCGAACCAGACAACTGCGGGCCCGAAAGCAGCTGACCGGGAAACTGGCAGGGCTGTCGGATCCAGCGGCGAGACTTCCAAGCTCCGAGAACCCCCATGGCGTCGATCGTGCCCGGCCCGACCCGGATTCCCCGAAAACTGGTGGTGCTGGGGGACAGCCTGGTCTACGGCTGGGGCGATCCGGAGCATGGCGGCTGGTGTGAGCGGCTGCGGCGCCACTGGATGGGCCTGCCCCAGGGCCCGGTGCTCTACAACCTCGGGGTGCGGGGCGACGGCCTGGAACGCCTCTCCGCTCGCTTGCCGGCAGAAGTGCACTGCCGTGGCGAGCTGCGCCGCCAGCGACCCCAGGGGATCCTGATCGGCATCGGCCTGAATGACACCGCCCGGGTGGGCCGCTCGGATGGCCGTGAGCAGCTGGAACCGGAAGCCTTTCTGTTCGGCATGCAGCAGTTGCTGCGGGAGGCCCGGCGGATTGCGCCGGTGCTGTTGCTGGGGCTCACCCCGGTGGATGAGGCGGTGATGCCCTATGCCGAGGTTCTCTGGTTTGACCTGGGGTCGGTGCGGCGTTACGAGGGGCTGCTGGAGGAGGCGGCCATGGAGGCGGACGTGCCCTTTCTGCCGCTGCTGGAGACCCTCACGGCCGATCCGCGTTGGTTGCAGTGGATCGAGCCCGATGGGCTTCACCTCAACGCCGAAGGCCACCGGCAGGTGTACGAGCGGGTGTGCCGCTGGCCGGCGCTGCAGCGCTGGGCCGAGCTGGATCCCCGTGTCACCGCCACGCCGGCTGTTTGAGGCGGCAAAGATCACCCGAATGGGTGAGCTGGATTCACCGGATCAGGGGATGTGGGCGCCTGGCCTCCAGGCCGACCGTGAAAGGACGGACGTGATTCCCCCATGGTCGGCTCGATCGTTCCCCTGTTTCGCTCGTCACCCACGGCAGCCTCCACGGAAGCCAGTGCCGCTGCCGCCGGTGCCCCAGCTGCCATGCGGCGCACGGCAGGACCGGCGGATCCGGCCGCCATCAACCGAGCCTGGTTGGCGGCCTACGCCTGCAGCAGCGAAGCTCATGTGCGGCTGCACTGGCGCAATGCCCTGGTGCAGGTCAATCTGCCACTGGTACGGCTGCAGGCCCGACTCCAGGCGGCCAGCACCGATCTGCCCCTCGACGACCTGATCCAGCTTGGAGCGATCGGCCTGCTGCGGGCCATCGAGGCCTTTGACCTTCAGCGGCGCGTCAGCCTCAGCAGCTTTGCGGTTCCGTACATCCGCGGCACGATGCAGCAGTATCTGCGCGATCGGCACCGGCCCCTGCGGGCGCCCTGGCGGCTGCGGCAGCTGCAGCAACGGGTGGAACGGCTCCAGGCGCTTCGCCTGCACGACGGCCAGCCACCGCTGTCCGCCGAGGAGCTGGCCCGCCAGCTCTCCTGCAGTACCGAAGCCCTGGGACAGGCGGCGGATCTGCAGACCTGCGAGCGGTTGCGCTCCCTGGATGCCCCGATCGGCGGGGATGACGGCGAGGGCTGCGGCAGCTGCCTGCTGGACCAGTTGGCTGATCCTTCGGCCTCTGTTTCTCCTGCCTCATCCTCCGCGGAAACCGATCCAGATCCTCAAGATCAGGCCAGCCTGCACTGGCTGCGGCAGCGCCTGGCCCAGCTCAGTCCTCAGGAGCGGCAGCTGCTGAACGGTCGCCATCTGCAGGGCGACACCTGGGTGGCTCTGGGGCGCGAGCTCGGCCTCCATCCACGCATGGCCCAGCGTCAAACCGACGCCCTGCTGCAGCGGCTGCAACGGGAGGCGCAGCAATGGCAGGAGCTCAACCGCCCGGCAATGCAGCAGACGTGAGCAGACGAGCCGCCCCCATCGCCAGCAGGGCGGCCACCAGGGTCTGGAGGCCATTGATCACCTCGTTGGTGAGCCAGGCGACCCGTTGCTGCACGGTGGCGCCGAGCCAGCTCTCCAGCAGGGTGGCCGCCAGCCCCACGGCCGTGACCAGGCCCCAGCTGAACCAGTCCGGCAGCACGCCCAGAGCCAGCAGGATCAGGGCCATCAGGGCACTGCCGGCCAGGCTGGCGGCCGTGCCTTCAAGGCTCACGGCTCCTTCCGTGCCGGGCGGTACCGGCCGCAGGCTGGTGATCAGCAGCGTGTGCCGGCCCCAGCGCTTGCCGATCTCACTGCCGAAGGTGTCCGCCAGCTTGGCGGCAAAACTGGCGGCGAAACCGATCAGCAGCAGCGGCTGCCAGTGCGGGGGGCTCAGGGGCACCAGCACCGCCAGAACGGTGCCGGTGAGGGCCGATCCCCAGACATTCTCCGGCCCGCGGCGGCCGCCTCTGGCTTCGGCGAGACCCTGCTCCTGTTTGCGGCGCAGCCCCAGGCGGGTGACGGCCGACCCCAGAGCCAGGTAGGCCACCACGGCCCACCAGCCGGCGGCCCCCAGGCAGCCCCACAGCAGGGTGCCGAGCAGGCCGGCATGGATCCAGCCGGCACGGGTGAGCAGCGGCAGGGGCTGGGCCAGGCTGATCAGGATTCCATTCAGGCCCAGGGCCAGCAGCCAGTGCGCGGCGGTCTGGGCCGGGATGGCGTTGCTCAGCACAGGGCCAGGGTCGATTGATGTGTTGCACAGATCTAAGCGCTGGGCCGCATCGTGCCGCCGGGAGCGGATAATCGGGCCAGTCTTTCGACGCCGCCATGGTGTTCAAGCTCAAGCCGTCGTTCTTCCTTGAGCTGGGCGGCGACGCCAAGACCCCAGACAGCAAGAAGCCCGCCGTGGTCGTTGCCCCGGCGGCTCAGGAGAAGGCGGAGGCCAAAGCCCCCAAAGCCAGCAAGGACAAAGGTGTCACGGCTGCTGAGGCAGTCGCTCCCGCCATCCAGGAGGCTGCGCCCTCCTCCGGCGTTGAGCTCACCACCGCTGAAGCCATCGCCGCCGAGCTGGCTGCCGCTGCCGCCAGCCGGCCGGCCCCCAGCCTGACCACCTTCGCGCCCGATTGCCTGGTGCCCGGCGCTGCCGTGACCCGCCGCCGCCGTGGTGGCGCCAACCTGGCCGGCTTCCGCAGCATGGCCGCCGGCATGTTCCGCAGTTGAAGTCTGCGGGCATCGCCCCGGCTCAGGTCTGAATCAGCTGCTCCCCAGCTGCGCCCGCCAGGCCACCAGGCGGGCCACGCCGGCCACAGCAGCGGTGGAGCTCCGCAGGATCGTGGGTCCAAGCTGCACCAGCTGCCAGCCAGCGGCCACTGCGAGTTCCTCCTCGCGCTCAGACCAACCCCCTTCCGGCCCGATCGCCAGGGTGATGGTGGCCACAGCCGCGGATGCAGCTGCCGGTGTTGTCGCTGCTGGCAAGGTCGCAGCAGGCGATGTCGCAGCCGAGCAGATGGTCGCTGCAGGTGTAGGACGATCCATGGGCTGCCAGTCCTCACAGGCCTCCTCCAGGCCTGGCAGCTCTCCCTGACGCGTCGTGGCCAGCAGACCCAGTCCCTCCACCGGCACTGACAGGTAGGCAGCCGCGCTCCGCAGCGGTTCCCAGCGCGGCAGCCACAGCCGCTCGCACTGCTCCGCCGCTTCCCGCACGACCGCGCGCCAGCGCTCCGGGATCGCCGGGTCCGCCGCATCGCCGCGCCGGACGCTGCGCTCGGCCTGCAGGGGGCCCAGCTGATCCACCCCCAGCTCGGTGGCCATGCGCAGCACCAGTTCCCCGTCGCGCCGTGGCATCGCCAGGGCCAGGCCAATCGGCAGGGAGGTGGGCTCCTGGCGCTCCAGGGGCTGCCCCAGCGGCTGCTCCAGGTCGGCGCGGCCCGGTTCCTGCAGCTGCGCGGTCCAGAGGCCCCCGCAGCCATCCACCACGGCGAACCGGTCGCCGGGCCGCAGCCGCAGCACCCTGTTGAGGTAGTGGCTCTCCTCCCGGCTGAGGGCGATCCCAGCGTCGCCGCCCTGCCGCAGTCGGTTCGGATCGATCAGTAGGCGGCGCAGTTCCCGGGCCATCGCTCTGGCTCACCCCAAGCCGCTACCCCACCGGTACCTCATTCGTCCTCCAGCTGGGGAAAGAGGCTGTCGGGCTGCTCCTCGATCGGCCAGTCCTCGTTGATGCCGCCCACGACCACCTCCTCGATCTCCACCACGTCGTTGTTGAGTTGCCGCAGGGCGTTGAGCAGCACATCCAGGGCAAAGACATCGCTGGTGCCCATATCCACCCAGCAGCGGGCCCACTCCCCCTGCAGCTCCAGCGGCCCCATGTTGTGCATCAGGGCGGGCAGGGCCCGCTCCGCTTCCTCCTGGTCCACCACCAGCCAGCTCAGATCGGCCGCCTCTTCGTGCAGCTGCAGGGTCTCGGCATTGAAACCGCCGAGCTTGCCGAGGAAAAACCAGCTGTCGAACACCGTTTCCACGTAGCCCCTCTCCCCATGGCCGAGGGGATGGGAGAAGCGCATCCAGATCCAGCAGTTGAACGGGTCGACCTCGCGGAAGCGGATCTCCATGGGGCAGTGCGAACCGGCGTGGTTGCGATCGATGTCTCTCCATCAAACACGCCGCCTCGACCGACCGACTCAGGCGGCGGCCCAGCATGCTGGTGCCATGCTCGAGCTTCAGAACCTTCGTTATCAGCCCGCCACGGCTGCCACACCGGTGCTGCTCGATGTGAGCCTGCGGCTGGAGGTGGGAGAGCCAGCCCTGGTGACGGGGCGCAGTGGCTGCGGCAAGACCACCCTGCTGGAGGTGATCAGTGGCCTGGCCGAAGCCGATCGTGGCCGCATTCTCTGGAACGGTGAACTCCTCTCCAGCCGCCGACGGCGCTGGCTCTGCGGGCTGGTGTTCCAGTTCCCGGAGCGCCATTTCCTCGGCCTCACGCTGGGCCAGGAGCTGAAACTCGGCCAGCGGCGCCTCACCCAGGAGCGGGCCGAGGCGGCGCTGGCCAAGGTGGGGCTCACAGGGGTTTCGCTTCAGCAGGCACCGGAGCGGCTCAGTGGGGGCCAGCAGCGGCGGCTGGCCCTGGCGGTGCAGTTGCTGCGCGATCCGCGGGTGCTGCTGCTGGATGAACCCACCGCCGGGCTCGATTGGACCGTGCGCGATGAGGTACTGCAGCTGCTGCGCAGCATCGCCCGCGAACGGGCGGTGCTGGTGGTGACCCATGAGCCGGAGCTCTTTGGCGATCTGGCACCCCAGCGCTGGCTCCTGGAGAACGGCACCCTCCAGGCCTGCCAACCCCACCCGGGCCAGTCGGCGCAGCGTTCAACCGCCCGACTGGGCTGACCCACGGGCCAGGACACCCCACCGGCGCATCGCCTACCGCCGCATCGTCCACGGCCGCATTGCACTCCGTCGCATCCCCTCTTGGCCGCAGCGCACTGCCTACGATGCCCGTCAGTTGGGTTGCGGGCGGGCCGGTGTGATGGGCGATCAGCTGGTGCGTGCCACCGCCGCCGGGGGCGGTATCCGACTGGTGGCGGTGACCACCACCGTGGCCAGCCGCTATGCCCGCCGTCGCCACGACCTCTCCTTCCTCACCACCGCCTTGCTGGGCAGGGCGATGACCGCCGGTCTGCTGCTGGCCAGCTCGATGAAGGTGGCCCATGGCCGGGTGAATCTGCGCATCGCCTCCGATGGTCCGCTGCGCGGCCTGATGGTGGATGCAGGCCGCGACGGCACCGTGCGCGGCTACGTGGGCCAGCCCAGCCTGGAGCTGGATCTGGTGCGCGAAGCCGATGGCGGCTCCCACTTCGACTTCCGCACGGCCACCGGCACCGGTTACCTGCACGTGGTGCGAGACCTGGGCGAGGGAGAGCCCTTCAGCAGCACCGTTGAGCTGGTGAGTGGTGGCATCGGCGAAGACGTCGCCTCGTACCTGCTCCATTCCGAGCAGACCCCTTCGGCGGTGTTCGTGGGGGAACGGATCGACAGCAGCGGCGTGCGATGTTCCGGAGGGGTGCTGGTTCAGGTGCTGCCCAAGGCGGCCCGGGAACCGGCCTTGGTGGCCCTGCTGGAGGAGCGGTGTCGTGAGATCCGAGGTTTCAGTACTCGGCTGGTCGCCTGTGAGGGCAATCTCAAGGCCCTGCTGGAAGATATCTTCCCGGATCTGGATCCCCAGCTGCTGCAGGAGGGAGAGCCCCACCAGGCGGTGCAGTTCCACTGCCCCTGCAGCCGCCGTCGCAGCGTCAGCGCCCTGAAACTGCTGGGCCGCGACGAACTGAGCGCCATCCTGCAGGAAGACGGCCAGGCTGAGCTCGTCTGCCACTTCTGCAATGAGACTTACCAGGTCAAGGCCCCTGAATTGCAGGAGCTGATCGACGAGCTTGCTGTGGCGTGAGAGTCGCCCCTGAGCCGTCGGCTTGAGGCCACCGGGGGGCTTCAACCGATCAGAAGGGCACCCAGCAGCAGCAGCAGCAGGGCCGGCAGGCTCTGGACCTGGAGAGGCGACAGGGGCAGGGACGGATCGAGGCCGCCGGCCAGCAGGCCGCCGATCACAAGCCCGATCGAGAGCAAGGCAAAACCCCAGCCGACCGCCACAAGCAACCGACCGAGACGGCGCTGCAGGTTGATCACGGCCACGCCGGTGGCGAGGGCCAGCAGCAGTTCCGGTGCTGCGCTCGGGGTGAACAGCAGCAGGGCCAGCAGGGAACCGATGCCGGCCAGGGGAATCCAGAGTTCGGTGCCACTGGCCAATCCCAGGTTGGGCATGCGCAGGGCGGCGCCGGAGAGCCTGGGAACCGCCAGCTGCGGCAACTGGGGCAGGGCGGGCAGGGCCGGCCGGGCTGGCGGCGGCGAGGCCTGTTCCCGCTGGGAGGCGGAACGGGCAGCGAAGCTCACCCGTCCCTGCTGCCTTTCCTTGAGGCGCTCCATCAGCACGGCGTCGTAGGCGGCCTCGATCCGGGAGCGGGCCAGGGGGTCATCGCCCACCTCGTCGAGACGAGCCAGCTTGGCGGCTTGCACGGCGTCGAAACTTGCGTCGGCGGCGATCCCGAGACGCTCATAGGGGTCGAAGGCATCGGCCGCGCGGGACGGCTGATCGGAACCTTGATTCATGGCCAGCTCTGCGTATGGAGGAGCGTATCGAGAACCGGCCACCCTGGGTGGTTCAGCTCAGAACAGCGGATCGCTGCGCTGGTATCCGGATTCCTGCTGCAGACGGCGACGCCAGGCTTCTGCTTCGTCAAAAGGCAGGCGCTGGCGATGCTTGAGCAGCGGCATCTGGGGAGGAAGATGGCTGCCCTCACGCATCTCGACAGCCCCCTGGGCAGGGAGGAAATTGACGTAATCACAGCCCCCGTCGCTGCGGGGACGCACCAGCCAGACCGGCAGCGGCATGACCTATGACCTTCTGTTGCAGAACCTTTCGGTTGGTGAAGAGCAGTCTGGCGGATCCTGCGCCCATCCGCGACCAGCCGAGCTCGCTCCGCAGTCCGGCTGCCCGATGGGCTGCGTTCAGAGCGCGATCGGTTCGACGCCGCTCACCACGGGCGCCACTGCACTGAGCTCAAGCTCGGGATGGTCGTCGTGCAGCTGGTTGAGATTCCAGGTGTTCTTGAACAGCAGCACGGGTCGGTCCCAGGCATCCCGCACGGTTTTGCAGTTGAAGACGCGGCCCACCTGCTCGAGCGCTGGCCAGCCCCCCACCACCCAGCGGGCCACCGAGAAGCCCAGGGGCTCCAGGCGGGTCTGCACGCCGTACTCGTTCTCGAGGCGGTACTGCACCACCTCCAGTTGGAGCGGGCCCACGGCCGCGAGGATCGGATCGCGCTTGCTCTGGTCGGTGTCGTAGAGGATCTGCACGGCGCCCTCCTCGCGCAGCTCGTTCACGCCTTTGCGGAAGCTCTTGAAGGCTGAGGGGTTGGGGTTGCGAAGCCAGGAAAAGATCTCCGGGCTGAAGCAGGGAATTCCCTCGTATTCCACTCTGGGGCCCACATAGAGCGTGTCACCGATGGCGAACATGCCCGGATTGTTGAGGCCGATCACATCACCGGGGTAGGCGTCTTCCACCACCTCCCGGTCCTGGCCGAACAGTTTCTGGGGCCGCGAGAGCCGAATCGCCTTGCCGGTGCGGGCGTGCTGCACCGTCATGTCCTTCTCGAATCGGCCGCTGCAGACCCGCACGAAGGCGACCCGATCGCGGTGCCGCGGATCCATGTTGGCCTGCAGCTTGAACACGAAGCCGCTGAAGCCCGGCCGGATCGGATCCACCGTGCCGGCGCTGCTGCTGCGGGCGATCGGCTTCTGGGCCAGTTCCAGGAAGGCATCGAGAAAGGGCCGCACGCCGAAGTTGGTCATGGCCGACCCGAAGAACACCGGACTCAGTTCCCCGGCGTGCACCAGCTCGAGGTCGAGCTCGGCACCGGCCCCATCGAGCAGGTCCAGTTCTTCCAGGGCGGCCTCCAGCAGATCCGCTTCCACCAGATCGCTGCCGACGGCCTCCTCGACGGACAGCAGCTTCTCTTCGCTCTGGCGGCCCCGCTCGGCCCGCTGAAACAGGATCACCTGCCGGCTGCGGCGATCGATCACGCCGCGGAAGCGATCACCGCTGCCGATCGGCCAGTTCACGGGCCAGCAGGCCAGACCGAGATCGGTCTCGATTTCATCGAGCAGCTCCAGGGGTTCGCGCCCTGGCCGGTCCATCTTGTTGATGAAGGTGAAGATCGGGATCTGTCGCATGCGGCAGACCTCGAACAGCTTGCGTGTCTGAGGCTCGAGTCCCTTGGCCGCGTCCTCCAGCATCACCGCGTTATCTGCGGCCGCCAATGTGCGGTAGGTGTCTTCGGAGAAGTCCTGGTGGCCGGGGGTGTCGAGCAGGTTGATCGTGCTGCCGCTGTAGTCGAACTGCAGGACCGTGGAAGTGATCGAGATGCCGCGCTGCTTCTCCAGCTCCATCCAGTCGGAGGTCACCTTGCGCTGTTCGCCCTTGGCCTTCACGGCACCGGCCTGCTGGATGGCGCCCCCGTAGAGCAGCAGTTTTTCGGTGAGGGTGGTCTTACCGGCGTCCGGGTGGGAAATGATCGCGAAGTTGCGCCGCCGGCCCACCGCCTCGGCCAGGGCGGCGAGCTCGGGGTCGGCGGCGCTGCTGGCCGCTGCTGAGGGGGACTGGGCTGTGCTCGTCATGCACCCCAGCCTGACAGGCAGCCCCTGCTCAGGGCTGACTGGAGTTCACCTGCCCTTATCCCGAGGGTCGCTGTGATCAGAGGCCCGCTCAGCAGGCGGATCCAGGACCAGCTGAACTGGCGCTTTGGTCTGGTTCCCCACGACTCCCTGCCGGACCCCACCCTGCCGCTCAGCCTCCGCAGCG
This sequence comes from Synechococcus sp. CBW1006, assembly GCF_015840525.1. NCBI lineage: Bacteria > Bacillati > Cyanobacteriota > Cyanophyceae > Synechococcales > Synechococcaceae > Synechococcus > Synechococcus sp. CBW1006. The sequence goes on along the minus strand of NZ_CP060396.1, from coordinate 3,780,617 downwards.
GAGTGGTGCTGATCAATTCCGGACAGCCGATCGACAGATTGATACAGCAGGCCGATCAGGGGATGGATGAGGCCAACCATGGCTGAGGCAAAACATGGCTGAGGCCAAAGGGCTCGGGCGCAAGCGGGGGGGTGCCGATCCAGGTGCCATGGGAATCATAAAACTGAATCAGGCTGAGCCCGGGCCTGGGTCCAGGATCACGCAGATGCGGCCTGCCTCCTTGGCCCGATAGAGGGCTGCATCTCCTCGGGCCAGGGAATCGAGGATCCGGTCTTCGGAGTTCTCCTCAAGGCAGCCGCCGATACTCACCGTCACGATCAGGTCAAGCCCATTCAGCTGCACAGGCTCGGCTGCCATGGCGCTGCGCACTCGTTGAGCCAGCTCCGTCAGGCCCGCCAGAGTTGTGCCACGCATCAGCACGAAGAATTCCTCTCCTCCAAGGCGACCCGCCGTATCAGAAGTGCGCAGGGCTCCCTTCAGCTTCTGGCTGAAATGCTCCAGTACCAGATCCCCACTGGCGTGGCCGTAGGTGTCGTTCACCCGTTTGAAATGATCCAGATCCAGCATCAGAATTCCCAGCCGTCAATCCGTGTTGCGTTGATACACCAGCCAGGTCTGCCGCAGTTGTTCCATGAAGCCGCGATAGTTGGCCAGATTGGTGAGCCCATCGGTGGTGGCCTGCAGCTCCAGTTTTTCATAGGCGCGAGCTTCTCGCTGGATGCTGCTGAATCGGTTTGTGGACCGACCGACTTAAGAGTTTGCTGAAAAACCCCGCCGCCTCTGCGAAAATAGGGCAACTGCCCCAGGTTTGATGCGAGGTCAGCAGGAGCGCAGCGGCTCCTTGTTCTCCTACGTCTCGATCGAGGAGCGGATCCCGACCAGCCATCCACTCAGGCGGATTCGCAAGCTGGCGGATCAGGCCCTCGATCGACTCAATCCCACCTTCTGCAGGTTGTATGCCTCAGAAGGGAGACCATCGGTGCCGCCAGAGCAGCTGCTGCTGGCCTCGTTGTTGCAGGCGTTCTACGGCATCCGCTCCGAGAGGCTGCTGCTGGAGCAGGTCCACTACAACCTGCTGTTCCGCTGGTTTGTGGGCTTGAGCCCTGACGATGCGATCTGGCATCCGACCACATTCACCAAGAATCGTGATCGGCTCCTCACTGACGACGTCATGGGGCTGTTCCTGGAGAAGCTGATGGGAGCACCCGAGGTCAAACCGCTGCTCAGTGACGAGCACTTTTCGGTGGACGGCACGTTGCTCCAGGCCTGGGCGTCACACGCTTCCTTGGAGCGGATCGATGGCCAGGAGGATCCTCCGCCTCCGCCCACAGGTCCTGGCGAAGGATTCGGTGCTCCCAAAGAGGGAAAGAAGCGCGCCAAAGGGGACTTTCGCGGCATCAAGCTCAGCAACGAGACCCACCGCTCCAGCACCGATCCTGAGGCACGGCTGGCCCGGAAATCGAATGCCCATCCAGCGCAGCTGAGCTATCGGGGCCATGTCCTCATGGACAACCGCCACGACCTGATCGTCGATTGCCGCGTCACCCAGGCCACGGGCACCGGTGAGCGGGATGCCGCCAAAGAGATGGCAGCAGACCTCACCGGTGCCCACCAGAAGACCGTCGGCGCCGACAAGAACTACGACACCAAAGGGTTTGTCGCTGAGATGCGGCGGATCGGTGTCACGCCCCACGTGGCCCAGAACACGGCCCGCAGCGGTGGCTCAGCCATTGATGGCCGCACCACCCGTCACGTGGGCTACTCCAAATCGATCAACGCCCGCCGGGGGATCGAAAAGGTGTTTGGTTGGATCAAGGCGTTCGGAGGGCTGCGCCAGTTCAAACTGCGCGGTACCGAGAAGGTCGGCGCCGTGTTTGGCCTGCATGTGATCGCCTACAACCTGATCCGCCTGGGCAACCTGCTCAAGCCCGCGATGGAGGCGGCATGAACAGCCCGTTGTCCAGAGGTGTGCCCAATAGGCCTCAACCAATGCCTTGCAGAGAGGCCAACGATGCCGAAATCGGGCTGTTTGCGGCTCTGATAGCCGCCGATCCGTCTTTTTGAGCCGGAAATCCACTGATGCCTGTGGAAAACTGGCTCGTGGGTTGGTTTTTCAGCAAACTCTTAAAGCTGCCCCCAGATCTCCAGGTAGCGGTCGTCCAGGGGAGCCACCCGCAACCCTGTCAATCCCGCCTGCAGCAGCTGCGCTTCCACCTCGTCGGGGCGGAAGGCCGCGTGCAGCGAAGCCAGGTAATCCCGCTGCAGGACCTCTGGTGCCTGGCCCAGGTGGCGGTGCAGCAGATCCTCAGCGGCAGCCGCTGATTCAGGTCGTCGCAGATCCTTGATGTAGACGACGGTTGCCCCGGGTGCGGAGAGCTGGCGGACCGTGTGCCAGAGCACGGCGGGGTCATGCAGATGGTGGAGCAGGCTGTTGCTGAGCACGGCATCGCAGGCCTGGACCAGATCAGGGCTCTCGAGGTCGGCACACGGCAACACAAGATGGCGGAACTCCAGATTTCCCCCGAATCGTCTGTCGCTGGCCCTGGCTCCGCCGGTGCTGGCAGGGCGCGCGTTGTCACCGGTTGCGCTGAGGTTCTCGCGACTGTCCAGCCGTTCCCGGGCGATCGCCAGCATCGCCTCCGCCCCGTCGAGGCCCACCACATGGGCCTCGGGATACTGCTCAGCCAGTAGGAAGCTGATGTTGCCGGGCCCGCAACCGAGGTCCACCAGGCGATCGGGGCACCGGCCTGGGGTGAGGGTTGTCAGGATTTCGGCGAAACGATCGACCACCAGCCTGTCGGTGGCAGCGAAATCGGCCGCGGCATAGGCCGTTGCCTGGGCCGGTTCGTCCATCAGCTCCGGCTCAGGCCGCCGCGGCATGGGTTCGGGATCGGGGCTGGGCATGGCGAACACGTTTGCGAAGAGTTTCCAGCCTGCTGCGTCAAACGCCAGGCAACATCCGCTGTTGGTCCGCCGCGGCTGATCGGACCTGACCACTGCCACTGGTGCAGGGCGAACCTTGATGGCCCCACCAGTGGCGTTAAGGTGGCCATCAAGTACCTGGCCTCAGCAGCGGTGACCCTCACCCCCCTTCGCCCGGAGTCGCTCCAACGCAGCGATCCCCAGTCTGTGGCTGCCGGTGCGGCGGCGGTTGAACGTGGCGAGGCTGGTGGCCGGCAGGGGCAGTGCGAGGCTGATTTCCCCGCCACCGCTCCCGCGGCCAATCCGGTTTTCTACCGCACCTACTCCCGCAAGACGGCCACCGGTCGCGAGAGCTGGCATGAGGTGGCCGAACGCAACCTGGCCGGGCTACGCAGCCTCGGAAACCTCTCAGACGAGGAAGTGAGCCTGCTGCGTCGGATGCAGCAAGAGCAGAAGGCCTTGCCCTCCGGTCGCTGGCTCTGGATCGGAGGCACCGACTGGATCGAGCAACCGGAAAACTTCTCCGGTGCTTACAACTGCACCTCCACCAATTTGGTGGATTGGGAGGCCTTCGGTCTGATGATGGACCTCGCCATGATGGGCTGCGGCACCGGCGCCATCATTGAGCCCCGCCTGATCAACCGGTTGCCGGCGGTGCGCAACCAGTTGGTGATCACCGGCGTCAGTGACATTGGCGCCACTCCTGCGGGCCTGCGGCAAGAGACCACCAGCCACACGATTGAGGGCAACAACGTCCACATCCGGGTGGGCGATACCCGCCGCGGTTGGGTGGACAGCTATCAGCTGCTGCTGGAACTCTGCAGTGACCCGCGCTTCGGTGAGTGCGAGCAGGGCGGCACCGTCGAGATCTCGGTCGATCTCTCCGATGTGCGTCCCGTTGGTGAAACCCTCAAGGGCTTCGGCGGCATGGCCAATCCGGTGAAGTTGAAAGATCTCTATGGCCGGGTGGCCAAGATCCTCAACAATGCCCGTGGCCGCCAGCTCAGCTCGGTGGAATGCTGCCTGCTGATTGATGAGGCGGCGGTCACGATCGTGGCGGGCAACATTCGGCGCAGTGCAGGCATGCGCCAGTTCGCCGCCGATGACCTGGCCGCGGCTGGTGCCAAGGAGAACCTGTGGCAGCAGGATGCTGCCGGCAACTGGCGGATTGATCCCGAGCGTGATGCACTCCGGATGGCCAACCACACCCGCGTCTTTCACACCCGCCCCAGTCGTGAGACGGTGCTGGAGGCGGTGACCAAGCAGTTCCACTCCGGCGAGGGTGCCATCCAGTTCGCGCCTGAGGCGATCGCCCGCTCCAACGCCGATCTGCTGCACACCCCGGAGCTGCGCAGCGAGTTCATTGAGATCTATGTGGATCAGGGCCGCGAGGAAGCCGGTCGCTGGCTCACGTTGCACCACCCGGAGATCAGCCCGGCGGAACTGGAGCATCGCCTGGGCCGCTACGGCCTCAATCCCTGCGGTGAAATCCTCGGCGACGATTTTCACTGCAACCTGGCTGAGATTCACCTCAACCGCATCGATCCGGCCGACCACAAGGCCCAGGAGGAGGCCTTCACCGCCGGCGGCCTGGCTGTGGCCTGTCTGCTCAACCACCGCTTCGAGGTGGAGCGTTACCGCCAGAGCCGCGCCTGGGATCCGATCGTGGGGGTCAGCTTCACCGGCCTGTTCGACTTCTTCGTGCACGCCTTCGGTACCCCCTGGCTGAACTGGTGGGAGGCCGGCCGTCCGGCCACGGCCGAGGGGCTCAGCTTCAAGGCCCAGGAGGCCGCTTACCTGGGCCGCTGGAAGGAGATCGTCAATCAGGCGGTGTGGGACTACTGCGATCGCCACGGGATGCGCCGCCCCAACCGCTGCACCACAGTGCAGCCAGCCGGTACCAAGAGCCTGCTCACGGGTGCTTCCCCCGGCTGGCATCCGCCCAAGGCCCAGCGTTTCATCCGCCGGATCACCTTCCGCAAGAATGATCCGGTGGCTCTGGCCTGTATGGATTATGGCTACACCATTGTCCCCAGCCAGAGCGATAAGGATGAGCAGGGCCGGCTCCTGGATGATCCGTTCGATCCCCGCTGCACGGAGTGGCTGGTTGAAATTCCCACGCAGGTGAGCTGGGCCAATATTCCAGGTGCCGATAGCGTGGAGATCAACAACTTCTCCGCCTTAGCCCAGTTTGATTTCTATATGCAGGTGCAGCAGCATTACACAGCTCATAACACTTCGGCTACCGTTGAATTTCGTGAGCATGAAGTCGTACCTTTGGCTAATGCCATCTTCGAGGCGATTGAAGAAGGAAAAGGGTATATTTCTGCAGCTCTTCTGGCGCGTTTTGATGCCAATGCTACCTTTCCAAGATTGCCATTTGAACCGATTGACCATGCCACCTATGAGCGATTGCAAATTGAGGTGGAGAACCGTCGCACCACTGCAGATTTCTTTGAAGCCCTCCGGCGTTACGATGGCGGTGAGCTGATGGAAGCCGGTCCTGCAGGTTGCGATTCTGATAAGTGCCTGCTGCCACTTGCCTAGCCGGCTGCATCCTAGCCATTTGGCTCATGGTGTGTCCGAACCTTTGGGAGCCATGGGTCCATAGGAATAGCTGTCTCAAAGGAGATGGCCATCTAAGATCAATCTCTTTCCGGCCAATGAATTAATCTATCACCCTACTTGTCTTTTCTCGTTATGATGCCTCAAAGCGATGAAAAACACATCGGTTTCGGCCAGTTTGCTTGGCTTCGTATAGAGCGGTATCGGCTCTTGTGAATGTTTCAATATAAGTTTCGCCGGGTTCGTGTTCCGCTAGCCCGACACTCATCGTGACCCGAAGTTCATGCCCATCGGTGGGTATGCTTAGATTTCGGACTTCTAGTAAGATTCGATCGACTATCTCTTGACTTTGCGTGGCTGTACTCCCAACAAAAAGTGCGAGAAATTCTTCGCCGCCCCAACGCGCGCAAAGATCATATTCACGCATACTCCGTCGCAAGGTTGAAGCCAGCTTAATCAGCACCTGATCTCCTATATCGTGTCCATAGGTGTCATTTACTGCCTTGAAGAAATCAGCATCAAATATGGCCATACAGTAGGTGGTGCCATGCCTGGATGCACGCTCATCCTCATCTCGACAGCGGTCTGCCATTAAACGGCGGTTGGGGATGCCTGTGAGTTGATCGTGGGTTGCAGCTTCCTTTAGGCTTACATTCATATCCTTCAGCATGGCTTGGTAGCGATCCGAAATCTTGATCACACGTTCCAGCCGGCGCAGCTGCTTGTCATAGCGATGCATCAGACTCAGCTCTTCTGAAGAAGCGGCTGAATGGCTGTGATCAGATGCAGTGACGTGCTCAAGCTTCGCTAACTGCATGGCCATACGTTGCCAAAGCTGCTCCAGGGCGGCATGCAAGGGATGGCCATGATGCGATTCATCATCCAAGAGCTGTTGTATCAACAGCTCAAGTTCATCAACCTCCTTGCGAACCATGGTAATCAGCTCTCTGTGGTCAAAAGAATCTCAAAGGGAAAAGAATAATCTTCTTTGAATTCTTCTCCTAGTTCTGCTGATCGGGGATTGCGACAGTCATAAAGCCAATGAACAGAAACATCACCTCCTTCGTCGTAACTTCTCTGAAGAAGATCAAAGATATCAATCATTGCGCGTATGCTGCTTGTGTTTAGATAGTTAAGCTTGAGGTCGACTCTGAGCGGCGCTGATATTATTTGTAAATATTGCTCCACCCAAGAGATCACTTGGTCAAACAGTTCGTACGTATTCTCTGGATAGGATTCGCCGGTCATAACAGGAGCCCTGCGTTCCAATCAGCGTCGATCGCAGGCGTTGACTGGCTGGCGGGAAGGCTCATGTTCAAGCCGGTAGGAGAATTCATAGGCACTCAGATAATGGCGCGGATAGTGAAGAAAGCTCGTCCGTCGTCCAGCAAGTCAAGGGTAGCTTCCAAGGGGCGGGAGGCGATCCTGGAGATTTGAATCAAGCCAAGGCCCGCACCGGTGACAGAGTCTTCCTTGCGTGGCTGGCGCAATTGTTGTTTGTAGAGCGCTTTCAACTCTATCTTATCAAGTGAGGCAAGCTTTTGGATCCGCTCCAACAGTTTGTTCCCATCGGCACGCTCAATGACGTTGCCAGCCGAAACAGAATAATGCGATTCATCCGTTGCGGCAATGACCACGGTGGCTGAAGCATCTTCTTCATTGTATTGACGCGTACTCATATAATGACGGATGTTTTGACTCATTTCTACGTACACACTGAAGACATCAATTGCTGCCGTTTGGCTAGTCTGTATCGATTCGATATGATTTTTTAGCGCGAGGCCAATTTCCCCGATAAGGCTACGCGAAATAGGACCATTAAAGCAAATGAAAATGCGTTCATTGCAAAAATAATGGCGTAACGTTGATAGATTGTGAATGGAGATGGTCATGGTAGATTCAGATTCAGCTGCAGATATGGAGCGACTGGGCTTGACGGTTCCAAGTCATGAATAAATAAGCAAAAAGCACAGAAGCAAATGAACATCAAACTCTATGGCAGGCGGAACGACAAGACGGTAACATCGTCTCTTTGAGGAAGATTTCCTCGAAAATTGGCTAAGCTCTCAGAAAATGCATGGCGTTGATCTTCTAGAGGCTTGTCAGCATGTTGGAGCAGCCAAGAGGAGAAACGTTCACTGCCGAGCCCAAAGCCATGATCACCTCCAGATTGATCTAGATATCCATCGGTGGTTAAATAGTATGTGAATCCCTGGATGAGCTTGATGTCATGATCTTGAAAATTTCCAGGATGACGACCGCAGATGGCGCGATTGTCACCCTTCTGCTTGTACACAGTATGCGTTCAGGGGTCGGGACGCCCCACCGCACGAATGCAAGCCTGATCGCTCACCGCTGAGCGATCAGAGACTCTTCCTTGTCCTTTCTTCTGCCTTCAGGGATCGCTCAGCAGTGACGGCATCACCCCATCGCGGTGATGGGCGATCCAGGCCTGCTCCAGGAACTCCCAGACATCCCGCCCCTGTTGCCTGAGGGTAGTGGTGACCGTGAGCAGGCGGCTCCGGCAGATCGCACCTTGGCGGGATTGGACTCCTTGACTGATCTTGCGCTGAATATCCGGCGACAATCTGGTTGAGGGGTCGCGCCAAACAGGTTGACCGCTCCTGAGGGGCTCTGCTGAATCCGGTTGCCATGCGCAGGGCACCGGCTCATGCCTGCTCCCCTCACCGCTCAACAGATTGCGCTGTACATGTCCAAACGACGAGCCGGCAGCCGCCAGGAGGTGGCTGCCGCAGCGGCGGGCATTTCGGTGAGCAGTGCCCACCGCATTGATGCTGGCCGCCTCCAACCCAAAGCCGCCAAGCCCCGTGGCCGGCGGCGGCCCGATCCATTGGCTGAGGTCTGGGAGCCCCTGTTGCTGCCGCTTCTGGAGCGCCATCCAGCCCTGACGCCCACCACCCTGCTGGAGCACCTGCAGGAGCAGAAGCCAGATCAAGACTGGAGTTCGCTCAAACGCACCCTGCAGCGGCGGGTGCAGCAGTGGAAGGCCTTGCACGGTCCAGCGCCGGAGGTGATGTTCCCGCTGGCCTACCAGCCTGGAGAGATCGGCTTCTGCGATTTCACCCGGCTGAAACGGGTGACGATCACCCTGCGCGGCGAACCATTTCCCCACCTGCTGTTCCACTACCGCCTGGCCTGGAGCGGCTGGGCTTATGGGCAACTCATCCATGGTGGCGAGAGCTTTGTCGCCCTTTCAGAAGGGCTGCAGAACGCCCTGGCCGCCTGCGGTGGGGTGCCCAAGGAGCTGCGCACCGATCGACTGTCGGCCGCCAGCCGCAATCGGGATGGCAGCTACGCCCTCGACATCACCCCCCGCCACCAGGCGCTCTGCGCCCACTACGGCCTCAGTGCCAGCCGCAATAACCGCGGCGTGGCTCACGAGAACGGCATCATCGAGGCTCCCCATGGCCATGTGAAACGTCGGCTGGAGCAGAAGCTGATCCTGCGGGGCAGCTGCGATTTCGAGGAGCCCGCCGAATACGCCCAGCTGCTCGCTGAGGTGTTCTGTGCCCTCAACGCCCCCCGGCAGCAGCGTTACGAGCAGGAGCTGGAGCACCTGGGGCCCCTGCCGGCCTTCCGCTTTGCCGACTACGAGCTGCTCACAGTGCGGGTGCGCAGCACCAGCACGATCGAGGTGCGGCAGGTGATCTACTCAGTGCCGCCCACCCTGATCGGCCGCCAGGTCATGGTGCGGCTGCACCACGACCGGCTGGTGGTGTTCCTGGGCAGCGACTGGGTCTGCCAGCTCCCCCGCCTCTATGGCGCCTCTGGTGGCAAGCGGGCCTGGTGCATCGATCTGGAGCACCTGATCGATGCCCTGCGGGCCAAGCCCCGGGCCCTGCTCCATTGCCGCTACCAGCGCTACCTCTTCCCTGATTCCCGCTGGTGGGACTTCTGGCAGCAACTCCTGGTCGGCGGTGACCGTGACGCCGCTGCCCGGCTGATGGTCGAGGCCCTGTATGTGGCGGTGCGGGTGGCCTCCTATGCGCTGGTGCTCGCCTTCCTGGAGCAGGCCCAACGCCGCCAGACCCTTTCGCTGTCGGCTCTGCAGCAGCGATTCCGCGTTCCTCCCCGTTGCCAGAGCCTCCCCGATCCCGCCATCCCCCAACACCTGCTGGCTACCTATGACCACCTCGTCCCCATGCCCGCGCTCTGCGGCGGTGGAAGCGGCGCTGCCGCTCCTGCTCAAACAGCTGAAACTGGCGCGCTTCCGCAGTCACTGGCAGCCGCTGGCCGATCAGGCTGATGCCCAGGGCTGGAGCCCGGGCCAGTTCCTCTACGCCCTCTGTGAGCAGGAACTGGAACAACGGCAGATTGCCCGCCAGCAACGCCTGCTGCGCGGTGCCCATCTCCCGTGGCAGAAAGGTCTCGATGGCTTTGACCACCAGCACCTCGAGCCCCACCACTGGCAGGAGCTCCAAGGCCTGACGCGGCAGACCACTTGGCTCCTGCAGGCGGAGAACCTGCTGCTGTTTGGTCCCAGCGGTGTGGGCAAGACCCACCTGGCCATTGCCATCACGATGGCAATGGCGGCGCAGGACCAGGCCTGCCGCTTCTTCCCGGCCACCACGCTGGTGCAGCTGCTGCAGAAGGCCAAGGCGGCCTACGACCTGCCGGCGATGCTCCAGAAGCTCGATCGCTATGCCCTGCTGGTGATCGACGACATCTCCTACGTGCGCCGCAGCGAACTGGAGACCTCGGTGCTGTTTGAGCTGATCTGCCACCGCTACGAGCGGAAATCCCTGCTGGTGACCAGCAACCAGCCGTTCCGGGAGTGGGACGACATCTTCCCGAGCGGATCGATGACCGTGGCCGCGGTGGACCGGTTGGTGCACCACTGCCACATCATCGGGATCAAGGGCGAGAGCTACCGGCAGAAGGCAGCTGCCGCAAGGGTTTCCAAGGATTCCAGCAACCCGCCAACGTAATTGACGCGGACGTCATGGCCGCCACGATCAACGGCAACACCGGCCCAGCCCGGCAAAACCAAGGCGGCGACACGAAAACTGGCCCTCTCGCCATGAGATTGAGGCCAGAACCACAACTTGATTGACGCGCCACGACAGCCATGGGCACGATCGAGGCCCCATCAGGATTTCAGGCCTGGTGCCGCAGCAAAATTCAACCGGCTCACCGGTCAACCTGATTGGCACAAGCCATCAACCTGATTGACACGGGACAGCTGAATCACCGATTGGCGCAGGGCACGTTCTGCGGCGTTGTTGGTGGGCTCTATTCCCTCGTTCTCCAGGAAGGTCCACAACCCACCTGTCACCTTCTGGAGCTGCTGGCACGTGCGCACTGTGCTGGCCCAAGGCGTTCGCTCGCCGCGCTGGTAGCCGAGCTCTACTACCCGCTGCAGCGTGGTCTCAAAGGTCTGGCGGATCGGCCGGCAGCTTTGCTGCAAGGCGGGCCAGTCAATCTTTCCCTCCTTGTAGCGGTGCCAGTGGCCAAACAGCTGCTGCTGCAGGCCCAGCAGCTGGGCTCCGAATTCAGCGCTGGCGCCCGGGCGTTCGGCGATGGCCGTCAGGTCGCGGATCAGGTGCGCCCAGCACAGCTGGCGCTGCTTGGTGGGCAGGTGGTTGTAGGCCGAGAAGCGATCGCTCACCACAATCCCGCCAAAGGCGTTCCCCAGCAGCTCGATGGCAGCGGTCGTCGATCGACTCAGCCCTTGCACAAATACCGTCACCACGGCGGTGACCATGACCCACTGCCAGCCCCGCTTTCCAGTGGGATTGTTGCCGTCGGCATTGCCGGTGGGGGCGCCAGTTTCATCTACGTAGGCCACCGGCTGCACGCGGGCAAAAGCAAGGGCCTCCTGCATGGGCTGCTCCAGTGCTGCACTCAAGCGCTGGCGGACCCGTGCAATCGCGCCGCGGCTCATCTCCACTCCTACCAGCTGCTGGAGCAGGGCCTGGGTCTTGCTGAAACTCAACGGAAAGGCACTGCCCAGCAGGCCCACCAGTGCACTGAGCCTTGGGCCGTAGTGACTGGCCTCCACATCCGCCGGCAACGAGGCGCAGGTGCTGGTGGAACAGCAGGGGCAGACCAGGCGATGCAGCCGGTGCTCGATCACCAGCGGGGTAATCGGCGGGATCTCGATCACCTGATGGCGCAGGGGATCGAGATCCTCTCCCTGGAGCAAGGTGCCACAGCGGCGGCAGGCATCAGGGTGGTGATCCACCACCTGATCCACCCGCTCGATCGACAGCAGCTCTGGTCCGGATCCGGGATGGCCCTGCTGGCCGCCCCGCTTGCGGCCACTGCCCTTGCGCCGTTCTGGCGGCTTAAAACCCAGACCATCACTGGAGGGAGGTTTGGATGAGTTGCGAGAGCTGCGTCCGATCCGCTCACGCAGGTTTGCCAACTCGGTGGCCAAGGAGGTGAGTTGGCCGCGCAACAGCTCGATCTCCTGCTGCTGGGCGTTGATCAGCGCTCTGACGCTGGCGGGAGTTTCCAGCCAGTCGGCTTCTGGAATTCCAGCCGGATGTGCGGTCATCACAGGCGGGTCTCTACCTGAGATGCAACCGGAAATCAAGCTGTCGTCAAGGGTTCAGCAGGGCCGATGTTCGCCGCGAGCTGTCACGCCCCCTGAACGGATACTGTACACATTGGTGCCATTACTCCAATAGAGTGAAATCTTGGCACCTGCGAATCGTATCAAGCCGTTCGAAAAATCAATTAAGGCTAGACCCATATCCATGCTAGTGGCAATTGCTCGGCTCAGCTGGGCATCACTCAGCAGGCTGCGCATTGATGTATCAATTGCCATCAACAAGGCCGCTGGCGAACTGATTCCAAGATCTTGTACCGAGCGATCTACCCCTGCCCTGGCCATCATCGTCATCATGGCTCCTGGAACGCCATGGCCGGCACAATCAGCTACTCCGACCAGGGTACGATCGGCTTCGGTGTGGAGAATGTAGTAATCACCACCAACGGTGTCACGAGGCTGCCAAAGGATGAAATGCTCGTCGCCAAAAACATCTCTAAATTGTCGATCTGGCAGAATTGAGCGTTGGAGTAATCCTGCGTAACGGAGGGACTCGGATATTTTAGAATTTGCATGGACTAACTTATTGTTGGAGGCCTCAATTTCGCTGAAGGCTTGACGCATCTTTGATAGTAAAATATTAAACCTGTGAGCAAGGAGGCTGACCTCGTCCCTTCCTCTTACGGTGAGATAGACTTCATCGTTGGTATTGCTTTCAATCTTGCGGGTTTCTTCTACAAGATGTGCTAATGGCGAGACGATTCTGGCAAAAATAATACGATAGGAAATGATGGCAAGTGCTGACAAGATCATTGTCAGGAGGAGCGAAACGTAGATCGATGAATGCGCTCCCGCTTCCCCTCTTAGTAAAGTGAAGTTATATATGGTCAAATAGGCCAAGACGCCGCCGTTGATCGTCGCGATCAAGGTGAAACTCTTCTGGATCGATAGATGCTTTTGGGTGGCCATCAAGCTCCGACAGATGTCTGCTCCGAGTTGGGCGGGGGAGGTGACCCGCGGGTTTGAGTAAACGACCTAAAGAATGGTAAGGGAATTGGAGCTAGGCCGACGTTTGGAACCATGGCGACTGAAACAGCAGGTGACGGTGCCAAAGGCGGTTCCGCCGGTTGAGGGAAATGACTATGGGATAATGGGGAGGCGTTCGTACGGCGGACGCTGGTCCGCATCTCGCGGCGGCCCAAGGAGGGGTGGTCGAGTGGTTGATGGCTCTGGTCTTGAAAACCAGCGAGGTGAAAGCCTCCGCGGGTTCGAATCCCGCCCCCTCCGTTTCTGAATTGGCGTTTCGGGATTCAACAGAGTGTTGAGGCGCCTACTTATATGATGTCTTTGACTTGAATGTTCAAGCTTTGCTTGGTATATAAGAGCTCCTTGCTTTTTCCCTTTCGCCATAGGACTTGATCACAGCGATTCCCATCGAGCCTTGTGGCCTCCAATGTCACACGATGCGATTGTTCGGGATCTCGGCTGTGTCCCTCTCGCCTCCCTGTGTCTGTGCCCGGTAGCGGCCTCAGGATCGACTGATCGTTCCAGTGATGCTTACGAACACAGATTAGGGGAGAATAATCGCATAGGGGAAGCAGGTGAAAGAGAAGTGGGGGTATGACATTGCGGCTGCGGACCGTCGTGATGGATCGCAGTCCGTGATTCAGCGTTTCAGACGGCCACCGTTGCAACGGGCTTGTCTGTTGTGCGCAGGGTCCCGTCGGTTGGCGTTAACCAATTCGGATCGTCCAAGGCAGCGTGAAGGATATCCATCACCTCCAATACCTTGGCTGTTTCGAGAAGGTCAATGCTGAGCGTTTCGGCAAGATGCTCAAGGATCAGCTGCTCCTGTTCGAGCAGCGGTCCATCAGAGCGCATGATTTCTGCAGCCATGGCATAGGCGGTGTGCCGTTGTCGCGGGTCGAGAACGCTGGCTGCCCGCTCCATCAGTCCTTCAGCTCCGAGCCGACGTAATTCGGCTAGAAGGTCATCCATCAGCGCGATCATCTGGGCTTCGCTGCGCTGGTTGTAAGGAGCTCGGTAATCCAGCAGGTGGCGTAGAGAACGGGTGCCGGCTCGCGTGAGACTACCGTCCCATGAGACAGCAGCCAGGGCAACGGCTGCAAGCGCAGTGGGGGAATCCATGGAAAAGTCCGGGGAGGTCTGCTCCATCACCAGTCAGGACCCCATCTCACTTCGGTCGCCAATGCAACAGACCAGGCTGACCTGTCATGCAGATTTACATCGGCTGAACCGCCGCTGTGCGAATTCGCTCACGTTGAACAGCTATCGGATGACATTGATACAGTTCAAGCAAGTGATCACAGTCTGCCGACCATTAGGCCAGTGACTTTGTAGGCCATCAACTTTGGTGCGATGAGTCTCAGTCGAATGATTTGGAAGGACACTGCTTGCGAATGCCGCCGTAGAAGAGTCCGTTGAAGCGATCTTCCCCCAGCTTTTCGACAAAATCAGCCTGCTTGGGGTACTGGCCGAAGATGAATCCGATCGCCATGCCTTCGTAGAGCCCTCGGTCGTAATCAGTCATCCGGCCGGGATTTTCGCTCTTCATGCTGCCGCAGTAGAAGTCCACGGCCTGGCGTACCAGGAATTCGTTGTCGGCGGCCTCGGCCGTTGCCGCGGGACTCAGGAGAAGGGCGAGGGCCGTGGCCAGCATGGGAGCCATTCTGTTCAGCAGCGGTTCCCGTCCGCCAGTCCCAGACTCTGCAGCCTGCTGGCCCATTGTTGCTGCGTTGGAGCCAGTTGCGTGCATGTCATTCAAGGCTGACTCCCGCGTGAATCCGGAGATCTTCCCATGCATCCCCAATCGGCTGCAGCCTCAGTTGGCTGTTCTTTCAGATGGATTCGCCTTGCTTGAGGGACTGGCCAGAGGACTGGCCGGTTCCTGTTCGGCGGGAGGGTCGACCAGCAGGGGAGCGGCGAACATTTCCAGCAGGCGATTGGTGCCGGCGGTGAAGCGGCGGATTTCGCGCAGCGCTCCCACCAATTCCGGTGTGGTCTTCTGCAGCACAGCATCCACCCGGGTGGAGGTCTGGCCCACCTCCGCGCCCGTTCGCTGGTAGGCGCGCAGGGTGTCGCGGGTCACGGCTGCCGTGCTGCCGGTCTCGCGGTTGAGGGTGCCGGCCAGGCGGCTGACGTCGGCAAGGGTGCCGTTGAAGCGGCCGATGGCGCCGGGAAGGTCTTTCTCGACCACCTTGACCGTGCTCTGCAGGGTGCGATCCAGCTGCAGACGGGTCTGGGCCAGCTCCTGCAGAAGATCGGCCACGTCGGTGGGTGGGTCGTAAGGGATCAGAAGATCGGTGCGTGCCAACGCAGAACCCGGTGGGCTGGGGTCGGCCGTAATGGCGATTTCACTGTCGCCGATCACCCCGGGCCGGGTGCCGTAGGCGCGGCTACGCGGACCGAGCAGCGAGCGGTAGCGCTCCACGATGCGCAGATCCACGGCCACCACACCATCAGGTCCGAGCTGGACCCGATCCACCCGACCGATCCGATAGCCGGAGAGGGTCACATGCACGCCTGGCCAGATGCCGGTGGCGTCGCGGGTGCGCATCCGGGCTTCAAAGCTGTTGCGCCAGCGGAGCTGCTCCATAACCATGCCCCGCACCACCCAGCCGCCCATCAGCAGGGCGCCGATGATGAACAGCCAGCTCAGGCGGCTGACCACCGGCCGGCGGGGCGGCCATGCCGGCAGCTGGCCGGGGCCGGAAGGCTCTCCTGGGCCGGCGGGAAGGAGCTCTGTCATCGCAGGATTCCGTGGAACGGGTCGATCAGGGTGAGCCAGGCCGCCTCCAGGACGATCACCGCGAGAAAGCACTCCGGAATCGCATCGGCGATCAGGCGGGGCAATTCCTCAAGAGACGTCTGCAGCCGGCGGCCCTTGCGCAGGCAGAGGGCTTCGGCCACCGCGGCGAACAGGGCCGTGCGCAGCAGCGTCTGCATCAGATCACCCGGGCTGATCTGTCCCATCAGCTCCCACAGCTGCCCCGCGTTATCGAGACGGGGTGTGGCCACCACACCGGCCAGCAGGATGGCGCCCACGAAGTA
This sequence comes from Synechococcus sp. CBW1006, assembly GCF_015840525.1. Classification (NCBI taxonomy): domain Bacteria; kingdom Bacillati; phylum Cyanobacteriota; class Cyanophyceae; order Synechococcales; family Synechococcaceae; genus Synechococcus; species Synechococcus sp. CBW1006. Next base: position 3,764,545 of record NZ_CP060396.1, on the reverse strand, counting down.
AGGCAGTAGCAGCACCGCCGTGATCATCGCCGCAGTCAGTTCCCTCCAGAGGCGCGGGCCGCCGGCATCGGGCCGTTCACCCAGCTGCATCTGGTGCCAGCGGTGTCGCGCCACCAGGCCCACCCGCAGCGGGGCCGACCGACTGATCCAGATCAGGTTCACACCCACCGGCCCGAAGATCTGCAGGGTGCCCATCATCAGAGCCTCCATGCTGAGGCTGCTGTTCTGGCCCAGGGCGCTCGCGAGCATGGTGGTGAGGCCATAACCGAGCGTGGCCCCCACCAGCACCGCCAGTGGTGCCGCCTCTGCAAGCTCCTGGCGGATCCGCACCAACATCCGATCTCAGGCGGCGTGAGGGCGCCCCACGATGCCACAGGTGCCCGAGCCACTGATCAGGGCGGTGCCAGGGGGGGCAGAAAAAGGGTCAGCGGAGCTGCAGCTGGCTGGCATAGGGCCCCAGCTCGTCGAGGCAGGCCCGGCCGCAGTGGCAGCCAAGGCTGAGCGCGGCGGCCAGGGACCAACCGGCGGCCAGACCGGCGCTCACGCCGGCGGCGAAGCTGTCCCCGGCCCCGTAGCTGTCGACCACGGGCCGCAGCTGGGGCAGCGCCTGGAAACGTCCGCCTGGTCTGCAGTGGCCACCCGCTGCGCCTTCGGTACCGATCCAGATGGCCGGGGCTGGATCGATCGCGTCGTCCGGCAGCTGCTCGCCAGGGTCGAGGGCACTGCCGATCAGGGCATCGAGGGCTACGCCCGCCTGCTGGAGCACCGGCAGTCGCAGCCGGGGCGTGGCCGCCAGCCACGCCGCCCGGCGAGCCAGGCGCAGGGCCTCCGGATCGGCTGCGGTGACGAACACGCCCCGCATCGCCGCCAGCCGCTCCCAGGGCAGGGGATCGCTGGCCTGGGGGGCGAGTCGCTCGCCGATCACGCAGATGCCGCGCTCCCCGCTGGCATCGGTGAAGCTCACGCCCCGGCGGGTGGGGGCATCGCGCCAGGCCACATGCAACTCCAGTCCCAGGGCTTCGAGCCGTTCGGCAGCCTGCTGGCCGATTCGATCGCGTCCGAGGGCGGTGAAGAAGGGCACGCGGGCTCCGGTGAGGCGGGCCAGCTGCACCGCCACCACGGCCCCTCCGCCGGCGGGTTCCTCTGCGAAGGCGTTGGCGTGCTGAATCAGTCCGGGACGCGGCCATCGCGTCACTCCCAGGAAGCTCACCATCTCCACATGGCCCACCACCGCCAGGGGCAGGCCGTCGGGCAGCGATGGCAGTTCTGCGAGCGGCAGGACAGTGAGCGGCAGCGGTTCGATCACGGGGCCGTGGTTTGCTGGTTAAGACCGACGCAGCATCGAACCTGGGCACCCATGGCCTGTCCTTCCTGCGGCAGCTGGGCGGTACGCGCCGATCGCAGTCTGGCTGGCCGCATGGTGTGTGGCCGTTGCGGCCGCCCCCTCACCGGCACGGTGGTGGAGCTGGAGCAGCACCGCCGCCGGCGTCGCGGCTGGATGCGGTTGTTGCCGCGCCTGCCACGACGCAACCTGAGTCGGCGCTGGTGGGCTCTGATCGCCCTGCTGGCGATCTCAGCCCTGCTGGCGACGCTTCCTGAGCAGCCTTCGCGCCCCCGCGCTCCCTCCCCGATCGGCACCCCCGATGCCCCCCTCTTCTGACCTCAGCTCTACCCCAGCCGCCTGAGGCCCAGCCACCGAACGGCTGACTGTGGCACCCCGATCAGAAGGCGGCCACCGGCAGCGTCACACCTTGCTGCTGCAGGTGCACCTGGCGGCGCATCGATTCACCGCAGCTGCGGGGGGTGGGAAAGATCTTGCCGGGATTGGCGAGGCCCTCGGGATCGAAGGCACGGCGCACCAGTTGCATGGTGGCCAGATCGTCGGGGGCGAACATCCAGTCGAGATAGCAGCGCTTGTCGTTGCCGACGCCGTGCTCGCCGGTGATGCTGCCGCCGGCCTCGATGCAGAGGCGCAGGATGTCGGCTCCGAGCTGTTGCACCCGGTCGCTCACGCCAGGTTCGTCGGCCCGGTAAAGGATCAGAGGATGGAGGTTGCCGTCGCCGGCGTGGAACACGTTGGCCACCGGCAGCCCGTACTGGCGCGCCAGCCGCTCGATCGCCGCCAGCACCGAGGGCAGGGCACTGCGCGGCACCACGCCGTCCTGCACGTAATAGGTGGGGGTGATCCGGCCCACTGCTGCAAAAGCACTCTTGCGGCCCTTCCAGAGCAGGGCCCTGTCGGCCTCATCGGTGGCCTGGCGGATCGTGCGGGCGCCGGCCTGGCGGCAGAGCGAGCCGGCCAGCTCCACCGCCGCGCTCACCTCCCGCTCCTGGCCATCGAGTTCGACCAGCAGCACCGCCGCCGCATCGCGCGGGTATTCATCGCGGCCGAACAGATCGTCCACGGCGTTGACCGTGAAGTTGTCCATGATTTCCATGCCGGCCGGCAGCACACCGGCCGCTGTGACCAGGCGGACCGCCTCCCCCGCCGCCTCCATCGAGGCGAAGTCGGCCAGGAGCACGGCCACGCTCTGGGGAGCGCGTAGCAGCCTCAGGGTGATGGCCGTGGCGATGCCGAGGGTGCCTTCACTGCCGATGAAGGCGCCGCGCAGGTCGAGTTCGGGCTGTTCGGCCAGGTCACCCCCCAGGCGGGTGATCGTGCCGTCCGGCAGCACCACCTCCAGAGCCAGCACGTGGTTGCTGGTGACGCCGTATTTGAGACAGTGCACCCCGCCGGAGTTCTCGGCCACGTTGCCGCCGATCGAGCAGACCACCTGACTGGAGGGATCGGGGGCGTAATAGAAGCCGTCTCCGGCCACGGCCCGGGTCACCCAGCTGTTGATCACACCGGGCTGCACGGTCACCTGGCGGTTGTCGAGGTCCACCTGCAGGATCGAGCGCATGCGGCTGGTGGCCACCACCAGCGCCTCCTGTTCAGCCACGGCACCGCCGGAGAGGCCGGTGCCACTGCCCCGGGCCACGAAGGGGATCTGCCCCTGGTCGCAGAGGCGCAGCAGCGCCGCCACCTGCTCGGTGGTCTCGGGCAGCACCACCAGGGGTGGCTGGTGGCGATGCAGGGTGAGCCCGTCGCTGTCGTAAGCCAGGAGTTCCTGGCGCTGTGCCACCACCGCTCGCGCCGGCAGGATGCGGCGGCATTGCCGTTCCAGAGCGGCCCAGTCGATCGTCACACGCCCCTGTCAGCCACCAAGAACTTACCGAGGCTGCACGCGGGGGTTCCGTTCTGGGTCAGGATGGGGGTCATTCCTGCGGTGTCGGGGAACACGACCCGTGGCAGCTTCCTCAGAGAAGCGCCACCAGATCGCTCCTGTCCGCTGGATTCTTCCACCGTTTTCGGACTCCGCCTTGACCTCGGCCTCCACCACGGCTCCAGCATCGGCTCCGGCCCTGAACACCACCCGTTCGGAGGAGCTCTTCGCCGCCGCCCAGACGCTGATGCCCGGCGGTGTCAGTTCGCCGGTGCGGGCCTTCCGCTCGGTCGGCGGCCAGCCGATTTTCTTCGATCGGGTCAAGGGCGCCTACGCCTGGGATGTGGACGGCAACCGCTATGTCGATTACATCGGCAGCTGGGGTCCGGCGATCTGTGGCCACGCCCATCCCGAGGTGATCGCCGCCCTGCACGAGGCTCTCGACAAGGGCACCAGCTTCGGTGCCCCCTGCGCCCTGGAGAACCAGCTGGCGGAGATGGTGATCGAGGCCGTGCCGTCGGTCGAGATTGTGCGCTTCGTGAACAGCGGCACCGAGGCCTGCATGTCGGTGCTGCGGCTGATCCGGGCCTTCACGGGCCGCGAGAAGATCATCAAGTTCGAGGGCTGCTACCACGGCCATGCGGACATGTTCCTGGTCAAGGCCGGCTCCGGTGTGGCCACCCTCGGCCTGCCGGATTCCCCCGGGGTGCCGCGCAGCACCACCGCCAACACCCTCACCGCTCCCTACAACGACCTGGAGGCGGTGAAGCAGCTGTTCGCCGCCAATGCCGGCGAGATCGCCGGCGTGATCCTGGAGCCGGTGGTGGGCAACGCCGGCTTCATCACCCCCGAGCCAGGCTTCCTCGAGGGCCTGCGCGAACTCACCAAGGAGCACGGCGCGCTTCTGGTGTTCGATGAGGTGATGACCGGCTTCCGGATCAGCTACGGCGGCGCCCAGGCCCGGTTCGGCGTCACCCCCGATCTCACCACGATGGGCAAGGTGATCGGCGGTGGCCTGCCGGTGGGTGCCTATGGCGGCCGGGCCGACATCATGGCGATGGTGGCCCCAGCCGGTCCGATGTATCAGGCCGGCACTCTCAGCGGCAACCCCCTGGCGATGACCGCCGGCATCAAGACCCTGGAGCTGCTCAAGCAACCCGGCACCTACGAGCGGCTCGAGACGATCACCAAGCGCCTCTCGGACGGCATTCAGCAGGGCGCCCGCGATGCCGGGCTGCCGATCACCGGTGGATCGATCAGCGCCATGTTCGGCTTCTTCCTCTGTGAGGGGCCGGTGCGCAATTTCGAAGACGCCAAGGCCGCCGACACGGTGCGCTTCGGCAAGCTGCACCGCGCCATGCTCGAGCGGGGCTTCTACCTGGCCCCCAGCGCCTTCGAGGCCGGCTTCACCTCCCTGGCCCACAGCGACGCCGACATCGACGCCACGATCGCCGCGTTCCGCGAGTGCTTCGCGGCGATCGCCTGATTCAGAGCGTCAGTCTTTGTCGGTGGCGCCGAAGCACACCATCAGGGCATCAGCCCAGCTGTTGATGCCCTCAAGGTGGTGATCGGGGGTCTCGGCCACGGCGCGGGCCTGCTCCCGTAGCAACGTGGTCTTGGAGATCGTGTCGCCCTGTTCCGCAGCGATCGCCACCACCTCGTCGAGACCGTTGGCGGCGTGCACCTTGTCCCGCAGGGCAGGGTCAGCGGCGAGGCGGGCGGTGAAGGAGCCCAGGGCGGCCAGGGTCATGGCGGAACAGGAGAGGACGGCCCCAGCATGGCCAAGGATTCGCTGCTCGACCGGTTACCCCGCGCGACCGTTGCATCCGCTCCACTGCTGCGCAGCTTGTCACTGCGTCGCCTGACCGCAGCCGGTGACATGGAACAGACTGATCCGGATGGCGTGAATAGGTTGCGCCCAGTGGCTGTGCGTCGATGGTGAAGGAACGCTTCTTCCTGGAACTCGAGCCCGCCGACGCCAGCCTCAAGGATTGCCCGCACGTGGTGATCGTGGGTGGAGGCTTCGCCGGTCTCAAGGCGGCCCACGTGCTGGCCCGCCAGCCGGTGCGGGTCACGCTGATCGACAAGCGCAACTTCAACCTCTTCCAGCCGCTGCTTTACCAGGTGGCCACGGGCCTGGTGTCCGAGGCGGATGTGGCCTCACCGCTGCGGCAGATGGTGGGGCAGGCCCCCAACGTGCAGGTGCTGCTGGGGGAGGTGGTGGATCTCGATCCGGTGGCGCAGGAGGTGGTGTTCAACGATCGCCGCTACCGCTACGACCACCTCATCCTGGCCGCCGGATCGGGCAGCACCTACTTCGGCCATGAGGAGTGGCGCCCACTGGCGCCACCGATGAAGATCCTCGAGCACGCCGATGAGATCCGCCGTCGCCTGCTGGAGGCCATGGAGGAGGCGGAGCAGACCCCCGATCCGGAGCGCCGCCGCCTGCTGCAGTCTGTGGTGGTGATCGGCGGCGGTCCCAGCGGCTGTGAACTGGCTGGCTCTGTGATCGCGCTGATGGGCCATGCGATCGCCCGGGATTTCCGCCAGCTCGATCCGGCCGACACCCGCGTCACCCTGGTGGATCCTGGCGATCGGCTGCTGCGGGCCATGCATCCGAGCCTGTCGAGCAAGGCGGGCGACTACCTGCGCAACGTGGGGGTCGAGCTGCTGCTGGGCGGGCGGGTGCAGAAGATCGAGGCGGACCGGGTGGTGGTGGGCACGGCCGCCGGCGAGCAGATCCTTGAGGCGGCCACGATCTGCTGGACCGCCGGTGTGCGTGCCTCCCACCTGGGCCGGTTGTTGGCGGAACGCTGTGGCTGCCCGGTGGATCGGGGCGGCCGGGTGGTGGTGGAGCCGGATTTCTCCGTGCCGGGACACCCGCAGATCCGTGTGGTGGGAGATCTCTGCTCCTACAGCCACACCGCCGATGGCAAGCCGCTGCCGGGCATGGCCGGCCCCGCTGTGCAGATGGGCGGCTGGGTGGCCCGCGATCTGCTGGCGATCAGCCGCGGCAGTCGCCAGGCCCCGTTCCAGTGGCTGGATCTGGGCAGCATGGCGGTGCTGGGGCCCTTCAATGCCGTGGCCGACCTGCGCGGCCTGCGGGTGAGCGGTCCCATCGGTTGGCTGCTCTGGGGCCTGGCCCACCTGGCCTTCATGCCGGACAGCGAGAACCGGCTGACCCTGCTCACCAAATGGCTCTGGCAGATCGCCACCCGTGAGCGCGCCTCCCTGCTGATCACCGGCCGCGCCAATCAGCACCTGCAGGTGGAGGTGGGGCTGGAGCGGCGAGAGGCGCAGGGGAAGGCCTCCAACGCAGCGGAAAGCAGCCCAGAGGCTGCAGGGTGAGCGGGTTCTCCCTACGGTGGCGGCAGATCCGGGCCACCCCCTGAGCGCCATGGAGCTCACCATCCTTGAATGGCTGCCGGTGGCCCTGCCGGCCTGGCTCGCCACCGCTGCTGTCTGGCTGGCTGGGGATTCCGGCTTGTTGCCCTGGGCCCTGTTGCTGCTGCGCCTTTTCCTGGGGGTGGCCTTCATCCGCCACGGCTGGCCCAAGCTTCGCCATCTCGATACCTGGGCGCGAGCGCTGAACACGCCGGTGTGGCTCTGCTTCCTCTCCGCCTTCTCGATGTGGGGCTCGGGCATCGCCCTGCTGCCGGGGCTGTTCACGCCCCTGGCGGCCCTCGCCATCCTGGTGTCAATGGCCTACGCGATGGTGCTGGAGATCGCCAAGGGCACGCCCTTCATCGCCCCGGATCCCTACCAGATTCCTCCCGGTGACTACGCCGGGCCCGGGGGGGTGGGGGAGCCGCCCAGCTGGGAGAAGGCCGCCGTCTATGTGGTGATGGCCCTGGTTCTGATCTGCAGCGGCGGCGGTGCCCTGTCGCTCGACAATCTGCTGATCGCCGACCTGATCGAGGCGGCCCTCGACTGAGCCCATGCCCGCGTCGCTCCGCTTCTGGGTGTATGGCCCCTGGGCCGCCTCCAGTCTTGTGGCGGTCCTGGCCGTGCGTCTGCTTCGCGCCGACGACGAAAGCCTCCACCCCCATGGCTGGGGCCTGGTGGGAAGCGCGATGATCTGCTTCTCGATCGGCTGTGTGGCCAAGCTCTCCTGGGAGCTGGCCCGGGCCAATCAGCGCCTGGCCGAGGAGCGCCGGATGCTCGAACGTCTCACCTCCCGCTGATCCCCTGCCCGATGCTCCCGAACCGGTTGCTCCTGGTGGTCACCCTGCCCTGGCTGGCGGCGGCTCTGGTGGTGCTGCTGGCCCTGCGGCAACGGGACACCAGCCTCCGCTGGGACTGGGGGCTGTTCGGCAGTGGGGCCATCTGTTTCTCGATCGGCTGCCTGGCCCGCACCAGCGCGATGGTGGCCGGAGCGTCCCGCGATGGCTCCAGCGGCCCTGGCACGCCGCCGCGGTCGTGATCGACGCTGGCGGGAAGGAGTGCCACCCTCGCCGCCGCCGTGGCTGGTTGCTGTCCGGGCTGATCGCACAGGTGCTGATCGCACCAGTGCTTCTGGCCCCGGGTCTGGCGGAGGCGGGGCGCGCAGGCCTGCCGCCCCCCTCGGAGCTGTTGCTGCGCAGCCTGGAGCGCTTCGAGCGAGATGCCGCTGCCCTGGATCAGGTGGTGCCCGCCGATGCGGTCGACCCCGCCGCTCCGCCCGGCCCGGCCGGTGGCGATGGTCTCAGCCCCGCCGAGCGGGGCCTGCTTGAGCAATTGGCCGCCCCGGCAGCGGCAACGATTCCAGCCGCCGCCGCTGCCGTGACGATCGAGCAGGAGGCGCGCCTCAGCCTGCCCGTTGCCCTGGCGCTGGCCCTGCGCAACAGCCCGGCCCTGGCCCAGGAGGTTGCCAGCGTGCAGGAGCGCCGCCAGTGGCTCCGCTCGGTGCGCGGCCGCTTCTGGCCGGAGCTGTGGCTGGAGCTCGGCGGCGGCGGCCGCCAGATGGCCAGTTACAACAAGGTGTGGCAGGACAACGCTGGTCTTTACCCAGCCGGATCCCCCTTCCTGGTGGATCCAAACGGCTGGAACCGGATCCGGGAAAACCGGCTGCTGGGCACCGCCGCTCTGGCGCTGCGCTGGGACCTGGTCAACTTCGAGCGGGGCGCGGCTCTGGCGGAGAATCGCCAGGAGCTTGAGGCCGCTGAACACCGCTACGCCAACCGTCTGCGCCAGCTGCAACTGGAGGTGAGCCTCAGCTTCTATTCCCTCCAGCTCGCCCAGCAGCTGCGGCGAATCCGCCAGGCCGTGGTCGAGAGCGATCGGGCTGTCTTGGCGGAGGTGATCGCCCTGGAGGGCAGCGGCCTGGTGCCCCGGCTCGAGATCGGCTGCGGGCCGAGGCCTCCCTGCAGCAGAGCCGTTTCCGGTTGGCCCAGACCGAAGCCCAGTGGCGCAGCCGCCAGCGCCAGCTCAGCAACCTGCTGAACGTGCCCTTCACGGTGACGCTCACCACACCGGAGGCGGTGCGGCTGCAGCCCCCCTGGCCCCTGGATCTGGAGCGCACCGTGGTGGCGGGCTTCCGCGATAACCCGGAACTGCTCGCCCTGCAGGCTGCCCGTCAGGCCCTGCTGCGCCAGGCCGACCGCCGTGCCGCCGAGTTGCTGCCGCAGTTGCGCCTCTATGCCAGGGCCGGCTACGGCGAGGGGATTGCGGACAAACCCGAGATCGAGCTGCGCGGCTGCTGCGCGGCCACCAACATCCCGCAGCTCTATCAGCAGAACGGCGCCTGGGAGGCGGGGCTGGAGCTGCGCTGGCGCCTGTTTGACGCCGGGGTGAGCAGCGGAGCCGCCGGAGCGAGCCGAGCTGCCGCTGAACGCACCACCCAGGCGCTGGCCGAGGGGCGCAATGCCATTCGCCAGCGGGTGGAGGCCGCCTTCTTCGAACACCGCGCCGCCCTTGAGCAGATCCTGGCGGCACGGGCCTCCTATGGCTCCGCCCGCGAGGCCTTCCGGGATGTGCGGGCCCGCTACCAGCTCGGGCTGGCCAACTACACCGATGTGAGCGACACGATCCGCCTGCTCACCCAGGCGATGGAGGGGGTGGCCGAATCGATCACCCTGGCCAACGGCAGCTACGCCCAGCTGCTGCGGGAGCTGCTGCCGGTTCCGGATCAGCCCGGCGCCCCGGTGTCGTTGCCGCTGGTGCTGCCGGCCGCTGCCGCCGGGGAGTCGACAGGCTCCTGAGGCCCCTGCGGCGCCCTGGAGCGCTGGACGCGCCGCGTCTGCCAGGCCAGGAAGCGCCAGAGCAACAGCAGCAGCAACACCGCAAACCAGAACCACACCTCCGGAGCGTTGGCATGCAGCAGCACCACCAGCAGGGCGATCTCCACGATCAGCAGCGGCAGTTCCCGGCCCAGCGGCGAGTTGGACAGCTTCATGGCAAGGATCCCTTCTGGCGCAGGGCCGGCACGTCCTGGCGCTCCTGGCCGAGGTTGCGGTAGGAGCCGGTGAGATCGCGGAACACCGGTAGGAGATAGCTGATCGGCGTGCGCCATTCCACGTAGCCATGGGCCCGCAGGGTGAGCCCGGCCCGGATCGGGAACACCGTGCTGCCGCGTGAGAGGGTCCAGCGGTAACCGGCAGAGCTGGGGGCCGTGCTGTCGGGGTCAGTGCTGTTGGGGGCCGTGCGGTCGTCAGAGTTGAGCAGGATGTCGACCCGCATCACCGGGCCGCCTCCCCCCAGCGCCTCGGCCAGCTGGGGATTGCCCAGGGTGGTGTCGATATCCTCCCGGGTGGCCGGCAGCAGCCCCACCTGCTTCACCTGGCCGGTGATCCCCCCGAAGCGGCCTCGCTCATCCCAGTCGGGCACCACCTCCATCGGCAGCGGCGGCCGCAGCCGGCGGGCATCGGCCGGGGCGAAGTAGGCCACGGCCTTCAGGGGGCCCTCCTCACCCTCGGCCAGGGTGCCGAGCCGCTGGCCCGGTTTGACCGACTGTCCCCGCACCACCTGCAGATCCAGCAGGGTGCCATCACGATCCGCCAGCAGGGTGCTCTCGTAGGCCAGGCGGGCACGCAGCACCCGCAGGCTGCGGCGACTGTCCTCGATCCCGTAGCGGCGCCGTTGCCGCTCCGTTTCGATCTCGAGCTTCACCTTCTCGAAGGCATCAAGGGCCTCCTTCTCGCGGATGCGCACGGTCTCGATCGCCACCGCCAGCTGGGTGCTGCGGTCTTCGGTGGCCACCACCTCCTCGGCAAGGGGGGCGACCACCCGTCGCTGGGCCAGCAGCTGGAAATCGGCCGCCTTCTGGTCGTAGGTGCGGCGCAGCGCCCCCAGTCGCTCCTCCTCCCGCCGCAGGTTGGCCAGCGCCGTGTCCCGCACCCGCCCCGCCGCCGCCAGCCGGAGCCGGTCGCGGCGGCTCAGGTCGGCATCGATGCTCTGGAGCTCACGCAGATCCCGCTCCTGTCGCTGTACCTCCTATTCCAGGGCCGGCAGGTCGAGGCGGAACAGCACGGTGCCGCGCCGCACCCGCTCTCCCGCCCGCACCGGGATGGCCAGGATCTGACCCTCAGCGCGGGCGTCCACCACCCGGGCGGCGTTGGGCACGATGAACACCCCCCGGCCCCGCACCTCGGTGGGCACCGGCCAGAACAGCACCCAGGCCGCCGTGAGCAGGGCGACCCCTCCCTGGGCCAGCAGCACCTGCCCCTCCGGATCGGCGACCTGGCGCCCCAGCCAACCGCGCGTCATCTGTCGCTGCTTCCGATTCAGAGGCCCGGGCTGCTCTGCATGATGCCGCCATCGGCGAAGATCGTGGTGGCGGTGATGTAACTGGCGTCGTCGCTGGCCAGGAAGGCCACCACATTGGCCACTTCCTCCGGCTGCGCCATGCGCCCCAGGGGAATGGCGGCATCCAGTTTGGCCAGCAGTTCCGGGTTGTTCATCGTGGAGTCGTTGATCGGGGTGGCCACAGCTCCGGGCCCCACGTTCACCAGGGTGATGCCGTGGGGGGCCAGTTCCAGGGCGGCGGTGCGGGTGAGCATGCGGACGCCCCCCTTGGCCAGGCAGTAGGGGGTGTTGTTCGGCATCGGCCAGTCTTCGTGCACCGAGGAGATGTTGATGATGCGGCCGCCGCCGCCCTGGGCGATCATCTGCTGGGCGGCGTACTGGGTGGCGAAGAACACACCGCGCAGGTTCACATCGAGCACCTTGTCGTAGTCGTCGGGTGTGGTGGTGAGAATCGAGGTGCGGGTTTCGATGCCGGCATTGTTGACCATCACATCCAGGCGGCCGTATTTCTCCACCGCTGCCTTCACCAGGCGCTGGAGATCGTCGAGCTTCGAGACATCCGCCTGCACCCCATAGCTGCTGCCGCCGAAGGCTCCGATCTCCCGTTCGATCTCCTCGGTGGCTTCGGGATGGGAGCGGTAGTCGATCACCACCTTGGCGCCGCGATGGGCCAGGGCTTCCACGATCGCCTTGCCGATGCCGCTGTTCCCGCCAGTGACGATCGCCACCTTCCCTTCCAACAGGTGGGCCAGGCTGCGGGCGGCTTCAGGATTGGCGGTGTTGGTCACAGTACCCACGGGTGACAGGGATGCCCTTGACGCTAAGCATGGGGCGATGGCGGAGACCACAATGGGCTCGTTGATGCTGGGTTCCGGCCTTCTGGTGCTGGCCTTTCTGGCCAACACCGCCCAGAGCGCCTTCGGCAAGGCCCTCGGCAGCGGCATGGGGGCGATGCAGTTCACCTGGCTCACCTTCGTGATCGCCCTTGGGCTGATCCTGCCCTGGCTGCTCTTGCGGGGCGGGCGGGATCTGCGCACGACCGTTCTGCATCTGCATGTGCTGCGCAGCTGCACCGGTCTGGCTGGATTCTTCCTGTTCATCACCGCGGCTCGGCTGGTGAATCTGGTCAATGCCAATGTGCTGCTGAACACCACGCCACTGTTCATCCCCCTGCTGGCCTTGCTGGTGCTCGGTCAGCAGGTGCCCCGCGCCCTCTGGGGGTGCCTCGCGATCGGCTTCGCCGGGATGGTGATCGTGGTTCAGCCGAATGCGTCACTGCTCACCCGTCCCGGTGATCTGCTCGGGCTGGCGGCCGGTCTGCTCTGCGCGGTGGAGTTTCTGGCCGTGAAACGGCTGGACCGCAGCGAATCGCCGCTCACCCAGATGGCCTACTTCCTGATCATCGGCAGCATCGGCGCCACCCTGGCGGTGCTCGGCCCCTTGCGGCCGCCAGGCGTTGGCGCAGCATTGCTCAGCGGTATTGACCCAGCGCAGTGGGCCACGGTCGTGGCCTCGGGAGCTTGCCTGGCCTGTTTTCAGTTCCTGTTGATCAAGGCCTACACCTATGCCGAACCGGGGGCGATCGGCGCTTTTCAATATTCCTCGGTCGTGTTTGCCGGTCTGATCGGCTGGATCTGGTTTGCCGAACAACCCACCCCACCGGTGTGGTTCGGCACCGCGCTGATCACCCTGGGGGGCGTGCTCAGCATCGTGCTGCAGCGGCCCGCCGTATCCGTTCACCCCGCGGCGGGCACCGAGTCATGAGCCCCTCCATCTGCCCCCGGCCGCAGATCCAGTCCGTCGCCTTCACCTGCCGCGATGCCGAGCGCAGCGCCGCCTTCTTCTGCGACAGCCTGGGCTTCACGCTGCTGGGGCAGGACTGCATCCAGGGGGGCGCTGAGGCCGCATTGCTGGGGCTGGGCCAGGGCCAGCTGCGCCGCCTGCGGCTGGGGGTGGGGCAGGAGCGGCTGGATCTGCTGCAGGTGCTGGATCCCGGTGCGGGCCAGCGGCCAGGCCGTGCGATCCCTCCCGAATCGCGCAGCTGTGATCTCTGGTTCCAGCACCTCTGCCTGGTGACGCCCGATCTCGAAACCCTGCACGGGCACCTGCAACCGTTGCTGGCCAATGGCTCGCTCACGGCCGTGTCGGAGGCCCCCCAGCGCCTGCCGGACTGGAACACCGCCGCCGCCGGCATCCGGGCGTTCAAATTCCGCGATGCTGATGGCCATAACCTCGAGCTGCTGCAGTTCCCGGCCGGCAAGGGCGATGGCCGCTGGCACCAGCCTTGCCCCGGCCCCCTCCCGAGGCTGCTCGGCATCGATCACAGCGCCATCGCCATCGCGGACACGGCCCGCAGCCGCGCCTTCTACGCCGCCGTGCTCGGCCTGGAGGCGCTGCCCAGCGGCGACAACAGTGGCCCGGAGCAGGATCGGCTCGACGGCCTCCGGGAGACGCGGGTGACGATCACGCCCCTGCGCTGCCCACAGGGCATGGGCATCGAGACCCTGGATTACCAGCTGCCCAACCGGGGGCGGCCGATGCCGGCCGATCAGGCCCTGCAGGACCTGGCCCACTGGCACATCCGTCTGGCGGTCAGCGATCTTGACCCGGTGGCTGCCCAGGTGGCTGCTTACGGCGGCCAGCTGCTGTCAGCCGGGGTGCTCGACCTGGGCGAGGCTCTCCCCCCTTGGCAGCGGGGATTGAGGCTGGCTGATCCCGATGGCCATGAGTTGATTGTCTTGGAGTGAGCGTTTTCGGGGGGGGCAGGGATTTCAGCGCAGCCGTTCGATCAGGTGATCCCCCACCCGCAGGGCGTTGGCGATGGCGGTGAGGGATGGATTCACGGCGCCGATGCTGGGCATGAAGCTGGTATCCACCACGTAGAGGTTGTCGAGCTCGTGGGCTTTGCAGTTCAGATCCAGCACGGAACTGGCCGGATCGGAACCGAAGCGGCAGGTGCCGGCCTGGTGCCCCACCGCCGCGATCGACATGGCGCTCTTGATGTAGATCTGCCGCTCCACCAGATGCTTGCGCAGGTAGAGGCGCTCCAGCAGGCCGGTGAGCCGGTCGGAGAGGTGCTTGGCGGCGCTCTGGTTGTTGGGCGTGTAGCTGAGGTGGATGTGGCCCTGGCTATCCACCGTGACCCGGTTGTCGGGGTGGGGCAGATCTTCCGAGGAGATCCAGAAATCGAGTGCGTGTGCCGCGATCCGGTCCATCGACCAGCCCGGCATCAGGAAGGTTTCCAGGGGCGCATAGCCCTTCATGATCGCGCCGTTCGTCTTGCCGGTCATCTGGATATTGCCCATCGGGTAGGCGAACTCGGCATCGCCGAGATACCAGTCGTTGATCGACACCGTTTTCTGAAACACGGTGGTGTTGGGCTCATGGGCCAGGGCCACCATCGCCTTGCTGTTGTGGAACATGTAATTGCGGCCCACCTGATCGGAACCGTTGGCCAGCCCCTGGGGGTGCTGGTCATTGGCCGATTGCAGCAACAGGCGGGCGCTGTTGGCGGCGCCGCAGCTCACCACCACCACATCGCCGCTCACCCGCATCGGCTCCCCATCCCGCTCAAGCTCCACCGCTGTGATGCTGCGGCCCGTGGCATCGGTGAGCAGACGCTGCACGTGGGCGCGGGTCAGCAACGACACCGTGGCGGCGGCCAGGGCCGGACGGATGCCGATCACCTCGGCATCGGACTTGGCGTGCATCAGGCAGGGAAAACCGTCGCAGCAGTTGCACTTGCGGCAGCGACTGAAAGCCATGTTGGCTTCATCGAGCAGCACGCCGCTGGGGGCATGAAACGGATGCAGTCCCGCCGATTTCAGATCATCCACCAGCCGCTGCATGCGTGGCTCATGGGCCACCGGCGGATGGGGATAGGGACCGCTGGCGGGCGGCTCGGTGGGATCCTCACCGCGCATGCCGTGCACGTGATACAGCTGCTCGGCCCGTTGGTAGAAAGGCTCAAAGTCGGCGTAGCGCAACGGCCAGGCCGGCGACAGGCCGTCGTGATGGGTCAGGGCCTCGAAGTCCTGCTCCCGCAGGCGGAAGTGGGCGGCGCCGTACATCTTCGTGGCACCCCCCACCATGTAGTGACTGCCGGGTTGAAAGGGCTGGCCCCGCTTGTCGAACCAGGTGTCTTTCGAGACGTAACGGCCTTTCTGAAACACCTCCTCGGCATCCCAGTTCTGGGGCTCCTGCGGCAGCCAGTCGCCGCGCTCCAGCACCAGAATCCGCAGGCCACTCGTCGCCAGATGGCGGGCCAGGGTGCCGCCACCGGCGCCGCTGCCGATGATCACCACATCGAAGTGATCGCCATTGTTCACGATCAACTGGCGCGGATCAGGCAGGGCTGAGGTGTGCAGGGACGGACCGGTCATCTCCATGGGAGCAGGGGGATCGGTGGAGAGGGAACAGTGCGGTGAGCTGAGGCTGCTCTGGCAGGAATGGTGGGATCATTGGGCTGTCCAGCTCAGCTCTCCGGATAGCGGGCCAGCTGTACCAGCATCTTGCAGACCATCGCCGTCCAGCCAGTCTGATGGGAGGCGCCGATGCCGCGGCCGTTATCCCCATCAAAGTATTCGTTGAACTGGATCAGGTCGCGCCAGCGGGGATCGTTGCGGAAGCTGGGCGTGTCTCCCCAGAAGGGCCGGGCGCCATCGTCTCCGAGCCGGAACAGGCCCACCAGGCGCTTCTCCAGCTCCAGCGACACCTGCCAGAGATTCAGCCAGCGCCCCGAGCGGGTCGGGAATTCCACCTGGAAACTGTCGCCATAGAAGTGGGCGAACTTCTGGAGTGCCTCGATCAGCAGATAGTTGATCGGCACCCACACCGGCCCGCGCCAGTTGGAATTGCCGCCGAACATCGCCACCGGACTGTCGGCCGGTGCATAGGCCAGGGTCTGGCTTTCACCAGCTTCGCAATAGGTGTAAGGGTGCTCGCCGTAGACCTTGGAGAGGGAGCGGATGCCGTGGGGTGAAAGAAATTCATCTTCGTCGAACAGCCGTTCGCAGATGCGCTGCAACCGTTCGCGGGGCACCAGGGCGAACAGGATCCGGTCGTTGTTCCAGAGGCCCAGATGCTCCGCCACCCAGGCCGGAGTGGTGCGCTCATGAATCAGCCAGGCCAGGGTGTTGCGCACATCCAGCACCGGCAGACGCAGCACGGTCTCCACATCGAAACTGGTCACGGCCAGCAGGGGGATCAGGCCGGTGATCGAGCGGCTGCGCAGATAATCAAAGCTGCCATCGGGCCGCTGGATCACGTCGTAATAGAAGCCATCCTGCTCATCCCAGCTGAGCACGCTGTTGTCGTCCTGGGAATTGAGCGCGATGGCGAGCTGCACATAATCCACCACGAAGCGCTCGCAGAGATCAGCCACATCCGGTTGCTCCCGGCTGAGTTCCACCGCGATCTGCAGCAGATTGAGGCTCAGCGAGGCCATCCAGGCGGTGCCATCGCACTGCTTGATGTGGCTGCCATCGGCCAGCGGGAAGCGTCGATCGAAAACGGCGATGTTATCGAGGCCCAGAAAGCCGCCGTCGAACACGTTGTCGCCGCTGCGGTCGTTGCGGTTGGCCCACCAGCCATATTCCAGCAGCAACTTGCGCAACGACCTGGCCAGGAAGGCTGAATCCGCTTCCTCGGTGTTCTTGCGATCGATCTGAAAGATGCGCATCGCCGCCCAGGCCCCGATCGGCGGATTTGGATCCGACAGGGCCCATTCGTAGGCCGGTGTCTGGGCGTTGGGGGCGGTGTAATGGGGGCTGCGCAGCAGCAGGCACTGCTCCTTGGCGGTGGTTGGATCAATGCCGGCGAAGGCCACCGCGTGGAACATCAGATCCCACTGGCAGAAATAGGGATACTCCCAGGCATCGGGCATCGCAATCACATCGTGCGCATGCAACCGCTGCCACTCGGCCGTGGCACTGTCCCAGCGCTGCGCCGGTGGGGGCGGCTGGGTCGGATCACCTTCCAGCCAGCGCAGCACGCTCCAGCCGTAGTACTTCTTGCACCACAGCAGACCGGCTGAAGCCGCCAGAAAGATGCGCCGGTCGTCGTCCCCGAGCCCGGGGGCGCACTGGCTGAAGTAGTCGTGCCATTGCTGCTCGCGCAGGTTCAGCAACCGCGAGAACTCCGCCCCAAAGGGATCCGGCGGCAAGGGATCGTGATCCGTCGAGTTCGGGTCGCTCGAAGCCGCGCTCGACGCGCCGTCGAGGGCCTGCAGCCGCAGATCCACCACCCACTCTTCGCCCGGTTCCAGCAGGCGCTGCAGCAGGATCGCCGCTTTGCTGCCACTGCCGGCCGGGTTGACGGCGCCCGTCTCGGCCGCGATCACATAGCGGTGAAACCCATCTTTCTGAAAGGGCGTTGGATTGGGCTTGCCGTACAGACGCGTGTGGTTGGTTTCGTTGTCGGTGAACAACCAGCGACCCGCTTCACCGCAGCGCAGGCCGTAGCGGCCCAGGTTTGGAATGGCCTCGCTGATCAGACCATCACCGCTGGCCTGCAGGCGATGCTCCACCTCTTCGGGATAGCCCCAGCTCCAGGTGTTACGCAGCCAGAGGGTGGGCAGCAGGGTCAGGGGCGCGGCCACACGGGCCCGGTTCACGGCCCGCAGGCGGATCAGGATGTCGGTGGCTGAGGCTTTGGCATAGGTGATCTCGAGATCGAAGTAGCGATCGTCCTCGAAGATGCCGGTGTCGATCAGTTCGTATTCCGGTTGATCGCGGCCGCGCCGGCCGTTCTCCTCCAGCAGCTGCTGGTAGGGAAACTGCCGCTGCGGATAGCGATACAGGCCCCGCATGAAGGCATGGGTGGGCGTGTTGGCCAGGTGGAAGTAGTAGTCCTTGATGTCTTCGCCGTGGTTGCCCTCCGGATTGCCGAGCCCGAAGGGCCGCTCCTTGAGGATCGGATCCACGCCGTTCCAGAGGGCCACCGAGAAGCAGAGCCGGCACTCGGCATCGCACAGCCCCAGCAGACCGTCTTCCCCCCAGCGGTAGACGCGCGAGCGGGCCTGGTCGTGGGGAAAGGAACGCCAGGCATCTCCATCGGCGGAATAGTCTTCCCGCACGGTGCCCCACTGGCGATCCGGCAGATACGACCCCCACAGATCCCAGGGCGCCAGTCCCTGATCCCGTTCAGCGATGCGGCGCGCCTCGCTCGAGTCGGAGTCGGCGGCCGTTGCGGCTGCGCTGGCCTCCGTCATCGCAGGCTGGCCTTGAGGCGATCGGCCAGGCGCAGGGCCAGGGCAATCACGGTGAGGCCCGGACCCACCGCCGGACAACTGGGCAGGATGCTGGCATCGGCGATCGAGAGGTTGGCCAGCTGATGGCAGGCTCCATCGAGATCCACCACCGACCGGGCCGGATCGCTGCCCATGCGGCAGGTGCCGCAGGCCAGACCCATCACACTCAGCGGCGCCTCGCCGCGGGGATAGATCGGCGCCGCCTGCACCACCGTGGTTTCGGGATCAGCCTCCACCTTCTTCATGGTGTCGAGCCAGCGGTACACCAGCCGGTCGTGGGCCTCCAGGTTGTTGGCCAGGTAGTTCACCTGCAGACTGCCGCCGCGGCGCAGGCTGATGCGGTTGTCGGGATCGGGCAGCACCGCGCTCATCGCCCACCAGCAGACCGAGCGCTTGGCCAGCCACTCGAGGGCGCTGTCCGGCAGCAGGCGACTCACCAGCGACAGTACCGGTGGTGATTCGGCGAAGAGCGTGTCCTGAAGCACGCCGCCGCCGTTCTGGATCGATCCCAGCGGGAACGAGACATTGCGATCGCCCCAGTAGTAATCCGTCAGGCCCAGGCTGGGCCCGTAGCTGCCGCTGCCGGGTTGGCTGGCGCGCTGCAGCAGGGCGCTGAGCTGCGGCTTCATCAGGTTGCGCCCCACCTGATCGGAGCCGTTGGCCAGGCCATCGGGATGGCGGTCGCTGATGGAGCGCAGCAGGATGGCGGGGGTGTTCACCGCACCGGCCGCCAGCACGATCTGATGGCCGCGGAACAGCCAGCGCTGGCCATCGATCAGGGCCTCCACCCCACGCACCTCGGTGCCGCTGGGGCTGACATGCAGTGTCTCCACTTCGGCGCCGTACCGCAGGGTGAAGCCCGACTGTGTGGTGGCCCGATCGATGCCGAACCGTTCGGCATCCCCGCTGGGATCGAGCGCCGAGGTGGACCAGCTCAGCGGCAGCGGGTAGGGATGCAGCCCCTGCCGCTCCAGCCCCTGCTGCAGCTGCTCCAGCAGCGGATCGATCGGCCGGGGCGGGTGGGCATAGTCGCCCTGGCGTGGTGGTTCGCACGGATCGAGACCGGCGCGCCCATGGACGCGGTAGAGGGTTTCGGCGCGGTCGTACCAGGGGGCCAGGTCGATGTAGCGCAGCTCCCAGTCGGGCGCGACCCCCTCCTGCAGGGGCAGCCCGCTGAACTCGGCCTCCCGCATCCGCTGCAGGGCACCGCCCCAGATCTTGGTGTTGCCGCCCAGGGCATAGACCATCTGCGGTGCGAACGGATCGCCGTCGCTGCCGAACCAGGGTTCGTCTGGGTGAAAGCGGGGCCGGCGGAACAGGTCCACATCGACCAGGTTCTGCTCGGCCAGGGGCAGGGGACCGCCCCGTTCCAGCAGCAGCACCGAATGGCCGGCGTCCGCCAGCTCACCGGCGAGGGTGCCGCCGCCGGCGCCACTGCCGACGATGACAACGTCGTAGAAATGGTCGTCGATGATCATGAGCGCTGCCAGACGTAGATCAGAACGAACAGCACGATCCAGATCACATCCACAAAGTGCCAGAACAGCGAGACGGCCACCACGCCGGTTTCGCCCTGGTCATAGTTGCCGGGGCGGAACGAGCGCTGCAGCATCAGGCCCATCAGCAGGATTCCCGTGATCACGTGCAGGCCGTGAAAGCCGGTGAGCACATAGAAGGTGCTTCCAAAGATGCCATCACCCAGACCGAAACCGAGGTGGAGCCATTCCAGGGCCTGGCCATAGACGAAGAAGCTGCCCATCGCCATGGTGAGCAGCCACCACAGCCGGAAGCCCACCAGCTGCTGGCGCTTGAGGCAACGCTCCGCCAGCCAGGCCACCCCGCTGCTGCTCACCAGCACAACTGTATTGAGCAGGGGCTCGCGGATCTCCAGCCCCTCCACCCCAGCCGGTAACCACACCGGCGACGACATCTTGAACACGGTGTAGCCGGCGAACAGGGCCAGAAAGATCACGCTCTCCGAGAGCAGGAAGATCACGAACCCGGTCAGGGTGTGATTGGCATGGCCGTGATGCGAGCCGCTCGCCGCGGCGGGATCGTCGGCAGGTAAGGGGGAGGAGAGGGTCATCGATCAGGCCTCCAGGGCGCGGGCGACATAGTGCGCTTCGTTCTCGACCAGGGGCTTGTTCAGGCCATAGCCGTAGGGGCCGCTGATCACGGTGGGAACGTCGTCTTCGAAGTTTTCAGCTGGCGGTGGTGAGGGCAGCAGCCACTCCAGCCCGATCGCCTGCCAGGGGTTGGGTGGCGCCTTCGGTCCGCGCGCCCAGGAGCTGACGATGTTGAGGATGAACGGAATCATGGCTACCCCCAGCAGGAAGGCACCGAGGCTGGCGAGCACGTTGGCGAAGGCGAACTCCGGGTCGTAGGAGGCCACCCGGCGGGGCATGCCCATCAGCCCGGCCCAGTGCATGGGGATGAAATTGAGCTGGGCACCCACGAAGGTGAGAGCGAAATGGAGTTTGCCGAGGCCCTCATAGGTCATGCGGCCGGTGAATTTGGGGAACCAGTGGTAGATGCCGGCATAGACCCCAAAGGTGATGGTGGAGAAGATCACCGTGTGGAAATGGCCCACCACGAAGTAGGTGTTGCCCACATGAATATCCACCGGCACGGTGGCCAGCATCACACCGGTGATGCCGGCGAAGATGAAGTTCACCAGGCCGCCCAGGCAGAACAACATCGCCGTGGTGAGCCGCAGCTTGCCGCGCCAGAGCGTGGCGATCCAGGCGAACACCTTGATGCCGGTGGGAACGGCGATCAGCATGGTGGTGACCATGAAGAGGTTGCGCATCCACTGCGGTGTGCCGCTGTAGAACATGTGGTGCACCCACACGATCAGGCTCAGCACGGTGATGCCGAAGGAGGCGATCGCCACCACCTTGTAGCCAAACAAGGGCTTGCGGGCGTAAACGGGGAACAGTTCGGAAAAGATGCCGAACACCGGGAGCACCATCACGTAGACGGCGGGGTGGGAATAGAACCAGAAGAAATGCTGATACAGCATCGGATCCCCGCCACCTTCCGGTCGGTAAAAGCTGGTACCGAAGCTGAGATCGAACAGCAGCAGCACCGCCCCGGCAGTGAGCACCGGCAGCCCCACCAGCTGGATGGTCTGGGCGGCCATCGCCGTCCAGCAGAAGATCGGCAGGCGGAACCAGCCCATGCCCGGGGCCCGCATGCGGATGATCGTGGTGACGAAATTGATCGCCCCCATGATCGAGGAGATTCCCGACAGGGCCACCGCCAGGATCCAGAGGAACTGGCCGTTGACAAAGTGGCCGAGCGGGTTCTGGATGCTCTGCGGCGGATAGGCCCACCAGCCGGAGCCTGAGGGTCCACCGGGCACCAGAAAGCTGGCCATCAGAATCACGCCGAAGACGGGAAACAGCCAGAAGGCCGCCGCATTCAGGCGGGGAAAGGCCATGTCCGGCGCGCCGATCATCGGCGGGATCAACAGGTTGTTGAGGCCGTTGAGGATCGGAAACAGGAACAGGAACAGCATCACTGTTCCATGCATGGTGTAGAGGCCGTTGTAGACGGATGGATCGACCAGATCCGCCGGTGGTGTGATCAGCTCACCCCGCATGATCATCGCCAGCACACCCCCCACCAGCAGATAGAACAGGGCTGTGGCGATGTACTGGATGCCGATCACCTTGGCATCGGTGTTGAAGCTGAAGAATCGCTTCCAGTTGTCCGGTGCTCCCGGCACTGGATGGGGTGTCTTGAGAACCCGCGGATCGAACGAGACGGAGGACGACATGGTGGCAGGCTCAGGACACATGAACGGCGGCGGGATCGGTGCTCACATGCACCAAGGGGGGTGGGGCCGGCGGCACGGTGGCCCAGCCGCGATCTCCCTCGGCCAGTCGCTTCTCGTAGAGCAGTCGGGCCTCGTTGTAGCCAGGTTTCAGCGGCTGCCGGGCGGCCTGCTCCAGCCAGCGCTGGAAGTTGGCCTCGCTTTCCACCACCACGTCGGTCTGGTTGGAGGAGAAGTAACCACCGCTGAACATCGAATCGCGCAGCCGGTAACGGCCCTCGCGGGTGGGGATGAGGCTGTAATCGATCACGCTGCCGGGGATCATGTCCTGCTTCAACCGGAAGGCCGGGATGAAGAAGCCGTGGATCACATCCGTGGCGATCAGGTGGAAGCTGGAGCGCAGGTTCAAGGGCAGGTGCAGTTCGGTGCTGTGCACGCCGTTGGGATAGACGAACTCCCACGACCACTGTCGGCCGATCACCTCGATCGGGCCGAAGCCGCCGGCTGCTGCCACGCCACCCGGCTCAGCCAGCGCCATGGCTTCGGCCGTGCCGGTGACGCGCACCTTGCCGCCGAGGGTGGCGAGGGTGTCGCTGACGCGGATGGCGTGCCAGGCGATCAGCATCACGATCACCAGGGGAATGATCGTCCAGGTGATCTCCAGCCGCAGGTTCCCCTCGATCGGGTCACCGTCGTCCATGTCGTATTTGGGGGCACGGTTGAACAGCAACGTCCAGCCGATCACGGACACGCACCCCAGGAAGATGAAGGTGCCGATCCCCGTTTCCAGGGCGAAGAGATCGTCCACGTAGGGCGCCGCCGCTGATGCTGGCAGCGGCAGCCACTGGTGCGACCAGTCGGCCATACGCAGGCTGGCGACCCCATCGAGCAGCAGCGCGATCGCCACCAATCCCAGGGTCCTGGGGCGGAGCGGGCCAGCGCTGGCGGCGGAGAGGTCGGTCATGGCGGGGCGGGACTGGGCGGAACTGAACGGGGCGAGGTTTTGGGGGTCAGGCCGGGATCAGGGCAGCCCCTCACCCAGGGCGAGACCCGCCGCCAGCAGTTGATCGGCGGTGACGTGCACGCCGAATTCGGCGGCCAGTTCGGCGCCGAGGGTGCCGTGCAACCCCAGCACCGCAAACAGGCCCAGGCCGACCAGCAGGTAGCTCCATTGCACCTGGCGGCCCAGGTCCTGGCGCCAGCGAAAGCGCTGCAGACCCCGCCAGATCGTCATCGCCACGATCACCAGCAGCAGGGCCACGCCGCCGACGCCGTGCCAAACCATGGTGGCCATGCTCTGCAGGCCAAGGGCGCTGGTCACATCGGGCAGCGGCACCGCCAGCAACATCTCGCCGAAGCCTGCCGCCACGGTGAAGAAGCTGAGCACCGCACAGGCCAGCAGGTTGTACCAGCCCACATCGTGAAAGCCGGAGCGCGTGATCGGCAGCGCCAGGAAGCGGAACACACGCTTCTCAAGGGGATAGAGCGCACCCACCACATCAAAGGCAATGGCGATCACGAACAGGCCGATCGTGAAATGCACCAAGGTGGGGTGAATCGGAATCGCATAGGGCAGCCCGTTCGGCCCCAGGCGTGCCGCAATCTGCTCGATCGGTGGTGGTTCGGGCAGGTAGAGAAGGGCCATCAGATCTGGGCGGCGCGCAGGGCTTCAACCACCTTCACGGTGTGCAGGCCGTAGATCCAGATCAGCTGGTTGCCCAGGGTGACCTGTACGGCCACGAGCACACCGAGCACGGCGCCAGCTCCGAGAAACGGCAGGGGGAGGCTGCGGGGATCCCGGCTGCGGATCACGTAGCGCCAGGCGGACAGCACCGCGAGCACGGCGGCCAGCGACCAGCCGATCGTGCTGTGCAGATTGAGGATGTCGCGCGAGGCGCCGTAGGGCGAGGCCAGGCCAGCCTCGATCTGGCCGAAGATGATCGCCACGAAGATCGCCACCGTGGCGACCAGCAGATTCCAGAAGCTCACCTCGAACAGGTTGGGCCGTCTGGCGAACACGCCGATGAAATCAAAGATCACGCTGATCACCGCCATGGCGATCACGAAATGGACAACGATCGGATGGATCGTGTCCATCCAGGGGAGGTTGTGATCGTTGAGGGGGGGCAGCAGCTCGAGCATGCGGACAGCATCGGGCCGGCATTACATCCAACCTTGCGCGGAGCTGGCAGGAAGCGCGGGCTCTGTGATGGATTGCGACAGTTGCATCGGCATTTGCACACCGAAAGTCGCGATGGCCGCGATTAGCTTTTCAAGACGCCGTTGTTGATTGCTGTGGCTGCTCCCGCCTCTCCCCTGCTGCGCTGGATCACCGCCGGACTGCTGTTTGCAGCGGCCGGTCTGGCGATTGTGATGCCCTTCGTCTCCGCCACCCTGCTCACCATCGGCATCGGCGGTGTGGCCATGGCGGCCGGTATCTCCCAGTTTCTGCGCATCAGTGGCGTGCCCACCACCCAGGCCAAGGTGCTGCGCGGTCTATCGGGCCTGCTCTATCTGGCCGGTGGCGTGTGGATCCTCTTCTTCCCTGTGAGCAGCGAAGTGAGTCTCACCCTGTTCGTGGGTTTCCTGCTGGCCTTCGAGGGTGTGATGGAGCTGGCAGCGGCGGCCGGCAGTGCGGCTCCGGCCCGCGGCCTGGTGCTGCTGGATGGCATCGTCACGGCGATCCTGGGGGTGATGCTGATCGCCGAATGGCCGGCCGACAGCCTCTGGGCGATCGGCACCCTGTTCGGTATCGCCCTGGCCTTTTCTGGGGTGAATCTGCTCACCGCGGCCCCTGCCGCCGAGTGAGCCAATGATGCACGGCAGTTGATCTTCACTCCGCCACGGTGGCTCCTTCGGGGCGGCGCGGATCCGCGACCCCGAGGCTGCCGCCACCGGCTGCCTTGGGCACCACCTCCACGCTGTTGGCCGATCCCATCGCCGCCGTCTTCACCACGTGGTGGCCCAGCTTCTCGAGCAGATCGATCGTGTCTGGGCTGAAGCCCTGCTCCAGGCTGATCTGATCGGGCCAGAGCTGGCTGTGCAGCCGCGGTGAGGCCACTGCCCCGGCCAGGTTGAGCCCGAACACCAGGCGATTGAGCAGTACCTGCAGCACTGTGGTGATGATGCGGCTGCCGCCGGGGGTTCCGGTGGCCAGCCAGGGCTCCCCATTGGCGCGGAACACCAGGGTGGGGCTCATCGAGCTCAGCGGCCTTCGGCCTGGGGCGATGGCGTTCGCCTCGCCCTGCCGCAGCCCGAAGGCATTAGCCGCACCGGGCAGGGCGGTGAAATCGTCCATTTCATTGTTAAGCAGATAACCCGCGCCCGGCACGCTGACACCGTTGCCGTAGGCGAAGTTGAGCGTGGTCGTGAGGGCCACCAAGCCTCCCTGGGCGTCTGCCACCGAGAGGTGGGTGGTGTTGGTTCCCTCCCGGCCCAGGGCTGGTTCGGCCGCCAGCTCCGCCGCGGGCCGGTGCCGTCGCCCGTTGATGCTGCGCCGCTGGGCGGCGAGCCGAGCCGGATCGAGCAAGCGATCCAGGGGCACCGCCACCTGATCGGGATCGCCGAGCAGGGCGTTGCGGTCGCGGAAGGCCAGATTCATCGCTTCCACCATCGGGTGGATCGTGGCGGCACCATTGAGGCCGCTCGCTTCGAGATCCAGCGGTTCGAGCAGCTTCAGCAGTTGCAGCAGGGTCACGCCGCTGCTGGGGGGCGGCTGGGTGAGCACGGTGGCACCGCGGAACTGCGTGCTGAGCGGCCGCACCAGCTGGGCCCGGTAGGCCTGCAGATCGTCGTGGCGGATCAGGCCACCGCGCTCGCGCATCAGGGCCACCAGGTTCTCGGCCGTGGGGCCCCGGTAGAAGCCGCGCTCCCCCTCGGAAGCGATGCGGCTGAGGGTGTCCGCCAGCTCCGGCTGGACCAGCAGCTCCCCCGGCGCGAGGGGGCGCGGTGCAGCGGCAGGGTGGGAAGTCGAGGCCGGCGCATTCGCCCCGAAGAACAGGCGCCGGGAGGTGGGATCGGCCTGCAGCAGCGGGGCGGCAGCGGTGAGGGAATCGCTCAGTACCCGGCCGACCCGGAAACCCTCTCGGGCGAGGTCGATCGCTGGTGCCAGAACGTTCCGCAGCGGCAGGCGGCCATAGCAGTGCTGGGCCAGGGTCAGGCCCGCCACCGTGCCGGGCACACCGGTGCTGAGCAGGCTGCGGGTGGCCCGCTGCCGGTCCACCGTGCCATCGGCGCGCAGGAACAGGTCGGGCCGGGCCGCCAGGGGCGCCTTTTCGCGGAAATTCACTGCCACGGCAGTGCCACCCCCCAGACGCAGCTCGGGATCGCGCTCCAGCGGGCAGCCACGGGCCGCTGCCGGTGAGGCTCCGGGTAACCAGAGCACCAGGAAGCCGCCGCCGCCGATGTTGCCCGCCTGGGGCAGGGTCACCGCCAGGGCGAAGGCCGTGGCCACCGCCGCATCCACCGCATTGCCCCCGGCCCGCAGGGTCGCCGCACCCACCTCCGAGGCGAGGCGGTCCTGGCTGGCCACCACCCCCCGCGGCGACCAGAGCGGATAGAAGCGCTGCCGTCGCTCCTGCAGATCGGCGGCGGCCGGCTGGGGCGGGCCCGGAACGGCAGCGGCGAGCCGAGTCGATTGTTCAAGGGCTGAGGCCGAGCCGATTGGCTGGCCCAGAAGGGCCAGGACGCCTGCCGCTGCCAGAACGCCAGTCGAAGGGCGAATGCCGCCTCGGAGCTGGGCTCGGCGGTTGCCCTCTCGGAGATGGTGATGGGGGGAGGGCCCGGGTGAGCGGTGCATCAGACGTCTCCCTGCTCCATGGCGCCAAAGCCGCCGCCGCCCGGAGTTTCCACCACCAGCCGATCGCCGGGCTCCACGGCAAGCTCAGCGCAACCGGCCACGGCCTCCAGGCTCCCATCGGCGCGCCGCAACCGATCGGTGCCGCACCGGCCCGGCTGTCCGCCCGCCAGGCCGAAGGGTGGCACCCGCCGCGAGCCGCTCAGCAGCGACACGGTCATCGGCTCCAGGAAGCGCAGGTCGCGCACCACCCCATCCCCGCCGGGCCAGTGGCCGGCACCCCCGCTGCCGCGGCGGATCGCAAAGCGCTCCAGCAGCACCGGGTAGCGGTCTTCCAGGATTTCCGGATCGGTGAGGCGCGAGTTGGTCATGTGGCTCTGCACCGCCGCCGCTCCGGCGAAGCCCCGCCCCTGACGATCGATGCCGGCACCGGTGCCGCCACAGATGGTTTCGTAGTACTGGCAGCGGTCGTTGCCGAAGCTGAGGTTGTTCATCGTTCCCTGCGCTGCTGCCATCACGCCCAGGGCGCCGAACAGGGCATTGGCCACCGCCTGGGAGGTTTCCACATTGCCGGCCACCACCGCCGCGGGCGGCTGCGGATGGAGCAGGCATCCCGGTGGCACCACGATCTCCAGGGGCTCGAAGCAACCCTCGTTGAGCGGAATCTCCTCCCCCACCAGGCAGCGGAACACGTAGAGCACCACGGCCCGGGTCACGGCCAGGGGCGCGTTGGCATTGTCGGGCTGCTGGGGGGAGGTGCCGCTGAAATCCACCACGGCCCGGCGGGCCTGCCGATCGACCCGAACCGCCACCTGAATCTGGCCGCCGTGATCGAGTTCGACCCTGTGCTGTCCGCCCTGCAGGCTCTCCAGCAGGCGGCGCACCGCCGCCGCGGCGTTGGCCTGCACATGCCCCAGGTAGGCCTGCACCTCCTGCAGCCCCTCCCGCTCGATCAGGCTCTGCAGCTCCCGCACCCCCAGCTGATTCGCCGCCACCTGGGCCTGCAGATCGGCCAGCAGCTGGCCGGGGTTGCGCACCGGTGGTGTGGCACTGCCCAGCCGCTCCTCCCAGGCCGCTCGATCAAAGCGGCCGCCGGCCAGCAGCGGCACGTTCCTCAGGAGCAAGCCCTCCTCGCCGATGCTGCGGCTGAAGGGCGGCATCGATCCCGGCGTGATGCCGCCCACATCGGCGTGGTGGCCGCGGCAGGCCACGAACAGGACCGGCGCGGCACCGCCCGCTGCCCCGGCGAACACCGGCGTCACCACGGTGATGTCCGGCAGGTGGGTGCCGCCGTCGTAGGGGTCGTTGCTGGCGATCGCATCGCCGGGGCGCAGGGGCGGCAGGCGACCCTCAGCCACGGCCCGCAGCAGGCTGAGCACGCTGGCGCCCATCGAGCCCAGATGCACCGGGATGTGGGGGGCGTTGGCCACCAGCCGCCCCTGGTGATCAAACAGGGCGCAGGAGAAATCGAGCCGCTCGCGGATGTTCACCGACTGGCTGGTCTGCTGCAGGCGCACCCCCATCTGCTCGGCGATGGCGGCGAAGCGGTGGTTGTAGAGCTCCAGCCGCACCGGATCGGCAGCTGCCCTGAGCTCGGCTTTCGCCGTGGGGGCTGCCGGATGGGCGGGCTCGGCTGCTGAACCGCTGGATGCTGGCGAGGCGGACGCGATCGCCTGCAGCAGCAGCTCGCCTCCGGCCAGGGCTCGGGCTGACCAGCCGGGTTCGAGCACCACCATGCCGGTGGTCTCGGCGATCAGGGCCGGGCCGTTCAGGTCACCGCCGCCCTTCAACTGGTGGCGTTGCAGCAGCGGCACCCGGCACCAGCCCTGGGCCGGCAGATACAGCCGTGCGGTGTCTGCGTCCTGATCGGGTTGTGGATGGGGCTGCGTTGCTGGCTCAGACCCGGACCAGGGCCCGAACGCGGATCCGGACTGGGACTTGATCTCAGACTTGGTTTTGGACTTGGTCTCGAACTTGGTTTCTGACTTGGTCTCGGCTTCGGACCGGCCTGAAGGCTGGCCTGGGCTGCTTCGATCTCGGTCCACAGGCCCGGCGCTGGCCGGCTTCGCTGAACCCCGACCACTCACCACCTCCAGCTCCAGCAGCTCCACCATCAGGGGCAGTTCAGGCATCAGGGGCAGTTCAGGCAGGGGCAGTTCAGGCAGGGGCAGATCAGGGGCGTTCGCCTCCTCCGCCCGCTCCTCCAGGGGTGTTGTCGAGGCTGCCGAGCTCCCGGGCACATAGCCGAAGCGCCGTTGGTGGGCGGCGATGAAGCCGCGCCGCAGCCCGGCCAGGTCGTTGGGCCAGCTCAGCCGCAGCCCCTGCTCACTGCCCGGCAGCCGCAGCTCCAGCTGCACCTCCACCGCCAGATCCACGAGGGAATCGCCAGCGGCCTCGAGCCGGGCCCGGCCCTGGGCCAGCAGCTGCTCCGCGTGGCCGGGCAGTGCCTCGAGCAGGACGGCATCGAGGGGTTGGCGCAGGTTCCGCTGCAACAACTGCCGTTGTTCGGCCAGCCCGATGCCATAGGCCGACAACACACCGGCGAGGGGGTGCAGCAGCACCCGGCGCACCCCCAGAGCTTCCGCCAGGCGGCAGGCATGCTGACCGCCGGCGCCGCCGTAGCAGACCAGCACCGCCTGACGGATGTCGTGGCCGCGTTGGATCGAGATCCGCCGGATCGCCTCAGCCATCCGCTCGATCGCCACCGCCAGCGCGCCCTCGGCTACCGCTTCCGCCGTGTAGGCCGTACCCATGCAGGCGGCGCCCATGGCGGCCGCCAGAGCCGCAAACCCCTGCTCGACCACGCCCCGATCGGGGGGCTGGTCGCCATCG
The DNA here is from genome assembly GCF_015840525.1 of Synechococcus sp. CBW1006. NCBI lineage: Bacteria > Bacillati > Cyanobacteriota > Cyanophyceae > Synechococcales > Synechococcaceae > Synechococcus > Synechococcus sp. CBW1006. Next base: position 3,734,963 of record NZ_CP060396.1, on the reverse strand, counting down.
ACGCCGAACACCGCCGGAAAGTGCGTCGCCTGCAGGCGACCGAGCAGCAGGTTGGCGTCGGTCACCGTGAGGGGGCCGCCGTTGCGGTAACAGGCCGGACCCGGATCGGCGCCCGCCGAGCGGGGCCCCACCTGCAGCCGCTCGCCGTCGTAGTGGAGCACCGACCCGCCACCGGAGGCCACCGTGTGGATCGGCAGCCGGGGCGCCTGCAGCAGCAGGCCGCCGATCTCGGTCTCGGCGCTCCGGTCCCAGGCCAGGGCGCCACGGCCGGGATCGAAGTGGAACACATCGGTGGAGGTGCCGCCCATGTCGAAACCCACGATCGGGCTCGATCCCAGCCCCGCCGCCTCGGCCACGCGCACGGCACCCACCATGCCGCCGGCGGGGCCGGAGAGGATCGTGTCCTTGGCATGGAGCTGGCGTGGCGCGGCCAGGCCCCCGCTCGACTGCATCACCCGCAGGCGCGTGGCCGTGCCCAGGGCCGCCTCCACCTGGGCCAGATAGCTGCCCAGCACCGGGGCGATGCTGGCCTCGGCCAGGCTGGTCTGGCAGCGAGGCAGCAGCCGGGGCTGTGGACTGAGCCGATGGGAGAGCACCACCGGATCGAAGCCGAGCTGCTCCAGCCAGGCCCCCAGCCGCCTTTCGTGGTCGGGATTGCGCACGCTGTGGAGCAGGGCCACGGCACAGCCGCGGATGCCCTCGGCCAAGGCGGCACGCAGCTCCGCTTCCAGGCGTCCATCCAGCTGCAGGGGGCGCAGCTCCGCTCCCGATGCCGTGAGCCGACCCTCCACGGCGATCACCCGCTCCAGCAGGGGCTCGGGCCGTACGATCCGCAGCGCGAACAGATCCGGCCGGTGCTGATCTCCGATCCAGGGCAGGTCGCTGAGGCCCTGGTTGATCAGCAGCACCGCCGGCTGGCCGCAGCGCTCCAGCAGGGCATTGGTGGCCACGGTGGTGCCCAGACGCACCTCCTCGATCAAGCCGGCGGGGATGGGCGCCTGCTCCGCCAGCTCTGCCATCTGCCTCAGGGCCCGCACGGCGGGATCGCCCCGGCGGTGGGGCTGCACCGACAGCACCTTGGAGACGTGCAGCTGGCCCTGGGGATCGCGGCCCACCACATCGGTGAAGGTGCCACCCCGGTCGATCCAGAACCGCCAGCCGGAGGCGGGCTGATGCGTCATGCCGATCACTCCCCCGGGCCGGGGCCGAGGCGGCGGCCCAGCAGCACGTAACTCCTCAGGGGGCGAGCGTAGTGCCGGCTCAGGGCCTGCCCGGCTCCGTTCTCCAGCATCAGGGCATGCACCACCTGCCGGAAGCCCCGCTGCTGGGCCGCGGCGTGGGCCTGCTCCAGCAGCAGCCTCCCCAGCCCTGCCCAGGGGCGGCCCGGCAGCACCGCCAGGGTGCGGATCACCAGGGTGGTGCCGCTGGCATCGGCGGGATGGGCCAGCAGCAGACCCACAAGCTGCTCGCCGGCGAAGGCCAGCAGGCTGCTGTGGGGATCGATGCTGGCCAGGCCGCCGCTCTGGAGCTGGAGCCGGCAGAAGGTGTCCAGGGGCAGCGGCAGAAACCAGGGTTGCCGCTGGAAGGCCCGATGCAGCAGGCCGTGGACCTGGGGCAGCAGAGCCTGGACCTGGGCCAGCCCGGCCGTCGCGTCGAGCTCCGAGGCTCTGCAGATCCGCAGGGTCTCCAGGCGGGTGGGCCTGCCGCGCCGCCGCCGCTGGGTGAGGTCGTTGCAGAGAAAGGAGTGGTAGCGCTGTAGCACGCGGAAACCGCAGCGGCTCAGGGGCGCGATCCATTCGGGGCCGGGCAGGGGCTCGCCCCCGAAACCCGCCAGCGGGTCAGGTGCTGCAGCTGCCGGACTCATCGGCTCGCGGCAGCGGTAGGGCTGCCAGCTGCTGCCGTTCATCGGGGCCAGCACCTGGGTGCAGCCCTGCGTCTCCAGGCGCCGGCAGGCGTGATCGAGCAGGGTGCGGGCGGCGGTGAGATCGGTTGCGAAATCGGTGGAGAGATCGGCGGCGACAGCATCGCCGCCGGTGGGTTGGAACGCGCTCGGACCACGGCCAGACAGGGCGCCGATCGTTCCCAGCCGCCCACCGGCGATGGTCGGCGTGTGGTTCCACCAGAGGGTGCAGCGGGCCCGCTCCCGCCCATCCACCACCACCCTCCAGGCCTCATCGCCGGCCAGCAGAGGGCTGCCGGCCAGGGGATGGGTGCCGGCCGCTGCAGCCGAGCCTGGATCAAGCGGCAGAACGGCGGCGTTGATCGCAGACCTCCCCGGCCAGGCTCCAGTCCATCCTGGCGTCCGCCACCACCAGGCGCTTGTAGAAGAAGACCCGGTCGCGCCGGTGCAGCTCCGCTGCCAGGTCCGCCTGGTCCTGCCAGCTTGCCGGCGGCGCCAGGCGGCAGTCGCGGTCGGCGTGGCGGTTCCAGCAGACCAGGCGGCCACCTGGGGCCGAACGGCGGCGCAGGGCGCCCAACAGCTCCGCCGTGGCAAGTGGCGACTGGTAGTCGAAGAGGTTGCTGAGGTTGAACCGATCGAAGCGCTCGGACGGGTGGGTCGAGGCCAGGTACGCCTCCAGAGAGGTGGTCTGCAGGCGGAGCGCCGCCAGGTTGCGGCGCACCAGCGGCACCACCTCAGGCCGCAGGGCCCGGGGCAGATGGGCCCCGAAGCGGCCCCTCAGGATCCAGTGCAGGTAGGGATTCTCGGCGGGATCCAGGGCGATCAGGGCATGGCGCAGGCGCTCCACCAGCTGCCGGCTCTGGGAGCCCTTGCCGTAGAGCACCTGCTGCGGGCTGGTGCCCAGTCCGCCCAGCAGGAGACGCGAGAACACCAGATGGAGCAGCAGCCGCTGGCCGCGGCTCTGCCAGCGGCGCTGGAACCAGGCGCTGCGTTCCTCAGCATTCAGCCCCTCCAGCAGCGCCTGCCAGCCGTCGGGATCCGCCAGGCGGGGCACGATCCAGCGGCGGAAACGGGCCAGGTAGCGCTCAAACCGTCCGGCCTGCAGCACCCCCGCTGCGATCAGCTGCGGCTGCCGGTCCCAGAACTGGAGGGAGGCGGCATCGAGCCGCTCGCGGCAGCGCCGGTAGAGCTCCAGCCGGTGCAGGCCCACGGCTGGAGAAGAAGACTGCGGGCCCGCGAGTGACAGATCCCCAGTCGCTGGCTCCTCAGGTTGTTCCCAGGCCCCCAGAAACACCAGCAGCTCGCTCGGATCCAGGCAGCCGTAGGCCGCGGCCTTGAGGGCGAGCAGGGCGATCTGGGCGGGATGGCGGTCGATGGCGACCACCTGGCTGGCCCCTTCAGCGAGCAGGGCCAGGCTGTTCTCGCCGCCGGAGGCGATCGAGAGCACGCGGCAGCCCTGCAGGGGTGCCAGGGCCTCCACCAGCCGATCGGCATCCTCCCAGCACTGGCCATAGAGCAGGTGGGACATCCTTGGCCCCATCACCAGGTGCCGGGTTCGGGGCCAGCGCAGCGGCGGACCAATCCGCTGCCGCCATCGATCTCCAGCCAGTCGTCGTTCTGCAGCAGGGAGCTGAGGCCGGCCAGCTCGGTGACCATGGGCAGCCCCAGCTCCCGCGCCACGATCGCCACATGGGAGAGCACGCTGCCCCGCTCCACCAGCAGGGCGCAGGCCTGGGGGAAGAGCAGCACCCAGCCCGGATCGGTGCAGGCGGCCACCAGGATGCGCGGTTCGTTGGCGGTGGCCCCCGGCCCCTCCAGCCAGGCCCGCGGATTGTTCACCAGTGCCACCTTGCCCCGCACGCGCCCGGGGGAACAGGCCGTGCCTTGCCAGACGGATTCAGCGGTGGATGCGGCCACCTGTTCTGCGGCCGAATCCCCGGGATCGCTGAGGGGAGAGGCTGGCTTCGGAGGCGGCGGCAGGTCGAGCGTCGGCAGGCCCCGGGTTTCAAAGCGCCTCGGCAGGGGCGGCTGACGGCCGTGCCGCTGCCATTCGGCGCGGCGCAGGGCGACGAGGCCGCGCAGGTCTGTGGTGGTGCCATTGCCCTCCACCACCGCCATCACCTCGTCCACCTCCAGGAAGAACACATCCTCGGCGCGGTCGAGACGATCGAGGGCGGCCAGGCGACGGCCCAGCTCCAGCAGCAGGCGCCGGGCCAGGCCGAACACGCGGGTGCGCTCGAAGCGCAGGTTCTCCCGGTTCGCCACCAGCCGCCGCAGCTGACGACGTAATCCGAACAGCAGCCAGCGCTGGGGCCCGCGCAACACCCGTGCGGACTGCAGAGGTGCCGAGTCCGTGGCTTGAGCCGTGGCCTGAACCTGAGCCCTGGCCAGGCCTTGAGCCGGAGTCTGGTCCCGTGGAGCTGCCGGTCCCGAGGAAGGTCCCTGTTGGCTTCGCGCCGTCATCGCGGCCGCAGCAGCAGCAGCGGCCCCGAGGGTGCGCAGCAGGGGCAGGGGATCGTCGCGGAGGGTGAGGCTCTCGAGCTTGAGTTCCTCCAGGCAGCGATCGCCGAACACGGCGAGGTAATCGTTCAACGCTGCCTCCAGCTCGGGCACGGTGGCCAGGGCGCGGCGGATGGCCGGCAGGGAGCCGCGCCGCAGCAGGGTCACCAGAGCAGGCTGCTCCACGTCCAGTTCCACCACCAGCGCCGCCATCGCGGCGATGCGACGGGGCGGTTCGCTGCTGATCACCGATCCGATCTCGCTGATCCAGGCATTGCGCAGGCCCCCGCCCGCATCGAGGCCCCAGCGTTCCAGCAGGCGGCCCAGAACGCCGTGCAGCACCATGGCGTAGAAGTCGTTGATCAGGGGCGCATCCCAGCGGTTGAGCAACTCCGCTTCGATGGCGCGGTAGCGCTCCACCAGCTGATCCGGCCGGGCTTCCGCCAGCGCCGTGGCCTCGTGGGCAGCGGGCAGCACCCGATCCAGCCGGGCCAGAAAGTGGCGCCGCCGCCGCTCCAGCGTGAGGTAGTTGCCCAGCAGGGAGCCGCTCGCCCGCACCAGCCGCAGCAGATCCCGCAGGGGAGGCACCGGTGGCTCCAGCCGCAGCTGCTCCCGTTGACGGGGCTCCAGCGGTTGCTGCACCCCGAGCATCTGCTCGAGGAAGGCGGCATTGAGCCCATACCCCGGCAGCAGCGACAGCACCCGATACCAGCTGTGGAGGTTGTAGTAGATCCGCCCCTCCAGGAAGCCGATCATGGTGGCGAACACCCGCCGATGCCGGCGCACGCGGCTGGCGGGCACCCCCATGAACAGACAGAACTGGGTGTAGACCTCGGTGTAGGCCTTGCGGGCGAAGGAGAAGGTGAGCGGGGTGGTGACACCGCTGTAGCTCTCCACGATGTTGCTGTTGTCCCACAGCGCCACGACGCCATCGGGATCGGCGACCCGCGCCAGGGTGGTGATCGGGCGGGCCTGCAGCAGCCAGAGGCGTTCTGGCCCCCCCGGCCGCTCCGGTGCCTCGAGGGCCCATTCCACGTCCTGGGGGGTGCCGCAGTCGCGGGCGACCTGGCGCACTAGGTGATGCACCGCCAGCAGACGTTGCCTGTCCAGCAGGGGCCGACCGGCCTGGAGGGGGCGACTCTCCAGGATCCGGTCGTCCCAGCTGAGGCGGTACAGGTCGCCTTCGGCCCTTCCCGCCAGCAGATCGGCGGCCACGCCCGCCACCGCCTGGATCACGGTCACGCCCCGCTGCCCGGTGAGCGGATCGGCGCTGAACGCCACCCCGGCCACCAGGGGCCGGCGCATCGGTTGCACCAGCACGGCCGGCGCTGTGACGGGGGCTGGGGTGGAGGCTGCCGCCGAGCTGTAGGCCCGCACCGACGGCTCGAACGCCGAGGCCCACACCGCCAGCACCGCTCGAGCGAGGTCGTCTGGCTCCACCTCCAGCACGGAGGTGTATTGCCCCGCAAAGCTGCGCTGTCGTCCGTCTTCCTGAGGCGCAGAAGACCGCACCGCCAGCCGACCTCCGCTGGGCAACTGACTCTGCACGGCCCGGCGCATGTCGGCCTCCAGCCAGTCGGGCAGGCGGCGGGGGCAGGGGTGGTCGGGTTCCAGGGCCAGGGCGAAGGCCTCCGGCAGGATCACAAGCGCCGGCCCCACGGGATGGCCCAGGCCTGCCAGCCGGCGCAGGGCAGCCGCCTTGCCGCCCAGCCGTTTTGCCAGCTCCTCCTCCCGTTCCGGGGTGACCTCAGGCCCTTGCTCCAGGGGGATCCACCAGGCCTCGCGGCCATGCACCTCCATGCTCAACCCCGTCCCACCAGCCATCCAGGCCAGCCCAGGCTGAGGTAGAGGGCCAGGATCCACAGGGCCGTCGCCAGGGCCAGGGGTTCGGCGCCCCCCTCAGCGGCACCTTCAAGCAGGGCCGGTAGCCGGCGCAGCCGCAACCAAAGCACCACCAGGAGCGGCACCAGCACCAGCGCCACCAGGGCACCAGCCTGGATCTCCATCACGCCACCGCCGACAGCCATCGCCGCCAGCAGCGCCGCCCCGCCGGAGGCCAGCAGGCAGCACCACCACAGGGTCAGAGCCGGCCGCAGGCCCCAGAGGGCGCTCCAGGTCTCGACCCCCGGCTCTTCGGCGATCGGTGCCCGGATCTTGCGACCGAGTTCGATCACCAGTCCGGCCAGATAGGCGGTGATCAGATAGAGCAGCAGAGGGACCGGCGGCAAAGCCCCGCCCTGGACGGCACCGCTCTGCAGCCCGATCAGCAGAAGGGCCAGCAGCGGCACGATCACCATGTGGCTCAAGACGTAGACCACCAGGTGGGCCTTGAGCCAGCGGCGACAGCCGAATTCGGCGCACATCAGCAGCAGGTAGCCCCAGAGCACGGCCAGAGCCCCCAGAGCCGTGGGCGCGATCGCCAGCACCAGGGCCAGCTGCACGGCCGTAGCCACTACCCCCACCCCGGCCAGCTCCCGCAGGCTCACCAGTCCGCGCGGCACCGCCCGGTAGGGCCGCCAGCGGCGGTCGTCGTCCAGGTCCTTGAATTCATCGGCAATGCGCATCTGCAGAAACAGCAGCAGGGCCACCACCGATCCCGCCAGCAGCGCCAGCACACTCGCGGCCCTGGCCTGCAGGGCGGCGCCGTAGCCCACGGCCGCGCCGCTGAACACCAGGATCAGTGGCCCATGCTTCAGCAGGGGAAAACGTTCCCGCTGGTATTGCCACAATCGCAGCGCCAGGGGGGAGCGGATCACCCCGGTCATGGCTGGGCTTTGGTTGGGTGGGAATCGGCGGGGCGGGAATCGGTGGGGCGGGAATCGGCCAGGGCCGCCTCGATCTGCACCGAACTCCAACCGCCACGGGCCAGATCCCGGCGGATCCGCTCCGGTGCCATGCCCTGCTGCTGGGCACGGCCGGCATAGGTGGTGAGCCGCGTCACCATCGGGTCGCTGCCCGTCGCGGGCAAGGTCAGGGGCCTCCGCAGTGGGCCGGGCAGGATCAAATTCAGCATCCAGCCGATCAGCAGGGCCAGGGCAAGCCAGAACACCCCGCCGATTCCGGCCGTGCAGACCACCGAAACGAACAGAAGTGCTGCGGCATTGCCCACGGATCCTGTCATCACCACCAGGCCGATCAGCAGCACCGGCAGGCCCAGCAGCAGCAGCCACAGCACGGCTTGTAGCGATGGGGCTTTCCGCCTGGGTGCGGGGCGCTTGGATGGGGTGCCCGGCAGTGACGGCGGTGGTGGAGAGGCGGAGGTCATGGATGCATCAAGCCGTTCAGAGATGGTTGTCGATCACGATGTCCCAGTAGCGAACGAAGCAGATGATCAGGGCCAGATAACAGGGAATCGCAAAGGCGATTTCAATCGGAGCCCCCAGCAGCGGAATCGTGAATCCCGAGAAGTTCGCCACGGCGCTGGCTCCATAAACCCGGATCCCCAGGCTCCAGAGGGTGTATTCGATCGGCAGGGCGATGGAGGTGGCCACCATCAGCGCCAGCACGAATCTCTGGGCGATCGGACGGTGCGCAAAGGAAGACGACACAACGGCGGCGGTGATGGCGATCATCAGGATCCAGAGGCCGCTCATCAACACACTGATGTCGCGATAGAGCATCGACCAGGCCGGAAATCCACGGTTGTCGACCATGGGCTCCACCATCACTTCAAACAGCAGCACCGCCACCAGGGTCAGGCCCAGGCCGCGACCCCAGTGAATCCGCCGCATCGGCAGCAGCAATGGATCTTCCAGCACCAGGCACCAGTACTTGTAGAAGCACAGCACCAGGGAGGTGAACACGGGCACGTAGAACAGCAGCTGCAGCGGCACCCCAGCTACAAAGCCCCCCACCACGGCATCCAGCACTTCGGGCGCATAGCTGCGGATGCCCAACTGCACGACCAGAATTTCCAGGGGCAGGGTGAGCAGCGTGATCAGCAGCAGCTGCACGGTGAAGCGCCGCCAGGCTCGCCAGCGGGGCCGGAGTTGGTCGATGATCTCCACCACCAGCAGGAAAAAGACGCTCCAACCGAAGGTCAGAACCCAGCTGACATCCTGGTAGAGATAGGCCCAGCGGCCCAGGTGGGCGTTGTGCCACATCGGCGCCGTGAACAGCTCGAAGATCAGCACCCCCACGGCCATCAGACCCAGCCGGCTCGGTATCCGATCCCGGAAGCGTGCCAGCCAGGCAAGCGCCGCCAGGCCGAGCAGGATCACGGCGGCCACAAAGCCGAAGGAGGCACCGGTGAGGCTGCGATCCACCGCACAGGCAGTGAGCAGCAGGGGGGTCAGGGCCATGGTGAAGGCTCAGCGGCACTTCCGGCAGACACGGTCTGATCTGGCGAGGGAGCAACCGATGGAACAAGTGATGGAGCAATCGATGGAACAGTGGTGGCCGCCCCGCCCCGCACGGTGGGTTTGGCGCGAAACCCGGAATCCTTCACCTTGCAGCCGCCCCACTTGGCCCGCTGGAAATCTGGATCGTCGCTGAGGCGCTGCCAGACCCGCCAGAGCGGTTCCTGCACGGCATTGCCGAAGATGGCGTGGTTGAAATCACACGACATCACATCGCCATAGGGGGATAGATAGAAGTAACTCGTGCCGCAGGCGCAGCCCACACTGCGGTGGCTGCTGATGTAAGCCGAAAACACCACGCCGGGATAGCGCGGATCCGCATTCCAGCCATCGGCCGAGCGGATCATCCGCTCCACCCAGTCGTCGCCACCGGCATGGCCCTCGCGATCCACCAGATCATCGCGGTGCTGCAACCGACCGCTGGGCAGCGCATCGAAGACCAGCACTTCGTGGGCACCGACCCGGCGGGCCAGCTCCACCAGCCGCTCCAGTTCGCCGGCGGCATAGTCCTCCGGGGTGAGGGTGGCCGAGATGCCCACCGACAATCCCTGCCGGCGCGCCGCCCGCAGCCCCTGCAGGGCCCGCACGAACAGCCCCGGCAGGCCCCGGCGCTGGTCATGGCGAGCCGCATCGGCGGCATCGAGGCTCACGTAGACGCTGTCGAGGCCGGCGCGGCGCAGGGCCACCGCCTGCTCCGCCAGATGCCAGCCATTGGTGAACAGCAGCACGGTGGAGAGATCCTTGTTGACGCTGCGGATGATCTCGCTCAGATCGGGTCGCTGCAGCGGTTCACCGCCCACCAGGTTGATGATCGAAACGCCCAGCTCCTGGGCCTGACGGATCAGTTCCCGGGTCTGCTCAAGGCTCAGCAGCGGGCGGCCGGGTTCCTCGACGCCCTGATAAAAGCTGCAGTGGCTGCAGCGAGCGTTGCAGCCGTCGGTGACGGCCAGACTCATCAGATTGGGGATGTTGCGATTCTGGATGCCGCGGTAGAGCGTGCGGGCAATGAAGTGATGGGCCGGGCGGCTGAACAGTGCCGGGGTGGAGAGGGAATAAACAGGAAATCCATCACGAAAATGGATGATCTTGCTGTGATTCAGATAGATGCGGTAGAGCACATCCACGAAATCATGGGCGCTGCCCAGGCCATGGCTGAGCAGGAACCAGCTCAGCCGTAACTTCCGCAGCTGGGCGAGTCCGCGCATCGTGCCGCAATGTTCCGACCCTTCAAGGTATGGGGCCCGTCTGCGCCTGGACGTTTCTAACGATTATCTTAAGAAAGCCGCTGGCGCCTCAGGGTCCTGGCGCGGCCTGGGCTCAGTGTTTTCAGTTCAGCGGTTTCAGTTCAGCGGTAGTTCTCGAACTGGAGCGGCACCTCCAGATCTTCGCTCCTGAGCAGAGCGATCACCTGCTGCAGGTCATCCTTGTTCTTGCCGGTGATCCGCAGGCTTTCGCCCTGGATCGCCACAGTGACCTTCTTGATGGTGTCACGCACTTTCTTGCTCAGCGATTTGGCCAGCTCCGGGCTCAGACCCTTGCGGAGGGTCACCACTTGCCGCACCCGGTTGCCACCGGCCGGTTCGGGAGTCTGGAAATCGAAGATCTTGAGCGAAAGATCCCGTTTGGTCGCCTTCTGGCGCAGCACGTCTTCCACCGCCTGCAGGGTCATCTCGCTGGCGGTGGTGATCACCAGGCTGGTCTCCTCCAGCTCGATTTCGGTGCCGGAGTCCTTGAGGTCGTAGCGCTGGATCACCTCGCGGCGCACCTGATCAATGGCGTTCACCAGCTCCTGGCGATCGAAATCGGACACGACATCGAAGGAGTAGGAGCTCATTCGCGCAGAGAGTGAAGGCCTCAAGCAAATCGTATGTGTCTGGCGGCTCAGCAGCAGCTGGCCAGATCCGGATGGGCAGCCTGCAGCGGCGGCACTGCCACGGGAAAGCCCCGATTCCCGCCCTGGGACTTGGCCTGGCGCAGGGCTCGGCAGGTGCGGCTGAGCAGATCTTCGGGGCAGTCGCCCGGCTGCTCGAGGGTCACCCCCACGCTGAGCCGTGGCCGGATCCAGTGGCCGCTCACCGGCAGCGGCAGTGCCAGAACCCTGCGGATCGATTCGGCCAGTTGCACCACTTCCTCGAGGCTGCCCATGCCGGCGAAGACCGCCACCAGCTGATCGCCGCCCAGACGGGCCATCAGATCGCTGGGCAGCACCAGCCGGCGCAGGCGATCGGCAAGGGAGCGCAGCACCTGATCGCCGGCCTCGCGGCCATAGCTCTGGTTCAGGAGCCTGAACGCATCGAGATCCCAGCAGGCCAGCCCCACGGGCTGGCAGCGGCGCCAGCGGGAATGATCCAGCTGGCTCAACCGTTGCACGAGAGCCGTGCGGTTCATCAGGCCTGTGAGGCGATCGCTGCCGATGCCGGCCTCCCCCTGTGGTGCCCGTCGATGGGAGCTGTCGCCGTTGATCCGCTCTGCGGCGGCCCCATCCTGAAAGGCAAGAATCCAGCCACAGCAGGCACGTCCCTCGCCGGCCAGGGGCCAGCAGAGGCAGCGCATCCATCGGTCGGTGCCATCGCTGGCCCGAAGGCGCAGCACACTCTGCTGATCCGGGCAGAGGGCGAAGGCCTGGGCGGGATTGAAGTCCGGCAGGAGATCGACGTCCGGCAGGAGTTCAGCGAGGCTGCCACCCAGCAGTTGATGGGAGGTCCAGCCGAGCAGGGATCGCACCGAGGGGGTGATCCAGCGGATGCAGCGGTCTGCGTCGATTTCCACCAGAAACGCCGAGAGCGCCTCGGTCAACAGCCGGTGTCGGTAGGTCTCACTGCCCCGATCGAGGTGTACTGGAGCCAGGCCGCTCAGATCGGTGGCAACCAGACACTGGGTCTCGAGGTCACCATTGCGGAGGCCGCTGCTGCTCATCAGGGTGAGAACGGGCTCCCCGTTGCGATGCAGCAGCACCAGCTCGGCCTGTTCGGTGCGGCCTGGAGACACCTGCCGCAGGCGATCCACCGTGGGCCATTGGCTGGAGGGCGTCAGCGCGGTGAAGGGTTGCCCGCAAAGGGTCTCACGGGCATGGCCGATCAGGTCTGCCAGAGCCTGATTGGCGTAGTGCACCGCACCGGAACTGGAGAGGGTGAGCACGCCATGGCCCATCTGCTCGACGATGGCGCGGTAGGGCTGATCGACATCGACTTGAATGATCCTGGCAGCATTGGCAGGACCCAGTTGCGCAGTCATGCCTCAGGCCGTGCAGGGATCAAGAACCGGCGCCAGACAACGGCGCAGCTTCCGAAAGGTCTGTCGCTCCAGATTCTGAACCACACCTTTGGTCAGCCCCATCATCTCTGCGGTGGAGCTCAGGGAGCGACCATCCGGTTCGGCATAACGCAAGCTCAGAAGACGGCGCTCCCGGTGATCCAGTGCATCCACCTGTTCCCGCAACCACCGGTAATCCTCTTCCAGCACCGGAACACGCTCATCGGCAATCGCATCGATGAGGCAGAGATCGTCTGTTGCGCCGGCAATCGGCTGATGCAGGGAGGTCATGCGGCTGTGTCGAACGGCACGAAGCGAGGCCTCCAGCCGCTCCTCCTCCACATCAAGCGCAGCAGCCAGCTCGCGGGTTGTGAGGCTCCGATCGGAGCGGGCCTGCAGCCTATGGGCGCGGCTGACCAGGGTGATCATCGGGACCGGGATGCGGATGGGAGAGCCCGATTCCCTCAAGCAATTGCCGATCGCTTTGCGAATCCACCAGAAGGCGTAGGTAGAAAACTTATAGCCTCGTTTCGGATCAAATCGCTCCACGGCCTCAATCAAGCCCAGGTTGCCGGCCTGCAGCAAATCAAGCATTTCCAGATGAAGGCCATCGAGACGACTGCTGTATCGGCGTGCAATCATCACCACCAGCCTGAGATTGGCGGACACCATCCGGTTTCTGGCTCTCTCCGCACTGCAACGCAGAGCTTTCGTGGGCTGGGGATCCTTCAGCCATTGCTGCACGATGGCGGCCAGGTGAAGTTCCTCTGATGCCGTGAGCAGCGGAACTCGTCGCAATAAATACAAATATTCCGTGAGTCCATCGGACCCTGAATCAAGAGGCAACGGAGAGTATGACATTGGAAGGAAAGATGAACAATCAGGCGTTACGGCGTCTTGCGCCCCTCTTTCAGTCAGCCAAGGTCCATGGGTCTTTCGGGTTGGAAACGTGCCCCTCCGGTATGGAAAGCCGGTGAATGGATCACCTGCTTTTGGTTTCACATTACGCCGGAAGTGCCGATAGATACATCTGTTTGGCGTGGGCTGCACCTTTGCGTCAAACAAGCACCTCTTCGATAGTTATCTCGACGCTTGCCACCGTTTCCTGTACTCCATGCTTCAGGTCTTGTAGGGCTTGCAGGACTTGTTAGGCCGCCTCCGCTCGCTCCCCGAGGCCGAGGCCAGGCGTCACCTCGGTGAGCGTGCCCACCACGAAACGATCGTCGCCGTCCTTGACGACCCGGCCCGCCTCAACCACCCAGAGCGGCCGGCCTGAGCGGGTGGTGAGGCGGTAGCGCACGGTCCAGCGACCCTGGGTCCAGTCGCGGGCCGCCTCCACGCGGCCACGATCATCCGGCACGATCGCCTTGACGAACCGCTCTGGATGTTCACAGAGTTCGGCGGGGGACCAGCCCGTCAGGGAGTGGATGCGCTGGCTCACGTAGAGAAGCTCGCTCATGCCCTGATTCCACTTCCAGACCACCGCATCGAGGGCATCAGTGAGGCTGGAGAACTCGTTGAGGGCCGCCTCCGCCGCCCGGCTCATCTCCATCAGCTCGGACACATCGGTGAGGGTGACGATGGCGCCGCGGCGTCGACCTTCCAGATCCTGGTAGGGCAGCACCTGAATCAGGTAGGAGACATCTTCACTGCTGGCCTCGAGGCTTTGCCGCGGTTCGCCCTGCAGCACCGCCTCCAGGGCCTCCGGCAGCTGCGGCAGCGGCAGGGTGGTGGGAATGCGCAGCAACGGCTTGCCGAGATCGCTGGCCATCAAGGCGAAGACCCGCACCGCCAGAGGGGTGAAGCGGGTGACACAGAGTTGGCGATCGACGATCACCATGCCCTGGCTGAGCGAACTCTGGATGTTTTCCAGATCAGCGTTGAGCCGCTCCAGCTGTTCGCCGCGGCAGCTCAGCGTCTGGTTCAGCGTCGCCAGTTCCTGGTTGGTGACCTGCATCTCCTCGTTGGAGGCCTCCAGCTCCTCGTTGGACGACTGCAGCTCCTCGGACGACGCCTGCAGCTCCTCGGAAAAGGACTCCAGATCAGCATTCGCCTGCTCCAGTTCCATCAAGGAGCGCTGCAGGGTCTCCTGACTGCTCAGCAGTTTACGCTCAAGGCGCTGGATTTCGCGATCGAAGGCGGCATCCCGTTCCCCCGGTGGCGCCGTTGTGGTGAGGCCGGCCTCCTTCTCCCCCTGCGGCACAAAGCTGAGCAGCAGGATGGAACGGCCATCCACCGTCAGGCAGCGAAGCTCCAGCCGCACCCACTGGTCGAGGTCTTCCAGATGCACGGCGGTACTGCGTGCGGTGGTGTTGACGGCGGGGGTCAGCAGAAACAGGGCCCTGGCCTCGCTGCGCAGTTCGGGCCGGAGAAACGATTGGGCGGCTGTCGTGAGTCGCCCTTCCGGCAGGCGGCAGTAGGGGGTGATGTCGCCGATCACTTCCACCAGATCGTGCCATTCATCCAGCACGAGGCTGGGCTGGCAGAAGGCACGGATCAGCACCTCGAGCAGGGCCATGTGCTGCTCGGGGATGGTCTCTCGCAGCACGGTGATCGAACGGGTCGGAGCTGCAGCGAGCCCCTGCCGGCCCGCGGCAGGACCAGGCGGCAGGGGCTGGCGCGTGAGCGTGTCGCCGGAACGGTGGTACAGGTTCTGTTCCCCATCAGCCAAATGGAAACCGCTGATGCGGCTTCCGAGGGCGTCCGCATGGCCGAGGAACAACAGTCCTCCGGGCACCAGGGCAAAACTGAACAGGGCCAGCACCCGTTCCTGAACGGGTGCGGTGAAATCGATCAGCGTGTTGCGGCAGGCGATCAGATCGAGCCGCGGAAATGGTGGGTCCTTGCCCATGTCGTGGCGGGCGAAGACCATGCAGGTCCGCAATGATTCACAGATCACGTGTTCGGCTCCCCGATCCATCAGGAAGCGCTGGCGTAATTCCGCTGGAATCCCAGCCACTGCGGCATCTGGATACACTCCGAGGCGGGCGATCGACAGGCTCTGCTCACTGAGATCCGTGGCGAAGATCTTCAGCTGGGCAGCCAGATCGTGGGGATGGCCGAGCAGCTCACTGATCAACATGGCGATCGAATAGGCCTCTTCGCCGCTGGCGCAGCCCGGCACCCAGACGCGCAGGAAATGCGGTGCCGGGCGCCTGGAGAGGCCATCGAGCAGGAGCCGTCTCAGGGCCGAAAAGGCCTGGGGATCGCGAAAGAAGGAGGTGCCTGACGCCAGCAGGGTCTGGGCCAGTGCCTGGGCCTCTTCAGGGTCACCCTCCAGCAGGGGCATGTAGGCCTCCAGGTCGCTGAGCTGGTGGGTCGCCATGCGTCGTTCCACCTGGCGGCGCAGCGACGCCTCGGTGTAATGGGACGCATCCAGACCGGTGGCGCGCTGCAAGGGCTCGATCAGCGCGGACAAGCCGATCGGGGTGGCCGGCAGGCCGGAGCCAGGCGCTGGGGCCTCCTCGGCTGCCGCTGGGGTGAGGCTGTTCAGTCCGGCCAGATGCTGCCCGATCGCGCCCGCCTCCAGCACCAGCACAGCGCCGCCGAGGGTGATGGCTGCCCGCGGCATGGCGCCGAACTTCGCCTCTGCCGGGCTCTGGGCCAGGGTGAGTCCGCCCGCTTCCTTGACCGAGCGCAGCCCGAAGGCGCCATCGCTGCCGGTGCCGGACAGCACCACGGCCACTCCGTTGGCACCCCACTCCCTTGCGATCGAGGCCAACAGCAGGTCGATGCTGGGGGCTGGACCGTAGCGAGGAGCCGGCGCCTGAAGACTGAGGCGGTTCGCCACGACCGTGACGTCGTGGTTGGGCGGAACGATGGCGATCACATCGGGCTGCAGCGGTGCCCCATCGCGAGCCAGGACCACGGGCAAACGGCTGGTCCGGGCCAGCAGCTCGAGCAGGTGGCTGTGGTGGTCGGGATCAAGGTGCTGAGCCACCACATAGGCCTGTCGTCCGCCGGCCGTCAGCTGGCTGACCAGATCCGTCAAGGCCGCCAGGCCCCCGGCCGAGGTTCCGATGCCTACCACCCGGGTGATCGTCATGCCCTGGAAGGTTCTCATTCTTGGCGCACCGCGCTGGAGGAGCACGCCATGGGCAAAGGAGAGCCGCTGATCAACTTCAGCCTAGATCTCTGGATCGGTGATGCATCGGCTGGCGAAAGAGGCCAGGATCCAGGGGCCAGCGGCACTGCCACCAGTTTTTATCAGAACCATGCAAAATCGTTGGTGATGTGCAAGTTGCTGTTCAGCGGACGGTCGGTCCTTTGGCTTCGATCCATTAGCGTTTTCTGACTGTCGAAAACGGCGGTGGCATCGATGAACCAACTCGCGATCAGCCGATCTGCCATCCGATCAGCCTGCGGAATTGCGCTGGTCAGCCCTTAGCGTGGCCACCTCGATCCCGCACCCATTCGAGCCGCACCCCCAGGCCGCCGGTCTTACCAATCCCTTTCAGGCCAGGTTGCTGCGGATTGAGGACATCGCCCGCAGTGCCGAGTTGATCAGCACGGTGGTGCCACTGCAGCAGCTCGAAGCCGCCTCCGCTTCCGTGCCGTGGTGGCACTACGGATTCGAGTCGTCGTTCGGTGGCGTTGCGCTGGTGGCTGGCATCCTTCCCCCCTGTCATCTGCAAACGCAGGAGCACGATGGACTCACCGTTGTGCTGGGCTATGGAGGGGAGCAACGGGTCCGCCAGGAGTCCCACGAGTGGTCCTGTCAGGCGGATGACTGCCTGATTCTCAATGGCGCCGCCTATTGCTGCGACACCACAGCGGTCAGCGCCCTGCTGTGTCACCTGCGGCCGGAACGACTCCTGAGGACGGCCATGGTCATGGGAGGGCTCCAGCATTGTCCAGCGGCCTGGAAGGACTTGATGCAGCAGAGTCAGTGCAGGAAGCTCTCCGCCGACAGCGACGGGCCACCGCTTCAGGCCCTGGTTCGCCAGGAGATCAGCCTGGTCAATCAGCTGGTTGATGCCAGTCCGGTGTTGATTGAACGCCTGCAGGTGGATGAACGGATCTACCGGCTGATGGCGGCGATGATGCTGCCGGACTTGCTTCTGGACAGCCCTCTGGATCGGCTCAACCAGAAGGATCGGCAGGGCCGCGATACGTTTGATGAGTTGCTCGACTATATCAAGTTCAACCTTGCCCAGCCGCTCAATCTCACGATGCTGGAGTCGTATAGCCATTACTCCAGGCGCGCTCTGCAATATGCCTTCAAGGAGCGGTTGGGATGTACGGCAACCCAGTGGATCCGCAACCAGCGGTTGGATCAGGCGCGCCGTTGTCTGCAGAATCCTGCGCCTGGTGATTCGGTGGCTCAGATCGCCACCCAGTGCGGCTATCGCTCGCTCAGCCTGTTCAGCGTCGATTTTCAGCAGCGGTTCCATGTCAAGCCCTCGCAGTTGATGCGGGAGGCCCGGGCCACCCGCCCGCCGGAGTCGCGCTGAAGCTCCTGGGCGTCTGCCCTGCCTTGGGAAGGTGGAAGGAGTCGAGGCTTAGAACGGCTTTCGTTTCTCAGGCCCTCAGCTGATGCCGCCCTTCGCGCTTGCCCTGCTGCTCCCTCCGCTTTCGGCTGCTGCGCCGGGCGCCGCCTTCGCCTGGTCGCTGGTGCTGGCGGGTGCCGTGGTGATCGCCAGCCTGATTCCCCTCGCTGCCGGCCGCAGCCAGGCCGATTTCAGCCTGGCGGATCTCTCGGCGCCGCGGGCGATGTTCGAGCGGTTGCCGGCCTGGGGGAAGCGGGCCCAGTGGGCCCATCAGAACAGCTTTGAGGCCTTCGGCCTGCATGCGCCGGCCTGCCTGCTCTGCCTGATCCACGCCCCGTCGATACAGGCGGCCGTCCCCTGGATCGCCCTGGCGGCCTGGCTGCATCCGGCTGCGCGCTTGCTCTACATCGGCGCCTACCTCGCCGATCTGCCGCCCCTGCGCAGCCTCTGCTGGATCAGCGGCCTGCTCTGCACCGCGCTGCTGTATCTGGCCGGCCTCCAGGGGGTGCTGGCCGGCTGATCGGGCGGGAGTCCGCCCCATGGGTGATCAGCTCTTGTGATCTTGCAGGCCCTTGAGGGCGGCGAGCAGGGAGGCGGGGCTCTGGGGATCCACCATCAACACCGAGCCGCCTTCGGCCCGGGCCATTTCCTGCCCCATGGCCATCCAATCCTTGGCCAGCAGCAGCCGCAGGCTTTCGGCTGCGGCGGGATGGGTCTCGATCACCCGGGCCAGTTCCATGGCTGCTGCGGCCCGGGCCGCAGCCAACACTTTCTGCTGATTCGCCTGGGCTTCGGCCTCCATCACCAGCGCCGTCTTCTTCGCTTCGGCGTCGAGCACGAGGGCATCGGCGCGGCCCTTGGCGCCGTTGAGCTGGGCTTCTCGCTCCCCCTCGGAGCGCAGGATCGCCGCCCGCTTTTCCCGCTCGGCGGTCATCTGTTTCTCCATCGCCTGCTGCACCCCCTGGGAGGGCACGATGTCGCGCATCTCGACCCGGGTCACCTTGACGCCCCAGGGATCGGTGGCGGTATCGAGTTCCTTGAGCAGCGCCTCGTTCACCTCCTGGCGGGTGGTGAAGGTCTGGTCGAGGTCGAGCTTGCCCATCTCAGCGCGGATCTGGGTCAGCACCAGGTTGACCATGGCCGCCTGGAGGTTGTCGACGCCGTAGTAGGCGCGGGCATGCTCCAGCAGTTGCCAATACACCACCGCATCCACCTCGATCGAGACGTTGTCGCGGGTGATGCACTGCTGCGGCGGGATGTCCAGCACCCGCTCCTTGAGCGATTCGTGGCTCACCACCTTCTCCACCATCGGCATCACGAAGGAGAGGCCCGGCGTGAGCTGGCGGTCGTACTTGCCCAGGCGTTCCACCAGCATCGAGCGGCCGCCGCTGGTGATCTTGACGCTGCTGATGCCGAGGACCGCCAGCAGGGCCATGGCGGGAAGGGAGAGCAAGGCTTCCATCGGGTCGCTGCCGCAGTGGCTCCAACCTAGGCAGGATGAGAGCAGCGACAACCCGCCCTTGGCCTCTCTGATCTGGCTTGCCATTGCCGGCGGCCTGCTGCTGCTGGAGCTGGTCGGCGCCGAATTCGACGGTTGGCTGGTGGGGGCCGTGGTGGCCCTGCTCCTCTCGATCATCACCGCCCTGGTGCCCCTGGCTCCTGCCTTGCAGGGCCTGCTGGCTGCGATTCTGGCCGGAGCTGGATACACCCTGCTGTGGCGGTGGTCGCACCAGCGGCGTAGGCGGGCCCTGCCACAACAGGCGGGGCAGGAGACTGCCGAGGTGATCACTGGCTTTGACCGGCAGGGCCAGGGGCGGGTGCGCTGGAACGGTCAGAGCTGGGCAGCTGAGAGCCTCGAGCCGGAGCGGCTCCTTGAGGCGGGCCAACAGGTGACCGTGATGGGCCGCGAGGGCAATCGGCTGCAGATCCTGCCGCGCTGAACCGGAAGGCTCCTCAGTCGAAGAACAACAGGCTCACCACCTTGCCCATGTCCTCGGCGACCCGGCAGCTGGCCAGCAGGGTTTCGCTGTCGTGGAAGGCGTAGCAGATCAGCTGATCGCAGCGGGTGATGATGTCCTGGTTGCAGAGACTGCTCGCCATCGGCAGGGGCAGCTCATCGTGCTCGGGCTTCTCGACCAAGTGCAGCACCCGATCCAGTTGCTCGCGTGATTCGACGGGCTGGCGATCGAGACTCTGGGGCAGCAGCACCGTGAGGCGGGAAGCATCCACCTCCAGCACGCTGCGGATCACGGCGGCGTTGACACCCTGGGCTCCAGAGGTGATCAGGTTGTGACCCTCCTGGGCCAGGGAGCGGGCTACCACCTCCACCAGGTGCACCGAGACCACAGGCACATGGCGGCTGCCGAGGATGGCGATACGCCGCTTGCTGCGGTCCTGGAGCATGGCCAGCTCCTGGGCCAGCGTGTCGATCCGGTCCATGGCCGGCAGATCAAGGGACCGGGTCACCAGGTGCTAATCGCCGCAGTGGTTGGGGTGAAACTAGCAGCGTTCCGGAGGGTTCCGGGATCCGGCTACAACGCCGCTGGCAATTGCAGTCGCTCGAACAGCTGGCTGAAATCGCAGTGCTCTTCCACGAGGCGCACGGCATAGGTGGCCTTGACGGACTCATGCAACCGCACATGTCCGAATGCTCGCTCGATCACTTCCACGGTGGTGAGGGTGTCATGCTCTACCTTGAGCAGATGCACCTCCAGTTCCTCGGCACGGTTGATCAGCTGCGGCAGGGGATCTCCGGCCCCGGTCAAGATGAGGCACTGGGTGCTGGCCTCCAGCGCCGCCAGCTGGATGTCGGTGCGGTCTGCCCCTGTCACCACGGCCATATTGCGGCGACGCCGAAAGAATTCCATGGCGGAATTCACGTTCATCGCTCCGATCGAGAGTGTTTCCACCAGCAGGTCGAGGCGATCGCGGCAGCAGAGCACGTCGGCTTCCAGGCGCCGGCCCAGCTCCTCCACGGTGACGCTGCGCAGCAGCGGACTGCGCGGCATCACCCCGTAGACCGGCATGCCCAGACGCTCCAGGGCCGGTTGCACGTCTTCGCGGACCCGCGCCACCGCCTCCAGGGACACGGCGTTCAGCACAACGCCGGCCAAGCGCTCGCCGAGAAGCTCCCTGGCCTGCAGCAGCGGATCGACGCTGCTGCTGTCGGCCCAGAGATGCACAAGCACCACGGAAGCATCAAGCCCTTCCGCAAGCTGGGGCAGGCTCAGGCCATACAGCATCCCTTCGCTCAGGCTGCCGGCGGCTTCCAGAAGGGCCAGGCCGTCTCCGAATCCGATCAGGGTCTGGTGCAGCTGCTCCAGGGCCGGATCACTGGAGAGATCGCCGCGCATCAGCCGGTCGCGGGCATTGTCCGGATCGAGGACAGCCAGCGATGGCAGCAGATGGTCGTCGTCGAGGTGCAGGGTTTGGGCAATGAAGCGGACGTCGGCATCGATCCCCGTGGCTCCCGGTTCGGGGGTGGTGGCCAGGGGCTTGCCGAAGCGGATGACCGCCCCCAGGTGCAGCAGCTGCCTGGCCAGCCCCAGAACCACGGCCGATTTGCCGCTGAAGGGTTCACAGGAGCCGATCAGCAGGGGGGTGGGCATGAAATGGCCTCGCTGACCAGAGGATTGGTGGTCAATTTAGTCATCGTGCTTCAGGCGGTTCCTGACGGAGTGCCCTGCCCGATCAGCAGCCAGCGCCAGAAATTGGCCGGCAGCACCTCACCCTCCCGTTCCATCAGCAACGACAGCAGCTGATGGGTGGGGATGTTGAAGGAGTAGGTGATCGGCTGCCCATCGGGACTGAATTGCTCAGTGAATGTGAGTGTGCAGCGGGCCGGTTCCAGAGGGGCCGGCTCCGCCTGCCAGCGGAGCACGAAGGGATGGGTGCCGCCGTCGCGCAGAGGCCGCTTGCCTTGAAATTGCCCCAGAGCCAGCTGTCGCAGTGCCTCCTCGATCAGTGACTGACGCCCGAGTCCGCCGCAGTAGGGGGCGAACAACGGCAGAAGTGCTGCGTCCAGCAGGGGGGTGGGCATCAGCCTTGAAGGGATCCGATCGTGCTGCGATCCATGCTGGCGCGAAATCCCTGCCCCGCGCCAGACCATGAGTGGCCCGTCTGCCGACCTTCCGCTCCGCAGCCGCCCCACGGTGGCCATCACAGGCGCCAGCGGCGCCCTCGGGAAGGCCCTGCTGAAGGCCTGGCACTGCCGCGGCGCCGAACTGGTGGCCCTGACCCACGGCACCACGATGCTGAAGCTCCAGGACGAGGCCGGCGAGGCGATTCCCTTACGTCAGGTCACCTGGCAGGTGGGGCAGGAGGAGGAACTGAGTCCAGTGCTGGAGAGCGTGGATGTGCTCGTGCTCAATCATGGTGTGAATCTCTACGGTGCCCGTGACAGTGCCGCAGTCGCCACCTCTCTGGAGGTCAATGCCCTGAGCAGCTGGCGTCTGCTGGAGCTGTTTGCCCAGGTTGCCGAGCGGCGCAGCGCGGTTGAACGGCAGGGGCGACACCGCCCCGAGGTGTGGCTCAACACCTCGGAAGCGGAGATCCAGCCGGCCCTCAGCCCTCTCTACGAGATCAGCAAGCGCCTTCTCGGGCAGGTGCTCAGCCTGCGGGCCCTGGATCTGGCCGGCAAGCCAGGCTCAGGTCTGCGGCTCCGCCGCCTGGTTCTCGGGCCGTTCCGCTCGGCCCTCAATCCGATCGGGCTGATGAGCAGCGGCTTTGTCGCCCGGGAGATCCTGCGCCAGGCGGACTGGGATCTGGGGCTGATCATTGTGACGCCCAATCCTCTGACCTATGTCCTGATGCCGTTGACGACCTTGAGCCGCTGGCTGTACTTCAGGTTGTTCAGTGGTCGCTCAGGGGCCCCAGCGTAGCCCTGAACGGCCTGCTTCAGAAGTCGCGGTCGGTGAGGATCTCACAGCCGTCGCTGGTCACCACGATGGTGTGCTCCCACTGGGCTGAGAGGCTCCCGTCGACGGTCACCACCGTCCAGCGGTCGCGCAGGGTGCGGCAATCCTTGCTGCCGGCATTGAGGATCGGCTCCACCGCCAGGGTCATGCCCGCCCGCAGCTTCATGTTGGGCAGATCGCGGGTGCGGTAGTTGAACACCGAGGGCTCCTCGTGCAGGTTGCGCCCGACGCCATGGCCGGTGTAGTCCTCCACCACCGCATAGCCATGCGCTTCGACGTGATCCTGCACGGCACCGGCGATGTCCAGCAGGGTGTTGCCGGCCTTGATGCGCGCCAGCCCCTGCATCAACGATTCCTGCGCAACGCGGGACAGGCGCTCGGCTGCTTCGCTGACTCCCTCACCGACGCAGATGGTGACGCAGCTGTCGCCGTGGTAGCCGTCGAAGTAGGCACCGGTGTCCACCTTGACCAGGTCGCCGGGCTTGATCACCCGCTTGGGGCTGGGGATGCCATGCACCACCTCGTTGTTGATGCTGGCGCAGATGCTGGCTGGAAAGCCGTGGTAGCCCTTGAAGCTGGGCACCGCCCCCATGGCACGGATGCGGGTCTCGGCATGGCGGTCGAGATCGGTGGTGGTCATACCCGGCTCCACCAGCTCGATGATCTCGCGCAGCACCGTGGCCACGATGCGGCTGGCCTTGCGCATGGTCTCCACCTCGCGCGCCGATTTGATCTCAACCCCGCGGCGACTCTTCTGAATCCGAGGCCCGGTCTGGGTGACCCCATTGGTGGTGGCGGCCGTGGTGCTGGCCAGCAGATCGGCGAACAGATTCATCGGGCCATGCACGAGGCGTGGTTGCAAGTTATCAATGGCGGGGATGTCACTGCCGTGGAGTAACGATGGCGGGAAGGAACCCGGCGGCCCCACGCCCCTCCCTGGTGGTGCGTCTGCGCCAGTGGCACGGCAGCCTGGCCCCGGTCGTGCTGGCGCCGCTGCTGCTCACGGTGGCCAGTGGGGTGGCCTACCGCGTCCTGCGCGACTGGGCCGGCTGGGATCGGGATCGGGCTCACCTGCTGATGGTGCTGCACGAGGGCGAATGGCTGCGCCAGTGGTTCGGTCCCCATGGTGAAACCGTTTACGTGGTGCTGAATGGCCTGGGGCTGGTCTCGATGCTGCTCAGTGGTTCGGCCATGGCCTTCCAGCGCCTGCGGCGCCAATGGCAGAAGCTGCGTCAGGGCGTTGCTCAGGGCTGATGCCAGGGGGGGAGGCCCGAGGCCGACACGTGAGAAGGTAATCTCCTTGTTTGGCCAGGTGTCGCGGAGCTGGATGGCTCCCGCTACGGCACCCTTTGAATCGCAGGCTCCGGACTGCCATTCAGAGGACTCGCGGTTTCAGGCTGCGAGAGTGCCCCACGGACCTTCCGCCATCCCCCAACCTCCGGACCACCCCCGAACACCGACCAGCCCGTGACTGAGACCGCAGTGACAGAGACCGCAGAGAACCAGGCTGAAGCGACAGCCGACGTGGCGGAAACCAGCGCCGTGGCCACCCCCGCTGCCGCGGCTGGCGCCTCCACCGGCCGGCTCAGCCCCCAGGATCTGATCCGCGCCTTTGAGGCTGAGCAGCTCAAGAGCGATCTCCCCGACATCTATGTGGGCGACACTGTCAAGGTGGGCGTCCGCATCCGCGAGGGCAACAAGGAGCGTGTCCAGCCCTACGAGGGGGTTGTGATCGCGAAGCGCCACGGTGGCCTCAACTCCACGATCACCGTGCGCCGGATCTTCCAGGGCGTCGGTGTGGAGCGGGTCTTTATGCTCCACAGCCCCCAGGTCGCCTCCATCAAGGTGGAGCGCCGCGGTAAGGTTCGTCGTGCGAAGCTGTTCTATCTGCGAGACCGGGTGGGCAAGGCCACCCGTGTGAAGCAGCGCTTCGATCGCTGAGGTTCAGCCCTCGTTTCAACGGGGACATCGCCTTGCGCCGTTAGTTCAGTTGGTAGAACGCAGGTCTCCAAAACCTGATGTCGGGGGTTCAAGTCCTCCACGGCGCGTTCGATGTCCCCCCCCATGCCGTTTCGTCATCCAGAACATGGAGTTGGATCTACAGCCCGGCGATGTGGTGAAGGTGCTTGAGTCAGCTGCCCTCGGCTGGGTTCGTGCTCGTGTGATCCGTGTCAAGTCGGGTGGCCGTGTGGTTGTCCAGAGTGATCAAGGTCGTGAATTCACAGCCCGTGGTAATCAGGTGCGCCTGATTGAGCCGGCCGGTTTCAGGCCCTGACCGAGCCAAGCCTTGATGGTGGTGTAGAGATGTAGCTTGGTTGAAAGTTGTGAGTCTTCACGGCATTCGCCTTGATTCTTTCTGATCATCACTTTCAAACTTCATCTTCTTCTCGCCTTCAGGATTTCTGCTGCTGAGGTTGTCATCCTTCCTCAGCCATGCCGCCATGGCCGATTCCTCACGGACTCGGTCTTTTGGCGGTTTTGTGGTGCTGGTTGGATGGCCGTGGACCACGCCCGATCTTTCCCTTTCCAGGTCTCCGCACGGGTGCCGCCAGGCCTGATCCGCCGCCGGTTTGGCTGCCGGCCTGCGGCGCTGCAATCGGTTGACGAATGGACGGGTGAACGCCGATACTCATTGGGTCGGAGGGCGGTAACGTCCGCCGCCACGGCCACCGCGTTCAGGTTTGATCTTCGGGTTTCAATCCAAAGGACTTTGATCCAGCGGATCTCTTCGAAGATTGTTGCTGTTGTAGGTTGCCACTGGTCGTGCTTCTGGCCCGGCTGGGACTGTAGTTCAATCGGTTAGAGCACCGCCCTGTCACGGCGGAAGTTGCGGGTTCGAGCCCCGTCAGTCCCGTTTTTGATTCATCCGGAGATCGCCGAAGGTGACGGTACGGGTTCGTCTGGCTCCCAGTCCTACCGGCACGCTGCACATCGGCACTGCGCGGACAGCCGTGTTCAACTGGCTCTTCGCCCGGCGCCAAGGTGGCCAGTTTCTGCTGCGCATCGAGGACACTGACAAGGAGCGCAGCCGGCAGGAGTACACCGACAACATCCTGGAGGGCCTGGCCTGGCTGGGTCTGGACTGGGACGGGGAGCCGGTGATTCAGAGCACCCGTCTGGCGGAGCATCGGATGGCGATCGAGCAGTTGCTGGCCAGCGGCCATGCCTATCGCTGCTACGCCACCGAGGCCGAGCTGACGGCGATGCGGGAGCAGCAGGCGGCGGCCAGCAAGGCCCCCCGCTACGACAATCGCCACCGCGATCTCAGCCCCGAACAGGAGGCGGCCTTCATTGCCGAAGGCCGGGAGGCGGTGATCCGCTTCCGCATCGATGACGATGCCACGATCAGCTGGACGGATCTGGTGCGCGGTCCGATGCGCTGGGCCGGCAGTGACCTCGGCGGAGACATGGTGGTCGCCCGCAGGGCCCCGTCCGATCGGATCGGGGACCCGCTCTACAACCTGGTGGTGGTGGTAGACGATGCCGCCATGGCGATCACCCACGTGATCCGCGGCGAAGACCACATCGCCAACACGGCCAAGCAGCTGCTGCTTTACGACGCCCTGGGGTTGCCCCAGCCGGTCTTCGCCCACACGCCGCTGATCCTCAACAAGGAGGGCCGCAAGCTCTCCAAGCGCGATGGTGTCACCTCGATCAGCGACTTCCGCGGCATGGGGTATGACGCTGTCGCCCTCGCCAATTACATGACCCTGCTGGGCTGGTCGCCGCCGGAAGGCATGGGGGAACGGTTCACCCTCAGCGAAGCTGCCGCCGTGTTCGATTTCGAGCGCGTCAACAAAGCTGGCGCCCGCTTTGACTGGGACAAGCTGAACTGGCTGAACGGCCAGATCCTGCATGCCCTGCCTCCCAGCGAACTGAGAGAGCAGCTCCTGCCGCTCTGGGCCGAGCAAGGCTGGATTCCATCTGCCCAGATCGAGTCAGATCCAATCAAGCCAGCACAGATTGCAGCGTCACAGAGTCAATCCTGGCAACAGGCGCTTTGCGAGTTGATCGGCCCCTCCCTCACCTTGCTCGCCGATGGTGTGGACCAAGCCAAACCCTTCTTCGAGCGGCCGGAGCTGGATCCAGCTGCGCGCGACCAGATCGGCTCCGCCCCAGCCCAGGCAGCCTTGGCTGCCCTGCTGGAGTCGCTGCGCGGCCATGGTGTCGAGGCCCCGCTGGAGGCGGAGCAGGCCCAGCAGCTGCTGGGCGCTGCCTGCAAGGCGGCCGATGTCAAGAAGGGAGTCCTGATGAAAAGTCTGCGGGCTGCCCTCTTGGGCAGCCTCCAGGGCCCAGACCTGCTCAGCACCTGGTTGCTGCTGCACCATGACGGCGAGGATCTTCAGCGCATCGAGCGCTGCCTGTGAGGCCCACGGCCATCGGCTGAGCCCCGATCAGCTAGCTGGCCACCTGATGGAACCTTCTTCACCCCCTGAGCAGGGGTTGCATCGCCTGGCCTCAGGCTGAGGCTTCTGCGGTGGCTTTGCCGGCGTCTGCGTTGCCGCTCCGGGGGTCGCCGGCCTCAGGGCAGTCGGCCTCGGGATCGACGGGACTGATCAGCTGCAGCCGTTGGGCCAGCAGCCGGGCACTGAGTCCCTGCAGCCCGACGGTCATCAGGATCGTGAGGAAGACCAACCCCTGCAGCCGGCCTGCCCCAACCACACCCGCCTCCTCGAGACGAATGGCGAACAGGCTGGCCACGGCTGCGGTGACGATCCCTCGTGGTGCCAGCCAGCTGAGCAGGGTGCGCTGGGGCAGGGTGTACCCCATGCCCCAGGTGGCCAGGCCAATCGCCACCGGACGCACCACCACCATCAGGGCCAGCACGCAGGCCACCCCGCCCCAGCCGAGCGGGCTCAGCTCCGCCCAGCTGACATCGGCCGCCAGCAGCGGAAACAGCATCGTGATCGCCAACTGGGCCAGCTGACGAATCAGCCCGTCGAGTTCCTCCGCATTGGTATCGGGGCGGCGCCCCACCACCACTCCAGCCGCTACAGCAGCCGGCAGGCCCGATTCAGGTAACCAGTGTTCACAGGAGGAATACATCAGGAACAGCACCCCCAGGGTGAGCTGCAGCCGCAGGCCGGCCCGGGAGCTGGAGGGCAGGCGCCTCAGGGCTTCAGCCAGCAGGGCTCCACACACCAGGCCCACCACCAGCCCCACCCCGAGGCGCAGCAGCAGACCGGTGGCCACGGATCGCCAGCCCTGCAGATCGCCCAGCACCAGCTCGAGCAGGAGCAGCGCCAGCACCGCACCGATCGGTTCGAGCACCAGCCCCTCACCCTCCAGCACCTCCCCCAGGGGGGGCATCAGGCCGATCTGCCGCACCAGCGGGGTGACCACCGTGGGCCCGGTGGCCAAAACGATGGCGCTGAAGACACTGGCCAGTTGCCAGCTGAGGCCAGCCAGCCAATGGGCCGCCAGCAGGCCTCCCACCAGGGCCAGCACCAGACGCACCAGCACGATGCGCACCACGAGCCACTTGAGGGCATCGCCGGGCAGACGCAGGTTGATGCCGCCGTCGAAGAGCACCAGGCTCACCAGCAGGCCCACCACGGTCTCGAGGCCGATTCCCAGATCGAGCGGTTCGACCAATCCCAGCCCCGAGCGGCCGATCAGCAGGCCTGCAGAGAGCAGCAACACAACCCCCGGCAGACCGGTGAGCAGGGCGAGGGTCTGGGCCACGGCTCCGGAGAACACCGTGATGCCCCACAGCAAAGTCAGCTTCTCCGGAGTCATGCGGGAAGCCTCCGGTGGAGCTCAGTCATCCACCGATCCGAACTGGGGCTCGACCCGGATGCCGATCACAGCACTGGGGCGCACCACCAGGTATTCACCCTCCAGATCCCTGATCGGCACATTCACAAAGGCTTCCGGTGCGGATGCGGTGAGAACTTCGCCGTACCATTGCTGAAAGGCCTCCAGCGTGGCGAAGTGGATGACTTCGCGTTGGCCGCCGACAAGTAACAGATGAATGTCATAGCGGCGGGCGGTGCGGGCCATGGCGGCGAGTCGCAGCTGCGGTTCGGACCCAGGATGCCGCAAAGGACCGGGAAGGGCTTGCCCTCCTCTGGCAGGCTGGAGTGATCTGCAGGGTCCGACCGGCATGGCGGCATGGCATCGTTGATCGAGAAGGGCCATCCCGCTGCATCGCAGCCGTGCGCGACCGACGAGGTTGTCTCCCCTCCCGGTAGCAAGAGGCCACTTCTGCTGTTGGTGGATGGCCATTCCCTCGCTTTCCGCAGTTTCTATGCCTTCGCCAAGGGAGGTGACGGCGGCCTGGCGACCAAGGCCGGCGTGCCCACCAGCGTGACCTACGGCTTTCTCAAGGCTCTTCTTGACAACGCCCGTGGTCTGTCGCCCCAAGGGGTGGTGATTGCCTTTGACACGGCCGGCCCCACCTTTCGTCATGAGGCGGATGAGGCCTACAAGGCCCACCGGGATGAAGCCCCGGAGCACTTTTTCGAAGACCTGGCCAACCTGCAGGACATCCTCGCGGGCCCGCTCGACCTCCCCATCTGCATGGCCCCGGGGTTCGAGGCCGATGACGTGCTCGGCACCCTGGCCAATCGCGGGGCGGATGCCGGCTGGCGTGTGCGCATCCTTTCGGGCGATCGCGATCTGTTCCAACTGGTGGATGACCAGCGGGATATCGCCGTGCTGTACATGGGCGGCGGTCCTTACGTGAAGAATTCGGGTCCTGTGGAGATCCGCCGCGAGGGTGTGATCGCCAAGCTCGGTGTGCCGCCGGAGGAGGTAGTGGATCTCAAGGCTCTCACCGGCGACAGCTCCGACAACATTCCCGGCGTGAAGGGCGTGGGTCCCAAGACGGCGATCACCCTGCTCCGCGAGAACGGTGATCTCGATGGCGTCTATGCAGCCCTTGAAGCGCTTGAGGGCGCCAAAGCCAGCAAGGGCGCGATCAAGGGGGCTTTGAAGGGCAAGCTCAGCGCCGACAAGGAGAACGCCTATCGCTCCCGCATGTTGGCGGAGATCCTTGTGGACATTCCCTTGCCCAGGGAGCCGCGCCTGCGGCTGGGTCAGGTGAATGGGGAGGCTTTGGCCGGTGCCCTTGAGGAGTTGGAGCTGTTCAGCCTGATGCGCCAGGCCCCCAGCTTCAGCCTCGTTTTCTCGGCCGATGCACCGAACCCTGCTTCGGTGGCGGTGGAAGCCACGGCCGCGACAACGGCCTCCGGGGCAATGGCTGCCGTTGCAGCGGTCACCCCCGCGGCCGAGGTCAGTTCATCCCCGGCCGCGACCACTGGGGCTGGGGTGACTTCGGGTGCTGGGGAGGAAACATCCGCCCCGCCAGCTCTCAAGCCCGAGCTGATTCACAGCAACGAGCAGCTGGAGAGGCTGATCGTCCGGCTGATGGCTGCCACGGATTCTTCGGCCCCCATCGCCCTTGATACCGAAACCACCAGCCTCAATCCCTTCCAGGCTGAACTGGTGGGGATCGGGTTCTGCTGGGGGAATGGCCTGGAGGATGTCGCTTACATCCCGATCGGCCACGAGCCTCCGGATCCTGCGGCGCTGCAGGAGGCTTCACCGCTCCCCATGACCCAGCTGCCACTGGATCAGGTGCTCAGGGCGCTGGCTCCCTGGCTTGCCAGTGCCCAGCATCCCAAGACCCTGCAGAACGCCAAATACGACCGGCTGGTGTTGCTGCGGCACGGCCTGCCTCTGGCCGGGGTGGTGATGGACACGCTCCTGGCGGATTATCTCCGCGATGCCAATGCCAAACACGGTCTCGAGGCCCTGGCCCAGCGCAACTTCGGCTTCAACCCAATCGGATTTTCGGCGCTGGTGCCGAAAGGTGCCACTTTCGCCGCGGTGCCGATCGAGGCAGCTGCCTCCTACTGCGGCATGGATGTGCACTTGACCTGGAGGCTCACCGGGCTGCTGAAGCAGCAGCTGAGCGAGCTCGGGGAGGCTCTGCCCACGCTGTTGGAACAGGTGGAGCTCCCGCTCGAACCTGTGCTGGCGCTGATGGAAGCCACAGGCATCCGCATTGACAGCACCTATCTGAGCAGCCTGAGTCAGGAGCTCGCCGACGCTCTGGCCAGCCTGGAGCAGCGAGCGAAGCAAGCCGCAGGCGTTGAGTTCAACCTCGCGTCACCCAAACAGCTGGGTGAGCTGCTGTTCGACACCCTGGGTCTTGACCGCAAGAAATCGCGGAGGACCAAAACCGGCTGGAGCACCGACGCAGCCGTTCTGGAAAAGCTGGAAGATGCCCATCCGGTCGTACCGCTTGTGCTGGAGCACCGCACCCTCAGCAAGCTCAAGAGCACCTACGTGGATGCGCTCCCGGCCCTGGTTGAGCCTGAAACCGGTCGGGTACATACGGATTTCAACCAGGCCGTGACCGCCACCGGGCGGCTCTCGAGCAGCAATCCCAACCTGCAGAACATCCCGATCCGCACCGAGTTCAGTCGCCGGATTCGCAAGGCGTTTCTGCCCCAGGAGGGCTGGCAGCTGATCAGCGCCGATTACTCCCAGATCGAGCTGCGCATCCTCACCCACCTCTCGGGCGAGGAGGTGCTGCTGCAGGCCTACCGCAGTGGCGACGATGTGCATGCCCTCACCGCCAGGTTGCTGCTCGAGAAGGAGGAGGTCACTCCTGAAGAGCGCCGCCTCGGCAAGACGATCAACTTCGGGGTGATCTACGGCATGGGTGCCCAGCGCTTCGCGCGCGAGACCGGCGTCAGCCAGGCCGTCGCCAAGGAGTTCCTGAGCAAGTACAAGCAGCGCTACCCGAAGGTGTTCGCCTTCCTGGAGTTGCAGGAACGGCTGGCTCTCTCCCGTGGCTATGTGGAAACGATCCTGGGCCGCCGACGGCCCTTCGCCTTTGATCCCCATGGGCTGGGGCGCTTGCTCGGCAAGGATCCGCTTTCGATCGACCTCGCGGTGGCCCATCGTGGCGGTCTGGAAGCCCAGCAGTTGCGGGCGGCTGCCAACGCACCGATTCAGGGCTCTTCGGCAGACATCATCAAGCTGGCGATGATTCAGTTGCAGAGAGAGCTGCAGAGCCGCTCCCTGGCGGCTCGGCTTCTGCTGCAGGTTCACGATGAACTGGTGCTCGAAAGTGCCCCGGAGGCGGTGGAGGAGGTGCTGGCACTGACCCGTCGCACAATGGAAGGGGCCGTGAGGCTCTCGGTTCCGCTGAGGGTGGAGACCGGTGTGGGACCCAACTGGATGGAGGCGAAGTAGGGCCAATGCCCGTGCTTCGCTCGCATGTCTGGGTTGACGTGAGCGTTGCTCAGGGTGCCGCTGGTTTTGGTGCTGAGGTTTTGGGGGGCGCCGCTTTCGGTGCTGCTGGCTGCGGTGTGGAGGTTTTCGGGGCAGCAGTCTTCGGCACCGCAGGCTTCGGGGTCGTCGTCTTCGGTGCTGCTGACCTGGGGGCCGCATTGTCCGTCCCGGCTGACTGGCCAGCCGGGGGCGGGGTGGCTGGGGTTGAGGCCGGGGTGACGTTGGCGCAGAGGTTGGCCATCATTTCGTCCTCACCGCCCAGGGTGGTGGATTCGCCGCGGGAGAAGGGCAGCCGCCAGGTCTCCCAGGGGCTCTCACCCACCCGGCGGGTAAGTTTGAGGGTGTCACAATGAACGGCCACGCTGCCGGTCACAGGCGGGTCGCCGCACGAAACGCCCGTAGTGCGCACATTGCCCTCGGCCAGCCGCCAGCCGGCCCAGTCGTAGCGGCAGGCGCCAAAGACACGCCAGCGGGGTGCCTTGAGACTGCGGATTTTCTCCAGCAATGCCTTTTCGCGGGCTCCAGGTGCCTCGCCGTTGTCTGAGGCGGGGGCTGGTTCAGTGGCGGCGGGAGCCGGCGCAGCGGCACCACCACCCGGTTGGGCCTCCACCGCTGCAACGCCTCCCGGCTGCAGAGCCAGTTCCAGGGGCAGCAGCAGCGCCAGCAGCGGAACAGCCCCCAGACGCCAGGCCTGAAGGCGGGGTGGTGCGGGATCAGCTCCGGAGGGAGTGGCTGTGTGTGGGGTCGTCGTCGCCATGGGCCTCAGGCCTGCATTGCCTTGGTCTCAAGCCTGAAGCATGGCGGCCCTGCTTGCCAACCGGAACGGATCAGGCCGGTTGCAGGGCCTCGTACGCCGTGCAGAACGCTTCACCGAGCGCCTCACGCAGGATCCTGTCCTGCCGGAAGGCATCACGGGCTTCGGCCAGGCTGGATGGCAGGCGTGCCGCCTGATCGGCGGACGGTGGGGTGGCATCGGTGTCGGCATCGCTGCGCGGGCCGGGATCGAGCTGGCGCGCGATGCCATCCAGGCCGGCGGCCAGCGCCCCGGCCTGCAGCAGATATGGATTGGCGGCACCATCGGGCAGGCGCAGCTCCAGCCGTTGATCGTCTGGAATCCGCACCATGTGGGTGCGGTTGTTGCCGCCGTAGCTGATCCAGCCCGGCGACCAGTTGGAGCCGGAGGCGGTGTTGGTGCGGGCCAGCCGCCGATAGCTGGCAGAGATGGGATTGGTGAGGGCGCAGAGGGCGGGCGCATGGGCCAGCAACCCGCCCAGAAAGTGATACGCCAGCTTCGACAGGCCCAGGGGCCCCGCACCATCGTGGAACAGGTTGCGACCCTGATCGTCCCAGAGGGAGCAATGGAGATGGGCACCGTTGCCGGTGAGCTCGGCGACCGGCTTGGGGGCGAAGCTCACCCAGCGGCCGTAGCGCTCCGCCACCGCCTGGGCCATCACTCGGAAGAAGGCGTGGCGGTCCGCCGTGATCAGGGCATCGGCGAAGGTCCAGTTGATCTCGAACTGACCGTTGGCATCTTCGTGGTCGGCCTGGTACGGGCCCCAGCCCAGGGTTTCCATGCCATCGAGCAGTTCACTGATCAGCGGATAGTTGCGCATCAGGGCAAGTTGGTCGTAGCAGGGTTTGCTCTGCTGATCGTGGCGATCGGCGATCACTACCCGTTCCGGGTCGAGCAGGAAGAACTCAGGTTCCACGCCGGTGCGGAAATGCAGACCCTGGGCCGCCGCCCGTTCCAGCTGGCGCTGCAGCACCCGCCGTGGCGATTGCTCCAGCGGGATTCCCTCCACCACCAGGTCGGTGGCGACCCAGGCCACAGTCGGCTGCCAGGGCAGCACCATCAAGCTGGCGGGATCCGGGATGGCCAGCACATCCGGATCGGCCGGGCTCATGTGCAGCCAGGCAGCAAAGCCCGCGAAGCCGGCACCGCTGTCGGCCATCGCCGCCGCCGCCGTGGCCGGCACCAGCTTGGCCCGTTGCACCCCGAACAGATCGCAGAAGGAGAACAGGACATGACGCAGGTTGTGGTCGGCGGCGTAGCGAGCCAGGTCGGTCATGCGGGGGCTCAACGGTGAAGAGGTGGGTCGAAGTCGGGGTGAGTGGAGAAAGGCGAACGGGGATCAGTCGTTCGTCAGCGCGTCGGCGAGCAGCGTGTCCAGTGCCGCTCGGATCACGGCCTGCACCTCCGGAGCATCGCGCGGGTTTCCGGCCCGGTGGCCCAGCACCGACTCGATCCGGCGGAACTGCGCCCCGGGGATCAGGCGGGCCTCGGCGGCACAGTCGTCCGGCGTGAAATAGAGGTCGTGACTGCCGGCCATCACCAGGGTGTCGGCCGTGATCCGGCCCAGGGCTGCCGCGAGATCATCGCCGCAACCTGCCGCGGCGGCCACGTCGTTGGCCAGCCACACATCCAGCATGGTGAGCAGGTCGTGGGGATCGTGGCGCCGGTAGGCCGGCAACCAGGCCTGCTCCACGTACTCCTCCACGCTGGCGTAGCCCTGCCGCCGGTAGGGCTCCGCCCGGTAGAAGGGCTGGCTGGCGGCCCAGCTGGCATAGATCAGTGCAAAGGTGCGCAGCCCCGCCTCTGGAACCCCCTCAAAGCCCGTGCCGTTCCAGCAGGGATCAGCGGTGAGAGCCTGGCGCAGGCTGAGCAGGAAGAGACGATTGTGGGGGGTGGTGCGGGCTGTGCCACAGAGACAGCAGAGGCGCTGAGCCCGCTGCGGTTCCAGCACTCCCCAGTGATAGGCCTGCTGGGCCCCCATCGACCAGCCGTAGACCAGGGCCGGTCGCTCCACCTTGAACACCTCTTCCAGCAACCGCACCTGGGCCCGCAGGTTGTCGCGGTGATCCAGCAACCAGCCGTTCTCCGGCAAGCCGAGGTCGCTGTTGCTGGGACTGCTCGACACGCCGTTGCCGAACTGGTTCACCAGCACGATGCACCAGTGCTCGGGGTCGAGGATCGGTCCCACCACCCAGTCGATGTCGTCTGGCCGGGCTCCGTAGGAACTGGGATAGAGCACCAGATTGGAGCGATCAGCGGCCAGGGTTCCGTAGACCCGGTAGCGCAGCTGGGCCTGGGGAAGGATGCGGCCGCAGGCCAGCGAAACATCACCGAGCTCGAAGGTTTGATCGAGGTTGCTGCCCGGGTCGCCGCTGCTCACAGGGCCAGAGCCGCCAGGTTGCCCAGGAAGCCGCGATGCACCGCCAGATAACCCGGGGAGCAATGGACCAGTTGGGGGGCCAGCTGGTCGTGGGCCTGGGGCAGGGCGTGGAAAGGAAGGGAAGGGTAGAGATGGTGTTCCGTATGGAACGGCATGTTCCACATCAGCCAGCGCAGCGGCGCCAGGGTGAGGGTGGTGCGGGTATTGCGCAACCCATCGGCGCTGGTGCTGCAGCCCCCGTGTTCGGCGAGGAGCACAAACCGCAGCAGCGGCTGGCCCACCGCCAGAGGCAGGAGCCAGTCGAACAGCAGCAGCGGCCTACCCAGCGGAATCGAGACCAACAGAACAGCGGCGTAGACCGCAAATTGGAGGCGCACCGAACGGGCGACCGCGGCGGTGGCCTCCGGGGGGATGTAGGGGGCGCCTGCGAAGTCGCCCCGGAGCGCGCGCCAATGGCCCTGAATCTTGCCGAGCCACCAGGGCAGTCCGCTCAGCTCCAGCAGGTAGGCCGGCAGGGTGCTCGGTGGTGCGTCCTCCAGCTCCGGATCCAGCCCGATCTGGTGGGTGAAGCGGTGGTGCCATTGGTGATAGCGGCGGTAGAAATCAGCGTTGTAGAAGCTCAGAACGCCCATCCACCAGGCCACCGTATCGTTGATCGAACGGCTGGCGAAGGCGGTGCGATGGCCGCATTCATGCATGGCGCAGAAGCCGAAGGCCAGGGCCCAGCCCAGCAGCAGCACCCCTACCAGCTTCACCACCAGAAGCAGCGGTGGCGAAGCAGCGGGGATCAGGGCGGTTGGTGTGATCCACAGCGCCGCGCCCAGCCCCAGCAGGGTGAGATGGCCGATCAGCTGAGCCCAGCCCTCGTCATTGCGGCGGCGATTGAAGACGGCGAGCTGCTCACTGCTCAGCAGCAACGGCTGATCGCCAGGCTCGGCGGCCATCTCACCAGCGGGGGGGTCGGGGGGCAGGGCCGATGGAGCCATCCCCGGCGTGCTGCCAAGGGTCGGAGATTCGCTCGGGAACGGTTGGCCGGCGCGGGTGGGCACGCTCGAACAGGCAGGCTGAGCCCATCATCGTGTCGACAGGAGAACGGCTGGCGGGTTCAGACTGAACCTCCCATCCTTCTGTGCATGGCCGACAGCCTCTCTCAACGCCTGGATCGGGCCTTGGCCCGGGCTGGAACGACGGCAGTGCTGCCCCTGTTGATTCTGGCGATTCCCTGGACCCAGGAACTGATCGATCAGATCTTCTTCGGCGGAACCTGGAATCTGCCGATGGTGCGCGGTGGATCATTTCTCGGGGTGCTCACCGCCCCCTTCAGCCACAGCGGTTTCGCTCACCTGATCAGCAACTCCGTGTGGTTCCTGCCGCTGTCCTGGCTGGTGCTGGCCAAAAGTCATCGTGATTATCTCGCGGTATGGATCGGCGTCTACCTCACCGCCATCCCGGTGTGGCTGTTCTGGCCGATCGGCAGCCACGGATTGTCTGGAGTTGTGTATGGCTTGCTCGGTTATCTTCTCCTGATTGGTGTGCTGGAGCGGCGCCCGCTCTCGATCCTGATCACGTTGGTTGCCTTGGTGGGCTACGGGGGCCTGATCCCGACCCTCCTGCCCTTTCTGACCCCGCCTGGAGTCAGCTGGATCGGTCACGCCTCGGGATTTGCCGGAGGCGTGCTGGCTGCCCTGGCGGTGCACCGGGATTGAGGCGAGCGCCGGTCGTGCGGTGGCTCGTGCTGGGATCGCGATCCCGGATCCGGTGGCGATCTGCTGACAACGCGATCCGAAAACGGCGGGATTCCCCGACGATGGATGTCACAAATCTGAACGAAGCCGATGGAGTCCCTGGGTAAAGCCGTAGCCAATCTCTCCAACCTCACGATTCGACAGCTTCGTCAACTCGCCAGCAGCCTGGGGTTGCCCCGCTACAGCCTTGCCACCAAAGAGGGCTTGGTTCAGGCGATTGGTAAGCGAACCCAGATTCCCTACGGCGAAAGCAGTCCAGAGGCTGGGTCTGCCGCCCCGATGCCTGTCTCCATCTCTGAACCCACCGATGGCGTCAGTCCTGAACCGGTGGTTCCGGTGTCTGTGGAGGCGATGCAGACGCAGGTGGTGTTCTTGCCACGCGATCCCTCCTGGGCCTATTGCTTCTGGACCATCTCCCAGGAGGATCGCGAACGGATGGCCGCCTCAGGCGCCACCAGTCTCTGCCTGCGCGTGGCTGATGTGACAGGTCTCTCCGGCGGCACCGCCCATCCCCATGCCCTTCAGGAAGTGGTGGTCGAGTCCAGGAGCAGCGAGTGGTTCCTGCCGGTGCCGATGCCGGATCGTGATTACCGCGTCGAGCTTGGCGCCCGTCTCTCCGCTGGTGGCTGGCTCTCGTTGGCCTTCTCCTCAGTGGCACGGATGCCTGCCGCGGAACCCAGCATGGAGGTGGCCGATGCTTTTGTCCCCTTCGAGCTCGGGGTTCTGCCCATGGCCGATGCGAGTGTTGAGCCGACCATGCCGGCAGCACCAACGGGCCAGCATGAGCGGTTCTATCAGCAGTCCATGCGCCAGGTGCGTCGTGTGGGATCGGAAATCTTTCAGGACAGCACCGATGATCTCCATGGGGCTGGTCGCGCTGGCCTAACCGATTCCGGTGCCGGACCCTGGGCTAGCGGCCGGCAGGCCTCTGGCGTGGGTGGGGTGATGGCGCGTCAGCGCAGCTTCTGGCTGGTGGCTGACGCCGAACTGATCGTCTATGGCGCCACCGACCCGGCCGCGACGCTCAGCATTGGAGGCGAAACGGTGCCCCTCTCGGCAGATGGCACCTTCCGCCTCCAGGTTCCCTTCCGCGATGGCCAGCAGCTGTACGCGATCGAAGCCGTGGCAGCCGATGGCGAGCAGCGCCGCCACATCACCCTGCAGTTCGAGCGCAACACCCCCGAGGAGCACACCAATCCCAAGGACATGGCTGCTATGGAGTGGTTCTGATTCCGCAGTGTTGCCGCTGATGACAGGATGGATCCACCGCTTCAGCCGGTGACTCCGACCAACAACCCCAGGGCCCTCCATCCGGTCCTGGGGGTTTTTTGCATCCGTTGCACTCCGGTATGGAGAGGGACCTTCCGCCTGGCCCCTCACCGGTTGGCCAGACCTGCGAATGGGGAGCTCCGAGGGGCCAGCGGTCAAGGGGTGGGGCCTTTCCCCCAAGTCGCCTACGGATCGGCCATCAATGGCTGCGTCTCACGCGGAAACCTGTGGAAAAACCCCGGAAAATGGGGGAAAACTGCCCAGAACAGGGGAAAACCCCGATTTCACAGCCTTCGTGATCCTTGACGATCGACACCACTCGGTAGCGAAACGAACCTTGCCGGTCGACGACCTCGGTCACGATGAATCTGCGGAAGATGCCCCTAGGGTTCCGATCCCTTTTCAGGGATGACTGGTCCGAGAGGGGTTCACCGCTGGTGCTGTTGTCCCCTGGGAGAACGCCACCGGCGGCGGCACGGAGGGAGAAAAGCCCGGGAGACCGCAACGCCCAATCACTCCCGTGCCATGACTGATTCCAGTGGCGCCAGCGCTGCCTTTGACCGGCGCTCCGGCGGCAATCCATCTTTGGGCATGCAAGGGCGCCAGGCTCTAGAGAAGGAAGCGGCCCTGCCGCTGACGGGCTGGCAGATGGAAGTGGATCAGGCCCACGCCTGGGGTCTTGAGGCGGCCGAGAGCATCGTCGATCGGCGCATCTCCACCTTCTCGCGCGGTGAGCTGCCCCATTTTGCGGGCATCAATACCTTCATGAAGGCTCCTTACCTGGAGGACGTGCACCGGGTAGGTGAGTTCGATGTGGCGATCGTGGGAGTGCCGCACGACTCGGGCACCACCTACCGCCCCGGAACCCGCTTCGGTCCGCAGGGCATCCGCCGCATCTCGGCCCTCTACACCCCCTACAACTACGAAATGGGGGTGGATCTGCGCGAGTCGATCAAGCTCTGCGACGTGGGTGACATCTTCACCATTCCCGCCAACAACGAGAAAAGCTTCGATCAGATCTCCAAGGGCGTTGCCCACGTCTTTGCCAGTGGCGCCTTCCCGATCATCCTCGGTGGCGACCATTCAATCGGCTTCCCGACCGTGCGTGGTGTCTGCCGCCATCTGGGCGACAAGAAAGTGGGCATCATCCATTTCGATCGCCATGTCGATACGCAGGAGATCGATCTGGATGAGCGGATGCATACCTGCCCCTGGTTTCATGCCACCAACATGGCCAATGCCCCGGCCAAGAACCTGGTGCAGCTCGGTATCGGTGGCTGGCAGGTGCCTCGGGAAGGCGTGAAGGTCTGCCGTGAGCGCGGCACCAATGTGCTCACCGTCACCGACATCACCGAGATGGGGCTCGAGGCGGCGGCCAAGTTTGCGATCGAGCGGGCCACTGACGGCACGGACTGTGTCTACATCTCCTTCGACATTGATTGCATCGATGCCGGCTTCGTGCCCGGCACAGGCTGGCCGGAGCCCGGTGGCTTGCTGCCGCGCGAGGCCCTGAAACTGCTCGAACTGATCGTGCGCAATGTGCCGGTCTGCGGCCTTGAAATCGTTGAAGTCTCCCCTCCCTATGACATCAGCGACATGACCTCCCTGATGGCCACCCGGGTGATCTGCGACACCATGGCTCACCTGGTGGTGAGTGGTCAGTTGCCACGCCGCGAGAAGCCAACCTGGATCTCCCCGGACTGCAACATGCATGTGGATCAGGCCTGGAGGTGAGCCATGCATGAAGTCGATATGACCAAGTGCCTGTTGCTCTCGCTGCAGGAGTGGAAGCTTCAGCACGCTCCCCGCGTTCCTGTGGTGGAGGTGGTGCATCTTCAGGTGGGTGATTTCACCTGCGTCGAGCCGGATGCCCTGAGGTTCACCTATGCCGCGGCGGTGCAGACGACGTGGTTGGCGGGCTCAGAGTTACGGATCGAGCGCATTCCCCTGCAGGCACGCTGTGTGGTCTGCCAGGCCACCTACAGCCCGAATCCGCAGCAGGCCTACCAGTCCCCCTGCTGCAATCACCCGATGGAGGAGATCCTCAGTGGCCGGGAACTGAAGATCCGCTCCATCGATTACGGCTTCCCCGATGCGGCTGATCCAGCCCAATCAGCTCCTGACGGCACGGCCAGCCCAAGCCTGCGGTCGAGCCCTCGGCAACAGGCCGAAGCGATCGTGCCGGAGCCCTGCCCTGTGGCCTGAAGCCTCAGTCCGAGCCCGCCGTCTGCAGAAATCCTCCGCTCCAGCCTTTTGTCGCTCGGCTCGGAGCCCTCTCCCCGGTGAGCACTCCCCGGTGAACCTGAACTCCCGGTTTCCAGGGCGACCAGTGATCGATCCCGTTCTTCATTCTTGCTGACCCCCATGCACATGCCCCTTGAGGACAGCCTTGGACTCAACCTGTTGGCTGCCAATCAGCACCAGGCGGATCACAACCGCGCCCATTTTGACGCCTGGAATCTGCTGTGCCTCAACGTGATGAGCAGCCCCGGTGCCGGCAAGACCGCCTTGCTGGAGCGCAGCCTCGCCGATCTGGCCAGCCGCTGGCAGATGGCCGTGCTGGAGGGTGACATGACCACCCAGCTCGACGCTGAGCGACTGGAGGCGGTGGGTGTGCCTGTGGTGCCGATCACCACCGGCCGCGCCTGCCATCTGGATGCGGCGATGGTGAGTGGAGGTTTATCGCTGCTGCGTCAGCGCCTTGACCCGGCTGATCTGGATCTGCTCTGGGTGGAGAACGTGGGCAATCTGGTCTGCCCGGCTGAATTCGAGGTGGGCGAGCACCGCAAGGTGGCCCTGCTCAGTGTCACCGAAGGCGATGACAAACCGCTCAAGTATCCGGTGATGTTCCGCGAAGCGGATTGTGTGTTGATCACCAAGGTGGATCTGTTGCCCTATCTGCCTGTGGACGTGGAGCGGATCGAAGCCCATATCCATCAGGTCAATCCCCGCGCGGACGTCTTCCAGCTCTCGGCCATCAGTGGCATCGGCTTCGCTGCCTGGCACGACTGGCTGCAACGGCAACGCGATGCCACAACCTCATCCACAACCCTCTCTCCCAGGGTGCGGTCCGATCAGGCCAGTGCCGCCGCACTCGTGGGGGCTTGATGGTGTCGTCATTGACCCAGCCCCAGGTCACCCCTGGCTCGCTTCCCAGCGATCCTGCCGCCCTGCGGGACCACCTGCAGCGGCGTGGGGTTCGCTACGCCCTGGCGAGCTTCGTGGATCTGCACGGGATCGGCAAGGCCAAGGCGGTGCCGATCGACCATCTCCCCGACATGCTGGCGGGATCGGAGCTGTTCACCGGAGCCGCCCTGGATGGTGTGCCTCAGGACGTCAGCGACGGTGAAGTGGCTGCCATTCCTGATCCTGCCAGCACCACGGTGTTGCCCTGGCGGCCTGATGTGGCCTGGCTGGCCAGTGATCTGCATCTGCATGGTCAACCCTTCGAGGCCTGCAGCCGTTCGATCCTGGGCCGCGTGCGTCAGCAGGCTGCGGCGATGGGGTTTCGCTTTCAGCTGGGCATTGAAACGGAGTTCTTTGTGCTGCGCCGCAGTGCGGACGGCACCCTGGAACCTGCCAGCCACCGAGACACCCTCGATAAACCCTGCTACGACCTGATCGGCCTGCTCGACAACCTCGACTGGCTCGATGAGCTGGTGCAGGCCATGAACAGCCTCGGCTGGGGCGTGTACTCCTTCGATCACGAAGATGGCAATGGCCAGTTCGAGGTGGATTTCGCCTATGCCGATGTGCTCACCATGGCGGATCGGCTGATCTTCTTTCGTCTGATGGCCAAGGAGATCGCCCAGCGCCATGGCCTGATCGCCAGCTTCATGCCGAAGCCGTTCGCGAACCGAACCGGTAGCGGCGCCCACTACAATATGTCGCTGGCGGATCTGAACAGCGGCAGCAATCTGTTCGCGCCGGAGGCTGGTGAGGATGGTGGCATCAGCCAGCTGGCCCGTCAGTTCATCGCCGGCGTACTGCGCCATGCGCCTGCGATCTGTGCGGTGATCGCCCCCACTGTGAACAGCTACAAGCGGTTGGTGATGCAGGGGAGCATGTCGGGCTTCACCTGGGCGCCGGTGTTCATCAGCTATGGCAACAACAATCGCACCAATATGCTGCGGATTCCATCGGCGGGATCGCGGCTGGAATGCCGCGCTGCAGATATCTCCTGCAATCCCTATCTGGGATCGGCACTGATGCTGGCGGCAGGGCTGGAGGGAATCCGAAAGCAGCTCGATCCTGGCCCACCCAACCTCGACAACGCCTACACCCTCAGCCCAGAAGAACGGCAGCGTCGAGGCCTGACCCTGCTGCCAAGGACCTTGGAGGAAGCGATTGATTCTTTTGCAGCCGATCCATTATGCCGCTCTGTATTCGGTGATGCCATGTTCGACGCCTTTGTGACCTACAAACGTCAGGAATGGGCCGATTATCACGGTTCCATTTCCGAGTGGGAACGGCAGCGCTATCTCGAGTTCTTCTGAGCACTCCTCCACGTTTCCATCACACCGGCTGAACCCAATGACTTGTGACATCACCGTCCCTGTCAATCTCCAGACGATCGAGCCGGCCAGCTCCTGACGTCACCCCACTCCTGGTCACCTGTTCCCTGATTATTTGATCCCCCATGCGTCTTCGTTTCCCACTTCGCCCCCACAGCTCTGCTGG
The DNA here is from genome assembly GCF_015840525.1 of Synechococcus sp. CBW1006. Lineage (NCBI taxonomy): Bacteria > Bacillati > Cyanobacteriota > Cyanophyceae > Synechococcales > Synechococcaceae > Synechococcus > Synechococcus sp. CBW1006. Next base: position 3,692,433 of record NZ_CP060396.1, on the reverse strand, counting down.
TCGCGGTGCCCGCAGGGGGCGCCTCCTTAGTCTGTCCTTGATCCTGATGGCTGCGCTTGGCAGCGGCCTGCTGGCGGCTTGCCAGAAGCCCACCGGTACCGAGGTGCCTGTTCGGATCGGCTTCAGCGCTTGGCCGGGTTGGATTCCCTGGCAGGTGACGGATGAGAAGGGGTTGTTCACCGCCGCCGGTGTGCCCGTGACGCTGCAGTGGTTCGACGGGTATCTCGACTCGATCAACGCGCTGAATGCCGGCCAGCTCGATTGCAACAGCCAGACGCTCGGTGACACGATCAGTTCGATCGCTGGTGGCGCCGATCTGCAGGTGGTGCTCACCAACGACAACTCAACGGGCAACGATCAGATCATCGTGGCTCCAGGCATCACCAGCGTGGCCGATCTCAAGGGCAGGAAGGTAGCCGCGGAGGAGGGCACCGTCGATCACTATCTGCTGCTTCTCGGCCTCAAGAAGGCGGGCCTTTCCTCCAGCGACATCACCTTTGTTCCTCTGGAAACCGGTGCCGCCGCCGCAGCCTTTGTCGCCGGCCAGGTGGACGCGGTCGGTGTCTTTGCTCCTTTCACGACCCAGGCCCTCAAGCGTGAGGGCAGCACCACCCTGTTCTCCTCCAAGGACTTCCCTGGCGCCATCAGCGACCATCTGGTCTGCCGCACGGAGTTCGTGGCAAAAAATCCTGAGAAGGTCCAGAAAATCGTCGATGCCTGGTTTGCCACGCTTGCCACGATGAAGGCGGAACCCGGACCCACGCTGGCGATTCTGGCCAAGCGTGCCGGTGTGAGCGAAGAGGAGTACAAGGCCTACGACGCCGGAACCACGATTCTCACCCTGGAGCAGAACCGGGAGGCCTTCAAGCCCGGCAACACGATGGCCTCTCTTCCCTTCGCGGCAGACCAGATCAGCCTCTTCCTCCAGGAGGTGGGCTTGGCCAAGACGCCTCCCAAGCTCGACGGACTGCTCGACTCCAGGTTTGTCGACGCCACTCCCTGACGTCCTCTCCCCCAACCGCCGCTGACGCGATGAGCACCCCACTGCGCCGCATCCAACGGGCCCTTGATCAACCCTGGCTTCTCGGAGTCTCCGGTCTCCTGGTGGTTCTGCTGGCTTGGTATCTGATCGCTTCCAGCGGCGTGGTGGATCCCTTGTTTCTGCCAAGCCCTGCTGCGGTGTGGGCGGCCGGTTCCGCTCAGGCTCGCGAGGGCATCCTGTTCAACGATGCCATGGCCAGTATTGGGCGGGTGATCGGCGGATTTGCACTTTCGGCAATCGTGGCCCTGCCCCTGGGGATCGCCATGGGCAGCAGCCGGGTGATCTGCCAGTTGCTGGAGCCATTGCTGGGACTGATCCGATACATGCCGGCGCCGGCCTTCATTCCGTTGCTGATTATCTACTTCGGCCTGGGTGAGTTACCCAAAATCCTGTTGATCTTTATTGGCACCCTGTTCTTCAATACCCTGATGATCATGGATGCTGTGAAGTTCGTTCCAATCGAGCTAATTGAAACGGCGCGCACCCTGGGGGGAAGATCCAGTCAGATCCTTCTGAAGGTGGTGACGCCCTGCATTGCACCTCAGGTTCTCGATGCTTATCGCATCAATATGGCGGCAGCCTGGAACCTCGTGATCGTGGCCGAATTGGTTGCGGCGAACGAAGGCCTTGGAAAACGCATTAGCCTGGCCCAGCGCTTTCTGCGAACGGATGAGATCTTCGTTGGTCTCATTGTCATCGGCCTGATCGGTCTTGCAATCGATCTCGGCTTTCGCTTTGTCATGAAACGCTCCTGTGCCTGGGCGAACTGAACCTTTCGCTGCATCGTCTCTTTCCCCATGCATCTCTCGGTCTGCGGCGTCAGCAAGTGGTTCGGTCACGGATCAGCCGCCAAGCTTGTGCTGGACAACATCTCTTTTGATCTTCATTCCGGTGAATTCGTGGCCCTGGTGGGCAGCTCAGGCTCAGGAAAATCCACCATGATGCGGCTGGTGGCAGGTCTCGAGCCTGCCAGCACCGGCAGGATTCTTGTGGATGGGCAGCCGGTGCGGGGGCCCGGTCACGACCGCGGCATGGTGTTCCAGAAGTACAGCCTCTATCCCTGGATGAGTGCCGCTGCCAATGTGGCTTTCGGCATGCGGTTACAGGGGCTGCCGGCCTCGGAAGTCAAGGAGCGCACCGCATATTTTCTGGAGGTGGTGGGACTGGCCGATGCGGCCCGCAGGCTGCCGCGCGAACTTTCGGGGGGCATGCAGCAGCGTGTTGCTATTGCCAGGGCCCTGGCGGCAGACCCCAAGGTGCTCTTGCTGGATGAACCGTTCGGTGCCCTGGACCTGCAGATTCGTGAGTCGATGCAGGAGTTCCTGCACGATCTCTGGCGGCGCACCGGCCTGACGGCTCTCCTGATCACTCACGATCTGGAAGAGGCCCTGCTGCTGGCCCAGCGGGTTCACATCATGGCGCCCCGACCCGGACGGCTTGTTCAGACGGTGGAGGCTGATCTGGACCGCAGGGATCTCGCCCATCTGCGCGTCACGCCGCGCTTCCTGGAGCTGCGCGAAGAGCTGGCTCGCAGCCTGCGACAACTGGACGCCGCAGCGTCCGCAGCGGTGTCTGCGACGTGAGTTCCATCGCAGTCTGGAGGCAGCAGGTCAGCGACGTGTTCGACCAGATAAATCCTAGGAAGGGCTGGGGTCCTGGAAGTGTTCCGGCAGAATTCCAAGATAGGCCGCTTCGCGGAACAGATCCTGCCGGGTGGCGTCATCGCCATGCTGCAGGGCCGCCTGATAACGCTGCCGCAACGAATCCACCAGGGACTGACGACGAGGCTCCGGGATGGAAGGGGAATCGGGGGTTTGCATGAGCCGATCCTATCGATTGCCATGGGGGAAGATGGCGCCATGAGCACCCCTTTCTTCAGCGATCCCGGCCTGGCGGCTTTTGGATCGGGGTTGACGGCGATCACCCTGGCAGAAGTCGGGGATAAGACCTTTTTTGTCGCCCTGCTGCTGGCGGCGCGTCACAGCGGTCGCACTGTGTTCCTCGGTGCTTTTGCCGCGCTCAGTGCTGTGACGCTTCTGTCGCTAGGAGTGGGCTACGGCTTGCGCGAACTGCTGCCGGCTGCGTTGATGCCCTGGTTGGCTGCCCTGCTCTTTCTGGGCTTCGGCGCCAAGCTCCTGCTGGATGCGCAACGCCTGCCGGCAGATGACGGATCGGACGAGGAGGAGGAAGCGGCCGCTCTCGTGCAGCAGGCGGAGGGGCGAGGGGAGGCCGATAAGCCCGGAGGTGTGATCTGGGAAGCCTTCAGCCTGGTGTTTCTGGCCGAACTCGGAGATCGGACCCAGATTGCCACCATCCTGCTGGCCGCCGCTCCGGCCTTCACCTTGGTGGGCCTGGTGGCCGGCACTCTGCTGGGCCATGCCCTTGTCACGGCCCTGGCGATCCTGGCCGGCAAGTGGATCGGCCAGCGCATTCAGGAGCGACTGCTCTATCGGCTCAGCGGGGGCCTGTTTCTGGCGTTCGGTCTCGTTTCGCTGCGCCAGGCGATCGGAGTGATGGCCGACAGCTGAGGGTCGGGGGTGTTGCTCTGTGCGCTGTTGCGGTGGCTCATGTTTTCCACAGGCCCTGCGCTAGCCAGTCGATCAGCCAACCCATGTTTGGTCTGAACTGTGGAAAACAGTCCGTTTTCTGGGGAAAGCTGCTGCGTTTTGTGGAAAACCAACGCGTTGTGGTTTTTCTTTCTCTCTCGGATGCAACCTGGCCTGGATCCAACAGCGCGCCTTTTCCGGGTACTGGCTGGGGATGTGGCGGTCCGTGGACAACCCGGAATCGGCTGATTAGGTTCCAGATATCCGCACGGGGAACGCCATGCACACCCATGACATGGAAAACCATGACAACCTCTACGCCGATGAGGTGGCCATGGTGGCCGGCGAAACCGGCGCCGATGCCCAGATGCATGCCTATTGGGCAGTCGGAGCCATTGCCGTGATGGTTTCCGTGCTCGGCATCGCCCTGATCGTGACCTGAGTGAGCCTGGATGGAGCGGGTTGACGCCTACCCTCGTCCACCTCGGCTAGAGCCATGTCAGCGGCACATCCGCGTGGAGGCTCTGGGCATGGTGCTGGCTGAGACGCACCTCAGCCTGCGGGTGCTTGAGACCTTCCATCCACCCACCTATTACCTGCCTCCCGAGGCCGTCAATCACGCGATGCTGCAGCCTGCCCCTGGCTCCAGCTTCTGTGAATGGAAGGGGGTGGCTCGCTATTTCGATCTGGTGGCTTCTGATGCGCGGCTCGAGCGGGCAGTCTGGTGCTACGCCAACCCCACGGCAGCGTTTGCTGCCTTGGCTGGCTGGTTCGCCCTCTATCCCGCTCTCATGGATGGGTGCTGGGTGGAGGGTCAGCTCGTGCAACCCCAGCCCGGCGGCTTCTATGGCGGCTGGATCACACCGGATCTGATCGGACCCTTCAAGGGGGATCCGCTGCATCCGGAACTGATCTGAGCCTGAACTCATTCGATCGCCTGGTTCAGGAAGTCGTCTTCTTCGCTCAGCAAGTTCTCGATGGGTGTGATGTCGAGTGCGGCCCGCACCACATCTTCCTTGGTGAGATCACCGACGATCCGGCGCAGTGGCTTTGGCAGGCGTTTCACGAGGGTGGGAATCGCCAGGATGTGATCCTGCTCGAGTGCTTCTGGGTGAAGCTCGATATCCACGACCCTGAGCTCTACGCGGCCGGCGAGGTCTGTTGTGCAGATGCGTCGGATCGTGGTGATCGCCTGGCTCGAGCGGAGTGAACCTCGCTTCACATACAGGGTCAGTTGCCAATGACGTTGCACTGTCTCTGTCATGCCCTCTCCTCCCGCTTCTGCACCACCGAAGCATTGTTGGCTTGCAACGCACTCTCCCGTTGCTGCTCATCTCGCAGTTCGGCTTCAAAATCAGCTGTCTCCGATTCAATCTCTGTCTGCAGGGCGAGGATCTGGGCCTCCACCGCTGCCCGACGGCTGGACAGGGTTCGTCGGCGTCGCTCGATATCAGCGTCGCGGCTGGCGATGGTTGCGGCGCGGCGCGCCTGCTCAATCTGGCGGCCTGAGCCGGTGATCACCCCCAGGGGTCCCACCTCCACATCCAGCAGCTCCGGGCCCTGATCGGTGAGCAGGAACTCCCGCACCTGATTGGAGTGGGCCATGCCCCGGCTCTTGATCACATAGAGCAGCCGGTTGCGTTCGCCATCGTGCTCCACGTTGCGCAGTTCCAGCCAGGTATCGGTAAGGGAGGAGACCCCGATGGCACTCGAGGCCTCCATACCGGGTTGGATCAGGGTGGTGAACATGAAGGTGATCTGGCGGCTCTTGAGCAGGTCGATCTCCCGGGTCACCATGGCGGCCACCTCATCGTTGGCGCCCACATGGGCAACACTGGCCATGGCATCGATCACGGCCACAGTGGGCTGGTGATCCACCAGTTGCTGCTCCAATCGACCGAGATGCTCTTCAAGGCCGAAACTGGTGGGACGATGGCAGGCAATTCTGAGCAGGCCCGCGGTGATCCACGGCTGCAGATCGACCCCGACTGAGCGCATGTTGCGGATCAGCTGTGCAGGGGATTCCTCAAACGACATCAACAGCGCCCGCTCGCCACGCCGGCAGGCGGCATCCAGGAAATAATTCGCCAGGGTGGTCTTGCCGGTGCCGGCACTGCCGCTGATCAGCACGGTGCTGCCACGGTAAATACCTCCGCCCAGCATGTGATCGAGGCGCGCTACACCGCTGGAAACCAGTTCATTGCTGGCCTCATATTCCAGTCCCAGGGAGGTGATCGGCAGCACAAGAAAGCCACGTTCCGTGATCAGGAATGGGTATTCGTTCGTGCCATGTTCCGAGCCCCGATATTTCATTACGCGCAAACGGCGGGTGGAGATCTGATTCGCGACACGGTGATCCAGCACCACCACGCAATCGGACACATACTCTTCCAGGCCAAAGCGGGTCAGGGAATCGCCCCGGCCCCGCTCCCCGGTGAGCACCGTGGTGAGCTGACGCTCCTTGAGCCAACTGAACAATCGGTCGAGCTCACTGCGCACGGTGAAATCATCGCCGAACGCCCCCAGCAGCAGTTCGATCGTGTCAATCGCTACCCGCTGAGCCCCGATCCGCTCCACGGCCCGCTCCAGCCTCAGGAAGAGGCCGTCGAGATCGAAGCTCCCGGCTTGCACCATCTCCGAGGGCTGGATCAGGCAGGGTTCGATCAGGATCTGGCCGGCCTCAATCAGAGCAGGCAGGCCGAATCCCAGCGAGGCCATGTTCTCGAGGATGTTCTGACGCGATTCCTCAAAGCTGAGCATCACGCCTGCTTCGCCGTAGTCGCGTGCACCCTTCACCAGGAACTCCATGGCGAAGAGGGTCTTGCCGGATCCGGCCCCTCCGGTCACCAGGGTGGGACGACCCCGCGGCAGGCCGCCCCGGGTGATGGCATCAACACCGTCGATCCCGGTGGGGGCCTTGTGGAGCCTTGGCGCCGTCGCGTTTTCGGAGAGGGGGAAGGGGGAAATCAGAGGAGGTGGCTGAAGTGCTCTGCACCTTATGGCTGGATCCATGAGCCACCAGCACGGTGCGGGACCCAATCCTGCCCGAGGCTGGCGTTCAGCCGCGGTCTCCGCCATGCCCCGCTCCTCGATCCGGGCGGCTCAGCCGCCCCTTCGGTTTCTGCCGCCGCGTCAGAGCCCCCGCTTGCGTCGTGCCCTGGGGCTGCTGCTACCGCTGCTGCTGCGCGGTCGTGGTCTGCAGCATTGCCGCATCGAGGGTGTGGAGGCGCTGGCCCACCTGATCGAGGCCCAGCAGAACGGTCGCTGTCGCCTGTTGATCGGTTTTCGCCATCCCAGCACCACCGATCCCCTGGTGATGGCCCACCTGCTGTGGCAGGCGGTTCCGGCAGCCGCCCGGCGACTGGGGCTGTCGCTGCAGGCCCCTGTGCACAGCCAGTTCCTCTACGACCGCGGCATTCCGCTCTGGGCGGGTGCCGGGGTGGGCTGGCTGTTGTCTCTTCTGGGAGGAATCCCGATCCGGCGGGGGCGGGTCGATCGCCCTGCCCTGGCTGCAGCCAGGGCGGTGCTGCTGGATGGGCCGCACCCGCTCGCCGTCGCTCCCGAGGGGGCCAACAACAACCTCTCCGGCCAGATGGCGCCCCTGGAATCGGGTCTGGCCCAGCTGGCCTTCTGGTGTGCTGGAGATCTGGCGGCCAGGCATCGGTCCGAAGCGGTGCAGATCGTGCCCGTGGCCATTGCCTACCACTGGGTCGAGGCCAACTGGGAGTCTCTGGATCGGCGCCTGGCTCGGCTGATGCAGCATCTGGGGCTGGAGCCGGATGGGTCCGGCAGTGGGGATGCGGAGGTTCGCTACGACCGCCTGCAGAGGTTGGGGGAACGGTTGCTGGCGGTGCTTGAAGGCCTCTACGCCCGCCGCCATGATCTGCCGGCAGTCCCGCCGGCATCGTTGCAAGGCAGCGATCCCGCCTCCTCCCCGGCCGATCATCTGGCCGAGAGGATAGAGGCCCTGCGTCAGCGGGCCCTGGCGGTGGCCGAATCACTGTTCGGCCTGCCACCTCGAGGCACCCTGCAGGAACGGTGTCGCCGGATCGAGCAGGCCGGCTGGGAGCGGATCTACCGCGACGATCTCACCGCTCTCCTGCCGGTGGAGCGCAGCCTGGCGGACTGGGAAGCCCGTGAAGCGGATCTCCGCATGGGGCACATGCGCCTGGTGGAGTACTTCGCCAGTGTCAGTGGCGCCTACGTGGCGGAGCGGCCCTGCTTCGATCGCTTCGCGGAGGTCGTCACGATCCTCGAGGACGCGATCGCCTGGATTGAGGACCAGCCTCTGCCTCGACGGCCTTCCTTCGGGCCCCGGCGTGTGATCGTCAGGGTGGGAGACGCCTTGTCCCTGGATGGGCGGCTGGAGAGCTACCACCGCGACCGGCGCCAGGCCGTGCAGGAACTCACGGCTGCCGTGCAGCAAGCCCTTCAGGGTCTGATCGGCAGTGCAGGGTCTTGAGATCAGCCGTCATTCCGCAGCTGAGTCGTCATCCCCTTGCTCATCTGGTGGCCAGGCGAGGTTCACCACCACGGGTGCATGGTCGCTGGGTTGCACGTTCCCGCGAAGCTGTTTGTGGATCACGCAACCGGTGGCGCGGGCTTGCAGCTCTTCGTCCAGGTAGATGTGGTCGATGCGCCAGCCCCGGTCCCGCTCCCAGCCGCCGCTGCGGTAGTCCCACCAGCTCCAGTGGCCGGCCTCGTGTTCGAACAGCCGAAAGGCATCCACCAACCTCTCGGCAAGCACCCGGCGCAGGGCCTGGCGTTCCGGCTCACTGGCCATGATGCCGCCCGTGAGGCGACCCGGATCGTGGAGGTCGCGGTCTTCCAGTCCGATGTTGAAGTCGCCCACAATGCAGAGGGGCTCCCCCTGCTGCGCCAGCACGTCCAGATACCGCTGCAGGCAGCTGAGCCAGGCGAGTTTGTAGGGGTACTTCTCCGACTTGAGCGCAGAGCCGTTGGGGACGTAGAGGTTGAGGATCCGCACGCCATCGATCCAGGCGCTGATCATCCGCTTCTGCTCACTCAGGGCCCGTGCTTCGGGATCGTCGGGGAGCAGGGCGGTGAAGCCCACCTGAACGTCCTCGATCGGCAGGGTGCTGAGGATGGCGACGCCGTTGTAGGCCTTCTGCCCGCTGATCGCCACGGCATAGCCAAGCTCTTCGAAGGCCGCCAGCGGGAAGAGATCGTCGGCCACCTTGGTTTCCTGCAGGCACAACACCTCAGGCCGCTCCTGTTCCAGCCAGGCCAGCACCTGGTCCAGCCGGGTGCGCACCGAATTGACGTTCCAGGTGGCGATGCGCATCGGGAGCCGACAGCGAAGACCACCGGAGGACTAGCAGATCGCCGTTAACATGAACTGCCATGAGAGGAGCGTGGCGATGTGCACCCAACTGATCCCACGACGGATCGCCGGGTCGTTCCCAGATAGGACCACGGCTGCGTCGGCCTCCCTGAACCGGCTTGGGCTTCCGGTCTGCCGCAACGGGTTGGCCCTGCTCACTCTGCTGTTCAGTCTGGCGCCGTCCATCCCAGCCCTGGCCCAGTCTCAGCAGCAGAGCTGGAACCAGCCCTACGGCATGAGCAGACAGGAGAAGGATCTGCTCGATTACGGCCCGGGCAGCGGCCGGGGCGATTCGATCCTCGACACCACGAACCCATTGGATCTGATGAACAAGATCCGCAAGGGCACGGCCATGGACAACGCCACACCGCCCGGAGACGCGGTGGATCAGGCCCTCAGGGACTTTGACGCTCAGCAGCGTCCGCCGACTTCTGGGGCGAGCCAGATGGTGACGAGCCCCTGAGGGGCGCCAGGCCCCAGGCGGCTGCAACCTTGTCGAGGCGCCGGTCCACCGTCTCTGGCTGCAGCTGTCGGGCCTGGGCGAGCAGCTCCTGGGCCCCCTTGGTCTCACCCTTTTCCTGCAGCAGCAGGGCCTGGGCCAGCAGGGGCCTCACATCCCTGGGGAAGGCAGCTCCAAGCCGCAGATAGATGGCCCTGGCCTGGCCTGGCTGCCCTCGCTTCTGCAGCAGATCGGCCAGCAGCAGCCCCACCCCCATCGCCTCGGGGCGCACCTGGGGCTTGCTGAGGCGTTCGAGGGTGGCCTGCAGCTGGGCCTGGGCCTGATCGCCCCGACCCTGCTCAAGCTGCAGCAGGGTCATCAGCTGCAGGGCTTCGATTCGATCAGGCTTGAGGTTCAGCAGTTGGCGCACCTCCCGCTCGGCGCCGGGCCGATCGTTCTGGTTGCGGCGCAGTTCCGCCAGCAGCAGCCTCAGGCTCCAGCGCTCCGGCTGGCGATCGGCCATGGGTTCGAGCAGGGCGATTGCCTCGGGCCGGCGATCCAGAGCGACCAGCAGCTCCAGCAGCCGCTGCTGGTCCGCTTCGCTGGACTGCCCCTTGGCATGGCGATTCTCCAGGGTGCTGAGTTGCTGCAGCAAGGCATCGCGGGGCTGATCGTCACCCTGCCGCCTGGCCTGCCACGTCCCCATGCTCCAGCCTCCGGCCACGGCCAGAACGGCCAGCAGCAGCACCAGCAGGCCTTTTGGGCGCAGAACCTGGCTGCGGCTTGACATCGTCGCGTTGGTGGCAGCGACTCCGAGTCTGCCCTGGCCCGGAACGGGCTGGGCCAGGACTGGCTGGCTACATTGACCCGCACCGGGTGGCCCTCACGGGCCGGCCCCCACCCGAACCCTGATGCGCCAACACCCCATTTCCCCGGTCACCGAGCCGTTGCAGTACCGGGCCATCGGTGTGGTGCGGGGCGTCTACCAACCGGAAGATCCTGAACAGCTCACCCGCGGCCGGCTGCTCACCGATGATGGTGGCGAACTCGAGGCCGTGGTACTCGGACGGCTGCTGACGCTGATGCGGCGCCACCTCGATCTGGCCGAACCCCACCTCTGGGTGGTTTACCCGCGTACCCGTGATGAAGGCACCCTGCACCTGCAACTGGTGGGGGTGTGGGAGCCGAGCACCCTGGACAGCGAGGCCCACTCCGCTGATGAGCCTCTGTCCGACAGCCTGCCGGAGGGGGATGACTACTTCTCGATCCGCGGTGAACTGATCTTCACCAAGCCCGAATCCAACGATCTGGTGGTCAAGGTTCGGGTGTTGCCCAAGCCGGACGGCAGCCGCCCTACCCCGTTCAAGGTCCAGCTCAAGGGTGATGTCCCCCTGCAGCATCTGCGGCACTTCGTGGCCCTGGATGGGCGCCGGCGTGGCCAGGAGTTGCATGTGGAGCAGATCGAGGTGATCGGGCCGGTGAACCAGCGTGGCAACCGCGGTGGCAAGGGGCGTCGTGGTGGCGGAGCTGGCAGCGGTGAGCGAGGCCGTAAGGATGCTGTCCGCAAGGAGCCCGCACGCAACGAGACAGGCCGCGGCGGCCCAATGCTCCCGGTCGTACCAACGCCTGGAGAGAGCAGCTCCGGTGGCCTGCACCGCGCCGCCATCAGCCGTCCCAGCCGCTGACGACCATGACCCAGCCGCTCATGGCCGGACTGGCGGTGCTGCTGATGAGTGTGCTGGCCCTGGTCGGGCCGGCTCTGAGTGTCTCACCCTGGTGGATCACCCTTCTGGCGGCCTTGGGGCTGGGCAGCCTCAGCCTCGATGCCGCCCGCTATGGCGGCCGGGGCGGCCACCTGCTGGCTGAGGCCCTGCCTGGTGGTCAGGCGCGCCTGCGGCGCATCGCCGTCCATGAAGCCGGCCACCTGCTGGTGGCGGAAGCCGAGGCCATGCCGGTCAAACGTGTCCTGGTGGGTAGTCTGGCCTGCCTGCAGGCAGGGCTGCAGAGCGCCGGCTGTACCGAGTTCGCTCCCCCTGAGCACGCCAAATTGCCGGCGGAGGAGCTGCGGCGCTGGAGTCGGGTGCTGCAGGCTGGCATGGCCGCTGAGGCTCTTCTTTACGGCGAGGAGCGTGGCGGCGCTGATGACCGCGCCCTGCTCGGACGCCTCTGGGGCATCTCCGGCTTCGATGTGGACACGGCCCAGCGGGAGCTGAGGCGGGCCCGCCGGGAGGTGGATCTGGCGCTGCGTCAGCAGCGCGACTCTCTGGAGGCAACGGCTGAGCGCCTGCTGGAAGCGGCGCCGCGCCTGGGTCGCACCGCTAACGCCCCGACCTGATGGCCCTGGCACTGCTGGATTGCCCCACCGGCCTGGCGGGCAACATGGTGCTGGCTGCGCTGCTGGACCTGGGTCTGCCGGAGGCCGCCATCCATGCACCCCTGGCGCAGCTCGGCCTGGCGGATCGCTATCGGTTGCGGATTGAGGAGCGGCGCAGCGGCGGTCTGCGGGGTCTGCATCTGGAGGTGGAGACCCTCGAGTCCCAGCCCCCTCATCGCCACTGGGGCAGCCTGCGCCAGCAGCTCAGCAGCAGCCCTCTCGATCCGGCCCTGCGGCAGCGGGTGCTGGCGGTGTTCACCCTGCTGGCGGACGCGGAGGCCACCGTGCACGGCCATGTCCCCGAGCAGGTGCATTTCCACGAGGTGGGCGCCCTCGATGCCCTGGTGGATGTGGTGGGTGTCTGCGCCGGGCTGCTCCATTTCGGTGTGACGTCGCTGCGGTGCACGGTGCCGCCGGCGGGCCATGGCACGGTCCAGACGGCCCATGGTGTGCTGCCGCTGCCAGCGCCGGCCGTCCTGGAGATCGCACGCCGCTGTGGCTGTCCGCTCGGCTCGAGTGAGGGTTTCCCGGCCGGTGAACTCACCACCCCCACGGGGCTGGCTCTGGCGGCCTGCTGGAGCGATGGCTTCGGGCAGGCGCCGAGCCACGTGCCCCTGCGGATCGGCGTGGGGCTGGGCAGCCGCAGCCTGGATCGCCCCAACCTCTTGCGCCTCTGTCTGGCCCGTGCGGTGGAACCGCCCACCGGCGATTCGTCTCCGGAGCCTGAGGCGCCTGGAGCTCAGCCCCGCCTGGAGACGATCGTTCAGCAGCAGGCCCAGATTGACGATGCCACCGCCGAAGATCTGGCGTTCCTGGCCGAGGAGCTGCGGCAGGCCGGTGCCCTTGAGGTGTTCAGCCAGCCGATCGGCATGAAGAAGGGGCGGCAGGGCAGCCTGATCACCGCGCTGGTCAGCGAGCCACAGCGGGCCGCCCTGCGGCAGGTGTGGTGGCGGCACAGCACCAGCCTGGGCCTGCGGGAACAGATGCAGCAGCGCTGGGTGCTTCCCCGAGGCATCGAGGAGCTCTCCACGTCCCTCGGTCCGGTGCGGTTCAAGCGTCACCTGCGGCCCGATGGCCTGGCGCGGTGCAAGGCTGAATACGACGACCTGGCAGGGCTGGCTCGGCAGCACGGGCTTCCCCTGGCCGTTGTGCGCGCCGTTGTGGATCGCTGTCTGGACCAGAGTGGACCCGAAGCGCAACGTTGAGCACCAGGCGCGATGGCGCCCGCTTCTTTGCTCCCCCTTCTCCCTTCCTCGTGTCGTTGCCCCCCGCCCTTGCGAACCTGTTGCCCAGATCGCGGCAGTGGTTCGCGTCTCTGGCTGCCCTGGTGAAGGCCTGGAGCCGGAGACTGCCGGCCCTGCCGCCTTTGCCCGGCGGAACCCGGCTCTGGGTGACGCTGCTCAGCTTCGGCTTTCTGTTGGCGGCCTTGCAGGGGCATGGCCGCCAGCTGCTGCGCTACGGCCTCGATCGCCAGGGCTGGTGGTGGCTGACCCTCGGGGTGGGCGTGAGCCTGCTCAGCCTGGTGGTGAATGGCCTGGCCTGGAATGTGATCCTGCGCTGGCTGGGGCTGCGGCCCCGCTGGGCCGCAACGACGGTCGTGTATCTGAGTACCAACCTGCGCAAGTACCTGCCAGGAGGGATCTGGCATCTGGCCGGTCGCGTGCAGGTCCTGCGCCGTGGGGACACCCCGTTGCTGGCGACTCCGGCAAGTCTTGGCCAGGCGCTGCTGGCAGTGCTGCTGGACCCCCTGCTGGGGGCCATCGCGGCCCTGGCCCTGGTGGCGCCGGAAGCCCTGCTCCAGGGTCGCTGGTGGAGTGGCCTGCCCTGGCTGCTACCCCTGCTCCTGCTGGTTCCCCGCTGGCTGAAGCCCCTGCTGCTGCGGCTCGAACAGCAACGGGCCCGTCAACTGGCCCTTGCCGATCCCTCTCTCCAGAACGCCTCTGAATCAGCCGACCTGGGCGTAGCTCCGCCGTCCCATGTGCCCTGGCTCCCCTTTGGGGCCATGCTCTTGTTTGTGCTGCTGCGCTTCGGCGGATTTGCCTGCTGCGTGCTGGCCTTCGATCAGCAGAACGCCCTGGAGTGGAGTGGCTGGCTGGCTGGCTTTGCCCTCGCCTGGACGGTGGGCCTGGTGGTGCCCGGCGCCCCGGGTGGTCTGGGGGTGTTTGAGGCGGTGCTGTTGTTGCGCCTCGGTGGCTTGCTGCCGGAGGCGCCGCTGCTGGCGGTGGCCCTGAGTTACCGCGCGGTGACCACGGCCGCCGATCTGCTCGGGGCCGCGACCGCCCGGGCCGACCGGCCAGAGCCTCTGGCCGGCATGACCGGGACCTCCCGCTGAGCTGGCCAGGGGGATAGTCAGCTCTGCTCCATCGATGGGATCACAAATCCGGCAGGTTCGGTCGTTTGTTGTGGACGATCTGTCCCCCGTTGCCACGATGAAAGCGATTCCCCGCAATTTGCTGAGGCTCGCTCCATTCATGCCCACTCGACACTCCTGGCTCGTGGCCGGTGGCCTGATCGCCTCCGGCATGGCCGCTCTGTTGCTGTCCCCGACGCCTGTTCGCGCCGAAGTTCTCTACAAACTCGATACGATGTGCTCCGTCAAGGGCGGCGCTCCCCAGCCCTGCACGGTTGAGGCGATCGACGAAGGCGACGCCACCCTCTATCGGCACACGATCGGCAAGACCGTGGCAACCATCCGCGTCACCGATCAACCGGTGACCATGGCCTTGCAGAAGCCTGGTGGTGGCTGGATGACCCTGGTGAATGCCGGTGCACGCTTCTCCACCAACACGATCTGCTTCAACAACCGGGATCTGTGCGTGGTGAATCCGAACTATCTCAACAGTGTTCGGGAGGACAATCCAGACTCCATGGATGGCCGTGATCTGGTGATTGTGCACTTCAATCAGGCCGGCCGGGTGAATGTGTCCTGCTACGACGATGGCTGCGATGTGGTCAAGCATGAGGTGGACAAGAAATGACACGTCTTGCAGGCCTGTCCCTGCTTCTGGCTGGCTGGATGGCCGCTCCCCTGGCCCCAGCGCTGGCTATCCAACCCCTGGATCACGCATCCACGGCGGCATCGCCCACAATGTCCCCTGATGCGCTGATCGCCCGAGGCGGCGGCGGGGGTTCCCGCGGTGGCGGTGGATCTCGCGGCGGCGGTGGTGGATCTCGCGGCGGCAGTGGATCTCGCGGCGGCGGTGGTGGAACCCGCCGCACGGGCTTCAGCGGTTCCGGCACCACTCTCAACCGAGGCTCCAGCAGGCCTTCCGGTGGCTGGAGTCAACGGGCCAGCTCGCCGAGCTCCCCCAGCCTCAATCGCCCCAGCAACATTGGTAACCGCAGCAGCACTGGGAATCGCGGCACTGGCAGCCGCAGCATTGATACTCGCAGCGTTAACCGAGATCTCAACCGGAGCGGCAACCGGGACCGGGACCTGAACCGCAATGTGAGCCGGGATCTCAATCGGAACGTCAATCGGGATGTGAACCGCAACGTCAACCGCAACGTTCATCGCGATGTCAACTGGAACCGCAGGGTGAATGTGCGCGATGTGAACATCCACGCCGGCTGGGCTCGTCCCGGCTGGGGCTATGCCAGACCCTGGAACACAGGTTGGTATAGCGTCTCCCGGACGTCGTCCTGGGGTTGGTGGGGTGCCAATGCGGCCCTCTGGGGGATCGGCGCCCTGGCCACGGCGTCAATCATTAACAATGCTGTGGACAATGCAGTGAGCAACAATGTCACGTACATTGTTGTACCCAACACCGATTACCAGCTGCTCTATGGATCAGTCCAGCCGAGCGGCAGTTCTGCGGTGACCTTTGCGGTCACGGCCGATGACGCGACCTATCAGCTCACTGCCGATTGCAATCGCGGCACCCTGGACGGACGCAACCCCAATAGCGCCGAAGAGGCTGAACTGATCAATGCGGCCTGTCAGGTGGCCTTCGGTTCTGTCTGAGCTGCTTCGTGGCCTGAGCTGCTTCTTGGTCTGAGCTGATGCCCTGATGCTGTCCGTCTTGTCAGATGGTCATCCAGCTGTTCAGATGGTGAGCCAGCTGGATCATCATCCAGCTGGCTGGTCATCGGAGGGCAGGCGGGGACCCAAGAGATCTGGGGCCAGCAACACCGGCCCCGGTAATCTTGACCAACGGCGATTTCGCCGTTGGCTCTTGATCCTTTACTCCAGGCCCATGGCACGCGTTCTCCGTTCCCTGTTGTTGTCCTCCGTTGGCCTGGCCCTGGGTGGTCTGAGTCTGATGGGCGGTGCTGAGGCCCAGGAACGCTGCACCTTTCTGCAGCCGATCGGTGGAGACGGATCATCGCCGATCGTGTCCAAGTCTGTGGGCCGCGGCAAGGTGATGCCGTTCACCCGGCCGAACTGGAACACCGATTTCATCGTGGATCAGCCCTTCAGCAGCTACAAGTTCTTCTTCACGGCTAATTCCTCCGATCCGAAAGCACAGTATCCGGTGGAAGGATTCATGAAGTTCAGCGATGGCACCTCCCTGCAGGTGATCAATGAATCCATGAGTCCGCCGATCGGTACCGGTCGCATGTTCGGCCCCTTCCAAGCGGTTCCTGGCAAGCAGGCCAGCCAGATGAATTTCAAGGTAGGCGCCAGTAATGATCCAGGCGCTCTCGGCTTCAGTTATCGCATCTCTGTGCAGGGATGCAACTGAACCACCATCGCAGGTCTGCGACTGTCGCTCCTGGGGCTCCCACGGGTTGCCTGGATTGATCCGGTAGCGATGATCACGTCGTATCTCGACTGGGCGATCCTTGCCGTCCTGGTGTTCGCCTACGGCTTGGTGGCCGGGCGGCTGAAACAGACCCCCCTCTCCGGAGCGGTGGTGTTTCTGCTCACCGGTCTGATCCTGGGGCCGGCTGGCCTTGGCTGGCTGGGCATCAATGTGACCTCGGAGAACCTGCGGACCATCGCCGAACTCACGCTGGCGTTGATCCTGTTCACCGATGCCGCGACCGCCAATCTGCCGGTGCTGCGCGACAGCCGGCGCCTGCCGATCCGTCTGCTGGCGCTTGGCCTGCCCCTGACCATTCTGCTGGGCATGGGCGTGGCTCAGCTGCTGCTGCCTGCGCTCAGTCCGGTTGAGGCGGCGATCCTGTCGGTCGTTCTCGCCCCCACCGATGCCGCCCTCGGCCAACCGGTGGTGACCAATCCGGCGGTGCCCGTTGCCGTGCGGGAAGACCTCAGTGCCGAGAGCGGTCTCAACGACGGGATCTGCGTGCCGTTGCTGCTTTCCCTTCTGGCCATGGCGCAGAAGGGCAGTGGCGCCGGCGATGGGGTGCTGCTGTTGGGTTGGCTGTTCCTGGAGCAGGTGGGACTGGGGCTGGTGCTGGGCTGCGGCCTGGCCTTTCTCGCCGCTCGGTGCCGCGATCTCTGCCTCAGGCGTCGCTGGATCACCAGCGACTGGCAGCCGGTGCTGGCGATCGCCCTGCCGGTCTGTTGTTTCGCCCTGGCCCAGCAGCTGGGAGGCAGCGGTTTCATCGCCTGCTTCTGTGGTGGCCTCACCTTCGGGGGCCTGACGCCGCAGGAGCGCAAGCAGGAGGAACTGGTGGCCGCCGAAGCCACCGCCGATGTGCTCTCCCTCCTGACCTGGGTGGCCTTCGGTTCGGCCGTCGTGGCCCTGAGCTTCCCTCAGCTTTCCGCCACAACCCTGCTATATGGCCTGTTCAGCCTGACGCTGGTGCGGATGGTGCCGGTGGCTCTGGCGACTCTTGGACTGCGAATCGGACTTTGGACCACCCTGTTCGTGGGTTGGTTCGGTCCGCGCGGCCTGGCCAGCATCGTCTTCGGCCTGCTGGTGCTCGACAGTCCGCTCGTCCACGGCAGCACGATCGCCTCGATAGCCGCGTCCACCGTGCTGCTCAGCATCGCGGCCCATGGCCTCAGCGCCCTCGGCCTGGTGACGCGCTACGGCCGCGTCAGCCGCTCCTGATCGACTCGCGAGGTTTCAAGAGGACCCACTGTTCTCAACAGGACCTATTGTTGAGAAGATCTGTCGAGCCTCGGTGTCCACCCGTCCCGCCGCCGGCCTTGGCAGCCCCTCCGGCCTCGATCCCAGCGCGGCGGGCCTGCGCAGCAGCCTGCATGACCGAGGCCAGCGCCTCACCCCCCAGCGTCAGCGGGTGCTCTCCCTGTTCGAGCGGATCGGCGAAGGGACCCACCTCAGCGCCGAAGACGTCCACCAAAGCCTGCTCCGGGCCAGGGAGCGTGTCTCCCTGGCCACCGTCTACCGAACCCTGCGGCTGCTCAGTTCCATGGGGCTGCTTCAGGAGCTGGAGCTGCCGGAAGGGGGACGCCGCTTCGAGCTGACCGGCGACACCCATCGGGATCATCACCATCTGGTCTGCATCCGCTGTGGCCGCACCGAGGAGTTCGAGAACGGTGCCGTGCTGGCGGCCGGCGAAGCGGCAGCCAAGGTGCAGGGTTTTCGGATGTTGGAGTGCGTGCTCAACGTGCGCGCCCTCTGTCCGAGCTGCGCCGCCGAGTCGACCTGAAGGCGGCCCTGCTGGTTGCACCGTTCGGGGAACCTGGGGTGGAGAGCCACGCCTCTGAGAGAGGAGAGGTCCCGGGAAGCTGCAACTGCTGATCGGCCCACTCGGCCGTGAGGGCGGCCAGCAGGCTGGCCCGGTCGCCACGAAGACGAAACATCGGTGCGGTGCGTCGGTCGTCTTCAGGTTGGAAGGACCGTGCGGCTCAGGCGGTACGGATGTGACGGCGTCGGGCAACCGATGGCACGGTTGAGCGCATCTCACGCACGGACCCGACGACCCGACGCCCTTGCAACTAGCAGTTGTTATTGAGAATCGCTTGCAAAAGGGGGCGTTGTTGTTTAGGTTGCGAGTCATTCGCATTAAGCCCGCAGGCGGTTCTGAGCCCCCTGTGGCCACGCCCATCCATGAGCTTTCGTTTCCTGCCCGACGCTCCGGCCTCCAGCGTGAGGGTCCCCATCGGTCAGACCGTGCTGCTGGATCCCGGTCTGCGCGCTGAAGGCAGCTGCATCGAGGTGCTCGAGGGGATTGCCCGCGTCTACTGCCCCTGCGAGGAAACCGAAGGCATGACCCTCGCCTTCCTCCAGCCCGGCGACCAGCTCTGCACGGATCGTCTCTGCAGCGAAGGGGTCTGCGTCGAAGCTCTCACCCCCCTGGTGTTCCGCACCGACACCGAGGCCGCCGGCAGCGGTTTCGATCCGGTGAATGAGTGGACCCTGCAACTGCTGCGTATCCGCCATCTCGGCAACGCCGAACAACGGCTGCATGCCCTGTTGTCGTTGCTGGTGCGGCGGCTGGGGCGGCGTTGCGGCAACTGGTGTGATCTGCCCTTCCGCCTCACCCACGAGCGCATTGGCGAACTGATCGGCACTACCCGCGTCACCACGACGCGCCTGATCTCCCGCATCCGCCAGGCCAGGTTGATTGAGGTGCCCAGTGGCGCCTCGGTGCTGCGCCTGGCACCAGAACTGGTGGAATCGGCACCTCTGGCGGCTGCCTGATCATGACGTCACCCAGATCAGCTAACCCAACCAAGCTGGGGACAGCCGCAAGCGACCGGACCAGCGACAGCCTGATCACAAGCCTCTGCCGCGAAGCCGATGGCGTGCGCCAGCGCTGCCGTCAGGTGATCGCAGCGCTCGGCTCCACGCAGGAGCAGCGGCTGATCCTCCGTCTGGAGCGGGAGCGAACGCTGCTGCTGCAGCGGCTGCAGGATCTGCGCACCACTGGCCTGGTGCTCCGTCGCCAGGGCCTGAGGCAGTCGATCAGCCTGGCTTTGCTGCTGGAACTTTGCAGTCGTCCACTCTGTACCTGAGACCGGACCCCAGATTGGATCCGGTTCGGCACCATCTGTTCAGGCGGTCTCCGATCAGGCTAGCTGCGCTGGGCTGTGCTGGCCCGCTGCCAGTTCTCCATCGATCAGTAGAACGGCAGCCGGTTGGTTCTGGCTGAGCCGCACCCGACCCAGCAGATGGGCCACCTCATTTTCGGAGGTGATCTGGCCCTGAATCAGGGGGTCGAGAAAGACAGTGGTGCGCGTATCGCCGGATCGTTCAGCCATCGCATAGATCTGTTGCAGCGATGTGGTGAGATCGGCTTCCATCTGGAAGACGGCCGTGAGGATCTCCTCAAGGCCGATCCATCCCTGTCGGGGGGCTGGGATGTCGCGCAGGGGGACCGCCTGGCCGCGGGCGACGAGATAATCGGCAAACTGCGCCGCGTGCTGGCGCTCACTCTCGGATTCCAGCTTGAAGTAGTTGGAAAAGCCGCGCAGATCCCGCTCCCCGAACCAGATCGCCAGGGCCCAGTAGGAGAGGCTGGCCTGCAGTTCCAGCATCAGATGCTCCTGCAGAGCTTCCAGCAAGGAGGGTTCCATGGCCTGGGCCACGGGTCTGCGGAAGGCTCCGATGCCGATGGCTGGCAGGGTCGCCTCAGCGGCGGTGGTGAGGCTGGTCTCAGCTGGTCCCATGCATTGGCTGGCAGTGGAGCTCAGCGTACCCAGATCAGGCAAAGACCGGCCATGCCCCACCCTGTGCCATTGGTTACGTGGCGAGGTGACCAGGCCTGGCCGGCGGCGAATTGCTCCGGAAACGTTCCTACGATGGCGATCAGACATCCAGTCGTCGAGTCACGGCTGTCAGAGCACAGTTGTCAGAAGACGGTTGTCATGACCCGCCTGTCATGACCCGCTTGTCATGATCAAGCTGTCCTGACCCAGCTGACCTGCAAGACGTTCTGGTTGCCGCCCTTTCCCCGTTCTCCTTTCCACCATTTCCTGCCATGTCCCAGCCTCTCGGCCCCAGTGACGACCCACGCCTGCAGGCTCAAGAGCCGGTTGCGCGTGTCAAGACTCTGCGTGTCGCCAAGAAGAAAGGCTGCAAGAAGTCGAAATGCTCCAAATGGAAAGGCGGTCAGTGCCGCTGCGGCCGCGATTAGTGCGGACCCCGCTGCCGTTCCAGGGTGGGGACCAGGGCCATGGCTGCCGCCAGCCCGAGCAGCAGGATCAGCAAGGCCGGTACCAGGGCTGCCCCCACCCGTTCATCGCTGGCGTACTGATACACCCGCACCGAGAGGGTGTCGAAATCGAAGGGGCGTAACGCGAAGGTGAGAGGCAGTTCCTTCACGGTGTCGACAAACACCAGCAGAGCTCCCACCAGCAGCGGACCACGCAGCAGCGGCAGGTGGACCCGCTGCAGCACCTTGAGCCAACTGCATCCCAGGCCGGTGGCAGCCTCATCGACACTGGGGGGAATGCGCTCAAGCCCCGCATCCAGTCCACCCTTGGCCACCGCCAGAAAGCGATCGGCATAGCCCCAGACCAGCAGCAACAGGGGACTCAAGGCCCAGGGCCCGCCCAGCAGCATCAGGGCCAGGGCCAGCACGGCCCCCGGCACGGCGTAGCCCATGCCGGCCAGAAAGGTGATCCGGCGCAGCAGCACCTGGGGAATCCAGCGTTTGGAGATGGCCAGCACCAGGCCAGCTGCGACCGTGAGCAGCGCCGCCAGCAGGGCCAGAGCGAAGCTGCGCAGGGTCAGGGCGATCAGGTCTTGGATCGATTCGCCGTGCATCTGATCCCAGCTCGACACGGCCCAGAGCAGGGGAAATCCCAGTGCCAGCAGGGGGGGCGACAGGGTGATCACCTGGGCCAGAGCGGCCCGCCAGCCGCTCAGGGGCCAGGGCTGCAGCCGGTCTCCCGGCGAGCCCATCCCCCAGCGACGGCTGCGGTGGCGGAGCTGCCGCTCGGCTCCGACCAGCACACTCACGATCACCAGAGCGGCCAGGGCCAGCCCCACGGCGCCCTGCGGATCACCATCGTTCTGCCAGCGTTGCAGGATTCCCACCGAGAGGGTGGGAACGCCGAGCAGTTCCACGGCTCCCAGCTCATTGACGACCTCCATGCCGCTCAGGGCGATGCCTGCCCCGATCGATGGCAGGGCCATTGGCAGGGCCACCCGGCGAAAGCTGCCCCAGGGGCCCACGCCAAGGCTGCGGGCCGCCTCGATCTGGCGGCGTCCACTCACGGCAAAACTCTCGCTGCCGAGCAGGAAGACGTAGCTGTAGGTGCTCAAGGTGAGCACCAGCACAGACCAGGCCAGGCCATGCACGCGCAGACCGTTGCGGCTGCCCAGATCCACCAGGGTGGCGGCCAGCAGGTAGGCCGGAGTAGCCAGGGGCAACAGTTGGGCAATGGCAAGCCAGCGCCGTCCTGGGAAGCTGCAACTGGCCGTGAGCCATCCGGTGGTGGTGCCGAGAACGGCGCCGATCACACCGACCAGCAGCAGCAGGGTCAGGGTGTTACCCAGCTGCAACAGGCCGCCGGGCCCCAGATCCAGAGGCTGCGCGGCAGCGCCGGAGAAGGCGAACTGGACAAGGCCGATCAGTGGGGCGAGGGCGAGGAGGCAGATCAGCCAGACCGCCAGCCCGAGGAGCAATCGCCGCGGTGGTCTGCTCTCAAGGTGATCGACGGGCGATGGCGGACCTGGACCTAGCTCGGTCTCGGGGGCCACCGAGCCTGAAGCAACGGCAGGCAAGAAAGAATCCACGCAATTTTCAGTCGCCAGTCATCATGACCAGCCGTTGGCCTGCATCAACTCCACGGCCTTTCGGTTCTTCTCGCCCATCTGCTGCACCGAGACCCCATCATCTCGGAATGGTCCGAAGTCCTTGAGGATTGCACTGCTGCCGTAACCCTTGAGCGGATATTCAAAATTGGCCTCGGCATAGCCCTCACCGCCGCTGGGGGACGCCAGGAACTCGATCAGACGGGTGGCGGCCTCCGCCTGGGTTGAGTTCCGGGTCACGCCTGCCCCGCTGACGTTCACATGAGCCGGGTCGGGGAACACGACCTTGAGCTGCTTGGCCAGGGACTGATCCGCTTCGCCGCTGAGACCGGCGAGCATGCGACCCACGTAGTAGCTGTTCACCAAGGCCACGCCACACTCTCCCTTGGCCACCGCCCGGGCCAGGGGGGTGTCGGAGGTGTAGAAGGGTTGGCTGACATTGGCCACCATGCCCTTGATCCAGCTGACCGTGGCCGGTTCACCCCGTTGAATCAGCTGATCGGCCACCAGGGATTGGTTGTAGACGCTGCGGTTGTTGCGCAGGCAGAGCTTGCCTTGGAGGGCGGGCTTGGCCAGATCGGCATAGGTGCGAATTGTGGCTGGATCCACCATGGCTGGATTCACCACGACCATGCGTACCCGACGGGTGAGTGCGAACCAGCGGCCCTGCGGATCGCGGAGGTTGGCGGGCACATCGCGATCCAGCTGCTTGGAGCTCACCGGCTGGAACAGATCCATGCCCGCGGCCTTGTCAAGGCGGGCAGCATCCACAAGCACCAGCACATCGGCCGGACTGTTGGCTCCTTCGGTGCGAACCCGTTCGATCAGGGCATCGTCCTTGCCTTCCAGCAGGCGCACCCGGATGCCGGTCTGCTCGGTGAAGCGGCGGTAGAGCTCCTTGTCGGTGTTGTAGTGACGGCCGGAGTAGACCCCGAGTTCCTGCACCGGAGTGCGGCCCATCCGACGGACGACCACGGCGGCCCCCGCCGCCACGGCCAGCAGGGCCACAAGCCCAGCGATCACAGGGACGGAAACCGGACGGCGGGGTTGATTGCTGCGAGACATGGAAAAAGGGACCTGCGCTGAAGATCCGAACGTTGTTGGCGGACCCTACGCAGCAGTTCTGCAGAGACCACGACACAAATGAAGCGGCCCGACGTGACATTGGTCACGCCGGGCCGGAGGGATCTGCAGAAACGGATGGTTCGTGCCGGGATTCAGCGTTGACGGCGCACCGGGATGGGAACCAACACCGGCTGCATCAGACCGCCGCCACCACTGTCGTCGTCGGAGTCTGCCGTGAGCCAGAAGGCGAGACCGAACAGTGCGAGCACTCCGGTGAAGACAAGCAGTTCAGCCATGGCATCCGGTGCGTGTTCGGCTCAGCGTAGCCACGCTGAACAGGGTGGGTGTAGCCGAC
The DNA here is from genome assembly GCF_015840525.1 of Synechococcus sp. CBW1006. Classification (NCBI taxonomy): domain Bacteria; kingdom Bacillati; phylum Cyanobacteriota; class Cyanophyceae; order Synechococcales; family Synechococcaceae; genus Synechococcus; species Synechococcus sp. CBW1006. The sequence continues at coordinate 3,668,688 of NZ_CP060396.1, read as the reverse complement.
ATGGCGGTTTTCCTGCCTTGGGATCTCAGCTCAGGGGCGCCAGGGCCAGCACGCCGCCCGCCAGGGTGAGCAGCAGGGCCAGTCGCGCCGTCCAGCCTTCCGGAAGACGGCGGACCGCCAGGAAGGAGCCAGCCACCACAGCGCTGGAGGCCAGTCCCACCCCCAGCCACCAGGTCAGGGCACCGCTGGCCTCCTGGCCATGCAGCAGAGCATGGATGGCCACGGCCAGGGCCACTGGACCTCCGACCAGCGCCAGGGCGGGCGGCCTGGAACGACGCTGAACCTGCAGGATCAAGGCACCCACACCGGAAACGGCAAGAGCCGCCAGGGTTTCGGCCAGTGGGACCTGGGCGCCGCCAGTGCCGATCACAGCACCGATTGCCGCGCCGACCAGGGCGAACACCAGCAGACCGGAGCCGATGCAGGAGGCTGCGGCCCCAACTCCCAGCAACAGCAGGAGATGGTCCAAGCCGAGCAGGGGATGGGTGAAGCCACTGCCGAAGCCTGCATCGGCGACGCCGTGGGCGGAAGCGGGCAGGGCCGAGAGAAGGCTGAGGCCAAGGCCTGCCGCCGCGGCCGGCAGCAGGGATCGGCGGATTGAGGGGGGCAGAAGCATGGATGACTCTGTCCGCGCCAGCGCGGTTGGGGAGGGGTGAGCGGTGTTCAGGGAGGCTGGTCCCATCCATGCATCCATGGCCTGCATGGATCGGGCCGGCAGATGTGTCAGTGCAGGGTCAGTGTCGGCAGAAATCAGGGCCGGTGATGGCAGCCAAGGGACAGCACGTCGAGAGAAAGGACTGAAACCAGTATCTCGCCTGCTGTCACAGGGCATCGCAGCAATGGAGACAGTGGTGCTGAGAGCGCCAGGGAGTTAGCCCCACCGCTGCCGCTCTGGCTGCCGATCTCAGGCGAAGCCCTTGCCGGCATGTTTGGCCACGCAGGCCTGGAGTTGCTGACGCAGGCGGGTGTGGTCGAGATCGCGGCCAATCAGCACGATCTGATTCTTGCGCTCATCACTGGGCCAGTCGCTGTCATCGATGGAAAAGCGCTTGCCGGCCAGGTGGAACACGTGGCGCCGCTCACTTTCGTTGAACCAGAGGATCCCTTTGGCACGAAACACACTGCCAGGCAGCTGGTTGTCGAGAAAATTCTGGAACTTGCGCAGGGCAAATGGACCATCGGCAGCGAAGGACAGGGAGGTGAACCCTTCGATCGCCAGATGATCGGGGTGGGCGCCGTGATCATGGTGATGCCCGCCGTGGCCGTGATCGGCATGACTGTGATGGTTGTGATCGTGCTCGGTGTGATCGTGCACGCAATGGCCGTGTTCGTGATCACAGGCGTCGTGATCCGCCGCAGCGGCGGCCCGCTCCTGCTCCGCCTGCTGGCTGGTCGCCACTTTGTCGCTTTCGAACAGGCCCACGCTGAGCAGCAGAGGCAGTGGCACTTCCCCCTTCACCGATCTGAGAATCCGGGCATCGGTCTTGATCGTGCGTAGTTGCCGTTCCAGCTCGGCGAGCCGCTCTTCCTCCACCAGATCGCACTTGTTCAGCAGCAGCATGTCGCTGTAGACGATCTGGGCGCGACCCACTTCTCCGGCCAGAATCTCTTCGCCGAAGTTCTCCGCATCCACCAGGGTGATGATCGAATCGAGGCGGGTCTGCTCGCGCAGATCGCTGCCGAGGAAGGTCATCGCCACCGGCAGAGGATCGGCCAGACCTGTGGTTTCAACCACCAGGTAATCGACGGGGTCAGGACGATCGAGGATGCGGTACACGGCCTCGAGCAGTTCACCGTTAATCGAGCAGCAGATGCAACCGTTGCTGAGCTCGACCATGTCTTCACCGGTGGTGACGACGAGATCATTATCGATGCCGATTTCACCGAACTCGTTCACCAGAACGGCCGTCTTCACCCCCTGCTGATTGGAGAGGATGTGATTCAACAAGGTGGTTTTGCCGGCGCCGAGGAAGCCGGTCAGGATCGTGACTGGCAGGCCTGAGGGCAGCGGCTCCGTCGTTGCCACGGTCGCCGGATCCTGCAGGGGCGCTGTGGCTTCGCTGGCGGCGACACGGCCTGGGGCGGGAGACATGCGCGGTGGGGGAGGACAGCCTGTCTTCAGGGTAAGCGGGCGCGGAGGCTGGTGGCTGCGGCTGGAATCAGGACGGCAGGGCCTGCCGCCACCAGCGCCACCCCTCCAGGTTGATCGCCAGCCCCAGCAGCACCAACACGACCATCAGCACCACTTGACCCAGGCGCGAATCCGGGACGACGATGTCGGCGATCAGGTGGGGAATGTTGGTGATGGTGTAGACGATGCTGAACCAGAAATGAAGGCGCCGCCAGGGTCGCCACCGCCGAGATCCCTGGGGATCACTGGCCGCATAGGCGATCAGAAGCACGGCTAGAAGTGGCAACAGGAAGTATCCCAGCATCGCCCCGAACAGCAGAGGCAGCTGGGCAGCATCCACATGGCTCTCGATCTCCGGCGATTGGCCATGAAACAGAGGCATCAGCCCCAGCTCGACATGGAAGAGCATGGCCAGCAACCAGCAGATCCAGAGGCTGCGCAGTCGCAGGGCGTAGTCGATTGGGAACGTCATCAATGCAGCTGGGAACTGTCGGCTCGGGGCCTCTGCCGCTTCAGTCTGGACAGGATTTTCGCCATTGTTTTCGCCACTGACTTCTCAACGTTGATCGGCTCTCAGGGTTTCAATCATCCAGGACTGGGTCGTAGATCTCCACGGAGTCCCCTTTCTGTCGCTTGGCGCGATACATGGCCAGATCCGCCTGATGCAGAAGGTCAGCAGCAGCTGTGAGAGGGTCGGAGGTCATGGCGATGCCGATGCTGATGCGTGGTTGCAGCACTGCGGTGTCAACGTGCAGCGTGCTGCCCACCTGCTTCTTCAGCCGATGGGCCATGGCGAGCGCCTGCTGCCGACTGCCGCATTGCTCCAGGACAACGACGAACTCGTCTCCAGCAAAGCGCACCAACACGTCGTCGGGGCGCAGTGCGGCCTGAAGACGCTTGGTGATGGCCACGAGCAGGCGGTCACCCACAGTGTGGCCGTAGGTGTCGTTCATTTCCTTGAAGCGGTTGAGATCGCAGAACATCACCACTGCCTGACCGGCGTGGCGGTGCAGGCGATCAAGGGCGGTCTGCAGGTAGTCGCCGAGGGAGCGTCGATTGGGCAGGCCAGTGAGCGGATCCTGGTAGGCCTGGTTCTTGAGATGCTGCAGGTTGTGATGGCGTGAGGTCACGTCCCGCTGAACCTAAATCCAGTGGGTGAACCAGCCGCTGGGGTCCTGCAGTGGGGAGATCGCTATGTCCACCCAGTAGGTGCTGCCGTCCTTGCGGTAATTGAGCACTTCGGCGTTGAAACTCCGCCAGTTTTCCAGGGCCGTGCGCATGCCGGCCCGCACCAGAGCACTGGTCCCGGCTCCCTGGAACATCCGCGGACTGCGTCCCAGAACTTCCTGGTAGGAGTATCCGGTCTGGGAAAGCAGCGCGGCATTGGCATAAAGAATCACGGGGCCAGGAGCTGCGAAGGGCTCAGCTGTGGTCACCAGCACCACGTCGCCGATCGCGTGCAGCAACCGCTCAAACAGTTCCACACGTTGGCGCGCGATGGCCTCGGAGCCACGCTGTGGCTGGAGCAGGCTGGGGCCAGCGAAGCCTTCCTCAAAGGCGAGCAGTCCGACCCCCACGCCATCGTCGGTGCGAAACAGTCTCACCAGCAGAGATGTTTCCTGCCAGGGGAGCCAGAGATCACGAGGACCCTCCTGGGTCATCACCAGGCTGTGCAGCTGGATCGCTTCGGCCAGGGCTGGCCAGAACGGCAGGAGGGCGCCACCGATCGCTGCGCTCAGACCCTCTCCCAGACAGGCATGGGCCTCGCGATCGGCGTAGAGGATCGTGAGGCAGGCCTTATCGATGCCAGGGCTTTGGGGGTCAAGGCCCCTGATCAGCAGCAGACCATCGCCGGGAAGCAGCAGAAAGGGTTCGAGGCCGGCAGAGGAATCCTCCGGGCGCAGAATCACTCCGGTGATCGTTGATTCGCTGTCAGACGCACGCTCCATGGGCTCCGGGCGGGATCGACCCGGCGGATCAAGGCTGGCTTGATCAACCGCGGAGCCGCTGGATACGGATTGAATATCAATGCTAAAGGGTCCTATTGCTGACCCCCCCCGAAGTGTTCCAACAATTTGCTCATTATGCATCAAATCATCTCGCTGGCCATAGACTTGTGGCGCTGGAAACATGTTTCGTGATCCAGGCCTCCACGTCATCCGCCGCTGCGGCGTATCGAGCCGGAGAGGCTTGGGCCACGACCCTGCGGTGCGGCAAGAGGTGAGAAGCCTGTCGGCGGACCTGCCGGACCTTCCATCGGAATCCCGGTAACGGCGGCTTAGCTTGATCGCCTTGCGTTGACGTGGGCACTGCAGAGGATCAGCTCCCAGGCCCCCGTACCTGACCTCTTTGTCCGCCTGCATGCAAGGCCCACCCGATTCCGGCCAGCTCTCTTCAGGTCAGCTGCCTGCCAATCAGCCCTCCTCCAGTCAACCGACGCGATGGAGTCGGCGCCAGATCCTTCCCCTCGCGGCCGGAGCCCTGGGGCTGGGCCTGGGGGGTCTGCTGTTGCCGCGGTCCGGCGGGGTTGGGCGACAGCCTCCCGCCGGTCAACGCCATCCACCGCTGTCCCCTGCCGGCGAAGGGGATAGGCCGCTTCCCTTCGACCCGATGGCGGTCCTGCGGGAGTTCCACACCGGTACCGTCCGGCGGGAAGACGGCCGCATCGTGCGGGAATTCGATCTCACGGCCGATACCACCCTGCTGCCGCTCAACCCGGCCGTGACCTTCAAGGCCTGGGCCCTGAATGGACGGGTGCCCGGTCCGACCCTGCGCGCCAATGCCGGCGATCGCTTGCGGATCGTGTTCCGCAACCAGGACAGCACCTCCCACAGCCTCCACTTTCATGGCATCCATCCGGCGGCGATGGATGGGATCCGGCCCGTGCGCCATGGGCGCAGTACCGTCTATGAATTTGATGCCGAACCTCACGGCATCCATCCCTACCACTGCCATGTGGCCCCGGTGACCCGTCACGTGAGTAAAGGGTTGTATGGCCTGTTGATCGTGGATCCTGTCACGCCACGACCGCCCGCCGACGAACTGGTGCTGGTGATGGGGGGCTATGACCTGAAGGGCCAGGGGCGCAATGATCTGTATGCCTTTAATGGCATCCCGAATTACTACCGGGATCATCCGATCGATCTCTATCAGGATGCTCTGATTCGCCTTTATGTTCTCAACATGGTGGAGTGGGATGGGCCGCTGACCTTTCATCTTCATGCCAACATCTTCAAGGTGTATCGCTCCGGTCTTTCCTCCACTCCGGATGAGCTGAGTGATGTGATCACCATGGGTATGGCGGAGCGCCATATTCTGGAGTTCAGCTATCGCTACCCTGGCCTATACATGTTTCATCCCCACCAGGATCAGATCGCCGAGCGCGGCTGCATGGGGCATTTCAACGTTGTGCCGCGCCCGATCAACGGTTGATCACGCGGCCAGGTCACGTTCGTCACACTTCAGCGTGACAGAAGGCTTTGCCCTTTGCCGAGGCCGGCGGAGGATCGCCCCATCCAGCTGTTGCCGATTCCATGGGTCAGGGGCGCCGTGCCATTGAACTGTTTCTCGCCCTCGGTGCTTCGGCGGGTCTGGCTGTGGGCTGCGGTCTGCCCTATCAGGACGGCGCGGCGGGGCCCGAGAGCGGCGGCGCCACTGCCACGTCCCCTGCCCCTGGCGCAGGCCACCACGAAGGTGGAGAGGGCGGCGAGGGAGGCGAAGGCGAAGTCGGGCACGGCGACACCGGCCATGGCGAACGCATGGATCCAGGTTCACCGCTCACCTACGCCACGGTGCTGGGCCTGATGCAGGGGCACCTGCTGGTGGCCGGCGAGCTGATGCAGCGGGGCCGGGCCGCGGATGCCGAACCCCACCTGGCCCATCCCGCCGATGAGCTCTACGGCGACCTGGAGCCGGAACTCAGCCGCCGGGGGGTGCCTCCCTTCCAGGGCAAGCTCACAGTGCTGCAAGACCTGATCCGCACAGCTCCCACGGCACCGGCCACGGCGCAAGCGGTGGAAGAGGCCCGCCGCTCGATCGATCAGGCCATGGCGGTGCTGCCGGAATGGGAGCGCCGCGATCCGGCCTTTGTGGCGACGGTGATTCGGGAGTTGCTCAACACCGCCGCCAGCGAGTACGAGGCGGCCATCACCGATGGCCGGATCGCTGAAACGGTGGAATACCAGGACTCCAGGGGATTTGTTCTCTACGCCGAGCAGCTCTTCAGCGGCATCGCGCCGCAACTGGCAGCCAGCGACCCTGCTCTGGAGCGGAAGCTGGCGTCCACCTTCGCGGCCCTGAAGCCGGCCTGGCCCGATCCGCTGCCGCCCAGTCGCCCCGTGCTCACGGCTCAGGAGGTGCGGCAACGGACGGCCGCCCTCTGAGAGAGGCCGCTCTGAGCGACTCCCTTTGGACACTCCTCCAACAGGGCGGAGCGTCGACTGAGGCATCCGGTTGATCCAGCAAACTGCTGCAACGGTGAGAATGATTCTTGCTCTTGGCGCAGGGCGCTCGCCGCTTTGTCGCCCCTGATCCCACCGATGTCCCAAACCCCTTCAGCCTTTGTGACGCATCCGATGGTCAGCCCCGCCGCCGCTCGCCGCCGTGCCTGCCTCGCCCCTCTGGCGGCAACGCTGCTGCTCAGCCCCCTTGCCGCTGAGGCAACGGAGCTGAATCTCGAGGGGATGAACCGTTACGCCGCTGCCGCCGGCCTGGAGGGCCAGGAGCAGGTCACCAGCATCAACCAGTTCTCCGACGTTCGCCCCACGGACTGGGCCTACCAGGCTCTCAGCAACCTGATCGAGCGCTACGGGTGCGTCGCCGGCTATCCCAACGGCACCTACAGGGGCGGTCAGGCCATGAGCCGCTACGAAGCGGCGGCCCTGCTGAACGCCTGCCTCGATCGGATCACCGAGGTGACCGACGAGCTCAAGCGCCTGATCAAGGAGTTCGAGAAGGAGCTCGCCGTCCTCCGCGGCCGCGTCGACGGCCTTGAAGCCAAGGTGGGCGAGCTGGAGGCGACCCAGTTCTCCACCACCACCAAACTCTCGGGCCTGGCCACCTTCGTGCTGGGGGGCAATGCCTTTGGCGGCAGCGCCGCCGCGCTGGTGGAGGACAGCCGCCGCCGCTTCGGTGCCACCACGTTCAATTACGACGTCCAGCTCAATTTCGACACCTCCTTCACCGGCAAGGACCTGCTGCGCACCACCCTGCGCGCCGGCAACTTCGAAGGAGACAGCAACAGCTTCGGCGGTGCCGGTCCGACCAACCTCTCCCAGCTGGAGACCGCCTTCCAGGAGGAGGGCGGTCCCAATGTCGTGGGGATCGATCGGCTCTTCTATCAGGTGCCGCTCGGCTCCGGCCTTACGGCCACCATCGGCGCCCGGGTGGGCCAGGAGGACATGCTGGCCCTCTGGCCCAGTGTCTACCCCGATTCTGCGGTGCTGGACGTGCTCACCCTCAACGGGGCACCGGCGGCCTACAACAAGAATCTCGGCGCCGGCGCCGGCCTCTGGTGGCAGAGCGACGGGGGTCTGAGCCTCAGCGCCAGCTACGTGGCGGCCCATGGCCAGGAGGGCAATCCGGCTCAGGGCGGCATCGCCACCGATGGCGCCGGGGGCACCGGCACGGTGCAGATCGGCTACGGCCAGGAGACCTGGGGCGTGGCCGCGATCTGGTCACGCATCCAGAACGGCAACGACCTCGTGGTCTACGGCACCCCCTTCACCCTCGACAGCTACCTGTTGCCTGGCAGCACCGATGCCTTCGGACTGAGCGGCTACTGGCAACCGCAGACGACGGGCTGGATTCCCTCGATCAGCGCGGGCTGGGGCATCAATCGCAGCCGCTACGACGATGCCCCGGCGGGCAGTGTGCGCACCAGCCAGTCGTGGAGCGTGGGCCTGCAGTGGCTCGACGCCTTCGCCAGCGGCAATGCCGCCGGCATGGCTGTGGGACAGCCCACCTTCGCCACCAGCCTCGAGGGTGGCGACACACCCCGCGACGGCAATTTCGTCTGGGAGTGGTGGTACAAGATGCAGCTCACCGACAACATTTCGGTGACGCCGGCGCTCTTCTACCTCAGCCGCCCGCTCGGGCAGGACAGCCCGGACGGCCGCAGCTTTCATCAGTTCGGCGGCCTGGTGAAGACCTCCTTCAGCTTCTGATCCGCTTCGGTCTCCTGCCGCTGCCGGCAGTCGCGGCACAGCCCGAAGAATTCGAGGGTGTGGAACAGGGGCTGGAAGCCGGCCAGGTCCCCGTCCGGCAGGGCCAGGCCATGGACGGGGCAGTGGTGCAGCACCAGGGAGGTGCCGCAGTCGACGCAGGTGAGGTGGTGTTCATCCCGCTCGGTGGGGGCGAACAACGCTTCGCCCGTGGGTAGATGGCGGCAACGCACCAGCCCCCGCTGCTGGAGTTGGCGCAGGTGCCGGTACACCGTGGCCAGCCCCATGGCCTGGGGACTTCCCCGCAGGCGGGCGTGGAGCTCCTGGCCGGAGAGTTCCGCATCGGCCCGGCCGAGCTCCTCCAGCAGACCCTGCTGGCGAGGCGGAAGTCGATCAGTGGTGGGGGGCGGACCCATGGAACGCGAAGCGACAGGCGACGGGGGGTTTGTTCTACCCCGCCGGTAGCCATTGCGCCTGCAGCACGGGCTGATCGAGAGGATCGAGTTCCAGGCGAGTGGCGTCGATCAGTACGGCGCGCGCCGCCGTCACGGTCTGCTTCGGACCCGTCGTGCTGCCCGCCGCGGCGACGGGCCGGAGCGTCGCCAGCAGGCGGTCGGTGCTGGGGTCGTACTGCAACCCCGTACCGGGCTCCAGTTCCCAGCCCGTCAGGGTGCGGCGGCGCAGCAGCCGGCCCTGCCGATCGAGGGAGAGCAAGGTGAGGCGTTGGGCCCCGGTGGCGTCCAGCAGCAGCACCCAGACCCGCTGGCCGCCCCGATCACAGGCACTGGCCATCAGGGCTTGCGAACCCACCCAGAGATGTCGCGGTGCCTGGCCGGGTTCCACCAGCTCCAGCGATCGGCGGAAATCGGGCCAGTGGCGCACCAGCAGGGCCCTGCCGGCCTGGGGGCAGAAGCTGCTCAGATCCCGGCTGCCCGGCAGGATCTGGCGCCGGGCAACCCGGGGGGGCAGATCCACCAGGGCCAGTCCCTCAGGCAGGGGCACCACCGCCGCTCCCCCCTCCGGCAGCAGCTGCACCCCCCCGGAGGCCTCCAGATCGAGCAGGCGTGAGTCGCCCCCAGCTGACCAGAGGCGCAGCACCGATTCTCCCGGCATGCCCATGGTGGACTGGACCAGCAGATCGCCGCGCTGGTTGCCGCTGAGGTGGGCAAACGTGAGGCTTTCGGGCAGCAGAGGTTCCAGGCGGCCCGCCTGGACGGGGCCCAGTCCCTGGGCCAATGGGGCGAGGTTGCGTTGCCGCAGGGGCAGGCGCCAGACCCGGTGCTCCCCCTCCGGCGAACGGCTCACCAGAGCCAGCGAGCGGCCGCCGCCGGTGGGCTGGACCTGCAGGATCCGGTGCCACACCGGCGAGAGGGGATGCCAGCGACCGTCCCGCTCCCGCAGCTGCAGCTGTTCGCCCCCCGGCACCGGCACCACGGCCAGCACCCGCGGCCGCGGATCCCACCACCAGGCGCCAGGCCGCAGGGCCAGCCCGCGCCGATCGCGCCCCTCCAGCTCCAGGCGCAGGGGCTCGCTCAGGCGTTGCCCCGCTGAAAGACTCAGCATCAGACCATCGCCCTCCCCCAGCCAGCGGTGCTCCAGGGGCGGCTGCAGCCGACTGGACCTGGCGATGCTGGCGCTGTCCATCGGCCGGCTGAAGCGGCTGCGCAGGGCCGCAGGGCCGGAGCTGGCGGGCGCCGGTTCGAGGGCCTCCAGCCTTGGAGGCTGGCGCAACAGCCATTGCTGCTGCGCCAACGCCAAAACTGCCGGGACCCCGAGGGCGAGCAGCAGCTGCCTCATGGCTCCAGGGGCCGGGCCGGCCGTGGGATCTCTCGAATCTGGGTGGGCACCACCACCAGACGCTCGCCGCCGGGCTTGCTTTCCAGGGCCATTCGCCCCTCGAGGGCAAGCCACTGGTCGGCCCGAGGCAGGGGCGAGGTTGTCGGCCAGCGGACCGGCATTCCCACGGGGGTGGCATCGGCCAGGCAACAGCGCACGAGCAGGCGGGCCAGCTGCGGAGGTTCCCCCTCCATCGGCAGCACGAAGCCGCTGATGCGCACCGGATCACCGACGAACAGGCGGGGATCGGGCTGGCTGCGCAGCAGCCGGACCCAGTCGGTGAGGCTGCGCTGGGCCGGGGGCAACACGAAGCTGAGGCCCTCCTCGCTGGTGGTGTCGCGGGGGCGCTGGCCCGCCAGATCCGCAAAGGAGGGGTTCGGCGGCACGGCCAGCACCAGCAGGGCGAGCACCGCAGTGCCCAGTAGCCCCGGTAGTTGGTTACGGCGCAGCCGATCCGCTCCAGGGGCCCCGGCCTTGCTTCCCTGGCGCCAGGCCTGGGCCATCTGCAGGACTCCCAGCAGCAGCAGCAAAGCCCCGGCCAGCCAGACCAGCGGATGGAACACCTCGCGCAGCAGCAGGGCGAGCCGGTCGCTGGCGGCACTCTGCAGCAGCACCAGCCCCCACAGGCCCAGTCCCAGGCCCCGCCAGAGGGCGGCCCGCCGGGGCAGATCCCCCCAGCCGGGGCGATGGGGTGGGGTCAGCCGCGCCACAGGTTCACCCATTGCCCAATCAGCAGCACCGTCAGGCTCGCACCGGCGGCGGTGAGGGCCAGTCCTACGGGACGCAACAGCAGCCCCAGCAGACCGACCAGCTTGAGGTCGATCACCGGCCCGAGCAGAAGGAAGGCCAGCAGTGCCCCGGGGGTGACCTGGGCCGCGAAGCTCAGGGCGAGGAAGGCATCCACGCTCGAGCAGACCGAAACGATCAGGCTGAGCAGCATCAACGCCACGATCGACAGGGTGGGGGCGCCGCCCACCGCCAGCAGCCACTCCCGCGGCACCAGGGTCTGGACCAGGGCCGCCATGACGCAGCCCAGCACCAGCAGCACCGCCAGATCGAGGAACTCCTGGCTGCCGTGGCGCAGCACCTCAGACCAGGGTGGCCGCGGCGGGTTGACGGCCGCCGGCACCATGGCGGCATTGCCCCCCAGCACCCCCGTGCTGCGCTCCAGCAGGTTCACGCTGGCCAGGGGCTGATGCAGACGCCGTTCGGCCAGCAGATCCGGCTGCAGCAGGCGGGATTCCGGCAGCAGCGCCAACAGGCTCGCCAGAGCCAGGGCCACCAGCACGGCTCCCAGGGGCCGGGCCAGCAGCAGCCAGGGCTTGTTGGGGAAAGCGGCCCAGGTGCCGGCCAGCACGATCGGGTTCAGCACCGGCGCGGCAAACAGGAAGCCCAGGGCTGTGCCCAGGGGCGCCCCACCGGCCAGCAGGCGGCGGGCCACCGGCACATTGCCGCACTCACAGGCCGGTAGGGCGAAACCGAGGGCAGCCCCGGTAAGGGGACCGCCCAGGGGATGGTGGGGGAGCTGTCGCAGCCAGCGGCCGCCGGGGGCCAGCCAGCGGGCCACCGACGAAATCAGCACCCCCAGCAACAGGAAGGGCATGGCCTCGATCAGCAGCCCCTGGAACAGGGCCCAGGCCGTGGCCAGCCGGGCCGCGTTCATCCGGCCACCTCCGTCCGGAACCAGGTGGGGGTGGCCTCGTAGCAGGCGGCGTTCTTCTCGTTTTCACGGGCCTCCACCTTCCAGCAGCAGGCACGCCCCTCCTCCTGCTCCCGCAGCAGGGTGTTGGCCCAGCCCCACACCAGCTCGGCGCTGGCCTCCATGCCCACGTTGTCCATCACCCGCAGATCGAGGGCGCCGCGGGCGTGCAGGCGTTGCCAGTCCGGCAGGAGCGGGTCGTCGGCATTCACCAGGAAGGTGTGGTCGAACTGGTCGGCGAGGCGCTGCTCCAGGCCGCTGAGGGCTGAGAAGTCCACCACGAAGCCGTGCTGGTCCAGCTGGTGAGCCCGAAACCAGACGGTGAAGGAGCGGCTGTAGCCGTGCACGAAACGGCAGTGGCCGCTGTGGCGCCACTGGCGATGGCAGCAGGGATAGCCGCTGAAGGTCTTGGAACAGGTGTGACTCAAGGGGCTCGGCGGACCGGCGGCAAGTCTGCTGTGTCCTGCGGCCGGTCGGGGCGCTGCAGGGCTCTGCGGGAGCTATCGGCGGGAGTGGGCGGAATCCGTGGGCGTCGGAAGGCGAAACTGGCTGTGGTTCCGCTTCCGACTGACCTGCGGGTCCCGATGACCATGACCGAACCCCTGGAGGGAAGCCTTCATTCGTTGCCCCCGCTGCGCTTCAACGACGCTGGCCTGATCCCGGCGATCGCCCAGGACTGGCTCGATGGGGCCGTGCTGATGGTGGCCTGGATGAACCGGGAGGCGATCGAGCGCACCCTCTCCAGCGGCGAGGTGCATTACTGGAGCCGCTCCCGGCAGGAGCTCTGGCACAAGGGCGCCACCAGCGGTCACTTCCAGCGGCTGCGGGGCCTCCGCTACGACTGCGATGCCGACGTGCTGCTGCTGACCATCGAGCAGATCGGTGACGTGGCCTGCCACACCGGAGCGCGCAGCTGCTTCTACGACCAGGGCCCGCTGGCCACCGCCGGTGGAGCGGAGGCCCCGCCTCCCCCTGCCGACGCCTGCACCGAACTGATGCGGGTGATCGAGGGCCGCCGCGACCAGCCGGAACCGGGCAGCTACACCAACAAGCTGCTGGAGGGGGGCGATAACCGCATCCTCAAGAAGATCGGTGAGGAGAGCGCTGAGTTCGTGATGGCCTGCAAGGACGACGACGGCCCTGCGATCGCCGGCGAGGCGGCGGATCTGCTCTTTCACCTGCAGGTGGCGCTGGCCCACCACGGGGTGAGTTGGCGGCAGGTGCAGGAGGTGTTGGCCGCCCGCCGTGGTGCCCCCCGCCGCGGCTAGTCAGGGCAGCCATTGCCTGGGCCTGCACCCTCGCCCAGCCCTGCCACCACTGCTGGCCACCACTGCGCCGCCACTTCCGGTGTGCCGTACCACCGCGGTCCGAAGGCGCCACCATGGGCCACCCCGGCCAGGGTGATCGCCTCGGATCCAGCCAGCAGGGCCGAAGTCACGGGCACAAGACCATCGCCAGGGGCGTCGGCATCGCCGCAGATGTTGCGGTAGGAGGACGGAGCGAGGCGGCGGGCGGTGGAGCTGAAGGCAGCGGGTGGGAGGTCCCCCGCCACCGAGACGTAGCGCACCTGATCGGCGAAGGGGCAACCGGGCAGCTCCCGGTCGACCCGTTGGCGCAGCGGCGTGGCCCGCCGCGCGGTGTGGGGACTGCCGAGCATCACCAGGGTGTCGGCTCGGGCTTTGCCGTTGTAGGTGCGACCTTCAAAGGGTTGATCCGCCAGGAAGAGGCGCAGCATCACCCCACCGGAGCTGTGGCCGATCAGGGTGACGCGGCCCGTGGAGGAACGGGCGGCCTGTTCGGCCACCAGGACGGCGACCCGATCGAGCAGCCGCACCCAGCCGAAGGGGAAGGAGGTGAGCAGCCAGTCGAACCGGCTGGCGGGCACCAGCAGCACCGGCTGGGAGGTCTGGTCCTGGAGCCAGAGCCGCAGGGGTTCGTAGGCCTCGGCGGTGATCAGGAAGCCACCGAGGATCACGATCGGCTGCTGGGTCATCGCCGGGGGCGTCACGGACAGGCCACCAGCCAACCATCCCCCCGGCAGGATCGGCCCAATCACCTGGGAGAATGATTCTCATGCTTCTGGCGTTGCCATGGCCTCCCTGCTTCCCACGTGCCTGGGCGTCCTGCCGGGGGTGGCACTGCTGCTTCTGGCCGGATGCACTGCCCCCGTCGGTGGGCCCGCATCCCCGCCGACCGCTGAAACCGGGAGGGCCGAATCCGGGGCGATGCCACCTCGGCCGGTGGTTGTCACCACGGTGCTGCCGATCACGTTGCTGACCCGGGCCGTGGCCGGCGACTGCGCCACGGTGGAGCCCCTCTTCCCCTCCACCACCGATCCCCATGACCTGCAGGTGCGACCGGCCGAGATGGCCCGTCTCGCCCGGGCCAGGGTGCTGGTGCGCAACGGCCTCGGCCTGGATGACTTCCTGCTGCCCCTGATCGACGGTGCCGGCCGTTCTGATCTGCGGGTGATCGAGGCCAGCCGCGGTGTCACTCCCCTGCCGGCGGACCACGACGATGGCCATGGGCATGGCGGTGACCACGACCATTCAGACAGCCATGGGGATGTGAATCCCCATGTGTGGCTCGACCCCCTGCGGGCCCGTCAGCAGGTGGGCACCATCCGCGATGGGCTGATCGCCGCCGACCCCAGCTGCCGCAAGGGTTACGACGAGCGAGCGGAGGCCTTCTCGCGACAACTCACCGCTCTCCACCAGACGCTGGATCGCCAGCTGACTCCCTATCGGGGCCGCACCGTGGTGACCTTCCATGATCTGCTGCCTTACTTCGCGGTGCGCTACGGACTCCAGCGGGCCGTGCTTGTCAGCCTGCCCGGGGAGAGTCCCTCCATCGCCGCCCTCGAGCAGGCCGGTCGCATCGCTCGCCGGGAGGGTCTGCGGGGCCTGCTGGCCGAGCCCCAGCAGAACAACCGGGCCCTGGTGGCCCTCTCCCGTGATCTGGGTCTGCCGATCCTGCGCTTCGATCCGTTGGAGCGGGGTGAGGAGAGCAGCGAACCGTCCGCCGCCCGCTATCTGCGCACCATGGAGGCGAACGGTGCCGCGGTGGCCGCCGCGCTGGGAGGGTCGGCGGCCCGGTCCGCCGGGGTGGGCGCTCCCGTGGATCGCTAGGTTGAAGCGATGGCGGAAATGATTCTCGAAGTCAGCGGCCTCACGGTGCGGCGGCGGGGTACCACGGCGGTGGAGAACGTCAGCTTCTCGCTCGCCGCTGAATCCGATACCGCGCTGGTGGGCCCCAATGGCGCCGGCAAGAGCACCCTGGTGCAGGCCATCCTCGGTCTGCTTCCCCATCAGGGCGGCCAGGTCCGGCTGCTGGGCGAACGCCTGGATGGCCGGGGCCGCCTTCCCGTCAGCGTGCGCGAGCAGATCGCCTATCTGCCGCAGCGGCTGGCCCTGACCGGACCCATCCCGCTCACCGTGACGGAATTCGTGGGTCTCGGCTGGGATGGCACCAGACTGCGCCTGCCCTGGAGAGGCGAGGGGCGACGCCGTGATGCCATCCGCTCCGCCCTGGCCAAGACGGGCTGCGAAGGCTTCGCTGAGCAGCGGATCAGTGACCTCTCCGGCGGGCAGCTCAAACGGGTGCTGCTGGCCTTCTGCGTGGTTCGCCCCCGCCGGCTGCTGGTGCTCGATGAAGCCCAGGCGGGCCTCGATCCCCAGGCCTCGGAGGCCTTCCAGCAGCTCCTGTTCAGCCTGCGGCGCAGCGAGGGCTGGACGATCCTGCAGGTCTCCCACGACCTCGACATGGTGCGCCGCACCTGTGATGGGGTGCTCTGCCTCAACCGCAGCCTGCGCTGCTCCGGCAGCCCCGATCATGCCCTGAGTCAGGCCCAGCTGGAGCGGCTCTATGGCCGCGACTATCTGCCCTATCACCACCACCATGGCGCCGGTGGGTGACGCGGTCTCGTTTCCGGAGCTGCTCGCCCTGCCCTTTCTGCAGCGGGCACTGCTGGCGGGTGCCCTCACCGGCGCCCTCGGAGGCGTGCTGGGCAGTTTCGCGGTGCTGCGCCAGCTCTCCTTCTTCAGTGATGCCCTGGGCCACTCGGCCCTGCTCGGCATCAGCCTGGGCGTGGCCCTGGGACTGAATCCCACCCTGGTGCTGATTCCCTTCGCGGTGCTGTTCGCCCTGCTGGTCAATCACCTGGTGGAGCGCAGCCAGCTGCCCACCGACGCCCTGCTCAACATCATCTACTCCTCCTCCCTGGCGATCGCGGTGGTGGCCCTGAGCCTGCTGCCCGGGTACCAGGGCGGGCTCCAGCAGCTGCTCTTCGGCGACATCCTGGGGGTGGACGGGCTTGATCTGCTGCTGGTCACTCTGTTGCTGCTGGGGGTCGGCACTTACCTGTTGGCGACCCGCAGCAGCCAGATCCTGCTCAGCCTCGATGAGTCCCTGGCCCTCTCCCGCGGGGTGGAGGCTCAGCGGCAGCGCCTGCTCTTCGTGGTCGTGCTGGCGGTGGTGGTGGCGGTGTCGATCAAGGCGGTGGGGGTGCTGCTGATCAGTGCCTTCGTGGTGATTCCGGCCTGCGCCGCGCGGCTGGTCAGCCGCCACTTCGGTGGCTATGTGCTGCTGGCCGCCGCCCTCGGCAGCGGCGGCGCCGTGGTGGGCGTGCTGGCCTCAGCGTTTCTCAACCTCCCCTCCGGCCCCTGCGTGGTGATCGTGCAGCTATTGGGCTTCCTGCTCGCCCTGGTTGCCGGTCGGGGGCTGCAGGGCCGGGCCGCCTGATCCGGGGGCGAACACACTGGGCTGCCGCTGCAGCCAACGGAGGGTGGCGCGGTCGCGGGGACCGATCTCCAGCACCGGCTTTGCCCCTGGCACCGCCGCCATCACATCCGCAGGCTGGTCGCTGTGGCCCCACAACCCGAAGGCATGGCCCAGTTCATGCAGGGCGGTGGCTTCGATGCCCAGCTGCCGCTGGTTCGGAGAGAGCAGCACCCGCAGGCGGGGCTCCAGTTGCCAGGTCGCCCCCTGCCTCACCCAGCGCGCCCCCAGGAGCTCGGCGCGCCCATGGCTGGCCCGTTGCTCCCCCTCCAGAAGCCGCAGCGGCGGCCGCCGGCGCAGCACCTGGATCTGGGCTGCGGCAGGATCCTCCACCCGCTCGATCACCAGCAGCTCCTGCCAGCGGGCCAGGGCCGCCTCCACCGCCTCGCTCCAGCGACGATCCCAGAGGGAGGCGTTCTCCCCCAGAGGTTCGATCCAGACGCACCAGGGAGAGCGGTGAATCCAGCCCCAAGGGCCAGGCTGGAGCCGGTGGCGGTAATCCTCGGAATCCTCCGGGCTGGCTGGTGCCGGTGCACTGGGGATGGATGGCCCGGTGATCGGAGCTGCGCTGATCGGTGCCGCGCTGATCGATGTCCTGGTGATCGAGGCTTTGTTGATCTGAGTTTTGAAGACCGGGGTTTCCGGGGGAATGGCCACCAGTACGGCCTCAGGCACAGAGCAGGAAGGCCGGCCTGAGTTTTGCGGCGCTTCCACCGCAGGGCCAGATCGGGGTGGAACCGATCCGGCCGCCAGAGCTGGCTCGACCGTGCCGAGCAGCAAGGCCAGGAAGCCGATCCTCGACAGCCCAGGGCCGATGATTCTTTTGCCAGCCTGCTTTGCCCGCCCAGCCCTCACCCGGCACCACCGGGCAGACCGACGCCGCGGGCCATCAGGGTGGCCAGCAGGGGGATCGCTGCGAATCCGGCCAGCTCGATGTTGAGGATCCAGCTCAGACGCTTGGCCAGTCCCTCGCTCACCTGGGGAGCCTCACCCTTGCGCAGCGGGATGGCCCAGAGGATGTAGGTGATCGTGGGATAGAGCGACAGGGCTCCCACTGAGAGGTACAGGCCCACCTTCCACCAGAACAGGGGGTTTTCGGTGTAGAAGGCGCTGCCCTGGCCGAAGTGGAGCACGCGCAGGATGCCGCTCCCCAGCAGGGCCAGGGCTGCCAGGCCGTAGATCACGTCCGTGATCACCATCAGGGTGGCGTCCTGCTTGCTGGGGTTGGGGCGGATCAACCGCCGCTCCAGCACCAGGGCCCCGAAGCAGAGCATGAAGCTGAGGTAGTGCACATAGGCCACTCCGGCGCTGGTGAGCACCGGGGTGGGCAGGGCGGCGAAGCCAGGCATAGAAGGGGTGAAGCGATGGCAGTGACGGTAGCCAAGGCACTCCAGCCTCAGCGGGCGGCCGCCGCTGCTCCGGACAGACCACTCGCCTGGACAATCCTCTCGGCTGGGGCCGCCGCATCCACGGATCCTGGCCGACCAGTCTGACGGGCTGCAATTGTAATCAGATGAAAGTGTAAGAATTGGAAGAGAATATGTAATCAGTCAAAGGTTACGAAGAGAGTCGAAACGTTGGCTGTTATTCATCTGGCTCGTGCCCCCTGATCAAATCAGCCTAGGTTCAATTCAGTCTCGGTAGTGGTTGTAATGGCGACATCGCTCAGCGCGTATCTCGGTGAAATCGGTCGGCATCAACTTCTCACTCCCGAGCAGGAGCTCACCCTCGGGCGAAAGGTGCAGGCCATGGTGGGGCTGCAGGAGCGCTGCCACGAGGCCGGCGGCAGCGGCCCCGCTTGCGATTACAGCGATCTGGAGCGCCGCACCATGCGTCTTGGGGAGCGCGCCAAAGACCAAATGATCACCGCAAACCTGCGGTTGGTGGTGAATCTGGCCAAGCGCTACCAGGGCAAGGGTCTGGATCTTCTCGACCTGATCCAGGAAGGCACCCTTGGGCTCACCCGCGCGGTTGAGAAGTTCGATCCCACCCGCGGCCATCGCTTCAGTACTTATGCCTACTGGTGGATTCGTCAGGGGCTGAACCGTGCCCTGTCCACCCAGAGCCGCACGATTCGGATTCCCGTCAATGTGAACGAGAAGCTCACCAGGCTGCGCGCCGCCAAGGCCCGCTATCTCCAGGCCAATGGTCTACCTCCCGCCGCCAAGGATCTGGCCCGGATGATGGAGTTGCCCCTGGCCGATGTGGAGGACCTGCTGGGCTGCGAGCTGCGCAGTGTGACCGTGAGCCTGCAGGGGGTGGTGAAATCCAAGGCCGATCCCTCCGAGCTGGTGGACGTTCTGCCCAGCAACGAAATGCCGCCGATGGAGCGGGCTGAGCTGGCCGAACGCAGTGCGTCGGTGTGGGCGCTGCTGGAGCAGGCCAACCTCACCCCCAAGGAGCGCACTGTGGTGCTGTTGCGGTTCGGGCTGGATGGCAGCAACGAATGGCGCACTCTGGCCGAAGTGGCCCGACAACTGGCCTGCAGCCGTGAATATTGCCGTCAGGTGGTTCAGCGGGCCCTGCGCAAGCTGCGGAAAGCCGGCATCGAGAGCGGTCTGGTGGAAGCAGAATGAAGCTTCCGCGCGATCGGCGCCATGACTTCCAGCTCTGCGGCATCTTCAGCACGCCCTTCCTCCTTCGGGGCTGATTCCTTCGCAGCGGATTCCTTCGCAGCTGCTGACCGCGCAGCTGACGGCTTCGATCCCGATCCGCCTCGAATGGAGGTAGAAGCCGAAGTACTCGAAAGCCAGGTGGTTGACGAGGCCGTGCTGCTGCGCCTGCTGCGCCGCGCCGGCCGGTTGGTGGCACGACCGGCCCTGGAGTGCCTTGAGCTGCTGCTGGATGCCTCCACCCCCGCCCAGGTGCGGTTCACCGTGCTGGCGGCCCTCACCTACCTGCTGGTGCCGATCGACCTGATTCCGGATTTCATTCCGGCGGCTGGCTTCAGCGACGATCTGGTCGCGATCACGGCCCTGCTGGGGCTCTGCACGCGCCATCTCACCCCCGACATCAAGCGCCGGGCACAGCGCAGACTGGATCGCTGGTTCCCCCCCGGCCGTTGATGCCGTCCCTGAGCACCGATCAGCGCGAAGATCTCCAGTCTTTCCTCAAAGACTGGCTCCGCCATGCCGGCCGCAACCAGGCCGATCTGCGGCGGGCGCTGCGGGCTGCTTCGATTCGCATGCCTGTACTGGTGGACGTGCTTGAACAGATCCACCACGCCGATGGATTGACGGGCCTGGCGGAGCGGCTCTGCGGCATCGAGGAGCTCTGGCAGCAGGAGGATCAGGGGGTGGACCCTCAGGCAACCGTGGGCCATTCGGCCCTGGACGACCAGCTGGGTGAACTGGACCTGTTGTTGCGGGAGATCCGCGGCGATCATCAGCCCTGACAGCCAACCGGCAAAGTGTGGCCAACCAGCCCATTCCATCCCTTCCAGTCCGACGATCCCCTTGCCTTCTCTGACATGACGACCTCGCGCCGCACCAGCCACCCATTCCTTGCCGGCCTGGCCTTGATCACGGCTTCCACCAGCCTGGCTGTGCTCTGTGCGGACCCCGCCAGAGCCCAGAGCCAGAGGTTCCTGCTCGGCCCGGGCAGCTCGGTCGGCCCCTCCACCAAGGTGAAACCTGAGAACTGCGTCACCGCCGAGGATGGTTCGATCACCTGTGACACCAAGCTGGAGAATTCCCCCAGCGACACGCCGGCAAGGCCCCAAATGGATCCTTTCCCGAACTGACTGACCCAGAGTCGACAGCGATGCGCATGCAGCCGTGCAGATGAAAACGAGGCCCTGGTTTCGGCGTGTCACCGATGATGGTGGCTTCCTGCATCTGATCGATCGAGGGGAGCAGCAGCTGGCCAAGCTGCTGGCCCTGGTGCTCTGCGTGGTGATTGCCGCCGCCACCTTCGAGCTGGTCGGAGTTGTGATCGGTTCGCTGTTCACCTCCAACCGCCGTTGGATGGGGGACGACCTCACCGCAGTGCTGGGTGATCTGCTCAATCTGCTGATCGCCCTGGAGGTGCTGCAGAACATCACCTCCTATCTGCGTCGCCACGTGGTGCAGATTGAGCTGGTGCTGCTCACCGCGATCACCGCCGTGGCACGGAAGGTGATTGTGCTGCCACCCGGTGCGGAGAACAAGCCGCAGTTGCTTGTGGGCCTGGGGATCGCGGTGCTCTGTCTGGCTGCTGCCTTCTGGCTGGTGCGCAGCCTCAGTCTGCGCAAGCCGCCTTCGAGAACAGGGCCAGCCATACGGAACCGGGAGCTGGATCCGTCCTCTCCAGACGATGGGCACGATGAGCACTGATCCAGAGGCTGTCTCCGGCTGTGAGTTGCCGTGCCTCGGGTTCATCAGCAAAGCGCACTGTGGCGCTGCCGCGTAGCAGGACCACCCATTCGTGCTCCTCCTGGTCGTACCAGAAGTGGTCGGGATTGGCGTAGTCGCAGGAATGGATCCGCTCCAGACGCAGGTCCGGCCCCTCAAGTAGCAGTCGGGTCTCTTCGGTTCCAGCGGCTGGACAGGAACCAGCCAGCAGGTTGTCATCCCCGGCGGCGGGGTTCTCCTGCTCTCCCCAGCGGCGACCGATCTCAAACCCACAGCGGCGCGCCAAGCTCACCACCTGATGGTGATCGTTGCAGTCGCGCAGGGCCTGGCGCAGGGCTGGATCCGCTTCGCTGAGGGCCACGAAGGCCTGGAGCTGCCGTACCTTCTCGAGGAACTGCTGCAGCTGGGCTTCGGCCATGGCAGGAGCACGGATCAACGGAGAGCCTTGATCATCCGCCAGCGCAGGAACGTCGCTCCGCCGAAGAGCACCACCTCCTCTTCCTGCACGTCCCAGCCGAGTCGCGTCAGCAGGGGCCGTGACAGCTGGCTGGCCTCGGTGCGCAACTGCGCGCAACCCTGCCGCCGGGCATGGGCTTCAAGCTGGAGCAGCAGGGCCGTGGCGCGCCCCTGGCGGGATGAACGGCCGCGGCAATAGAGCAGAGAGAGTCGATCAATCGGATCGAGCACAGCGAAGGCTTCGATCCTCTGGGAATCGTCTGCCGCGCAACTGGCGAGGCCGTAGCCGTTGCAGAGGGCGGAACGCACCGCATCGCCGCGAGCAGCGTTGGTGGCCCAGGCCTCGATCTGTGTGGTGCTGTAGAGACCCTGAGTCTGGGAGATTACGGCGTCGTGATAGAGGTCAATCAGCTGGTTCAGATCCTCGGCAACCAGCGGACGGATGAGGGTCATGAAACTTGAGTCGGCATGGGTTGGTGTCACGACAACAGCTATGGCTGGTGTACGTTACGGAGGTCGGTCAATCGCTAGCGGAGACATTCCATGCTCATCGGAACGGAACTACTGGCCAAGGTCAAGGAACTGGGTGATGCCAGCAAGTCGGAGATCGTCCGGGAATGCGGCTATGTGTCCTCCAAGAAGGATGGAGGCGATCGACTGAATTTCACCGCCTTCTACGAGGCCCTGCTCGAAGCCAAGGGCGTGGCTTTCGGTGGTGGCGGCAAGGTTGGTAAGGGTGGACGAAAGCTCAGCTACATCGCCACGGTTCAGGGCAATGGCAACCTGCTGATCGGCAAGGCTTACACCGCCATGCTCGAACTGGAACCCGGTGAGGAGTTCGAGATCAAGCTGGGTCGTAAACAGATCCGTCTGCTGCCGGTGGGTGCCGTGGAAGAGATGCTCGAGGACGAGGACGAGTGAGATTGCGGCGCAAGAGTTCATGGGGTGGCCTGGTCACCCCATGGCTGCTGGTGCTTGGGCTGGTCGCTTCGCTGCTGACCCTCCAGCCCAGTGCCTCCCTGGCTCTGGCTGATGCTGAGCTCAGGTCTTCACGGATCAGTGCTGTGCAGATCACTGCTGCCCAGATCAGTGCTGCCCAGATCAGTGCCGAGCAGATCCGTCCTGCGACGATCGCTACTTCTCCCTCAAGCGGTGCTCAGCTGTTCGAGAATCATTGTGCCGGTTGTCACCTGCAGGGGGGCAACATCATTCGACGCGGCAAGACCCTCAAACTGGCGACCCTGCAACGCAATGGCATTGCTGATGCCGAAGCCGTTGCGGCGATCGCACGGGCTGGCCTGGGTCAGATGAGCGGCTATGCCGAGGTGCTCGGAGACGAAGGCGTGTCTGTGGTGGCGGCCTATGTGTGGCAGCAGGCCGAGGCCGGCTGGCCCAGAGAGCCTCGGGGTACCTGAGCCCACGCCTGGCTCTTCAGAACGCCTGGATCCAGGGATAGACCGCAACGGCCGTCCAGATGCCGTTGCGCCAGTAGACGTCGGATTTGACCAGGTCTTCAACCTCCTGCAGAGATCCGGCCTCGAAGATTCCGAACACGTGGGTGCTGGCTTCGGTGGGTCCAAGGGTGACCAGGGTTCCAGCCTCTTTGAGGCGCTGCAAACCCGCCAGGTGCTCCTGGCGGTAGGGCGTGCGTTTTTCGAGAGCGTTGTCGCAGTAGGTGCCCCAGAGCACAAACTTCGCCATCACCAATCGGTCGGTGTGGTCCGACAGTAAGGCCCATGGGACAGCAATCCGTCACAGCAGGAAGCAGCTCGGCAGGGTGGTCTGAGCGCGCGTCAGCCGTGCCACCAGCCGCCGCCAGGCTGGAGGCGGTGGCCAGCCCTGTGATTCCGGAGGTGGCGGCCCTGACCCGCCAGACCCCCGGCACCCTCTCCCTGGCCCAGGGGATGGTGCACTGGGCTCCGCCGCCCGGGGTGGATGTCGCCGTTCGGCAGGCTCTCGACGCCGCTGCCAGCCAGCCAGGCGGCTGCAGCGCCGCCCTGCATCGCTACGGTGCCATGGCCGGCGAGCCGGAGCTGCTGGCGGCGATCGGCACGAAGCTGCGGCACCAGAACCAGCTGGATCTGGAGGGCAGCGCCCTGCTGGTCACGGCCGGCAGCAACATGGCCTTCAACGCTGTGGCCCAGGTGATCTGTGATCCCGGCAGTGAGGTGTTGCTGCCGGTTCCCTATTACTTCAACCACGCCATGGCGATCCAGCTGGCTGGCGGCGTGCCGGTGCCGGTGGAGGCCGGCTGGATTCCGGACCCAGAGATTCTGGCCAGGGCGATCACACCGCGCAGCCGCGCGATTGTGACGATCTCCCCCAACAATCCCAGCGGCCTGGTGATTCCGGCATCGGTGCTGGCGGCGATCAATGTCCTGTGCGAGCGCCACGGCCTGTTCCACATCAACGACGAGGCCTACGAACTGTTCGTGCATGGCGCCGAACCCCACTGGAGCCCGGGCTCCCTGGCGGGCAGTGGTGCCCACACCATTTCGCTGCATTCCCTCTCCAAGGCCTATGGCATGGCGGGCTGGCGGATCGGTTATGCGGCGTTGCCCCAGCAGCTGATGGCCGCTGTGGCCAAGGTGCAGGACACGGTGATGATCTGTCCGCCCCTGCTCAATCAGCGGGCTGCCCTGGCGGCCCTGGAGGCTGGCCCAGCCTGGTGTGCATCGCGCATCGCGGCCCTGGGGGAGCGTCGCCGCCAGCTGGTGAACGCCCTGAATGAGGCGTCTGAAAGCCTGCCCTGTGCCCTGCTGGCCCAGCCGGATGGGGCCTTTTATGCCCTGCTGCGCATCGATGCGCCTGGCGGCACCCTGGGTTCGCGGGATCTGATGCGGCGGCTGGTGCTGGAGCAGCGACTGGCCAGCGTGGATGGTGCGAGCTTCGGGCTGGAGGAGCAGAGGCACGGCTGTGTGCTGCGGCTCAGCTACGGCATGCTCAATGCAGCGGAGCTGGAGGAGGCACTGCGGCGCCTCAGGCAGGGCATCAAGCTACTGATCCAATCCGGCCCCAGCGGCCCATGAATGGCCAGGTGAGATCGATGGGAGCCGCACCATTCTGCGGCCAGAGCGCCCACAGGTCCCTCTCCGCCTCCACCAGGGGATCGACCCCCTGCTCCCGAGCCCGCTGTACGGCAGACCAGGTGCCCAGATGGCCGAGGAAGGTGGCCAGGTCCCAGTGACGCTCAATCGCCAGATCGTCGGGGAAGGGCCATTCCTCTGCGGGAAAGGTCAGATCCTGGTAGGCGTTGTCGACCAGCCGTCGCTCGGGAGGCCACCAGGGCGCCAGGGTGTCGCTGTAGAACGTCTCAAACCAGGCGCGCAGTGCCGCGGAGGGCATGTGCACGGGCAGGTAGCCGATCCAGGCCATGGCGGCACCCGGTCGTGCCACGCGATGCAGCTCGGCTTCGAAGGCGGGTCCGGCGAACCAGTGCACCGCCGCGGCCACCATCACCCCTGAAACGCTGGCGGGCTCCAGGCCACTGGCTGTCGCGGAAGCGCAGCGGTAGTGCACCCGCTCCTGCACTGCGGCCGCTGCCAGTTGCTCGGCACTGGCATCGGTGGCGATCACCTCGCTGAAGTGGCGGGCCAGGGCCAGGGAGGCCTGGCCGCTGCCGCAGCCGCAGTCCCAGACCCGATCACGCTGGGGACAACGCGCCGCGAAGCGGGCGAAGAAGGGCTCTGGATAGGTGAGCCGGTAGCGGGCGTAGTCGCCGGCCACGGCGCCGAACCAGCGGGAAGCGGCCGGAGCACCTGGACTCGTGGACTCTCCTGGTGCGTTTGCCGGCATGAAAGCCATCATGGAGGCAACGGCATGTGGGTGATGGCCCTCCAACGAACCCTCCAGCGGCTCCAAGGCCGTTCTGTTGCAACCCCATTCCTCCTGGTGGTTGCTGGGTTGTTGGCTTTGCTTCCGGCAGGTTGCGGTCCTGCCCTGCAGGTTCAAGCCAACGACCAGCCGGACGTCCCTTCCCCTCAGCCAATCGGTGCAGCCGTGGTTGCAGCCGTCGACATGGCCAACCCCCGGGGCCTCGCCTGAGCCCCCTACCCAGCAAGACTCAGGCGTCCAGACCCAGACGCAGGGTCGAGCAGAACCGGCCGGCAGCAGCGGCGACATCCTCTCCGGCGGCATGGGCTTCGGCCATCACCTTGACCAGAGCGCTGCCCACGATGGCTCCGTTGGCGCCCCAGTCACGCACCTGGCGGGCCTGCTCAGGTCCGGAGATGCCGAAGCCCACGGCCACGGGGGTGCCGTCGCTGGTCTTGAGCTGCTGCACCAGGCTGCCGACGCGGCTCTGCAGGCTGGTCCGCACCCCCGTCACGCCGGTGACACTGACCAGATAGGTGAACCCTCGGCTGGCGGCATGGATGCGGGCCATCCTGTCGGCTGGAGTGGTGGGGGCCACCAGCAGCACCAGGTCCAGCCCTTCGGCGGCGGCGATCGGCGAGAGCTTTTCGGCTTCCTCCAGAGGCAGATCGGGAACCACCAGGCCGGCGGCACCGGCGCTGGCGGCCTCCTTGCAGAAGGTCTCCATGCCCCGGTTGAGCAGGGGATTGCTGTAGGTGAACAACACCACCGGCGTGCGGAGCGCACCGCGCAGACCATCCAGCAGCTCCAGCACGGATGCCGGCGTGGTTCCGGCCCGCAGGGCGCGGCTGGCGGCGGCCTGAATCACCGGGCCATCGGCCAGGGGATCGCTGTAGGGGATTCCCAGCTCAATCAGATCGGCGCCGTTCTGCTGCAGTGTCAGCAGCGTCGCAGCGGTGGTGGCCAGATCGGGATCGCCGGCCATCAGGAACGGCATCAGGGCGCAGCGTCCCTGCTCAGCGAGGGAGGCGAACCGCTGGTCGATGGCCGTAGCAGCGCTGCAGGCGGAAGGTGTCGCGGCAGAGGGGCTCATCGGCCGGTCCGAAGGGGCGTCGAAAGCGAGCCTATGGGGTCACATGTCGGCGTCGGCCTGGAGCTGGCCCACCTCAGCCAGGAGCTTCTCTTGCTCCTCGGGGCTGAGGGAATCGAATTTGGCCTGCAATTGCTCAATCGTGTGGGCGTCGTAGGCCTCGCGGTAGGTGCGACGCTGCTCCATATAGGTCATTTTTCCCGTCACCACCCGCAGCAGGTAGGTAGCCGTCCAGCCCACCACCACCAGCACCAGCAGCACCGAAGAGGCGATGCCGGCACTGAAGCCCTCGTAACCAGTGGCGGTGAAAATGCCATAGCCAATCCCGCCAAGCCCGAAGACCAGCAGACCCAGCAGGATCGCCTGAGCGCGGCTCATGAGCCCGCGTCTCCCTGGCCTGCCATGCGCAGGTTGATGAAGGGAGAGAACAGGATCAGGCCGGGGAAAAAGAGAAACACCAGGCCGTAGACGCCGAAGCGCTCAATCTTGCCCATCACATACCAGCGCTTCACCATCCACCAGTAGAGGGCCAGGGGCACCACCACCAGGTAGGCACCCGCGAGGGCAACAAACGCTCCAAGCCCGAGCAGGTTGTCTGCCGTGAGGAAGCCGGGCATGACCAATCGGAGCACCACTGCGGCGAATTTAGGATGGCTGCGCCGGGGGCATGGCGGAATCGGTAGACGCAGCGGACTTAAAATCCGCAGGTGGCGACACTGTGGGGGTTCAAGTCCCCCTGCCCCCATCGCGATGAAAGCTTGCCGCAACTGAATTTTGGCAAGGCGCTGATGGTCGAGGCGGTTTTAGGGCTAGGCACGATTTAGGCACGAAAATGCCCAAAAAGGGCCAAACTAGGCACGGTTTTAGGCACGCCTGCCATGCCTTCCAGGGACCCGTATCTGACCCGTGTCAACCGGGCTCTTAAGGAGCTGGGATGCAGGGTGGCGATTGAGGTTGCCCCCTCCGGCAAGCGCCTGCGGCTCAGAAGCACGATGCCGCTGCCCGACGGCTCCTGGAAGCAGCAGCGCATCAGCACCCCGATTACCTACCCCGCGGGGTTGGAGCAAGCCCGCAAGCTGGCCGAGGAGCTCGGCCGGGATATCGAGCTCCACCGCATGGGGTTGGACCCCTTCCCCTTTGAGCGGTGGTTCGATGACTCCCACAAAAGTGGAGGCGGGAAGAAGGGTGGGGAGGCCGAAGACGGGATCAGCGGCGTGCAGGCGATCCGCCGCACCGAGCAATGGTGGATCCAGCAGCGCAGGCGTGGTGTGAGTGCCTCGGTCTCCTGGGCCACCGACTACGCCTCGCCCCTCAAGCCACTGCTGTCTCTGGAGAAGATCGATCTGAAGGTGCTGACCGCTTTGGTCGAGAGCAAGGAGGTAGGGAGCCGCAACCGGCGTCGGGCTTCGATCGCGACCGTGGCAGTGGCCCGTGCGATCGAGCTGGGCCCGGAAGCCGTCCAAAAGCTCAAGGATCTCGGCAAGGGGTGCACCCCACAGAAGGATGCCGCCCCGCGTGAGCTGCCCACGGATGCGGTGATTCTTGAGGTGATCGATGCGTTGCCGGCCGATTGGCAGTGGGTTGCCGGTGTTTGCGCCACCTTTGGCACTCGCCCCCATGAGGCACTGATGAAGGCTCAGGTCCAGCCCAATGGCCTCGTGGCGATTGAGGGAGGAAAAACCGGAGCCCGCCAGGGGCTGCCACTCCCGAAAGCCTGGATCGATCGCTGGTCGCTTGAACGCAGGCGCCTGCCCGGCATCAACCTCGATCGGGACCACCGCACGGTGGGGGCACAGCTGGGTGTGGCGCTGCGGCGGTTCGGGGCACCCTTTCAGGCCTATGACCTGCGCCATGCCTGGGCGGTGCGGGCGATTCACAACCCGCAGATCAGCCCGTCGCTGGCGGCCAAGAGCCTCGGGCATTCCCTGATGGTGCACACCTCGCTGTACCAGCGCTGGTTCGACAGCGCCTCGATGGCGTCACTTGTTGCGCAGATGTGAGGCGAAGCCTTCCACGTCCACGTAAAGCGTCCGGCGCCTGCCGGTCTCGCCGGTGGTGGCGCTGACGAACTGAGGCGGGATCCGACCGCGATCGATGGCGACCCGCAAGGCACGGGCGCTGGGGAAGTGAAGGGCCCTGGCGGCTTCCGACAGGGGCAGCCAGGGGCTGCTGCTGAGGGTGGGCTTGAGCTCCAGCCTCGCCTGGATCACATTCAGCTGGGCGCAGATGAGATTGAGTTGCTGCTTGATGTCATCCGCAGCTGTCAGAGATGGGCTCATGGCAGTTGGATTCTCGCAACACCATTTGAGTCCCTGAGATCAGCGATTGAGCGCTGTTGAACCGTGCAAACCGTGTAAGTCCTGGATATCTGCACGGTTTGCACGGTTCAGGGGCATCCATGCAGGCCGTGCAGGAGGTCAAATAAAAAGGCCGCAGCGAAGTTCGCCGCGGCCCTGTTGTTTCGGTCGATCGATTATGGCATCTCCGGCGATTGCTGCGGCTGCTTTCTGCTGCACTGTTCCACAACAGAAAGATGCATTCTGGGCTCCCTACGACCAGGGGGATCGCCCATGAACCCCTGTGAATACAGCGCTCTGAGGGAAGCGACCGGCCATCTGTCCCGGCTGGGGCTCAGCCTGCAGACGGTGATTCCGGTGGCGCTTCCCGCCGAGTCCTATCCCGCGACCAGAAAGAACAGCTCAACCGGTCAGCGGGAAATTCAGCGCGACAAGAATGGCAAGCCTCTGCCTGCCTATGCGGGCAAGAATCCGAGTTTCTGGAAGGCGGATGGAACGCCGACTCAGACGAGTCACCGAAAAGCGGTGGATGAGGCAGAGCTGCTGGCAAGAATTGATATTGCGGAACGCCTTGGAAAGCCGATCGGTCTGGCTGTCATCCCATCCACGGATGTGGTGGTGATCGACTTCGATCGCAAGAATTATCCATCACAGGAAGCTTGCGACCGTGAATGGCTGGGATTGCTGGATCTTTATCCAGAGCTGACGCAGACCCGCATTGAGCGCACGCCCGGCGGCGGGGTCCACATTTACGTGCGACCGGCTGACGGGATGGCCAGCTGGCGGAATGCGGCAGGGAAACGGCACTGCCATTTCACGACCGTTCCTGGCGGTGAGCATCGCGGGGAGGTGCTGGCCGGCACCCGGGTGTGCGTCTGTGCGCCAACCCGCAACGGAGCCGGTGCCTATGAGCTGGTCAATCCCGATCACGCCTACAGCCTGGTCGAGGTCAGGGCCCTCGGGGCCATAGGCATCTACCCCAGGGCAACGGCGACCGGTTCGACCACGAAGCCGCCCCAGAGGCAAAGCCGAACCACGAGCACGCCACCGCAGGGCTCTGCCTCGGCAGCGCCGGCACTGGCGGAGTTGATCGGCAGCAAGGCCAGGGATGTCCTGGCAGGTGGCTGCCCCTATCGCGGAAGTGAGGGAGCGGCGGTGGATCGCAGCGCTCAGCTCACAGGGTTCGTGAAGGAGCTCTACAGCTGGGTCAACCTGCTCGATGCCCACGGTCTGCGCTTCAGCGGCAGTCCGGACGATCTGATCCAGCAGGCTGTCGCGGTCCTAGTGTGCCGTCCCGGAGATTTGTGAGCAAAGTCGCTGGAGCTTTTCAAGTATTGAGTCCGCCGTCGCGGTCCAGTTGAACGGCGCCTTGGTCTTGTTGTAGGCCGCCACGAACTGCTCGATCTTGGCGATCAACTCCTTGACGCTGGAGAAGCTGCCGCGCCGGATCGCCCGCTGGGTGATGATCCCAAACCAACGCTCCACCTGGTTCAGCCAGGAGGCGTAGGTGGGTGTGTAGTGCACGTGGAAGCGAGGCCGCTGCGCCAGCCAGGCCCTCACCTTGGCGTGCTTATGCGTGCAGTAGTTGTCGACGATCAAGTGGACATCAAGCTCCTCGGGGACGGACCTCTCGATCTGGCGCAGGAACCCCAGGAACTCCTGATGCCTATGGCGTGGCTTGCATTGGCTGATCACCTCGCCTGTTGCCACATCCAGAGCAGCGAACAGGGTGGTGGTGCCGTGGCGGATGTAGTCATGGGTGACGCCCTCGACGTAACCGAGGCCCATGGGCAGCAGCGGCTGCGTCCTGTCCAGAGCCTGGATCTGTGTCTTCTCGTCGACGCAGAGCACCATCGCCTTGTCAGGTGGATTCAGATAGAGGCCGACGATGTCTCTGACCTTCTCGACAAAGAAAGGATCCGTCGACAACTTGAACGTCTTCTGGCGGTGCGGCTGGACGGAGAAGGTCTGCAGCCAGCGGTGAACGGTTGTTTTGGAGATACCTGTGGCAGCCGCGAGTGAGCGCGCGGACCACTGGGTACTGCCGTCGGTGGGTTTGGTCTGCAGGGCCCGGTTGATCACCTCAGCCACCTTGTCGTCTTCATAGGTGCGGGGCCGGCCGGGCCGCAGCTCGTCATGGAGCCCTTCCAGTCCAAGGTCCCGGTACCGCTTGCGCCATTTGCCAACGGTCATCCCCGTCAGTCCCATTCGTTTGGCGATCGCCGTATTGGTTTCGCCTGCTCCGCAGGCCAGGACGATCTGGGCTCGCTGCACGATCGAATGCGGCAGCGACCGGGAATTCGCAAGGGCCCGCAACTGCTGAGCTTCGTCCTCGCTGAGGACCAGCGGAGGCATCGGACGACCAAGCGCCACAGGGCACCTCGGGTGACACCCCTGATTTTAGCTGTTATTTCCAGGACGGGACACTAGCCATCGAGGACAAGGCGGATCGTGTCCTGGCCACGATCGACTTGGATCACTGCCGGCATCGGGACAGTGATGCCGCCCTGCGCCGTTACCAGCGCCTGAGCAGCGGCTCAGTCGGCACCCCAGGATCCTCTGGGTCCCCTGGCTCCACAGGTGCGCCTCCAGCGGCGGCAGGGCAGGGAAAGCCCACGTTGCAGCAGGCTCTGGAGGAGCTGGCGGCAGCAGGCCTCAGTGGCTCAGAGCTGTCCTTTCGCCTGGAGCGCATCGCCGGCGACCACGACCGCGGCCTGCGGGACGTGCAGGGTCTGTACCGGGAGCTGATCCAGGAGCAGGAAGCGTCCCTCGATGCCGACGACTCCCTCGATCAGCTGGAGCAGCTCGGTGGCACGGTCGACCTGGACGTCAGCAGCCTGATCCCGCCGGTGTTGTTGGAGGCGCTGGAGGCGATCCGGCGCACAGCGGAGTTTCAGCACAGCACATTGCTGGCTGTCCTGCTGGCTGGGTTTTCAGCCGCCCTGCCGCTGCGCAGCTCGATCGAGCTGGATCCGTCAGAAGACTTCAGTCAGCCGCTGACCCTCTGGGTGCTGTTGCTGATGCCCAGCGGTGAGCTCAAGACCCCCCTGCTTTCGCGGCTCCTGGTCCAGCCCTGGCAGCAGTCAGTCGATGGGGTCGTGGAGCAGGCCCATAGGCGGCAGATGCAGGAGTGGGAGCTCAGAAAGCTGGACGCCGACAACGGGGCCAGCCCGCCAGCGGGCCCCCCTCCCCGGATGCCCCAGACCCTGATCACGGAAGACCTCACCGTGCCCGGCGTGGAGGTTCACCTGGAGATCCACGACAAGTGGGCCAATCGCTCGGTCTGCATCTGGCTGGATGAGGCCGCGGCCACCCTGCGGCAGATGGCGGATCCAGGGCGTGCCGGTAAGGACGCAACGCTCGGAGGCTGGCTCCTCTCCCGTTACGACGGCACCGGTGCCCGTGGCGCCAAGGTCGATCAGAGCCGGGAGAGGCAGTACAGGAGCTGTCGCCTGGCGATGGTGGCGGGCTGTCAGCCGGAGGTGTACCGGGAGATCACTGGTGATGCCGACCAGTCAGGTCTGTCAGCTCGCTTCATCGTGATCGAGCAGTTGAGCGTCCAGCAGCACTTCCCCACCAGCTGCTCCGATGAGGACATCCGCCAGGCTGAGGCTCTCAAGCAGCTGCTGATTCGCTGTTACGGGGCTCTGGCGAGGCAGGAGCAGCTCCAGCTGCGGCTGACTCCGGAGGCATTTGAGCTGTTCCAGGCCGAGCGTGCAGCGATGTATCAGCGCAAGCGCGCCAGTGTCTCCGCTGCCGAGCGCTCCCTGGCGAACAAGGCCGCCGGGCGGATCGGCCGGCTGGCCGCTCTGTTCCATCTGCTTTGGTGCCTGGCTGAACGGCCCGAGGGGCCCATCTCCCTGGGGAATGGCCTGGTCGGTGTGGAGGCGATGCAGCGGGCGATCCGCTTCAACAGGTTTCTGCTCGATCAGACGGTCGGTGTGCGACTCACGTCAGCCGGCAACAGCGAGCTGGGAGCTCTGATGCTGCGGCTGCAGCGGGTTGCCTGGGAGAAGAAGATACCGCTGTCTCTGAGCACGCTGCGCCGTGCCCTGAGCGGCAAGCAGCGGCCTGAGTCCAACGAAGTGCTACACGCCCTGCAGGTGCTGCAGGAGCGGTGCTATGGCGAGCTGGAGCAGATGGAATACAAGGGGCAGCCTGGCTGGAGATACACGGCCACCAAGCCGTTGCTGGCTTCCAGCTGAGGCGGTGTGCTCCACCGCTTGGGGGTGATCCACCCCTGCACAGCCACCGCTTGATCCACCGCTCCAAACGGCCAGAATGCTTGTCAGGTCTGACGTTCAGCCCATAGGGGTGGAGGGTTGGTTGCTGACCCGTGAATGTGGCCATGGCTCAAGGCGCGTCGATAGTTCCTGAAGCACTCCCAGAGTCCACCCATTGGGGGTGATAGGTGCTCAGATCCCAGTTCAGACAAGAGAAGAGAGAGATTTTCCCTCCTCCTTTAGGGGTGGACCGAGGGGTGGCCAAGGGGCGGCCAAGCCCTGGCAAGGGGTGGAGATGCGACGAATACTGCACAGCTGGGTACAGATGTGCAGCTTTGGCGCATGATGTGTGGCCATGACCGCAGTGCTCGACAGGAAATAGACGGCCCTGACGCTTGTGCGCCGCAAGGACCTGTTCCGCACCGGGGAGGCCGTGGCTGTTGGCGTCGATCACTCGACCCTGGCGCGTCTGTGCGAGAGCGGCCGTTCGCAAACACGTTGATCTGCTGATCGTGGCCAGGTGAGTGCCCAGACTGGGCTGCTGCGTCTGGATCAGCCTGCCTCGGGGTGTCTACAGGCCCGCCCTGCAGTTCCCCTTGCTTGAGGTGATCCAGGCGCAGCCGGCGCTGCATCGCCTGCAGATAGAGATGCAGCGCTCCGGTCCGATCCGCCTGAAGATCTACGGGGTGGAGAAAACCCTGGTCGATTGCTTCCGCCACCGCCGCTGGCTCGGCATGGAGCCGGTACTGGAAGCCCTCAAGGATGCAATCAACTAGCAACAGCTGAATGTGGATGAGCTCTGGCAGCAGGCCCGGGCCCAGACTGAGCAGTGTCCAGCACCGCAGGCATGGCCAGCACCATGCCCAGCCTGCGGCGCGATGCTGGCAGTAACGATCGCCGGATTGTTGCCTAACCCCCCATTGGGGAAAGGCCAGCCGTTGAGGCATGTCGCGATACCCTAGATCACCTTGAACGTATATTGCAATGCCACCGATGAACACCCGCAGTGAGACAATGAGCATCATGAGTCCAGTGCCACACGGGATGCAAGATGGCCCCGCATTAGTCGCCACCAAAATATATTGACTGCTAACACGTGCGAAGCCCTGGTCAAACATTGCTGTTGGTCAAAATGGGTGTTGCAACCATTAACCGCCAAAGATCGGCGCCCATTGCGGAGGAGATTGGCGGCTAGCTTGCGGGACCCGTGTCGATGGCATGGTCACCGGTTATAGGACACAGCGGAATGGCAATCGCTGAACATATAGCAGATGCTAGCCTCGGTCGCTATGTCAAGGCTGTTAACATCGTGCGGGTCCTATATGCCATACCCCCTTAGTGCGACGCCGCGAGGCCGCAGGAAAAAGCCACTGATAGAGTTTCAAGCATAGCTAGACCCCGCACATAGCCCCATTGCACTATGTCTACGTTCTGCCCCAGAAGCCAGTGATACCAGTACTTTTGGCCGAATCACCCCGGAAACTTTAGCCGCATTTGCATCAGCAGCACCCCGCCGGTCAGGCACTGCCCGACTGAAAACGGCGCCGGTAGAGTGCTGGCATGGCACACACTCTCTCGATCACTGGCTATTGCGCCTATCGCCGCGAACGTGGCCTTGCTTGCGCCTATACGACGGTCAAGCAAGCTCTTTCACAAGGCAAAATCCGCCAGGGTGTAAAGAGACATGGGCAGCGAGTGCTAATCGACCCGGAGATTGCCGACCGTGAATGGGCCGAATCAGTGCTCAGCCATCAGGGGCGACAGGTGAATATCAGCGGCGACCCGGTGGCGGCGGATGGCGACTGGGCCCCTAGGGCGGTGTCGCAAGCACGAAAGGAGGCAGCGCTAGCAGAAATGGTGGAACTTGAGCTACAAGAAAGGCGCGGCAGTTTGGTGTCTATTGATGAAGTAGAAGAGCTATGGTTTGTAGCAGCCCGGCAGATTCGTGACGCGATGGAATCAATTCCGGCAAGAATCCTGGGGCGAATCTCTGGGATCCTGGGAATCATCGAGCCGGTTCAACAATCCGAGCTGAATGAAGTGCTGGAAGGTGAGATCAGATCTGCCCTAGAAGGCCTATCCCGCAGCATGAAGGATATTCAAGTCCCGGAATAGCCAGCCCATGGGCACGTGGGCAAAGGCCGGGCTAACGCGACCAAGGGTGGCAACTCCGCTGCCTGCCTGGCCGCGAGGCTCATGAAGGCAGGCCAGGCGAGCGCAGCGAACACTGCGTCCGCAGACTGGATCTGTCCGGCGCCGCAGGCTTCTCGTCCTGTTGACCATCGCCATGGCGCTGATTCGTCTCTGACCGACTTGGCCAGACAGGGGCATTCCCCCTCAGCCTGTCGCTGCCACCAGCCCCGGCTGCTGTGATCGTCTGTAGCGGAACAGCTTGAGCAGGTTGTGTGTCGCAGCGATCAGGTGCCATTCGCCGTCGACCTTCTGCAGGCCTCGCAGCAGGAAGCGCCTCAGGCCTCTGGCTTCCTTGATCTGACCGTTCACCGGTTCCACGATCGCTTTGCGCTGGGCGTAGATCTTTGACCCCTTCTTGCTTCTGAGCTTGCGGGCCATCCGGGTTTTCTCATCGGCATCTTTGGGCAGCGGTCCGCGTTTCGGCGGTGGTGGCTTGCCATGCGGCAGGCGGCCGATGCTTCTGCTTCCTTGGCGGCGTCAGCCTGGGCTCTGGCCTGATCGGCCTCCTCCTGCCGTTGATGTGCAGCCGCAGCGGTGGTCTCGGCTTCCATCTGCTTGTGACGCAGCTCATCGGGCAGCTCACTGCCGCGATTGCCCTTGCCGGAACGACGATCTTCCTGGGCATCGAGGATTTCGGCCTTGCACATCAAGGCGTTGAACTCCTTCTCGAGCTCCTTCTCGGCCCTGAGCATGCGCTCGTGGCTCATGGCTTTGTGCTTGAGATCCAGCAGGACAGACACCTGACGGTCCTCGGCCAGCTACTCACACGGCGAGGGATGCAGCAAGGTGGTCTGATCCGGCTGCCAGGGGCGAAAGGTCTTGCGGTTCTGCATGCCCCATTCTCTCGCCCAGATCCATTGCAGTCACTGGGATCTGGGCAGATTCAGGGCGTCTGTGGAGTGTCGCGAGTGGTTCTATGGGCGACAGACCCTTATATTCAGAACAGCGTCTTCTTAGCCGATGGCAGCATTCTTCAGCACCTTCACCGCATCCGAGCCAGATGATGACGGTGACATCATCACTGAAGTTGAGCTGACGATCACCAACGGCACGCCCGGACCAATCCATCGGATTTATTTCAGAAGCTTGCTTCTTGGCGATCAGGACGCCTGCTTTGAAGGTGTCGATAGCTACGAAGACGCTTTTCTGGCACCAGCTGAATCAAGCACAATTAGTCTCGGTAGCAGCGTCAATCAGCGCGAGGTTCAGGAATCCAGCATTTCCATTAAAGCGACAGGCCAGCTTTGTCGGCGTGATTACGCCTTGCTAGGTGAGCTGCCGATTCCCGAGCCTGGTGAATCAATGCGCCTGCACCAGCAGCCAAACTTTGATTGGTGCAATAAGTCTTTGACGGTATTTTTCTCTCGGACTGAGACTGATTCCGACGGCGATTTCAACCTTGAGTACAAATGCCTGATCGGCAATGTCGGCACTCAGCACTTGAAGAGTGTCATTTTTCGAGCCGTGCTTATCGACTCGGAAGGCATTGAGATTGAAGACAAAGAACACGAGGAGGAGATTCAGGCGGAATCATCCATATTCATTAGCGATTACTTTTATCGTCCAAAAGCGAGTCAGTTGGTGGGGGGCAAGGTGATCTTCTCGATCAAGGCTCTTGTTCCTGTGGAGCGCTTTGAGGCTTCTGAAACCACCAGCCTTGCTGACGATTGAATCTAGAGGTGTTTCCATGGGAAAACGTCAGTTACTGCTCGGCTTCCTCCGGAAGATACTGCTGGGCGAAAAGACTGAGGAGGCTCCGGTCAGTAGGTCTGTTCCAAGCGCGATTCCTGTTCAGCCCGCCAGTTCTTTTCAGGCGATGCCATCCAGTGCAGCTCTTCTGAGTGAAGAGATAGCCGCCTCAGCGCCAGCCTCGAAAGCATCTAGCACCACAGCCACCCACATTTCAATGCCTGAAGGCTTTCCTGTTGTATCCGCTGAAATCCGTGATCTGCTTGCCTCCGCTGACTGGGAGGAGGTGAATCAGGGTCTGGAGTTGCTGGCCTCTATCCATGGAGCCGAACAGCTCGCAATTTTTGCCGCGCTGATCGATCCGGCCGGACTTCAGATTCGTGATCGCGATCGATGGGCCTCCGTGCTTGGCATCAGCGAGCTTCATACTCTCAATGCTGTTGCCAAGCTTGCTGGCATCAGTGGTGCTCTTTCTGGCATTAGGAGCATCACGATTCAACGGAGTACCTTTGCTGAATCGGAGCTTCACCTGGATCTCTCACTGTTGGCGGAAGCTGAAGTACTGGAACAGTTGTTCGTCAACGGGCCAGAACTGTCTTCGCTTAGCTTCCTTTCGGGCCTGCAATGCCTGAAGAAGTTGGTGTTGATCTCTGATAGTGTCGATTGGGATAGTGATGAGGATGCAGGGTGCTTTGATAGCCTCAGGCAGCTGCAGTTTCTGGCAGTCTCCAATTGGCCTTGGGAGGACCTGAGCGCACTGGAGCAATGCAAAGCCTTGGAGCACCTGGAACTACGAGGTGGTGAGCTGGAAGGGCTGAAAGGTATTGAAGATCTTAAGGGGCTTCGTTCTCTCTCCCTATCTGACTTCAATTCCCTTAGTGATCTCGATGGTCTTGAGGCTCTCTCCAACATCCAGAAGCTGAGTTTGCGCAGCCTGTCCGTGGATGCCATTGAAGCTGTCACTGAACTGAGACAGCTTGAGTCATTTGTTTTGGAGGCTTCTGAAGCTGTCGATGTCACACCCCTGGGGCAGCTCCCAACTCTCCATTCAGTCGACATTGACTGCAGCGAGGGTACAGGTTTCGGGGCACTGGTTGGCTGCCCGAAGCTCACCGAGGTCAAGCTTGGATTGGTGCCTGATCATGTCTGTGGAGACTCGTCCCGTTGCCGGCTGGGCATCTCTGAGTTCGAAACGCTGATGACTACCTGGAAGGCTGTGAACGTCAGCTCCCGCAAGGTATGTAGAACATTCGCGGGATCCGACGACATCGGTGTTTTTCTGCTTGGCCTCAACCTGCTCGAATGCGTGTCAACCCAGATCAGTGTCGAGCAGTTGCGCCAGCGGTTGGACCTGCTGAGCCTTTGTTACGGTGATCAGCTCAGGAGCCGATGTTACTGGCCTGTTGCGGCAGGCGGCGGTGAGGGGTTCAGTCAGTCGCATCCTGTGGGCCAGTGGATGGATCGATCCCGTCGTGCCGGTGGCCTGACAGCCGAGGCCTGCATGGAACTGTCCGCCGTTCTGGCCGAATACCTGCCCACCATCCCCCAGCGTTGAGCCAGCAATGCCAGCCAGTGATGCCTATGGAGCCAAACTTGATGCCCTCAGCCTGGAGCGGATTCTCAGCCACATCTTCCGCACCAATCTGGCCAATGAGGAGAAGGCCTCCGGCAGCGGACCCGACGCACCCCTGAAGCGGCCCACTCCCATCTGCATCTGGGGTAGCCACGGCATCGGCAAAACCTCGCTGATCAAGGAGTTCGCCAATCGGAATGGCTGGAAATT
The DNA here is from genome assembly GCF_015840525.1 of Synechococcus sp. CBW1006. Lineage (NCBI taxonomy): Bacteria > Bacillati > Cyanobacteriota > Cyanophyceae > Synechococcales > Synechococcaceae > Synechococcus > Synechococcus sp. CBW1006. The sequence goes on along the minus strand of NZ_CP060396.1, from coordinate 3,630,210 downwards.
CCGCTACTGCGCCCCGGCTCAGTTTGAGGAGATGGGAGATCTGCATGGCCTACCCGTCACTCACGATCCCGATCCGCAGGTGCATGGTGACGAGACGACGATCTACCTCCCACCTGATTGGGTGCCCAAGCAAGAGGATGCCGGGCCGGGCATCCTCCTGCTCGATGATATCAACCGTGCGGATGATCGCATCCTGCGCGGGCTGATGCAGCTGCTGCAGGAGTTCGAGATGTTCTCCTGGACACTCCCTCCGAAATGGCAGATCGTCTGCACCGGCAACCCCGACTCCGGTGACTATTCGGTCACCAGCATGGATGACGCCATGCTGACCCGCATGCTCCACTTCACCATGGTCTACGACCTGAAGGCATGGCTGGCTTGGGCCAATACCCATGGTGTGGATCAGCGCGGTATTGCCTTTCTGATGACCTACCCGGAAACGGTTTCAGGTCAACGCACCACACCCCGTTCCCTGGAGCAGTTCTTCTCCCAGATCAGCGGAATCCCGGATCTGCGCAAGGAGCTGGAGCTGGTGAGTGCCCTGGCCCACAGCGCGCTGGATGTAACCACCGCCACCGCCTTTGTGGCCTTCGTCAATGACGAGCTTTCCCAGCTGGTGAATCCCGAGGACATCCTGGATCCAGCACGATGGCCGGACGCCGAACGGCGCTTGCGTGAATTGGCCCAGGGCAGTGAACAAGCCAAGCGGGTGGATCGGCTGTCGACGATCTGCACCCGCCTGGCCCTGCATTTACGCAGGAACGGCCAGCAACTCGACGATCGCGCTGCCGATTGTCTGTGCAGCTTCGTGGTGCATCCCTCTCTCCCCGGGGATCTGCGTTTTTCCCTGCATCGGGATCTGGTGCAGATCGGTGGACGGGTGGCAATCGCCATGCGGCGAGAGGATGTGGCTAAGGCGATCACAGCCGTTCTCTGAGCACCACCGCCGTGGAGAACTCCCTGCTGCAACGGGCTGAATCGGAGCTCGATCAGGCCATCGTGATGGTGCTACGCAAGGAGCCGTTCTATGGCCACCTGCTTGGCTCGGTGGTGCGGAGAATCGATGCGCGCATCGCTACCGCTGCGGTGACACTCTCACCCGTGGGAGTGAGCCTGGTGGTGAACCCTGAGTTCTTCCTTGAGCGGCTCAGTCCTGAAGAACGCTGCGGGGTGATCAAACATGAGATCCTGCACCTGGTGCTGCGTCATCTATTTCGCTTCGAGGATCCAGGCACCGATCGCATGCAGCTCAACGTGGCGGCCGATCTGGTGGTGAACCAACTGGTGCATCCCTGGCCCCTGCCCGCGTCGGCAATCACGCTGGCCTCGTTCCCTCAGCTGCAGCTGCGTCCTGGAAAAAGCGTAGAACACTACTACAGGCGTCTGGAGCAACAATGCCGTCAGGCTTCCGGTTTTGAGAGCACGTTGCGCCGGCTCTGTGACGGCAGCCCGAGCGACCATGGTCACTGGGCTGCTGCCGGCGGAGAAGGATTTTCCAATCCCGGCTCTAGCGAAGTCATGGATGCCGGCAAACCATTGGCACCAGAGCTCAGCGAACAACTCACTCGTATTTTCGAGGAGGCCTTCAACCGCCAGGTACAGCGCGCCCGGGCTCGGTTGTCCGATCGGCAGTGGGGTGATCTGCCCGGCTCCATTCGTTCGCTAGTGGAATCAGCTGCCAAGCAGGCCACTGCGACGGTGGATTGGAAGCGTGCACTACGGCTGTTTGCTTCAGCGGGTTACCGCACCCGGGTGGTGGCCACCACCCGTCGACGTTCCAAGCGTTTCGGCACGTATCCCGGGGTGCGCATCAGCAGAGAGCGCAGCCTGGCGGTGGTGGTGGACACCTCTGGTTCTATCGGACCACAGACGCTGGCACTGTTTTTTGCCGAAATCGATCGGATCAGCCACACCGGCGCCGACATTCTGGTGATCGAGTGCGATGCAGCGGTGGGTTCCACCTACACCTATCGGGGAGTGCCCCCCAGCCAAGTGCATGGTGGTGGTGGCACCGCCTTCAACCCGGCTTTTCGCTGGCTGCGCGAGGAGTCGCGTAAGCGGTATGACGGCTGTATTTACCTCACGGATGGCTATGCCGATGCACCCACCGTGCGTCCTCCCTGCCGTCTGCTCTGGGTGATCTCGCCTGATGGGAGGGGCGGCGAACACCTGCGCTGGGGGAAACAGATCCAGATGGAGGGAATCTGACGCTAAGCTCAGAACCAATGAGGCGGAACGGTTGAGCGAATCGGCTTGCTCCCTCACCGTGCTTCGCAGGAGAAACGCTGTGCGCCGCCTGCTTTCCCCATACCATTGTTCCCGCGCAACGTCCTGATTGTGCCCAAAGTCCTCTTAGCTGCTGAGCAGAACGACATGAGCAAGTTTGTCAAAGCTATTCTTTTTGCCAGTGCTGCGACGCTGGCATCGGTTGCCATGGAAGCCAGTGCCATTGCTCGCCCATTTCTCTATATGGCCAGCTTTGACTACAGCGGGCCCTACAAGCAGTGTGTGGCTAATGCGGAGAAGCTCCTGCGCAGCAGCGGCATCAGCCGTGAGCTGGAAAAGAAAGAATACGAAGAGAGCAAATCTGCCGTGGTCTTCGCCTTCAAGGATGATGATGCGATCACGGTTGAGATTCAGTGCATTCAGAAGGCCGGCATCTCATTGCTGGGTGTTGCTGGACTCGATAATGAAGGCACCTGGGAGCTTTTTAATGAGCTCAGTGCTGCAAGTTGGTGAGTGTCTCGCCTGCCCATCTCACCGGGCAGAAGGGGTGACCTCCAGATGGCAGTCCTTGCCGTCCCGTCTCTCTTGACGACAAGAGGCACGGATCACCGCCAATGACAGATCCTTTCAATGCAGCGCGCTCCACAGGTCGCACACGGTGATCGGAGCCACCAGACCATTGATCACGTGGTGATTGGTGACCACGTCATCAGGAGCGTCAATCCAACCTGATCCCTGGCTGTTTTCTGAGAGGCCTCCGCTGTATCCCTCGATGGTGACGGTAGAGGGAAGGGCAGGACCATGGCGTGATCCGGTGCCAAAGACCTCCACCAGGCGGCACGACAGGCGGAAGCCGGCATCAAGCCCCTGGTCTCGGCTCTCGCCGTCGTTCGCAGCAGACGCTGCAGCCCTGATCGCTCAGCGGATCTACCATGTGAGCACCCCAGATCCGTTGCGGCAGCTATGCAGTTGCTGCACACCTCCGATGACTGATCCTGTTGTGCCTGCAGCTGCAGTGGCCTCCGCAGAACCCCAATCCCGTGAAGTGCGGGTGTTCCTCTCGAGCACCTTCCGGGATTTCATGGACGAAAGGGATCTGCTGGTCAAGCAGGTGTTCCCCTCCTTGAGGAGAAGGGCTCAGGATCGAGGGGTGGAGGTTGTCGACGTTGACCTGCGTTGGGGCATCACTGAGGAGGAGAGCCAACAGGGAAACGTGATTGGCATCTGCCTGGCAGAGATCGAACGCTGCAGGCCGTATTTTGTCGGCATGCTCGGGGAGCGTTACGGTTGGACGCCGCAACAGGGTGACTATCTCCCGGAGCTGCTGGAGCGCGAGCAGCTCCAATGGCTCAAGGGCTACCAGGGCGCCGCCAGCGTCACGGAGCTGGAGATTCTGCACGGAGTTCTGAACGATCAGGAGATGGCTGGGCGGGCCTTCTTCTATTTCCGGGATCCGGCATGGAGCCGGCAGCAAACCGAACCAGGGTTTATCTGTGACACGCTCGAGGAAGAAGCCAGGCTGGCCGATCTCAAGCAGCGCATCCGTGGCAGCCGCTTCCCTGTTGTTGAAAACCTGGCCACACCCCAGGCGATTGCCGATCAGATCGCACAGGATCTCTGGGACCTGATCGATCAGCAGTTTCCAGCGCAGGAGCAGCCTGATGCACTGGAGAAGGAAGCCCGCAAGCATGCCGACTACCGCCGCTCCCGCACCGGAGCCGGGCAATACGTGGGTGGTGAGGCCTACATCCAGCAGCTGGAGCAGTGGCTGGCGGCGGGGCGGCAACAGATCCTGATCACGGGGGAATCAGGAGCAGGCAAAAGCGCGCTGATCGCCAACTGGATGGAGGCCCATCAGCAGGCCCATCCGGAGGATGTGGTGTATGCCCACCACCTGGGCTGCACCAATGACGCCAATGCGCTGCGGCCGCTGCTGGCCCGGTTGATCGATACCGCCTCAGCTCAGCTGCTGGAGGCCGGCCTGATCCCAGAAGCGCTGGCAGTACCGGAGGACTGGTGGGAGCTGGTGGCCAGGGTGGCTGAAACGCTGCAGAGCCTGGGGCACTTGGCAGGGCGAAACGGCTACCGCTGGATCTGGGTGCTGGATGGTCTGGACCGCCTGGATCCCGACGATCAGAACGCCCTGCCGTGGCTGCCCCAGAACCTGCCGGCAGGGGTGCAGGTGGTGGCCAGTGCGCTGGCCTGCCCGGCGCGAACGATCCTCAGCCAGCGGGATTACACCACCTTGACGATCGAGCCGCTGGCTGCGGCGGAGCAGGAGCTGCTGATTCAGCGCTATCTCCAGCGCTACACCAAGGAACTCGATGGTGGCCTGCGCCAGCAGATCCTGCGCCATCCACTGGCGGGATCACCGCTGTTCCTGAAGGTGCTGCTGGAGGAGCTGCGCCAGTGCGGCCGCCACGACACCCTCAAGGAGCAGCTGGACTTTTACCTGAGCTCCCAGACCATTGATGACCTGTATGAGCGGGTGCTGGAGCGCCTGGAGAACGACGGCTGCGGAGAGAATGTTCGCAGGGTAATGACGGCACTCTGGGCCAGCCGGGCAGGGCTCAGCGAACCCGAACTGCTGGCGATCACGGGTCTGGCTCCGTTGCAGTGGGCACCGATCGATCTGGCGTTGGAGAAGGCCTTTGGCCGCAACGGCAACCGGCTGGTGTTTGACCATGACTTTCTGCGGACTGCTGTTGGGGATCGCTATCTGCCCACGGAAGAGCAGAGGAGACAGGCGCACAGTGATCTGGCCGACTGGTATGAGGCGAAGGAGGGATGGGATGAACGGGATGCCGAAGAGCTGCCTTGGCAGTGGCAACAGGCTGACCGGTTGAAAGATCTACGGGAGCACCTTCTCAATCCCGTGCATCTTGCCTATCTGTGTGAATATCGTGGTAGCCGCGAAACGATTAACTATTGGCTGGCGGCTAGGGGCGACGGGGGCGCCGATGATGGCGAGCTGGATGAGCTGATTGCAGAGGACTTGGAGGCAGAGATCGAGAAGCGGCGTGAGGATGCAGAGGATCTGATCTGGTTTTTGGATCGGATCGCAGCGTTGTTGGATGAAGTCGGACTCTATCGCGAGCCACTGCTAAAGCTAAGGACCCTGTCGTTGGTGCTGGAGGAAGCATCAGAAGACAGAAGTGAAGAATCCATGCTTGTCAGCCTGAACTGGCTAGCAGACGCCCAGCGAGATCTTGGCCAATACGATGCTGCATTGCCGCTCTATCAGCGGTGCCTGGAAGCCCAAGAGCGGCTGCTGGGTCCGGAGCACCCCTCCACGCTCACCACGGTCGGCAATCTGGCCGGGCTCTATCAAGACAAGGGCGAGTACGAGCAGGCAGAAGCCTTCTACAGCCGCGCCCTGGAAGCCCGTGAGCGGCTGCTGGGTCCGGAGCACCCCTCCACGCTCACCACGGTCAACAATCTGGCCTTGCTCTATCAAGACAAGGGCGAGTACGAGCAGGCAGAAGCCTTCTACAGCCGCGCCCTGGAAGCCCAAGAGCGGCTGCTGGGTCCGGAGCACCCCTCCACGCTCACCACGGTCGGCAATCTGGCCGGGCTCTATCAAGACAAGGGCGCGTACGAGCAGGCAGAAGCCTTCTACAGCCGCGCCCTGGAAGCCCGTGAGCGGCTGCTGGGTCCGGAGCACCCCTCCACGCTCACCACGGTCGGCAATCTGGCCGGGCTCTATCAAGACAAGGGCGAGTACGAGCAGGCAGAAGCCTTCTACTATCGTGACTTGGAGGCTAGTGAGCGGCTGCTGGGTCCGGAGCACCCCTCCACGCTCACCACGGTCGGCAATCTGGCCTTGCTCTATCAAGACAAGGGCGACTACGAGCAGGCAGAAGCCTTCTACAGCCGCGCCCTGGAAGCCCAAGAGCGGCTGCTGGGTCCGGAGCACCCCTCCACGCTCACCACGGTCAACAATCTGGCCGGGCTCTATCAAGACAAGGGCGAGTACGAGCAGGCAGAAGCCTTCTACAGCCGCGCCCTGGAAGCCCGTGAGCGGCTGGTGGGTCCGGAGCACCCCTCCACGCTCACCACGGTCGGCAATCTGGCCGTGCTCTATCAAGCCAAGGGCGACTACGAGCAGGCAGAAGCCTTCTACAGCCGCGCCCTGGAAGCCCAAGAGCGGCTGGTGGGTCCGGAGCACCCCTCCACGCTCACCACGGTCGGCAATCTGGGCCTGCTCTATAAAGCCAAGGGCGACTACGAGCAGGCAGAAGCCTTCTACAGCCGCGCCCTGGAAGGCCAAGAGCGGCTGGTGGGTCCGGAGCACCCCGACACGCTCATCACGGTCGGCAATCTGGGCCTGCTCTATAAAGCCAAGGGCGACTACGAGCAGGCAGAAGCCTTCTACAGCCGCGCCCTGGAAGCCCGTGAGCGGCTGGTGGGTCCGGAGCACCCCGACACGCTCAGCACGGTCAACAGTCTGGCCTTGCTCTATCAAGACAAGGGCGACTACGAGCAGGCGGAAGCCTTGTTCATCCGCGCCCTGGAAGCCCGTGAGCGGCTGGTGGGTCCGGAGCATCCCTCCACGCTTACCACCGTTTACAACCTGGCTGAAGTGCTGTCGCAGCTGGAGCGCCGTGCAGAAGCCATCCCCTTGCGCCGGCGTGAACTGGCCTGGTGCCGTGAGCAGAATGGAGACAACGATCCAGGCACTCTCACCTCGATCAACGATCTGGCGATCGACCTCCGCGAAACTGGCGAGCTGGAAGAGGCAGAAACCCTCTTCCGCGAACTGGTTGCTGGTAGCCAGGAGGTACTTGAAGCTGGCGACTTCCGGATTGGCCGTGCTCTTGGCGGCCTGGCCAAAACTCTGGAAGCCGCCGGCAAGTTGGAGGAAGCTCTGGCTTATCGCCAGCAGGCCCTTGATCACCGGCTGGCCTATGAAGGCCCTGATGACTGGTGGACGAACCGTGGACGCCTCGATCTGGCCCGGGTCCTGCAGAAGTTGGGACGCCAGGCCGATGCCCTTGCACTGCTGCAGGAGTTGCAGGTGAGCATGGATCGCATTGACGAGCCTGATGATGATGACCAAGCTCTGCGGGCAGAAGCCGATGCTCTGCTGAGCGCCCGCCAGTGATAACCACTTCGTCTGAGCTGCAACCCACTGATGTGCTGCTGGCCCATGGCCTGCTGCAGGATCCCGGGCCGGTTCCCCTGGTCATTGCGGTGGCCGGCCACCGAGATCCGCGGCCCGAGGTGCTGCCCCTGCTGCAACGTCAATTCCGCCAGCAGCTTGAGCAGCTCCTGCGGGAGCTGTCCCATACTCCGCTGCTGATGCTCAACGGCCTGGCGGAAGGCATCGACAGCATCGCCGCCCGTGTGTTCCTTGAGGTGGTAGCCGCAGATCAAGAGCGGCGTGGTGCTGCAGCGCCCCATCACCAACTGGTGGCGGTACTGCCAAAGCCTCCGGACGCCTATCGCCTCGATTTCACCGATCCCGCCGCCCTTGAGGAGCTCAACCAGCTACTCACCTGCTCCGATGGCGTGCTGGATCCCGACAACTGCGCCGATCTGGCGTTGCCTCCTACAGCCGATGGTCGGCCCAGGTCGGCTGATGATCCGGCCTGCTACGGGCAGCAGGGCGTGTTTCTCGTGCGGCACTGCTATGTGCTCTTTGGCTTCTACGACGGCGTGGAAACCCGGCTGGTGGGCGGCACCTCCCAGACCGTCGCCATGCAGAAAGGTGACATCCACCCTCTGTTCCTCAGCGTGGATGAAGTGTTGGCCACCAAGGAACCAGGTGTGCTGGTGCTGCAGCACACACCGCGCATCAAGTCCGGTGGCTCAATCGAGGGGGCAGGTCGTGTGACCTTCTGGCCGGAAGCAACGGGTTCCGGCCATCACGACAGCGTGATTCCTCAATCCCTGCTGGCCATGCCCCATCGCCTGGAAGAGATCAATCGTGCACTTCTGCAGCCTGGTTTTGAACCCACCTTCTACGTCAACGAAGGACGCTTCACCCGCCTGTGGAGCTGGGCTGATCGCGCCGCTCGGTTGAACAAGGGCCGCTATGAGAGCTGGTGCGCTGTGCTGGTGATTGCAGGGCTGGTGCTGGTGCTGGCAGCCCAGCTCGCACCCGTGGCCCAGGGTGTCTGGTGGGCGCTGCTGCTGCTGGCCTTTGTGCTTTTCCCTCGGCTTCAGCAGGGGCCCAAGCACGAGTTCATCGCCAAGCGCTGCCTGGCAGAGTGCCTCACGGTTCAACATCTCTGGTTGGCCCTTGGCATCCCCGATGACGCAGCCGATCTGTTCCATACCCGCAGCAATAGCGAACTGAACTGGATCCGCACCGTGCTGCGGGCCGTTCGGGTGCAACTGCTCGCCTGTCACACCCACGAGCCCCTCAGCTACGGCCATGCCCTGACAAAGGCCAGGCTGTGGATCGATGGACAGGTGGATTTTCTGCAGAAACGCATCGGCGACTTTGAAGTGCTGGCTCGCCGCTGGCAGCTGGCGGCGATGATCCTGGCCGTGGCTGCCGTGGTGGTGGCTGCAGCCCAGAGCATGCCCGGCATGTCGGATGTTCTGGCGGCCTGGGTGGTGGTGCTGCTGGGTGGTTTTGCTTCCGCCCGCGCCTACAGCTCGCTGATGGCCTACGCCGACACTGCCGATCGCTATGGCCGCAGTCTGCAGCAGTTTCAACGCGGCCAACAAGCGCTGGCCTCGATTGATCCGTCGTTACCCGCCGGCGATGCATCAAAACGGGATCGGGAACGGATTGCGGTGGAAGCCGTGGGCCGAGAAAAACTGGATGAACTGAATGACTGGGTGACCAGTCAGCTCCAGAGGGAATATGCCCCCGGCCCCTGACTGACTGGTCAGACAATTTTAAACTTCCACCTCATCCTCGTCTACTTCAATGAAACGCTCACCGCCAAGCCTTGTTTTAAGGCGGTCGTCATAGAGATCGGCGATGTCTATCATCTCCGAGATAATATAGGAGACGAGTTCGGGGCTGGGATTCTCGGCAAAGTACTGGTAGTAATAGCGCACATCCTTGTGTTGCATATTATAATAAATCTGCCCTAGTGAGAGGTCGTTGTTAATCTCATTCAGCAGTGCATAGAGCGCTGGACTTTCTTCTATGTCACGAAGGATAGCGCCCCTGAAGATGAGGGCAGGTGGATCCTGACCAATGCCCACGAAGAGGCCCGAACTGTCTCCAGTGCAAAGAATGTCGCCATCCTCATCAACTTTTACGGAATCGGGATCAATAGAGCACAGCAGCCCGACCGCCTTCTTGGCAATTGCCAATAGCGTGTCTCTGTCGGGCCCTTGGAAGGAGAGGGTGTCATCAGCCATTAGGGGGAGCCTCGCTAGCGCCTCTATACTTTACAGCCTTTAGAGCTCTTTTCCTCTGCACAATTAGCTAGACCACCGGCGCCGCTGGTTGCGGGCTCTGTGGATCACGCAACCGATCCTGCGACGGCGGAGCAGCCGGTGGTTGGCGCGGGCGAGATAGGCTGCATCCGCCACGATCTTGCGCGGTCTGCTCCTCGGTCTGCCGCGCTGACCGCTGTGCACCTGCAGTCTGCCGAACGTCTATCATTGATGGCATTTACTGGATCTGCAGTAAAATGGATAGCGGAAGTCTTGTCGAGAAAATTCAGATCGTAGGTAGATTGCCAAATAAACATTCAGATTCGTATGGCAAGTTGCTATTTCATGGTTCCATAATGTAATGTCACATCTTCGCCGCAACATTTAACAATCAGCGAGTCAGAAGTTTGTAAGCCGCTTAGCTCGCAAAGCTGGGAAGTTGCAGGAATCCCATCAGAACTTGGGCGGCCATTCATGCTTACAGGAATGATTTCTAGCTGGATTTCGATCGATTAGACCTTATTGTGAAGACGGCTTATTCTGCTTCTTCGATGTTAACCCTAATGGGCAGTTTGCGTGGTTGAATTCAGGCAATGTAGCTGGTCTTCTCGACTGGATCGCTGAATGTCTTGCTGTTTAAGCCTAGCATTAGATGTATACTCGTGGCTTTTCTGTTCAAAGGTGACGGATAAGATTGCCAAGCAGAAATGCTTAATTGCATGTCAATGATGTCGACCTCACAAAACCTGCGATGAACAACAAACCCACGGAAGCTCAGCTCCTGAACGCAGCAAAGCAGGCCGTTGGCTCGCCGCCAGCTCAGGCTCTGTTGCCACCAGTAAGTCGGCATCCTCTGGAATGGCGGCGACCTTGCCACCTTCTCGGCAGAACGCCTCGATCAACGAGGGATCAGACGCGCGATCCGTCAGCCAAATTCTGATGTAGCGATAACGGCGTGCCGGGTCAGGCTCGGACCAGTTGCCCGGCAAATCAAGCTCACTGAAGACGACCGTGCCGCAAGCGTCCACTTGGAGGTTGATGTCATCGGAGCGTTCCACGCAGTAGCCCAACAGGCGCAAGGCACGCTCCGGGGTGGTGGCGAGGCTCAGGAGAAGGTGTTTCATCGATTTGCTCAGATCAAGCGACAGATTTCGCCGTAGGGGATGTCTTCGCTGGGTAGCCCGCCCGGCACGATCACCCAGAGCACCGGCAGCTGGGGCGCCTCATTGGGAAAATCTCCATAGCCATCGGTGAGATAGACGCACACCGCCTCCTGATCGCCGCTCCAGGCTTCAAGGGCCGCCTTGAAGAACGGACAGAAGTCGGTACCGCCGCCACCCTCTGGCTCAGGAAGGTCGCGCTGCGCATCGATCCTGTAGGGGCCGTAGCAGGAGGCATCGGCATACCAGAGCTGGCAATCCAGCATCGGGTAGGCCGAAAGGATGCCACTCAATTCCCCGAGAAACAGCGACATCTGTTCGTCGTCAATGGAGCCACTGGTGTCGATACAACAGAACACCTGCACGCCCTCGCCCTCCAAATGGTCGAGGTAGAGGCCTCGATGCAGAAAGCGGCGATCGAAACCGCTGAAATCGGTGGGGGTGCGCACCAGATAACGCCACAGCAGCGACCGCCAATCAATCTGGGGATCGGCAATTTCGCCGAGGTGGCGCTGCATCCCTGCCGGCAGGCTGCCCTGGCCCTGGCTGCTGGCCAGCACCTTCGCCTGCTGGATCGCCTGCTTCCAGTGGGCCTCCAGGGCGCTGCGGTCGTGGAGGTTGTGCAGCTCGCCTGCCGGATCGTGGCTGTTGCCCGGGCCATTCGCCTTCGCTTCAGCATTGCCGCCAGCTTCTCCTCTTACTCCTTCGTCGTCTCTATCGCCTACTCCTGATTTCATTGAGCCTGGCTTGATCAGATCAGCCAGGGGCAGGGTGGGATGCTTTTTTTGGGGCTGTTTCTGGAGCAATTCATAGATCTCCTCGACGCTGAGGTGCTCAAGCTCCTTGTTGCGGATAGCGCTCTGGGGTAAAGCGACACTCTCCTCAGCCGCCACCATGCCATTCACTACGATGTCGGCAGCGATGTTGAACAGCTCGGGGTCTCGTACACCTCGACGACTGGGATGGAGCAGGGCGGCATGCAGCAGTTCATGGAGAAACACCGCATCGCGCTCTGCCGGCTTGAGATCGCCGTAGCCCTCGGGATGAAAGAACAACAACTTCCCGTCGGTGGCGGCGACGGAAACCTCCTCGGTGAAACGAACATCAACAAACAGCGCCAGCGCAGCGAAGAACGGTGAATGACGCCGCAGCCGGATGCGGGTGGCGCTGATCAGATCACTCAGTTGTTCGGCGGTGCGGCTCATGGCGTCGGGGCAGCGCAGGAGCTCATTGGTGGATCAGCTGGCTGTAGTGCTCGAGGTACTTCTGAATCGCTGCATCCTTCATCACCACTTTGGCGAGGTTGGCCAGCTGCTTCCGCCGCTGGAACTGGTTGACAACATCGGCGGCATAGAGCTGAACCCATTCTTCACTGGCCTTGGCGATCAACCACTGAAACACTGCGAGCACCTGCGCTGGCTTCTTCGAACGCACCGTGAGTCCTGTTGTTGTAGCCCAACGACTGGATGCTTCGTTCGGGAAGGCGATCTTGTCGCCCTTTCCGGCAGCGATCGCATCGAGATCGGGGAGGTCGTCGTAGACAGCGAGATAGGCGCGGAATTCCGAGGCCGCACCTTCCCCAACTGCCGCATCCACCGGAAGGTTGGCGCAATGCAACCGACTGGCCATCTCCCATGTCCGCGGCGAAGGCCAGGCCGGTGTCTTGGCGTCAAGCTTGTGGAGCAAGGTGGGGCGGAAGCCCAGGAAGGCGATCACCTGCTCGGAGAAGCCTCGCTCAAGAGCATGGCTCTTGAAGCTGTCGAAGTCGGCCGCTACTGTGAGATGCAGAAAGCGGTTGGCCAGAGGGGCAGGCATTTCAAAGACAGATGCCCGATCTTCCTTCCTGTTTCCTGCGGCCCAGAGAAACCATCCATCTGGCACCACATAGCTGCCGACGCGGCGATCAAGAATCAATTGCTGTGCGACACCCTGCATCGCAGGAGGTGCCATGTTCAACTCATCAAGGAACAGGATGCCTTTACCCTGACGCGGTAGAAATTCAGGGGGATACCAGGTTGAGGTACCGGTAGCATCATCCTTGGCCGGTGGAACGGGTACAGGAAGGCCGCGCAGATCGGTCGGGGCCAGCTGGCTGAGCCGTAGATCGATGAAGTTCATCCCGGCTTCCTGCGCCACCTGAGCGACGATGCTCGACTTCCCGATCCCAGGAGGACCCCAGATCATTGTGCTGATCGGTAGATCCGATGTCACCAGCTGGTTGAGGTAGCTGATCAGTTGGGAGGGCTTGAGGGAGGTCATTAAAAAATGGCTAGAGAACGGTTGCGAAAAATAATTTCACTAGCTAAAGTGAACCCCTTTTGCTTCCAGCAGCGCAGCATAAAACGCTTGATGGTTCAAGCGCTCTTTACCATCAGCCGTGAAGACCACATAGCCGCAGCTACGAACCAGATCCGATTTGCGTGCATCTCCCAGCTCTTGGACCTTTGCAAGTAACTCAGAGCCGCGCAGAGGAACTTTTGTTGCGCCTTCAAGGCTGCTTGAAGAAAATTCCAGATTCGCCAGTCTTATTTCATTTCTGCGGAGCATTATTTTAAAAAAATCCCCAGGCTTGCAACATAGAAGATGCAGCACATAAGGGGGGATCACGATATTGTTAGCACTATCAACTGTTACAAGATTTTCAGGGTGATCATTTCCGAGTGGCACCAAACGGATTGCGCCTTCTTCAACCAGCATGGAGAACTGGTCTCCAGGGAGGAGATCTAAGAGTGACGTGTAGTCCCTGTCGAGAACCAACCTAAACTTATTATTAACTTGCACTGAGTAGCTCAGTCTGCGAGGGAGCTTCTCGTCCAAAACCTGTGGTAATACACTCCTGAGATCTGACTCTAGAAGCCTTGTGACGTTATTGAGATTTCTCAGCACTCTTTCAGTTAGAAGCTCGAAGTCCTCGTCATTACTGGATCCGAAAGCATCAAACCAGTGCGTTTTGGCGAGGTAGTATTCAAATTCATTCTCTGGCTCAATGGGCTCTGTCCTGAAGGGTATAATCATTTTCTTAGCCCTATCGGCAAGCGTCAATTCATTGACTACTTGCCGAGAGTTCATGGAATCTACGGTCCAGATTAGAACCATGATCTGTGAATTCTTGATTGCCCTGGGAATGGCGGCAGCCCAGCTTTCGCCGTGGATAATATCGTCTGGAGCTTTCCAGCACCGAATACCCTTGGACTGCAGATATTGCTTCATTGCATCGGCGATCAACTTATTGCAAGTGGAGTAGCTGATAAAGACGTCAAACGCCATCGTTGATGAGCCTGAGATGTGGCTGTCTTGTGTCATGGCTGCTTGACTTTCCGAGCTTTTACAGTGGGCTTCTTGTTCGTTGCTTTTGTGGCTGAAGGTTTACTTTCAGTCTCTGATGAGATGGGCTGTAGTGTCCCGTCCACCTCCTCCCATCCCTTCTTGATGTTCTCGGCAACCATTGCATCTGCAATCGCATTCGCCTCCTCCTCCGTTCGAGCGGTCCGCAAAGTGCGCTCCAGAGGTGTTTTGCGATCAGCGCTGTAATCGGTGAAGTGAACCAGCCAAGCGGGCCAGCCAGGCCAGGCTTCCTCCTTGCCGCTCCTCCAGACCAGCAGCTTGCGAACGGCGATACCGCCTTTGCCTGCTTTGGTCCACACCTGTCGGCGCACGGGGTGGCTAAGTGGTAATTGACGTGGCTCCACTGCAGCCTGCGCCCCGAGCTCCGGCAAGTGCTCTTGCAGTTGGCTCAGCCGTACGTCGAGGCCATCTGCCGTCTTGTCGGTGCGGCGGCGTACGACGACCGGGTGAATCATGCTGGCTGAATGGGCATCCACGATTGGCTGCCACCCCTCTTCTCTTCCATGACGGAGCACCCAGCGAAGCACGGGCTCGCCGTCGCTGCCGTCTGTCTGTAGATCGGTGCAATTGAGCTCTAGCACCAGCTCCGGTTCTACGAAGCGATAGAGGCTCCCATCGCTACTGGAGTGTCGGAAGCCGCTGGTGCATTCCAGCGGCGCAAGGGCGGCGAGTAATTCGCGGCGCATGTCCTCCCCGGGAAAGTTACCGCAAGCACCTAGTAGTTGGATGTTGTCGTCGTCACGGCGAAGACCCAGCAGCACGGAGCGCACCTGGTCCGGCTCGCTCGCCCTGGTGGTGAAACCAACGACCACGGCGTCGAGACTGAAGGATGGCTTGATCTTGTAGATCTCACCGACTGAGCTGCGGACCACAAGTCCCTCAGCCTTGCCGCTCTCCACCCAGTTCTGCACGTGGGAGCGCAGCTCTCCAGGCTCCTGGAGTTCCTCGGTTGCCACCACCGAGATCGGATGCGCCGCATCCGAATCCACCAATCGCTGCAGGATCTCCAGCCGCTGGTGGTAGTCCGCCGGAGGGGCTGATCCATCCAGCTCGACCACATCAAAAGCGGCCAAGGCCAGCGACTGCTCCTTCCCGTCCGCCAGTGCAGCCGCAACGTCACCCACCCGCTCACGGGCCTCTCCCTTGGCGGGTACATGCAGTTCGCCGGCAATGACCAGTGGCTGCGGACAGCGCTGCGCAATGGACGTCAATGCATCGAGAAGTGGTCCCTTTTCAATCAATCGCCCGCCACGGGCAAACAGGCATGCCTTCCCCTGGTGCAGCTCCGCCAACCAGAGCTCACCATCAATCTTCCGGCTGACGAAGCAGGGCGCATGGGGAATCAGCTGTAGATCACCGGGCCTGATCGCGCGATAGCACCCAGCCACTGAAGCTTTGTAGCGCCGGGCCAGGGATTCAAGTCGGGAATCAGTCATGAGCGGGCCGGGGGCTGTTTGAGCTCGAGGTTGGACAGCCGTAGCAGCAAGCAATAGCCGTTGTCACTGACACGGCCTTCCAAGAAGGCACGCCAGGGCAGACCATTGAGCTGCAACACCAGAGGATCACGAGACTTCTCTCCTGCGCCAAGAAGCACCATCTCATCGGCCTCATCGAGTTCTGCGGCAATGCCGTGCAGGAATTCGTAGGTGAGGCCGTCGGTGTGCCAGAGCTGAAGCGTGCGGGTGAAGGCAAAACGGCGCACCGCATCCAGTCGCTTGATCCGGTTCTTTGTGAAGCGCACAGGAACGTCTTCGCTCACATTGGGAAGCCGGTCCTCCGGGGATCGTCGTTCTTTTTCCTGGCCGAACGGGTCCAGGAGAATTTCAACTACATCTGGAGCCAAGCGCAGCACCTCACGGTTGCTGTCGAGATAGACTGTCCTCGTGCGATCAACTGGACGGCCAATCAGCTCAAGGTCGACGTCAGGATCAGCATCAATCAAAGCTTGAGCGAGCTCTGGTCCATGGGTCAGGTGCAGGGCCTCGTGGGTGTTCGCTTCCCCAGAGGCCAGGTATCGGCGCATGGACACAGGCCGACCGTTGACAACCTTTTGCGGCGGTGGCTGCTCCTTGACGGAGACGAACCGAACGAAGGCGTCGCGGGCATTGGCGTCAGCCAGGTGAAGAGTACGCATCGTTCAGAGCATCTCGAAATCGAGGTCTTCATCGGCTGCCTCGTCGTCCTCTGGTGGCGGGGGGGCATTCGGGGCCAGAAAGCGGAGCTCGATCGGCACACCGACTAACAGGAAGTAGCCGTGTTCATTGGCGGTAAGAAATCCGGTTTCTGAACGGAAATCAGCTCTGTAATTGAAGGGAAACCGCCAGAGATGACCAGCCTGCAGCGATGCAGCGAGGCCGTCGTCCATGGATTCGGGCTCAAGGCAATAGACGGATGTGACGGCAAGGTCCAACAATTCAGTGGCGGGCAATGGCCCCTCAAGATCCATCGGCTCTCCCAGGGTTGAGGCGACCTGCGAGAGGGGTGCGCCATCGCTGTCCTGGGCTCCGATCTCCCTGGTCTCCACTTGGCGCCCATCGGGATCAAACCATCCCTGAGCCGTCATACCTGCAGTGATCAGAACGGCACCGTCATCGGTCAGGGCGGCTCGGGTACAGGGCTGACCAGCTGAGTCGACAGGGATCCGGCGCCTGGCGCCATACAGCTTGCGACGCTCAAGCTTGCTGAGCTGGAACGAGCTCGTCGCGCCGAGGTGAGTCACCACAACAGGCTTGGCCATGCTGCTGAGTCCGATGGAAACAACCTACGCCATCAGAGATGGCATCCCCTGCTCGGTGTCAACTACTTGGGCGGGTTTGCGCAATTACGTTGGCGGGTTGGTCAGCCCATCCCCTGCCATGGCACCCCGCCGCAGAGAGCCAGAGCGTTCTGCAGCGCCTCAAACAGAGCCACAAAGCTCTCGCCGCCATGAATCACCGCCACATGGCACCAACCCGAGAAGGGCAGGCGGAAGTTGAAGAGCCGGTGCTCCAGCACCTCACCGGCCACGGTGATCGGCTCGCCGTTGAGCAGCGTGAACTCGGAGATGCCCATCACGCCGGCGCGGTGCTTTTGCAGATACATCACCTCCTTGGCGGGACCCTGCAGCGCCCGCCACTGCTCCAACATCGGCACCAAGACGCTGTCCCAGACATCCGCGAGGGGATCGGCACGGGTGCGCCAGGTCCGGCCCGGCGGATGCTGGTGGCCTTGGGGTTGCAACTCACCTCGATCGATGCGCTGAGCGCTGCGCATCGAGATGCCAACGGCATCAGCAGCGATCTGCTGGCTGAGCCCCTGGGCTCGCTTGTCCATGTACCGCTCCTTGATCCGCAACGACAGTTGGGCGGGCATCGCGGGGCTCCGGTTGGCGATCGGAGCCCTGTTGTCGCGCCTTGAGACCCGTCTATGTAGTTGCGCCCGCGTACCTAATCGTCGCCGTGCAATCCCCGTTTATTCGCTGAGTGCATAGTCTTGTCAGTGGCTTGCCATCCTGATGAGGGCGTAGTCTGGGGTCACTTGGCAAGGTCTCGCGCGATGAATGACAGTGAACCGGTGGCAGGCTGGGACTGCGAAACGATCCCGGTGTGCAGCGATGCATTTTCAGGCCTGACGGTGGTTATCACAGGCAAGCTGGAGCGCATGGAGCGCAAGGAGGCAGAGCGCTTGGTTGAACGAGCAGGCGGGAACGCCGTTGGCTCGATCAGTGGCAAGACGGATCTCCTAGTCGCGGGCGAGAAGGCAGGCAGCAAGCTGTCCAAGGCCAAGGAGATGGGCGTGGACGTGATCGATGAGGCTGCCTTCATCGCCAGGCTTCAACTTGTTCTCCCCTGAGGACCTGTGCTCATGACGGCCGCGCTGCAGGCTCTGAACGACGAGCTCACCGGCTTGATCCGCCGGGTCTTGCCATCGACAGTGACGATCGAGGGCTATAGCAAGGATCTCTCTGAAAACAGCCAGGGATCCGGCTGGATCTACGCACCCGGCCTGGTGGTGACCAACCATCACGTCATCGACGGCATGGCGAACCCGGTCACCGTCAGCCCGGTTGGGCGTGCCGGCATTACGGGTGACGTGATCGGCAGCGACCCGGAGAACGATATTGCTGTGATCCGCGTTGAGGGGCTGGACGGCCAGCCTCTGCAGCTTGAACCGGAACCACCCAGGCTGGGGGAACTGTGCGTTGCGATCGGGTCACCCCATTCCTACCGGGAATCGGCCAGTCTCGGAATCATCAGCGGCCTGTCCCGCCAGATCCGGTTGGCGGATGGCACCGTGATCGAGGAAATGATTCAGACGGATGCGTCGGTGAATCCGGGAAATTCGGGTGGACCACTGGTCAATATTCATGGCCGAATCGTCGGCATGAACTCCATGGGGCCAGCGGAGACAGTGAATATGGCCGTACCTGCCGAAACACTCGGCGCTGTTGTTCCTGAGCTGGTGAGCCATGGCAGTGTTCTGCGCGCCAGCATCGGCATTTCGATTGCGGTTATTGAGCACCCCGTTGACCTTGGCCTCCAGCGGGCCATCAGTGTGCGCAAGGTGAAGGACGCAGATCAATCTCCACTGGAACGTGGCGACATCCTGCTCCAGATCAATGGCAGACAGCTGAGGCGGCGTATTGATGTGATACGAGCACTGGGACGAGAAACGGTCGATCAGCGAGTGACCGTCTTGATCGAGCGAAACGGTGAGTCCAGGACGGTGGAGGTTCTGGCGAAAGCGAAAACCTCCTCCCGAGGCTGAGTTCGTCGTCAGCCATATGCACAACGCAGAGACCATACACTATTGTGCGACAAATCTGGTAGGTAGCAATCGAAAGATAGGACGCCTCGGACCCACAAAGACTTCAGGGTGCTGCTTTTGTTCGACAACTTATGAGGCTAGCAACTGCATTTTGACTTTTGCAACCTTTGAAGCAGTATTAAATGTGCAACCGCCAAGCTCTGGCAAGGACCCCGCAGGGAACTGCAAATATTCTAGGGCATTCATGTTGAGGATCGGCCGGAGTTCATCCTTCTTGATCTGCCTATTGTCAAGATCAAGAGCTATCAAATTCTCCAAGCGGGTTAGATTGGTCAAGTCAATATCCCTATAGCAAACCAGTCTGAGCCTGCAGACTGGTAGTTTTGACAACATCTCCACAACCGCATCTGGCAAGCTCGATTTGCCTTCCATCTCGATGTTGATCCAAAGGTCTTGATTGCTGGCAAGTGGCGTAAGATCATTGATCGTTGGAATCCTCGACATGGTTAGCAGTATTTCTGGGATCTTTATGCTCATGCGCAGATTCTCGACTGTCTCCAAACCGTGCACTGTCTGAAGATGCAGATGTTTATCGTAGGTAGGGGGAAGATCGCCAATCTGGCGCGTTGCCAGATCGGTCAGGAATAAATGCCTCAAAGAGTCGGGCCAACGCTCAGGCATCTTGACCAGCTTTGTGCATCCTGAAATGGAGACACTCTCTAGATTGGGGAGACTGCCTAAAACTCCCATGTCAACAAGGTTACTACAATATTTGATAATCACCTCCTCAATTGTTGAGAGTGCTGCCAAATCATCAATAGTGGTCAGATTCTCTAAATCTTTGAGAACCAACCTTTTAAGACTCTGTATCCGTTCAGGGGCCGTGACGCAGCCGCGCAGCATTCACCGCCCTTGATCGCTGATCACCAAGCGACCACAGACACCACGATCGATGACGGCCGGCTCAGGGATTCGGCAACAGCGATGGCATCTCACCGCCGCGATGATGGGCGATCAAGGCCTGCTCCAGGAACTGCCAGATATCACGGCCCTGTTGCCGCAGGCTGGTGGTGACCGTGAGCAACCTGCTGCGGCAGATTGCACCCTGGCGGGATTGGACGCCATGGCTGATCTTGCGCTGAATCACCGAATGGCGCAGGGCACGCTCGGCTGCGTTGTTGGTGGGCTCGATCCCTTCAATCTCCAGGAAGGTCCAGAGGCCATCGCTCACTTGCAGCAACTGATGGCAGGTACGCACCGTCTTGGCCCACGGCGTTCGCTCGCCGCGCTGGCAGCCCAGCTCCACAACCCGCTGCAGCGTGCCCACAAACGCCTGGCGGATCGGCCGACAGCCCTGCTGCAACGTGGACCAGTCGATCGTTCCGTCTTTGTAGCGGTGCCACTGGGCAAACAGCTGCTGCTGCAGGCCCAGCAGCTCCGCTCCAATCTCACCGCTGGCGCCCTGACGGTCAGCGATGGCGGTGAGATCGCGGATCACGTGCGCCCAGCACAGCTGGCGCTGCTCCAGCGGGAGATGGTTGTAGGCGGAGAAGCGATCGCTCACCACAATTCCGCCAAAGGCATTCCCGAGCAGGTCGATCGCGGCGGCAGCCGAGCGGCTCAGGCTCTGCAAGAACACTGTCACCCCCATGGCGGTCACCATGACCCACTCCCAGCCGCGCCGGCCATCGGGGTTGCCACCGTCAGCATTACCGGTGGGGGCACCGGTTTCATCGACGTAGACCACCGACTGCTGACGGGCAAACGCAAGGGCCTCCTGCATGGGCTGCTCCAGTGCTGCACTCAAGCGCTGGCGGATAGTGGCCATCGCTCCCCGGCTGATCTGTACCCCCAGCAGCTGATCCAGCAGCGCCTGGGTCTTGCTGAAACTCAACGGGAAGGCACTACCCAGCAGACCCACCAGAGCACTGAGCCGGGGACCGTAATGGCTTACTTCCACCTCCGCCGGTAACGAGGCACAGGTGCTGGTGGAACAGCAGGGGCAGACCAGGCGGTGCAGCCGGTGCTCGATCACCAGAGGCGTGATCGGTGGAATCTCGATCACCTGGTGCCTCAAGGGCTCGGGATCCTGACCCTGTAGCAACGTGCCGCAGCGGCGGCAGGCCTGGGGGTGGTGCTCGACCACCTCATCCACCCGCTCGATCGGCAGCAGCTCCGGCCCAGATCCGGGATGGCCCGGCTGGCCGCCGCGCTTGCGGCCACTGCCCTTGCGTCGTTCGGGCGGCCTAAACCCCTGGCCATCACTGGAGGGAGGCTTGGAAGAATTGCGGGAGCTGCGGCCGATCCGCTCGCGCAGATGGGCCAGTTCGGTCGCCAGGGCGGTGAGCTGGACGCGGAGCTGCACCATCTCCTCCTGTTGAGCCAGGATGAACTCCCTGGCACCAGCTGGCCACGACAACCAGTCCACCTCGGAAATGCCAGCAGGAGGGGCGCCCATCTCAAGCAGTCTCTGCCTGAGATGCAAACGGGAATCAGGACGCCGTCAAGGGTTCAGCAGAGACGATGTTCGCCGCGTGCTGTCCCGACCCCTGAATGCTTACAAGACTCTTTAGCTTATCAATGCCTTTGAGGTTTGAAAGCGGCAGGTCCCCTAGCTCAAGACAGGCACCCTCAAAACACGGAAAATACTGCAAGCTGTCAATGGCTGCTTTCCTGATGCGCAGATGATCTTCAGTGATCCTCGCCGTCTCCAGGCCACGGAGACTGGGCAACTGCTTGCAGATGTCGATATTGAGACCTTCAATTTGCTGGCAACCGGAGAGCGGCTCTAGCGTCGTGATACCCGTGCCAGATAGATTAATGTATTTCAAGGACTTGCATATAGCCGAAAGGGGAGTCAGGTCTGTAATGGAAGTATGGCTAATATCAATTGTTGATAGATGAGTGCATTGAGATGCGCCGTCGATCTCCTTGAACTCCGCGCCGACCAGTGTCAAGTCTTTGAGCTTCGGAGCATCCAAGTAGTCAAATTGTATTGTTGCACCATCTGCCATGCTTAGAGATAATTCGGTTAGGCTCAAAAGCCCTGACCAACTGGCCGATAAACGAAAAGAATGCCTGGTTTTGTCAGGTTCGAGAATGTGAATGCGTATTTTCTCTACATTCTCGAATGACTTTAATTCCGGCAGTGCGATCGCTTCGATATGATCTAGGCTTTTAATGCCTAGCCGCAACGCTTCGGCTCGACTGCCAGCAGGAGATCGGGATAGGATTCCGAGCAGTGCGTAGTAAGAGTAGGGATGAGTGAAGGAGTCACCAAGTCTGAATCGTCTACCAGGGAACAGCTCCCCATCGACAACTTCCACTTGGTCAAGCAATGGATCACCGGCAGTGGGATCCGTTTGAAGGAGAGCTTCCAGGAGATCCAGTCCTTCGTTGATCGTAGGGATTGATCGACGTCGCAGCTTTGCCCAGCAGGCCTTGAGATTCTCTGGAAGGCGAGGCACCGGCGTGAGATTTGGATCTACAGGGGCTAGTAGCCGGTCTGCTTGCAGGACATCGTTCAGCAAGGAGGCAAGCTCGGCATCGTCGATGACAAGCTTGCGGGGATGCTGCCGCCTGAGATCGTTGATATCGCCTGAGTCACCGACAATCAGATCAGCCTCTGCAGGCTCTTCACAGATTGCACCCCCTGCCTCGAGGATCAGCCGAATGAGCTCGAGGTCGGGGTTATTGGCTACAAGGTTGATCTGCATGTGTTGACATGGCAGCTCATCGATCAGGGCAATCTCCGACGATTCATCAAAATGGATCATGAAGACACCTTCGGCCGACTGACCAAGCGCGCTGGCTACGCAATGGCTTGTGACTGCAAAGCCCTTGTCAAGCAGATGGTTGACAAGACGCATCAGTCGGTCGGGATTGTTGGCAAGAGAAAACAGTGCTTGCATTGGAGGCTGAGATCAATGGAGGTGCGGCATGAGCGCTTTTGACGTCACTCATCATCTGCTAATTCATACTCTCTCAACTCCTCCAAAAGCTCCATGACTGAATCAAGTCCATGGCTAGCAATGTGTGCTTCGACGTCGACCGTTGGGAATTCGTGGAAGATATAGATGAAAGCTTCAAAGACATCCTGCGAAGTGCTGCTAAGGTCTTTGATGTCATCGCTATGCCGATCTCGAAAGATCCGTGCATCTTCGTAAGCTTCATGGAATTCTTTGTATTCAGCCTTTGGCACTCCATCAAAGCGGCGCGGCAATATCCACACTGCTCTACAGTAGGCTCCTTGCCTCTCCACGGTGAACCAGAAATAAAATCTTGATCGAGTTTCGCAACTAGCTCAAGCAGGTCGTAGCCAGTGAGTCGCATCCTTTGAGCTGCAATGCCGCTGCAGGGGACGGACCTTCATCGATGGTAAGGCTGAACTCAGTCATGGGCTTGACCTGTGAAGAATCCCTATGGGCGGCTGCCATGGCTCTCAGGGACAACCTGGGATGGCAGGGCTGATTAATCGGTATGCCGAGCTCAGTGCCTGAGCTGGTTTTCGCCAGCCCAGCAGTGCCAGCAAGCCGGGACTGTCATGGGCCAAGGCGGCCTGCTGCCCCGAGTGCCCTTGCAGAACACCGCCAGGATGGTGGCGCTGCCAGGCCAGTTCTCCACCACCCACTCCGGTGCGGGCAAGCCCCGCAGCGTCCAACGCAGGTCACGTCCGTGCTTACGCTCGCGACGACTGCATTCGAACACTGCCTTGCGGCCATAGGTCAGGCGATCTCGCCTTTACAGGGTCCGCTGCAGCGGAAGCCAGTTCACATCAGGCTTCTGCCGCTGTAGGTGCTCCAGCAGCGTGATCGGCGTCAACGCCGGCGCTCGCTGCAGCAACGGCATCAGCTCCTCCTCCCACACCCCCGCAAGAGGATCGGGCGGGTGTGGAGGAAGATCAGTGGAGATGTCCCCATCCGCGCCGATGCATGGGCCTGGCGTGAAGACATTGGTCAAGACATCGCCGTGCACTGACAAATGAGAATCAATCATTGAAGCCGATCAGCGACTTGAGCGTTTCAGTCAAGAGCTTGAGATCAAGCGATCAGAGATGTTGCATCTCTGAGGGGATGGAGTGGCTAACCGCACATGGCTAGCTTGATTCAAGTTGACTTGAGCATGATGATCTAGACTGTCAACTGGCCACGTCGTCAAGCAGTCTGGAGTCCACGCGTAGCGAGAAAGAAGATCTGAGCCAGGCTGCACAAGAGATCCCAGCCCAGCCGGACGCGAAGCCGCTCGACGGTGTTGGTCCAGGCAATCGCGTCTGGGCACTTCGTCCTACGGGATCAAGCAGCTCGTCGATCGCGCGAATCTTTGCCGCTGCCAGCCCAGGGTCGCAACACTGAGATCAATCACAGCAACCCCATGACCCGCATCACCATCCAGTGGCAAAACCAGTTCGGTTTCTGGCAGCACTACACCACCAGCCACCACGAGGCCAGTGCCTTCCGCAGTGCCCAGCAGCGTGCCCGCTCCACCGGCAGGCGCCATCGCCTGATCGACGACGAAGGGCGGGTGCTTGACATCATCGAGCCATGAGCTCTGATGATCAGGAGGCCCAGGGGCCTCCTGCAGACGTTCGCTTTCAGACGTTCGCTCCCTTCATCTCAAGCTTCAGCGCCAATCCTCCAGGGGATTGCCGGTCAACAACCTGAGTCCGTTCCCGCTGGGCAAGGTGGTCAATCCTTGAACCCCGAGGGAGTGATGAGCTGGGCCAAGGGATTCCTGAACGGAAATCGGCCAGAGCAGACCTGGTTCAACCGGCACGGACTCAACCCCCACCGCTGCTTCGCCCCTGCGAGCTCGCCCTGCACCGAGCACCTGCGGCTGAACAGGGCCAGCTGGGTGAGGGTGAACTGGCAGCTACAGAGAGAGGAGGACATCAGGTCAATGAGCAGAGATCAATGAACGGAGGACAGGACTGAAAACGACAGACGGAGGGGGAGGGACAGGCTGGATTCGGGGTGGAGGTTCAATCCAGGTCGATGGATTCGAGCAGCAGCCGGCTGCGCATCAGCCGGTCGGCATCGATCGACCAGGCGACGATCTGGGAGTGCTTGGCGTCGGTGTCGTCCTGCATCTCCTTCACCACATCGTCGTGGAAGCTCTCCAGATGGCGCACGATGGTCAGGGCGATCTGCTGGTCTTCGGCGGCATCGGTGTCGAGCTTCTCGATCAGATCCAGCACCTCCTTCACCTTGGCGCTCTGCTGGCGCTCAGGCTTTTCGGGGCGCTCGGGCTTGTTCTGCTGCATGGCGATCAGTTCCTGGGGGCTGTTGGGGATCTCGGAAGCAATGGGCTGGGGCTGCTCGGCTTCGACCATTTCGGGGTGCACGCCTTCGTTGGGATCGATGGCCTTGCCGCCGCAGTAGCGGTAGCGACCGCTGCGGCTGCGGTGCTCATCCGAGGAGGGGTTCTGCGGATGGTCGGCGGGGGAGCTCATGTGTGATTCAGCGGGGATGTGATCAGAATCACCCCAATCAACAGTGCAGGGATGACTTCCCATGCGATCAACAACGAGCCACTGCGGTGCAAGGCTTCTCAGGCGTAGCCACTTCCCGCTCCGCTCTGGCAATCACCTCCTTCATGGGTGAACAGCCCAGGCTTGCAGCTGCTGATCGCCCCTCTCCCGGAACAGGGCAGCAACGGCGTTGTTCGCGTGAAAGATCCACGAGAAGCCAGGCAATCCATGCAACCTGAGCAACAACGCAGACCCGCTGGAGGACTCAGCCACTTGATGCATTCACCGTTGTCCAGGATCAGTCCTGACCCATCCCGCCGCAAAGGCCTGCAGCAGCGATTGCGGATCCATCTGGAGCAGCTGGTGCGGCCCCGCCATCTCCACTGGGATCCCCTCGGCCTGATGGCGGTACGCAGCTATCTGCTCGAGCAATTCAACCGCCTGGGTGCGGTCGAGCAGCAATCCTTCGAGGAGGGTGCCGGTGAGGGGATCAATGTGATCCTGCGCCTGCCGGGTCAGGAGGCACAGCTGGCGCCGTTGCTGGTGGCCGCCCACTACGACGGTCCGATCAGCTCTCCCGGTGCTGACGACAACGCCTCCGGACTGGCGGCTCTGCTGGAACTGGCCGGTCGCTGGGCAGCGATCCCGCCCCGGCGGCCGGTGTGGATCGTCGCCTTTGATCAGGAGGAGTGGGGCATGCTCGGCAGCAGGGCCCTGGCCCGGCAGCTCAAGGCCAGCGGCCAGCCGCTGCAGCTGATGCTCAGCCTGGAGATGCTCGGTTACACCGCCGCACGCCAGAGCTATCCGCTGGCGCCGATGCGGAGGCTCTACGGCGATCGGGGCGACTTCATCGCCCTGGTGGCGAACATCGCCGCCACCTCTCTGCTGCCTGGTCTGGCCAGTGGGATGGGCGCGCACGTCAGGACCAGGGTGCTGCCGGTGCCCTTCCACGGGCGTCTGCTGCCGGATGTGCGGCTGAGTGACCACAGCCCCTTCTGGGATGCGGGCTACAACGCCGTGATGGTGACCGATACCTCCTTCTTGCGCAATCCCCACTACCACCAGCCCAGCGACACGATCGATACGCTCGACCTGCCATTTCTTGCAGCCGTCACCGATGGCCTGGATGCGGCGCTGCGGGAGCTGTAGATCGCTGCGGCCGGGTGGTGGTACGTGGGATCCGCTTGCCTGATGATTCAAGAGGCGGAATGCCTGGCAGGCTTACCTCACCCTTAAACAGTATTGGCCGGACGTGATCCATCCATTCGGGCAGCCGGAGCCTGTCTTGTGGATGGCTTCGCGGGCATTCTGGGTCGCCAGGCAATACGGGCCGGAAGTGATGAACCCAGAGGGACAGGTTCCGACGCGCTCGATCGCGCCACGGGCATTGGGGCCTGGAGTGCAGTAGGCCCCGGAGCTGATGTAATTCGATGGGCAGTTGCCCTGTCGTGGCAGGGGTCGCACAGGCTGCTGAGCCAAGGCGATGGCTGGCAGAAGAGCCACCAGAACTGTGAGCAGTTTTTCGGTCATCATGAGAGGGTTGTGTGAGCTTCTGGAGGTGACGATCCGGGCCTAGCGACGCTTCCGGGTCTGTCTGGTGCGCCTGGCCTTTCTCGTCCCATTCCGTTGGGCCAGGGTGCGGCCCTGCCCCCGCCGACTCCGGCTATCGATCTTGCCAGTCTTTATCCGCTTCAAGGAAAACATGGAGTTGTTGTGGTGTGATGGAAGTACAGAGTTGTGAACCCCAGCGCAGACAACAAGATCTGACCGTGAAGGAACCCGCCGGGATCAGTGCTGATTCACGGTGTCCAGCAAAGGGCGAACGCCCATCAGGCGAGCCCTAAAACAGCCCCTTGGAGAGCGACGGGCACTTCTGCGCGACGTCTGCGCGAATCGCCTCGCGCACTACTGCCCAATCGGTCCTGGGGCAGGAGGGCGGGCGTGAGGAGTGAAACCATGGAATCGGCGGCGGTGAGCATCACCTTCCCGCCAGTCAGGCTCTTCGGGGACTGATCACGTGCGATCAACGTTGCGATCAACGCGTGGTGCGAATCCCGATCAGGCACGTCCCCATGGATAGTCCTCCAGCACACGCTGCAGCGCCGCCAACATGGCGGTCACATCGATGGGGGTGACGGCGCGGCGGGCTCCGCTGCGACTGGGGTGGCCCATCCAGTTGCCGAAGACGCGCACCTGATGCAGACAGCTGAGGATCCACGGGTTGACCTGCTCCCGCGTCAGCACCTGCAGCCCCTGGTAGAGGGTGCCGCGACGCCAGCCAAGCCGTTGGCGCACCAGCCGTTCCACCAGGCGACGGCCATGCAGTCCCAGAGCCACTGCCGTGGTCTGCAGTCCGCCGAGCTGATGCACCAGCTCGGCCACGTCCCCTTCCACATCCAGCTCAGGGTGCCGGCGGCTGAAGCTCTGGAGTGCGGCGAGAAGCTCGTGCGGCGCCAGACCCCGGCCCGCCAGGTCCAGCAGCTGGCGCTCGCTGGGATTGCGCTGCAGCTCCTCGTCAATCCGGGTGGCCAGCTGTTCGAGAGGCGCCCGCTGGCGGTCGAACAGCACCAGCCGCTCCAGGTCGGGAACGTGGCGGAAGCCATCACGGCAACGTTCAAGCAGGGCGGGAAAGAGCCGCTCTGGCTGCACCCCCTGGTTGCCGGCGCTGAGCAGCGGCGTGGCCACGCTGGGGCAATCGATCCCATGGAGAGGAAGCAGCGCCAGCAGGCAGAACAGCTGCTGGAAGGCAGGCCAGGCGTTGGGCGGTGCCGAGGCGGCCGGGTCAGGGGCCGTGGCCGGGCTCTCCACCACGGCGATCCGCCCGAAGCGGGTGCGGGAGTTCCGGGGCCACCGGTCGTCTGGCAGCTGCTCCGCCAGGGGCGGACTCACCCAGGCGCCTACGGGTCCCCCGGTCAGATCGAGGGCCCGGGGCAGCGTGCCCAGCTTCAGCCCACAGGTCTCCTGGAGCCGGGCCACCAGCGTTCCGGGCACGGGGTCGTAGTTGCCCGCATAGGCCGACACCACCAGCAGATCAGCCTGCAGGCCAAGGGCGAACAGCTCACCGGCCCGCAGCTCCAGGTTGCGCTCGGCTGCACCCGGGTCGACGTCGAAGGCGTTGAGCAGCACGGGGGATGGCGGCGAGCCTGGCTGGAACAGTATGTGGAAACCGCATGGTTCGCGGCTGGATCACGGCAGCGAGGTGCTACGGATCGTTGTTGGGATGTGCTGTTTCCCCTAGGATCCGCCGATACGACGACGCATGGATGGCCGCCGACGAGCAAGGGAATGACGGCCTGTCAACACCACCGCCTCACCCCGAGTTGCGTGGCTATAACGCTGCTGACACCATGCCAAGCAACGTATCCGAGCTGCTCACCCGCGCCCAGCTCGACAATGCACGCGATGTCTACAGGTTGATCGAATCGCGCAGTGAACTCAATCCTTACCAGGACCGAGAGCTGGCCGTGAAGATCATTAACAAGCTGGTTGGCTTCCATGATGATTGCATCGACAAGCTGATTGAAGATGGGAAGGCCGAATCGATTCCCGGCTGGGCGATCGACCTGCATCGCCTCAAACTGGCGATCGATTTTCTGGAAGGCGTTGACCTCTCGGATGATTGAGCCATGGGTATGACACCGAGCCAGGGAAAAGCGGGCAAGATCGACATCGAGGCCCTGTTCAACTGGTTGGAGCAGCAGCCGGAGCTGGAGCACCTGCGGGCCAGGGCTGATGGTGCTCTGTGCGAGTACAAACCCGGCGAACAGACTGCTCAAGAGCGCATCACGGTCAACGACAAGCTGGAGATCGGTGCCAACAAAAAGAGTTGGTTCCGCGGCTTGAAGGAAATTGTCTGGGTCCCTGCCCAAAACATGAGAGGGACAGCCTTCGCGACCCACGAGCTGGATGCCTCGCTTGGCTCGGTGGCAAAGCTGATGTCCATCTCCAGCCTCTGGGACTTCTTCACCACCATTCCACTGTTTCAGTTCAGCCTGTCGGGCCCGCTTGGCTTGGCCTCGGGGCCAGGGGCAATCGTGCTTTCATTCCTGTTGCTGTACGCGTCAAACACCTCCGGTGAAAACGCGACCAACCGCAGCAAGGGCCATGGCTCGAAAGCCACGTGGAGCCTGGCAGCGTTTGTTGTTCTCTGTACCGCTAAAACCCTGTTTTCAGGCGTGGGTGTGGACCTCTGGATCGGCGCCAAGGGAATTGCGTCCACCTATGCGGCCGAGCTGGCGGCCACCAAGCTGGCCAGGGACAAGACCGAGCTCAAGCGCCTGCAAACCGGAGGTGCCGATTTCGAGGCAGCCGCCAGGAGCTGCTCCGATCTCGAGCAGCAGATGAAGAGCCTCGATCGCAACAGGAATGAGACGCAGTACATCTCCCTGTTTGTGCGCGCCTATGGACCCAATGCCGTGACGGTGGCTGACCGAGGACTATCGCCGCCGCAATTGATTGAACGCTATGGCTCTGTCGGCTCCATCCCTGGAGTCTGTCGTCAGCGCAATGTCCTGCGGGCCCTCAACATTGAAAAAGCCAAACCCCTGGAGGCATCCATTGAACGGAAGTCCCAAGCCCTTGCCCAGAAGCCACCATTGGCTTTCCTGGAGCAGGAGGAGCCCGAGCTGTTCCGTGAACATTTCCGCAATGTGAACGGCAGGTTTGAGTGGGTGAACGGCACGGAGGCCGTGGGCCAGGCGACCAATCAGTTCTATGCCAATTTGTTCGCCGGCAAGTTCGGACTGCTGGGATTTTCGCTGTTCACCCTTTCCGTTTCGGTGATCCTGACAGGGGCGGCCGCGATCATGCTTTACCTCATCTCCCTCAACACTCAGGTCAAGGCCTCCTTCACGGAAGACCTCAAGGAATTCCGTGATAAACGGCTGGAGGAGTACCAGCAACGCATCGTGACTGAGAATCTGAACCGCGAGGACTGAGCCATGCCCTGGATTCCCCTGGAGTCGCGTCCAGCCGAGCTGCAGAGCCAGGTGGCGGCAACCAGCTCCGCTGCCGACGTGGCTGCGGCCACCTACTACAACCAGAACGACCTTGGCCTGTTGCCGGATGTCGACCTCGCCGCCTGGTTAAGGCAGGCCAGGTCCGATGCAACCCCCCAGGGGCAGCCCTCTGCAGGGCCTGATGCGGAGCCAGAGGAGCTCCCTGAGATCGGGGAGTCAGAGGCCTACGACGTGCGAACTCTGCGTTGGCTGAGGCTGAATGGGCGTACGGCGGCCGACAAGGCCTACGCGAAGCAGCTCTATCGCCAGTTGTTGTTTTCACTGTGGCGAAAGCATGTGGCCCAGACTGGACAGACTTATTACCCGAAGCTGCTCAATGACCTGAAGGATCACTATCGAATGATGTGTGACCCCAGCCTCAACTGACCTTGTTCGTCCTGGCGGCAGGGGTGGTACTTCCGCCTGCAGGGGAGGCTGAAGTGCTGGCGAACCGGCAGGAAGTCTGGCGTCATCTGGCCCTCGAACTCGCCGAGCAGGTCGGTGCCGCCAGCTCCAGCTGTTCCTGTGCTCTGTGGATCAGCTGCGCCGATGGTCTGCCCCCGCCGGATGCGCTCAGCGGCGCCGTTGCCGAGCTCGTCGCCAGTTTGCCCGATCTCACCCTGGTGAATTCCACCACCTGTCTGGTCGATCAGCCCCGTTGGCTGCTGGCGAGCCAGGTGGTGGTGCTGCTGGGCTTTGAGCCCGGGCCCGACGGCACTGGCGCCAGCGTGGACCGGCTGCGCAACGAGCGCCTGAACGGTGCCTTGCCGCAGGACACCACCATTGCCCTGACCCTGCATCGCCATCACGATGGCGTGCGCCACGCTCGCTACGCCGGGGCGACGCCGCTGGGCGCGGATCAGACCCACAGACCTCCAGCACGGGCGCTCGCCGCGTCTGCGACGGACTGGCTTGAAGCGCGGCAGCGTCTCACCGATACGGCGCCCTGCTCTGCCTTCACGCCGCAGGGCTGGAGCACCGCGCTCTGTGTGGCCTGGGCGCTGGAGCGGAGCCGCACCCTGCTGCGCCGCAGCGACCGGCGGCTGCTGATCAAAGCCCTGGCCCTGGCGACGCTGCTGGTGCTGTTGGCTCCGTTGCTGCATCAGCTCACCACCCGCTTGATTCCTGGGGTGGTGCTGTTGGCGGTGGGCGCCCTTGGGCTCAGGTATCAGCCCCTGCGGCAGAGGGCGCAGCGATGGTGGTGCCTGGCCCAGGCGCTCTGGGTGCAGGACACCTGGCACCGGTTCGGTCTGGCGGATGGGGTGGCCGAACAGCTGCCCCTTCGCCAACCGCTCGACTCGGGACAGCTCGGCCAGCTGCGCCAGCTGCTGCATGCCCATGACCTGGCCCTTGCCCTGGCGGACCCTCCGCCGCCCTGGGGTCGAGCGGAGCTGGCCGATGCCATCGAGGGGCTGGAGCAGCACTGCGACCTGGTGGCAGCCACCATCCGCTACCGCCTGGGCGAGCAGAGGCTGATGGTGGTTCCTGCCCTGGTGTGTGGCGTGCTGCTCCTGGGGGTCGCGGTGGCCAACGCCGTGGTGATCAAGCAGGCGATCCTGGCGGCGGCAACGGCCCTGATCGCCCTGTGGCTGCATCGGCCCCTGCCGCTGGTGCGGCGCGAGCGGCTGGTGCGGCACCTGCGGGCGCTGCAGGCGGAGTTGCCCGAACTGCGGCGCGGCCTCTCGGGTGCCGATCTGAGCGAACCGAACCTGAGGGCGTCGCTTGTGGCCAGCATCCATCGCATCGGTGCGGAATGGATCGATCTGGCCAAAGATGCGCTGGAGGCTTCCGCCTCGACCTGGACGTTAAGCCCATGAGCCCTTCCGATCTGCCCGCGGCGGTTTTGATGGATCCCAGCCCCGTGCCGCTGGTGGTGGCGGTGGTGGGCCACCGGGATCCGATCGCCTCCGAACTGCCGCGGCTGCGAGATGCCTTCCGCCGGGACCTGGAGGAGCTGCTGCTGAAGCTGCCCCACACTCCGCTGCTGATGCTCAACGGCCTGGCCAGCGGGATGGACAGCGAGGCGGCGGAGGTGTTCCTGGAGGTGATCCAGGGAACACGCAGGCGGGGAGCCGGTGGCCCCGGGCATCAGCTGGTGGCGGCCCTGCCCAAACGGGTGGCCAACTACCGGCTCGACTTCCAGGATCCAGATGAGCTGCAGCGATTCGAGGCGCTGCTTGACCGTTGCGATGCGGTGCTCGATCCCTCCAACTGCGATGAACTGCGGGGCGATGCAGCCCCTGGCGACGACCTGCCCAGCCCCGCCTGTTACGGGCGGCAGGGGGTGTTTCTGGTGCGGCACTGCTACCTGCTCTTTGCCTTCCACAACGGCTTCGAGACCATGGAAGTGGGCGGCACGGCCCAGTCGGTGGCGATTCAGAAGGGGGAGGTGCATCCGCTGTTTCTGAATGTGGATGAGGTGATCGCCACCCGTGAGCCCGGGGCCCTGATCGAATACGACACGCCACGCCACAAGAACCGGTTTGAGGGGAAGCGGCAGCCGCACACCTATTGGCTGGAGTCGCAATGCACAGCGCCCCGCAATGCGAAGCAGGGCGCCCCAGAGCCCTTTGCTCTGCAGAATCTGCTGGCGATTCCGCGCCAGCTGGAGACGATCAACCGCAGCATGGCCACGGAGCCCGGCGAGCCCCTTCCCTGGGCCGCGCGCCCCACGGCCCTGTGGCACTACGCCGATGCGATCGCCACCCGCGACAAGGCGCGCTATCTGCGCTGGGCCCTGGTGCTGATGATGGCGGGCTGGCTGATCAGCCTGCTGCTCTCCCAACAGCCGTGGCAGTCGGTGGGGTTGGTGCTGATCGTGGCGGCCCTGCTGTTGTTTCCCCGTTTCCAGAAGGGCCCCAAGCACCGCTTCATCGTGCACCGCTGCCTGGCTGAAAGCCTCACGGTGCAGGACCACTGGGCTGAACTGGGGGTGGAACGCGATGCCGCCGACCTGTTCTACAGCCAGATCCACCGCGACCTGGGCTGGATCCGCACGGTGTTGCGGGCCCGACGGGTGCAGCTGCTGGTGCGCTTCAGCCGGGAGCCTGAGCCGATCGAACCGGTGGCGAAAAGGGTGCAGGGCTGGATGGAGGGTCAGGTGACCTGGCTGGACGGCACAATTGAGCGCCAGGCCCGTCAGGACCGCTTGCTGCTGCGGGCAGCCCTGGGCTGTTTTGTGGCGGCGCTGGTGCTGTCGCTGGCCACGATGCTGATGGCTGAAGCATCGCCGGCTCTGGCCTGGATCACGGAGGCCTGCATCGCCAGTTTCGTGGCGGTGCTGGCCTACCGGGAACTGCTGGGCTACGAGGAAACCAATGCCCGCTACGCCCGCAGCCGCGACCAGTTCCGGCGGGGCCTGAAGGCCTTTGAACAGGCCCTGCGCACGGCGGCCGATGAACCCCACCGCCTGCAACGGCTGCGCTGCGCCCTGGAGGCGGTGGGCCGCGAAAAGCTGGATGAACTCAACGACTGGGTGGCCGACCAGCTGAAGCGGATGTACAAGCCGGGGGGGTGAGGCCTCTGCTCAACTGACCCAAGCTGAACCGCTGGCTGGTGGAGATCGAGATCCCACTGGAGCAGTGGGAGCGGCATCGCGGCGCTGGGGCGCCCAGTGTCTGGGCGGCGGGGCCTCGCTGCTGGCGACGGTGCCCTCGGTGATCGTTCCGGAGGAGTCGAATGTGCTGATCAATCCCAGGCATCCTGGCTGCGCTGAGCTTGTGATCCGTGTCCACCGCCAGTGGAACTACGACGATCGGCTGTTGTAGGTCTCGCGGCTTGTTGTTCGCACCAAGGCAAGGGCACTGAAATCGCCACTCCCCCTACCCTGGCTTCAGGCCACTTCGTCCCGGTTGCGCATGCCCTCGGATCGTCCCCAGGTTCGCGCCTTTCTCTCCTCCACCTTCTCTGATTTCCAGGAGGAGCGCGATCTGCTGGCCAAGCAGGTGTTTCCTGCCCTGCGCCAGAAGGCCAGGGAGCGGGGCGTGGAGGTGGTGGATGTGGACCTGCGCTGGGGCATCACCCAGGAGCAGAGCGAACAGGGAAGAACGCTGCCGATCTGCCTGGCGGAGATCGATCGCTGCCGGCCGTATTTCATGGCCCTGCTCGGTGAGCGCTACGGCTGGGTTCCGGATCCTGGGCAGTACAGCCCGGAACTGCTGGAACGCCAGGGCTGGCTGCGGGAGCACCAGGGCGGCACCAGCGTGACGGAGCTGGAGATCCTGCACGGTGTGCTCAACAACCCGGACATGGCCGGGCGGGCCTTCTTCTACTTCCGTGATCCGGCTTACAGCACGGCCAGGGTTGAGGCGGGTGAGGAAGGCTGGCGCAGCGAGGGTGAGCAGGAACGCCAGAAGCTGGAGACCCTCAAGCAGCGCATCCGCGCCAGTGGCTTTCCAGTGGTGGAGGGGCTGGCCGATCCGCAGGCGATTGCCGAGCGCATCGAGGCTGATGTGTGGGCCCTGATCGATCAGCAGTTTCCCGAGGGCGAACAACCCGATGCGCTGGCCCTGGAGGCCGCCAGACATGCCAGCTACCGGGCGGATCGAACCGGCCTGTATCTGGGCGGCGAGGGCTATATCGAGCAGCTGGAGCAGTGGATCAAGGCGGGTGAGCAGCGCATTCTGATCACCGGCGACTCCGGCAGCGGCAAGAGTGCCCTGATCGCCAACTGGATAGCCGCGCATGAGCAGAGCCAGCCAGGCGATGTGATTTACAGCCACCACCTGGGCTGTACGAATGATGCCAACGCCGTGCGCCCCCTGCTGGCACGGCTGATCGACACCGCCGCCCAGTTGATTGAGGAAGACATCAAGGTTCCCCAGGACTGGTGGGAGCTGGTGGCCGCGGTGGGCGAGACCCTGGCTCGCCTGAGCATCTGGGCCCGGCGGCACAAGCGCCGCTGGATCTGGGTGCTCGACGGCCTTGATCGCCTGGCGCCCGACGACCAGCAGGCCCTGCCCTGGTTGCCGCTGACCCTGCCCGAGGGGCTCCAGGTGGTGGCCAGTGCCTTGGATTGCCCGGCCCGCACGATCC
This sequence comes from Synechococcus sp. CBW1006, assembly GCF_015840525.1. NCBI lineage: Bacteria > Bacillati > Cyanobacteriota > Cyanophyceae > Synechococcales > Synechococcaceae > Synechococcus > Synechococcus sp. CBW1006. The sequence goes on along the minus strand of NZ_CP060396.1, from coordinate 3,594,892 downwards.
TGCAGGAGCGGGGCTACCGCAACCTCACGATCGGTCCGTTGCAGAGAGCCGAGCAGGAGGCCCTGATCGATCGCTACCTCCAGATCTTTGCCCGCCAGCTGGAGGCTGGCCTCAAGGAGCAACTGCTGGCCCATGCCCTGACGGGTTCACCGCTGTTTCTGCGGGTGCTGCTGGAGGAGCTGCGCCTCTGCGGCCGTTTCGACACCCTGGCGGAGCAGCTGGAGTTCTACCGGAGTGCCGCCACGATTGATGACCTGCTTGAGCGGGTGCTGGAACGGCTGGAGGCCGATGGCCACGGCGAGGCCGTGCGCAAGGCGCTCACGGCCCTGTGGGCCAGCCGGGCGGGATTGGGTGAACCGGAGCTCCTGGAGATCACGGGGCTGCCGCCCGCAGGCTGGGCACCGATTGCCATCGGATTGCAGGAGGCGCTGAGCCAGAGCAATGGCCGGCTGGTATTCGGCCACGACTATCTGCGAATTGCCGTGGAAGATCGCTACCTGCCGACCGACCAACTGCGGCGCCAGGCCCATAGCGATCTGGCGGACTGGTATCTGGACAGGGATGGATGGGACGCACGTGATTCTGAGGAGCTGCCCTGGCAGTTGCAGCAAGCCAACCGCCTGGAGGATCTGCGGAACTGGCTGATGGTGCCAGGGATCCTGGCCTCCTTAGTCGGAGACCAAGGCAGCCGCGAGGTGGTCAACTACTGGCTCCTCGCCAGGGCCGAGGGAGATGGCGAACTGGATGAACTGATTGCTGATGCAGTGGCAGAAGAGATCGACCAACGACAAGACAATGCAGACAATCTGATCTGGTTTGTGGACCGGCTAGCCGATTTACTTGATGAGGCAGGTCTGTACCGGGAGCTGCTGCTGACGTTGAGAACCCTGTCGCTGCAGCTGGAGGAAACGACCGAGGGCCGAGATGAACAATCGCTGCTGAGCAGCCTGGCCTGGCTGGCTATTGCCCACAGCGCCAAGGGCGACTACGACCAGGCGGAGGCGTTTTACACCCGCTGCCTGGAAGCCCGTGAGCGACTGCTGGGGCCTGAGCACCCCGACACCCTCATCACCATCAACAATCTGGCCGAACTGTTCCGCAACAAGGGCGACTACGACCAGGCGGAAGCGTATTTCAACCGCTGCCTGGAAGCCCAGGAGCGGCTGCTGGGGCCTGAGCACCCACACACACTCACCACCATCGTCAATCTGGCCGGTCTGTTCCGCAATAAGGGCGACTACGACCAGGCGGAGGTGTTGTACAAGAGAGATCTGGAGGCCAGTGAGCGGCTGCTGGGGCCTGAGCACCCCTCCACCCTCACCACCGTCGGCAATCTGGCCGGTCTGTTCCAGGACAAGGGCGACTACGACCAAGCGGAGGCGTTTTACAAGCGCTGCCTGGAAGCCCGTGAGCGACTGCTGGGGCCTGAGCACCCCGACACCCTCACCACCATCGGCAATCTGGCCGGTCTGTTCCGCAATATGGGCGACTACGACCAGGCGGAAGCGTCTTTCAACCGCTGCCTGGAAGCCCAGGAGCGGCTGCTGGGGCCTGAGCACCCCTCCACCCTCACCACCGTCGGCAATCTGGGGCTGCTTTACAGCAACAAGGGCAACTACGACCAGGCGGAGGTGTTGTACAAGAGAGCTCTGGAGGCCAGTGAGCGGCTGCTGGGGCCTGAGCATCCCCACACCCTCGCCACCGTCGGCAATCTGGGGCTGCTTTACAGCAACAAGGGCAACTACGACCAGGCGGAGGTTTTGTACAAGAGAGCTCTGGAGGCCAGTGAGCGGCTGCTGGGGCCTGAGCACCCCGACACCCTCACCACCATCGGCAATCTGGCCGGTCTGTTCCAGGACAAGGGCGACTACGACCAGGCGGAGGTTTTGTACAAGAGAGCTCTGGAGGCCAGTGAGCGACTGCTGGGGCCTGAGCACCCCTCCACCCTCACCACCGTCGGCAATCTGGCCGGTCTGTTCCAGGACAAGGGCGACTACGACCAAGCGGAGGCGTATTACAAGAGAGCTCTGGAAGCCCGTGAGCGACTGCTGGGGCCTGAGCACCCCGACACCCTTACCACTGTCAATAATCTGGGGCTGCTTTACAGCGACAAGGGCGACTACGACCAGGCGGAGGCGTATTACAAGAGAGCTCTGGAAGCCCGTGAGCGACTGCTGGGGCCTGAGCACCCCGACACCCTTACCACTGTCAATAATCTGGGGCTGCTTTACAGCGACAAGGGCGACTACGACCAGGCGGAGGCGTATTACAACCGTTGTCTGGAAGCCAGTGAGCGGCTGCTGGGGCCTGAGCACCCCGACACCCTCACCACCGTCGGCAATCTGGCCGGTCTGTTCCGCAACAAGGGCGACTACGACCAGGCGGAGGCCTATTTCAACCGTTGCCTGGAAGCCCGTGAGCGGCGGCTGGGGCCTGAGCACCCCGACACCAACAACACCCGCTACATGCTGGCAGATTTGCTTTCTGATCAGAAGCGCTACGACGAATCGATCCCGCTGCGCCGCAAGGAACTCGAAGTGGCAGCCAAGCGTGATGGCCGTGATGCACCAGGCACCCTCACCTCGATCCAACGGTTAGCAGAAGATCTCTACCGGAATCACGAACTGGAGGAATCTGAACAACTCTACCGGGAAGTCCTGTCAGGGCGCATCACGGCTCTTGGTGATAACGATGTCACCACCATGGCAAGTCGCTATGGGTTGGCACGCACCCTCAGTGCATTGGGCTGCTACTTCGAGTCAATTGAACTCAGGCGTGTGGAGCTGGCGTGGTGTGAAGTGCAGACCGACATTGAAGATTCCGGCACCCTCATCTCAATGTATGGCCTTGGCTGTGATCTGCTGAGCGCCGGAGAGGAGGCGGAAGCGGAGGATCTGCTCACGCGCTGCCTGGAGGCCCGTGAGCGGCTGCTGGGGCCTGAGCACCCCGACACGATAAGTACAGTATTCAAACTTGCAACCGTTCTGAGCAACCAAGAACGCCATCAAGAAGCTATTCCCCTGCGCCGGCGTGAGCTGGACTGGTGCCGACAGCAAAGCGGTGATTGTGATCCAGGTACCATAACCTCGATCCACAAGTTGGCGATCGATCTGCGCGAAACCGGGGAGTTGGAGGAAGCAGAATCCCTCTTTCGAGAACTCATAGCAGCGCAGAAGCAGTCACTGGATCCAGACGACTTTGAGATCGGCACTGTCTTGGGCGACTTTGCCGTAACCCTTTGGAGATCCGACAAGGATGAGGAGGCCATGCTCTATGCCCAACAAGCTCTAGATCACCGCCTTCGCTTCGAAGGGCCAGGCAGTTGGTTCACGAATTCCGAACGCCTTTCAGCGGCTTGGCTGCTTGGCAAGCTCGGGCGCAATACAGAAGCACTGGAGCTGCTTGATCAGCTGCAACGCAGCCTGGGCACAAAAGCAGAACCGGACGACGACGATCGCAACCTCCTGGAGGAGGCCGCCGAACTCACGGACGAGATCCGGGCCAGCCTGTAATCCCCTCCCCATACCCACCCAGCCACCGCCGGAAGTCCACATCCCGCTCTGATGTCCACTGCGGCACATCAAGTTCTACCGGATAGGGATGGCTGGAGTCGACGCTGGGCTCCAGGCAGTGGGGCGCCTGGGGGTGGGGGGTCCAGCCATCGCCCGGCAGGGGTCTGGAGAGGCGGATCTGGCACAGCGGAAAGCGCTGCAGACCCTCCCGCAGGAACCCGAAGACCGCTGCTGTGCAGTGGAACCGCACCGTCACCAGCCAGGGCGCCATTCGCTCCGGCTCGTCGCTGGCCAGATCCAGCTGGGCCTGCAGGTCGTCGCCGAAATAGATCCCGCCGCACACCTCCATCAGCCGCGCGAGCCGCGCCACCGCCTCCCGGCGCCGCTCGGGGGGCCGCTCCGGTGGCCGTTGCTGGCCGCGCTCCAGCTGGCGCCAGCCCAGCCGGTCGAGCCGTTCGCAGCGGATCAGGCCCTCGCTCCGGCCGACTCCATCCTCCTCATAGGCCAGATACCAGCCGATGTTGTGAAACACCAGCTGCAGCGGCCACACCCGCAGCTCCCCCTCCGGCGACTCCGCATGGCGTGCACTGCCCCCATAGCGCTGCAGCACCACCCACTGATCGGCCTCGATCGCGGCCTCCAGCTTTTCGGCCTGGTGGGGCAGCGCCAGCGAATCGCTGCGCACCAGCTCCGGATGCACGATCGAGCGGTTGGCGAACACCCGCACCGGCAGGGCATCCTCCGGCAGAATCCCTCCCCAGCGCAGCCGTTCCTCCAGCTCCTGCAGCAGGTCCTGGGCTGAAGGGTCCCCCAGCCGGCCGGCCTCCTGGGCCACCAGGTGGTGCAGCTCCAGCAGCCGCCCCGCCGGCAGCAGCGCTGTGCCCAGGCCATGGCCATGGCGCACGTTGTCGTTGCGGGGGCGGAAGCCGTAGGGGCTCAGCACCAGCTGGATGTCCTTGCGCAGACTGGCGGCGGCCCGTGGTGCGTAGGTCCCCTCGATGCCCTGCAGCTGGTTGATCAGATGTTGCGCCAAGGGCGTCCCGGCCTGGCGATCGAAGGGCTGCTGCAGCAGGTGGCGCAGCAGCACCATCACCCGCACGAACACCGCCCGGTCGGCCAGGTGGGGCCAGCCCCCCAGATCGGCGGGTCCATCCGCCAGCCGCGGTGGTGGCATGATCGGCGTGCGCACCGGTCGGGCCTGCAGGAATCCCTGGCGTTCCAGCCAGGCCAGATCCATCTCCAGCGCATCCACATCCGCGTAGCAGCGGCCCCGCAGCGGCCCCAGCAGGGCGGCAGCCCGCTGGGCCATCGACCCCTCAGGCAGCGGGCCGGCGATGTCTTCGAGCTCGCGGCGGCTGGCATGGTCGCTGGCGGTGAGCCCCGGGAAGCGGCTGAGCAGTTGCAGGAGATAGAGCAGCCGCTCCAGATCCAGCAGCCGCGAGTAGCCATGCAACTCGAGCTTGCTGTAGCGGCTGCGGAGCGCCCGGATGCTTCGGTCCAGCCCCTCCAGCTTCCGTTGCAGCATGGCCTCGGGATCGGATTCCGTACCGGGATCCAGCTCCAGTACAGCCGCAAAACCCTCGGACCGATCAGGCTGGAAGCCCTCCTGTTGCAGTGCCCCGTACAGCCTGCACAGCACGGCTTCAGGCACGGGCTGGGGGCGCTGGCGATTCCAGGCCTGGCAGACCGGGAGTTCCGTCTGCAGCCACCAGCCGATCCACTCCACCGGCTGCGGCAGCGCCAGGGCCTGGGTGAGGGCGAGGCGCCAGGGTCGCCGGGCATGGGTGGCATCGACGATCACGCTGCGGCCTGCCGCCACCGCAGCCTGCAGGCGCTCCTGCAGCAGGGCCTCCAGTTCCGGCCAGGGGCCCTGAATGGAGGGGTCGCCGTAGAGCTCCGCGCGCAGCTGGTCAGTGGCCAGGATCTCGGCCGGCTGGTCGGCGCTGCCCACCAGAGGCGCCAGCAGGGCGGCGAGGCTGCTCTTGCCGCTCCCGGGCGGGCCGATCAGCAAATGGCAGCGCAGGAAACCGGTCATGGCACCCAGCCTGCCTGGTGAGCGGGTCTGCGGCCATCCCGGGCAACACCTTGCACTTCAGCCGCCCGTGATCGTTGATTCCCGGCGATGGATCCACCGGAGCAGGAGGTGACTCCAGGCGACTCAGGCACCAAACAGCTACTGACCATTCAGCAGCGTTTCCGTTGGGTCTCCGGACTGTCCGTACAGCACACTGAGATCAGTGTCTGCCGACCCTGTGAAGGTTGTTCCTGCCGCCGGTGCGATCGTCGCCACCAGTTGCTTGGAGCTGAAGATCTGATAGCCAGTCGTGATTGTCTGCCGTCTCCAGCCCCGGCCCGATGTCTTCGTCTGGGCGACGATGTCGTAGGAACCCTGGAGGCCCGACAACACAATGAAGTCTTCCCCTTGGGTGTAATGATTGATCTGTGCCGATCCGGTATTGACACCGCTGTAGGCATCACCGCTGAAGTCAGAGGTTCGCAGATCAAAGACATCCAGTGCGCCCTGGGTGCCGGTCAAGACGTCCACGGCTTTGGTTTTACGCTCCTGGGAACTGGCGAAGATGCCGCCACCGATCATCCAGTTGCGATAGGAGCTACCCGTGATCGTGTCGGCATTCAGATTGCCATCAATGACCAATTGCCCATTGAAGGTTGGTCGCTGCAGGTCGCCAGGCACCCCTGCGCCCCTTCTTTTGGAGCAACTGGAAGGTCTATGGAGAAGACCAGGGGGATTTCAGCGATTCCGTCAATGTTCCGCTCTGATTCCGCTAGATCGTCCCACTTGCCATTGTCTGTTGATACCGAGTCTGAACTCAGATAGGTCATAACGGCATAGTCCTGGCCGGTTCCAGAGAAGAAGGTCGAATTATCGGGTTGTCCTGTAAGCCAGTTGGTAGAATTAAAGCTCTCTCCCGACGACCAGACCCAGGTCCCCTCGATCGTTGCATCCGTGGCTCCGATCCAGTGGCTGGGGCGGGTCTGGTTTCTCTCCAGGCCAACGGAACCGGGAGCAGGGTCTGGATAGCTGAAGTTGTCCTGCAGGAACTGGTTTTCATTCGCATCACCCACAGTTGCGAGATGACCGCCCAGTGCCACCGCGTTCGCTTCTGCCTGCGTCCAGGTGGGCCCCTGGACAATTGTGTAGAGGCTGTTGGCGCGGATCAAGCTGACAGCGGCATTCTCCACTGGCACGTTTATCAGATTGATCGTTGCTGAACCGGAATCGTTCTGTGTTCTCAGGGCTGCCTTCTGCCCATCGCCAAGAATCTCTCCTGCCAGCAACCTTGAAAACATCTCTCCTTCATCGCCAGCAGTGTCCTCCGCATTCAGAAGTCCATCCAGGTGATGCCCGAGTTCCTCGGTGAGCACGGCAAACACCTGCGCCTTGCTCGCCGTGACCAACCAATCAGCGTTGAGATAGATCTGCCCTGTGGCTTGGGCATACGCAGCTTTCGCTCCATGGATGTCTGCCGAGGAGAGCAGCCCGATGGAGGGTAGGGAATGGAAGTCAGCCGCAGACCACTGACTCACCAGTTTCGTGAATTCCTGAGCATCCCCTGGCACCAGGAGTGCCTCCTGGGCAGCGGCGGTCAGGCGACCGTCGGACGCCCACGCCACCAGCATCTCGTGCCATTCGGGCAGAAGATCGGTCAGAAGCTCAGTGGACGTGTCGGCGCTTGTCATCGGCACTGCTACAAAGATCATTGATTCGATTCAATCCCAGCCAGTTATTTCTGATTTCCGCCTTGGGACTATCACCAGATCGATGCTAAGCCGCGGGCGTCCGAATCGAGCCCTTCTGGCTCTGGTTCTTGATGCTGATTCTGCATAGATCGGCGCTTCATGCATTCTTTGCATAGCCCTGGCATTGGTGCGGTCTCTTTGCTTTGATTGCTTCTGCAGCCCAGCTTGTCCGTTGAGCGTGTCCACTGCCCGTACGGACGGCATGCTGGGGACATGGGTCACGGGTTGCAGTAGTTGTTCGCATGGATCCTGGGCTCGAACTGACCTGGAGCGCAGAAGCTGGGCGCCTCAGCCGTGTGATCCGATGCGCCAGACCTCCTCCGCTTACGTCATCCCCAACGCCCTGCGGGATCTTGTGTTGCTTGATCTGGTGTCGCTAACCGGAAGCACCACGGGAGCAGGCCAGCACCTGCATCTGTCGCAACCCACCGTGAGCCGGCGCTGCCGGCGGCTGGCGGCGGAGCTGGGGCTGGGTCGCCGAGATGGGGGTGCCATAGGTGATCGCTATGGCGACTCGATCTGCCTGCGGCTGCTGCGCAAGGGGGTGAATCGCCATCGCTGGGATGCGGGGGTGTTGCGGCTGGGGGGCTGCCGCGCAGAGGCGCAGCACCTGGCCGCTCTGGCGGGGATCGAGTGGGTGGCGCTGGATCGGGTGCCTGTGCAGCGCTGGCCGATGTTGCTGCGCCGCGAGCTGCTTGATGGGGTGGTGGTGAACGCCGCGGATCCGCTGGGCGTTGCATGGCACGGCTGTCAGCGCCATGGGCTTCGGCTCGGGGCAGGCTGCAGCGCGGTGCAGGCACGCCGCCACCCGATGATCCGGCGGTTGCTGCAGGCTCGCCTTGGCGGTGACTCGGTGTCGGAGCTGGTGGCGTGAGGCGCTGGCTGGATCCGATCGGACTGGATGCGGTGGGCGTCATCAGCATTGTGATCGCCGCCGGCGTTGTGGTGCTGGGCTCCTGCTCGGTGGTGGCCCCCTGCGTCATCGCTGGATGGGTCCCAGAGCCCTCCCCCTGGATAGCCAAAAGCTGCTGGCGGTTGACTGCGGTGTGGACTGCGTGGCCTACCGCTACCCGCTCGCAGCAGCCACCCTTGGCGGCGATGGAATCATCCGGTTTCCGGTGCGCATCGAGGTGGAGGTGAGTCGACCTTGGCCGGAGGAACAGTTCCGCTCCCGCTATGGCCCCGGAACGGTGATCCGCCGTGATCTGAGTCTCGGGATCGCTGTGTGGAGGAAGACCCCGAAGACCGGCTGGATCCTGGATCCGGGCTCAGGTGATGGCTTCTGGCCGGGTTTGTGGTCGGCAGTGATGTGACGTTGAGGGTTGAGAATGGTGTCGTCACATGCGCCTGCTGCGTTACGGCTTCAGCCGAGCGGAACGTGCCTGAAGGGTTCGCGCCGTAAGCGCCGGTAGACATCGAAGTCGCTGTCGTGGTCCACCAGGTGATAGCGCCGGGGTTGACGGCTGCTGCAGCTCGGCAAGGCGGTGGGCATCGGTTCAGAGCTCAGCTTGGTAGGGGGTGGATCGCTCTGGGCGGTCGTGCTGATCGGCTCGGCCGCTCATTTCTGGCTCACTCTGAGCAGCCATCGGTCTCAGCTCTGATCGTCAGGTTCTAGATTTTCCGTGCAGACATGAAGATGTCTCTAATGTGCCTATCTACTTTGATCTGTCTCCTTGATTGCAAGGCAAAACCCCATCAGCGGCCACAACGTGGGCCCTTCGGCTCACCGGATAGGAAAGCCGGCTCAGCCTTCCTGGCGCTCACTGAGTTGCTGAAACTTCCAGCCGCGATTTTTCCCTCCCCCATCCTCTGCGGCTTCCACCACGTACCAATGGGACCCCATTTTCAAAGGGCATGGTCCAAGACCTCCACCATTCGTCCAGGCAGATTCCGCCTGACGTCGGATGGTTGAATCATTGTAATTGAGAATCTTGGAAAGCTCAAAAGACGTGTAGATGCGCGGGTCAAGCTGTACCGCAGGAAGCTTCTGGTGACTCTCGCCCAGTGGCACAAGCAGTTCGCTCTTGAATTGCTTGTGGCGATCCGAGGATGTGGTCAGGCCGAGCTGGGCACCGATGAAACTCTGCACGATCCGGTTGAACTCAAGGCTCTGATCCGAGGTGATCTGGTGTTCATTCAGTTTCCACCAGGTGATGAGCAAACTCATCCCCTCCCGGGCATCGCTGGGGATCTCCTCCGAGCGCACGAAGCGACTCAGCTGCTCCAGAACCCTCCGGCCGCCTTCGTCCTCGAGGCTGTCATCAAGCCAACCTGTCGGCTCTGGATGGCTCGGGGCCTCCGGGATTGGGCTGAGCGGCTGTCTGTCCCGGAAGGCTTCTCGGCTTCTTTCAAAACGAAGGACGATCTGTGTCGGCAGGCGGGGAACCGCATGGATGCGGGCCGGAGCGTGCAGATCGGCGAGGGCAGCGACGGCGCCGAGGTTGCCAATCGAGCCGAGGGGGGCAATGGCATTGAGCCCCAGTCCGATCTCCATGGAGGCGATGCGGGGGGCGCAGGCCTCCGCGATCCGGCGGAGCGACTCGGTGCCGGCCAGGGCATCGAGGCCCACGCCAATGGTCGGTATCCGCAGCCGCTCCATCAGCCCCTTGCACGGATTCGCAATCTCCGCCAGGCGCTTCCAGCGCTCGCTCTCCGACTCCAGCAGAGGGTTCATGCCTTGCAGGGCCGTCATGCCGGCAACTCCCGGAGGCGATCCAGATCGGCAGAAATCAGGTTCCAGATCTGGATGTCTGCAGTCAGGCCCCTGGCGAAATTCGCCTCAAGCGCAGAGGTGAGAGCCTTCACCCTGCTGGCCTTGGCGAGCGCCGCCGCCGCGCTGTGCCGCCTTGCCAGAGCCATCCCTTCCTGCAGGGCTCTTTCCTCGCCTGCGGTGGTGAGGGTCTCGGCTGGCGCTCTTGAGATGGACATACCCATGGTCGCCGGTCGAGCCGCACCCGGTATGACTGAGGCTCATCTGCGACGAAGTGTAGCGGGATTTCCCGATCTGCTCCCAGGCGTTCCCACCACTGCTGGTGCCAGGGGTCTCGATCAGCTGCGCTGGGCACCATCAGTGGATTCCTACCGCCAAGACATGCCCTCTGGGGCGATGATGCTCAAATCGGGCCAGCTGCGTCCACGATTAGGCACGAACTAGGCACCCCTTGGCTGAGAAATCCTTTGAAAGCTGCTTTTATGACGGACTTAAAATCCGCAGGTGGCGACACTGTGGGGGTTCAAGTCCCCCTGCCCCCATCGCGATGGCTGTGATGACCACACTGTGACCAGCACAGCAGGTGGCCCGTCAAGACACGTGCTGCTCACCGGTGGCAGCTCCGGCATCGGCTTTCAGGCAGTCGCCCAGCTGTTGCAGGCCGGCCACCGCCTCACCGTGCTCTGCCGGGATGCCGCCACCGCCGATCGCCTGCGCCGCCAGCTCAGCGGCCGGCTCCAGACCATCCTCTGCGATCTGGCTGATCTGGCCAGCATCGAGGCCTGCGCGGATGCCCTGCTGGCGGCAGCAGGGCCGATCGACTCGCTGGTGCTCAACGCCGGCCTGCAGTACAGCGGTGCGGCTGAGCCCCGCTGGTCAGTGCAGGGCTTTGAGCTCACCATCGCAGTGAACCACCTGGCTCACCAGGCCCTGCTGCAGCGACTGTTGCCCCTGCTGCTGCAGGGCATCGCGCCGCGACTGGTGGTCACGGCCTCGGAGGTGCACGACCCCAGCACGGCCGGCGGCAAGGTGGGCCAGCCCGCCGGTCTCGCTGACCTTGCCGGCCTGCGGCAAGGGCCCGGTGCCGCAATGCTGGATGGCGGCGCCTTCCATGCCGAAAAGGCTTACAAGGACAGCAAGCTCTGCAACCTGCTGATGGCCCGGGAAGTGGAGCGGCAGCTGCGGCAGGAGGGCACGCCCTTGCCCGTGCTCGCCTGGAGCCCGGGGCTGGTGATCCCCCGCGGCAACGGCGGCTTCTTCCGCTACAGCCAGCGCCATAACCCGACCGGCCAGATCCTGTTCGCCCTGGTGGCCCGCGACCTGCTGCGGCTCACCGAAACGCCCCAGAGAGCTGGTGCCCTGCTGGCTGGCCTGGCCACCGGGTCACCGCCGCAGCCCAGCGGATTCCAATACTGGAGCAACCGGGTCCTGGGCCCAGGCAGGCGACGGTTTGAGGTCAGTGAGCCCAGTGCCGAGGCCTGCTCAAGCGACCTGGCCCGTGAGCTCTGGACCCTCTCGGCCCGGCAGCTGGGCATGGCGCCTGAGCAGGGTTTTCCGCACGCAAGCCCCAAATCAGTGCCGTGAGGCCCAACGGCCACTCAGTGGCTGCGGCCCTGCGAATTCAGGCGCCGATAGAGGCGGTAACTCCTGCGCACCAGGTCAAGCACAGGTCCTGGTGCCTGCAGGCCCAGGGGGGCGATCAGGGGGCGATACAGACGGTGGTAAGCCCAGCGCAGGTCCTGCCATGCCCGGCAGGGTTCCGGGTTGAGGAAGTCCGAGATGTCCACGATCAGGCCCCGCCCCTCGTGGACCATCACATTGCGGCCATGCACATCGTGACCGTGCAGTCCGCGGCTGACGGCATAGGCGATGGCCTCATCAATGTCCTGCATCGCCTGCAGTGGGATGGGACTACCGGTGCGGATGCAGTCGTACAAGGTGATCCCCTGCAGACGCCGAAGCACCAGATAGCCCTCGCCCACGTGAAAGCACTGGGAGTAGGCGGCATGGTGGCCGATGCGGCGGTACACCTCCGCCTCCTGCTCAATGCCTGGTCGACCCGGTGCGTAGAACTTCACCACCTGCTCGGGATGGTCAGGGTGAACGAGCACCGCGGCGTAGTTGCCGCAACCAAGCGTGCGCCAGGGCTGGGGGATCCTGTCCACGCGGACGGGGTCATGGGGATCGACGCTTCGAATCAGCAGCCCGGGGCGCAGCTGGTCTTCAACCCGCTCCAGCAGTGTCGACAAGCGGTGGTCGGCCGTGCGTTCGTTCACTGATGGGCCTGAAGAGCGAGGTCGCTTCTCGAGCTGGAGGCATTGACTGAACCATTATCGATTCATCAAGCAGAGGTTGCGGCCCGGTCACCACTTGAGCCAACGGACTGATCAGGTCCGCAGCAGAATCAAGTCATGGCGATGCGGGGGGCTGCCATGAAAAGGATCGTGCTGCTGGCCGGCTTCGAGGCCTTTAACGCCGGTCTCTACCGCCAGGCGGCTGAACAGGCGATGGCCCAGTGCCCCGAGCTCTCGATCGCCGTGTTCAGCGACCGTGACCTCAGCGATCGCCCGGCTGATGTGGCAGCCGCACTGGAGGGTGCCGATGCCTTCTTCGCCAGCCTGATCTTCGATTTCGATCAGGTGGAGTGGCTGCGCCAGCACGCGGTGACGGTTCCGATCCGGCTGGTGTTCGAGTCAGCGATCGAGCTGATGGAGCTCACCCGGTTCGGGCGGTTCACGATCGGAGGCAGCAGTGCCGGTATGCCGCGGCCGATCCAGGCCCTGCTGGCCAAATTCGGCAGCGGACGGGAGGAGGACAAGCTGGCTGGCTACATCGGCTTCCTCAAGGTGGGGCCGAAGCTGCTGCGCTTCCTGCCCTTCCGCAAAGCCCAGGACCTGCGCCACTGGCTGATCCTCTACGGCTACTGGAACGCCGGCGGCAGCGAGAACGTGGCGGCCCTGTTCCTCTATCTGGCTCGCCATGGCCTCGGCCTCAGGCCTGGGGCGATCCCGCCGCCAAGGGAATCGCCGAATCTCGGTCTGGTCCATCCCGATCACGACGGCTTCTTCCTCTCACCACGGGAGTACCTGGCCTGGTTCCACCAAACGCGGCCCCAGAGCGCAGCCGGGCATGGCAACTGGCCGGTGGTGGGGCTCCTGCTCTACCGCAAGCATGTGATCACGGCCCAGCCCTACCTTCCCCAGCTGATCCGCGCCTTCGAGGCCGCCGAACTGGTGCCGCTGCCGGTGTTCATCAATGGCGTGGAAGGGCACATGGCCGTCCGCGACTGGATGACCAGCGCCACCGAACTGGCCACCGCTCAGGTTGCCGAGCAGACCTCCGAGCAGACCTCCGAGGCTCCGGCCAGTGGTGCCCGACGGGATGCCGTGGCTGTGGACGCCATCGTCTCCACGATCGGCTTTCCCCTGGTGGGCGGCCCGGCCGGTTCGATGGAGGCAGGCCGCCGCGAGGAGGTGGCGCAGCGCATCCTGCGGGCCAAGAACGTTCCCTATCTGGTCTCTGCACCGCTGCTGATTCAGGACCTGCATTCCTGGACCCGCCAGGGGATCGGCGGGCTGCAGAGCGTGGTGCTGTTCGCCCTGCCCGAATTGGACGGCGCCATTGACCCCGTGCCTCTGGGGGGACTGGTGGGCGATCGCATCTATCTGATTCCCGAACGGCTGCGGCGACTCACCGGGCGCCTCAAGGCCTGGATCGCCCTGCGTCGCAAACTCGCCGCCGAACGTCGACTGGCGATCGTTCTCTACGGCTTCCCGCCTGGCTATGGCGCCACCGGCACCGCCGCTCTGCTGAATGTCCCCGACTCCCTGATGGCCGTGCTGAAGGCGCTGGCGGCTGAGGGCTACGACGTGGGCCCCCTGCCGGCTTGCGTCCCCTGTGTTGGTGTAAATCCCTGGGGACCTCAACCCCGGCGTAGCCGGGGTTGAGCGCGCACCTCAGACGTTCCGCTCAGCGGCCAGCGTTGCAAGGGGTGGGCAGGCCCGTGACCCTGGTTTGAGCACTACCTCAACCAGACGAACCATGCCCACGTCCAATCGTGCCGCAATTGAGCTGGCGCCGCTACTGGATGGCAGCAGCGCCGGTGAGCTGATCCCCGAGCTGGTGCGCCACGGCCTGCAGCAGCTGATCGAGCTGGAGGTCGCTGCCGTGCTCGGCGCAGAGCGCCATGAGCGCAGCGAGGAGCGGCTCGGCTACCGCAACGGCTACCGGCCGCGCACCCTGGCCACCCAGGTGGGGGACATCGATCTCCGCATCCCCAAACTGCGCTCCGGCAGCCACCTGCCCTCGATCCTGGAGCCGCGCCGCCGTGTGGACCAGGCCCTCTACGGCGTGGTGATGGAGGCCTATGTCGGCGGCATCTCAACGCGCAAGGTCGACGCCCTGGTGGCCGCCCTGGGAGTCCAGAGCGGCATCTCCAAATCTCAGGTGAGCCGCATCTGCGCTGACATCGACATCCAGGTGCAGGCCTTCCTGAACCGCCCCCTTGAGGCCACCGGCTACGCCTACCTGTACCTCGATGCCACCTATCTCCACGGGCGTCTCGGCAAGGCGATGCAGGTCTGCTCCAGGGCTGTGGTGGTGGCCATGGGCGTCAATGCCGATGGTCGCCGCGAGCTGCTCGGCATCAAGGTGGGCGACAGCGAAACCGAGAGCTTCTGGAGCGAGTTCATTGGCTCGCTCAAGGAGCGCGGCCTCACTGGGGTCAAGCTCGTGATCAGCGACGCGCACGTGGGCCTCACCAAGGCGATCCGGCGGATGCTGCAGGGCAGCTGCTGGCAGCGCTGCAGGGTCCATTTCGCCAGAAACCTGCTCCAACGGGTGCCCAAGGCCCACCAAGGCATGGTCACCGCTGCCTTGCGCTCGGTGTTCGCCCAGGAGAAAACGGACGAAATCGAGGCCCGCTGGGACGATCTGGCCAGCTCACTGGTGGATCGCTTCCCCAAGGCTGCTGAGCTCATGCTGCACGCCCGGGAAGACGTGCTCGCCTTCCGTCACTTCCCGCCTCAACACTGGAAAAAGACTTGGAGCACCAACCTGCTCGAGCGCCTCAATGAGGAGATCAAACGCCGCACTCGGGTGGTTGGCATCTTCCCGAATGACGCCTCGATCACCCGCTTGGTGGGGGCTGTGCTGCTGGAGCAGGACGAGCACTGGCAGCTGGAGGGCCGGCGCATGTTCTCCGCCGAGAGCATGGCCGCCATCCCCTCACTGGCGGAGCTGCCCACGCAGCCTTCCTTGCAAGAAGCAGCGGCCTGAGCCTCAGGCCCCAGGAGATCGCGCCGTAGCGCCCCCACAGGGCGCAGCGGCGGCGATCACCGCCCGGGGGCCGGCACCGCAGACGTCACGACCAAGATTGCAGGTGTAGCCCACAACCGATCGGCAATCCAGACGAAAGACTTGACAAGTCAATCGTCTGGATTCATCGTGAAATAACGAGGTGCACATGCGCCTCGAGAATGACAGCCCGTCATTCACCCCTGTTCTCCCTCAGTCCAGGGCAATCGGGCCTCGGGATTTACACCACGCCAAGGGACGCGGCCCCCCTGCCGGCCAGTGGTGAGGAGCTGATCCGCCAGGTCAAGGACGCCGACGACGCCTGGGTTGCCCGCATTCCCGAAGGGCAGAGTTTTGAAGACACCGGGAGCGTCACGGTGACGGCGGACACCCTGCGCCAGTGGCTGGGACCGCTGCACACCGCTCGGATCGAAAGGCAGTGGGGGCCACTGACGGCCACCGGCATCCGCACCCTCGGGGATCGCTTTCTCCTGGGCGGAGTGCGGCTTGGGAAGGTGTGGATCGGGGTGCAACCGCCCCTAGGGGTGGCAGGCGATCCGATGCGGCTGATGTATGAGCGGGATCTCACCCCCCACCCCCAGTACGCCGCCTTCTACGGCTGGCTGCAGCATGGCTTCAAGGCTGACGCGGTGCTGCACTTCGGCATGCACGGCACGGTGGAGTGGCTGCCCGGTTCGCCCCTGGGGAACACGGGCACCTCCTGGCCCGACCTGCTGCTGGGCCACCTGCCGCATCTGTATGTCTATGCGGCCAACAACCCGTCTGAGTCGATGCTGGCCAAGCGGCGCGGCTATGGCGTGATCGTTTCCCACAACGTGCCGCCCTACGGCCGCGCCGGCCTCTACCGGGAACTGATCGCCCTGCGGGAGCTGATCGCTGAATACCGGGAGGATCCCGAGCGCAACGAGGCCCTGCGGGAGGGCATTCTCAAGCAGGTGAGCGACAGCAGCCTCGATGCCGACTGCCCTGCACCCGGCAACGTTCGCACCGACCAAGGTGCCTTCCACACCTGGGTCGTGCGCCTCAGTGGCTATCTGCAGCTGCTGGAGAGCCGCCTGTTCTCCAGTGGTCTTCACACGCTCGGCCTGCCGCCGGATCAGGAGCAGCGGCTCGGGTACCTCAGGGCCTACGTCGGCGACGCGCTCGAACCGGAGTTGCTGGAAGCGATCAGCCGGCTGACCCCTGCCGCCGATCAGCCGATGGTGCGCGCCCAGGCGGCGGAGCTCGAGCACCTCCATCCCGGCTTGTCAGCTGAGCAATCCCAGCGGCTGCTGGATGCTCTGACCGTCTGCCAGCTGCTGGAGCGCAGCACCGAGGAGATCGACCATCTGCTCGATGGCCTGGGGGGCGCCTACATCCCCCCTGCTCCCGGTGGTGATCTGCTGCGCGACGGCCCTGGCGTTCTGCCCACCGGCAGGAACATCCAC
This sequence comes from Synechococcus sp. CBW1006, assembly GCF_015840525.1. Lineage (NCBI taxonomy): Bacteria > Bacillati > Cyanobacteriota > Cyanophyceae > Synechococcales > Synechococcaceae > Synechococcus > Synechococcus sp. CBW1006. The sequence goes on along the minus strand of NZ_CP060396.1, from coordinate 3,578,165 downwards.
GCCCTCGACCCCTACCGCATGCCCTCGCCGGGGGCGATGGTGCGGGGCCGTGCGATCGCCCTGCGCATCCTCGAGAAGCACCGGAGCGAGAATGGCGGCGCCTGGCCCGAGACCGTGGCCGTGATGCTCTGGGGCCTTGATGCGATCAAGACCCGCGGCGAATCGCTGGCGATCCTGCTGGAGCTGGTGGGTGCCGAACCGGTGAAGGAAGGCACCGGTCGGATCGTGCGCTACGACCTCAAGCCCCTGGAGGCCCTCGACCACCCGCGCATCGATGTGCTGGTCAACCTGTCGGGGATCTTCCGCGACAGCTTCGTGAACATCATCGAGCTTCTGGACGACCTGTTCCGCCGTGCTGCCAGCGCTGATGAACCGGAGGAGCGCAACGCCATCCGCCGCCACGCCCGGGCGCTGCAAGCCCAGGGGATCGACAACCCCACAGCCCGTCTGTTTTCCAACCCCGCCGGTGACTTCGGCTCGCTGGTGAACGATCGGGTCACCGATGCCAACTGGGAGAACGGGGAAGAGCTGGCGAGCACCTGGCAGGACCGCAACGTGTTCAGCTATGGCCGCGCTGACAAGGGCCAGGCTCGCCCCCAGGTGCTGGCTGCGTTGTTGCGCAGCACCGAACGGGTGGTCCAGCAGATCGACTCGGTGGAGTACGGCCTCACCGACATCCAGGAGTATTACGCCAACACCGGCGGCCGCCATCTGCATGTGCCCGGCCATTGAGGATTGCCCTGGAACTTCAGGAATCGATCACATCCAGAAGGCGCCAATCGTCATCGACCTAGCGATGCCGTTTACCTGTGCTTTTACCACGGTTCTGGGCAGTTCGAAAGGCATCAGCATCGTTGTGGTTGGCCTGTAAGGGCTGCCAGCGACGGAACTGATTCTCCAGTTCGATGTTGACTATTGGCATATCCATAACGCCAGATTGACCGTACTCAAAAAACTTAATTGTAATTGGAACAATGAAATAGCCCTTGCAAACGGCAAAGGGCTACGCCGGTTATCGCTATAGGGATACAACTGTTGCGGCACAGGCCTTTGATTTATGTCTAGCACCAAGACAAAGCTTTGGCAACATCGCAAAAAATCTCGCAGAAACTCAATCAATACACAATATTGCATTAGGAATGTGTTTAACTTCCTTTCATTAAGACTAGAACACACATGTTCAACATGTAGCAGCACAGCCACACTTCGACTTATATAGAACAGATCGCAATTGTGAAATCAGAAAACGCCCTTGGCCTTCATCAAAGCATCATAGAAGGCAGTAAAGTGGAGGGCCTCTTTACCCGACTTGCCAATAGAGAAGTAGCCACAAGAGCGCACAAGATCTTCCTTACTAGCATCTCCAAGCTCCTTCATCTTTGCCAATAAGTCATCGCCTGTAAGATGGGTAGAAGTAAAAGGAAACTCAGCGACGTCTCCATCCTTCAAGGATTGCTCTTCCCGATATTGTTGCGTGAGAAGCTCTGATAGTCCGAATGACTCAGGCTCAACAATACAGCCATTCTCACCAAAACCCTCTAAATCGTACCAAGTTGATCCTAGATTGTAACAACATCCATCTTGCAGGTAATTTTCGTCGCCAAGCCATTCATTAAGCTTATCTTGACTAAATACTTTTGTTCCGTCGTCAAGCATTACTAGCCACTGATTAATGATATGTGTGGGCCCGCTCATTAAATAACGGGCTCCAATCCATCTGAAAAGTATCAATTCATTATTGCTCCCATCCACTTCAAGAAATGGCTCTGATAAATTTACCTCGATAGTTCTCACAAACTCAAAATTATTTTCTGATAGTATGTTAACGTTGTCCACAACATACTCAGCAGTGAAATTATCATTTGCCAATTCCAAGGCTTCATTTGTGTTGCCATTCCTAAGTAGAGAAACAATTTCTTGGTACCATGGCTCAGTGACTATTTCATCTATATCTCCCGGATATGCGCCTTGACAATAGCCTTCAAGAACGAATTGGGTTGATTCCATTTAAGTAAAGCATGAACAATATCTATTATGGCTGTGTTCTTATTGTTTGTCAACTATTAATTTGCCCTCGCATAATGACTCAGCTCACCCTCTCGCTCTGGAATCTGCAACGACATGCGGTGACCCAAGGCCTTTAATCTCGTGCGCTGAGTCACTTCTCAGCCTCACTAACGAACGCGGAATTAAGGCTTAGTCCAGATAACAATAGAGTGAACTATGTTTGTTATCATTGCGTAGTTTGGATGCACACCTAGTGTGCGGTCCCGGAAATGATAGCTTGAATCAGGAATGTCACTGAGGTACCCTTGGATTCCCCAGCCCTTCACTAGACATTGATCGACCAACAGCAGAACTCGGGACCGGATTGACATATCCGGAATGCCAAGATGACGCACATCTCTCTATTCGTTTTCCGTCACAGTGTTCGCCAACTGGAACCAAGAGAACTGAGCCAAGACTATATGACTCTTCGGCGAGGTATTGGATCAGGTGAGCATCAATATGTCGACGCAAAAAACAAAGCCTTGCAAGATGGACATTCCACTTTGCCTCTCCTGCCCGCAGCAAGTCTGAGCTTCTGGCCACATCGCTCGCACGCAATCACCACACTATTGCTTGAGGTAGCCTGAGCACTCTTCTGATCCTGGAGCCTTTCGCTACTGTTCCCGCTGCCGGCCTTTTGGGTTTGACGAATTAGCTTAGCCAGCCCATCTCGATCAATCAGCTCGCAGGAGGAATGACTCGCAAGCTTCTCCGCGCCAGGCGTAAAATAGTTATTGGTGACAACCATCGCCTTGTTGCACTTGTATTTGTGCATTCCCGCAACGGCTTGCTGAACGCCGCCCAGACTCACAGCTTTAGAATAGCGCTTGACTTGTATTGCGATCCGCTCTCCGCCACGCTTGGCCACCACATCTACGCCAAAGTCTCTGCTTTGCTGGGTCACGGATGCTTGATAGCCAAGCTTGCGGAATAGAGCAGCTATATACTCCTCGAATTCAGCCCCCTCCATCTCGTCGATTTCAGCAAGGTCATAGGTCGAGAGATCTTCTTGACGTTCAATCCAGTGATAGAGCAGCCATCCAAGCAGGATGACCGCTGCGATGGAGAGGAATGCATAAGGGTAGGATACTGCAGCTCCCAGAGCGGCCAGGATGGCAATCAGAATGAGAGTTGGTGAATCGAATTGCTTGCGTCGCCTGGCCATGCTGGTTGCACTTGTTGGAAAGAACCTATCACGACAAGCCCTATCTCCTCGCAACTCTTGACTGGTGCAGCCTAATGCATGACTCACACTGTGACTTGATTGCTTGAGGAGGAAACCGCGTGCACTCTCTGAACAAACTCGGGCGATGAGGTGAGCCTGGTCTAAGGATCAACCACATCCAGCAGTTGTCCCTCATCATCGACCAGGCGATAGCGTTTACCGGTAGATCGAGCGCGCTGCTGTGCGGTCCGGTAGGCATTGGCCTCGTTGTGCATCGTCTGCACGTGCTGCCAACGTCCGAACTGGTTCTGCACCTCGATGTGGATTTTCGGCATGCCGATGCGTCTGTGGTTGATGTTGCTGCTTAGCTTGCTCCACCATGACAATGATGGCAGTCGTCTACTGCGAATGACGAGCGGTTGAACGCCAACCCCTGTGGTCGTTGCTGTTTAGTCGAGTGGCGCATCCGTGGCCGCTGATGCGTTGGTTGGGCCGTCTTTCGCACAATGCAGGCTCGCGTGGAAGTACCTGGCCCCGACCATTGCCTCAGCCCATTCCACCCGCCATGAATCCCCCTCTCAAGGACGCCGCCGCCGAACGCCGTCGCCAGCTGGCGGCCCAGCTGCTCCGCGGCGAATCCGTGATGGTCACCCAGCAGGGGGCCATCCAGCCGCTGGGCTCCAACGCCAGCAGTGGCAGTGCCGCCATCACCGTGCCTGAGGGCAAGCTTGCTGCCCCCTCTCTCTACTGGTACGAGCGCGATCCGCAGCTGTTTCAGGGGGAGTTGGAGGCAATGAACCACTTCTTCCCCCAGTTCCGCCCCGATCGGCTGCCCGATGGCCGCATGTCCTGGCTGGGCTCCCTGGCCAGCGGCCTGCCCGGCAGCGAGCGCATCTGGCATCTGCAGCTGGTCTACGACCACGACCATCCCCACAACAACGACTATGGCGGCTCCATCAGCGTCTTCTCGATCGAGCCTGATCTGCTGACGCTGGAGGCCCAGCTGGGTGAATCGATCCCCCATACCCTGCGCCATCCGGATGGTGGGTTGAGCCTCTGCACCGTGGAGGCCGGCAGCTTTCGCAGCGACAGAAACCGCAGCAGCACCGCCGCCAGCAGCCTGGCCTGGGCCGCCAAGTGGATTGCTGCCTTCGAGCTGTGGATGCTCGGAGATCTGAGCAGCGAGCAGTTCAGAGGACATCACATCTGAGCCGATGTTGAACCTCCACTTCTGGCCGCGTACCTCTGAGCGTGTCATCTTCTCGAGCCGTGCCCATGCGGCGATCGTGGCCGAAACCCACGCGCAGCATCCCAACGAAACCGGCGGCATCCTGCTCGGTCACCACAGCCAGGGTCGCTGGCATGTGATTGAGGCGATCGATCCAGGTCCGGCCGCCCGCTTCTCGCCCGCCACCTTCGAATACGACACCACCTATGTGACCCACCTGGCCCGCAAGATGGCCGGTGTTTATGAAGAGCCCCTCAGCCTGATCGGCCTCTGGCATCGCCATCCCGGCAGCTTTGATCGCTTCTCCGCGGAGGATGACGTCATCAACCGCCGCTACGCCGAGCAGTCACCTGCCGGGGCCATCTCCTGCCTGGTCAACCTCGATCCCCATTTCCGGATCACGGCCTATCACGTACCGGCCGACCTGGCCTATCGGCGCCTGCCCATCTCCTGCGGGGATCAGGCCATCCCCAGGGCCCTGCTCGAACCCCGCCACCGCAGCTGCCTGCACCCCGCCGCGCTGGAACACCACCGCCAGCAACGGGTTCTGCAGACCCTGCTCGCTGCATGTGTGGATCGCTGCTCCACACCACAACCACTGGCCCCGGGGCTGACGGCGCTGTTGGAGCCGCTGCTGGAGCAGCTGGAGGCGCAGGATCGCCTTGCCTATGCCCTACAGCCCTGCGGCAGCGATCTCTGCCTGGCCCTGGTGGAGCGCTCGGGCCCGCAGCAACGCGCCCTGCTTCTTCAGGCCTGCGAGGACCAGTTGTGGGTTCAGGTTCCTGGATCCAGGGAACGACTCCGCTTGGAACCCGAGCAGCTGTCGCTGTTGTGGACAGAGCCCTGCCATGCCTGATCGCCCCTCACCACCCCAATCCCACGTGCGCACGACCGTGCTTTTTCCCGCCGATCTGGCCGGCTGGCCGGACGGCAGCCCCCTCTACGGCTACGCCCACCCCGACACAGGTCAGACGCTGGTCCTGGACAGCTGTGGCAACCAACCTCCGCGGCATCAACCCCGAGCTGTGCTGCTCGGTTGGCTGGAACCCCAGGCCACTGGCAATGACGAGCTGGCAGCCGCTGACGCCCCATCGCTTGTGGTGCGCCGCGATGGCGAGTTGCTGCGCTTCTGGCTCGACGGCCAGCCCTGCCAAGCCCAGCCCTACGACCTGGAGAGCGCCCTGTTTTCCAGACACACGTGCCTGCTGGAGGAGCGCCGCCTGCAGGACGCGGGCGTCATCATCTGCGGCTGCGGCTCGGTGGGCGGCCTGGCGGCCCTGGAGCTGGCCCGCAGCGGTGTGGGGCGCTTCCTGCTGATCGACCCCGACCTGCTGTCGCTCGAGAACCTCTGCCGCCATCCCTGTGGCCTGGCTGACGTGGGCCGCCGCAAGGTGGATGCCACCGCCGAGCGGATCCATCAGATCAATCCCAACGCGGTGGTGCAGGTGCAGGCCACGACGATCGAGCGGCTCGATCCGGCCGTGGTGCAGGCCTTCGCGAGTGGGGCGGAGCCTTCCGGAGAAGCGCAATGTGCTGAAGCCGCACGGCAGGGCGGGCCGATCACGCTGATGCTGGCCTGCGCCGACAGTCGCAGGGCTGATCGTCATGCCGCACGCCTCGCCGCCGCGCTGGAACTGCCCTTTCTGGCGATCGGCCTGTGGGAGCGGGCCTTCGCGGGTGAGATCTTCTACAGCCACCCGGCTGAGCCGATGCCCTGCTACGGCTGCGCCTTCGAGGAACTGAGCCAGGGAGGGCAGGGCAACCACGGGACCGGAGAAATGGGTGGAGAGGAACGCCAGAGCCTTCAGGCTCTCAGCGGCAAGCAGGAGTCGCAGCGACGCTTTTATGCCACAGAAGCAGCACTCGAGAAGCTCGACTTCCAACCGGGTCTCGGCATCGACATCGCCTACGTCACCCAGATCGGCCTCAAGCTCGCCCTCGATCTGCTGAACCTCCACACCCCCTCCTACGCGCCAAGGCTGCTCGGCAAGCTCAGCCAGTTCACGTTGGTCTGCAACAGCAACGATCCCCGTCTCGGCGGCGAGCGGGCCGAGATCTTCTCCCATCCACTGCAGGTCACCACCTCCATCCAGGTGGGGTACGGCCAGGGGTGCCCGCCCTGCCGCTGGAGGGACTGAGGCGTCGCCATGCCATTCAACGACAAAGGCGAGTTCATCCGCTCTGAATCCCCGCCAGCCCCACGCTCCACTCCCTCCCGCGCCAGCAGCGGCCAGCACCACGTTATTCCGCCCGGTCGAGCACGGGTCACCAGCAGTGCTGATCGCCCCCAGCAACCACGATCCCAAGGCCATGCCTCCGGGCCTGACCCCTGGGAGGTGGTCGGAGCCGTCCTGGCCATCGTGATCGGGCTTGCGGTACTGGCCGGCGCGATCTGGCTGGTGGTGGCGTTCTACCAGTGGTTCCTCATCGGTCTGGTCCTCTGGCTGATCAGCTCGATCCGCAAGCTGTTCAGCTGAACTGGCTTGACTCGGCGTCCTGGTCTGTGACAGACCTTGCGTTGTGCTCGATAGCCCAGAAGCTCGGCAAGCCTCATCATGCCGTCGAGCCGGATTGGCCCGCCTGCAACAACCCATAGCCGCCCGTGATCACCTGACCATCGGATCCCAGCAAAAACCGTCGTTGTGATTGGCCGACCTGCATCCCACCGATCGGTCTTGAATTCTCAAACGTGACGGGAAGACGGCGGGGGTTGATGCCGTACTGGTCAAACCAGGTCTGCTCGCGCCGTGTCCATTGCAGATACCCCTTGGCCCGGAAGCGCCTGAGCTCTCGAGAAGCCCAGCCCTCCGCTTGCTCACGGCTATTGCAGAAGGCCTTGGGCACGTCCCTCACGCCATAGACCGCCGGCATGTAGCGGACCCAGACGTATGCATCCATCGGTTCATCGGCCCAGGCCTCCCAGGCGCGACGATCCGCTTCCAACTGCTGCTCGGCCTCCTCCTGATCGAGCTCCAGGCAGCGGCGCAGCTCCTCAGGATCACGCTTGAGAGCATTGATCAGCTTCTCGAGCCATTGATCCGTGATCGGCTCTCCCACCTCAAAGCAGCCGATCAGGCTGCCCACTCTGGAGATGTTCGTGGCGCCGAGCAGGGCTGCGACCTGACCAGGCCTGAGGCCCAGCTTCTTGCGCTGAGCCATGAGAAGCCGCGACAGATGGGTCGTGCGGCGAGCACCGAAAGACATCTTAAATTCAGGTAGCGTTCCTGCTCATCAACCCTTCAGGGTTCCAGGATTGACCACCTTGCCCAGCAGGAACGGACGGCAGGTTGGTGACTGGCAATCCCCTGGAGGATTGGCGCCGGTGCTCGGGATGAACGGAGCGAACTCTTGAAGGAGGCCCCTGGGCCTCCTGGCACAAGAACTCAGGGCTCGATGATGTCGAGCACCCGCCCTTCATCGTCGATCAGGCGATGACGCTTGCCGGTGGAGCGGGCACGCTGCTGGGCACTGCGGAAGGCACTGGGCTCGTGGTGGCTGGAGGTGTAGTGCTGCCAGCGGCCGAACTGGTTCTGCCACTGGATGGTGATACGGGTCATGGGCGTTTCTGTGAATGATCTCAGTGTTGCGACAGTGCGGCAAAAAATGAAGCTGACTTGTGCGAACCACGAGCTGGTCGTACGCGAAGGCGGAGCTGGGGGTGGGCCTGACCAATGCCAATGGGGTGCTGATCGGGTGCTGGGATGTCGCCAAGATCCATCGGATCTCTTGAGAGATCGGTGCGCTGGTGGGCTAGGGCGATTGCCAGGGAGGCGGGCTCCAGCGTCGGTGCAATCACCAACGCCGACACGGGTTCATTCCAGATCACGGCGCCGAGTTCTACCGAGGCCAGCGATACGGGCTCCTACGACACCGGCACCATCGACAAGGACATCACCGCCGTGATGGCCGTGACCTTCCGGGTGGAGTGAAACCCACCGGGTCGCGGCAGAAGAGCCAGCGGGTCGATCAGCAGGTGATCCGTCGGTGTGAAGCGCATGGTGATGGCGGAATCAGGTAGAGAGGGTCCCTCCGCTGATCCAAATCCGTCGCTATGTTGGTGCAGATAGACAACCAATCGGCGGTCGCACCGGGAAAATCTCCGGAAGCGCCGACCGCGTTGACGGGGGATAGGCAACACACGCCGGTAGCAAGCCAAGCCTTCGTCGTACACGGGTCATCCCAAACCCTGGCCGAACGTGATCTGCGCCCTTCATTGGCGCCACCAAGAGCTCAGCTGCTGACATTGAGGGCGTGCTTCGCAGGAAGACTTCTCATAAGAGGAGCCGGATCGCCAAGGCTGCAGGCATCGCCTCGGAGTCCATTCCCTTGTCCCGGTTCCTGACGCAGCCTCTGGAGCTGCTCGCCACGCTCGTGCCCGTGCTGCTCCTGGCTGTGCTGGTGGCCAGGGCAGAGGAGTCCAGGCCGTGCGCGGCCACACCTGCACTCCAGCGCCCCGCTGTTCCTGCAGACGTGCGTGGCTCAGGGGGCAGCGAAACAGGGATTTCCACCCACTCCCAGCTGGTCTGCGGATCGGAAGCCCCAAGGATCTGGTGATTGGTGGGTTCAACGCCACCACGACTGGAGCTGGAACGGGATCAGGGCGTTGCTGATTCCATCGCTGGGGTGGATGGGGTGCAGGTTCACCACCGCCTGGTGCATCAGCCCAACGCAACCTCCAGCCGGCGGAGGCGCATCAGCTGATCAGCAGCCCACGACTCCGCCTGCACTTGGCTGTTGCAGAAGGCCTTGGGAAGCTCTCGCCCGCCGTAGACCGCCGGCCCATAGCGGATGGAGAGAAAGGGAGCGATCGGTTGGGCATGGCCAGGCCTGCTACGCCACTGGCGAAAGCCACGAGCGGGCGGTGCTGCGGCAGCTGCTTGGCGAGCTGGATCTGGAGGGCGTGCTCATCCAGGCGGATGCCCTGCATACCCAGAAACCGTTTTTCAGCAGCTCCAGGAGCAGTGGGCGACTTCCTCCTGACGGTCAAGGCCAACCAGAAGACGCTGCATCGCCAGAGCTGCAGCCACTTCCAGGGCAAGCGCAAGATCCCTTTCGTGGCGACGGATCACGAGATCAGCCACGGCCGACAGATCAACTGGACTCTGCGTGCCAATGCGGCCCCAAAGCACATCGCTCAGTCCTGGATCGGCACCAGCTCGATCGTCGAGGTGGTGGCCACCGGAACCCTTGACGGCAAGCCCTGTCATGCCACGCATCTGTTTCTCACCAGCCTGGGCACCACCCCAGCAGCGCTGCTGCAACTGGTGCGAGACCGCTGGAGCATTGAGTGCTGGCACTGGATCCGTGACACCCAGCTCCATGAAGATGCCCACCGCTACCGGGGCAATGGTGCTGGCGTGATGGCCGCGGGCCAGCCATCCCCGAATCCATGGTGAGACTTTGAATCAGCCCTGGGACGGCTCGGGCCCCCCACCAATCGCTGAACCTCATGCCGTCCGGGACGGCCAGGGACGTATCGGACATGGTGCCGGGTCGTCTCGGGTTGGGCTGTGGCTGTCGCCCCGTAGCGGCGATTGCCAGCGGCATCATCCAATTGGGTGAGGGTCGATCACCGTTCCGAGTGATTGTCCCGCCAGCCAGACCGCAGGCGCATCCTTGAACAGCTGCAGATCGCGCAGCATTGCGGCGGCGCGGCTCCGTTCGGCTTCCACCTCCCCACGGTCTGGGCTGCCACTAGCCGTCACCCATGTTTGCTGCAGGGCTTCAACGTATTGCTCCAGGGGTATCGCCCCACCGTCGTGGCGGTAGCAGTCGCGTTCGCTGGGGTGCTCGGTCAGGGAGAACCCAAGCACCGCCCGACTGGCCTCATGGCAGGTGGTGGCGATCTCCAGTAGGCGATCGAGGCTGAGCTCACAGTCCTCCGGCTCCAGGTGCGTCGGCGGGCCGGTGATGGCATACCGCTCTGAGTGACGCTGCGCCTGTTTTTTGCACCGTTCGCTTCAGGTGCGGGCGGTCTTGCGTTTCACCTGAAACAGCTCACCGCAGACTCGGCAGCGTCCCGTGCGGCTGGCCAGTTCGGTCGATCGTTGCCGCCGCTGCTGCCGCTTGCGTTCGGTGATCTGATCGACCGCGACCGCATCACAGGCGGCGCTGCATTGCTGCCTGCCGCCGAACAGTCGCGTGGTGAGGAACAGCCCATCGCAGGCGCGGCAACGGCTGAGGCGATTCAATCCGTCAGGCAGCTGCAGGTGCTCGCAGGTCTGGCGCCCCAGGTCGATGCACAGGGCACTGCTACCGCTGCGAGCAGCCCTGCCACCGCTCGTTCGCAGGCGATCGTGCGAGTAGTCGGGGGGCAGCCCGAGGCGTTTCTCCATGGCGTTGAGATCCGACCACCACTGCCGTGCGACGGGGTCGCCGTACTCGGGCTGTGGCTTGCGCTGCCGCCATTCGTAGAGCGCCTGTTCCTGGCGGTCGATATAGCTCCAGTGATTGGCGAGTTGCTGCGCGGTGTCGCCCGGCAGCTCTCCTGCAGGAAGCCGATCCATGGTGTCCCCGTAAGTGGTCCTCATGGGGCGCCGTCCCCGTTGGGACAGCTTACCGGGACAGTTCCATCGGCGCCCAGCGGGCCGGGCCGCCGGAGCCCAGGCTCCCGGAATCGGGAACCCCCCCACGCACACGGCACCTGCCGCGCCGTGGCAGCGGGCTGCTTCCGCCGGCGGCTGCCGGGGGAAGCAGAACCTCCTGGCAGCCGTCGGCAGTGGGATGCCCCCCGGCGCCGGGGGGCGCCGGAAGCAATACCTCCTGACGGAAGTAGCAGAAACCGCGCCGGGCTGGCTATTCCGATACCTTCATGCTACGGGATAACCCTTCCAGGGCAGATCTAATCTCACCTTCCAGCACCTCATTCAGCTTGGATTGTTGAACCGGGTCGATGACTCCCATGATTCCAGAGATTCGCCCCAGGATTCTCGCCGGAATTGATTCCATCGCGTCACGCATCTGCCGACACACGACGAACCATAGCTCTTCTACTTCATCAATAGGCACCAAGCTTCCGCGCCTTTCTTGTAGTTCTAGTTCCGCCATTTCTGCTAGCGCTGCTTCCTTCCTTTCTTGCGACACTGCCCTAGGGGCCCAGTCGACATCCGCCACCACCGGGTCGCCGCTGATATTCACCTGCCGCCCCTGATGGCTGAGCACCGATTCGGCCCATTCGCGGTCGGCAATCTCCGGGTCGATTAGCACTCGCTGTCCATGTCTCTTTACACCCTGGCGGATTTTGCCTTGTGAAAGAGCTTGCTTCACCGTCGTATAGGCGCAAGCAAGGCCACGCTCCCGGCGATAGGAGCAATAGCCAGTAATCGAGAGAGTGTGTGCCATGCCAGCACTCTACCGGCGCCGTTTTCAGTCGGGCAGTGCCTGACCGGCGGGGTGCTGCTGATGCAAATGCGGCGAAAGTTTCCGGGGTGATTCGGCCAAAAGCGCTGGTATTACTGGCTTCAGGGGTAGAACGTAGACATAATACAATGGGGCTATGCGCGGGGTCTAGCTATGCTTGAAACTCTATCAGTGGCATTTTCCTGCGGCCTCGCGGCGTCGTACCTATAGGGGGAGGTATAAAGGACCCGCACGATGTTAGCAGCCTTGACATAGCGACCGAGGCTAGCATCTGCTATATGTTCAGCGATTGCCATTCCGCTGTGTCCTATAACCGGTGACCATGCTATCGACACGGGTCCCGCAAGCTAGCCGCCAATCTCCTCCGCAATGGGCGCCGATCTTTGGCGGTTAATGGTTGCAACACCCATTTTGACCAACAGCAATGTTTGGCCAGGGCTTCGCACGTGTTAGCGGTCAATGTATTTTGGTGGCGACTAATGCGGGGCCATCTTGCATCCCGTGTGGCAATAGACTCATGATGCTCATTGTCTCACTGTGGGTGTTCATCGGTGGCATTGCAATAAGGGACAGCGGCCACTGGGATGTATGGCGACAGCCAGATAACGCAAGCCCTCCAGGTGAGGAGAGAACGAGGAGCGTGGTGGGTCGGAATCGATAGACATGGTAGGGTCAAGACAGTCATGAACTCTGATGACCTACGCGGGTGCTGGGCTGTCTGGGCGCCGTAGCCAACGCGAGAAGCTGAGCATCAGTCATGGTGGAGAAGGTAGTGAAAGCGAGGTGGCCCAGTGGGCCAAGTAATCCTCCTTGGGCATAGCCGTATATATGGATGAGTCGACCCGCAAAAAGTAGCCAGCTATAGAAACCTTCGATGCCTATCGACAGGTTGGATCTAGCCACGCGTTCCCCTGCCCCAGTCTTCCGGCAATGGCATCCAAGGCATGGCTTTCAACGCAAGATGCGGCCGATTTGTTAGGTATTCGCCGGCAGTTCCTCCTGGAGAGTGCTGAGCGTCTGGAGGTCCTGGGCCAGGCCCTCAAGCGCCAGTGCCGCTGGAGGTTCGACCCTGACGGCCCCCAGGACGCCTATCAGGCCACCTGCAGGCGGCAGCGGCACAGCGGGGCTCCACCCCCGGACGCGCTCTCCGTGGCCCGCCTGCGGGCTGCCAAGGCCGAGCTGCCCGCCCGGAGCGCCGAGCTGCAGATCGCGCTGGCCAGAGAGGTCGCCGATACGCTGTGAGTCTTGGTTGCAGACCTGGAAGGTGTCACCCGAGCAACGGCAACGGCTGATCAGGGCCATGACCAGGGGGCTCAAGCCTCAGCGGAGCTGAGCCGCCGCTCCACCCTTGCGGAGAAGTCCTGAGCTTTCCTGTCAGCTGCCTCTCGCACCCAATCTGGCACCGCCTCCTGCGAAATCTTCCCGCTGTCCGCCAGCGCTACGGCGACCACCGAGCTGAGCCCCTCCTCCACCACCGTTTCGGGCAGGCCGCGATACCGCAGGGCCCAGGCCTGATGGTGCCTGCCGTCGAGTTCCATGGCCCAGCTATTCCGCACCGGATCGGTGGCCGTGATCCGCACCCCCGAGGCCAGGAGCCAGGCATTGAACCGCTGCCGCACCTCCGGCTGCTGGAGGCTCTCGGCGATGAACTTCTCCACCTGCCCGTGGATGGCCTCCTCCAGCTCCAGACCGGTGAGGTGGGCACCCATCTCTGCCTGTCGCCGCTGGAGCGCCTGGAGCGCCTCCTGGGCCTCGCTGGCGGCGGCGAGGGCCTGGTCCACCTGCGCGGCGATCAGATTCGCTGCCTTGGCGCTGAGCCTACCCTCGCCTAACAGGGAGCCGAGCTGGGCCTGGGAGCGCTCGGCCTGGGCCTGGTGCTTGGCCACCTCCGCCTCGGCCGCGAGGATTTTCTGGCGGAGTTTGCGATCCTCATGCCGGCGATCTGAGGCGGTGAAGTAGTGTCTCCAGCGTTCACGCATTAGGGCGCGGAGTATCACCTCCTCGTCGTACTTGACGTTCTGGCTGTCACAGTGCCCGTGGCGCTTTCCCACGCAGGTGAGGTATTCGTAAAGGGTCTCCCCGCTGCGGCTACGGCGTGACTGGTAGCTGAGCAATCTTCCGCAGGTGCAGTAGGAGTGACCTTGAAAGAGATTGCGGATCGCGTCACCCTTGCCAACCTGTCCCTTACGGCTGTTCCGCAATGTGATCAACTTGTGGCAGCGGTCGAACTCGGCGCGGGTGATCACCGCCGGAAAGTAACCCGGCACCACCGTGCCATCGCTCCAGGGGCGGTCGCCGACGATGCGCGGGTCGCTGATGACCTTGTGGACGTTGGCATATGCCCAGGTGCGCCCCTTGGCAGTGCGGAACCCCTCAGCGTTGAGCGCCTGAGCGATGCGGATAAGCCCGAGACCTTCGAGGCAAAGCTGTGTCATCCGCTGCACGGTGGCGGCGTGGGTGTTGAGCACGTAGTCGGCGCCATCCCAGCCACACCAGAAGGGCCTGAACCCGGCGATCTTCTCGCCCTGGAGTGATCGCTCGCGGCGGTGCCGCCAGGAGGCGTCGATCCGCTCCGAGAGCTTGGCGCTGTAGTCATGGGCGGCGTCCGCCCGGATGGTGAGCATCAGCCGCACGGCCAAGTTGGTGTCGTAGATGTCGCGATCCACGATCCGATCGTCGCGGCACACCCCGAGCGCCACCCCTGCGTCGAACAGACCCAGCAGGAGCGCCTGCTGGCGGCTGGCCACCTCACGGCTGAACCGATCGAGGTCTTCGACAACGAGGATGGTGCCCATCGGCCAGTGGCCTGCCATGGCCGCCGCGATGAAGGCAGCCAGACCACCCTCGCGCCGGTGGCGGCCCTTGAACGCCGACACTCCCTCATCGACCACGGCGGCGGGCGCGGGCGTCAGGCCGTGGCGGCTGCAGAAGGCGGCGAACGCTGCTGCCTGGCGATCGAGGCCGGAGCGAGCCTCGCCGACCTGCTCGCCGGTGGACACCCGCTGATACGAGACCGCCAGCATCTTCGTCATTTCTTAAGAATTCTCCTTCCGGCATGACACGGGCCCTGGAGGCTGGAGCCCGAGAACCCTCTCCACAGCTAGCACACCCCGTATCTGTCAAACAAACTATTTGCCCCCATACCGGTGAACAGGGCGAGATCCAGTTCTGCTGTGCTCTGCCTGCCGTCACCGCTTGCTTCATCGGGCAACACCCCCACCACCAGGTGCCCCTCCACCCGAGCTGCGCCGCGGCTGGCCGCAGCCATCACCCCCGCCGGCCGGCCACCGGTGAGTAGCACCGCTGGCGGGTCATGTTGTCAGTCCAGCCCTGGCAACGACTGGTGAGGTGAGCAGCGGGATGCAATTGGGGCCGGCGTGGTGCCTGAACCAGTGGCTGGTCATGCAGACCTTGCGGCTGCGGGTGCGTAGCAGCACCTCCTGATCGAGGTAGGGCCACTCCTCGATCGGTTGCTCCAAGGATCCACTGTCGCTCATCGACAGGATGGGCCTCAAGGTTGGGAAGCAACACCGCAAGGGATTATTTTTCAGAATCGGCCAACGAAGAGACGTCTTCTTATGAGAATTGTGCTCATCGGAGCAGCTGGGACCATCGGCCAGGCGGTTGATCAAGCCCTTGCAGAACGGCACCAACTGATTCGCGTCAGCCGCACCAGGGGCGATCAGCAGGTGGACATTGCCCAGCCGGAATCCATCCGAGCGTTGTTTGAAGCGGTGGCTCCGTTCGACGCTGTGGTCTGCGCAGCTGGGCAGGCCGCTTTTGGATCAATCGCAGACTTGTCCGATGACGACTTTCAACTCGGTCTCACCAGCAAGCTGATGGGGCAGGTCAATCTCGTCCGTCTGGGTCTGGCTTCGATCTCAGATGGAGGCTCGTTCACACTGTCAAGCGGCGTTCTGGGTCGGAATCCTGTTCCAGACAGCTGCTCGATTAGCATGGTCAATGCCGGCCTCGACGCCTTCACGCGGGCAGCAGCGCTGGGGATGCCCCGAGGGGTACGCATCAACGTGGTGTCGCCACCGTGGGTTCGCGAGACGCTGCTTGCATTGGGGCGCGATCCCACGCCAGGTTTGTCCGCTTCGGTCGTCGCGAAGGCGTACGTCGACAGCGTGGAAAGCGAGATGACCGGCGAAAGACTCGATCCACGCGACTACGTGTAAGCAGATGCTTCAGACTCCGGCTCTTGATCCTATGCTGGGGAGTCTGCTTCTAGCGCATGAAAGATGGCGCCACAGTGCTGTCCTTGGCGGCAAAGTACCTGTTGGATGGGGATTTGGATCTGGCGCTGGAGCTTGTTGGCAATCAATGTCCGATTATTCCATGGGACAGTCGGAAGGCAGCGCCTGGAGGGAGTGGAAAAGAATGAAGAAGTGCTCCTTTGCCGTCGGAACTTGTTGAGGCCAGGACCTATACACAGCTTCAGTCGCTCCAGGTGTTCCATGATGATGGTTGCATTGATCGGTACACCGGTAGAAGGCTCATGTGCCCTGCGGCGTTGTACGCGCTATCCCATGCAATGCCATTGGTGTTTCCATGCAATTGACACGCCGGTGGAGCGAGCCCTTTCCGCCCTGCGCAAACTGCGCAACGCCTTTGCCCATTCAGCAGAGTCTGCGTCTCTCGCTGATCAGAGCCGCAGCTCCCGGTTGGCAGAGATCTATGCGGAGGCTCGCACCAATCCCCTCTGGGCGCCGCGGGAAACAGTGCTGGCCGCCCAGTTGCCTTCCCCCCAGGGGAACCTCGACCCCCATCTCCGCGGCTACATCCTGTTGATCACGATTCCGGTGGCCTTCCTGGAGGCCACGGCCCAGCAGCTGGAGCCCTTCAAGCCGCCGGTGGTGATGGGGTTCTCGGGTGTGATGCGCCAAAGGACCACTTGGTGAGCAGTCCTGAGAGCAATCGGCTCAGCTCCTCTCCCCTTGGGCGCTGCTGTCGCTTGTGATCTGTCCATCCTGAAGCCGCACGATCCTGTCACTGCGATGGGCCACCGCCGGATCGTGGGTCACCAGCACGATACCCGCCACCACCCGATCCCCCTGATCCACCAGCAGTTGGCTGACGCGCCCGGGCTGCTTGGGGCTGATGTTCACAGGCGTGATCGGCCGGATCGATCCCGCCGCCGTCACCCGGATCGCAATCGCACGCTGCTGCACCGCGGCTGTCTGGGCGGCAAGCGCACGCTCCTCCTGCGAGCGCCGGTTCTGCTGCCACAGCAGCCAGCCGCCACCGGCTAATCCAACCGCCAACAGGGCGATCAGGGGCAGCCGCATGCTGAGCCCATGGCGGCCTGGCGTGAGGGTCGGTGGACCCAAGGGAAGGGAGAGCGGAGGGTCTGCGTCCACCACCCTCCCTAGCCAGGGTGACCAGACTGTGACCCAGGATCCCCGTAGTCGTGACAGGCCATGACCCTGACCCCTGATCCGGTGCTCGTCTACGACGGTGGCTGTCCGTTCTGCAGTCACTTCGCCGTTCTCAGCGAGCTGCGCGGTGGGATTCCCGGTCTGCGGATCGTCGATGGCCGCGACGCTGCAGAGCTGCGGCACCGGCTGGCAGAGCGAGGCTTCCATCTGCGGGATGGGGCGATGCTGCTGCAGGGGGAGCAGGTGCTGCATGGCGCTGCGGCGATCACCTGGATCTGTGAGCGCCTGCGCCCCAGCGCCCCCTTGCTGCAGGTGCTGGGTCCGTTGTTTCGGGGACCGGAACGGGGCCGGCGCCTCTATCCGTTGCTCCTGCTGGGCCGCCGCCTTGCCCTCGCCCTGAAAGGGCTGCCCGTGGATCCGGATGGGCCGTCGGTGCCGCTGATGCAGCATGGCCAGCGGTAGATCCTTGGGCGCTCAGGAATCCGATGACCGATGCAGCCACACCTGATGCAGCCACCTGGCTGAGCGATCTGGGTGATCTGTTCGATCGGGTGGAACAGGTGGCCGGTGTGCCTCTGCAGACCCTGTGGGTGTCGGAGCTGGAGGATCAGTCGATCCTGCTGCCCGCCAGCGACGCCGATCCGGTGCATCGCATTCTCTACAGAGACAACACCCACGAGACCACGCCCTATCTGGTGGCGATGGAGGCGGTGCAGCTCCTGCGCGTTCTGCAGGCTCCCGGCGAGCAGCAACTGGCGATGCTGCCGCGGCGGGAGGCGCGGGAGCGGGTGGTGAGCGAGGCGGAGCGACGCAACCGGGATCTCTCGCTGGCGCAGCAGCGTCAGGTGGGGCTGAATCTGTACAACACCACCCTCAGCCAGTTACGCACCGTGCCGCCGGCGATGGCGGTGGATCGCTGGTTGTTCGAGCAGTTGCCCCAGCTGCGCAGCCGCCAGGACGCTTTCCTGCGGCAGCAATGCCAGGAGCTGGCGGAGGGCCTGGCCCTGGGCATGGATCGGCGCATGCCACCCCTGGTGCTGCAGGCCAACAGGGCCATGGATGCCGCCTACGCGATTCATGCCGCCACCCTCAGCGGCGTCCCGGAATTCTCGCTTCCCTACCAGGGAAGTGCCTGGGAGGAGCTGGGCACCGAGCTGCTGCAGCTCGCTCAGGCCTCGACCTCGGATGCGGCCGAATCCACGGAGGTGAGCGATCCGGATCGCCAGGTGATCGATGCCTGGGCCGAACGCCTGGGCATCGCCCGCTGGTACGACTGGAGCTGAAGGGCTGCTGACGTCAACGCCCAGCGGCTCAGCGATTCAGCCGCTCCATTCGCCAGGTCACGAACGTGCCCACCGGGCTCCAGAGCAGGAAGGGCACCAACAGCCCTGCCGCCGGCCGCGACACCGGCAGCACCGAGACGGCCAGACCCACGCCCCAGATCCAGCCCGCCAGGCCAACGGCAGTGCCGTTTCGCAGCCGGCGCGTGCGGCAGATCACCCAGGTGTAGCTCTGCACCAGCAGCAGCAGCAGCAGGAAGCCGGCCATGGCACCAGCGCTGGCCGTGGCCTGCCATACCAGCAGGGCCGAGCCGTAGAAGCAGAGGTAGATCGCCAGCCAGATCAGCGGGATCCATCGCTCGAAGGTGAGCCATCTCGGCCGGCGTAGCTGCAGAAACCATCGGAACTCCGCGCGGGACGGATTGAGCAGTGCCCCGACGGCCACGATCACAGCCAGGATCACCAGTGCAGCCAGCATTGCTTCAATCCCATCACTTCCAGGCTGATGCGCTAGGCCCTGCGTGGAGGTTCTGCCAAGCGTTTCTGTGATGTGATGGTGTTGCTCAAGGCTTGGTGGGGGCAGCGCCGGCAGATGCCGCTGGCGACACGCCTGGTGACACACCTGGCGACGCGGTTGGCGGTGGATTGAGGGAGTCGTCGAGGCCCAGGTCGATTTCCCCGATCCAGAGCACCAAACCGGCCAGGCAGGCCAGGGCTGCGAGCAGCAGCAGCCAGTGACGACGATCCATGGCGCAGCAGATCAAGGGCTGCGGAATTTCAGCACGTCGCTCGGGGGGCGGAGCCGTGCCTCCAGATCTCAGGACCCTCAGCCAAGACCTGGTGCAGCATCATTCGCTTGACGTTCAGGGTGCGCTGTATGGCCGAGCCCGCGCCGATGCGATCCATCGATCCCGACAGCCTCGATGGCGGCGCCCTGTATCGGCTCTGCACCAGCCTGGTGGTGCCTCGGCCGATCGCCTGGGTGAGCAGCATCAGCGGCGACGGTCAGCCCAACCTGGCGCCGTTCAGCTTCTTCAATGCCCTGAGTGATCAATCGGCCGTGCTGATGGTGTCGATCGGTGCCCACCGGGATCGCGAGAAAGACACCCTGCGCAATCTCCGTCAGACCGGCTGCTTCGCCGTGCATGTGGTGGATGAAGCGTTGGTGGAGCCGATGAACATCACCGCCGCCGACTATGCCCCGGGCATCAATGAATTCGAGGCAGCGGGGCTCCAGGCCGTGGCCTGCAGCCGCATCGCCGCCCCCCGGATCGAGGCCGCTGCGGCCTGCATGGAATGCGATTGCATCGATCTGATCCCAGTGCCCGGCACCCGTTTCACCATGGCCCTCGGCCGCATCGTGATGGTCCATGTCCAGAGCCGCTGCCTGACGGAATCCGGCATGGCCTCGCCGGAAGCGCTCCGCCCCGTGGGGAAACTGGCCCTGAATGCCTATACCAAACTCGGCGAACTCTTCGAGCTGCAGCGTCCCAGGCTGGGGTGATCCGGATCCGCCAGGATGGCACCAGCGTCCATTGGCCCGGCATGCAGGCGTTCGTGGCCCTGTTCGCCCACCTCGATCACACCACCGCCACCCGCGCCAAGGTGGAGGCCCTGGCTGCCTACTTCGCCGCCACCGCTGCCCGTTCCCCCGCCGATGCGGCCTGGGCGCTGCACTGCCTGCTCGGCAAGCAGCGCCGCCGCCTGATCACTGGTCGCCGCCTGCGCCAGATCTGTCTCGAGGGCACCGGCCTGCCGGACTGGTTGTTCGACGACTGCCATGCCCAGGTGGGCGATTCCGCTGAAACCATTGCCTTGCTCTGGCATCAGACCGCCCCGGAGGTTGCCCCACCACGCACCACAAGGGCCGCCGCACCACCCGCCTCGGATCCCACGGCTCTTCTCCCTCCCATGGCCCTCCCCCTTGCCCACTGGATGGAGCAGCTGCTGCCCGGCCTTGCCGGGCTGGAGGGCGAGCAACAGGCGGCTGCCGTGCAGGCCCTCTGGCAGCAGCTGCAACCGCAGGAGCTCCTGGTGGCCAACAAGCTGCTCACCGGTGGCTTTCGCGTCGGCGTCGCCCAGGGACTGGTGATCCGGGCGCTCGCCCAGCTCAGTGAGCTGGAGGAGCCGTTGCTGGCCCATCGCCTCATGGGCGGCTTCCAGCCCGGTGCCGCCGCCTGGACGCAGCTGCTGGCTCCCGCCGAAGCCGGCGGCGCCTGCAGCAGTCGCCCCTATCCCTTCTTCCTGGCCTCCCCGCTGGAGGCCAGCACGCACTCACCTCTTCCGGGTTCCCCCGCCGATTGGCTGGTGGAGTGGAAATGGGACGGCATCCGCGGCCAGCTGATCCGCCGCGCTGGTGAGAGCTTCCTCTGGAGCCGCGGCGACGAGCTGATCAATCCGGTGTTCCCCGAGCTGATCGCCCTGGCGGACAGCCTTCCCGATGGCACCGTGCTCGACGGTGAGGTGATCGTCTGGCCGCAGGAGGCCGATCGTCCGGCCCCCTTCGCCCAGCTGCAGCGCCGCCTGGGCCGCAAGGCACCGGGCCGTTCGATCCTGGCGGAGTGCCCCGCCGCTTTCGTGGCCTACGACCTGCTGGAGCAGGGGGGCCGCGATTGCCGTTCCGAACCCCTGAGCCTCCGCCGCGCCGCCCTGGAGGCTCTGCACCGGCAGGTCACTGCGGCGACACCCACCCCCGCAGCCGGGCTCCTGCGTCTCTCCAGCCTGCTGCCGTTCGATCACTGGGACGCGCTCGAACCGCTGCGGCACCACTCTGGCGCCGCCGGCGCGGAGGGTCTGATGCTCAAGGCCATCGCCTCGCCCTACCTGGCCGGTCGGCGGCGGGGCCACTGGTGGAAGCACAAGAAGGAGCCGCTGCGCCTCGATGCGGTGATGCTCTACGCCCAGGCCGGCAGCGGCCGCCGCGCCAACCTCTACACCGACTACACGTTTGGCTTGTGGGAGCGGGATCCGGCTGATTCCAGCGGCGATGCCGGCCAGCTGGTCACCTTCGCCAAGGCCTATTCCGGCCTCGATGATGCCGAGATCAGCGAGCTCGATCGCTGGATCCGCAGCCACACCCTGCAGCGGTTCGGGCCGGTGCGGGCCGTGGCGCCGGACCAGGTGTTCGAGCTGGCCTTTGAGGGGTTGCAGCCCTCCCGTCGCCACCGCAGCGGCATCGCCGTGCGCTTTCCCCGCATCGCCCGCTGGCGTCGTGACAAACCCGCCGCCGAAGCCGACAGCCTCGCTGCGGCGCGGCGCCTGCTTGAGAAGCAGTCCGATCTGGGCCAGTCCGACCAGGCCCAGTCCGATTCGTGCTGACCGTGGTTGTACGGAACAGCCGCAGCCACCGTGCCCTGCTGGCTCCGATCGAGGCCTGGTTCGCCCAGCGCGGCTGGCGGCCGATGCCATTCCAGCGGCAGTGCTGGACCGCCGATCTGCAGGGCCGCAGTGGCCTCATCCAGGTTCCCACCGGCTCCGGCAAGACCTACGCGGCAGTGATGGGCCCGATCGCCCAGCTGCTGGCCGAGGCGGAGGCCGCCGGCGGAGCCGGCCTGGCTCCCGGGATTCGCCTCCTCTACCTCACCCCGCTGCGGGCCCTCAGCCGCGATCTGGCGCTGGCCATCCGCGAACCGATCGAGGCGATGGCCTGGCCCCTGAAGGTCGGCATCCGCAACGGCGACACCAGCAGCAGTGAGCGGACCCGCCAGCTGCGCACCCCGCCCCAGATCCTGATCACCACGCCGGAGTCCCTGTCGCTGCTGCTGGCGAACCAGAGGGCTGCGGAGTTGTTTGCCCAGCTCGATGCGGTGGTGCTCGATGAATGGCACGAGCTGCTCGGCAGCAAGCGCGGCAGCCAGAGCGAGCTCTGCCTCAGCTGGCTGCGCCGCCAGCGGCCGGGGCTGCGCACCTGGGCGATCAGCGCCACGATCGGCAACCTCGAGGAGGCGGCGCGGGCCGCCGTGGGGGTGAGCGACATCGATCCTCTGATCGTCACGGCCCGGCTGAAGCGCCAGACCCGCATCCGCAGCCTGCTGCCGGAACGGATCGATGGCTTCCCCTGGGCCGGTCACCTTGGCCTGCGCATGTACGAGACGCTGGTGGATGGCCTCGAACCGGGTGTTGCGACCCTGCTGTTCACCAACACCCGCAACCAGGCCGAGCGCTGGCACCAGTGCCTGCGCTACGCCTGCCCGGAGATGGAGGGCGCCCTCGCCCTGCACCACAGCGCCATCGACCGCTCCGAACGGGAGGCGATCGAGAGCGGCGTCAAGAACGCCGAGATCCGCTGGGTGGTGTGCACCAGTTCGCTTGATCTCGGCGTGGATTTCCAGCCGGTGGAGCGGGTCGTGCAGATCGGCAGCGCCAAGAACCTGGCCCGCTTGCTGCAGCGGGCGGGCCGCAGCGCCCACAGCCCCGGTGGCATCTCCCAGGTGCTGTTCATGCCCACCAACGCCCTCGAGCTGCTGGAGGTCAGCGCCATGCGGCGGGGTCTGGCCGCCGGTCTGGTGGAGCAGCGCCGCCCGCCTGACGCTCCGATCGATGTGCTGCTGCAGCACCTCACCACCCTGGCCTGTGGCCCCGGCTTCAACCCTGAGCAGGAGCTGGCGACGGTGCGTACGGCCTGGAGCTACCGCCAGCTTGATGACGCCACCTGGCAGTGGTGTCTGCGTTTCCTGGAGGACGGGGGCGATTGCCTGGGGGCCTATCCCCGCTACCGCAAGTTGCAGCGGGCGGCGCTGCTGCCTGACCGCATCGACCGCGAGCGCCCGCCCAGCCCCGGAGAACCCTTCGCCTATGTGGTGCGCGAGCCGGCGATCCAGCGCCTGCATCGGCTGCACATCGGCACGATCACCGCCGATCGCGCCGTTATGGTGCGCGTCGTGCGCGGCGCCGTGCTGGGCCACGTGGAGGAGGCCTTCATCTCCCGCCTCAAGCCCGGCGATGTGTTCTTCTTCGCCGGTCGCCAGCTGGAGTTCGTGCGGCTGCGTGAGATGACAGCCCAGGTGAAGGCCAGCAACCGCCGCAGTACCACGGTGCCGGCCTGGGCGGGGGGGCAGATGGCCCTCTCCGATCTGCTCAGCACCCAGCTGCGGGCCGAGCTGCACCGCTGTGCCCTGGCTCTGGCCCGATCGGAGCCGAATCCCGCCGGCCTCGACACCCCGGAATTACGCGCTCTCGAGCCCCTGCTGCGCCGCCAGGCGGATCTCTCCCATCTGCCGCTGGAGACGGAATTCCTGGTGGAGATCTGCTCCAGCCGCGAGGGTCAGCACCTCTATGCCTACCCCTTTGATGGCCGCTTCGTGCACGAGGGCCTGGGCTTCCTCTGGGCCTGGCGCCTGGCCCGCTGCCAGGCCACCACCTTCACGGTGTCGGTGAATGATTGCGGCTTCGAGTTGCTGGCCCCGCGTGGTTACCCCCTGCTGGAGCTGTTCGAGCTGCAGGCGGAGGAGCTGCTCGACGACTCCTGCCTCGAACGTGATCTGGAGCAGGCGGTGAATCTCTCCGAGCTCTGCCGCCGCCGCTTTCGTTCCATTGCCCAGATTGCCGGGTTGGTGCGTCATGGCTACCCTGGACAGTCCAAAAGTGGTGGCCAGCTGCAGATCAGTGCCGCCCTGCTGTTCGAGGTGTTCGGTCGGCATGAGCCGGACAATCGTCTGCTGGAGCAGGCGCGCCGCGAAGTGATGGCCGAGCAGCTGGAGTTGCCCCGGCTGCGCCAGGCCCTGCGGCGGCTGCTACGCTCCGAGTTGCGCCTGGAAACCCCACAGCGGCAGGGTCCTCTGGCTTTCCCTCTGCTGGTGGAGCGGCTGAACAGCCGCATGAGCAATGAATCGGTGTTGGAGAGGGTGCGTCGCCTGATCGCCGAGGCTGAGCGGCGCGAAGGCTGATGAAGAGCTGTTCGGTTGGGTTGGCGTTGCCGTTTTCTGGGCTCCAGAGCAGCCATACTGAAGGGGCGATCTCCTGCTGGCCTGCATTCCCACGGCGCTCCAGTTCCAGCCATGACGGATAGCGAACCCCCTCTGGAGGCAACGAGCGAAGTTCCGTTCTGGAGACAACGACACGTATGCGTTCAGGGGTCGGGACGCCCCACCGCACGAATGCAAGCCTGATCGCTCACCGCTGAGCGATCAGAGACTCTTCCTTGTCCTTTCTTCTGCCTTCAGGGATCGCTCAGCAGTGACGGCATCACCCCATCGCGGTGATGGGCGATCCAGGCCTGCTCCAGGAACTCCCAGACATCCCGCCCCTGTTGCCTGAGGGTAGTGGTGACCGTGAGCAGGCGGCTCCGGCAGATCGCACCTTGGCGGGATTGGACTCCTTGACTGATCTTGCGCTGAATCACCGATTGGCGCAGGGCACGTTCTGCGGCGTTGTTGGTGGGCTCTATTCCCTCGTTCTCCAGGAAGGTCCACAACCCACCTGTCACCTTCTGGAGCTGCTGGCACGTGCGCACTGTGCTGGCCCAAGGCGTTCGCTCGCCGCGCTGGTAGCCGAGCTCTACTACCCGCTGCAGCGTGGTCTCAAAGGTCTGGCGGATCGGCCGGCAGCTTTGCTGCAAGGCGGGCCAGTCAATCTTTCCCTCCTTGTAGCGGTGCCAGTGGCCAAACAGCTGCTGCTGCAGGCCCAGCAGCTGGGCTCCGAATTCAGCGCTGGCGCCCGGGCGTTCGGCGATGGCCGTCAGGTCGCGGATCAGGTGCGCCCAGCACAGCTGGCGCTGCTTGGTGGGCAGGTGGTTGTAGGCCGAGAAGCGATCGCTCACCACAATCCCGCCAAAGGCGTTCCCCAGCAGCTCGATGGCAGCGGTCGTCGATCGACTCAGCCCTTGCACAAATACCGTCACCACGGCGGTGACCATGACCCACTGCCAGCCCCGCTTTCCAGTGGGATTGTTGCCGTCGGCATTGCCGGTGGGGGCGCCAGTTTCATCTACGTAGGCCACCGGCTGCACGCGGGCAAAAGCAAGGGCCTCCTGCATGGGCTGCTCCAGTGCTGCACTCAAGCGCTGGCGGACCCGTGCAATCGCGCCGCGGCTCATCTCCACTCCTACCAGCTGCTGGAGCAGGGCCTGGGTCTTGCTGAAACTCAACGGAAAGGCACTGCCCAGCAGGCCCACCAGTGCACTGAGCCTTGGGCCGTAGTGACTGGCCTCCACATCCGCCGGCAACGAGGCGCAGGTGCTGGTGGAACAGCAGGGGCAGACCAGGCGATGCAGCCGGTGCTCGATCACCAGCGGGGTAATCGGCGGGATCTCGATCACCTGATGGCGCAGGGGATCGAGATCCTCTCCCTGGAGCAAGGTGCCACAGCGGCGGCAGGCATCAGGGTGGTGATCCACCACCTGATCCACCCGCTCGATCGACAGCAGCTCTGGTCCGGATCCGGGATGGCCCTGCTGGCCGCCCCGCTTGCGGCCACTGCCCTTGCGCCGTTCTGGCGGCTTAAAACCCAGACCATCACTGGAGGGAGGTTTGGATGAGTTGCGAGAGCTGCGTCCGATCCGCTCACGCAGGTTTGCCAACTCGGTGGCCAAGGAGGTGAGTTGGCCGCGCAACAGCTCGATCTCCTGCTGCTGGGCGTTGATCAGCGCTCTGACGCTGGCGGGAGTTTCCAGCCAGTCGGCTTCTGGAATTCCAGCCGGATGTGCGGTCATCACAGGCGGGTCTCTACCTGAGATGCAACCGGAAATCAAGCTGTCGTCAAGGGTTCAGCAGGGCCGATGTTCGCCGCGAGCTGTCACGCCCCCTGAACGGATACAACGACACTTTGTCTATCAGGTGTTGCCGCAGGTTGTTTTCTCCCTAAGTCTGTTGCTCACGGCCGTGGCCGTGGAGTCTGCACGACAGCGGGGGATCAAGGAGCATCTCCGCCTCGAAAAGGCGCTGGCAGATGATATCCGGGACGCGGTCGAACGGCGTTTTGAGGTCAATACGGCTCTGCTCTCCTCGGTGGTGGGCTTGTTCAACGCCTCAGAGGATGTGGAACGGCAGGAGTTTCAGAGCTTCTTCCGTGAGATCGCAGGAACGGCAACCAATCTCAGAGGGATTCAAGGAGTTGGCTTTTCGCGATTGATTCCAGAAGGCCAACTCAAGCCCTTCTTGAATAGCATGCGATCGAAAGGGCGCAGCGATTTTCGCGTATTCCCTGAGGGCCGGCGACAAATTTATACCACAATTGAGTTTCTTCAGCCAAGCGACTGGCGTAATGAGCGAGCAGTCGGCTATGACATGTATAGCAACCCTGTGCGGCGTGAGGCGATGAAGCGTGCCGCGCTGACGGGGCTCCCCTCTCTTTCTGGGAGGGTGAAACTTCTTCAGGAAAATTCAGACGATGTCCAGGCAGGGGCGCTGCTTTATCTGCCCATCTTTCGTGATGGCAGTCGCATGCACGTCAAGGGTGTGTTTTCCCCGGCAGGACGTGGAGATGCTGCGTTCAAGGACTTGCTCGGTTGGGCTTACTCCCCCCTGCGGATGGCTGATCTGGTCCAGGCTGCACTGGTGCCGATCAGGAACCCTTATCTCCGCCGAGCCAGCTTTGCATTGTACGACGGCAGTCTTGCGACACCAAGTGAACTGTTGTTCAGTCAGTCGGCTGGACGGGTGTTAACCCAGCAGGCGGATGGGTCTGGTACTCCCGATTTGAAGTATGCCTCCTTCTCGAGATTCAATGTTGGCGGCAGGACCTTTCTGCTTGGCGTTCAGTTGGGTCGAACCAGTGGACAATTCTGGGGGCTCAATGCCATCGCCTGGATCACCCTTGCGATTGGTGTTGTTTTCAGCAGCGCCATCTGCGGGATCACCTGGCTGCTTGTCCGGAATCATCGGTTGGTGCTGAATCAGCTGACCATCTCGCAGGCCCGCAACCGGGAGCGGGCCCTGGCGGCCACTGTCTTCGAGCAATCGTCGTATGGCATCACCATCACCGATTCAGATGCAAGACTGATATCCTGCAATCAGGCCTTTTCTCAACTCACGGGCTATAGCCGGCAAGAGTTGCTTGGCCAAAATATGAGCATCCTCAAGTCCAACCGGCATGACAAAGCTTTCTTTCGACAGCTCTGGGAGTGCCTTCAGCATCAGGGTCGCTGGGAAGGAGAGATCTGGAACCGCCTGAAGAATGGCGAGTTGAGGCGGCATGAACTCACCATCAAGGCGGTCTGCAACGACGGTGAACAACTGATTTGTTATGTGGGGATGTTGCACGACATCAGCGATCGCTACAGGCAGGAGGCTGAGATTCGTTTCCAGGCTCGGCATGACTACCTCACAGGCCTGCCCAATCGCGCCGAGCTGATTGTTCAGATGGATCAGGCCTTGGCCCGGGCCAAGCGCTATGGCTTGCGGGTGGCGCTGGTGTTCCTGGATCTCGATGGCTTCAAGCCCATCAATGATCAGCTCGGCCATGCCACAGGCGATCGTGTGCTCAAGACCGTGGCGGCACGCCTTCAGCTGGTGATCCGTGAAAGCGACACCCTGGCCAGGCAGGGTGGTGATGAATTCGTGTTGCTGATTCCCCAGGCTTCCGATCAGAACGGACTGATCACGCTGGCGCACAAACTGCAGGAGCAGGTGGAGTTGCCCATCCCCGAGCTGGAGGGGCTACCGCTGTCTGTGAGCATCGGTATCGCCCTGTTTCCGGACCATGCCGCCAGCGCTGAGCAGTTGCTCCACCTGGCGGATCAGGCCATGTATCAGGCCAAGCAACAACGTCAGGGCTCCAGTGGACATGTCGCCATCGCAACCCCCGACGCAGGGGAAGCGATGCCATCGCAACGCCCTGCCTGAGAGGCTGGGCTCAGTTGCTCAGGCCCGTTCGAGTCGTTTGACGATCCAGGTCATCAGGCCGAGCGAGGCCGCCAGAGCAAGCAACAGCGCAATGGTCATGGACGACATCAGCAGGTCAACGGATTATCCCAGTCGCGCTGCCACCCCTGGCCTGCAGGCCGTCTTCGTCTACGGAACACTGCTGCGGGGCCATCGGAACCATGGCTGGCTGGCTGGAGCTCGGTTTCTGGGCCGGGGGTGCCTCGGCGGAGCTGTTCTCTATGACCTTGGCCCCTTCCCGATGGCTGTTGAGATGGATGGCTGCTTCCCTGTCGCCTCGCCCAGCGCATCCGCGTCGCCATCATCCCCAACCCCCTCAACCGAAAACGGGGTCATCCACGGGGAGGTCTATGCCGTGAATGAGGCTCAGCTTGGCGATCTCGATCGGCTGGAAGGTGTGCCGCGGCTCTATCGGCGCCAGCGGCTTGTTCTGCTGGATGGTCGAGAGGTGTGGGTCTATCTCGGACGGGCCCGGCAGGTGCGGCATGTGGCGCCGATTCCCGATGGCCGTTGGCGCGGACCTCGCCAATCCCGGGGGACGCGGCGCTCACCCGTCACGCCGCTGGCGCTGTCGGGATGGTTGGCGTTGGGGCTTGGGTTCATGCCCAGCCAGGTCCATGCCGACAGCCGCCACGACTGCCAGCTCTGGAGGGGGAGCAGCGGCAGCCAGCGGGCGATCGTGGGTAACCGGCTCGGCGCTGAGCATCTGCTCACCAAGGATCACAAGCTGGCCCAGACCCCCACGGATCAGCCCGTGGCGCTCTATCGCCGCAGTGATCTCGAGCGCCTCTGCCGTGGCTACTGATCGTCTGAGCCACGGATCTTCAGTTCCGCAAAGGCAGGACCGGGTTCAGGGCAAAGCCACCAACCAGCGACCGCCCGCACCGAGGCCCAGCACCAGCAGGGGACCCAGAAGCCAGCGCCAGCGGTCTGCCTGGCGCAGGCGGCGCTGCAGCACCCACGACCCCACCACCCCCACCAGCACCACCAGGCTCTGGCAGAAGGTGATCACGTGCGGATCTGCACTCCAGCCCGGCAGGGTTGCCGCCAGATCCGGCGCCAGCGGCGTCAGGCTCACCGGCAGCAGCTGGCCGGCCTCGACCATGCCCAGCGGCAGGTAGCGGGCCAGCAGCAGCGCCCAGAGCAGGGGCAGCAGGCCGTAGAGCACCCGCTGGCGCCGCAGCGGCACGGCCAGCCAGCGGGTCGCCAGGAAGGCGGCGGCGGGCAGGGCCAGAGCCAGGCTCGCGAAGGCCAGCCGGGGCAGCAGCGGTCCGCTCTGCAGCGACAGGGGCGCCAGCGGCAGCCAGCCCAGCAGCTTCGACCAGTAGGTGAGGGTCACGCCACCCGCCAGCACCAGGATCAGGCCGGTCTCACCGGCCGGTGGCGCCATGCTGCGCTGGATGTCTGCGGCGGGGGGGCGCAGGCGCAGCTGCACCGAGCGGTGCGGGCAGGCCTGGGCGCAGGTGAGGCAGAGCACGCAATTGCGGTTGTCGGCCAGGTGGGCCGGATGGGTGCCCACTGGGCAGCCGCCGGTGGCCATCCCCTCGCCTTCGGCGGGGCCGCCCTTGAAGCAGGCGTAGGTGCTGCAGCTGCCGCTGCAGGTGCCCACCTGGGCGCGCAGTTCCAGGATCGAGAGCTTGGCGAACAGGCCGTTCATGCCTCCCACCGGGCAGAGGTAGCGGCACCAGAAGCGTTTCTCGAACAGCAGCGAGCAGACCACCGCGCCGGCGGTGATCAACAACAGCAGGCAGCTGCTCAGCCTGGCCGTATTGGGCAGGTCGGCCAGGTCCTCCCAGAGCAGGATCGCGGCAAAGCCGGCCGCCAGAACCGGTGCCCCCCAGCGATCCGTATCGCCGCGAGGCCAGGGGCGCGGCTTCAGGCCGAGGCGACGCCCCAGCCGCTGCACGATCTCGCCCCAGACCATGAAGGGGCAGAAGGAGCACCAGAGCCGGCCCACCAGGGGGTAACCGAGCAGGATCAGGGGCCACCACCAGGTCCAGAACAGGTTGAGCCCGCCGTTGCTGGCCCGGTCCTGGGGGCCCAGCCACAGCCAGAGGTTCACCAGCACGAACACCCAGCTGACCAGGCCGAACAACAGGCCGTTCCAGAGCCGTGGGGATCGCATCAGGTCACGCAGCATCGGCTTCCAGCGCCAGAGGTCGAAGCGCAGACCCTGATAGCGATGGCTGGGGCCGGTCCAGAACACATCTTCCGGTAATTCGGCCGGTTGCTGGGCACTGCACTGGCGCAGGGCCCGGGCGATCAGGCCATCGAGTTCGCGCAGGTTGTTGGGGAAGTCGTAGGTCTGGAGCCGCTTCACCACCGTTTCGGAGACCTCCGGTGGCTGCTTCCAGCCAAGCTTGCGGGTCCGCTGCCGCACGCCGTAGCGCAGCCATTCACCCAGGTCCTTGCGCCGCACCCGCAGGGGCGGAACCCGGATCTGGGCCCCGAGGCCCTCGAAGCCCGGCACCGGCGCCTCGGCGGTGAAGAACACCCGGCCGCTGAAGTGGTGCACGGGCGCCGATTCGCTCGGCCCCCGCCATTTGCCCGTGCGGGCCAGTTCGAGCAGGGCCGGCAGCAGCTCCGGGTCGACCAGATCCACCTGGTCGATCAGCAGGGACCCGTCCCCCAGGCAATCGAGCACGCTGCCCTCCCCCTGGCCGCTGGCAGGACCGAACAGATCCGAGCCATCGGGCCGCAGCAGGGCGCCGTTGAAGCGCACCAGCAGGCGGGTGCGGCGACGAGACCCGAAGTGGATCAGGGCCGCGATGTTGTCCTTCTCCAAACCTGGTTCGCCGCTGATCAGCACGGGCGGCGCCAGGGGATCGGCCGCCGCCTTGCGGATGTCGTCGCGAAGGCGCTGGGCGTAGCGGCTGCTGCCGACGATGCCGCGCCGCACCCGGCCCTGCACGAAGGGCGCCAGTTTCAGCAGGCAGGCGGTGCTGTCGGCCGTGGCGGGAGACGGCGAAGACACGCGAAGAAACCTTGGGAACCATCAGCATGGCCCGATTCGGGGTGGGATGGCCCTGCTGCGGTGGAGGGATGTACGCGGATGACCGTCTTTCAGTGGGGCCAGCACCAGCTGCTGTTCCTGGGGGACAAGGCGGTGTGGGATCCGCGGCAGGGCCTGCTGCTGGTGGCGGATCTGCACCTCGGAAAGGCCGAGACCTTCCAGGCCCATGGCATCCCGCTGCCCAGCGATGGTGATGGCGCCACCCTCAACGTCCTGCTGGCCCTGGCCCACCGCTGGCGGCCCCGCCGGGTGGTGGTGCTGGGGGATCTGATCCACAGCCGCCTTGGGCTCACCGCCGAGTTGCGCCAGAAGCTGGCCGCCCTGCCGCAGCTGCTGGGCTGCCCCCTGCAGCTGATCGGCGGCAACCACGAACGGGGCAGCTGGATCGATGGGCTGCCCCAGGAGCCCGCCCAGGCGGCAGGCGCCCTTTGGCTCAGCCACGAACCCGATCCGCGGCCGGGACGGCTCAACCTCTGCGGTCATCTGCATCCGGTGGCGCTGCTGGGCCGGCGTGGCGATCGCCTGCGCTTGCCCTGCTTCGCCTACGACCCCCAGGGCCAGCGGCTGGCTCTTCCCTCCTTCGGGCAGTTGACGGGCGGTCATCCCCGTCCCCAGGGTGAGCAGCTCTGGCTCGTGGCCGAAGGGACCGTGGTTCCGCCAACGCTCACTCCACCGTCGCCAGGGCCCGCACCACGTCGCCACGGGTGAGCACTCCCACCGGCCGCTGGTCGGCATCGAGCACGAACAGCCGTTGGGTGCTGCTCTCATGCAGTTGCCGTGCCGCGGCGGGCAGGCCCAGATCGGCGGGGCAATGGTGGGGATGGCGGCCCATCACCTCCCCCACGGTGCTGCCGAGCACCTGATGCACCTGTTTGTCCCATTGCAGGGGATTGCGCAGGTAGATCACCGCATCGAGCAACATCACATAGGGCCCGGCATCGAAACCGCTCTCGCGCACCATCAGATCCTGCTCGGTGAGCTCACCCACCAGCTCGCCAGCGCTGCCCACCACCGCCAGGGCGCCGATGTGGTGCTGGCTCATCAGCTGCACCGCATCCTGCAGGGGGGTGTCGGGGCCCACGCTCAACACCGGCGCGGACATCACTGCGGAGACCGGCTGTTGCACCACGGTGACCAGAACGAACTGCGGCCATTCTGCGGCGGGGAGGGTTCAGGATCGGCCTCACGCCACATGCCCCCTGCCATGGCCTCCCTCCGGCGCGCTGCCGATGCCCTCACCGTGCTGCGGGCCCTGCTGGGGCTGCCCCTGCTGCTGGCCCTCGCGGCTGGCTGGCAGGGGCTGGCCTGGATCCTGCTGCTGCTGGGGGGCCTCAGCGATGCGGCCGATGGTGCCCTGGCCCGTCGGGCCGGCGGTGGCTCGGTGTGGGGCGCCCGCCTCGATCCCCTCACCGACAAGATCCTGATCAGCGCCCCCCTGCTCTGGCTGGGGGCCGCCGGAACCCTGCCGCTCTGGGCCGTGTGGCTGCTGCTGGCCCGCGAGCTGTTGATCTCCGGCTGGCGGGCCGGCCAGAGCAGCGGTGGACCCGCCTCGGCCTCCGGCAAGGCCAAGACGATCCTGCAGTTCGCCGCGCTGCTGCTGCTGCTCTGGCCCGAGACGTGGAGCCTGGCTGGGGTCGCCTCGCCGGGGTTGCCCCTGGTGCTGCGGCAGCTGGGCTGGTGGCTGTTCTGGCCCTCCCTGCTCCTGGCCCTCAGTTCAGCCCTGGGCTACCTGGTCAGCCGGCCAGCAGCCGCTCGTCAGAACTGAAATCGGGACTGGTGGGCATCCGCAGGGCGTAATCGTTCACGAAGCTGTCGCGGAGGCACTGATCCAGGTCGTGGGCGGGGCTCCAGGCCAGTTCGGAGCAGACCCGGTGGATGTCGGTGAGGAAATGGTTGAGGCGCAGCGGAAAGGCCTTGCGCGCCTTGGGATCGAGACCGGCGGGATCGAAGCTGCGGATCGGCACGGCGGCGGGATCCTTGCCGCAGGCGCGGGCGGCCGCCTCCACCAGTCCGGTGAAGGTGACGCCCTTGGCCCCCGTGCAGTTGTAGATGCGGTTGGTGGCCGCCTCCACCTCGATGCAGCGCGCCATGGCAGCGGCCAGGTCGTTGACGTGGCCCAGCTGGGTGATGGTGCTGCCATCGCCGGGCAGCGGCACCGGCCGATCGTGCACGATCCGATCAAAGAACCAGCTCTCGACGGGGTTGTAGTTGCCGGGACCCACGATGTAGGTGGGCCGGAAGCTGGTGAAGGGGATGCCCTGCTGTCGCAACCAGGCTTCGGTGTCGGCCTTGCCGGCGTGACGGCTGGCCGGATCGGTGGGGGATTCCTCGTCGAGGGGCCACTGGGCGCTGTCGGCGTAGACGCCGGCGGAGCTCACATAAACGAAGCGTTGGCCTGGCGCACCGGTGCGCTCGATCACGGCGCTGGAATCGCTGAGCGTGCGGCCGGAACTGTCGACGATCACCTCGAAACGGCGCCCCCGCAGCTGGTCCAGGCTGGCCGGGTCGGTGCGGTCACCCACCAGGTGCTCCACCCCGGCAGGCACCGCATTCCTGCCGCGGGTGAACAGGGTGAGTGCATGGCCGGAGGCGATCAGCTGCTCCACGAGGGGCTTGCCCACGAACCGGGTTCCGCCCATCACCAGGATCTTCACGGCCGCATCACCAGGAACTGGCGCCATTGTGCTGGGCCCGGCGCCGCCGCTCAGACCCGGCGCCGACTCAGGTCTCAGCGAAGCGGTGACGGATGGCCTCCACCTGGTCGCTCTGGCTGCGCACCACCGCGACACAGTCGGGATCCAGGCTGCCCTCGCTGACCAACCGCTCGAGTTCGGTCAGGGCTTGCTCCACCGACCAGGGCTGTTTGTAGGGCCGCACGCTGGTGAGGGCATCGAGGACATCGGCCACGGCCACGATGCGCGCCTCGATCGGAATCTCATCAGCCCTGAGGCCAGCGGGATAGCCCGATCCGTCGAGGCGCTCGTGATGGCCGGCCACGATGTTGCGCATCACGATCGAATCGGCCAGTTCCTCCAGGGCGAACTGTCCGATGATGCGTTCAAGGATCGCGACACCCTTGTTCACATGGGTCTTCATCACCTCCCTTTCGGCAGCATCAAGACGTCCGGGCTTGAGCAGGATGCTGTCTGGGATGCCGATCTTGCCGATGTCGTGCAGGGGGGCGAACAGGAAGACATGCTCAACGAACTCATCGCTCAGGCTGAACTGCGGGGCGACGCCCTTGGCAATCAGGCGGCAGTAGTGCGCCATGCGTTCGAGATGGGTGCCGGTCTCGAAATCACGCAGCTGGGCAAAATCCCTGGCCACGCTGGCGGAAGCGAGTAATGAGCGGACCACACCGATCTCCTGGGAGATCGTCATATTGATCAGCTTCGAGAATAAGGAGAGATTGCGCTGTACTTCCGGCGTGAATGCAGCCGCCTGGCAAGAGTCGTAGAAGAGGAAGCCGATGAAATTGTCATTGTCAAACAGTGGAAGTGTTAACGAGGATCGATAGTCTTGCTCCAGTAACCATTTGGAATGCTGGTTGCCGGCTTGGATTGTGCTGGGGATGTCGTCGATCACGCGGTGCCGCCGGGTTCGGACTAACTCGCTCAGGGATCTGCTGCCGCCCAGGGGGAATTCATAGGCTGCGATCGCTGCGCCGCTGCGGGTGCTGTTGATGAACGTCTTCAGCAGATCGGTGCCTGGGTCGTAGAGAGCACAGGCGATCCGATCAATGGTCGGCACCAGATCCAGGAGCTGCTGGTGCAATTGCTCCAGCCGTTGGGTGAGCGCATTGCCCGCACTCTTCAGATGCAGGGGCAACCCAGGCAGAGGGGTCTGAACCTCTTGTGGTTGAACCTGTTGAGGTTGAACCTCGTCCGACGACGAGGCCCCGGGGACGGGAGTGGGGGTGGATCTCATCGGTGGCACCGGCGCCGGTCCAGTGGGGCAACCGCCCAGGCCGACCGGTTCAGCATGGCTCACCAGGCAGCTCTGAGGCCATCCAGCTCTGAGATCATCGGATGGCGGCAGGGCTCGCCAGGATGGCGACGCAGCAGGGAGGGCCCTTGGGGCCTGGATGTCGTTCACTGCAGGGGTGATCGCCGCCGCGACGAAGCCTTTGGATTCCCTTTCCGCTCCTGATCCTTCGGGTCTGCCTGATGGGGTCACCCTGGAGGCGCTGGAACGCCGCTGTCGCCGCCAGGGCAGCGGTATCGGCGCGCCGCAGCTCGAGGCCTGCTGGTGTCTGCAGAGCGTCTGGCGCAAGGGTCGGCAGACCCCGGATCGGGTGGCCAGTCCCCTGCTGCAGCTGCTGGGGGCACGGCTGGAGATTCGCAGTGCGACGTCTGCGCCAACGACCACCACGGTGCCCCTTCCTGCGCCTTCACCTGCGTCTGTCTCGGTGGATTCATCAACCCTTCACCTCACCAATGCGGTGCGCCTGGGGCGATTGGAGCTGCGCTTCAGCGGCCAGGGTGCCTTGGTGGGCAAACGGCCTCTGCTCCGCTTCAGCTTCAACCTGTTGGAGCTTGGCTGGTTGGAGGCCAACGGAGGCTTCCGGCCGCTGTGGAGCCGCCCCCTGCCGGAAGGCGGTGATCCGCGGCGCCAGCCCTTCTTCGCCCTGATCGCGGCCGAGTCCGACTGGCTTGCGGCCCGGGGCCGCGGCGGCGGCCTGGCGCTGTGGCGGCGGCGCGCAGAGGCTGATCTGCGATGACACCACAGCCAAGGGGCCGCGGGGCTGGCCGGCGGCAGCTGGCCCGGCACTGGACGGCCCAGGACAGGAGCCTGGCCCGCAGCCAGGGCTATCGCCACTTCACCCTGGTGGGTCGACGGGGACGGGCGCGCGATCCGATCGCCGCCTGCGCAGCCGAACTGGAGGCGGTGCTGCAGCCCGGTTTCCGGCTGCTGGTGCCGTTGCCGGAGCTGCACGACCCCAGCCTCTGGTGCAGCGGCTGGCTGTCCCTGCCTGCCAGGGAAGATGGGGCCAGTCACCGCCGCCCCATGCAGATTCTCCCCGCCATCGACCTGTTGGCCGGTCAGTGCGTGCGGCTGCACCAGGGCGACTACGACCAGGTGACCCGCTTCAGCGACGACCCCGTGGCCCAGGCCCTCGCCTGGCAGCGCCAGGGAGCGGAGCGGCTGCATCTGGTCGATCTCGACGGCGCCCGCTCCGGCGAGCCGGTCAACGATGGGGCCGTCAAGGCGATCACCGCCGCCCTCGACATCCCGGTGCAGCTCGGCGGCGGCGTGCGCTCCCTGGAGCGGGCGGAGGAGCTGCTGGCCTGCGGCCTGGATCGGGTGATTCTGGGCACGGTGGCGATCGAGCAGCCGCAGCTGGTGCTGCGTCTGGCGGAGCGCCATCCCGGCCGGATCGTGGTGGGCATCGATGCCAAGGACGGCAAGGTCGCCACCCGCGGCTGGATCGAGGAGAGCACGGTCGAGGCCACGGCCCTGGCCCAGAGTTTCGCCGGCAGCGGCATCGCCGCGATCATCAGCACCGACATCGCCACCGATGGCACCTTGGCGGGCCCGAACCTGGAGGCCCTGCGCGCCATGGCGGACGCCAGCCAGGTGCCGGTGATCGCCTCCGGTGGCATCGGCTGCCTCGAACACGTGCTGTCGCTGCTGCCGCTGCAGGCCCTGGGGGTGGAGGGCGTGATCGTGGGCCGGGCCCTCTACGACGGGCGCCTCACCCTGGCCGATGCGCTGCACGCGGTTGGTGAGGGCAGGCTGCAGGACGTGCCACCGCTGGGGACACCGTTTGGCTTGGGTGGGGGCGTCGTCGCCTGAACCGCTTCCCCCCCTACAGCTGTCGCCCCCCTATAACAGAGCCATACCCACTTCGCTTTACCCGTGGTCGCCGCCCCCGCCGAATCCGTCGCTCCGGCACCGGCTGGGTCGGCTGATGCTCAATCGGGATGCGTCGCCGCCGAATCCCTGGCCGCCTCCGGCTCCACCGAAGACTCTGGCCTCAACTCTGATGAGCCCCGTCTGCCCGGCAGCGTCGACGACGTGTATCAGCGGTGCCGCGATCTGGGGATGCGGCTCAGTCGCCAGCGGCGCATGGTGCTGGATCTGCTCTGGGCCGAACGGGATCACCTCAGCGCCCGCGACATCTTCGAGAAGCTGAACGATCTAGGCCGCAACATCGGCCATACCTCCGTTTATCAGAACCTTGAGGCGCTCCAATCGGCCGGCGTGATCGAATGCCTCGACCGCGCCAATGGCCGGCTCTATGGCTACCGCGCCGATCCCCACAGCCATCTCACCTGCAGCGAGACCGGCGCCATCCAGGACCTGGACGTGGTGCTGCCCGAAGCCCTGGTTCGGCAGATCGAAGAGCTCACCGGATTCGCGATCGAGTCGTACACCCTGCATCTCACCGGCCGGCCACGCCGCTGAGTTTTCAGCGGTTCCAGCCCCATCACGTCGATCGCCGACGCTGAGTTCACCCCGTCAAAGCACCTGGTCAGTCCATCCGGTCAACCCGCCACACCTCTGGAGTTCTGAGGCAGTGATCGGTACCTTGGGCCCACTCCGTGCCCCTGGGCGTGCGTTCCACATCGGGCTCGTCGCCCCCTGACTCCGTTCCGCAGCTGCTGCTGTTGGCCGACCCCCTGCTGCGCCATGGGCTGGCGAGCCTGCTCAGCGGTGAGCCCAGCGGCTACCGGGTGGCCCTCACTGCCGAGGCGCTTCAGGGTGCGCCGCAGTTGATCCTGTGGTGCCTGGCGGCCCCCTTGCCCGCACCTGAGGCCTTGCTGACCGAAGTGCAGCACCTGCAGGAGCGCTGGCAACCGGCACCGATCCTGCTGACCCTGCCCGCCGGGGCCACCGACCGGCGCGAACAGTGGCTGGCTCTGCCGGTGCAGGGACTGCTGCAGGACCCCGACCCCGACGCTCTGCTGGAGGCGATCACGACCTTGCTGGCCGGCGGGCGGGTGGTGCACCTCGCTGCCAGCGGCAGCGCAGCGGCGGCTCCGCCGAGCAGCGCGCCGGTGCTGGGGCTGGGTCAGTGGTTGCTGCTCAGCGGGCTGCAGCAGATCGATGCCGATCTGGCCCTCTGCGCCCACCTGCTCGATCCGCCGCCGCAGAGCCTGTTGCAGCAACTGCTGCTGGAGGGCCGCCAGCGGGAGCTGCGGGTCGCCCGGCAGTTGCTGCTGTGGATCTGGGCACCGGCCCAGCTGGCCTGGAGCCAGGAGATCCCGGAGCTGCCGTCTCCCCCCGATGAGGCCAGCGGCACGGCCCTGACCCGCCGCTCCAGCACCAGCCTCACCCTGCGCCAGCGGGATGCCAGCAGCGTCTGGCAGGCGATCCGAGCCCGCCTGCAGGAGACCTGCCGCGCCGAGCTGGCCAACCGCAGTGGCCTGCTGCTGGCCCTTGAGGGGCTCAGCCCCAGCCGCCGGGAAGACCTGCTGCTGGCCCTGCTGGAGCAGTTCGACCGCCTGCGCCTGCGGCTGATGCAGGACAACCAGCGTGGTGTGGCCCTGCAGGACAGCTGGCGGGCCTGGCAGGCGGAGCTGCGCCGCGAGGCCCTGCGCTGCATGGCCGGCACCTACGTGCAATTGCCCTGCGATGGCAGCCTCCGGCCCGTGGCCGACACCCTGCTGGCCAGTGCGGCACTCACCGACGACGACCCGGAACTGCCCGATCCCCAGCCGATGCTGATCAGCCTGGTTCAGGCCCAGCCGGTGATGGTCGACGGACGGCTGCTGGCGCCGGATGAACCGCTGGCCTTGCTCCACCTCGAACTGCTGGTCAGCAACTGGCTGGTGCGCAGCGCGGAGCTGATCTGCCTCGATGTGCTGGCCTGCTGCGGGGCCTGGCCGGAACTGCGCCGCTATCTGCTGCGGCCCGAACTGCTCTCGACCCGCAACCTGGAGCGGTTGCGCAACCGCCTCAGCGCCCAGCAGCGCTGGAGCGAATGGTTCGAGCGGCCCGTGCTGCTCTACGAAAGCCGGCGGCAGTTGTTCCGGCTCGACCAGGGTGCCATCGAGACCCTCGCCCTCACCGAGCCCCGTGATCAGGAACTGCGCCGGCTGGGCTGGTGGCAGCAGCTGGTCACCCTGGCGCTGGAGGGCCGCGATGCCCTGGCTCCCCAGCTCCAGGCCCTGCTGCGCCGGCTCGGCGATTTCGTGGTGGTGCTCCTCACCCAGGTGGTGGGTCGCGGTCTGGGCTTGATCGGCCGCGGCATCCTGCAGGGCATGGGCCGCAGTGTGGGCCGCAGCTGATCCCCTGCCGGGCTGGCCAGGTCAGTCCAGACGGGCGCGCGTCACAATGGCGCCACCCGCCCATGCCCGTTGTTGTCTTCGGCCCTGCTTCCTGTTCTGCGGCGCGCCATCACCCGGCTGGTGGCGCTGGTGCTGCTCAGCCTCGGCCTGGTCGCCCTGCCCGCCGGAGCCCAGGCCTCGCTCACCAACGACAACTACGACGGCAACATCTACGCCCTCTACGCCGGCAACGGGTCGCTCGTGCCACCCCGCAACAGCCTGGCGGACGCCCTGGCGGCTCACCGGCCGTCGGTGGTGATCTATTACCTCGATGATTCAGCCGCCAGCAAGCAGTTTTCGCCGGTGGTGTCGGAGCTGCAGCGGCTCTGGGGCAACAACATTGACCTGCTGCCCCTGGTGACCGATCCGCTTCAGAACCGGCCCGATGGCGGCAGCAGCGATCCGGCCCACTACTGGAAGGGCACCGTGCCCCAGGTGGTGGTGCTGGATGGAGACGGCACGGTGCTGCTCGACGCCGCCGGCCAGGTGAACCTCGAGGCGATCAACGATGCTGTGAGCCGCGCCACCGGGATCGCCCTGCCGGAAGGGCAGGCCACCAGCACCACCGTCAGCTTCAACGAACTCAATGCCGAGGTGGTGACCAGCCGCTGAGGGGTGGCCCGATCCCTGTCCAGTTTCTGATCCAGTCCCAGCCCAGGTCGTGCCCCCGTCTCTGCCCCAGATCGTGCCCCCGTCTCCGCCTCTCTCTCCGTCCCAGCCCGGTGCTGCCGCCACCCGGATCGAAACGGACAGCCTTGGGGAGGTGGCGGTTCCGGCCGGCCATCTCTGGGGAGCCCAGACCCAGCGCTCCTTGCGCTATTTCGGCTTCGGGCAGGCCATGCCCCTGGAGGTGGTGCATGCCTTCGCTCAGCTCAAGGCGGCCTGCGCTGAGGTGAACCACGAGGAGGGCAAGCTCACCGCCGATCTGGCGGAGCGGATCGTGGCTGCGGCCGAGGCGGTGGCCAACGGCGAGCTGGATGGCGAGTTTCCGCTGCGGGTGTGGCAGACGGGCTCCGGCACCCAGACCAACATGAACGTCAACGAGGTGATCGCCAACTTGGCGATCAGGGCCGCTGGCGGTGTGCTGGGCAGCAAGAGTCCGGTGCATCCCAATGATCACGTCAACCTCAGCCAGTCGAGCAACGACACCTTCCCCACGGCCCTGCACATCGCCGTGGTGATTGGCCTTGAACGCCGACTGAGGCCAGCGCTGCAGGCCCTGATCGAGGCGCTGCGGGCCAAGGCCGAGGCCTATGCCGACGTGATCAAGATCGGTCGCACCCACCTGCAGGATGCGGTGCCCCTTGGCCTGGGCCAGGAGTTCGGCGGCTACGTGGCCCAGCTGGAGCTGGGCCTGGAGAGCCTCAAGGCCACCCTGCCCCAGGTGCACCAGCTGGCGATCGGCGGCACCGCCGTGGGCACGGGGCTGAACGCCCCGCGGGGCTACGGCGAGAAGGTGGCCGCCCGCCTGAGCCAACGGATCGGGCTGCCCTTCACCAGCGCGCCCAACAAGTTCCAGGCCCTGGCGGGCCATGAACCGCTGGCCGCCGCCCATGGCGCCCTCACGGTGCTGGCCGGCAGCCTGATGAAGATCGCCAACGACATCCGCTGGCTCGGCAGCGGCCCCCGCTGCGGCCTCGGGGAGCTGATCCTGCCGGAGAACGAGCCGGGCTCCTCGATCATGCCCGGCAAGGTGAATCCCACCCAGTGCGAGAGCCTCACCATGGTGGCGGTGCAGGTGATGGGCAACAACACCGCCGTGCAGATGGCGGCCAGCCAGGGAAATTTCGAGCTGAATGTGTTCAAGCCCCTGATTGCTCACAATCTGCTGGAAAGCATCGAGCTGCTGGCGGGGGCCTGCTCCAGCTTCCGGGAGCACTGCATCGAGGGCCTGCGGCCAGATGAGGGCCGCATCGAAGCGCTGCTGGATCAGAGCCTGATGCTGGTGACGGCGCTCACGCCGGCGATCGGCTACGACCGGGCCTGCTCGATCGCCAAGCATGCCCACCAGCACCAGCTCAGCCTGCGGGAAGCGGCCCTGGTGCTGGGCGACCTCACGGCCGAGGAGTTCGACCACTGGGTGCAACCCGAGCAGATGGTGTGAGCCTGCAGAGAAATCCGGCACATGGGTGGGGCTTCACCCGTACGGCCAACGACTCCAAGGGCGAACAGCATTGAAGAGCCTTGCAGACCAGGCTCCAGATGGCGCAAATCCCTTCATTCTCTGTCTGAATGAACTCTTGCCCAGCAGGATGATCCCAGGTGTGCTGAACCCCTCGCTTCCGTTCCATGACCAGCGCTGCACTCCCCGCCGATGAAGCTCTGCGCCTGGAGGCACTGCAGCGGAGCGCGCTTCTGGATGGTCCCAACGAAGAGAGGTTTGATCGATTGACCCGGCTGGCCCGACGCCTGTTTGATGTGCCGATCGCCCTGGTGACCCTGGTGGATGCCAACCGGCAGTGGTTCAAATCCTGCATGGGGCTGAATACAACTGAAACCCCTCGCGATGTGGCTTTCTGCGCACACGCCATCCTGGAAGACCACATCTTCCTCATTCCCGATGCCCGTGCAGACCAACGCTTTGCGCACAACCCCCTGGTCACTGGCGAGCCGAACATCCGCTTCTACGCAGGCAGGCCCTTGAAGGATCTCCAAGGCTTTGCCCTTGGAACCCTCTGCCTGATCGATCAGAAACCCCGCGAGCTGTGTGACGACGATCTGGCCACATTGGAGGATCTGGCGCAGATCGCGGAGAGTGAACTGGCCGGCTTCCAGCTCTCGATCACCGATGAACTCACCGGGATCACGAATCGGCGGGGATTCCTGAATCTTGCAGCCTACGGCCTTACGCTCTGCCAGCGCCAGAAGCTCCCGGCAACATTGGTGTTCTTCGATCTCGATGGGCTGAAGGCGATCAACGACACCAGGGGCCACGCCGCCGGCGATGGCCTGATTCGTCAGTTCGCCTCACTGCTGGCGGTGGCCTTCCGCAGCTCGGATCTGGTCGCTCGGTTGGGAGGCGACGAGTTCGTGGCATTGCTGGTCAACGTCACCGTGAGTGACGCGCGCAGGGCAGTGGCAGCCCTGGAGCTTGCAGCCATTCAGGAAAAACAGAAACCCGAGAATACGTGGGACTTGCAGTTCTCCTGCGGGGTCGTTGCCTTCGATCCATCACGCCATGGAAGCATCTCTGATCTGATCCGGTGACTTTCAGGGAAGGTGTCACTCCTTGGCTGCCATTTAGACGGCCTCGGTTAAGGGTAGCGCGAGGATCGGATCGGG
Source organism: Synechococcus sp. CBW1006 (assembly GCF_015840525.1). Classification (NCBI taxonomy): domain Bacteria; kingdom Bacillati; phylum Cyanobacteriota; class Cyanophyceae; order Synechococcales; family Synechococcaceae; genus Synechococcus; species Synechococcus sp. CBW1006. The sequence goes on along the minus strand of NZ_CP060396.1, from coordinate 3,535,317 downwards.
TTCCTCTGGTGGCTTGTTGATCCACACTTCTTCGGGTTGACGCCAGCAGCGGGTGCTTCGGCTCCAGCGTCTTGGATGGGCCTGACGGGCCTTCTCGTAGACATTGGCTCGCTGCTGGCAAATTGCCTTCGCGGCACCGCTGTGACGCTGGTGAGGCGTCACGAATTTGATGCCGCTGTGGCGGTGTTGATGGTTGTACCAGTCGACAAACGCCGACACCCACTCACACGCCTCTTCTTTGCTGGTAAACGGCCGACTGGGGCTGGCGTCCCAAGGCTTGGTGTAAATCCCCCGGCACCCCCACCCCGGCGTAGCCGGGGTGGGCCGCGCACCTCAGGTGGCTGGCCCAGCGGCTGGCGTTGCAAGGGGTGGGCAGGCCCGTTTCCCTGGTTCGAGAACCACCTCAACCAGACGAACCATGCCCAAGACTTACTGTGCCGCACCCGACCTCGCGCCGCTACTGGATGGCAGCACTGCCGGTGAGTTGATCCCCGAGCTGGCCCGTTACGGCCTGCAGCAGCTGATCGAGCTGGAGGTCGCTGCCGTGCTGGGTGCCGACCGCCACGAGCGCACCGAGGAGCGGCTCGGCTATCGCAACGGTTACCGGCCCCGCAGTCTGACCACCCAGGTAGGCGACATCGACCTGCTGATCCCCAAACTGCGGGCTGGCAGCTTCCTGCCCTCGATCCTCGAGCCCCGTCGCCGGGTGGAGCAGGCCCTCTACGGCGTGATCATGGAGGCCTACATCTGTGGGGTCTCCACCCGCAAGGTGGATGCCCTGGTCGCCGCCCTGGGATCCCAGAGCGGTATCTCCAAATCCCAGGTCAGTCGCATCTGCCAGGAGATCGACCAGCAGGTGCAGGCGTTCCTGAGCCGGCCCCTGCAGGAGTCCGGCTACGCCTACGTCTACCTGGATGCCACCTACCTCAAGGGCAGGCTGGGCAAGGCCCTGCAGGTCTGCTCACGGGCTGTCGTCGTCGCCATGGGGGTGAACGCGGACGGCCGCCGGGAGTTGCTGGGTCTCAAGGTGGGCGACAGCGAAACCGAGGGCTTCTGGAGCGAGTTCATTGCCTCGCTCAAGGAGCGCGGCCTCACTGGCGTCAAGCTGGTGATCAGCGACGCCCACGTGGGCCTCACCAAGGCCATCAGGCGCCAGCTGCAGGGCTGTGTGTGGCAGCGCTGCCGCGTCCACTTCGCCCGCAACCTTCTCCAGCGCGTCCCCAAAGCCCACCAGGGCATGGTCACCGCCGCCCTGCGCTCGGTGTTCGCTCAGGAGGATGCCGGAGAGATCCTCAGCCGCTGGGATGACCTGGCCGCCTCGCTGGCGGAGCGCTTCCCCAAGGCCACCGAGCTCATGAACGAGGCCAGAGAGGACGTGCTGGCCTTCCGTCACTTCCCGCAGCCTCACTGGAAGAAGGTCTGGAGCACCAACCTGCTGGAGCGGGTCAACGAGGAGATCAAGCGCCGCACCCGCGTCGTCGGCATCTTCCCCAACGACGCGTCGATCACCCGCCTGGTGGGCGCGGTGCTGCTGGAGCAGCACGAGCATTGGCAGCTGGAAGGCCGCCGCATGTTCTCCGCCGAAAGCATGGCTGCCATCCCGGAGCTGGAGGATCTGCCGGCCCTGCTCAGCGCCGCCGCCGCAGAGGTGCAAGACGCAGGCCCCAGGTGATTGAGGTGGCAGCGCCCCCACAGGGCGCAGCGGCCTCGATCGCCGCCCGGGGGCCGGCGCTGTAACCCCTGGGCTGCATAGAAGACTCCTGCCGCTCACAACACAGCCGCGATCAGACGAGAGACTTGACAAGTCAATCGTCTCGTTTCATCGTGGAAGAACGAGGTGCATCTGCACCTCAGGAATGACAGCCCGTCATTCCACCCTGTTCACCCTCTGAGTCAGGGCATTCGGGCCTCGGGTTTTACACCACGCAAAGGGACGCGGCCCCGACTGGGGTAGTCGGGCCGGTACTTGAACGTGCGGAACAAGGCTTCCGAGAAGGGATTGTCATTCGAAACCCTGGGCCGAGAGAACGACCGCAGGACACCCAACTCCTCCAGCCGCGCCTCGAGTGTGGCGGCGCGCATGGCATTGCCGTTGTCGGCATGGAGGATCAGCGGCAGGGGGGTGGACTGGTTGGCGCCACATCCCCTTGGGCGGCGGTAACGCTCCTTGAGACAGGCTCGCTGCACCAGATCCGCCGCGATCTCAGCCGATTCCACCTCAGCCATATCCCAGGCCACCACCTTGCGGCTCCAGACGTCGACCACTAGGTAGAGGTAAAGCCACACACCCCGGACTGTGGTCGGCAGATAGGTGATGTCCCAGCTCCAAACCCGGTTTGGGCCATCCGCCCTGAGGCGCGGCACGGAGCGCGGTTCCTGCGGCAACCGGGCCCGCCCACGTCGGTGACACTGCCCTGCCTGGTGCAACACCCGGTAGAAACTGCTCTCGGAGGCGATATAGAGGCCCTGATCCGCCAGCGCTGGCACGATCTGCCCGGGCGGAAGCGAGGCGTACTCCGGTTGGTTGCACGTCAGCAGGATCCGCTGGCGCTCCTCCTCCGTCAGCCGGTGAACGACCAGGCGAGGACTTCCTTTACGGCGGTCCTCGCCGTCCCCATCACCCAGAAAGGCCTTCCGCCATCGTTTGAGGGTACGCAGGCAGATGCCGATCTCACCGCATGCGCTCACCAGGCCGGCTCCAGCCGCATGCGCCTCGCCGATCAGCTCGATCACCTTCCGCCGGTGCGCGGCGCTGGTCAACCTTCCGCGTCCTCCGAGCAGAAGGCATCCCACTTTTTTCGCAGCACCAGCAAGGCCGCCGCCTCCGCCAGGGCCTTCTCCTTGCGCTGCAGCTCCTTCTTGAGTGCTTTGATCTCTCGCTGGTCCTGGGCACGGAGCCTTTCGAGCTCCTTTTGCTCGGCCATCGTCAGCACCGGCTTGGCGTTGGCATCCTGAGCGGTCTGACGCCAGCGGCTCACCTGCTCAGGAAAGAGCCCCCGCTCGCGGCAATAGGCACTGAGCTCAGTGGCGTTCAACCCGGCCGTCTCCAGCACCACCGTGAACTTGTCGGCAGCACTCCAGCCATCTGGTTCCTTCTGAGATGCCGGCACCACCTCTCCCTGCAACCGCCACGTCTTCCTCCATTTGTAGAGGGTGATCACGTGGATGCCCAGCTCTTCTGAAATCCGGGCCACGCTCTGCCTGTGCGGCGGGCTCATCCGCCTTCTCACATCAGCCTTGACGGCCTCGCTGTAACGACGCATTGGTCATGTCCTCAAGCCCCCGGATGTACGGATGAGAGGGGTGACATCTTTCCTGAAACCGGGGGATCGAGGAGGGAGATGCTCTGATGTACCAGGCGAAACGAAAGAAAAGCTAGAATCACTAAACTATCTTTTCACGTCTCCTTGCTGAGTGGATGCACCATGCACTCGCGAGGCACCAGTGGATGAACCTTGGCATCCATCCGCGCCCGAGACGGGGCATTGCAATCCTTCGCCCATCAGATCAGCTCTAGGGACCACCGTAAGCTTTCCGTATCCGTTCAGGGGCCGTGACGCAGCCGCGCAGCATTCACCGCCCTTGATCGCTGATCACCAAGCGACCACAGACACCACGATCGATGACGGCCGGCTCAGGGATTCGGCAACAGCGATGGCATCTCACCGCCGCGATGATGGGCGATCAAGGCCTGCTCCAGGAACTGCCAGATATCACGGCCCTGTTGCCGCAGGCTGGTGGTGACCGTGAGCAACCTGCTGCGGCAGATTGCACCCTGGCGGGATTGGACGCCATGGCTGATCTTGCGCTGAATCACCGAATGGCGCAGGGCACGCTCGGCTGCGTTGTTGGTGGGCTCGATCCCTTCAATCTCCAGGAAGGTCCAGAGGCCATCGCTCACTTGCAGCAACTGATGGCAGGTACGCACCGTCTTGGCCCACGGCGTTCGCTCGCCGCGCTGGCAGCCCAGCTCCACAACCCGCTGCAGCGTGCCCACAAACGCCTGGCGGATCGGCCGACAGCCCTGCTGCAACGTGGACCAGTCGATCGTTCCGTCTTTGTAGCGGTGCCACTGGGCAAACAGCTGCTGCTGCAGGCCCAGCAGCTCCGCTCCAATCTCACCGCTGGCGCCCTGACGGTCAGCGATGGCGGTGAGATCGCGGATCACGTGCGCCCAGCACAGCTGGCGCTGCTCCAGCGGGAGATGGTTGTAGGCGGAGAAGCGATCGCTCACCACAATTCCGCCAAAGGCATTCCCGAGCAGGTCGATCGCGGCGGCAGCCGAGCGGCTCAGGCTCTGCAAGAACACTGTCACCCCCATGGCGGTCACCATGACCCACTCCCAGCCGCGCCGGCCATCGGGGTTGCCACCGTCAGCATTACCGGTGGGGGCACCGGTTTCATCGACGTAGACCACCGACTGCTGACGGGCAAACGCAAGGGCCTCCTGCATGGGCTGCTCCAGTGCTGCACTCAAGCGCTGGCGGATAGTGGCCATCGCTCCCCGGCTGATCTGTACCCCCAGCAGCTGATCCAGCAGCGCCTGGGTCTTGCTGAAACTCAACGGGAAGGCACTACCCAGCAGACCCACCAGAGCACTGAGCCGGGGACCGTAATGGCTTACTTCCACCTCCGCCGGTAACGAGGCACAGGTGCTGGTGGAACAGCAGGGGCAGACCAGGCGGTGCAGCCGGTGCTCGATCACCAGAGGCGTGATCGGTGGAATCTCGATCACCTGGTGCCTCAAGGGCTCGGGATCCTGACCCTGTAGCAACGTGCCGCAGCGGCGGCAGGCCTGGGGGTGGTGCTCGACCACCTCATCCACCCGCTCGATCGGCAGCAGCTCCGGCCCAGATCCGGGATGGCCCGGCTGGCCGCCGCGCTTGCGGCCACTGCCCTTGCGTCGTTCGGGCGGCCTAAACCCCTGGCCATCACTGGAGGGAGGCTTGGAAGAATTGCGGGAGCTGCGGCCGATCCGCTCGCGCAGATGGGCCAGTTCGGTCGCCAGGGCGGTGAGCTGGACGCGGAGCTGCACCATCTCCTCCTGTTGAGCCAGGATGAACTCCCTGGCACCAGCTGGCCACGACAACCAGTCCACCTCGGAAATGCCAGCAGGAGGGGCGCCCATCTCAAGCAGTCTCTGCCTGAGATGCAAACGGGAATCAGGACGCCGTCAAGGGTTCAGCAGAGACGATGTTCGCCGCGTGCTGTCCCGACCCCTGAATGCTTACAGCTTTCCTTACGTAGGGCTGCACTCCGACCCAGCGGCGCTTGCATCGGAGCAGCGAAGGTCCTGCCATGTCCACCCCCGCATCTCCCGCCCCGGATCGGGGCAGCGCTGCCGCCTTTCTGGGTCCGCTGCGGCGCACACCCCCCCTGGTGTTCGCCATGGCGGTGCTGGGGTTGGGCCTGGTCACAGCCAGTGCCGTGGCGGTGAAGGGGCTCCGTCGCGCCAACGACGCCATCACCGTGACTGGCGCCAGCACCGAACGCATCCGCAGCGACTTCGCCGATTGGATGGTGGTGGTGAGCGCCGGCGGCGCCAGCCAGCAGGAGTCGTGGCAGGCCCTGCAGCCGCTGGTGCAACGCAGCCGCACCTGGCTCCAGGAGCAGGGCATCGCGGCGGCGGAGCTCTCGCTTGATCCGGTGCGTTCGGACCGGGAGGAGGTGCGCGATCCCCGCACCGGCGAGTTGCGATCGGTGAGCTGGACCAGTCGCCAGACCCTGCGTATCGCCAGCCCCGATGTGGACCGGATCGCGCGGGTCTCGGCCGGCATTGGCAGCCTGATCGGCGAGGGCATCCCGCTCACGATCGAGGAGCCGGCCTACACCTTCACCAAGCTGGCGGAGAAGCGGGTGGACATGCTCGCCAAGGCCACCCGTGATGCGCGGCAGCGGGCCGTTGCCATCGCGCGCGAGGCCGGCAGCGGCATCGGCGCGATCACCAACGCCGACACTGGCCTGTTCCAGATCACCCGTCCCAACTCCACGGACATCGGCGACGGTGGCTCCTACGACACCCGCACCATCGACAAGGACATCACGGCGATCATGGGGGTGACCTTCCGGGTGGAGTGAGGCTCAGAGGAGGTTGGCCGCCAGTTCCGCCAGGGCCGAGCGCTCACCACGCAGCAAGGTGACATGGCCCGCCAGGGGCTGGCCCTTGAAGCGCTCCACCAGCCAGGTGAGGCCGTTGCTTTCCGCATCCACGTAGGGATTGTCGATCTGATAAGGATCGCCGGTGAGCACGATCTTGGTGCCCTCGCCCACCCGGGTCACGATCGTCTTCACCTCATGGGGGGTGAGGTTCTGCGCCTCGTCCACCACCATGAACTGGCGTGGAATCGAGCGGCCGCGGATGTAGCTGATCGCCTCCACTTCCAGCAAGCCCATCCCCTTCAGATCCGCCCAGCTGTTGCGTGGCCCCCGCTGGCCGGCCCGCATCGACCCGCGGTCTTCGCCGCCGAGCAGGAAATCGAGGTTGTCGATGATCGGTTGCATCCAGGGACCCATCTTGTCCTCCAGATCCCCCGGCAGAAAGCCGAGTTCCTTGCCCAGGGAGATCACCGGCCGCGTTACCAGCATGCGGTCGTAGCGGTGCTCATCCGCCACCTGATGCAGCCCCGCCGCCAGGGCCAGCAGGGTCTTGCCGGTGCCCGCCTTGCCCACCAATGTCACCAGCTGCACGGCCGGATCCAGCAGCAGATCGAGGGCAAAGCTCTGCTCGCGGTTGCGGGCCTGTACCCGCCCCAGCTTCACCTTCGTCACCCGCTGCAGCGGATGGATCGCCCCATCGGCCGCGTCATAGCGGGCCAGCAGGGTGTGGCTGGGCTGGGCTGGATCCACCAGCATCACCCCTTCATTGGCCTGCAGCGTTCCGCCGGGAATGGCCCCATCCGGCAGCGCCGCGATCGCCAGTCCCCCATCTCCTTTGACCTGATCCATCCGGCCTGCGTCGATCCAGACCTCGCAGACGCCGGGATAGAGATCGGCGATGTCCACCTTGTCGGTGGTGTAATCCTGCGCGGTGAGTCCCACCGCATCGGCCTTGATGCGCAGGTTGGTGTCCTTGGTGACCAGCACCACCGGAGGTTGGCTGCCCATCACCTCCGAGAGCCGCTGCTCAAGGGCTACGGCCAGGATGTTGTTGTCGCCATTGCCAGCCTTCAGTTCCGGCGGCAGTTGGGTGAGGGTTTCACTGCGGCAGAACACCACCTTGAGGTGTCCGCCATCCCTGCCGTCGAGCGGCACTCCTTCCGAGAGATTGCCGCGGCTGCGCAGGTCGTCGAGCAGGCGCGACACCTGGCGGGCATTGCGCCCCTTTTCAGAGGGATCGCGCTTGAAGCGATCGATCTCCTCGACGACCTCGATCGGAATCACGACGTTGTTGTCTTCAAAGCGACGCATCGCCTCGGGGTCGTGCAGCAGCACATTGGTGTCGAGAACGAAGGTCTTGCGCATACCGGAGCTCTCGCCCGATCGGTGCTGGCGAAGCTAGGGCGGCCAGGCCATCTACGCTCCGGCCGTTCGCGCCTCGTAGCGAATCGGATCGGCGGCGCCGATTCCCAGCTCTTTTGTCCCCGCCCTTGCCCGTGCTGCTCCCCTCGATCCTGCTGGTGGCCCTCGCCTTCGGCCTCACCCTGCTGTGGCTGGAGCTGCGCCACCGCCTGAGGCCCGCATCGCCCCTGCGGCTCAGTTCCGGTGCCTGGCGGGTGCAGCGCTGCAACGCAGGCGGCAGCTCAGGTGAACAGGGCGATGCCGGCAGCGGCGGCAGCGTGGAGCTGAGCGGCAGCCTGACGCTGCGCAATCCCCACCCCCGCATGGAGGTGTTCGTGCCGGAGCTGCGGGTCAATCCCGTGCTGCTCGGCCGCGGTGATCTCTCCGCACTCCGCGTCTCCACCCGGGTGACGCCCCATCACCCGGATGAAGACGCCCGCTCCGATGGCTACTGGTTCGCCTACATCCTCAAGGGCCGCAAGAGCACCGAGGTGGAGGTCTCGGTACGGATCAGCGCAGCGGCAGACGTGGACCTCCGCTCCCTGCTCGACACCCTCTGGCTGGAGGTGTTCTGGATCAACTACGGCCCCTTCGGCCGACTCGAGCGGCGTGACGGACTGCTGGTCCCCCTGCGTAAGCCTGGTGTGCTCACCGAGGTCGAGGCCCCCTGGCGCGAGGGTGAACGCTGCCGGGTGTTGCCGATCCGCACCCATCTGCTGGGGGTGCTCGACGATCCCGAGGCTGTGCTGCAGCGCTACGCCGGCCCTCTGCTGCAGCCCGGCGACATCCTCACCATCGGCGAGACGCCCCTGGCGGTGATGCAGGGCCGCTACCACCATCCCGCCACGGTGCAGCCCTCGATGCTGGCCCGTCTGCTCTGCCGTGTGTTCCATCCCACCAGCAGCCTGGCGAGTGCCTGCGGGCTGCAGACCCTGATCGATGTGGTGGGTCCGGCGCGGGTGCTCTGCGCCTGGCTGGCGGGATCGGCCATGAAGCTGGTGGGGCTCAAGGGTGGCTTCTACCGACTGGCCGGGGATCAGGCCCGCCTGATCGACGACATCACCGGCACCACCCCCCCCTACGACCAGACGATCGTGCTGGGCCCGCATCAGCCCGAGGACGTCTGTGAACGCCTGGCTGCCGCCCTCGGTGTGGGTGTGGCGATCGTGGATGTGAACGATCTGGGCCGCGTCAAGGTGCTGGCGGCCAGCCAGGGTTGCGATGAAGCCCTGCTGCAGAGAGCCCTGCGGCCCAATCCGGCCGGTAATGCCAACGAGCGCACGCCGCTTGTGCTGGTACGCCCGGCCTAAACTGGGACAAGGCCTGCGAGGGTCGCCACGCTGCGGGAACGCCGTGCCAGCCGCCATCAGCCGCAACATCAGCGCTGCCCGATCCACGTCTGGGCACGCCACCAGCTCGGGTGAAGGCAGTTCACATCCGGCCGATCAGGCTGCGGCTACGCCGCCATCGGCAGGAATTCCCGCCGACTGGGGCGTGCAGCCGCTGCAGCCCTGGCATCTGCCGCTCCTCGATGATCCGGCCTTCCTGCCGCTCCAGCCGCTGCTGCAGCGGGCCGTGCTGCTGGCCCTGCCGGCCCGGCTGATCCATGCCCTCACCCCCCGCCAGCCCCTGGCTCCCCAGGTGCTGGTGGCGACGCGCATGCTCTTCGGAGCCAGCCTGCCGCTCGGACTTGTGGTGGTGCGTCCCCTCAACCGCACCGGCAGTTGCTGGCAGGTGCAGCATCTGCGGCTGGCCCGTGGACTGGAGGGCGATCCGGGTCGCCGTTGCGTCGCTGTGGCCCTGCTGCGGGAAGCGATCCAGCGCACCACCGGAGCCACCAGCTGGATCGCCAGCGCCGCCAGCCTCGACACTGACCGCCAGGCCCAACTGCGCGAACAGGGTTTTCAGCCCCTGCGCACCGACCGGATCTGGCGCTGGCAACCCCAGGGGCAGGCTCCCCAACCCATCCCATCGGAGCTGCAGCTGCGTCGCCTGCAGCGCCGCTCCGGACCATTGCTCTGGCATCTGGAGCAGGCCGCCTGCCCCGCCCAGCTGCGCCAGTTGCTCGATCGCCGCCCCGAAGATCTGCTGGATCAGAGCCAGAACCGCGGCTGGATGCTTGTCGATCCCTGTCGGGATCAGGCGGTGGCGGGGGTGCGCTGGCTCGGCGACCATCCCGGCGGGGGCCACGACGTTGAACTGAGCGTGCATCCGGGCTGGGTGGAGCTGGTCGGTCCGGCCACCGAACTGCTGCTGCAGCGCCTGGCGGCCGAGCTGACGCCGACCGAACCCCTGTGGCTGGCCTGCGACGTGACCCAGCCCTCGCCGCACCAGTGGCTGGAGCACCTCGGTGCAGAGGCCTGCGGCGAACGGATCCTGATGGCCCGCAGCGTCTGGCGCCGTCAGGAACGGGCGGTGGTCCACCCGGCGATGAAACGCCTCACCGCCCTGCTGGAACCCCTGCAGCCCCGCCGGCGCCCGGTTCCCTCCCCGCTGCGGGACCATTGAGCCAGGCCATCAAGCCTCGCCATCCAACTCTGCGCCCTCGCCCCCGCGCAGCCTCCCCACCCCCCGGATGCCTGTCCCCCGTCGCCGCTCGGTGCTCGCCCTCGACGTGGGCCGCAGGCGCATCGGCCTGGCCGGCTGTGACCCGCTCGGTCTCACGGTCACATCGCTGCCGCCGTTGCGGCGCGGGTCCTTCCCGGCCGATCTGGCTGTGCTGGAGCCACTGGCTCGCCAGCGCCGCGTTGAGGCCCTGGTGGTGGGGCTGCCCCTGGATCAGCAGCAGCAACCCACCGCCCAGGCGGTCCATTGCCGCCGGTATGGCGAACGGCTGGCCCGGCAGCTGAACCTGCCGCTGGCCCTGGTGAATGAGTTCGCCAGCAGCTGGGCCGCCGCCGAGCTCCATGGCCTGCACGGCGATCGCAGCGGCGCCCTGGACAGCGCCGCCGCAGCCCTGTTGCTGGAGCAGTGGCTGGGGGAGGGTCCCGAACCGGTCCTGCCGGCGACCCCGAATTCCTGCAGGTCGGACCATGCTGATCCATCCTGAGGGGGACAACGCTCCTCCCCCATGAGTCCCGACGGACCCACGACCCCGTCCTCCGGTGATGTGCCCACGGTGCTCGTGCGGGACAGCCAGCAGCGGCAACTGCTCTGCTTCCTCGAGCAGCTGATCCCGCTGGATGGCAACGACTACGGGCTGCTCACTCCGGTGGACACCCCGGTGTGCCTGTTCCGGCTCACCGATGACGAGACCAACCCGGAACTGATCGACACGATCGAGGGCAACGAGGCGATCTTCTCGGTGGCGGATGTGGTGCTGCAGGAGCATGACCTGACCCTGGTGCGCTCAGCGGTGACTCTTACCGTGAGCGGCGAGCTCGATGAGCCCGATCCTGACGACTTCGACGAGGATGAGGACGAGGATGAGGACAGTGAGACCTATGAGCTGCTGATCCAGTTCAAGGCGGATGGTCAGGACTATGGCCTCTTCATTCCCCTCGATCCCTTCTTCGTGGTGGCCCGGATGAACGGCAGCGAAGCCGTGCTGGTGGAGGGCGAGGAATTCGAGCGGATTCAGCCCCGCCTCGAGGCGGAACTGGAGGAGCGGGAGCAGGGGGACTGATGCCCAGCCGGCATGCAGCCAGCCTTGCCGCCCTGCCGCGGCTGCTCACACCCGATCTGGTGGTGCAGGGAACTCTGGTGGACCTCTCCCTGGAGCGGCTGCAGGACCAGTCGATCGCCGCTCTGGTGCTCGATGTGGACCGCACCATGCTGCCGCGTCACCGTTCCGAGCTGCCGGCCCGGGCCGAGCAGTGGTTGCGACGTGCCCAGGCACGGATGCCCTTGCACCTGCTCAGCAATAACCCATCGCGGCGGCGGATCGGTGGCCTCGCCCAGCAGCTGGGGCTGCCCTTCACCACCTCGGCGGGCAAGCCGCGCCGCTCCGCCCTGAGGAGGGTGCTGGCGGACCTGGACCTGCTCCCCGAGCAGGTCGCCCTGATCGGGGATCGTCTGTTCACGGATGTGCTGGCGGGTAATCGGCTGGGCCTGTACACCGTGCTGGTGCGGCCGATCGATCCGAATGGGGAGCCGTGCCGGCAGGATCACCTGCAGCGGATCGAGCTGGGCCTGGCGCGCTGGATCGGAACCCCCCTGGCCTGATCGGATGCCGACCCGTGCGCCTCACCCTCTAGGCGGATGACCAACAGCAGTCCTGCAGGCGGCGGCCTGCGTCGTGTGATCAAGGTGGGGACCAGCACCCTGCAGGGTCAGCCCGATCGGCCCACGAGCGCCGTGGTTCACGACCTGGCCGCCAGCCTCAGTCGCCAGCAGCGTCGTGGCGATGCGATCGCCCTGGTGACCAGTGGGGCCGTGGGCCTGGGCTGTCGCACCCTGGCGCTGGAGCAACGTCCCAGCGAAGTGGTGGCGCTGCAGGCGGCGGCGGCGGTGGGCCAGGGGCAGCTGATGGCCCTCTATCAGGACGCCTTCGCGGTGCGCGGTGCGCGGGTGGCCCAGGTGCTGCTGACCCGCGGCGATCTGGCCTCCAGGCGGCGCTACCAGAACGCCTGCCGCACCCTGGAGCAGCTGCTCGCCTGGGGGGTGGTGCCGGTGGTGAACGAGAACGACACCCTCGCCACCGAGGAGCTGCGCTTCGGCGACAACGACACCCTCTCGGCCCTGGTGGCGGTGGCGATCAACGCTGACGAACTGATCCTGCTCACTGATGTGGATCGCCTCTATTCGGGTGATCCCCGCAGCGATGCCGAGGCGGTTCCGATCGATGAGGTGCGCGATCTGGCGGAACTGGAGAGCCTCCGAGGCGTGGCCAAGGGAGGCGGTCGCTGGGGGACCGGCGGCATGACCACCAAACTCGCGGCGGCCCGGATCGCCACGGCCAGCGGCATCCGTGTGCGGCTCGCCGATGGCCGTGATCCCGCCGTGCTCGATGCCCTGCTGGCCGGTGAACGGGTGGGCACGGTGTTCCATCCCTCCACCACTCCGTTGCCTGATCGCAAGGGTTGGCTGGCCCATGCCCTGCTGGCCAAGGGCAGCCTCACCCTGGATGCCGGCGCCGAGCGGGCCCTGGTCCATCGGGGGGCGTCCCTGCTGGCGGTGGGGATCCGTGCGGTGGAGGGCGACTTCCGCCGCCGCGATCCCGTGCGCCTGCTGGCCGCCGATGGCCGGGAGCTGGGCCGTGGTCTCTGCAGCCTCAGCAGCGACGAGCTGCGTCAGGTGGTGGGGCTCAGCAGCGAGGCCGTGCGCAGCCGGCTCGGGGCAGGTGGAGATGCGGTGGGCGATGCAGTGGTGCACCGCGACCACCTGGTGCTCACCTCCGTGCCGCCGCCAGCCTGACGGAGCCCAGCCCTACGATCCGGCCTCGATCCCTCCTCCCAGGCATGCGTTTCAGCCAGCTGCTCGGCCAGCTCAGCCAGGTGGCGGAGAGCACTCCCAGGGATCTGGCTGCAGACCCGGAGATCGGCGGCGCGGCTGCCCTGGATCAGGCCAGCGGTGGTCAGCTGAGTTTCCTGGAGCCCGGCAACGCCCTGGCGGCGGCCCTGGCTGCCACTGGCGCCAGTGCCGTGTTGCTCCCGGCCGACGCCGATCTGCAGCACCAGGCCAGCGAGCGGGGCCTGGCCTGGGTGGCCCTGGCCGATCCGCGCCTCGGATTCGCCGAAGCCCTGGAGGCCCTTTACCCACGGCGTCCCCTGCCTGCGGGGGTGCACTCCAGTGCCGTGCTCGATCCCAGCGTCCAGCTCGGTGAGGCGGTGCACGTGGGTGCCCATGTGGTGATCGGCGCCGCGGTGACCGTTGGCAACGGCTGCACCCTGCACCCCGGAGCTGTGCTCTACGACGATGTGCAGCTCGGCGAGGGCTGTGAGATCCATGCCAACGCCGTGCTCCACCCGGGCAGTCGCCTCGGCCGTGGTTGCGTGGTGCACTCCAACGCTGTGATCGGCTCGGAGGGGTTTGGCTTCGTGCCCACCGCCGCCGGCTGGCGCAAGATGCCCCAGACCGGGCTGGTGGTGCTCGAGGATGGCGTGGAAGTGGGCTGCGGCAGTACCATCGATCGCCCCTCGGTGGGCGAGACCCGCATCGGTGCCGGCAGCAAGATCGACAACCTCGTGCACGTCGGCCATGGCGTGGTGACCGGGCGGGGCTGTGCCCTGGCGGCCCAGGTGGGCATTGCCGGCGGTGCCCGTCTCGGCAATGGTGTGATCCTGGCCGGCCAGGTGGGCGTGGCCAACAAGGCCGTGATCGGCGATCGGGCGATTGCCTCCTCCAAATCCGGCATCCACGGAGAGGTGGCCGCCGGTGAGGTGGTGAGTGGCTACCCCGCCATCCCCAACCGGCTGTGGCTGCGCTGCTCGGCTGCCTTCAACAAGCTGCCGGAGATGGCCAGGACCCTGCGGCAACTGAAAAACAGCTCCAGCTGAGGAGCCTGGTCCGGGAGCTCTGAATCCGTGCCCAGAAGGTCGCGGCGTAGCCTCGCGCCCAGCCCGCTTGTCGCTCCTCCGGCTCCCATGACCAGCTACCGGATCACCCTGCTTCCCGGCGACGGCATCGGCCCGGAAATCACCGCGGTGGCCCGGCAGCTGCTGGAGGTGGTGAGCCAACGCCATGGCTTCAGCCTTGTCTTCGACGAGCAACCGATCGGTGGTGCCGCCATCGACGCCTGCGGTGAACCCCTGCCCGCCAGCACCCTGGCGGCCTGCAAGGCGGCCGATGCCGTGCTGCTGGCGGCGATCGGCAGCCCCCGCTTTGATGCCCTGCCCCGCTCGCAGCGGCCCGAGACGGGTCTGCTGGGCCTGCGGGCCGGCCTGGAGCTGTTCGCCAACCTGCGGCCGGTGACGATCATTCCCGCCCTGGCTGACGCCAGCAGCCTGCGGCCGGAGGTGATCGAGGGCGTCGACCTGATGGTGGTGCGGGAGCTCACCGGCGGCATCTATTTCGGCCAGCCCAAGGGACGCGTCGAGGCCGATGGCCACGTGCGCGCCTTCAACACGATGGTCTATTCCGACCACGAGATCGACCGGATCGCCCGGGTGGGCTTCGATCTGGCCATGCAGCGCGGCCGCAGGCTCTGCTCGGTCGACAAGGCCAATGTGCTGGATGTGAGCCAGCTCTGGCGCGATCGGGTGGAAGCGATCGCCTGCGACTACCCGGAGGTGGAGCTCAGCCACATGTACGTGGACAATGCCGCCATGCAGCTGGTGCGGGCACCGAAGCAGTTCGATGTGCTGCTCACCGGCAACCTGTTCGGCGACATCCTCAGCGACGAGGCCGCCATGCTGACCGGCTCGATCGGCATGCTGCCCTCCGCCTCCCTCGGATCGGACGGGCCGGGGCTGTTCGAGCCGGTGCATGGATCAGCCCCGGACATCGCCGGGCAGGACAAGGCCAACCCGATGGCCATGGTGCTCAGCGCCGCCATGTTGCTGCGGGTGGGCCTCAGGCAGGACGCGGCCGCCGCGGCTCTGGAAGGGGCCGTGGATCGGGTGCTGGCGGCTGGCTACCGCACCGGTGATCTGCTCAGCGAGGGCTGCAGTGTGCTGGGCTGCAGCGCCATGGGTGAGCAGCTGCTGGCGGCGCTGGAGGCCTGAACCAGGCGCCCAGCAGGGAGGCGGACCGGCGACCTGCAAAACTCACTACGGTTTTTCTGCAGTCCGCGCCGATGTCGAAGCGTCACCCCGTCGTCGCCGTCACCGGTTCCTCCGGCGCAGGAACCAGCACGGTCAAGCGTGCCTTCGAGCACATCTTCGAGCGAGAAGGCATCCAGCCTGCGGTGGTGGAGGGCGACAGCTACCACCGCTACGAGCGCGGCCCCATGAAGGAGGCCATGGCGGCAGCCCTGTCTAAGGGCGAGAACTTCTCGCACTTCGGTCCCGAGGCCAACCTGTTCGACAAGCTCCAGGAGCTGTTCCAGAGCTACGGCGAATCCGGCGGTGGCCAGAAGCGCTACTACCTCCACTCCGTTGAGGAGGCCGCTGATCACAACAGCCGCCTCGGCACCAGCCTGGAGCCCGGCCAGTTCACCCCCTGGGAACCCATCCCCGCCGGCACCGACCTGCTCTTCTACGAGGGTCTGCACGGCGGTGTGGTTGGTGAGGGCTACGACGTGGCATCCCTGGCGGACCTGCTGGTGGGCGTGGTGCCGATCACCAACCTGGAGTGGATCCAGAAGATCTCGCGCGACAACGCCGAACGTGGTTACTCCGCCGAGGCGATCGTCGACACGATCCTGCGCCGGATGCCGGACTACATCAACCACATCTGCCCGCAGTTCAGCCGCACCGACATCAACTTTCAGCGGGTGCCCACCGTGGACACCTCCAACCCCTTCATCTGCCGCAACATCCCCACCCCGGATGAGAGCTTCGTGATCATCCACTTCCGCAAGGGAGCCCGGGACAAGTGGGGGATCGACTTCCAGTACCTGCTGGACATGATCCACGATTCCTTCATGTCCAGCCCCACGAGCATCGTGGTGAACGGCGGCAAGATGGGCTTTGCGATGGAGTTGATCCTCACCCCGATCATCCATCGCATGATCCAGGACAAGAAGACGCTCGCCTGAGTTCCAGCTCAAGCCCGGTGCACGATTGGTCTCACCCCCTGCCAAGACCTCTAAGGTGGGTGAATCAGTCGGACAAGGTGGGGCCGATTCCCTTCACCGGACGTGCCACTTCTTCCCCCTCCTTCCTGATCCAGGGAGCCAATGGATCCACTGGCTCGTCTCCGCGGCCGGAACTGCGGCTGGATCAGATCGATAGCCGTCAGGTGTTTCAAGACGCCCGCAGGGCCTATTTTCACTACCTCGAGCAGTGCCCGGGTGGGGCCGAACCCATCGGCATCATCTGGCAGCAGGCTCCGGTTCCGCCGCGGGTGGTGTTCGAGTTGCCGGTGCTGCTGCCGGAGGAACACTTCGTCCCGATTGAGATGATCCGGGGCCGGCCCAACCGCACTGCCTCCACCCGGCTGCGCAATCCGCGCTCCAATCTGCGCCCCTGAACCCGCCGCGTCAGCCATGCTCAGCAGCAACGGGTCGCCCCTGATCATGGAGCCCTCGACCCTGCCCCTGCTTGCCGCGGTCCTCGGTGCCTGCGTGGGCAGCTTTCTGCAGGTGGTCGCCTTTCGCCTGCCTCGGCAGGAGTCGCTCATCCATCCCGGCAGCCACTGCCCCCACTGCGGCACCCCGCTGGCCTGGTTCGAGAACGTGCCCGTGCTGGGCTGGCTCTGGCTGGGCGGCCGCTGCCGGACTTGCCGCCGCAGCATCAGCCCGCGCTATCTGCTGGTCGAACTGCTCTGCGCCGGCCTGTGGGTGGCGATGGTGTTTGCCCAGCCGGCCGGTCTGGGGCCGGCCCCTGCCGCCTGGATGCTGGTGGCGGCGGGCTGGCTGCTGGTCAGCTGGCTGATCCCGCTGGTGCTGGTCGACCTCGACGCACTCTGGCTGCCTGAGCCCCTCTGCCGCTGGGGACTGTTGCTTGGGCTGGCCTGCACGGCGGTGATCGGCTTCAGCCAGGGTGAGGAGGTGGGCCGGGCGCTGCTGTTTCAGCATCTGCTCGCCGCCGGGATCGGCCTGCTGGGTTTCGAGGGCACCAGCGCCCTGGCCGAACGGCTCCTCGGCCGCCCTGCCCTGGGCCTGGGCGATGCCAAGTTGGCTGCCCTGCTGGGAGCCTGGCTCGGTCCCACCGGTCTGGGCCTGGCCGTGGCCCTGGCCATCGGCGGCGGAGCAGTGGTGGGCGGGCTGGCCCGCCTGCTGGGCCGGCTGGGTCCGCAGCAACCCTTTCCCTTCGGTCCGTTCCTGGCCTGCGGTGGCGTGCTCGTCTGGATCGGCGGCCATGGCCTGTGGCTGCAGCTGCTGGGCTGGCCCGGTCCTTAAATGTGATCGGATCCTCCGAGTTTTCCCGTGTCGCTGTTCGACTGGTTCGCTGACCGCCGCAAGGCTGCACCAGTGGTGCGCGTCAACCAGGAAAGCGATGAAGGCGATGGTCTCTGGAGCAAGTGCCCCGAGTGCGGCCTGGTCACCTACCGCAAGGATCTGCAGGCCAACGCCAGCGTCTGCAAGGGATGCGGCTATCACCACCGTATCGACAGCGAGGAGCGCATCCGGCTGCTGGCCGATGAGGGCAGCTTCGAGCCCCTTGACACCGAGCTGGCCCCCACCGATCCCCTGGCCTTCAAGGATCGCCGCCACTACGCCGACCGGCTGCGCGACAGCCAGCGCAGCACCGGCCTGCGCGATGCGGTGGTGACGGGGTTGTGCCACCTCGATGGCCATCCGCTCGCCCTGGGGGTGATGGACTTCCGCTTCATGGGTGGTTCGATGGGTTCGGTGGTGGGCGAGAAGCTCACCCGTCTGATCGAGAAGGCCACCGATCGCCAGCTGCCGGTGCTGATCGTCTGCGCCTCCGGCGGTGCCCGCATGCAGGAGGGCATGCTCAGCCTGATGCAGATGGCCAAGATCTCCGGGGCGCTGGAGCGGCATCGCCGGGCCGAGCTGCTCTACATCCCCCTGCTCACCCATCCCACCACCGGCGGAGTGACCGCCAGCTTCGCCATGCTGGGCGACCTGATCCTGGCCGAACCGAAGGCGCTGATCGGCTTCGCCGGCCGCAGGGTGATCGAGCAGACCCTGCGCGAGAAGCTGCCCGATGGCTTCCAGACCGCTGAATACCTGCAGGATCATGGCTTCGTGGACACGATCGTGCCCCGTCCCCAGCTGCGCAGCACCCTGGCCAGCCTGCTGCGGCTGCATGCGCCCAAGACCTGTCTGTCCCTGTCCTGAGCCCCCATGGACGATGTGATGCACCGCTGGATCCGTTATCTGGGCCGCCTCGGCCTGAGCCTGGCCCTGCTGCTGCTGCTTGCCCTGCCGGCCCAGGCTGGTTCTGTCGACTGGCGGGAGCTTCCCGCCACCGAGGAGGGCAAGCAGTGGTGGGATGCGGGCAGCCTGCGGCGCACCCGTGACGGCAACCTCAGCGTGTTGTCACGCTATCTGCCGCCTCCGGAAGAGGAGGGTCGCCCTCGCCTCGGTGATCTCTATGTGATGGAGCTCGACTGCGGTCAGAAGCTCTACCGCGACACTGCCGTGAACGGCGTTCCCCGATTCAAGGCCGACTGGCAGCCAGCCGGTGGTGATCAGCTGCTCGACGCCATGATCGACGCCGTCTGCGCCGCCGGCTCCGACCTGCCCGCCTGAGTGGCCCCAGTCGCTCTCCCTTCCCGATTGTCACAATGAGTCCAGCTCTGTCGACCCTTGGCGGCCGCCGTTCCAGCCAGCCGGTGCGGGTGGCCGTGGCGGGTCTGGGTTTCGGGGAGACGGTGCATCTGCCCGCCCTGCGCAGTGGCCTTCTCACCGAACCGGTGGCCCTGTGGCATCCGCGGGCCGAGCGATTGGAGCAGGCCTGTCACCGCGCCGAACTGCCCGGCCACACCGATTTCGATGCCCTGCTCGGCGACCCGCAGATCGAGGCGGTGGTGATCGCCACCCCACCGGGCCCCCGGTTTGATCTGGCCCGGCGCGCCCTGCTGGCGGGCAAGCACCTGTTGCTGGAGAAGCCCGTGGCCCTGGAGGCGGCCCAGATCGAGGAGCTGCAGCGCCTTGCCCTGCGGCAACGCTGCTGTGTGGCGGTGGATTTCGAATACCGGGCTGTGCCGTTGTTTCAGCAGATGGCAGCCCTGATCGCAGAGGGGGTGCTGGGTGATCCCTGGCTGGTGAAGCTGGATTGGCTGATGAGCAGCCGCGCCGATGGCCAGCGTCCCTGGACCTGGTATTCCCAGGTGGAGCAGGGCGGCGGGGTGCTGGGCGCCCTCGGGACTCACGCCTTCGACACGCTCCACTGGCTGGTGGGCCCGACCCGCAGCCTTCGGGCCCAGCTCAGCACTGCCATCACTGAGCGTCCCCTGCCGGGGCCGGGCGAGGGTCGGGCGGCGGTGGATGCCGAAGACATCGCCCTGCTGCAGATGGTTCTGGGCACCGCCTCTGGCGTCCGCACCCCGGCCCAGGTGACGCTGGCCTCGGTGACCCGTCAGGGCCGGGGCTACTGGATCGAGCTCTATGGCAGCGAGGCCACCCTGGTGCTGGGTTCGTCAAACCAGAGCGATTATGTGCACGGCTTCCAGCTGTGGATGGCCCGGCCGGGCGAGGCGCTGCGGCCGCTCCCAGCCGATCCGTCACTCGCCTTTGCCCGCACCTGGGAGGACGGCCGGGTGGCACCGGTGCAGCGGATTCAGCAGTGGTGGGCCGAGGCGATCCGCGAGGGCCGTCCGATGCTGCCGGGCCTGGCGGAAGCGGTGGCGAGCCAGCGTTGCTGCGACTGGGCACGGCAGGGCACGTCGGGCGAAGCGTCCCTGGCGCTTGATCCCTGAGTCAGGCCGTGGAGCGGCACTGGTGAGGGCCTGGGTCTTGAGGGGGATCCCCTAGACTCGCCGCCAGACCAAGGCGGGTTGACCGACCCCGGCCCGGCTCCTGAGCCGGACCCCTTCAGAGCACGGCTCCACCCGAGCACGGCCCTACCTGTCCCCTGGTGTCACCCAGTCCCATACCCACCGATCCGAGGTTCTATCCATGGCGCTCGTTCCGCTTCGGCTGCTGCTCGACCACGCCGCTGAGAACGGCTACGGCATCCCTGCCTTCAACGTCAACAACCTGGAGCAGGTGCAGTCGATCATGGAGGCTGCCTACGAGACCGACAGCCCCGTCATCCTGCAGGCATCCCGCGGTGCCCGCCAGTACGCCGGTGAGGCCTTTCTGCGGCACCTGATCCTGGCCGCCGTGGAAACCTATCCCGACATCCCGGTGGTGATGCACCAGGACCACGGCAACAGCCCTGCCACCTGCTTCGGTGCCGCCGCCAACGGTTTCACCTCGGTGATGATGGACGGCTCACTGATGGCCGACGCCAAGTCGCCGGCCAGCTACGAGTACAACGTGGCTGTGACCAAGGAAGTGGTCGACGTGGCCCACGCCATCGGCGTGAGCGTCGAAGGCGAACTGGGTTGCCTGGGTTCCCTGGAGACCGGCATGGGTGAGGCCGAGGACGGCCACGGTTTCGAGGGCAAGCTCGACCACAGCCAGCTGCTCACCGATCCCGCTGAGGCCGCCGACTTCGTCGCCAAGACCAAGGTCGACGCCCTGGCCATCGCCATCGGCACCAGCCACGGCGCCTATAAGTTCACCCGCAAGCCCACCGGTGAAGTGCTGGCGATCAGCCGCATCGCTGAAATCCACAAGGCCATCCCCAACACCCACCTGGTGATGCACGGCTCCTCCTCGGTTCCCCAGGAGTGGCTGGACATGATCAACAAGTACGGCGGCGCCATCCCCGAGACCTACGGCGTACCCGTCGAAGAGATCCAGGAGGGCATCCGCAATGGCGTGCGCAAGGTGAACATCGACACCGACAACCGCCTCGCCTTCACTGCCGCCGTGCGGGAAGCCGCCTTCAAGGATCCCGCCAACTTCGATCCCCGCCACTTCAACAAGCCCGCCCGGGCCTACATGAAGCAGGTGTGCCTGGATCGCTACCAGCAGTTCTGGTGTGCCGGCAACGCCAGCAAGATCAAACAGCGCGACATCAACTACTACGCCGCTCTCTACGCCAAGGGCGAACTCGATCCCAAGACCGCCGTGGCTGCCTGATTGATTCCCGGTACGTCACCGGTTGACAAGCAGGTCACATTGAATCGGTCCAGGGGAGCATAAGCTCCCCTTTTTTCATGGATGCATGCCGCTCTGGCTAAGGATCAGCTATCGGTGCCTGAGGTGAAGGACTCGCTTGGGTCGCCAGGTTGGAACGACGCGGATCGAGGAGGGCCTCAATCCCTTTCTCCAGGGTCTCCTCCATGGCGATGCGAGTACCGTCGCTCACCACCACCCGCGTCAAGGTGGGCAGACCGCCGTTGCGCGCCTTGAGATACACCGGCTCGACATAGAGCAGCGCCTCGCCAACCGGCATCACCAGCAGATTTCCCTGGATCACCTGGGAACCAGCTCGATCCCAGAGACCGAACTGCTGACTGATCCTGGGATTCTGATTGATCAGGGCCTGAATCTGCTCTGGCCCGAAGATCGGTGTCTGGCTGGGGAAGCGCAGCAGCACCAGTTCACCGTAGTGGGGAGCATCGCTGCGTGCCGCAAGCCAGCCCGCCAGGTTGGGGCGTGCCAGGGGGGTGAGGGGCTGCAGCAGCAGGAATTCAGGTTGTTGCCGGCCAGCCACCTGGCCGCTGATGTGATATGGCTTCACCGGCACCTGACTGTTGCCGTAGAGCTCCATCGGCACCTGCCAGACGTCGTCGCCGCTGTAGAACACGCGGGGATCGGTCACGTGATAGCGCAGCAACTGGGTCGTCTGTAACTCAAACTGGCGCAGGGGATAGCGGATATGGGCCTGCAAAACGTCGGGCATCTTCCAGAGGGGTTGAAACAACCCCGGGAACAGACGCCTCCAGCTGGCGATGATCGGGTCAGTGGGCTCACTCACATACAGCTGCACGGAGCCGTTGTAGGCATCGACCACAGCCTTGACGGAATTGCGCAGATAGCGGATGTCCGGGTCGCCTGGCACGGCGGCGCTGTAGGGATAGGTGCGGCTGGTGGTGAACGCATCCACGATCCAGTACTGATGCTGCGCGCGGGGGAAGTGGCCATCCTGCCTGAGTTGGACTGAAACCAGATAGGGCTCATTCTCGAAGCGGAGAAACGGCGCCAGGGTGCGAAGTCGTTCACGCACCTCGCGGCGCAGCAGCAGGCGGGTCGAGCTGGTCAGAGCCCCCTGGCTGAGCAGTTTCGGTTCGCTCAGGTAAAGCGATGCCGCCAGCCGCTGCCAGGGATGGCCGATCGGTACGCCGGCGGTGCCGCTGTACCGCGAATAGAAGTTGTCGTCTCCCTGGGGGTAATCGAACTCTTCCACCTTCGACGGAGCCAGGGCATAGGGGGAGCTGAGGGCGCCGAAGTAGAGCGCCGGCCGGCCGATCGGGATGCCGGCCTTCACGGCTGCGGCGCTGATCCCCAGTTGACGACTGCCCTGCACTCGGGTGGAAGCGCCCAGATCACTGATGAAGAATTCAGGCAGTCCATCCGGACCGCTGGTGTTCACCGGCGACACCGTGAAGCCATTGCCGTGGGTGAAGACCAGATGGCGGTTGAGCCAGGTGCGCGCCGCCGTGGGCAGGGCCGCCTGATCCATTTCCCGTGGCGTGATGATCACCTGTTGCCGCCCGCTCCCCTGGCTGTGGCGCAGTGCGTAGCGATCGACGGCCGGCTCGGAGAAGCGGTAGTAGACACGGAGCTGCTGCAGCTGGCGGTTGGTGGCCAGCAGGGGCTGGCTGTCCCAGAGGCGGATGTTGCGCAGGGTGGCCTGACCCTGCTCGACATCGGCGCGGGTCAGCCGGTCGCGTGGGTTGACATTGCGACTGGAGATCCGATCCAGCTGAAAGGCATGGCGGGTCGCTCGGATCGAGCGCTCCAGGTAGGGGGTCTCCCGCTCGAGCTCCCGCGGCTTGACCACCAACAGCTGAACCAGCGGCAGCAGCAGGGCCTCCACCAGTGGCGTGGCCGCCAGGGCGAGAGCCGTGCAGCCGATGGCGGCCCCCCGCAGGCCCCGCCGCGGCAGGGGCACCAGAATCACCACCGCCAGCGTCAACGCCAGCAGGGCGGCGAGGGTGCGCAGGGGTAAGGAGACGTGCACATCGAACCAGCCAGCTCCGGGCACGCTGCCCACGGTGCTGAGCAGGAGCTGGTGGCGTCCCAGCCAGAAGGCGGCGGCGGCCAACAGGGACAGGGCCGCCAGGGGGGCGCGCAGGGCCAGCAGCTGGGGGGGGGTGAAGCCGGCGAAACGGCCATCGCTGAGCTGGGGTGGCCGGGCCAGCACACCCCAGAGTCCGCAGGCCAGTCCTCCGATCAGCAGACAGCTCAGCAGGGTGAGCAGAAAGGCGAGTGCGGGGAAACGCAGCAGGGCGAAGCTGATGTCGGCCCCGAGCAAGGGTTCGGTGATCCCCGCATCGCGGGCCACCAGGGCCACGCTCCAGAGGCTCCAGCCTCGAGCCAGGGCCATGGCTCCCGCGGCACCCAGCACACCCGCCACCAGCCGCGCCGTTGCCATCGGCCGGATCAGCAGAGCCAGCAGGACCAGGGCGCTCGCCAGCAGCATGGGCATGGAGGGAGGCCCCTCCAGGGCGATCAGGCCATGCAGGCGGCTCGGATCGAACGGGGCCAGCAGCAACCGCCGGGCCAGCCACAGCGCAATGGTCAGGGCCACCACCTGCAGCCCGGCCAGCAGGGTCAGAACGCCGCCATAGGCCAGGGGCGGCAGGGTGTGGCGCTCCGGAGCGAGGCGCGGCAGACGCCAGAGATGACGAAGCCAGAGCTGCAGCCCCAGTGCCAGGGCCAGACCCACCCCGAGCCCTGCCAGCTGCAGGGTCCAGCGCAGCAGAAGCACGCCGCTGAAACCGAACTGGGCGAACCACTGCCACTCGATCCAGAGGCGCGCTGAGCTCCAGAGCAGCAGCACGCCCATCATCCCCACCACCAGAGAGAGGAGCAGGCGCTGGGGAAGGGAGAGGCCGGACAGCCGCGGCGTTGTCATGGGCACGCGGATCGCTGATTGAGCGTAGGCAGGCGCGTTGCAGCCAGCACCAGCAGCGCGACAGCCAACGTCACGATTGAAATCCCTACTCTCAAAGTCGGGATTGATGCAGGCTGCTCGAAACCGCTGATAGCCTCTGTTGAGCTTCAGTCGTAGCCGTGACGGTCACCCTCTCCCGCTCCACCCTGACGGGGCCCACCTTCACGGGGCTGCGCTGCAAGGAATGCGGCCACGCCTATGAGGCCACCGCCCGTCATGTCTGCGAAGACGTCTGCTTCGGGCCGCTGGAAGTGGTGTACGACTACGACGCGATTCGCGCCCGCGTCAGCCGCGCCACGATCGAGGCCGGCCCCACCTCGATCTGGCGCTATCGCGAGTTTCTGCCGATCCAAGGCGACCCGATCGATGTCGGCACCGGCTTCACGCCCCTGCTCAAGGCCAACCGTCTGGCCCGCCGGCTCGGTCTCAAGAATCTCTACATCAAGAACGACGGTGTCAACATGCCGACGCTCTCGTTCAAGGATCGGGTGGTGTCGGTGGCGCTCACCCGGGCCCGCGAACTGGGCTTCACCACGGTGAGCTGTGCCAGCACCGGCAACCTGGCCAATTCCACCGCCGCCATCGCCGCCCATGCCGGCCTGGAATGCTGTGTGTTCATCCCCAGTGATCTGGAGCTGGGCAAGGTGCTCGGCACCCTGATCTACAACCCCACCCTGATGGCGGTGAAGGGCAACTACGACCAGGTGAACCGCCTCTGCTCCGAGGTGGCCAACACCTATGGCTGGGGGTTTGTGAACATCAATCTGCGCCCCTATTACTCCGAAGGTTCCAAGACCCTCGGCTACGAGGTGATCGAACAGCTCGGTTGGCAACTGCCCGACCACATCGTGGCGCCCCTGGCCTCTGGTTCCCTGTTCACCAAGATCCGCAAGGGCTTTGATGAATTCATCAAGGTAGGCCTGGTGGATGAGAAGCCGGTGCGCTTCAGCGGCGCCCAGGCCGAAGGCTGCTCCCCGATCGCCCAGGCCTTCGCCGAAGGCCGCGACTTCATCACCCCGGTGAAGCCCAACACCATCGCCAAGTCGATTGCCATTGGTAACCCCGCCGATGGTCCCTATGCCATCGACATCGCCAACAGGACCGGTGGCAGCATCGCCGCGGTCAACGACGAGGAGATCGTCGAGGGCATCAAGCTGCTGGCAGAAACTGAGGGCGTGTTCACCGAGACCGCCGGAGGCACCACCATCGCCGTGCTCAAGAAGCTGGTGGAGCAGGGCAAGATCGACCCCAACGAAACCACCGTGGCCTACATCACCGGCAATGGCCTCAAGACCACCGAAGCCATTGCCTCCGCCATCGGTGAACCCTTCCTGATCGAAGCCCAGCTCGACAGCTTCAACAGTGCCTGGGAGCGGGCCCAGGCCCTGCACCGGGCCGACTGGGACACGATCGGCTGATCGCTCGTTCTTCGCTCTGTTTCTTCTTTCTTTCCTCCATGGCGATTCAGGTTCTGATCCCCACCCCCCTGCAGAAGTTCACCAGCAACGCCGCCAGCGTTGATGTGGACGCCACCAGTGTCGACGAGTTGCTTCAGGCCCTCGAAGGCCATTTCCCCGGGATCCTGGCCCGTCTGTGTGACGAGAACGGCAAGTTGCGCCGTTTTCTGAACGTCTACGTCAACAGCGAGGACATCCGCTTCCTTGACAACCAGGCCACCCCACTCAAAGACGGCGACGAAGTCAGCATCGTGCCCGCCGTAGCCGGCGGCTGACCAGGAGGGGAGGCCCATGGTTTTCCGCGCCCAGCTGTGCCTGCCAGCACTCAATGGGGCAGGGATTGTCCATAGGCTCAGCGCATCTTCCGTGCAGCTGGATCCATGACCCAAGCTCCCGATGCCCCCATGGCACTGAAGCCGGATCAGAGCGCCGCCCTGTCGATGGCGGCGGCGGGCAAGGCCCAGCTCTTTGACTACCGCCAGGCCGCCAATCCGGTGCGGCGCGGCCTGACCGAGCCGATCCCGGAGGGGCGCTGGGGGCCTGAGCTGCACGCCAACGGCCCCAGCGCCATTCTTCCCCTCGATCTCAGCGACGAACTGGGTTGTCGGGGTCCGGCCACCAGTCCTGCCCTGAGTGCCAACTTCATCCGCATCCTGGCGGGTGAAACAATCAGCGCCGGGGCCAATGCCACCAGCTTCCTGTTTTATGTCTGGCGTGGGGCCGGCCATTGCCTGCGGCCAGCCGGTGCCTACGGCGGTCCGTTGAATCAGCCCTGGAGCCAGGGGGATCTCTTCGTGCTTCCCTGCGGTGAGGCGGCCCAGCTGGAGGCCCAGGAGGAGAGCGTTCTCTACTGGGTCCATGACGAGCCCCTGCTCAACCACCTGGGGGTGAGCGCCGATCAGCCCCGCTTCGAGCCCACCCACTACCCAGGCGAGTGGCTGCGGCGGGAGTTGGCGGCCCTGGCGGCCGACCCCAGCAGCGCCCGCAGCAACCGCCTCAGCCTGCTTCTGGCCAACAGCGATCTGCCCAGGAGCCGCACCGTCACCCACACCCTCTGGGCCATGTATGGGTTGGTACCGGCCGGGGCCATCCAGCCCCCCCACCGCCACCAGTCGGTGGCCCTCGACCTGGTGATCGCCTGCGCACCGGGCTGTGCCACCCTCTCTGGGCCCGAGCTCAATGCTGATGGCACGATCCGCAATCCCCTGCGCATGGAGTGGGAGCCCGGGGCAGCCTTCGTGACCCCGCCGGGCCACTGGCACGGTCACATCAACGAGAGTGGCGAAGACGCCCTGCTTCTGCCGATCCAGGACGCCGCCCTGCACACTTACCTGCGCAGCCTTGACATCCGCTTTTCCGCTCCTTGAACGACACTCTGACCAGCATTGAGCAGCTGCGGCACACCGGGCATCCCTTCATCTTGGCCGATCACCAGGGTCTGATCCTGGAAGTGAACGACAGTTTTGAACAGGTGTATGGCTGGCATCAGGCCGACCTGGTCGCCAAGCCGCTCAGTGTGATCCTGCCGGATGCCTTCAAACTGTCCCATCACCTTGGCTTTTCACGCTTTCAGGTCACTGAAGAATCGAAGGTGCTCAACCATCCCCTGCGTCTGCGCACGGTCTGCAGCTCCGGCGCCGAAGTGGTGTCGGAGCACTACATCGTGGCCGAAAAGCGTGGCGATTACTGGTGCTTCGGCGCCACGCTCACACCCCTGCCTGAAGGCACCGAGCCCACCGTGGGCTGACCTGATCAGTGAGGGCGGATCAGATCCGGCAGGCTGAAGAGACCGAGGCTGCAATGTCTTCGGCCACTGCAGGCGATGGCTGGCCGGCACCGGCTGAAGCGGCGGCGGATTCATAGGCCTCCACGATCCGGCGGAAGTCCTCACCCTGCAGCGTTTCTTCCTCCACCAGGCGATCCACCAGGTCGTCGAGCAGGGGGCGGCGTGTCTCCAGAAGAGACACCGCCTGATCGAGGGCTTCCTGGGCCAGCGTGCGCACCCGCAGGTCAATCTCGCGGCCGGTGCGATCGGCGTAACCCGGACGGGTATGGATCAGATCACGGCCCAGAAACACTTCGGCACCATCACCCTCCAGAGCCACTGGCCCGAGGCTGGAGAAGCCATAGCGGGTGACCATTTCGCGGCAGATCCTGCTGACCAGCAGCAGATCTCCACTGGCACCCTGGGTCACTTCGCTGGCCCCGAACACGACAAGCTCAGCGGCTCTGCCGCCCAGGGCCACCACCAAGCGAGCCTGCAGATAGGCCTTGGTGATCAGGCCGGAATCGAGGATGTCCTCGTCGGGCATCATGCGAGCAAAACCGCCCACACCACCAGCCCGAGGGAGCAGGGTCACCTTGTCGAGTTTGTCGGCATGGGGCACCAGCGTGGTGAGCAGGGCATGGCCCACCTCGTGGTAAGCGATCAGGCGTTTCTTGGCACCGTCCTGCAGGGGAGCCACCGTCAGCCCCATGGTGATCCGCTCGAGCGCATCGGAGAGGGCGGCATCGTCGAGAACGGTCTGCTGTCTGCGGGCGGTGAGGATCGCGGCCTCGTTCAGCAGGTTGGCCAGGTCGGCACCTGAAAAGCCTGGGGTGCGGCTGGCCCAGACCCCGAGGCTCACCTTGGGACCCAGGGGCCGGCTGCGGGCATGGACCGCCAGGATGGCCTCGCGGCCGCGTCGATCCGGCAGGTCGACAGTGATGCGGCGATCGAACCTGCCGGGCCGCATCAGGGCCGAATCCAGCACATCCGGACGGTTGGTGGCCGCCAACAGAATCACGCCGGAGTTTTCCTCGAAGCCGTCCATCTCGGTGAGCAGCTGGTTCAGCGTCTGCTCGCGCTCGTCATTGCCGCCACCGATGCCGGCGCCGCGCTGGCGTCCGACCGCATCGATCTCGTCAATGAAAATGATGCAGGGCGCCTTGGCCTTGGCTTTGCGGAACAGATCGCGAACCCGGCTGGCGCCGACTCCCACGAACAATTCGACGAATTCCGATGCCGCCATCGAGAAGAACGGCACACCGGCTTCGCCGGCGATCGCCTTGGCCAGCAGTGTCTTGCCGGTGCCGGGAGGGCCCACCAGAAGAACACCTCTGGGGATCTTGGCACCGAGGCTGGTGAAGCGCTCCGGTGACTGCAGAAAGGTCACCACCTCCTGCAACTCCTCCTTGGCCTCGCCGATGCCGGCCACATCTTCGAACCGCACCGTCACGGTGCCGTCCTCCTGAAGCCGCGGCTGGCTGCGGCCGAAGCCCATCGCCTTGTTGGCCGCCGAGGCGGAGCGGCGTAGCAGCAGACTCAGCCCTGTGAGCAACAGCACCACCAGCAGCACGTTGCCCAGCAGGCCTGCCGCGGCCTCGTCCTTGCGGTCGTCGCGCACCGTGAGCGGCACGCGAGCCTCCTCCGCGGCGCGCAGCAACATCTGGTCGTTGCTGAACACCGCCACCGACTCCTTGCGGCCGTCCTGGAAGGTGACGCGCACCTCCCGCTGACGTGGCGACAGCTCCAGGTCCTTCACCAGGCCCTTGTCCAGATCCCGGAGCAGCTGGCTGTAGCTCAGCTCGGCAGGGCGGCCTGAACTGGTGCCAGCAGCCGAAGGAGCAACAGAAGAATCTGCGGCGGCTTTCGCCGGAGCCTCTGCGCCGGAGGAGGGAGAGGCGGCG
Source organism: Synechococcus sp. CBW1006 (assembly GCF_015840525.1). Taxonomy (NCBI): domain Bacteria; kingdom Bacillati; phylum Cyanobacteriota; class Cyanophyceae; order Synechococcales; family Synechococcaceae; genus Synechococcus; species Synechococcus sp. CBW1006. Next base: position 3,506,066 of record NZ_CP060396.1, on the reverse strand, counting down.
CCAGGAGCGGCACCATCAATGGGTTTGGACTTGGGATCCCCGTTCGGGGAGGCCGTTGAAGGGCTGGCGCTCACGGGATCTTCGTTCTGAAGACGAGCTTAGCGATTTGACGAAAGGCAAGTTGACCACGGAAGATCGTTGTTTGGCTGCTAAGGAAACCCAGGGATGGCTGTTCCCAAGAAGAAAACCTCCAAGGGCAAGCGCAATCAGCGCCATGCCACCTGGAAGGGCAAGGCTGTTGTGGCGGCCCAGAAGGCCCTCTCGATCGGCAAAGCCGTGTTGAGTGGCCGTGCCCAGGGCTTCGTCTACCCCGTTGCTGACGACGACTCCAGCGCAGACTGAGGATGGAAGTCGGCCTGAGGGCCTGGACCGCTCCAGAGGCAGCGGCGTCTGCTGTCCAGCAGGATCACAGCTTCAGCGGACAGGTTCTGGTACCAGTTGGGCGGCAGGCTGTAGATGCAGGAGCGCACCAACCCCTCCAGACGCTCCATCGGTAAAGCCGATCCACTCAGTCGGCGTTGCCTTGCTTCGGCCTGAAAGCGCCAGCGCCGCGCCAGGCTCCAGCGCTGGGGGCGCAGTTGCCATAGCGCACTCAGCTCCTGCCAGAGGGGCTGATAGCTCTTGAGATGGCAATTCCAGATCGGCAGCCAGGCCTGTTCCTCCGCACTCAACCCCGGAGGGATGAGGCTGATCAGCCGATCAGCAGTGGCGCTGTGCGTTCCTGCGAATCTTTTTTCGGCCGCGTAGCTCTCGCTGGAAAGAAGGGCCTGAAGAGTGGCTTCCGGTATCTCCCGGCAGCCCAGGAGCCAGCCGTCGAGCAGGAGCAGCTGCGGTTCGCCTTGCCACTGGCCACAGCGATCCCCTTCCCCCTGCCGCAGCCGCTTATCAAAGCGGGGCAGCACCAGCGTTCCGCCCCGGCGCCACTGGGCGATGGCAGCCTGGGCCAGGGCGGGATCGTGGCTGCCGGGTGGACCGCGCAGCACACCGAAGGGATTGCCGGCCATGGCCTGCTTTCGCTCCGTCCAAGGCAGATAGAGGTCGTCGATCGATGCCACCGCGATCGGCAGGTCCAGCTCCCGGGCGAGGCGTGTGATCAGGGCCAGCAGGGTGCTCTTGCCGGCGCCGATCGGGCCATTCAGGCCGAGCACATGGCGTTCGCCGCTGTCGACCAGCTGGCGGCAGCGTTCCAGCAGCGGCAGCCAGCCGCCCCAGAGCAGCGATGGATGGGCCGTCGGCGCTGGGCTCAGGTGCGCCAGTTGGGTCTTCCACTTCTGCACCCAGCTGACCGGCTCAGTGACGCCGCCGATGGCCAGCAGGTCTCTGTAAGGCTGTTCAGGAAACATCCTGGCCGGTTCCGGTAGCCAGAGCGGGGCGGCGGAATCGGTATCGGTCACGACGCGACTCACGATCCCAGCTTGAACGCCTCCAGCACCACGGCGTACACCCCACCCATCCGCAGGTTGTCAACCAGAACCCAGATCAGGGGTGGCTCCTGCCGGACCCAGCGGGTGCGGAGCCGCACCAGCAGTTCGGTCCCCAGCACACAACCCAGCACCACCATGGGCCTCCCTCCTGGGGCCTTCAGCAGGAGTAGGGAGGTGAGGTTCTGGCCCAGGTAGAAGCCGATCAGCAGGGCCAGCAGGGCCAGGCTGCGCACCCGCCAACCTCCTGCCACCGCACCGCGCAGCTGCTGCAGCCAGCGGTCCTGGGCCTGTTGCCAGCGGGTCTGGCTGAGGGGAAGGCGGGTCATGGGCGTGCCGGATTTCAGGCCGGATCCAGCAACGATTGCAGATAGGAGAGCGTGATCTCCCCCTGCACGCAAGTCGGCCCCCGCTCGATCCGGTTGGGATGCTCCGCCTCACCAAGGTGATCCACCACGGCGGCGGCCTTGGCGAAGGCCTGGGCCGGCTCGGCCGCGCTGAAGGCGCTGCGGCTGATCAGGCAGGTAAGCCCCGCCCCGCAGGCGGCCCGCAGACCGTTGACGGAATCCTCAAGGGCGATGCTGCGGCCGGGCGTCGCCCCCAGCTGCTCGCAGCCGAGCCGATAGGCCTCGGGGTCGGGTTTCTTGCGGGTCACGTCGCCTCCGCAGATCCACACCGGAAGCAGGCTGACCGCTTCAGGCAGCTGCGCCTCCATCAGAGCTGCCACCGCCTCGCGTCCGCTGGTGGTCACGATCGCCTGGGCCAGCCCTGCTGCTGCCGCCTGCCTCATCAGCCGCACCACACCGGGTCGCAGCTCCACCCGCCCCTCGCCCAGCAGGCGGCGGTAGTGCTGTTGCTTGCGGCGTTGCAGCGCCTGCACCCGTTCCGGGTCCGGCGCGACGCCCTCCACCTCGGTGAGGAAGGCGCTGATCCGCTCGTGGCCGCCGCTGATCGCCAACAGGCGGCCGTAGGTGTCCACATCCCAGTGCCAGGGCAGGCCCGCCTCGGCGAAGGCAGCGTTGAAGGCCGGCCGGTGTCCGTCGCGCTCGGTTTCGGCGATGGTGCCGTCCACATCCCAGAGCAAGGCCTCCAGTGGCATCGGCAGGTTGACAACGTCTGACCTCAGGCTGCCAGGCCTGCGGCAGCGCCGCAGAATGGGGAGCCTTCGCCGCGCACCGTTGCTCCCTGAGCATCCCGAGCAACGCTGGCAGCTACCGCCGCCCTTGCCCGCAGGCGATCTCACGCCCTCGCTGGATGGCCAGGCATTGCCAGCCGAGCTGCTGGCGGTGTTGCGTCGCCGCGGGCTGAAGAGTGCCGCCGCGATCGAGGCCCTGCTCGATCCACCGGCAGCCCCCGATCCCCATGCCCATTTCGCCGATCTGGCCGTGGCGGTGCAGCGGCTGGAGCAGGCCTGTCGCGAGGGTGAACGGTTAGCGATCTGCGGCGATTACGACGCCGATGGCATGACCAGCACGGCCCTGCTGGTGGGGGTGCTGCAGCGCCTGGGCGCCCGGCCGATGGCCGCCATCCCCAGTCGGCAGGACGATGGCTACGGCCTCAATGCCGCCATGGTCGAATGGCTGGCCGGCGAAGGGATTGCCCTGCTGGTGACGGTCGACAACGGCATCGCCGCCGCGGAGGCCCTTGAGCGCGCCCGCCAGCTGGCCGTGGAGGTGATCCTCACCGACCATCACACGATTCCTGAGCAGCGGCCGCCCTACCTGGCCCTGCTCCATCCGGCCTGCACGCCGCCCGAGTCCCCCTTCCGCAGCCTGGCCGGGGTGGGCCTCGCCTACGTGCTGGCCATGGCCCTCAGCCAGCAGATGGGCAGCCGCCAGGGCCTGGACGCTGCCCGCGATCTGTTCTGCATCGGCACCATTGCCGACATGGCGCCCCTGCTGGGGGTGAACCGGCGCTGGTTGCTGGATGGCCTGCCCCAGCTGCGCCGCAGCCGCCTGGCCGGCCTGCAGGCCCTGCAGCGGGTGGCGGGCCTGGAGGACGATGCTGTGGATGCGCAGGTGGTGGGTTTCCAGCTCGCTCCGCGGATCAACGCGGTGGGGCGCCTCGGCGATCCCGAGCTGGTGGTGGAGCTGCTCACCACCGACGACCCTGATCGCGCCCTGGAGCTGGCGCGTGACTGTGAAGCCCTCAACCGCCAGCGGCGCGAACTCTGCGGCGCCATCGAGGCCGAGGCCATTGCCCTGGTCGACGCCGATGGCCCCCATCGCAGCCACTTCCTGCTGCTCGCTCAGAGCCATTGGCACCACGGGGTGATCGGCATCGTCGCTTCGCGCCTGGTGGAGCGCTATGGCCGGCCGGTGGCCCTGCTGGCCGGCGAGGGAAACGGCCGCTTGAGGGCCTCGGTGCGGGCCCCGCGTGGTTTTGCCGTGGACAGGGCTCTGCAGGAGTGCACCGATCTGCTGGAGCGCCATGGCGGCCATCCCGCCGCCGGGGGGTTCACGGTGCTGGCCGAACGGGTGGCGGCCCTGCATGAGCGGCTCGATGGCCTCGCCGCCGCCTGGCTGGGGGGCCAGGCCGGTGGCCCGGTGGTGGAGCCGGATGCGCTGCTGCGGTTGGAGCGGATCGACCGGCCGTTCTGGCGGCAGCTGCAGCGGCTCGAGCCCTTCGGGATCGGCCATGCCACGCCGGTGTTCTGGGCTGCGGACTGCCAGGTGAGCAGCCAGAAGTTGCTGCGTGGTGGCCATCTCGAGCTGGAACTGCGCCAGGGGGAGGCGGCCCTGCGGGCAATCGCCTGGCGCTGGCAGGGCGAGGCTGTGGTGCCACCGCGGGTGGACGTGGCTTTCCAGCTGCGCAACAACCGCTGGCAGGGGACCGAACGGCTGCAGCTGGAGTTGGTGGCCCTGCGACCCAGCGGTGCCGAGGAGGTGCTGCTGCAACGGGCCCATCGCACCTACCGATGTCGCCGCCAGGGGGAGGCGGTGCTGATCTGCAATGCCGCCGGTGAGAAGCTGCTGTCTCTCCCCGATGGTCGCCTCACCGACGCGGATAGCGGCTGCAGCCGGCCCGAGCATCCGTACCTGCGCACCCTGGTGCAGGAGGCTTCGATGGCCCTGGGACTGGTGGCCTGATGGTGCGCCCCAGCCCCCGTGCCCAGATCCAGCATCTCGGTCGCCATCTGATCGACCTGGGATTTCTCGGCCTGATGGTGGGGGCCGCCTGCTGGCCCCTGAACCTGGTGGACCGCTGGCAGGATCGCCTGCTGGAGAGGATGCCCGGTTTCGGCGGGGGGGCGTGGTCGGCCGCCAGTCTGGCGCTGGTGCTGGTGCCGCTGGTGGTGATGCCCCTGCTGCTGGTGCTGCAGGCGGGCCCCTGGAAGGACGGGCGGGGATCGGGCATCCCCCAGACGATGGAAAGCCTTCACGATCCGGAGCGGCGGGAGCTGCTGCTGGCGGCCACGCCCACCTGGCGGCGCTCCCTGCTCTGGACGGTCGCCAGCCTCGCCCTGTTCTCGCTGGGACGGGAAGGCCCGGTGGTGCAGGTGGGGGCCAGTGTGGCCCATGCCCTGCGCCGTCGCTTCCCGGCGCTGCTGCGGGGGCTGGTTCCTGGCGGCGTATTGGCGATCGCTGCCGGAGCCGGTTTGGCGGGTGGCTTCAACAGCCCCCTGATGGGGGTGGTGTTCATGGCTGAGGAGCTCACCGGTCGCTTTCAGTCGGCCCTGATCTGGCCGGGCTTGATGGTCTGTGCCACCGCTGCCCTGATGAGCCATTGGGGTGGCGAACCGCTCTACGGACTTGGGGTGGTGGCCAATGCCACCCCTGAGACCGAACTGCTGCTCTGGGCGGTGCCGATCGGCCTGTCAGCCGGACTGCTGGGGGGGGCGTTTGCCTCGCTGCTGCTGGCGACAGCGCGACAGCTGCGCGTTCGGGTGCTCCGCCACCCCTGGCTCTGGGGGCTGGGGCTGGGTCTTCTGGTCAGTCTGATGCTGCTGGTCAGCGGCGGCCTCAGCGGCGGGGATGGCGAGCGCCTGATGACCCTGCTGATCGATGACCAGAAGCCCATTGCCACCGGCTGGCGGTGGTTGGGGCTGTTGGTTCTGCGAATTGTGGCCCCGATCATCCCGCTGGCGGCAGGTGTGCCAGGCGGCCTGATCGATCCGGCCTTCACCCTGGGGGCCGTCTTCGGCTCCGGGGTGATCGAGTGGTTCGGTGGTGATCCTCACGTGGGTCTGGCTCTTGGCATGGTGGCGGCCCTGGCCGGCGCCACCCAGTTGCCGGTGATGAGCATGCTCTTTGCCCTGCACATGGCAGGAGATCAGCAGCTGCTGGCCGGCCTGCTGCTGGCAGGGGCCCTGGGGGCCTATGCAGGGCGGATGTTGCTGAAATTGCCGGTGTACCACGCTCTGGCGGCCCTGGATCAGCCGAATTCGAACGCAGGCAGCGAGGCTACGTCGTGAAGTGATGTTGCATCGTCTGAGGCCCAGACCGCTTGCATCGGTGCGCGGCATTGCTGGCACATAGAATTGGATTTGGAGGAGTCCTGACTCAGTAATCGCCTCCCTAGGGCTATCTCCTCTCCGGTAAGGGCCCACCACAGACGAGGCAGTACTGCATCATGGGTAAGGCCATCCCTGGTCGTGGTGGTGGTCGCAGTGATGAGAGGAGCGGAGCCCATCGAGGACAAAGCAAGCGGGCCAGGCCTGCCCGTCCTCACAGTGATGTTTCGAAGGACTCGAACTTTTCGCCCACCTCCGTCGGGCTGGCTGAGCTGGAGGCACCTCTCGATCTGATCGAGTGCAATGACCTCTCGATTCGGCGACCCGATGCCGTACAAGCTTGCGCAGCCGTACTCATCTTCGCCGAGGGAGAGCATCCCTTGGTGGCAGCCTCGGAGAACTGTGCGGCTCTGTTTGACCTCAGCCTGCCGGAGCTGTTGAAGCGCTCACCTGAGCAGCTCTTCGGTGGGGAGGCTGCCGCCGTTCTCGCCGGGGTGTTGACCCAGGATCGAGGTCTTCAGAATTTTTCCCTCGAGACCAGCAGCGGTCTTTCCCTTCAGGCGAGCTGTTTCTCCTGCAGGCCCTACGTGGGGCTCTGCCTGGAGCACCCGAGCCTTGCGGACCATGCCGGTCGGCAAGAGGAGCCGAGTCCAACGGAGCTGTTGCGATCCATCACCACCGCCACTTGCCTGCTACAGACGATCGATGAAGCCTCGGAGGATGGATTGGAGCCTTTCTCCAACACCATGGTGAACGTGGTGCGCACCATCACCGGATTTGACCGGGTGATGCTCTATCGCTTTGATTCTGATTGGAACGGCATTGTCATTGCTGAAGATCGGGCCCCAGAGGTGGCGACCTCCTACCTGGGATTGCACTTTCCTTCTTCGGACATTCCCAGGGCAGCGCGGCAATTATTTCATGCCAATTCGGTACGCACCTTGGTGGACATGCAGCGCCCAGCTTCAGCTCTGCAGTACACCAAGGCGTATAGCCAGGCTCAACCTGTCGATTTGGGCCAATGCCATTATCGCGATGTGTCGGATGTTCATCGTCGCTATCTAGTCAACATGGGAGTGCGTTCTTCCCTCACTTTCGCATTGTCAGTCAATAACAAGCTCTGGGGGCTGATTGCCTGTCACAACATGGACCGCTCCCGGCAGATCAGTCCCACTCAGCTGGTCATCTTCAAAAGTTTTAGTGACATTATGTCAGTGGGGCTCTCGCGGATCTTGGCGCGGCAAGAGAAGCAGGCTCTAGATGAGATCACGAGACTTTGCAATTGGATTCGCGATCAGTCGGCCAAGTCAGTTTCCACTAACTTTGTAGAGGTAATTCTCAGGCCAATCGTTGATCAACTGCCTGATCTTATCGGTTGCGATGGATTTGTCTACATCTCTCCGACGGTACTGTTTTCCAGTGATAACGCTCCCAGTGCTTCCGGCATCGAGAAAGTGCGTTGTTTCTTTCGTGATTGGTCGCGTCATCAGCAATCATCCAGTCTAATCACAGCACGTCTGCGTGATTACGGTGTTTCCCTCTCCAGTTCAGATCAAACGAAGGCTGCTGGTGTCATTGCGATTCAAAATGCTGATGATGCTACGAAGATGTTGTTATTCCGCCGACCCCGATTATTCTCTAGCACCTGGGCTGGAGATCCGAAGCATCGTGTGGTCAGGCTTGAGGGTGGTGGTGGGCTTGACCCCCGTTCCTCCTTTGAACGTTTTGTCGAGGAAAATCATCACAGCTGCTTGGAGTGGACCCTGGCCGACCAGGCCGTGGCGTTCCAGCTGTTTGATACGCTCAGCCATGCTCAATTTGTGATGGATCGCCGCGACAGTGTCGAGGCACTGAAAATCGCGAAGCTAGAAGCGATTGAGGCAACCGAACGCATGACTCATGCAGCCATGCACGATGAGCTCACGGGATTGGCAAATCGGCGCATGCTTGAGATTGAACTGCAAGGCTCGATTGAACGGAGTCTCCTCAGCCTCGATGAGCCTGAAGCTAAGCTCACGGCACTATTGCATCTCGATCTTGATGGATTCAAGCGGATGAACGATACCCTTGGTCATGATTCAGGTGATCAGTTGCTGGTCATGGTCGCTCATTCAATTCGTGGATGCCTTCGGCGCGAAGATCTGGCGGCGCGAATGGGTGGCGATGAGTTCATCGTACTAACTTCTTGCGGCCGAAGTAAGGATGCTATTGAAGCATTGGCTTCGAGATTGCTTCAGGTTCTGAGCAATCCAATCCAGATTTCGGGTAAAGTCTGCCGGATCAGCGCAAGCATCGGCATCGCGATTGTCAATCGCCAGGATAATTCGTCCTCAAGCCTGCTGCGTCGAGCGGATATTGCTCTGTATGAGAGCAAGCGAAAAGGCAAGGGCTGTTATTCTTTCTATGATGAAAATCTCGATAAGGCTTTTAATCAGGAAGTTCAGCTTGCCGAGGAATTTGAGATCGGTTTTTCCCGATCCGAATTGCTACTTTATTACCAACCCCTCTTTCGTGCCGATTCTCGCCGCTTGGTAGGGGCTGAGGCTCTGGTGCGCTGGAATCACCCCAGGATGGGATTGCTTGCACCGGGACAGTTCTTCAATGCTGTGGATCAGGCCAGGATGATGGCCGCATTAGGAGTTTGCTGAAAAACCAACCCACGAGCCAGTTTTCCACAGGCATCAGTGGATTTCCGGCTCAAAAAGACGGATCGGCGGCTATCAGAGCCGCAAACAGCCCGATTTCGGCATCGTTGGCCTCTCTGCAAGGCATTGGTTGAGGCCTATTGGGCACACCTCTGGACAACGGGCTGTTCATGCCGCCTCCATCGCGGGCTTGAGCAGGTTGCCCAGGCGGATCAGGTTGTAGGCGATCACATGCAGGCCAAACACGGCGCCGACCTTCTCGGTACCGCGCAGTTTGAACTGGCGCAGCCCTCCGAACGCCTTGATCCAACCAAACACCTTTTCGATCCCCCGGCGGGCGTTGATCGATTTGGAGTAGCCCACGTGACGGGTGGTGCGGCCATCAATGGCTGAGCCACCGCTGCGGGCCGTGTTCTGGGCCACGTGGGGCGTGACACCGATCCGCCGCATCTCAGCGACAAACCCTTTGGTGTCGTAGTTCTTGTCGGCGCCGACGGTCTTCTGGTGGGCACCGGTGAGGTCTGCTGCCATCTCTTTGGCGGCATCCCGCTCACCGGTGCCCGTGGCCTGGGTGACGCGGCAATCGACGATCAGGTCGTGGCGGTTGTCCATGAGGACATGGCCCCGATAGCTCAGCTGCGCTGGATGGGCATTCGATTTCCGGGCCAGCCGTGCCTCAGGATCGGTGCTGGAGCGGTGGGTCTCGTTGCTGAGCTTGATGCCGCGAAAGTCCCCTTTGGCGCGCTTCTTTCCCTCTTTGGGAGCACCGAATCCTTCGCCAGGACCTGTGGGCGGAGGCGGAGGATCCTCCTGGCCATCGATCCGCTCCAAGGAAGCGTGTGACGCCCAGGCCTGGAGCAACGTGCCGTCCACCGAAAAGTGCTCGTCACTGAGCAGCGGTTTGACCTCGGGTGCTCCCATCAGCTTCTCCAGGAACAGCCCCATGACGTCGTCAGTGAGGAGCCGATCACGATTCTTGGTGAATGTGGTCGGATGCCAGATCGCATCGTCAGGGCTCAAGCCCACAAACCAGCGGAACAGCAGGTTGTAGTGGACCTGCTCCAGCAGCAGCCTCTCGGAGCGGATGCCGTAGAACGCCTGCAACAACGAGGCCAGCAGCAGCTGCTCTGGCGGCACCGATGGTCTCCCTTCTGAGGCATACAACCTGCAGAAGGTGGGATTGAGTCGATCGAGGGCCTGATCCGCCAGCTTGCGAATCCGCCTGAGTGGATGGCTGGTCGGGATCCGCTCCTCGATCGAGACGTAGGAGAACAAGGAGCCGCTGCGCTCCTGCTGACCTCGCATCAAACCTGGGGCAGTTGCCCTATTTTCGCAGAGGCGGCGGGGTTTTTCAGCAAACTCTTAGATCATTTCTCCCTGAGCCAGGCGCGTGACGATCTCCGGAGATGGATGGAGCAGGGGTTGTCGCTGAGCAAACTATCCGTGAATGTGTCTGCGGATCGGTTGCTATCACAGGATCTTGTCAAGCACGTCCGCGCTCTGGACTTCCCTGATGGGGTACTCGTGTTTGAGCTGCTTGAGTCGATTTATCTGGATTATCCCGATCAGGATCTCCTGGACAAGATCCGCGACCTGCAGGATCTGGGGGTACGAATCGAGCTGGACGACTTCGGCACAGGACGCACCTCTGTGATCAGCCTGATGTCCGTCAAACCCTCCGGCATCAAGCTGGATCGAGGCCTGGTGATTCCAAGCCAGGAATCGCAAGACGCTCGGTGTCTGATGAAATTGGTGGTCGATATGGGCCACTCACTGGGGATCTCCGTAACGGCAGAGGGAGTGGAAAACATGGGAACCGCAAAGCTGGCGCACGACTTTGGATGCGACATGTTGCAAGGATATGGACTGGGAAGGCCAATGCCCCCAGATCATTTCCTGGGCTTCGCACTGAAAAATCATGCAGAAACTATGGCCTAGATCAGCATGCACCCTCATCATGCCAAGACCGAAACTAATAATATGATGGCGTGATCCCAGCCGTTTCATTATCTCTATTAAGCATCATCAAGTAATGCTTATTCTGTTCACGCGCTCGTTTTTGATGCAAATCCCAGCTGCTTAAGTGGGCAAAGTAGATACAGGATCAAATGACTGCGAAATGAGTGAATTGATCGTGCTGATAAATAATCAACGAACTATTTGAGATCAGTGCAACTCACAACGGCTCGGACGTCATTGAGCCAAAGGAGTTGATCCGTTGGGCGCTTTTCAGAGTGCGCCGCGACGGTAAAAGAGGATGAAGATCACGGCCGGCCCGGCAATGGTGATCAAGGCCAGGGCAGCGAAGTTGGCAATCAGGTGAAAATCAATGCCCATGAGGGGTCAGGTCGGTTGTGGATTTGCCCCGCACTCTACGGATGGCCTGGGGGGAGGTCCTGACCTGCGCGTTGATTGTGAAGCGATGTCACAACCGCCCGGCTTCGGGCTGCCAACCCGCTGTCTGCGAGGCCCCTCGCCATGCTGATCGCTGGAATCACCATTTTCTTTGCATGAGTAAGCCGGAACGCTGGCAGTGCATCGCCTGCTGCGGCGCCTGCTGCCGGCTCGATCCCAGCCTGCGCGAGGACGCGATCGCGGCGCTCAGCGACGAGCAGCGCCGCACGTACCTCGCGATGGTGGGCGAAGACGGCTGGTGCATCCACTACGACACCGGTGCCCGTCGATGCCGGATCTACGAGGATCGGCCTGATTTCTGCAGGGTTGAGAACCTCATGGCCCTGTTCGGCGCCGAGGCCGGTGAGGCGGATGCCCTGGCGATCGACTGTTGCAAGCAGCAGATCCGCAGCGAATACGGCGGCCGTGGCAGGGTGATGCGGCGATTCCGGCGCGCCATTCGCCAACGGCCATGAGCAGCACCTCCGGCAGCGACAACAGCCACGCCGGCAGCTGGGGAGCTGCCTTCCTCACCACAGCCACCACCGTGTTTCTGGCGGAGCTGGGGGACAAGACCCAGCTGGCCGCCCTTCTGCTGTCGGCGCAGTCCGGTCAGCCGGTGGTGGTGTTCATCGGGGCCTCCCTGGCCCTGATCAGCTCCAGCCTGGTGGGGGTGGTGCTGGGCCGCTGGCTGGCCAGTGTCATGCCGGCCCATCAGCTCGAGCGACTGGCCGGGCTGGTGATGGTTGCTCTGGGGCTCTGGCTCGGTCGCCAGGCCGTGCTTCACCTGTCTTCGCTGCACCCTGACCTGCTGCATCTCCCCCAGATCCAGCCCTGAAGGGCCTCGCACCGAGGTCTACCCCTGTGGCTTCCTTCGAACTCCCGCCCTTGCCATGCCGCTCGCCCTCCTGGCTTCAACCTTCGCCACGGTGTTTCTGGCGGAACTGGGCGACAAGACCCAGCTCGCCATCGTCACGATCAGCGGCACCTCCAGCCGCCCCACGGCGGTGTTCGCCGGCAGTTCCGTGGCCCTGGTGCTGGCCAGCCTGCTTGGGGCGGCTGCCGGTGGCTCCCTGTCCAGTGTGGTGCCCACCGATCTGCTGCAACTGGTGGCCTCCCTTGGCTTTCTGGTGATCGGCCTGCGCCTGATTCAGCGCTCCAGGGTCAGCGAGGACGACCTGGCCGGTGGCGAAGCACTGGCCGGTGACGATCTGGTGAGGGTCGACGGGGTGGTGTCCAGAGCTCAGGAACCCCCGGCCTGAGCGATCCGATCCCCGGCTTCACATCGATCCGGCACTGAGATCGTTCCTCCTGGTTGGTCGACTGGCTGGTCGTCTGGTTGTTCGCCTGGGTTCTCCCCTGGTCATGGTCTCGGCTTTGTTGTGGGGCCAGGGTCGGCTGCTGCCTAGAGTCTTGTCGAGAAAAGCATCGCTGCCGCGCCCACGCTTCACGGCCGGACAGCTTCGGTGCCTTTTGCCGTCACGGTTCCACCAGCGCACCCTCGCCGCATGAAGTTCACGGTCGCCGACCTGCTCGACCAGCTCACACCCGACAGCACCGTGCCCGTGGCACAACTGGAGAAGGCCCTCGGTCTCTCCGGAGAGCCTGAGCAGCAGCACCTGCGCATCGGCCTCGATGGTCTGGTGCGTCTGGGTCTGCTGGAGGAGAGCGAGGCCGGTCTGCAGCGGCGCCAGGATGACACCCTGATCGAGGCGAGGCTGCGCTGCTCGAGCAAGGGCTTCTGCTTTGCCCTGCGGGATGACGGCGGCGAAGACATCTACATCCGTGACCACCAGCTCAACCACGCCTGGAACGGCGATCGGGTGCTGGTGCGCATCACCCGCGAGGGTGGCCGCCGCCGTTCACCCGAAGGCGGCGTGCAATGCATTCTGGAACGGGCCACCAGCAGCCTCCTGGCCCAGGTGGAGGAGCAGAACGATCGGCTGTTGGCCGTGCCGCTTGACGATCGGCTGCTCACCAGCCTGGAGCTGCCCAGTGCTGATGCCGTTCACCTCGACCCCAGCCAGTCTTCGGTGGTCGAGGTCATGGTGGACCGTTACCCGGTGGGCCAATTCGCTCCCCAGGGCCACGTGGAGCGCCAGCTGCCCATCCACGGTGGCGTGGAGGCCGACCTCGACCTGCTGCTCACCAAACATGGCTTGCGGGAGCGGCCTGCCGCACCGCGCGCCACCCTCCGGACCCCGGCTCCCAAGGATCGGATCGATCTCACCGCGCAGACCACCCTGCTGCTGGAAGCCTGGAGCAGCGAGGCCCCGGGGCTGCCGGCGCTGGCTCTTGAACCCCGCGAAGACGGCGCCGGCTGGCGACTGTGGGTCCATGCCCCCTGCGTGGCGGAACGCCTGGCCCTTGGCTCCTCGCTGGATCTGTGGCTGCGGGAGCAGGCCGAGGCCTTCTGCGTCGGTCCCTCCTGGCTGCCCCTGCTCACCCCTGCCCTGGCCAAGGCGAGTGCGTTCCAGCCCGGCCGCAGTGAGTCGGCCCTCTCGGTGGCCCTTGATCTCTCCCCCGACGGCGCGCTGGAGCATTACCGTTTCAGCAGGAGCACAATCCGCCCCACGGCACGGGTCGACCTGGCCGCCCTCACGGCCCTGGCGGAGCGCAAACCCAAGGCCCGCACGGTGCCGGCCGGCCTCAAGGCGCTCAAAGATCACATCCCGCTGATCGAACAGCTGATTGGTGTTGCTGAGCTGTTGCGCCAGCGCCGTTTGGCGGGGGGCTCGATCGATCTGGCCCTGCCGATGCCTGCGATCCCCGGCCTTGGCGATCTGCTCACCCCTGGCCCCGATGGCGCCAGCCAGGGCTGGATGGTGGACCTGCCGCTGCAGCATCCCGTGGCCCTGCTGCGGGAAGCCGTGTTGCTGGCCCATCGTGCTCTGGGGGGGCACCTGGCCGCCCTGAACCTGCCGGCCCTGTATGCCATCAATCCAGCCGCCGAAGCGAGCGAACTGAACGAGGTGGCCAAGGCTGCCCTGGCCCTCGAAATCCCCCTGGAACTCTCGGCTGAAGGCAATGCCAGCGCCGCCGAGCTGGCCGCCGCCTTCGCCGCCACCGACCGCAGCCGGGTGTTGCAGCAGCAGTTGCGCGACACGCTGGAGCCTGTTCAGATCAGCGAGGTGCCGGGTCCCAATGCGGTGGCAGGCGAGGAGGTGGCGGTGGCTCCCTGGTGTTGCCCCGGTCTGCACTACGCCGACCTCTGGAACCAGCAGCTGCTCACCAGCCTGCTGGTTGATGGCAAGGATCGCCCCACGGTCCGTCACAAGGTGACCGTCGATCTGGCCAGTGATGCCTGCCGTTCCGCCACGATCGATTGGTCGTTGCTCACTCCCAGCCAGCTGACTCCTTATCAGGAGGCGATCGCCCACGGCCTGGCCCAGAGGCTTCAGGGCCGGGCTCGCTTCCTGCAGGAGGTACAGAGCGATGCCCTCGCCATGGCCCAGGCCCGGCAGGCCGAGCCGCTGGTGGGTCAGGTGATGCCGGGGGTGATCAGTGGCGTGCAGAGCTACGGGTTCTTCGTGGAAGTGCCGCCCTCCCAGGTGGAAGGTCTCGTGCACGTCAGCTCCCTCAAGGACGACTGGTACGAGTACCGGGCCCGCCAGAACCGATTGGTGGGGCGTAAGAACCGCCGCACCTACATGTTGGGCGATGCCGTGGAGGTGGAGATCCAGAAGGTGGATGCCCTGCGCCATCAGATCGACCTGGTGGTGCTGCTGCCCGAAGGCGATGACCTGACAGACAGCAGCGAGATGACCAGTAGCTCCGGGCCTGATGCTCTGGGTGCCTCCTCCTTCGACAGCCCTGGCTTCGCCGCCTCTGCTGACGGGACTTCCCAGTTCGGTGCTGACGAGGACGAATCCTCCAGCGACGACGACCTCAGCCAGGACTGAGCGCGTGACCCTGCCGGTGGTGCTAGCCGTGTCCGGGGCCTCCGCTCAGCCCCTGGCTGAACGGGCCCTGCAGCTGTTGCTGCAGGCCGGAGAAACCGTGGAGATGGTCACCAGCCGTGGCGCCATCGGGGTCTGGCAGGCGGAACTGGGCCTGCGGGTTCCATCCGAACCCGACCTTCAGGAGCGGTTCTGGCGTGAGCGCACCGGTTGCAACGGCGGCCAGCTCCGCTGCCACCGCTGGAATGACCAGGGGGCGGCGATTGCCAGTGGCAGCTACCGCACCCGCGGCATGGTCATCCTGCCGGCGAGCATGGGCACGGTGGGGCGGATTGCCTCGGGCGTGGCCCTCGATCTGGTGGAGCGTGCCGCCGATGTTCACCTCAAGGAGGGCAGACCGCTGGTGATTGCCCCGCGGGAAACTCCCTGGAGCCTGGTGCATCTGCGCAATCTCACGGCCCTGGCCGAGGCCGGCGCTCGGATCGCGCCGGCCGTTCCCGCCTGGTATCAGCAGCCCCGCAGCCTCGACGACATGGTGGATTTTCTGGTGATCCGCGTCTTCGACGTGCTGGGTTACGACCTGGGCCCGCTCAACCGCTGGCAGGGCCGGCCGGCGCTGCGTTGAATCTGCATTGCATTGCACCTGTGCTGTGTTGAGTCCCTGCCGAGCTGATCCCCTGCTGTGACTCCGCTTCTGCGTCGCCTGCTGTTGCTGCCCTTGCTGGCGCCCCTTCTGGCGGTGCTCGTGGTGGCTGCCCTCAATCCCCGTCCGCCCTTGCGGCTGCGGCTGCTGCTCTGGGTCAGCCCGCCGCTGCCCAGCGGGCTGTGGCTGGCCACCGCCGGCCTTGCCGGAGCGGCCCTCAGCGCCACCGCCACGGCCCTGGCCCTGCGGGGGGGATCATCAGGCCCCACTGCGGCGGAGTCGCCGCCGTTTACAGCAAGGCGTAGCTCCCGCACGGGTGCCGAGGCCGGTTCGGAGTCCTGGTCGGAGGGGGCTGGTCGCCAGGAACCCTGGGACGCCCCCCCTCCCGGCACTGCCGGGCCGGGCCGCTCCCCCGGCGAACCACCGCCGACTGTGAGTGTTCCCTATCGGGTGGTGCGGCAGGGATCGGCAACGGCCCAGGCGACCACGACAACAGCGGCCCGTGCCGCGTGGACAGCTGAGCCGAGGGCCGCTGCCTCCAGGTCCGCGGGCGCCGCATCCTCGGATGGGTCCAGCGCAGACCTTGGAGACTGGGGAACCCCGCCGCCCGGCGAAGACTGGTGAGCAGGTACTCCGTCAGGACTGCCTAGAGTCGATACCAGCACCCCGCTACGAGGCCAGCTCCGGTGAGCGATTCCGCCAATCCCGCCCCTCAGCCTGCCGCCAGCCCGGCTCCTGCCAGCCCAGCCGCCGCTGCTCCTGCTGCTGCCGCTGCTGCGGCGAAGCCCAAGGCCAAGCCACCGGCCCCGGAAGACCAGCCCTTCGCCAGCTTCGTGCCGGACCTGCTGCTGCCGGCCCTGGCCAAGGAGATCGAGGCCTATGGCGGCCCAACTCCCGACCTTCGCTTCTGCGAGGGCCCGATGCCGGTGGTGGGCAGTCCATGTTGGATGGTGCAGGGCAGCCTGCCGGGGGATCGCCGCTTCTGGCTCTGCTTCACCCAGCCGGACATCTCCAGCGCCAAGACCGTGGCGGTGGCCGAGTCGGGCAGTGAACCCAGCCTGCTGGAGTCGTTTCTGATCGACGAGCGCAAGATCACGCTGGCTCTCCTGGTTTCTCGCCTGGTGCAGCGGCTGAATGGCCAGAAGTGGCTCGGCCCGAACTGATCACTGCCTCCAGATCGAGACGCACTGTCACATCCAGTCGGCAGCGGAGTTGCCCCCACTACGATGGGGCCACGCTCGATGCCGACCTGCGCGATGGTGCCACCCGCTGCCACGACCGCCCCAGCCGCAGCCGCGATCCCCGATGCCGCCATCGGCACCGCGGATGCGCCGGCGTTCAAGGATCCGGTGAAGGACACGATCCTGACGCCGCGCTTCTACACCACGGATTTCGACGCCATGGCGGCGATGGATCTGCGGCCCAACGAGGTGGAGCTGGAGGCGATCTGCGAGGAATTCCGCAAGGACTACAACCGTCACCACTTCGTGCGGAACGAGGAGTTTGAGGGCGCGGCCGACAAGCTCGACCCTGAAACCCGCAAGGTGTTCGTGGAGTTCCTTGAGCAGAGCTGCACCTCCGAATTCTCGGGCTTCCTGCTCTACAAGGAACTCAGCCGTCGGATCAAGGAGAAGAATCCGCTGCTGGCGGAGTGTTTCGCCCATATGGCCCGCGATGAGGCCCGGCATGCCGGCTTCCTCAACAAGTCGATGAGTGATTTCGGGCTGCAGCTGGATCTTGGCTTCCTCACCGCCAACAAGGCCTACACATTCTTCAAGCCGAAGTTTATCTTCTACGCCACCTATCTCTCCGAGAAGATCGGCTACTGGCGTTATATCGCCATCTACCGGCACCTTGAGCAGCACCCGGAAAGCAAGATCTTCCCGATCTTCAACTTCTTCGAAAACTGGTGTCAGGACGAGAACCGCCATGGCGATTTCTTTGATGCCCTGATGAAGGCCCAGCCCGACACCGTGCGCGGCTTCACCGCCCGCCTCTGGTGCCGCTTCTTCCTGTTGGCCGTGTTCGCCACGATGTATGTGCGCGACGTGGCCCGCAAGGAGTTCTATGAAGCCCTGGGGCTCGATGCCCGCGATTACGACAAGTACGTGATCGCCAAAACCAACGAGACCTCCGCCCGCGTCTTCCCCGTGGTGCTGGATGTGGAGAACCCCAAGTTCTACGAGCGCCTTGAGCGCCTCGTCCAGAACAACGCTGCCCTCGCCGCTGCCGACAGCTCCGAGGCTCCCGCTCCGATCAGAGCCCTGCGCAAGCTTCCCTTCTGGGCGGCCAACGGCCTGGAGATGGCGAAACTGTTCCTGATGGCGCCCATCCGCAGCGAGCGCTTCCAGCCGGCGGTGCGCTGAGGCCGGGCTGCCTGGCTAGCCTCACTGCCATCACCACTGGTCTGCAGCCCGCTGCGACTGGCCGGTGATGGCTTTTTGATTTCTGCAAGACACCGCCTTGGTCGCGTCCCTCCCCAGCAACGCTCCAGCGGCCGAGGCGCCGCGCGCCAGTGCCGGCCCTTCCGGTTTTGATGCCAGCTGGAGTGGTCGCCTGGAGCCTCTGCTCAGCGCCGGCCGCGGTGCTGGTGCCGATCTGGTGGAGGTGTTTCTCGAGCGCACCGACCACCTTGGCGTGCTCGCCGAACAGGACACGATCACCAACGTGAGCCCGGCCTTCGGCATGGGTGCCGGCATCCGCGTCTTCCTCGGGGAACGGGATGGCTTTGTCTCCACCAATGATCTCAGTGCGGCGGGTCTGATGGCCGCCCTTGATCAGGCTCTGGGCATGCTGGCTCTGGTGCGCAGTGTCCCGGATCGATCCCCCTTTGAGGGTCTTCCCGGTCTGCGTGACTTTGGTGCCGCCAAGCTCGACTGGCTCGACCGCTGCCCCGACCTGCGCGAAGCCACCCATCGTTTGCTGGAAGGCACTGATCGGCTGCAACGGCATGGCAGCCACCTTCAGGCCCGCCGCGGCAGTTACGCCCGCGACTGGCAGGAGGTGCTGGTGGCCGCCAGCGATGGCACCTTTGCCCGCGATATCCGGCTGCATCAATCCGTGGGACTGAATGTGCTGGCCGCCGATGGCGATCACCGCGCCGGCGTGGGACGCCGCTACGGCACCTCCGGCCGACCGGACGACCTGCGCCAGTGGAACGCCGAGACCTCAGCCCAGGAGGTCTGTGCCAGCGCCAGCACCATGCTCTACGCCGACTACGTCGAGGCCGGACAGTGCCCGGTGGTGCTGGCCAACCGCTTCGGCGGCGTGATCTTCCACGAAGCCTGCGGCCATCTGCTGGAAACCACCCAGGTGGAGCGGGGCACCACTCCCTTCGCCGACCGGGTCGGCTCCGCGATTGCCCATGAGGCCGTCACCGCCATCGACGAAGGCCTCAGCGATGGCGCCTTCGGTTCCCTCTCGATGGATGACGAGGGCATGGAGCCCCAGCGCACCGTGCTGATCGAGAATGGCGTGCTGCAGCGTTTCCTCAGCGACCGCGCCGGCGAGCGGCGCACCGGCCATGCGCGCACCGGCAGCGGCCGGCGCCAGAGCCATTCGTTTGCCGCCGCCAGCCGCATGCGCAACACCTACATCGCCGCTGGACCCCATACGCCCGCTGAGCTGATCGCCTCGGTGGATCGGGGTCTCTACTGCAAGGCCATGGGTGGCGGCAGCGTCGGACCCACCGGCCAGTTCAACTTTGCCGTGGAGGAGGGCTATCTGATCGAGAACGGTGAACTCACCAAGCCGGTGAAGGGCGCCACCTTGATCGGTGAGGCCAAGGAGGTGATGCCCCGCATCTCCATGTGCGCCGATGACCTTGAACTGGCTGCGGGCTTCTGCGGCTCGGTGAGCGGCAGCATCTTCGTGACCGTGGGCCAGCCCCACATCAAGGTGGATTCGATCACCGTGGGAGGCCGCTGAGTCATGACCCGCTCTCCTTCCGGTCTCGATGCCGAGACCCTCCGCTCCCGCCTCGATCAGATGGCCGCCCGTTCGGGCATTCGCCAGTGGGATCTTGGTGCCGCCTGCAGCACCGACACCTCGGTGCAGGTCGACCGCGGCGAGGCGAAGCAGATGAAAGGGGCTCAGCGCAGCTCCATCACCGTGCGGGTCTGGAACGACGACGGCCTTGTGGGCATCACCAGCACCTCTGATCTGTCCGATGCCGGCCTGGAGCGGGCCCTGGCCGGTGCCAGTGAGGCCAGCGCCTTCGGGAATGCCGACGACATCCCCGCCTTCTCGCCCCTGGCCACTGCGCCGTTGCAGCCCCTGGATCAACCGATCAAGGACCCGGTCAGCATCCTTGATCTGCTCGCCACCCTCAAGGATGCGGAGCACCAGCTGCTGGAGAGCCATCCCGCCATCGACACCGTTCCCTACAACGGTCTGGCCCAGCGCAGCAGCGACCGCATCTATCTCAACAGTGCCGGTGCCTGCCGCCAGCAGCAGCTCACCACTGCCAGCCTCTATCTCTACGCCCGGGCCGAAGAAGCCGGCCGCAAACCACGCAGTGCCGGTGCGGTGCGCCTGGCCTACGGCGCCGCTGACCTCGACATCGCCGGCTGCATCGAGGAGGCCGCTGGGCTCACGGCCTCCCACCTCGATTACGCCCCGATCGAGACCGGCCGTTACACCTGCGTGTTCAGCCCCGAGGCCTTTCTTGATCTGATCGGCGCCTTCAGCAACCTGTTCAATGCCCGCGCCGTGCTCGATGGCGTCAGCCTCAGCAACCGGGAGTCGCTGGGGGAGTCTCTTGCCGTTCCCTTCCTCGACCTGCACGACCACGGTCGCCATCCCGGCAACATCGGCGCCTCTGCCTTCGATGGTGAAGGCACACCCACGGCCCGCTTGGCCTTGCTGGAGGGGGGCGTGTTGCGCCATTTCCTCCATTCGGAAGCCACCGCCCGTGCCTTTGGTGTGGCTCCCACGGGCCATGCGGGCATGGGTGCCAAGGTGTCGGTGGGTCCCGATTGGTTTGAGATCGGTCCCACCCCGGGCAGCGGCGGCGGCCAGCAGGGCCTGAATCGCTTCACCGCTGCCGATCCGATCGTCTGGATCGACTCACTCTCGGCGCTTCATGCCGGCGTCAAGGCCAGCCAGGGGTCGTTCTCCTTGCCCTTCGACGGCTGGTTGCTCAGACGCGGTGAACGCCGCTCGATCGAGGCCGCCACCGTGGCCGGGGATATCCGCCAGGTCTTGAAGGCGATCGTCGGTTTCGAGGGGGAGCCGCAGATCACCCCGGATGGGGTCTGCCCGCATGTCTGGGTGGAAGGGCTTTCGATCACCGGCGAGGCCTGACGCTCCGGCCCCGCGATGGCGTTGAAGATCCTGTTCTGGGGCACTCCTGCCTACGCAGTTCCCAGCCTTGATGCCCTGGTGGCAGCAGGCCATCAGCAGGTGGGCGTGGTGACCCAGCCGGATCGGCGGCGTGGCCGTGGCAAGGCGCTTCAGCCTTCGCCGGTGAAGGCACGGGCCCTGGAGCTGGGCTTACCCGTGTTCACACCCGAACGGATCCGACGCGAACCCGAGTGCCAGGCCCAGCTGGCTGCCCTCGGCGCCGACCTCTACGTGGTGGTGGCCTTCGGCCAGATCCTGCCGCCAGCGGTGCTGTCCCAGCCGCCGCTGGGCTGTTGGAACGGCCATGGCTCCCTGCTGCCTCGCTGGCGTGGCGCCGGCCCGATCCAGTGGAGCCTGCTGGAGGGGGATGCCGAGACCGGCGTGGGGATCATGGCGATGGAGGAGGGGCTCGATACCGGGCCGGTGCTGCTGGAGCGCCGTCTGCCGATCGGCCTGATCGAGAACGCCGAGCAACTCGGCCAGCGGCTCAGTCAGCTCACCGCCGAGCTTCTGATCGAGAGCCTGCCCCTGATCGAGGCGGCCGGATCCGGCCCGGAGGCGGAGCGGCTGCAGCGGCTCGGGGTACGGACTCAGAGCGAAGAGGGCACGACCTACGCCCGCATGCTCACCAAGGACGACCTCCAGATCGACTGGGCCAGCTCGGCCCTGACCCTGCATCGCCAGGTGATGGGCCTCTACCCCGGCGCCGTGAGCCAGTGGCGGGGCAAACGCATCAAGCTGCTGGCCACCGAGCCTCTGGTGCAGCGCCTGCGCGACCAGCTCAGCGAAGCGGGGGCGGCGTTGTGTGATCGCTGGAGTCAGCCAGGAGTGCCAGAGCTCCCCACGCAGTCAGGAGTGCCCGATCCTTCGAGTGAGGCCGTTCCTGGCACGGTGCTGGCCGTGGCACAGGGGGTGGGACTGGTGATTGCCACGGGTGGTTGTCCCGTGTTGCTGCGCACGGCGCAACTGGAGGGCAAGGCTCCTGCGGCGGGCCAGAGCCTGCTGCAACAGCTGGGGGCCCAGCCAGGGGATCGCTTCGGCGTCTGATCCTGGCTCCGACGCGCTGGCCCAACCGGCGTCTGAGCCTTGATCAGGCTGCCGTTGCCTCTTCTTGAGCCGGAGTTTCAGACAGGGATACCGTGGCTGGCAGTCGTTCGGAACGTTCGGCAGGCATCAGTCCCACATCGACACCCAGGTGCTGATCCGGGCGGCCGGTGATCAGCAGGGCCGTGCGCTGGCGGGTGGCGATCTGCCACATCCACTTGCTGAACAGCGCGATCCGGTTCTCCGTGTCGGGGATGAAGGCCAGATGGGCCAGGGCCCAGACGATCCAGCCGGCCAGGCCGGTGAGATGCAGGCCGCGCAGATCCGCCACGGCATACCAGGGGCCGATCACCGCCATGCTGCCCAGATCCATCCAACGGAACGGTGCATGGGGCTGGTCGTTGAGCTTGGCGAGCAGGTCGCTGGCCACCCAACCGCCCATCTGCACGGCCGGTCCGGCCATGCCAGGCACGGCTTTGCTGTCCTGGGTGTGGCTGTAGCAGCAGAGATCACCCACCACCCGGATTTCGGGATGGCCCGGCACCGAAAAATCCGGGTTGACCACCACACGACCGCCCCGATCCAGCTCACAGCCGGTGGCGTCCGCCAGACGCTTGCCCAGCCTTGAGGCCCGCACACCGGCCGTCCAGCAGATGGTTGCCGCTTCCAGCTCGTCTACGAGTTTGGTGGCGGTGCTGCGCATCAGAACCCGGCCGGGCTGAATGCTCTCCACCATGGTGTTGAGCCGCAGATCCACCCCCTGACGGGTGAGATAGTGACCGGCATCGGCGGATAGGGCTGGCGCCATGGTCGGCAAGACCCGATCCACCGCATCGAGCAGCACCACCTGACAGTCTTCGCGCTTCAGTTGTTTGAAGTCGCAGCGGACGGAGCGGTGCATCAGCTCGATCAACGAACCGGCCAGTTCGCAGCCGGCCGGACCTGCCCCCACCACCACGGCGGTCTGCAGAAAGCGACGGCGTTCCGGATCGCGGGTCTGTTCCGCTTCCTCGAGGGCCATCAGCAGGCGCCGCCGGATTTCATCGGCGTGCTCCAGGATCTTCATCGGTGGCGCCAGCGGCCGCCACTCCTCGCGGCCGAAGTAGGTGCTGCCCGACCCGCTGGCCAGGATGAGGTGGTCGTAGCTGAGGCGGCGATCGTTGAGCACCACTTCGCGCTTGTCGGCATGGATGTCCACCACCTCGCCCAGCAGAATCTGCAGGTTGGGGGCCTGCCCCACCATCTGCCGCAAGGGTGAGGCCACATCGGCCTCGGAAACCAGGCCTGAGGCCACCTGGTAGAGCAGGGGCTGGAACAGGTTGAAGTTCCGCTTATCGATCAGTGTGACCCGAACATCCTTGTTCTTGAGGGTGTGGCAAACCTTCAGACCCGCAAACCCACCACCCACCACCACCACATGGGGACAGCTGCGCAGCGACTCCTGGGGGGGATCGAGTTCGAGATAGTAGTGCTGGTTTGCCATTGCCGGCTCAGGGATAGCAGTTGGGAACAAAGAACTGCTCATTCATCGGCGGCCGTTGGTAATCACCACCGCTCTTGCGAGGTGGGAGTTCAATGGCTTCGGGCGTCATGTCCTTGTATGGCACCTTGCTCAACAGATGGCGGATGCAGTTGAGCCGGGCGCGACGTTTGTCATCCGCCTCGACGGTGAACCAGGGTGCTTCGGGGATGTTGGTATGCAGGAACATGTCGTCTTTAGCCTTGCTGAATTCCACCCAGCGATCCCTGGATTCGAGATCCATCGGGCTCAACTTCCAGCGGCGGGCAGGATCCTGGAGCCTGGAGCGGAACCGTGCTTCCTGCTCGTCATCGCTGACCGAGAACCAGTACTTGATCAAGGTGATGCCACTTCTGACCAGCATCCTTTCGAATTCGGGACAAGACAGCATGAATTCATCCACCTGTTCAGGCGTGCAGAATCCCATCACCCGTTCCACGCCGGCCCGGTTATACCAGCTGCGATCGAACAGAACCAGTTCGCCAGAGGAGGGAAAATTCTCGACGTAACGCTGGAAATACCATTGATTTTTCTGCCTGTCCGATGGGGTCCCCAAGGCCACCACATTGCAGCCCCGGGGATTGAGGGGCTCCGTGATGCGCTTGATCGTGCCGCCTTTTCCGGCAGCATCGCGGCCCTCAAAGAGGATGATAATGCGATAGCCAACATGTTTGATCCAATATTGCATCTTCACCAGCTCCACTTGCAGCCGTTCCAGCTCTTTCTCGTACAACTTGCGATTCAGTTTGGGTTGCTTGCCTTCGGAATTGACGGAGAAGTCGTCGAGAATCGGCGATGGATGGTAGCGGTCAAGGGAGACAGCCTTGCTGGGTCCATGCTTGCTCTTGCCACTGATGAGATTGTTGGCTTTCTTCTTTTTCTTCTTCTTTTTTTTCTCCTTCATGCCATTCTTGATTTCCTTCTTGTCTTTGGCCGTTTCGGTCAGGTCCATCTCCAGTTCATTGTCTGCCATAGGGACGAAGTCGATCGGCGGCATTGACCAAGTTAAGCCCCCTGGGCCTTCAGCCGTTGGCCATCGTCGCTACAGCATCTCAAACCCATCACTATTTGCGTGATCTCGACGGAATCAAGTGGTGTCGTTCGTGTTGTTCTTTCAAGACTTCAGGTCGAACCTGGCAGGCCTGCTCTGAATTCAGAGGCTCTGCTGGATCCTGTCGGGGTGGCCTGGGCAAGTGACGTGGGCAAGAGACTGGAGAAAGATTCGTCATGGCACGGATGTGAGTCTGAAGCTCAGATCCGGCGAGTGCTTTGGCTTGCCAGCCCCTCCTTGATCCAGGTGTTCCGATGGATGGCTAGCGCCAGATCACAAGATGACGATCAGATCAATCTTCTCTGGAGACGAATTGATGATTGCCATTGCTCGTGATTGATGACATCCACAAGATGGCAAGGATTCAGGAATGGCCTCAACTACAGATAAACCATTGTGCACGAAAGCCATGGGTTTGACCAATGGCACAAGTCGAATCAGTGGCAGAAGCTCAGACCAGTGTCGAGGAGCGGTGGCTGTCGTGCAGACCTTCGAGCTGGCTGTAGACCGACACCAGCTGATCACGGATGGGCGCCGAATCGGAGATGCGATTAAGCGACAGGAGCATCGATTCGATCTGGGCCTTGCAGTCGATCAGAACGCGGCATTCGGTGCTTCCGGGTTCGTAGGGCATGGAGCTGCGAGAGCTGGAGGCAGGGACACCGCTATCTGAACGCACTCTGCTGATTCGGACTGTCAAAACGACTGCGGTTTTGACAGATGCTCAGCCCCGTCGCTGGGGCCGCCGGCCGGATTCAGGGCGACCTGCTTCGGACCGCCCGCCGCCCCCACCACGGCGGCCACTCGGTGCAGATGATGAAGGCCTGCGGCTGCCTGTGCGGGGTGGGCCGCCCCGGCCCCGGCCGCCGCTCAGATCCAGGGGAGGCGCTGACAGAACCTTGGGTTCAAACCCAGGCACCTCCTGGCGCGGCAGGGCGG
Source organism: Synechococcus sp. CBW1006 (assembly GCF_015840525.1). Taxonomy (NCBI): domain Bacteria; kingdom Bacillati; phylum Cyanobacteriota; class Cyanophyceae; order Synechococcales; family Synechococcaceae; genus Synechococcus; species Synechococcus sp. CBW1006. The sequence goes on along the minus strand of NZ_CP060396.1, from coordinate 3,480,715 downwards.
TGCCGATCATCTTCTCGATGGCACGCAGCAGCTCATGCTCCTCCGCCGCCACGAGAGACACGGCGTGGCCGTTGTGGCCGGCACGGCCGGTGCGGCCGATGCGATGGACATAGTCTTCCGCCTGGTTGGGCAGATCCAGATTCACCACGTGGGGCAACTGGTGAATGTCGATGCCGCGGGCGGCAAGATCGGTCGCCACCAGAACCCGCAACTCGCCGCTCTTGAATCCCGCCAGGGCCCTGGTGCGGGCCCCCTGGCTCTTGTTGCCGTGGATCGCCGCCGCCGCCATCCCCTCCTGGGTGAGCCGTTCGGCCAGGCGGTTGGCGCCGTGCTTGGTGCGGGAGAACACCAGCACTTGCCGCCAGTCATTGCTGGCAATCAGATGGCAGAGCAGATCCGGTTTCCGCCCCATGTCGCAGGGATGGAGGATGTGCTCCACCGTGGTGGCGGTCCGATTCTCGGGGGAGGCCTGAAGCTGCAGGGGGTTGTGCAGCAGCCCCGTGGCCAGCCGGCGGATCGAGGGGTTGAAGGTTGCTGAGAACAGCAGGTTCTGACGCTTGGCCGGCAGCAGGGCCAGGATCTTCTGGATGTCGCGGATGAAGCCCATGTCGAGCATCCGATCGGCTTCATCGAGCACCAGGATCTCGACGCGATCCAGGCGGAGAGCCTTCTGCTGATGGAGATCCATCAGCCGACCGGGCGTGGCCACCAGCACGTCGGTGCCACGCTGCAGACGGGAGATCTGGGGATTCACCTTCACTCCACCGAAGACCACGTCGGAGCGCAGATCCAGGTAGCGGCCATAGGCGGTCACGCTCTCACCCACCTGGGCGGCGAGTTCGCGGGTGGGGGTGAGCACCAGGGCTCGAACCACGCCGGCCCGGGCATGGGGCCCATGGCGCAGACGCTCCAGCATCGGCAGGGTGAAGCCGGCGGTCTTGCCGGTGCCGGTCTGGGCGGCGGCCATCACGTCGCGGCCGCTCAGCACTGCCGGAATGCAATCCCGCTGAATCGGCGAGGGAACCCGATAGCCCTTGTCGGCCACAGCCCTCAACAGAGGCTCGCCGAGCCCAAGAGAGTCGAAGTCGACGGCGGGGGGCTCGCCGGTGGAATCGGGAGAGCGCTGCAGGGGAAGCCATTCGTGGTTCATCACCCTAGGGGGTGGGGTCGGAACTCCCAGCCCCGTGACAGGCAGGCTCACGATGGAATGCAGCGACGCAGCGGTCTGCTGCTCCTTGAGTGCTTTGCTTCGCTCAGAGAGCCAGCGTGATCGTCACGACCGGACCGCTCGGACACCGGTTCATGTGGTGGCGTTGGTGAAGTGGGCGCAGCGGTCACAGGGCCCCTCCGGGAGCACGGCGCAGCGGAGCAAGGGCGTGCGGGCATTGAAGCGGCAGGAGGGATCACCGATCACCCACCGGCCCTGCCACCACCGGGCATCGGCAGGCTGGCTCTGGGCTTTCACCTCCAGAGCGATGGTCGCCAGCTCGTAGCGGCCGTTGCGCAGTTGATAGCGGTGCCGGCGTTGCAGCACCAGAAAGCTTGTGCCTCCGCAGGTGATCCAGCGGCCGGGTTGGGGGATCTCGCCGAGCTCGGCCACCTCAAGCCGATCCAGCAGCCGGTCGCTGTCGATCTGGCGCAGTTCCACCCGCAGGCGGCTGGTGGTCTCAGGGTCGGCCATGGCCGCTCTCTTCGAGGTCGAGGCTCCTGCTGGGCAGGCTCCCTGTCTCCAGGGCAGGGACGGGACGGCGCACTGAGAAGCCCCAGGCGAACAGCAGTCCCACCACGATCAGCAGCGACCATTCCGGCGGCACCACCTGGGGCAACGCCAGCCGCAGCAACAGGCGGATGCCCACCAGTCCCACCGCCAGGTAACCGGCCGTCTCCAGATGGCGGAACACCCCCAGCCAGCGGATGAACAGTTCGGCGGTGAGCCGCAGCGCGATCACCCCCAGAACGCCGCCGAGCATCACCAGCCACAGCCGATCACTTACCGCCACCGCGGCGGCGACGCTGTCGAGGGAGAAGGCCAGGTCCGTGAGGGCCAGGGTGGCCACCACCGAACCCAGCGAGGCATGGTGATGCCCTTGAGACGGGTGGGAGCCATGGGCTGGCAGAGCCTCAGGCCTGGCTCCCTCCTCCGGCTCGTCGTCGTCTGCGTTGAGTCCGAGCAGCTGGCTGCCGCTCAACCAGAGCAGATAGCCCGCCGCCAGGAGCTGGAGGGGCCAGAAGTCGAGCACCCACTCCGCGGCGGCGATCAGGCCGAGGCGGAACACCAGAGCCAGGAGCAGGCCAAGGTTCAGGGCCTTTTCCTGGCCGGCGCGATCGCCCACCCGGCGGGAGATCGCGGCCAGGGCGATGGCGTTGTCGGCCGAAAGCACTGCCTCCAGCGCCAGCAGCAGCGGCAGCAGCAGCAGCACCTCTCCCCACTGATCCGCCGACGCCAGTAATGGGGTGATCGACTCGATCGACTCCGCTTCCATTGCGCTTCCCGGCGACCGCAGCGGGGCCTGAAAGGGTCACTCTAGAAACGCGCCTTCCTCCTCCACTTCGATGTTGCTCGAGGTCCAGCTGGTCCACGCTGAAGTGGGCGCCCGGGTGGTGCGGGCCCATGCCGTTGCCGCTGGCGTGCCCCTGGGCAGCGCCCTGGGGGAAGGCGCGACGGCTGAGGAGGCGGAAGATCGAGCCCGGGAACGGCTGCTGGCTCAGATCGGCCCTCTTGCTTATTCCGCACTGGTGCATCGCCCTGCTGCGGTCAAGCCACCTCCGCAGCCTCCATCGTCACAGCCGTCAGTCCCGCAGCCGCGACCCCACCCAGCACCGATCGCCCCATCCGGTCCTGTCGACCTCACGCCTGCCGCCAAGCCAGTGGAGCCCGAACCCGAACCTGCCGCCGAACCTCAGGCCCCCGCTGAGCCCGCCGCCGAACCGCCCCTGGATCCTGAAGACTGGAGCGCTGAGTTGGCCCGACTCGATCTCGCCCTGCAGCGCCTGGGTTGGAAGCGGGAGCAGGAATGCCTCTATCTGGAGAGGGCCTTCGGCCATCCCAGCCGCAGCCGCCTCACCACCTATGCCGATCTGATGGCTTATCTGCGGGCGGTGGAGAGTCTTGGCGTGCCCAGCGATCCAGCTGCCGCGCCGCTGCCGCTGCGCCGCTGCGATCTGCTCAGTCAGTGCGATGGATTGCTGCAGTTGCTGGGCTGGGATGCCCAGCGAGGTCGGCGATTCCTGGAGGAGCAGTTCAACCGCGGCAGTCGCCAGCAACTCAGCGACGATGAATTGCTGCGGTTCAACATGCTGCTGGAGACCGCGATGCTGGAGCAGGCTGCGACCTGACAGAGAGCCAATCTCCTGGCTCAGCTCAGACAGTGGCTCTCGACCAGGGCACGCCCCAGTTCGAGATGGTGCTGGTTGGCATAGGCCTCCCGCTCCAGTACCTGTTCACTGGGTGACGCCTTGGCATAGATCGGCTCATCGAGGTTGCGTTCCAGCCGAGCATCCATGCGCGTGGTGAGCCCCAGCGGCCGTGGTGCCGCGCGCAGATTCCCGTTGCCGCAGCTCTGAGCCACGTGAATCGCCTCATGGTTGAGCACTTTGGCAAATTCCTCGCTGCCCTTCTCCACCACATCCGGGCGGATGCGCAGGGTGCCGGCCCTGGGATCCCACTCGCCTGCCGCACCCTGTTTGTGGGGCTGCACCAGGTCGATGCGCACCTGCGCCCGCTCCAGGCTGTCAAGCAACGCCACGATGGCGTTGCGTTCCTGCAGAAAGCTGGGGGGGCGATCAATCAGGTCCTTGATCTCCGGGATGGAGAGCTCTGGATCGCCGCTGCGGCGTTTGTAGAGGTAGCGGGTGCCGCCATCGGGCAGAGCCTCGGCGCGGGGGATCCATTCGCGATCTGCGGCGGCCAGATCGTCCATCAACTGGGCGCGGGCCTGGGGGTCCAGGCCCGCCGGACCCTCCTCCACGCGGGCATCGATGGCAGCATTGGTGCCAGAGGGTTGGTCGGGTCCCAGCAGCCGGGGGAGGATGAGAGCCCCCAGGCCGAGGAGCAGCAGGGTTCCAGCCAGCATGGGCCAGGGTCCCGTCGAGGTCATCCGCACAAGCGGGTGGCCGCAGCGGCCGCAGAGCAACGTGCCGTCAGCGCGGCGGTGGGCCCGCAGGGGCTGGGATTGACAGGTGGGACAGCGGTAGACGGCCAGGACCGGAACCGGCGCGTTTGCCGGACTCGCTCGATCCAGTCTGGCCAGCACCAGGCCGGCAGTGCCGCCGCAGAAGCTGCAGGCTCAGATCAAGTTGATTGTGGTTGGCGTAGGCCTCCTGCTCCACAATCCGTTCCGTGGGCGAGGCACTGGCATAGACCCGATGGGACAGCTGGCGATCGAGGACCGCGGAGGCTGGTCGCGGTAAGCCGAGGGGCTTTGGCATGGAGCGCAAGCGGCCGCTGCTGCAGCTCTGGGCCACATGGATCGCTTCGTGGTTCAGCATGCGGGCGAAGCTGCGGCTGCCCCGATTGGCGGCGTCTGGCCGGATGCGCAACACGGCTGTCTTCGGTTCCCATTCCGCCAGGGCGCCACTCTTGCGGGGCGGGCCCAGCACCAGGGTGACGCCGAGGCGGCGCAGGGCCTGCAGGAGGGCGGTGATCACAACCCGTTCTTTCTCGTAGCTCGGCGGATTGGCAACCAGACGGCGCAACTGGGTCGCCGTGAGAGGCGTCTCGCCCGGTTCCCTGCGGTAGGTGATGGCGACCCCGCCGCCGGGACCGGGGATGGAGGTCATCCGCGGCCGGCTGCGCTGATCCCCTTGATCGAGCTGGCGAAACAGCTGCAGCTCCTGACTGGGGGTGAGGGCGGCGTCCTGGGGCCGCAGGGCCGTGGCGGCACTGGCCTGCCGCAGCCAGGTCCGGCCAGGGCCCAGACCGGCTGCCAGCAACGGTGCCAGGACCAGCAGGGTTCCTGTGATCGTTGCCACTCCATCCATGCGCCTGGCCCCTTGAGGGGATCCGGCAGGGCAGCGCCAGGAGAATCGCGGAGGGAATCGCATCACGATCTCCAGGCTGCAACGCCGCGGCCCTTCTGGCCAGACCATGCCGCGATGCCCGCCACCGGTTGCGAAGATCTGGGGTCGTTCGCCCCAGCTCCCGATGCCCCTCACCGCCCTGGTGCGTCAGCTGCAGCAGGCGACCCTCACCAGTGAGGTGCTGGAGCGCAGCAAGCGGCCCCAGCGCCTGCGGCTGAGCGGTGCCGGCCGGGCGGCGCGGGCCCTGGTCAGCAGTGCCCTGGCGGGGGCCGCCGACGCGCCGCTGCTGGTGGTGGTGCCCACCCTTGAGGAAGCCGGCCGCTGGGCGGCCCTGCTGGAGCTGATGGGCTGGGGCAGCTGCCAGCTCTACCCCACCAGCGAGGGCAGCCCCTACGAGCCCTTTGATCCCACCAGTGAGATCACCTGGGGTCAGCTGCAGGTGCTCAGCGAACTGCTGGACGGGACGGAGCAGGGGGCGAAGACTGGCAACGCCCGTCGCCTTGCCATCGTCGCCACGGAGCGGGCTCTCCAGCCACACCTTCCGCCGCCCGAAGCCCTCAGAGCCGAGTGCCTGAGCTTGCGCAAGGGCGATACGGTCGATCTCGAGGTGCTGGCTGCAACGCTGACGCGCCTGGGTTACGAGCGGGTGCCCACGATCGAGCAGGAGGGCAGCTGGAGCCGCCGCGGCGACATCGTCGATGTGTTTCCAGTGAGTGCCGAGCTGCCCGTGCGGCTGGAGTTCTTCGGCGAGGAGCTGGAGAAGCTGCGGGAGTTCGATCCGGCCTCGCAGCGCTCCCTTGATGGGATCGCCGTGGTGCGGCTCACCCCCACCGGCTATGGCCCGCTGATCGCCGAGGCCCTGCGCGAGTCGATGCCCGATGGGCTGGAGCAGCTGCTCAGCCCCGAGGCCACTGAGCAGTTGCTGGAGGGCGGCACGCCGGAGGGGATGCGGCGCCTGCTGGGTCTGGCCTGGGAGCGACCCGCCTCACTGCTCAGCTATCTGCCGGCCAACACCCTGATCGCGGTGGATGAGCGGCGCCATTGCCTCTCCCATGGCCAGCTGTGGGTCGACCACGCCGGCGACCACTACCGCGATGTCTGCGAGGAATTGGCGCGGGCCTCGGGCGACACCGATGCCGCCGCCATCGCTGCCCTGCTGCCGCCGCTGCTGCACCGTCCGCCGCTCGAGGCCCTGGAGCAGACCGATGGCTTCGCCGGCTTTGATCTGGCGGAACTGCACGAGACCGACAACCACCCCAACAGCCTGGATCTGGCCAGCCGCTCGGTGCCGGCCTATCCCAACGCCTTCGGCAAGCTGGCGGGCCTGGTCAAGGGCTTCGTGGCGGAGAAGGCAAGAGTGTGGCTGCTCTCGGCCCAGCCCAGCCGCGCCGTTGCCCTGCTGGAGGAACACGACTGCCTCGCCCGCTTCGTTCCCAATCCGGCCGACTTTCCGGCCATCGATCGATTGATCGAGCAGTACACCCCCGTGGCGCTCAAGACGCGGGGCACCGCTGAGATCGAGGGCCTGCAATTGCCGGCCTGGAAGCTGGTACTGATCACCGATCGCGAGTTCTTCGGCCAGCACGCCCTTGCGGCCACAGGCTATGTGCGCCGGCGTCGCAAGGCCGCCAGTCGCACGGTCGACCCGAACAAGATGCAGCCGGGTGATTTCGTGGTGCACCGCAACCATGGCATCGGCCGCTTCCTGAAGCTGGAAAAGCTGGTGATCAGCGGTGAATCGCGCGATTACCTGGTGGTGCAATACGCCGATGGGTTGCTGCGCGTCGCCGCCGACCAGCTGGGCAGCCTCGGCCGCTACCGCGCCACCAGCGACAACCCGCCGGATCTGAACCGCATGGGCGGTGTGGCCTGGACCAGGGCCAAGGAGCGGGCCCAGAAGGCGATCCGCAAGGTGGCGCTCGATCTGGTGAAGCTCTACGCCGAACGGCACCAGGCACCGGGGTTTGCCTTCCCCGCGGATGGCCCCTGGCAGAACGAACTCGAAGACTCGTTCCCCTACGAACCCACCCCCGATCAGGTGAAGGCGATCGCGGACGTCAAGCGTGACATGGAGCAGTCCAAGCCGATGGATCGGCTGGTCTGCGGCGACGTGGGCTTCGGCAAGACCGAGGTGGCGATCCGCGCCATCTTCAAGGCCGTCACTGCAGGCAAGCAGGTGGCGATGCTGGCCCCCACCACGGTGCTGGCGCAGCAGCACTGGCGCACCTTGAGTGAGCGTTTTGCCCCCTATCCGCTCAAGGTGAGCCTGCTGAACCGCTTCCGCACCGCTACCGAACGCAAGGCGATCAGCGAGGGGCTGGCCGCCGGCACCGTGGATGTGGTGGTGGGCACCCATCAGCTGCTGGGCAAGGGCACCCGCTTTCAGCAGCTGGGCCTGCTGGTGGTGGATGAGGAGCAGCGTTTCGGTGTGAATCAGAAGGAAAAGATCAAGGCACTGCGGAAGGATGTGGATGTGCTCACCCTCTCGGCCACGCCGATCCCCCGCACCCTCTACATGAGCCTGTCGGGGGTGCGGGAAATGAGCCTGATCACCACGCCGCCGCCGATGCGTCGCCCGATCAAGACCCATCTGGCCTCCCTGGATGAAGAGGCGGTGCGCAGTGCCATCCGTCAGGAACTGGATCGCGGTGGCCAGGTGTTCTATGTGGTGCCGCGGGTGCAGGGGATTGAGGAGGTGGCCGCCCAGCTGCGGGTGATGCTGCCGGGGTTGCGGCTGCTGGTGGCCCACGGCCAGATGGCGGAGGGAGAACTGGAGAGCGCCATGGTGGCGTTCAATGCCGGTGAGGCCGATCTGATGCTCTGCACCACGATCGTGGAGAGCGGTCTGGATATTCCCCGCGTCAACACGATCCTGATCGAGGATGCCCACAAATTCGGCCTGGCCCAGCTCTATCAGCTGCGTGGTCGGGTAGGACGCAGCGGCATCCAGGCCCATGCCTGGCTGTTCTATCCCGGTGATGCGTCCCTCAGTGAAGCGGCGCGGCAACGGCTGCGGGCGATTCAGGAATTCGCCCAGCTCGGCAGTGGCTACCAGCTGGCCATGCGCGACATGGAGATCCGCGGCGTGGGCAATCTGCTGGGGGTGGAGCAGAGCGGCCAGATGGAAACGATCGGCTTCGATCTCTATATGGAGATGCTGCAGGAATCCCTCGCGGAGATCCAGGGGCAGGACATCCCCGCCGTGGACGACACCCAGATCGATCTACCGATCACGGCCTTTATCCCAGGCGACTGGATCACCGAGAACGACGAGAAGATGGCGGCCTACCGGGCGGCTGCCGACTGCTCCAGCCAGGAGGCTCTGGTGGAGCTGGCCGCCGGCTGGGTCGATCGCTATGGCGCCATCCCGGCACCGGTGATCTCGCTGCTGCAGCTGATGAAGCTGAAGCTGCTGGCCAGGCGTTGCGGCTTCTCCCGCATCAAATCAGAGAAACCCAACATCGCCCTGGAAACACCGATGGAGGAGCCCGCCTTCCGCCTGCTGCGTCAGGGTCTGCCCCAGCACCTGCACGGCCGGTTAGTCTATCAGGCCGGTAGTGGCAGCACCGCCAAGGTGCTGGCCCGTGGCCTGGGGGTGCTGCCGATGGATAAGCAGCTGGACCAGCTGATGGAATGGCTCAACCAGATGGCCGCCCAGATCCCCGGGGCGGACGGCCTCACCGAGACTGAGCGGGCAGCGCAGATGAAGGCCCAGAACCAGGCGGTGCTGAGCCTTTGAACGGCGATGATGGCAGTGATCGCTGTGGTGGCCAACCACCATGAACAGAACCAGCTGCCCAGGCGCAAGCCCATGCTCCAGGAGCCAGCCCATGGCCCAGACGCAAGCCGGATGTTCTGTTCCCGCCCGCAGGTGAGATGACACGGCTGGCCGGCTGGAACAGGGTTGGTCTGGAGGCTCGTTTATTCTTCTGATGTTCAGCCAGCTCCTTTCCGCCTCCAAAGCCTCCAAGGCGCTCAGCGAGCGCCTGCGCCTGATTCGCAATTACCAGAACGACGTTTTCCCACCGCAATTTCGTCGTGACAATCTGATCTTTCTGCCGATCCCATGCAGTGGCGGAGATCTTTTCCTTGATGCCTATCTTGGTTTCCAGATCAGGCCTCTGACGGTGGAGGAATGTTTCAGGTGCGATCGGCTGTTCTTCAGTTCAGCGTTTGTCTATGCTTTTGTCCGTCATCCGATCGATCGCTTTCTCGCGGTTATGCGCCGTGTGGATGCGGGCCAGCAGATCACTCAGCTGACCGCTTTACGCCGTGAATTGATGCGTTTTGGATCGTCAGCAGATGCGATTGCCGCCAACGTTGAAGCCGATTCACCGTTGCTGTCCCATCCCCTGTTTCGACCTCAGCATAGGTTCCTGGAGTTCAAGGAAAAGCTCTATGTTGATCGTGTGTTCAAGGCGGAGACCTGGAAAGCCGATCTTGATCTGTTGCAGACAATCACAGGCATCCAGCTTCGCTCACCCGACCCTGTCCAGGTGGAAGCGGCCCTGTCAATCGATGCGTCAGCATCAGGGCTAAGTGATGTGGCGATCGCCAACCTACGCAGGATCTATGCTAGGGACTCCTGAAAAAGATTCTCGGCCCATCGGCGCCGGATTCGTCCGTTTGCTTCGCGTTAATCAGGCTGGCAAGCGCGATGACATCAAGTCGGCCAGATCTCAAAAGCCTGGCTTGCAGATGCCCTCAGGCGCTCTGATCGCTGACCAGGCCATCAAAAAGCTGTAGATCCACCCATAAAGAAGGACAAAAAAGAGGCGCAGCAGCCTCAAGACCTTTTCCGCGCACATCACGACAAAGGCCATCGAGATGGAGGATTCGGCACCAGCTGGTAGACGAGCCATGATCAGATCCAGGGAATACTTGCGCTTTCCAGAGCCAAAGACGCCTTCCACTTCATTGCGTCGAGCTTGATCAGATCGGAGCTGGTGCTTGTGTGCAGTGGTGACATCAGGATCCTTGGGCGGGCGACCCAATCGCTTGCCGGAGAGGCGAATACCGTTCCTCGTGCAGAAATGCCTATTCTTGGCCGTGATATAAATCCGGTCGGCGCAGATTCGCTCTGGGTAAGATCCTGTATCCAGCTTGTATTTTTCCGCCTGAGCGATAAGGCCTTCTCCTTCGTTGTAGGGGTTCCAGCTTATGCGGTGCAAGAACGGAAAGCCGTTATGAACCGAAACACTGATTTTGGCTCCAAACTCCACCGCAGCACGTGCTTTGCCTCGCACCATTGGGCGGATATGGGTCTGCACAAGATTCACCAGGCGGTCTGGAATGCTGTTGGTCTGAGAGGCGAGCAGAAGGCCCTGTTGCCGCTCCAACTCGCTGCAGGCCAACAACTTCTGCCACCAATGCCTCTTAAGCTCGGAAAGCCTTGCCCCGCAGCCGATCAGAGCATCAATGGCCTTGAGATTCTGCCGCACATAGCCAAGCTGATGTTTAATGGCAGCCTTCACTTTGCGGCGACGTGGTCGTTTTTGCTTCGCCACTCTCAGGAAATGAGCACGAGCAAGGCCACGGTCGTAGCGAGGTCGATGTCTCCTGAATCCCGATGACTGACTGCACAGATCATCAATGACTCCCTCGGTCGTTGTGCGAGCCTCGTTGAGGAGCTTGAGGTCTCTGGGATAGGTGATGTCGGCTGGAGTGCAACTGGCATCAAAGCAGCGTCCCGTGGAGTGGTGTAACTCAGGAGGAGCAGCCCCGGCGTAGCCGGGGCTGACGGCTCGCCTCCCTCAGTTCTCTGTTATGGCAATGGGTGGGCCGGTCTGTGACCCTGTTCGGAGCACTACCACCAAACCGAACACAGACCATGACCCTTTCCCATAGTGGCGCCTCCGAGCTGAGACAGCTCATGGAGGGCACCACCGCTGGCGCGTTGATCCCGGAGATCGTGCGTCGGGGCTTTCAGGACCTGCTAGAGGCCGAGGTTTCCGCGCTCACCGGAGCCCAACTCCACGAGCGTTGCCCCGATCAGCGCTCTACGCACCGCAACGGCTACCGCAGGCGACTGCTCACCACCCAGGTGGGCGACCTGACCCTGGCCATCCCAAAGCTGAGGCAGGGCAGCTTCTTGCCCGACTGGCTGGAGCCCCGACGGCGGATCGACAAGGCCCTCTACGCCGTGGTGATGGAGGCCTACACCGGCGGCATCTCCACCCGCAAAGTCGACGCCCTGGTGGAGGCTCTGGGCGGCGACAGCGGCATCTCCAAATCGGAGGTGAGTCGCATCTGCCAGGGCCTTGATGAGCAGGTCAAAGCCTTTCTGGGCCGGCCACTGGAGCATGCCAGCTTCCCCTACGTCTACCTCGACGCGACCTACCTTCACGGCCGTCTGGGCCGCAACCTGCAGGTGGTCTCCCGGGCGGTGGTGGTGGCGATCGGGATCAATGCCCTCGGCTACCGCGAGGTACTGGGAATCGCCGTGGGCGACAGCGAGGCCGAGGGCTTCTGGCGCCAGTTCCTGGGCTCACTCAAAGAGCGTGGCCTGACTGGCACGCGGCTGGTGATTTCGGATGCCCACCTGGGGCTGACAGCCGCGATCAAGCGCATGTTCCAGGGCAGCAGCTGGCAGCGGTGCCGAGTGCACTTCCTGCGCAACCTCCTGAGTCATGTCCCAAAGGTTGGCCAGGACATGGTGGCGGCGGCGATGAAAGCGGTGTTCGTGATCCAGAAGCCTGAGCAGGTCAGAGCCCACTGGCAGCAGGTCACCGAGATGCTGCGCAAGCAGTTCCCCGGCGCCGTGCCCGTGATGGAAGCCGCCCGGGACGACGTGCTGGCCTTCCTGCACTTCCCCCAGGAGCACTGGCGCAAGATCTGGAGTACCAACCCGCTCGAGCGCCTCAACAAGGAGATCAAACGCCGCACCAACGTGGTCGGCATCTTCCCCAATGACGCCGCGATCGTGCGGTTGGTGGGCAGTCAGCTGCTGGAGCAGCAGGAGGAATGGCAGCTGGAGCGCCGCCGCTTCTTCTCCGAGGCCACCATGGCAAAAATCCCCGAGCTCGAGGAAATGTTGGAGCCCACCGATGGTGATCCGGCCAAGCGGGCGGCAGTAGCCATGAGCTGAAACGCACCAACTCCTTCCTCGATCTACACGAATCCCCTCGATCGCTGAGTTGCACATTCAGCGATCAGGGTTCATAGTGGAACGATGGAGCTGCGCAATCAGCTCCCAAGCAGTCATCCCCTGACTGCTCCTGATCACCCTCCTGAAAGGGTCACAGGACCTCCTGAGTTACACCACTCGAAGGGGCGCTACCCTGGAGGGTGCCAGCGACCTGTTCACCCGTGGCAACAAGACACAGGCCAAGGACGAGAGCCAGGCCAAGGAGGCTGAGCTGTTCCAGCAGATCGGCAAGCTCCAGATGGAGCTGGAGTGGCTGAAAAAAAAGTCTCAACTGCTCTGATGCCCGTGTACTACGCAAACTGGTCGATCATGACCATCCTGAGCTCACGGTCAGCCGCCAGTGCGAGCTCCTCGGATTGTCACGATCGACCCTCTACTACAAGCCCGTGCCTATCAATGAGTCCACCCTGCGGATCATGGCAAGGATCGATGCCTTGTACCTGGAGGATCCCACCACCGGTAGCCGGCGAATGGTGCAGTACCTGGACAGAGAAGGAATCCCCATCAGCCGTGACCGTGTCCGAAACCTCATGCGGCGCATGGGTTTACGGGCGATCTATCAGAGACCAAGGACAACAGTTCCTGGTAGCCCATCCGAGCGTTTTCCCTGCCTGGTGGACCTCCAGCAGCTCAAGGCCCCAGATGAGGTCTGGGCGACGGATATTACCTACATCCCGCTGCGGAAAGGCTTCCTGTACCTGGTGGCCGTTGTCGATCTGTTCTCACGGCATGTGCTCAGCTGGAAACTCTCCAACAGCCTTGACACGGAGTTTTGCCTGGAGGCCCTGGAGATGGCTCTGGCCAGTGGCCGCAAGCCACAGATCTTTCACTCGGATCAGGGGTGTCAATTCACCTCTGGAGGCTTCGTGGCGCGGCTCAAGGCAGAAGACATCAAGATCAGCTGGTCAGGCAGGGGGCGGTGCTTTGACAACATCCTGGTGGAGAGGCTCTGGCGCACCGTCAAATATGAGGAGGTCTACCTCCGCGCCTATGGCGATGGCTGGGAAGCTGAGATCAGCCTGGCCCGCTTCTTCTGGAGGTATGGCCATGTAAGACCACACAGCTCCCTGGGAGGCAAAACTCCCCATGAGGTCTACACTGAGACCAAACCCTGTTCCTCCCGCCCGGAGTTAACGATGTCAGGGGCCGAATCTGTCCAATAAAAGCCATCCACCTTAGTCAGTCAAGCCTAGAGATGGATGGAAGTGTTGGCCGCACAGGCCATGAAGTTAATTTCTTCACTTCCCGCTCCAGATCCACGATGATTGCTCTATCCGCGGCAGGATGATCAAACCATGATCCTGAAATCGATCGCCGCAACACCCTTCGCTGCCAGCGAGCGGCCGTGGATCCGGTTCGGGACAAACCAGCTTGCCAGCACGATCTTTTTCAGACAATCACCGGCTGGTCTGGGGTAGAGCAGGTGGTACAACCCGGCCAGTGGCCAGATCGCACGACTGCAGGGCATCTGATCGATGAATTTGATGCTAAAAATTTTCAGAAGTATGATTGGAACGGCTATTTAACGACAATCTATTGTGTAGTCTGCCAGCAAGTTTGCCCAAGGGGCCATTCGATCTGAACTTTGGCTGCCTGTTGAACCCAGGCAACTTTGTGCATCTTATGATTGAATACGGTGAGGAGCATTTGCTGGATCGAAGGGTTGAACACCTCCATCAGTCCGCCATACATGGCTGAGTCAAAGTGAAGCCAAGTTGCTTGAGCTTGGCATTGCTCACTCTGGCGTTGAGCACACGATCGGTTGTGTCCATCGTCAACCATCTTGTCATCGGCAGGCCAGCCTGCTCGCACAGTCGATCGCTGAGCTCCTGACCGGTGAGCTGGGTGTCATTCACCAGATTGTAGGTGTCATTGAGATTGCGTTCAAAAGCGAATGAAACGCCACGAACAATATCATCAAGATGAATCCAGCAAGGCACATTCCGACCATTGCGCTGTACGAGTCCGCCTGCCGCTGAGAGGAGCATGCCAGGAATATCGCGTCCAGGCCCATAGATACCGCCCAGTCGTAGAATGCAGACATTGATGTTCTCTGATCGGACGGATTGAATCATCTCTTCGGCTCTTGCCAGCACCTCATTGACCGGGTGAAACGAGTCGAGTGGGTCACTCTCATCTGTTAATGCACCACGCCGGTTGCCATAGACGCCGCAACTACTCAGATGGACCAATTGAAGAGGGGCATCGCTTGGACGCCGACCCAAGGCATCAAGTAAAACTTGAATTCCGCCAAGAAATGTTTCTCGGTATTGAACGACATCAACCTGAGCACTCTTCGAAGGTGCAAACGACACCAGAATCCCATCAAGATTCCCGAAAAAGTCAAGGCTGCTCCGGGAATCTGTGGAATCAAAAACTACTGGCGAATCAACGAGCTCGGCCAGCTCAGTCAAGCGTTCATGTCGGGTTGTGGTTCCCCAGAGTTCATGCCCCTCTTGCTTCCAGTCCTTGGCGACCGCCTTACCCACGTAGCCGCAACCAAGGATGGCGCGCCGTTCACCGGAGGGCAGGATGGGGCGTCGCTCCTTGGCCAGCAACTGGTAAAGCGATGCCAGATCAGGAGAGGGCGTCATTCAACTGTTACGTTTCTTAAACCTTAGCCAACAGATCGCTGATGTGTGTGTTCGTGCCTACCGTTTCTCTCCATCAGGAGGCTTTCTGGCTCTGCCTTGCGTGAGAGGGTGGTTTGAGGCGCGCTGTTCCAATGTCCAACTTCCGGATCACTGGGGAGGGACTGGAGGGCTTTCGGGTGACCTGTCCAGGTTGCAGTGGTGACGCCCTCGTTCTGGCCCTCATCGACCGGGACATGCGGAGCGATAAAGTGCACCGGCGCAGCGATGACGGTCGCAATTGGTGGTTTCAAGTGACCTTTGGCCCCGAAGGGACTGGAGCCAACGAAGACAGGTCTGTCACCAAGGTTTTCAGCGTCTATCGAATCGAAGATTAATGGTTAGATTGACAGTGCTGGTCTATCTCACCACTGCTGATACGGAAATCCCTGCTGGTGTCAAGCAACCAGCCGTTCAGCGAGTGGGAGAATGTCATCTCCATTAACGCCATGACGATGGCTCCGGGCGACCGGCTGGTGGTCCGCAGCACGAGCATCCTGATCAAAGGTGAGAGCGACAGGGGGAGCGGGCACGGCGTACCGGCAGGGCAACCCGCTAACGTAATCGCGCAAAGCGCGGTGGTGCATCAGGCCAAAGAGCATGCCGAAGTTCCGTCCCGGTGATAGCGATGCGGAGAGGCAGCCATTGAGCAGACCGAGCCCGAACAGGAAAACCAAAATGAAAAAATGGGTGCCATGGTCGGAGCTGCCACGGCCGTCCCTTTCTGCCGGTAGGGCTGATCTCAGAGGTCGAAAAGAACCCTGTGGATGTAGGCTTCGGTCCACTCCTTCCCATGGAATCGACTGAGCATCCCGCGGGCTGGATCCTTCTCCGCGCGGTAAGCCACATAACGGTGCTGCCCGGCCAGCAGCTCTTGGCGGCGCTCGTCGCTCACGGGCTCCGCCTCGGCCACCAGCTGGAGGTAAAGGTCAAGGTAGGCCACGAAGGCCGGGAACACTGCGCTCTCGATCAGTGTGTCGCCGTCGCCCTCCAAGGGAAGCCTTGTCCAGAGGAATCCTGGCGAGAAGTAAGGCTCAGCCTCGGCTGGAATCGGCCCACCCGAGGGAAGAACCTTCTGCCACTGCTCCCAGATTGGCAGCAGTCGCTCCCACACAGGGGTGGTGTGTCGTTGGTCGGCCTTCAAGGCTGGCTGAAGGTCAAGCGCGATCAGGTGACCCGACGGCAAGGTGACCAGATCGGCGCCGAAGAATGGCAGATCGAAATCACAGGAGGGATTAGCCACGAAGTTCAGCACTGAGGCGGCACTGCCCGCTTCCACGCAGGCCGCCCGCACCTGCCGTAGTTTCGACGTGCTGCAGCCCCAGGAGGCGGTGGTCACAGCAACCGGCTGGGCCTTGGAGCCGGCGATCCCCTCACGACGAAGAAACTGCGCTTCGATCGGATAGGCGGCCGGCTCGAACGGCTGCAGAGCGGCGACCGCATGGTCGAGGAAGGGGGCCCAACGCCAGCCGCCAAGGGCAACGGGATCGAGGCTGCAAGGCTGGGGCAGGGCGGAAGACGTCATCGGGAAATCTCGGTGGGAGGAGCCGGTACAGGGCCACTGCCGGGGAACAGAAACTCCTTCAGGAAGCGATCCGACCAGGCTTTGCCGAAATGGCTGGTGAAGAGACCATGGGCGGGATCTCGTTCTGCGCTGTATACGTCGTAAGCATCCTGAAGGCGTTGTACCTCTTCCGGATTCAGGCCAGCGACCGTTTGGGGGCGGTCATGGAGGGCCCAGTAGCTGGCGAGGAACGCCGTGAACGCCGCAGGCAGCGAACCCTCGGCTTGTTCGGCGTTACCCCTGCAGAAGAGAAGCCATGGCGAGAAGTACTGGTGCGGATCGTAAGAGCGCATGGTTTCCTCGCCGTTCAGGTCTGGGAATCGCTCATGAAGCTGCCGCAGATCTTCCAGGTGATGGGCCAGATACTCCGGCGTCTGGAGCAAAGGTTGGAAATCGAGAACTGCGACCAGTTTTTGGCGGGTTCCGAACCACAGCAGGTCGATCCCCAGCAGTGGCTGATCGCGGTTGAATTCGGGATACGCTACGGAATTGAGCACCTGGAGGCTCTCCCCGGCATCAAGCCGGGTCACCCGCCACCGGCGAATGCCAGGCAACTGCCAGAGCCAACTGCGGATCACGCTGGTGCCCTTGGCAGAGCGGCACTCTGCCAGGCCGTTCGGTATCTGCAGGGATTCGCCTCCCCTGGACCGGATCTGTGCGTGAAGCTCGTCGAGGAAGGGATCGAACATGGTGTGCAGTTAGCTTGCTGAAGCAGGCGGCTGTGAGGCGGGTGGGAAACGCTCCCGTGCCGTTGCCCTGATGGCTTCCAGCTGAGCGCCATTGGGGCAGCGCAGCTCGGTGCAGTAAGTCGTCATGCTGACGCCATCAAGGAATTGCACACTGCTTACACGGATGCGTACGCCTTCGGTGACGAACCAGCAGCGCTCTATCCCTACATTCGTGTCGTAACGAGTGGTAATGGTGAGCATGCCGTCCTCGGCAAAGCAATAGTTGCTGATCACGGGTTGTTTCTCTATGTAGCCCTTGTCCCGGAGTAGAAATCCATGGCGTGGGTTCTCAATGTTCACAACATCTAGCAGAACGGCGGCATGGTCCTCACTGCGACTGTTCTCCTTAAGGTTGCTCTCCCACCAGAAGCGCGCACCACCTCTTACCTGGCTTGTGGCCACCCCAAGGCTTTCGCAGATCTTCCGTACAGCCGAATCTGATGCACCAAAAGGCTCGATGGTGAGATTGGAGTCACCGGCTTCGTCGTCCTGGTGATCCAGATGGTGCACGGCGCGGCGCGTCAGCCAAGTTCCGGAGCTGGCGCCCAGGAAATCCGCCATGGTCAACGGTGGAAGCACTGCCATGTTCTCAGGCGACCACGGCCTCGGTGCTGCCGGTCCGGAGTCGCCGGGTGAGGAAGCCGAAAAGAACCTTCCCGATGGCGGCGACCAGATTTCCCTCCAGTTCCTGGAACATCTTCATATTGCAGTGGAAGGCCTGGTTCGCCTCCGCCACGATGCGGTCTGCCAAGGTCTGATCGATGGGGAGGCTGTCGAGGATGGTGCGGTAGTTGGTCTTGAAGGCCTTTTCGTCGTCGATGGCATCGAACTCGTAGAAGCGCAAGCCGTCGTGCTCGCCCAGGCTCATGGCCTTCTGGGCGATGTTCTTGAGGATCTGGCCCCCGGAAAGGTCGCCGATGTAGCGCGTGTAGTGGTGACCCACCAGCAGCTCAGGGGCCGTCTGGGCCACCTCGTGGATGCGGGCCACGTAGTCCTGGGCGCCTGGGGTGGCTTTGACCTGATGTCGCCAGTCAGGGCCGAAGTAGAAGGCCAGGTCCTGCTCCAGTGCAGGCCGCCGGTTGAGCTGGGGGAAACTGATCGGACCCACAACCGGGTGATCGGCGAGTTTGCCGATCTCCTCCTCCATGGCGCTGTACACATGCCAGAGATCACCCACCAGGGTGCGGTAGCTGGCCTTGTCGACCACCCCCTTGAGGAAGCAGCTCACGAAGCCTGTGTTCTCAGCCATGGTGTGGGCCTTCTTTGTCCCCTCCCGCAGCTGGAGAGCAAGGTTGACAGCCATGGCTACAAGGAACGAATGGATTCTGGCTTGAACCTAAGGGAGGATCGTCCGGGATCAGCTCAGGAAGTTGCAGCCCTCAATGCAAGGCCAAGCATGCACGGCTGGTCTGCATCGGATCAGGAAGGAGCGTTCGCATCGAGTTGGCTAGCCAGCTGGATCAGGACCGCTTCGATGCGCTGCAGTTCGGCGTGGGAGGAGAGGGTGGCCTCCACCTGCTTCTGGGGGAGCTTGAGCCGCTGGCCCATGGCCTTCACATCGGTGACCAGGCGGTCGCGGTAAGCGGTGAGCACTTCGATTGACTCGAGACAGTCCTGATGGCTGGGATCGGTCATGGAGCGGAGAAGGTTTCTCTGGCCAGGGTAGGGAGTCATACGACCCCAGGGGTCATCACTGCGTCCCGAATCTCCCTGGTGGGGGGGGGCTAGGAGTTCGCTGAAAAACCCGGCCACCTCTGCGAGAATGGGCCAGCTGTCCAGCCCAGATGCGAGGTCAACGGGAGCGCAGCGGCTCCCTGTTCTCCTACGTGTCGATTGAGGATCGGATCCCGGCCGGCCATCCGCTGCGGCGGATCCGCAAGCTGGCCGATCAGGCCCTCGATCGCCTCAATCCCACCTTCTGTGATCTGTACGCCGCAGAAGGCCGGCCATCAGTGCCGCCGGAGCAACTGCTGCTGGCCTCGTTGCTGCAGGCGTTCTACGGCATCCGCTCGGAGCGGTTGCTGCTCGAGCAGCTCCACTACAACCTGCTGTTCCGCTGGTTTGTGGGGCTGAGCCCAGATGATCCGATCTGGCATCCCACCACATTCACAAAAAACCGGGAGCGGCTGCTGAACGAGCAGGTGATGGGGAAGTTCCTGGAGAAGCTGATGGGTGCTCCCGAGGTCAAGCCGCTGCTCAGTGACGAGCACTTCTCCGTCGATGGCACCTTGCTGCAGGCCTGGGCCTCCCATGCCTCACTGGAGCGGACCTGTGGGCAGGACGATCCGCCGCCACCGCCGTCAGGCCCTGGCGAGGGTTTTGGCGCTCCAAAGCCCGGCAAGAAGCGAGCGAAAGGGGATTTCCGCGGCATCAAGCTCAGCAACAAGACCCATCGCTCCAGCGTCGATCCAGACGCGCTGCTGTGCCGGAAGTCCAAGGCCCACCCCGCACTCCCCAGCTACCGGGGGCACGTGCTCATGGACAACCGCCATGCCCTGATCGTCGACTGCCGCGTCACACAAGCGACGGGCACCGGGGAGAGGGATGCCGCCAAAGCGATGGCGGCTGCCGTCCCCGGTGCCCACCAGAAGACCATCGGCGCCGACAAGAACTACGACACCAAGGGCTTTGTCGCCGAGATGCGCCGCATCGCCGTGACACCGCATGTCGCTCAGAACACCAGCCGCCCTGGTGGTTCCGCCATCGATGGCCGCACCACCCGCCACGTGGGCTACGCCAAGTCGATCCATGCCCGCCGCGGCATCGAGAAGGTGTTTGGCTGGATCAAACAGTGGGGAGGTCTGCGCCAGTTCAAGCTGCGCGGCACCGAGAAGGTGAGTGCGGTGTTCGGCCTGAATGTGATCGCCTACAACCTGATCCGCCTGGGCAACCTGCTCAAACCGGCGATGGCGGCGGCGTGACCAGCGGGTTGCCCAGAGGTGTGGCCAGGCGGCCGCGCTCAGAGAGCCCCAATGCGGCAAAACACACCAAAAGGGGAGCTCTGAGCCGCTGAAACCCTGAAAACCAGCCCGATAGGAGCTCCGGCCCAGGTCTCAGGAGGGAAAAACGCGACTTCTCAGGCGGTTTTTCCGCAAACTCCTAGGCCCAGGCCGAGGAGATTCTCCAAACGGGAGCCCTTGGCCAACCCGAGAGATCAGTTGCGCGCCAACGCATCTGGGCCGGCAGTCCAGGGCCTGGGAATCGCTCGATCGGGCTTTGATCACGAAATCTTGCGTTACCCTCCTATCGGCAGCCCCGACAATGCAGTCAGGCTAGTTTCATGGGGCTTCAATCCTCAGGACCAGCTCAATAGCGGCTTTTCAATTGCCTTTGCGGCAACTTCGAAATGCCCGAGCCCGAAAGAAGCTTCCCAAGTCCCTAACCAGGCTTCTCCCAAAATGCTCGACGCCTTCTCCCGCGCTGTTTTAAGCGCAGATTCAAAAAATGCTGCTATCGGCACCGGTGAACTGGCTGCTCTTCGTGGCTATGTTGCTGCGGGCAACAAGCGTCTTGACGCCGTCAATGCCATCTCCTCCAATGCATCCTGCATCGTCTCCGATGCGGTCACCGGCATGATCTGCGAGAACACCGGACTGATCCAGGCCGGTGGCAACTGCTATCCCAATCGCCGCATGGCTGCATGCCTTCGCGACGGTGAGATCGTGTTGCGTTACATCAGCTATGCCTTGCTGGCCGGTGATCCCTCCGTTCTTGACGACCGTTGCCTGAACGGCCTGAAGGAGACCTACATCGCTCTGGGCGTGCCCCTTCAGTCCGCCGCCCGTGCCGTGGGAATCATGAAGGCGTCTTCCACCGCTCACATCAACGAAACCAACACCACCGGCACCAATCCGGACGAGACCCGTTTCCGCAAGATGGAAACCATCCAGGGCGATTGCTCCGCACTGGTGGCCGAAGCAGCTTCCTACTTCGACCGCGTAGCCAGCGCTCTGGCTTGATCGGCTTCATCCTGTAGTCTTTTCACCCTTTTTCCATCCTAGGAACCATTCAATGAAATCTGTTGTCACTACTGTCGTGACCGCTGCTGACGCCGGCGGTCGCTTCCCCAGCCAGAACGACCTTGAGGCCGTTCAGGGCAACATTCAACGCGCCACTGCCCGCCTGGAAGCCGCTGAAAAGCTGGCTGCTGGAATGGACAAAGTTGTGCGAGAGGCCGGCGATGCCTGCTTCAAGAAGTACCCCTATCTCAAGCAGCAGGGCGAAGCTGGTAGCAACCAGACCAAGGTTGACAAGTGCTACCGCGATCTCGGCCACTACATGCGCCTGATCAACTACTGCTTGGTGGTGGGCGGCACCGGCCCCCTCGACGAGTGGGGTATTGCCGGTGCCCGTGAGGTTTACCGCACCCTTAACCTCCCCACCGGCGCCTACGTAGAAGCACTCACCTACACCCGTGACCGGGCTTGCGCCCCTCGCGACATGAGCCCTCAGGCTCTGAACGAGTTCAAGAGCTACCTCGATTACGCCATCAATTCCCTCTCCTGATTGTGGGGTGATTCCACGGGGGGAGGCCTAAGGCCTCCCTTTTTTATTGACTGTAGGTTTCTTCCGCCTTTCCCTTAGTAACGTCAACATCCCGATGGCTACTGCCACCAGCACCGGCTCCCTCGATCAGCTGTTCGACGATCTTGGGCATCCCAATCCCTACGTGCAGACAGAGGCGTTTCTGGAGATGGTTCGGCACCATGCCGATGCTTCACTGCCTCGGCTGCTTCTCATGCTGGATCATCAGGATGTGGTGAGGCGAAGGGCAGCGGTGCGCGCTCTTGGTGTTTTCGCGGATCGGGCGATGCTGCCGCTTGCCGCCAAGTTCCACGCAAGTTCCGATGCGACAGTGCGCGCCAGTTGTGTGAAGGCCTATGCCCAGATCGCTTCCAATCGATCCGGCATCGACTTTCCTCCTGAAGCCATGGCTGTTCTTGAGGCCGCCTTGCATGACGGATCCCCCGTGGTGGCGATCACCGCTGTGATGGCCCTTGGCCAGGTTGGCATGCAGGCACTGCCGCTCTTGCTCCAGGTCTGCCGAGGGAACAACGAGGCGCAGGCAGTGGCGGCTGTGACCGCCATGGCGGTCATCGATCATCCGGATGTGGCTGCTTGTCTGATCGAGTTGTCCACAGCCGACAACACCGATCCCTACGTCCTGGAAACGGTGATCTCCTCGTTAGCCAGGTTGGACGATCTACGGAACCGACAGGTATCAGCCTGATGGAGGTCAACCACGATGACGCTCAGAGATCCGTCAGACGTCGTCAACATCTCGTTGATGTTTACGCAGCTGCTGAAGTGAAACCTGCAGCACAGGTTTGACTTGATCGCTGGCTTCTGCAGCGAGAGCAACCTCAAGCTCGGAAATGGCATCCATGGCTCGCAGCTTCATCAACGAAAGGGCGGCATTTTTGCGTACCTGATCCGAACTGTCGCGCAGCAACGGCTGCAGGAGCGGTGATGCCCAGATCGGATCATGCAGCTTCCCCAGCAGAGTGGCGGCCTCTGCGCGCACCAGTTCAGCAGGATCGCCGAGAGCCTCGATCACCAGCAACCTGGCTTCTTGATCGTTGAGGGCCTGGATCTGCTCACCAAGGGCCGCAATGGCCGCCGTACGCACTTCAGTGTGAGCAGAACGGGCGGCACGGCGCAGTGCTTCTGGTGCCTGGGCACCGACGAAGGCAAGTCCCCAGCTGGCCAGACCCATGTGCATGGCGGTGCTTTCGGGATTGGAGAGAACAGCGATCAGAGCCTCCACGGCGCACTCGCCGGTGGCGGCCATAGCACCAACGGCGGAGCCTTGCACGACTGGATCCGGATCATTGAGAAGTGCAGCCAGGAGGTCGGGGAGGGCAACCGGATCACCGATCAGGGTGAGAGTTTTGGCGGCTGCACGGCGTACGGTCACATTGTCGTGGGTTCGCAGGGCCTGGCACAGAGCCGGAACGGCTACGGAACCGACGGCACCGAGGCTCTCGGCAAAGGTGAGCCGCATCAGACCCCGTGGATCGCCGAGCCCCGCCACCATCTTGTTGATCAACTCCTGATCTCCGGGGGGGCGATCTCCCGCACGCAACTGGCGCTTCAGCTCCGAAGCCAACAGGGCTGCTTCCGCTTCACTGAGGGAGGTGGACGTCGATTCTGGCGTAACTGGTTGAGTCTGGTGGATCAAGGTGGCGCGGCATCCCAGCACCTATTCTTGACGCTCAGCCAGTCGGCACCCGGCTGGCGTGTCTCCCCGTAACATGTACTTCATTGGCGCAAAGCAATGACGACCTTCTTCGTATCCCACAACCTGCAGGTGGCCAGTGATTCTTGCCCCCCTTGGGATGGGCAGAAACTGGCGGAAGGGCTGAAACGGTTCTGCCCAGAGGTCACCTCTGCGGAAGCACTCTCCCACCCTCACTGGCGTCTCCAGATGGAGAGCCCGCTGGATGCCGCACGTTTTGCCGAGGAACTGGTGCGAGGTTGGTCCTCACTACGCAGCGAATGCGGCCACAGTGTTCAGCACGTTTTTTTAGCGCTTGGAGGGCGTAGGGACACCCCCGCAGCCAGCTCTTCTCCGCTCGGTTTGGGCGCCTGGGGGGTCGACGTCGTCGAGACTCCTGATGCAGTTGCTTTTCTGGAGGGCATTCAATGGGAACAACTCAAGGCATGCCGCCCCGCCGATGGCGTGTTTGAGGTGCTCTACAAGCCGCTCCAGGTGTCAGCTTCAGGTACGCTTGCTCCTGGAGGCTGACTTGGCTGACTGTCGGCTGCCGCGCTTACTCTCTTTGGCCCGATCAGGCTCCGACTGCTCGGCTTCAGTTGATGGGAGTGCTTCCAAGCTCGCCTTAGTTGAACTTGGCTGGTGTGTTCCACCGTCATCACCATGGGTGTTAGATAGGCTATTGACAGTCAGTGTCAATCCCTGCCGGCGAAGTACATGCATCACGGCGCTCAGGGTTTGCAGTGGGACTCGAATTGTCCTGCATGCGACGTGCCCACCACTCAAGGATCCGATCACGCTCACGTAAAATGTCTCACCCATTCTAGTGGCCATGCTTTCTTGGGTAGTATAGTCGGACCGCCACTAAGCCGTGTCGGGCTCACCCATCGCTACACATTCTGACACCTGCCTGCGCTGCCGTGATCGTTAGTGCATGGCACAATGATCGATGTAATCAAGGATGAACGAACCTGTGAGTTCAACCCGCTTCAATAACATACATCCGGGTCTTACTCAGGAAGAGGCCTTGCGCATCCTGGCTCTACCAGTCGACCAGTTGGAGGCAAGCAGTGATCGCTACATGGCAGCGGCCCAATTGCTCAACTTTCCAGGCAGGCAATCCGAATTTGCTTTGCTTCAGCTCCTCGCAGATTCTGACGACACGCAGGCAACCCTACTCGCCAAACGCAAAGCCGTGGAAGTGTTGGCACGCCTCGGTTGCAGAGATGCGATCAAAAGTATTGGCACGTGCCTAGTCAGTGACGACCATTACTTAGTGGAGAATGCTGCCTGGGCCTTACATCAGTTGGATTGCCAAGATCACTATATCATCAAACAGATGATGGCCCTTTTGGCAGATCAACGACAGAATCGGCGTGTGCTGATTCAGAGTTTGGCGGGGTTAGGGCTTGTGCAAGCAGTTCCTGAGATTAGGTCTCTCCAAGATGACGATGCCCCGGGTGTCCGTGGTGCAGCAATCGCGGCTTTGGCTACTCTGGACGGATCAAGAGATCGGATCCTGAGCCTTGGCGAACTTCTGTTTCTGCCTAATCAGATGGACCGGCAGTCGGCTATTCAGGATGTGATTGATGCCGGCGCAACAGAGCTGCTGGCGGAGGTTCTGCGCGCACCTGTTTCGCCTGTGTTTCGGATGCGGGCGGTGCGTCTGCTCTGGCCTCAATCCCAGCCGCTGAGCAACGGCCTATCGCTCTTGGAGACACTTGATTCGCTGCTACTGGACTCCCCTGCAAGCCTTCAACTCGTTCATCGCTATGCCGAACAACAAGAGTCTCTGTTTTTAATTAATGAGTTGTTTGGCACTGATTTCAGCCGCTGCTATCTTGCGCTGCAAGCACTTGCCGACGAACAGGGTGACCGCCTATGGCCTCTGCTTGAGCAGCGTTGGCTGGAGGAGGCTCACAACGACTATGGAGCTCACTACTTCTTTCTGCGCCTGTTTTCCATGATTGATAGCTGGGGGGACGAAAAGGGTAAGGTTGAAATGCTTTGCGAAGATGCCATCTTCAACCGCCGGCCACAGTTTGCCAAGTCTCGGCCAGCGGCGATTCTGGCTCTATTGGATCTTCAACCCGTCAGATTGAGGTCGCATTTTGCACAACTGCTTGATCCTGAAGCGGAGTCGAACTGGGAATGCCGCTATGCGACGTGGATGGCGGTAGAGCAGATGGTGTCAACAGGAATGTCAGTCGGCACTCAAGTACTGCCACAGTTTAACAACTTTACTGATCCATGCGCTTTTGTGGAGAGCAAGAAACAGAGCGTAGCTAGGCTATTCGCTGATTTCTGAAAACCGTGTCTTCGTACTTCCATTGTTTGCCCAATAGCTAACTATGGCATGCGCTGCAGGCCGTGGAACTCTTGCAGATGCACGAAGAATCTTGAAAGTGCGCTTTGGGCCCATCGGCCAGGCGCCTACTTCCCTAATTGTAATGATCTCACCTCCTAATGAAAGCAGACATTGTTCGAAGCGCTCAATCAGAGATTGATCAACTGTCTCAAAGATAAAATCAGTCCCACGACAAATCAGATGCTGCGAACGGATCCAGTATTCTAGCTGTTGATGAGGATTCTTTGTGTCCATAATCTTTAGCAAATCTCGTGATCATCCTGTAGCCAGGCTTCATCGAGATGGTCGCCAAAGCGTTGTGATCGGACAAAGCGTAGTGGGCCATGCTCAGCTCCCCAGAGATAGGCGTGTGTGCTGGGGTCAAAGCCACGATCTTGACTTACCCAGAAATTCTCTCCAAAGTTAACTTCGCTGACAAGATAGGTGAGCTGACCATCTCTAGGGATCAGGCATCTGCAGCCCGGTTCCACTTCACCCAAGAAAGAACCATCTTCCTTCTGCCGAAAGACCATCGCGCAGCCTGGACGGGGCAGCAGATCACTGGCGACGATGCCAGACAATAGTTCGGGCCGAGATCCTGCTCCAGCCGTTCGAATTCCGTTGCGAAGGCCAAAGTTGAGCATCAGAAGATGATCGTCAGCAGCGATCAAATGATGAACTCCTTGACGGTATGGGCGCCAAGGATCATAATCATAACTCTGTTCAGAGTAAAACCAAGGCCCACGAAGGATACTCCAACGAATCGGACGGAAAAAAATATTAATATGTGAAAATCTGGTTGGTTCCGCCCGTGCCTGTAGATGGTTACTGAAACAGCCTGAGAGTGTTTGAGCAAAATATAGTACGGAAGAAGGATCCATTGCTCAAGTTGCTAATCTTTTGACTTCTGAGCTGAAGGAAGTCTGCAGTATGCCAGACCCCTCTGAAGTACGAAGAACAGATGATCGGCAACGTACATGCTCAGAAAGAAACCAGATGCGCTCCTCGGCTATCGATTGGCCATAGACAGACTTGAGGATAAATGTGCCATCATCAAGAAAGCTGTAAGATGACATTACTGCTTCCGATTCTGCATATCCTTTGCTCCGCATAAGTAGGCCCGTTCGCTTGGTTTGAGGAATGGGAACTAGGAAGCAGGTGCCTTGGGAAACTGCCGTAGGATCATCGGGTTCCCAGTCTGACTCTGCTTCCCAGGTCATCTGAAAAGGGCTTGAGATTGTTCCAGGAATGATCGGCACTGAAAGCAGAAAGTTAACGAGTTCTTGATTATCTGCTGGTAAGCGCTCAATCATAATATTGCTGATAACATCTTCAAATTGCCTGAATGCGAGAGAGTGTGCTGAACGCATAGAGCGCCATTGGCCCTCTGATTGGGCAACGAACTGCTCAATGCTCATGTCTCAATTGCTCTAGGTGTGGGAGCCTATCAGTTTCTAGGCGGGCGGCCTGCACCATGTGGACCAAGCTGTTGATCATCAAATCCATCGCTACAGTCGAGTTGGCCTTGGACATTATGGATTGGACCTGTGCGGACTCAGATTGGGATTGCATGATGGTTCAAGGAGATCAGCCAGTGGTGGGAAGTGCAAGAATGCTTCTCAAAAGATCAAACATCGTTGACTGTCCCACCACAAGCCAGACTAGGAGTGCAGAATCTTCCGATCAGCCATTTGTCACGGACAGAATTGAACCACCACGACGTTGCACACTCTGTAGGGTGGAGGTGAGGCTGCTGAAGGGGACAACGGAGATTTGAACAGCGCGTCGGTTCACTCCTGTTGGAGACGATGTGCTCCAACTAATGCGGTAGCGACGCTGATTGCGGCTTGAATGTGCACCCCGGTTACCGCGAGCAGCCGAAGTCGGTGCCGATCCCGTTGCAAGACTTGCTTTCAGGATCGGGCGTGTGCCACCATCAAAGGCTGCGAAATCACCCCTGAGATTCAGGGAACGGACATAGGTCAGATTGCTCTCACCAGTGGTGGTGACGGTGGTACGCGAGTACGGAACGCTGTCGAAACCGAAGGCGTCGGCGTACTCAGCGGAATACACGTAACTGTCTATTTCGGCTTGATACCCTTCAGCTGCAAGACGCTGAACATGCTCACTCAGTTCAGTTTGGTTGCGTGGTGCTCGGCCGAGCAGGTGCTTGAAGTTGAGTTCAACGAATCGATAGGGACCATTCTTTTCGAGGAATAGACTTCGATAAGTGTCTGAGGATGCAAGGGCAGAAACTAGCCCCTGAACTGTGAGATCTCCCTCGAGGAATAGGCTTTCAGCAGTCGGAACGAGCTGCTCTTCCATCAAGTGTGCATTGCCAAACACCTGACGGTAGGCAGCCCGCAGCACATCCTGTGCATGGGCAGGGTCATGCACTGTTGAAGTGGCGAGAGTAATGGTCTTTGTCATGGAGAAAAGAGCGAAGGGAGAATGGAGTGCTGAGAACGAAATAGTAGGAATAGCCAGTCTTAGGCAACTTCAGTGATTGAGATGATGCGTCCACCACGACGGTGGATGTAGGCCAATTGCGTGGTCATGTCCTTACCAGAGACAAGGTAACTGGCGTTTGGTGTGCGCTGGCGGCCGCCTGCGGGTTGCGCCTGAACGGCAATCCGATAGCGCTTTGTGGTGGGGTCGACCGAACCGCTGAAGGCCGAGCGGCGGTTCAGGCGCACCGTTGTGGTGCTCCAGCCGCTTGGCAGAGCCTTGGCACCCAACGAAGTCACAAGGCTGGAAGAGCTTTGAACGGTGTCGCTACTGGAGTAGCCCTGCACGAGCGCCAAGTGACGATTGAACCCGATCTGGTCGCGGCCATTCTCCGTTTGAATGCGGGCGAAGGGAACAGTGTATTCGCCAAAGCACAGTTGGTATTCGCTGCCATCAAGGTAGCTGCTGATTTCTGCTTCGTAGCCTTGAATCGCCAGTCGCTGGATGTGTTCACTCAGTTCGGCCTGGGAAGCAGGCGCGCGGCCGAGCAGATGCTTGAAGTTGAGTTCTACGAAGCGATAGGGAGCATTGCTTTCGAAGAAACGGCGCCTGTATTCCGGTGAACAGGCAATTGCGCGCACCAATTCACGGGTGCTGAGATACCCCTCTGCAAACTTGCTTTCGGCGCTGAGAACCCGTTCGCTTTCCATGAGATGGGGGTTGCCCATCACCTGGCGGTAGGCAGCACGGATCAAGCCCTGAATCTGATCGGGTGTGTCTCCTGGGACACGTTGGAAGATTTCCTGGCTGCGCTGACCGAGCCCAAAACCCACATACAGATCTCCACGCAGCGGAATGGAATCTCCTCCATCGCTGCTGCTGCGACGCACAGGCGCATACACACTACGACCTGTGGCCGTTCCGCCGAAGCCTCCAGAGCTTTGCGCTCGATACACCTGGGCCGGTACACGAATCGTGATTGGCTGATTCCTAGCCAGACTGCCGAGAAGCTGACTCATGGAGCCAATGGCGGAATCGCTGCCAGCAAAGTTTTGCTCCAGGGCGGCGATTCTATTGAATGCGGATTGAGGCGAGCCTGCAGGGCTGTTCCAAGTGCGGATGTAAGGGGCCGTGTGGTCCCCAAAAGAGTTTTCGTACTCCTCGGAATCAATGAGGGCATCAATGCTGGCGTCAAAGCCGGCGTGAGCTATTCTCGCCACTTCGGTGCTCACTTCTGCCTCATCAATAGGCGGGCGTCCAAGTAGATGTTTGATGGCCAGTTCAACGCAGCGATGTGGCGTTACCGCTTCGTAGAAGCGTGAGCTGTAGAACGTTGACTTCGCGAGGGATCGAACGAACTCTCTGACCGTTAGGTTTCCATGTTTCAGCTGTGATTCCGAAGACTCGAGACGCTCGCTTTCCATCGGCATGGTGTTGCCGAAAACATGCCTGTAGCAGGCGCTGATCACTTGGCTCAGACTGGATTCGTCATCACCAGCTTTATAGGTAACTGGATTGGTAAGAAGAGACGTAGCGCCAAAGCTGAGGGCAAAGGATTGGTTGCACATGACGTGGGGCGGGGGTGGGGAGGAGATTGGGGTGTGCTGGGGCAGCGAGCGACTATGCCGCCAAACAGGTTTGGACGTTCTCTGAGTCAAGTGGCAATCATTGAAGAATCATATAGCGGCAATACTGGCGATCACTCCTCCTTCGCGATGAATCTGCTTATACTTAGTTGATAGCTGATTGAAGGGTACGAAGTAGGTTCGGTTCGATTTCTTGTAACGAGAAACCGGTTTTACGTTATTGGCGCGATACGCCGTAACATCCACTCGATAAATGCGCCCTTCTGCTCCAGCGCCTACTCCCAAGCGCGTCTGAGCATCCTGGAGATTAGAAGATGGCCTGAAACTCCACCCCTGGCTGTCGGCGGAGGAGGGTGGAATCACTGCAACCGCTCGGTTGAGATAGGCATTTCCACCGAGTCGCGAAGCCTTACCGGCAAGACTGCCCTTGAGGCTGCTGCTGCTGGCTCCCCTGAGCAACTGGAAGCTCCAGGTGAACTCCTGCATGGTGAGACAGCTTTCCGTCTTCCAACCCCTCTGGAAGGGAATAGTCCACTCACCGAAGGCGCTCTGGTATTCGTCTGAATCGATGAAGCTGTCGATGTCTGCGTCATAGCCGTGACTATCGAGGCGCTCTGCGTGGGCACGCATCTCTTCAAAATCTGCAGGTGCACGGCCCAGCAGGTGCCTGAAGGCCAGTTCGATATAGCGGTAGCGTGTGCAGGCATCGAAGAATCGAGCCCGATAGAGATCGCTCTTGGCGATGGTGCGAATGAACTCACGTACGCTGATCTCACCCAGCTTCAGCTGGGACTCTGGAACCAGTTGGCGCTCGCTCTCCATCACATAGGCGTTACCCAACACTTGGCGGTAGGCGGCCTGAATCAGCTGCTCTTTGTTCGCGCTGCTATCACCAGGAAGCAGCTCGAGGGGTCCTTCGCTGTCGAATCGTTCAACGCCCAGGATCGAGGCGGGGCCGAAAGACATGAGATACCTTTCCTTAGACTACTCGTTGAGCATGGTATGATTTAGGGCAAATTTAGCAGTAGTTTCACAAATCGCAACTCTCTCCTTTTCTGGCTGGCTGGAGGAACTGGTGTTCTACACAGCCCATTGCTGCAGGCCCATCGTGACTGGGTAATCTGTTTCCCATGAGGCACGGGCACCAGCCGAACACAGTGGATATCCCGGAGTTTTCAAAGCAGCCCTAGGCCATGCAGTGGCCCGTGCCGACTGATCACCTCCATCAGGAAGGCGGCAATGCCGAGCATCGCCAGCCGGCCGTTCCAGAGTTCGGAGCTGTTGTTCCAGCCCCAGCCCCACTTGTCCTGGGGGTTGAGATTCACCTTGGTGGGCAGCTGAGCGGCTTGATCGAGATCGGTTTCCGTTTCAGCCATCGCCTGCTGCACCAGGTCGGTCAGGGCGGCAATGAACGCCGGATCCGTGTCCAGCGCCGGTACGCGACGGAAGTTCTTCACGCCGGCTGCTGTGGCGAGTTCACGGTATTCCATGTCGATTTCCTCGAGGGTTTCGATATGCTCACTGACAAAGCTGATCGGCACTACCACAAGATCTTTCACTCCTTGCTCCCCCAATTCCTGCAGGGCATCTTCGGTGTATGGCTTGAGCCATTCCACCGGACCGACACGGCTCTGGTAGGCGAGGGTAAAGGGGTTGGTATGGCCCAGCTGCTGCTCCAGGCGCTGAAGGATCAGCTTGCTGCAGGCCACGATCTCCAGTTGATAGGGATCTCCGGCATCCTCCACATAGCTCTTTGGCACACCATGGGCGCTGAAGAACACATGAGCGGCTGCCGGATCCCCACAGGCTTCTATTTCGCGGGCGATCAAACTAGCCAGCGCTTGGATGTAGCCGGGATGGTCATACCAGCTACGGATGCAGCGGATTGGCAGGCGGCTGAAGGCCGGATCGGTGTTGCGCAAGCGCTGCAGCTCGCGGAAGCTTGAGCCACTGGTGCTGATCGAGAAGTGAGGGTAGAGCGGCAGCACAACCACTTCATCCACTCCATCGGCCTTGAGGTCTGCTACCGCGGATTCGGTGAACGGATGCCAGTAGCGCATGGCTACGTAGCTGTTGGCATCCACTCCATGCTGTCGCAGGCTGCTCTGTAGCTCTCGGGCCTGCTGCTCGGTGATGCGTCGCAACGGCGAACCGCCACCGATTGAGCGGTAGGCCTGCCGCGACTTGCCGCTGCGTAAGCTGCTGATCAGCCAGGCGAATGGCTTCTGCAGTGCCGATAGTGGCAGGCGGATGATCTCCGGATCGGAGAACAGATTGTACAGAAAGGGCCCGACGTCCTGGATGCGTTCCGGTCCGCCAAGGTTCAGCAGGAGCACGCCGACTCGGGGCTTTCGTTTCGTTGCAGAAGGTTCCATACCGTCAGTAATTCAAGATTGGCTTCAGCCAAGAAGGCTTTCGCGCGTCGTTCGGCGTGTCAGTGGGTTCCAGCAGTCGAGTTCCTGGAAGGCCCTGCCAAGCAGAGATGTTCGAAGGGCATCGGGGTAGATTGCATCTGAAAAGTCTGCCCCGCGAATGCAGCCAGCGGTGCTTAATTCAACGTTGTTGAGATCTGCACATCGGAAATCTACATAGTCAAGCTGGCAGTTCAGGAATCGAGTCTCCTCACATAAAGCACCTCTCAATCTGGCATGGCGTAGATCTGCTCCAGCCAGTCGCGCGCCACGCAGGCAAGCACCAGAGAGATCAGCTCCACTGAGATAGGCGCCCATCAACGATGCTTCTTCCAGATCCATCTCGGAAAGATCCGCACTGTTGAGAAAGGCCCCATTCAGCTTTGCCTGCGGGCCGATCGCCCCACAGCTTCGGAAATCGAAGCCGTTCGGCCAGATTGTATGACTGTCATAGCGAGCCAGTCGGAGATCCGTGCCTTCAAGTCGGCAGCCATGAAGGTCAACACCTCTGAGATCTACTCGGCATAATCGCGCTTTAGAAAGATCTATCTCACCCAGTGTTAGGTTGCGCCAGTCGGCTCCCCTGGCGTCAAATGCGCCTTCATGCACATTGCCAGGAGGTTTCTGCTGTTCGGGGGTGGTGCTGTAAAAGGAGAGTGAAGCCAAGCGGGAAGGTGAAGTCACGATATCTGTAGATTTGTTGTTTCGTTTGGATATTGGCATCTAGTTTGCATTTATCGCCATGGGCTTCGATCCAATGGCGCTCCAGGCCAAAGCAGGAATGTAGTTTGAATCGGTTGGCAGGCTTTAGACACCGGCGCTATAAGTGATTGAACTAACAAGATCATAGGAGAGCCTCAGTGGCTGAATTGGATATCTGTTGCAACTGTTGGATCATCTGCTCAAGGTGCAGAAGGGCCTCTCCTAAAAGGGATGCATCACTTGGGCTCGAATAGGTTGAATAGTCTGAAAGTGCCTCAGCCTTGAGAAAACCTATCGCAAGCGCCATGCTGCTGATTGGCACAGCTAGTTCCCGATACAAAACACCAAGGCCCTTTACTCCGGGAAGATGGGTGAACGCTGGGCGACCTGCCGCAACGGCATAAATGGTTACTCTCAGAAAATGCCAGCAGTCGCGCCAACACGCTTCCGCTCTTGCCTCAGGGTATAGTGCACCGCCGGGCAGGATTAAGCCTGGATCTTCCAGAAGCAATCGACTCTTGGCAGAGGCAACGATCAGTGGAGTGTTTGATTGAAGCCGCTGCAGATGATCAGCATTGACAGCAGTGAAACTACAGATGACGCCCAAGTCATGGCCGCTCAATGGCCGAGCTTCGGTATCTGCTTGCTGAATTCTTTCACGAACTGACGATGGCAGAGATTGATCGTACATCAAGCCGAGTATGCGCGCCTCGGCTCTTAGCTGTTTCAGTCTTTCGTCCATGGGATCATTCAGGGTTCAGCTGTTTCAGGTCTTAGGTGCTTGCAGTGGCTTGAAGCGTGGTGTCACCTGAGTCTTGCTCCTGATGGAGAACGGGCGTGGCGACGAGGTGGCCATGGCGCTCAAAGTAAAGTGCCCAGGTAACTTTTCCGGCAATACCCGGACAGTTCAAGAGGACAGAATTCACCAAGCCAGAGTTTAGGCCAAGAGCATGCAAAAGCAACCTGCAATCATCTTGACTCCTTACAGAAGCAGGGCGAATTGCTGCTCCTACGACCCAGCCGAGTGAGGTATCTTCAAGTGGCCCCGTGGAACTTAAGCAAGCCAACAGGAGATTGGTGTCCTCACCAGCAATTTGCTTATGCTCTAATCTCCATAGCTCAAGATTCTGAGGATTCAGGGAAATTCGGAATCCGGGCTGACTGGCGTCAGGGACAACCTCGTCTTGGCCTTGATGGGCGCCGATAATAGCATTGAGCTGGCGAAGGGGATCGGTCATCTCAGTTCTCGTTACAGGGAGAAGATCTTAATCTGGCTCACCTTCTGCAGTACGACAGCATAACCCTTCACCTCGGCCATCAGTTGAGCCCATCAGTAGCTGGATTGACCATGAACCCATGGCTCAAAGGATGATGACTGTAACCCGGCTGCTTTGTACTCACTTCTATTTTACTCCAGTGCTCAGCATGGCAGCTGCGATCCAGAGCACGAGTCCCGTGATCACGAAACCACCGGTCGCCACGGTGTTCTGCCAGAGCTTGCGAGCCCACGGTGCTGGGGCGTTGGCGAGCCAGGCCGGTCGTTTGGTGATCGCATTCTGCCAGTCCTGCTTGGCGGGAGCTCGCATGGCGGCTTTGTCCCTCCAGGCACTGTCGTAGCGTGGGGCCTGCTGGTTGAAGGGCATGGTGCCCAAGACTTGGCCCGGCAATGTGCGTGACCTCTGGCAGGGAACAGCATTGTATCCAAATGTATCCATGTATTCTTCTGAATCCAGTAGTGTATTAATAAACGCACCCAGACCCTGCTGGGCGATCAGGATGGAGTAGGCGAGCCGTTCACGATTGCCGTGTACAGGACGGCCTAGGACCCGGTTCACCACCTGCTCAACCATGCGGTAGTTGTTGTTGCAGCGGTAGAAATCGTCCCGGAATTTGCGAGACAGCAGCAGACCACGCACGAAATCCCGCATCGTGATCTGACCGTTTCGCAGCTGCGACTCAAGCGCTGGATCACGATCGACCTTGAAAGCGTGAAAGAAGATCTGTTGGTAGGCCTGTGCAATCTGGCTCTCAAAGTTGCTGTTGCCGCTGAGCCCACCAGCTTCGGACTGTAACTCACGGCTGTCCTGTCCGCCGGGCACAAGGAAGCTGTTCACCCGTGCATTCATGGTAAGCAGCTGTGTAGCAAGAAGCGGGAGGGCCATGGGCGAATACAATCTGTTGAATTATCCAACGCCTTTATGCTGCATCAGATCTCGTCAGGATGCATGTACATCAAGCTTCACTTCTGTTGATCTGGTCAGCGGACACTCCCCTTGCCTGTGGCTGCGACTCGAGGGAGCCGGCGCCTGGGTGCATCCAGAAGCAAGTTGCTGAGCAGGCCTTTGCCGCTATGGGGGTAGTGGCAGCATCGAGTGCCCCGTCGATCGACGGCGAGGCAGACTTTGTTTACTTGGAGGATCCAATCTTTCGTTACTGGTGCTCAGTCTTGGTTGTATTCGGCGCAGGAGTCGATTGAGCTGGTAGAGGCCCCCTGCCCATGCAGAGCGGCGTTGGTTCTGACGCATTCCCTAACATCTGTTGGTGGCATTGTCAGCCAGTAGCAGGCATAAAAAAGGGCTCCGACTGGAGCCCTTTGCGCTATGGTAGTAATCCGGTGTTGAGCCAGGGGGCTAGAACGAGGTCAAACCAACGCGTTGATGGCGTAGTCGATGTAGTTGTTGGCCTCGGTTGCCGCTTCCCCGCTAAGTCCGTGGTTGGACTTAATGTAACTCAGTGCTTCCACGTACCAGGACGGGGAGAGCTCAAACGACCGGTTGATCTCATCGATACCAGCAATCAAGTATTCATCCATTGGGCCAGTTCCGCCAGCCACAAGGCAGTAAGTGACCATTCGGAGGTAGTAACCGATGTCACGAGCGCACTTGTCTTTGCCACGTTGGTCGGCTGCGTAATTGGCCCCTTGCATCTGGATTGTGTAAGGAAACTTGCTGTAGACTGCTTGAGCAGCACCATTGACCAAGTTGTCAGCTTTCGAAGTCAAGGCCTTGGCTGCTTCAAGGGCTACCTTGGCCCGTGTGAAACGTCCAAATGCTGCGTTGATTTCGGTGTTGCTCAAGAAGCGTCCTTGAGAGTCAGCTGAGGAAACGGCTTCGGTTAGGGGAGTCTTTGACATGGTTGAGGGGGCGGATGAATGGAAACCTGATCGGGATGTTGATCAGCCGACAGCGGCGGCGGCGCGATCGAAGTAAGTACCGATCTCGGAGACGAGGGCGGTGCAGTTACCAGAGGTGATGCCGGTGCGGTCATTGACCGTGGCAACCGCAGCTTCCTTCATCTTGCGAACACCCTCAGCAACTGATGCTCCAGGGGTGCCAAGGGCCAAATAGGTTTCACGAAGCCCGTTGAGGCAGCGATCTTCCAGCACAGAAGCGTCGCCGGCGAAAATGGCGTAGGAGATGTATCGGAGGATGATCTCCATGTCGCGCAGGCAGGCGGCCATGCGACGGCTGGTGTAGGCATTCCCACCTGGGGCAATCAGGCTTGGCTGCTGAGCGAAGAGTTCGCGAGCAGCGTTGGTCACGATCTTGGATGCATTGGATGTGATCCGGTTGACTGCATCCATGCGCTTGTTGCTGTCGGCCACCATCGCCGCAAGGGCGTCGATCTGACCAGCATTGATGAATTCGCCGCGGGCATCAGCCTGAGCAACGACCTTGGTGAAGGCGTCGAACATGTAAAAAAAGCTCCTGTTCTCGACGGGTTTGGGTCGGGAGTTGTGTATTCAACACGGTGAAGGCGCCATAAGGGACCTCACCTTCCAGGTGTTGGAGTCTGGTGAAGACCGGCAGAACCGGTTAGCCGGCTACGCCGAGCGACGCCCAGAAGGACCTCGGCTGGACCTAGGTATTTTTGTCCCTTGGGCCTTCGGTTTGGCCGATGATTCACAAATGGTCATCCCTGGATAAAGCGTTGCCGCGCAGGCCTTCTTGGGTGTTTGCCTCTGGTTGCGAACCCGTGGAGCCCCTTTGTGCCGCTGGTCCAAGACATTTGTGTTGCCCCTTGAACAGCAGTCGAGGGGTCCTAGGTCGTGATTTTCCCTCTGCTAACCGCCTGTCACATCAGTGAACTTGCCAGTTGCCCAGCTTCCAGTCCAGGGGCAGCGGCTCCAGTTCGCATGGCATCAATCGTGAGAGTGCCCCAATTCTTTCCTTCTGGCCAGTCAGCAGGCTTGATCAACGCATCAAGTTCTAGCTGAGCGCCTCCTCCACTGGAATCACGATCATCATGGTCGTCATCGTCTGCTGCCTGAGCAAGTGCTTCTAGAAGGATCTCTTTGCCGCGCTGCACCACCAGCTCGTTGATACGGCGCAGATCCTCGTCAGAAAAACGCTGCTGGCGTCCCCAGCAGTGGTGTAAATCCCCTGGGCCTCAGCCCCGGCGTAGCCGGGGCTGAGCGAGCACACCTCAGACGCCTGGCGTTGCAAGGGGTGGGCAGGCCCGTTTCCCTGGTTCGAGAACCACCTCAACCAGACGAACCATGCCCAAGACCCATCGTGCCGCAGTTGACCTGGCGCCGCTACTGGATGGCAGCAGTGCCGGCGAGCTGATCCCGGAGCTGGCCCGCCACGGCCTGCAGCAGCTGATCGAGCTGGAGGTTGCCGCCGTGCTGGGTGCCGACCGCCACGAGCGCACCGAGGAGCGGCTCGGCTATCGCAACGGTTACCGGCCCCGCAGTCTGACCACCCAGGTAGGCGACATCGACCTGCTGATCCCCAAACTGCGGGCTGGCAGCTTCCTGCCCTCGATCCTCGAGCCCCGTCGCCGGGTGGAGCAGGCCCTCTACGGCGTGATCATGGAGGCCTACATCGGGACTCCTGAAAAAGATTCTCGGCCCATCGGCGCCGGATTCGTCCGTTTGCTTCGCGTTAATCAGGCTGGCAAGCGCGGTGACATCAAGTCGGCCAGATCTCAAAAGCATGGCTTGCAGATGCCCTCAGGCGCTCTGATCGCTGACCAGGCCATAAAAAAGCTGTAGATCCACCCAAAAAGAAGGACAAAAAAGAGGCGCAGCAGCCTCAAGACCTTTTCCGCGCACATCACGACAAAGGCCATCGAGATGGAGGATTCGGCACCAGCTGGTAGACGAGCCATGATCAGATCCAGGGAATACTTGCGCTTTCCAGAGCCAAAGACGCCTTCCACTTCATTGCGTCGAGCTTGATCAGATCGGAGCTGGTGCTTGTGTGCAGTGGTGACATCAGGATCCTTGGGCGGGCGACCCAATCGCTTGCCGGAGAGGCGAATACCGTTCCTCGTGCAGAAATGCCTATTCTTGGCCGTGATATAAATCCGGTCGGCGCAGATTCGCTCTGGGTAAGATCCTGTATCCAGCTTGTATTTTTCCGCCTGAGCGATAAGGTCTTCTCCTTCGTTGTAGGGGTTCCAGCTTATGCGGTGCAAGAACGGAAAGCCGTTTTGAACCGAAACACTGATTTTGGCTCCAAACTCCACCGCAGCACGTGCTTTGCCTCGCACCATTGGGCGGATATGGGTCTGCACAAGATTCACCAGGCGGTCTGGAATGCTGTTGGTCTGAGAGGCGAGCAGAAGGCCCTGTTGCCGCTCCAACTCGCTGCAGGCCAACAACTTCTGCCACCAATGCCTCTTAAGCTCGGAAAGCCTTGCCCCGCAGCCGATCAGAGCATCAATGGCCTTGAGATTCTGCCGCACATAGCCAAGCTGATGTTTAATGGCAGCCTTCACTTTGCGGCGACGTGGTCGTTTTTGCTTCGCCACTCTCAGGAAATGAGCACGAGCAAGGCCACGGTCGTAGCGAGGTCGATGTCTCCTGAATCCCGATGACTGACTGCACAGATCATCAATGACTCGCTCGGTCGTTGTGCGAGCCTCGTTGAGGAGCTTGAGGTCTCTGGGATAGGTGATGTCGGCTGGAGTGCAACTGGCATCAATCGTGAGAGTGCCCCAATTCTTTCCTTCTGGCCAGTCAGCAGGCTTGATCAACGCATCAAGTTCTAGCTGAGCGCCTCCTCCACTGGAATCACGATCATCATGGTCGTCATCGTCTGCTGCCTGAGCAAGTGCTTCCAGAAGGATCTCTTTGCCGCGCTGCACCACCAGCTCGTTGATACGGCGCAGATCCTCGTCAGAAAAACGCTTGCGAAAGTGCACCATCATCGAGGCATCAAACGGTGCCTTAGCTGTGTAGCCCGCAAAGCCGAGAAAGAACTGAATATAGGCGTTCTCTCTGATCTGATGGACTGTCTCTTCGTCGGTGAGCCCTAACTTCTGTTTGATGTAGAGAGCACCAAAGGCCATTCTCACTGATTTGGCTGGAGCGCCAATTGTGGCGCTGAATTGAGGGGCATAGGTTTCTTCCAGCTCATCCCATGGGATCAGCCCCTCCAGTTGAACCCAGCGATTCTCGGGATCAAGTGTGCCGCCAAATGGCAGGTGGAACTCCTTGATTGAGATCTGACCGTTATTGTGCCTCCGGTACATATTGAGCGATCAGGAGTAAAGGCAATCACGGATTGCCTGATTCACGGCTACTTTAGCGGTTTCTCATGCTTGAGACCAGCTGCGGCGCAATGGATCTGGATTTTTCAGGAGACCCTACATCTGTGGGGTCTCCACCCGCAAGGTGGATGCCCTGGTCGCCGCCCTGGGATCCCAGAGCGGTATCTCCAAATCCCAGGTCAGTCGCATCTGCCAGGAGATCGACCAGCAGGTGCAGGCGTTCCTGAGCCGGCCCCTGCAGGAGTCCGGCTACGCCTACGTCTACCTGGATGCCACCTACCTCAAGGGCAGGCTGGGCAAGGCCCTGCAGGTCTGCTCACGGGCTGTCGTCGTCGCCATGGGGGTGAACGCGGACGGCCGCCGGGAGTTGCTGGGTCTCAAGGTGACAGACAGCGAAACCGAGGGCTTCTGGAGCGAGTTCATTGCCTCGCTCAAGGAGCGCGGCCTCACTGGCGTCAAGCTGGTGATCAGCGACGCCCACGTGGGCCTCACCAAGGCCATCAGGCGCCAGCTGCAGGGCTGTGTGTGGCAGCGCTGCCGCGTCCACTTCGCCCGCAACCTTCTCCAGCGCGTCCCCAAAGCCCACCAGGGCATGGTCACCGCCGCCCTGCGCTCGGTGTTCGCTCAGGAGGATGCCGGAGAGATCCTCAGCCGCTGGGATGACCTGGCCGCCTCGCTGGCGGAGCGCTTCCCCAAGGCCACCGAGCTCATGAACGAGGCCAGAGAGGACGTGCTGGCCTTCCGTCACTTCCCGCAGCCTCACTGGAAGAAGGTCTGGAGCACCAACCTGCTGGAGCGGGTCAACGAGGAGATCAAGCGCCGCACCAGGGTGGTCGGCATCTTCCCTAACGACGCGTCGATCACCCGCCTGGTGGGCGCGGTATTGCTGGAGCAGCACGAGCACTGGCAGCTGGAGGGACGCCGCATGTTCTCAGCCGAGAGCATGGCCGCCATCCCGGAGCTGGAGGATCTGCCGGCCCTGCTCAGCGCCGCCGCCGCAGAGGTGCAAGACGCAGGCCCCAGGTGATTGAGGTGGCAGCGCCCCCACAGGGCGCAGCGGCCTCAATCGCCGCCCGGGGGCCGGCGCTGTAACCCCTGGGCTGCATAGAAGACCCCTGCCGCTCACAACACAGCCGCGATCAGACGAGAGACTTGACAAGTCAATCGCCTCATTTCATCGTGGAAAAACGAGGTGCATCTGCGCCTCAGGAATGACAGCCCGTCATTCCACCCTGTTCACCCTCTGAGTCAGGGCATTCGGGCCTCGGGTTTTACACCACGCAAAGGGACGCGGCCAAAACGCTTGCGAAAGTGCACCATCATCGAGGCATCAAACGGTGCCTTGGCTGTGTAGCCCGCAAAGCCGAGAAAGAACTGAATATAGGCGTTCTCTCTGATCTGATGGACTGTCTCTTCGTCGGTGAGCCCTAACTTCTGTTTGATGTAGAGAGCACCAAAGGCCATTCTCACTGATTTGGC
Source organism: Synechococcus sp. CBW1006 (assembly GCF_015840525.1). Taxonomy (NCBI): domain Bacteria; kingdom Bacillati; phylum Cyanobacteriota; class Cyanophyceae; order Synechococcales; family Synechococcaceae; genus Synechococcus; species Synechococcus sp. CBW1006. The sequence goes on along the minus strand of NZ_CP060396.1, from coordinate 3,439,939 downwards.
TGGAGCGCCAATTGTGGCGCTGAATTGAGGGGCATAGGTTTCTTCCAGCTCACCCCATGGGATCAGCCCCTCCAGTTGAACCCAGCGATTCTCGGGATCAAGTGTGCCGCCAAATGGCAGGTGGAACTCCTTGATTGAGATCTGACCGTTATTGTGCCTCCGGTACATATTGAGCGATCAGGAGTAAAGGCAATCACGGATTGCCTGATTCACGGCTACTTTAGCGGTTTCTCATGCTTGAGACCAGCTGCGGCGCAATGGATCTGGATTGTTCAGGAGTCCCCAAGAAGTCTTGTGGTATCAGGCTTCGAGAGATAGTGACACTTGGATCACACCAGCAGCGAATAACTCTGTTCAGGAGAAAGTTCCTGCCTCAGAGGTTGACGAGGGGGCCTGTTCAGAATGGCCAGTTCGCCTCAACTGGCTATGGACCGTATATAACTGAGCTCACGATCATGCTTTTGGCTAAACCATGGAGGCATCTTGATTCTTTCGGAGACGTTGTAAGTGTCAATTCTAAAGCATCCGGTAGCGGCGGTATTTACGACCAGAGATCAGAGATCTGATTGAATACAGCTTCGCCTATCTGCTGCCCAAGCAGGAGCCCACCCTGGTTTGCGTCGTCAAAATGAATGCCACCATAAATACGAGAAATCCCTGATTCCAGCCAGGCGTCTTGCCATGTAGCCCATGACAGTGTAATCGGGATATTCTTTGACTTCTCAATTAGTGATGTTGTGGTTACAGAGGCGCCAAAATATGCGTTGCCAGTGATAAGATCGATAATCTTGCCAGCGGCAGAGGAAAACGTACTGTGCCCAGATACAAATTCGGCAAAAGGCGGAGAGTATCCTGCTCCAAGTGTCTGATACGTCTCCCAGTCGACGCCATTGATAAGCTCTCGCTGCTGTGTCTCTCTAGAGTAGGCAAAGACTTGAATTCCAGGAGCCAGCAAATCCTCGTCGCGTAGCAGGCCAAGACGACTGAGTTCTGTGATCGCTGATTGAGGCCGACCATAATCAGTTTCTGTCTTTAAGCCCCAGGCGGCCACCCCAGCTGAATGAAGGGCTTGTCCGATAGCAAAGAAGAGACGTGCGTCTTCGCTTCGATTGTTATCGTTTAGCTCTGATGCAAATCTGCCGAATTCCATCCATGTACCAGGCGGGAAGCCTGTTCCTGCTCCATCCTCCCAGAACTCTGCAATCAGCTTCTCTTCTGGCGTGAGATTTGCGCTGGCGTCGACAACGCGCTGAGCCTGAGCGATGAACCTGGGGTTGATCAGTGTACCTATGAGCTCAGTGGTAATGGGCTGGGTTTGTCCATCATAAGTTATTGTCCCATTGGCCAAGTCATATGAAGCACCATCAACAAGTAAGAAAGGCTCGGGTCGTGAAACGCTATCCTTGAGAGTATCCAGCTTTTTCCCGCCAAGAATCTGACGTACATCTCCCCACTGCGGCGTCAAGAATGTTTGCAAGCCACTGGATGGATCTCCCCCTACACGGTACTCGGGGCTCCAGCGATCTATGATCCGAATCTCTGTCGGCCCGCCATTCACGGACTCGTAATTGACAGAATCAGTAGAGCCGTCGTTGGCATAAAAATCATTGACACGGACTGCAATCTTATTGCCAAGCTTGCGTGCCTTCGCATCTAACTTGGATGGAATCGATTTTAAAATACTTGGCAGTGATAGCTCAATCAGCGGCGCTGAGTCGGGAGCTTGCGCAAGCATCGTTGCGCCGGCTGCGTAGGCAGTTACATTGTCTATGAACTTTTCACGGAGTTCATCGCTTAGATCTTTGGTGAATTTTATGACTTGACGCTCAAGTAGTCGGTCCGACTTCTTCGATCCTAGGCTTGTGAAGCTATTGGGGTCAAAAAGTTGATCAGCTTCGTAAAATGCCGAGCCTGCTGCTGCATAGAAACGTGCCGCAATTGTCGGTCCGATGAGGCCGTCTATCTTGACGGTCTTCGATGCAACCGCTTCGGTCGCTAGATGTGCGAGTTCGAAGATGACAGTCGTATTGCCATCTGTGCTTACTGTTTCGGTGTTAAGGGTAGGGGAGTCGAGATCAACCCGCTGCAGGATTGGTGTCGAGACTTCTATCGCGTCCAGGGCGCGCCTTTCTGAGTTCGACACAGTTCCAAGATAGAACGATCCTCTTGTCTAACCCATCGTGGTCCCGAACCATCTCTTGGGCCTGAATCGGCTAGAACTCATCTGACTTTATTCAGGGCTGATGGCCTGAGCTGGTTCTCGCCAGCCCAGCAATGGCAGCAAGCCCTTGATGTCGTGCGACAACGCGGCCAGGTCTTTGATGATCGACCAGAACCCATCGAAGTGCAGCGCATCCATCGTCAGGCTCCTGAGCGTGGCCATGATCTGAACGCCGTTGTCCTCGCGGTCGCGTTGGGCGCCTTTCTGTCGCTGGGTATCGCGAGACCGGTGCCAGCTGTTCTCCATGTTCCGGCGATTACAGACCTGCTGCGGCAAGGCCCCGGCACCGACGAACCGGTAGCAGAAACTGCCCTGGTTCATCCACGGCATCCACTGCTCGCCTCACCTGCTTCCAGATCGCTGGCTTCACCTGTCACTCATCCTGCAGGCTCGGCCGAGGCCCGGCCCCAGCATCAGGGCCGGATCCATCGCCAGTGCCTGGCGGGCGCTGGTGTCTACATCCAGCAGCACCGCAGAGGCGGCCAGCTGCTGGACCATGCAGGGGGGCGTTGCAGCACAACGGGCAATCCTAATGCCGGAAATGTCAAGCTTCCGATGCAGGAAGACGTGGTTTTTGATGTAGCCAAGAACGAGACGGCCAAGGCGTTTCGTCTGGGCACCAGCTTCTACTCCCTCTTCTTTTTCCAGTCACTCCTGCTTCTCAGGGGCGACCGTGGCGAGTTTCTGAACCCCCTGTGGCTCAGCAGCTTGGTCTTCACCGTCTCGTCGGTGATGTCGTTCCATTCCAGCACCCCCTCAGGTTGCTTTGTTGCCCGCAGATCCGCCCCGCCCAGGGCCGTGAGCGCCCCCAGGATTGTCCTGAAGCTCGGCAGCGTCGCTGAGGTGGCTCCTGACGGTCGTGGTCAATGGGGGCACTGCCCTGCCTCCAGTGATCCCAGCAGGATTGGGGGCCGACAAGCTTGATGTGCCCTGCAATGGCTCAGAACCCGTTTTCGACCACGAGCTCCTTCAGCGGGAGCTGGCCGGGCTTTGGCCAGGGCTCCTGGGTGCCCTTGCCGATCGCCACCATCGGCCCCATCACGTGGTCTGCCGGCAGGTGGATCAGCTCGGCCAGTTTCTCGATCTCGAAGCCGATCATCGGACAGCTCTGATAGCCCATGCCGGTGGCGGCCAGCATCAGGGTCTGCATGGCCAGGCCGATCGAGCGCTGGGCTTCATCGCGCTGCAGCCACTCCCTCCCGTCATGGAAAGGGCCCATCCAGCCCACCAGCAGATCGGCCACCGGCTGGGGAGCTCCTGCCCAGTAGCGCTGCGGCTGCTTGCTCCAGGCCTTGACGTCGGCGGTGAACAACACCAGCAGCGAGGCATCGGTGATCTGGGCCTGGTCGTTGCCGTACTCCTTGCGGATCGTGCTCCGCAGCGCCGGATCACGCAGGATCACAAACCGCCAGTGCTGGATGTTGAAGCTGGTGGGCGCCTGGATGGTGGCCTCGAGCAGCCGCCGTTCCTCCTCCGCGGTCAAGCGATGGATCGGATCGAAGTGCTTCACGGCCCGCCGCGCGTAGATGGCGTCGATCACGTCCATGGCAAGGCGGGGCAGAGGTTCTGGATGTCGACCCTATCGGCCCCGGCTGGATTTCTCCAGATCTCCACAATCCTGCCGCTGACCAAGCCGGTCACGGGGGGGCACGGGACAGTCGATTGGTCGTGTCGGCTGCATGGTTGGTTGGACAGCACCTCTCGCAGCCGATCGCGCAACCTCTGCAGCGGCTGCACCAGGTCGACATCGTCCAGCAGGCCTCGCTCGGGCAGGCAGGTTTCATCGCTGCGCCGCACATCACTGAAGCGGGCCACGGCCTGCGACACCGTCTCCGAGAAGTCGGGTCTAGCCGCCAGCAGTTCCCTGAAACTGCCACTGGGGATGTCAAACACGAGGCTGTCTTCCGTGGCCCACATCGAGGTGGGATAAGCCACCGGCAGTCGATGGGGTTGTTCACCGAAGAACTCCGCCTCACCGAAGCTGAACAGTTGGCGGCTGATGCGATCCGTCTCCTGGATGGCGGTGATGCGACCCTCCAGTACCAGATGGAGCGCAAGACTGTCTTCTGCCTTGTGGATCAGCACCTCTCCGGCTGCAACCCTTCGGCGAGCGTCGCTTCCACCAGTTCACGCAGCCTGCGGGCATCGAGATTGCTGAAACAGGGAATCTCTGCCAGCCGCTGCTCCCGTGCCGGCAGGGGCTTCGGATGAGGCTTCGGTTATGGCGCGGTGGGCGTCTCACCGGCCTGCGGCCTCGCCATCCTGCTGGGCAGGAGTTGCATCATCTGCTTCTCGCCCTGAAGGTGAATCCCACGGGCGCTGAGTCCATGCTGAATGGCGTAAGTCAGGGCGCTGCGCAGCAGGGCCTGGCTATGGATGGCGCTAGTCCAGACCCACAACTCGAACTCCAGCTTCTGTGGCACCGCCAACCCCGCCTCCAGCAAAGCCTCCGTCACTAGCAGGGGTTACAGCTCTACATCACGCTCACCACCACATCGACCCGCCCGTCGCTGCTCGCGTCGCTGAGCTTGTGTACCGGGGTGTTGGTGATCATGGCGTTGGGCAGCACGATCTCTGGCCCCTGGAACGTGCGGATCACCGTGGAGCGAAAGGAGATCTCGCGGATGTAGTCGCAGATGGAGGCGGATTCGATCAGATCGCCCACCTTGAGCCTGCTCTTCAGCAGCAGGGTGAGGCCACTGCTGAGGTTGCGGGTCAGGTCCTGCAATCCGAAGCAAACACCGACGCTACGGGCCCCGTACATGACTGCCAGGCCCCGGAAATCGAGCCCCATGCCCTGGGCCACGGCCACGTCGCCGAACGCCGCCAGTCCCAGGGCCAGCAGCGTTCCGATCGCCTCGCGGCGACTTTCCTTCAGGCCCAGCCAGACCAGCACCCCCTTGGCCAGCACAAAGCGGAGCAGTCGTGCCGCCGCGGTCACGACCAGCAGCAGGCCTCCCACCTGCAGCAACCGGAGTAATGACAGCGATTGCCGCCCCAGCGGAATCAGCGGTGCGCTGAACAAGCGGTGCGCTGAACAGCCGTGGCAGCCAGTTCAGTGGGATCAATCCATCTCGGCTCCATCCTCCCCCCGATCGGCCACGCCGTGCCCCTCCAGTGGTTCGGCGCTGATCCCCTCGATCTCACGCAGATAGCGGGCTAGGCTATCGGCCTTACCATGGGTCACGTACACCTGCCGGGCGCTGGTGTCCTTGACCGTGCGCACCAGGCCGTCCCAGTCGGCATGGTCACTCAGCACGAATCCGCGTTCGAAGCCCCGGCGTCGCCGGGCGCCGCGCACCGCCATCCAGCCGCTCACGAAGGCCGTCTGGGGCCATCGGAAGCGCTTTATCCAGGCTGAACGATGGGCGGCCGGTGGCGCGATCACCAGGCGGCCCGCCAGGGAGTCGCTTCGCGGGATTGCGCTCACTGCCTGGGTGGGGGGCAGTGCCATGCCCGCCTCGCGGTAGGCCGGCATCAGGGCCTGAACGGCGCCATGGAGCAGCACTTCGTCGCTCACACCGATGGCGTGGAGTTCCGCCAGGATTCGCTGCGCCTTACCGAAGGCATAGGCAAACAGAATCGATGGACGATCCGGTGCCGTCTGCCACCACCGCTGGATCTCAGTGGCCACCTCGGCGCCGGGACGCCAGCGGTAGATCGGCAGGGCGAAGGTGGCTTCTGTGATGAACACATCGGCCTGCACAGGTTGGAACGGCTGGCAGCTGGGATCGGCGCAGCGCTTGTAATCGCCGCTCACCAGCCAGCTTTCGCCGCCGGCCTCCAGCCGCACCTGGGCCGAACCGAGCACATGGCCGGCGGAATGGAATGACACCCGCGCCGCGCCGATTCTGAGCTCCTGGTCGTAGACGACGCGGTTCAGCTCAATGGCGCTGCCGAGCCGTTGCCGCAGGATCGCCTCACTGGCGCCGATCGCCCAGTATTCACCGCAGCCGGGGCGGGCATGGTCGGCATGGGCGTGACTGATCAACGCCCGCGGCACCGGTCGCCAGGGATCAATCCAGGCCTGGGCCGCCGGGCAGTACAGGCCCTCGGGGGTGAGCTGCAGCAGACCATCCGGCGGCAGGGGCATGGCGCGGAACGAACAGGGTGCTGGCGCGATCACCGCATCCTGGCGATGCTGCGCCGTTGACGGCGCGCTGCAGTCCCTCTAGCCATGGACTAACTGATGCAGCAGGCCCATGGCGCTCGACGCCTTTCGCGAAGAGCTGGCGAGCACGGCGGCCGCTCTGGCGGCTCCAGGCACCGGTCTGCTGGCGGCCGATGAATCCACCGGCACGATCGGCAAGCGCTTTGCGGCGATTGGAGTGGAGAACACCGAGGAGCATCGCCGGGCCTATCGCACCCTGCTGGCCACCGCCCCAGGCCTGGGCGACGCGATCAGCGGCGTGATCCTCTACGAGGAAACCCTGTTTCAGGATGCCCCTGACGGTGGCTCGATTCTTGATCTGTTCAAGGCCCAGGGCCTGGTGCCGGGGATCAAGGTCGATCAGGGGGTGGAGCCTCTGGCCGGTGGGCTGTCCGGTGAGAGCTGGTGCACCGGCCTCAAGGGTCTCCAGCAGCGGGCCGCCCGGTACTACGAACGTGGTGCCCGCTTCGCCAAATGGCGCGCGGTGCTGCGCATCACCGCCGATGGCTGCCCGTCGGAGCTCTGCGTGCGTGAGAACGCCTGGGGGCTGGCCCGTTACGCCCGCACCGTGCAGGAGGAAGGACTGGTGCCGATCGTGGAGCCCGAAATCCTGATGGATGGCGACCACGACATCGAGACCACTGCCGCGGTGCAGGAATGGGTGCTGCGCCTTGTCTACGAGGCCCTGGCGATCAACGGAGTGTTCCTCGAGGGCAGCCTGCTGAAGCCGTCGATGACCTTGCCGGGCATGGGTTGCGCCCAGGCTCCAAGCCCCGAGCAGGCCGCCGCTTATACCCTGCGCACCCTCGAGCGGACGGTGCCGGCCAGTGTGCCGGCGATCCTGTTCCTCTCCGGTGGTCTCAGCGAAGAGGAAGCCAGCGTCTATCTCAATGCCATCAATGCCGCCGCCGATGGGGCTCCCTGGCATCTGGGTTTTTCCTATGGCCGGGCCATGCAGCAGTCGTGCCTGAAGCACTGGGCCGGCGTTGACATCGAGGCCGGTCATGGGGCCCTGCTGGCCCGGGCCCGGGCCAATGGGGATGCGGCGCGGGGGATCTACGTGCCTGGCTCCCAGCCCTCCGATGGCAAGTCTCTGTACGTGGCCAACTACAGCTACTGAGCAGCCCAGGCAAGCTCCAGGGAGGCTGCTCAGCGGCTCATCTCCAGCATCCGCTGGATCGGCATCAGGGCTCTCTGGCTGGTGGATTCATCGAGTTCGATCGCCGGGCTGAGATCCCGCAGGCAGCGCCACAGCTTCTCCAGGGTGTTGAGCCGCATGTAGGGGCAGCTGTTGCAGCTGCAGCCATCGGCTCCGGGCACCTCGAAGAACGTCTTGGAGGGCGCCGCCTTGCGCATCTGGTGGAGGATCCCTGGTTCAGTGAGCACGATCAACTCCTGGGCCGGGCTGGCTGCGGCGCGGTGCAGCAGCTTGCTGGTGGAGCCGATGAAGTCCGCCAGGTCCAGCAGATGCTCCTGGCACTCGGGGTGGGCCAGTACCTCGGCGTCCGGGTGCTCCAGTTGAAGCTGCAGCAGCGCCTGCTCACTGAAGGTCTCGTGAACCATGCAGCTGCCGGGCCAGAGGGTGAGCTCCCGGCCGCTCTGGCGCTGCACCCAGCGGCCCAGGTTCTGATCGGGAGCGAACAGGATCGGCTGGTCGGCCGGTAGTTGCTGCACCAGATCCACGGCGTTGCTGCTGGTGCAGATCAGATCGCTCTGGGCCTTCACTGCTGCGGAGCAATTGATGTAGCTCACCACGAAGTGCTCGGGATGCTCGGCTCGAAAGGCGGCGAAACCATCGGCCGGACAGGCATCCGCCAGGGAGCAGCCGGCCTCCAGGTCGGGCAGCAGAACGGTCTTGCCGGGATTGAGGATCTTTGCGGTCTCGGCCATGAAATGGACGCCGCAGAACACGATCACGTCGGCGTCGGTGCTGGCCGCCTTGCGGGAGAGTTCGAGCGAATCACCGATGAAGTCGGCGATGTCCTGAATGGCGTCGTCCTGGTAGTAATGGGCCAGGATCACGGCCCGCCGCTCGCGGCTGAGCTCGCGGATCGCCGCCGCCAGATCCCTGGGCACCTCCAGGGTGTCGGTTGCGTTGGTGAGCTGGGCGGCTGAAACCAACCGGAACCTCGGGGCAGGCAGGATGATCCCAGCCTAGGGATCCGTATTGGCTGAACGATCGGTCTCCGCAGCAGGCCTTTCCCGCTCAGGTGGCTCCCCGTCGGGCGGTCCCTCATCCGGAGCGTCCTGCGGCACGCTGCTGAGGATCGCGATCGCCGGTGATCCCCATGATCAGTGGGACCAGAGCGATCACGCTCTGCTGGAGCTGATCCGGCCCGATGCCCTGCTTCTGGTGGGGGATTTCAGCGACGGCAAGCCCCGCATCCCCTCCCTGCTGCGCCGCCTGGAGCTGCCGCTCGCCTGCATTCTCGGGAACCACGACAGCGGCCACGATTCCAGCGGTCGCACCCTGCAACGCCAGCTGGACCTGCTCGGTGATCTCCACTGCGGCTGGGATCTGCGGCAGCTCTCCCCCCCCGGCCTGGCGGTGGTGGGGGCACGACCCGGCAGTGCCGGCGGCGGTTTTCACCTGTCCCGCGCCGTGCGAGCTGTGTTCGGACCGGTGGAGATGCGGGAATCGGCCCGGCGCATCTGTGAGGCGGCGTTGTCCGCCGATCCCTCCCTGCCGCTGCTGGTGCTCTCCCACTGCGGTCCGAGTGGCCTGGGCAGTGAACCGGGCGATCCCTGTGGCCGCGACTGGAAGGCCTCCGCCGGCGACTGGGGCGATCAGGATCTGGCCCTGGCCCTGGAAGGGATCCGCCGTCAGCGGTCCGTTCCTCTGGTGGTGTTTGGCCACATGCACCATGCCCTCAGGCGTGGACAGGGGGAGCGGCGGAGCTTCTGCCGCGATCGCAGTGGCACCGCCTACCTCAACACCGCCTGTGTGCCCCGCCATGGAGAGGATCAGGCCGGCCGCACCCTGCGCCACTTCAGCTGGGTGGAATTCCGGGGAGTGGAGCTGGCGGCCGTGAGCCACCGCTGGTATGGCCTGGATGGCTCCCTGCATTACGAGCAGAAGCTCTGGCGGTCTGAGCCAGCCCCAGGCCCGGCTCCCCTGGCTCCCCCTGCCGCGGCATGCTCCGCAGCCGTTACCGACAGCACGGCCTGTTCCTCATGTTGATCCTGGCCTGCGTCAGTGCCCACGGTTTCGGGCATGGATCCCGAACGGCCTCCGTGCTGGCCGAACTCGTCAAGCTGCGGCCCGGCTGGCGGCTGGTGCTCAGCACGGCTCTGCCTGCCTCGTTCCTGGAGCTGGCTCTTGGGCCTGTTCCCCATGAGCAGCGGCCTTGCCGCTGGGATGTGGGGGTGATTCAGGCCGATGCCCTTGGCGCCGATCCGGCCGCCACCCTCGAGGCGCTCGAGGAGTTGGAGCGGGCCTTGCCGGATCAGCTGGAGCGGGAGGCGTCCTGGTTGGTGGAGCAGGGGGAGCCTGCCCTGGTGCTGGGCGATGTGCCGCCGGCGGCTGCCCAGTTAGCCGGCCGTACGGGACTGCCCCTGGTCTGGTTGGCCAGCTTTGGGTGGGATGCGATCTACGGGCCGATGGCCGCCGATCCCCAGCTGGAACCGGATCAGGCCAAGCGTTTCGCAGACTGGGCCGAGCACTGCCGCACCCTGTACCGCTGCGGGGATCTGCTGCTGCGCTGTCCGCTGGCCCTGCCGATGCCCTGGGATCTGCCCGAACAGGCGATCGGCCTCACCAGCAGCAGCCCCCGGCTCGATCTGGCTGATCTGGCGCAGCGGCTGCAGCTACCTCCTGATCGGCAGAGCTGTGTGCTGATCAGTTTCGGCGGCATGGGCTTCCCGCTCGATCCGGCCTTGCTGGCCCGCTGGCCCGACCATGTGTTCCTTGGGCCCGATCCCGCCATGACGGCCGCACCCAATGGCCGGCTCCTGCCGCCTGGGGTGCGACCACTCGATGCAATGCCCCTGATCGGTCGGTTGATCACCAAACCGGGTTATAGCAGTTTCTGCGAGGCCCTCAGCCAGGACGTGGGCATCCACCTGGTGCATCGCGAGGGTTTTGCCGAGGCGGCGGTGCTGGAGGCGGATCTGCAGCGGATCGGCTGGCATCGGCTGCTCAGCCAGGAGCAGCTGCGACGCGGCGACTGGCAACTGGATCAGCCCTTGCTGCCCCCAACCGGAACTCCACTCCCGACCCAAGGGGCTGCTGAGGCCGCTGCAGCAATCGTTACCCTTGCTGAGGAAAGATCAGCAGTGCCGATGTATCTGCGGCGCACAATTGGATGATCTGTACCCAAAATCCCTCGAAATCCTGTCGGGACGGTGGTTTGAATGCTGCAGTTCCGTTTCTGATGCGAGTGGACACTCGTGCGACCGTCACGATCAAGATCGCGTTGGGTGCCCTCGTTAGCCAAATTGGCCTCGCATTGAGTCTCATGCTTCCAGGCTGATGTCGAAGAATTCCGCCGGCGATGGATCGGTGCTTTCTCTCCAATTCGGTCAATCATCGAGCAAGTAAGGTTCAGTTTTTTTACAACTCCTTCTACATTCCTTTTGATTTCCGCGTGATGCGTCATGCGGACTGCGCCATTCCACGGCTATAGGGATTTGTTTCCTAGCCCTGCCTTGACCTGTCCTTCGCTGCATCCGTTTTGCTTCGTCGCTCCTTTTCACTGATTTCGGCCCTCTCAATGTTGGGCTCCGCCAGTGCCTCTGTCCTGGCAGCTCCGGCCGGAGCCGCCGAAGCCACTGATCCCTGGAGTTCCCTGCCGCAGGCTCCGGCCCCTCGAGTTTCCACCCGGATGGTCCAGCCGTCCACGCCACCGCCTGCTCCGGCCATCTTCGCCATCACCCCCGAGCGTCGTGCCCTGCTCAACACGATTCGCTACGCGGAGGGCACCTGGGCCAACGGTGGTGACCTCGGGTACTGGATCATGTTCGGTGGTGGCCTGATGGACAGCCTCGAACGCCATCCCAACCGAGTGGTGCGCTCGGCCCGCTATGCCAGTGCCGCAGCCGGTGCTTACCAGTTCATGCCCTTCACCTGGACGATGGCCAGTCAGGCCCTGGGCCTCGTGGGCTTCAATGCCCACGCTCAGGACCAGGCAGCCATTTTCCTTGTCCAGCGTCGCGGTGCTCTGGCCTTGGCTGATCAAGGGGAACTCACGCCCCAACTCGTGGCAAAACTCGCTCCGGAATGGGCCTCCTTCCCTACCCTGGCGGGCTCCAGCTTCTATGGCCAACCCGTGAAGCGCTACAACGACCTGAGGCGCTTCTACGAGGAAAATCTGGCCCGGCTCCGAGGCGAGTTGCAGCGTGAATTGCAACTGGCTTCGGTTCCAGCCCGCCCAGCCTGCGATGACGACTCCCTGAAGTGCCGTCTTGAGGCCGTGGGATCGGCGCGTTGAGGTTCAGGCCTCTTCGCCCCAGTGTCGGGCGCTGAATCGACTGGTCTAGTTCCTTTCAGGACCGGCAGTACCAGACCACTGGCGTTTCCGGTCCCTTTCTTGGATCTGAGACTGAATTCGGGTTCAGGAGTTTGAGCTTGGATCCGACCCTTCCGCTGGCAACTTGTGGCGACCGATCGTGGCGCCTGCAATCTGATAGGCAGCCAGGGCGGCGCCGAGAAAGGCCAGGGAGTTGCGGACCACCGGCAGCAGATCACTGGTACGGGTCACCACCGGTCCCAGCCCCAGGGCGCCGAACAGGATCAGCCACAGAGGGGAGAGCAGCATCACCCATGCCCACTCCACCCGGCGCCCCTCCTTGCGGGGATAGGCCGCGATCCCCGCGATCACGCCGCCAAGGATGGAGGTGGAGAGGGTGAGCAGCCATTGCTCGCGGGGCAGGCCTGGCACCACCTGACAACCGCCCCGTTCCAGGCAGCCCTCCACTGCGGTGAGTGCAGCCACGATGGCGCCGTCTTCGCCATGATCGCGCACGTAGTACTGGTTGCCGTAGCGCGTCTGCAGCTCCACCCAGAAGGTGCGCGGCATCAGGGCGAACAGGGCTTCACCCACGTTGAAGTTGAGCAGGTTGCCGCCGCGGGGATCGGCCACCAGCAGCAGGCTGCGCTCATCCAGATCCCAGAAATCCCGCACCGCCAGCCCCGGGGTGCGTTCGTACTGGGTCAGCACCCGCAGCTTCCAGCCGCTGCTCTGCTCGAAGCCCTCGAGCTGCTGCTCGAGGCTGTTGCGCTGCTGGTCGGTGAGGGCCTTGGCCAGATCGATCACCGGGGTGGGGTGATCCGGCAGTAGCTCCGGGTTGTCGTAGGCAAAGGCCGGCGCTGCGGCCAGGCCAGCGAATCCCAGGCCCCCCAGCAGCAGCATCAGGCCCAGGGCCAACCCCGCCAGCCGCTGCCGAAAGGTTGCACGGTTCTGTTGCAGTCCAGAGCTCCTGTTCGGGCCGAGGCTGTCAGGCCTGATCTGCTTGGCCCCGATCCCCTCAGCCCCGATCGTCTCGATGCTGCCCATGCCGACTGCTTCAGTAGCTCTGCATTCTCTCCGTCCAGGCCGGCTGACGTGACCCGCCCCCCTGCTCCCCGGCCGGCCCCCGCCAGTTCCGCTCCAGAGGCCTCCACGCCGCCGGCCTGGCTGCTGGAGCGGCTGCACAGCGCCGGTGGTTCGGTGCCCTTCCGCACCTTCATGGCCTGGGCGTTGCACGATCCCGAGCACGGGGCCTATGGCAGCGGCCATCTCCGCATCGGCCCCCGCGGTGATTTCGCCACTGCCCCCTCCCTGGGGGGCGAATTCGCGGCTCTGCTGGCTCCCCAGCTGGCCGCCTGGCTGGAGGAGCTGGCGGCCCAGGGCAGCGGGCCCCTGGCCCTGGTGGAAACGGGCCCCGGCGAAGGTCAGCTGGCCTGCCAGCTGGCCGAAGCCCTGCAGCAGCACTGGCCCCAGCTGGCGGCCCGCACCGAACTGGTGCTGGTGGAGCCCAATGCCGGCATGGCCGAACGCCAGCGGCGCCAGCTCGAGGGCCTCAGCCTGCCGCTGCGCTGGGCCAGCTTCGAGCAGCTGGCGGCGCAGCCGCTGCGGGGGGTGGTGCTGGCCCACGAGGTGCTCGATGCCCTGGCGGTGGAGCGGATCGTCTGGGACGGGGCCCTCTGGCGCCAGCAGGTGGTGGCCCTGCACGAGGGGGGCAGCGCCGGGCTCGCGCTGCGGCTGGAGCCCGGCAAACCCCTGGAACCAGAGGCCCTGGCGCAACTCGCAGCCCTGGGGCTCCCGCCCAGGGCCAGCGAGGCCGCTGCTGGCCCCGCCGTTCCGCCGCTGCCTGCGGGTTGGTGCACGGAGCTGCATCCCGAGCTGGCCCCCTGGCTGCGCAGCTGTGCCGCCGGGCTGAGTCGGGGCCGGCTGCTGGTGATCGATTACGCCCTCGAGGCCCGCCGCTACTACGCCCCCCAGCGCCAGGACGGCACCCTGATGGCCTACCGCGACCAGACGGCCAGCGCCGATCCCCTGCGGGACCCTGGCCACTGGGATCTCACCGCCCACATCTGCCTGGAGAGCCTCGAGGCGGCGGCCCTGGCGGAGGGATGGCAGCCCCTGGGACAGTGCCGCCAGGGTGAGGCGCTGCTGGCTCTGGGGCTGGCCGAACGGCTGCATGGCCTGCAGCAGGGCAGCGGCGCCGATCTGGCCGCCTTACTGGCCCGCCGCGAGGCCTTGCTGCGGCTGGTCGATCCCCATGCCCTCGGCGATTTCCGCTGGTTGGCCTTCAGCAAAGGCGAGCCAGGTTCCTTGTCCACCCCAGCCTTTCTGCGCCAGCCCTGAGCCGAAGCAGCCCTGAGCTGCCCACACCGCCCGCGGGCTGAGCCTGCGGGATCGGTGGTGAGCTCAGGCCCCCAGCCAGGTGCCCAGGCTCTGGGGCGGCAGAGCATCGCTGCTGGTGATCTCCACGATGTGGCCGATGCTGGCCGGGGTCTCGAGGGCCTCCAGGCACACCTGGGCCACCAGCCGCCGGGGAATGCTGTCGCTCTCCTGCTCGTCGGGGCCGCTGAACCGCACACCCTCGCTCTCCAGACCCTCCTCCCGCTCGCTCAGTCCCCCGGGCCGGATCACGGTCCAGTCGAGGCCGCTGCTCTCCAGCCAGGTCTCACCCAGCCCTTTCCACACCAGGATCAGACCGAACAGGTTGAGGGGGTGCAGCCAGCGACCGGCGCAGAGTGAACTCACCAGCACCACCCGTTGCACGCCGGCGTCACGGCAGGCGGCGATCTGGTGCCGGATCGCCAGGGCATCCACCTTCAAGGGGCCGAGCAGATCCACCGAGGGCCGGGCGCCGGTGGCGATCACCAGAGCATCGCAGCCGCTCAGGGCCGCCGCAAGGGCGACCTGATCGTGGAGCTGCAGTCGCACCACCTCCGCCCCCTCAAGACCAGCCGGCAACTGGGACTCGGGGCGCACGATCGCCCGCACCGCCTGGCCGCGCTTCAGGGCCTCCTGCACCACCCGCCAGCCGGTCTTGCCGGAGGCGCCGCTCACCGCCAGAGTCATGGTTCTGATCGTTTTGCCTGACCCTAAAAAGGCCAGCCCATATCCAGCTGCTTCGATCAACCGGACCGATCAGCCGATCCCGATCCAGGGGGCCTGATCAGGCAGCACTGCGCAAGCTGAGTTGATCAAACGGCACTGATCAGCTCCGGGGAATCCACCCGATCCGGCGCTGTGATCCGATCCAGGGCCGCCAGGATCGTGGCGGTGTCCACGTCGTCGCGGATCTCCACCGTGCCGATCGCCGTGGGCAGCACGAACCGCACCCGGCCCTGCTTCACCTTCTTGTCGCCCTGCAGGCAGGCGAGCACCGCCTGCGGCTCCAGCGGCGGCCAGGCCAGGGGAAGCTGGGCGGCGGCGATCAGGCGGCGCTGCCGCTCCTGGTCGTCTTGGCTCCACAGACCCCGTTCCACGGCAATGGCGCCGGCGGCCAGCATCCCCAGCCCCACCGCCTCGCCGTGCAGGTAGGTGCCGTAGCCGCTGAGGGTCTCCACCACATGGCCGAGGGTGTGGCCGTAGTTGAGGATCGCCCGCAGGCCCCCTTCCCGTTCGTCGGCGGCCACCACGCGCGCTTTGGCGGCGGCGGAGCGCAGCAGCAGCGTGTCGAGCAGGGCCGGACCCACCGCCTCGCGGCTGGCCAGACCGGCGTGTGCAATACCGACTGGGGAGGTGGCGGCGGCTTCCAGGGCCCCGAACAACTCGGGATCGCCGATCACGCCGTACTTGATCACCTCGGCCATGCCCGCCCGGAACTCCCGCTCGGGCAGGGTGGCCAGGGTGAGCGGATCGATCAGCACCAGCTTCGGCTGGTGGAAGGCGCCGATCAGGTTCTTACCGCCGGCGTGGTTCACGCCGGTCTTGCCGCCGATCGCCGCATCCACCATCGCCAGCAGGGTGGTGGGCACCTGCACCACGGCGATGCCCCGCAGCCAGGTGGCGGCGGCGAAGCCGGCCATGTCGCCCACCACGCCGCCACCGAGGGCCACGATCAGCGAGCCGCGCTCCAGCTTGCGGGCGAAGGCGGCGTCGTGGATCAGGGCCACGGTGGCTGGAGTCTTCTGGTCTTCGCCAGCTTCGATCACCAGGGTGCTGGCCTCGAAGCCGGCGGCCGACAGGCTCGCCAGGGTGGTGGCGCCGTAGTGCTCCTGCACCACCGGATTGGTCACCACCATCACCTTGGTGCCGGCCCTGACCCCACGGTCACGGATCTGCTCCCCCAGCCGCTCCAGGGCGCCTGCGCCGATCACCACCGGATAGCCGTTCTGCTCCAGGGCCACCTCGATCGTGCGCAGGGGCTGGAGGGCGGTGCTCATCGCTGTGGCGCGGCTGATAGGCCCTGAGGCTACGGCGACGGACTGGCGCTGGAGGCCAGCAGCTCCAGCAGGGCGGTGCCGTAACGCTCCAGCTTGGCGGCGCCGATACCGCCGACGCTGCCCAGTTCCGCCAGGGTGCTGGGCCGGCGGGCGGCGAGCTCCAGCAGGGTGCGGTCGTGGAACACCACGTAGGGGGGCACTCCCTGCTGGCGGGCCTGGTCGGTGCGCCAGCTCTTCAGGGCTGCCGCCAGCTGCGGATCGGCTTCGCCCCAGTCCGTGGAGGCGGCCGCCGCCGCCGAGCTGCTGCGACCGCTGCTGCGCCGCCGCTCCCTGCGCGGCGGCGGCAGGGGCAACTCCAGCGGCGTCTCACCGCGCAGGACCGGCCGCACGGCGGCCTCGGCTCCCCAGCGCAGGCCGCCATGGCCCTCCGGCACCGGCTCCAGCAGGCCCAGGGCGCAGAGCTGGCGGATGAGGGCCCGCCACTGCTCCTTGTCGAGCTCCGTGCCGATGCCGTACACGCTCAGGGCGTCGTGGCCGAGGCTGCGGATCCGTTCGGTGCTGGCTCCAAGCAGCACATCGACCAGATGGGCAGCGCCGAAACGGTGGCCGGTGCGGTGCACCGCCGAGAGCAGTTTCTGGGCCGCCACCGTCACGTCATGGCGGGTCTGGGGTTCAAGGCAGGCGTCGCAATTGCCGCAGGGCTGATCCAGCGCTTCGCCGAAGTGGCGCAGCAGCACCTGGCGGCGGCAGCTGGCGGCCTCGGTGAAGCCGATCAGGGCGTCGAGCTTGCCGTGCTCGATCCGCTTCTGGGCCAAGGGGGCCTCGGAGTCGTCGATGAAGCGGCGCAGCTGGGGTACATCGCCCGGGCCGTGGATCATCCAGGCCACCGCCGGCAGGCCGTCGCGGCCGGCCCGGCCCGTCTCCTGGTAGTACGCCTCCAGGCTCTTGGGCAGGTCCACGTGGGCCACGAAGCGCACATCCGGTTTGTCGATGCCCATGCCGAAGGCAATCGTGGCCACCACCACCACACCGCCGCCGCGGCGGAAACGATCCAGGGCCCTGCTGCGCTCAGCGGCCTCCATGCCGGCGTGATAGCCCACGGCGTCGTAGCCGGCCCCCTGAAGCGCCGCCGCCAGCTGGTCCACCCGGCTGCGCGAGCGGGCGTAGACGATGCCGGAATCGCCGCGGTGCTCCTCCAGAAACCGCAGCAGCTGGGCCTTCGGCTCCTCCTTGCCCCGCAGCAGATAGCGGATGTTGGGCCGGTCGAAGCTGGCCAGGAACACCCGACCCTGCTGCAGGCCCAGCCGGTCGACGATCTCGTCACGGGTGCGGGGATCGGCTGTGGCTGTGAGGGCCAGCCTGGGCACCTGCGGGAAGCGGTCCGCCAGGATTCCCAGCTGGATGTACTCGGGCCGGAAGTCGTGTCCCCACTGGGAGACGCAGTGGGCTTCATCGATGGCGAACAGGGCCAGTTGCCGTTCCGCCAGCCGCTCCAGCAGGTCGCCGGCCAGCAGTCGCTCCGGCGAGACGTACAGCAGATCCAACGCCCCCTCGTTCAGCTGGCGCCAGAGGGAGGCACTCTCCTGCGGATCGAGGGCGGAGTGGAGCGCCGCCGCCGCCACACCGGCCTGACGCAGCGCCTCCACCTGGTCCTGCATCAGGGCGATCAGGGGTGAGACCACCACCGCCAGCCCGGGCCGGCACAGGGCCGGAATCTGGAAGCAGAGCGACTTGCCACCGCCGGTCGGCATCAGCACCAGGGCCGAGCCGCCGTCGATCACGTGGCGCACGATCGACTCCTGGGGCCCGCGGAAGCTGGCATAGCCGAACACCTGCCGCAGCACTTGCAGCGGATCGTTGATAGCACCCTCCACCCTGTCGTTGCCCTGCGACACGCTTGTGGTCAGTCCGTTGCTCTCTTCCACAATGGCGCCATGACACGGTCTTCCCCCCAGGATTCCCCAAGGCCGCCGGCCGCCGCCGCTCCGGGGACCGGTGCCCGCAGCGCCTGGACCTTCCTGGCGCCGGCGCTGCTGCTGCTGGCGTTGTCGGTGCTGATCCCAGCGGCGATGGCACTGCTGATGAGCTTCACCCAGTCGGGGCTGGACGTGAACGAGCCGCTGCGGTTCATCGGCCTGGCCAACCTGCGCCGCCTGCTCGCCGATCCGATGTTCTTCCGGGTGAGCGGCACCACCTTCCTCTATCTGGTGGGGGTAGTGCCTCCGATCGTGCTCGGTGCCCTCGCCCTGGCCGTGCTGGTCAACCAGTCCTTGCCCGGCATCCACTGGTTTCGCGCCGCCTTCTACACACCGGTGCTGGTGTCGATCGTGGTGGCGGCGATCGCCTTCCGCTGGCTCTATGCCGAGAACGGCCTGATCAATGGCTGGCTGGTGGCCCTGCTGGGGGAGCGCTTCTCGCCGATCGCCTTTCTGTCGTCGCCCGCGCTGGCCCTGCCCTCGGTGATGCTCGTGACCCTCTGGAAGGGCCTCGGTTACTACATGGTGATCTTTCTGGCCGGTCTGCAGGGCATCCCCACCGACCTCTACGAGGCCGCCGAACTCGATGGCAGCAGCGGCTGGCGCAAGCATCTCGACATCACCCTGCCGCTGCTGCGCCCCTACCTCACCCTCGTGGCGGTGATTTCGGCGATCGCCGCCACCAAGGTGTTCGAGGAGGTGTATCTGATGACCCAGGGAGGTCCGGCCGATTCCACCCGAACCCTGGTGTATTACGTCTACGACCAGGCCTTCGCCGAGCTGGAGATCAGCTACGCCTGCACGGTGGGTCTGGCCCTCTTCCTGGCGGTGCTGCTGCTCAGCCTGCTGCGCTACCTGTTCGCCGGCGATCGGGGGTTCACCTGAGCGGAGTGGCAGGATCGTCGATTGGCCCGATCCCGCCGCCCTGATCCGGCAGCCCCGATCCCACCGAGGTGCGATGACCCCACTGGACGACTCCAAAGCTGCCGCGATCGGCGTGGTGGGCGGTGGCCAGCTGGCCCGGATGCTGGCCCAGGCTGCGGCGGAGCTGGGGGTGCCCCTGCATGTGCAGACCCCCTCGGCCAGCGATCCGGCTGCACCCCTGGCCGCAGAACTGGTGCTGGCCGATCTCAGCGATGCGGCCGCCACCCGGCGCCTGGCAGAGGATTGCGCCGCGATCAGCTTTGAGAACGAATGGCTCGACCTTGAGGCGCTTGCCCCCTTGGCCGACGATGGCATCCGCTTCATTCCCAGCCTGGAGGCCCTGCAGCCCCTGATCAGCAAGCGCAGCCAGCGGGAGCTTCAGCAGCGGCTTCAGTTGCCGTCCCCCCGCTGGTTCCCCCTGGATCTGGCCTTGCCGCCGCTCTTGCCAGTGCCGGCTGCCGCGGTTGCAGGCCCCGCCGGCGTGCCGGCCGGCTCTGCTGATGCCGCTCTGCCCTCAGCCGACACCGATGGCATCGGGTCCGCGACGAGCGATCGCCGTGCTCCCAGGCTGCCGCAGGGGTTCAGCTACCCCCTGATGGCCAAGGCGGCTCGCGGCGGCTACGACGGCAAGGGCACCGCCCTGCTCCAGGGTCCTGAGGATCTTGAGGAGCTGCTGGAGCGTGTCGATCCGGCCACCTGGATCGTGGAGGAGTTCGTCGCCTTTGAACAGGAGCTCTCGGTGGTGGCCTGCCGCGACCGGCATGGCCGGGTGCTTTGCTATCCGGTGGTGCAGACCCACCAGCATCAGCAGGTGTGCGACTGGGTGCTCGCCCCAGCGGCCGTACCCCATGCGGTGCAGGCCTACGCCCGCAATGTGGCCTCCTCCCTGCTCACGGCCCTGGACTACGTGGGGGTGCTCTCGATCGAGTTCTTCTACGGACCCGCCGGGTTGTTGATCAATGAGATCGCGCCCCGGACCCACAATTCCGGCCACTACACGATCGAGGCGGCACGCACCAGCCAGTTCGCCCAGCAGGTGCGCATCGTGGCCGACCTGCCGATCGCCTCCCCCGACCTGACGGTGCCCGGTGCCCTGATGGTGAACCTGCTCGGATTCGAGCAGGGCAACGCCGACTACGGTCCCCAGCGCGCTGCCCTGGCCCAGCTGCCTGCAGCCCATGTGCATTGGTATGACAAGACCGGCAGCAGCCTGGGGCGCAAGCTGGGTCACGTCACCCTGTTGCTGAAGGGAGCCAGCCATGAGGCCCGGGCCACCGAGGCCGAGCGGCGCCTGGCTGAGGTGCGCACGATCTGGCCCCTGCCTGCGGCGCAGCCGGATGGGCTGGAGGACGCTCGAAGGGCACCGATTTCCGCTTAAGGTGGTTCCGGGCTGCTGTGTTGGTGACTGCCTTTCACAGTTTTCTGATCTGACTCCCTTTCGATATGGGGGGTCTGCAGCGACGGCAACGTAAACCGGTCTCGAGCCGGAAACGAAGCCCCGCCTTTGACCCCCCTCCTGGTTCTTCCAGGTCGAACACTGGGGCAAGACGGCATGGCGGTCCACCCCATTCCGGGTTCCCGGAACCCCGGATTCAACCGGGAGTTCTTCGCGGTGCCTTCTCCATCTGAGTCCCCCCCCAGCCAGGGCTCGTTGCTCCACATCCTCGGCGCCAGCTTTGGCATCGCCGGTGCTGTGGGTAGTTCGATCGGTGCCGGCATCCTGCGGACACCGGGCCTGGTGGCGGCCCAGCTGGGCAGTGCTCCCCTGATGCTGCTGGTCTGGCTGGGCGGTGGGATCTACTCCCTGTTCGGCGCCCTGGCGGTGGCTGAGCTGGCCGCAGCCTTGCCTTCGGCCGGTGGCTGGTACGTCTACGCCCGCCGTGCCGCCGGCGATCAGGCCGGCTTCTCGGTGGGCTGGATCGACTGGCTGGGTCAGTGCGCCGGTCTGGCCTGGGTGGCGGTCACGATCGGTGAATACAGCGCAGCGCTGTTGCCCTGGCTGCCAGTCGGCAGCAAGGCGATCGGCCTGGTGGTGTTGTTGACCTTCGCCCTGGTCCAGTTGCTTGGCCTGGCGGCGGGCAGCCTCAGCCAGAAGCTGCTGAGCCTTGCCAAGGCCGGGGCATTCCTGATCCTGATCGCCGCCTGTTTCTGGTTTGCACCACACGCGGCCAGCAGCGCAGCCCCGGCGTCCGCCGGGCCCCTGGCCGATGCCTCACTGACCCCGCCGCAGGGGCGAGCTCTGGCCGTGGGCCTTGTCTTTGCGCTTCAGGCGGTGATCACCACCTACGACGGCTGGCACAGCCCCATCTATTTCGCGGAGGAGTTCTCCGATCCCGCCGCTGCCCTGCCCCGATCCCTGGTCGGTGGCGTGCTGGCGGTGACCGGCCTCTACCTGCTCGTCAACCTGGCGCTGCTGCAGGTGCTGTCGCTGCCGGAGCTGGCCGGATCGCGGCTTCCCCTGGCCGATGCGGCCCGGCTGTTGTTCGGCGGCGGAGGGGCGCAACTGATCACGGTGCTGGCCTTGATCTCCTGTCTGGGCCTGATCAATGCCGTGATCATGGCGGCCCCGCGGGTGCTCTACGGCCTGGCTCGAGACGGACTTTTCCTCAATGCCGTGGCAGGGGTCAGCTCTGCAGGAACACCACTGTTCGCCCTCGGAATCACGACGCTGACGGCGGCGGCGCTGCTGCTGGTGGGCGACTTCGCCATCCTGCTGGGCATGGCCGCCTTCTTCTATGTGTTGCTCTATGCCACGGGGATCGCGGCCCTGTTCGTGCTGCGCTGGCGGGATCCAGAGCTGGCTCGGCCCTTTCGCGACTGGGGCTATCCCTTCACCGCAGCCACGGTGGGGATCACCTCCTTGGCCTTCCTGGTGGGGGAGGTTGTCTCCGATACGCGCAACAGCCTGCTGGCCGTGGGGTTGATCCTGCTCAGCTGGCCGTTGCATCAGGCGTTTCGGCGGCTCAGCCTTCGATTAGCTGAATGCATCAGCTGAACCAGTCAGCTGAAATCAAGAGGCTGAGAACGGTTCACCGCGTTCAGAGTCGCTCGATCAGGCTGCTGCCGCGATAGCGCACCTTGGCCAGCCTGGCGTACTTGTCGTCTGGCTGGCGATAGCCAGCCGCGCAGACCACACAGGAGCGGTAGCCACTGGTCTCCAGATCCAGGATGCGGTCGTAGTCCGTGGGGCTGAAGCCTTCGATCGGACAGGTGTCCACCCCCAGCAGGGCAGAGGCGGTCATGAAGGTTCCCAGGGCGATGTAGACCTGATTGCTGGCCCAGCGTTCGATCTGCTCGCTGCGGGGCCCGTCGACCAGATCCTTCTGCATCATTTCTCGATAAAACGCCAGCTGTTCCACCGGGACGCCGCGCACTTCGCTGGTCCGTTGAATCAGTCGGTCCAGTTCCGCGGCTCCGATGGTCTGCTGGCGCAGGAACACAACAAGGTGGGAGCAGTCGGTGACCTGACTCTGATCCCAGGAGTGGGGGCGCAACTGCAGGCGCAAGCCCGGATCTGTGATCACCAGGAATTTCCAGGGCTGCAGCCCGTAGCTGGACGGGCTCAGCACCAGAGTCTGCTCAAGAGCAGCCCAGGTCTGGGCGTCGATGCGGCGGGACCGATCAAAGACTTTTGTGGCATAGCGCCAGTTCAGGGCCTGCAGGAGCTCAGACGGGGGCAGGGACATTGGGTAGGAGGGCAGCAACCCTCACCGCGTGGTTGGTGATGGGCCGCATCATTCTGAGGGTCGAATCCCGGAGTGTGGTGATGGGTGAGTTCCAGAACGCGTTCAATCAGTTGCTTGGCCTGGCTCCCGGGCCTGTCTTCCCCAGGGCTCGTCAGCTCTACCTGCGGAAGTACTGCCTCGAGGGCCGTGAAGCTGTTGGCCGATTCCGTACCTTTCTGCTTGAGGAGGAGATCCAGGAGAGCAATGAGGGGGTGGTGCGGGTGCGGGCCCTCGCTTTTGCGGTGGTGCACTGGCAGGCAGCCCAGCTGCCTCTGGCCAGCTACAGCGCCTATCTGGCGGAGCAGTGGCAGATCGAGCCCCAGCAGCTGCAGCTGGTGGAGGCGGAGTGGTTCCGGCAGGGAGGTGCCTATGCCCGCTTCACGGCGCCGGCGGTGTTTGAACGCAGCAGCAGCGGTGAGCTGCTGATGGCGGATGGCTGACGGTTCCCGGCAGGTTTCAGGCCGTCAGGCTGTCGAGGGCCTCCTGGAGACGTTCGCGACTCCAGCTGGTGACCACAAACACCTCCTGGGCCGTGCTGCCGCGGCGGGCCACCAGCTTGTGCCCCCCCGTGATCGGCGTTGAGACCCGCAGGCGCAGCAAAGGGCTTCGCCCCCGTACGCGGCTGATCACCGCCGGGGTGATCGTGTCGATGCCCGGCTGGCGGGCCAGTTGTCGCAGCAGCGGGACCAGCCCTTCCACATAGGTGCTGTGGGTGATCACCACGCGGCCCATGGCTTGATCCCTCCGGAATGATTTCAGTCCCCAGCGTCAGTCCCGTTGCAATGGGGCCATGGTGAGGCCCTCGGCGGCGAGCAGCTGGTGGTAGAGCTCCGCCTGCTCCAGGGGACCAGTCCAGACCACCGCCGAACCCTCACCGTCGATCCGGTGCGCCAGGTCCCAGGCTCGATCGGTGAGCATGCCGGGAATGTGACGCACCAGGCACTCCACCACGTGCTGGAAGGTATTGATGTCGTCGTCGAGCACAACCACCCGCGCTTCGGGGTAGGGAGCCCGCTCCAGCAGCGTGGCTGATCGTGTTGCCGTGCCGGGAGTCGTGACGGTGGCACGGGTCAGACCGAGGGGCAAGGCGGAACCGTCAGACGAAGGAGAGCCGAGGGACGAAGGGGAACCGTGGGCCATGGAACGAGCGGGAGGAGACGGCAGGGCCCCTGACGCGGGCCGGAGACGTGACGACGGGTCGGCCGGACCGAGCAAATCGGCTGGACCGATGGCAGCGTGGGAGTCGAACCCCATTGTGGGGCGCGAGTGCCCCGAGCTGTGCCGGTGGCCTGCCCCATGTCTGGCTACAGTGGGATGACGACAATTCCTGATCCGATGCTGATCACCCTGGGCTGGGCTTCGCTTGCTGCCATCTTCAGCTTCTCGATCGCCATGGTGGTGTGGGGCCGCAATGGCGACGGCACCTTGAATTTCTGAAACTCTCCCTCCACATCCCGTGCCTGAAGCGACCTTCGGCGGCTCCAATCTGCTGGCGCTGACCGCCGTGGTTCTGTTGCTCTTTGTGAGCGTTGGGGTGATCTATCTCTCGGCGATTGAGTGGCGCGACCGTCGCCGGCGTTACGCTCACGAACGCGTTCAGGCTGGTCAAGACAGAAGGGGAGGCGTCAAAGGCAAGTCTGCAGCTGCCCCAGCACGATCGGCTTCCCCGAAGCCACCACGGTGACACCTTCGCTATGGCAGCGTGCCCGCAGACCAAGCCAGCCGTAGACCAAGCCAGCGCCTGATGGACCGGCTTCCCTTGCTGGCCCGTTACCCATGGGTCCGGCCTCAATCTCCCCGGATTCCTCTACGGATCACAGCACTGACCCTGTTGCTGCTGATCCTGTTACCTGTCTGGCAGCTGCAGCGTCAGCCCCGTCCCCGTGCCCAGGGGCTCGAGCGGGTGATGGCCCTTGCTGCCCTGATCCAGAGTTTTTCAGCCACTCCCCAGCGGCCTGTGCCGACCCTCTGGCAGGAGCGGCTTGGCAAGCCCTTGGCCGAGCGTGTCTGGCGGCAGCAGCGCACTCCCTGGTGGCAGCTCTGGAGCCGCAATGGTGACGGTGGCGTGGTGCTGGCCCTGCCGGCTGCAGCCCTTGTTGGGATCCCGACTGCGTCCAGACCGGCTCAGATGCTGGTGGTGGACGATCTTCTGTTGCTCGCGCCCGATCCCCTCACACGTCAGTGGCTGAGCCAGCAGCTGAGCAGCCGTCCCCGCCCCCTGCGGGGTCTGGAGAGGGTCTGCCTTCAGCGACTGGAAACCTCCCAGGCTGTCTTCTGGACTCCCACCGCCCTGGCGGAGATCGCTGGACCCGTGGCTCCGCTGCTGCAGCGCTTTCAGGAGGGCTGTCTGAATCTCAACCTGGCTGGAGCCGGCCTGGCATGGAGTGGAGAGGCTGCGGCGGCGACAGGGCTGCTCTCAGGTCCCGGTTCTGTGGTGGCCGCCAGCGCGGAGCGCGGCCCAGCAACTCCCCTTCCCCTCGCCTCGGACGTGCTGCTGGAATTGCGGGGCTCGTCCCTCGATCTGGTGCTGCAGTCCCTGCTGGCACGGCAACTGATCCGGGATCCGCTGGCCGCTCGTTATGGCATGGGCCCGGCCCAGTTACCACTCTTGCGTCAGGCTCCCTTCCGTCTGCGGGTCCGTCCTCTCGCCTCAGGCCCCTTCCAGGCCGCCCTGGAACTGCAGCTGGCGGTTGGGTCCGATCGCAAGGCCTGGATCACGATCCTGTCCGCCCTGCGGAGCGCTCTGGAAGAGCAAGGGCTGCAGATCATGGCCACCGCAACGGCCGACCCACTCCCCACGGCCACCTGGACCCGGGAGGATGGGGTTGTGATCGGAGGCTGGCGCTGGGTGAGTGTGCGCGGTGCGGCTCCCGAGCTGCAGTTCTTTCTTGGCCCGCTGCCTAAGACGGCCGTCCAGGAGTCCGCACTGGCGGAGGCCCTGCCCCCTGAGGCCAGACGTCTCAGCCAGCTGAGCCTGCGTCTGCAACCTGCCGAGCTGGAGGAACGAGGGTTGCTTCCTCCTGCATTACCGGCCGTGATCCGCTCGGCCAGTCGACTGGAAGTGACCGCCTTGGCAGATCAGGCGGGACGCAACCCAGATCCCCTCAGCCTGCTGACGGGACACCTTGATCTGAACCCTTGACCTCACTGGCGATCTCTCGCTCCTGCTCCGTGGCGATTGCCTGGCGTTCACGGCGACGCCGATCGGCAGCGACGGTCTCCTCCATCAGCTCGACCGCCTGGGCCATCTTTTCGAGGTTGCTGGTGTAGAGCGTCAGGTCCTTGTCGAGGCGCTCACGCAAGAGGCCCATGGCCTCTCCCACATCGTGGGCTGACTGGCGCAGGGCCTGGGGATCCAGGGACTCGGCTCCGCGAGCCTTCTCCAGCAGGCTCAGCAGACCGACGGCCATCAGGCGGGAGTAATGGAAATCGGCACGCTTCACATTGGCCAGCACCGTGGCGACCGGCTCGGGGGCTCCGGCACCCTGCTGTTCGATCCATTGCTTGACCTCGTCGACACTGTGCTCGCCCATGGCGGCCATGGCGCCATCGCGGAGCTCGCGCAGGCGGGTGGCGTCGAAGCCCGAAGAGGTGCAGAGGGCCTCCAGGAGTCTGTCGCGCTGTTCAGGGGGCCGGTACCCCTTGGAGAAGCCGTCAAACACCTGCATCAGCCCGGCGGCAAACAGGGAATCGGCCTGAAATCCTTTCTGCCGGCTGAGCAGATGCAGCTCCACCAGCAGTTCGTCCACCATGCGCCGGTAGAGGGGTGCGATCACATGGGGGAAGGCGCGATGAAAGACGCGCTTGCTATCGGCGACGGTGAGGCAGGCGCTCACGCTCCTCGGGCAGTGTGGTTCTGACCATAGCGCTGCTGCCTGCGGGGCCCGGATCTGTTCGTGCTTTGCCGATTCCGTTGCCACTCCTGGATCAGTAGGATCGCGCCAGCCATCGTTCCCAGCCCATGATCCCGATCGTGATCGAAGAGTCGGGACGGG
Organism: Synechococcus sp. CBW1006; assembly: GCF_015840525.1. Classification (NCBI taxonomy): domain Bacteria; kingdom Bacillati; phylum Cyanobacteriota; class Cyanophyceae; order Synechococcales; family Synechococcaceae; genus Synechococcus; species Synechococcus sp. CBW1006. The sequence continues at coordinate 3,413,128 of NZ_CP060396.1, read as the reverse complement.
GAGAGCGCGCCTTTGACATCTACTCGCGCCTGTTGCGCGAGCGGATCATCTTCCTTGGCGAACCCGTCACGGCCGAATCTGCCAACCGTGTGGTGGCCCAGCTTCTGTTCCTCGAAGCCGAGGACCCGGACAAGGACATTTTCCTCTACATCAACTCTCCAGGAGGTTCCGTCTACGATGGCCTCGGCATCTTCGACACGATGCAGCACATCAAACCAGATGTGCAGACCGTGTGTCTTGGCCTGGCGGCCTCGATGGGTGCGTTCCTGCTCTGCGCTGGCACCAAGGGCAAGCGCAGCAGCCTCACCCATTCCAGGATCATGATTCACCAGCCCCTGGGTGGTGCCCGCGGCCAGGCCAGTGACATCCGGATTCAGGCGGATGAAATTCTTTATCTCAAAAAGAAGCTCAACCAGGAGCTTTCCGATCGCACAGGCCAGCCCCTCCCCCGCATTGAGGAAGACACGGATCGCGATTTCTTCATGTCTCCAGCCGAGGCTGTCGACTATGGCCTGATCGACAAGGTCATTGACAAGCGCCCAGTCCGTGCCCTCTGAGCCCTGTTTTCGGCTATGGGTCCTGCTTCCCGCTCAGCTCGCCGCTTGAAGATCCTGCTTCGAGATTCGCCCTGAGTCGTTGAGTCACTCTGCGTCTCTACGACGCTGTACTGAACACAGGGCTTCTTCCACCCAATCGCAACGAAAAAGCCCGCCATATGGCGGGCTTTTTATGGGTGACGTTCAAATTCTGATGTCGCTTAGCTGGTCCTCAAAGGCAGCCGCCGAAAATGCTCATGCCTGAACAGCTGGTTCCGGCTCAATACCTCCAGGGCTAGAAGCGCTGTCCTGGTTTAGAGCCTCGCTCTGCAGCAGTGGAGAGAAGCGCTCTTTCTCGGGAATCTGAGCAAATTCCGAAACGATGGCACGGAACTCGTCACCATTGAGGGATTCTTTTTCGATCAGAAGTTCAACCACTCGATCCATGCAGTCTCGGTGCTGGGCCACCAAGGCCACCGTTTCGGCGTAAGCCGTCTGCACGATCTGGCGAACGGCGTCATCGATCTTGCTGGCCAGCCGATCGGATCCATCATTGCGGGTCATCAGGTCACGGCCCAGGAATACCTCCTGATTACCGGCCTCAAACGACACCTGGCCCAGATCACTCATGCCGAAGCGGGTCACCATCTGGCGGGCGATGGAGGCCACCTGCTGAATGTCACCACCGGCTCCCGTGGTGACCTCCGAGTGGCCGAACACCACATCCTCTGCGGCTCGACCACCCAGGGCCCCCATGATGCGGGCCCGCAGCTGTGCCCTGCTTACCAGCATCTGCTCCTCATCCGGAGAGAACCAGGTGAGCCCCTGGGCCTGACCGCGAGGGATCAGGGTGACCTTCTGCACAGGGTCATGGGCTTTGACAAGGGTTCCCACCAAGGCATGGCCAACTTCGTGGTAGGCAATCAGCCGTTTGCTGCGCCCATCGGTGAGTGGTTTGCCCTCCATACCGGCAATCACCCGATCAACAGCGTCGTCAATCTCGGCGAGGCCGGTGGCCTGTTTGCGGCGACGGGCCGTCAGGATGGCAGCCTCATTGAGCAGATTTGCGAGATCAGCGCCGGAGAAGCCGGGGGTGCGGCGGGCAATGGTCTCAAGACTCACATCATCGGCGAGGGTTTTGTCGCGGCTGTGAACCTTCAGCACAGCGAGACGACCTTTGATGTCAGGGACATCCACCTGAACCTGACGGTCGAAGCGACCCGGTCGCATCAGGGCTGAATCGAGGACATCCGCTCGGTTGGTGGCAGCGATGATGATGATGCCGCTGTTCCCCTCAAAGCCGTCCATCTCAGTGAGCAGCTGGTTGAGGGTCTGCTCCCGCTCGTCGTTGCCGCCTCCGATGCCGGCGCCGCGCTGACGACCCACCGCATCGATCTCGTCGATAAAGATCAGACACGGACTGTTTTCCTTGGCGCGCTTGAAGAGGTCACGCACACGGCTGGCTCCGACGCCAACGAACATCTCGACGAACTCGGATCCTGAAAGCGAGAAGAACGGCACGCCTGCCTCCCCAGCGATCGCCTTGGCGAGCAGAGTTTTGCCGGTGCCGGGAGGGCCCACCAGAAGCACACCCTTGGGAATCTTGGCCCCGACCGAGGTGAAGCGTTCAGGGGTCTTCAGAAAGGTCACGACCTCCTGGAGATCCTGTTTGGCTTCTTCCACACCGGCCACATCGTCGAATTTGACGCCGGTTTCGGCTTCCATGGCGAAACGGGCTTTGGTCTTGCCGAACTGCATCGCCTGGCCAGGACCACCAGGCATGCCCGAGGAGCGACGGGCCAGGAAGATCAGCGAGCCGATCAGGAGGAGCGGAAAGAGCAGATTGCCGAGCAGGCCCAGAACAGGAGGAGCATTCTTTGGAGGATGAATGTCAAAGCTGATGCCTTGCTCCTTGAGCTTGTTCACCAGCTCAGGTGCCACCCCGGGCAGATCAACCCTGAGGCGCTGAACCCTGTTGTCAAGGTCGGGGTCAACAGCTTCGATCACGGCACTGCGGCCTCCATCAAAAATGTCGACGGCCGTCACACGACCGGCATCGACATAGTCGAGAAACCGCCCATAACTCATGCGGGCCACCGCCGTGTTTCGGGGTGCCGCTGCGGTGCCATCGGGCTGGAGCCGGGAAGTGACCCCGCTGCCAAGCAGTTGCCAGGCGAGAAAGCCGGCCACAGCCAGCGGTAGCAGCCAGAGAGCGATCAGACGCCAGCGCTGGTTCATACCTGAGAGTAATTCTTACCAACTGTAACGCTGCGACAGCGCCAACTGGAGAAAGTTCTTCAAATGCTCCTTGCCATCGCGTGGCCAGCGCTGAAGCTGGATCAGCCGGTCTGAAGCCAGGGGGTGGGCGCGGGGGTCAGGTTCATGGTGGTTGGGCTGAAGGGCTGTTCGATCAGCAGTTCACGACCCTGAAGACGCTCCAGAAGTTCCGGTCCCCCGAGCCCATGGGTCCAGATTTCCACGTCGCCCTCGGGGGGGCAGTGAAAGCTGAGCAGCTCAAAGGGGAACACCACGCGTTCCAGGTAAAACTGATCCGGTCCACAGCAGCGCACGATCACCATGCGCTCTGTGGTGTTGCGATATCCGCAGGACATCAGTTCCAAGGCCAGAGACAGGTGGGATTCTTGGAACCATCAACCCATTAACCCCGTCTCGGTTTGGTGACCATGGCCACGCTTTTTCGGGTTTAACAGTTTCTTCGGTCTTGACCGGGCATCCGCGGGGTTGGCAGGGGAGCCCTACAGACTGCGAAGCGCCACGATCGGATCCAGCCGTGCTGCCCGCCTGGCCGGGACGACGCCGAAGAACAGGCCGATTGATCCCGACAACCCCACGGTGATCAGCACCGTTCCAGCGCCCACAGCCGCCGGTAGGGGTGTGAAGGTTGCCACCGCGGCCACCGCCGCCAGTCCCACGGCACTGCCGATCACGCCGCCGAGGCTGGAGAGCACCAGGGATTCCACCAGAAACTGACGCAGCACGTCGCTGCTGCGAGCACCCAGCGCCTTGCGCAGGCCGATCTCCTGGGTGCGTTCGCTGACCGACACCAACATGATGTTCATGATGCCGATGCCGCCCACGAGCAGAGAGACGGCCCCGATCGCCGCCAGCATCAGGGTCAGCCCACCAGTGATCGTGCTCACGATCGTCAGGGCATCCTTCTGGGTGCGCACGGCGAAGTCGTCCTCCCGCAGCAGGCGGTGGCGCTGGCGCAGCAGGTTGGTGATCTGAAACTTGGCGGCGTTGATGCTGTCGTCGTCGCGGGCTTCCACGCTGATGAAGTTGAGACTCACTCCATAGGTGGGATCACGGCCGCTCAGTTTGCTCACCATGGTGGTCAGGGGTACGTAGGCGGCTTCGTCCTGATTGGAGCCGAACACGGCCCCCTTGGCCCCCAGAACGCCGATCACCTCAAACGACTGATCGCGGATGCGCAGTTGCCGGCCGATCGCGCCTCCGGTGGGCAGGAGCTTGTCACGCAGATCGGGGCCGATCACGGCCACATTGCGTGCGGAGCTCAGATCGCCGCTGTTGAAGAACCGGCCCTGGGCGAGATCAAAGCTGCGTACGGTCAGGAATTCCGGCGTCACCCCCGACACAGACGCGGAGGTGCTCAGACCGCCTGCCTGGATGACTTCGCTGAGGGTGATCTGGGGGGCGACCCGCCGCACGCTCGGCACCTGGGAGGCGATCGCTTCGGCATCCTCCAGCACCAGCGTTTTGGGGAAGTCGATGCCCTGACGACGGGTGTCGTTATTGCCCGGCACCACAAACAGCACGTTGGCTCCGAGGGTGCTGAGCTGGCCTTCGGCCAGGTTCTGGGCTCCCTGACCCACCCCCACCAGGCTGATCACCGAGGCATTGCCGATCACGATGCCGAGCATGGTGAGCAGGCTGCGCAGCCGGTTGGAGCGCAGGGTGGTGAGCGCCATCCCGACCGTTTCGGCCAGCGGAAGTCTCGAGGCCATGGAGGGGATGCAGCCGACCTACAGGATGGACCGATAACCGTCGGCGTTGTGGCTGCGAGCACCACGGTGCACCAACCCCTCCGGAACATCCAGGGTGACGATCTCCCCCTGTCGCAGATCCGTGGTGGCATTGATCACACCCACGATCGCCGGGATGCCGATCCGTTCGGCGATCACGGCGGCATGGCTGTCGCTTCCCTCGGTTTCGGTGATCATCCCCTTGGCCTTGCGGATCGCATCCACATAGGCGGCGGAGGTTTCCGGCACCACCAGAATTTCACCCACCTGCAGCATGGCGGCCTCTTCCGGGGTTCTGGCCAGCCGTACCCGGCCACTCACCGAGCCGCCACCGACGCCGGTGCCCCTGCCCAGCACTGCCGAGACGATCCCCACCTTGATGAAGTCGGTGGAGCCACTGATGCCAGCCAGGGTGCCGGCGGTCTGGACCACCAGATCGCCATCGCTGAGCAGAGCCATCTCGCGGGCGATGCCCATCGCCATGCTGAAGGTGCTGGTGCTGGAGTTCTGCTCCTTCACCAGCAGGGGCGTCACGCCCCAGACCAGTTGCAGTTGCCGTGCGACCGCCACGTCACCGGTGATTGCCAGGATCGGTGTGCTCGGCCTGAACTTGCTGACATTGCGAGCGGTGGCGCCGCTCTTGGTGAGCGTCAGGATCGCGGAAGCACCAAGCTGGCGGGCGATGCTGCTCACCCCCTGGCTGATGGCGTTGGGGATTGTGTTGGCCAGATGGCTGTCAAGCGTGCGGCGCGGGTAATCGCGCTCGATGCGTCGCGCGATCTGATCCATGGTGGCCACAGCTTCCACCGGGAAGTCCCCCACGGCTGTCTCGTTGGAGAGCATCACCGCATCGGTGCCGTCGAGGATGGCATTGGCCACATCGCTCACCTCGGCGCGGGTGGGCCTGGGGCTGGACGCCATCGAATCGAGCATCTGGGTGGCCGTGATGATCGGGATGCCGAGGCTGTTGGCCTTGCGGATCAGCTCCTTCTGAAGCAACGGCACTTCCTCAGCTGGCATCTCCACACCGAGATCACCACGGGCCACCATCACCCCGTCACAGAGGGGAAGGATGGCGTCGATCTGATCGATCGCCTCGAACTTCTCGATCTTCGCCACCACCGGCGTGTTGTGACCCTGGCTGTGGATCAGATCGCGGATCTCCTGCATGTCGGAGGGGTTGCGCACAAAGCTCAGAGCCACCCAGTCGACGCCCTGCTGCAGTCCGAAGGTCAGATCTTCGCGATCCTTGTCGGTGAGGGCTCGGATCGAAAGCTGCACATCGGGGAAGTTGACCCCCTTGTTGTTGGAGAGAACCCCGCCGACCGTGACGCTGCAGTGAAGGGTCTGCTCGGCCTGATCCACCTCCTCCACCAGCATCTCGACCCGGCCGTCATCGAGGAGGATGCGGCTGCCGCAGGGCACTTCGTCGGCGAGTTTGTTGTACGTGACGGTGGCGATGGTCTGGTCGCAGCTCACATCCCTGGAGGTGAGACTGAAGCGATCACCGTTCGCCAACGTGATGGGGCCGCCAACGAAGCGCCCCAGGCGGATCTTCGGACCCTGCAGATCCTGAAGGATGCCGATGTTGGCTCCCATCTGATGCGCCACCTGCCGGATGGTGGCGATCCGGGTGGCATGGTCGGCGTGATCGCCGTGGGAAAAATTGAGCCGGAAGGTGGTGGCACCGGCTTCGATCAGTTGCCTGAGCCGTTCCGGCGATTCGGTGGCGGGCCCGATGGTGGCCACGATCTTGGTGCGACGCATGGGACCGGACAGAACCATCGGTGACAGCCGGAAACTACCATCCAACCTGACGATCTCCAGTCATGGATTTGCGCAGCTATCAGCAGCGCTCCCGGGCCACGGCCCGTTACCCCGATGCTGGTGCCAACCCGATCTATCCCACCCTCGGCCTCTGCGGTGAGGCCGGCGAGGTGGCCGACAAGGTGAAGAAGGTGCTGCGGGATCGCGGTGGTGTGTTCGACGCCGCCGTGCGGGAGGGCCTCAAGGCGGAGCTGGGGGATGTTCTGTGGTACGTGGCTCAACTGGCCACCGAACTGGATTTCGATCTGGAGGAGGTGGCCACCGCCAATCTCGCCAAACTGGCCAGCCGGGCAGCCCGCGACGTGATCGGCGGCAGCGGCGACGATCGCTAGGGCGGATTCGGTAGACCGGAAGGCAGTTTGCGTCTCTGCCATGCACCGCGTCCTGGCGGCGTCCTGGGAAACGTCCTTGCGCGTCCTGCGGCATGCTTTGGTCGTGGGGCTGCTGCTGGGCTCATTGCTGGGGGGGGTCGCCCCTGCGCTGGCGGCCGAGCTGGGCGTGCGCGAGGTGGTTCTGGAGCCCTGCCCCCGCAGTGATGTGGGTGCCCAGCCGGAGCAGGGACGCAGCGGCACAGCCAGTTGTTACGCGTTGCGGGGCGTGGTGGCAAACCCCAGCCGTCGGGCGGTGGTGGATACGGATGTCTACGCCGTGATTCTCGATGCCAGTGGCGAGCCGGTGCTCCAGAACCGCACCCGGGTGGGCTCGATCGGTGATGTGCCGCCCGGCGACTCCGCCTTCGCTCTGCGTCTGGCTGTGCCGGCTGGAACCCCTGGCCCGCTGCAGGTTCGCCATGTCAAGGCGCGGGGATTCAGCGCGCCCGTGCGGCGGCGTGCGGGTGAGAACGATGAACTGCTGCCGCTTGAGCAGGCCCTGGATCCTGTCGACCCTGCCTGAGTGTTGCTGCTCAGGGGTGGTCGCGGTGGATATGGCCATCGCGCCAGCTCCAGATCCACGGACTCAAGGCCAGCAGTTCCTGAAGATCCTGCCGCTGCCGCAGGCTCAACGGGATGAATTCAGTGGCGTAGCTGAACTGGGGATCCCGCACCGACTGGTTCAGCACGATGCTGCCCTCTTCCCCCGAAAACGAGCGATGCAGGGTGCCGATCGGGATCTGCAGGGCACCCATGGCCCGCTGCAGATGCACGACATGGTGCGGCTGATCCCAGGAGGGGTTGAGCAGCACGAAGGTGCGGCTGCCACTGAGCACCAGGTTGTGATCCACCTGATGCTGGTGCCGGTAGAACTGAAAAAAGTCCTCGTCGTCGGGGGGAGAGACAGCCGGACCCTCGTGGACCACCACGTCGGTGCCATTGCTGTGGGGAACGCTGGCATCGAAGAAGGTCACCAGCGGGGTGTGCCGGAAGACGTGGATCGGAACGAAGGTGAGGGTCATCCGTACATCGACGCCTGGGCCATCAGCGAGGCGCTGGCACCGCCCAGCAGGCTCTGGAGCAGTTGCAGGGCGATGAAGGCCAGAATCGCCGACAGGTCGAGGCCACCCAGGGGTGGGATCAGGCCCCGGAAGGCATTGAGGTAGGGATCGGTGATCGAGCTCACGGTGGAGAGCAGCGGGTTGCTCCAGTCCAGGTTGGGGAACCAGCTCAGCAGGACCCGCACCAGCAGGATCAGCGTGTAGATCTCAAGGGTTCTGGCCAGAACGGCCAGCAGCAGGCTGAGGATTTCCATGGGTCGGGTGCCGTCTGCTCGACTCTATGCAGCCTTCTGATCCGGAGCCCGATCCGGAGACGGTGGGGATTCCCCGTTCGCCGCTCCCTGCTCGTCGGCCCGGGCCGGCAGCACGGCGAAGGTACGGTGAAACTTCTCGCTCAGGCTGATCCAGTAGGAGCGCCCATCACTCTGGCGTTTCCGTTCAATGAAATTCTGAGCGAGCAGTTCCTTGATGTGGTCGTAGGCGCCGGAGCCACGCAGCTCCACCAGATCGGACTGCAGCAGTCGCTTCTTCAGCGCGATCGTGGCCAGGGTACGCAGGGCGGCGGTGGACAGGTCCACCGGCAGAAGGCTCTGGACCAGATCGCCGAGGCTGTCCTTGAGCTGCAGCCCGTAGTGCTTGCCCTCCTGGCGGATCTCGAGGGCCGTATCACGATGGGCGTAATCGGCGATCAGGGCGATGAGGCCCAGTTCGGTCTCTTCTGGGGTGGTGGCCGCGATTGCGGCCAGTTCCACCAGGCTGAGGGGGCGCCCCTTCAGATAGAGGATCGCCTCGAGGCGTGCCGGCAGGGAGAGGGTGTCTCGGGCCATCGACGCGAGAGCAGGGGGGAAAGGGCGGCGCTGCGGGCGTCACCGAAACCTAGCGGAGCTGGCAAGGCCAGCTCTGGCGGCCGATTGCACGATCTCGGCATGGCCTATTCGCCGGCCGTGGGCTGCTCCAGCCTGTTGGGAGGTTGATCGGCTCCCAGGAACAATCGGTAGGCGGGATTGCCCGTCTCGTTCCAGTGGCGATAGGCCAGGCCTGCCAGAAACTGCTCCCAGGCCGCCTGCTCGTTCGGAGGCACCTGCAGACCCACCACGATCCGCCCCACGTCGGCGCCCTGGTTGCGGTAGTGAAAGATGCTGATGTTCCAGCTGGCATGGAGTGCCTGCACGAAGGTCATCAGGGCACCCGGTTTTTCCGGGAACTCAAAGCGGTAGAGCAGTTCTTCGCTCTGGGCGGCGGCGGCTACGGCACCGGCGGGCAGGCGTCCACCCACCATGTGGCGCAGGTGCAGCTTGGCCAGTTCGTTGTCCGAGAGATCGAGGCAGGCGAACCCGCCGCTTCGCAGTTCCCCGATCAGCTGCCGGGTGTCGCGGTGGCCGCGGATCTGGACCCCGATGAAGATGTGCGCCACCCGGGGATCGGCCATGCGATAGCTGAATTCGGTGAGGCTGCGCCCCCCCAGGAGCTCACAGAACTGACGCAGGCTGCCGGGCCGCTCCGGAATCTCCACGGCCAGCATCGCTTCGCGCTCCTCGCCCAGTTCGGCCCGTTCCGCCACGAAGCGGAGTCGATCAAAGTTCATGTTGGCGCCGCAGGCCACTGCCACCAGGGTCCGCCCTTTCAGGCCCCGCCGTGCCACGTCGGCCTTCATGCCGGCCACCGCCAGGGCTCCGGCCGGCTCGAGGATCGAGCGGGTGTCCTCGAACACGTCCTTGATCGCGGCGCAGATCTCGTCGGTGCCCACGGTCACCATCGCATCCACGTATCGCTGCGCCAGCGCGAAGGTGTGCAGCCCCACCTGCCGCACCGCCACCCCATCGGCGAACAGGCCGACCTGCTCCAGGATGACTCGCTCCCCGCAAGCCAGGGAGCGGGTCATCGCATCGGCGTCGGTGGGTTCCACGCCGATCACCTCCACAGCGGGCCAGAGGCTTTTCACATAGGCGGCGATGCCGCCGATCAGGCCGCCGCCACCCACTGCCACGTAGATGGCATCGGGGGGTGAGGAGCACTGCCGCAGGATTTCAAAGGCGATCGTGCCCTGGCCGGCGATCACCTCCGGATCGTCGAAAGGGTGGATGAACGTGAGTCCGCGCTCGATCTCCAGCCGCCGGGCTTCCGCGCAGGCCGCGTCGTAGTTGTCGCCATGCAGCACCACCTCGGCGCCTCGGGCCGCCACGGCCCGCACCTTCATCTCCGGCGTGGTGACCGGCATCACGATCACCGCGGTGCAGCCGAGCTTGCGGGCCCCGAGGGCCACGCCCTGGGCATGGTTGCCGGCGCTGGCGGCGATCACCCCCCGTTCCAGCTCGGCGGCAGAGAGCGACGCCATCTTGTTGTAGGCGCCCCGCAGCTTGAAGCTGAACACCGGCTGCAGGTCTTCGCGCTTGAGCAGCACGGTGTTCTCAAGCCGGCCCGAAAGGTTGGGGGCCGCATCGAGTGGCGTTTCGATCGCCACGTCGTAGACGCGCGCCCGCAGGATGCGTTGCAGGTAACTGCTCGCTTCGGGCAACGGCTCGTCCCTGCCGTTGGCATCACTGCCGAAGGCCTGCCCGTCGGTGGTCGGCCCGCAGCTGGTCTGGGACGCGACGGCGCGGGATGAAGGGGCACTGGAGCGTGGGTCGATCATGGGCGTCAGTGTCGCAACCCCCTGTAGCGGATGTCGCCGTCCCCCGGGAACGACCACCTAGATTGACCTCCACGAGAGAGCCAGGGCATGCATCTCAGCGAGCTGAGTCACCCCAATCAATTGCATGGGCTCAGCACCGCTGACCTTGAGGCGATCGCACGACAGATCCGGGAGCGCCACCTGGAGGTGGTGTCCACCAGCGGCGGCCACCTCGGTCCTGGACTTGGCGTGGTGGAACTCACCCTGGCCCTCTATCAGACCCTCGACCTCGATGAGGACCGGGTCGTGTGGGACGTGGGCCATCAGGCCTACCCGCACAAACTGATCACCGGCCGCTACAACGATTTCGACAGCCTGCGCCAGAAGAGCGGGGTGGCCGGTTATCTCAAACGCAGCGAGAGCCGCTTCGACCACTTCGGTGCCGGCCACGCCTCCACCTCGATCTCGGCTGCCCTGGGCATGGCCCTGGCGCGAGATCGCCGTGGCGAGGATTTCAAATGTGTGGCCGTGATCGGTGATGGCGCCCTCACCGGTGGCATGGCCCTGGAGGCGATCAACCACGCCGGCCATCTCCCCCGCACCCGATTGCTGGTGGTGCTGAACGACAACGACATGTCGATCAGCCCGCCGGTGGGGGCTCTCTCCACCTACCTCAACCGCATGCGGCTGAGCCCGCCGGTGCAGTTCCTCTCCGGCAACGCCGAGGAGGCCATCCGCCATCTGCCCTTCCTGCATGGCGAGCTGCCCCCGGAGCTGGAGCGCATCAAGGAGGGCATGCGCCGCCTGGCCGTTCCCAAGGTGGGTGCCGTCTTCGAGGAACTGGGTTTCACCTACATCGGCCCGATCGACGGCCACAACATCCCCGAGATGGTGCGCACCTTCGAGCTGGCTCATCGCACTGAAGGCCCCGTGCTGGTGCACGTGGCCACCACCAAGGGCAAAGGCTATCCCTATGCCGAAGCCGATCAGGTGGCCTATCACGCCCAGTCGGCCTTTGACCTTAAAACCGGCAAGGCCTATCCCTCCAGCAAGCCGAAGCCGCCCAGTTACAGCAAGGTCTTCGGTCAGACCCTGGTCAAGATCTGTGAGCAGGATCCGCGGGTGGTGGGAATCACCGCCGCCATGGCCACGGGCACCGGGCTGGATCTGCTCGAGAAGGCCCTGCCCAAGCAATACATCGATGTCGGCATCGCCGAGCAACACGCCGTCACCATGGCGGCCGGCATGGCCTGTGAGGGGCTGCGGCCGGTTGTGGCGATCTACAGCACCTTCCTGCAGCGCGCCTATGACCAGCTGATCCACGATGTGGGCATCCAGAACCTGCCGGTCACCTTTGTGATGGACCGGGCCGGCATCGTCGGAGCCGACGGCCCCACCCATCAGGGCCAGTACGACATCAGCTACCTGCGTGCCGTGCCCAACTTCACGGTGATGGCTCCGAAGGACGAAGCCGAACTGCAGCGCATGTTGGTGACCTCCATCCACCACACCGGCCCCTGCGCGATTCGCATCCCTCGCGGTGAAGGCGAGGGGGCTCCGCTGATGGAAGAGGGCTGGGAGCCTCTGGAGATCGGCCGGGGTGAACTGCTCACCGATGGCGACGACCTGCTGATCGTGGCCTATGGAGCCATGGTGGCGCCAGCCATGGCCACCGCCGGTCTGTTGCAGGAGAAGGGAATCCGGGCCGCCGTGGTCAATGCCCGTTTCCTTCGCCCCCTTGATGAAGCCCTGATCCTGCCGCTGGCTCGCCGCATCGGTCGGGTGGTGACCATGGAGGAGGGTGCCCTGCCCGGTGGCTTCGGTGCGGCCGTGGTCGAGAGTCTCAACGATCACGATGTGCTGGTACCGGTGCTGCGCCTCGGCATTCCTGACGTGCTGGTGGATCACGCCACCCCGGAGCAGAGCAAGCTGACCCTGGGTCTGACGCCACCCCAGATGGCGGAGCGGATCCAGCAGCGCTTTGCGGGCGTCTTCGTGACCGCGGAACGCCAGGCGCTTCCGGTCTGAGCCGGGTGCATCACAGAACGGCTGTGCCGTGATCGACGGCGAGCATCTCACATGCGACGTGCTGATCGTTGGAGCAGGGCCGTCTGGGGGCCACCTGGCCCGGCTGCTCGCGAGCCACGGTGTGGATGTGCTGCTGGTGGATCAGCTGCCCGATCTGAGGCGGGCGGCCTTCAGCAGTGCTGCCCTGCCGATCGAGGCTGTGGCATCGTTTGGCCTGCCGGCTGAAGTCGTGGCCAGCCGCTGGCGCAGCTGGCAGTTGATCGGTCCAGCCCAGGCCTCGCGCCACTGGAGCTCGGCCGTACCCCTGGGGGTCGTGCTCGACTTCGGCGCCCTGCGGCTCTGGTTGGCGGAGCAGTGCCGCTGCTGGGGGGGACGCGTCGAGCTGGGCCTTCGGGCCCTTGGCTGTCAGGAGGTGTCTGGTGGTCTGCTCACCCACCTGCGCCGCAGTGATGGTTGCCCTGTGGTTGTGCGCAGCAGCTGGGTGGTGGATGCCAGCGGCCAGGGGCGCGCCCTGCTGGGCGATCCGTCAGAGCTGGTGGTGGGGCGTGGCGTGGAATGGCTGCTGCAGGTGGATCCTTCGCCAGCGCAGCGCTGGGCCGATCAACTCACCTTCCTGCTCGGCAGCGACTGGGTGCCTCAGGGCTATGGCTGGGTGTTCCCGATGCAATGCGGCCGGCTGAAGCTGGGGGTCTGCCGCCTGGATCAGCCGCTCTGTGCCTCCTCCTCCAGCCGCCAGCGTCCCCTTGGGCCTGATCTGCAGACCCTGCTGTGCCGCCTGGATCTGGACGGTGCCCGGGTGCTGGACCGCCACGGCGGCCTGATTCGCAGCCGTATCGATCGCCGTGAGCCCCATGGCCGCGGGCGCCTGATCGGCCTGGGTGATGCGGTGAGCACCGCCAACCTGCTCGGTGGTGAGGGGATTCGCCATGCGATGGCCAGCGCTGGCCTGCTGGCGCCGCTGCTGTTGCAGGAGCGTGATCCTGATCGCCTGCGGCGGCGCTACCAGCGGCAGTTGAGCAGGCACTTCGGCTGGCGCTGGCCCCTGAGTGGCCGGCTGGCACGGCGCACCTGGCTGGCGTTGCGGGATCGCCGTGCTGATCACCGTCTGGAGAGGTTGCTGGCCGGCCTCGAGACCTGCGAGGCCGCCGATCTTTCCGCCCTGCTGTTCGACTACCGCTTTGAGCGGTATGGCCTGCGGGCGTTGCCCTATCTGCTGGGCTGGCGCTGACGACGTCGACGTCTGGCTGGATTCCGTCTCGGTCTGGTTCCCATCAAAAAAGCGGCCCCTTGGGACCGCAGGCAGGCCAGGTCTCTGGCCTGCGATCTCAATCGGCGGGTTCAGACCACGCCGCGGGAGGCCAATCCGAGGATGGCGCCGATGCCGAAGATGTGCCCCAGGCTGGTGGTGGCCAGCAGGGAGGCATGGCTCATGCCGCCGAACATGGCGGAGTTGGGCAGTTGGGCGCCCACATTGGGCTGTTGGATGGTGGCCTTGCCGATCGCGATGGCGATCACGTTGCAGACGATCATCACCAGGGCCACTTTCGGGGACCAGGAGATAGAGGCAGGGGCCAGAGCCAGAAGCGGAGCGATCATGAAGCAAAAGCCGACGACCCATCTTCCGGGCAGCGCGGCCTTCAGCCGATTCCCCTTAAGACTTGTTCATGCCGCCGGCGCTGCCTTGGCGGACGCTGCCCACGCCGGCGAAGCCCAGCAGCACCAGCAGGTTGCTGATCGTGAGGAAGCTCTCAGCCCCGCCGTGGAGCAGGTCGACGTTGGCGAGCTGGTCGCCGAAGCGCACCTGGGCGATCACCGCCGCCACGATCGTGATCGCCACGAACAGAAGCGTGGCCTGGAAGCCGCGCAGGGCCAGGCGCGGGAATCCACGGATCCTTGACGCCCACCAGAGAAAGGCCAGATAGGGCAGCAGGGAGAGCACGAACAGGGGTGCCGGATCGATACGGGCCAGCAGGGTCAGAACGCTCATGGCTGGCTGGTCGGCAGGGTGGAGCTGATGACGGTTCCGGGGGGTGAGACGTCGGCGGCACTGGTCGGCAGGGGCTGGTGGCGCCAGAGATTCCAGGCCGCCAGCGCCAGGGCGGAATTACCGAGGGCGGTGCATCCCGCCTGAAAGACCACCAGCCCATCCAGGGCCGGGGTGTTGTCGAACAGGTGCCAGGTGCAGGCCGCCATGGCGCTCACCAGGGCCGGCAGCATCGCCAGGGCCAGCCAGCGCCAGCCCCCCTCCTGGCGGCGACGTCCCCAGACCACCACCGCCACGATCGCCGCCATCCACTCCAGCACCGAGGTGATGTGGATCCACCAGGTGGGCAGGGACAGGGCATGCATGGCAGGGGAGCCCGCGGTGATCCGTAATGTACGGAGCCTGCCCGGGTGCGTGTTCCATGCAGGCCCTGCTCTGCGGTTATTACGGCGAGCACAACCTCGGCGACGACGCCCTGCTTCAGGCCCTGCTGGCCCAGCTTCCCTCGGGTTGGAGCGCCCTGGTCACCGCCCACGACGAAGCCGAGGTTCAGCACCGATTCGGTGTGAAGACGGTGCAGCGCCGGGGGGTGGCGGGGGTGCTGCGGGCCTTGGATCGCTGCGATGCCCTGGTGTTCGGCGGCGGCAGCCTGCTGCAGGACTCCACCAGCTTTCGCAGCCTTCTGTATTACGCCGCTCTGATCCTCAAGGCCCGCTGGCAGGGGAAACCGGTCATCCTCTGGGGTCAGGGCCTCGGACCCCTGCGCCGCCGTCGCAGTCGCGCCCTGGTGGGGTTGGTCCTGCCCAGGGCCACGGCGATCAGCTGGCGAGACCCGGACTCCGCCAGCCTGGCCAGACGCTTGGGTGCCAAGGGTCTGGTGGGCAGCGACCCGGTCTGGGGCCTGGCGGTCACAGCTCCTTCTGCGTCTCCGCAGGAGCGGCCGATCGTGCTCTGCTGGCGACCAGTGGCGCAGCTGCGGGGCGAGGCCTGGCGGCCCTACCTCGAGGCAGCCGCGGCCCTGGCCCTGTCGGCCGATCGCACCGTGCTGTGGATGCCATTTCACCGGCACCAGGACCAGGGCCTGCTGGCCCGTCTTGAGGCTGAAGGATTGGTGCCGCCAGCCTTGCTGGAGCGCAGCCGCGAGCTGACGGTGCGCTGTCCAGAGGAGGCGATGGCCGTGTTCGCCCAGGCCGGTCTGGTGATTGCCATGCGCCTGCATGGACTGATCCTGGCTGCCCTGTCCGGAGCTCCCTGTGCGGCTCTCAGCTATGACCCCAAGGTGGCCGTTGCCGCAGCGGCGATCGGTTGTCCTTGTCAGGATCTGGCTGATCTGCCCGACTCTGCTGCCCTTCTCGCCTCCTGGCGCGCCGTGCTGGATGTGCCGATGGAGCGCGAGCGCATCGAAGCTCAGCGCGCTGACGCAGCTGTTCACCAGCAGCTCCTGCTCCAGGCCCTCCACTGAATCGCGAGTGGCATGGCTGCTGACACGAGCGGATTGTCAGGGGCGTTTCAGCCTGCAATCCTCCAGGCTGGTCTCCCAGCTGCCATCGGATCCTCGGGTCTGTGCGAAGGCTCCATCGCCCTTGACCCACCACACCATTGAGGCGTCGTCGCTGTAGCGGGCACCCGACCCGGAGACGATGTTGGGCAGGGTCTGCCGGCTCCCCCCAGGCAAGATCAGGCGGACAAAGGCAAGGCTGTCGTCGTTGAGGCTGTAATAGCTGGCTCTCACCTCTCCGCCGCCGCGGCAGCGATAGTGGGCTTGTTCACGCAGCTCCACACGCAGGGGTGCCGCCTCGGTCAGGGGAATCCGCCCTTTCAGAGACGCGGCCATGGCCGAGCCCTGCAACAGCGGCATCAAACCCAGGGCAAGGCTTGACCCGACCAGTCTCGGAAGCGTGAGAGTCGTCATGGAGACGGATCAGGATGGAGAGAAATCAGCATGGCGACAGATCAGGCCGTGCAGTTCTGGTTGCCAGGCTGTTTCATGCAGGACCGCCGGACAGCATGCCGCTGGAGACCATGGACTAGGCAGCTATACCGCTGAAAGTCGTGCACCTGGATTGTGGGCTGAGGATTGTGAGCTGACAACGCGGGCTCGTGCTCAGGGTTGCGCCGTCAGTTGCACCTGATCGATACGCTGTCCCTTGCTGTCCCAGGCCCGCAGCTCAAGTTGGGTGGGAGTGAAATCGAGTTCAGCGAAGCTGTAGACACTGGCGGCCCGGGCGCTGCGGGCGTTGGCTTTGACCGGTCGCAGCCAGGCCCCAGCACCGCCCACCGTGAGGTAAGTGATGCCATCAATCGGCTTTGTGCGCTCGTAGTTGTGCTCGTGGCCGTTGATGTACAGCTGCACGCCGTGTCGTTTGAACAGTGGTGTGAGTCGATGGATCAGGTGCGGCTGGTCGCCGTAATGACCCGATGAGTAAATCGGATGGTGGCCTACCACCACCTTCCAGGGGGCCTTGGAAGCGCTCAGGGCACTCTGAAGCCACGGTAACTGTCGGTTCCAGTCGGCGTTGCCATTGGTGTCGAGCAGAAAAAACTCCACCGGCCCTCGTCGCAGGCTGTACCACCGTCCTGCCATGCCGAAGGGTTTGTAGTGGAGCTGCGGAGTGCCGTTCGCGGTGCGGATGTCGTGATTGCCCAGCACCGCATGAAAGGGCACCCCCGCCTGAAGCAGGGCCCGGTAGGGACGCTCAAAGGTGGACTGCACCAGCTTGATGTTGCCGTCTGGATAGATGTTGTCTCCGCCCATCAGCACCAGATTGACTGGCTCTCGGCGATGCAATGCGGCCATGCGATCGGCCACGGCCTGTTGATTGGCGTTGCCGCTGCCGCTGTCAGCGATCGCCAGAACCCGCAATCTGGTGGGCGGGCCCTGACTTGCAGACCGGCCAGACCGGGGAATGAACCAGGGCGCTGCTGCGATGGCGATGCCCAGAGAGGGCAACATTCTGAGCAACTGACGGCGGCGCAGCCGAGGCAACTGGCCTTGCAGACTCCGGGGGAACGGGGCCATGGGGCGGATATCGCAGCCGACACCCTAGGGGTGTTTGCCCTGAATGCTTTGCAGTGCGGCCAGCACCTCCTGGCTGTGCAGGGTGGGGCGAACCGCCACCCAGCGCTGCCGCAGGATGCCGGCCGGATCGATCAGAAAGGTATGCCGTTGTGAGAATGGGGGGATCCAGGAGCCGTAGCGTTGGCTCACGGTGCCACCCGGATCAGAGAGCAGAGGGAAGGCCAGCCCTTCGCTGTCGCAGAAGGACGCGTGGGCCTCGGGATCATCGGCGCTGATGCCGACCACGTTGGCATCCAGCGCAGCAAAGGCGGCCAGGTCACGCTGGAAGCCACGAGCTTCGAGCGTGCAACCGCCGGTGAAATCCTTGGGATAGAAATAGAGCACCAACCAGCGGCCGGCGAAGTCGGTGAGACTGCGGTGGATGATGGCTCCAGCCACGACGCCCTCAAGATCAAAGGCCGGAGCCTCTGTATCGAGCGAAGGAAGTGTGCCTCCCATTGCAAAAGCCTGCCTGGGATGTCCAAGCAGGCCAAGAGCCGCCATGGCCAGGCCTTGAAGAAGGGGTCGGCGATGCATGGCAGGATTCAGAACTTGATGGCGGCGTCAGCCTCAGCTGCCCCAGCAGAGCGGCCGGAGCCGATGCTCTTCAGATTTTGGCCAGGTTGACCCCCAGTTCGCGGGCATAGGCACCCAGGCCTTTCTTCTGAATGGTCTTGAGGGCACGGGTGGAGACCCGCAGCTTCACGAAGCGTTTGCCCTCGGCCCACCACAGGCGTCGCTCCTGGAGGTTCACCTGCTGAAGTTTCTTGGTGCGCACGTGGGAGTGGCTGACGGCCATCCCGTTGTTGGCGCGCTTGCCGGTGAGCTGACAAACCCGGGACATGACGTTCTACCGAAACAACACAACGCTCGGGCATCAACGCCCAAGCGAAGATCTTACCAAAGGGGCCCCAGGCATGGTTGGGGCCCCGGTTCAAGCTGGCCCGGAGGGCCGGATTCAGCTTCAGAGGCCCCGTTCCATCAGCCGGCCCATCAGATCACCGCTGCGCTGCTGGAAGCCCGCCAGCTGATTCGGCTCCAGACCTCCCACAGCCAATCGGGCCAGCTCATAGATATGGCGGCTCAGGTCGCTGGAGAGTTGCTGACTGGGGGAGCTGGCCGCAGCGGCGGGCGAGGTGAGAACCGCGCCAGCGGAGAGCTTCAGCAGGCCCTCCACAAGCCGGTGACGGCGGTTGATCACCAGCACGTGATGATCGGGCAATCCCGGCAGGCGCTGCTCCATCAGGGCGCCCATGTCGTTGATACGGCGCATCTGTTCCGGCAACAGGATCAGGGCGGCCGGGGCACTGTCGCCCTTGAGGGCCTGCACCTGGATGGTCACCCTGTCGTCGTTCAGGGCACTGCGGAACAGGTCTCGCAACTTCTCAGAGGCGTCTTTGCCATCGGCATCGGCCAGCTCGCTCTCCTGTTCCTTGAGGCTGTCGTCGAGTTCGGCATCGACCCGCTGGAATTTCAGCTCCTCGTGGCGGTGTTCCAGCCAGGGGATGAACTGGGTGTCGATGAAGGTGTCCGCCAGCAGCACCTCGGCGCCCTGGCTGCGCCACAGGGCCAGTGCCCCGGCCTGGCCGGCTTCATCGGTGCAGTAGAGGATGCGTTTGTCGTTGCCGGCAGTGAGGCGGCTGCGATAGCCGGAGAGCGTGGTGTAAGTCTTCCCATCGGTGGGGATGGGATCGAGGGCAGTTGCTTCGGCAGCGGCGTTGTCATCGGTATCGCTGGAGGGCGATTCAGCCGCAGGAGCCGTGGTGCCGAACAGCACCAGATCAGCCACCTGGTCGGCGAACTTCTCGTCTTCCATGGCACCGATCTTGATGAAGGGGGCCAGCGATTCCCAGATCTCGGCGTAGCGCTTCGGTTCGTCGCGATGCAGCTGCTTGAGCCTGTCGCCCACCTTCTTGGCCACGAAACCGCCGATCGAGCGCACCCGTCGGTCGGTCTGCAGGGCCGAGCGGCTCACGTTCAGGGGAATATCCGGCGAATCGATCACGCCGCGCAGGGGCAGCAGATAGCGCGGCACCACCTCCTTGATGGAGTCGCTCACAAACACCTGGTTGCAGTAGAGCCGGATCTCTCCCTTCTCCCAGTCGGCCCGGCCGCTGGAGCGGGGGAAGTAGAGAATTCCCTGGAGGTTGTAGGGGTAATCGGTGTTGAGATGCACCCAGAGCAGCGGGTCACCCTGGAAGGGGTAGAGATACCGATACAGCTCGATATAGTCGTCATCCTTCAGCTCGCGGGGGCTTCTGCGCCACGGCGCCTCCCGCTTGTTCACCGTTTCACCCTCGAGCTGCACCGCCACCGGCAGGAAGTCGCAGTAGGTGGTGATCAGGGTGCGGATGCGGGAGGGCTCGATGTATTCGAGTTCCTCCTCCATCAGGTGCAGGATCACATCGGTGCCCGGCTCGCTGCGCTCAGCGCTCTCGAGGCTGAAATTGGGCGAGCCATCGCAGCTCCAGCGCACGGCCTCGCTGCCGTCGCGGGCGCTGAGCGAGACCAGCTCCACCTGCCTGGCCACCATGAAACTGGAGTAGAAGCCGAGGCCGAAGTGGCCGATGATGGCGTCGTCTTCCTGCTTGTATTTCTCGAGAAAGTCTTCAGCGCTGGAGAAGGCCACCTGGTTGATGTAGCGCTTCACCTCATCGGCTGTCATGCCGATGCCGTTGTCGCTGATCGTGAGGGTCTTGGCGTCCCGATCGATGCGGATCTGGATCTCGCCTTCCTGACCTTCACTGCAATCGCCGCCCATGGCGGCCATGCGGCGCTTGCTGATGGCATCGACGCCGTTGCTCACCAGTTCCCGCAGAAACACCTCATGACCGCTGTAGACGGCCTTCTTGATGATCGGGAAGATGTTTTCTGTATGGATCTGAATCTGGCCTGTCTCTTCCAGCACCGGCATTGGTCAGGTTTGGATCACTGCTGCTGACCGTAGAGGCCTGGTGGTGAACTGCTCAAGCCATCAGAGGGAGGGGTCTCCGAACTTGTCGCTTGATGCCATCAGGACAACCTCACTGAAGCCACCACAACTCGAGAAGG
Source organism: Synechococcus sp. CBW1006 (assembly GCF_015840525.1). Lineage (NCBI taxonomy): Bacteria > Bacillati > Cyanobacteriota > Cyanophyceae > Synechococcales > Synechococcaceae > Synechococcus > Synechococcus sp. CBW1006. The sequence goes on along the minus strand of NZ_CP060396.1, from coordinate 3,392,597 downwards.
TCGAGTCGGCCTCTCAACCGTCTTGTTCTTGTTGGGGGTCAGGTGCCTGGGAAGCGGGAGACACGCTGCCGTATGGATCCCCGCAGCCTCAGCCTGCTCGCTGGAGCTCGGGTTTCTCTTCCGGAAGGATGGCCCCCTCCACGGGGCATACCTGCAGACAGATGCCGCAGTCAATGCAGGTGTCGAAGTCGATCCAGAAAAAGCCCGTGCCCTTGCTGTTGGCCCCCTGGCCGGGATGAATGCAGGCCACCGGGCAGGCATCGACGCAGTCGGCCACGCCCTCGCACACATTGGTGACGATCGTGTGGGCCATGCAGGGTTGAACCGGTGGGCTCTGATCCTAAGGATTGGCTTTCGGCCTCTGTGCTTCCGGCCACTCCGGGGCATTCAGTCCGGCAGCCAGATGGCTCCACGACAGCCGCGCTCGCGGGCGATGGTGTCGGCCTCGGCCTGGCTGGCACAGGATTTCGGGCCCAGTTCCGCCGCTTCCTCGGCGACGTGCAGTTGTTGGAGCCGCTGCAACGCCTTCGGCAGGCCAGCGCTGGTGCGACAGCTCACCAGCCAACGCGGCTCGGCCTGCCCCTCGGCGCTGCCCAGCAGGTCACGGATGGCATCGATCGCGAAGGCAAAACCCACCCCCGCCGCCTGGCCGGCATCGCTGCAGAAGCGCCCCACGAGCTTGTCGTAGCGCCCCCCGCTGGCGATGTCGCGGGGGGCGTCTGCAGCCTGGCAGACCAATTTGATCACCAGGCCGTCGTACAGGGCGAAGTGAGGCTGAAAGGTGGGATCGAGTTGCAGGGCCACTCCAAGTGATGCCGCCATCGGTGCAACGCTGGCCAGGGTCTGGGCGAGCTCGTTGAGCGGCTCGATCGGCCCGAGCCATTGCTCGAGCTGGTACAGCACCGCCGTGGGTTCTCCCCGTAGCCGCATCAGTTGCTGCAATTGGCTGCGCTGCCCTCCCAGCAGCGCTAGCTGGTCAAGGGCGAGGGGATCGAAGCTGGTGAGGGCCTGTCGCACCGCACCAGCCAGCTCGACAGGAATCGATGCCAGCAGGGCCGAGAGGATGCCGTGGTGCCCCACCAGCAACCGGGGCTGGTGGTGGGGCTGCAATCCCAGGGTGGCGGCTGCGGCGAGCAGCAGATGCAGCAGTTCCGTGTCTGCCGCGGCGGAGGGCTCCCCCAGCAGCTCCACGCCGCATTGCACCTGTTCGCTGATCCGCTGGTCGCCGCCATCGGCGATCACGCTGCGGAAGGTGTTGCCGCTGGCCCACAGCCGCAGGGGCCGTGGCCGGCCGGCCAGGCGCGTGCTGGCGGCCCGGGCGATCGAGGCTGTCAGTTCAGGACGCAGGGCCAGCGGATCGTCGGAGGCAAGCCGAACCATCTCGCTGGCGGCGATGGCGCCACCGGCTTCGAGGGTGTCGATCCGCTCGATCGTGGGGGGGTCCACCTCCTGATACCCCCAGAGGCGGAACACACCAGCCAGCAGCTCCACCAGCCTGCGGTTCCTCTCCACCTCGCGCGGGTGGCGGTCCCGGGCGCCGGCGGCGGGTTGCAGAGCCATGGCGATCGGGCGAGGGAGAAGGCTGGGCGATCCTATGGACCGCACCGTCAGGGTCCATCCAGCTCAGGGGCTCCGAAGCTGGCGCCGCTCAGCGGACGGCAGGCGGCCAGGCCTGCCACCAGGCCACCATGCAGCTGGGGGCCGCAGGCGATCAGGCGACCACTGCTGAGATCGAAGGGACTGCCGTCGTAGCTGCTGATCAAGCCACCGGCCTGTTCCACCAGCACCACGCCGGCGGCCAGATCCCAGGGGGACAGGCCGCGCTCCCAGTAACCGTCCAGCCGTCCTGCCGCCACAAAGGCCAGATCCAGGGCGGCGGCACCAGCGCGCCGCACGCCGTGGCTGCGGTGGGTGAAGTAGGCGAACTCGGCGTAGTTGTTGTCGAGGCGGTTGGTGCGGTCGTAGGCGAAGCCGGTGACCAGCAGTGCGTCACTGAGTCGGTCGCAGCAGCTCACCTGCAGCCGGTGGCCATTGCACCAGGCCCCCAGGCCCGGCGCGGCCCAGTAGAGCTGATCGAGCCCCGGTGCGGCCAGGGCGCCGAGCAGGGGCTGGCCCTGCCAGGTGAGGCCCACGGAGGTGCCATAGAAAGGAAACCCATGGGCGTAGTTGGTGGTGCCGTCCAGAGGGTCCACACACCACTCGAGATCGCCGGAGCGTTGGCGGCGACCGCTCTCCTCTGCCAGCACTCCGATCTGGGGTGTTTCCGCCTCCAGAAAGGCCAGCACGGCGGCTTCTGCGGCCAGATCAGCCTCGGTGACCAGATCGCCGGCGCGACCCTTCTCGCGGACCTGCTCGAGCTGACCATCAAAGCGCCGCAACTGGGTGCCACCGGCCTCGGCGGCGCGGCGGGCGATGGCCACCAACCGCTCCAGCTCGCCGAGGGAGAGGCCCGAGGCCGCCAGGGCGTCACCGGACACCGACAGCGGCGGACTCACGAGACCATCGGTCCGAGCGTTCGACGGGGCGGTGGGCAGGGAGCTGGTGGAACCGCTCATTCGTCGTCGAGGGGCAGGCCGGCACGCACCTTGCCACGGCCGAAGAACCGACCGAACTGCAGGTCATAGACCTCGTCTTCGTCCTGGGTTTCGACTTCAAGCGGTCCGAGGGCCCTGGCCACGCAGAGCAGGCCGTAGCCCTTGGCGCGTAGCTCCCGCGACAGCCCCAGGGCTTCGCGCTGGTCGATCTCCCCGGACAGCACCCGCACCGCGCAGGCCGTGCAGCAGCCGTTACGGCAACTGAACGGCAGCGGTTCACCCTGCTGCTCGAAGCTACGCAGGATGTACTCCCCTTCCGGCACCTCCCTGCGGATCACCCGGTTGGCCTGACGCCAGTGGACCGTGATCGGATGGCTGCGGGTCATGAACAGGAACGCTGGAGGGGCGGGGTCGATGGGCGGGAAGCCGCCGGACCTGCTGCTACATTGCCACTTGGTTGCCCCATTTTGCCCCCGGAGAGGTGGCCGAGTGGTCGAAGGCGCAGCACTGGAAATGCTGTATAGGGGCAACTCTATCGAGGGTTCGAATCCCTCCCTCTCCGTTACCTCCGCCGGCTCTTGAAGCCGGCTTTTTTTATGGATGACCGGAGCGATGTCTGCACAGTGATCCTTGCCCCTGATCCTGGCGATCGTGGTCTGAGTTCATTCGGATTAGGCCTTGAATGCGCCTTACATTGCGAGCTTCATGGCATGCCTGCCATCGTCGTCGTTGCGGCGCAGTTGGTTGCAGAGGCGGCATCTTGAGCGATTCCTCCGATTGTCCCTTGTGCGCTGGTTCCAGGCTGCCTGCCTCGATCGCCGCTGAACGATCCCGGATCCGACGCCGCCGCCAGCGCCGATAGGCCACCACGCTCCAGAGCATCTCCGCCACCATGAAGGGCCAGACACCCGCCAGAAGCCCGTAGATGCCGGAGGCCAGGCAACCAGCCGCAAACACCAGGATCCAGCCGGCCGCGCTCTCTTCCTGGATGTAGGCGATCAGCATGACCGCGACCGCGGCTACCCCGAAGATCGTGAGGGAATCCATGGGCAAGCGGGCGCAGGCTTGTCAATCGTGGAGGTTCAACTCACCCGGAATTCAATTGAATGTCAATTCTGGTGAAGCAAGTCTCGTCAGAAGAAGACCAAGGCAGCAGCAAGTTTCATCGTGAGCCGATTCACTGGTCGCTTGACTCAGCCGAAGCGGCCGGAAACATAGTCCTGCGTGGCCTGTTGCCCCGGGGCATTGAAAATCCGCTCAGTTTCACTGAACTCCACCAGATAGCCCACCTTGCCGGAGCCTCCCTCCACGGCCTCGGCATTGAAGAAGGCGGTCATGTCCGCCACCCGCACGGCCTGCTGCATGTTGTGGGTGACGATCACAATCGTATAGCTGCGCTTGAGCTCGTGCATCGTCTCCTCGATCTTCAGGGTGGAGATCGGATCAAGAGCTGAGCAGGGTTCATCCATCAGGATCACCTCCGGCTCGGTGGCAATGGCGCGGGCGATGCAGAGGCGCTGCTGCTGGCCGCCGGAGAGAGCGAGGCCGCTCTCCTGCAGTTTGTCTTTGCATTCTTCCCACACGGCCGCCTTGCGCAGGGAACGTTCGACCAGTTCATCCATGTCGCCGCGATAGCCATTGATCCGGGCACCGAAGGCGATGTTCTCGTAGATGGTCTTGGGAAAGGGATTGGGCTTCTGAAACACCATGCCGATCCTCCGGCGTACTTCGACCGGATCCACATGGGGTTCGTAGAGGTCGTGGTTGTCGAAGATCACCCTGCCCTTGAGATGGCAGCCCGGGATCAGATCGTTCATCCGGTTCAGAGCTCGCAGAACCGTGGACTTACCGCACCCGGATGGACCGATGAAGGCCGTGACCTGGCCGTGAGGGATGTCGATGTAGACATTACGGACTGCCTCAAACTTACCGTAGGAGATCGTCACGTTCTGCAGTGACATGCAAATGTCTTGTGCGAGAGCCTTTGGTTTTTGCAGCGTGGAAGTCATCGGAGCAGAGCGGGGGGAATCGGGCGGGGAGTAAATCGGTACTACAAACGAAGAAGAGAACTCATCTCTGGGCGATGCTGCTGAACCAGCGGGCCAGCAGATTGGCGATCAAGATCATCACCACTAGCACGAATGAGGCGGCCCAGGCCAGGGCGTTCTGCGCCTCGTAGGGCATGATCGCGAAATTGAAGATCAAGACCGACATCGTCGCGATCGGGCTCAGCAGACTCTCCGGCCAGAAGTAAGAGAACAGGGCTGTGAAGATCAGCGGAGCCGTTTCTCCTGCGGCCCGAGCGATTGCCAGCACCACGCCGGTGGCAATCGGCGTGAAGGCCGACGGCAGGGTGATCCGCACGATGGTGACGAAACGGGAAGCACCGACGCCATAGGCACCCCAGCGCAGTTCCTGCGGCACCAGCTTGAGACCTTCGTCGGTGGTCTTGATCACGGTGGGCAGCATCAGCACGGCCAGGGCCAGGCCGCCAGCCAGGGCGCTGTAGCTGCGGTCGAAGAGAATGCGTGAGGCGACGATCGCCCCGTACACAAACACGCCGCAGATGATCGAAGGCACCCCCGCCAGCACGTCGTTGCCGAAGCGCACAAAGCGTGCGAACCACCCACCCATCGAATATTCGCTCAGATAGATCCCCCCTCCGACGCCCACTGGGATCGCCACCAGAGCAGCGACCAGGGTGACGACCAGCGTGCCGAGCACCGCATTGCCGATGCCTCCCCCGTCCAGGCCCGGAGGCGGCGGCAGCTCGGTGAAGAGCCCCAGGGTGAGCAGCCTGCCCCCCTGGACCAGCACGTGGAAAATCACCAACACCAGCGGCAGGATGGCGATGGCGGCAAACAGTCCGGCAACGCCTGTCAGCAGCCGATTACTGCGGTTGCGTTTCAGGCCCGGATCGAAGCTCAGCGGCCGTCGGTCAAACAGATCGTCCTGCGCCGGGCCGATGGTGCTGCTGCTCATGGGGGCGGAGGAGGAAGGCAAGGGGGGTGGGGGGAGCTGGGGCGAAAACCACTGAATCAAGCCGAAGCAGGACGCTCAGTAGCGAAGGCTGAGGCGTCGTACCAGCAACTGCGCCAGGACGTTCACAGCGAAGGTGAGCACCATCAGCACCAGGGCCGCATACATCAGTGCCGAAACCTGAATGCCGGAGGCCTCACCGAACTGGTTGGCGAGCATGGCGGAGATTGTGTTGCCGGGAGCGAGCAGAGAGAAGCTGAAGTTGAGCGAATTGCCGATGATCATCGTCACGGCCATGGTTTCGCCCATGGCCCGGCCCAGCGATAACATCACCCCCCCGACGATGGCCGAGATCGCTGCTGGAAGAATGATGTTGAAGATCGCGCCCCAGCGGGTGCTGCCAATGCCGTAGGCGGCCTGACGCAGCTCAAGGGGAACCTGGTTGAGCGCATCGCGAGAGATGGCCGTGATGATCGGCAGAATCATCACCACCAGAATCAGGATCGCTGGAGCCATGCCCGGTCCCTGGGGAACCGTGTCAAAAAACGGCGTCCAACCCAGCAGCCGATGCAGCAACTCCAGGGCTGGGCGGATGGCTGGCTCCATCACGAAAATCGCCCACAGCCCCAAGACCACCGAGGGGATGGCAGCCAAGAGCTCGACCATCAGACCAATGGCACTGCGCAGCCCGGTGGGGATCAGGTCTTCGGTGATGAAGATCGCGGTTCCCACGCCCAGTGGCACGGCAATGGCCAGGGCCAGAAGGGACGACACCATCGTGCCGTAGATGGCCACCAAGGCTCCGTACTGATTGTTGACCGGATCCCAGGCGGAGCTGACCAGGAATCTCGCGCCGAAGGTGGCAATGGCCTCGTGGGCGCCTTCGGCGATCGTGAGGAAAATGCCCAGGAGCAACAGGGCCACCACGGAAGCCAAGGCCAGGGTGAGCTGGCGGAAGCCGATGTCCAGAAACCGTTCGAACGCCGGACGACGACGGAGGGTGAAGGCGTCGTTACTGGAATCCGTCGTCATGGGGGGGCGGAGCAGATCACGGTGATGTGCGAACGGCACCGCCCCTCGAATCTAAGGAAATGGGTTGTCCCAACCGTTTAAAGCCCGATTAACGGCCCGGCTCCCCTTGAACGGAGTGCCCACAGCGGGAGTCGGTAGCTTTGGGGCACGCAACGGGAATTCATGGGCCGCATCGTGGGCATCGACCTGGGCACCACCAATTCGGTGGTGGCGGTGCTGGAAGGTGGCCGTCCCCAGGTGATCGCCAGTGCCGAAGGCGGTCGCACCACCCCCTCTGTGGTGGGTTTCAGCCGGGACCAGGAGCTGCTGGTGGGCCAGCTGGCGCGGCGTCAGCTGGTGCTCAACCCGCGCAACAGCTTTGCCAACCTCAAGCGCTTCGTGGGGCGCAGCTGGGATGAGCTCGATGAGGGCAGCCTGGCGGTGCCGTACACGGTGCGGGCCAACGAGGCCGGCAATGTGCGGGTTGTCTGCCCTGCCACCGAGCGGGAGTACGCCCCTGAAGAGCTGGTTGCCAGCATCCTGCGCAAGCTGGTGGACGATGCCGCCACCTACCTGGGCGAGCCGGTGGAGGCGGCGGTGATCACCGTGCCCGCCTATTTCAACGACGCCCAGCGCCAGGCCACCCGTGATGCCGGCCGGCTGGCGGGCATCGCCGTGGAGAGAATCCTCAACGAACCCACCGCCGCTGCCCTCGCCTACGGCTTCGATCGCAGCAGTGCCAAGCGGGTGATGGTCTTTGACCTGGGAGGCGGCACCTTTGATGTGTCGGTGCTGCGGATCGCCAACGGGGTCTTCGATGTCAAGGCCACCAGCGGCGACACCCAGCTGGGTGGCAACGACTGGGATCGCCGCATCGTTGACTGGCTCGCTGATGCCTTCCAGAGCGATCACAGCATCGACCTGCGCCGCGATCGTCAGGCGCTGCAGCGGCTCACCGAGGCGGCAGAGAAGGCGAAGCAGGAGCTCAGCGGCGTACAGAGCACGCCCATCTCCCTGCCCTTCATTGCCACGGGCCCGGATGGCCCCCTCCATATCGAGACCACCTTGGAGAGGCGGGTGTTCGAAAGCCTCTGCCCTGATCTGCTCGATCGCCTGCTACGACCGGTGCAGCGGGCTCTGCGGGATGCCGGCCTTGCCTCAGAAGATATCGACGACGTGGTGCTGGTGGGCGGCTCCACCCGCATGCCGATGGTGCAGGTGATGGTGCGCACCCTGATCCCGCGGGAACCCTGCCAGTCGGTCAACCCCGATGAGGTGGTGGCGATCGGAGCCGCTGTTCAGGCCGGCATCCTCACCGGTGAGCTGCGCGATCTGATGCTCAACGACGTCACGCCGCTGTCGCTTGGCCTCGAGACGATCGGCGGGGTGATGAAGGTGCTGATCCCGCGCAACACGCCGATTCCGGTGCGCAAGAGCGATGTGTTCAGCACCTCGGAATCGAACCAGAGCTCCGTGGAGATCCACGTGCTGCAGGGGGAGCGGCAGATGGCCGAGGGCAACAAGTCGCTGGGGCGTTTTCGCCTCTCCGGCATTCCGCCAGCGCCGCGGGGGGTGCCCCAGGTGCAGGTCTCGTTCGACATCGACGCCAATGGATTGCTGCAGGTGTCAGCCACCGACCGCACCACGGGCCGCAAGCAGAGTGTGTCGATCCAGGGGGGCTCCAACCTCAGCGAGGACGAGATTCAGAGCCTGCTGGCGGAGGCCGAGCAGAAAGCCGGCGAGGATCGCCGCAAACGGGCCGAGGTCGATCGCCGCAACCGCGCCCAGACCCTGGTGGCCCAGGCCGAACGGCGACTGCGGGATGCGGCCCTGGAGCTGGGGCCCTACGGGGCGGAGCGGCAGCAACGGGCTGTGGAGCTGGCGGTTCGCGATGTGCAGGATCTGCTGGCGGATGGTGATCTCGGCGAACTGGATCTGGCGGTGAGCCAGTTGCAGGAGGCCCTGTTCGGCCTCAATCGCCGTCTGCTGAGTGAACGCAAGGCCGAGAGCGGCCCCTTGCAGGGCCTCAAGAACACGCTCGGCTCCCTCAAAGATGAGCTGTTTTCCGATGACGACTGGGACGACTGGGATGGTCCAGGCCGTGCTGGCCGCTCCGATGCCGATCGCTGGGGCTCCGGCGCCTATGGCGGACTTGGCGGCGTGGGGCTCGATCGGGAACCGGCCATGCCTCGCGAGAGCCGTTGGGGGGGGGCCGGCGGCTTCCCGAGTGAGCAGGGCCTGCGCATGGATCGTGCTCCCAGGGACCGCTCGTATTCCGAGACCGGCTACTCCCAGTCCGCCTACCCAGAGCCTCCCCCGTACCGCGGCAATGACCTCCGCGAACCTGCCTATCGCGATCCCGACCGCCAGGATCCAGACAACCGCTTGGACGAGAGCCGCCGGCGCGCTGCACCCCGTCCCCCCGGCCGGCCGCCGCGCTCCGAGTGGCGCGACGATGACCCCTGGGGCGAGATCTGAGCCTGGGAGACGCGCAGACCGGGATGCCAGCGATGGGGATGCCAATGATGGGTGCCGGCAGCGCCCCTGACCACTGGGCGGTGCTCGGGCTAGAGCCTGGCAGCGACGCCTCCAGCCTGAAGCGGGCGTTCCGGGCTCAGGCGCGCCGTTGGCATCCCGACCTGAACGGCAATGATCCGGTGGCCGAGGAGCGTTTCAAGCTGGTCAATGAGGCCTACGCGGTGCTGTCCGATCCGCAGCGCCGCCGGGCCTGGGAAGCCGGCGAGGGAAATGCGGCCGGGGCGTCGTCATCCGATCCCTTTGCGACGGGCTTTCCGGAATTCCATGACTACCTCGAGACCCTGTTCGGTCGTGGGCGCAACCGGCGCAGGCAGGTTGAGGACACGGAACCTGTGGACGCTCCAGGCACCGCCCACGCTCCGGGTCCCCAACCTTCCGATTCGGTCGCGTCATGGGGAGGGCCGTTCGGTGCCGGCCGCAGCAGGGATGGGGATCTCGATTCCGAGGATCCCGGTCTTGATGGCCAGAGCGGTGAGGTGACAGCCGCCGCCGCGTCGCCGCCGCCGGTGCTGTTTGCCGAAGATCAGGAAACGGTGCTCGATCTCACCCCTGAACAGGCCCTCAGCGGGGCACCGGTGCAGTTGGAGCTGTCAGACGGCACGGTGGTGGAGGTGAGCACGCCGCCCCTGGCCGGGGATGGCTGGCGGCTGCGGCTGGCCGGAGTGGCTCCCGGTGGCGGCGACCATTTCCTGCAGCTGCGCGTTCGCACCGCCGAGGGGTTACGGGTCGATGGGCTGCGCGTGTCCTACGCCCTGGAGCTCCAGCCGCCCGATGCCGCCCTGGGCTGTGAGGCGGTCGTGCCCACCCTGAACGGACCCGTGAAGCTGCGGGTTCCGCCCGGGTCGTCGTCGGGGCGGCTGCTGCGCCTGCGGGGCCGGGGGTTGCGCCTCGGGGAGCAGTGCGGCGATCAGATCGTGGAGGTTCGGGTGGTGGTGCCCGAGCTGCTCAGCGATGCGGAGCAGGCGCTCTATCGCCGGCTGCGGGAGCTGGCCGCCGAGGCCGCCTCGGATCACTGAAGTGCCGATCAGGCAGATTCGGATCAGTGAGACACTGACCAGGTTCTGGTTGGCCTGCCATGGCGGTGCACGTTCTGCTCTTCGATGCCGGTAGCGAGAGTGAAGGCATCCACTCCCTGGAGGTGAGCGGTCGCACCGTGGTGCTGCTGTTTGAGGACCGCGACGACGCTGAGCGCTATGCCGGTTTGCTTGAAGCCCAGGATTTCCCCGCTCCCACGGTGGAAGCGCTGGATCGGGAGGAGATGGAACTGTTCTGTGACCAGTCCGGTTACGAGGCCCGCTTCGTTCCGGCCGGATTCCTGCCCCAGTCCGCCGAGGAGCGGCTGCTGATCGCTCCACCTGAACGCAACATGGACGTGAGCCAGTGGCAGGAGCAGGCGCTGGAGCAGGCGATTCCAGAACCGATCAGCTCCGGTAATGCCGACCTGGAGGCCTTCCGCCGCCAGCTGGAGGGGCTGTTGTGAGTCTGGAGCCATCCAGCACGGGCAGCGATCGGGGTCATCTGCTCACCGAGCAGCCCAACCCCGCCAGCGAGGGGCTCGACCGGCTGTCTACCGATGCCCTGGTGGACCTGTTCTGCGAGAACGAGCGCGGCCCTCAGCGGGCTGTGGCCGGCGCCGCCGGGGTCCTCGCCCAGGCCATCGATGCCATCACCGATCGTTTGCGTGCCGGCGGCCGCCTCTTCTATCTGGGTGCCGGCACTTCAGGCCGTCTCGGTGTGCTCGATGCGGCGGAGTGCCCACCCACGTTCTGCACCCCGCCCGAGCTGGTGCAGGGGGTTCTGGCCGGCGGAGCCGCGGCCCTGCTGCGCAGCTCGGAAGGCCTGGAGGATCTGGCCGAGGCGGGCCGCCAGGATCTTGAGGCCCGCGGCTTCAGCGGCGCCGATTGCCTGGTGGGGATCGCCGCGGGAGGCACCACCCCCTACGTGCATGGCGGCCTCACCTATGCCCGCGAGATCGGTGCCCTGGCCATCGCCATGGCCTGCGTGCCCGCCGCCCAGGCCCCCATGCCCTGCGACCTCGATATCCGCCTGCTCACGGGACCGGAGCTGCTGACCGGCTCCACCCGTCTCAAGGCCGGCACAGCCACGAAGATGGCGCTCAACATCCTCTCCACCGGCGTGATGGTGCGGCTGGGCAAGGTGCACGGCAACCGCATGGTGGATGTGGCGGTGACCAACAGCAAGCTTGAGGATCGGGCCCTGCGCATCCTGCGGGATCTGGCTGGCGTCGACCGGCAGCAGGGTGCCGAGCTGCTGGATCTGACCGGTGGATCCGTGAAGCTGGCCCTGCTGCTGGCGGCCCTGATCACAGCCAACAGAGACGCAGCCAGTGATGCCGCCCCTGAACAGGGTTCTGCCGCCTCTGCCGCAGCATCAACCCTTGAGGTGGCCCGTGGCCTGCTGGATCAGCATGGTCCCTCCCTGCGGGCCACTCTGGCCGTTGCAGGGGTGGACCTGGCGCCAGGGGTTGAGGTTCAGGCCGCCGCCTCAAAGGCTCCCCAGTAGGGGGTGGTGAACAGATCGACCCGGCGACGGGTTTCCGGGGGGACCTGATCGGCGGGCGTCATCAGCGCATGCCGCAGCGCATGGTGGGCGGTGCTGGGCGGGCGCAGTTCACCGAGCCGCTCCACGGCCATGCGCACGATCTGCTGGGCCAGGGTCGCGTTAGCCCCCAGGTTGTCGATCACCATTTCGACGCTGACTGAGGCATGGTCGTTGTGCCAGCAGTCGTAGTCGGTCACCATCGCCAGGGTGGCGTAGGCCATCTCCGCTTCCCGGGCCAGGCGGGCCTCACTGTGGTTGGTCATGCCGATCACTGAGCAGCCCCAGCTGCGGTACAGCTCCGATTCAGCCCGGGTGGAGAAGGCGGGTCCCTCCATACACAGATAGGTGCCGCCGCGATGCAGGGCCCGGCCACCGGGCATCAGACTGTCACCCACATCGGAGAGCAGGCGGCTGAGGGTGGGACAGAACGGATCAGCCACGCCCACATGGGCCACGGCGCCCTCACCGAAGAAGGTGAGCGGCCGCTGGTGGGTGCGATCAATGAACTGATCAGGCACCAGCATGTCGAGCGGGCGGAAGTGCTCCTGCAGTGACCCCACCGCCGAGACCGACACGATCCAGCGCACCCCGAGCGAGCGCAGGGCCCAGAGGTTGGCGCGGTAAGGCACCTCCGTGGGGGTGTAGGTGTGATGCCTGCCGTGGCGTGCCAGAAACACCACCTCGGCGTTGCCCAGCCGCCCGAGCCGAAGGTCGTCCGAGGTGGGACCGTAGGGGGTGTCGACCGTGATCTCACGCACGTCTTCCAGCCCATCCATGGCATAGAGCCCGCTGCCGCCCAGAACGCCGATCCGGGCACTGGCCAGATCGTCCCGTGAGGAGGTGCTTGCAGAGAGTGGGGCCATCGAAAAGAAATCTGGCGAGGGAAGGGCCTTAGTGCCTGGAATCGTCAGCCCTGCGGGCCGAAACTGGGTGAATCACTGCGGCTGTTCTACCCCACGGCACCGGAGTCCGGCGACCGGGCGGTGATCCCCCGCTGCGACGACCCGGCGGAGCAGGGCGAGCTCGATACAGTCCTCCTTTCTGCTTGCTTCCCTGTGACCAAAGCCGTGATGGAGACCGACGCCGGCACGATCGAGCTGGAACTGTTCGATGCCGATGCACCGGGCACCGTCGCCAATTTCGTCAAGCTGGCCGAAGAGGGCTTCTACGACGGTCTTGCCTTCCACCGCGTCATTGATGGCTTCATGGCCCAGGGCGGTTGCCCCAATTCCCGCGAAGGTGCCCGTGGCATGGCCGGTACCGGTGGCCCCGGTTACACGATCCCCTGCGAGATCAACGGCAACAAGCACCAGGCCGGCAGCCTTTCGATGGCCCATGCAGGCAAGAACACTGGTGGCAGCCAGTTCTTTCTCTGCCATGGCGCCCAGCCCCACCTCGATGGGGTGCACACCGTGTTCGGTCACACCGGCAACATGGATGTGGTGATGGCGCTGCGCAACGGCAGCCGCATCAACACGGTCACCATTCAGAAGTGACCGGTGCGGCCCAGTGCAGGAAGGCATTGGGTTCGAGCGTCAGCCGGGGGGCCGGGGCGTTGCGCAGGGCCACCAGGTCCCGATGCTCTGGCTCGAGCAGGGCGCTGGGGTGGGCGGTGCGCTGAGCATCCGGGGCCAGGAGAAGGCTCACCGCCGCGGTGGCCTCCCAGCTGGCCATCAGTTGTAAGGCCTCGATCAGCACCCCTGCCTCCAGGGCTTCGCCCGCCGTGGCGGTGAGCAACACCGCCAGCTGCGGCTGATCCAGCAGGGCGAGCAGACGCACGTGTTCCTCCCGTTCCAGCAGCACCTCCCGGCGGCTGGCCCAGACCTCCAGGGACTCCATGTGCCGGGCAAGGACGGCTTCATCGCTCTGTCCGCGCCAGGCCAGCACCGCCGTGGGTTTGTGGGAGTCGCGGCCCATCAGGTGGCCGAGCTTGGTGCGCTTGGTCTGGAGGTAGGCGGCATTGTGCTGGCCCGCATCCATCACCAGGGGCACCCGATCCACCACCTCAAGTCCATAGCCGCCCAGGCCGGCGATCTTACGGGGATTGTTGGTGATCAGCCGCAGCCGCTGCACCCCCAGGTCGCTGAGAATCTGGGCTCCCACGCCGTAGTTGCGCAGGTCTGCCGCAAAGCCCAGGTGTTCGTTGGCTTCCACGGTGTCGAGGCCCCCATCCTGGAGGCTGTAGGCCCGCAGCTTGTTGATCAGGCCGATGCCGCGGCCCTCCTGGCGCAGGTACACCACCACGCCTTCACCGGCGGCCTCGATCATCTGCATGGCGGTCTCCAGCTGGGGCCGGCAGTCGCAGCGCAGCGACCCGAAGGCGTCGCCGGTGAGGCATTCGGAGTGCACCCGCACCAGCACCGGGCCAGTGGAGGTCTCCGGGCTGCCCTTGACGATCGCCACATGCTCGCTGCCGTCGAGCTCGTTGCGGTAGCCGATCGCGCGGAAGGTGCCGAAGGCGCTGGGCAGGGCGGCCTCCGCCTGGCGGCGGACGAAGCGTTCGGTGTCGAGTCGGTAGCGGATCAGATCGGCGATCGAGATCAGCCGCAGGCCATGCCGCCGGGCGTAGCGCGCCAGCTGGGGCAGGCGGGCCATGGAGCCGTCGGGGTTCTGGATCTCGCAGATCACTCCGGCGGGATACAGGCCGGAGAGGCGGGCCAGGTCCACGGCCGCTTCCGTGTGGCCAGCCCGCTTCAGCACCCCGCCCTGACGGGCCCTGAGGGGAAAAATGTGGCCCGGGCGCCGCAGATCCGCTGGCCGGGAGTGGGGATGGATCGCCACCTGGATGGTGCGGGCCCGGTCTTCGGCGGAGATGCCGGTGCTGACGCCGTTTTCCGGGCCGGCGTCGACGCTCACCGTGAAGGCCGTCTGGTTGCTGTCGGTGTTGCGATCCACCATCAGGGGCAGATCGAGGGCATCGAGCCGCTCCCCCTCCATGGCCAGGCAGATCAGGCCCCGGGCCTCGGTGGCCATGAAGTTGATCTGTTCGGGGGTGGCGAACTGGGCGGCACAGATCAGGTCGCCTTCGTTTTCGCGGTTTTCGTCGTCCACCACCACGATCGATTCGCCGTTGCGGATGGCCGCCAGGGCGTCGGCGATGGCGTCGAAGGCGATGGCCTCGAGCTGGAACGGTTCGGAAAGGGCGGTCAAGGCCAGCGACCGAGTCGCAATGGTCCTTTATAGAGCCCGGTACGATCTGGCGTTCCCGCCGATTCGGCATGGCTCCCTCCTCAGTCCCTGCCGCGACCATTGCCCGGGTGGCGGTGATCGGAGCTACCGGCTATGGCGGTCTGCAGACCCTGCGGTTGCTGCATCAGCATCCGCAGCTGCAGGTGACCTACCTCGGCGGTGAACGCAGTTCCGGCAAGCGCTGGCGCGATCTGGTGCCGTTCCTTCCCTTGCCGGGGGATCCAGTGGTCCAGTCACCCGATCCCGAGGCGATCGCGGCGGCGGCGGATCTGGCGGTGCTCAGCCTGCCGAATGGCCTGGCAGCCCAACTGGTGCCGCCTTTGCTGGAGCGGGGCGTGAAGGTGGTCGATCTCTCCGCCGACTACCGCTACCGCTCCCTCAGCCAATGGCAGGAGGTCTACGCCACCGAAGCGCGCCAGGTTCCCCGCAGCGACACCGATCTGTGCCAGGAGGCAGTCTATGGGCTGGTGGAGTGGGCGGAAGAGCGCATTCGCGGCGCCCGGCTGGTGGCGGCGCCCGGCTGCTTCCCCACCGCCAGCCTGCTGGGCCTGCTTCCCTTTCTGCAGCAGGGTCTGATCGAGACCCGCGGCATTGTGATCGATGCCAAGACGGGCACCTCCGGCGGTGGTCGGGCCGCCAAGGAGCACCTGTTGCTGGCGGAGGCCAGCGAAGCGGTGGCCCCCTACGGCGTGGTGGGTCACCGCCACACCAGTGAGATCGAGCAGCTGGCCGGTGAAGCTGCCGGGCGTGCCATCCAGCTGCAGTTCACGCCGCACCTGATGCCGATGGTGCGGGGTCTGCTGGCCACGGTGTACGGGCGGCTGCGGGATCCGGGCCTCACCGCCGACGACTGCACCACCGTGCTGGCCGCCGCCTACCGCCATGCCGACTGCGTCGAGGTGCTGCCGGTGGGGACCTATCCCTCAACCAAATGGGTGCGGGGCACCAACCGAGCTCTGATCAGCGTGCAGGTGGATCCGCGCACCGGCCAGCTGATCGTGATGAGCGCCGTCGACAACCTGATCAAGGGCCAGGCGGGCCAGGGGGTGCAGTGCCTCAACCTGATGGCGGGCCTGCCGGCCGCCACTGGGCTCCCCCTGCTGCCGTTCTACCCCTGAGACGCTGGGCGGCGATGGCGACCCCCAGCGGCAGGATGCGGTGCTCCTGGATCTGAATACGCGCAGCTAGGCTGCCGCGATCATCACCGTCGAGCACCGGAACGGCGGCCTGGATCAGGATCCGGCCACTGTCCACCTCCTCGCAGACCAGGTGAACGGTGCAGCCCGCCAGTCGCACCCCTGCATCCAGGGCCTGCCCCACCGCATCGACGCCGCGGAAGCTGGGCAGCAGTGAAGGGTGGATGTTGACCAGTCGATCGGGATAGGCGGCGATCAGCACCGGTGTGACGATCCGCATCCAGCCTGCCATCACCACCAGGTCCACCTGCGCGTCCTGGAAGCTCTCGCTCAGGGCCCTGTCGAGCGCTTCGCGGCTGGGCTGAAGCCGATGGTCGAGGGTGTGGCAGGGGATGCCCAGCCGCTCAGCCCGCTGCGCCGCGCCGCAACCGGGGTTGTTCACCACCAGACGCTCCACCGTGCCGTGCAGCACCCCGCTGCGGCAGGCGTGCACAAGAACCTCGAAGTTGGTGCCGTTGCCCGACGCCATCACCCCCAGCCGCAGGGGAGGGTGCCGCTCAGACTCGGATCGGGGCTGGGATTGGGACGGCGGTTGTGGCAATGGCCACTGGATTGCCAGTCCGGAATCGCTAGTGTTTAACGAAGCGGGCCTGGTGTCCATGTCCCATCTCTCCATCCTGCCCACGGTGCTGCGCGATGTCGATTGCCTGGCAGCCAGTCTGACTTCCATGGGTTTTGAGCCCCGCTGGGGGGGTGTTCTCAAGGGTTTCGCCGGCGAGAGTGAGCCAGTGCAACTACAGGTGAAGCTTGGTTCTCACGGCATTCTGGGCTGGGCTCCAGCTGCGGATGGAAGCCTCGCCCTTGTGGGCGATCTCCAGCGGATCAGCCGTTCGCGAACGCTGCAGCGCCTGCTCTCCGAGCTCACCCGCCACTACGCCAGCCGCCTGGCCCTGCTGGAAGCCCAGGCCTCCTTTGATGGTGCCAGCGTGACGCTCGTTCCCTGATCCGCGGCTGCCGGTGCCTCTGCTGACGCTGGATCTTTCGGAGCCCCATCAGCATCTGGTGCGGGCCAGGCTGTCGTTCAAACCGCGAACGGATTGCCTCCGTTTCAGCTTGCCGCGCTGGACACCCGGTTCCTATCTGTTGCGGGAGTACGTGCGCCACCTGGAGGGCTTGCAGGTGGTGCAGGCCGCCCGAGTTCTGCAGCCCCGCCGGCTGGGGCCGAGTCTCTGGCAGCTTGATGGGGTGGGTCCGGAAGACCTGACGATCGCGTACACGCTCCAGGCCACCGAGCTGACGGTGCGAACCTGTCACCTCTCCGGCGACCACGGCTTTCTCGCTCTGGCGGCGGTGCTCCTGCTGGTGGACGGCGAACGCTGGTCTCCCCATGACCTGGAGCTGCGCTTGCCGGACGGGTGGGAGCCCTTTGTGCCCCTGCCGCGCAACGACCGGGGCCACTGGTGCGCCTCCGATGCTGATCAGCTGATCGACACGCCGGTCGAAGCCGGTCCCCACCCCTGCCATGGTTTCACGGTGGCTGGGGTGCCCCACCGCTGGGTGGGCTGGGGCGGTGATCTGCCGGCACTGGATCAGGCCTGGCTAAGCGATGTGGAGAAGGTCTGCCTGGCCTGCTGCCGCCTGATGGGCGAAGCGGCACCGGCAGCACCGGACTATCTGTTCGTGCTCCATCTGCTGGACAATGGCTATGGCGGCCTGGAGCACGACCGCAGCACCGTGCTGCAGTACGGCCGCCGTGCCCTGGCCAGGCCCGATGGCCGGCGCAAATTGCTGCAGCTCGTGGCGCACGAATACCTGCACCAGTGGAACGTGCGGCGCCTGCGCCCGGCGGAACTGACGCCGATCGATTACGGCACTGCTGCAATCGTGCCTACCCTCTGGTTTGCCGAGGGCGTGACCAGTTACTTCGACCAATTCCTGCCCCTGCTGGCCGGCTGCAGCGACGAAACCGCCTTGCTGGAGGATCTCGGTGCCGACCTGAGCCGGTACCGCCTCAATCGAGGGCGGCGGGTGCAAAGCCTGCGGAGTAGTAGTGAGGAGGCCTGGGTCAAGCTCTATCGAGCCGATGCCTATTCCCCCGACAACCAGGTGAGCTATTACCTCAAGGGTGCTGTGCTCGCCCTGGTGCTCGATCTGCACCTGCGGCGCTCCGGCTCCTGCCTGGCCCGGGTGCTTCGGAGGCTCTGGATGATGCTCGGTCGCTGCGGACGGGGATACCGCGAGGCCGATCTGCTTGAAGCCTTCACTGCTGAGGCTGCCGATCTGGCTGCCCTGCTGCCTCGCTGGCTTGAGGGCACGACCGAGGCGGAGGAACCGGATCTGGATGGCTACCTTGCCAGTGTGGGCCTGCAGCTGCTGCCGGAACTGCAGGATCACCCCGATCTCGGGATCACTGTTGATGAGGCGAGCCCCGGGGTGATCCGCGTCAAGGGGGTGGTGCGGGGCGGCGCGGCCGAGCAGGCCGGCCTTGATGTGGGCGATGAGCTTCTGGCGGTGGATGGCCAGCGTCTCCGGGCTGTCGCAGATCTGGAGACCATCTGGAACGATCCCCTGCGTCCTGCCTGGAATGCAGCTGCGGACGACGCTGGGGCTCCGGTCGCAGCGATCCCAGCCTTGGAGTTGCTGGTCTGCCGCGATGGACTGGTCCGTTCCTGTTGGCTGCAGCCGGGGCCGCCGGCGGTGAAGAGCTGGTCTTTGCAAGCGGATCCCTCCGCCGGGGCCGCTGCCCTTGCCCAACGCACCGCCTGGTTCGGGGTGGTGCCATGAGGCGGGCCCGCGTGGTGCTGCGGCGGCGTTGGCGCCGCTGGAGCTCTCCCTCTGCCACCGTGATCGCCCCTCCGGCCCTGGTGGCCATCGCTGCTGCCGGGCTGCTTGGCCTGGGCGGACTGGGCTGGATGGCGCGCCAGCTGATCGCCTCTGCCAGCGGCGCGGAGGGACGCCCCTCTCTGCTGGAGATTCTTCAGGAGGTCCGCCAGCCGCCGATGGCGCCGGAAGCAGGCCGGCGTCAGGCTCCACCACCACCCCAGAGGCAGGCCTGGCGTTCGCCTTTGCGCCCCTCCTGCGCGCCACCTGCCGAGGCCCTGCGCCAGCGCCTGGAGAATCGCCTGGTTGTTCTGCAGAACACGCCCCATCGCGTGGCCATTGATCCCAGCAATTTCGGCCAACGTTTCGATCACGATGCCTTCGGCAATCCGGTGGGTTCCACCCCGAAGGTGGTGGTGCTGCATGAGACGGTCTACGGCATCGGCTCGGCCCTCAACACCTTCCTCACCCCCCATCCGAACGACGATGACCAGGTCAGCTACCACACCCTGATCGGCGGTGATGGCGCGGTGCTGAACACGGTGGATCCGTCCCTGCGGGCCTTCGGGGCCGGCAATTCCGCCTTCAATGGCCTCTGGGTGATCACCAATCCCAGGGTGAGTGGCTCGGTCAATAACTTCGCTCTGCATCTCAGCCTCGAAACGCCGCTGGATGGTGAAGACAACGACCCATCCCACAGCGGCTACAGCTCCGCCCAGTACGACGCCATGGCCGTGGTGCTGACCGACTGGATGCGGCGGTTTGGCTTTCCGGCCCAGAACATCACCACTCACCGCTACGTGGATCTGGGCGGTGAGCGGGGCGATCCCCGCAGCTTCGACTGGCGGGCACTTGAGGTCCGGCTGGCGGCTCTCGGGATGCTCTGTCCATCCCGCTGAGGCCAGCCCAGCGGTCTTGAACCTGAGAGCTGCTGGATCAGATCAGCGGAGGGAGCTGCTTGCGGCGGTTGCCGTAGAGGAGGGCGTGGAGCTCAGGGTCCTGCATGTAGCGCAGCACCCGTGCGGGATAGTCCAGCTTGCCGTTGTGCAGGTAGGCCAGGGTGGCGAGAGCCTTGGCTTCCTGGGGGGAGCGGCTCGCGATCGGCGGGAGGGGAGCGGTCAGTTCCAGTTCCTTCTGGAGGCGCTCGAACTTGCCCACCAAGAGGGTCACGTTCTGCTCCGGGTCCAGCAACGCATCGCGAGCCGCCTCCAATTGCTCCGGTGTCGCATCGGCAGGGAGCAGGCCCTGGTGCACCATCTCCCCTAATCCAAGCTGGGCTGGGCCGAGAGTGCTGAACAGGCCGGAATGGGCTGCGATCGGGTGGCTTTCGCCTGGCTTGGCGTGCTGCATCTCATCGAACAGCACGGCAGCCACGAGCATCGGATTGACGCGGCGTCGCAGGGACTCACTCAGGATCACCGGCCGCAGCTCCTCCAGGCGGGTGAGGGTGTGGGAGCGGAGCGGTTCGAGCTGGTCGAGGCCTTCGGTGAGCAATTGGGCCAGGCGTGGCTGAGGTCCATGGACCCCGAAGCGCTTCTGCAACTCCCGCAGTTCCTCGGGGGTGAAATCGATCGGATTGACCCGCTGGCCCTCAGTGACTGAGCCGACAGCAGCGCGACTGTCGCCGCTGATGGTGCTGCTCTGATCCGGAGCGTTGATCAGGGATTCCAGGGGGTGTTGCGCTTCGCCAACACCACCCAAGGCGGTGGCGAGCAGCACTGTGGCGGCTGCAAGCTCACATCGACGCTTCCGACCAGGTCGTCCGGTGGCGGGAGACGCGGAATGTTCTGCGGTGCCTGGCCCTGAGCAGAGCGAAGGAGCACCTGAGACTTCTCCGGAGACACGATGGTGCAGGAAACGCAGCACGAAGGGGGAGAGTCCTGAAGGGGAACTGGGAGTCTTTAACAGAAAGTTTAAAGAGATTCGGCCCCATCTCTGAGCAGGAGTGTGCGGTTGCGGTTCTTCTCGCCCCCCCGATACCGTCGATTTGATCACCGCAGGCGGTTCCAGGCCCCATGTCCCAGCTTCCCGCTTTCAACGGCCACGATCCGGCGACCCAGTGGGACCGCTTCTGCGCCCTGCTCTGGCACGACGAGGCCCTGGGCTTCTGGCTGGATGTGAGCCGCATGGCGCTCGATCAGCCCGGCCTTGACGCTCTTCGTCCACGCTTTGCCCAGGCCTTTGAGGCGATGGCGGCCCTGGAGGCCGGAGCCATCGCCAACCCCGACGAACAGCGCATGGTGGGGCACTACTGGCTGCGGGCACCGCAGCTGGCCCCCAATGCCGAGAGCGGCGCCCACATCGCCGGCGAAGTGGACCAGATCGAGACCTTTGGACGCCGCATCCTCGCCGGGGAGCTGATGGCCCCCTGCGGCCGCCCCTTCACGGATGTGCTGTGGATCGGCATCGGCGGTTCGGGGCTGGGGCCGCTGCTGATCATCCGCGCCCTTCAGGAGCAGGAGGCGGGCCTGCCCTTCCACTTCTTCGACAACGTCGATCCCCAGGGGATGAGCCGCACCCTGCGGGCCCTGGAGGAGCGGCTGACCACCACCCTGGTGATCGTCGTCAGCAAGTCCGGCGGAACGCCGGAACCGAGGCTGGGCATGCAGCAGGCCCGAGCCCGCCTCGAGAGCCGCGGCGGCACCTGGGTCGCCCAGGCCGTGGCCGTGACCATGCAGGGCAGCCAGCTCGACCGCCTCGCCGAGCAGGAGGGCTGGTTGCAGCGCTTCGACATGTTCGATTGGGTCGGCGGGCGGACCAGCATCACCAGCGCCGTGGGTCTGCTGCCCGGGGCCCTGGCGGGTGCAGACATCCGCTCCTTCCTCGGCGGCGCCGCCGCGATGGATGAAGCCACGCGGGTGGCCCGCCTCGAGAGCAATCCCGCTGCCCTGATGGCCGCCTCCTGGCACCAGGCGGGTGAAGGCCATGGCGCCCGCGACATGGTGGTGCTCCCCTACCGCGATCGCCTCGAGGTGTTCAGCCGCTATCTGCAGCAGCTGGTGATGGAGTCGCTCGGCAAGCAGCGCGATCGCGCCGGCCAGATCGTCAACCAGGGCATTGCCGTGTACGGCAACAAGGGCTCCACCGATCAGCACGCCTATGTGCAGCAGCTCCGCGATGGGGTCGACAACTTCTTCGTCACCTTCATCGAAGCCCTCGATGATCCGGCCGATATCGAACCGGTTGAGGGAGATCGTCCCGGTGACTTTCTCGAGGGCTTCCTGCAGGGCACCCGCTCAGCACTGATGGAAGGAGGACGGCAATCCATGGCGATCACCCTGCGTCGCTTCGATGCCCGAGCTCTCGGTGCCCTGATTGCCTTGTTCGAGCGGGCCGTGGGCTTCTACGCCGAACTGGTCAACATCAATGCCTACGACCAGCCCGGTGTCGAGGCCGGCAAGAAGGCGGCCGCGGTGATTCTGTCGCTGCAGGAGCAGCTCGAAGGCCGCCTTGCCGATGGCCAGCCCCGCTCCCTGGCTGCCCTCCAGAACGAACTCGGATCGGACAGTCCCGAACCACTCTTCTGGATCCTGCGTCACCTCTGCGGCAACGACCGCGGCTATCAGGCGGATGGGAACTGGGGCGAGCCGGCCTCCCTGGTGTTCCGTCGCGCCTGAGCCTCAGGGCACCAGGTTCACCAGCTTGCCCGGCACCACGATCACCCGACGCGGTGCCTGACCCTGGAGCCACCTGGCGGCGATGTCGCTGGCCAGGGCCAGGCGTTCCAGGGTGGCGGCATCGGCATCCGCCGGCACCTCCAGGTTGCCGCGCACCTTGCCCTTGACCTGGATCACCAGGGGGATGGTGCTGCGCACCAGGGCTGAGGCGTCGGCAGTCGGCCAGGGCTGGGCGTGGATGCTGGTGGTGGCCAGGTCATCGCTGTCGCGGCGGCCGCCGAGTTTCAGCCACAGCTCCTCGGCCAGATGCGGCGCGAACGGCGCCAGCAGCAGCACCAGGGTGCGCAGGGCTTCGGCGGCGAAGGCGTCGCCACTGGCCGCCAGATGGCTGGCCATGGCATTGCTGAGCTTCATCAGCTCCGACACGGCCGTGTTGCACTGCAGCTCCTCGCCGGTCAGGTCATCAGTCACGGCGGCGATGGCGGTATGCACCGCCCGGCGCAGCTCCCGTTCGTCGTCCAGGAGGCCAGGGCTGCCCCCTGACGCCGCGATCGCCTCTGCCACGGCCTCCGCGTTGCCGGCCCCAGCGGCCAGGCTCAGACCTCGCTCCGCAGCGGCATCCACCAGGCGCCAGATCCGCTGCAGGAAGCGATACTGACCCTCCACATCGGCGTCGTCCCATTCGAGATCCTTCTCGGGTGGCGCCTTGAAGAGGATGAACATGCGCGCCGTGTCGGCGCCATAACGGTCGATCACCACGGATGGATCAACACCGTTGTATTTCGACTTCGACATCTTCTCGTAGAAGACCTCCAGAACCTCGCCGGAGATCGGGTCGCGCGGATCGGTGGGGTCAGCCACATCCGCCGGCGCGATGTACTTGCCGCTGTGGGGATTCTTGTAGGTGATCCCCTGCACCATGCCTTGGGTGAGGAGGCGTTTGAAGGGCTCATCGAAGCCCAGCAGACCGCGATCACGCAGCACCTTGGTGAAGAAGCGGGAGTAGAGCAGATGCAGGATGGCGTGTTCGATGCCACCCACGTACTGATCCACAGGCAACCAGGCATCCACCGCCTCGCGGCTGAAGGGAACCTGCGTGTTGCCGGCGTCGCTGTAGCGGAGGAAATACCACGAGGAACACATGAAGGTGTCCATGGTGTCGGTCTCGCGGCGGGCGGGTTTGCCGCAGCAGGGGCAGTCCACCGTCACCCAGTGCTCCAGCTGGGCCAGGGGCGAGCCGCCCCTGCCGGCCAGCGCTATGCCCTGGGGCAGCTCCACCGGAAGCTGCTCGGCTGGCACCGGCACCACACCGCAGGTTTCGCAGTGGATCACCGGAATCGGACAGCCCCAGTAGCGCTGACGCGAGATCAGCCAATCGCGCAGGCGGAACTGCACCTTGCCCGTGCCCCATCCCTGTTGCTCCGCCGCCGCAGTGATGGCCTGTTTGGCCTCGCGGCTCGGCATCCCATCGAACGGGCCGGAATGGATCAGCACCCCCGATTCGGTCCAGGCGCCTCCCTCGAAGGCGTGCTCATCGCTGCCTTCGGGAATGATCACCTGCCGCACCGGTAGTTCGTATTGGCGTGCAAAGACGAAGTCCCGATGGTCGTGGGCGGGCACGCCCATCACGGCGCCGGTGCCGTACTCCGCCAGCACGTAGTCGGCGATCCAGAGGGGGATCAGGCCCCCCGTGGCGGGGTTGCGCACCATGGCACCGATCGGCACGCCCCGTTTGGGCTTGTCTTCGGCGGTGCGCTCCTGTTCGCTCTGGCGGCTTACGAGTGCGCAGAAGGCTTCCACGTGGATCGCCTGCTCCGCAGTGGTGAGCTGGGCCACCAGGGGATGCTCCGGCGCAAATACCACATAGCTGGCGCCGTAGATCGTGTCCGGCCGGGTCGTGAACACGGTGATCCGTTCACCGCTGGGCTCTCCCCTGGCGTCCACGACCTCGAAGCTGAGTTCAGCTCCGGTGCTGCGGCCGATCCAGTTGGCCTGCATGGTGCGGACCCGCTCCGGCCAACCCTGCAGCGTGTCGAGGTCGTCCAGCAGCTGGTCGGCGTAGGCGGTGATCTTCAGGAACCACTGGCGCAGCTTGCGCTTCTCCACAAGGGCGCCGGAGCGCCAGGAGCGGCCTTCACCGTCTACCTGTTCGTTGGCCAGCACCGTCTGGTCGATCGGGTCCCAGTTCACGGTGGCGTCCTTCTGGTACGCCAGACCGGCGTCGAGGAACTGCAGGAACAGCCACTGGGTCCAGCGGTAGTAATCGGCGTGGCAGGTGGCCACCTCGCGCTCCCAGTCGATCGAGAGGCCCAGCTGGTTGAGCTGGGCGCGCATCGAGGCGATGTTCTGGTCGGTCCAGGTGCCGGGCTCCACGCCTCGCTCGATGGCGGCGTTCTCGGCCGGCAGGCCGAAGGCGTCCCAGCCCATCGGATGCAGCACCGCCTTGCCCCGCATCCGGGCCGCCCGGGCAATCACATCGGTGATCACGTAATTGCGCACATGCCCCATGTGCAGATTCCCTGAGGGATAGGGGAACATCGACAGGGCGTAGAAATTCTCACCGTTGCCTGGCTCCGGCGTGCGGTGCAGCTGGTGGCGATCCCAGAGCTCCTGCCAGCGCGTTTCGAGGGCCTGCGGCTGGTAACGGGAGGAATCGGTCACGGCGGAATCGGTCACGGCGCGGGCCCGGCCGTGGAAGACGGGCCGCAGGGCAGCCTGTGATCGTGCCACAGGCCTGCTGGCTCAGCCTGGTGGTCCCTGCTGATCCCATGGGTCAGCCGAGGGCGCGGAGCATGCTGATGGAGCGGCGGTTGATCAGCATCAGTGGCCGGCCGTCCTCGTGCTGCAGCCCGATGTATTCGAGGTCCTGCCAGAGGATGACGCCCTCCAGTTCGCTGCCGCTCTGGATCAGCACGCTGACGGGCTTGTGTTCCCGGATCATGTCCTGAATGTG
Organism: Synechococcus sp. CBW1006; assembly: GCF_015840525.1. Classification (NCBI taxonomy): domain Bacteria; kingdom Bacillati; phylum Cyanobacteriota; class Cyanophyceae; order Synechococcales; family Synechococcaceae; genus Synechococcus; species Synechococcus sp. CBW1006. The sequence goes on along the minus strand of NZ_CP060396.1, from coordinate 3,367,258 downwards.
GCGGATGCCCGGCTGGGTGGTGTCGAGAATCGGTCCGCGGCGGTCGGTGTACGGGTTGTCCATGGCGGGCGCACGGGCTGTTCGGCTGCCGGGCTGGTGGGGCGCCCTTCCTAGGATCACCCTCAGCTCCTGTCGCGCACCATCGTGCTCCAGTTCAGCAAGTACCAAGGCCTGGGCAACGATTTCCTGATGCTCGACGGGCGCAACGCCCCCGAGGAGGACGACAGCCTGGGCCTCACCTCCGAGCTGGTGCGCCGTCTCTGCGATCGGCGCTTCGGTGTGGGCGGCGACGGGGTGATCCTGGCCCTGCCTCCGGGCCAGGGGGGAGAGCTGCGGATGCGGATCTTCAACGCCGACGGCACCGAACCGGAGATGTGTGGCAACGGCATCCGCTGTCTGGCCCGCTTCCTGGCTGACAGCGATGGCGATCAACCGGGCCGCCAGTGGCAGATCGAGACCCTGGCGGGCCGGATCGTGCCGGAGCTTCAGGAGGACGGCACGATCCGGGTGGACATGGGCAGGCCCCTGCTCGACCCCGAGGCGGTCCCGACCACCCTGCCCGTGGGCGAGGCCGGCATCCCCCAGGGGGATCTGGAGGCCGCTGGCTACACCTTTTCGGTCGGCGCTGCCGGCATGGGCAATCCCCATGTGGTGATCCCGGTCACCGATGTGGCGCTGGTGGAGCTGGACAGCTTCGGCGCGGCGCTGGAGGTGCATCCGGCCTTCCCCGCCCGCACCAACGTGCACTTCGTACAAGTGCTCTCCCCCACCCATCTGGTGATGCGGGTGTGGGAGCGCGGCGCCGGGCCCACCCTGGCCTGCGGCACCGGTGCCTGCGCCACCCTGGTGGTCTGCCACCGGCTCGGCCTCAGCGAACGCCGCGCCCGGCTCGATCTGCCCGGTGGGCCCCTGGAGATCGACTGGGACGAGGCCACGGACCATCTGTTCATGACCGGTCCGGCCGAGGCCGTCTTTGACGGCGTGGTGGCTCCAGCCCTGCTGGATCTTGATCAGTACGGTCCGGGCGAGCAGGGTTCTGTCGAACCGGAACCATCACCTCCTGCCCCTTCTGCTGCAGCTGCTGCTGAGGTTGCAGATCCAGATCCAGAGGCTGTTGCCACAAGCCCTACCTCTGCCCTGCCCGAGGTCAACTGTGCCGTGGTCTGTGTGAACGGCTGTGTGCGGCCGGATGCCTGCCCCAGCGCCGAGGCCCGCGCCCGCGTGGCGGCCCTGCTGGAAAGCCGCTCCCTCGACGACCTGGTCGCGATCGCCACCAACTCCCTGGACGACCGCACCCGGGCACGGATCGAAGCGAATGGTCCCCTTGGCGGCTGAGGTCTACCTCGACGCCTGTGCCACCAGTCCGCCGGCTCCGGCGGTGCTGGCGGCCATGGCTGCCGCTGACGCGGAGGCCTGGGCCAATCCCTCCAGCCTGCATGGCTACGGCCTGGCGGCGGCCGAGCGGCTGGAGCGCAGCCGGTTCTCGATCGCCACCCATCTGGGGGTGGAGCCCGATCGGCTGGTGTTCGTCTCCGGCGGCAGTGAAGCCAACCATGCGGCCCTGCTCGGCATGGCGGCTCGAATGCATCCGGGCCGGCTGCTGATTTCTTCAGTCGAGCACCCGGCTCTGGCAGCGGCGGCAGCCCGGCTCCAGGCCCGTGGCTGGCAGGTGCAGGCCCTGCCTGTCGATCGTCGTGGGGTGGTACGCCTGGATCGGCTCGAAGAGCTGCTTCAACCCCCGACCCGGCTGGTCTCGGTGATCTGGGGCCAGAGCGAGGTGGGGGCACTGCAGCCGATCGAGGCCATTGGCGCCGGCTGCCGAGCCGCTGGAGTGCCGTTCCATACCGATGCGGTCCAGGTGGTGGGACACCGCGGCGTCGATCTGGGTCGCCTGCCGGTCGACCTGCTCAGCCTCACCGCCCACAAGTTGCAGGGACCACGGGGGATCGGTGCTCTGGTCCTGGCGCCGGGGGTGGAGATCGACCCCCTGATCGGCGGCGGCGGCCAGGAGGGCGGGCGCCGGGGCGGAACCGAGCCGGTGGCCCTCGCCGCCGGCTTCGCCACCGCACTGGATCTGGCCGCTGCGCGGCTGCACGGCCATGGTGGCCTCGATCCGCTTCTCCCCCTGCGTGACCGCCTGCTGGAGACACTGCTGAGGCTCGAGGGAGTGCGACTCAGCGGGCCCGATCCCGCCGATCTCGATGGACGCCTGCCCCACCACATCAGTCTCCTGGTTTCCGATGTCGCTGGCCGCCCGCTGGCGGGCCGTGATCTGGTGCGGGCGCTGTGGCGCCACGGCTATGCGGTGAGCAGTGGTTCGGCCTGCAGCAGTTCCGTCCGCGGAAGTTCTGTACGGAGCAGGTCTACCCGCACCGCTGGCTCCGGCGGGGATCCTCGGCTGCTGCGCCCGGATGCCAGCCCCGTGCTGCTGGCGATGGGGTACAGCCCGGATGAGGCGGCCAGCGGCCTGCGTCTCAGCCTCGGCCCCTGGCTGAGCCAGGCGGATCTGGAGGGATTCCCGGCGGCATTGCAGCGGGCCCGTGCCGACCTCACAGCGGTTTCAGCCGGCAATGACGGGCGGGCTGGGTAGGGTCGCGCCGATCCCGCCCCTTGCCGATGCTTCCCGCCGATCTGCGCGCCGCCGAGTCGCAGGCCCTCGAGGCGCTGAAGGCCGCGCTCCTCGCCGACGCCAAGGGCCGCTGGACCGTGGAGTGGCGCTTTGAAGGGTTGCGGGTGCTGCCGGTGGTGCTGCGGCTGGCCGCAGCGTTGCAGGAGGCGGGCCAGGAGTTGCGGCTGCTGTTCAGCGATGCCGGTGCCACCGCCCTGGCGAAGCGTGATGCTCCTGATCTGGCCGGTTGCATCGCCAGTTTCAGCGACCAGATCCGCAGCCAGAGTGAGGCCCCGGGCAACGAGCTGCTGCTCCTGGTGGGTGCCAGCCAGGCGGACTATGAGCTGGTGGAGCAGGTCTGCGGCGGCCATCGCGGCGCCGTGGTGCTGGTGAACGGGTCCCTGGAGGATGCGGCGGTGGGGATCGGCAGCGTCGCCCGGGAGCGGCGGCGGGGCTTCCTCGCCGGCTGGCAGAGCGCCTACGCGCTGCTTCCCCAGGCGGAGGCGACCCTGAGGCGCGCCTATCCCGACCCCTGGGAGCTCTACCGCCTCGATCCCGATGGCTACCGCCTCTGCACCACCTTCGAGCAGAAGCCCGATGCCGAGCAGCAGGCCCTCGCCCTGGCCGGAGAGGAGGGCCTCGATCTGGGCGGACAGATGCGGGTGCTGGATCAGTTCATCGAAGGCCTGCGCAACTGAGGCCAGCGGGTCTGTGCCACGGAAGCCAGTTGGCCTTTGCAATGGAAACCAGCACCATCGCTTTCGCGTTGGGGCTTGAGGGCCATGGTTGCCCTCCTTACACTTCCCTCAAAGATGGAGGCCCATGGCTGATTCCCCCGCATCCCGACCCCGCGGCTGGAGCCTGGTGGATGCGGGAGCAGCTGTTGCCGTGCTGCTGGCCGCCGCTGGCGTGATCTGGAGCCCGAAACTGAGCAGTGCCGTGGCGAAGGCCACCGGTGATCTGCGGCCGGTCAAAGTCATGGTGGATGTGAGGGGTGTCCCTGTGGCTGACCCTGGCGCCCTGATCTCCGCCATCGAGACGGAGCGCAAGGTAGCGATCGTGATCCGTAACCAGCCTCACGGCACCGTGGCGATCCAGAAGCTGATCCCACTTCAGAGCCGCCTCGTGGCATTGCAGCCGAATGGCTCGGTGGTCACGGCGATTGATCCCAACCAGGCCGTCTTCGGCCGTTTTGATGCCCGGTTTGTGCTGGAGGGCCAGGGCCGCAGGAGCGAGGGTGGGGTGGTCTTCGGTAACCAGAGCCTCAAGATCGGTGCTCCGGTCGAGCTGGAGGGCAAGCAATACCGCGTGCAGGGTGTCGTGACCGACCTCCAGGTCGGGGAGGGTTGAAATGGGTTCCGATTCCTTGCTCAAGGCGAACCCCTCGACCCCGCTCAACCCGTCGCCATGGCTGAGCTTGTCCCAGCAGTCATCGCAGCCCATGAGTCTTCCCTGCAGGTCTGCCCTGGCCCTCACGGCTTTCAGCCTGCTGGCCGCGCCGCTCAGCGCCTTTGCCCAGCAGCGGCCGGCGGTTCTGGCCGCGCCGCCTCCGGTGGCTCTGCAGCCGGTCCAGGCCCTGAGCCTGCCGGCCACGCCCCAACCGGTCGGCCTGCCGCGCCTTCAGACCCAGGTGAGCTGTCCCGCCCTGCAACAACGGCTCTTGGCCGCCCTGGGTGGCGAACGGTCGGTCTGGAGCGTCTCGGTGGCGGATTCCAGCGGCCGTCTGCTGGCGGACGTGAACGGCACCCAGCCCCGCATTCCGGCCTCGAACCAGAAGCTGATCAGCACCGCTTTCGCCCTCGATCGGCTCGGTCCGGACTATCACCTCAGCACCCGCCTGTGGCGTTTGCCCGATGGCACCCTGCGCCTCACCGGCGAGGGCGATCCCGATCTGGCGGTGCCACAGCTTCAACGCTTCGCCAAGCTCGCCCTCGGCTCCGGTGGTGGCCCCGGTGACACCCCCGGTCTGGTGACCCTGCAACTGGCCGAGGAGCCGGCCCAGGCCTGGTGGCCCAAGGGTTGGCACCCGGCCGATCGGGCCTATGCCTACGGCGCTCCGATTACGCGCCTGGCCGTCACCAGCAACGCCATTCACGATGCCGTGGCCAACCCGCCCGCTCGTCTTCAGGCGCTGTTGCAGAAGCTGATGGTCCAGCAGGGCGGCAAGGCTCGTCTGGCCCTGGTTTCAGCCGCCACACCCCTGCCTGCCGATGCGGTGTTGCTGCATGAAGAGGCCTCGTTGCAGATGTACGGGCTGCTCAGCCTGGCCAACACCGAAAGCCACAACTTCACGGCCGAGGTGCTGCTGCGCCAGGCCAGCGGCACCTGGGATCTTGATCAGGCCCGGCAGGCGGCGACCCTTTGGCTCACGGAGCAGGGATTGCCGACCGAGGGCTTGCGGGTCGTGGATGGCAGTGGTCTGGACCGGGCCAACCGCCTCACCAGCCGGATGCTCGCGGCCCTGCTGCTGCGCATGGATCAGCACCCCTATGGCCGCCAGTACGTGGCCTCGATGGCGATCGCAGGTCAACGCGGCACTCTGCGCAACCTCTTTGTGGGAACACCGCTGCAGGGCCATTTCCACGGCAAGACCGGCACGATCAGCGGGGTGCGCTCGATCAGTGGAGTGCTCGATTCCCCGGACGGCACCCGTTACGTGAGTGCCATCTCCAACGGCGCCGCTGCTCCGAACACCACCATCGGTCGAGTGCTGCGCCAGGCCCAGACAGCCGGCCTCTGCCCAGCTGTCTAGTTGGTGCCCAGTGGGTCTGAGGTGTTCGTCAGCCTTTACCGCCGGCCACTTGCCGCAGCCGACTGGCGGCTCGGCGGGCCCGGCTGACCGATCCGCCGGAGCCCTCAGCGGCCTCTGCTGGAGATGATGCCGAGGTGGTTGGCCGGCTGGCGGTGACGGACTCCTCGGTCTGCATCCGCACCAGTTCCCTGCGGCCGGCCAGCACCACCTGGCTGAGGTCCTTGAGGCGGCCCTCCAGCTCCCCCAGCACCTGCTCTGCGTAGCGATTGGCCCCCTCCTGCACCGTGGCCGACTCCTGACGGCTGCGGGCGATCAGCTGTTCGCACTGCTGCTGGGTCTGTTGGCGGAACTGCAGCGCATCGTTCTGCAGCCGTTCGGCTTCCGCCTGGCTTTCGCGCTGGATCCGCAGACCTTCCTGGCGAATGCCCTCCAGCTCCTGCAGGCTCTGCTGGCGGGAGCGCTCGTGCTGTTCCAGCAGGAGGCGGTTGCGTTCGGTCGCCTCCTGCTCCATCTGCTGGCGCCGGCCCTGGGCTTCCTGTTCCAGGTGCTGGCGCCTGGCGGCGAATTGCTGCTCCATCTGGGCGAGCCTGGTTTGGTGCTCCTGTTCGGCCTGGGCAGCCTGCTGACGGGCCTGTAACAGCACCTGCTCGCACTGCTGGCGAGCCTGTTCGCGCATCTCGGAACTCTGCCGTTCCGCTTCCTGGCGCACCGAAGCGTTCTGAATCAGCTGCTCCCGCTCCCGCCGCGCCTGGGCGACGATCTCCTCAGCCTGCTGGCGGGCCTTCACGATGAAACTCTCCCGCTGACGGATCAGCTCGTCCGCCTGCTCGATCTGACCAGGCAGAGCCTCCCGCAGCGCATCCATCAGCTCGATGGCGTCCTGCTCGTTGACCAGCCGCCCACCGCTGAAGGGGATGCGGCTGCCATCGAGCACGAGCTCCTCAAGCTGCTCCAGCTGATCGAGCACGGTGATGCGCAACTCGGACATCTCAGGCCGTCGGGGATGTCCGATTAAAGAGCCTGGCCAGATCTTCCGCCACTCCCGCCGGCACCATGTGGCGCACATCGCCGCCGAAGCGGGCGACCTCCTTGACCACCGAACTGCTCAGGAAGCTGTGGTGCACCGCGGTGGCCAGGAACAGGGTTTCCACCGCGGGCGCCAGGCTCTTGTTGGTGTGGGCGATCTGCAGTTCGAACTCAAAGTCGCTCAGGGCCCGCAGGCCCCGCAGGATCACGGCGGTGCCGCACTGGCGGGCGAAGTCGACGGTGAGTCCGTCGAAACTGCCCACCTCCACACCGGCGAGGTGGGCGGTGGCGGCCTGGATCTGCTCCAGGCGTTGTTCCAGAGTGAAGGCGGGGCGCTTGCCCGGGTTCTGCAGCACCGCCACCATCACGCCGTCGAACAGGCCGGCGGATCGCTCGATCAGGTCGAGGTGGCCCAGGGTGAGGGGATCGAAGCTGCCGGGGTAGAGGGCGCGCATCGCTCGGTTCCTGCTGGCGGCCAGCCTATGGGCTGCTTCACCTGCGGATGGCTTTCTAGAGTCAGGACAGCCGCGGGCGTCCGCGCCCTCCCCTGCCATGTCCGACCAGCCCGGCCTGAACGCCGAAGCCAAGAAGGTGCTCCTGCGCAAGATCCCCCATGGGGTGTTCATCTGCGGCGTGACCGAAGGCGAAGAGGTGAATGGCTTCACCGCCAGCTGGGTCACCCAGGGATCGTTCGAGCCGCCGCTTGTGGTGATGGCCGTGCGGGCCGATTCCACCAGCAACGGCATCATCCAGCGCACCAGACGGTTTTCCTTGAACGTGCTGAGCTCCGATCAGAAGGATCTGGCGGCCGTGTTCTTCAAGCCCCAGAAAGCCATGGGTGGTCGCTTTGATGCCGCACCTTTCAGCTTCGGCCCCCTCGGCCTGCCGATTCTCAACGACGCCCTGGGCGGCGTTGAGTGTGAGCTGGTGGGGCAGGTGGCCCACGGTGATCACACCGTCTTCGTGGGTGAGGTGAAGAGCGCTGTGCTGCACCGCGATGCCAGTGCCCTGGAGCTGAGCAGCACCGGCTGGCAGTACGGCGGCTGATCCCACGCAGCACCCGGTGGTTTGCCCCGTGGCTGAGTCCCTCCCCGAGCCCGCCGGGGCCACCCAGCGCCCCCTGATCCAACAGCCTGAGCGTCTGCGGGCCCGCCTCAAGGCGGTCCCTGCGGAGCCGGGTTGCTATCTGATGCGCGACGCCGACGATCGCATCCTCTACATCGGCAAGGCGAAGCTGCTGCGCAACCGGGTACGCAGTTACTTTCAGGCCTCCCAGGGGCACAGCCCCCGCATCGGCCTGATGGTGCGGCAGGTGTGTGAGATCGAGTTCATCGTCACCGACAGCGAAGCGGAGGCGCTGGCGCTGGAGTCGAACCTGATCAAGCAGAACCAGCCGCACTTCAACGTGCTGCTCAAGGACGACAAGAAGTATCCCTATCTCTGCATCACCTGGAGTGAGGCCTATCCGCGGTTGTTCATCACCCGCCGCCGCCGCTTGCGCAGCCCGCTGGATCGTTTCTACGGGCCCTATGTGGATGTGGGACTGCTGCGCCGCACCCTGGGCCTCGTCAAGCGGGTGTTTCCACTGCGGCAACGGCCCCAGCCACTACATCGGGATCGCACCTGCCTGAACTTTGATATCGGCCGCTGCCCTGGTGTCTGCCAGGAGAAGATCAGCTCGGACGATTATCACCACATCCTCCGCAAGGTGGCGATGATTTTTCAGGGCCGCAATGATGAGCTCCTGGAGTTGCTGCAGGTCCAGATGGAGCGCTATGCCGAGCGGCTCGATTTCGAGGCGGCAGCTCGGGTTCGCGACCAGCTGCAGGGTCTGGCCAACCTCACCGCTGATCAGAAGATGAGCCTGGGGGACAGTTCCGTCTCCCGCGATGTGCTGGCCCTGGCGGCGAATGACCGGCTGGCGGCGGTCCAGCTGTTCCAGATGCGCGCCGGCAAGCTGGTGGGTCGACTCGGTTTCACCGCCGATGCGGTGGCCCTTCCCGCTGCGGAGGAAGGAGCTGGCGGGGAGTTGCCAGCCGCGCCGGAGCGGCAACAGGCCCTGGGCCGGATCCTGCAGCGGGTGATCGAGGAGCACTACAGCCAGGTGGAACCGGTGGAGATTCCGCCGGAGCTGCTGCTGCAATACCCCCTGCCCCAGCAGAGCCTGATTGAGGACTGGCTGGCGGAGCGGCGCGGTCGCCGGGTGAAGCTGGTGGTGCCGCAGCGGCAGCAGAAGGCCGAGCTGATCGAGCTGGTGGTTCGCAATGCCGGCTATGAGCTGGAGCGGGCCCAGCGCAGCAGTGAACAGAACACGCTGGCGACGGAAGATCTGGCCCAGCTGCTCGATCTGACCCATCCACCCCGCCGCATCGAGGGCTATGACATCAGCCACATCCAGGGCAGCGATGCGGTGGCGTCGCAGGTGGTGTTTCTCGATGGCCTGCCAGCCAAGCAGCACTACCGCAAGTACAAGATCCAGAGCAGTTCGATCCGATCCGGCCACTCCGACGACTTCATGGCCATGGCCGAGATCATGCGTCGCCGCTTCCGCCGCTGGGCCCAGGCCAAGGCCGAGGGGGCGGATCTGCGTGAGCTGCGGCGGGCGGCCGATTCGGCGCTGCACACCGGCGGGCTCAATGACTGGCCGGATGTGGTGATGATCGACGGCGGCAAGGGGCAGCTCTCGGCGGTGATGGAGGCCCTGCGGGAGTTGAATCTCGATGAGGACCTGGTGGTCTGCTCCCTGGCCAAGCAGCGGGAGGAGGTCTTTCTGCCCGGTGCCCGGGAGCCGCTCGAAAGCGAGCCCGAGCAGCTGGGTGTCCAGCTGCTGCGTCGCCTGCGCGATGAAGCCCACCGTTTCGCTGTGACCTTCCACCGGCAGCAGAGGGGGGAGCGAATGAAACGCTCCCGCCTCTCCGATATTCCGGGTCTGGGGCCCAAGCGCGTCAAGGAGCTGCTGGCTCACTTCCGTTCGATCGATGCCATTCAGCTGGCCAGTGCCGAGCGGATTGCCGAGGCTCCGGGGGTGGGGCCGGCCCTGGCGCAGCAGATCTGGGCCTATTTCCACCCGGATGCGGATGCTGACACCCCCGACATCAACACCGACACCGACACGGCACCAGCAGCGGATCCGGATCCACGCCTCACCGATTCCACTCCTGACTGCGGCAGCCAGGAGAATGGAACCCCTCTGGAGCTCGCCGGTTGAGGCACATCCCTGGCCTGCTGCTGAATGGTCTGCTGCTGAGCCTTCTGGCGGTGGCGCTTCCCCTGCTGCCCGTGCCCGTGCCACTGGACTTTGCACCGCAGGCTCTGATACCGCAGTCCTGGATCCCGCAGGCCCTGGCGGAGCCGGGCCTGTGCATCGGACCGGTCTGCGCAGATCAGATCACCCGCAGTGCCAAGCACCATTTCCAGTTGCGCCTGCGGGTGAGCGATCAGCAGGGGCACCACGAGCGGTTGGTGGTGGATTGCCGTGATGGGCGCCTCAGCCCGGCGACGGGACCGGTGGAGCGGGGCTATGTGGCGGCGGTGACCCGGCGCGCCTGCCGTCTCAGCGGTGAGCCGATTGGCTGACCTCGCGCCCAGGCTGGGGGTTTGGGTGCTGATCGATCAGCTCAGCGCCGATCAGGCCGCCCTGGCCAGCACCGGGCCGGGGCAGGCGCGGGTGCTGTTGGTCGAGAGCGCCGCGGGACTCCGCCGCCGGGCGTCTCATTGCCAGAAGCTGGTGCTGCAGTGGAGCGCCCAGCGGCACTTCGCCATCGTGCTGCGGCAGGTGGGCTGGGAGGTGGATCACCGTGAGGCGGCCAGCTCCGGTGAGGCGGTGCGGGGCTGGATCGCCGAGCACCGGATCGAGGAGCTGCGTCTGATGGAGCCGGCGGATCGGGAGTTTCGCCAGGCCATCGATGCCCTGCGGCTCCCGGTGCGCCTGGTGTGGCTGCCCAGCAACGCCTTCCTCTGGAGCCGGGAGGCGTTCTCGGCGTGGGCCGGGCGCCAGAAGCAGTGGCGCCTGGAATTCTTCTACCGCGAGGGGCGCCGCCGTTTCGGCGTGCTGCTGGAGGGGGAGGGCAAGATGGCCCGTCCCCTGGGTGGCCAGTGGAACTTCGATGCCGACAACCGCAAGGCACCGCCGCGGGGGCTGGAGGGTCCGGCACCGTTGGTCTTTGCCCCGGATGCGATCACCGAGGCGGTGATCGAGCGGGTGGAGCGGCTGCAGGAGCAGCGGCGCGCGGAAGGGCTGCCGCCACTGCCGGGCAGTCCCCGTCCCTTCGGCTGGGCGGTGAGCCGGCAGCAGGCCCTGGCAGTGCTGGAACACTTCATTGCCACCCGCCTCGATGGCTTCGGGCCGTATCAGGACGCCATGGTGCAGGGGCAGCCCACCCTCTGGCATGCGCTGATCTCGCCCTATCTGAACCTGGGGCTGCTCCATCCGCTGGAGGTGATCCGCCGGCTGGAGACGGCGGGCCTGGAGCGGGGGACGCCCCTGGCGGGGCTGGAGGGGGTGATCCGCCAGATCCTCGGCTGGCGCGAGTACACCCATGGCCTCTACCACTGGTTCGGTGAGGCCTATGCCACCAGCAATCACTTCGGCCACCAGCGACCATTGCCGGCGTTCTTCGAGGAGCTGGGCGGCAGCGGCATGGCCTGCCTCGACACGGTGCTGGCGGAGCTGAAGGCCACCGGTTACGCGCACCACATCCAGCGGCTGATGGTGCTGGCCAACTATGGCCTGATCGCCGGCCTCGATCCCCAGGCCCTCACCGCCTGGTTCCATCGCATGTTCATCGACGGCCACGACTGGGTGATGCAGACCAATGTGCTGGGGATGGCCCTGTTCGCCGATGGCGGGCGCCTGGCCAGCAAGCCCTATGCCGCCAGCGGCAACTACATCCGCCGCATGAGCAACTACTGCCAGGGCTGCCGCTACGACCCCCGCCAGCGCAGTGGCCCGCAGGCCTGCCCGCTCAATGCCCACTACTGGGATTTCCTCGCCCGCCACCAGTACGAACTGAGCCGCAACGGCCGCATGACGCTCGTGCTGCGCCAACTGGAGAAGATCCCTGAGGAGGAACTGACGGAGATCCAGGCGACGGCGGAGCTGCACAGTGACGGCTGGCCTCTCGGCGATCAGAGTCGCGGTCGGGGCTGAAAGCCACCCCTCCCGAGACCGCGAGATGCCACATCTGCCGGGATCCAGAACGGTGGAGCGGCGGGTGAGCTGGATTGCGCCGCTCGGCCTCAACCTGGAGTTGGAATGGCCGAAGGGCCTGCGGCAGCCGATCGTGTTCCACGCCGTGCCCACCAATCCCCAGGACACGCGAGTCAGCCGCTTCTACGTCCGCAACGACACCGAAGAGCAGGTGCCGGCTGCTGCCATGGTGCGGTTCGAGCGGGGCCTGATCGATCAGGACCGGGCGATTCTCACCGCCGTGGCCGCCGTGCTCGAGCCCTGGCCGACAGGAGAGCATCTGATCGAAGCCGACCAGCCGATCGCCCTGATGCGCCAGCGACTGATGGATCTGCTTCAGTTGCGCTGAACCAGCAGATCGCAGGGGTGTGGTTTGTGGCCGAAGGCGATCGGGCTGCCGGTGATCGCCTCCAGGTAGCGGAAGAAGCGATACACCGGCGGGTCATTGACGTTGGCATGACCAACCGGAATGCGGCCGCCACCCAGCAGCTCTGCCTGGCCTTCGATGAAGGGGCGGCCCTCGTCGTTGTTGTGATTGGAGAGATCCCGCAGTGCCCTGAGCGCAGCGTGGTGGTGTGCCGCGATCGTCGGGCACGAACAGCACCGCCAGATGCAACCCATCATCCAGTTTATTGAGCCACAGATTGGGGGCGCCTCCCACCTGACAACGACAACGTCATCCTATGGAGGAAGGCGTTACCTATCCAACGAACGCTTCAATGGGTGAGCCATGGTTCAACCCCTGCTGAAAGGGAGGATTGGATCGGCTGAAACTAGCGGATTCAAGAGCTTGGATCTCTCAAATGAGAAACAGCACTAAATGGGAGGGATTTCGGAAATATGGATCTTAAGGAGAATGGATCTGAAAAGAGGAGTGAGTTATAAGGATACCTTTTCTTGGGCGATCAGCTGTCAAGAGCGTCTAACCTTCATTGTATGGCTGCTGTCGACAAGGATGACCATTGCTGATAACTGCTGTTGAACTTCCTTGCCCGTTAACCAGGCATGCAATGGCGAAGAATGCGGCCATTGAGGATGTTTTGGATCAATCCCTGGCGAGGTTTTTTGCTGTGATCAGCAAGCGATGTCTGAATCGAATGATCGGGGAACAAACAGTGCACCCCTCCAATCCGTTCAGCGTTCAGGCCCATCCAGTCCAAGCTTGTCATCCACTGATGGGGGGGCAATGCTTGCGGTGTGGGCATCGGATGGATCGGACAGGCCCACGCCATCGAAGAGGTGGCGGCCGGGCGCCTCAGGGGAGGGATCGAACCAATACTGTTCCACCAGCGTCAGGAAAGCCTCGCGTGGCAGCAGGCCTGCCGGCAAACCCAGGCCGGCGAGCATCGCATCGAGGTTGGCGGCGATGCTGCCGGTGGGATGGCCGTAGGCGGAGGCGAAGGACGCCAGGTCGTCGAGGCAGAGCATGCCATCGCCATCGAGGTCGAGCACGTCGAAAAAACCCCCGGCGGACCGGGCGATGAACCGCCGTGCACCATCCGGATCGGCCTGGAAGGCAGCGAACACCCGCGCGTGGGAGGCCACGAACTCCACCTGAGTCACCTGTCCGTTGTGATCGCTGTCTCGACGCGCGTTTTCGTGCCTGTAGGTGTCGAGAAGAAGCTGCAGCAGATTCGGGAAGGGAGTCCTCCGACCCTGCCAGCGCTGAGCGAGCTGAGCAGCCACCGGCTCGAAATCGCCGCGCAGGGTGTGGCGTCCGTCGCCATCGCGGTCGTAGAAGGCAAACAGGCGGAGATAGCGGTGGATCAGCTGGACCGGCAGATGCCCTGCCGGAGCCTGGGGCGCCGGGCGCTCAGGTCGTTCAGAGCCGTTCACCATCCATGGGACCGGGGAATCAGCTGACGCTACCGGCACTGACGGCACCCATGGGGCCTGGCACGCCCCTGAGATTGCATCGGGAACCAGGGCAACGTTCCCCTGGCGGTGGCCAGTGCGATCAACACCGCAGGATGCCCGCCCTGGCCAGGACCGATGGTGCCTGACTCAGCCAGCCTTCCTTTCAATATGTATGTCCTGCCGACTGGCCCCAGCGGTACCGGATATCCATGGATGGTCGTTCAGCGGATTCCGATGCGTTCCCGGCTCGTCCCCGTCCTGGGTGCCCTCGTGCTGCTGGCCGGTCTGATGCCGCCTCCCGCCCAGTCCCGCCCCGCGACGGGCGAACTGAGGGCCGTGGTCTTCGATGCCGTTCTGCCGTTCATCGAGAAGCGGGGCGACAGCTATGAGGGTCTCGCCGTTGATGTGCTCAACGCCGTGAAAGACGAGGCGGGGGCCACAAGCCTTCGCTTCATGCCGGTGGCCAGCATCGATCAGGGGTTCGACGCCATCACCACCGGCAAGGCCGACATTGCCTGCGGCGTGGCCTTCACCTGGCCCCGAACCCGGCAGGCGCTCTTCACCCTTCCCTTCGCCATTGGTGGCACCCGCCTGCTGGCACCCGCCGGTGTCGATGGCACACCTGACTCCCTGAGCGGCAGAACCGTGGGGGTGGTGGACAACTCCGCCGCCGCCCAGGTCATCGCCAGTGTGGTGCCTGCGGCCAAGCTCAGGGGATTCAAGACTCCGGCAGAGGCCCTGGCCGCTTTGAATGACAACACGGTGGACATCCTGGCAGGCTCAAGCCTCTGGCTGGCCGCCAACAGGGGGTCTGGCAACAAGAAGCTAGTGCCCGACTACCCCTATGCCCGAACCGGCATCGGTTGCATCGTGGCGCAGAGCAATCCTGGCTTGCTGACCGCCGGCAACCTGGCCATCGCCCAGATGATGCAGGCCTATGTGGACGGCGACAGCGGTTCCCGTGAGATGGTGAATCGCTGGGTGGGACCTGGCAGCGCCATCAAACTCTCCGAAGAGCAGATCAGCGACTTTTACGCGTTGATCCTGACTTCCACGGCGGAGATCTCCACCACCGTGAAGCCGCCGGACCAACAGGGTGCCGAGTGATGCTCCCGTTCTGATTCCTCCCCTCTGAGTGCCATCACCGTCCGCACCCTTCTGTCCTGATGAAACGCTCCCTGATTGCCTTCCAGGTTCTGCTGGCCTGCAGTGCCGCTCTCTGCCAGAGCGCCGAAGCTTCGCTTGTCTACGGCCAGCCGGATCCTGCCAACAGTCTCGACAGCCGCATTGAGACCGTCAGAAATGGCGACTGGAGCAATCTGCTGCGACCCACTGCCGTCGAGGGCGAGCAGATTGCCAAGAGCAAGTGGGGTAACGGCGGTGGTCACGCCTTCAAGAACACCCGTGGCAGCGGCAAGTGGAGCAATGGCAAAGGCGGCGCCAAGTGGAGCAACAGCCGCCCCACCTGGAGCAATGGGTCCTACCGCGGCGGCTGGGGGAATGGGGGCAGCTCCGCCTGGCGCAACGGTGGCGGTGATGCCTGGCGCAATGGGTCTGGTCGTACGTTCATCAACTGGTGATCCGAGCCTCTTCTGCCGGGCCTGATCTCAGCCGCTTCGGCCCCATCGGCCTGGTGGTGGTGCAGTCGACCTCGTTGTGCAACCTCGACTGCTCCTACTGCTATCTGCCGGATCGCCAGAAGAAACGAGACTTCGACCTCAGCCTGCTGCCGCTGCTGATGCAGCGCATACTGGAGAGTCCCTATTGCGGACCGGAGCTTGCCCTGGTGTGGCATGCCGGCGAGCCGCTCACTCTGCCCTGTAGCTGGTACGACGAAGCGACCGCGATCATCCGCCGGTCGTTGCTGGAGTGGCAGGCGGAGGAGATCGAGTTCACGCAGCATGTGCAGACCAACGCCACCCTGATCAACGACGCCTGGTGTGAGTGCTTCCGTCGCAACAGAATCGTGGTGGGCATCAGCGTGGATGGCCCCGAAGATATTCACGACGCCAACCGTCGATTCCGCAACGGCCTGGGGTCCCATGGCCTGGCGATGAAGGGGATCGAGGCCCTGCATCGCCATGACCTGCCCTTCCACTGCATCTCCGTGATCACGGCGGCAGCGATGGAGCAACCGGAGCGGATCTACCGCTTCTTCCGCGACAACGGCATCAGCGCCGTGGGGTTCAACGTGGAGGAACAGGAGGGGATTCACACCAGCTCCTCGATGCAGGGGCAGGACCGGGAGGAGCAATATCGGCACTTTCTGCGAACGTTCTGGGATCTGAGTGAGCAGGACGGCTTTCCCGTCATCCTGCGGGAGTTTGATCAGGTGATCGGGCTGATCCAGGATCAACGCCGCATGCAGCAGAACGAACTCAACCGGCCCTTCTCGATCCTGAGTGTCGATGCCCTTGGGAATTTCTCCACCTTCGATCCCGAGCTGCTCTCGGTGGCCAGCGACACCTACGGCAGCTTCAATCTCGGCAATCTGCGTGAGATGTCCCTGGTGGAATCCACCACAACTGAACGCTTCCATCGCCTCTGGGGCGACATGGCGGAAGGCGTGGCGAACTGCCACCAGAGCTGTGAGGCCTTCGGCTTCTGCGGAGGCGGGAACGGCAGCAACAAGTTCTGGGAGCACGGCAGCCTGCGGGCCAGTGAGACCCACGCCTGCCGCTTCGGCACCAAGATTCCCGTGCAGGTTCTGCTGGAGCGCTTCGAGCAAGGGCCGCCTCTGCAGCCATCGCCTCCCGTTCCGGTACCGGGCGAGACCTGAAGGCCACCTTGCCCCTGCCCTGGATGTTGGCAGTCACGCGCCCCAAAAAGTCATTACGACTCTAACGGAAGTGTTTGCAACGGCGTCTTGAGAGTTGGCTTCTTACCTTCCTATTGGCCTGAATAACCGTAATGATGAGTTGCTTGCAAACCGAATCAGGAGAAAGGCTAAGTTTGGTCTGTTGTCGATCCGACAATGTCTCAGCTCACCGTTGCTCAGTATGTACTGACTCGTCTGGCGCAGCTGGGCCTTGATCGCATTTTCGGCGTACTGAGGTGGTCTGGTTTTTCTGGACAGGGCCCATCGTTAACCTCTGAGGCGGGGCACCTCCCCTGAAAGGGGCTCCCACCGATGAGCAAACGCCGCACTCACAGCCCCGAGTTCAAGGCCAGGGTCGCCATGGAGGCGATCAGTGGCCGCAAGACGATCCAGGAGATCGCCGCTGATCACGCTATTCACCCAATCCAGGTGAGCCAGTGGAAGCGGCAGCTGCTGGACGGCGCCAGCGAGCTGTTCACCAGGGGCAAGAAGACCAAGGACAAGGACGAGGGGCAGGCCAAGGAAGCGGAGCTGTTCCAGCAGATCGGCCGGCTCCAGATGGAGCTGGAATGGCTCAAAAAAAAGTCTCAGCTGCTCTGATGCCCATGAACTGCGCAAGCTGGTCGATCACGACCACCCTGAGCTCAGTGTCAGCCGCCAATGTGCGCTGCTGGGGCTGCCTCGATCCACGCTGTACTACCAGCCCACACCGGCGCGGGAATCGACGCTGCGGATCATGGCCAGGATCGATACTCTCTACCTGGAGGATCCCTGCTGCGGCAGCCGCCGGATGGTGGGCTATCTGGCCAGAGATGGGATCCCGATCAGCCGTGACCGGGTGCGAAACCTCATGCGCCGCATGGGTTTACGGGCGATCTACCAGAAACCGCGCACGACGATTCCGGGTCATCCATCCGAGCGCTTCCCCTGCCTGGTGGATCTCAGCCTGGTCACGGCAGTGGATCAGGTCTGGGCCACTGATATCACCTACATCCCGCTTCAGAAAGGCTTTCTCTACCTGGTGGCGATCGTGGATCTCTTCTCCAGGAATGTTCTCAGCTGGAAACTCTCCAACAGCCTTGACACGGAATTCTGCCTGGAAGCCCTGGACGTGGCGCTGGGGGCTGGCCGCAAGCCACAGATCTTCCACTCCGACCAAGGATGCCAGTTCACCTCCACGGACTTCGTGGCAAGGCTGCAAGCCGAGAAAATCAGGATCAGCTGGTCCGGAAGGAAACGCTGCTATGACAACATCCTGGTGGAAAGGCTGTGGCGCACAGTCAAGTACGAGGAGGTGTACCTACGTGCCTACAGCGATGGCTGGGAGGCAGAAATCAGCCTGGCCCGCTTTCTGTGGAGGTACTGCCATGTAAGGCCCCACAGCTCTCTGGGAGGTCGAACTCCCCATGAGGTCTACACTGAGAACGAATCCTGTCCCTCCCGCCCAGGGTTAACGATGTCAGGGACCAAACCTGTCCAATAAATGGCACCCACCTCATACCGGGCGACTATGCCTTTTCAATCGATGATGCGACTGAAGCCGTGCCCGGCCTGAGCTGGGTGGCCTGTGCCAATGAGCTCAACGCCGCCGATGCCGCCGATGGTTACGCCCGCATCCGCGGGGCGGCCATGCTCTCAACCACCTATGGGGTGGGTGAACTGTCAGCCATCAATGGCGTCATGGGCAGCAAAGCCCATCGCCTACCGGTCTTTCACCTCGTGGGCATGCCCAGCGAACGTATCCAGAAGCTGGGTCTGATCACTCACCACAACCTGGGCGATAACGTCTACAACCGCTTTCAATCTCTCTCTGCCGCCGCCTGATGTGTGAGCGCCGTGCTCACCCCTGACAACTGCATCGATGAACTGGAACGGGTGATCCGAGCGGCTCTGCGCCAGTGCATGCCCACCTACATCGGGCCTCCTGAGAAAGGGCAAAGCGGCTGCGCCGCAGTGGATCCGAGCAGATTTCAACTGTAGAATGTGCTCAATTCGGCTCGATATCGCCGAAAAGCAGTCCAGAGTTTTCCACATGTATCGGCGCGAGCATCGTCATCAGCTCTCGTTTGAGGATTTCTTCTTGCCGTTTGGCGGCAAACTCTCTGGTGACAATCGCTGGATCAAGCTTGCTGAGCTCATTCCCTGGGATGAGCTGGAGGACGACTACGCGTCGCAGTTCTGCAAAGGCTTTGGGGCACCTGCCAAGCCATTTCGAATGGCATTGGGTGCCCTGATCATCAAAGCTCGCATGGCGATCACAGACGAGGAGCTGGTTGAGCAACTCAAGGAAAATCCGTACCTGCAATTCTTCATTGGATTAGAAGCGTTCCAGTTCTCAGCACCGTTCGATCCATCGATGATGGTCTATTTCCGGAAGCGCCTGCCGGAGTCAGTGATCAACGACTGCAACGAACGGATCGTGCGCCATGGGCTGAATGTGATCCAGGCCGCAGATGCCGACGATGATCAAGGTGCAGACAAAGGTGGCGGTTCTTCCACGGGGCATGGCAGCAATGATCACACGTCTATGCCATCGGCCAACCAAGGCACACTCTTGATTGACGCCACATGCGCACCGGTTGACATCCGCTATCCGACTGATTTATCTCTGCTCAATGAAGCCAGAGAAGTTACAGAAAAACTGATTGATGCGATGCATCCGCCGATCAGAGAGGCGTTTGGCCAGAAGCCACGTACGCATCGAAAGAAAGCCCGTCAGCAGTTTTTGGCAGTGGCAAAGAAGAAGCGCCCTCGCATCAGCAAGATTCGAAGAGCGATTAAGCAGCAGCTCGGCCATCTTCAACGGAATCTTGGCAGTATTGATGCCCTGATCGCTTGCGGTGCCTGCCTTTTGGCTGCAGGAAGACACTGGTATCACAAACTCTTGGTGGTCAGCGAGCTGGTTCGCCAGCAGAAGATTCTCTACCACTCAGACAGCAGAAGCATCCCCAATCGGATCGTGAGCCTCTTCCAAGCTCACATCAGGCCCATAGTTCGTGGCAAAGCCAGATGTAATGTCGAATTCGGAGCCAAGATCTCAATTTCAGTTACGGGTGATGGATTCACCTACCTAGACCGCCTGAGCTACGACCCCTACAACGAAGGAGAAGATCTAAAGGCTCAGGCAAGAGCCTATCGCCGTCGTCATGGTCATTATCCAGAAGTGATCTGTGCCGATCAGATCTATCGGACTCGAGCGAACCGCGCTTTCTGTCAGCGTCATGGGATTCGCCTGAGTGGACCTCGCCTTGGTCGGCCCAAGAGCGATCCTGAGCTTGTGGCAGAAGAGAAGAGACAGTTTCTTGATGATCAACGGCAACGTAACGCGGTAGAAGGCAAAATCGGACAGGGGAAGCGGCGATTTGGATTGGGTCTGATTCGTGAGAAGCTCGCTGCCACCCAAGGATCAGCCATTGCATTGGCTGTACTGGTGATGAACCTCGAGAAGCTGCTGGAGCTTCTTTTTGTCCTTTTTGCCTTCTTGTTTCAGCTCCTGATCGGCACTGAATCCATCCGAAGAGGCGAGGAGCGACTCCTGAGCAATCAACCGGCTGCAGCCTGAGCAACACTCAGAGGTCAGCCGGCCCTCCCCATATTGTTGCCCTGGGGGTGGTTCTTACCTTCTCAGGAGGCCCTACATCGTGATTTCAGAGGCGAATGGCAACATGCCGGTGCTGGGCAGCGCCATCTCCGGGGCAGCGATCACGGCGATCAAGCGTCAACGCAGCGTCCCTCAAGAGTTGGAGGCTGCCATGGCGGCGATCCTGTCCCGGTTGTCGGCCGCCCACAATCCCGTCGCGGTGGTGACGCATCTGGTCTCGCTGCTGGGCGTGCGTGATCTGGCCCTGGATGTCATCCGCCAAGCCAACCTGCCCACCGCCGGCACGCCGAACGAGAAGGGAACCATCGATGAATCGATGCCGCAATACATCGGCCTCTATGCCGGCGACTGGACGTCGTCTGACGAGGTGCGTGCCCTGGTGGGCCAGGCTGATCTGGTGCTTGATATCGGTGGCATCGTGACCACTGAACTGAACACGGGGTTGTGGACGGGCAACTACGACCCGGCCCGCATCGTTTCGATTCAGGACAACTGGGCGAGGAGCGGCGAGAAGGTGTTTCTCAATGTCGCCATTGATGATGTGCTCACGGCACTGAGTCAGAAGGTGAGCCCGCGGGCTGCCGGCCATGATCTGAAGCTGGAGCCGGCACCGCATGTAGGTGCCGCCGAGGATCCTCTCTCTTCGGCAGCGTTCTATCCACGGCTGCAGCGCTGCCTGAAACATGGCGACACCGTGGTGATCGAAACAGGCACCTGCATGACCCATCTCAACCGCATGCTGCTGCCGGCTGGAGTCACGGCGGAGGGACAGGGTCTGTGGGGATCGATCGGTTGGGCCACCCCAGCCTGCCTTGGGGTGGCCATGGCCAAGACAGACGGTCGCACCTGGATGGTGACGGGCGATGGATCCCACCAACTCACCCTCAACGAACTCGCCGTGATGGGGCGTTACGGCATCAAGCCGGTGATCTTTGTGCTCAACAACGGTCTTTTCGGCATTGAGGATGTGATCAGCGAGCGTGGCCATGCCTACGATGACCTCGCTCCGGTGCAGTACTACCGGCTGCCGCAGGCCTTCGGATGCAAGAACTGGCTCACAGCCAAAGTGAGCTGGGTCGCCGAGCTGGATCGCATTCTCGATCAGATTCCTGGACACGACGGCGCGCGGCCTACATCGAGGTGATGATTCCCGGGGAAGAGAGTCAACCGCTACCTGCCTCCACCATCGACAGTGGCTACAAGCTGACGACGCCTAATCCCGACTGACCAACGCATCGCCACACTGATGCGGCGGAGTTGCCAACGCTGGCACCTGGGGCCGCCAGCCACCTGGGGCCGGACTCGTTTCAGTCCTCTGCGTTTCCCCTCTGCGCCCGCAGGGCCGGCACGTAGGGAATCAGGCCAAGAGCGCAGGCCTCTATCTGAAACTCCAGCGGAAGCCTGCGGGCATCGAGCAGGAAGCCATCGACCTCCACCAACCAGGCGACGGGATTGCCGTCCATCCGGCTGGGCCTGGTCCACTGAGGATCGAGCTGGCCAATCTTCAGGAGGTCGCGCACCTTCTTGGAATAGCACTGGCCTGTCTGGTCCGAAACCCCGAAGTAGGCGTAGATCTCGGTTGCTTTGCAGTGCGGGGTCTGGCTGCGATCAAACAGAAAATTCACCATGCCCATCGCATGCACCACACCGGCACACCAGGAAGCCTCCCGGCCGCCCAGCAGGGGTGAGGGGCGCTTGCGGGCCATGGCCGCCACCGCCGCGTAGCAGAGCTGGCGATACTCCCCATCCAGTCGATCGCGGCAGAACGGATCGATCGCCTCCATCAGCGACGCCACCTTCTGGCGCAGCGCGTTGGGAATCCGCTCCTTGGCAGAGGAATCATCCTCTGCACCGGCTAGTTCCTCTTCCGGTTCCATCACCAGAGAGATCGTGATCGAGGCCTCCTGCCCCTGGGCGGACACCCGGAAGCGCTTGCGGAGGCCTTCAGCGCCATCCCAGTACTGCGGCAGGTCCGGCACGGCGTCGATCAGTTGCACGAGGGCTCGTGCCACAGCCTCGAGGCGGCGCAGGTCCGCCTCGGCGGGGGGCGCCAGGCTCATGTCCGGCTCAAACAACATCGGCGAGGGGTAAGCATCACCCCGCGCCACGCGCCACTGATGCTGCTCGATCTCTCGCCGAAGCGAAGGCGGCAGGGCCCGCTTCGGATCGAAGCTGATCGCCCGGTGGCGGGGTACCGCCAACGGAAACATCACGGCATTGCGTGAGGCCACCTCGCCAAGCTCCACGTAGCGATCAAAGGCTGCGGGCGAATCGAACAGCAGCACCCCATAACTCTCGCCCCCCTGGCCGAGCACCGCTCCTGTCCATTTCTTCACCCCCAGGGCGGAGCACGTCACCTGGAACAGGTGCCCATTGCTCGGGAACAGCCGCCAGGGAGACCGTTCATAGAGCTCCGCTGTAGCCTCAAAAAAGCTCCCCATCGCCTCGGGGGTCACATCCTGCGTGAGGTAGCTGTGCATCCGCAGCTGTTCGGGAGGCTCTCCCGATCTTTCGTAGGAGTTGTCCTGCCTTGGCGCTGCTTTCCTGCCTCGCCCAGAACCGGCGGAGGGGCGGTGTCGAGGAGGCGTCACGCAGCACTTGCGACCCCTCCCATCATCCCGGATGTCGGGTCCTAGCCTGCGGCCACGCGACCCAATGCTGCATGCCCCTGGCCTTCGCCTGGCCGCCCGAGGCCTATCTGTGGTTCAAGACCCTCCACATCGTGGGTGTGGTGGTCTGGTTCGCCGGGCTCTTCTACCTGGTGCGTCTGTTCATCTACCACCGCGAGGCTGAGGAGCTCGAACCCAGCCTGCGCACTGCCTTTCAGCAGCAATACGCCTTGATGGAGCGGCGTCTGGCCAACATCATCACCACCCCCGGCATGGTGGTGGCGGTGGTCTGTGCAGCTGGCCTGCTGAGTGTCAATCCTGCCTGGCTGCATCAGGGTTGGATGCACGCCAAGCTCGCCTTTGTGGCGGCGCTGCTCGCGTACCACGCCTTCTGTTATCGGCTGATGGGCCAGTTGCAGCAGGGCAACTGCGGCTGGAGCCCGAAGCAGCTGCGGGCCCTCAATGAGCTGCCCACCCTTCTGCTGGTTGTGGTGGTGATGCTGGTGGTGTTCAAGAACCAGTTCCCTACCGGCGCCGCCACCTGGTTCATCGTGGCCCTGGTGGTGTTCATGGCCGCCTCGATTCAGTTCTATGCCCGCTGGCGTCGTCTGCGGGCCGAAAGGCTGGCGGCGGCCGACTCGCTGGTGGGCTGACGGTATGCCCTGCCAGCTTGGCCTCGAACCCTTTGTTCTTCCTGCCCCGTCGAAACCAAGGCCTCGCTGCTGATGGAGATGTCTTTCCCCCAGCTGCGTGACGAGGCCGCCAACCACCCTCTGGCCAGGGTGCTCCGAACAGTCTCGGCAGACAGCTGTCCAGGTCGGCTCAACTTCCATTGCCACACCACCTGCAGCGACGGCAGCCTGCATCCCCGCGAGCTGGCCCGCCAGGCCGCTGCGATCGGTCTGGACCATTTCGCGGTGACGGATCACCACGCCATGGCGGCCTATCCGCAGGTGCAGGCGGCCCTGAATGAACTGGCGTCTGAAGGGTTGACCGTTCCCACCCTCTGGAGTGGCGTCGAGATCAGCTGCCTACTGGAGGGTTGTCTGGTGCATGTGCTGGCCCTGGGCTTCACCCCTGACCATCCCGCCCTGGCGATCTACCTGCGCGGCGAGGCGGTGGTGGGACCGGCGCTTCGCTCCGAGGCCGTGGTGGCGGCCATCCGCTCCGCTGGAGGCCTGGCCTTGCTGGCCCATCCGGCCCGCTACCGGCTGAGTCACCAGCGCCTGCTGACGGCCGCCGCCACCCAGGGATTTGACGGGGCCGAAGCCTGGTACGACTACGCCATGCAGGGTCGCTGGGCGCCGACACCGCTGGTGTGCGAAGCAATCGCCGGCGCTCTGGCTGAACGTGGCCTTTTGCAGAGTTGTGGTACCGATACCCATGGGTTGGAGCTGCGGGGCCGCTAGGCTCAGTTGACGCCTTTCTTCAACGCCGATGGGCCTCTTCGATCGTCTGCTCGGTTCCCGTAACGCTGCGGCGGCCTCGAAGCCGGCCTCCAAACCCAAGAAGGAAGCCGAAGCGTTCTTCCTGGAGCCAGACGCCTCCACCAGCATGGGGGATGTGAACTTCATGCGGCGCTCCAACACGATTCGCCATACCTTCCCGGGTACGGCTGATAACCCCGGCAACAAGGAGATGGTGCAGGAGGTGGCCTCGATGGAGGCGCGTCTGGAACGGGCCTCGGAAGGACTCCCCGGCATGGCTTCCGCCAGCGCTGAGATGAATCTCACCGGCGGTGTGCCCAAGCCGGTCAAGAAGACCTTTGCCAAGCAGATGTCCGCCGCTGAGCTGGAGCAGCGGCTCAAGAGCTCGGCCGTGACCGGCGTGAACGTCCCGGGTGGGGCCGCTGCCGCCAGGAAGCAGAACGACACCGACGCCAACGACCAACCGGCGATCACCCGTCAGCAGGGCAAGCCCGGATCGATCGATCCGTTCAAGTCCATGGTCAAGGATCTCAACGCCTGAGCGGCAGGCTGGGGCGCTTGATCAGGCCCTAACGGGCTTCGATCATGGCCTCACTGTCCAGAAGCAGCTGGCGTAGCTGGTCCAGCTGCTTCTGGTTTGCGCTCTCCCAGAGTCCGCGGTGGTGGGCCTCCAGCAGTCGTTCGGCCATATCTCGCAGGGCCCAGGGGTTGGCGCCCTGCAGGAACTGGCGCACGGTTGCGTCCCCCAGCCAGCGGTCACAGAGAGCTCCGTAGCTCCAGTCGGGTACGCGGCCGGTGCTGGCGTCGTAGGCGAACAGGTAATCCAGACTGGCCGCCATCTCGAATCCCCCCTTGTAGCCGTGCTCTTGCATGGCATCGATCCAGCGGGGGTTGAGCACGCGGCTGCGGAGCACCTTGTCGAATTCACGCTCCAGCCGATGCAGGCGTGGCCGCTGGCTGCGGGAGTGGTCGCCGAACCATAGGGCCGGAGCTGAGCCCCTGATCGCTTCGGCGGCGGCGCTGAGGCCTCCCTGGAACTGGTAGTAATCATCCGAGTCGAGCAGGTCGTGCTCGCGGTTGTCCTGGTTGTGCAACACCACCTCAACGTGGCGCAGCCTCTCCTCCAGACCGCTGCGATCGATGCGGGCATCAATTGCTCCGGGGGCCAGAGCCGTCGAGCCGGCTGAGCTGCCCAGACCGGCGTCTCCGTCATATCGCCACTGACTCCAGTTGAGGAAGGCCTCGCCCAGATCGCGGCGCTCCTCCCATTGGCCGCTGTCGATCAGGCCCTGCAGACCGGCGCCGTAGGCCCCTGGCGCCGATCCATAGACACGGCCGCTGTGGCCCTCGCGGCGGGCCGCCGCCGCCAGGGGATTGGACTCCTCGGCTTCATCCAGCGCCGCCACCATGGCCGTGGCCCGGTTGAACCAGCCCACCAGTTGGGGAAAGGCATCGCGGAACAGTCCCGAGATCCGCAGGGTCACATCCACCCGTGGACGCTGCAGCACGCTCAGGGGAATCAGCTCGAGATCCACCATCCGCCGGGTCGGACCGTCCCAGACCGGTTGCACCCCCAGCAGGGCCAGGGCCTGGGCGATGTCTTCGCCACCGTTCCGCATCGTCGCCGTACCCCACACCGACAGGGCCAGGCAGCGCAGGTCGTCGCCCTCTTCCTGGAGGTGCAACTCCAGCAGCAGAGCGGCACTGCGGCGTCCCAGATCCCAGGCCGCTTCGGTAGGCAGGCCCCGCAGATCGACCGAATAGAAGTTGCGACCCGTGGGCAAGAGATCGGGGCGGCCGCGGGTGGGGGCACCGGAAGGCCCGGCGGCGATGCGCTCGCCGGCCAGTCCCCGCAGAAAGGCCTGCTGTTCGGCATCGCCACAGGCCAGCAGCCGTGGCAGCAGAACGGTCTGGACCCTGTCCAGGGCGGCTGCCGTGCTGGCGCCCCACACCGGCGGCTGGGCTGCAGCTGTGACCCCGGAATCGCTGTCTTCAGGGTCCTTCAGCAGCGGCTGGAGCAGCGCCAGAGCGGCCTGCTCCAGCAACACCACACCATCGCCCACGTGGCGCAGGGGTACCGAGCACTGCTGAGCCTGCAGCGCCTGCAGACGTTGCCGGTCGAGCTCGCTCAGGCGCGCCTCCTCCGGATCGCTCCAGGGGTCGAGGTCGAGGTTGAGGTCCCGGGCCAGCGCCTGCGTGAAACCCGGTTGGCGGTCCTGCGGTGCGCGGGCCAGGCAAAGCAGCAGTTCGGTCAATTTGCCGGCCGACGGCAGGGTGCCGTAGGTGTGCAGCCCCAGGCGGATCTGAGCCTCCTTCAGCTCGCAGAGATAGCCATCGGCTGCCTCAAGGCGCTCCTCCAGAGTCCGGATGGCAGCCGATTCTTCCTCTTCCTGGCAACTGCCGGGCTCCAGGGGAAATTCCAGTCCCTCCAGACGTTCGGCCAGCCGCTTACGCAGGGAGATGGCGCGTTCGCTGCCCAGTTGGCAGGCCTCCCAGTATTCGTCGAGCAGTGCCTCCAGTTCCTGCAGTTCGCCATGGAGCCCGGCCCGCCCCAGCGGTGGGGTGAGGTGATCGAGGATCACCGCCTGGGCCCTGCGTTTGGCCTGGGACCCCTCGCCCGGGTCATTGAC
The DNA here is from genome assembly GCF_015840525.1 of Synechococcus sp. CBW1006. Lineage (NCBI taxonomy): Bacteria > Bacillati > Cyanobacteriota > Cyanophyceae > Synechococcales > Synechococcaceae > Synechococcus > Synechococcus sp. CBW1006. Next base: position 3,340,742 of record NZ_CP060396.1, on the reverse strand, counting down.
GATGAAGGGGTAGAGGTGCGGCATCGGCCCCAGGGCCCATTCCGGATAGCAGTCGGACGAGAGGCCCAGGCCCTTTCCCGGCAGCCATTCGAGATTGCCGTGCTTGCCCACATGCACCACCACCTGGGCTGCAAAGCTCTGCCGCAGCCACAGGTACTGGGCCAGGTAGGCATGGGTGGGCGGCAGATCGGGGCTGTGATAACTGAGGCTGGGATCGCGGTCATAGCCCCGTTCCGGCTGGATCAGCAGCACCACCCGCCCGAAGCGCAATCCACGGATCGGAAAGCCGGCCGCCTCCAGGCCGCCATCCCGCTCCGGCGGGCCCCAGACGGCTTCCAGCCGCTCCCGGCCTGCCGGCGGCAGGGATGCGTACCACTGCAGGTAGCGCTCCAGGGGAAGGTGCTCCAGGGCCGGGCGGTGACCGCTCTCGGGGTCGTTGCTGCGGCCCGCCAGCAGGCGCTGGATCAGGGCGTCGCCATCGGCGGGCAGTGCCGGCTCGTGACGGGTAGCACCAAGGGCAAGGTCCTGGTCGGGATCCGCCAGGTCGTAGCCGGCCTGCGCCAGCCACTGCAGCATCAGGGCGGCGCTGGCTGGCGTGTCCAGCCCGACACCGTTGGCCAGGCGACTGTTGCGCGTGGGGTAATTGGCCAGCACGAGTGCCACGCGCCGCTCCGCGGCCGCAGTCGTTCGCAGGCGGATCCAGTGGGCCGTGAGCTGGGCGATCCAGGCCAACCGCTCCGGGTCGGGCCGGTAACGCGTCAAGGCCACGGATAACCGTTCACTGGCTTGCTCGGTTTCCTTGAAGGCGCCGATGCGGGTGGTGAGCCGGCCATCCAATTCCGGCAACGCCACCTGCAGCGACAGATCCACGGGCCCGAGGCCAATGCTGCTGGCCTGCCAGGTGGCGCGCGGCTGGCCGCTGGTGAGCAGCTGCAGCACCGGCACATTCAGGGCCTCCCACAGCGGCGCCCCCAGCCCTGCCTCCGAGACGCTCACCGAGGCAAAGGCGGTGGCACAGAGCACCGCCTGCACCTGTTCGCGGCTCAGGAGGTCGGCCACGCCCCGTTGCACGACCGCATCCCGCAGTCCGCTGACCCACAGGGCCCGGGGACAGAGCCCCTGCCCCCGCAAGGCCTTGAGACAGTCCTCCACCAGGGCCAGATCGCCGGCCTGGTGCAGGGCCCGGTAAAGCAGCAGCCCCACCCGCGGGCCCGGATCGTTCTGCCAGTCGTGGGGCAGGGGATCGGCCAGCGGGCTGGGCTGCGGCGGGACCACTTCCCGCCCCTCCAGGAGACAGCGCAGGCTGCGCAGCATCCGACGCAGGTTCTCCGCCCCGCCTTCCCGCAGGCAGCCGGCCAGGCCGATGGCCAGAGCTGGTGGGACGCTGCCCAGGTTCGCCAGGGCACGGTCTTCGTCGGCGGTGCCGGCCAGCACCACCAGCGCTCGTCTGTCTGGATCCTGCTGCCACCAGTCCTGCAGGCGCTCCAGGCCATAACTCCAGTGACCCTTCCCCCCCAGCAGGCGCACCACCACCATCCGGGCTGCTGCCACTGTGCTGGCGACGTAGTGATCGATCACGGCCGGATGGACCAGCGCCGCCAGGTTGAGGGCGCGAAGGTCACTGCCGAGCAGATCCGGCTCAGCCACCAGCAGGGCTTCCAGCGCCACGATGTCGGTGTCGGCACTGGTGAGCAGCAGCACCGGCGCCGCTGGCTGTTCAACGAACGCTCCCTGCGCCGCCTCCTCGGCTGAACCTGGAACCGTGGCCAATCGATGCATGGCCTCATCCTGGGTGCTTGCGGGCACGGTCGGGGCCTGGCAGTGAGAAGATCGCTCCAGAAACGCCGGTCCGATGCATCAGTTCCTCCCCTATGCCTGGTTCGGCGGTCAGTGCGTGCCATTTGCAGAGGCGACCCTGTCGGTGGCCACCCACGCGCTCCATTACGGCACCGGCGCGTTCGGGGGGATGCGGGCGATCCCCAATCCAAGCGATTCCAGTGAGATTCTGCTGTTTCGTGCCGATCGCCATGCGCGCCGCCTCAGTCAGAGCGCGCGGCTGCTGCTCACGGAACTGAGCGAGGAAACGATCCACGCAGCCATCCACGCGTTTCTGCAGGCGAACAAACCCACCTGTCCGGTTTATCTGCGGCCATTCGTCTACACCAGCGATCTGGGCATCGCCCCGCGCCTGCACGACATCCAGACCGACTTTCTGATCTACGGCATTGAGCTGGGCGACTATCTGTCTCCCGAAGGGGTGAGCTGCCGCATCAGCTCCTGGACCCGCCAGGAAGATCGCTCCCTGCCGCTGCGCGGCAAGATCTCCGGCGCCTACATCACCAGTTCCCTGGCGAAAACAGAGGCAGTGCGCAGTGGCTTTGATGAAGCTCTGCTGCTCAACAGCCGCGGCAAGATGAGCGAAGCCAGCGGTATGAATCTCTTCATCGTGCGCGATGGTGTGCTGATCACACCCGGCGTGGATCAGGATATACTTGAGGGCATCACCCGGGCTAGTGTGCTGGAACTGGCCCGCGACATGGGCATCCCCACCCTGGAGCGACCGGTCGACAAGACCGAGCTCTTTGTGGCCGATGAAGTGTTTCTCAGTGGAACCGCAGCGCGGGTCACACCGGTTCGGCGGGTGGAAACCACCGACCTTCCCGTGCAGAGACCGATCATGGAACGGCTGCGCGAACGCCTCACCCTGATCACGGAGGGCCGGGATCCCGCCTATGACCATTGGGTGACGCGCATTCGCCTCGAGGCCTGAGCGACAGGAACACCCGCAGATGGTCATCACTGCCCCCTCCTCTCCGACCGAAGGTTCTGCCAACGCAGGGCCCCGTCAGCAGCGCACTGGATTTCTGGAGCGCCTTCATGGCCCCCATCGTCCGGTGTTGGTGTTCGACGGCGCCACCGGCACCTCGCTGCAGCAGATGAATCTGACGGCCGAGGATTTCGGTGGGGCTGCCCTGGAGGGTTGCAACGAGGTTCTGGTGATGTCCAGGCCCGATGCCGTGCAGGCGGTGCACCGCCAGTTCCTTGAAGTTGGCGCCGATGTGATCGAGACCGACACCTTCGGTGCCACGTCCCTGGTGTTGGCTGAATACGACATCGCCGATCAGGCCTTCGCCCTGAACAAACGGGCCGCCGCGTTGGCCCGTGAGATGGCCGATGCCTACAGCACCCCCGACAAACCGCGCTTCGTGGCGGGTTCGATGGGTCCCACCACCAAGTTGCCCACCCTGGGCCACGTTGCCTTCGAGACGATGCGGGCCTCCTTCCAGGAGCAGGCCGAGGGCCTTCTGGCGGGAGATGTGGATCTGTTCATCGTCGAGACCTGCCAGGACGTTCTCCAGATCAAAGCGGCCTTGCAGGGCCTGGAGGCGGCATTCAAGGCCACAGGTGAGCGAAGGCCTCTGATGGTCAGCGTGACCATGGAGACCACCGGCACGATGCTGGTGGGTTCGGACATAGCCGCCGTGGTGGCGATCCTGGAGCCCTTTTCGATTGATGTGCTCGGCCTCAACTGCGCCACTGGCCCGGAGCAGATGAAGGAGCACATCCGCTACCTCAGCGCCAACAGTCCCTTTGTGGTGAGCTGCATCCCCAATGCCGGCCTGCCCGAGAACATCGGCGGGGTGGCCCATTACCGGCTGACGCCGCTGGAGATGAAGCTGCAGCTGCTGCACTTCGTCGAAGATCTCGGCGTCCAGGTGATCGGAGGCTGCTGTGGCACCACCCCCGCCCACATCGGCGCCCTGGTGGAGCTGGCGGCCGAGCTCAGCCCAGCCCCCCGCGAGGTGCGTCGCTCCGATGCACCCCAGGCTGCCGATGGCGATGCCACCCACAGCGGCCCGCGGCCGTTGTTGCGCTACGAGCCCGCTGCTGCCTCGATCTATGGCACCACGCCGTATCACCAGGACAACTCCTTCCTGATCATCGGCGAGCGGCTCAATGCCAGTGGCAGCAAAAAGGTGCGCGAACTGCTGGCGGCGGAAGACTGGGACGGTCTGGTGGCCGTGGCCCGCAACCAGGTGAAGGAGAACGCCCACGTGCTTGACGTCAACGTCGATTACGTGGGCCGCGATGGTGAACGCGACATGCACCAGCTGGTGAGCCGGTTGGTGACCAATGTCAATCTGCCGTTGATGCTCGATTCCACCGAGTGGCAGAAGATGGAGGCCGGCCTCAAGGTGGCCGGTGGCAAGTGCATCCTCAACTCGACCAATTACGAAGACGGCGACGAGCGTTTCTTCAAGGTGCTGGAGCTGGCCAAGGCCTACGGCGCTGGTGTGGTGGTCGGCACCATCGATGAAGAGGGCATGGCACGCACGGCGGAGCGCAAGTTCGCCATTGCACAACGTGCTTACCGCGATGCCCTGGAGTTCGGCATCCCTGCCCATGAACTCTTTTACGACCCCCTGGCCCTGCCGATCTCCACCGGCATCGAGGAGGATCGGCTCAATGCTGCCGCCACGATCGAATCGATCCGCCGGATCCGCACGCAGTTGCCGGGCGTGCACGTGGTGCTGGGCGTCAGCAATGTGAGTTTTGGACTGTCACCAGCTGCCCGTATCGTGTTGAACTCCGTGTTCTTGCACGACTGCTGCGCGGCCGGCATGGATGCCGCGATAGTCAGCCCGGCCAAGATTCTGCCGCTGGTGAAGATCAGTGAGGAGCACCAGCAGGTCTGCCGCGATCTGATTCACGATCGCCGTCGCTTTGTGAATGCCAGCGAAGCTGGCATTCACAAAGCGACGGAGGCGGCAAAAGCTGGAGCGGTCTGCAACTACGACCCGCTCACGGTGTTGACCACCCTGTTCGAAGGGGTGAGCGCCCGTGAGGCGCGGGCTTCGGGGCCATCGCTGACCGATCTTCCTGTGGAAGAGCGGCTGAAACAGCACATCATTGATGGGGAACGGATCGGCCTGGAGCCAAGCCTCGATGAAGCCCTGGCCAGTTATCCGCCGCTGCAGATCATCAACACTTTCCTGCTGGATGGCATGAAGGTGGTGGGCGAACTGTTCGGTTCCGGCCAGATGCAGTTGCCCTTTGTGCTGCAGAGTGCTGAAACCATGAAGTCGGCGGTGGCCTATCTCGAGCCCCACATGGAGAAGCAGGAGGGGGAGAGCAGCAGCAAGGGCAAGTTTCTGATTGCCACCGTGAAGGGCGACGTCCACGATATCGGCAAGAATCTGGTGGATATCATTCTTACCAACAATGGCTATGAGGTGATCAATCTCGGCATCAAACAGAGTTGTGATGCCATCATTGAGGCCCAGCAGAAACACAATGCCGATTGCATTGCCATGAGTGGTCTGCTGGTCAAATCCACGGCCTTCATGAAGGACAACCTTGAGGCCTTCAATCAGGCCGGCATCGGTGTGCCTGTGATTCTCGGTGGTGCTGCACTGACGCCGCGCTTCGTCAACGGTGACTGCCGCGCCGCCTATCGCGGCCTGGTGGTCTATGGCCGCGATGCGTTTGCCGATCTGCGCTTCATGGATGCCTTGATGGATGCGAAATCAGCCGGCACCTGGGATGATCAGAAGGGTTTCCTGGCGGGCGTTCCCGAAGGGCTTGGTCTGGCCAGTGCCGAGGGTGACGCGGGCCCTGAGGATGGTGCCACCACTCCCGCTGAAACGTCTTCAAGTCAGACATCTTCGTCTGAGACATCTGCGGACATTGCGTCCCAGCTTCACTCCGGTGCTGTTCAGCCTGCCGGCTCCATCTCCCCTGGCCCCAACGACCATCGTTCTGAGATGGTGCCCGAGGAGCCGGCCCTGACCCCACCGTTCTGGGGCAGCAGAGTCCTCAACGAAAACGACATCGATCTAGAGGAGGTGTTTGCCTACCTCGATCGTCAGGCCCTGTTCGCTGGCCAGTGGCAATTGCGCAAAACCCAGCAGCAATCACGTGCCGACTACGAAGCCATGCTGGTCGAGAAGGCTGAGCCCGTGCTGCAGCACTGGAAGCAACGGTGCATCAACGAAAGCCTGCTGACCCCGCGGGTGGCGTATGGCTATTTCCCCTGCGGCCGCAGCGGCAATGCCGTGGTGATCTTTGATCCCACGGGTCTGGCTGAATCGGATAGCCCCAGCCAGGCGGGCCGCGAACTGGGCCGTTTTGAACTGCCGCGTCAGCGGGCTGGCAACCGCTACTGCATCGCCGATTTCTACCGCGATCTGGTGATCGGTGCCGATGGAGAGCCCAGGCCTGCCGACATGATGCCGATGCAGGCGGTGACCATGGGGGAGGGGGCCACCACGTTTGCGCAGCAGCTGTTCCAAGCGGATCAATACACGGATTACCTCTATTTCCATGGCCTTGCCGTGCAGATGGCCGAGGCCCTGGCGGAGTGGGTCCATGCCCGCATCCGAAAGGAGCTCGGCTTCGCCGCCGAGGAACCCGCGGCCCTTCGGGATGTGCTGGCGCAGCGCTACCGAGGCAGCCGCTATTCCTTCGGCTATCCGGCCTGTCCCAATGTGGCCGATTCCCGTCCCCAGCTGGCATGGCTCGGTGCCGAGCGCATTGGTCTGTCCATGGATGAGAGTGATCAGCTGGATCCTGAGCAGAGCACCACAGCCCTGGTGGCACTGCACAGCAAGGCCCGCTACTTCAGCGCCTGATCTCGGCCGTCTGCCCTTGGCCGTGCCTGCTGCCCCAGGGTCATGGCAGGCTTTTGCCGCCTCTCTGTTTGCGATCCATGGCCATTGCCGGACCCGGTGGTGTTGATGCCGCCATTGCCTCCGGGCTTGATCTCGATGGCACCCCCATTCCCGTCGAGATGGTGGAGCTCTACAACGAGGTGATGGAGCTCGAAAGCCAGCGTTCCCGCAGCGGCGTCAAGAAGTCGATGCGAAACCGCATCGTCAAGACCGGCTCCAAGCACTTCGATCAGGCCTCTCTGGATGCCCGTCTCAAGGCTGCCGGCTGGGACGGCCTCAAGGACAAGGAGATTGCCTTCTTCTATTCCTGAGCGCCGCTCCTGGGGCTCCAGCCTCGGATCCCTGGCCCTGGCGGTCAGGGACGCGATCGGGTCAGCTCAGTCGGCACACATGGCCTCGAGCGTGTCGATCACCTCCTGCTGGAACTCCTCGAGCTCGGTCGAGTCACTCAGATCAACCCCCTCACCGGCAGCGTTCTGAGTCAGTTCCTGAAAGTGAAACGCTCCTTCGCCGTGGGCCAGGAACTCCATGGCGGAGGGTTCACCGCTCTCCTTGTAGGCGTCGCACAGGGCCATGAAGGCCGCGTCTTCGGTGAAATCCCAGCTCATGAAGGGGGGTGGCAATCAACGACCTTTAACGCCTACCCCCCGGATCCCGTCAACCTCCTGGGGAAAGCTTGTGCCAGTCCTTCGTCAGACTGCGACACAACCGCCCCCCCTACGGCCGTGTCCAGCTCCGTTCCTGACTCGCCCCTGGTTTCCGCCTCCGAGGCGCGCAACGTGCTCGACCAACCCCTGGAGCTGTGCGGCTGTGCCCCGTTGACCGGGTGGCATCGCGACGGCTACTGCCGCACCGATCCCACCGATCTGGGCCGCCACACCGTCTGTTGCGTGGTCAGTGAGGCGTTCCTCACCTATGCCCGTGCCCAGGGCAACGACCTCACCACGCCCGTTCCGGAGTTCCAGTTTCCCGGCCTCAAGCCGGGAGATGCCTGGTGCGTCTGCGCAGCCCGCTGGCTGGAGGCCTACGACGACGGTATGGCGCCGCCCGTACGGCTGGCGGCCTGCGAACGCTCCACCCTTGAGATCATCCCGCTGGAGGTGCTGCGCGAGCATGCCGTCTGAGCCGCCTGCTCACCAGGGAATCGCCGCCCCGTCCCATGCCCAGAAGTTGCCGCTCTGCTCCGGCCCCAGGCCACTGATCACATCCAGGAGGTGATCAGCGGCCCGCCGGGGTGTGAACAACTGCTCGGCTGGCACCGAGCCGCGAAAGGGGGCTGAGAAGGCGGTGGCCGTGGTGCCGGGGTGCAGCAGGCTGACGCAGGCCAGGGGCAGCCGTCGTTGCCACTCCAGGGCCAGGGTGCGCAGCAGCTGGTTCTGGGCGGCCTTGGCGCCCCGGTAGGCGTACCAGCCGCCGAGCCGGTTGTCGCCGATGCTGCCCACCCGGGCCGACAGGCTGGCGAACTGGCAGGGCTCGCATCGCGGCAGGCAGGGCTCCACGGCTTGCGCCAGCAGGATGGGCCCGAAGGCATTCACCGCGAAGCTCTGCTCCAGGGCCTGGCGCTTCACCTGGCTGAGCCGCTTTTCCGGTTGGAGAGCAGGGGCGTGCAGCAGACCAGCGGTGTTGATCACCAGCCGCAGGGTCGGCGCCGTGGCTTGGATCCGTGCGGCAAAAGTGCCCAGGCTGAGGTCATCGCTCAGGTCCAGAGGCAGCCAGACCACCTCCTCCGGCAGGCGATCGGGCCGATGGCGACCGGCAGCATGCAGCCGCAGCCCCGGAGCACGCTGTTGCAAGGCCTCCAGCAGGGCCATGCCGATGCCGCCGGCTCCCACCACCAGCGCTTCCCCCTGCCAGCGCTCCAACGGGGCCAGGGCCGCGGAGGGCTGCGGTGGATTCGGCATGGCAGGGATCCCTGGATGGCGCATGATGACGGCCCCACCGCGGCAGTCGCGGCTTCTCGTCCGTTTGCGCATGGCTCTGAGGCTTGTCGTTCTGGGCCGCGGTGCCTGGGGCACCACCCTCACCGATCTATGGCGCCGCGCCGGTCATCACGTCGTGGTCTGGTCGCGCCGGGATGGCGGCGATGCCAAGGCGCTGCTGGGCGATCGGGATCTGGTGGTGGCGGCCGTGGCGATGGCCGGCATCGAGCCCCTGGCGAGCCAGTTGAGCGCCGCCTGGCCGGACGATCTGCCCCTGTTGAGCTGCAGCAAGGGTCTCGATCCGGATCGGCTCTGCACCGCCACCCAGCTCTGGCGGCAACACCTCGCGAACGCAGCGCTGGCGGTGCTGAGCGGTCCCAACCTGGCCACGGAGCTGCAGCAGGGTCTGCCCGCCGCCAGCGTTCTGGCCTCCCAGAAGGCGACGCTGGCCCGCCATCTGCAACGGGAGCTCAGCAGCGACAACCTGCGCCTCTACACCAATGCTGACCCGATCGGCGTCGAAGCCGCCGGGGCCCTCAAGAACGTGATGGCCCTGGCGGCCGGCATCTGCGACGGTCTTGGCCTGGGTGCCAATGCCCGCGCCTCGCTGCTCTGCCGGGGGCTGGCGGAACTCGGCCTGGTGGTGCGCGGCATGGGGGGTGATCCCGCCACCACCTATGGCCTGGCGGGCCTGGGGGATCTGCTGGCCACGGCCACCAGCTCCCTGAGCCGCAACTATCGCTGCGGCGTTCTGCTGGCGGAGGGGCTGGACGAAACCGCCGCCATCGCCCGGATCGGGGCCACGGTGGAGGGCCGTGCCACCGCCAGGGCCGTGCTGCGGTTGGCCCAACAGAACGGTTGGCATCTGCCCATCTGCGATCAGGTGGTGCAGGTGCTTGAGGGCCGCACGACACCCCGCCGGGCCGTGGCGGATCTGATGGAACGGCAGCTCACGTCAGAGTGATCTGCCCACCTTCATTCGCGCCTGCGTGATGCTCCCAGCCCTGCTGATCGAGGCCTTCGCCGAACGGCCCCTGGCCGGCAACGGTGCCGCCGTTGTGCGGCTGGAGCGACCCGCCAGCGACGCCTGGCTGCAGGGGGTGGCCACCAGCCTGCGCCAGTCGGAAACGGCCTTTCTGCTGCCAGCGCCTGGCGGAGGCTGGGCCCTGCGCTGGTTCACCCCCAGCTGTGAGGTGCCGCTCTGCGGCCACGCCACCCTGGCTGCGCTGCTGGCGCTGGGGGCCTGGGGCCTGTTGGAACCTGGCGCGTCCACTGCCCTGCTCAGCCGCAGTGGCCCCCTGGTCGTGCAGCTGGCCGAAGACGATCCGGGCCGTGGACGGATCGAGCTCCCGAGCGCACCGCTGCAGCCGGCAGAACTGCCGGATCCGCTGGCGGCGCTGCTGCATCGTCGACTCGGCTCAGGCGTGGAGCAGTACTGGCATTCTGCGCTGGGGTACTGCGTCGCTCTGTTGCCGCCGGCGGCCCAGCTGGGCCAGCTCGATGGTCTGGCAGCGGAGCTGCAGGGGGAGGCGCGGGCAGGGCTTGTGCTGATGCAGCAGTGCGCCCAGACCAGCCATGCGGAGGGCGCTGACGTTGCTTCTAGCGAGCTGGTCGGTGGCCGCCCCGCCGACTACCGCCTGCGCTTCTTCGCCCCGGGGCTCGGCATCGATGAGGACCCGGTCACCGGATCCGCCCATGCCCTGGTGGCCCCCTACTGGATCGAGCGCCTCAACCGGCCGGTGGTGGGCTGGCAGTGTTCCAGCCGGCCAGGCGGCATGCTCTGTGAGGCGGCATCTTCAGGCATGATCCGCTTGACCGGTACGGGCCATCTGTTGTGGAACGGCAGCTTGCAGGCAGAACCCGATGGCAGCGGTGCCGAGCGCTGGGCAGCACTCTGGGCCGCTGCCTGAACCTGCCCTGGCTGCCTCCGTTCAGCCGGCGTCTGCTGCTGACCGGCCCCCTGGCGGCGGGAGCTCTCGCCGTCGGTTTTGCGGCCCAGGGCCTCATGGCCAGCAGCCGCGGCACGGCCGACGACGATCGCCTGCTCGCAGCCCTGGTGGCCAGCCCCACCACCACCACGACGGCCTCCCGCAGCGCGGCCGGCACCGCAGCTGGCGGTGAGGAGCGGATGGCGCCGACCCAGGACCAGCTGAGCGGCCTCCAGGCCGAGCGGGCCGCCAGTGCGGCGTCCCAGCGCCTCGATCTGGTGGAGCCTGGGGCTGGTGCACCGGTGGCCCTGGAGATCCGCGTGGCCTTACTGGGGGCTGCCGGCCAGCCCCGACTGGGGGCCAGCGGCCCCTGGCAGCTGCTCAGCCGCGACGGCCGCCTGCTGCAGCAGGGTTCCGCTGGCGATGCTGTGGCCCTGGGGGCTCTGCCATCCGGCCTGGCGGAAGCCTGGTTACAGACAAGTTCCGGCGTGCTGCTGGTTGATGGCCAGGCCTATGCAGGCCGCTTGAGGCTCCTGCTCAACGGCAGTGGCGTGGAGCTTGTCAACCATCTTTCGCTCGAGGACTACGTGGCCTCGGTGGTGGGGGCGGAAATGCCCAGCAGCTGGAACATGGAGGCCCTGCGGGCCCAGGCCGTGGCGGCCCGTTCCTATGCCCTGGCTCACATGGCCCGGCCGGCCAGCCGCCATTGGCACCTGGGCAACACCACCCGCTGGCAGGCGTATCGCGGACTGGCCAGCGTCAGCGAGCGAACCCGACAGGCAGCTGCCTCCACCGCCGGCCTGATCCTCAGCTACCAGGGCGGGATCGTCGAAAGCCTCTACGCCTCCACCCAGCAGATCAGTTCGGAGGCCCATGGCCATCTCGGCGCCAGCATGAGCCAGCACGGTGCCCAGGATCTGGCTGAGCAGGGTCTTCGGTACAACCAGATCCTCGGCCGCTACTACCAGGGTGCCTCCCTGGCCCGCCTCAAGGCCGGTGCCGGGTAACTCCCTGATGCGGGGCACGCGTCCCGGCCAGCGCGCCGCTCGGCTCTGGCGTCGTGCCCTGGCCGTCTCTGAGCGGGCCTTGGCCGCCGGTGCCCTGGTGCCACTGCGTACGGAGCGGGTGCCCCATCCGAGCAGCGCCCCCTTCGTGTTGCGTCGACTGCTTTCCAGCACCCCCAAGCATCTGCGGGCGGGCGGGCCCAAGCCGAACCCATTCCTGCCCTGGGAACCGCTGCTGCAGGTGGAGCTGCTGGGCGAAAGCCATGTGGTGCTGCTCAACAAATTCCCCGTGCAGCGGGGCCATCTGCTGCTGATCACCAGCCAGTGGCAAGCTCAGGCCGGTTGGCTGCAGGAGAACGACTGGGCCAGCGTGGCCCACGTAGCCAGCGATACCGGCGGGCTCTGGTTCTTCAACAGCTGTGCCGAAGCCGGGGCCAGCCAGCCGCATCGGCATCTGCAGCTGTTGCCGCGCCACCCCGGCGAACCGAGCTGCCCGTTGGCTCCGAGGCTGCGCTGCCAGCTCGATGGGCTGGCTCCTGCCTGGCCCTGGGCCTACAGGCTCAGCCGCCGCCACGATCCACTCGGCTGCTCCGACCTGCCCAGCCTTTACCAGGAGCACTGCCGTTCCCTCGGCCTGGGCAGCCCGGAATCCGATCGTCAGCCCCGTCACCCCTACAACCTGCTCTTCGATGACGACTGGTTCCTGACCGTGCGGCGGGTGCGGGAACATGCGGCCGGTTTCAGCGTCAATGCGCTCGGCTTCGCCGGCTGCCTGCTGTGTTGTCCATCCTCACGTCTGGACTGGATTGAGACAGAGGGCCCCTTTCGATTGCTGCAAGAGGTGGCGGCATCGCCCGAGCTCCTGCTTGAGTCCCAGATCGAGGGACTGACCGCCCCCGACTGATCCCTGCGGGCTGATCACTGCCGACCGGACCCTCTTGAACAGGCTCCTCCCGCAGTCACGGTGCAGCTGGCGACTGGAAGGCTGGGCTCGAAGGCCGTGGATTCACGGAATCTTGCCCCTCCGGCCGGCTGATTCCGTGGAATCGCGGTTGAGGACGACGCCCGGCTGCGGCTGAGTGAACCGAGGAGACCCCCACCGGTGCTCTCCGATGGCCATTCGCCTCCGATTCGATGTCTCGCCGTTGTCTGCCAGCACCAGCCGCCGCTCGATCCACCGCCGAGCAGCGCCGGAATGCACGCGTGCTCCAGTACCGCCAGATTGTGCGGCCCCTGGCCCTGCACTATTCCCGCTGCTGCCGTGAGCCCCTGGATGACCTCCTGCAGGTCGGGATGCTGGGGCTGCTGCGCGCCGCCGAGCTCTACAACCAGGACCGCGCTGTGCCTTTTGAGGCCTTTGCCCGGCCCCATGTGCGGGGCGCCATCCTCCACTACCTGCGCGATTCCGTCGGTTGCGTGAGGCTGCCCCGTCGCCAGGTGGAGATGCTCGATCGGTTGCGGGTGCTGGGACGGGAGATCGAATGCCAGCAGGGGCGCACCCCCGGCTCCGAGGAGCTGCGGCGGGCTCTGGGCCTCAGCCCCGAGCAGTGGCATGTGCTGCGCCAGGGGGAGCAACTCAAGCGTGCCGCTTCGCTGGAGGGTCTGGTCGGAACCGAACCCACTGCCCTGCCGGATGCCAGCCGGGAGGAAGTCTCAGGCGGTCACGATGACCTGACTGGCTTCAACGGGAGCAGCCCGACATCGGTGGAGCGGCTGCTGGCCAACCTCGACCCGGCTCTGGCCACTCTGGTACGCCAGGTCGTTCTGGGAGGCTGGAGCTATCGCCGCGTCGCCCGGCAGCTGCAGGTGAGTCCGATGACGGCCCGCCGCTGGTTTCTTGGAGCGCTGGATCAGTTGCGCAGCCAGTGGGGGCAACTGAGGCTCAATCCTGAGGGTCCAGCGGCTGGTCTCGGCGCATCTGTGCTTCCAGGGTGTTGATCGCGGCTGTCACTGCCGCCAGCTGCCGCTCGATTCCATCGCGCCAGAAAGACAGCATGCGCAGCTTGCGTTCCTGGTAACGCCGCCGACTGGTGCGGCTGTCCTCCTCGGAGGCACAGCAGGGGAAGGGCGGAAACATGAGAAAATTCTGTGGATCCGTCTGGTTCTAGCCTGCGACTCAGCGCCTCTGAGACTTGCCCACTCCCATCCTCGTCTACCAGAGATCGTTGAGATGCTCCGCTGGGCCCTCCCCTTACGCTTGCCTTCCCCAGGCAGAGTGGCCCCATTCTGGGTTCAGCAGGAAGCCTCGCCCCCAACTGCGAAGAAAATCACAGATCATGTGCCGTTGCCAGTCGCAAGACACAGTTTGAAAGAGGTCGGTCCCGCTGGTTCTATGCAGCTGGTTTCAGTCCTGCCAGCCGTTTCGGCTGTCCTGCTTGGTTCGGCGCTGGTCCTGCAGGCTCCGGCTGCTTCGGCCTATGTGGCGTTGATGGCTGGTCAGCAGGCACGCCCACTCAACGGCACCTTCAACAACGTGCCCGTGCTCCACTCCAACCAGCCGGAGGAGGTGGAGGGGCCCGGCATCTTGATCACCACCACTCCCGGCAGCTCAATCGCTGCGGAGACGGGCCAAGCCCTCCGCAATTCTGAATTCACCTTCAACGGAGACTTCGGCCTGCACCTGCATCACAAGTATTTCCCCCCCAACCGCAAGAGCATTTCTCCGCAGGATCGCCGCGCCCAGCTCACCCTGGCGGCGATCCTGATCAATCCCGGTGTGCGGCCCGTTCACATCCGCTTCAAGAACGGTGCGGTCCGCAACAGTTTCGAAGCGCCTTATCTGGCCAACAATCTGATGGGAGTGAAGCCTTTGGGCCCCAGGCCATGGAACACGGGTCCTGGAGATGCCACGGCGGTTCAGATGCTGCGGGGTCGCCTGGATCGAAATCTCACCGATGAGATCACCATTCCTGCTCGCAGCCGGGTCGTGCTGTTCAACACGGCCCTTCCGGCCCTTGGGATTGCCAATGCCCTGCTGCGAGGTCACAGCGATGGTCCCTTCCAGGTGGCTGTGGTGGCGGCGAAGGACCCCACCAGTGATCGAGACATCCTGGCGGTGCTCGATCAGGGGCGTCTGGCTCCGGGTCGGGTCTATCTCAGTCGCATCGCCGACATCCAGAACCGCCAGATTTTTTCCCGGGTGGGGGGCGTGGCCCTTGGCGATGCCTACAAGGCCAGCATTCGTCATGACCTAGGCAGCCAGGGACCTCTTCACGTGCCGTTGACCAGCACATTCCGCCATCACTTCGGGACCAGCGACGTGCAGGTGAATGCCTTGGCGACCCGCATGATCGATTCGTCGCTTGACAATGTGGGCACCTATGGCGTTCGCTTCGACGTCGATCTACAGCTCACCGGCAATGGACCGTATGAGCTGGTGATGAGCCATCCGTCTCCCAGTGGTGGCCGACATTTCACCGCTTTCCGAGGCTCTCTGCAGGTCACGACTCCCGAAGGTCTGCAGGAAATGCACGTCGGCATGCGTTCTGGTCAGAGCCTCTCGCTCACCTCCCTGCAATTGCAGCCTGGGGTGGTCAATACCGTGCGGGTGAGCTTGGTTTACCCAGCCGATGCGACCCCTGGCCACCTTCTCAGCGTTGTGCCCAGCTCCCAGTTGGCCCTTGTGCAGGAGCGGGAGCGACAACTGGAGCTGGCTCGTTCATCGGTGACCCGTCCGAATGCTCCGCCACCTGCTGTTCCGCCTGCGGTCGCCAACAATGGCCCCGCCCTGGTTCCTGCGCCGGCGGTCCAACCAGCCGGTCCTCAGGTGCCTCGACCAGCTGTGGCTCAGCCCCGCCCGCTCGTGACTCCCGGACCTCATCGCTGGGAGCCGCCGACCCCGCCCCTTCCCCCGATCAACCATTCCGTCAGTCCGTCACGGTCGGCAGCCGCTGCCACACAGGTCCCCGTGGTCCTTCCACCGGTCAGGGTCAGTCAGTCGTTGATTGAGCGCTACCGGGACGCTGTGGAGGCTCAGCAAGACATCATGCGCGGCCTTGTGGGCCGCTGAGCGAATCACATCGTCGGTGGAACCAGTAGTGGACTCGGCCCAGAGAGAGCGGCGCAGGATCAGTCTGGAACTGCCGGTTGAACTGGTCGCCCAGATCGACAGTCTGCGGGGGGAATGGGGTCTACGCAGCCGGGGCGACATCCTGGTGCGGCTGCTGCAGGGTCTCTTCGAGGATGACCTTCCGGAAGAGACGCTGGAGGTCGTGGAACTCTCCAGCGGGAGTTGGCCAGTGAGGACTGTCTCCCCGGAGGCAGTCCCCAGAGACACCGTGGGGTCGGACGTGACTGCCACCGAGACGATGCAGTCTCCGCCAGAGGACCTGGGGAGCGCCGCTGATGAGGCGAGCGACTGGACCACGGCTGGGCTTGGCTCGCCGCTTCCTGCCCCAGGAATGCCGACACCGGAGCCAGAGATCCTGGATGGGAGCAGGCACTCTGCGCAGGACCTGGTTGCAGAAGAGGATGCGCCTGAGGATCCGGAGGACGAGGAGTTCAGCACCGCCCTCGACGAGCGCGGCTCCCTGGTGCTGGTGCCCCGCAGGCAGGTGGCTCTGCGAGCCACTGGAGATCCGATCGCATCGCCCCGTGCCCCGTCGGAGGTTCCTCCACCGTCCAGTGGGGGCAGCCCTGGCGGTATCGATCTGCCGGGCTTCGTTCAGCGCCGCTCCGATCGCCTGCGGCGTAGTCTGCGGGTCCGGCCTGGCTCGATCCAGACGGATGATTCCCTGCCGACGGTGCCGGCGGCATCCATTCAGCGGGCCCTCACGGCAGCTGCCCAGCACTGGAGTGATCTTTACGGCAGCGAACCCAATGAGGCCGTGCTCGAAGCCGCCATGGTCTGGTTGGCTCAGGACATCTGGCCGCACGCCGACCAGAGCGAGGGACGGGCGTTCACCTGGTCCCTGGCCAGTGCATTGGTACGGTGCTTTGTCCCCAGCTGGGAGGCGGGTCCTGCCAGTTTTGAGCGGGTGATGGTGATGGCGGGGCTGCTGGAAGACCCTTTCAGTGCCGCCACCCTGGAGCTACGCCTTCCGACGTTGATTCGACGTTTTGTGCATCGGTTTCGCAGGCGCCGCCCCGGGACTTCATTCCTCACCCTGGAGCACACGATGACCCTCCATGGCGCCCTCAAGCTGCTGCAATTGCCAACAGCACCGGGTCATCAGCTCAGCCTCCGCCAGATCCGGGAGTCTTACCGCGAGATGGCTGTGCTCCATCATCCCGATTCAGGCGGCTCCGTGGATGTGATGCGACGTCTCAATGAGGCCTATCACATGCTCAAGGAGCTCTACCGCGGATCCAGCTGAGAACGCTGCTCTGGCTGAGTGGATCAAGCCAAGACCTCGCGTCAGCGCTGATCGCACAGTCTGCTGGATGACCGATTGCAGCGACCCGCTGCAGGGACCTGTTGCGTGGACCATGGGTTCTCGTTCGTCTTGAGGCTGTCCCGATGTGTGTCCAATGTCGTGTCGATAGCGAGAGGTTGAAATGCGATCTCGTGAGCCCGGCGGGCCTTCAGGGCCGGATGTGTTGACCATCGGCCGGTGTTCAGGGGAGGGGGGTTGCGGGCATTGTCCATGCATCTCGCCTGAGAAGCTGGACGAGACCAGCCATGGGACTCAGTCGGGGACCATGCGCCTAGACCTTCTCAACTGGGTCCCATACCAGGACTGATTCAAAGTCTTGAATGGGCCTCGTGGGACTACTGCGAAGGGATGGGTTTTCGTTCTTCCTCGGAATGGCTGAGTGGTTCGCTTGACCTTTGCTCGGTCCTTTGCAGCTGGATCGTGACTCCGCAGGGTTGGATCGATTCTTATGCGAACTCCATTGGCTTCTTCATCTGATTCTGATCACGACATTCAGAAAAATCGTGGAATCCAGCTGCCATATTTGTCTGTCTTGGGATGCAGAGGTGAGGCGAGCCGCTCTGGATGCAGGGCTGTGCTTCGGGCTGATACTTGGTGCTTGGGGCTTGAAGACCCTGCTGGAGCCACCATTGTCTGGGAGATGACCTCCGGGTCCGTCTGGATGGCGTGCCCGTGCCCACGCGCCGCCCACTGTGTCCAGTGGGGTGTGAACAGACTGTCCAAGTCTTGATTGACTGCTTGAAAGCCAAGTCAGGAACTGTGCTCTGGGAGTCTGCGTACCTGCTTTTGAAGCAGGTACGCATTCGGAGAGCGGGTGATGGCGGACTGGTGATCGGTTCGGATTTCGCCTCCCCAGGACCTTGTTGTCGTGTGCGCCCGCAGGGGGTCTCCGGCACCCCTGCGGGGCCAGGTCGAAATCAGGCCATTCTCTTCCTGTCTATCCCGAATGAGACGCCTATGGGTCTTGTCTATGGTCCCTAATGAGACTCGTGCGTCGGGTCCGGATGTCAAACGTGCGGATGCCAAACGTGCGGATGCCGAACGTGCGGCATCCAGTTCTGCCGGCTTGCTCGGATCGGGAACGTTGCCTCGATGTCGGTCGTTGACGGCTGTACGGCAGAGCCTGCTCACACATCCAGGCTGTGTCTCTTGTTCAGACCAATATGGCGACTTGGTCGGGATAGCTGAGACGCTGGTGCTCCTGGCGAATCACCTGCCGATGCTTCCTGACGTGCTCATCCTGGGAAGCCCCTTGACCAGTCACCCGATCGAGAGAGCATGAAAAAGCCGCGCCTGTAGGAGACGCGGCGGAAGATGTGTGTCCGTCAGGTGCTTCAGGTGGTGGTCTGCATGCCCTGAATCAGAAAGTCAAAATAGGGACCAGCCGTAGCCGCTTGCTCAGTGCTCAGCAGCGATAGGGCGGCTTCCCGGAGGGTGCGCATGGCTTCGACCATACCGGGCATGGGAACACCGAGGCTGTTGTACATCTCGCGGGCACCCTCCAGGCCGATCTTCTGGATCTGCTCGGTGCTGCCAGCCAGAACGCCATAGGTGACCAGCCTGAGGTACCAGCTGTAATCCCTCAGGCACTGGGCACGCTGCTTCTGGCCATAGGCGTTGCCACCCGGGGCCACGTAATCGGGCTTGCGGGAGAACAGCTGTTTGGCTGCCTCATCGATGATTTTTTTCTCGTTGTCCGTGAGCACCTTCACGATCGACAGCCGCTGGCCGCCTCCGGTGAGGAAGTCCACCATCGAGCGCAGCTCGCCGCCGGTGGGATAACGAAGCTGATCATCGGCCTGGAGGATCAGATCCCGAACGACGCTCATTTCTGCTGCCACGTGCACGCACCACTTTATCGAGATCTCGTCTCCGATTCGCCTCCTGAGCCGAACGTGTTACGCCCCTTTGCAACCTGGTCTGCCCAGGGGCCGATGATCAAGGCCAGTGTCTGCCTCCCGCCCGTGTCGAAATCCAGGGACCATCAGACCCGGGCCCGCGTGGCAGTGGGGTCTCTGCTCTCGGTGGAGATCGCCGATCTGGGTCGCGATGGCCAGGGCGTGGGCCGTGTGGGGGATCAGGTGGTCTTCGTGGCCGACGCCCTGCCCGGCGAGCTTGTCCGCGTGCGGGTGGTGCACCAGGCCCGGCGCCACCTGGTGGCGGAACTCAAGGGGATCGAACGCCCGTCCCCCGACCGGCGCCAGCCCCCCTGCATCCTTTCGGACAATTGTGGCGGCTGCAGCCTGCAGCATTGCAGCGATGCCGCCCAGGTGTCCTGGAAGCAGGGGATGGTGGGCGAGGTGCTGCGGCGCCTCGGCGGAACGGACCTGCCGCCCCTGCCCTTGCTGGCAGCGGAGTCTCCGCTCGGCTACCGCAACCGCGCCGTGATTCCGTTGGAGCTCACTGACGAGCTGCGGCTGCGGGCCGGGTTCTACCGACGCGGCTCCCATCAGATCGTCAACATGAACCACTGCCCGGTGCTGGACGCCCGGCTGGATCGGCTGATCGAACCGTTGAAGGAGGATCTGGAGGAAGCCGCCTGGCCGGTGGATCGCCATGGCCGCAGCGGTGGTGGTCTTCGCCATCTGGCTCTGCGGGTGGGCCACCACACCGGCGATGTGCTGATCACCCTGATCGCCAGCAACGACAACCTGCCGGGCCTCGATGCGCTGGCCAGCAGCTGGATGGATCGCTGGCCCGAGGTGGTGGGGGTGTCGCTCAATCTCCAGCCGGAGCCCAACAACAAGCTGATGGGCCATGAGACCCGCACGCTCTGCGGGCGGGACTGGCTGGAGGAACGCTTTGCCGGCCTGCGCTATCGCATTGCCGCCGACACCTTCTTTCAGGTGAACACGGTGCAGGCCGAGCGGGTCGTGCCCCTGCTTCTGGCTGCACTGAAAGCCGCTGGCACGAGCCGCTCCGTGATCGATGCCTACTGCGGCATCGGCACCTACACTCTTCCGATCGCGGCCGCCGGCTATCGGGTCGAGGGCATCGAGGCACACCTGGCTTCGGTCCAACTGGCCCGCCGCAATGCTGAATCCAATGGTCTGAGCGCCTTGGCACGCTTCAGCAACTCGGATGTGGCCGAGGCTCTGGCCCATTCGCTACCCGGCGCTGGCGCCCTGTTGCTCGATCCGCCCCGCAAGGGCCTGGAGCCGCCGGTGCTGGAGGCCATCCTGAACTCCCCCCCACCGCTGCTGCTCTATCTCAGCTGCGACCCAGGCACCCTGGCCCGGGATCTCGGTCGCCTCTGCGGCACCAGGCAGGCTCCTCAAACGGATCCATCCGTCGGCGCTGAGGCCAGTGCCGACGCTGAGGCCAATGCTGACGCTGGGACCGGGGCAGAAGCCTTGGCCGAGCCGGAAGCTGCACGGTTCCGGCTGCTGAGCGTGCAACCCCTCGATTTTTTCCCCAACACCAGCCACGTGGAAACCCTGGTGGTGCTGGAGCGCTGCGCCTGAGCTCAGCGATGCCCAGGCGGTGAACGCAGGCTCAGCTGCGCAGCTGGGCCCCGAACTGCTTTTCGAGCGCCGCATGGATCTTCGCCTGGGCCCCATCCACCTGATCGTCGGTGAGGGTGCGCTTCGGATCGCGGTAGCGCAGCCGGAAGGCCTGGCTGCACTGGCCATCCCCCAGCTGCGTGCCCTCATAACGATCCACCAGCTCCGCCTGCTCCAGCAGGGGTCTGCCCGCCTTGCGGATGGTGCTGAGCAGGTCGGCCGCCCGGGTGGCCTGCGGCACCACCAGGCCCAGATCCCGCTCGGAGGCCGGCACTGTGGCGAAGGGAGCGAAGGCGGGTTGCCAGCGGTTGCGGCGTGTGGCGGCGCAGAGCAGCGGCTCCAGGGCCAGGGTGAACAGGTAGGTGGCCTCCGGCAGGTCGTGTTGGTCGGCCTGCTCGGGATGCAGCTGGCCGAACCAGCCGGCCGGCCGGCCCTCGACCAGCAGCGTGGCAGCACGACCGGGATGCAGCAGGGGCTGATCGGTGAGCGGGCGATCGTCCACGGGCAGCTTCAGGGTCTGCAGCGCCGCCTGCAAGACGCCCCGGGCCTGGAAGTAGCCAGGCGGCTGGGGTTTGCCGCTGCTGGTCCAGCGCTCGGCGCGGCGTTCGCCGGCCAGCACCCCCACCAGCTGCTGCCGTTCGACACCATCGGCATCGAAGACCTGGCCGATCTCGAAGGCCCAGAAGCCGTTTTGGGAGGCCTGGAGGTTGCGGCGGGCCGCCTGGAGCAATTCTTCGTGCAGGTTGTCGCGCAGATGGCCGTAATCCGCCAGCAGGGGGTTGGCCAGTGGCAGCCGTCCGGCAGCCTGGGGCACCAGCGAGAGGCTGCAGGTTTCCTGCAGACCAGCCGCGCAGAGGGCGCGGCGCAACCGGCGCTCGGCCAGCTGGGCAGGTTCGAGGCCGCCGGGGAGCAGGGGGTCGGGCAGATGGCAGGCGAACTGGTCGTAGCCCACCAGGCGGGCCACCTCCTCGATCAGATCCACTTCCCGCTGCAGGTCCATGCGGCGCGAGGGGGGGACGACCACACTCCAGCCATCGTCGCTGTCCTTCAGCACGCAGCCCAGGGCCGTGAGGGTGGCCGCGATGCGCCCCTCCTCGAGATCCTCTTCTTCGCCGTCCACCACCACCGGCCCGAGCAGGTTGTGCAGGGCTTCGCGGCGCAGCCTCAGGGGCTGAACCGGCTCCTGGGGCCGCTGATGCAGCCAACGGCCCTCCAGTTCGGCGCCGGCCAGCTCGATCAGCAGCTGCACGGCCCGATCCGCGGCCGCCAGGGTGGCTTCCCGCGGCAGACCCTTCTCAAAGCGCAGGCTGGCCTCGGTGCGCAGACCCTGGCTACGGGCCGACCGCCGCACGGCCTGGGGCGCAAACACGGCGGCTTCCAGCCACAGGGATGTGGTGTCGTTCTGAACCGCCTCCTCAAGGCCGCCGATCACGCCGGCCAGGGCAATCGCCTGATCGGCGTAGGTGACCACCAGGGCTTCCTCATCCAGGGTCCGCGACTCGCCATCGAGGCTGGTGAACGACTCCCCGCTGCGGGCCTGCCGCAACCCCAGGGCTGCCGGTTCGGCCTGGCCAGCGGTCTTGTGCGCCAGGCGATTGCTGTCGAAGGCATGCAGGGGTTGACCGGTTTCCAGCATCACCAGGTTGGTGATGTCCACCACCGTGTTGATCGGTCGAATGCCGGCACGCTCCAGACGCTGCTGCAGCCACTGGGGTGACGGCGCCACACGCACGCCCTTCAGGGCCGTGACGCTGAACAGTCCACCGGCTTCGATCGCCAGCCTCGAGGCTGCATCGATTGCCAGGGGTGCGGCTTCGATCGCGGGCGCGGCCGGGGGCAGGCTGGTGGAGGCCTCCAACAGAGCCGCCACTTCACGGGCAATGCCCTGCATCGACAGACCATCCGGCCGGTTGGCGGTGATCGCCAGCTCCAGCACCTGATCGTCGAGGCCCAGATGCGGCCCCACAGGTTGGCCCGGCAGGGGTACGGACGCGAGCAGATCATCCAGAACGGCAATCCCGTCGCTGGCGTCGGGCAGGCCGAGTTCCCGCAGGGAGCAGATCATGCCGCTGCTGGCCACACCCCGCAGTTCGGCTGGCTTGATCGTCAGATCCACCGCCGGCAGGGTGGTACCCACCAGGGCCACCGGCACGTGGATGCCAGCGCGGACATTGGCGGCGCCACAGACAATCTGCAACGGTTCTGCGCTGCCGACATCGACCCGGCAGACGCTCAGTTTGGTGGCATCCGGATGGGGCCGGCGATCCGCGACGAGCCCCACGACCACCCCAGAGGCCTGGGCCGCCAGGTCATGAATCTCCTCGACTTCGAACCCGGCGACCGACAGCCGCTCAGCCAGGAGCTGTGGCTGCAGATCGTCCGGCTCGCAGGTCACGAGCTCCTTCAACCACTGGAGCGAGACCCGCATCCATTCAGTCCATCAACGGCCGTCGATCCTAGGGAGCGGAGGGGTAGGGAACCATCACACGGTAAAGTCTTCGTTTGTCACTTCGCATCGCACACGCGGCGCAACGTCCTTTATGGCCAAAAACAAGGGCGTCCGGATCGTGATCACTCTCGAGTGCACCGAATGCCGGTCCAACCCCGCCAAGCGGTCTCCTGGTGTGTCCCGCTACACCACCCAGAAGAACCGCCGCAACACCACCGAACGGCTGGAGCTGAAGAAGTTCTGCCCCCACTGCAACGCCTCCACCAACCACAAGGAAATCAAGTGAGGTCCGGGCGGAAGCAGTGGTCTGCTTCCGCCTCATCCTGATTTCCAGCCGCTCCTGCCTGCGGGCCGGAGCTCAGGGGTTGCCGTTGCAGCCGCAGTTTTTTCGTCTTCTCTTTCTTTTCGATGGCCAGTTCCTTTTTCAAGAAGCGTCTCTCCCCGATCAAGCCGGGCGACCCGATCGACTACAAGGATGTCGATCTGCTCAAGAAATTCATCACTGAGCGCGGCAAGATCCTGCCCCGCCGTCTGACGGGCCTCACCGCCAAGCAGCAGCGCGATCTCACCAACGCCGTCAAGCGTGCTCGCATCGTGGCCCTGCTTCCCTTTGTGAATCCCGAGGGCTGATCCCTCTGGCTTCCCAGACCCTCCAACCCGGCGATCTGGTCGGACTGAGCACGGACAAGGGGCCCCAGCTGGCCCTGGTTCGAGGTCTGCAGTCTGGCAAAGCCAAGGTCCTGGCCGGTTTTCTGGCCCGACCGCAGCAGTTGCCGCTGCGTCAGATCACCCTGCTGATCCCCCTGCCTTCAGGAGCTGATGTTCCTGCGGGTCTGGGGGCTTCGCCATGGAACCTCTCCGCAGAGGTTGTGGCCGAGGTTTTGCCGTCCCGACGGCAGCTTGGCGAGGCCTGGCACCTTCTGGTGGAAGACGGGCAGCCCCAGCCACTCTCGGATTTCGCTTCCCTGCTCGGCGATGGGGCCAACCCCGCCCTGCTCGCCGCCTGCTGGCTCTGGCTGGAAGGCGACCAGCTGCTGTTCCGCTGGCGACACGGGGTTGTGGAACCCCGGCCGGTGGATGAGCTGCGGCGCCTGCGGCGCGACCGGCGTCGTGAACGCCTGGTGCTGGAGCGCCGCCGCCGCTGGCATGAGGCCCTGCGGCGGCGCCAGCCTCTGGATCCCACAACTCTCGATCCCGAGCATCGCCGCGATCTGGAGCTGCTGATGCTCTGGGCCGGGGGCGACAGCACCGACCCCCTGCCGCTGCAGCTGCGCCAGGCGCTGCAGGTGGCCCACTGCCCTGCCGAGACTGGAGCGATCCGCCACCTGATGGTGGACCTGGGTCTCTGGCAGCCGCACCACCTGCCTTCCCTGGCTCGCAGCCACTGGCAGCACGGCTTCTCCGACGAACTCCTGACGGAGGCCGAAGAGCTTGTCGCCCAGGCGGATCAGCCCCAGCCCGGCGATGAGCAGCGGCGGGATCTCACCGGGCTCCGGATGGTGACGATCGACGATGCCGACACCCGCGACATTGACGACGGCCTCTCGCTCGAGACCTTGCCGGGTGGTGTGCAGCGCCTCTGGATTCATGTGGCCGATCCGGGTCGACTGGTGCCGGCGGGTTCAGCGCTCGACCTCGAAGCCCGACGCCGGGCCAGCAGCCTCTACCTGGCGGGGGGAACCCTGCCGATGTTTCCGGAGTGCCTCTCCACCGGTCCCTTCAGCCTGGTGCAGGGCCGTCGCTGTGCGGCCTGGAGTCTCTGGGTGGAGCTCGATGCCACCGGCGCCGTGGCCGACTTCGGCCTGCAGCGCAGCTGGGTTCAACCCACCTATCGCCTCTCCTACGCCGACGCCGACGAGCTGATCGAACTGGCGCCGCCGCAGGAGGCTGATCTGCTTTGCCTGCACCAGCTGCTGCTGCGCCGGCGTGGCTGGCGCCAGCAGCATGGCGCCCTGATGATGGATCAACCCGAAGGCCGCATCCGCGCCGCCGGCGACGAGCCGGTGCTGGAGATCGTCGAGCCGGGTCCATCGCGGCTGCTGGTGGCCGAAGCGATGATCCTGGCGGGGGCCGTGGTGGCCGAGTTCGGTCGCCGGGAGGGTCTGGCACTCCCCTACCGCAGCCAGCTTCCGACTGAGCTGCCGTCGCCGGCCGAGCTTGAGGCGTTGCCACCGGGGCCGGTGCGCCACGCCGCCATCAAGCGCTGCCTCAGTCGCAGTCACACCGGTACCCAACCGGCTCTCCACTTCAGCCTCGCTCTGGAGGGATACGCGCAGGCCACCTCACCGATCCGACGCTACGGCGATCTGCTCGTGCAGCGCCAGCTGCAGGCCGCCCTGACGGATCAGGCGCCATTGCCGGAGGAGGACGTGGCGGCGTTGCTGAGCGAGCTGGAGGATCCGGTCAAGCAGGGGATTCAGATCAGCCGTGAGGATCACCGCCACTGGCAGCAGGTGTGGTTCGCGGCCCATCAGCGTGACCAGTGGCCCGGGGTGTTTCTGCGCTGGCTCCGTCCGCAGGAGCGGCTGGCTCTGGTGCATGTCGAAGACCTGGCCATGGATCTGGTGGCGGAATGCCCCGAAGGCAGCGATCCGGGCGATGCGCTGCTGCTTCGGGTTCTCGAGGTGGATCCCCTGCGCGATCAGCTGCGTCTGCAGGGGCGGGCCTCAGTCGGCCAGGCGTGAGGCCCGCAGCCAGGGCCCCCAGGGGTTGGCATGGGCGACCAGCCGCACCGATCGGGGGCTGTCGAGCTGCAGCAGCCACTGGTGCAGCTCCGGCTCCAGGGTGATCAGGGGCCAGTCGCGGCCAGCCTCGGCCTGGCTTGGGCTGGATACGCGCAGCCGGTAACCCCCCTGGCCATCGGGCCGCAGCTCTCCCTGCCAGAGCCGCTCGTGGGGTGAGGCCGGTGGCTGGTGGCCGGGCTGCGCCGGGCCCATCCAGGTTCCTGTAGGCGAGAGCAGCGAGGGATCATCGAGCACCTGCTTCTGCCGCTTCCGCCGCTGCGGATGGTGCCAGGGGGTGTCCCACAGGGGCACGGGGCTGGCTGGGGCCAGGCGGTCGTCGATCAGGGCCTCCTGTAGTGTTCGCACCTGCAGCTCGGCTGGCGTACAACCGTGGCGCAGGCAGAGCGCGGCAGCCAGTCCGGCGGCCTGGCCGATGTTGAGCACAAGCGGCTGCAGCCGGGTTG
The DNA here is from genome assembly GCF_015840525.1 of Synechococcus sp. CBW1006. NCBI lineage: Bacteria > Bacillati > Cyanobacteriota > Cyanophyceae > Synechococcales > Synechococcaceae > Synechococcus > Synechococcus sp. CBW1006. Next base: position 3,314,706 of record NZ_CP060396.1, on the reverse strand, counting down.
CGCCGTTGGCCATGTGGCTGACGCTGAGGCACTTGTCGGCGGCGAGCAGGTTGCTCACCGTCGCGCTGACCAGGGCGCCGTAGGGAAGCGCGAAGGGCGTGCCGCTCCAGCGGCCGCCCCAGCGGCAGCTCTTGGGCGCCAGGGGCCAGTCACCGCCCGGGTAGTGGTGGTCATTGGCGTAGTTCCCCACCGCAATCGCTGCAATCGCGCCGCTGGCCTCCAGCGGCAGGGCCGCGATCGAGGCTCCCTCCCCCTGGGGCAGCAGGTGCTGTTCCAGCACCAGATCCCGGCCCACCAGCCGGCGCCCTTCTCGCCAGTAGGGCATCAGGGCCAGGGCTCCGGGAAAGGCATCGCCGGCCACCAGAGCTCCCTCGCAGGCCTGCTCGAGGGATGCCAGGAAGGCCAGGCTGTGGGCCTGCATGGCCCGCTCCAGCGCGTTGTCCTGGAGGGCATCGCCCGAAAAGGCCCGCTCCAGCCCCTCGTGCCAGTCGTTGCCACAGAGCGGCCAGTTGAGCATCACCAACCCGCCGGGCAGGCGGCCATAGGTGAGGGTGCGCTCCAGGCCAAAGCGGCTGCAGGCCTGCTGGAAGGGTTCCGCCAGGTCAGGCGGCTCTGCGGGGGCCGGCAACCGCTCCTGATCCAGCTGGCCCATCACCACCCAGGTGGGCGACTGCACCGGCTGGCGGCGAAAGAACGGATCGCCGGTCAACCGCTCCCGGCTGGGGGCACTGGGTTCGCCATGGTCTTCGGCGGCTTCCCAGCCCAGCCGGAAGGGGGCCTCTGCCAGGGGAAACAGATCACCGCGGTCGCTGCCGTCGATCACCAGCTGCGGCTCGATCCAGGGGCGCTCGCCCTGGTTCGTTCCGCCCTCAGGGCCGACCTGGACGCGTACAGCGCTGATCCGATCGCCCTGGCGGCGCACGTCGAGCAGGCGACAGCCGGGCCACCAGCGCAACCGCGGCTCCGCCGCCACCCACTCCTGCAGGATCGTCTCGGCCGTTCGCGGCCGGAACCCGAAACAGCTCACCCAGTTGTGATCCAGGCCGCTGGGCTCGCGGTGTTCCAGGGCCCGCAGCAGGGCACCCCAGAGGCCGCTCTGCCACGGAGAGAGTTCATTGCCATCCGGGGCACAGACGCCGGCTGCGCTGAGCATGCCGCCCAGCCAGGAGGCGGGGGTGAGCAGCAGGGTGTCGGCGCCGCTGCGGGCTGCCTGGAGGGCGGCGGCGACGCCGCCGCTGCCGCCGCCCCAGACCAGCACCTGGGGGGTAAGGCCGGCGTTGAGATCAGGTGGCATCAGTGCCATCCGACTCCTCGAGGCGGCAGAGGCAACGGAAGCGCAGGGCCACCAGCTGGTCGTAGAGGGGGTTGATCTTGCACATCGGCGGGATGTGCACCAGCTTGCGGCCAAACAGCACCACGTCCCGCTCGAAGGGGCACTGGGCCGGGATCAGCTTCACCAGAAAGCGTGCCACCGCCGGATCATTCGGCTCGATGCCATCGAGCCACTGGCGCAGGCCGTCGAGGGCCTGGGGATGGGGCACGCCGCAGGCGTCCACGCTCAGCTGGGCCACCACCGCCTCAGCCACCTGCAGCTCGCGGCTCCAGCGCTGCAACAGGTCCAGCTCCACCTCGCTGATGTGGCCATCGGCCAGGGCCACCATCACGGCGCTGCGCAGGAACTGCTCGGCCAGCTCCGTGCCCACACCGAAGCGATGCACCAGGGCGCCGTCACCGGGTTGCTGGATGCCGTCCCAGGAGTCGTCGGGCAGTTCTGCCTTGAGCTCATGGATGAGCAGGTGCTGCTCCTCCTCGGAGAAATCTCCATCCGCCAGGGCGAGCTGGTGCAGCGCCCCGAGCCAGATGTGCCGGCAGGCCGGGCTGAGCCCGGCATCGAGGCTGCACAGCCCGGTGGTCTCGGTTCCTTCCGGCATGGCAGGCGAAGGGGAATGGGGAGAGAGAGGAGAGTGGATCCTGGTCCGGAACCGTCCCGGGGCTCTCGGTAGGATCCGGCCCCGACGCAGGGCCGCGGGCGCAGGTCTGAGAGGGCGGCGCAGCGAGAACCAATCTCCCGCCACTCCGGTCCCCCGCCACCAGCCTCCGGCCGATGTCCTACACCCTCACAACTCCGCTCTATTACGTCAACGACCGGGCGCACCTGGGCAGCACCTACACCACCCTGGCCTGTGATGCCATCGCCCGTCATCGTCGTCTGTGCGGTGATCAGGTGCACTTCATCACCGGCTGCGACGAGCACGGCCAGAAGATTCAGCGCACTGCCGAGGCGGCGGGCCTCACCCCCCAGGCCCATTGCGACAGCGTCAGTGCGTCCTATCGGGATCTGTGGTCGCGCTGGCAGATCAGCAACGATCGCTTGATTCGCACCACCGATCCCCGCCATCGTCAGCTGGTTGAGCAGTTCTTCGCGCGGGTGGAGGCCAGCGGTGATGTGGTGGAGGGACGCCAGCAGGGTTGGTATTGCGTCGCCTGCGAGGAATTCAAGGATGACGCCCCCGGCGCCGAGGATCCCGAGTGTTCCATTCATCAGCGCCCCCTGGAATGGCGCGATGAGGTCAACCTGTTCTTCCGTCTGTCGCGCTATCAGGCACAGATCGAGGAGCTGATTGCTCGACCGGGCTTCATCCAGCCAGCCAGCCGCCGCCGGGAGGTGGAGAATTTCGTGGTCCAGGGGCTGCGCGATTTTTCGATCTCCCGCATCGATCTGCCCTGGGGCATTCCAGTGCCCGGTCACCCAGGCCACACCTTCTATGTATGGTTCGACGCCTTGCTCGGCTACCTCACCGCCCTGCTCGAACCGGACGAACCGGTGGTGCTGGACCAGATCCTCCAACGTGGCTGGCCGGCGCAACTGCATGTGATCGGCAAGGACATCCTGCGTTTCCATGCTGTCTACTGGCCGGCGATGCTGTTGTCGGCCGGATTGCCGCTGCCGGAACGGGTGTTCGGCCACGGCTTTCTCACCCGTGAGGGCCAGAAGATGGGCAAGTCGCTCGGCAATGTGCTCGATCCGGTGGTGTTGCTGGAGCGGTGCGGCCGTGATGCGGTGCGGTGGTACCTGCTGCGCGATATCCCCTTCGGCGACGACGGTGACTTCCAGCAGCAGCGCTTCAGTGATCTGGTGAACAACGATCTCGCCAACACGATCGGCAACCTGCTCAACCGCACCTCCTCGATGGCGCGGCGTTGGTTCGACGGGGGCGTGCCTCCAGCCGGAGCGGGGGAAGATCCAGCCCATCCCCTGGCGCTGGCCGCGCAGGACGCGGCCGATCGCAGCGCGGCCGCTCTGGAGGCTCTGGATTTCCGGACGGCAGCTGAGGCCGTGCTGGGCCTGGCCATCGCGGCCAACGGCTTCCTCAATGAGCGGGCTCCCTGGAGCCGCATGAAGCAGGAGGGCCAGGGCGAGGTGGTGGCGGCCGATCTCTATGCCGTGCTCGAGGCCACCCGCTGGGTGGGGGTCCTGCTGGCGCCTCTGCTGCCGGAGCTGTCGGATCGCATGCTGGAGCAACTCGGCCAGGAGCCTTTTGAATCCGGCACTGAGACTTTGCCCTCGCCTGCAGCCCTATCGCTTGAAGCTGCGTCCACTGCCGCGACACCGACGGCCTGGCAGGTCGCCCAGCAATGGGGCCGTCTGCAGCCGGGTCTGGAACTGCCCGAACCTTCCCCCGTGATGGGTCGACTGGAGTTGGACTCCCCCCTGTGAGCTGCCCACCCCTCCGCCTTCCCCGCCGGGGGCCCCGCCCCGGCTGGTTTGCGCTTCTCTTTCTGCCTGCCCTGCTGGTCGGCTGCGCTCCGAACCTGCCGGAGCAGGCCGAGGATCCCCTGCCCTTCGTGTTCCGTTCCCTGGATCTGCGCCAGCAGGATCCCAAGGGCCGTCCCGCCTGGGAGCTCAGAAGTCCTGAGGCCCGTTACGACCTCAATCGCCGCATCGCACGGGCGCGCTCGCCGCACGGCCTCATCTATGCGAAGGGCAAGCCGCTCTATCGGATTGAGGCCACCAGCGGCACCGTGCTCAACGATGGCCAGGTGATTCAGCTGGAAGGGGGGGTCCGGATCCAGCGCCTTGGCAGTCAGCCGGTGCTGATCGAGGGCGAACGGGTGCGCTGGATTCCTTCCGAGCAGCTGATGGAGATCGATCTGCGTCCCAGCGCCACCAACCAGGAAACCCGCCTGGTGGCCCAGAGGGCCCGCTTCCTGATTGACCAGGACAAGCTTGAGTTGCGTGGTCAGCCTGAGCTGCAGCGCTGGACCAAGGCTGCCAAGGGCGATGGGAAAGGCGCAGGCAAGAGCGAAGACAGGCGAGTGCCACCGAGAGCTGATGACAAAGCCACCGCTACCAGCAATGGCAAGGACGGCAGCAAGGCAAAGCCAACAGCCTCTGAACTCGCTTACGCCATCCCCGCTCTTGCCACACCGAAACGCAGGCCGGATGTGATCATCCGCGCCACCACAGCCGACTGGTACCCGGGCAGCGGCCGCCTGATCGCCATCGGCCCCCTGCGGGGCACCCGCACCCTCAAGCCAGGAGTGGTTCAGACCCTCACATCCCCTGCCCTGGAGGGCAACACGATCCAGCAGGTGCTGCGCTTGCAGGCTCCCGTGCTGTTCGAGGACCCAACCAACAAATCCCGCCTGCGGGCCCAGGCCACCCTGCTCGATCTCGAGAAGCAGATCGCCAGCACGGACCTGCCGATGGAGGGCCAGTTCGGCGATCTGCAGGTGCGCGGTGAAGCTCTGGAGGTGCAGCTCGATAAGGAGCTGGCCACGATTCCGAGGGGTTGCCAGCTGGATCAGCCCGGTGATTCGTTGCGTGCCCAGCGGTGTCAGTGGAACTGGAAGACCCAGGTGATCGAGGCCGATGGAAACGTGGTGCTGCGGCGCAAGGCCAACGACCAGATCACCCGCAGCCAGAAGCTGCGGGGTCGCATGGGTTCCAAGGGGCTGGCGGTGTTCACGACTCCTGGTGCCCGGGTGCAGACGCAGCTGACGATTCCGAAGGGGTCGGGACAGACGACGAAACGCGAACCGGAGCCAATTCGTCTTTGAGTTTGCGGGCCCAGCCCTCGGTCCAGGCGAGGTCGCTGCGGCTGAAACAGCGGGGTGACCAGCCCCCCAGCAGGATCCAGCCCTGATCACCGATCGGCTGTACCAGCACCGATGGCACACCAGCCAGCAGGGGTTCGAATTCGGCCCTGCCGGGGTACAACTTGAGATTCACCAGCGACACGGCCTTGCCGCTGCGGCGGCTGCGCTCGCAGATCGCTCCAGGGACGAAGGCTTCGCTCTGGAGCAGGCCTCGCCGTAACAGGGTGGTGCCGCGCCAGTGGATCAGCACCACGGCGGCCGGGGTTGCAGTGAGCAGCATCTGGCTGCCCCATGCCAGTTCTCGGGCCAGTGACTCGGAGCACTCCCGACTCAGCTGGAGCCCCTGCTCTCCTTCCAGGGCGACACGTTCGGAGGCCTCGGGGATGGCCCTGGTCCACAGCACTCCCACCAACATCAGCCCGACCGCCAGCAGGCTGGCCAGAACAGAGGCGCGCTCCAGCGCGGGAGACGGAGGCCCGGCCGTGAGCTGGTTGGCCACCAGCAGTGCCAGCCCCAGGATCCCGATCCCCAGGCTGAAGCGGGCCGGTAGGGGCAGGTCCATGGGGAAAGGGGCGCAGGTGGATCAATCGCCAAGGATGCCGGATTCACCGGTCCTTGCTGCAATGGAATCTGATCTGCCTTCTTCCCATGACTCCGAGTCAGGCCTTTGCCGCGGTTGCCCTGGCGGCGGTGGCCTGTGACGGCACCCTGGGCCGCGATGAGGCCCGGGCGCTGCGCAGCCAGTTGGAGTTCCGAAGCCCCTACCGCAATCTGAGCGAGAAGGCGATGGGGGATCTGTTCGATGGGCTGCTCAATCAGTTACGCCAGTCCGGCTGGCGAGCCCTGCTGCATGAAGCGATCCCGGCGCTGGATCCTGGGCAGCAGGAAACCTGCCTGGCGATGGCTGCCCAGCTGGTGCGTTGCGACCGCGTGGTGCAGGCCGCCGAGGAGGAGTTGCTCGAGCAACTGGCCAGCGAATTCAGGCTGGGCGAGGGACGCGCTGCCCAGATCCTCGATGTGATCGCCGTGCTGAATCGCGACAGCCTGGCCGGCTGAGTGCAAACTGGAATCCATGCACTTCGCATCCCGCCAGGTGGTTCTGCCCGCTGCTGCTGGTTCCCTTAACCGTCCGGACACCCTCCCCGTCTGGCACCGCTGGCTCCTGGCCGTCACGACGGCCCTGGTGCTGTGGCTGGTTCCAGCTCCGGTGGCGCTGGCGGTTTCGGCAGCGGATCTGCCTGATCTGCCAGCCGGCGAGCATGTGCTCGACACCGCCTCCGTTCTGAGCCGGGCAGCCAGCTCGGAGCTGGAGATCAAGCTTGCGGCCTTCGAAGGGGCTCACATTGATGCGCGGCTGGTCACCTTGAACCGGCTGGATTACGGCCTTTCCCTGCCGGCAGTGGGACGGGAGCTGATCGAGCGCTGGAAGCAGGCTTCCAGTCCTGATCCGCTGCTGCTTCTGTTGATCGACAGCCAGACCAACACGGCCGCTGTGGTGGTGGATCCTGCCCTGAATGGCCAGTTGCCCCGCGATCTGCTCACCAGCACCGCCCGCAGCACGATGGCGACTCCGCTGCGGGATGGGGCCCGTTATCGGCAGGCATCAGTCGAGGCTCTGGATCGCCTGGCTCTGGTGCTTCAGGGTGGAGAGGATCCTGGAGAAGCTGCCGAGGCCGAAGTGGTGAGCCTGCCCTCCAATGTGCCCAGCCGTGAGGAGACCGCCAACAGCAATGCCTTCACCTGGGTGATCGTGCTGCTGGTGGTGGGCACAATTGTGCCGATGCTGACCTGGTGGGTCTTCTCACGCTGAGCCTGACAGCCGAAGATTGGTGTTCACGATCGCCGCCGCCACTCCATGGGCCTGACCGACTGGATCGGAGCCTTCGGCCGTGCCCAGGCCAAGGATTTCAGCAGTGACCTGGCCCGCGGCTATGAAGCTGCGCTTCTGATCCAGAGTATTGAGCTGGAGTATTACAACGACAGGCCCGTGCGCCCTGAGATCGAACTCAGCGTTCCGCGCTCGGTTGAGGCCCAGGTGCTGCGTCGCTTTCGCGTCGCCCTGCAGCTGTGCCGCACCGCCCTGGACATGATCGAGCCCCATCGCCAGGAACTGGCCGGCCAGGATCTGCGTCAGGTGCAGCTGATTGAATCGGTGGTCGGGCACTACACCAAACGACCACAGCGCCTGCCCAAGATCAGCCGATCACCGGAAGTGCTGCCCCGCAGCCTCATCGGGGTGGTGGACCAGGTGAGGCGCCAGCTGGATCCGGAAGCCGAGGCCTCGGTGCTGGCCGGCTTCCGGCGCCGGCGCGATTCCACCCTGGTCTCCCTGCGGATCCTGTTGCTGCTGATCCTGGTGCCGGTGCTGATGCAGCAGGTGAGCCGCGCCTATGTGTTCTCGCCACTGGTGGATCGATTTGCACCGGATAATGCCTTTCTGACCTATCCCAAGCCCCAGCTCGAGGAGAGGGCTGTGGAGAAGCTGCGGGTCTACCGGGAGGAGATCGAGTTCGACGCGTTGCTCCAGGGCACGGCCCTCCCCTCGCGCGAGGAACTCCATGCCTTGCTGGCCAAGCGGGCTCAGGATCTGAAGGAGGAGGCGGATCAGGACAGCACGCATGCCATCAAGAACGTTCTCGCCGACCTTGGCGGTCTGTTCGGGTTCATCGCCGTCTGCGTGTTCGGCCAGAGGGACATCCAGGTGCTGCGCAGCTTTCTCGATGAGCTGGTCTATGGCCTGAGTGACAGCGCCAAGGCTTTCGCCATCATCCTGTTCACGGACATCTTCGTGGGTTTCCACAGCCCTGAGGGCTGGACCGTTCTGCTGGATGGGGTGGCCAATCACCTGGGATTGCCGGCCAGGGAGAATTTCATCATGTTGTTCATCGCCACCTTCCCGGTGGTACTGGCGACGATTTTCAAATACTGGATCTTCCGTTATCTCAACCGTGTGTCTCCATCGTCCGTGGCGACCCTGCGCAACATGAATGGTGGGGGCTGAGCTGGGCTTGCGCGGTTGTCTGACCCTGGTGAGTGGCCCCAGCAGCGGCGGCAAGAGCCGCTGGGCCGAGCACCTGGCCGCCCGTTCGGGCCGCCAGGTGGTGTATCTGGCCACTGGGCCCTCCCTGCCGGAGGATCCCGCTTGGCAGCAGCGGCTTGCCCTGCATCGCCGCCGCCGCCCCTCAAGCTGGCAGAACCGCGAGGTGGGGCGCCACCTGGCCGAGGCCCTGCAGGAGCTGGGCCCCGATCAACTTGCGCTGGTTGATTCGCTCGGCACCTGGGTGGCGGCCGGGCTCGACTGGGACGGGGAGACCTGGGAAACGGCCTGTGCGGGCCTGTTGGAGGCGATCGGCCACTGCGCCGCTCCTGTGGTCCTCGTCTGTGAGGAGGTGGGCTGGGGGGTGGTTCCCCCCACAGCCATCGGCGGATTGTTCCGCGATCGGCAGGGCCGCCTGCAGCAGCGGTTGATGGCTCTGTGCACGGGAGCCTGGCTGGTGCTGCAGGGGCGGGCTGTTGATCTGCTGGCTCTGAGCCAGCCCGTACCAGAGCTGCTGGAGCCCTGAGCGATGCCACAGGTCGTGCTGTTCCAGCCTCAGATTCCTCCCAACACCGGCAATGTGGCCCGCACCTGTGCCGCCACCGGCACTGAACTGCATCTGATCGAACCGCTCGGCTTTCAGATCGATGATCGGCAGCTGCGCCGCGCCGGCCTGGACTACTGGCCCTGGGTGCGCCTGCATCGCCATGGCGACCTGGAGGCTTTCCTGCAGGAGAGAGCGCGTCGTGGCGGTCGACTCCTGGCCCTGAGCAGTCATGCCGAGCATGGCTACACCGATCTGGCTTACAGAGACGACGACTGGCTGCTGTTCGGGCGGGAAACGGACGGATTACCGAACCCGGTTCAGGCCCTCGCAGACGACTGTCTCACCATTCCCATGGCCTGCGGTCAGCGCCATGGGAATGGTGGCGTCAGGAGTCTCAACCTATCCGTAGCGGTCGGGGTGGTGCTGTTTGAGGCGCTGCGGCAGCTTTCCTGATGCCAGAAGCCAGGATTGGCCTGCATTCTTACGCTGAGACACCTGTTTTCGGTGTCGATGCTTGCTTGCTTGCAAGGGTTCGGGGCGCTACTGTCTGCGCTGCCCGGAGATGGTGGCTTCTCTACCGGGTCTTGTCCGCATGAACTGAAACTCCATGAAGCCTTGGCTGATCCTTTTACCCGCTGTTGCCACGATTCCCGCTGTTGGGCTCATGGCACGCGCCGATTGGAGCGGTGATCGTGTCGAAAACGCTCTGGTTGCCTCTCTCCCAGCCGCCAGCCTCGACAAGCTCTGGGTAAAGGTGCGTCAGCCGGTTTCGATCGAAGATCTCTCCAACGAACTCAGCGTTGACGAGACCCGGTTGGCCAAGCTCAACGACGTCAACGAAGACCACGAATTCGAATCCGGTGACTGGCTTGTGTTGCCGTCCCAGAGCAGTCGAAAGGCAAAGTTTCTGCTGGCGCTCGACACCAGTGAATTACGTCGAACACCCCCTCTGCAGCAGCCGCCCCCGCTGGAGCAGTCCGGGGTGGTTCGCCTAGGCGACACTCTGATCAAGATTGCCCAGCGTTATGGGGTTACCTTGCAGGAGCTTCTGCGCCTGAACCCTGGCCTTGAAACGGCCCGCCTGGTGGCCGGTAGTCAGGTTCGCCTTGCCCAGTCATCTCCGGGGCGCTCGCGCATGGTTCTGGGTCTCAAGCCCGTCGGCAGTGGTGGCCTCAGCTGGCCCGATCAGCCAGATCTTGGCCCCGAGCGGCGCTTCGGTGGCGGAAATGACGCGTCCCGCACCACCTGGATCTGGCCCGCACAGGGCACCTTCACCTCCGGATTCGGCTGGCGTTGGGGGCGGATGCACAAGGGTATCGACGTGGCCAACAACGTCGGCACCTCCATCGTGGCCGCCCGTTCCGGGAGGGTTTCCTTTGCTGGCTGGCACGACGGCGGCTACGGCTACCTGGTGGAACTGACCCACGACGATGGCAGCCGATCTCTCTACGCCCACAACAGCCGCCTGCTGGTGCGGGTCGGTGAAGAGGTGAACCAGGGGACCCAGATCTCCCAGATGGGCAGCACCGGACGCAGCACCGGCCCTCACCTCCATTTTGAAATCCATCCCCCATCCAGGGGCGCCGCAAATCCCCTGCAGTTCCTGCCACCCCGCGCCTGAGCAGCATCTGTCCGGCTGGATCCTGGGGGAACGGTCATCCTTTACACTTCCCAAGGCAAGGCTCGGTAGCTCAGCTGGTTAGAGCGTGGGATTCATAACCCCAAGGTCGGGAGTTCAAGTCTCCCCCGAGCCATAGTTTTTTGCCCTGCTTCGGCGGGGCTTTTTGCTGTCTGGGACTGGGTTTTCAGGAATTCCACAGCTGGGACCAATCTGAGCCACTTGGTACCAGTAGAGGCCACTTGTAGCCCAAACGTGCAAAGCACTTTGCACGTTTTTGGGGAACACTCACAGGGGCCCGTCGCTCTCGGATCCCATGCCTGAGACCACTTCTCCAAGCCTTCCGTTCTGGGATCAGTGCGTACAGGAGCTCAAGGTGCGGCGGTCGCGCTTCCGCATTCGGCGGCACCCCGGCAGCCCTTTCATCTACGTGCGCGAGATGGTGGATGGACGCAAGCTCGGCGAGTTCTCGCTTAAGCCGAAGCGCTGGTGCAGTCGCGACGACATCGAGGAAGCCCGCGATCTCTGCATTCAGGGCCACCGGCAAGGCACCTGGCCTGCCCCGCAGGCTCCGAAGCCAGAACCGACTGGTCCTGGTTGGTCTGAGATGGCAGAGGCCTGCATTGCCGATATCAAGCTCCGGATCTGTAAAGAGGGCAGCAGGGCCCACGCCATCAACGATCTGAGCAAGCGGATTGCCCACTTCAAAGGACCCGTCGAAGCCAAGCGCCTTCAGGCCTGGGTTCTGGAACACGATCCACGCCTCCAGCTCAAGAGCTTCAACCGGCGGATCGAGACGCTCAGCCAGATCCATCGCAGTGGCCAGATGGACCTGACCGCTGAGCTGCAACGGCTCCGTGACCTGCGCCCCAAGGGAGCCGCCGAGAAGATCCGCAAGGCTTCTTCGATGCGGGTGCGGGTGATTCCGGCCGATGAGGACTTGCAGCACTGGCTGGACCACCTGGAGCCCTTCCACCAGTGGGTGTTCGGCTGCATCGCCACCTATGGACTTCGTCCCCATGAGCTCTGGCACGCGGAAGGGATCGACAGCCAGGGGTGGATCAGCATCCCCGGCGACATGAAGACCAAAACCGGCGAGCACTTTGCACCACCGGTACCGGAGGCCTGGGTGGAGCGTTATGACTTGCGCCAGAACTGGGAGCAGTTCCACGGTCAGCTCAACGCTCGCTGGACCGTTCGATTTGCTGATGTCTCGGGCGTCAAGATCGCTGTAAACAACGTCGCCGTGTCGAACTCCCTGTACAAGGAGTTCCAGCGCAAGGGCCTTCAGAAGCTCTGGGCGCCTGTGGCCGATGGCGAGGGAATGGACTGGGTCCGCCCATACGACCTCCGGCACGCTTACGCGATTCGCTGTGCCACCTCAACGGAAACAGCAGACGCGTTTGATGACGACATGGCCACCTGGATGGGGCATGGGTTGGATGTACACCGCCGGATCTATCTCCGGTGGCTCAGCTCAAGCCGGCGCAAGGAATCGCTGCAGCGGCGGCGAGGAGGCGGGCCTGCCATCAATCGGATCCAACCCTTTGCTTCGGTGCTGGCTGAAGAGGGATCGTTGGCTCTACCTGAGGGGATCACTCCCGAGCTGCTCGAGATGGCACTTAAATTGAAAGCGGCCGGCCTCGGGTGAGGTACGGCCGCAGGCGCATCAGGGCTCAGGCAGAACCCTCATGTCAAGCGACATCCGGAATTGGTCCTCCGGCGACACGAAATCTGGCCCACCCTGTGGGGCTCGAACCCCGGCTTGTTGACGCCGTAGCCGGCGCCGGTAGGTCTTGCTCATCAGTCGTTGGTGATGTGGATGGGGGTGGATCGGGAGGAACGGGATGCTCATGGGCTCCCTTCCTCCCCGGTGGCTGGGATGGTGCTCACCGCACTGCTGCTCCTGAGCAGACCGGAGCGGCGTTTCTCACGCAGGCGGTAGCTGTCGCCCCGCACGGTCAGCACATGGCTGTGGTGCAACAGCCGATCGAGGATCGCGGTGGCGACGACCTGATCGCCGAACACCTCGCCCCACTCCATAACAGGGCGGTTGGAGGTGATCAGGACGCTGCCGCGCTCATAGCGGCGGGAAATCAGTTGGAAGAACAGGTGTGCTGCATCGGGCTCCAGCGGCAGATAGCCCAGCTCGTCAATGATCAGCAGCTTGCTCTTGCCGTACTGGCTCAGCCGGCTCTCCAGCGCCGTCTGGTTATGGGCCCGGGCCAGGGTGGAGATCAGCTCCATCGCCGAGACGTACTGCACGGTGTAGCCCTTGCTCACCGCCTCTCGGCCCAGAGCGACGGCCAGGTGGGTCTTGCCTACTCCAGGCGGACCGAGCAGCAGCAGGGTGTCGCCGTTGGCCACCCAGCGGCAGGTGGCAAGTTCCCGGATCTGGCCAGGATCCAGGGAATGAGGTGGTCTGGCTTTTCTGGACAGGCCCCATCGTTAACCTCTGAGGCGGGGTACCGCCCCTGAAAGGGGCTCCCACCGATGAGCAAGCGCCGCACCCACAGCCCCGAGTTCAAGGCCAGGGTCGCCATGGAGGCGATCAGTGGCCGCAAGACGATCCAGGAGATCGCCGCCGACCACGCCATCCACCCGATCCAGGTGAGCCAGTGGAAGCGGCAGCTCCTGGACGGTGCCAGCGAGCTCTTCACCCGAGGCAAGAAGACCAAGGACAAGGAGGAGGGGCAGGCCAAGGAGGCGGAGCTGTTCCAGCAGATCGGACGGCTGCAGATGGAGCTGGAGTGGCTCAAAAAAAAGTCTCAACTGCTCTGATGCCCGTGAACTGCGCAAGCTGGTCGATCACGACCACCCCGAGCTCAGCATCAGCAGGCAGTGTGCGCTGCTGGGGCTGCCTCGATCCACGCTGTACTACCGGCCGACACCGGTCCGTGTATCGACGCTGCGGATCATGGCCAGGATCGATGCTCTCTACCTGGAGGATCCCTGCAGCGGCAGCCGCCGGATGGTGGACTATCTGGCCCAAGATGGTATCCCGATCAGCCGAGATCGAGTGCGAAACCTCATGCGGCGCATGGGATTACGGGCGATCTACCAGAAGCCCCGGACGACGGTTCCAGGTGATCCGTCCGTGCGGTTCCCCTGCCTGGTGGACCTCACGCAGGTCACGTCGGTGGATCAGGTCTGGGCGACCGACATCACCTACATCCCTCTGCAGAAAGGGTTCCTCTATCTGGTGGCGATCATGGATCTCCATTCCAGGCATGTGCTCAGCTGGAGGCTCTCCAACAGCCTTGACACGAAGTTCTGTCTGGAGGCCCTGGAGATGGCCTTGGGAGGCGGCCGTAGGCCAGAGATCTTCCACTCCGATCAAGGCTGTCAGTTCACGTCCGCTGACTTTGTGGCCAGACTCAAAGGGGAGCGGATCCAGATCAGCTGGTCCGGCAGAAAGCGGTGCTACGACAACATCCTTGTTGAACGGCTGTGGAGGACTGTCAAGTACGAGGAGGTCTACCTACGGGCATACAGCGATGGCTGGGACGCTGAAATCAGCCTGGCCCGCTTCCTGTGGCGGTATTGCCATGTAAGACCTCACAGTTCCCTTGGAGGCAAAACTCCCCACGCGGTCTACACTGAGGCCGAACCATGTTCCACCCGTCCTGGGTTAACGATGTCAGGGGCCGGAACTGTCCAATAAAAGGCACCCACCTCAGAAGGCTGGGCCTCGTACTCGAACCCTTCCAGGGTCCGCACGAACGGGAACTTGGCGATGCTCATCGCCATCGCGATTCGCCGCTGGTCCTTGCGGGCGATCTCCGCCGCACACAGCCAGGTCAACGCCTCGCGCAGGTTCAGCTCCTTGCGGGCCACTTCCTCAAGCAGGTTGTCGAGCTGATCTCGAATAGCGGTCAGTCGCAGGCGGCTGAGCATGTCGTCGAGATCCTCGATGGGGACAGGCGGCATCGTGGCCATCGGCTGCAGGCGACGATCCGGTTGCCCGGTTTTGGCAGGACTCATGCCGCCACCTCCTCGCCCACCTCGGCGGCATAGACCGCCAGGGAGCGGGCCAGTTCTGAGCTGCGCATCACGCCGGTCCGCCGCCGCGTTCCGCCCCCACAGGGCGGGGACGTGGTGGAGGCGGACCCAACGCAGCTGGCGCCATCAGCTGAGGGCAGTGACCGTTCGGCCAAGTCCTGCTGCGGCGCTGGCACCAGGCCATCCCAGTGCCCCCGCAGCACGGAGCGATGACGCCGATTGGCCGCCACGCGCTCATGTCGGGCGACGACACGGCCGCCATGGCGGATCAGCACCTGCTGATCCCGCAGCAGAACACTCACCCGCTGCTTGAGCAGCTTCCAGGGGACGCTGTACCAGTTGCCCTCCACCTCGACGCAGGCGTCGTTGTGGACCACCCGCACCAGCTCCCGCTCCGCCAGGAACGACGGTTTATGGGGCAACGGCTGCAGGGCAGCGGCTTCCTCCCGCTGGAAACGCACCACCGGCTGTTCACCGGTCGTTCCGTGGATGCGAACATCGGCCACCTCCCGGCTCCAGCGCTCCAGGTGCGCTTCCAGCGCCTCCCAACTGGCGAATTCCCGGCCGGCCACCGCATTCGTCTTGACATAGCCGACACCGCGCTCGTCCTTTCCCTTGGTACGGGCCCGGTAGGGCCGGCAGGCTTTGGGAAGGAATCCCCAGTAGCGGGCAAAGGCATCGAGCCGTTCGTTGAACACCAGCACCTGGCGAGCCGGATCGTGCTCCTTGACCAGGGCACGGGCGTTGTCGAACAACACCTCGGCCGGCACCCCCTGCCAGTGGCGGAAGGCCTCCTCCATCGCCAACAGCCAGTTGACCTGGCGCTCGTGCCGATAGGCGCGCACCACCAGCCGCCGCGAGTAGCCCAGGGTCAGCACGCACAGGTGCACCTTGAGCCGTTCACCAGCGATGCGGGCATAGGTCTCACCGAAATCCGCCTGCAACTGCTTGCCCGGCGGCGTCTCAAACCGGACCGTCGCCAGTGCTGCAGCCCGCAGCTCCTGCCGCCACTGCCCCACCGCCCGCTCCACGGTGCGCAGTGATACGGCGATGCCCTTCTCGCTAGCCAACTCCTGGCGCACCACATCGGCATTGCCGTTGTGGGCAAGGAACCGTTCCCTGAGCCAGTCGCACTGACCATCGAGAACGCCGATCCGCCGAGGTTTGCCGTAGGCCTCCCAGCCTCCCTGCCGCCGGTACTTGCGGACGGTTTCAGGTGAGCAGCCCAGTTCCTTGGCGATCCGCCGGCGGCCCCAGCCAGCTGCGGTGAGGCCAAGGATCGCCTGGACTTCCTCTGGAGTTTCCAACGCCGCATCCCGGGAGCTCTGCTCCTGAGGTGACAGCACCACGGTCAGGGCGTTGGCCCTGGTCAGTGGCTCGCAGAGGGGGGCCAGATTTCGTGTCGCATCTGGGCCAGTTTTCGCTGTCGCCTGTCACGTCCGAGGGCTTGCTCGCAAACTCGCGCTGGAAGTCAACGCTGAAGTTGGCGGCATGGCGTTAGACGCACTCCCTGGCGATACGAATCACGGTGTCACCTGGCTGGGGTGCAGTCAGCCGCTCCATGGCCATCTCCAAGCGCTGACGACGAACGAACTGCATGGGGGTGCAGTTGAACCGCTCGCGGAACAGGGTGGTGAGATGGCGGGCTAAGAAGTGGCTCAACCGCTCCAGATCGGCCATGGGCAGCGGAACTGCGCGGTTGGAGCGGATGTAATCCACCAGCTCATCGACCCCGGGGCTCCAGCGCCTGCGTCCTTGCTGCCGTTGACGCAGACGATCGATGTGGCCGCTCTGCTGCAGCAACGCCACGGCGAGATAGCGATACAGCTGGCTGCCAAGCCCCAGTGCTTTGGGTAACCAGCGCTCTTGCTCCAGGAGCTGATTCACGTGTGCAAAGAAGCCGAATAAGGCGCCGGAATCGGCCTTCTTGAGCTCCAGTAGGGCCGGGATGGTTTGAGTGCAGCTGTGATCAAGGAGATTCTCTACGGTCTGCTGCAGCAAGGCGTTGTTAATGTTCAGACAGATGCCTGAGCAGTAGTTGCAGTGATAGACCCCACCGTCATTCTGGGTGAGCAGGACATCCCCGGCTTCGGTGTCTCGATGGGTGCTCCCATGTCGGTAGAAATAGGTGCCAGAGAAACTCGCGACCAGCGTCGCAACGTCACTGAGCTCTTGCCTAGAGATCAAGGGAGAAATCCGCCCTGAGTGGATCACCAAACCAGCAAGATCCACCAAGGAAAACTGCGCAAGAAAGAGTCGGTCCTGAACCAACGGCACGATCAAGCGCTCACCCATGGCAGTGGAGGATTGCTCGGCATAAGTGCAGGCATCTGACTCGATCTCAACGCCCAGTGCGCTGAGCGGCAGAGGGACTGCCGCCAGTACATCAGGGCTCATGCCCCCACCCATGCGGGGGGGGGGGGGGGGGGGGGGGCGTGGCTCAGGGCATCAGCGGTAATGGCTTAGGCAAGAAATGGTGATGTGGTAGAGCTAAAGAGCAGCCGGCAGTTTAGCAGGCATTACAGGCAATTATGCAGGTGCAAAAGGACATTACTCATTCATAGTTCTGTCGGTCTTCAGGAGAGACAGTAGGTTTTGAGAGGCAAAGACATCACGGTAGAAAGTCAGCTGTTCACTCTTGAAGTAGCAGCCTCCCCGATGACCGCGACGGACCCAACAGACGGTTCCCTTGGCAAGAGTTTCACCGCTCTCATCGTCAAGACAGTGCCATTCAAAATGTACGAACTCACCCCAAAACATGACGATGGGCCAGCACATGGTGACATTTGGCTGTGCGATCAAGGCCCACCAATTGCGTTCACGTTCGGTTTGTTCAGTCAGACCATAAAAAGGACCATCCTGGCAAAAGTAAACAAAATCTTCACGGTACTCACCACGGAGCCCCCTCTGCCAGGAAAGTTGACGCCTCTCCATTTCGATCACCAAGGGGGCTTGATGGAGCAGAGCAATGCGTCGCTACAGCGAGGCCGTCAAGGCTGATGTGAGAAGGCGGATGAGTCCGCCCATGCGGCAGAGCGTGGCCCAGATCTCAGCAGAGCTGGGCATTCACGTGGTCACCCTCTACAACTGGAGGAAGGCCTGGCGGTTGCAGGGAGAGGTGGTGCCGGCATCCGAGAAGGATCCTGAGGGTTGGAGTGCCACGGACAAGTTCACGGTGGTGCTGGAGACCGCTGGTTTGAACGCCACCGAACTCAGCGCCTACTGCCGAGAGCGGGGTCTGTACCCGGAGCAGGTGGAGCGGTGGCGGCAAGCATCCCAGGATGCCAACGAGAAGCCAGTGCTCACCTTGAAAGAGCAGAAGGAGCTTGAACGCCTCCGCGCACAGGATCAGAAGGAGATCAAGCGGCTCAAGCAGGGGTAGCGCCCCTGCGAGTGGTGTAACTCAGGAGGTCCTGTGACCCTTTCAGGAGGGTGATCAGGAGCAGTCAGGGGATGACTGCTTGGGAGCTGATTGCGCAGCTCCATCGTTCCACTATGAACCCTGATCGCTGAATGTGCAACTCAGCGATCGAGGGGATTCGTGTAGATCGAGGAAGGAGTTGGTGCGTTTCAGCTCATGGCTACTGCCGCCCGCTTGGCCGGATCACCATCGGTGGGCTCCAACATTTCCTCGAGCTCGGGGATTTTTGCCATGGTGGCCTCGGAGAAGAAGCGGCGGCGCTCCAGCTGCCATTCCTCCTGCTGCTCCAGCAGCTGACTGCCCACCAACCGCACGATCGCGGCGTCATTGGGGAAGATGCCGACCACGTTGGTGCGGCGTTTGATCTCCTTGTTGAGGCGCTCGAGCGGGTTGGTGCTCCAGATCTTGCGCCAGTGCTCCTGGGGGAAGTGCAGGAAGGCCAGCACGTCGTCCCGGGCGGCTTCCATCACGGGCACAGCAGTGGGGAACTGCTTGCGCAGCATCTCGGTGACCTGCTGCCAGTGGGCTCTGACCTGCTCAGGCTTCTGGATCACGAACACCGCTTTCATCGCCGCCGCCACCATGTCCTGGCCAACCTTTGGGACATGACTCAGGAGGTTGCGCAGGAAGTGCACTCGGCACCGCTGCCAGCTGCTGCCCTGGAACATGCGCTTGATCGCGGCTGTCAGCCCCAGGTGGGCATCCGAAATCACCAGCCGCGTGCCAGTCAGGCCACGCTCTTTGAGTGAGCCCAGGAACTGGCGCCAGAAGCCCTCGGCCTCGCTGTCGCCCACGGCGATTCCCAGTACCTCGCGGTAGCCGAGGGCATTGATCCCGATCGCCACCACCACCGCCCGGGAGACCACCTGCAGGTTGCGGCCCAGACGGCCGTGAAGGTAGGTCGCGTCGAGGTAGACGTAGGGGAAGCTGGCATGCTCCAGTGGCCGGCCCAGAAAGGCTTTGACCTGCTCATCAAGGCCCTGGCAGATGCGACTCACCTCCGATTTGGAGATGCCGCTGTCGCCGCCCAGAGCCTCCACCAGGGCGTCGACTTTGCGGGTGGAGATGCCGCCGGTGTAGGCCTCCATCACCACGGCGTAGAGGGCCTTGTCGATCCGCCGTCGGGGCTCCAGCCAGTCGGGCAAGAAGCTGCCCTGCCTCAGCTTTGGGATGGCCAGGGTCAGGTCGCCCACCTGGGTGGTGAGCAGTCGCCTGCGGTAGCCGTTGCGGTGCGTAGGGACTCCTGAAAAAGATTCTCGGCCCATCGGCGCCGGATTCGTCCGTTTGCTTCGCGTTAATCAGGCTGGCAAGCGCGGTGACATCAAGTCGGCCAGATCTCAAAAGCCTGGCCTGCAGATGCCCTCAGGCGCTCTGATCGCTGACCAGGCCATAAAAAAGCTGTAGATCCACCCAAAAAGAAGGACAAAAAGGAGGCGCAGCAGCCTCAAGACCTTTTCCGCGCACATCACGACAAAGGCCATCGAGATGGAGGATTCGGCACCAGCTGGTAGACGAGCCATGATCAGATCCAGGGAATACTTGCGCTTTCCAGAGCCAAAGACGCCTTCCACTTCATTGCGTCGAGCTTGATCAGATCGGAGCTGGTGCTTGTGTGCAGTGGTGACATCAGGATCCTTGGGCGGGCGACCCAATCGCTTGCCGGAGAGGCGAATACCGTTCCTCGTGCAGAAATGCCTATTCTTGGCCGTGATATAAATCCGGTCGGCGCAGATGCGCTCTGGGTAAGATCCTGTATCCAGCTTGTATTTTTCCGCCTGAGCGATCAGGTCTTCTCCTTCGTTGTAGGGGTTCCAGCTTATGCGGTGCAGGAACGGAAAGCCGTTTTGAACCGAAACACTGACTTTGGCTCCAAACTCCACCGCAGCACGTGCTTTGCCTCGCACCATTGGGCGGATATGGGTCTGCACAAGATTCACTAGGCGGTCTGGAATGCTGGTGGTCTGAGAGGCGAGCAGAAGGCCCTGTTGCCGCTCCAACTCGCTGCAGGCCAACAACTTCTGCCACCAATGCCTCTTAAGCTCGGAAAGCCTTGCCCCGCAGCCGATCAGAGCATCAATGGCCTTGAGATTCTGCCGCACATAGCCAAGCTGATGTTTAATGGCAGCCTTCACTTTGCGGCGACGTGGTCGTTTTTGCTTCGCCACTCTCAGGAAATGAGCACGAGCAAGGCCACGGTCGTAGCGAGGTCGATGTCTCCTGAATCCCGATGACTGACTGCACAGATCATCAATGACTCGCTCGGTCGTTGTGCGAGCCTCGTTGAGGAGCTTGAGGTCTCTGGGATAGGTGATGTCGGCTGGAGTGCAACTGGCATCAATCGTGAGAGTGCCCCAATTCTTTCCTTCTGGCCAGTCAGCAGGCTTGATCAACGCATCAAGTTCTAGCTGAGCGCCTCCTCCACTGGAATCACGATCATCATGGTCGTCATCGTCTGCTGCCTGAGCAAGTGCTTCCAGAAGGATCTCTTTGCCGCGCTGCACCACCAGCTCGTTGATAAGGCGCAGATCCTCGTCAGAGAAACGCTTGCGAAAGTGCACCATCATCGAGGCATCAAACGGTGCCTTGGCTGTGTAGCCCGCAAAGCCGAGGTATCCGTTCAGGGGCCGTGACGCAGCCGCGCAGCATTCACCGCCCTTGATCGCTGATCACCAAGCGACCACAGACACCACGATCGATGACGGCCGGCTCAGGGATTCGGCAACAGCGATGGCATCTCACCGCCGCGATGATGGGCGATCAAGGCCTGCTCCAGGAACTGCCAGATATCACGGCCCTGTTGCCGCAGGCTGGTGGTGACCGTGAGCAACCTGCTGCGGCAGATTGCACCCTGGCGGGATTGGACGCCATGGCTGATCTTGCGCTGAATCACCGAATGGCGCAGGGCACGCTCGGCTGCGTTGTTGGTGGGCTCGATCCCTTCAATCTCCAGGAAGGTCCAGAGGCCATCGCTCACTTGCAGCAACTGATGGCAGGTACGCACCGTCTTGGCCCACGGCGTTCGCTCGCCGCGCTGGCAGCCCAGCTCCACAACCCGCTGCAGCGTGCCCACAAACGCCTGGCGGATCGGCCGACAGCCCTGCTGCAACGTGGACCAGTCGATCGTTCCGTCTTTGTAGCGGTGCCACTGGGCAAACAGCTGCTGCTGCAGGCCCAGCAGCTCCGCTCCAATCTCACCGCTGGCGCCCTGACGGTCAGCGATGGCGGTGAGATCGCGGATCACGTGCGCCCAGCACAGCTGGCGCTGCTCCAGCGGGAGATGGTTGTAGGCGGAGAAGCGATCGCTCACCACAATTCCGCCAAAGGCATTCCCGAGCAGGTCGATCGCGGCGGCAGCCGAGCGGCTCAGGCTCTGCAAGAACACTGTCACCCCCATGGCGGTCACCATGACCCACTCCCAGCCGCGCCGGCCATCGGGGTTGCCCCCATCGGCATTACCGGTGGGGGCACCGGTTTCATCGACATAGACCACCGACTGCTGACGGGCAAACGCAAGGGCCTCCTGCATGGGCTGCTCCAGTGCTGCACTCAAGCGCTGGCGGATAGTGGCCATCGCTCCCCGGCTGATCTGTACCCCCAGCAGCTGATCCAGCAGCGCCTGGGTCTTGCTGAAACTCAACGGGAAGGCACTACCCAGCAGACCCACCAGAGCACTGAGCCGGGGACCGTAATGGCTTACTTCCACCTCCGCCGGTAACGAGGCACAGGTGCTGGTGGAACAGCAGGGGCAGACCAGGCGGTGCAGCCGGTGCTCGATCACCAGAGGCGTGATCGGTGGAATCTCGATCACCTGGTGCCTCAAGGGCTCGGGATCCTGACCCTGTAGCAACGTGCCGCAGCGGCGGCAGGCCTGGGGGTGGTGCTCGACCACCTCATCCACCCGCTCGATCGGCAGCAGCTCCGGCCCAGATCCGGGATGGCCCGGCTGGCCGCCGCGCTTGCGGCCACTGCCCTTGCGTCGTTCGGGCGGCCTAAACCCCTGGCCATCACTGGAGGGAGGCTTGGAAGAATTGCGGGAGCTGCGGCCGATCCGCTCGCGCAGATGGGCCAGTTCGGTCGCCAGGGCGGTGAGCTGGACGCGGAGCTGCACCATCTCCTCCTGTTGAGCCAGGATGAACTCCCTGGCACCAGCTGGCCACGACAACCAGTCCACCTCGGAAATGCCAGCAGGAGGGGCGCCCATCTCAAGCAGTCTCTGCCTGAGATGCAAACGGGAATCAGGACGCCGTCAAGGGTTCAGCAGAGACGATGTTCGCCGCGTGCTGTCCCGACCCCTGAATGCTTACAAGCCGAGAAAGAACTGAATATAGGCGTTCTCTCTGATCTGATGGACTGTCTCTTCGTCGGTGAGCCCTAACTTCTGTTTGATGTAGAGAGCACCAAAGGCCATTCTCACTGATTTGGCTGGAGCGCCAATTGTGGCGCTGAATTGAGGGGCATAGGTTTCTTCCAGCTCACCCCATGGGATCAGCCCCTCCAGTTGAACCCAGCGATTCTCGGGATCAAGTGTGCCGCCAAATGGCAGGTGGAACTCCTTGATTGAGATCTGACCGTTATTGTGCCTCCGGTACATATGGAGCGATCAGGAGTAAAGGCAATCACGGATTGCCTGATTCACGGCCACTTTAGCGGTTTCTCATGCTTGAGACCAGCTGCGGCGCAATGGATCTGGATTTTTCAGGAGTCCCTGCGTAGAGCGCTGATCGGGGCAACGCTCGTGGAGTTGGGCTCCGGTGAGCGCGGAAACCTCGGCCTCCAGCAGGTCCTGAAAGCCCCGACGCACGATCTCCGGGATCAACGCGCCAGCGGTGGTGCCCTCCATGAGCTGTCTCAGCTCGGAGGCGCCACTATGGGAAAGGGTCATGGTCTGTGTTCGGTTTGGTGGTAGTGCTCCGAACAGGGTCACAGACCGGCCCACCCATTGCCATAACAGAGAACTGAGGGAGGCGAGCCGTCAGCCCCGGCTACGCCGGGGCTGCTCCTCCTGAGTTACACCACTCCACGGGACGCTGCTTCAAGCAGGAGCTCCGCCGCAAGGAGAAAGCCCTGGCGGAGGCGGCTGCACTGCTGATTGCCTCAAAAAAGATTCAGGCCTTCTGGGGAGAGGACGGGGACGATTGACGTCGCCTGACGATCGCCGGAAGGCCCTGGACATCCTTGATGAGGGCATGGCCAATGGTGCCCGAGCCCGTGAGCTGGCCTTGCTGCTCGGCGTGGGGCTCACCACGCTTCAGCGCTGGCGACGTCAGTTTGTTGGTGACGGTGATGGCGTCGACCGGCGCAAGGGCAGCCACCGCCACGTGGCACACCGCCTCTGTCCGGCGACGATTAGGTAGGCGGGTCCGCGCAACTACATAGGCGGGTCTCAGGACGCGACAACAGGGTTCCGATTCCGGTCTGGAGCCCTGCCATGCCCGCCCCTCTGTCGTTGCGGATCAAGGAGCGGTACATGGCAAAACGGGCCAATGGGCTCAGCCAACAGGTGGCGGCTGATGCGGCGGGGATTTCGGTGCGCAGCGCGCAACGGATCGATCGGGGTGAGCTGCAGCCCGAGGGGCAACAGCAGCAGCGGGGTCGCCATTGGCGCACCCGAGCCGATCCCCTGGCCGAGGTCTGGGAGAGCGTGCTGGTGCCGATGCTTGAGAAGGCGCCGCAACTGGAACCCCAGACCCTGCTGCTTCACCTGGAACAGCTCAGGCCTGGCGAGGAGTGGTACCGGCGCAAGCGGACCCTGCAGCGCCGCGTCGAGCAGTGGCGGGCCCTGCACGGCCCGGCCCAGGAGGTGATGTTCCTGCAGCAGCACCGGGCCGGTGTACTGGGGATCTCGGATTTCACGTTGCTCAAAGGTGAGCCGATCACCGTGGCGGGGGAGGTGCTGGAGCACCGGCTGTTCCACTTCCGCCTGCCCTATTCGGGCTGGTGCCATGTGGCGGTGATCCACGGCGGCGAAAGCTTTGTCGCCCTATCCGAGGCCCTGCAAAACGCTCTCGCTCTTTGCGGTGGGGTGCCGGCGGAGCACCGCACCGACAGCCTGAGTGCTTGCTTCCGCAACCGCGACGGCAGCTACGCCGGCGATTACACGAGCCGTTACCGCGAGCTGTGCGCCCACCTGGGGGTGATCGCCACCCGCAACAACCGCGGCGTTGCCCACGAGAACGGCGCGATCGAGGGCCCGCACCGGCACTGGAAACATCGGCTGGAGCAGCAGCTGATCCAGCGCGGCAGCCGTGATTTCGCCACCGAGGCCGACTACCGGCAGCTCGTCGCCCAGGTCACCAACACGCTCAACAGCCGCTACCAGGTGCAGGGGAACCTGGAGATTGAGCAGCTGCATCTCCAGCCCCTGCCGGTGGAGCGCTTTGCCGACTACGAGCCGGTGGTGGCGCGGGTGCGGAGCACCAGCACGATCGAGGTGCGCTCGGTCACCTACAGCGTCCCCTCGCGGCTGATCGGCCAGCAGCTGACGGTGCACTTGCGCCATGACCGGCTGGATCTGTTCCTGCGCAGCAAGTTCGTGGAGACCCTGCCACGGTTGCATCGGCGAGCGGGAGAAAGCGGGCCGTTGCGGCGGATCGATTTCCGCCACGTGATCGAGAGTCTGCGCCGCAAACCCCGGGCGCTGCTGCGTGCCCAGCTGCAGTCCGACCTGCTCCCCGGAGAGACCTGGCGTCAGTTGTGGCGCTTGCTTTTGGCGGCCCTGCCGCCGGATGAGGCCGCCAAGGTCATGGTGGACGCCCTCCATGTCGCTGCCCGGACGGACGATCTGGCCGGTGTGGAGCGGTATCTGCGGCGTCAGCTCCGCCGCGGTGAGCTGAACCTCACGGCCCTGCGCGATCACTACGGCCTGCGGCCCCCCCGGGGCCTGGCGGCCATGCCCCAGCTCGACATCCCCGAACACACCCTCAGCAGCTATGACGAACTCCTGGTTGGAACCCCCGAGCAGGCCGGCACTGGAAACGGCTCTGCCATCGGTGTTGAAACAGTTGAAACTGCCCCAGTTCCGCAGCCAGTGGCAGGCGGCCGAGCAGCAGGCCACAGCCGCTGGCTGGAGTCCAGCCAGCTACCTCTATGTGCTGGCAGAGCAGGAACACCAGCAGCGGCATCAAGCCCGTCAACGGCGGCTGTTGCATGAGGCCCAGCTGCCGGTCCCCAAGACCCTGGCGGACTACGACTGGAACGCCATCCCGGATCTTGAGCGTCCTCAGATCGAGCAGCTCGCCCACGACACCGGCTGGCTGGATCGGGCCGAGAACCTGCTGCTATTCGGTCCCAGCGGTGTGGGCAAAACCCACCTGGCAGCAGGCATCTGCCGCAGCCTGATCGCCCTGGACCGCACGGCGCGGTTTTTCTCCGCCACCACGCTGGTGCAGGAGCTGCAGCGCGCCAAAGCCGATTACGCCCTGGCTAAGGCCCTGACCCGACTGGATCGCTTTGCCCTGCTGGTGATCGATGACATCGGCTACGTCCGCAAGGACGAGGCCGAGACCTCGGTGCTGTTCGAGCTGGTGATGCACCGCTACGAGCGCAGATCCCTGTTGGTGACCAGTAACCAGCCGTTCAGCGAGTGGGAGAACGTCTTCTCCACCAGCGCCATGACCGTGGCAGCGGTGGACCGGCTGGTGGACCACAGCACGCTGATTCAGATCAATGGCGAGAGCTACCGCCGCAAACGGGCACGGCGGATTGACCGCTCCAGCGCAGGCTGATTCGTCGCCGCGACCAGGCGTCAATTACCCGCCAACCACAAGCCAACCCCTGGCGCCAGGTGCCGGTGATGAGCTCCGCGCTGCCGTCGGACCGTGGGGTCCGCCGGCTCGTGCGCTCCGCTGCAGCGCTCAGGCGGGACAGCAGCAAGAGCACCGGCCAACGGGCTTGACGCCTGGGGCCGATCAGAAGATCCCGGCTCCATGGCAGAGGACCGGGCCAGGGTGGCTCACTTTTCGCTGTCGCCTCCCCCTGCCATGGCAGGGGGAGGACCCGGGGTAACCCGCCTACGTAGGGTCTCCTGAAAAATCCAGATCCATTGCGCCGCAGCTGGTCTCAAGCATGAGAAACCGCTAAAGTAGCCGTGAATCAGGCAATCCGTGATTGCCTTTACTCCTGATCGCTCAATATGTACCGGAGGCACAATAACGGTCAGATCTCAATCAAGGAGTTCCACCTGCCATTTGGCGGCACACTTGATCCCGAGAATCGCTGGGTTCAACTGGAGGGGCTGATCCCATGGGATGAGCTGGAAGAAACCTATGCCCCTCAATTCAGCGCCACAATTGGCGCTCCAGCCAAATCAGTGAGAATGGCCTTTGGTGCTCTCTACATCAAACAGAAGTTAGGGCTCACCGACGAAGAGACAGTCCATCAGATCAGAGAGAACGCCTATATTCAGTTCTTTCTCGGCTTTGCGGGCTACACAGCTAAGGCACCGTTTGATGCCTCGATGATGGTGCACTTTCGCAAGCGTTTTTCTGACGAGGATCTGCGCCGTATCAACGAGCTGGTGGTGCAGCGCGGCAAAGAGATCCTTCTGGAAGCACTTGCTCAGGCAGCAGACGATGACGACCATGATGATCGTGATTCCAGTGGAGGAGGCGCTCAGCTAGAACTTGATGCGTTGATCAAGCCTGCTGACTGGCCAGAAGGAAAGAATTGGGGCACTCTCACGATTGATGCCAGTTGCACTCCAGCCGACATCACCTATCCCAGAGACCTCAAGCTCCTCAACGAGGCTCGCACAACGACCGAGCGAGTCATTGATGATCTGTGCAGTCAGTCATCGGGATTCAGGAGACATCGACCTCGCTACGACCGTGGCCTTGCTCGTGCTCATTTCCTGAGAGTGGCGAAGCAAAAACGACCACGTCGCCGCAAAGTGAAGGCTGCCATTAAACATCAGCTTGGCTATGTGCGGCAGAATCTCAAGGCCATTGATGCTCTGATCGGCTGCGGGGCAAGGCTTTCCGAGCTTAAGAGGCATTGGTGGCAGAAGTTGTTGGCCTGCAGCGAGTTGGAGCGGCAACAGGGCCTTCTGCTCGCCTCTCAGACCAACAGCATTCCAGACCGCCTGGTGAATCTTGTGCAGACCCATATCCGCCCAATGGTGCGAGGCAAAGCACGTGCTGCGGTGGAGTTTGGAGCCAAAATCAGTGTTTCGGTTCAAAACGGCTTTCCGTTCTTGCACCGCATAAGCTGGAACCCCTACAACGAAGGAGAAGACCTTATCGCTCAGGCGGAAAAATACAAGCTGGATACAGGATCTTACCCAGAGCGAATCTGCGCCGACCGGATTTATATCACGGCCAAGAATAGGCATTTCTGCACGAGGAACGGTATTCGCCTCTCCGGCAAGCGATTGGGTCGCCCGCCCAAGGATCCTGATGTCACCACTGCACACAAGCACCAGCTCCGATCTGATCAAGCTCGACGCAATGAAGTGGAAGGCGTCTTTGGCTCTGGAAAGCGCAAGTATTCCCTGGATCTGATCATGGCTCGTCTACCAGCTGGTGCCGAATCCTCCATCTCGATGGCCTTTGTCGTGATGTGCGCGGAAAAGGTCTTGAGGCTGCTGCGCCTCTTTTTTGTCCTTCTTTTTGGGTGGATCTACAGCTTTTTTATGGCCTGGTCAGCGATCAGAGCGCCTGAGGGCATCTGCAAGCCATGCTTTTGAGATCTGGCCGACTTGATGTCACCGCGCTTCCCAGCCTGATTAACGCGAAGCAAACGGACGAATCCGGCGCCGATGGGCCGAGAATCTTTTTCAGGAGTCCCTACGTAATTGACGCGACCCGCCTACGTAGTTGACATCGGGCACCGCCTCAGTGAGGAGGAACGCCAACGGATCCTGCTGACCTGCAATGAGCCTGAATTCGCGGCGCTTCCGCCTGGGCAGATCGTGCCGGTGCTGGCGGATCGCGGGTTGTATATCGGCTCAGAGCGCAGCTTTTACCGAGTTCTCCATGCTCACGGCCAGGTTCACCGGCGGGGCCGTGCACGGCAACCACAGGAACCAAGACCCGTGCCGCGGCTCAGGGCTCTCGCTCCGAACCAGCTCTGGAGTTGGGACATCACCTATCTGCCCACCACCGTGCGAGGTGTGTGGCTGTACCTCTATTTGGTCATCGACGTCTGGAGCCGCAAGGTGGTGGCCTGGGATGTTGCTGAGCGAGAAGATCCAGCCATTGCAGCGGATCTGGTCAGCCGGGCTTGCCTGAGAGAGCGGATCAGCAAGAGGCGCCGCCAACCTCTGATCCTCCACGCTGACAACGGCAATGCCATGCGTGCGTCGACGCTGGAAAGCAGGCTGGAAGAGCTGGGCGTGCTGAGATCCTTCTCTAGGCCACGGGTATCGAACGACAACCCTTACTCGGAATCCCTGTTCCGCACGGCGAAATATCGGCCTGACTACCCGAGACGACCATTTGCCAGCAAGGAAGAGGCCTGCCAGTGGGTGGCGTCGTTTGTCGATTGGTACAACCACCGGCACCGCCATAGCGGCATCTAATTCGTGACGCCCCACCAGCGCCACAGCGGTCAGGCCGTCGAGATCTGTCGTCACCGTTCTGTCGTCTACGAGCAGGCTCGCCAGCGAAACCCACGCCGGTGGTCACGATCAACACGCTGCTGGCGTCAACCGGAAGTGGTTTGGATCAATCCACCACCAACCGAACATGACCCCAGTCCAGCTAAGTTGACGATGGCTGCTTGAACAGCAGCAGGGGCGTCATCTTTCCTGGCAGTCACCGGAGCAGATCGCCGCGTGCACGCCGCAGCGCCTCACAGTGAGTAGGCCACGATTCCATATTCTCAGCCTCAATCTGATCCGCGTCATACTCCGTGCTGATGGAGGGAAGTTCCTGTTCTCTTTTAGCGAGAATGGCTTCAGCCTGCTCAATAAGCTGATCGCCTAATTGCGTAGAAACAAGACCTGGCCTGGAAAAGTCGGCCGAAAGATGTTCGTAGTACTTGCGTGCCATTGCTGATCAGTATTGGTGGGAGGATGGGGGGCATTTGTCAGATCACCTCTTAAGTCCGGGATCTGATCTCTTTCAGTTTTCCAAAGGCACCGGCCGCTTTATTGAAGCCACAGTAGGCACATGTGAACAGGAGGAGCTCTTCAATCTCTTCAATGGTTGCACCTTGCTTTAGGGCCATGTTCACATGTGCTTCGAACGGAGTTCCTGGCCCATCGAGAGACTGGTTGGCCACATCCAAAGCAATTGTAATCAAGCACTTTATCTTTTGAGAGATAATTGGTTTGCCCCAGACTTCTCCACAGACCCTGATGCAGAGCTCACCAAAATCCGGATTGATTCCGAGAAGGGCTTGCAGAAGGTCATGGTCATCGGTGACAGCATTATTCATGGTGGGGTTGGTGTCTGCGGTCATGGCTGCATGGAGTGGATTTTGCAGGAGGGACGCGAGGGTCTCACGGTTGCATAACTACCTCGGGGTTGCAGGCCATACAGAGCTCATACACATTGTTCCCATTAATCCAGTCGTATGAAACCTTGTCGACGGACTGTTCAATGAGAAAGATGCCTAGCCCACCGATCTTCCGCTCATGGACGGGTTGATTCGTATCGAGTGGAGGCCCTTGATTGAAATTAGGATTAAACTGAATTCCCGTATCGCTCGTGCGAAGCACAAGCCAGGGTTCTCCATCCTCATTTCGTAGCATCAGAGAAACTGCCAGCTTGGCGTCCTTGTCTGCGACAGATTTGTTGGCGTTAGCAGCTCGAATGATGTTTGAGATGAGCTCTTCGTAGGCGAGCTTGAGCTTGTAAGCGCGTGACTCATCTGCGATGACACGTTGGATATGCTCGGTAGCAAAATCAATGAAATGCTCCCAGTGATCCATTGATGCAGGAGCCTCAATGCTGCCAAGCTCTTTACCGCCGATAGAATCTCTCATTACATTCTAAATCTCCTCCTCACTGTCGACAATCACGACAGCCTGAGCCAGGCCTGTCTTCGTGACTGTGTCGATAATCTGCTCGGATGCACCCACCAGGTAAAGGCGGGATGTATGGGGCATTTTCTGCTTGGCAAAAACAATAGCTCTGAGTCCGGCACTGCTGACAAAACCAACATCCAGAAGATTCAGGCGAAGCTGCTCTAACGCATGAAGGTCCAGTGAAGTCAGCTGGCTGAGTAGGTCTGGGGCTGTTTTTGTGTCGAGATCTCCTGAGAGCACCAGGGTTGCATGGATGTCGCCTTGGAGGATGTCAAATGTCAGAGACATAGTTGTGGAGTGCAGCGGTGAAAGTGAGCAGTTGTTGACAACTACGTCTCAAGGGGAGACGCGGAAAAGATGACGACAGATCTTTCTCCTACCAAAATGCCGTGATTAGCATAAGCAATGGCTTGAGTCAGATTGGGTGATTGGTTGTCACCAGTGTTGAAATGCAATTGCCAACCGTAGCCCGAAGGCAGTGGAGGTAAATCGAACCAGCTGGCGTAGTGAGCCGTGTTAGTGGCGACATAAACCGCATCCATGACATCTGAATTAGGCTGATCACAGCTCATCAGCCATGCGAGTTGCCTGGATTCATCTGACCAGTTCACTTGCCATGGGGTTGTGCCATGAAAGCTGCAGCTAGGCAGATGCCTGCTGCCGCCATGCGTAAAGCTGTTAAGAGGTGTGCCCAATAGGCCTCAACCAATGCCTTGCAGAGAGGCCAACGATGCCGAAATCGGGCTGTTTGCGGCTCTGATAGCCGCCGATCCGTCTTTTTGAGCCGGAAATCCACTGATGCCTGTGGAAAACTGGCTCGTGGGTTGGTTTTTCAGCAAACTCTTAATACGCAAGCAGGGATGCTGTTGCCTGAAATGAATCAGTGCTTGCGTATACTCAAACAGTGCACGGTTGCTTTCAAGCAGAGCCCAATCGACCCATGACACAGGTGAGTCAATGCAATAAGCATTGTTATTGCCATGCTGTGAGCGTCCAAACTCATCACCCATCAGCAGCATGGGTGTACCTCGGCTTGTCATCAGCATGCTCAATGCATTCATGCATTGCCTTATTCGCAAGGCCAGAATGTTGCTGTTATCAGTCGAGCCTTCGGCGCCACAGTTCCAGCTGTAATTGTCATCACCGCCATCACGGTTGTTTTCGCCATTCGCTTTATTGTGCTTCTCATTAAAGGAGACAAGATCCGCCAATGTGAAGCCGTCATGGCAGGTGATGAAGTTGATGGATGTCGCTGGTGAGCGACCATTCCATTGATAGAGGTCGGGTGAACCCTGAACCCTTTGTGCCATTTCACCGACCTGCCCTTGATCCCCTTTCAGATAACGCCTCGCAGTGTCTCTATATTTACCATTCCACTCAGACCATCGACCAAAGGCCGGAAATGTACCTACTTGGTAGAGACCACCGGCATCCCACGCTTCGGCGATTAGCTTGCATGATGAGAGGATGGGATCAAAAGCAAGCGATTCCAGCAAGGGAGGATTGTTGAGTGGTGCCCCCCAGGGATCACGTCCTAGGATGCTGGCCAGGTCAAATCTGAAGCCATCAATGTGGTATTCAGATGCCCAATAGCGCAAGCAGTCTAGAACAAGGTTCCTGACAACCGGATTGTTGCAGTTAAGAGTATTGCCTGTCCCGCTGAAGTTAAAATAGTATCCTTCAGGCGTCAGCATATAGTAAATCTTGTTGTCCAGTCCCTTAAACGAGATCGAGGGGCCGCGCTCATTGCCTTCAGCCGTGTGGTTGAATACGACATCAAGGATGACCTCTATACCGGCCTTGTGGAGCTGCTTGACAAGTTGCTTGAACTCGTCAACCTGCATCCCAAACCTTCCGGATGCCGCAAAACCAGCCTTGGGTGCGAAAAAGGCTACAGTGCTATAGCCCCAATAGTTATACAGCTTTTCGCTGGTATCCGGATGTGTTTTTGAGTTTTCGAATTCATCGAATTCGAAAACTGGCATTAACTCTACAGCATTGACGCCAAGCGATTGCAAGTATGGGATTTTCTCAGCAATGCCTGCGTACGTTCCCTTAAACTTGACGCCCGAAGACTCGCTCTTGGTGAAAGAGCGCACATGTAATTCATATATTATAAGATCGGCGTCATTGATCTCGAGGGGAGAGTCTCCTTCCCAGTCAAAGTCATCGAACGCCACTCGGGATCGATACTGGTACTGTTTGTTCCAATCGGGCTCAACTCCCCATTCATCTCGTCCCGAAATAACCCGGGCATAGGGATCCATGAGAATGTTATCTGGATTGAAGCGATGCCCTACTTCAGGCATGTAGGGGCCGTCTATCTTAAAGCCGTACTCAACATCTTCATGGTCGAGGTCGTATACTACGATGGAGTAGACGTCACCAATCCGGTAGTGATCCGGAATCTTGATTTCGGCTAATAAAGACCCCTTTGATCGGCTGAATAATACAAGCGTGCAGGATGTTCCCGCCGACGTATAGACCGAGAAATTAAGTCCGCCCGGTACTGAGGACACACCGAATGGCAATGGTCTTCCAGTTCGTATGCGATAACCTGCAAGCGTATCAGTGGGTAGATTGTCAATTCGTTCAAGGTCCGTCACAGCTATGCTCCTGGAATGGCTTGCAGTGTCTCATAGACCGTAAAGAATTCAAAGAAGCCAGTGACTTTCATCGTGTCAGCAATGTCATCTGCGACGCCAATAAGGACAAGATCGACACCCATATCTTGAGTTTTGC
Organism: Synechococcus sp. CBW1006; assembly: GCF_015840525.1. Lineage (NCBI taxonomy): Bacteria > Bacillati > Cyanobacteriota > Cyanophyceae > Synechococcales > Synechococcaceae > Synechococcus > Synechococcus sp. CBW1006. The sequence continues at coordinate 3,282,271 of NZ_CP060396.1, read as the reverse complement.
GTTGTAGGGTCAGCAACGTTCTTAAGCCAGCACTCGACATGAATGGCACGTCTGTTAACTCAAGGGCGACAGGCTGCGATGGCTTGAGTTCGGTGTCAATGAAGTCACGCAGTTCACCGACGGTCTTTGAATCGATCTGACCGCTGACTCGGATCACCTGCCAGTTGCCGTATGTTTCAAGTTGTACTTGCATGATTCTGCCCTCCTTCACTTTGGCGAAACGGTTACTTTGACTTGGAGTCGATGCTCAGATTCTGGCAGCTTAACTGTCAGCGCATCTGCATCAAAGCCTGTATATGCCTGACTATCAATCTCACAGCTACTGATGTAGACAGACCCCTTAGGGAGGATATCTGGCTCTACCCTGAGAATTCCATCCTTGAAGCCACCAGGCAAGGGCTTGAAGAACAAATCCAAAGGCCGCTTCTTGATCAACAGATCGATATAAACAGTAGACAAAAAGCAAAGCTCGGTGGAATGATACGCACTCATGGAGTGACTACCCTTGAATCGTTCTGTGCCTACCAAGTAAGGAATGCCGTTCGCCAGGACATTGAAGTAGACACCCCCGTCATTGTTGTCTAAGAAGAAAGCATTGTAGAAAGCCGCCGCTTCTTCGGCATACTTCTTGTATTCAGTACTGTCAGGCATGTGCCCTTGCAGAATTAGATAGGCTAGAATTCCTTGCTCTTGTTGCCACCAAGCTTTGCGGTCATGCCATGCATAGCGGTGGAACTTCTCATTGGGATCGAGCACACGCTCGACAACGTCATACCAGCCGAAGCGCTGATTATCATAACCCACCTTGGGCATTAAGTAAGCAATCTTCTTGGCAATATCAAGGTATTTATCTTTACCCATCTCTGAATAAAATCTCATGAGATTCCACGCGACTTTGAGATTATGGCCAACAACCGCGCGGTTTTGCTGCCATCCCCATGATTGGTCCTTGCTCCAATCGTCAAAGAACTTCTCTTGCACGAACGGGCTGTTGTCGTAGTCAGGGAAATGTTTGCTAATTGTATCGAAAGTATCCTCAAGCATCTTCTTATAATGCTCTTCGCCCGTTGCAAGCCAGAGATTGATTAGATACGCGGGGGCGTGATCGCCCACCGAGTTCCAATTCTTCTTAGCTTTGTTGCGGCCCAGGCTTTCCTCATGGGCACTCAGGGTTACAGCATGGATGTGTGAATAATAGCCGCCTTTTTCATGGTCTTTAAAGCACTCGTCAAATAGATCGACAGTCTTTTCCGCATCATCGAGGATGCGCGGATCACCCGTGAGCCTGTAGGTTTGTACGGGCCCTGCGAGTGCATAGATCTGCTCGTAGGCGGGGATGCAATCGTAGTCATCTCCGAACTCCGACACCAACAGTTTTTGTTCTTCCCCACCACTGCCGACTTTTTGGCCGTGATACCAGTAGATGAGACCGGTATCTGTATCCGTAAATCTCATCTTATCGCGCAAATACTCGGTACCCTTTTCAGCTGCATCAAGGTACAACTCTTTGCCCGTAAGCATGTAGGCGCAGGCCATGCCGTATACCATTCTGGAGATGGTATCCGTCTCTTGCAGGTAATCCTCTTGCTTTTTCCCGCCTGTAAGGCTGATCAGTGTCCGGTAGTGATGGTAATCAATGGCTGATTCCGGTGCATTGAACTGCCATTTGCAGTACGAGGCTGCAATCTGATCAATTTGCTTGACCCACCAGCCTTTTTCATCTGCATAGCGATACTCATCCTTAGCGTCACCAGCGAAGATGATGTAGTTCGCTTCAAACTTAACTCTGTCTTCCGGGAAGAAGGTGCCATAGACAAAGACCATCTGACCAGGCACCAGCAGCTTCTGGAGATCACCGGACCGGTCTGGCCATCCCTCGCCCAGATTCTGGGTCTGCTTGGCATAGGTGTTGCCGGTTAGCTTTGCTTCATAGTTTCTGTCATCAGAAGTTTTGATGCCAATTAGCTTATTGCCTTCGTCGTAGCTGGTGACATAGCCTGAGATCAGATCCGAGAATGTGAAGGTGAGATCATTCATGATGACTGTGATACGTGTCTAATAGTGTGTAGTAAATGCCCCTGATTAGAGGCTTTGCAGCGCCGTTTTGAATCGCTCTACAAAAATATCAACGCAGCCTGGATGCTTACCTGTAATCAGGAGGCCTTGCTGATGCAGTTCGACGGTGCTACCTGCATTGACCATGATGTTTCCGCCTGCATTGGCCACATCACAGACAATATTATGGGCGCAGGTGACTTCTCGACCCTTGATCAAGCTCGGATCTGCACAGAAGAGCCAAAGCGAATGGCAGATTGTACCGATAGCCAAATTGCCTTGATCCATTAAGGATACAGCTTTGCGGAGAAGCTGGACGGCAGGAGCTTGATTGGTCGCGCCGAGTGTTTCCTCGTAACGCAGCCTATCCATCGCATAGCCACCAATCAGAATCAGTCCCTGGTAATCGGCCAGATCAATCTTGCTCACACAAAGACTCACCTCTACGTTGCTGGTTTTATCGTTGCCCTCAAAGTTCAGCGTATCATTACCCCAAAGGTAGGAAGCATACTCAACCTCAATGTCAACGCTAGGGAAGAAATCGTTGAAAACGTTATATTCGGTTTCGTCGTAGTGCTCTTCAATGAGTACAAGCACTTTTTTGGGCATTCACTTAGTCCATAATATTATTTAAACCATACAGCAAAAATCGAGGTTCAGCACCCTTTTGCGCTTTTTCTCCATATTGTGCCTCTTTCACTGTGTCAAGAGCTTCTTAGTCAGAGACGAGACTCATCATCTCTTCATAGTTGCTGAGCCAAGCCCAAGGAATTCCTTTGGGATCTGCCTCTGAGGTGGGTGCCTTTTATTGGACAGTTCCGGCCCCTGACATCGTTAACCCAGGACGGGTGGAACATGGTTCGGCCTCAGTGTAGACCGCGTGGGGAGTTTTGCCTCCAAGGGAACTGTGAGGTCTTACATGGCAATACCGCCACAGGAAGCGGGCCAGGCTGATTTCAGCGTCCCAGCCATCGCTGTATGCCCGTAGGTAGACCTCCTCGTACTTGACAGTCCTCCACAGCCGTTCAACAAGGATGTTGTCGTAGCACCGCTTTCTGCCGGACCAGCTGATCTGGATCCGCTCCCCTTTGAGTCTGGCCACAAAGTCAGCGGACGTGAACTGACAGCCTTGATCGGAGTGGAAGATCTCTGGCCTACGGCCGCCTCCCAAGGCCATCTCCAGGGCCTCCAGACAGAACTTCGTGTCAAGGCTGTTGGAGAGCCTCCAGCTGAGCACATGCCTGGAATGGAGATCCATGATCGCCACCAGATAGAGGAACCCTTTCTGCAGAGGGATGTAGGTGATGTCGGTCGCCCAGACCTGATCCACCGACGTGACCTGCGTGAGGTCCACCAGGCAGGGGAACCGCACGGACGGATCACCTGGAACCGTCGTCCGGGGCTTCTGGTAGATCGCCCGTAATCCCATGCGCCGCATGAGGTTTCGCACTCGATCTCGGCTGATCGGGATACCATCTTGGGCCAGATAGTCCACCATCCGGCGGCTGCCGCTGCAGGGATCCTCCAGGTAGAGAGCATCGATCCTGGCCATGATCCGCAGCGTCGATACACGGACCGGTGTCGGCCGGTAGTACAGCGTGGATCGAGGCAGCCCCAGCAGCGCACACTGCCTGCTGATGCTGAGCTCGGGGTGGTCGTGATCGACCAGCTTGCGCAGTTCACGGGCATCAGAGCAGTTGAGACTTTTTTTTGAGCCACTCCAGCTCCATCTGCAGCCGTCCGATCTGCTGGAACAGCTCCGCCTCCTTGGCCTGCCCCTCCTCCTTGTCCTTGGTCTTCTTGCCTCGGGTGAAGAGCTCGCTGGCACCGTCCAGGAGCTGCCGCTTCCACTGGCTCACCTGGATCGGGTGGATGGCGTGGTCGGCGGCGATCTCCTGGATCGTCTTGCGGCCACTGATCGCCTCCATGGCGACCCTGGCCTTGAACTCGGGGCTGTGGGTGCGGCGCTTGCTCATCGGTGGGAGCCCCTTTCAGGGGCGGTACCCCGCCTCAGAGGTTAACGATGGGGCCTGTCCAGAAAAGCCAGACCACCTCACTCTATCTGTGTGCAGTGCTTTACCTGATTTATGTGCTGATCAGATTTATCGGAGAAGATCAGATCGTGCTTTCTGCCAGCGTCACGGAATCCGTTTAAGCAGCCCCCGGCTGAGACACCCGAAGATCGATCCAGAGTTGGAGGCCGCGGAGAAGTAGCGGTTCATCGACATCCAGCACTATAGGAATGCCGTTGAAGGGAAGATTGGCCAAGTAGGGCCTCCTGAAAAATGAATTCGGAGTCAGCCCAAACAAAAAGGAGACCTCTTGAGCACGCAGCCCGATCATCATGCTGCAGCTATCTGAGGCTTCAGAGGCACAGTGCGAATACTCCGACCGCCTTCCTTGACCAGGAGGAGGCATAGCAGGGCCGTAAAAAGGACAAAAAGAAGCTCCAGGAGCTTCTCGAGGTTCATCACCAGAACATTCAGTGCAATGGTTGAACCTTGGGTGACAGCGAGTTTCTCCCGGATCAGGCCCAATCCAAACCGTCGTTTGCCCTGACCGATCTTGCCCTCGACGGCATTGCGTTGTCTCTGATCATCCAGGAACTGGCGCTTCTCTTCAGCCAATAACTCTGGATCACTCTTGGGGCGACCGAGCCTTGGACCACTCAAGCGAATGCCGTGGCGCAGGCAGAAAGCTCGATTGGCTCGAGTTCTATAGATCTGATCTGCACAGATCACTTTTGGGTAGTGACCATGACGGCGGCGATAGGCCCTTGCCTGGGCTTTCAGGTCTTCTCCTTCGTTATAGGGATCAAAGCTGAGTCGATCCAGAAACGCAAAGCCTTCACATGTCACGGAGATGGAAATCTTCGCTCCGAACTCAACGTTGCAGCGTGCCTTACCACGCACGATGGGCCTGATATGGGCTTGGCTAAGGCTGACGATGCGGTCGGGAATGCTTCTGCTGTCAGACTGGTCAAGAATGTTCTGCTGACGGACAAGCTCACTGACAACCAAAAGCTTTTGGTAGGCATATCGACCAGCCGCCAAAAGGCTTGCACCACAGGCGGTTAGGGCGTCGATACTAGCCAGATTACGCCTGAGATGACCAAGCTGCTGTCTGATCGCCTTACGGATTTTATTAATTCGAGGCCTCTTCCTGGCTGAGTGACACATCTCAGTCGCAAGACTCACGCGACAGCCAGCTGCGGGTTGTGCTGGCGAGTCGGTCGTGATCGTGGTGGCAGCTCAACCTTGGAGAACCAAGTCCGAGCCTGCTTGTGCTGTGCCTTGCGGCTTGGGATGCAGGGCTCCAGCTCCTGCAGTGGGATCGATAGCCAGGCCATCAACCTGACGGTGGCATCGGCGACGACCATCTGCAGAGCACCCAGGCCGATGCGCAGAAAGCTCATGCCGCGCCTCCAGTGCGGATCCACCTGTCGCCTGAGGCCCGCCAGGCTGAGGGCATAGCCCTGCAGACACCCTGCCAGCACAGCGATGGCGACCACCAGCAGCAGCCGATCAATCCGCTGCGGGTCCCGCAGGCCGCTGTCAGCCAGCTGGAACACCCCGGACTTCTGATCGCGGAACAGCTGTTCGCAGCAGAAGCGCCGTCCGTAGCTCCAGACCAGATCCAGGCTCGGTTCTGCGTTGCTGATCAGGTACCAGGGCTCTTCCACTGGCAGGCCGGTGGGATGGGCCAGCACCAGGTTGGCTGTGTGAGATCCGTCAGCCCAGAGCCGCACGTTCCGGAAGCCACGGCATTGCCCGCGGCGTAGCCGCAACCGCCGCACCTGACAGCCCAGAGGCGCTGCGGTGCCGTGGATCTCGGTGTCGCGGGGCAGGCGCATCACATAGGTCCAGCCGGGTTGGTTCTCCAGCCAGCCCAGCAGTTCAGCGCAGGGAAAGGCCCGATCGGCCAGCAGCGTGATGGCTCCGAATCCAGCCAGGAGCCGATCCACCTTCTCCAGCAAGCCGATCGACACCGCCGCGCTGACGCTGGCGCTGGGATGCTCCAGGGTTTGCCACAGCAGCGGAATGGCCCGGCCGTGGCAGACGACCGAGACCACCACCACGCAGATGCGGTTCCAGAGCATGGTGGTATCGAGAGCCAGATGCAAGGCTTGGTCTGGGTTCTGCCAGCCCTGGATCGCCCAGAGGATCAGCGGGCCATAGAGGCTCTCGGCATCAATTCGGCTGTTGGCCAGCCAGCGCTGACAACGCCGCTGCCAGCTGGCCGCCAGGCAACGCCCCAGCGGCAGGCGCGTCTTCCAGTGATCAAAACAGACCGTTTGACTCAGCAGCAACCCGGCCACCATCCAGCCCAGGAGCACCAGATGCCGCTGGTCGCGAGCCGGGCAGTGTTGACGGAGAAAGCCGGTGAGCTCACAGTGGAGCCGGGCGTGGGAATCCACGAGGGATTGGCTTGGTGTGACAACCCCAACCTCTCACGGCTCCCTGCCCACCTAATCAACTGAGACCCGTTCTGTTGCAACGGGTCTCGGACTTGTGTCGGGCAGCCAGGGCCTCTTCTTCTTGGCCACGGCTAGAAACTGCTGCCTGGCTTGCTTGCGGTGCGTCCGAGGCTTATGGCCAAAAGCATCTCGGATCTGAGCATGCCTCGAATCGATCAATGCCTCGGTCAATTCTCGGGCTTCATTGAGCAGCGAGAGATCGGTGGGGTGACGAATATCTGCCGGAACACATGTTGCATCAATCAGCAATGAGCCCTGATTGGGTCGTTGCGTTTTGGATCCAATCTGCTGATCGACTGGGCGTGCGGCTCCGCCTCCATGGCTGCTGTCGTCATCGTGATCAGTAGCTGCTGCAGAGCGGATCACATTCAGGCCATGACGCACGATCCGTTCGTTGCAGTCATTCACCACCGATTCCGGAAGCCGTTTCCGGAAATACACCATCATCGATGGGTCAAATGGAGCTGAATACTGATAGCCCTCCAGTCCAATGAAAAACTGGAGATAGGGGTTCTCTTTGATCTGCTCAACGAGTTCTTCATCCGTGAGCCCCAAGCGGGCTTTGATGATCAAAGCTCCCAGCGCCATGCGAAATGGCTTCGCTGGAGCACCAAACCCCTTGCAAAACTGGGATGCATAGTCATGCTCCAAGTCGTCCCACGGGATCAGCTCGGCCAGCTTGATCCAGCGATTGTCACCGGAGAGTTGGCCACCAAATGGCAGGAAGAAATCCTTGAACGAGAGCTGATCACGATGCTCACGCCGATACATGTGGAAAACTCTGGGCGGCTTTTGGGCGCAAATGACCCCATTTGCCTACATTTTACCGCCAGAAACTGCTCACATCCATTGCGCCGCAACTGATCTGGCCTTATTCAGGAGGCCCCAAGTAAAGAGGCTTTTGGACTAGGACTGATTCGTGAGAAGCCTTCTGCGACGCAGGGGTAACTGTTGCACTGAATGTTCTGGTGATAAACTTCGAAAACTTCTGGAGCTTTCTTTATAATCGCGTTGCCATGCATTTTCCTCGCCATTGACAGTGATCAGTGTAGTTGCACTATGTCCTTAAATCCTCAGATGGCTGTGACGTGATGATTGGGCTGAATGCTCAGGCAAGTCCCATCTTTTTTGGCGCTAGCCCCAAACCAACTTTCCGAGGACGCCCCACCATAATATCGTTTTACCTATTTACGTTAGGGCACCTCGAAAAATACGGGATCTGCTGGATCCGGCAATTGAGACTCATTCTCCCGTCAAGCGTGGCTTGAGTGCTCCGTCTTGGTAGAGGCTATTTTTCGAGGTGCCCGTTATTTCTTGCGGGATCAAATGTTGGCTTGTCGCCAGAGATTGTGGATCTCCTGAGTCGCCTTAAGTCTTAATCTTCATTACGAGTATAGTCGTGTCATCAAACTGTTCCGCCCCTGATCTGTATTCATTGACCTGCTCTATCGTATCTGTCATGACTTTAGTTGCTGTCATTGCTGCGGGCTCTACCATCGCTAGCATTGTTTCGAGTCTTCTTATTCCCCACGCTTCACCTTCTGGGTTTCTAGCATCGATTAGCCCATCTGTGTAGGTGAATAGCATTTCACCAGGGTTCATGTCAGTGCATTTTGCAGTGTACTTGGACCCTGGGAAGATCCCCACTGCGGGACCGCTATTCTCTAGCTTCTCAATGACTCCTCTTGCTCGGATAAGTAGTGGTGATTCATGGCCAGCACACACATAACTTAGACGCTTCAGCCTATTCTCGTAAGCGCCTACAAATATTGTAGCAAATATGGCAGATTGGCCATGTCTTTTCGACATGTAGTCATTTACCTGAGTGATCGAACTCTCTAGGATATCCGCGGCATCAGATCTTTCGTCACCCTTTGACTCTTTGAGTAGTGCATAGTGAAGGAGGCTCTGAAATACGGACATGAATAGAGCGGAAGGTATACCCTTGTCACAGACATCAGCAATGATGACATAGGTCAGATCTTCATGAATTATCACATCATACCAGTCGGCGCCTACTTCATAGGCTGGATCAAAGTCCCCGGCTAGCTCAACTACGTCTGTTGATGGTAGCGATTGGATGATAAATTCTTTCTGGATATCGGCTGCAATCTGTATCTGCTTATCAGTTACTGCATGGGCAAGCTTCGCGTTTAGTAGAGCCCTCAGTTGTTTGCCAGTCTGATTTATATCATCATACAGCATCCCTATTTCGTCGTTCCTGTTATCGACAATCATATTGTCAAAGTTCCCAACTCTGAACTCGCGTACACCAGCGGCGGCCACTTGAATTGGCTGTGCAGCTTTTCGACAACTAATTACTACTACTAGTGTGATCATGCTGACAACGAGAAGTTGTCTAATTGCACTTTCGAGAACTTGCTGATATACCTTTGCCAAGGCAGAGTCTCTGTCACTTATTGCCACTATGTTCCAGTCTGCGTCTATTTTTTGGCTATATGTCAAAAACCAATGACCACTTGCCTTTATTTGATTTTGCTGCCCCCTCGTTGTTGCTGCCTGTCCAGCTCTGACTATTGGCCCCCATGGTCCATTGATTAGCTCAGTTGGTTTGAGAGTCGATATGTCATCATTGATTTTACTCACCGGAAAGATAACGTAGCCATCCCTGTGGACCATTAGTACCTCTATTCCTGTAAACACCTTATTCTGAAGAGAAATAAATGCCTGATTGCTACTTGCTCCTTTTTTTGCTGAGTCGCCGTCTTCGCTAATGCTTAGGCGAGCAGCCTCTGCCTCCATTCCCGAATCCTTTCCCGTGTCCCTCAGTTGAATGACGCTTGAAAGCACGCCTACTGGTTTAGCTGATGATGTCATGTATGGATTATCTCCGACTCCGTACACTGGTATACTGTTGACAAAGCATGCTGATCCTGTTAGGCAGTCGCCAAGCAGAGCCCATGAAGGTTCTCCATCTATCGATTTCTGAAAGTAAGATCTTTTCAAAACATGCGATTGCGTTACTGCCTTCTTGATTCCAGATGTTGTTGCTACTAGGCTTCCATCTCTCGACCAAAGCCGAATTGATCGATCTGGAAATACTACTGGAATGCGATCAAAGATCATTTGGGATTCCTCTTGATCAAGTTGTCTAATAGATGGAATATACGCCAAGACGTCTAGTAGATTGCCTATGCTTTCCTGCCATCTCTTTATGTCCATAGCGACAGCCTTGCCTTCTGCGACTAATCTTTCTTGTGACAATTTGATTACGTAGTCTCTATCTCTCAGTACACTGAAGATGTTGAAAGGAATGAGGATGGCTCCCATTCCAAGCCAGATACTGGTGATCAGCTGGTTTTGCAGCGATTTTGGTCGCCGGATTTTCTTGATTAGCTTAATTCGCCTGAGCCAGTCCATCTTGGCCATCCTGATTACGCCACCATGATGATGATATTGAATGAGTTCCCTGATTTCGAGTAGCTCTTTTGCTTCTCCTCAGGTCTAGAGCTGTGGCTTGCGAGGGAAGTCAATTTTGGACATTCTAATTTTAGCCTGTGTTTTTTTCGTTCGTAGGAATTTGCGGAAAATTTCCGGAAAGGCCGTGCTTTCCCTCTCGAGAGCCCATTTGCCTTCGCTCGGGCTGGTTATGGGCGTTTCACTAACTAAAGCGGCCGATTTCAGGCCTTCTTCCCCGTTGGCGTTATCTGAGCACGGCTGTCGGGCCACACCTATGGGCCCCTGCGCAGACCGGCGACGGCCTCCAGAAAACTGACGTGAGCCCTTCATTGGTCCAGCGCCAGCGATCAGCCAGGAGTTGAGCCTCGGGAGCCGTGGTGAACAGCTCGGTGTTGAGGAACTCATCACGGAAGCGTCCGATGAACGATTCTGCAACGCCGTTCTCCCATGTGGATCCAGGCTCGATGTAGACCGTGATGGTTCTGTCGCTGGCCTCGCACCAGTCCCGTAGTGCCTGGGCGATGAACTCAGTACTGTTCTCCGAGCGGATGTATGCAGGTGCGGGGTCAAGGCTCGTGAGCTCCTGAAGCACCGCCACCACATCCTTGGCCTTGAAGCGCCTGCACACTTGGATGGCCAGTTAGAGACGGCTGCGCTCGTCGATCACGTTGAGGAATTTAAGCCGGTGGCCGTCAGCGTTGGCGTTGAACTGGAAGTCCATAGCCCAGGCCGGGCCCGATTCTGCTTTCTCGGTGTGGGGCGTTGGAGCCCCTCCTCGTGCCAGAGCCGGTGCACCTGATTGTGGTTCACCAGCCAGCCTTCCCTGCTGAGCATGCGGTTCGCCATCCGCCGACCCCAGCGGATGTGCTCGCCCGCGATCTCCCGGAGGCTTAGCCGCAGATTGGCCTCCTCAATCTCGACAACCTTGACTGAATGTCGTTGAGTGCTGCGCTGTTGGCCCACCACCTTGCAGGCGAACCGCTCCGATACCTGGAACATGGCGCGCAGGGCCTCAACAACCCTGTTGCTCCGCAAGGTGCGCTTTGCAGCGCAACGTCGTTTCGGGTTCAGAAGTTTCCCTCGGCCAACTCCTACGGCTGTGCCGGGCCTGCGGCTAGAGCATTGCCTTCTCCAGCTCAGCCTCGGCCAGTAGCTTCTTGAGACGGGCGTTTTCCTTTTCCAGCTGATTCAACCGCTTGGCCTCCTCGGCCTGCATACCCCCGTACTGCTGTTTCCATCGGTGGTAGGTCAGTTGGGGGACTTCGATGGCGCGGCAAACGTCGGCGACAGTCTTGCCCTGGGTGATCAACTACTCAGCGGTTTCGAGCTTGCTGATGATCTGCTCAGCTGTGTGGCGGATTTGTGTCATGGTGAATTCGCCGGCCCAGTCTGGCCGGATGAGGACTCTCATTCACCGTGGTCCGATTTCCAGGGGCGACGTCAGGATGCGGACACCCAGACGCATCCGGGCATCAGGGATGGCCTTGAGGTAGCGCATTGAGAGGGGGCGATCCCACCGATATCAACCCATGCTCGCAGCCCCACCAACAATGCCTGTGACACACTTCGAATCATCCCTGGGTCTTGACCGCTGTTCTTGGTAGGAGACTTCTTGTGTTACGCCGACAATGCGCAGAAATAAAGCACGGTTCGGGCATTCTTGTTCAGTCGCCCTATACTCGAAATGAAGCGGAAGCGCTTCCACTGTCCGCTTCTAAACGATGACCAGCCGCCGCCGCCTTCTAGAGGGCTTTTCTCTTTCTGCGGGCATTGCTGCAACGAGTGCACTACACAGCATCCTCCAGCCAGCTTCCGCCATACCTCAGACGGATCTTCGGGCTGAGCTTGATTCATGCACCCCACAGGGGGATCTTTTTGAGGCATTGCTACAGCGAAACCAAATCTTCAGCAAAGCCTGGCGTCGCAGTATGCAGAGCTCCGACCCTAAGACTAGGATGCAGATCAAGCAGGCTATCTTTGATGAAAGCTGTCACATTAACCCCCAAGCCTTAGTCCAGGGACAGCGCCCTTGGGCAGCCATTCTAAGTTGCGCTGATGCCCGTGTAGCACCAGAGTGGATTTTTGGGCTCGGATCTGGTGAGTTGTTCCAAGTGCGAGTCGCTGGTAACAGCGCCTTCAATGACGGCATCGCCAGCCTTGAATACGCGGTAGCCGTGCTAGAAACGCCTCTAATTGTTGTAGTCGGTCACAGTGGTTGCGGCGCTGTTAAGGCTGCAATGGGCAAAGAACCTCTGACACCGCTGCTCGAGGATCTCGTGCAGCCGATCCGAGAATCACTTCGATCCGGCGACGATCTCACACAGGCTATTCAGGGCAACGCCCAATATGCAGCCAGGCAAATCACGCAGCGAAGCAACTTAATCGCCGAAGCCAAGGACAGCGGCAAAGTGCGCATCATCCCTGTCTATTTTGACCTGAATAGCGGGCTAATAAGCAAGCTTTAAAGCACATAGGCCAGAAACCCTTGGCCCACTCCACAGGGATTTCATTGTTAGAACCGCCAATGCCAGAGCCTGGGCTGCAAGCAGGGCCTGGTCCCAACGCCCTGTCACGGCACCATCGATCACGAACAGCGCGGTGGTGATCCCTAGGGCAGCAAGCGTGAGGCGGGATGAGTGGCAGACATCGTCGATCGCGTCGCTGCGTTCATCCAAGGCTCTGTTCTCCACCGAGGCGGGCCTTGCTGCGGATCAGCCAGCGGAATCCATCAAAAAGGTGCCTCGTAGCGGGCGCCTTATCACCGGTTGCGGATGGTCACCTTGGCAGTTGGGATGCCCTCCGGTCGGGTGCCTGTAGTTCAACGATCACGATGGGTTTGTCCCCGTGGTTGTCTCCCTGCCGTGTCGCGGCAGGGATCGAATGGACGAGTGACGGCACTGAGCAGAGATACTCAAGGCTTGGCCTGCTCAGTTGTTCACTCCGCCTGGGTTATGCAGCCCAGGTTTTGACGGTGGGGAGTGTGTTGGTGGCATATGACTCAAGCTCTACTGGATGGCGCTCACGCCGCGCCATCGAGGACAAGGTTTGTGCTGGTGTTTGACGCATTTCGAGGGCCGCGTCCCTTTGCGTGGTGTAAAACCCGAGGCCCGAATGCCCTGACTCAGAGGGTGAACAGGGTGGAATGACGGGCTGTCATTCCTGAGGTGCAGATGCACCTCGTTCTTCCACGATGAAACGAGACGATTGACTTGTCAAGTCTCTCGTCTGATCGCGGCTGTGTTGTGAGCGGCAGGAGTCTTCTATGCAGCCCAGGGGTTACAGCGCCGGCCCCCGGGCGGCGATCGAGGCCGCTGCGCCCTGTGGGGGCGCTGCCACCTCAATCACCTGGGGCCTGCGTCTTGCACCTCTGCGGCGGCGGCGCTGAGCAGGGCCGGCAGATCCTCCAGCTCCGGGATGGCAGCCATGCTTTCGGCGGAGAACATGCGGCGGCCTTCCAGCTGCCAATGCTCGTGCTGCTCCAGCAGCACCGCGCCCACCAGGCGGGTGATCGACGCGTCGTTGGGGAAGATGCCGACGACGCGGGTGCGGCGCTTGATCTCCTCGTTGACCCGCTCCAGCAGGTTGGTGCTCCAGACCTTCTTCCAGTGAGGCTGCGGGAAGTGACGGAAGGCCAGCACGTCCTCTCTGGCCTCGTTCATGAGCTCGGTGGCCTTGGGGAAGCGCTCCGCCAGCGAGGCGGCCAGGTCATCCCAGCGGCTGAGGATCTCTCCGGCATCCTCCTGAGCGAACACCGAGCGCAGGGCGGCGGTGACCATGCCCTGGTGGGCTTTGGGGACGCGCTGGAGAAGGTTGCGGGCGAAGTGGACGCGGCAGCGCTGCCACACACAGCCCTGCAGCTGGCGCCTGATGGCCTTGGTGAGGCCCACGTGGGCGTCGGAGATCACCAGCTTGACGCCAGTCAGGCCGCGCTCTTTGAGCGAGGCGAGGAACTCACTCCAGAAGCCCTCGCTCTCGCTGTCGCCCACCTTGAGGCCCAGCAGCTCACGGCGACCATCGGCGTTGACCCCCATGGCGACGACGACGGCCCTTGAGCAGACCTGCAGGGCCTTGCCCAGCCGGCCGTGGAGGTAGGTGGCATCCAGGTAGACGTAGGCGTAGCCGGACTCCTGCAGGGGCCGGTTCAGAAACGCCTGAACCTGCTCGTCGATGTCCTGGCAGATGCGACTGACCTGGGATTTGGAGATACCGCTCTGGGATCCCAGGGCGGCGACCAGGGCATCCACCTTGCGGGTGGAGACCCCACAGATGTAGGCCTCCATGATCACGCCGTAGAGGGCCTGCTCCACCCGGCGACGGGGCTCGAGGATCGAGGGCAGGAAGCTGCCAGCCCGCAGTTTGGGGATCAGCAGGTCGATGTCGCCTACCTGGGTGGTCAGACTGCGGGGCCGGTAACCGTTGCGATAGCCGAGCCGCTCCTCGGTGCGCTCGTGGCGGTCGGCACCCAGCACGGCAGCGACCTCCAGCTCGATCAGCTGCTGCAGGCCGTAACGGGCCAGCTCGGGGATCAACTCACCGGCAGTGCTGCCATCCAGTAGCGGCGCGAGGTCGGGTGCGGCACAGTAAGTCTTGGGCGTGTGTCACGAGTCAGCAGGTGAAAGCCAAGGCTGATGAAACTGCATCGGGGATGGGAGTGTGGCCTCCCGGGATCGGCCTGCAGGGGCTGGTACCAAACCACCCCGTGCTGCTGCGTTCAAAAGACGTGGTGGTGAGCGACGGGGAAACGGCGGACTGGATCCGTCAGGTGTGCGACGAGAAGGTGAGCGCAAGCGAACCGTTGATGACGCGCCGATATCTATTTCAGACGCTGCCAAAACGGGAGGCGGCCCAAATCTCCTGGATCAGTGTGGACAGAGCCTGTCTATGGACCACACGGCAGCCGGCGTATAGACGGCACGAGCTCATCGCAGGCCCTGATGCGGAACGTGAGAACCTGCCATGGAATGCCAAGGGAACATCCCAAGTGGTCACCACCATGAGGGTCAATACCGATGTCTGTGGCAGGGGCGGAGCAACCCGTAGTAGCGATGATGGGTCTGTAACGGACTCGGAGCCAAGGGGTTGCATCATCCCGTTTGGAGTCTCCCATCAACTGCCTACGGCAGGAGGAATGGGATGACAACAGACAAGCCGCTACCGATTACCAAGGTGATGGTCTGGAAGGCCTATCAACAGGTGAAACGGAACGGACAGGCGGCCGGTGTGGATGGCCAAAGCCTGGACGACTTCAACAAGGATCTGGAGAATAATCTCTACAAACTCTGGAATCGGATGGCATCAGGAAGTTATCTTCCGCCACCAGTTCGGCGTGTGGAGATTCCCAAATCCGGTGGAGGCGTCAGGCCGCTGGGTATCCCGACGGTTGCTGATCGCATCGCACAGATGGTGGTCAAGCAGGTGCTGGAGCCAGAGCTGGAGCTGATCTTTGATCAGGATTCCTACGGCTACAGACCGGGCAAGTCAGCGCATCAGGCAGTAGAGGTCTGCCGTCAGCGCTGCTGGAGGTCCAACTGGGTTCTCGATCTCGACATCAAGGGGTTTTTCGATGCTATCGATCACGACCTGTTGATGCGCGCGATCAAGGCCCATACCTCCGAGCGCTGGGTGGTGCTCTACCTGCAACGATGGCTGCAGGCACCGGTTCTGTTGCCGGATGGCACGCTCCATCCCAGGGACCGGGGCACACCGCAAGGTGGTGTCATCAGTCCACTGCTGGCCAATCTGTTCCTGCACTATGCGTTTGATGTGTGGATGCGCCGGAGCCACCCGGCCATTGCCTTTGAGCGCTATGCAGATGATGTGATCTGTCATTGCCACAGCGAGAAGGAAGCTCGGCGGTTGCTGGAGGCATTGCAGGATCGCTTTGCGTCCTGTGGCCTCCAGCTTCATCCCCAGAAGACCCAGGTGGTCTACTGCAGGGATAGCAACCGCCGGGCACCGTTTGCTGATGTCACGTTCACGTTTCTTGGTTTCGCGTTTCGGCCACGTGTGTCTCGCAATTCTCGCGGAGTCATCTACACAGGCTTTTTGCCGGCAGTGAGTCCGCAGGCTCTCCAGCGTATGCGGGAGAGGATTAGGTCGATAGGGCTTCCATCGCTCGTGTATCTGTCGCTTGAGGAGATCGCTAAAGTGCTGAATCCAGTGATTCGTGGCTGGATTCAGTACTACGGTCGTTTCTATAGGAGTATCCGTTCAGGGGCCGTGACGCAGCCGCGCAGCATTCACCGCCCTTGATCGCTGATCACCAAGCGACCACAGACACCACGATCGATGACGGCCGGCTCAGGGATTCGGCAACAGCGATGGCATCTCACCGCCGCGATGATGGGCGATCAAGGCCTGCTCCAGGAACTGCCAGATATCACGGCCCTGTTGCCGCAGGCTGGTGGTGACCGTGAGCAACCTGCTGCGGCAGATTGCACCCTGGCGGGATTGGACGCCATGGCTGATCTTGCGCTGAATCACCGAATGGCGCAGGGCACGCTCGGCTGCGTTGTTGGTGGGCTCGATCCCTTCAATCTCCAGGAAGGTCCAGAGGCCATCGCTCACTTGCAGCAACTGATGGCAGGTACGCACCGTCTTGGCCCACGGCGTTCGCTCGCCGCGCTGGCAGCCCAGCTCCACAACCCGCTGCAGCGTGCCCACAAACGCCTGGCGGATCGGCCGACAGCCCTGCTGCAACGTGGACCAGTCGATCGTTCCGTCTTTGTAGCGGTGCCACTGGGCAAACAGCTG
This sequence comes from Synechococcus sp. CBW1006, assembly GCF_015840525.1. Taxonomy (NCBI): domain Bacteria; kingdom Bacillati; phylum Cyanobacteriota; class Cyanophyceae; order Synechococcales; family Synechococcaceae; genus Synechococcus; species Synechococcus sp. CBW1006. The sequence goes on along the minus strand of NZ_CP060396.1, from coordinate 3,265,566 downwards.
CTGCTGCAGGCCCAGCAGCTCCGCTCCAATCTCACCGCTGGCGCCCTGACGGTCAGCGATGGCGGTGAGATCGCGGATCACGTGCGCCCAGCACAGCTGGCGCTGCTCCAGCGGGAGATGGTTGTAGGCGGAGAAGCGATCGCTCACCACAATTCCGCCAAAGGCATTCCCGAGCAGGTCGATCGCGGCGGCAGCCGAGCGGCTCAGGCTCTGCAAGAACACTGTCACCCCCATGGCGGTCACCATGACCCACTCCCAGCCGCGCCGGCCATCGGGGTTGCCACCGTCAGCATTACCGGTGGGGGCACCGGTTTCATCGACGTAGACCACCGACTGCTGACGGGCAAACGCAAGGGCCTCCTGCATGGGCTGCTCCAGTGCTGCACTCAAGCGCTGGCGGATAGTGGCCATCGCTCCCCGGCTGATCTGTACCCCCAGCAGCTGATCCAGCAGCGCCTGGGTCTTGCTGAAACTCAACGGGAAGGCACTACCCAGCAGACCCACCAGAGCACTGAGCCGGGGACCGTAATGGCTTACTTCCACCTCCGCCGGTAACGAGGCACAGGTGCTGGTGGAACAGCAGGGGCAGACCAGGCGGTGCAGCCGGTGCTCGATCACCAGAGGCGTGATCGGTGGAATCTCGATCACCTGGTGCCTCAAGGGCTCGGGATCCTGACCCTGTAGCAACGTGCCGCAGCGGCGGCAGGCCTGGGGGTGGTGCTCGACCACCTCATCCACCCGCTCGATCGGCAGCAGCTCCGGCCCAGATCCGGGATGGCCCGGCTGGCCGCCGCGCTTGCGGCCACTGCCCTTGCGTCGTTCGGGCGGCCTAAACCCCTGGCCATCACTGGAGGGAGGCTTGGAAGAATTGCGGGAGCTGCGGCCGATCCGCTCGCGCAGATGGGCCAGTTCGGTCGCCAGGGCGGTGAGCTGGACGCGGAGCTGCACCATCTCCTCCTGTTGAGCCAGGATGAACTCCCTGGCACCAGCTGGCCACGACAACCAGTCCACCTCGGAAATGCCAGCAGGAGGGGCGCCCATCTCAAGCAGTCTCTGCCTGAGATGCAAACGGGAATCAGGACGCCGTCAAGGGTTCAGCAGAGACGATGTTCGCCGCGTGCTGTCCCGACCCCTGAATGCTTACCTATAGGACAGAACTGATCAGGAAGTTGTATCGCTACCTGGATGACAGAATTGCAGCCTGGTTACGGCAGAAGTACAAAAGGCTGCGGGGTCGTCGGCTCCAAAGCTGGCGAGTACTTGCCAGGATCAGGTCTGGACATCGTGATCTGTTCGCGCACTGGCGTCGAGTCAGTGAAGTGGCATGTGGATGATGGGAGCCGTATGACGCGAGAGTGTCACGTACGGTTCTGTGAGCACCTCGGGGGGAAGTTCCCCGGGGTGACTCGACATGGTTCGTCTGGTTGAGGTGGTTCTCGAACCAGGGAAACGGGCCTGCCCACCCCTTGCAACGCCAGCCGCTGGGCCAGCCACCTGAGGTGCGCGGCCCACCCCGGCTACGCCGGGGTGGGGGTGCCGGGGGATTTACACCAAGCCTTGGGACGCCAGCATTTCGAGCGCACCTCCGTTGTGCGCACCGGCTCGGGTGATCCCTGGCCAGACTCTGTTGGAGGCAGAGGTGTCGGGGTGGTTCCCGCTCCTCCCCTCAATTTCACGTTACGCCGATTGGTGATGAGCTGTGGCTGCGCAGAGGTTCCTCTTCCCGAACATCGTGTCGCAATAGAAAACCCCCGGCGGGTAGGCCGAGGGTCCTAAGAAGTAGCCGAGTAAGGGGGGCTTGGCGCTCAGCGGGGTGCTGCGTTCAGGTGCACGTTTGCTCTCGCTGAGCGTTCACCGCCAGCTCGTGGAATGGATACGCATGATGCCCAGAGAGAGCCTCACTCCTCCTCGTCCACCCCACCGGCGGGGATCAGCCGAACCTGCTTGCGCCCCAGCTTGATCTCAAACTCATCGCCGGGCTTGAGGTCGAGCATGGCGGTGTAGGCCTTGCCAATCAGCAGGTTGCCATTGCCCTGCACGGTGGCGGTGTAGCTGAGCTTGCGGCCACCCTTGCCCCGGCCCACGCCATCGCTGCCCAGGCTCAGGCCTTTGGCTTCCAGCAGGGCTTCATAGAAGGCCGTGAAGTTGAGGCGCTCGCCGCCATCTTTCTTGGTGCTGACGTAGCCGCAGCTACGCACAAGGTCTGATTTGGAGACGTCGCCCAGCTCCTTCACCTTGGCGAGCAGGTCATAACCGGTAAGCATTGGGAATGAATCGATCAAACGCAAAGACATTAACGACCCCACCAGTCGTTTGCCAGGCTCAGTCTCTGTAATAGCCAGTCACCAGCAGCCGCCCTGATGCCCCCTGGTTTGATCTGATACCACTGGCAGCTGCCCAGCGACCTTTTCTGTCCACAGGGCCAGCTGACGATGTCACTGCTCTCGAGGGGTTGGGGGACTCGACCATCAATGCATGGTTTGTATCTATCGACGGTGGTTACGCATCCGCTCGGTTGCCGGGAGTGGCAATACGGGGAAAGCCACACACAGAGCTGCTTTCTTCTGAATTCCTGCGGAATCTCTTGAACCCGAAGATCATCCGTAGATTTCGTTGCGCAGTCGTTTGAACTCGCGACAGTGTGAATGCAACTGGTGAAATGCTGCCCTCTGGTGATCGTGATTCAAAGCCGCGCAAGTGGTGAACTCGTCTGGCGTGACGAAGTTTCAAGGCTTAGCCACTTTAAGGCCTATATGACGGCCAAAGCGAAAGCTCGGCTGACTGGCCGTGTCTATCGCCTGGTGGATCGAGATGGTGTTGTTCTGGAACAGATCTTCTATTAACGCGCTCCTGTCCTCCGCGACGTTTGTCTCAGCGCTCAATTAAGCGTTGAACAGCTGTACTGTGACGCGGGCACGAGCTGGATGGTTGGCTCCAGTTATGGCGTGCCGACAATCGCTATCGCCTCTCGGGTTTGACCCGCCTTGTATTGGCACTAAAAAAGGAGGCCTCCTCAGACCTCCTTGGACAAGCAGTTGTCATCCTCTGCCTGGCTGGGTTGTAACACCACTTGTGGGGGTGATGCCATCAAAGGCTCAGCAGTAAGCGCTCCAGTCGGACAACCTGATAACGGTTGGCTTCTGTAGGCAGGCTGCTGTACATCGCCCAGCACTGGCGCAACTGGGCTTCTAATCCGAGCCGCACATGGTGATCGCTGTGCAGGGGGATGGTCGCCATGGCGGGAGTGAAGGTCATAGGTGATCGGGCGCAACTGCTGGAAGTGTTCCCCGCTTTGGCACGTCAGCTGCTTGGGCTGATCTCTATCCACCAGCCGCTGCCGGCGCCCTCCACCATCCAGCGGCGCCCCCAGTTGCGCTCGGAATAGCGCTGAGCCGCTCCGCTGCCAATGGCGGTGTTCACGTAGCCGCCGTTCACCAGATCGGCTTCCCCGTTGGGGTCATGCATCAGGAACTGGCGCATAGCTGGATCCCAGCCGATCACCAGGCTCCAGTGGCCGCCGCCGTTTGGGGCCGAGACAGGGCCTTTGTGGAGCCAGCCCACCGGGCACGGGAGTCCCCGTTTGAGTTGCTCGATCAGGTCTTCGATGGACCCGTCCGTTCGAAAGCGCGCCTGCAACCCAACGCTCTGAAGCGCTTTCACCTGGGCGTTGGCATTAGTTGTGTCGCCATGGCGTTGCACCAGCGCCAGGTATTGATCGTCCAGTTGGCCGTTGCCTGTGAGGGCACCGGGTTTCAGGAATGCAGCGGCCATGGCGCAACTCGATGAGAAGCACATGCGCGGCCCTTGGCTGGTGGCGCTGTCGTTTTGGCTCAGGTAGGGCACCGGCAGTTCGATGAGGCCTGGCGCCTCCGGCTTGGGGGGCTCAATCGATCGCGCCCCTGGAGTACGAAAGACCTCCGCGAAAGCACCCCGTTGCACCGCGGTGAGTGAGCGCTCCAACTGCAACCAGGCCTCTTGTTGGTGCGCCAACCCTTTGTGGTGATGCACCGCGTCCAGGAGCTGGATCGGCTTGTGGCTGGGGACCGGAGCTGAACTCGCCGTTTGGGTTTGTGGAGCAGCGGCCTCTGGCATCCGTGCATGGGACACCTCAGCAGCCCTGCGGCGCTTGAGACCTTCAACGGGGCCGTTGGGGCCTTTGTGCCAGCGGGGGAGTTCTTGGGCGATCACCACAGCCGGGCATTCACCGGCGAGCAGGCGCTTGCGCAGGGTGGAGCGCTCGAGGGCTCCCGCGCCGACGTTGAAACAGAAGCTCATCAGGGCATCGCGTTGACGAGCCGTGAGGGTGACGCCGGAGAGGAGCCGATCCACTGCGCCAGCCGCCTCAGCCACGTCTTGCTTGAGCCAGGCCTCCGCCTGTTCCTGCGTGATCGTCAGTCCCGGGATCACCTCCGCGCCGGTGTGGCCGTACCCGATGGTCCAGGGATCACCGCCACTGGCGGGGTCGGGATAGGCGCTCAGGCGGCAGCCCTCCCAGGTTTTGAGCAGGGTCCAGCCCTCAGGGGAAAGCGGCATTGAGGAATCGCGGAGAACCCTTGAGGGTTCCGGCGGCCGCGGAACCCTTTCAAGCAGTTCGAACGCGCTCCATGGATTCCCGCCGGCTGGTGGTCTGGATCTCCACCGGGATCCTTGGATTCCAGGGCGCCACGCTGGCGTTTGATCTGCTCAATTGCACCGCCCTCAGCTGGCTGTATGTACGGATGAATGGGTTGCCGGCGCTGGAGCGGCGGGTGGACGATCCAGGCAGTTCTGGTGGTGCTGTGGATCCCGATGCACCGCAGCAACCATCGGGCGCTTCAACACCCGAGCACCCTGTGGCGTTGTTCTGCGCCCGCCCCCAGGGCCGCATTGATGACGCGGTGAATCAGGGGCTAAGCATCCTGGCTGGCCTGGCCCTGGGTGGCTCGGTGAGCGGTCGGGGGCAGGGCCAGCCCTGAGGTCAATGGAGTGCCAATAGCCTCCATTACATGCCCCACGACCTATGAGCGCTACGGCAGAAAGCCAGTGGATCTGCACGCGTCAAATGGCTGCACAGCTCAGCGTTCACAGAGTCACCCTGCAGCGGCTGAAATCAGCTGGCTACTTCCGCTCTGGGCACCATTACCGAAAAGCCAACCCGCTGGCTCCTCGGTCCAACATCCTCTGGCACCAGCAGCGCGTTCTGATTCGACTCAAGGCCGAATAGCTAGCGAACGAGACTGGCGAGACGCCAACAGCCAAGGTCAAGATCTGTAAAACGTGCAAAGCCACGTGCAAAGTCGAGGAGCGTGCCCTTGTCACTGCAGTCGATCTCCGCCAATTTCTCGAGATTCATAACCCCAAGGTCGGGAGTTCAAGTCTCCCCCGAGCCATTCGCATGTTTGCTTGAAATCAGGGGCTTTTTGCTTTCTGGGACTGGGTCCTGGGGGATTCCACACCTGAGACCACACTGTCCAGGTTGTAGCCGGTAGGAGCCTCTAGAAGCCATTGGTTGTGAACCTGTTCACAACCTGCTCCGACGGCTTCGGGGAATACTCCTGCGAGCCGCAGGGTCCGTGCCTTGCCGTCTCGCCTTTCTCATCGCATCGATGCCTGGGACCACTGCGCCCGCGAACTGGTGGCCAGGCGGTGCCGCTTCCGCCTCCGCCGCTACGACCGCAGCTCGTCGATCTACGTGCGCGAACTGGTGCAGGGGGTCCAGGTGCGGGAGTTCTCCCTGGCTCCGCTGCAGCACCGCCGCGACGAGGACGTCGAGCGGGCCCGGGATCTGTGTCTTGAGGGGGCATCGCAAGGGCCAGTGGCCCGAACCCCTGGCGGCCCGTGGCCGGACCTCGCGCCTCCGCTGGCAGGGCCTGGTGGAGGCCTGCATCGCCGATATCGAGGTGAGGATCTGCAAGGAGGGCAGCCGCGTCCACGCCATCAACGACCTGAAGCTGCGGGTTGCCCGATTCCGTGACCCGGCGGATCCCCAACGGCTGCTGAGCTGGGCCATGGAGGTGAACCCGCTCACCCACCTGAAGCGGTTCAACCGCCGGATCGAGACCATCTCCCAGATCCACCGCAGCGGCCTGATGGATCTGACGGCCGTGCTCCAGCAGCTGACGGGGATGAGGCCCAAGGGTGCCGCCGAGAAGATCCGTAAGGCCTCGTCGATGCGGGTGCGGGTCATCCCTCCGATGCTGACCTGGAGCACTGGCTGGATCGGCTCGAGCCCTTTCACCAGTGGGTATTCGCCTGCATCGCCGTGTTCGGGCTGCGGCCCCATGAGCTCTGGCACGCCGAAGGCATCGACGACCGGGGCTGGATCAGCATTCCCGGCGACATGAAGACCAAGACCAGCGAGCACTTCGCCCCCGCGGTTCCCGAGGCCTGGCTGGAGCGCTATCAGCTGCGGCAGAACTGGGATCTCTTCCACGGTCAGCTCAACGCCCGCTGGACGGTGCGCTTCGCGGAGATCTCGAGCGTGCGGATCGCCGTCAACAACGTCGCCGTGTCCAACGTGCTCTACAAGGAGTTTCAGCACAGGGGGCTCCAGAAGCTCTGGGCGCCGCGGGCCGAGGGGGCCGGCATGGACTGGGTCCATGAACACCTCGCCATGGATCACGGCACTGGAGTGATCCTCCAGCACGGCCATCGGATAGCCACCGAGGGAGTACAGGCGGTCACCTGCAAGGCGGTGACGCCCAAGAAACAGGGCCCCACGGAGCCAGTGGTGGTTGGACTGGCCGCGCTTGAGGCTGCCATAGATAAAGACATGGTTCATAGGGGGGATTGGAGAGGATGGGGGTTGCGGGTTGCTGATGCTGCTCAGCGAGGCCGGGAACTGGGGGCGTTCATACCTGGGGACGCCGTCCTCGCCGGGCGAGCCGGTCCTGATTGCCCTCCCGGCCGATCAGGCAAAGCATTCGGCGCTCAATGGCCCGAAATTCCTGGCGGTCGTTGATCTCTTCATCAAGGGAATGGATGCGGCTTCCCTGGCGAAGCAGGAAGTTGGTGGTCATCTCGGCGGAGAAGCCATGGCCTTCACAGGCTTCGCGAATCGCCTGGGCCATGCAGTCCAAGGCCGGCTTGACGGGCCGGTAGTTGGCCTTCAGTACCCCTTGAAGGCGAAAAGCCTCAATCACGAGGGCATATTCGATCGGACCCATGGGCGTTCTCGGTTTGGTTGACGCTTATCAGCATCCCGCTTATGCCCTCAAGAGTCACTGCGGATTCACTGCGGAGTCGTCAAGATCCCCAAAACAGCGGCCCCCAGAGGAGGCCGCAGGAGAGCGCCAAGGCTGATTGAAATCAACTACGCTTCGTCTGAATGTTGTGGAGCTAGTTATAGGTGTAGAGAAGGCTATGGATCTGCTTGTACAGCTGCATCTTCATCTCCTTGCTGAGGCGAGAGATCCTGAAGTCGAAGCAGTAGTTCTGCCCGTTCAGGTTCAGCGCCGGCCCGGCTTTCTTGTAAAGCGCAGGATCCGCGCACCGGGAGGCCGCCTAGGAATGGGCTGAGGACCGGCGGCAACGTGAACCTGATCGATGTCGCCATCGTTGGGAGCCCAGCTCGTTGAAGACGCCCATCGCTATGCCACCCGGGCGGGCATAGCGGTCTTCCCCTTTCTGCGCACCATCGTGATGAGCCTGCTCAGGCGTGGCGACAACCGCTCGATTCGCCAGCGCATTTGCGAGCAAGCTGGCCTATGACATCAGAGGAATGCTGGCGTCGGGAGGCGTGACAGAAGCCGGGGCTGCCATGCCTTGACCACGCTTTTCGAGAGCCCTGATGACTGGCTGGAATCCGGTCCTCGATCGAGACGCAGCAGACAGCGAGCCGATGTGCTCCTGTTGGAATCAATGACCTTGCCGAAAGTTCAACCATCCGGACATTTCGGATCGTTGGAATCGAGAGCCAACGCGAGCGCCGCTCACGCCCACATACCCACCAAGCCAGTAAGCTGGTTTCCCAGGCTGGGGGGTGATGAAGACGACGCTGGACCTTCCGGATCACCTGATGCGCCAGGTGAAGCAGCGGGCCCTGCAGCAGGGGCGGCCGATCAAGGAGCTGGTGGCCGACTACATCCGCCAGGGGCTGCATGGCCCCGCTCCCCTGCCGCAGCCCAGCAAGCGCGAGGTGCTGGAGGTGGACGCGGAAGGACTGCCGCTGTTTCGCCCTGACCCTCGGCTCAAGCGGCATCCCATCGATGTGGTCACAGCGCTGCGGCTGGAGCAGGAGACGCTGATGCAGGAGGACCGCCAGCGTGCCGGCCTGTCTGCTTGACAGCAATGTGTGGCTGGCGGCGGCCTTCAGCGAGCACCCGGCACATGCGATCGCTCGTGGGGTGCTGCGCTCGGCCAGCGCGGTGGAACCGGCCTTGTGGTGCCGCGCCACCCAGCAGAGTTTTCTGCGTCTGGCCTCCACGCCGGTGATCACGCAGGCTTATGGCGTACCGAAGGCCACCAACGGCGATGCCTGGGCCGCACTGCAGGCGTTCCTGGCGCTGCCGCAGGTGGATGTGATCGATGAGCCGCCTGATCTGGGGCGTCTTTGGTGCCAGCTGGGCGCGATTGAGCAGACCGCCCCGAAGCGCTGGATGGATGCCTACCTGGCCGCCTTCGCGATCGCTGCTGGCCTTCCACTGATCAGCCTCGACCAGGATTTTCGCCAGTTTGAGCAGGAAGGGCTCACGTTCCAGCTGCTGCAGGCGGATGTCCGTGCAGAAGACGCACCATGAGCTTTCCCTCAGTTACCCGGCCTGCGGATTGACTGCGGACTCGGGAGGATCCCCAAAAAGCGGCCCCCAGAGGAGGCCGCTAAAGGACGTCAAGCCAAGCCCAAGCCGAGCGAGATCAGCTGTGCTCACTCAGGATGTTGTGGAGCTCCTTGTAGGTGTAGACAAGGGCCTGGATCTGCTTGTACAGCTGGGTCTTCATCTCCTTGCTGAGGGGGGTGATCTTGAAATCGAAGTAGTAGCTCCGCTCGCTCAGGTTCAGGTGCAGCCCCATCTCGGCGATGTCGCCGGCTTCGATATCGGCCATCGAGATCTTCTGGACCTCGAACGGGTCATTCTCGGCTTCGAAGTGATTGTTTTTCGTCATGGATAGGGTTGAGCCTGGGTGAGGTTTTTCTTTTCTGTCGCTATTAAGGTCAGCCTTGTCTATTTGGCCAGATTTCTGGCCTATCGATCAATCGGCCTAAGACCGTACCACGGTTTCTGATGCCTTTGGGCTACGCCTTCTTTCAAGGCGTAGCGGGAGCCTTCAAGGAGCCCCGTCCCCGTAGATCGAAGGCCCTTTCGCCAGGCCCGGGAAGCAGGCGCGCCAGGCTGACCACCATCGACATCGAGGCACCACTGAGGGCGGAGAGGCCAGCCGCCTGGATCGATGCCCGCAGAATCCTCTGCTTGCCAGCGCCAGAAGCCTATATCCAGCTCTGACGTTGGCGGAGCAGGTGCCAGGCCAGGACGATCGAGGCCGCGATCAAGGCTGCTTCCACCCCATGGGCCGCCATGTCGGCCGGCACCCCGGGAGCCAGCAGCGCATCCAGGCCGCCATCGACATGGGCACGGGCGATCTCGGCAGGGTTCATCGCTTCGGCGCCGCGGCTGCGGTTCCAGCTGGCGGTCTCGAACTGCCAGCCCTGATCTGCCGTTCCCCCCTGGGACTGGGGCCACCAATGGCTGAGGTCCTTATCGGCCAGCCAGCTGCGGATGGCGTCGTGGGGAGAGTCACTGCGCAGCAGCAGCTCGGGGAGCTGGCCCTGCAGTTCTGCCGCGTGGCTGGTGAGCCGTTCCTGGAGGCCAGCGCTTTGTTGCGGATCCAGGAGTGGCTCCTGGATCCGTGTGATCAGTGCCGCCCCAGCCAGCCGGTCGCAACCTCCCGCTTCATGCTGAGAGAGAGGCGGAGCCAGACCTGCTCAGCAGTTGGCTGAGGTTCACGCCCGCATCAAAGGCGGCACGGTGCAGATCACGGCGCTGCTCATCGCTGAGGCCATCCCAGAAGGCATGGACCAGATCCAGCGACGCCTTGCCCATCCCTACCAGGCCCACCAGGGTCAGGGGGAAGCCCAGCCAGGGGAAGACCAGCAGGACAACGCTCAGCACTGCACTGACCGCAGCCCCCTGCTTGGTGGTGGCCCAGACGCTTTCGGCGATCACCTGGATCTGGGTGGCGCGATTGATGTCGCCCCGCTTGCGCATCGCCTCGGTGCGCAGGCCGGTGAGCAGCGCCTGGTAGATGGCGTAGACCAGCATCCCGCCGACGGTGGATTCTCCGATGAACTCAGTGCCGGTCAGGGCACCCTGGTTTCCGTTCAGGTCAATGGAGGCCAGGCCAGCGGCCGGTGCGATCTCCCAGCCGGCGCGGGGGATGCGGTAGGGATCACGTTCTCGGGTCATGGGAGGAGTGCAGGGGAACTTCAATCTGGGGCTGACGGGGGCTGAACGGGGGCCGATTCGTGCGAAGTACCAGCTGGAGGTGGTTTGGGGGTTGCTGCCGGTGGGTGTCAGAGGGCGGGCAATGCCTCATCTGTTGTTCGTGCGGATTGAGCAGAAAGAATGGATCCGACGGTTGGTGCCATTGCCTTGTCTGGGCGTGCCGCCCATGGCTGGAGGGAGTGGAAGACCGACATTTGCCCCTAAGCTGCTAGCAGATTGCAAGCAGGAGGCCATCGTGTCGCGTACCCTCTACATCCGCCACGTGCCCGACGATGTGGCCGAGCGCCTGGAACAGCTGGCCCGCCGCGCCGGACTCCCCTTGAGCACCTTTGCCCTGCAGGAGCTCTGCGAAACCTCACGCCGCGCGGACAACGCCGATCTGCTCCAGGCTTTGCCCTCGGCCACCATCGAGCCCGGCGCGATCCTGGAGGCCCTGCGCCAGAGCCGCGCCGAACGCTGATGGTGGTGGTGGTGGATGCCTCGGTGCTGGTGGATGCCCTGTTGATCGATGGCCCTGCACGTGCACGGCTCGCGGATGCCAATCTCCAGGCGCCGGAGCTGATCGATGCCGAGCTTCTCTCGGTGCTGCGCCGCCTGGTGTTGGCCGATCTTCTGCCCGAGCAGCACGCCCTGCAGGCCCTGGCCACCAGCCAACAGCTGGGGCTGCGGCGGCACACCAGCCGCCACCTCTGGCCACGGGCCTGGGAACTGCGGGCCAACCTCACGGCCTACGACGCCCTCTATGTGGCCCTGGCCGAACAACTCGGCGCCACCCTGCTCACCGCCGATGCCCGTGCCGCCCGCGCGCCCGGGCTGCAGTGCCCCGTGGAGGTGATCGCTTCCTGAGCATCCATTGCAGGAACAGACGAAAGATGGCAGCGGGGTGTTCAAAGGGCGGCGCAGACCAGCATCCCGCCGATGGTGGATTCTCCGATGAACTCAGTGCCGGTCTGGGCACCCTGGTTTCCGTTCAGATCAATGGAGGCCAGGCCAGCGGCCGGTGCGATCTCCCAGCCGGCGCGGGGGATGCGGTAGGGGTCACGTTCGCGGGGCATGGGGTTGGTGCGTCTAGAAACCAATCCTGGATCAACAACTGAGGTGGAGGAAGGCAGTCCGCCGATGCGAACGACGGGACAGGGGGTGTTTGAAGGATGACTTGTTGATTGCTGCGATCGGCTTTTGGGTGCCACAACCCGGCCATGCAGCAGGGATTACTGATCAGCCAGCCCACGATCGGCATCGTCAGGTCGCACGACCGGAGCGACCACGCCCTCTGCCTGTCCGACCACGCTGGACCAGGAGCCACCGTTCATCTCACCGTTTCTTCTGTCCTTGCTTCCACCAACTCCAGTAGCTCCGCCAGCAGATGCCGCAGAGCTGGCCCTTTTTCGGGGTGGTGCACAGCTGCGTCGGCCCTGCAGGTGATCAAGGTTTCGAGTGTCTGGAGGGTGTTGGTGGTGTCCATCAGCAACTCGATCGAGATGGCTGCGGTGGTTAAAGGCAAGGTGGGGAATGCAGTGTCCACAAAGAGTTCCCCAAGGCGGCGCAGGTGCTCCAGGGCGGCTCGAGCTCAGTTGCAGGGCTTATCGCGGGAACATCCCATTGAATGGTCATGCTGCGTCAGAGTCTCAGCCGAGCGGAACGCGTCTGAAGGGATCGCGCCGGAAGCGCCGGTAGACATCGAAGTCGCTGTCGAGACTGAGGATCTCGGCCACATCCAGCCGCTCCGAGAGTGTCACCAAGGTGAGATCGGCGAAATCGCCGGGCAGATCGGCAGTGCGTTGATTGAGTTCCGCGATACGGGCGTAATCCACTGGCAGCAGGTTGATCACCTCAATGCCACAGCGGCTGACGGCCCCGAGCAGATGGTTCTGAGCGGCCATGACGCGGGAATCACCGGGATGACCCAGCAGCCAGAGCACCTCGGCGATGCAGATCGGTGAGGTGATCAATTGAGCGGCAGTCTGATCAAAGAAGGCCACGACGGCCTGGTGCAGTGGCTCCTGCTGTTGGTAGTAGCTCAACAGGATCCCCGAATCGACCAGGATTCGCCGCATCAGCGCCGCTCCATCCGCCGCGCTGCAAGTCTCTGGCCGAGGAGTCGGCGCCGCTCCTGACGCTCTGAACTCCCCGACGGCAAGGTGTCGAGAAAGCTGCCGGGATGACCACCCAATTGCTGGGTGATCGACGGGAGGGGCTGGCGCTGCTGCCAGCGTTCTCGGATCAGCTGGCGAATCAAGGAGCTCTTGTCCTGTCCCGTTTCTGCCAGAAGCTGCTCGAGGCAGTGCTCTGTATCGGCGTCAAGCCTGACGGTGAGGGGCATGACGAGCAGGGCCCGATCCCTGTATTACAAGCATGCCCATCGTAGTACCGGTGGTTGGATGCTGGGGCTTCCGGCCATGGCGCACCGGGAGAGTGGGCAAGAAAAAGCCCCGGGCGCCGGGCCCAGGGCTTCTGTGATGGGTGGCTTCACCCCTTGATCGAGCGCAGCTCCCAGAAGCAGCTCCCCACGGTGGCGGTGGCATCGCCGCTCTGCTGTTCATAGGCCTGGCGGGCCTTGAGCTGGCATTCGATCTCCTTGCAGCTGAGGCTGTAGCGCCTACTGGGCAGTTGCTGCCTGAGGTCACCGCGCAGATGGGCCAGACGCAGATGTTCCTGCAGCTGTTTCTGCTCTGCCGCCAGGAATTCCAGCTCCTGCTTCACGGCAACGAGTCGCTCCAGGCTGCTGCTGATGGTGTCGGGCGCAAAGCGGGGATCGTTGAAGTCCGCGCTGGCGGGCAGGATCCCCAGACCAGCCAGCAGCAGCAGCGCCTCCGGCGATCCGGGGGCAGGCTCGGCGCTCACGGGGGGCTGCGCGGCACTGGGGCTCAAGGCGGTGGTCATGGTCAAGGAGGGCATGGCGGCGGTCATCGGGGTGGTGGTCATGGGCGAACGGAATGGGGAATCGGCGATCAGGGAGATTCAGGCGCTCAAGTCACCAGCGCAGCGAGCTGCATCTGGGCCTCGAGCAGCTCCTCTCGCCGCAACAGCTCGATCGGGGCCGGCAGCGAGCGGCGATCGATCGGGTAGCTGCGCAGCAGCGCTCGCAGCTCCACCACTGAGAACTCGCTCCAGCGGTCCACCTGCGCGCCGGCGGGGGCGGCTCTGGTCGGCAACGGCGCTTCCCAGGCCGTCTCGACGGGGCGGGGTGGTTGTTGGTGGGCTGCACCCCGTGGGGCAGAGAGCTGCTCCACCAGGCCTTCTCCAGGGGCTTCCGCACCGCGTTTCAGGTTCCCGACTCCCAACCATCCCTGGCCGGGCTGATCACCACCAACCGGCACCGGCGCTGGATCGAGACTTTTCTGGCGGGGATCGCTCCAGCCTGAATCTCAGCGATTCCCCTGAATGGCTCGGGTGGATGACGCGGCCATCCACCCTGGCATTCAGGGGATAGACTTCGTGTATATCCCAGATGGGTGCTCCCCGTGGCGGCTGTCACCAAGCTCTTCCTCAGTAACCGCAGTCAGGCTGTGCGCATCCCCGCCCATCTGCGCCTGCCTGACTCCGTGAAAGACGTGGAGGTCCGGGCCTGCGGCGAGGAGCGCATCATCTCTCCGCTCGGTCGCCGCTGGGACACGTTCTTTCAGGATGCGCTGCCTGTGCCGGATGACTTCCTGCAGGAGCGGGCGACTCAGGATCAACCGGAGCGCGAGGCCTTCTGACACGGAAGATGTTGCGCTATCTGCTGGATACCAATATCTGCATCTATGTGATCAAGCAAAGGCCGGCTTCGCTGCTTGAGAGATTCAACGAGAATGCTGCCCAGATGGGGATCTCTGCGATCACCCTGGCCGAGTTGCTGCACGGGGCTGAGAAGAGTTCCCAGCCCCGGAGATCTCTTGCCGTTGTGGAGGACTTCTGCAGTCGCTTGGATGTGCTCAGCTACGGAGCCAAAGCTGCGCAGCACTATGGACTGATTCGCGCATCCCTTGAGCGGCGTGGATTAGCGATTGGTGTGAATGATCTGCACATCGCTGCCCAGGCCCGCAGTGAGGGCCTGACCCTGGTCAGCAACAACCTGCGGGAATTCGAGCGGGTGGACGGTCTGTTGCTCGACAACTGGGTCTGACGGCACCTCTCCATGCCCACTTGAATGACGCAGGGGGGCCGCCAGCCAAAAGGCCGGCCTCTGGCCGGCCCCAGGGCATCAGCAGGCCCCGCCCTCTGGAGCCTCTTCTCCATCCGGCGCCTGGCTCTCCTGGGCCTCGATCTCGGCCTGCAGCCTGGCTTCAAGCCCCTGATCGATCGCATCGATGCGCTCCAGGAAAGCCGCCATCACCGGCAGCACCTCCTCCTCCAGCAAGGTGAGCTCCTCCTCCCCATAGGGATGATCGATCCAGCAGCGGCGGATCGGCCGGCCTTCGGCGCTGTGGGTGCGCAGGATCCACTCCAGCGCCTTCTGGCACGACTCCACCAGGGAGACCGGATCCTGCGGGGAATAACGAACGACTGAGCTGACCATGAACCATTGACGCCATCCGGCGCAGCGACGGGACACCGCAGGGCCGCCCCGCCCGGCAAGGGGCGCCGACCCTCGATCAGGTGCGCTGAGCACCGGCGGCAACGCCGGGGCGATCGCACCCACGCAACCAGCAGCGGCGCCTGGCGCAGCCCTTGCCCAGGGGCGAGCCTGGAGGTGCCCGGCGCGGAGCATCCTGCGGTGCGGCGAAAGCGGCGGCGGCACGCAGACTGATCCCCGCCACTCCCGCTTTCGCCAGCTGGTCCGCCCTGGTGCGTCAGCAGTGAGGTGGTCTGGCTTTTCTGGACAGGCCCCATCGTTAACCTCTGAGGCGGGGTACCGCCCCTGAAAGGGGCTCCCACCGATGAGCAAGCGCCGCACCCACAGCCCCGAGTTCAAGGCCAGGGTCGCCATGGAGGCGATCAGTGGCCGCAAGACGATCCAGGAGATCGCCGCCGACCACGCCATCCACCCGATCCAGGTGAGCCAGTGGAAGCGGCAGCTCCTGGACGGTGCCAGCGAGCTCTTCACCCGAGGCAAGAAGACCAAGGACAAGGAGGAGGGGCAGGCCAAGGAGGCGGAGCTGTTCCAGCAGATCGGACGGCTGCAGATGGAGCTGGAGTGGCTCAAAAAAAAGTCTCAACTGCTCTGATGCCCGTGAACTGCGCAAGCTGGTCGATCACGACCACCCCGAGCTCAGCATCAGCAGGCAGTGTGCGCTGCTGGGGCTGCCTCGATCCACGCTGTACTACCGGCCGACACCGGTCCGTGTATCGACGCTGCGGATCATGGCCAGGATCGATGCTCTCTACCTGGAGGATCCCTGCAGCGGCAGCCGCCGGATGGTGGACTATCTGGCCCAAGATGGTATCCCGATCAGCCGAGATCGAGTGCGAAACCTCATGCGGCGCATGGGATTACGGGCGATCTACCAGAAGCCCCGGACGACGGTTCCAGGTGATCCGTCCGTGCGGTTCCCCTGCCTGGTGGACCTCACGCAGGTCACGTCGGTGGATCAGGTCTGGGCGACCGACATCACCTACATCCCTCTGCAGAAAGGGTTCCTCTATCTGGTGGCGATCATGGATCTCCATTCCAGGCATGTGCTCAGCTGGAGGCTCTCCAACAGCCTTGACACGAAGTTCTGTCTGGAGGCCCTGGAGATGGCCTTGGGAGGCGGCCGTAGGCCAGAGATCTTCCACTCCGATCAAGGCTGTCAGTTCACGTCCGCTGACTTTGTGGCCAGACTCAAAGGGGAGCGGATCCAGATCAGCTGGTCCGGCAGAAAGCGGTGCTACGACAACATCCTTGTTGAACGGCTGTGGAGGACTGTCAAGTACGAGGAGGTCTACCTACGGGCATACAGCGATGGCTGGGACGCTGAAATCAGCCTGGCCCGCTTCCTGTGGCGGTATTGCCATGTAAGACCTCACAGTTCCCTTGGAGGCAAAACTCCCCACGCGGTCTACACTGAGGCCGAACCATGTTCCACCCGTCCTGGGTTAACGATGTCAGGGGCCGGAACTGTCCAATAAAAGGCACCCACCTCACAGTTCGGGAGCATCCGGGGCTCGCGCAGCTTCATCGACCGACAGCAGCTCAGCGCGCTGGCCAAGGAACTGCTCCGCCAGCTGGACGCCATCCGCGGGCCGATCGCCGCGAGCGATCCCTCCCTGGCCCTGGCGCTGCTGTGGGAGTTCCTCGCTCTCAGCCGGAACGTGCTCGCCCGCTGCGATGACAGCAACGCTGAGATGGATGAGCTGTTCCGGGAGGCATGCCACGCCCTCCCCCCCGTGGCTCTGGCGGCACGGCCGGAGCCTGCAGCGCTGGCGCGACAGGTGTTCGAGGCCCACTGCCACGACGACGACGGCATCGTGCACGGCCTGATCGAGAAGCTCGCCGAGTCGCTTGGACCCACCGGCCTGGCGGCGCTGCGGCAGCTTTTCGAGCAGCTGGCCCAGCAGCCAGCCGCGGTGCCGCCCCAGCAGGAGCAGTCCCGGTTCTGGACCGCACAGTCCGGCCTCAGGGCCGTTGCCGAGGCGATGGGGGATGTGGATGGCTACATCGCCCAGTACGGCGAACGGCAGCGGCGCGTTCCCCGCATCGCGGCCGGGATTGCACAGCGGCTGCTCAAGGTCGGGCGAGCTGAGGAGGCCCTGCGGTTTCTGCAGGAGGGTTCTCCGGAGCGCTCCCCCTGGCCGGTGCTCGACTGGGAAGACGCCCAGATCGCCGCCCTGGAGGCCCTCGGCCGCACCGATGAGGCCCAGGCGGCCCGGTGGCACTGGTTCGAGCAGACCCTGATGGAGACCTATCTGCGCGATTACCTCCAGCAGCTGCCCGCTTTCGAGGACGGGGAGGCTGAGCAGCGCGCCATCGACTTCGTGGCTGCCAGGCCGGATCTTTTCGAGGCCCTGTCTTTTCTGCTGGAGTGGCCCACGGGCCTGAACCGCGCGGCCCAGGTGATCGTGCAGCGCCACGGTGAACTCAACGGTGCCCACGACGGGCTGTTCGACGCGGCAGCGGAGCGCCTGAGTGCAGACCATCCGCTGGCGGCCACCCTGGCCCTGCGCTGCATGGTGGATTTCGCGCTGACCAATGGCTGCACCTGCCAATGCGGTGCCGCCGCCGGCCATCTGCACACCTGCCAGCAGCTGAGCTCTCGCATCAGCGACTGGGGCGAAATCCCACCCCATGAGGCCTACCTGGCAGCGATCCGCTCCACCCATGCCCGCAAACGCGGCTTCTGGAGCAAGGCCAGGCCCCTGGGCCTCTGATCCGGCCCTGCTGCAGCCAGCGCCGTTCTGCATGGCCACGACGAACCGTCGCCGCCGCGGGCGGGGAGCACCACGGGAACGGCGTGAACCCTCCCAGCGTGCCCACCGCGTCAGCGGCGGCAAGGATCAGGCCGGGCCGCGGTGTCTGCAAGCCGCACCTCTCGGTGCGACGCGGTCCTTGTCGCCTCTGCCGCAGCGGGTCTCGGTCGGTGGTTCCACGCCTTCCTTCCCATGGCACTCCCCACCGCTCCCTGCTGCGAGATCCGCTGCCTGCTCCTGCACGTCTACCCCGATGGCATCAAGGCCTATGGCCACCCCAGGTCCTGAACCGCTGGAACTGCCCGCCGGGGTGCATCAGCTGTGCGGTTGTGGTCGCAGCCGTCAGGGCTGGTTCTGCGATGGTGCCCATCTGGGAACAGGCCGGGTGTCCTACGAGCTGCGCCTGAGCGAGGCGGCCACGATGCTGCTGTGCCGCTGCGGCCGTTCGCACCGCTATCCCTCTGCGACGGCCGCCATACCGCCCAGCCCCGCGGGCCCTGGTGGCGGCCATGGGGATGAGCGCCTCGATCGTGCTGGCCGCCGATGATCCGGCTGGCCTGGCCCGCTTCTACGGCGCACTGCTGCAGGTGGAGCCGCAGCCGGGGCTGAGTGGCACCCACTGGCGGGTGGCCTGGCCGGCCGGTGGTTGGCTGGAGATCTACGCGCCATCGCGCAGCCATCCCCAGCCGCAGCAGCTGGGACGGCTGGCGCTGTGCCTGCAACGCCAGGCGGATCGCACGGGCGCTGTTGCCGTGCTCAACACCTGGATCACCGCGGCGCTGGGCCTGGGCGCCTCGCTGCAGGAACCGCCACGCGTGGAACCCTTTGGCGCAGAAGCCTGGCTGCTGGATCCGGAGGGCAACCGGTTGCTGTTGCTGGTGATGCCAGCAGCGTGAAGTCCCCTTCATGAAGCCCCATTGCCCTTGGTGAAGAGCGGTTTCGTTCGCGCTCCAGCTCTTGTCCTGAGCCGCCATCCGTCCGATCGTGAGTCGATCGACACCCGGGAGGCTCCAGCGCATGGAAGACACCCCACCTGAGCAACCGTCAGGAGTGCGCTGACGATCCGGCCCCTGCTCCAACACTCTCAACGGATCACTGACGTTCCTGGCGTGTCGCGGCTGTTTTGCTGAAACAACCCTGGCGCCGTCCATTGCACCGCCTCAGGTGCCCCGGACCCAACGGAACGTCCCGATAGACCCCTGGCCCCAGGTGCCAGCGTCAGCAGCTCCGACCTCACAACCCACGATTCAAGCCCGGTGGCCTCGTCACTGGGCTTTGTCGTGTTTCCGACGACAATCAAGGCGATCAGCAAGGCATCAACTCCAGAGAGGCTCTGCTCACCTCAGTTCCTGAGGACTTCTGATCGATTCAGAAGTCACCTGATCACACGCTGATCAGAGGCTCAATCTGTACCAGCAGCGCAGGCAGTTGCTCGCTCAGGGTGATCCACACCTCCTCAAGGTCCACGCGGTCATAGGCATGGATCAGCACATCCCGCATACCTGCCATCTCCAGCCAGGGGATCTGTGGATGTTGCTTGCGGCAGGAGTCGCTCAGCCACTTGGTGGCTTCCCCAATGATCTCCAGATTGCGCACCACGGCATCCTGGAGAACGTCGCTGGCCATGAATGTCTCGCGATCGGGAATGGGGAATCCTTGAACCCGTCGGATCGTGGTCAGGATGTCGCGCAAGGCATCACGGTCCCTGGGCTCCATCACAGAGGGATCGCGTCCCGCTCAGCCGAGGCCAGAGCGGTGGGCCTGAGATTGCGGCGGCGAATCAGATCAACGCGGCAGTGCAGCGTGTCTTCCAGGGCCTGCTTCAGGGCAATGCGATCCAGGAGACCGGTGCGTGGAGGCAGATCCACCAGCAGATCCAGATCACTGTCGGGTCCAGCCTGATCAAGGGCCACGGACCCAAATGCCGCCAGATTGCTGGCGCCATGGGCCATGGCGATCTCCCTGATCCTTGGAGCCTGTGCCAGTAGGTCGTCGAGGCGCATGGCTGCCCAGAAGCCATTGGTAGCCTAAGAGTTTGCTGAAAAACCAACCCACGAGCCAGTTTTCCACAGGCATCAGTGGATTTCCGGCTCAAAAAGACGGATCGGCGGCTATCAGAGCCGCAAACAGCCCGATTTCGGCATCGTTGGCCTCTCTGCAAGGCATTGGTTGAGGCCTATTGGGCACACCTCTGGACAACGGGCTGTTCATGCCGCCTCCATCGCGGGCTTGAGCAGGTTGCCCAGGCGGATCAGGTTGTAGGCGATCACATGCAGGCCAAACACGGCGCCGACCTTCTCGGTACCGCGCAGTTTGAACTGGCGCAGCCCTCCGAACGCCTTGATCCAACCAAACACCTTTTCGATCCCCCGGCGGGCGTTGATCGATTTGGAGTAGCCCACGTGACGGGTGGTGCGGCCATCAATGGCTGAGCCACCGCTGCGGGCCGTGTTCTGGGCCACGTGGGGCGTGACACCGATCCGCCGCATCTCAGCGACAAACCCTTTGGTGTCGTAGTTCTTGTCGGCGCCGACGGTCTTCTGGTGGGCACCGGTGAGGTCTGCTGCCATCTCTTTGGCGGCATCCCGCTCACCGGTGCCCGTGGCCTGGGTGACGCGGCAATCGACGATCAGGTCGTGGCGGTTGTCCATGAGGACATGGCCCCGATAGCTCAGCTGCGCTGGATGGGCATTCGATTTCCGGACCAGCCGTGCCTCAGGATCGGTGCTGGAGCGGTGGGTCTCGTTGCTGAGCTTGATGCCGCGAAAGTCCCCTTTGGCGCGCTTCTTTCCCTCTTTGGGAGCACCGAATCCTTCGCCAGGACCTGTGGGCGGAGGCGGAGGATCCTCCTGGCCATCGATCCGCTCCAAGGAAGCGTGTGACGCCCAGACCTGGAGCAACGTGCCGTCCACCGAAAAGTGCTCGTCACTGAGCAGCGGTTTGACCTCGGGTGCTCCCATCAGCTTCTCCAGGAACAGCCCCATGACGTCGTCAGTGAGGAGCCGATCACGATTCTTGGTGAATGTGGTCGGATGCCAGATCGCATCGTCAGGGCTCAAGCCCACAAACCAGCGGAACAGCAGGTTGTAGTGGACCTGCTCCAGCAGCAGCCTCTCGGAGCGGATGCCGTAGAACGCCTGCAACAACGAGGCCAGCAGCAGCTGCTCTGGCGGCACCGATGGTCTCCCTTCTGAGGCATACAACCTGCAGAAGGTGGGATTGAGTCGATCGAGGGCCTGATCCGCCAGCTTGCGAATCCGCCTGAGTGGATGGCTGGTCGGGATCCGCTCCTCGATCGAGACGTAGGAGAACAAGGAGCCGCTGCGCTCCTGCTGACCTCGCATCAAACCTGGGGCAGTTGCCCTATTTTCGCAGAGGCGGCGGGGTTTTTCAGCAAACTCCTAAGAGAAGCGACTCAGCTCGCCCTGCCTCGTGAGGCCATGGTCACTGGTGGACTGGCCGGTTGCAGGGAACTGGTTGGAACCGCCCTGGTCGAGGCCTCTGATTCATTGATAGATCCGCTGGACCGCCGCGTCAGTACGGCAAACCGTTCACAGCTGCAGGGAGGTCGTACCACAAGCGACAGGACGGCTGGCGGTCCGAGCACCGAGGTGGAGAGCCTGGCTGCGCGGGGTGAGCGGGCGGTGGCCAACAGCTTCAGGCACGGCTACACCTCTCGGTAGCGGCCATGAACAGGAGCGGCACTGGGTAACTCGCCAACGGGGACTCTGCCTTGATCAGCACAGCAGCCGAGGCATGGCGCGGCTCAGCCGCCTTGCCCAGCGCCTTCAAACAGAGCAGCAATATCGCCGGCAGCCATTTGATCGAAGTCGTCGGGCACGCTGCACTGGTCCCCCAGCAGGCCCAGGCGGCGCACCATCGGCCGGCCGGCCATGCCGATCACAAAGGCTTCACCTGCCGCTGCATCCTCCACCAGGCGAGAACGATGCGTCTTGTCGTCATGCATGGTCTCCGGACGCATGTGGAGTGGCGCAGCTTTGAGGTTGGTTCCACGATAATGGGAGCAACGACGTGAGCTTCTGATGTTCAGGATTCATACCCACGATTCCTGGGGGATCGTGAATGTCGGGACCTTTCAGTCCCAGGAAGAAGCACGTCAGGCTTTTGCGTCATTGTGCGAAGACCCCTGGTACAAGAGTGATGGAACTGTCAAGGGTATTGAGCTGGTCCAGGCCTCTGCTGAAGGCGTTCAAAGGCTGGACTGGTACGCACTTAAAGACGTTCGTGATTAGGGAGTTCTTGGGCAACCACCTGCTGAACATCTGCCGTCAAGTCACAGGTATGAATGTCAAGACTCTGTTCAAGGAAGCTCATGGTTTGTCCAGGTCTGCCCTGGCGCAGCGACGAACACCTCGATGGAACACCTTGATGGAGCAGCCCGTGCAAGAGCTGGTGCAATCCTTCACCTCCTGCACCTTGCCCAGAAGCGAGTGGACCCACCACGCCCATCTGAAGATTGGACTGTGGCATGTGCTTCATGCGTCTCCAGTTGAGGCGCTCGAAAAACTCCGTGATGGAATCAGAATCTACAACGCAGCCACCGGCATAGAAAATACTGAAAGCCAGGGATACCACGAAACGATCACGCGGTTCTACGTGTGGATCATTCATGGCTTCCTGCAGAAAACAGATCGCACGCAACCGATCGAGGACCTGGCTGCGGAGCTGATCGCCCGCCATGGCGAACGGTCTTTGCCCTTGCAGTACTACAGCCGTGCTCTTCTCCATTCCACAGCTGCTCGGCTGCGCTGGCAGGCGCCAGACTTACGTCTATTGGAATGAGGTGGCAATTCAGGCTCTGCGCTGATCCTTCTTCTAGGCGCAGTTACTCCGCATCGAGCAGCTCCGCCAGCGGCACGAACGTATACCCGAGCCGTTGCAGGTCGGGAATGATCCGGCGCAGGGCTCGGAGGGTTCGCCCACTCAGGGCCGGCGTGTCGTGCAGCACCAGGATTCCGCCGGGATGGGCGTTGATCCGCACGAACCAGCGCATGAAACCCAGCGGTGGCCGCAGGGTATCCCAGGGGAAGATCGAGGCCAGCACCAGGCGGTAGCGGCGGCCGCGCAGCCACTCCACCATCGGCCGGTGAAACCATCCCTGTCCGGGTCGGCACCAGCACCAGGTGAGCCGTTCCGGCAGAGCGGCCCGCTCGATCGCCCGCTGGGTGTCGCGCAGTTGCTGCAGAAAGGCCGGCTCCGCCAGGGTGGCGGTCCGCTCATCCCGCCAGAGGTGGTTGCCGAGGTCGTGGCCCTCCTGCAGGGCCCTTCGTGGAAAGTGCGGATCGCGCTCCAGATGGGAGCCGACCAGGAAGAACGTGGCCGGCACATCCAGCTCCCGAAGCAGATCCAGCAAGGCCCCGGAACCTGGCCCGCTCGGCCCATCGTCGATGGTGAGGGCCAGCCGCCTGCGATCCGCCGCTCCGCAGAACACCACCTCCGGATGGCGCCGGGCCAGAACCGTGCGGATCAGCAGGGAGGGCAGCAGCAGCCCGAACGCCACCAGATCACTCAGCAGTATCAGGCTGAGGGCCAACAACAGCAGGGGGATCCCATCCATCGGGCATTTCTTCGATGGCCCCCCATTCTCGAGCCCGTGCGGGCACACCAGCAGTCCGCCAGATCAACGGCGTTTGGCAGCAGGAGATCCCTGCCTGCTCAAGCCGCTGGCGGTTGAGAGCTGGAGCCACACTCCACTCGCAAAGGCAATGCAACTGCATTACCTTTGTATTGGTTCCGCTGGGTGGTCCGATGGCTCCTCTTTCCTCGTCTGCAGCGGCCGCTTCCGCCGTGGACGCTCCCCAGCAGGAGGTGGAATCGACGCTCACCGATCGTTACCAGACCACCGTTCCGCAGCCTGCCCGATGTCAACTACGTAGGCGGGTCGCGTCAATTACGTAGGCGGGTTACCCCGGGTCCTCCCCCTGCCATGGCAGGGGGAGGCGACAGCGAAAAGTGAGCCACCCTGGCCCGGTCCTCTGCCATGGAGTCTGAGGTGGTCTGGCTTTTCTGGACAGGCCCCATCGTTAACCTCTGAGGCGGGGTACCGCCCCTGAAAGGGGCTCCCACCGATGAGCAAGCGCCGCACCCACAGCCCCGAGTTCAAGGCCAGGGTCGCCATGGAGGCGATCAGTGGCCGCAAGACGATCCAGGAGATCGCCGCCGACCACGCCATCCACCCGATCCAGGTGAGCCAGTGGAAGCGGCAGCTCCTGGACGGTGCCAGCGAGCTCTTCACCCGAGGCAAGAAGACCAAGGACAAGGAGGAGGGGCAGGCCAAGGAGGCGGAGCTGTTCCAGCAGATCGGACGGCTGCAGATGGAGCTGGAGTGGCTCAAAAAAAAGTCTCAACTGCTCTGATGCCCGTGAACTGCGCAAGCTGGTCGATCACGACCACCCCGAGCTCAGCATCAGCAGGCAGTGTGCGCTGCTGGGGCTGCCTCGATCCACGCTGTACTACCGGCCGACACCGGTCCGTGTATCGACGCTGCGGATCATGGCCAGGATCGATGCTCTCTACCTGGAGGATCCCTGCAGCGGCAGCCGCCGGATGGTGGACTATCTGGCCCAAGATGGTATCCCGATCAGCCGAGATCGAGTGCGAAACCTCATGCGGCGCATGGGATTACGGGCGATCTACCAGAAGCCCCGGACGACGGTTCCAGGTGATCCGTCCGTGCGGTTCCCCTGCCTGGTGGACCTCACGCAGGTCACGTCGGTGGATCAGGTCTGGGCGACCGACATCACCTACATCCCTCTGCAGAAAGGGTTCCTCTATCTGGTGGCGATCATGGATCTCCATTCCAGGCATGTGCTCAGCTGGAGGCTCTCCAACAGCCTTGACACGAAGTTCTGTCTGGAGGCCCTGGAGATGGCCTTGGGAGGCGGCCGTAGGCCAGAGATCTTCCACTCCGATCAAGGCTGTCAGTTCACGTCCGCTGACTTTGTGGCCAGACTCAAAGGGGAGCGGATCCAGATCAGCTGGTCCGGCAGAAAGCGGTGCTACGACAACATCCTTGTTGAACGGCTGTGGAGGACTGTCAAGTACGAGGAGGTCTACCTACGGGCATACAGCGATGGCTGGGACGCTGAAATCAGCCTGGCCCGCTTCCTGTGGCGGTATTGCCATGTAAGACCTCACAGTTCCCTTGGAGGCAAAACTCCCCACGCGGTCTACACTGAGGCCGAACCATGTTCCACCCGTCCTGGGTTAACGATGTCAGGGGCCGGAACTGTCCAATAAAAGGCACCCACCTCAGCCGGGATCTTCTGATCGGCCCCAGGCGTCAAGCCCGTTGGCCGGTGCTCTTGCTGCTGTCCCGCCTGAGCGCTGCAGCGGAGCGCACGAGCCGGCGGACCCCACGGTCCGACGGCAGCGCGGAGCTCATCACCGGCACCTGGCGCCAGGGGTTGGCTTGTGGTTGGCGGGTAATTGACGCCTGGTCGCGGCGACGAATCAGCCTGCGCTGGAGCGGTCAATCCGCCGTGCCCGTTTGCGGCGGTAGCTCTCGCCATTGATCTGAATCAGCGTGCTGTGGTCCACCAGCCGGTCCACCGCTGCCACGGTCATGGCGCTGGTGGAGAAGACGTTCTCCCACTCGCTGAACGGCTGGTTACTGGTCACCAACAGGGATCTGCGCTCGTAGCGGTGCATCACCAGCTCGAACAGCACCGAGGTCTCGGCCTCGTCCTTGCGGACGTAGCCGATGTCATCGATCACCAGCAGGGCAAAGCGATCCAGTCGGGTCAGGGCCTTAGCCAGGGCGTAATCGGCTTTGGCGCGCTGCAGCTCCTGCACCAGCGTGGTGGCGGAGAAAAACCGCGCCGTGCGGTCCAGGGCGATCAGGCTGCGGCAGATGCCTGCTGCCAGGTGGGTTTTGCCCACACCGCTGGGACCGAATAGCAGCAGGTTCTCGGCCCGATCCAGCCAGCCGGTGTCGTGGGCGAGCTGCTCGATCTGAGGACGCTCAAGATCCGGGATGGCGTTCCAGTCGTAGTCCGCCAGGGTCTTGGGGACCGGCAGCTGGGCCTCATGCAACAGCCGCCGTTGACGGGCTTGATGCCGCTGCTGGTGTTCCTGCTCTGCCAGCACATAGAGGTAGCTGGCTGGACTCCAGCCAGCGGCTGTGGCCTGCTGCTCGGCCGCCTGCCACTGGCTGCGGAACTGGGGCAGTTTCAACTGTTTCAACACCGATGGCAGAGCCGTTTCCAGTGCCGGCCTGCTCGGGGGTTCCAACCAGGAGTTCGTCATAGCTGCTGAGGGTGTGTTCGGGGATGTCGAGCTGGGGCATGGCCGCCAGGCCCCGGGGGGGCCGCAGGCCGTAGTGATCGCGCAGGGCCGTGAGGTTCAGCTCACCGCGGCGGAGCTGACGCCGCAGATACCGCTCCACACCGGCCAGATCGTCCGTCCGGGCAGCGACATGGAGGGCGTCCACCATGACCTTGGCGGCCTCATCCGGCGGCAGGGCCGCCAAAAGCAAGCGCCACAACTGACGCCAGGTCTCTCCGGGGAGCAGGTCGGACTGCAGCTGGGCACGCAGCAGCGCCCGGGGTTTGCGGCGCAGACTCTCGATCACGTGGCGGAAATCGATCCGCCGCAACGGCCCGCTTTCTCCCGCTCGCCGATGCAACCGTGGCAGGGTCTCCACGAACTTGCTGCGCAGGAACAGATCCAGCCGGTCATGGCGCAAGTGCACCGTCAGCTGCTGGCCGATCAGCCGCGAGGGGACGCTGTAGGTGACCGAGCGCACCTCGATCGTGCTGGTGCTCCGCACCCGCGCCACCACCGGCTCGTAGTCGGCAAAGCGCTCCACCGGCAGGGGCTGGAGATGCAGCTGCTCAATCTCCAGGTTCCCCTGCACCTGGTAGCGGCTGTTGAGCGTGTTGGTGACCTGGGCGACGAGCTGCCGGTAGTCGGCCTCGGTGGCGAAATCACGGCTGCCGCGCTGGATCAGCTGCTGCTCCAGCCGATGTTTCCAGTGCCGGTGCGGGCCCTCGATCGCGCCGTTCTCGTGGGCAACGCCGCGGTTGTTGCGGGTGGCGATCACCCCCAGGTGGGCGCACAGCTCGCGGTAACGGCTCGTGTAATCGCCGGCGTAGCTGCCGTCGCGGTTGCGGAAGCAAGCACTCAGGCTGTCGGTGCGGTGCTCCGCCGGCACCCCACCGCAAAGAGCGAGAGCGTTTTGCAGGGCCTCGGATAGGGCGACAAAGCTTTCGCCGCCGTGGATCACCGCCACATGGCACCAGCCCGAATAGGGCAGGCGGAAGTGGAACAGCCGGTGCTCCAGCACCTCCCCCGCCACGGTGATCGGCTCACCTTTGAGCAACGTGAAATCCGAGATCCCCAGTACACCGGCCCGGTGCTGCTGCAGGAACATCACCTCCTGGGCCGGGCCGTGCAGGGCCCGCCACTGCTCGACGCGGCGCTGCAGGGTCCGCTTGCGCCGGTACCACTCCTCGCCAGGCCTGAGCTGTTCCAGGTGAAGCAGCAGGGTCTGGGGTTCCAGTTGCGGCGCCTTCTCAAGCATCGGCACCAGCACGCTCTCCCAGACCTCGGCCAGGGGATCGGCTCGGGTGCGCCAATGGCGACCCCGCTGCTGCTGTTGCCCCTCGGGCTGCAGCTCACCCCGATCGATCCGTTGCGCGCTGCGCACCGAAATCCCCGCCGCATCAGCCGCCACCTGTTGGCTGAGCCCATTGGCCCGTTTTGCCATGTACCGCTCCTTGATCCGCAACGACAGAGGGGCGGGCATGGCAGGGCTCCAGACCGGAATCGGAACCCTGTTGTCGCGTCCTGAGACCCGCCTATGTAGTTGCGCGGACCCGCCTACCTAATCGTCGCCGGACACGGCTGGTGATCTGTTTGCAGAATCACCTCATTCCGAGCTCTTGATCATTTGCCGAACCCAGTTGCTCAACGCCTGGCGCCCAAGCGCTCCGGAGGCCACAGCCAGAATGGTGGCTTCCGCTGCTTCCGTCGAAGCCGTCAGTTCATACCCATTGAGCATCAGCATGACTTCCATGGCGGCATGACCGATGCGTTTGTTGCCATCCACAAAGGGATGGTTCCTGATCAAAGAAAAGCCAAGTGCTGCTGCCTTATCGACGAGAGTGGGATAGAGATCAGTACCCGAGAATGTCTGGCGGGGCTGCGAGAGTGACGCCTCCAGCAGGCCGAGGTCCCGCAATCCGGGCAACCCACCAGAGGTGACGATCAGACGGCGATGCAGCTCCAGAACCTCGCTGAGGCTGAGAAAGCGGATCAAGCCAGGCGCCGGTAGAGCTCCTTATTCTTTGCCAGCACTTGGGAGGCGGCGACCTCAAAGTCAGCGGAGGGCCTGCTCAACAGATCGCGAACAGCAGCTGCCGCCAGGTCCTGCTGGGCCACGTTGAGCCGTACCGCCACCTCGGCGAGGGCACGGGACTGCTCTTCATTGAGATTGATGGCGAGGGCCATGGCACTCCTCCAAGACTCTCACTTTAGGAGGGTTGATGGGGGTTGCCTCCTCAAACCGCCAACCCCATCCCCTCCATCCACCCCGCCGGGATGGGCCTCTCCAGCCGCCAGCGGTTCATCCTCCTGTCTCAGAGCAATTCCAGGAACTGCTGAGGCGTCAGGCCTGCATCCCGGGCAATCGCGCCCATGGTGATGGCGTTGATCAGATCATGACGGGGAATGACCAGGCGCCGCTCGCCGTTGCTCATGATCAGATGCCCGGATTCCCTCACCACCCGATAGCCAAGTTTCTGGAATACCCGCACCGCCTCCTTCTGGCTGATCCCCGGAAGCCTGGGCATTACACGCTCAGCTCCAGCGTCTCCACGGTCTTCACGCCGGACTCCTCGGCCTCAACCTCAAGCCAGAGGGTGATGGCCTCGCGGATGTTGCTGAGAGCTTCCTCGCGGGTGCTGCCCTGGGAGTGACAGCCAGGCAGGTCGAGGCAGCTCACAGCCCAGCCTTCTTCGGTTTCCAGCAGGCGGATGCGGTAGGTCATGGAGCCGGCGCCTTGGTGGGACCAGTCTGGCTGTTCTCAAACCGCCAACCCCATCCCCTGCATCCACCCCGCCGGTATCGCCCGCTCCAACCGCCACCGAATCGCCATCGGCCTCTCCCCCACTGCTGCGCAGAAGCCTTCGGCTACGTGGCTTTCGTAGGTGGCAAACCCCAGACACCGAAACGGCTCGGTGACACCCCCGGCGCGCCCACCTTCGCGCCGGTGCTCCCGCACGAACAGCAGCACCCTTGAACCCCGCTCCTCGTGGTGGATGTAGCGCTGCCCGGTGGGGGAGGCGGCGGTGGTGGTGCTCTGGCTCTCCCAGAAGAGGGCTTCGCTCATGTTGAGGGTGATGAACAGCAGGTCGGTCTGGCTGGGTTCGTGCCAGAGGACGCCTTCGCGGTGGATCCAGGGGGCGGCGTCGCGTCGTGAGGCTGTCTGCCCTCCTCCCCTGGACTGTGCGAGGAACACAGGACCGCTGTGTTCGAGCTGCGTTGAACGGCACGGCCAAACCGAGCAGAATTGGCCAAGGTGAAACAAGCCGAATGTATCCCCATGCCGCTTCGCTCAGCCACAGAGTTCCCAGTTAGCCCCGACGCGGAGGCTCTGGAGACGACCTACCTGGAGTGCCGCGCAGCCCTCGTTTCGGCAAACCGCTCCCGCGGGATCCTCAAGGCCCAGAGCGATCGGCGGGGTGTGGTAATCGCCGAGCTGCAGCGGGAACTGCAAGACCTTGAGGCCGACCTGGGCGATGAGGCGCGGGCCAAGGCCCGTCTGCATGCGATGAACAGCCGTCTGGTGGAGGTGATCCGCGAGCTGGAGAGCACGGGTGATGCGATCGCGGAGGTCGTGGAGGAAAGCGAACGGCAAAGTGGCTTCTGGCTGGTGCGGATGTTCCAGGAACTGGTGGTGCTGGTGCGCCAGTGGCGATCGGTGAAGGCCAAAGCAACAGCCATTGCTACGGAAGCCAATCAACTGGGGCCGCAGGCCTGACCCGATGGCATCGCCCACGACATCGATTGCCGATCTCCTGGAAGCCACGAGCCGGGAACTGGCTGGCACCGATGCCCGCGTGTATCGGCGGGTTGGTGTCCATTTGCAGCGCACCTCACAAGCGATCGAGGATCTTGCTGGGCAGGCCAGCGCAGGGGGAGATTCGCGAGCTTTGGCACTCCTGGGCCGAGGCAGCTTCCTGCAGCAGTCCGTGGCCACCCTCAAGGGCCTCTGCAAGGCCCATGGAATCAGGGGCTACAGCAAATTGAAGAAACCAGCGTTGGCTGTCGTTCTCGAGCTGCATGGGATAGAGCCACCGCCCAGGCCATTGGAGAGCTTTAGCAAGAAGGAACTGATCGCTTTGGTGCGTCAATTGCTGGAGCAGAACTAAGGGATGGCCACACAGCGTTATTCCGTCACTCCTCACCCCTTCGATACCTTGTTGACCTGGGTGAAGAGTGGTGAAATCGCCATCCCGGAGATCCAGCGGCCCTTTGTGTGGGAAGCCACCAAGGTGCGCAACCTGCTGGACTCCCTCTATCAGGGCTTTCCGGTGGGCTATTTGATTGCCTGGCGAAATCCCACGGTCAAGCTCAAGGACGGCACCACCTCGGCTGGTAAGCGAATCCTGATTGATGGGCAGCAGAGGGTGACTGCCTTGATGGCTTCTCTGTTGGGCATGGAGGTGCTCACCAAGAACTATGAACGGGTACGCATCCGCATTGCCTTTAACCCGCTGGCAGAAGGTGACGAGCCCAGCTTTGAAGTGAGCAACCCTGCGATTGCCAAGAACCCGCTTTGGATTCCAGATGTCTCGAAGCTCTTCCAGTCCGATGCGGATCTGTTTGATCAGACGGACGCGTATGTGGCAAGGAATCCAGAAATTGATCGGAATCTGGTTGGAAAGTCGCTCCAGAGGCTTCTGAAAATCGTCAATAACTCCGTTGGCTTGATCGAGCTGGCTGAAGATCTTGACATTGAGACTGTTACCGAGATCTTCATTCGCGTTAACTCGGCTGGTGCAGAGCTCTCCCAGACCGACTTTGCCATGTCGAAGATCGCCGTTAATGAGGCCTATGGCGGCAATACGCTCCGCAAGGCCATTGAATACTTCTGTCATCTGGCGATCTCGCCAGACTTTTACTCCCAGATCGAGAAGAGCGATCCGGAGTTCACTAGATCGGAATTCTTGCCCAAGATGGCTTGGCTCAAGGATGTCAACGACGATCTCTACGACCCTACCTATACCGATATGTTGCGTGTGGCCTTCACCTCGGAGTTTGGTCGCGGCAAGCTCCAGGATCTGGTGGCCCTGGTTTCGGGCAGGAATTTCGCCAGCAAGCAATACGAGGAGAACATTGCAGAGGAATCGTTCGCCAAGCTGAAGCAAGGTGTTCTTGCCTTCATGAGCAAGACCCACTTTGATCGGATCATTATGATCCTGAAGTCTGCGGGGTTGTATCCGTTCAGGGGCCGTTACGCAGCAGCGCAGCATTCCACCCTTGATCGCTGATCAACGAGCAACCACAGACACCACGATCGATGACGGCCGGCTCAGGGATTCGGCAACAGCGATGGCATCTCACCGCCGCGATGATGGGCGATCAAGGCCTGCTCCAGGAACTGCCAGATATCACGGCCCTGTTGCCGCAGGCTGGTGGTGACCGTGAGCAGCCTGCTGCGGCAGATCGCACCCTGGCGGGATTGGACGCCATGGCTGATCTTGCGCTGAATCACCGAATGGCGCAGGGCACGCTCGGCTGCGTTGTTGGTGGGCTCGATCCCTTCAATCTCCAGGAAGGTCCAGAGGCCATCGCTCACTTGCAGCAACTGATGGCAGGTACGCACCGTCTTGGCCCACGGCGTTCGCTCGCCGCGCTGGCAGCCCAGCTCCACAACCCGCTGCAGCGTGCCCACAAACGCCTGGCGGATCGGCCGACAGCCCTGCTGCAACGTGGACCAGTCGATCGTTCCGTCTTTGTAGCGGTGCCACTGGGCAAACAGCTGCTGCTGCAGGCCCAGCAGCTCCGCTCCAATCTCACCGCTGGCGCCCTGACGGTCAGCGATGGCGGTGAGATCGCGGATCACGTGCGCCCAGCACAGCTGGCGCTGCTCCAGCGGGAGATGGTTGTAGGCGGAGAAGCGATCGCTCACCACAATTCCGCCAAAGGCATTCCCGAGCAGGTCGATCGCGGCGGCAGCCGAGCGGCTCAGGCTCTGCAAGAACACTGTCACCCCCATGGCGGTCACCATGACCCACTCCCAGCCGCGCCGGCCATCGGGGTTGCCCCCATCGGCATTACCGGTGGGGGCACCGGTTTCATCGACATAGACCACCGACTGCTGACGGGCAAACGCAAGGGCCTCCTGCATGGGCTGCTCCAGTGCTGCACTCAAGCGCTGGCGGATAGTGGCCATCGCTCCCCGGCTGATCTGTACCCCCAGCAGCTGATCCAGCAGCGCCTGGGTCTTGCTGAAACTCAACGGGAAGGCACTACCCAGCAGACCCACCAGAGCACTGAGCCGGGGACCGTAATGGCTTACTTCCACCTCCGCCGGTAACGAGGCACAGGTGCTGGTGGAACAGCAGGGGCAGACCAGGCGGTGCAGCCGGTGCTCGATCACCAGAGGCGTGATCGGTGGAATCTCGATCACCTGGTGCCTCAAGGGCTCGGGATCCTGACCCTGTAGCAACGTGCCGCAGCGGCGGCAGGCCTGGGGGTGGTGCTCGACCACCTCATCCACCCGCTCGATCGGCAGCAGCTCCGGCCCAGATCCGGGATGGCCCGGCTGGCCGCCGCGCTTGCGGCCACTGCCCTTGCGTCGTTCGGGCGGCTTAAACCCCTGGCCATCACTGGAGGGAGGCTTGGAAGAATTGCGGGAGCTGCGGCCGATCCGCTCGCGCAGATGGGCCAGTTCGGTCGCCAGGGCGGTGAGCTGGATGCGGAGCTGCTCGATCTCCTGTTGCTGCCTCTGGCACTGACTGACCAGCTCAAGAAATCCAGCCTTCACTCCCACCGGGGTGGCGGCCCAATCGGCTTCTGAAATCCCGGCCGGTGGGGTGGTCATCGCAAGGAGTCTCTTACTGAGATGCAACCAGGAATCAAGCCACCGTCAAGGGTTCAGCAAGCCCGATGTTCGTTGCGAGCTGTCCCGACTCCTGAACGGGTACGCGGGGTTTGTGACCAGTGACTTGATTCGCAGCCGCAATGCGATCAACTTTGCTTACATCTTCTATCTGAGAGGGCGGCGAGAGAATCTGCCGCCACACGAGATCGAGAGCCTGGTGCGGCGTTGGTTTGCGATGTCGATTCTCAGAGGCCGCTATTCGGGCAGCCCAGAAACAGCCTTCGATTTCGATATCCGCCAGATTGATTCTCAAGGTCTTCAAGTGTATGCGGAGACTGTCATCGAGAATGAGTTGCCTACTACATTCTGGACCGGGATGTTGCCCCAGTTGATGGACACGTCGTCTTCGACAAGCCCGTACTTCATCGCCTACCAGGCGGCCCAGGCCCGGCTCGGTGATCGCGGCTTCCTCTCGGCTGGAATTTGCGTGCGGGATCTCTTGCTCAATCGCGGCGACAAGCACCATGTATTGCCACGTAAGCATCTGCAGCGGGCGGGAGCTTCCAGAAGCAGCTACAACCAGATCGCCAACTTCGTGATGGCCCAGAGTGAGATCAACATCGCCATTGGCGACAATGCGCCTGAGGTCTACTTTGGCGAGCTTCGCGAGCAGGTAAACGGTGGCCCTAAGCGTTATGGCGGCATCACCGATCCAGAAGAACTGAAGGCCAATCTGGTGATGAACTGCCTACCTACGAGTCTGTTGGATGGAGAGCCTTTAGACTACGACACCTTCCTGGTGGAGCGGAGGCGGTTGATGGCCGACAAGATCCGCCAGTGGGTTGAGGTGCTGTGACCACCAACTTCGCCCAGCTGCGTCCCTACGACGAGCAGCTGTTCCGGCTGGGCGTGCTGGCCGAGCGCTACTTCCCCGAGGATCCCAATACAGCGCTCATTAAATTGCGTCAGCTCGGCGAGCGGTTGGCCCAGCAGGTGGCGTCCCGATTCGGGGTGTTCACCAGTCTTGAAGAATCACAGCTGGCCTTGATCCGCCGGCTGGAGCTGGAGGGACTGATCGAGCGAGAGGTGGCCGGCCTCTTCCACGATCTGCGCAAGACCGGCAATGCGGCCACCCATGGGCTCCAGGGCGACCATGCCAGTGCTTTGAGCACCTTGAAGATTGCCTGGCAGCTGGGGGTGTGGTTTCACCGCACGTTTGGTGATCCGGAGTTCCGCAGCGGACCCTTTCGGCCTCCACAGCCGCCCGTTGATGAGAGTGAGGAACTGAGCCAGGAGCTGGCATGTCTGCAGCGCGCGCTCGACGCCTTTCGGGCGAACGAGACGGCGATGGCCGAGCAGCTCAGTGCCGCTGAGGCACAGCTGCAGCAGGCCCTGGGCGAACAGCAGCAATGGGAACAACTCGCCGAGCAGGTGGAGGCCGACAAGGCTGCCCTCGCTGCCCAGCTGCAGGAGCTGCAGAGCGCTGCCGCTCAGCAACCAGCAGCCGTGACTTCAGGTCTGCGGCAGGCAGCGCGCACAGCCGCCGCGGCGATCGAGCTGGATGAGGCCGCCACCCGCCAGCTGATTGATGAGCAGCTGCGGGCAGCCGGGTGGGAGGCGGATACCCAAGCGCTGCGGTATGGAGCGGGGGCTCGGCCGCAGAAGAACCGCAATCTCGCCATTGCCGAGTGGCCCACCAGCAGCGGACCGGCCGACTACGTGCTGTTTGTGGGGCTCACGGCCATCGCGGCGGTGGAGGCCAAACGGGCCAACAAGGATGTGGCGGGCGTGCTGCCCCAGGCCCAGCGCTACTGCCGCGATTTCCAGCCCAGCAGCGCCACGGAGGAGCCCAGCCAACAGTGGGGCCCGGATGGGGAGTACCGCATCCCCTTTGCCTTCTCCAGCAACGGCCGGCCGTTTCTGCAGCAGCTGCGCACCAAAAGCGGGATCTGGTTTCGGGATTTACGCCGCAGCGAGAACCTGGCCGTTCCCCTCGACGGCTGGTATTCCCCGGAAGGCCTGAGGGAGCTCGCCCGGCAGGATGTGGCCGGGGCCGATGCGCAGCTGCGCCGGGAGGCCTTCAGCTACGGCTTTTCGCTGCGCCCCTACCAGCGGCGCGCGATCGAGGCCACCGAGGCGGCGATCGCCGCAGGCCAGCGGGAGCTGCTGCTGGCGATGGCCACCGGAACGGGGAAAACCAAAACCTGCATCGCCCTGATCTACCGGCTGCTCAAGACGGGACGCTTCCGGCGAGTGCTGTTTCTGGTGGATCGCTCGGAGCTGGGTACCCAGGCCGCGGATGCCTTCAAGGAAACGCGGATGGAGAGCCTGCAGAGCTTCGCCGACATCTACGGCATCAAGGAACTGGGCGAGCGCGAGGCTGAATCCGACACCAAGGTGCACATCGCCACCGTCCAGGCGATGGTGCAGCGGCTGCTGCTGGGCAGCGAAGAAGACAAGCCCACGGTGGACACCTATGACCTGATCGTGGTGGACGAATGCCATCGGGGCTACCTGCTGGATCGGGAGCTCAGCGATCGGGAACTGCGCTTCCGTGATTTCAACGACTATGTGTCGAAGTACCGGAGGGTGCTGGAGCGGTTTGATGCCGTGAAGATCGGCCTCACGGCCACACCGGCCCTGCATACGGTGGAGATCTTCGGCCAGCCGGTGTTTGTGTACAGCTACCGCGAGGCGGTGGTGGATGGCTACCTGGTGGATCACGAACCACCGATCCTGATCTCCACGGAGCTCTCCAGCGAAGGCATCCGCTGGGCCGCAGGAGAGGAGGTGAAATCCTACAACCCCGGCACGGCCCAGATCGAATTGTTCACCACGCCCGATGAGCTGCGCTTCGCGGTGGAGGCGTTCAACCGCCAGGTGATCACAGAACCCTTCAACAGGGTGGTGTGTGAGGTGCTGGCGAAGGAGCTGGATCCACTCTCGCCGCACAAAACCCTGATCTTCTGCGCCACCGATGCCCACGCCGATCTGGTGGTGCTGCTGCTCAAGGAAGCGTTTCGGGAGCATTACGGCGAGGTGGCCGATGACGCGGTGGCGAAGATCACGGGCGCCAGCGACAGGCCGAAGGAGCTGATCCGCCGCTACAAGAACGAAGCCTTCCCCAATGTGGCCGTCACGGTGGATCTGCTGAGCACCGGGGTGGATGTGCCGGCCATCGGCAACATCGTGTTCCTGCGGCGCATGAACAGCCGCATCCTGTATGACCAGATGATCGGCCGTGCCACCCGCCTGTGCGAAGCAATCGGCAAGGACAGCTTCCGCATCTTTGATGCCGTGGGCATCTACCAGGCCCTGCAGAACTTCACCCAGATGCAGCCGGTGGTGGCGAACCCGAAGCTCAGCTTCAGCCAGCTGCTCGGTGAACTGGAGAGCACCGGCGAGGAGGAGAGTGAGCTGGTGCGCGAGCAGCTGATCGCCAAGCTGCGGCGCAAGCAACGGCACCTGAGCGAGAACGCCGAAGCGCGGTTCCGGCTGCTCACCGGCGAGGAACCGGCCGCCTTCATCAGCCGCCTGCAACAGCTGCCGATCGCCGAGGCCCGCCGCTGGCTGGGCACCCTCAACGGTCTGGGCGAGCTGCTCGATGAGCAATGGCAGGGGCCTGCTCAGCCCCAATTCGTGTCGGAGCACGACGACGAGCTGCGCGCGATCGAGCGGGGCTATGGCGACGCCACCCGCCCGGAGGACTACCTCGATGGCTTCACCGCCTTCGTGCGTGATCCAGGCAATGAGTTGCCGGCTCTCACCACCGTGCTGCAGCGGCCCTGGGAGCTCACCCGCAAAGACCTGCGGGAGCTGAAGCTGGCTCTCGATCAGCGCGGCTACAGCGAAGCCACCCTGGCCACCGCCTGGCGGGAGACCACCAACCAGGACATGGCGGCCTCGATCATGGGGTACATCCGCCAGGCGGCCCTCGGTGATCCGCTGGTGCCCTATGAGCAGCGGGTGGAGCGGGCCCTGCAGCGGATCCTGGCCTCGCGCGCCTGGACCACGCCCCAGCGGCAATGGCTGCAGCGCATCGCCAACCAGACCAAGGTGATCAAGATCGTGGACCGCGAAGCCCTCGACGACGACGCCCTGTTGTTCCGCCGCGAAGGGGGCGGCTGGCCACGGCTGAACAAGCTCTTCGGCGGCGAGCTGGAGACGGTGCTGCACCGCTTCCAGGAAGCGGTGTGGGAGGCGGCTTGACCCGCTGTACCAAGGCTTCATCAAGGCCCACGTGCCGCATGGGCACGCCAAACGGTGGTATCATCAACGAGTGATCAGGTCGTTTCGTTGCCGAGACACCCTTGCGCTCTTCGAGGGTCGGCCGGTGAGGCGCTTCGGCAGCATCGCCCGCGTGGCTTGCCGCAAGCTGGCCATCCTCGATGCCGCCGGCTGCCTCAACGATCTGATGATTCCGCCAGGCAACCGCCTGGAGCCGCTCCGCGGAGACCGCCATGGCCAGCACAGCATCCGCATCAACGATCAGTTCCGGCTCTGCTTCGTCTGGACGGAAGCCGGCCCAGAGGAGGTTGAAATCGTTGACTACCACTGAATTGATGCTGGTGCCCCCGGGTGAGGTGCTGCTGGAGGAGTTCCTGCGGCCGATGGGAGTCAGCCAGTACCGGCTGGCCCTGGCCATCGGCGTGCCGGAGAGCCGCATCAACGCGATCGTGAAGGGGCGGCGGGCGATCACCGCCGACACCGATCTGCGCCTTTGCCGGTTCTTTGGCCTCAGCGAGGGCTTCTGGCTGCGGATGCAGGCCAGCCATGACCTGAAGCTGGCCAAGCAGGCACTGGCCAGTGTTCTGCCAGCGATCGAGCCGTTGCAGCACGCCTGATCTAGTCTTGGTATCGACCGTCTCGGAGGGCGAGAGCGATGCGCGCCAAGCTGTTCCGCAACGGCCGCAGCCAGGCGGTGCGCCTGCCGGCTGCCTTTCGCTTCGAGGGAACGGAAGTGGAGATTGAGCGCGACCCGGAAACCGGCGCCGTGGTGCTGACGCCGGTGCGGCCATCGGCCCGTGCATTGCTGGAGCTGAGGGATGCGTTGCTGCAGGAGCCTGGCTTCGGTGCCGAACTGGATGCGTTGTTCGAGGGGTTGCACGACACCCGTCCTGCCGAACCGGTGGACTTCCCCTGATGGCTGCGGGGAACGAGAGGTTGATGCTGGACACCAACGCCATGAGCGCCTTTCTCCAACGACGCTCGCCACGGCTGGATAGCTGGGTGCGTGAGCAACGTTGTTGCCTGTCCGCCATTGTTGTGGCCGAGATCCGCTACGGGCTGGAGAAGCTGCCGCCCACTTCGCGGATGCAGACGCGGTTACAGGAGCTGGCGGAGGCCACCCTCGAGACCCTGGAGATCCTGCCCTGGTCGGAAGCGTGCACGAGGATCTACGGCCGGCTGCGCGCCGATCTCGAACGCCATGGCAAGCCTCTGGCGGTGATGGACCTCCTGATCGCCAGCCATGCCCTCAGCGAAGGCTGCGCCCTGGTGACGGCGGATCGGGCCTTCGCCAAGGTGGCCGAACTCCACCTGGAGGCCTGGTGATGCCCACCACCACACACGACATCGTCGCCAAGCTCTGGAACCTCTGCAATGTGCTGAAGGACGACGGGGTGACGTACCACCAGTACGTGACGGAGCTCACCTATCTGTTGTTCCTGAAGATGGCCAAGGAAACCGGCACCGAAGCCGGGATCCCTGAGGAGTGGCGCTGGGATGAGCTGGAGCCGCTCCAGGGACTCAAGCAGCTGGAGCACTACAAGCTGCTGCTGCTGGAGCTGGGCAGTTCCAGCAGCGGCAGCTCACTGCTGGTGCAGGAGATCTTCGCGAATGCCACGTCGTTTATCCGCAAGCCCGTCACGCTGAACAAGCTGGTGGAGGAGATCGACAAGCTGGATTGGTACAGCGCCCGCCAGGAGGGTCTGGGGGATCTCTATGAGGGGTTGCTGCAGAAGAACGCTGAGGAGAAGAAATCGGGGGCAGGCCAGTACTTCACCCCCCGGCCGCTGATTGATGCCATGGTGGCGGTGATGCAACCGCAGCTGGGGGATGTGATCCAGGATCCGGCGGCGGGCACCGGCGGCTTTCTGATCGCGGCCCAGCACTGGATCCGCGAGCATCAGGAGATCAGCGAGCTGGATGAGGCGCAGCAGAAGCGCTTCTACCAGAGCACGTTCTACGGCATGGAACATGTGCAGGACACGCACCGCCTGGCACTGATGAACCTGATGCTGCACGGGCTGGATTCGGTGCATGGCGAGGGCGGCATCCGCTATGGCGACACCCTCAGCAGCGATGGCGAGGGGCTGCCGAAGGCCAGCTTGATCCTCACCAATCCGCCCTTCGGCACGAAGAAGGGCGGCGGGCTGCCCAGCCGCAAGGATTTCACCTTCCCCACCAGCAACAAGCAGTTCTGCTTCCTGCAGCACATCTACCGGGCGCTGCAACCCGGCGGCCGGGCGGCGGTGGTGCTTCCGGACAACGTACTGTTCGAAGGCAACGTGGGCAAGCAGATCCGGGCGGACCTGATGGACAAGTGCAACCTGCACACGATCCTGCGGCTGCCCACCGGCATCTTCTACGCCCCGGGCGTGAAGACCAATGTGCTGTTATTCACCCGCGGCACGAGCGATCGGGGCAACACCGAGGCGGTGTGGGTGTACGACCTGCGGGCCAACATGCCGGCCTTCGGCAAGCGCACCCCCCTTACCCGTGAGCATTTTGCGGCGTTCGAGGAGGCCTTTGGCCCGGATCCGCTGGGGTTGGCCCCGCGAACCGCCACGGGGCCTGAGGGCCGCTGGCAGCGCTTCAGCCGTGAGGAGATCGCCGCCCGTGGCGACAGCCTCGATCTGGCCTGGCTGAAGGATGACTCGGCTGAGGATGGCGCCGCCCTGCCGGAGCCGGCGGTGCTGGCCCAGGAGGCGATGCTGGAGCTGGAAGGGGCGCTGGAGGATCTGCGGGCGATCCTGGCGGAGCTGGGAGAAGAGGTGGAGGAGTTGGTGTGATGGAGGGGCGGGAGTTGCCGGTTGGGTGGGAAGTTGCGAATGGTTTAGATGTATTCGAACTTGTTACAAGTGGATCAAGAGGATGGGCTAAATATTATTCAGATGATGGGCCATTGTTTATCCGCATAGGCAACCTAGATCACGACTCGATCGAGCTTGATCTGCGAGATGTGCAGAATGTAAGGCCTCCTGTTGGTTCGGAGGGAAATCGTACTCGCCTTGAACCGAATGACATTCTAATCTCCATCACTGCAGAGCTCGGCATGGTCGCCCTGGTTCCAGAGGGCCTGGGAGAAGCCTATGGCCACCTCGAATAATCAGCTATTCGCAAGGTCTCTGTGGACACGAAAAAGCCGCCGAAGAGGCGGCAGAGCATGAGAGCCTTATATCGTCTATTGACGAGATCTCCTGAACTATGGGAGCTTCTCTGGGAGATTCATGCAACAGTTGCTATATGGGAAGAGCGCTGGAGATAACGAAGGAAGTTGAAGGTCAGGTTCTTGAGGCCCCACCAAGCATCATTCCTTTCTAGCCCAATTTTTCTTGTCAGTTTTCCACCCATGGACATAGTCATGCAGCCGAAGACATGCTCCACACAAGCTCTGATTGACGACTTGACACGATTCAGTTCCTTGGCTTTGTCGCTGAGAGGATGATTGCGAGCACCTTTTTCATGGATCAGGCTTTCGAAGCCACCTAGACTCAGAAGATCCTCAAAGCATTCACCTGAATACGCTGAGTCTGCCCAAACAAAGTCATGTTCGTTTTCTGGATCCAGCAAGCGTGGGAGCAACTGGCTGTCGTGAATGTTGGCAGGAGTGACAGCATATCGGCGGATGAATCCATGGTCAACATCGATACAGATGCTGTTCTTGTAACCGTAGTAACTGATGCCGTTCTTTTTTGTCCAGCGAGCATCTAAATCCTTCTGCTGCAAGCGATCTGGGTTTTCATCCCAGCCCTCCGGCAGCCTCCCGGCTTTGATTTCTTTGTTCTCCTCGCGGGTATTGCGTTGCTTGGGAACCGGAACAAGAGTTGCATCGATGATCTGGCCACCGCGGGCTTGGAGGCCCTGGGAGCGGAGGTATGCCTCAAACATCTCGAAGAGCTCCTCGATAACTTCCGCCTTGCGCAGTCGCTCTCTGAAGAAGGCGACTGTGGTGGCATCAGGAATGCTGTTCATCACACCAAGCCCGACAAACTCCTCAAAGGAGCGCCTGTCATTCACCTGAAATTCAAGCTCTTCATCGCTGAGGTTGAAAAGCTGCTGGAGAACGAGCATCTTGAAAAGGATCAGCGGATCAATCCTCTTGCGCCCTGCATTAGTCTTGCGCTTATGGACATAGCCCTTGTCAAGCAGTGGGCGGAATGAATCCCAAGGGATCGATTCAGAAAGTCGCTGAAGAACCGGCTTCTTCTCCTTGAGCTTTGCGACTCTTTGCTGTTCGTCCCAGAAGCCTCTCTGACCCACTGCAGAATTAGAATGTCATCAATCTAATATTAGCTCAGATTAGGCATATTGCATTGGCTTGTTGATTTATCGAGGTGCCCCTATGTCAATCAACATGTTGCCTTGGCTCGGCCCAGCTCAGAGATAGAGGCCCGATTTCTCGCTTGGTATCTGGCTTCAGAATCCGATGGAAAGCGCCAGCTGCTTGAAGCTAAGCGAGGAGCAACGAAGGTTGGCCTGGGGCTTCCTGATATTCGAAACCTCTTCCTTCCCCTTGCCCCCCTCAACGAACAACGCCGCATTGCCGCCAAGCTCGACACCACCCTCCCCGCTGTCGAGGCCTGCCGCCAGCGGCTCGATGGCGTGGCGGCGATCCTCAAGCGCTTTCGCCAGGCAGTGCTGGCGGCGGCGACGTCGGGGGAGTTGACGCGGGAGTGGCGGGAGGAGATCGGGAAGAGCCTGGATGCCTGGACAGCCCGAACAGTTGGCGATGTCGTGACAGATATAGAAGCTGGTCTCAACGTGCAATGCGAAGAGCGCCCTCCAGCGGACAACGAGAGGTACCCGTTCAGGAGTCGGGACAGCTCGCAACGAACATCGGGCTTGCTGAACCCTTGACGGTGGCTTGATTCCTGGTTGCATCTCAGTAAGAGACTCCTTGCGATGACCACCCCACCGGCCGGGATTTCAGAAGCCGATTGGGCCGCCACCCCGGTGGGAGTGAAGGCTGGATTTCTTGAGCTGGTCAGTCAGTGCCAGAGGCAGCAACAGGAGATCGAGCAGCTCCGCATCCAGCTCACCGCCCTGGCGACCGAACTGGCCCATCTGCGCGAGCGGATCGGCCGCAGCTCCCGCAATTCTTCCAAGCCTCCCTCCAGTGATGGCCAGGGGTTTAAGCCGCCCGAACGACGCAAGGGCAGTGGCCGCAAGCGCGGCGGCCAGCCGGGCCATCCCGGATCTGGGCCGGAGCTGCTGCCGATCGAGCGGGTGGATGAGGTGGTCGAGCACCACCCCCAGGCCTGCCGCCGCTGCGGCACGTTGCTACAGGGTCAGGATCCCGAGCCCTTGAGGCACCAGGTGATCGAGATTCCACCGATCACGCCTCTGGTGATCGAGCACCGGCTGCACCGCCTGGTCTGCCCCTGCTGTTCCACCAGCACCTGTGCCTCGTTACCGGCGGAGGTGGAAGTAAGCCATTACGGTCCCCGGCTCAGTGCTCTGGTGGGTCTGCTGGGTAGTGCCTTCCCGTTGAGTTTCAGCAAGACCCAGGCGCTGCTGGATCAGCTGCTGGGGGTACAGATCAGCCGGGGAGCGATGGCCACTATCCGCCAGCGCTTGAGTGCAGCACTGGAGCAGCCCATGCAGGAGGCCCTTGCGTTTGCCCGTCAGCAGTCGGTGGTCTATGTCGATGAAACCGGTGCCCCCACCGGTAATGCCGATGGGGGCAACCCCGATGGCCGGCGCGGCTGGGAGTGGGTCATGGTGACCGCCATGGGGGTGACAGTGTTCTTGCAGAGCCTGAGCCGCTCGGCTGCCGCCGCGATCGACCTGCTCGGGAATGCCTTTGGCGGAATTGTGGTGAGCGATCGCTTCTCCGCCTACAACCATCTCCCGCTGGAGCAGCGCCAGCT
This sequence comes from Synechococcus sp. CBW1006, assembly GCF_015840525.1. Lineage (NCBI taxonomy): Bacteria > Bacillati > Cyanobacteriota > Cyanophyceae > Synechococcales > Synechococcaceae > Synechococcus > Synechococcus sp. CBW1006. The sequence continues at coordinate 3,222,670 of NZ_CP060396.1, read as the reverse complement.
GTGCTGGGCGCACGTGATCCGCGATCTCACCGCCATCGCTGACCGTCAGGGCGCCAGCGGTGAGATTGGAGCGGAGCTGCTGGGCCTGCAGCAGCAGCTGTTTGCCCAGTGGCACCGCTACAAAGACGGAACGATCGACTGGTCCACGTTGCAGCAGGGCTGTCGGCCGATCCGCCAGGCGTTTGTGGGCACGCTGCAGCGGGTTGTGGAGCTGGGCTGCCAGCGCGGCGAGCGAACGCCGTGGGCCAAGACGGTGCGTACCTGCCATCAGTTGCTGCAAGTGAGCGATGGCCTCTGGACCTTCCTGGAGATTGAAGGGATCGAGCCCACCAACAACGCAGCCGAGCGTGCCCTGCGCCATTCGGTGATTCAGCGCAAGATCAGCCATGGCGTCCAATCCCGCCAGGGTGCGATCTGCCGCAGCAGGCTGCTCACGGTCACCACCAGCCTGCGGCAACAGGGCCGTGATATCTGGCAGTTCCTGGAGCAGGCCTTGATCGCCCATCATCGCGGCGGTGAGATGCCATCGCTGTTGCCGAATCCCTGAGCCGGCCGTCATCGATCGTGGTGTCTGTGGTTGCTCGTTGATCAGCGATCAAGGGTGGAATGCTGCGCTGCTGCGTAACGGCCCCTGAACGGATACAACGAGAGAGGCCTTGTAAAAATCAGCGCTGTCACATGGGGAACCTATGACGAAGATGAAAGCAAGACACTGAAGCCAGAGCAACAGGTCTTGGAGAGAAATCGAATTCGACCTGGCGACTTCCTGATTTCAAGGGCTAATACCATTGAGCTTGTCGGGCAATGCGTAATCGTTCATGAGGCGAGGCGCGCTCTGTACCTGTCCGACAAGGTGCTTCGCCTCGTCATGCCTGAAGAGTGGAAACAATGGTTGCTTATGTGCCTGCGTTCCGAAAATGGTCGTCGCCAGATAGAGGTCTTATCAAGTGGGAATCAGCTATCCATGCGGAATCTATCGCAGAAGAATCTTCTGTCTATCAAAATTCTTCTGCCTCCAAGGGATGAACTTGATCAAATCGAGAGTTGCTCGAATAGTCTCTTCGACCTCGCTGACCAGCTCGAAGCCAAACTCACCGCCGCCCGCAGGATTGTGGAGCACCTCACGCCAGCCCTGCTGGCCAAGGCCTTCCGCGGTGAGCTGGTGCACCAGGACCCCAGCGATGAACCAGCAAGCGTGCTGCTGGAGCGGATCCAGGCGGACAGTCAAGCCAACAATGCCAAGGGGAAAACCATCCGGTCCAGGCGAACCATCACGAATCGATCACGAACGAAGACCGTATCACCCACGAACATGCTCACACGCGATCAGATTGCCCAAAACCATCTCAGCTCCATCCTTAAGGAATGCGGATCTCTCTCGGCTGAGGCTCTTTGGAGTGCCTCTCAGCTCGAGATTGACGATTTCTACGATCAGCTGAGGCACGAAGAGTCGCACGGCTTCTTGCGTGAGAACCGCAGCGACTCTCCTGATAGCTCGCGGCTGATAGAGAGTGCCGCATGAGACTCGATTGTCTAACTATCCCAAGCTATCGAAACCTCCAGTCCTTTACGATCGATTTTGATGAGTGCCAGGCGACGACGGTTTTGATCGGGCGAAACGGCTCAGGTAAATCTAATCTATTCGAAGCGATTGTTGAGATCTTCCGAGAGCTTGAATCTGGTGGTCCGCCACCATTCGCCTACATACTTGAGTATTCATGTCGTGATCATAAGATCAGGATTGACGCTGATCCTGGCCGAGCAAGCAAACGTCTCGCTATTTCTGTAGACGGCACGGGAATAACTCAGGCAGCGTTTAAGCAAGGCCTCCAAGATCTACTGCCGAACTACATCTTCGCGTATTACTCGGGCTGGAGTAGCCGTTTAGAGCGCCACTTCGATCGACCAACCCGCAAACACTATGCCGCCATTCTTAATGCTCGCCACAAGCAGTTTCCCCTGCGAAGGATGTTTTTCTGCCGCAAGGAGTACAGTCAACTTGTCCTTCTGGCATTCTTTCTTGAGAAGACGGCGGCGGCGCGTGATCTGCTTGAGAAGTATCTGGGAATCAAGGGTTTCGTCTCAGCTCTTTTCGTGCTAAAGACCCCATGGTGGCGGGGAAGCGGGGCTCCAAAGAAAATTCAACTCGAAGAGGGCGATGCCCGATTCTGGTACGCGCGAGGTGCATTTAAGGACTTTCTTGATCGTCTTTGGGAATGTTCGCTAGCGCCAATCCGCAATAGCGAAACCGTGGACCGCGATGTTCGCAGGCAAGGTGAAACCACAGAAAGGCTCTACTTGTTCGTCTAGAACGAGGCTGATCTTGAGGGGCTTAAGCAAGGTGAATCTGATTCAAAAGATCTTTTCGGCTATCTCGAGAGCCTCTTCCTCTGTGACCTGATAGACGAAGTCCGGGTAACAGTCGAAAGAACTGATGGTACGCGTGTGAAGTTCACGCAGATGAGCGAAGGCGAGCAGCAGCTTCTCACTGTCCTCGGCCTCCTTCTATTTACGCAAAATGATGAGTCACTGTACCTGCTCGATGAGCCCGACACGCATCTAAACCCAGTTTGGACTTATGACTTTCTCAAGCTCCTCCAGGACAACATTCGGGCCGATAAGGGTCAGCTGCTTGTGGCAACTCACAACCCGCTGATGATTGGCAATCTGCGTAAGAACCAAGTGCGCATTCTTTCCGTTCAAAACGAGATCGTCGTTTCGCGGGAACCCGAGGATGACCCGCTTGGGATTGGGGTTGAGGGTCTCCTTAAGTCGGAACTGTACGGATTACGCTCAAGCCTCGCGCCTGAGATTCTGAAACAGATGGATCGCCACTACTTTCTACTTGGGAAAGAGAACCTTGCTGACAGTGAGCAAGACGAGCTGAGGGAGCTCGCTGCAGAGCTTAATGAGCTTGGCATAGTTAGGTCTCACCCGAACCCGTACTTTGAAAGCTTCGCTGGTGCTCTGGCACGGCGTGTCCCACACGATGAGACCGTTTTCACTAGGGCGGAGATCCAAGCGCAGGTTGAGGTGGCGAATGAAGTGTTAACTAAGTTAATCGAGGAAGAGAGATCTCTCCAAGATGAATGTAAGGCGTGAGGCACATCCCGCTCCACAACAACTGCCCTGATCCCGATTGGTGTGAACGGGCAGCCACTCTTCTCGATCAGCTTAAAGCTGCACCTGATGTTGCAGCGCGTCATGAGCTTATTGATGGCAACACATCTCTTTGGCGCGAGCTAAAGGAATGGCTGCTTGCACTCTCCCATGGAAAGTGCTGGTTTTCTGAAGCGAGGGATTGTTTCAGCTACTGGGATGTGGAGCACTTTCGCCCGAAGAAGAACGTTAGGAATGTGCGTGGCTCCTCTGGCGAAGGTTACTGGTGGCTAGCATTTGATTGGCACAACTTTCGTATCTGCGGGAATGTCGGCAATAGAAAGAAAGGTGCATATTTCCCATTGCGTGACGGCTGCCCCCATGTTGGGCCACTTGGTGACCTCCGGTACGAACAGCCACTGCTGCTTGATCCAGCTGATGAAGATGATCCCAATCTGCTTTTCTTCAATCTCGAGGGTGAGGCGATACCTGAGCCACATGTAACTGATGCATGGGAGCGGGACCGAGTCGAATATTCTGTAGAGCGCTATAAGCTCGATTATCCACCACTTTCTAACAGCCGAAAGTTGGTCTGGGCCGAATGCTGGAGTCAGGTCCAACAGTATCTTGCTGAGTTGGCGAGATATCAAGGTGATCCTGCCAATGCGATTGCACGGGAGGGCATGAGGAATGCGGCTAGGGCAATAAGAAAGATGCTTCGAGAGGAGAGCGAGTTTTCTTCGGTTGCCAGGGCTTGTATTGAAAGCTCAGGAGATCCCCGCGTACAAAGTCTGCTTAGAACTGCATGAAGTGGCTGGAATGACAGATTCTTTACTGACCTGCCCACGCATATACACCTGGGAGCTGCTCCTGCTGCCTGCTTGCCGTTGGGTTGCCTTTAGAATAGTGCACCATTTCCTGAAGTCGTTCCCATCACCCGAACGCCCTGTGAGCAAGATAAGAGCCTATTTCCAGCAAGGTGTGCGGGCCACATTGAAGGAGAGAGAAATGGAGGTATTCACAACCGTTCTATGAACCTGCTCCAACCACAGCCTCTGCAACGGCCTACGGTGGATCCCGATTGTGAGGCACTGGTCCTTCAGCGTGAAGCGACATCGGCTGGTTCTGGAGGGGGGCGATGCTGAGGCGCTTCGCATCAGCGACGACCAACTCGCGGAGCTCTTGGCGGCTCTCAAGGAGGGGGCGCGCCTCGCGTTGCGCTTTCAGGCGGAGGGCATCAGCAGCCAAACGGGCCCCAGACCCCGCTGGCTGGAGGCCTGCACCAACCATGTGATCACAGGCCTGAGCGCCGGCTCTGCGGTGCTGGAGCTTGAGGCGCCCACCCTGGAGGAGGCCGCCCCTGACGTCTTCCCATCGATAGTCCAGTTCAGCCTGTTGGAGCAGGAGGAGCCCCCCGTTCCACAGGGCAGCACAGCCCTGGAGCTCTTCGCGTTGGTGCTCCGGCAGATTCAGCAGGGGGATGGCTCCACCCTGAAAGCCGATCGGGCACTCCTGGAGGGTTGCCTGCGCTTTGCCCGCGTGCCCGGTGGATCCTTCAGTGGCATCAGCCTTGGGCCCATCGACGGCGAGGGTCCGCCCGTGATCCTCAAGGCCTCAGACATTCCCCTCATCGAGGCGTTGGTGCAGCAGACGCCCCTCCCCCAGGCCATCCGCTTCACCGCCAAGCTCGACACCATCTCCTCCACCAGGCCGTCGGTCACCCTGCTGAGCGACGACGGCGAGAAGATCGTGGCAAGGCTTCCGGGCAGCGTCACCACCGAAGAGTTGCGGACCCTGTTCGGGCAGCGAGTGATGGTTGCAGGCATCGGCCACTACCGCCCATCGGGACGCGTGCAACAGATTGCCATCAGTCAGATCCACCTGGCTGCAGCATCTGATGAGCTATTCAGCGAAACTCCCCGGGCGTGGGGCTCGACATCTCTGTTTGCGCCCGCCACTCAGGAGCCTGGATCCGGTGTCGCGAACTTCTTCGGCACCTGGCCAGGGGAAGAGTCTGACGACGACCTCACGGCTGCCCTCTCCGCCATTCGATGACGGCTGCTGCAAATGCCGGCAGGCCCTTCCTGCTCGACACCAGCGTGATTCTCCACCTGGTGCGAGGGAATTCTCTCGGGCGGCAGATACGAGACACCTATGACTTGCTTCACTGCCAGCCTCGGCCTTTGGTCTGTGTGGTGAGCCTGGCCGAGGCGCGGGTGCTGGCGGAAACCAATGGCTGGGGCGAAGCAAAACGCAATGCCCTGGACATGGCCTTCCGCTCCCTGACGGTTGTGAACATCAGCCATCCCACCGTAATCGATGCCTATGTGAAACTCGACCTTCATGCCCGTTCCCATCCGCTCGGGGCACGCAGGATGGGCAAAAACGATCTGTGGATTGCTGCGACTGCCGTTGCCGCTGATGCTTTCTTGCTGACGACGGACAAAGACTTTGAATGCCTGATCCCATCCCATGTTCATGGACAGGTGATATCTGCATCCTGTTGATACGCCGGTGGCACTTACAGGAACACCCGCCCCACCCCCTTGGCGACCCGCGCCGTCTTCTCCTTCACCGGCTTTCCCAGCGTGTCGGAGTGCCACCTCTACCTCCACCATTACGGCTACCCCACTGGGGCCGCCTGGCGCTTTGCGGCGGCACTGCGCGAAACCGCTGACGCCTCCAGCTTCCTCGCTGCCTTCCTGAGCACCCAGCAGCAAGCGGAACCCTTGGCCAGCCCTGATCAGGCCGCCGATGCCGAGTACCGCTACCGGGTGCAGCGGCTCCCTGGCACCGATCCCTACCTTGAAGTGCAGTGCTGGCGTCGGCTTCCGGGTGGCGACAGCTGGATTCCCCGCTGCGGGCCCATGCCGCTTGCTTCCTTCATCCAGCGCTTCCTGCCCGGTGATCCGCTTTGACCCGGCCAAGCGCCTGCGAACCCTGGAGCAGCGTGGCCTGGATTTTCTCGATGCCAACAGCGTCTTCGCCGGCCCCACGATCCTGTTCCCTGATCGCAGGAGAGACTATGGTGAAGTCAGAATTGTCTGTGTTGGATTGCGGCATCAGGCACATCATCTCCATGCGAAAGGCCAATGAGCGAGAGCAACATCGTTTTCTCCCCCACCTCTCTTGAAGGCAAGATCCATTCTGATCTTCAGCGCGTGGATGCCCATGAAATCCAACCCGAAGAGTATGAGGAGATCCCCGAAATCACCGAGGAAGATCTCACACACGCCGTGATCAAGCGCCCGGGCCAGCCTGAGCAAGCTTTACTGGAAGCGCCAACCCAAGCATCTTGACCCATTCGCCCTCAACGCCTCAGCACTTCCCGGTGGGCACTTAGGAACATCTCCTGCTCACGGTTGAACGGGCGAATCAGGTTCGCTCCTTCGATGCCCCAGCAGCGCAGGGCTTCCCCAGCCGCTTCGTGCTGCCAGATCAGTTCACCGCCTGAATCGAAGCTGATCCAGTGGCGATCAAACAGTTTGTCCACATGGGGGGAGAGCAGCAGGCCATTGGCGCCGCTCAGCCGTTCGCTGTTGCCGCAATCGCGCCAGGGCTTGATGTGGCTGGCCACCAGGAACTCCTGACGCGCCAGTCCCGTGACCCGGCAGGCCGGCTCCAGCTCCGACACCCAATGGCGAAACACCCCCTGCCCTAGCCGCAGCCGCTGCATGTCATCGAGCAGCGCGGCGGTGTACTCCCCCTCTTCCGCCAGCACCACCAGGTGCACCCGCACCGCCGGATCGGCGTGCTCTTCGATCAGCTGGAGCAACAGCAGCCCCAGGGGTTCGCTCAGCCCAGCTGCTGCTGCCGCCACTCCGGCATCGCTCGCACCATGAAGGCGTCAAACATCGGCACGGTGAAGGCTGTCTGCCCATGGGCAGGGCTCCAGATCATGCCCTTCTTGATCAGACCGCTGCGCAAAGGGCCGGCGGTCTGCACGCTGATTCCCAGCACTTCGGCGATATCTCCGGATCGATGGGGGCCTGCTCCCAGCGATGCCATGGCACGCAGGTAGTCCTGCTCCCGTGGTGTGAGCCGATCGAAGCGCACACGGAAGAAGCTCCTGTCCAGCGCCTCCGTTGCCAACGTGCTGGCCTGCTCCACATCGCTGGCCTGGATCGGCGATTGCTTGGCGGTGTTCCAGGAATGCTTGCCCCACTCCTGCAGGAAATAGGGGTAGCCCTCCGTGATGGCCAGGATCTTGGTCAGCGCTTCGCTGTCGATTGCCTCGCCTTCTTCCTCAATGGGGTCCTGAAGTGCCGAGCGGGCAGCCTCAGGCAGCAACGGCCCCACTGCCGGATAATCAAACAACCGTTCGGCGTAAGACTTCGCTTCACCGGCAAGCGCCGCTACCTGAGGCAGGCCAGCACCGAACAGGATCACGGGCCAGCCCCGTTGCGCAATCCTGTGCATGGCCACGATCAATCCGCGCAGATCCTCTTCGGAGAGATATTGCACCTCATCAAGAAGAAGCACCACGGTTTTCCCGGCCGCCTGGGCTGCTTTGCCCACACAAGCCATCAGCTCGGGCAGATCCACTTCAAGATTGCCGCTGTCAGCCACCGTTTCCGGTGCGATGGCCACGTCGATCTCTCCAATCGACACCGTGAAGGCGCTGGCAAAGCCACGCAAGGCTCCGAGTGCCCGTTGAGCAAGATCTCGAGCCTGCTCCACTCGGCTGAGCTTCAGCAGCACGGCCTTGAGGGCCGGGGCCAGGAAGGCCGCCAGTCGCTGCCCTTCTGGAGCCTCAAGCGTCACCATGATCGCCCCCATCTCTTCTGCGATCTGCCCAATCCGGTTGAGCAGCACGGTTTTACCCACGCCACGCAGTCCCAGGAGCATCTGGCTTTTCTCCTGCCGTCCACGGGCAATGCGCTGCAAGGCGATCGTGGCCGACTCCACAATCGCCTCCCGGCCCGCCAACTCAGGCGGCCGCGCCCCCGCACCAGGAGAAAACGGATTGCGGGTGGGGTCCATGCTGCGTGGCGTCAAGTTGAAAAGAGATATCGCAATCTTATCTGTGTATGGCCGGTTTATCAATGTATGGCAAGGCCTCCGGTGCATTCCGTTGTCGGTGCTCAGCAGCGCAGCACCTCCCGATGGGCACTCAGAAACTTCTCCTGCTCCCGACTGAACGGCCGAATCAGGTTCGCCCCCTCGATTCCCCAGCAGCGCAAGGCCTCCCGGGCTGCCTCGTGTTCACAGATCAGCTGTCCGCCCCCATCGAAGCTGATCCAGTGGCGATCAAACAGTTTGTCCACATGGGGGGAGAGCAGCAGTCCATTGGATCCGCTCAGCCGTTCGCTGTTGTCGCAGGATCGCCAGGGCTTGATGTGGCTGGCCACCAGGAACTCCTGCCGCGCCAGCCCCGTGACCCGGCAGGCCGGCTCCAGCTCCGACACCCGATGGCGAAACAACCCCTGCCCCAGTCGCGCCTTGGTGAGCGCATCGCGCTCGGTGCTGCTGGGCACCTCCCGCAACCGCTGCATGTCATCGAGCAGCGCAGCGGTGTATTCCCCCTCCTCCGCCAGCACCACCAGGTGCACCCGCACCGCCGGATCGGCGTGCTCCTCGATCAGCTGGAGCAACAACAGCCCCAGGGGTTCGCTCAGCCCGGCCAGGTACACCCCCTGGTTGCCCCGGCCTGTGCTGGTGCTGACCGGGCTGTGGCGCTTCGGCAGCAGCGGTTGCAGCAGCGCAAAGAACGTCTGCGGCACCAGCGCCTGGCGCAGCGGCTGCCAGTTCACCCGCACCAGCCAGCCCTCCTGGCTCCAGTTCTCCCCCGCTGATCCGAACTCCGGCGGCTTGGTGGCCGTGACCGCCGCCGTTTCCACCAGGCCCAGCTGGCTGATCCGCCCATTGGCATAGCTGAACACCACATCCCCCCGCTGGCAGCGGCTGAGGTTGTCGTAGGTCACGTTGCGGGCGCCGTTGGCATTCGCCTTCGGCGACCAGATGTAGCCGCCGTCGGTCTCCTGCCGGTACGTCTGCTTGTGGTTCACCCACCAGTAGGAGGGCACGGATTCAGACAAGGCTGGCCTCGTTGTAGCCGTGGTGGGGCGGTGTGTCCTCAGGCGGGCCGTCTCGATGGAATCACCACCTCACCCCGTTGCTCGCGGAATCCGTCCAGCCGCTGGCGGCACAGCTGCAGCAGCGCGTCGCGCTCGCTGTCGCTCAGCTCGTCGCCGCCGATCAGGCTGTAGGCGCCGTTGCCGTAGTGCGTGATGCCGTTGCCGGTGAGCACCTTGCCCATCATCCGCTTCACCCGCTCGGTGTAGTAGTTGATCTGGGTCACGTCCTCCCCCAGGATCCGCCGGGCGATGTCCTGCGCCGGGGCCGGGCTGTGGCGGCCCAGCAGTTCCAGCAGCATCAGTGGTTGGTAGATGTGGCTCATGCGCATCCGCTCGGCGATGTACTCGCGGAGGCGCTCGTAGGTAGTGGAGGGGTTTGGGGGCATGGGAGACCCCATCAGGGATCACGGTCAGAACCTGGCAGGATCAGTTCGTTCACACGCACCAGCAGCGCTTTCACCTGTCGGTTGTAGTGCGTTCGATCCAGCCCCAGAGGGGTGGGATCAGCGTCATAGCGGAATTGCACGGCGTAAACGGTGAGCTGAGCCAGCGGCTCCAGATCTGCCGTGCTCTCACCGGCTGCGGCGAGGAGCAGCAGCAGCCGACGCAGATCATGGGTGAGAGGCGCATCAACGTCCAGATGCAGCAGCCAGGCTTTCAACGCCTTCCGGCTCAGAGAGCACCATCGAGCAAGCGCCCCTCCCGATAGGCCCTGCCGATCACGTGACTGCGCCAGTGGCGGCGCTCCACGCACTCCTGCTGCGAATAGAGCAGAAGATCGAGGGACACATCCGCCTGAGCCAGCTCGTCCCAGAGCTGGTTGAGCACCTCGAAGCGGTGGTGGCCTTCAAGCCAGGCATCCGGTGCGGTGATCAGCAGGTCGATGTCCGATTTCGGCCCCGCTGTGCCACGCGCCCGGGAGCCGAACAAGCGCACTTCGGCGGCTGGGATCCTTTGCCGGATCACAGCCGCCATCCGCTGGAGGCGCTGCTCGATCGGTGGCGCGGCGGCGCTGGTCATGCCGCCATTCTGGGCAGGGTCTTATCGGGCTGGTAGCGGGGGAGGGAAACCGGGCTGGGGGTGTGATGGGTCATGGGTTGATCCTGGCGGCTCCCGTACGCATCTGCCAGGGTCGTCTTTGGGCGGCCCGTCAGGCGGAACCCCCTGCTGGGATCCCTTCTGGTGAGGGCGCGTGGCGGCTGCAGCCAACCCGGCTCCAGCTGTGGCTGTGCCGCCCCAGTCCCTCTGCCCAGACAGAGTCAGCATCCTGCCCACCACTGCCAGACTGGTGCCGCTGGAGGGCGTCATGCAGGAAATCCTTTTCGTGGTCGAGGAAGCGGAGGATGGCTCCTTCCGAGCCAGTGCAGCTGCCGCCGCGATCCACACCGAGGCCGACACCCTTGAGGAGCTCCACCGGGAGATCCGCGACGCCGTCGTCTGCCACTTCGATCCCGGCCAGGCACCGCCCCTGATCCGCCTCCATCACGTGAGGCAGGAACTGCTGGCCCTGTGAGGATTCCGCGGGACGTCAACGGCCACCTCCTGGCCGAGCGCCTCCATCGCCATGGCTACGCGGTGACTCGCCAGACAGGCAGTCACATGCGGTTGACCCGAGATGCCGCCGGCCAGCAGCAGCACCTCACGATTTCGGCCCACAAGCCCCTGAGGGTTGGCACCTTGCGGCAGATCCTCAAGGACGTGGCCAGCCAGGTGGGCTGCTCGATCGAGGAGCTGATCGGCAGCCTGGATCTTTGAGGCCCCCGGGGGCTTCTCCCCCAAGGCCGGCTCCAAGAGCATGAGCGGTTGGATGATGGGGCTCATGCGCATGCGCTGGGCGATGGCGTGCCGGAGGCGCTCGTAGTTGGGGGAGGGCTGTGGGGGCATGGGGGAATCCTGGCTTGGGTGTGACGGGGGGTGGCACTGACCAAGGAGAAGCCTTGGCGTCATGTCATGCCCTTCCCCGGACCCTGCTCCACGCCAGGAAGCGTGCCTACGATGGATTCCTTGCCTGAGGTGTGATGGCGTTTGCGCCCATGTCCGACCCGCTCCAACTCCACCAGAGCGAGCGGCTGGCCCTGGCGATCGCCCTCTGGGACAGCCTCGAGGACCAGGACAGGGATGGGGCGTTGTCGGTCGACCCTGCTCTCTGCGCGGAGCTCGACCGGCGCTTGGCGTCCCATCTCGACAACCCGGACGCCGCTGTGCCCTGGGATCAGGTGCGGAGCCAGCTCGGCCTCGGCTGACCATGCGCCCGGTTCGCTGGATGATTGAAATGCCTTGCCCTGGTGCCAGAATTACTGTTCCATCGATGTCCTGATGACCCAGACCGACCCAGAGCTTCAGCGGCTGCGACAGCAGGCCAGTTCACTGCCGCTGGGTTCGCGCATCATCCGTGCGGTGGCCAGTTCCACGGCCATAGAAACGGGTCAGTCGGTTGCTGAAATCGAACGTGAACTCAGGAATCGACAATCCCCCCAGTCAACACCTGCCTGAACAGATCCTCCATCGGAGTGACATTTAGCACAGACCCCGCCCGGATCGCGGCGAAGTACAGGTCCCGCTGACGATCCCATTCTGAATAGTCGAGCGGACCAATCCCCGCTTGGCACGCCATCACATCTGCCAGCAGTCGGGCTATTCGACCATTGCCTTCGCGGAACGGATGGATGAGCACGAATTCAACATGCACCTCGGCAAGTCCCCTGATCAGATCACCCATCGAGTCTGGGGTGAACGGAGTCAGCCGACCCAGATACTCCGATTCGAAAGACTTGAGCAGATCTGGAAAAAGGTGAGCACTCGCGAAAGGAAAGCCTTGTTTGCTCAGATTGAACGTTCGTACCTTTCCTGCCCAGGAATAGACAGACCCCAGCCATTGCCGATGCCAGTCGATCAAGTCTGAAACGCTCAGGCGGTTGGTAGGAGCCCCATTCCCGATGATCGTTTGATAGAGATCGAGAAGCAGGTCCCGTTCCACGACCTCCATCACCGCCGGATCCGTGATGCCCAGGCGATTGCTCAGAACCAGACCATTCGATCCTGGCTCACTCTCCGCGACAGAGCCAACGACCTTGTAGCGACTCATCGGTTCTCTCCCAGGATCTGCTGAAGCTCACTGGCCCCGCAGCGCTCACAGCGGCTGGCCTCCGGCAGCAGCTCGATTGGTCTCATGCGCATCCGCTCGGCGATGGATGCCCGCAGGTGCTCGTAGGTGGGCAAACGGACCGGGGGCATGGGGGCATGCTGGCTTGGGGTGTGACGGGGGTTGGCAGTGATGGAGGAGGAGCGATGGCCCCTTTCCTCCATCCCCCCCACCCGATGGGACCGACGCCATGGCTCCCTGCTGATATGGACCAAGGGCACGAAGGTAGACACCGTCTATCCATGGAACTAGGCTGCACGAAGGTTTGCGGCACAGCCGTGGCTGCCACCCCTCGCCTCAGCTGGAACCTGCGGGTCTCGCCCGACGATCAGGCCCTGATCGATCGCGCCGTCCGTGCCTCCGGGCTCACTCGAACCGACTTCGTTCTGCAGGCGGCCCGCACCGCCGCCCGTGAGCTTCTGGTCCAGCAGAGCTGGCAGTCCGTGTCGTCCGAACATTTTGACCAGCTTCTCCGCCTGCTGGATGCTCCCCCAGGCCCCAGTGACCGCCTGCAACGCACCATGACCGCGCCGAGGCCCTGGCAACGCTGATGGAGCTGCTGGTGCCGCAGCCCCTGGCCAGCCACCACGGCACCGCCGGCTTCGACTGCGGCGACACCAGCCTGGATCACTGGCTCCGGCAGCGTGCCCTGCCGAATCAGCAGAGCGGTGCCACACGCACGTTTGTGGTCTGCGATGGCGACGGCACCGTCAAGGCCTATGGGGCTCTGGCCTCCGGTGCCGTGGCGGTGGCCTCCGCACCCGGGAGCTTTCCTCGCAATAGGCCCGATCCCATCCCGGTTGTACTGCTGGCACGGCTGGCGGTCTGCCGCGGTGTGCAAGGTCGCGGCATCGCGCGTGCCCTGCTTGCCGATGCGTTCGAGCGGGTCCTTCAGGCCAGCGAACGGATCGGCGTTCGCGGCATCGTGGTCCACGCTGCTTCCGCGGACGCCCGTAACTTCTATCTGCACATGGGTTTCGATCCCTCACCCATCGATCCCGACACCCTCCTGATCCGTCTCTCGGATGTGGCGGCAACCCTGGGGTTGTGAGCGGCCGTAGATGGAGGCTTCGTAGCCGTAACCCCCTCGCCGCTGATCAGCGAGGTTCCGCTGTTCCTGTTCCGGGTGATGACCCAGCAGTTCCATGAGCATCAGCGATTGATCGATGGGGCTCATGCGCATCCGCTCTGCGAGGGACTGCTGGAGGCGTTCGTCGGTGGGGGACGGGTGAGACGGGGGTGGAACTGACAAAGGAGAAGCCTCGCTGCCGTGGCGCTCACGCGCTCTCCTTCACCCCACAACGGCCTGCCGCCCAGAGCCCATCAGCGGGTCAGCCCCGTGGGCACGTAGCACGCGCGCTAACATGGAGGGATCGTTTCGGCTTGAGTACTACAACGCTCGTGTTCGCGAGGACATCAAGGACAGGCCTCCTCACTCCAAAGCCATGGGCGGCGGCCTGTTCGAACTCAGGCCCAGAGGCCGTTCCGGCATCGGCCGGGCCTTCTACTGCTTCTGCGGTGGCCGGGTGATCACCGTGCTCCATGCCTTCGTGAAGAAGACCCAGAAAACACCCAGGCGTGAGCTCCTCATCGCTCGCGAACGCCTCAGGAACGTCAAACGCCATGCCTGACATCCCCTATCAACCGGTCATCCGCGATCGCGGCGCCGAACGCGCCCGGCTCGATCAGGTGCCGGGCTACAGCGAAGCGCGGCAGGAGGCCGCCGTGGAATTCCGTCTGCTCCGGCAGCTCCTGGAGGCACGCCAGCGGGCCGGTCTCACCCAGGAGGAGGTCGCCGTGCGGATGGGCACCACGCGCAGCGCCATCAGTCGGCTCGAGGGATCCCGCAAGCACATACCCGCACTGTCCACTCTCCGCCGCTACGCCGATGTGCTCGGCTGCGATGTGGAAATCCAGCTGGTGCCTCGAACCCCTGATGAAGCTTCACCGCCTTGGTGAGCGGCGGTGGAAGGCATCGAGGCGCTGGCGGCACATCTGCAGCAGCACGTCGCGCCCCTCGCCGTAGCGGGTGATGCCGTTGCCGGTGAGCACGCGGCCCACCATTCGTTTCCCCGGATCCGCCGGGCGAGGTCCTGGGCCGGGCTGGCTGTTGCCTGGCAGATCCGTGGCCCAGCAGTTCCAACCGCTGCGCGGAAGCCTGCGGGTACAGCATCAGCGGTTGATCGATGGGGCTCATGCGCATGCGCTCGGCGATGTAGGCGTGGAGGCGCTCGTCGGTGGGGGAGGGGTGTGGGGGCATGGGGGGGATCCTGGCTGGGGTGTGACGGGGGTGGCACTTGTACGCAGAAGCCTTGCTGCCGTCTCCTCGATCCATCCCATCGCGTCCTCCGTCGTGGAGCGTGCCTACCCTGTGTTCTCAGCCGTCCGCCGTGGCGATGACACCCATGTCTGACCTCCTTCAGCTGCCCCAGAGCGAGCGCCTGGCCCTGGCGATCGCCCTCTGGGACAGCCTGGATGACGAGGCCCGAGATGGGGCGCTGCCGCTCGATCCCGACCTCTGCGCTGAGCTGGATCGACGCTGGACGGCCCATCTCAGCAACCCTGACGCAGCTCTGGGCTGGGATGAGGTGCGCAGCCAGCTCGGCATCCGATGAAGCTCCCTGCAGTGCGCTTCCTACCGGAGGCGCTGGAGGAGCTCCTGGAAACCCAGCACTGGTACGGAACGCGTGAGCCGGCGTTGGCCAACGACTTTGCCCAAACCGTTGCTGCTGCGGTGGAGTGCATTCGCCACAGTCCCCAATCCTTCCCCTTGATTCACGGCCGGATCCGCAGGCTGGTGCTGGAGTCGATTTCCCTATGCCGTCTATTTCCGCGAGCAGGGCGCTGAACTCTTCGTGATCGCTCTGCACGGCCGCCAGGATCCCCACCGCTGGCAGCAGCGCTCCTGAATGGGCGTCGCCGCCCCAGTGCTGGCATGGGTTCTGGCACCGGGTGGCACGGGGAAACCAGCGGGGGCCGTAGCTGGCCTGTACACCGCGGAAGTCGGTGGTATGGGTGTCGCTCAGCTCGTCGCCGCCGATCAGGCTGTAGGCGCCGTTGCCGTAGGCGGTGATGCCGTTTCCGGCGAGAGGGGGCCGATCTACTGCCGATCGCCGTTCAGGCGCATCACGCGCTCGTCGATGGTGTGCATGTGGCCCGCCTGCTGGAGCGGCTGTCTTCCCTCTGCCGTGATCCGCAGCAGGTGGTGAGCCTGGGGGATGCGGCAGCGTTCTGAGCCGCTGCCGCAGAGCCCCCGGGAGTAGGTGAATCTGGCCAGGCTGGTTCTGCTCAGCTCAGCAGACAGGGTTCACGCTCCACCCCTGCAAGCTGGCTGGGGGTTTCCCTGCGGAAACTCTTGAGCTTGTGATTGTGTGCCTGTAATTCCTCCACTAACACCTGGCAGGCGTTCTCCGGCATGGTGTGGTCACCGCGTCAAAGCTGGCGTGTTGCCGAGGTGGTGCCGCCAGGCCCATGGCTTATCAGCGAGAAGGCTGCTCCAGCTCAGAAGCCTTCGGCTTGAGGATCGTCTTCAGACCCTGCTGCGCTACCAACACCCAGCCGACCGCCTGAGACAATCCAACCTCGGCGACCCCCAGGGAAAGACATGACCGTTCTGGGGAGAGAGGCGATCCTGCAGGCGATCCAGCAGGGCTCCATCACGGTCACCCCGTTCGATCCCGAACGCCTGGGTCCCGCCTCGCTCGACCTCACCCTCGCCCCCACCTTTCGCGTGTTCCGCAAGGTTCACGAGGTGATTGAAGTGCGTGAGCACACCGATTACAGGCAGCTCACCGAGAAAATCGAGGTGCCGGAGGGCCAGCACATCCTGATCATGCCGGGCGAAACGGTGCTCGGCATCACCCAGGAGCGGCTGCGCCTGGGCCCCGGGTTGTGCGGCTGGCTGGAGGGTCGCAGTCGCTTCGCGCGGCTGGGCCTGATGGTGCACATCAGCGCCCCCTTCATGGGGCCGGGGATCGACAGTCAGCAGGTGCTGGAGATGAGCAATTTCGGCCCCGCTCCCCTGGCTGTGCATCCCGGCACCGCGATCTGCCAGTTCGTGTTCCAGAAGCTGCAGGGCAGCGAGAGCTACGCCGGACTCTTCGCTGGCCAGACGGAAGACACCTTTTGAGCGTCGGTGCTTTCACGCGTTTCCCTTGGTTGCTCCAGGTCCGCTGAGATCAGAAAATGCCCAGGGTTTTCTTCTTGCAATACCCCGCCCCAATGTTCATCCAGCCCGAGTCACAGGGCTTGCCGTCGGTGGGCTTCACCTCGTAATAGATGGGTGAATTGCAATGCTGCTTCAGGTCATTCACATACCCAAGCGGGCACTCATCATAACCCGGCAGTTTGGGAATCCGCTTCTGAGCCGCTGCTGGCCCAGGCGCCAGCAGCGGCAGGGCCAGAGGCGGCAGGGTCAGAAGCACAGTGGCCAGACCCAGGGGTAGCGTCTGCACTGGACCAGCAAGCAACTGGTCAAACCCTAGGAGTTTGTCGCGGGTCGTGCCACCTGCCGTCGCCGATCCCGCCAGCGACGACGGCGGAGGCGGGGCGAGCAGCTCGGGGCCAGCTGGGGTGAGCAGAATGGCGACCATGCAGAGCAGACAACCGCCAACCCCACTGCCACCGATCGCTGGCTCTGAAGCCGAGATCCTTGCGCTTGTTCAGGATTCCGGCCCGGTGGCGCTGCCGCACACCAATCTCCACCTGGAGCAGATCCGTTCAGGCTTCGCCTGCGCGCTCCACATGCATCAGCCCACGATTCCAGCCGGGGCGCATGGTGAACTCATCTCCCATCTTCAGTACATGCTGGAGCATCCGGGCGAGGGCGATAACCACAACGCCGAACCCTTCGCCCAGTGCTACAGGCGCCTCGCCGACATCATCCCCCAGCTGATTCAGGAGGGCTGCAACCCCCGGATCATGCTCGATTATTCGGGCAATCTGCTCTGGGGCGTTGAGCAGATGGGCCGCCACGACATCCTCGAGGCCCTCCAGAAGCTCGCCTGCGATCCCACCCTCCAACCCCATGTGGAGTGGCTCGGCACCTTCTGGAGCCATGCCGTGGCGCCCTCCACGCCCATCCCCGACCTGAAGCTGCAGATCCTGGCCTGGCAGCATCAGTTCGCGGCCCTCTTCGGCAAGGAAGCCTTGCAACGGGTCAAGGGCTTTTCACCCCCGGAAATGCACCTGCCCAACCACCCCGACACGCTCTA
The DNA here is from genome assembly GCF_015840525.1 of Synechococcus sp. CBW1006. Lineage (NCBI taxonomy): Bacteria > Bacillati > Cyanobacteriota > Cyanophyceae > Synechococcales > Synechococcaceae > Synechococcus > Synechococcus sp. CBW1006. The sequence goes on along the minus strand of NZ_CP060396.1, from coordinate 3,205,139 downwards.
TGAATTCGTCAAGGCCCTCAGGGAGTGTGGCTACCGCTGGCTGCTGGTGCAGGAACACAGCGTCGAGAACTTCGATGGCTCCGGCCTGTCTCAGGAGCAGAAATACATCCCCAACCAGCTCGTGGCCCGCAGCTCCAGTGGCGAAGAGGTCTCGATCACGGCACTGATCAAAACCCAGGGCTCCGACACCAAGCTGGTGGGGCAGATGCAGCCCTGTTACGAAGCTCTGGGGCTCGGCCGGCAAGTGCTGGGAGACACCACGATTCCTTCGCTCGTTTCCCAGATTGCCGATGGGGAAAATGGTGGCGTGATGATGAATGAGTTCCCGCCTGCTTTCGTGCAGGCCCATCACACCATTGCATCCCATGGATGTGAACCAGGCACGGTGGCGATCAATGGCACGGAATATCTTGAGTTGTTGGAGGCCGCTGGGGTGTCATCCCAGGATTTTCCGCAGATTCAGGCGGTGCATCAGCACAAGCTGTGGCAACAGCTGAGCGGATCGCCGACCCCCGCCGCCATTCAGGCGGCGATCACCCACCTCCAGGCCACCGATCCCTCCTTCTCGATGGCCGGCGCCTCCTGGACCAACAACCTCAGCTGGGTGGAGGGCTACGCCAACGTGCTGGAGCCGATGAACAGCCTCAGTGCCCAGTTTCACCAGCTGTTTGATCCCCTGGTGGCGCACGACCCCGCAGTGACCCAGACCCCGCCCTATCAGCAGGCCCTGCTCCATCTGCTGCTGCTGGAAACCAGTTGCTTCCGCTATTGGGGACAAGGCACCTGGACCGAGTACGCCCGCGAGATCCACCGGCGCGGCCAAGCCGCGATCGCTGCCGTGCCCTATGGCTTCTCCCGGTCCATGGAGCCGGGCGCGTCCTGACCGCTGAAGGCAGGATGGGGGCGTTGTCTCTGCGTGTCGGCTTGATGCTGCTGTCCGGACCTGCCCTCACGCTGCCCGACCGCCTCGATGCGCTTCTGGAGGTGGGGCTGGTCCGGGATCCTGACGGTCCAGCCCTGCAGGATCTCCATACAAGCCTCAGCTGGAGGCAGCTGGCAGAGCGGGTGGAACGACTGACTGCCGCCTACGGCACCATGCCGCTGAAGGCTGGCGACCGGGTGGCGTCCTTGATGCCCAACCGGGTCGAGCTGGTGATCCACTACCTCGCTTGTCTGCGGCTGGGCCTGGTGATCACACCGCTCAACTACCGCTATGTGGTGCCCGAGATCGACCATGCCCTGCGGGTGAGCGGGGCGGTGCTGCTGCTGTATCACCAGGAGCGCCTGGCTGATCTGGAAGCCACGCAGCTGGCCGGATCCCTGCCTCTGGGGCTGATCCGCTTCGAGGATGGGCAGAGAGCGGCAGGGGCTGAAGGCGAGAGGTGCCTTGAGACTCTGCTGACCACGCCTGCCACCGGGGAGGAACTGTCCTGCCTGCCAGCGGAGGCCCCCGCGATCATTTATTTCACCTCCGGCAGCACTGCCAAGCCCAAGGGGGTGACCCACAGCCGCGCCAGCTATGGAGCGACGCTCGCCAGCCTGGCCCAGGTGATGGAATACGCGCCGGGGGAGCGTCTGATGGTGGGCTGCTCGCTGGCCCATGCGGCGGCCTCGATGTACGGACTGGCAGGCCTCTCGCTGGGGGTCACCCTGGTGGTGGCGACCGAGAGTGACAACCATGCCCTTGAGGCGCTCCTGCATCGCCGCCAGCCGAATCTGCTGCTGATGTTGCCGGCACCGCTGATGGGCCTGATGCATGACCGCGATCTGAATCCGGCCGATTTCGCCGACGTGCGCCTGTGCCTCTCCGGTGGTGACAAGGTTCCCCTGCAGCTGCAGCGGGATTTCAAGACCGCCGTGGGTTTTTCGATCGACGAATGCTTCGGCATGAGTGAATGCGGTGTGGCCACGATGTCTCCGCCTTCCGGCGAGAACCGGGTCGGCTCGGTGGGTCGGGTCTGCCCCGGTTTCGAGTGCTCCATCCGCAACGAGGAGGGCCGCGAACTGCCGGTGGGAGCAGAAGGAAGGTTGTGGCTGCGTTCGGCGTCGGTGATGACGGGCTACTGGGACAATCCCACCGCCACAGCCGAGACGATTGTGAACGGCTGGCTCGACACTGGTGACGAGATGCGCCTGGACGCGGACGGCTACCTGTGGTTCTGCGGCCGACGCAAACAGATCATCGTTCACGATGCCTCCAACATCTGTCCGCAGGACGTGGAGGATGCCCTCTGCGAACACCCTGCTGTGGAACTGGCCGGAGCGATCGGCATCCACGACGTCATGCACGGGGAGAACGTGCGGGCCTACATCACTCTCCAGCGTGGGTCCCAGGCTCCGATGGCCGCCGAGCTGATTCGCTTTGCCCGCGAACGCATCGGTTACAAGGCACCGGAGGAGATTGTGGTGCTGGCGGAGATGCCCCTCAACCCGAGCGGCAAGGTGGACCGCGTCGCGCTCAAAGCGATGGCGGCTGAAGCTCCCAGGAGCTGAAAACTGGCGAAAGCCATCAAAGACTGTCTTGCCTTCGTAGAAGCTCTCGACTCAGCCCCAACCCTGATCGACCATTCCCTGGGAGGAGTCGTCGCATAGAAGCTTGCGGCCATCAGCTTGGCCGAAGCGATTGTGCTGTTTATTGGCAGTGTCCATTGGAGCATCGTCCCGATGACCATGACACCCACCGATGACGCGGCAGTACAGAAGCAGTACAGACGCGCAGATCGCCACGGTTAAGAACAGATCCTGCAGCCGCCGGGGGCCATCGCTATGGTCAGAGCCTCCGGTGTGTCGCAGTGAGGACGGCCAGGTGACGGAACGGCGCATGCATCTGGTGCGGTGGGCACTCACCACCGGCTGGCTGCTGATCATCGCCTCGCTGCTCTACGACCCGTTCACGCCGCGCTTCACCGAGCCGGACCATCCCTGGAGCCCGCTTCGGCTACCGGCCGACTGCGTGCCGGTGCAGGGAACCTGCCTGACGGAAGCCCCCTATCCCCTCGGCACCACCCTGTTCTGGGGGCTGGTGGTGCCGGCGGGCGTTTTTGTGCTGCTGGTGTTCGGCCACGAACTCTGGCGGCGCATCTGCCCGCTCTCCTTCCTCTCCCAGATCCCCCGCGCTCTGGGGCTGCAACGCCAGATCACCCGGGTGAATCCTAAAACCGGAGAAAAGCGCTTCCAGCTCGCCAAGGTGCCGGGCGATTCCTGGCTGGGCAAGCACTATTCCCAGCTGCAGTTCGGCTGGCTCTATGTCGGCCTCTGCGGCCGCATCCTCTTCTTCAATGCCGACCGGCTGGTGCTGTTCGCCTGGCTGAGCTTCACCATCGTCTGCGCCATCGCCGTGGGCTGGCTGTATGGCGGCAAGAGCTGGTGCCAGTACTTCTGCCCGATGGCGCCGGTGCAGAGCATCTACTCCACCCCCACCGGCCTGCTGGGCAGCAGGGCCCACATGGCGGCCACGCCGATCACCCAGTCGATGTGCCGCACCGTTCAGCCCGATGGCGCCGAGCAGAGCGCCTGCGTGGCCTGCCAGCAACCCTGCATCGACATCGATGCCGAGCGCACCTACTGGGCCCGGCTGCCCACCCCGGTCTTCGCCTTCGAGCGCTACGGCTACGTGGGCCTGGTGCTGGGGTACTTCCTCTACTACTACCTCTACGCCGGCAACTGGGACTACTACTTCTCGGGAGTCTGGCTGCGTCAGAGCGACCAGCTCGCCCTGCTGCTGCGGCCAGGTTTTGTCCTGTTCGGCCAGCCGATCGATGTGCCCCGGCTGGTGGCCGTGCCCCTGTTCCTGGGGCTGTGCACCTGGCTGGGGGTGCTGGTGGGCCGGGCGATCGAATCGGGCCTGCGGGGGCAGGTGCGCCGCAGCGGCGCTGAGCCCGATCGGGATCGCATCCGCCACCGGGTCTTTCTGGTGGCCACCTATCTGGTGTTCAACTTCTTCTTCCTGTTCTCCGGCCGGCCCCTGATCCTGCTGCTGCCCGCCTGGGTTCAGTACCTCTACGACGTGATCCTGGTCGCGCTGAGCACCCTCTGGCTCTACCGGGCCTGGGGGCGTTCTCCAGCCCTCTACGGCCGCGAGAACCTGGCGGAGCGCTTCCGCAAGCAGCTGGCCCGCATGGATCTCGACGTGGGCCGCTACCTGGATGGCCGGTCCATCGCCGATCTGGGCACCGAAGAGGTCTACGTTCTGGCCAAGGTGCTGCCTGGCTTCACTGGCCAGAAACGGCTGGAGGCCTACAAGGGCGTGGTGCGGGAGGCCCTTGAGGAGGGCTTCGTCAATGCAGCCAGCAGCCTGGATGTGCTCAAACAGATGCGCCTGTCGCTCGGCATCAGCGACGACGAGCACCGCCAGCTGCTGGAGGAGCTGGGGGTGGAGGATCCCGGCCTGCTTGATCCAGACAGCCGCCGCAGCCTCGAGGATCAGATTCGCCTCAGCGGCTATCGCAAGTCACTGGAGAGGCTGCTGCTGGTGCAGAGCCTCGGTGATGGCAGCGGTCGGGCTGGTGCCCGCGGTGATGCCCGCGACGACTGGGGGGCGTTGCGGGCACTGCGGCGGGAATACGGCATCTCCCTCGGTGAGGAGCAACGGGTGCTGGGCGACATTTCCCCCAGGGCCGCTGCCATCCGCAAGCTGGAGCTGTTGCTGGATCGGCTGCCGGCCCTGACAGGCGGCTACCGGGCCCTGCATCAGAGCGCCCTTCGTGACCAGACCGCTGTGCTGGATCTGCTGGACGACCGTCTCCAGTTACGCAAGGAGCTGACGCTTCGGGCCATCCTCGCGGGCCTGGTCACCCTCCAGGAGGATCCGGTGGTGCCGGCATTGGTGCAGCGCCTGCAGGCCATCTCGCCGCTGGGCCTGCCGGAGCTGGTTCAGGGTGACGACTGGGCGGGTCGCCTGCCGACCGCCGTGGCCGAAGCCCTCGCCCAGCCAGGCGGGGAGATCGCCTCCTGTCGTCTGGACTTACCCGTGGCCGACACGCTCACCTTCCTCGACAGCCTGGCGGCTGACCCCAGCCCCACCATGGCGGCCGCCGCTCTGTATCTCACCGCCTGCCTGGATGCTGAACGGGCCAGGTCACTGGCGGTCCAGGTGAGCGGCAAGGACACCCCACCCCTGCTGGCTCAGACGGCCCAGGCCGTTGGGGCTCTGCAGGGCCCGCCGGCTCTGAGGGATTGTCCGGAACTGGAGAAGCGGGTGTTCCTGGCCACCAGCGATTTCTTCCGCCGCAGCGATGCCGACACCCTGGCCACCCTGGCCGAACAGGCCGACATGCGCAGCTTCTGCCGCGGCGATCTGATCACCGAGGCCGGCGACACCTGCCGTGAGCTGCTGCTGCTGATCGAAGGCCGGGCTCAGGTGCGCCACCGCGACGGCGAACGGGAGTGGCTGGAGGACATGGAGCCCGGCCGGGTGCTCGACGAACTGGAGGTGCTCACCCACAGCACCTCGGAGAGCACGATCGTGGCCGAAGCCGATGGCACCCGGGTGCTGGCGGTGCCGGTGGATTCCTTCGATGTGGTGCTGGAGCGGGATCCCGATTTCGCCCGCCGGGTGCTCGAGTTGGAGAGCGCCCAGCTGCAGCGGCTGATGCGGGCGAAGGCGGGCTAAGGAGCGTCCAGCCGCTCAACAGCTGTGATCGGACAAGGCCCTGTCTGTCAGCACGCCGTCCGGATGTCCAGGGGGCTGGCTGATGGAGGAAGCTGGATCAATTCATTGATGCGTGTGCTGCGATGCCCCAGACCCTGCGAGAGCGATCGATGCCTCTGGTGGTGTCCCGTTTCACGAAGGAGGAATCATCCAGGTCCGCATCTGATCCTGGTGCTGCCTCCAGAGGCTTCGGTGGGTCCGGAACGGAAAGGAACGGCAGGCGCCGAAAGACCGGCAAGAAAAAAACCCCTGCCCTCAGCCAGGCCGACTGGGGGCCCCTCGGCAAGCACCCTGACATGGACGCGATCGTGGCGCGGCAGCGGTTGCACCTGCCCCTTTCGGGCCGGATCCGGGAAAGCGACGTCACCCGGGCCTGGAAGAACGCCGCAGCGGAACATCATCCCGATCGGGGCGGTGCCCATGACACCATGCAGCGCGTCAACGGTGCCAGGGATCTTCTGCTGGGTCGGGGACTTGCTGGCTGTTGATGTCTGATCTATCGACAAGGTGTTCCAACGGGGCTTTCAAAACCCTCACCCAATAATCAGTGAGTCAGATCGGTTGTCTTCAAACAGCGGATCCAGAAACAAGAGGGATGATCAACAGGCCCCTTGATCGTGCCGATGGCGGGGATTTCGTTTCCGGACTCCTCAGCCTCAATGCCAAGACGGACAACCATCCTCACAGGTCGGTGACCGTTGAATCAATAATGGCTCGGGGGAGACTTGAACTCCCGACCTTGGGATTATGAATCCCTTTGATTGGAGCAAAACCCTTGCAGTAGCTGGGTTTGTCGATGAGGGATTCCCCGTCAGGTTCACAAGTTCACTGAATCTTCATCGAATCCGGCCTCTGGGGCGCTCTGCTGGCCCGCTCCCCCGAGGCACCTCTGCGACGGCGAAACCCTCTTCTTGAGACAGGTGAGCCGGACCGCTGCCCCCTACCCCCGCAGCTGCAAAACCACCCCGCAAGGCAACGCCATCGACCCCAACGACAGCCTTGCCTTGTCGTTCAGCCCCTGGGCCTTCTGCTGAAGGCTGCCTCAGGGTGTATCGACCCGCAGGAGAACACCCTGCTGGTGCCACACGGTGTTGGAACGCGGTGCCAGCGGGTTGGCCATTCGGAAGTGGTGGCCGCCCCGGAAGAAGCCGCCCTTCTTCAAGCGCTGCAGGGTGACGCGGTGGATGCCAAGCAGTTCGGCCATGTGCTGTGTGCTGACCCACAGCCCAGGGGTCGTGGTGCTCATCGGATCTCCACAGGTCTCGGAGGCTATTGGGGCCGGGCGCAGAACAGTGACAGCGGATGCACCAGCGGGGATTGACCTGAATCCTCCACCGGTGGCGTGGAGGCATCGGGAACCAGCACCCCGGCCTTCCCCATGGAGCGCTGGGCCCCGGGCTCGCCGGCCGGGGAGACAGAACGCTGCACCGCGGCGTCAAAGCCGTTCAGGCGCACGTACAGCCAGGAGAGGGCGGTGCAGTTGAGCAGGTCGAAGCACAGGGTGAGGCCCTGAAAGCCCAGGATTCCCGACAAGATCCAGACCACCAACCGGCGGGATTCCATGGCGCTTGGCAACGGCTACCCCAGAGGGTTCCGGGCCGGCAGTGCAGCAGCCCCGGCGCGTCGACGCTCCGAACCGCCATGGTGACCACCATTGGCAGGCACCATGACCATAGGCTGGGTGATGGACAGCACGGGACTGTTTCAGTCAGGCCGCAGCCAGGCGGGGGCTCCGGCCACGTTGCTGATCCCGCGGGACTGGGCCAGCTTCCGCAGCTCCATCCTGGTGAGGGTGGCGAGGGCCAGGGCCTGGGGCCCTAGTGTGCCGTCCCGCAAATAACAACTAGAATCCGGGGTGTCGCTAGAGGTGCTCCGTGGCACTAGGCCTTCCGATGAATCTACTGGTCCTCAGTGAGTGCCAACCAGAATTACATAGGGCCACCTCGAATAATCAGCTATTCGCAAGGTCTCTGTGGACACGAAAAAGCCGCCGAAGAGGCGGCAGAGCATGAGAGCCTTATATCGTCTATTGACGAGATCTCCTGAACTATGGGAGCTTCTCTGGGAGATTCATGCAACAGTTGCTATATGGGAAGAGCGCTGGAGATAACGAAGGAAGTTGAAGGTCAGGTTCTTGAGGCCCCACCAAGCATCATTCCTTTCTAGCCCAATTTTTCTTGTCAGTTTTCCACCCATGGACATAGTCATGCAGCCGAAGACATGCTCCACACAAGCTCTGATTGACGACTTGACACGATTCAGTTCCTTGGCTTTGTCGCTGAGAGGATGATTGCGAGCACCTTTTTCATGGATCAGGCTTTCGAAGCCACCTAGACTCAGAAGATCCTCAAAGCATTCACCTGAATACGCTGAGTCTGCCCAAACAAAGTCATGTTCGTTTTCTGGATCCAGCAAGCGTGGGAGCAACTGGCTGTCGTGAATGTTGGCAGGAGTGACAGCATATCGGCGGATGAATCCATGGTCAACATCGATACAGATGCTGTTCTTGTAACCGTAGTAACTGATGCCGTTCTTTTTTGTCCAGCGAGCATCTAAATCCTTCTGCTGCAAGCGATCTGGGTTTTCATCCCAGCCCTCCGGCAGCCTCCCGGCTTTGATTTCTTTGTTCTCCTCGCGGGTATTGCGTTGCTTGGGAACCGGAACAAGAGTTGCATCGATGATCTGGCCACCGCGGGCTTGGAGGCCCTGGGAGCGGAGGTATGCCTCAAACATCTCGAAGAGCTCCTCGATAACTTCCGCCTTGCGCAGTCGCTCTCTGAAGAAGGCGACTGTGGTGGCATCAGGAATGCTGTTCATCACACCAAGCCCGACAAACTCCTCAAAGGAGCGCCTGTCATTCACCTGAAATTCAAGCTCTTCATCGCTGAGGTTGAAAAGCTGCTGGAGAACGAGCATCTTGAAAAGGATCAGCGGATCAATCCTCTTGCGCCCTGCATTAGTCTTGCGCTCATGGACATAGCCCTTGTCAAGCAGTGGGCGGAATGAATCCCAAGGGATCGATTCAGAAAGTCGCTGAAGAACCGGCTTCTTCTCCTTGAGCTTTGCGACTCTTTGCTGTTCGTCCCAGAAGCCTCTCTGACCCACTGCAGAATTAGAATGTCATCAATCTAATATTAGCTCAGATTAGGCATATTGCATTGGCTTGTTGATTTATCGAGGTGCCCATAGGATGCATGGGTGCATGATCTGACAGAACAGAATGAACACCAGGTCGACGGCCGGTATCGACACCAATTCTGAAACATCGCAGACTGATGTGGCTGAATCACTCTGCTCGACTTGTGGCTTTTGCTGCAGCGGTGCTTTCTTCTATCGCACTGTAGTAACTGAGGAAGAGGTCTCTTGCCTCACGTCTCTATCGGTACCAGCAAAGCCATATCGCCATAGCAAGTTCAGCATTATGCACCCATGCAGTGCACTCTCAGAATGCAAGTGCTCAATTTATAGCCAGAGGCCACAGGATTGTAGAGACTGGAGCTGCAAGCTTCTGATAGCGACAGAATCCGGAACCATTCCCTTTTCAAGCGCGAAGGCCATCATCGCCAATGGAAAGTCGAAAATCTCATCCCTGACCACTCGAATCAACTCCTTCTTGCCTCCAGAACGATCAGGCACGACGAACTTTTACCTATTGCTTCACAAGCTTACCGACTACGTTGAAGAGAGCATAATGAGTGGCAGGCCAGAGGGCGTCGGCCGTAAAGCACTTCAACTCATTGGGGCCACTAGAGATTACCTCGTTCTGATCAACGAGCACTTCAGGTCACCCAGTCTTCTTGGAAGGATCAACACTCAAATCGACTCAGTAGGCACAGCAAGCCCGGAAAGTCTTAGTTCTGAGGTATTGATCTTCGGATGAACTCAGTTCAACCTGCTCGGGATCTATGGTTCGGGTACTCGTTCAGGGGGGGGTAACTGATACGGCGACGACATCTTCGCTTCGGCGAATGCAACCCCCAAGCGGCAATCAGTCACGATGCCTTAATCCAGGCCACGGTGCACGGCGACGATTAGGTAGGCGGGGGGTCCGCGCAACTCCATCGGCGGGTCTCAAGGCGCGACAACAGGGCTCCGATCGCCAGCCGGAGCCCCTCGGTGCCCGCCCAACTGTCGTTGCGGATCAAGGCGCGGTACATGGACAAGCGAGCCCAGGGGCTCAGACAGCAGATCGCTGCTGATGCCGTTGGCATCTCGGTTCGCAGCGCTCAGCGCATCGATCGAGGTGAGTTGCAACCCCAAGGCCACCACCAGCAGCCGGGTCGGACCTGGCGCACCCGTGCCGATCCCCTCGCGGACGTCTGGGACAGCGTCTTGGTGCCGATGTTGGAGCAGGCGCCCCAACTTGAGCCCCAGACCCTGCTGCTCCATCTGGAGCGGATTCACCCTGGCCAGGAGTGGCACCAGCGCAAGCGCACCCTGTAGTGGCGGGTGGAGCAGTGGCGGGCGCTGCAGGGCCACACCAAGGAGGTGATGTTAACGAAGAACAGCGCCCGTGCTGCTCACCACTAGCTTGGAATCAGCAACGATGTTGATCGGCTCTGTAGGGGGAATGACTGTCAGTCTGAATCCGTTGATGGAATTGGGGAAGGTGAACCAGATTGACCGGCCTTCTTCCGCCGCCGATGAAGCCTTCAACGATGGATTGCCGATCTGAATGGCTGCATTCACCAGTTATGACAGCCGTGTGTTGCGTCGGCGCAGGCTCGAGGCTCAGCCTCACTGACACTCCACCGTCCGATCAATCCAGCTGCTCGCTGAGCCGCTGCAGACGCCCGCCGGTCTGGCTCGCTTCCTCCAGGAGCTCCTCCCAGTCGTCTGGCGGATGGCCACGGTCCACCATCGACTGGAACACCCGGTAGGCATCCGTCTTGCTGCCGTAGGCCCGCTTGGTATCTGTGTCGTTCACCCAGCCCAGCACGATCACCTTCGAGCGATTGTGAAAGCGAAAGAACAGGCGAAACTGCTGAAAGAACTTGGCCCGGCGCCAGTGCCGATGCTCAGCGCCCAGGGTTGATCCCTGCTGGTACTCCTTGCGGCTGGGGTCCTGAGGAATGTCCTGGAGCATCAACCGTGCGATGGCAGCCAGGCGCTTGATGGTGTTCTTGCTGCGATATCCGAGGGGGTCCTTGCGTCGCAACATCTCGACCTCCGCGATCAGCGCCTCCAGCTGATCCAGGAACAACGGGTGTGCAACCACCAGCCACCCATGGGCCACCAGGGGCGCTGCATCGGCCTTGCCCACGATCAGATGGTGTCGCCGCAGCCGATGTTTCCGAAGTCGGTATCGCAGCCGCCGGTCTCGTCGTCGTCCGGCAGCGGTGCATCGAGATCCACCTCGATGCCTCCAACCAGATCCTGCAGGCGGGCGACCAGATCAGCAGCGATGGGCTTGAGGCGCTCGGGATGGCTGGCGATGTCCTGCTCCAACAGCGCCAGGAAGGGAGCGAGGGCCGGATCGTCGTCGGGCTCTGGGCTGACCCGCTCCAGGACAACCTCGCCGTTGGCGCGGAAGGCGTAGCGGATGCGGTCGCGTTTGCGCAGCCCCAGGGCCCGCCGCACCGGCTGCGTGTCCGGCGACGATTAGGTAGGCGGGTCCGCGCAACTACATAGGCGGGTCTCAGGACGCGACAACAGGGTTCCGATTCCGGTCTGGAGCCCTGCCATGCCCGCCCCTCTGTCGTTGCGGATCAAGGAGCGGTACATGGCAAAACGGGCCAATGGGCTCAGCCAACAGGTGGCGGCTGATGCGGCGGGGATTTCGGTGCGCAGCGCGCAACGGATCGATCGGGGTGAGCTGCAGCCCGAGGGGCAACAGCAGCAGCGGGGTCGCCATTGGCGCACCCGAGCCGATCCCCTGGCCGAGGTCTGGGAGAGCGTGCTGGTGCCGATGCTTGAGAAGGCGCCGCAACTGGAACCCCAGACCCTGCTGCTTCACCTGGAACAGCTCAGGCCTGGCGAGGAGTGGTACCGGCGCAAGCGGACCCTGCAGCGCCGCGTCGAGCAGTGGCGGGCCCTGCACGGCCCGGCCCAGGAGGTGATGTTCCTGCAGCAGCACCGGGCCGGTGTACTGGGGATCTCGGATTTCACGTTGCTCAAAGGTGAGCCGATCACCGTGGCGGGGGAGGTGCTGGAGCACCGGCTGTTCCACTTCCGCCTGCCCTATTCGGGCTGGTGCCATGTGGCGGTGATCCACGGCGGCGAAAGCTTTGTCGCCCTATCCGAGGCCCTGCAAAACGCTCTCGCTCTTTGCGGTGGGGTGCCGGCGGAGCACCGCACCGACAGCCTGAGTGCTTGCTTCCGCAACCGCGACGGCAGCTACGCCGGCGATTACACGAGCCGTTACCGCGAGCTGTGCGCCCACCTGGGGGTGATCGCCACCCGCAACAACCGCGGCGTTGCCCACGAGAACGGCGCGATCGAGGGCCCGCACCGGCACTGGAAACATCGGCTGGAGCAGCAGCTGATCCAGCGCGGCAGCCGTGATTTCGCCACCGAGGCCGACTACCGGCAGCTCGTCGCCCAGGTCACCAACACGCTCAACAGCCGCTACCAGGTGCAGGGGAACCTGGAGATTGAGCAGCTGCATCTCCAGCCCCTGCCGGTGGAGCGCTTTGCCGACTACGAGCCGGTGGTGGCGCGGGTGCGGAGCACCAGCACGATCGAGGTGCGCTCGGTCACCTACAGCGTCCCCTCGCGGCTGATCGGCCAGCAGCTGACGGTGCACTTGCGCCATGACCGGCTGGATCTGTTCCTGCGCAGCAAGTTCGTGGAGACCCTGCCACGGTTGCATCGGCGAGCGGGAGAAAGCGGGCCGTTGCGGCGGATCGATTTCCGCCACGTGATCGAGAGTCTGCGCCGCAAACCCCGGGCGCTGCTGCGTGCCCAGCTGCAGTCCGACCTGCTCCCCGGAGAGACCTGGCGTCAGTTGTGGCGCTTGCTTTTGGCGGCCCTGCCGCCGGATGAGGCCGCCAAGGTCATGGTGGACGCCCTCCATGTCGCTGCCCGGACGGACGATCTGGCCGGTGTGGAGCGGTATCTGCGGCGTCAGCTCCGCCGCGGTGAGCTGAACCTCACGGCCCTGCGCGATCACTACGGCCTGCGGCCCCCCCGGGGCCTGGCGGCCATGCCCCAGCTCGACATCCCCGAACACACCCTCAGCAGCTATGACGAACTCCTGGTTGGAACCCCCGAGCAGGCCGGCACTGGAAACGGCTCTGCCATCGGTGTTGAAACAGTTGAAACTGCCCCAGTTCCGCAGCCAGTGGCAGGCGGCCGAGCAGCAGGCCACAGCCGCTGGCTGGAGTCCAGCCAGCTACCTCTATGTGCTGGCAGAGCAGGAACACCAGCAGCGGCATCAAGCCCGTCAACGGCGGCTGTTGCATGAGGCCCAGCTGCCGGTCCCCAAGACCCTGGCGGACTACGACTGGAACGCCATCCCGGATCTTGAGCGTCCTCAGATCGAGCAGCTCGCCCACGACACCGGCTGGCTGGATCGGGCCGAGAACCTGCTGCTATTCGGTCCCAGCGGTGTGGGCAAAACCCACCTGGCAGCAGGCATCTGCCGCAGCCTGATCGCCCTGGACCGCACGGCGCGGTTTTTCTCCGCCACCACGCTGGTGCAGGAGCTGCAGCGCGCCAAAGCCGATTACGCCCTGGCTAAGGCCCTGACCCGACTGGATCGCTTTGCCCTGCTGGTGATCGATGACATCGGCTACGTCCGCAAGGACGAGGCCGAGACCTCGGTGCTGTTCGAGCTGGTGATGCACCGCTACGAGCGCAGATCCCTGTTGGTGACCAGTAACCAGCCGTTCAGCGAGTGGGAGAACGTCTTCTCCACCAGCGCCATGACCGTGGCAGCGGTGGACCGGCTGGTGGACCACAGCACGCTGATTCAGATCAATGGCGAGAGCTACCGCCGCAAACGGGCACGGCGGATTGACCGCTCCAGCGCAGGCTGATTCGTCGCCGCGACCAGGCGTCAATTACCCGCCAACCACAAGCCAACCCCTGGCGCCAGGTGCCGGTGATGAGCTCCGCGCTGCCGTCGGACCGTGGGGTCCGCCGGCTCGTGCGCTCCGCTGCAGCGCTCAGGCGGGACAGCAGCAAGAGCACCGGCCAACGGGCTTGACGCCTGGGGCCGATCAGAAGATCCCGGCTGAGGTGGGTGCCTTTTATTGGACAGTTCCGGCCCCTGACATCGTTAACCCAGGACGGGTGGAACATGGTTCGGCCTCAGTGTAGACCGCGTGGGGAGTTTTGCCTCCAAGGGAACTGTGAGGTCTTACATGGCAATACCGCCACAGGAAGCGGGCCAGGCTGATTTCAGCGTCCCAGCCATCGCTGTATGCCCGTAGGTAGACCTCCTCGTACTTGACAGTCCTCCACAGCCGTTCAACAAGGATGTTGTCGTAGCACCGCTTTCTGCCGGACCAGCTGATCTGGATCCGCTCCCCTTTGAGTCTGGCCACAAAGTCAGCGGACGTGAACTGACAGCCTTGATCGGAGTGGAAGATCTCTGGCCTACGGCCGCCTCCCAAGGCCATCTCCAGGGCCTCCAGACAGAACTTCGTGTCAAGGCTGTTGGAGAGCCTCCAGCTGAGCACATGCCTGGAATGGAGATCCATGATCGCCACCAGATAGAGGAACCCTTTCTGCAGAGGGATGTAGGTGATGTCGGTCGCCCAGACCTGATCCACCGACGTGACCTGCGTGAGGTCCACCAGGCAGGGGAACCGCACGGACGGATCACCTGGAACCGTCGTCCGGGGCTTCTGGTAGATCGCCCGTAATCCCATGCGCCGCATGAGGTTTCGCACTCGATCTCGGCTGATCGGGATACCATCTTGGGCCAGATAGTCCACCATCCGGCGGCTGCCGCTGCAGGGATCCTCCAGGTAGAGAGCATCGATCCTGGCCATGATCCGCAGCGTCGATACACGGACCGGTGTCGGCCGGTAGTACAGCGTGGATCGAGGCAGCCCCAGCAGCGCACACTGCCTGCTGATGCTGAGCTCGGGGTGGTCGTGATCGACCAGCTTGCGCAGTTCACGGGCATCAGAGCAGTTGAGACTTTTTTTTGAGCCACTCCAGCTCCATCTGCAGCCGTCCGATCTGCTGGAACAGCTCCGCCTCCTTGGCCTGCCCCTCCTCCTTGTCCTTGGTCTTCTTGCCTCGGGTGAAGAGCTCGCTGGCACCGTCCAGGAGCTGCCGCTTCCACTGGCTCACCTGGATCGGGTGGATGGCGTGGTCGGCGGCGATCTCCTGGATCGTCTTGCGGCCACTGATCGCCTCCATGGCGACCCTGGCCTTGAACTCGGGGCTGTGGGTGCGGCGCTTGCTCATCGGTGGGAGCCCCTTTCAGGGGCGGTACCCCGCCTCAGAGGTTAACGATGGGGCCTGTCCAGAAAAGCCAGACCACCTCAGACTCCATGGCAGAGGACCGGGCCAGGGTGGCTCACTTTTCGCTGTCGCCTCCCCCTGCCATGGCAGGGGGAGGACCCGGGGTAACCCGCCTACGTAATTGACGCGACCCGCCTACGTAGTTGACATCGGGCAACCAGCCGCCTCATTCGGCCCGGAAAGGATGGGCGCCAGCTCAGGAGTTCCCTGGGGCTTCCCAATCTCCCTCGGCCTTGGCAATCCACTCCGGAACGGCCGACCAGGGCTCAACCATGGAGCACCTCGCCATGGTCGAGAGCTTCGCGCACGACCGGATCACCTCCCGATAGCGAATCTCGATCTCTTCCGGCCTCCGGACTAGAAGATCCAGGGGAAAGTGCGCCTGACAGAGTCGCCGCATCTCACGGATCTTGTCGAAGCCGCCTACTGCTGCGCAGAAGCCTGGCGGCTTCGGGATTCTGCGCGACGACGCCCCCTGGATCCACCGCGAAGGCGTCCTCTGGCACGAACCCAGCCAGACCGACCTGCTGTTCGTGACCCTCAACAAGAGCGAAGCCCTCTTCTCCCCCTCCACCCGCTACCGCGACCTGGCTCTCGGCCCGTTCCTGTTCCACTGGGAGAGCCAGAGCACCACCACCGCCGCCTCCACCACCGGGCAGTTGTCACCGAGCCGTTTCGGTGTCTGGGGTTTGTCCGCTACGAATGCCACGAGGGGGAGCGGCCGATGGCGATTCGGTGGAGGCTGGAGCGGGCGATCCCGGCGGGGTGGATGCAGGGGATGGGGTTGGCGGTTTGAGGATGCCGTTCAACCGGCTTCAGAATGGGTGCCCAGCCACCCGGAAAGCCGCTGCCTCACGCCTTGGGTGATGGCAACGGCCCTGGCGGCGTCCTCTGCTTGGGCCTCCATCCCCGGGTAGCGAAACATCACCCCTCCCTGGGTGATCCGGGTCAGATCGGAAGGATCAGCCTCCCAATCCGGCATCAGGATCCCGAGCTGCCTGGAGAGTTCCCGCAGATCATGGATCTTCTGCACAGTCTGCCCATGAGCAATCAGGGCTGCCTTGAAGTACTTCTCCAGACACTGCTGAGCGTGAAAGACCACCGCATCCTCATGCCCTGGCTGCTGATGAACAACTGCATGGCCCGCCAATCTCCCTAGGCCTTGCTGATCCACTCGTCAACAACAGGATTGCGCTCAGCCATGCAACACCACACCGTGGTCGAGGGCTGCACGGATGAATGGGTCTCCCCAGCGGTAGCGCCTGGGTATGTCCTCCGGTCGCCAAAGAAGCATGTCCAGAGGAAACTCAGGGTGGCAAACCTCGCGGATTTCCAGGATCTTCTCCAGGGCTCTCCCTTCAAAGGGCATCACGACCAACACATCGGCATCCGACTCCAGACGGGCTGTTCCTCGTGCCATCGAGCCGAACAGAATCACCTGCTCCGGGGCAAACGCCTCCACCAGGCGATCGGTGAAGGCCTTCAGGGCTTCCTGAGTGACGAGCGGTGCCTTTCCCATGCTTCCATCATCGCCGGCTATGCCAGGTGCTTGACCTTCAGCCAGGCAGCCGCAGCCTGGCGCCACGACCTGCACCAACTGCTGGAGTTGCGGCCCTGGGCCCGGCCTATCCCGGTGCGCGTCCACGGCCGCTACAGCCGGGCCGAAATCGAAGCGGCCTACTGCTCTGCGCAGAAGCCTGCGGCTACGGGATCCTGACGGGCGACGCCCCCTGGATCCACCGCGAAGGCGTGCTCTGGCACGAACCCAGCCAGTGCGATCTGCTCTTTGTGACCCTCAACAAGAGCGAATCCCTCTTCTCCCCCACCACCCGCACCCGCGACCTGGCCCTGGGCCCCGCGCTGTTCCACTGGGAGAGCCACGAGGGGAGAGCGGCCGATGGCGATTCGGTGTCGGCTGGAGCGGGCGATACCGGCGGGGTGGATGCAGGGGATGGGGTTGGCGGTTTGAGGGGGCAGCGGCAATGGCCAGATCCCATCAGACTGAGCTCACTGGACCGGCACCGATGGAACTCACCGCTGTGCTCACACCTGCGGAAGAAGGCGGGTATGTGGCCTTCAACCCTGAAACGGGCACCACAACGGAAGGGGAATCCATCGAGGAGGCCCTCGCCAACCTGCGCGAAGCCACCACGCTCTATCTGGAGGAGTTCCCCGCCGTGATCAAGGGCCACCCCCTGGTGACCCTGTTCACCGTTCCAGCGCATGCCTAAGCTCCCGCACCTTTCCGGTCGGGAGATCATCCGTGCGCTGGAACGCCTGGGTTTCAACGCCGTACGCCAGAACGGCAGCCATGTGGTGATGCGATGCGGTAGCCGGGGTTGCGTCGTTCCTCTCCACAAAACGGTCAAGATCGGCACCCTCGCGGGTCTGCTGAGGCAGGCCAAGGTGGATGTGAGCGAGTTTCTGGATCTGCTCTGAAACGGATCTCTCTTCTCCCCCTCCACCCGCTACCGCAACCTGGCGCTCGGTCCCTCCCTGTTCCTCTGGGAGAGCCAGAGCATCACCACAGCCGCCTCCCCCAGCGGCCAGCGGTACATCCACCACGAGACGCGGGGTTCACGGGTGCTGCGGTTCGTGCGCGAGCACCGGCGCGAAGGGGGCCGCGCCGGGGGTGTCACGGAGCCGTTTCGGTGTCTGGGGTTTGTCCGCTACGAAAGCCACGAGGCGGAGCGGCCGATGGCGATTCGATGGAGGCTGGAGCGGGCGATACCGGCGGGGTGGATGCAGGGGATGGGGTTGGCGGTTTGAGAATGCTCAGGCCGGCTAGATTGCTGGAATGAGTGATTCACGCATCACCTACAACCCTGCACAATGCGGCGGCAAGCCCTGCATCCGGGGGATGCGGATCCGGGTGAGCGATGTGCTTGATCTCTACGCGGCCGGTCTCAGCCCCGACCAGATCCTTGCCGAGCTACCGGATCTTGAGCCCGAAGATCTACAGGCTGCTCTCACCTATGCCGCTCGCGAATTGGATCACCCGGTTCTGGTGGCGTGATTCTCTGGCTTGATGCCCAGCTCTCGCCAGCCCTGGCGACCTGGATCATGGCGCAATGGCCTCACATCCAAGCCGTGCCTCTCAGGAATCTCGGCCTCAGAGATGCCGAAGACCGTGACATCTTCGCCCACGCGAAGACCGCAGGTGCCGTTGTGATGACGAAAGATCGCGACTTCCTCGCTCTCCTCTTCAAGCAAGGTCCCCCACCACAGGTGATCTGGCTTCGTGTGGGAAACAGCTCCAACAAAGCCCTTCAAGCGGTTCTGCTGCGAACGCTTGATCAGGCCATCGCCAGCCTTCTTGAAGGAGAGCCATGGGTAGAAGTTCGTTCATCTGTCTGACGACGCCCTCTTCTCCCCCACCACCCGCACCCGCGACCTGGCCCTGGGCCCCTCCCTGTTCCTCTGGGAGAGCCAGAGCATCACCACAGCCGCCTCCCCCAGCGGCCAGCGGTACATCCACCACGAGACGCGGGGTTCACGGGTGCTGCGGTTCGTGCGCGAGCACCGGCGCGAAGGGGGCCGCGCCGAGGGTGTCACCGAGCCGTTTCGGTGTCTGGGGTTTGTCCGCTACGAAAGCCACGAGGCGGAGCGGCCGATGGCGATTCGATGGAGGCTGGAGCGGCCGATACCGGCGGCTTGGCTACCGGTGATGGCGTTGGCGGTTTAGCGTTCGATCGCTTGCCGAGCGCCTCCCACAAGCTCCTGCGCAATGGCTGAGACCGCCGACGACCTGATCCGCCTGCTCAGAGAGCACGCGCCCGATTGGAGCGAGCGCTTCGGTGTGCGCAGCCTCCGGATCTTCGGCTCATGGGCACGGGGAGCGGCCACTCCAGAGAGCGATGTGGATCTGCTGGTGGCGTTCGAAGCCCCCTCCACCGCCAGGCGGTTCTATGGCCTCCAGGTGTTTCTGGAGGATCTTCTCGGCAGGTCCGTGGACCTGGTGACGGAACAGGCACTCAGGCAGGAGTTGCGGCAGAGCGTGGAGGCTGATGCCATCAGCATCTGATCGCCCGTCTGGTCGTGACTGGCGGCTCTACGCCCGGGACATGGATCAATTTGCACGTCGAGCTGTGGACTACTGCGCTGGTCTGAACCGCGACCAGTTCTTCGACAACCAACTGGTACAGGACGCGGTTCTCCGCAACATCGAACTCATCGGCGAAGCAGCAGCCCGCATCCCGCCTGAGGTAAGACTTGCCCATCCAGAGATCGCCTGGCGTGAGATCGTGGCCATGCGCAATCAGCTGATCCATGGCTACCTGGGTGTCGACCTTGATGTGGTCTGGGATGTCGTGCAGGTGGAGCTGCCCCTGCTGATCACTCAGCTCGAGGCCGTGCTGGCCTGAGACGATCAGCTTTCACATTCATGGCCTTGGTCTCGCTCTGGCGAGTCCCCCTCCGCAACGACGCCCCCTGGATCCACCGCGAAGGTGTGCTCCGGCACGAACCCAGCCAGACCGCCGCGGCCAGACCGTTCTCATGACAGCCTGCAGCTCCTGGCGGTGCAGGCTGGTGGGGTGATGGCTCACAATGCCGCCCACGTTCAGCTCCGGCGCCGACTGGCCGACGTTCCGCCGATGACGTGGCCCACAGCACCCCGGCTGAAAACGTTCGGCCGCTTTCTGCTGCGCGGCCTGCGCATCGGCGCCAGCACGGTGTCGGTCTTCGTTGAGCACCAGCAGCGGCGGCAGGCGCGGGCTGAACAACGCCACCGTCAGCAGGATGTAGCGCAGCGTGCCGTCCGAGAGTTCCGCGGCATCCAGCGGCCGCAGCAGGCCCGGCTGGTGGAAGCGCAGCCGGAACAGCCCCTCCCCCGTGTTCACGCTCAGATGGCACCGGGGCCGGCAGGTCGCCCCCGTCACCGGCCAGGGCGAAGCAGCGGGTGCCCACCCTTGGCTGCCGCGCCGGCGCGCCGGCATCGGTGCGGAAGCTGTCGTAGAAGCGCCAGCTCAGGATCTACTCACGCGGCAGGTGCACCTCCGGCTGCTCCTGCGGATCGGCGCCGCTCTGGAACAGGCTCCGGTCGGGATCGGCCTGCCCGCTCGAGCGGCTGAGCACGGCGCGGGGGTGGAAGCTGCCGCCGGCCCAGAACCATTCCCCCTTCAGAGCCGGATCGAGCGCGAAGGCCGTCTGCCGCTCCTGGGGGTAGCCCAGCGCGATCGCATAGGAGAAGGGATCGGCCGAAAAGCCCAGGCGCAGCCGCACCGGTGCCTGGCGCGCCCCCCCCTGCACCGGCTGCTCCCCCTGCCGCATCTGGCGGCTCAGCCGTTCCGGGCCGGCCCACAGCACCGCCGGCAGGCCGCCCTCCCGGGCCAGGGCCCCCACCATCTCGCCGCGGTCCGCGGACACGATCAGGCTCAGGGCCCGGTAGAGATTCGACTTTCCGCTGCCGTTGGCCCCCGTCACCAGCGTCAGCCGGTCGAGGGGGAGCACCACGGTCTGCAGCGAGCGGTAGCCGCTCACCGCGAGATGGCGGATCGTCATCGCGGCGGCAGCGGCGGTCAGGACGGGGGCATTCCCCGTCGCCCAGGTAGACCAGCGCATCCCCGTGCACCCACAGCACCCGGCCGTTCTGGCCCGGGTAGCCCACGCGGCACCAGGTGCCCTGGCTGTTCGAGGTGCAGGAGAGCTTGTCGAGGGTTTCGCCCGACACGCCCATGCCCGCGATCGCCGCGCCGAAACTGGGCTGGGCGTAGAGGGTCACCGTGTTCTGGCCGTGCCCGTTGAGTTTCACCTTGCTGTGGGCGGTGTGATCCACGGCCGCCGCCGGCTGGCTGCGCACGCTCGACACCGAGATCCGGTTGCCATCGCCGCCCTTCTCCACCAGCTCGAAGCTGTGATGGCCACTCATCAGCCAGAGGCGTCCCTGTTCATCGCGCATCGGCCGCCTGTCGGTCGTGGGAGGCCCGGCCGGCACGAAGCGGTAGATGGCGCCGGCAAGCGCTGTGCGTCCAGTGGGTTGCGCTGAAGCCCGCTCACCGGGCTGATCTCGGTCTGGCGCTGGCCCGGCGGGAAGCCGCCACCTTGATCAGCGTGGATCGTCTATCGCCTGCAGCAGCTGGCCGAACGGGTGCTGCCCTGAGCACCCGTCACGACGAACAGCTGTAGTGCGACACGCCCCCGGCGTTGAAGAATTCCCGGGGCTTGAGGCGGTCGTACGTCGCCTCCAGCTCCGGAGGCAGCTCGTCGTAGGGATGGCGGAACACCTCCTGAAGTTCCCTGACCAGGCTGAAATCACCTTCCGCAGCCTTCTCATAGGCCGGAGCAATCAGCCACTCGCGCCAGGTCACGGCCGGGTTCACCCGTTTCATCGCGGCGGATGTCGCGTTGATGTCGCCACCTGCCGTGAGGCGATCCCGCCAGCGTTGCAGCCACTGCGTCCACTGCCCATCGAGCTGCTCAGAGCTGGGCAGGTAGAAGCTCTCCTGCAGAGCAGAGACGTGCTCGGGGATGTCAGACAGCCTGCGGAAGAAGATCGTGTAATCCAGCTTGGAGCTCACCATCAGCTGCAGCAGTTCGTTCACCAGCTCGGCGTCGGTGTTGATCAGGCCGAGCTTGCTGGCCCACATCGCCTCGAGCGCCTGACCCATCGCTTCAGCGAACCCGTCGCGGATCGCATCCAGCCTTGCCAGCGCCTGCGTGTTGCCCTCGAGCAGCGGCAGCAGCGATTTGCAGAACATCCCGTAGTTCACTTCCGCCGCCGCCGGTTGGTTGAAGAAGCAGAAATGCTCGCCGCCGCCGGTCCAGGGCTGAAAGCGCGGATCAAAGCGTTCGCAGAAGCCGAACGGGCCGTAGTCGAGCGTGTAGCCACCGGCGGCGCAGTTGTCGCTGTTGAAATTGCCCTGGCAGTAGCCCACCCGCATCCAGTGGGCCACCAGGGAAGTAAGCCGCCCGCGGAACAATCGCGCCAGCTCCACCACCTGATCGCTGAACTCCAGAGCTGGATCAATCTCCGGCCGGTAGTTCCGCTCGATCAGGTGCGCCACGATCATCCGCAGCTCGTTCCGTGCATCCGGGTGCGCACCGCTGCGGGCGCGACGGGCGAACAGCTCCAGCTGCCCCACCCGCAGAAACGAGGGGGCCACGCGGGTGGTGATCGCCGCCGGGTTGTCCACCAGGATGTCGGGATCGAACGACCTCGAGTTCGGGGAGTACCAGGGCCGGCGCACCGTTTCGGCCCGTGACATGTACAGCGTCAGCGAGCGGGAGGTGGGCACCCCCAGGGCGTGCATGAACTCCTGCGCCAGAAACTCGCGCACACTGGAGCGGAGCACAGCGCGTCCATCAGCGCCGCGGCAGTAAGGCGTGGGGCCACCGCCTTTGAGTTGCATCTCCCAGCGTTTGCCCTTGAACACACCTTCGAACACGGAAATGGCCCGGCCATCGCCATAGCCGTTGCCGGTGCCGAACGGGCACTGCTGGATGTATTCGGTCCCGTAGATCGAGAGGGCATAACCGGTGGCCCAGCCAAACGGTCGCATCGGTTGCATCGCCACGCTGATGTCGCCGGAAAACAGACGGCGGAACTGGTCGTCGTGGGCCAGCTCATCGCTCAGGCCCAGGTCGTGGAACAGGGTTCTGCTGTGCGCCACCACCTCCGGCGCGGGAATCGCCGTGGGTTTCACCGGCACGTAATGACCGGAGAACACCTGGCGGGGCTGGTGATCGTGGCCATCGCCCCTGGCCTGAGGATCCGGCTGCAGTGCATCCAGCAGCGAATAGTCGGCCCGTTGGGCAAACTCCGCGAAGGTGGTGGTCGTCACTCCTTTCGTCACTGTTGTCGGCACTGGTCTCTCGGGGTGTTGAGCCGCCTGGGCATGGCCCTGACGCTGAGGTCATCATCCTGGCGAGCCCGCCGCCATCAGCGGCGGCCTTGCCGGTGTCACGCCGGCAAGACGTTCGATTCCAGCTTGAAGGTTTGCGCCTGATGAACGGCCTGCTCAATCACCGACACGCCTGAACCCGCCTCAGCTGGCGTTGGGGTTGGGCCTGATGGGCGGGCGTTCCTCCGGCGCCAGGTAGGCGCCGATCGCGCGAAAGATGTCATCAGCTGAGTTGCGGTACGCACCGCTGGAGTCGAAGGCCTGTTCGTCGAAGGTGACCGCCACCGCAATCGCGATCTTCTGCGAGGGCAGGTAGGCCATCACCCCGGCCTGTCCAGAGAACAGCGGGTTCTGCAGCAGCCAGGGGCCCGAGAGGACGATCCCGATCCCATAGGTGTAGAAGTCGTTGAGGGTGGCGCAGGTCGCACAGCCCTCGATCGGCTTGCCGAAGCCCCGAAGCTTCGGAGCGATCTGCAGCCTGTGGGTCTCCGGCGACAACAGCCGACCCGTCCCGATCGCCTCGGCGGACGTCGCCATGTCGTGGATGGTGGTGTACTGGACCGCTCCGCGGCTGAGAGTCCACGACGGGTTCCAGTAGGTCGACTCCTCGTAGAAGCGCGTTCCTGGGGCGATGCCGAGGGCCTGGCGCCGTTCCGACGAGAAGGCGTGAAGCACCGGCGGCGCGATCACGGGCGTGCCGCCGGGATCCCGGGTGTTACGGATGTTCAGGGGTCCGAAGATCCGCTCCTGCATCAGCACGGGCATGGTATGGCCCGTGATTCTCTCCAGCGCCAGACCGAGGAGAACGTAATTCGTGTGCGCGTAATTCCAGCTCGTTCCGGGTTCGTACCAGAGCGTCTGAAGGTTCGCGTAGGAGAGCAGATCCTGTACCGAAAACTGACGGAACGGGTTTTCGAGCAGAGCCTGGACGAACGCGTCGTTGCCGATCACGTAGTCGCGGTAGCCGGATGTCATCTGGGCGAGCTGGCCGAGCGTGACCCGATCCGCATTCGGGATGTCCGGCAGCCAGGTCGAGAGCTTGTCGTCGAGACGCACCTTGCTCTCGTCGACCAGTTGCAGCAGCAGCGTCGCCACGTAGGAGATGGCGACCGCACCGTTGCGGAAATGCATGTCCTCCGTGGCGGGCACGCCCGTCACCGACTCGCCCATCGCCTCGGTGACAACCTCCTTGCCGTCGATCGTGACGCGCACAATCACCGCCCGCAGGTGATCAACAGCCATACGGTTGCGAACGATCCGCAGGATGGCGGCCGCCTGGGGCGAATCCGCCGCGGCTGCCTCGCTGGCCTGCATGGCCCAGACGGGGTCAGCTCCGCTCAGGCAGAACGCGAGCACACCGCCCAGGACGCGCCTGGCCCGTAGGGCGAACCAGCGGCCATCCATACCCGCTCGAGCAGGAAGAGGCAACGCTACGTCGCCTTGTCGCTTCATCGAGAAACCACCGGGATCCATCACGATCGGGCTGGGCGAATCATGCCTTGCATGGACCACTGCGCATCGGATCAAGCGACGTGACCTTGACCGACGCCAAGGAAGATCCTGCACAGCCTGGGTGCAGCTTCGCAGGAATCTCCAGCTTCGATGAGGCGACGTGTTGTGACGTGTGCTTCGTCACCCTCAAGAAGAGCGAGCGGCTACTGGGAGAGCCAGAGCCTCACCCGCGAATCCTCATCCACGGGGCAGTGCTGGATCCACCACCTTGAGCGCGGCAGGCGGGTGCCCCCCTACCAGGAAGTTGACGCCAGCTTCAGCCGATTGCTTCGGCGTTCGATCCGGAGCCGGAGTCGGAGTCGGCGGTGGAGGTGGCGGTGGCGGTGGCGGTGGCGGTTAAATCGATCCCTTCCGTCTGAACACCCAGGGCCTGGTGATCCCTCCAGGCACCTGCCACACGCCATGGCGATGCCGGGAGGCCCGGTACTCGGCATCGAGATACTCCTTGGTGTCGCACTGGCCCAGGTACTTGCGGTAAGCGAAGGCCTGGCCGTCTTCCACCAGCGCCAGACCCAGGTTGATCGCGCCGATCACTTCGGCCACGGTGCGGCCGTAGCGGTCAGTTGCTTTCACCGCCAGCGCCACCGGCGTGCCGATCGGCAGACGCATCTGCAGGTACCGGCGGGCCTGAGGGCCGTAGGGGCTCTGATCCATCTCCGGTGCATCGATGCAGGCCAGCCGCACCGTGATCACCCGGCCGGCCTGCTTGACACGGATCGTGTCGCCATCGCCGATCGAGAGCACCGTGGCACGACTGATCGGGGGCTGAGCCGTCTGGGCGCCGGCCAACGGCATCAACAGGGTGACCAACCCCAGAAGGCCAGGCAGTGGAAGAAGGGTGCGGGCCATCGCCACAGTCTGGATGTCAGGCAAGTACCGCGATTGCCCGAGGCCGTCGCCCGTCCGATCGTGAATCCATCGAAATCGGAAGACTCCAGACCATGGATGACACCCCACCCCAGCAACAGCCAGGAGTGCGCTGACGATCCGGCCCCTGCTCCATCACTTTCAACGGATCACTGGCTTCCCTGGCATGTGTCAACGTCGCCGTCGATGGCACCCGTCCATGGCACCGTTCACGAGCCCGGCCCACAAGCCACCGCTTCAGCTAGGTGCCCAGGATCCGACGGGAAGCCCCACTGGATCCCTGGCCCCAGGTGCCAGCGTCAGGAGCTCCGCTCACACCATCCTCCATCCAAGCTCGGTGGCGGTGAGCTGCAAGCCAGTCGTGGGTTGTTGCAGAGCCGGGTTCTGCACACCCAGGGAGTGCGCGGCACCCCACAATGCCGTCACAACGAACCGACACCCATGCGTGCGCAGCCATCGGGTCTCTCCCTGCTGAACCGAATCGCGCGGGTGCTGCTGTGCCTGGTGTTCATCCATGCGGTGATCGGCAAGCTGACGGGCTTCACCGGCGTGGCTGGTGCCATTGCCGCCAAGGGATTGCCGCTGGCACCGTTGTTGCTGGGGATCGCCATGGCCTTGATGGCCGTAGGCTCAGTGCTGGTGATCAGCGGCTGGAAAGCACGACTGGGAGCGGTGCTGCTGCTGGTGTTTCTTGTACCCACCACGCTGCTCTTCCACGCTGATGTGAATGACAGCGGCGAGCGGATTCAGCTGCTCAAGAACCTGGCGATCATGGGTGGTCTTCTGCTGGTGGCTGATCAGCACGACAAAGCCTGAACGTATCCGTTCAGGGGCCGTGACGCAGCAGCGCAGCATTCCACCCTTGATCGCTGATCAACGAGCAACCACAGACACCACGATCGATGACGGCCGGCTCAGGGATTCGGCAACAGCGATGGCATCTCACCGCCGCGATGATGGGCGATCAAGGCCTGCTCCAGGAACTGCCAGATATCACGGCCCTGTTGCCGCAGGCTGGTGGTGACCGTGAGCAGCCTGCTGCGGCAGATCGCACCCTGGCGGGATTGGACGCCATGGCTGATCTTGCGCTGAATCACCGAATGGCGCAGGGCACGCTCGGCTGCGTTGTTGGTGGGCTCGATCCCTTCAATCTCCAGGAAGGTCCAGAGGCCATCGCTCACTTGCAGCAACTGATGGCAGGTACGCACCGTCTTGGCCCACGGCGTTCGCTCGCCGCGCTGGCAGCCCAGCTCCACAACCCGCTGCAGCGTGCCCACAAACGCCTGGCGGATCGGCCGACAGCCCTGCTGCAACGTGGACCAGTCGATCGTTCCGTCTTTGTAGCGGTGCCACTGGGCAAACAGCTGCTGCTGCAGGCCCAGCAGCTCCGCTCCAATCTCACCGCTGGCGCCCTGACGGTCAGCGATGGCGGTGAGATCGCGGATCACGTGCGCCCAGCACAGCTGGCGCTGCTCCAGCGGGAGATGGTTGTAGGCGGAGAAGCGATCGCTCACCACAATTCCGCCAAAGGCATTCCCGAGCAGGTCGATCGCGGCGGCAGCCGAGCGGCTCAGGCTCTGCAAGAACACTGTCACCCCCATGGCGGTCACCATGACCCACTCCCAGCCGCGCCGGCCATCGGGGTTGCCCCCATCGGCATTACCGGTGGGGGCACCGGTTTCATCGACATAGACCACCGACTGCTGACGGGCAAACGCAAGGGCCTCCTGCATGGGCTGCTCCAGTGCTGCACTCAAGCGCTGGCGGATAGTGGCCATCGCTCCCCGGCTGATCTGTACCCCCAGCAGCTGATCCAGCAGCGCCTGGGTCTTGCTGAAACTCAACGGGAAGGCACTACCCAGCAGACCCACCAGAGCACTGAGCCGGGGACCGTAATGGCTTACTTCCACCTCCGCCGGTAACGAGGCACAGGTGCTGGTGGAACAGCAGGGGCAGACCAGGCGGTGCAGCCGGTGCTCGATCACCAGAGGCGTGATCGGTGGAATCTCGATCACCTGGTGCCTCAAGGGCTCGGGATCCTGACCCTGTAGCAACGTGCCGCAGCGGCGGCAGGCCTGGGGGTGGTGCTCGACCACCTCATCCACCCGCTCGATCGGCAGCAGCTCCGGCCCAGATCCGGGATGGCCCGGCTGGCCGCCGCGCTTGCGGACACTGCCCTTGCGTCGTTCGGGCGGCCTAAACCCCTGGCCATCACTGGAGGGAGGCTTGGAAGAATTGCGGGAGCTGCGGCCGATCCGCTCGCGCAGATGGGCCAGTTCGGTCGCCAGGGCGGTGAGCTGGACGCGGAGCTGCACCATCTCCTCCTGTTGAGCCAGGATGAACTCCCTGGCACCAGCTGGCCACGACAACCAGTCCACCTCGGAAATGCCAGCAGGAGGGGCGCCCATCTCAAGCAGTCTCTGCCTGAGATGCAAACGGGAATCAGGACGCCGTCAAGGGTTCAGCAGAGACGATGTTCGCCGCGTGCTGTCCCGACCCCTGAATGCTTACGCCTGAACAGCTGCCAAGCCCAGCGACCGGAGCGATGGAGCCAGGGAAGGAATTGCCCCAGAGTTGGACAACGGAAAACCCCTAGGCAGTGCCCAGGGGTTTTTAGGGATTCATGTCAGGGCGAAGCTCTGGAAGATCAGCGGGAGTTCGTCGGTGCCAGATCGCTGGGGCGGCTGAGCACAAAGGTCACCATCCCGGTGAGAACCACGACCAGAGCAATCAGGCCGGTGATGGCAGCGGTGTAATCGGTACTCATGATGATCAACCCAGACCGATCTGGGACAGGATGCCCTGGCCGGTGAGCAGCTCGGTGCCCAGGCCGATCACGAAACCGAGCATGGCAAGGCGGCCGTTCCAGGTCTCGGCGAAGGCCACAAAGCCGAAGCGGGCCGAAGAGTCAGTCATGGGTATTGCGGTTTGTTTCTTGAATTGTAACAGATTTTGAAGCGATCGGGACGGAGCCTGTCTGATCTGGCCGGCCCCGATCAGAAGCCCTTGCTAGGTCTTGAGGGCATCCGCCAGGCCTGAGCCATGACCGGAATCCGCAACGTCTGGCTTGTGATGGCCGCTGGCCTGGCCTTCTCCCTGTCAGCGCCTGGATCGGGGCTGGCCAGGCCGAATCCAGGCGGTCTTGGGGGTCCTGCTTCAGGAGCTGGACTGGCTCCCGGTGCTGGGTTCGGAGCGGCAGGGGCAGGACTGGATCGAGAACCCGGAGTGGGTGCCGGTGGTTTCGGTGGGCCGGCCTCGGGTGCGGGTGTCTTGCCGGGGGCCGGTTTCGGTGAGGCTGGCGCTGGGCTGGAGCGGCGTCCGCTCGGCAATCCCGGTGGTGCTGGTGGGCCTGCATCCGGTGCCGGTGTTCTTCCTGGTGCTGGCTTCGGAGCTCCGGGGGCTGGTCTCTACAGACGCTGAAACGCTGTGGCCAGCCCTTTCCCCTCCTGGTGGGCCGGGTTTGCTTCCCCTGCTGCAACCCGAAACGTTGTCTGACGATCGCGGGGTCTATGGCCTCGCAGAGCTGCGGGCCCATGCGGAAGACAGCGCCAATCCGGGTTGAGGCAAGCCGGCTCTTGCGTACCTTCAATCGCTTCATGCTCCTTCCGCGACCCGCTCCTCTGCGCGCGTTGCTGCTCAGGGGTCTGATTCCCTGGGCTCCCCGTCTCCCCCATCTCGCGCTTCGTCGCATTCCGGTGGCAGCCAGCCACATGGCGGCCAGCCGCTGGCTTGGCTGCGAGGGATGAAGCGTCTCATCAGCGGCACCGTCTCGATCCCCGCCCCCGGGAGAACGGTGTCTCCGCTGGTTGCAGTGTCTCACCGAGCGGTTGATGGAGCAGCTCACCGCTTCCGACCGGCTGACAATCGTGAGTTTCGACGATGCCGTGGCCGTGGCCGTGGCCGTGGTGGTGGTGCCGTCGCGCCCGGCCGGTGATTCAGAGCCCTTCTTCGCCGCGATCAACACCCTCAACTGCGGTGGCGGCAGCTCTGGGGCAGAGCCTGGCCCTCCTCCCATTCCTCGCGCCCGTACAACGCACCATCCAGGAGCTGCGCATCGCCTCCCTGAGTTGTGACCACTGACATCCCGCTGTCAACAGGCCCGCGCAGGCGGACCCATAGGCTCTGAGCACCTCCGCAGCACTCCCTTGCCTGACCGTTCGTTCCACTACGAGCCGCTGGAGCGGTTCGGAGAAGGACTCACCACCAGCCGACCCTGGAATGCAGCAGCGTTGGCAGGCGTGGAGCGGCTCAATGGCCGCGTCGCCATGCTCGGTTTTGCTGCGGCGGTTGCTGGTGAGTGGATCACGGGTCATGGGCCAGCCGGGCAGGTGTTGGCGCTGCTGCGCTGGTACCTGGGCTGAGAGCCCTCCGCAGACCCATCGTCAGCTGCTCTGTCGGACCCGCTTCACGGCCAGGCCCGCCTCTGCTGCGGTGACGGTGGCCAACAGCACCAGACCGATCAGCCCCACCAACTGGTTCTGAGCCTCGGCTGCCGCATCGGCGTTCTGGCCCAACACGGCTCCAGATACGAACCAGGCGGTGGCGAGAGCTGATGTGATCCAATACGCCTTCCAGCGGCGTTGATAGAGATAGCCGGCCCCGAGGCCGGGGAGAACATTCAGGACAACCGCCACCCAGCCGGCGGAGGCAGCAAGGATTTGCTCACGGGTCGGGGTCATCGATCAGGGGATGGGTCCTGCACTCTGGCGGCGGAGCGTCAGCCCTGCGGCACCGGCAGCCGCAGGCTGCTCAGCTTCGACAGCCCCACCAGCAGTGCCGAGCACCACCGAGCTTGGTGACGGGGCCGAATTCCACGTTCAGCGCCTCCTCGCCAGCGATCACCCCCTTCACGGGGCAGGCCACGATCACCCGCTTCAGACCCGGTTCGGCGCAGTCGGGCCCAAGGGTTTCGGCTGTCTTGAACCGACCGCTGCAGTCGAGCATCAGGCCGACACCGGCAGCCTTGCAGGGCACGGCGGTGGGATCGGTGTGCTGGGTCATGCACCGATGCGACCGAAGCCGTTGATGCCGATCGTCATCCGGAAGGCACGGGGTGTGCCGACCATAAATCAACTAGAATTGATTCAATAGGTATCGCTATGCACATGAGCTCTCCCGGCGCTGTTGCCCGCTCTTCTCTGCAGGCCGACCAGGCCCGAGCGCTGCTCAAGGCCCTCGCCGATCCCCTGCGCCTGCGGGTGATCGAAACCCTCGGCAGCGGCGAGCGCTGCGTCTGTGATCTCACCACCGACCTCGGCCTGGCCCAGTCGAAGCTCTCCTTCCACCTCAAGGTGCTCAAGCAGGCCGGGCTGCTGGACGACCGTCAGGAGGGCCGCTGGATCTACTACCGCCTGCGCTCTGAAGCGATCGAACAGCTGCGCGGTTGGCTGGCGGAGCTGGGTGCCCAGTGCAGCACGCCCGCTACCCCCTGCCCATGAGCACCATCACACCGGCGATCCAGTGAGCTGAGCACCAGCCGGCCAAGCCATGTCGCCCGGCTGGCCGGTCTCGTGGCTGGTCGGGTGCCCGCTGCCGGGGAGGCCGGTTTCAATACAAATCCGTGCGCCGATCCTTGAGATAGGTGGTGTTTTCTGGATGGCTTGGGCCGTAGTCACCAGGAAGGCAGTCAGCCATCAACAGTGTGGGCTCGGCACGGGCAGCCACCAGAGTGTCGCCGTGGGGCCCGCAAATGATGCTGTTGCCCAGATACGCCGCCTTGACCTGACCATTGACGTGTTCTTCCCCGCAGCGGTTGGCGTAGGCCACGAAGCAGCCGTTCTGGAAGGCATGGGCCGGCACCAGGGTTCTCGAGACATCGGGGTACGGCTGGGTCGTCCGCTGGCCAGTGCTCAGCTCAGCCCAGGTGTCGGCGGCCGTCGGAATCAGAATCAGCTGGGCCCCCTCCAGTGCCAGTCGCCGGGAGAGCTCGGGGAACTCGGCTTCGTAGCAGTTGAGCAAGCCCACGGAGATCCCGTTCACCGGGTGCACCGAAAAGGCAGGGCCCTCTTCAGGATGCAGGTACCCAGGATGCCAGCAGCGTTTTTCATCCGGTCCCCACAGATGGGTTTTTCGGTAGTTGCGTAACAGGCGGCCGCTGTGATCGAACAGGGCAATGGCGTCGTAGAAGCGCTCCTCTCCGGCCACCACAGCCCGTTCCGGATAGGGACAGGCCACCGCCAGCCCGTTCCTGCGGGCGGCTGCCGCCACCCTCTGGAGACTGGTTCCATCCAGCGGCTCCGCCAGCTGCCGGGCCAGATCCGGCGTCACGATGTAACCGCTCAGGTAGAGCTCCGGGAAGGCCAGCAGCTGCACCCCAAGGCTGGCAGCATGGGCACAGACTTGCTCCAGACGCAGGAGGTTCTCCTCCACCGCATCAGCTGTGGCAGCCGAACCCGTGCCTTGCCAGAGACCGAGCCTGATGCCCTCCCCGGCCGCTGGTGGCTGGGTCAGGGTGTAACTGAGCAGGCGATGGTGAGGAACCATGGGCCGATGGGGGGATGCCTTCCGACTTAAATACTGAGACAACCCTGCAGGCAATCTTCAGTGGCCCAGCGCATGCGTTCGTCTCAGCTGGATCTCACGTCCCAGCTTGGCAGCCGCCTCCGTCATCAGAAGCCGGCTGCTGACGTACCCCGCGACCGCCTGAGCGAAGAGGGCTTGCCGGCAGACTTGACCTATCAGCTGGTGCACGACCATCTGATGCTGGATGGCAATGCACGGCTGAATCTGGCCACCTTTGTGGGCACCTGGATGGAGCCCGAGGCGCGGCGCCTGATGGAGGAATGCGCCGACAAGAACATGATCGACAAGGATGAATATCCCCAGACCGCTGAACTCGAGGAGCGTTGTCTGAAGATTCTGGCCTATCTCTGGCATGCGCCCGATCCTGATCAAGCGATTGGTACCTCCACCACAGGCTCCAGTGAAGGCTGCATGCTGGGGGGACTGGCTCTCAAGTGGCGCTGGCGGGAGCGTCGCCGGGGAGCTGGTCTGGACGCCTCGCGCCCCAACCTGGTGATGGGGATCAACACCCAGGTCTGCTGGGAGAAGTTCTGCACCTATTTCGATGTGGAACCGCGGCTGGTGC
This sequence comes from Synechococcus sp. CBW1006, assembly GCF_015840525.1. Taxonomy (NCBI): domain Bacteria; kingdom Bacillati; phylum Cyanobacteriota; class Cyanophyceae; order Synechococcales; family Synechococcaceae; genus Synechococcus; species Synechococcus sp. CBW1006. The sequence goes on along the minus strand of NZ_CP060396.1, from coordinate 3,172,762 downwards.
CCCTGGAGCAGAACCGGTTGCACCTCACTCCCGAGGAAGCCCTGAAGCAATGCGACGAGAACACCATCGGTGTGGTCGGCATCGTGGGCAGCACGTTCGATGGAAGTTATGAACCCATTGACGCCCTGCAGACCGCTCTCGATGCTCTGCACCAGCGCAGCGGTCTTGACATTCCGATCCATGTGGATGCGGCGTCCGGTGGTTTCGTGGCTCCGTTCAATTCGCCGGATTGGGCGTGGGACTTCCGCCTCTCGCGGGTGGTTTCGATCAGCTCCAGTGGCCACAAGTATGGGGGGGTGTTGCCCGGGGTGGGCTGGGTGCTGTGGCGCAGTGGTGACCATCTGCCGGAAGAGCTGCGCTTCAATGTGAATTACCTCGGCGGCGAGATGCCCACGATCGGGCTCAACTTCTCGCGCTCAGGCGCCCAGGTGGTGGGTCAATACTTCAACTTCCTGCATCTGGGGCGACAGGGGTACAGCCAGCGGATGGCCTCTCTCGAAGCGATTGCCTGTCACCTGGCCGATGGCCTGGCAGCGATGGAACCCCTGAGGCTGGTGAGCCATCCCCGCGGCCAGCTGCCCGTGTTCGCGGTGGAGTGTGATCCGAGCATCAAGAACTGGACGGTCTTTCACCTTTCAAAAATGATGCGCTCTCGTGGATGGCAGGTACCTGCTTATACACTTCCGGCCAACCTGCAAGACCGTGCCGTGCTGCGTTTCGTGATTCGAGCCGGCTTCAATCAAGACATGGCCGACCAGTTACTGGCAGACGTGCAACGGAACCTTGCCTGGCTGGCCACGGCTCAAACACCGCTGCCATCTTCCAGCGACGAACTTGGTTTCCGGCATTGATCAGGAGTGAGTCCCGATGAAGTTCAAGGATTATTACGAGATTCTCGGCGTCGAGCGTGGGGCCAGCGAGGACGAGATCAAACAGGCCTATCGCCGACTGGCCCGCAAATTTCACCCGGACATTTCCAAGGAAAAGGGAGCCGAAGAGCGGTTCAAGGAGATCAGTGAGGCCAACCAGACCCTCTCCGACCCGGAAAAGCGCCGGGCCTACGACGAACTGGGTCGCCATCGCCCCGGTGAAGACTTCCGACCATCACCAGACTGGGATACCCGCTTCTGGCAGGGCCAGGCCGGCGAGGAGGTGGATCTGGCCGATCTGTTCGAGCAGATGGGCTTCCGTTCGGCGCAGCGGCGACACCAGGGGGGGCCTGGCTTTCCGATCCGCGGTCAGGATGTGGAGGCTGTGGCCAACCTCAGCCTTGAAGAGGTGTGCCATGGCACCCAGGTGACCCTGGAGCGGAAGGAGCCTCGCCTGCGCCCCGACGGGACCATGGAGCGTGCCTCGACCACGGTGCGCATTCGGGTGCCGAAGGGAGTGATCGATGGAGAGCGGTTGCGGATTCCCGGGCGGGGCCTGGCAGGCAGTGGCGGCGGGCCGGCGGGAGACGTCTATCTCGACATCCACCTCCAGCCCCATCCACTTTTTCGCGCCGTGGGGCATGACCTCTACCTCGAGCTGCCGGTGACCCCATGGGAAGCGGCCCTGGGTGGAGAGATCGAGGTCCCAACCCTTGATGGCCAGGTGCGTGTCACGGTGAAGGAGGGCGCTCAGGCCGGCCAGAAGCTTCGCCTGACCGGCAAGGGGCTGCCAAAGCGCAAGGAGGGGGCGGGCGATCTCTATTGCGTGCTGCAGATCGTGATGCCGAAGCAGATCGACGACCGCGAACGGGAGCTCTATCGTGAGCTGGCTGCTGCCACCTCCTTCAACCCGCGCACCTCATTCCCTGGAGCTACGACCCATGGCTGATGACCTGTTGATTCCGGTGGAGAGCGAAAGCCGAGTCGAGCTGGAGGAGTTACTGGCGGCCTCAGGCCTGGAGCATGGGGAAGTGGTGGAGTTGGTGCAGTTCGGTGTGTTCGAAACCAGAGTGAGTGCGTCGGGCTGGAGCTTTCATTCCTGCACGATTCACCAGGCGCGTCGTGCCGCAGACCTGCGCAATACGTTTGGCCTCAACCCCCCCGGCATGGCCCTTGCCCTCACCTACCTGGAAAAGATCGAGGCCTTGGAACACCGCCTTCGGGAGCTGGAGTGTCTGCTTCCTCGCTGAGTCTGCTGAATGCGGCCTTCACGCGACTGAAAGGCTTGGCATTGGTTGCGAGAGCTGGTCTAAATTAGGAAATCCTTCATGATGGCCATGAATTCGTCAGACCTCTCCCCGGTTCAATCCAGCTCGCGGCAGTTTGTTGGTAGCCACCTCAGCGTGCGGAATGTCAGTGATCTTTCGCTTTATGAGGATCACTCTGTCATCATTCAGAAGCTCTGCAAAGAGCTTGGTTTTGAGAAACCTGCCACGGCAATGGCCTGGGTGTTTGACCAGCTGGAGCAGTCGAAGGATCTGCAGAAAGCCATCTTTGACCTGCTGAATGATTAACAATCTACCAGGCAAGCAGACGGCAAATTCAAGACTTTCGTTGGCAGGCTAGCGGTCTCAGAATCGTGATGTGACCGTACAGGAACCGCAAACAACTCTTTTCAGATCCTGGCGACCAAGCAGAACCTGCCGGCCCATCAGCGCATTTCAATGGCGTTGAGCCGATCACGGAAGGACTGCCCGGCATCTGAGGAGGTCAGGCTTGCGCCACCACTGTCCATACGGGCCTGGGGGCGACGGATTCGGCCCTGGCTCTGACCGCCCCGACGGACGGCCACCGTGCGGATCACGGCTTTGCCCCGTCCGGCTCCAGCGGCGGGATCGGTCTCCACCTGCCGCTCCAGGGGATGGGCCTGCAGTTCGCTGCGCAGCTGGTTCAGCAGCCGGAAATGACCGGTGGTGCTGAATTTACGGAGGATCAGGGGATCCCAGCCCATGGGGTCATCGCGTCTTGTAGCACCAGCCTATGGCGGCGCCGCTAGGCCCTGCTTCGCCGAGGCACGCGAGATCCGTGATAAATTGTTGAAGTTCAACTGGAAGCCGATATGACTTCGCATTGGGACAGGCCCGAGGTCGGGATTTTGGGACCGCGCTTCGAGTCTGTTCGCTTCTGCCAGCTGGACTTTCAATCCTTCTGATTCCCACTTCGCTTCCGCCATGTCCCGGCTCGTCGGTCTGCCCGCTCCTGATTTCACAGCCACCGCCGTGATCGACCAGGAGTTCCAGGAGGTCACCTTGTCCCAGTACCGCGGCAAGTACGTGGTGCTCTTCTTCTACCCGCTCGACTTCACCTTCGTGTGCCCCACGGAGATCACCGCCTTCTCTGATAGTTACGGCGAATTCTCCAGCCGCAACTGCGAAGTTCTGGGTGTTTCGGTCGACAGTCAGTTCAGCCACCTGGCCTGGATTCAGACCGAGCGCAAGAGCGGCGGCATCGGCGATATCGCCTACCCCCTGGTGGCCGACCTCAAGAAGGACATCGCCCGCGCCTACGAGGTGCTGGATGAAGAGGCCGGCGTGGCCCTGCGGGGTCTGTTCATCATCGATCCCGATGGTGTGATCATGCAAAGCACGATCAACAACCTGCCCGTGGGCCGCAGCGTCGATGAAACCCTGCGCCTGCTGCAGGCCTTCCAGCACATCCGCAACAATCCGGATGAAGTCTGCCCGGCCAACTGGACCCCTGGCGATAAGACCATGAATCCGGATCCGGTCAAGAGCAAGGACTTCTTTGCGGCAGTGAACTGATCGCAACTCAGCCGATCAGATTGAAACGTTCAGGTTGGGCTGATCCCAACAGAGCAGGCAGCTTCTGTCCTGGAGGCAGCTGAACTTTTTCCCATTGCTGATTGCATCAGCTACTTGTCGTTTGGTTTCAAGGTTCTGGGCCCGTGAGGGCCCTTTTTCATGCCTGGCGTCCTGACCTGGCACCTCAGCGCTGATTCACAGCAGTGTCAGGGTTCCAGCGCTGCCATCCAGTCGGGCCCGATGGCCCAGGGGCAGGGCCAGATTCGGCCTGCCATGCCCCACGGGCAACCGACCCACCAGGGGGATGCCCAGATCACCGAAGCGCTCCCGCAGCACCTCCTCCATCGAGAGATCGCCAGGCATCACGTCATCCGGGGTCCACTGGAACCGGCCCAGTCCGATGCCGGCCACCCCTGCCAGCAGCCTGGCGCTCCTCCATTGGGTGAGCATCCGATCCACCCGGTAGGGGGCCTCACCCACATCCTCAAAGACCACAATCCGCCCCCGCAGATCCGGCAACCAAGCGGTGCCGATCAGATGCGTCGCCACCGTGAGGTTGGTCACCACCAGGGGCCCTTCCGTGATGCCGCTGCGCCAGCCCTGTCCCTGGAGGGGGTCGACCGGCTGGCGCCGCAGCAGGTGCACCAGCCGCTGCCATTGGCCGGCGTCGCCGTGCAGGCCCCCATGGATCGCGCCGCCCAGACCAGCCGCGCACTGGGCCAGCAGCAAGGCGCTGGCATCGGAGAAGCCCATCAGCCAGATCGGCCGAGGCGGCGGTTGCCAGCCACTCTCGAGCAGCCGGGCACTGCCCCAGCCGGCTGTGACGGCCAGTACGCCCTCCGCCCGTTGGTCACCGATCGCCTGCTCCCAGGCCAGGCAGCGTTGGCGGTCTGTACCCGAGAACCAGTGCCAGCGCTGACGGGTCGCTGGCGGCACCAGCAGCTCCCAGCCGGCGCTCGCGATTCGCGCTTCCAGGCTGGTCTGTTCCGATTCGGGATCCTCCCACCAGGTGCCGGGTGCGATCGCCACCAGCCGGCTGCCGGCCGTCAGGGGCGGTGGCATGGGCAGGGCCGGAGCCTGCCCGGCGGGTCCTTGGGAAAGGGCATCTGCTGGGCCAACCCCTGCCGCTCGGACCGCCGCCGCCATCCCCACACCACCAGCCCCCGCCAGCGCAGCCAGAAAGGAACGGCGGTGCAACGTCATCTGCAGACGGGCTGGCTCAGGAGCCCACCGCCTCCAGCAGGCGCCGTCCATCCATGCCGCCGGTGACGGGATCGCAGGCCCGTTCCGGGTGGGGCATCAGACCAAGCACATTGCCACCGGCATTCGTAAGGCCGGCCACGTTGCCCACGGAGCCGTTGGGGTTGTCGGCATAGCGCAACACCACGCAGCCCTGATCCTCCAGCTGCTTCAACCGCTCGGGTTCCACCTGATAACGACCTTCACCGTGGGCAATCGGCAGGGTGATGCTCTCACCGGCTCCATAGCCGCCGAGCCAGCGGCAGTGACCCGGTTGCACCTCCAGGCGGCTGGGTTCACAGAGGAAGTGCAGCTTCTCGTTGCGGGTGAGCGCCCCAGGCAGCAGGCCCAGTTCCGTCAACACCTGAAAGCCATTGCAGATGCCCAGCACCGGTCCGCCCCGCTCCGCGAAGGCAAGCACCTCCTGCAGCACCGGCGCGAACCGGGCGATGGCGCCACAGCGCAGGTAGTCGCCATAGCTGAAGCCTCCGGGCAGCACCACCGCCTCCAGCCCGGCGAGATCGCGCTCCTCATGCCAGAGGAAACGGGTGGAGCGACCCAGGCAGCCCTCCATGGCCCAGCGCACATCCCGGTCGCAGTTGGAACCGGGGAACACCACGATGCCGATGGTCATGAGGGGGAAGTGGGGTGCGGGTACTGCGAGTGGGTGAAGCCGAGCCTGGTCCGAAGCGCTTTGGAGCCGCCTGGATCAACCGAGCTCCTGCAGGTCGAGGGTCCAGTTTTCGATCACCGGGTTGGCCAGCAGCCGATCGCTGAGCAGTTCAGCCTGGGCCTGGGCCGTGGCGCGGTCGGGCGCCTCCAGCTCCAGTTCGATCGCCTTGCCGATCCGCAACCGCGTCACCCCATCGACCCCCAGGCGGGCAGCGGCGGCCCGGGTGGCTTCGCCGGCCGGATCGAGCACCGAGGGGCGCAGGGACACCTGAACGCGAGCGCTGTAGAGGGGCACCGGGGCTGTCGGAGATTTGTTAAATCTTGGCAGCCTATCGCCCCCTTGACAGCCGCGGTAGTCAGCTTGAAGGGGTACCAGCTGCCCCGCCGTGCTGCCCGTGTCTCCATCGCTGGATCTGTGGCAACCGGTGGTGATGCTGGCGCTGTTGCTTGGACCGATCGCTGCACTGCCGGCCCAGTCGGATCCTGGCGGCTCCGATCCGGAACCAAGCTCCAGCTCTCCGATCGTGAGTCTTGATTGCCGCCTGGCCGATGGGCCCTGGCAACCCTGCGCGATGACGGTGATGAGCATCGGTGAGCGCTGGCAGCTGCAGGTGGGTGAGCGCCGCTACGACTTCCAGCACGACGGATCCGGCAGCGTGCGCATGCGCCAGGACCAGGCCGCTGGAGGCTGGCGCGAGGTGGAGAGCACCTGGAGCGCCGATGCTTCCCTCTGCTGGGATGGACTCTGCGCCCGAGGTGATATCCCCCTCGACTGAATCACCGTCAAGGTGCAGGGGCAGAGTCGAGTGCATCGAGCAGGCAGACCTTGCAGGCCTCCGCGTCGAGACCCAGCCCCAGGGCCACCAGTTCAAGCCCAGGCTCGCCGGCCAGCTGGCTGGAGGGGGCGGTTTCGTACCAGCACTCCAGACGCGGACCCACGGCCTGAATCTGCAGGGGGCGTGGACGGCCCTGATGCCACAACCAACCCTTGAGCCGGATCAGCCCCTGGCGCTGGATCAGCTCAGCGATGGCTGGCTCCACCTGCTGACGCGACCAGTCGCCGGCCAGGCGCAACACCGCCGATCCCATCGCCACGTGGGCGTGGTCGTGGTGTTGATCGTGGTCGTCGGGATGGTGGTCGTGGTCGTCGTCGAGGTGCTCGCCGTGCTGATGAGCGTCAGCCTCGTCTGGCCGGCGGAGCTGCAGCACCAGCTCCGGGCTGATGTCACCCCGCTGCATCGGCAGAACGGCCGTGGCGCTGCGCAGGTGTGGATGGAGCTGCTGGCGCAGGCGATCGAGATCGTCTGGGCTGATGCGATCGGCTCGGCTGATCAGCACCAGATCCGCCGCCTCGAGCTGGTCTTCGAACAGGTCCTCGATCGCCGTGGCGTGATCCAGGCTCGGATCCGCCAGGCGTTGCGCCTCCAGCACAGCCGGATCCGCCACCACATGGCCAGCCGCCAGCGCTTCACCATCCACCACGGTGACCACGGCATGGACCCGCGTGCGGGTGCGGATCTCAGGCCAGCGGAAGGCATCCACCAACGGAGCCGGCAGGGCGAGGCCACTGGTTTCGACGACGATGCCGTCGAGCTGGTCCGAGCGCTCCAGCAGCCGCGTCATGGTGGGCAGGAAGTCGTCCTGCACGGTGCAGCAGAGGCAGCCGTTGGTCAGTTCCACCAACCGGCCTTCGGCTTCCTCTTCCGGGCAGAAGCCGCAATCGCGCAGCAGCGATCCATCGATGCCCACATCACCGAATTCGTTAACGAGAACGGCGAGACGCTGACCGCTGTTCAGAAGCAGATGGCGCAGCAGGGTGGTCTTGCCGGCGCCAAGAAAGCCGGTCACCACCGTGACTGGAAGGCGGGAATTCAAGGGGGCCATGGTTGGGTTCAGCCCACCAGGCTCGACCAGGCCCAGGCGCCACCGCAGCCGATCAGCCCGGCCGCAATCAGGCGCTGGCGGGTCGGGGTGAGGCTGGCAGCGGCACGGCGCATCGCCCAGAGCGACACCAGCAGCAGAGCCATCTGACTGAGCATCAGGCCGATCAGATAGCTGCCGGTCGGACCGGCCGTCCAACCCAGAACGGCATCACTCAGCACGTAGCCATGCAAGGCAAAGGCAGGCACCAGAACCCATCGGGGCAGCCTGTCGAGCAGAACCAGGCCCACCAGGGTGAGGGTGAACGCCACGGCTGCTTCGGCTCCGGGCAGGTTGGGCAAGGCCAGCCCCAGAGCACTGCCACCCAGACCGGTGGCCAGCAGGGCCACCATCCAGGTGGCACGCTGCTGCAGCCCCACCAGCGACAGGGCCAGCAGGAAGAGCAGATGGTCGGGACCCAGAAGCGGATGGGCCAGGCCGCTGATCAGTCCATGGATCGGCGTGGGCTTCAGCCCCATCAGCTCCATGGCATGGTGCGCCTGTGCCGGCCCCGACAGCAACAGACCAGCCAGCAGAAGGATCGGCAGGCCACAGAGCGGCAGGAGACTGGAGCGAAGACGTCGGACTGGGGCAACAGATTCCGGGGACTGTGGCGTGCGAAGCCAGAGGGGGCCGGAGCCCTCCTGGGAACCAGGGAAAGACATGCAGGGGTCCGGTCCGCGCCGGGATCTAGAGAGCAACCGGTGGGCGTTCTGGCTGGGCTCCAGGACTGGAGCCATCACAGCTGCGGGACAGCGCCGGATTTTCACCGGACTTTCCCCGTTACCTCCGGAGGCTGTTCCCCTCCGAAACCGGAGCTCGAATCTATGCGGTCAGACAAGCAGCGGGCTTTGCAGCGGTCGCCATGGCAATCCAACGCATCAAGGGATTCGTCTCACCTGGGCTTGGTCGGCTTCGGTCTGGTTGGCCGTAGCTCGACTGGCCTCGGCTTGGTTTGCTCAGCGGCAACCCAGGCTTTCGGCTGTGCTGACGCCTGTGACTGGATTGGAGCCGCTGGCTCGCTTGCAGAGGGCCTTCTGTTCGGTCAGATCGAGCACCGCATCGCTGAAATCGGCGCCGCTGATCTCGGCATCGCGGAAGCGGCTCTGCATCAGCATGGCGTTGCGCAGCCGGGCGTCCCGGAGATCGGCACCATCAAACCGACTGGCGTAGGCCACCACATCGCCCAGGTCGGCCCCCTGCAGATTGGCGCCGCGCAGGTTGCTGGAATTGAACACGGCACCCCGCAGATCGGTGTCGCTGAGGTCGTAGCCCTGCAGCTCGGCCTTGAGAAATTCCTGCTGCTTCAGGTCGCGGCCGTGCATGTCCGGTTGCAGGTCCTGGACGGACCGTTGGCCGCGCAGCTCCGGCGCCGTGATCGCCCCAGCTGGAAGGGCTCCGCCGAGCCAGGCGGGTCCGGCGAGCAGCACGGACGTGCTCAGCAGCAGAGCGAGTGGGGCCTTCCTGCTGAGCATCCAGCCGCCACAACGGGCCAGGAACCGCAGACAACGGCGGAGCATCACGGCGCGGGTACGGTGGCCCTTCAAGTTATGCCAAGGGGTTCGCCAGCGCGAGCACCCCTGGCAACGGCCTCCTGTTCATGAGCATGTCCCTGCGGGTGGTGGTGCCACCCCATCCCCTGATCGGCCACTGGCTCACGTTGCTGCGCGATGCCCAGACCCCGCCCGCCCTCTTTGCCACCGGCATGGCCGAGCTGGGACGCTGGCTCACCTACGAAGCCCTGCGCGACTGGTTGCCCCATCAGCGGGTGACCGTCCAGACCGACCTGGCCTCGACCGAAGGCACGGTGGTGGATGCCTCGGTGCCGGTGCTGGTGGTGCCGATGCTGCGGGGCGGGCTGGGGCTCTGGCAGGGAGGCCAGACCGTGCTGCCCGTCGCCACGGTGGCCCATGTGGCGGTGCAACCCACCGGCTCCGGCGATCTGTTCTGGGCACTCGACGCCCTGCCCGCGGTGATCGCTTCCCGGGTGGGGGTGCTGGTCTACGCCCCGGAAATCGGCGATGGGCGCGACCTGATCGCCGTGCTGCAGCGCCTGCAGCAGCGGGGCGTGGAGGGCCAGCGGCTGCGGGTGATCTCAACCCTGGCGGCCCGTCCCGGTCTGAGTGCCATCGCTGAAGCTTTCCCGGATCTCACCGTCTATTGCGCCTGCATCGACGCTGAGCTGGATCCGGCCGGCAGGCTCTCACCGGGAATCGGCGACGTTGTCCTTCGCTTGTTCGGCAGTCTCGGGGCTGCTGCCTAGGCTCAGGTTCGTCGCTCCCGTACCGGAAGAGCCCATGTCCACCTCTCGCCGTTCCTCGGGTCCGGATGCAGGCGGCAACCCTGGCTATGGCAGAAGCAGTCTGGTGCTCAGCGCCTTCGCCGGTGCGGCACTGGGGGCGGCAGGACTGGGCTGGTGGCTGCTCAATCAAGCGGATCGCCGCCGCCAGCGACTGCGGCAGGAGCGACTGCTGCGCCTCTCACGCCTGCAGGGCGCTGGAGCCGGGGACAGCGGATCTTCGGATGAGGGCCTGACCTCCAGACCAGCCGATGGCAGCCCCAGCGAGGCCCAGTTGCACGACAAGGTGCAGCAGCTCAACCAGGCCATTGAAGATGTGCGGCGACAGCTCGAAAGCCTCACCACCAACGGTAATCGTGCTGTGAATCGGGCTTCCAACGGAGACAGCTGAGCCGGATCGGTAGGTTGCTCTCACAGCCAGTTCCGCTCGCCCGCCATGCTCCGCTCCGCTGCCATCACCCAGGGCATCCAGCGTTCACCCAACCGGGCCATGTTGCGGGCCGTTGGTTTTGGAGACGGCGACTTCAACAAACCGATCATCGGCATCGCCAACGGCTACAGCACGATCACGCCCTGCAATCTGGGGCTGAACGATCTCACCCGTTGCGCCGAGCAGGCTGCCCATGCCGCCGGGGCCATGCCCCAGACCTTCGGCACGATCACGGTGAGCGATGGCATCTCGATGGGTACCGAGGGGATGAAATATTCCCTGGTCAGCCGGGAGGTGATCGCCGATTCGATCGAAACCGCCTGCAACGCCCAGAGCATGGACGGGCTGCTGGCGATCGGTGGCTGCGACAAGAACATGCCAGGCGCCATGCTGGCCATGGCCCGCATGAACATTCCGGCCATCTTTGTGTATGGCGGCACCATCAAGCCCGGCAAGCTCGGCCCCTGCGATCTCACCGTGGTGAGTGCGTTTGAGGCGGTGGGTCAGTTCTCCGGCGGACGCATCGCCGAGGAGGAACTGGTGGCGATCGAGAAGAACGCCTGCCCGGGTGCTGGAAGCTGCGGCGGCATGTTCACCGCAAACACGATGAGCTCCGCCTTTGAGGCGATGGGGCTGAGCCTTCCCTACAGCTCCACCATGGCGGCCGAAGATCCGGAGAAAGCCGAGAGTGCGGCCCGATCAGCCGAGGTGCTGGTGGAGGCGATCGCCAACAACATCCGCCCGCGCGACCTGCTCACCCGCGAGGCCTTTGAGAATGCGATCAGTGTGATCATGGCGGTGGGCGGTTCCACCAATTCAGTGCTGCACCTGCTGGCGATCGCCCGCACAGCCGGCGTGGAACTCTCGATCGATGATTTCGAGCAGATCCGCCAGCGGGTGCCGGTGATCTGCGATCTCAAACCCAGCGGCCGCTACGTCACGGTGAATCTGCACCAGGCCGGAGGCATTCCCCAGGTGATGAAGCTGCTGCTGGATGCCGGCCTGCTGCATGGCGATTGCCGCACGATCGAAGGCAAGACCCTGCGGGAGGTGCTGGCCGACGTCCCCAGCCAGCCCCCCGCCGATCAGGACGTGATCCGTCCCCTCTCCAACCCTCTCTATGCGAAGGGACACCTGGCCATCCTCAAGGGAAACCTGGCTCAGGAGGGTGCGGTGGCCAAGATCTCAGGAGTGAAGACCCCGGTGATCACTGGCCCGGCCCGGGTCTACGAAAGTGAGGAAGCCGCCTTGGCCGCCATCCTCGATGGCCAGATTCAACCCGGCGATGTGGTGGTGGTCCGTTACGAGGGCCCCGTTGGCGGTCCCGGCATGCGCGAGATGCTCAGCCCCACCGCCGCGATCATCGGTCAGGGTCTGGGCGAATCGGTGGCCCTGATCACGGACGGCCGCTTCTCCGGTGGCTCCTACGGCCTCGTGGTGGGTCACGTCGCCCCAGAGGCCGCCGTGGGAGGCACGATCGCTCTGGTGGAGGAGGGCGACAGCATCACCGTGGATGCCAGGCAGCTGCTGCTGCAGCTCAACGTGGATGAGGCCGAACTGCAGCGGCGCCGTGCCGCCTGGGTCAGGCCTGAACCTCGTTACCGCACGGGTGTGCTGGGCAAGTACGCCCGGCTGGTCAGCAGCAGCAGCCTCGGGGCTGTGACCGATCCGGTCTGACCCTTGCGCTCAGCTCCGAGAGTTCAAGCCTGAGGGTCTGCCTTTGAGCCCAGCAGGGCTCGCAACCGCCGGGCCAGGGCCTCAAGCCCTGCGCCGTCGGCGGGCCTCTCACAACGCAGACCGGTGACCCCATCCATCCAGACCGGATGGTTGCCATGCCAGAGCATCGGTCGATCCGGGTCGTGGCGCCAGGCCAGAGTGAGGTTCAGGGTTCCACCACTGCGGTAGAGCTCCAGATCCAGGTCATCGTCTGGCCGACGTTCCCCATCGATCGCCCGTGCCTCCAGGCGCAGGCAGCAGTCGCCCAGGTCGTCGTGCGGCGGACCAGCTACCTGATCAGCCTCGCGATCGAGCAGCACGGCATGGCGCAGGGGCTTGCGGCAGAGGTCGGCGGCGGCAGCCACCAGTTGGGACAGATCGGTGGCCATCGCCTCAGGCCACGGCCCGGATCGCTTCAATCACCAGGTGGATCGGCCCGGCACGGAAGCCACTGTTGGAGCCGCCATCATCGGCGAATCGGGAATGGAGCAGCTGCAGGCGCGTGATCCGGCTGGGATCGAAGCGCAGGGGCAGCCCCAGGGGTCTGGCCCGTACCGATGGCCGCAGATCAGCAAAGGCAATCCTGATCCGGCTGAGCTCACCGGCGGGTTGGGTGGCGAACTCCGCGACCCAGCGCAGACCACCGGGGATCAGCTCCGTCATGCCACCCAGGCCATCGGCGCAGGCAACCGCCAGCTTGTAGCGGCGGCCATCGGCCCTGAGATCCAGTTCAAAGGCCGCGTAGGCCGACAGATCGAGCGGCGGGCCGAACACGGGGGAGCGGCAGCTGATGAAGCCACCGCCCGCTTCGATCACCTCGCCATCGAACACCAGCCCACCGCTGCCCGCCTGAGTGCTGCCGCGGCTCTGGCCCCCCATCACGGTGTCGTTGAGGGCATGCCAGCCGCTGAAGCCATCGCCGGCCACCAGGGTGAGCGACGCGGGCTTTTCGGTGGAGGGGCTGGAAGACGCCATGACGAAGGAACCAGAACTGGCTTCAGCCAATCCTGGCGCCTCTCAGGCAGTCGCCGTGCCGGCGGCAGCGGCATCGGCCAGGATCAGCACCTCAGTGGCCGGACTTACCAGCCGGGCTGGGGTGCGTTCCACGGATTCCTGGGGATCCAGCAAGCGCCGCAGGGCCTCCGCCTTAGTGGCGCCGCTCACCAGAAAGATCACCTGCCGTGCCGCCGAGAGCACCGGGGCTGAAAGGCTGAGGCGCGGCAGCCCTTTGCCTTCGCCGATCGTGACCGGCTTGACCCGCTCCAGGCAGGCTGCCGTCCCAGGAAACAGGGAGGCGGTGTGGCCGTCATCGCCCAGGCCCAGCAGCACCACATCAAAGATGGGGATGGCACCAGGGCTGAGTTGAGCCAGCAGGGCGGTGTAGGCCTCGGCGCAGGCCTCAGCCGAGCCGACCTCGGTGGGAACCGGGTGGAAGCGGGCGCCGTGACCGGGTCCACTCTCCAACAAGGTTTCCCGCAGCATGCGCGCATTGCTGGCCGCAGCATCCGGGGGCACCATCCGCTCATCGCCGAGCAGCACATCCACCCGCTCCCAGGGCAGGTGTTCCTGTCCCAGCAGGGTGTAAGCCGCCCGAGGTGTTTCGCCACCCGCCAGGGCGATCAGGGCGCGGTCGCGTTCGGCCAGTGCCAGATCGAGGCGAGAGGCGATCGTCTCGGCAACACGACGGGCGAGGTCGTCAGCGGAGGAGGTAACGACAAGGCGGTAGGTGGTCATGGCAGGCAGCTCCAGCTCCGGTGCGTGGCGTTCCGTTGTGTTGCCGATGGCTGTGTTGCCGTCGGTTGGCTTGTCTTCAATCGAGCCACTCGGTGTGGAAACTCCCCGGGCGATCCGTGCGCTCGTAGGTATGGGAGCCGAAGCAGTCGCGCATGGCCTGCACCAGGTTCTGGGGCAGGCGGCCGGTGCGATAGCTGTCGATGTAGTCGAGGCTGCTGCTCAGGCAGGGCACCGGAATGCCCGCCAGGGCGGCGCCGGCCACCACCTGGCGCAGGCCCGGCAGGCGGCGGTTCACCTGGTCGGCGAACCAGGGATCGAGCATCAGGTTGGGCAGGTTTGGATCAGTGGCATAGGCATCCTGAATCCGCTGGAGCAGGCGGGCCCGAATAATGCAGCCTCCCTTCCAGATCTGGCCGATGGCCGAGAAATCGAGCTGGTAGTCGTGGATTGTTGAGGCCGCCTGCAGCAGAGCCATGCCCTGGCCGTAGCTCACGATGCAGGCCAGGATGCAGGCATCCCTGAGGGGCTCCATCCCCGAGGCCGGTTCGCCCAGATCAAAGCTGTGGGGTGCCGGTGCCGCCAGCACGGATTTGGCCGCCAGGCGCTCCGGCCTCAGGGAACTCAGCACACGGGCATTGAGAGCCGCGTAGATGGTGGGAACCGGCACCCCCATCTGCAGGGCGCTCTCCACCGTCCAGAGGCCGGTGCCCTTCTGGCCGGCCGCATCGACGATGAACTCCACCAGATCGGCTCCGCTCTCGGGATCCTTGGTGCGCAGGCAGACTTCGGTGATCTCGACCAGGAAGGAAGCGAGCTCCTCCATGGTGTTCCACTGGCCAAGCACGTCGGCCATGGCATCGCCATTGAGGCCGGCCACCCGCTTCATCAGGTCGTAGGCCTCGGCCAGAATCTGCTCGATCCCGTATTCAATGCCGTTGTGGACGGTCTTGACGAAGTGGCCGGCACCGCCGGGCCCGATGTAGGTCACACAGGGGCCGTCTTCAACCTTGGCGGCCATCTTGCGTACCAGGGACTCGATCGCGTCGTAGGCGGCGCGGGTGCCCCCCGGCATCATGCTGGGACCCTCAAGCGCGCCCTTGGCGCCACCGCTCACACCCATGCCGATGTAGCCGAAACTCTTGCTCTCGAGTTCCGCCACCCGGCGTTCTGTGTCGGTGTAGAGGGAATTCCCGCCATCAATCAGCAGGTCGCCTTCCTCAAGCAGCGGTGAAAGCTGGGCGATCATCGCGTCGATCGGTGCCCCCGCCTTGACCATCATCAGGATGCGGCGCGGCCGCTCCAGGGCCTCCACAAACTCTTCGAGGGTGGCGGCGCCCACGATGTCCTTGCCGGCACCGCGGCCGGCCAGAAATTCGTCGGTCTTGGCGGTGGTGCGGTTGTAGACGACGCTGGAGAAGCCATTGCGCTCGGCGTTGAGCACCAGGTTCTCTCCCATCACGCCGAGACCGATGAGGCCGAAATGCGCCTTACTCATGAATTCGAAATTGAGGATCCGGTCGAAAAACCGTAGACCTCAAGTGTGGCCAGGCTCAGGGCCAATGGTCAGGCTTGTCACAGGATTGGGCTGGGATGTCAGCGATTCCTGGCTTGGGCGACTGGTCGCCTGAGCCGCAGAGCGATACAGGCTGGACGGTGTTCAGATCACCATGCCATCGGGAATCGTGCCGTTCTTCACAACCACCACAATGCCATTGCGAATATAGAAATTGAGCTCAGGACGATCGGCTTCCTCCACTTGATCCTTATTCACGATCGCCACATTGGAGCCGATCCGCACATTCTTGTCGATGATTGCCCGCTTGATCGTGGTGCCCTTGCCGATACCGATCGGCAGCCCGCCACGTTCCCGAAGCACCAGCCGTTCTTCACTCGATTCAAAATAATCCGATCCCATCACCAGGGTGTCCTGAAGAACCACCTCGTTTTCCACCCGGGTACGAACCCCGAGGACGCAGTGGTGAATGCTGCAGGCTTTCAGCATCGACCCTTCCCCGATGATCGATTGCGTGACCTGAGCATCCCAAAGCTTGCTGGGGGGTAGATAGCGAGGGCGTGTATAGATGGGAAACTTTTCGTCGTAGAACGAAAAGGCAGGATTAGGTTGATCGGTCAGCGCAAGGTTGGCTTCGTAGAAGGCACCGATCGTTCCGATGTCTTCCCAGTAGTCATCAAATAGAAAACTCTGCAGATTGTCGCCCCGCTCCAGGGAAGCCGGAATGATCTCCTTGCCGAAATCCGTGGACTTGGGATGGGATGCCAGCAGATCAAACAGTGTGTCCCGGCTGAACACGTAGATGCCCATCGACGCCAGATGGGGCCGTTTCGCGGCTTCCTCTTCGGAGAGCCCAAGGCTGCGGGTGTCCACTCGCATCGCCTCAAGAGCCTCTCCCTTTGGCTTCTCGCGGAATTCCTGAATCTGCCCGGCTGAATTGGTGCGCATCAGGCCGAAACTTTCGGCGTCTGCCGGATTGACCGGCAGAGCCCCGACAGACAGATCGGCACCGGTATCAATGTGGTGCTGGACAAACTTGCTGTAATCCATCCGGTAGAGCTGGTCACCGGACAGAATCAGGTAGTGATCCACGTCCCATTCCTGGAACAGCCACTGGTATTTGCGCACCGCATCGGCCGTGCCCTCAAACCAGCTGGGGCTGTCTGGGGTCTGCTGAGCAGCCAACACCTCGACAAAACCCTGCCCGAAGCCAGCCGAGAGGTTGTAGCTCATCGTGAGGTGACGATTGAGCGAGGCACTGTTGAACTGGGTCAACACGTAGATCTTGTTGATCTCCGAGTTGATGCAGTTGCTGATCGGGATGTCGATCAGACGGTATTTACCAGCCAGAGGAACAGCAGGCTTGGCCCGCATCTTGGTGAGAGGGTACAGGCGAGTTCCGGCTCCTCCGCCGAGAATAATTGCCAGAACTCGCTTCATGAATCAGCGCCTCTCAATGTTCGTCGTCTTGGTCAACCGTACTTGAGTGACCTGCTGTCAGGCGAGTCTCCGCAGCACTTCGATGCCTGTCCCAGATCACCAGATCAGGTCTCGTTGCTGCCGTCGACCAGCTCGAACAGATCCTGCAGCACCTTCATCGCCGTGTGGCGTTGTTGACGCGGCTGGGGGGCCCGCAGGTTGGTCACGGGAGTGTGGAGGATCTTGTTGATGATTCCCTTGCTGAGCGCCTCCACCACCTTGCGCTCCCTTGCCGAGAGATCCGGGCCCATGCGGCTCAGGGCTTTCTGAAGTTCCTGCTCGCGGATGTCCTCCAGCTGGATCCGCAGCCGGTTCACCACGGGCACGGCTTCGAGGCCATCCCACCATTCCAGAAACAGCCTTGCCTCCTCCTCCAGCAGGCCTTCGGCTTCGACGGCGATCTCTCGACGGGCCTCCTGGTTGCGGGCCACCACTTCCTGGAGGTCGTCCACATCAAAAGCCTCGACACCAGCCAGGTCGCAGGCATCGGAGGCGATGTTGCGGGGGACACCGATGTCCACCAGCATCAGGCTGGATCGGCGGTTCAGCCGCTTCAGTCGCTCCGCATCGATGATCGGGTCATCAGCGGCGGTGCTGGTGAACACCAGTGAGCAGGTGCTGAGGCAGTGATCCAGGTCCACCAGGGGTCTGCACTGCACGGGCAGATCCGGGAAATCGGCCGCCAGGGTTTCGGCCCGACTCACGGTGCGGTTCAGCAGCACCACACCCCGACAGCCCTTGGCCGCCAGATGCTGCAGCAGCAGCCGGGACATGCGTCCAGCCCCCACCACGGCCACCTGCTCCTGGTCGAGCGGGACCAGGTCGTCCACTCCTCGGGCCTGGCCGACCTTCAGCTGGGCCAGCTCAACGGCCGCTGAGCTGATCGATACGGCCCCGGTGCCGAGATTGGTTTCGGTTCGCACCCGCTTGCCGGTACTCACCGCCTGGTTCAGCAGGCGGTTGAGAATCGGGCCGAGGGAGCGGTGCTCCTGGCCGAGCCGCACCATCTTCTTCACCTGGGAGAGGATCTGGCCCTCGCCCAGCACCAACGAGTCGAGGCCGGCAGCCACCCTCAGCAGGTGGGCAATGGCATCTTCATGATGAAAGGTGAAGAGATGCGGGCTGAGCTCATCGACGCTCAGGCCGGAATGCTGGCTGAGGAAGGAGCCCACAGCCGAGATGCCCTGGTCGGGATGCCGCAGCAGGGCATAGATCTCCAGCCGGTTGCAGGTGCTGAGGATGGAGGCCTCAAGCACCTGCTCATCGGAGCGCAGTTGCTGGAGAGAGGCCTCCATGGTCTGCTCCGGCATGCTCAGGCGCTCCCGGATCTCCACAGGAGCCGTGCGGTGGCTCAGGCCGACAACGGCAATGTGCATGGAGGCAGACCTCTTGGCGCGGACGGTTTGTCGCGGACGGATTGACGCGGACAGTTGGGGTGATCAGCGCAGCGCGATGCTCTGGGCACCGGGCTTCATGTGGATGGTGTCGGTGAAGCGGGCGGTGCTGTCCAGGGTGCTGATCACCAGGGAGCTGGTGCGGGTGCAGTCCTTCTCGAATTTCACCCCGTTGAACAGCAGGCCATCGGTGATGCCACTGCCGGCGAAGACCACGTTCTCTCCGGAGGCGAGCTCCTCAGCTTCGTAGACCTTGTCCACGTCGGTGATACCCATCTCATTGAGGCGGGCGATGTTGCCCTCCTTGGTGTAATCGGCCCACTCGGAGGTCTGGGCGACGGCGGGGTCGTAGACCAGCTGCCCCTGGAAATGGCCACCCAGGGCCCGCATGGCGGCGGCGGAGATCACACCCTCGGGTGCCGCGCCGATGCCCATCAGGCAGTGGGTGCCGGTGCCGGCGAAACCACAGGCGATGGCAGCCTGCACATCCCCATCGGAGATGGGCTGTACACGGGCGCCGGTGGTGCGGATTTCGGCGATCAGGTCCTTGTGACGGGCACGATCCATCACCACGATCACCAGCTCGCTGGTAGCGAGTCCCAGGCACTCGCTGAGGATGGCGATGTTCTCGGTGGCACTCTTGCGGATGTCCACCTTGCCCTTGGCGGCCGGGGGAGCGGCCAGCTTCTTCATGTAGAAGTCGGGGGCGTTGAACAGGCCACCGCGGTCGGAGGCAGCGAGCACGGCCATGGAGCCACGCTGGCTGTTGGCGCAGAGGTTGGTGCCTTCGCAGGGATCAACGGCGAAGTCGACCCCAGGACCGCTGCCACTGCCCACTTCCTCACCGATGTAGAGCATCGGCGCTTCATCGCGCTCGCCTTCGCCGATCACGATGCGGCCCTGCATCTGGATCTGGCCCATGCGTTTGCGCATGGCTTCAACGGCTGCTGCGTCGGCTTCGTCCTTCTTGCCCAGGCCGGTGAGCTCAGCGGAGGCGATGGCGGCCTGTTCGACGACCTCGAGAATTTCCTGGATAAGAGTGCGATCCACAGCAGTGCGGCAGGGGTGACTGCCTCAACGAGGGGACCGGCAGACCGGGCAGGCGGGAAGCGCCAGTGCTCGGATGCTGCTGTGCAAACGCTTCGGAGACCAGGGCCAGGTCCGGCGGATGGCCGGTCTCGGCGGAAGGTTCCAGCCGCTGCAGGGCCTCTCAGACTTGAAGCGGGCCAACTGTATCAGCGACCACCGCGGGCCCCTCCCATTGCCCGCCGCCCAGGGTCGGGAAAGGCCGCTTCCTACAATCGGTGCACCCCTTCGTACGACAGGTCCCACCCATGAGCACCAAGCCCCTGGTGATCTCCCCATCGATCCTGTCGGCCGATTTCTCTCGCCTCGGCGATGACGTGCGCGCGGTCGACGAAGCCGGTGCCGACTGGATCCATGTGGATGTGATGGATGGGCGCTTCGTGCCGAACATCACCATCGGTCCGTTGATCGTTCAGGCCCTGCGGCCGGTCACCTCCAAGACTCTCGACGTGCACCTGATGATCGTGGAGCCGGAAAAGTATGTGGCTGACTTTGCCAAGGCCGGCGCCGATATCATCAGCGTTCAGGTCGAGGCCTGCCCCCATCTGCATCGCAATCTGGCCCAGATCAAGGATCTCGGCAAGATGGCTGGAGCCGTGTTGAACCCCAGCACACCGATCGACACCCTCGAGTACTGCCTCGAGCTCTGCGACCTGGTGCTGGTGATGAGCGTCAACCCCGGCTTTGGCGGTCAGAGCTTCATTGAGAGCCAGGTGCAGAAAATCCGGGACCTGCGACGCATGTGTGACGCGAAGGGCCTGGATCCCTGGATCGAAGTGGATGGCGGCATCAAGGCTGAGAATGCCTGGATGGTGATCGAGGCTGGAGCCAACGCCATCGTCAGTGGCTCCGGGGTGTTCAACCAGCCCAGCTATGCCGAAGCGATCACCGGAATCCGCAACAGCAAGCGGCCCCAGCCGGCCCTGGTCTGAATCGGACTGGTTGCTCAGCACCAACAGGCTGACAATCTAATTACGATTCAGCCCCCTGGTTCCAGGGGGCTTTCTTTTGGTTTGAGCCGTTGCGAGGACGCCTCTCTCTGATGGCATGTCAAGCCCCTAGGAACCAGCCATAGCTGTGCAGGCCGATGCCGAGAAGATTGACGCCGATGTAACACACCACAATCACCACCAGTCCAGCAGAGGCCACGAGCGCAGGGCGACGACCCTGCCAGCCCCGGATCAAGCGGGTGTGGAGATAGGCCGCATAGACCAGCCAGCAGATCAAGGCCCAGGTTTCTTTGGGATCCCAGCTCCACCAGCTTCCCCAGGCCTCGTTGGCCCAGACGGCACCGCTCACCAGTCCCACTGACAGGAGCAGGAACCCCACGGTGATCGTGCGATAGCTGAGGCTGTCGAGCTGCTCGCTGATCGCAAAACCTGTGCTGTGCAATTCCACAGCGTCGGGCGCTCCGGCACCGACCAGCTGGGATTTTCGGTAGGCACCCGTGCCGATCGAGCTGCTGCGCAGCACCAGATCATTGCCGCGATCCGTGAACAGCACGGCAATCGAGAGCAGTGACCCCACCAGCAAGGCTGCATAGCTCACCATGATCACGCTCACGTGCATGATCAGCCAGCTGGAGCGAAGGGCCGGAACCAGGGGCGAAGCCTCCTGCATCGTGTCCGGCAGGGCGAAGCTGGCGAAGGCCACACAGCCGAGGGCAATCGGAGTGGATGCCGCCGGCACCAGGGGGGAGGGCCAGGAGCGTTCCACCAGCAGCTGGGTCAGCGTGCAACCCCAGGCCAGGAAACAGAGCGACTCGTAGAGGTTGCTGATCGGAAAGTGACCTGAATCCCACCAGCGCAGCACCAGCTGGGCGGTGAGGCAGAGGTTGGCGGCGGCCACCAGCAGCGTCACCGCTGAACTTCTGCGGCCAGAGCTGAGGGACCAGAAGGACAGAGGCAGCACCAGCAGGAGCAGGCCGAAAGCCGTGAGCCCAAGTCCAAGAACCGGATCAATCACCAGAAACTGCAGCGACCGCGCCAGTCTGCCGCTTCAGCGGCTGGCCTGACGCAGCAGCACCAGTCCGCCGGCCAAACCGATGCCAACCGGCAGCCAGGCAGCCATCACGGGAGAGAGGGTACCGGTGATGCCCAGCGAGCTGAAGATGAACGACATCAGGTAATACACGAAGATCAACAGCACGCTGATTCCAAAGCCCTGGCTGCGGCTTGTGCGGGAATTCGGACGGACCCCCAGACTGCTGCCGATCAGGCCGAACACCAGACAGATGGCGGGGAAGGCAAATTTCTCCTGGATACGCACCCGCAACCGCCGGGCTTCCTTCTGATTGTTGGCCGCCAGCAGGAGCCTTTCAGCACGGCGAGCCTGGCCCACCGTCATCAGGTTGGCATCGGTGGGGAGCTTGGCCACCTCCTCGACATCCCGACTGAGTGGATAGAAGTAGCGGTCAAAATTGGCAGAGGTCGTGGTGTCGTTCGCCTCATCGACACTGACGATGCGGCCATTGCGGAACTCCCACATCGCTTTGGCCTCGTTCCAGCGGCCGGTATTGGCCATCAGCATCTGACGCTGGCCGGTCCGTGAGAAGTCAATCAGGGTGACATCCTTCATCTCCCCATTGCTGAACTCCTGGGCATAGAACAGCTGGGTCATGCCACGAACGCTTTCTCCATCGGGTCGTGAGATCCTTCCAAACCGCGAATAAAGAGTGTGACGTCCCCGTTCAGCCGCGATGGCCTTGCCGAGAGCCTGATCCAGCGTGATCGAGGCGGAGAGGTTGGCCCTCGGCACGATCACATCGTTGAACACGAAGGTGAGCAGACTCATGGCCACCGCAAGGGCAACGGCGGGTGCCACCATCCGCTTGGTGCTCACCCCCACGCTGCGAAGAGCGGTGAGTTCGCTGTTGCCGGACAGCCGGCTATAGGCCAGCAGGGTGGCCATCAGGGTGGCCATGGGGAAGGACAGCACCAGAAAGCCCGGCAGACGCAGGCCGAGCACCTGCATGGCCGCGGTGAGCGGCAGGCCGGCCTCCGCCACCTTGCGGACCAGCTCAAAGACAACGCCCACGGACAACGAGACGGCCGTGAAGGCGGCGATGCCGAACAGCAACGGACCAACCAGCTCAGCGATGAGCCAGCGATCCATCAGGGGCAGCCAGTGGAGGCTGAAGCGAATCGGGTGGCGTTGAAAGCGCTGCAGCATCGAGGCGGTGGTCACAGTTGGAAAGCCTCGCCGAGATAGTGGCGACGAACCAGCGGATCGTTGGCCATCGCGGTGGAGGTGCCCGAGGCGAGGATGCGTCCTTCGGTGAGGATGTAGGCCCGATCGGTGATTGAAAGGGTCTCGCGTACGTTGTGATCGGTGATCAGCACACCCATGCCGCGGCTGCGCAGATTGGCGATCAGCTCCTGCAGATCGGACACGGCCATGGGATCGACCCCGGCAAATGGCTCATCGAGCAACAGGTAACGCGGGCCAGTCGCTCCTACGGCCAGGGCTCGCGCCACTTCCGTGCGGCGGCGCTCGCCTCCGGAGAGTTGAAACCCTTTGCGGTTCTGGAACGGACCCAGGTGAAACTCCTCGATCAGGGTCTCAAGCCGCTGCCGGCGCAGGCTGCGGGGTGTGCGGCTCTGCTCAAGGGCCAGCCGCAGGTTTTCGCGCACCGTGAGCGTGCGGAACACACTCGCTTCCTGGGGCAGATAGCCGATGCCGAGTCGGGCGCGGCGCGGCATCGGCAGTTTCTGAACAGGCATCCCATCCAGCAGCACCTGCCCCCGGTCTGGCCGCAGCAGGCCGGTGACGAGGTTGAAGGTGGTGGTCTTGCCGGCACCATTGGGGCCGAGCAGGCCCACCACCTCTCCAGGGGCAAGCTCAAGGCTCACGTCTTGCACCAACGGGCGGCCAGCGATGGTGAGCGCCGCCTCCTGAACCACCAGGCTCATGGCTGGTTGGCGCCCGAGGTGGAGTCGGCCGGATCAGATGGCTCGGGTGCTGACACTGGGCTCCTGGCCGTGCCTTCCGCGCCCGGGGCAACAGGGGCAGGCTTCTGAAGGGCATCAACCTTCAGCTTGCTGAACACCTGCTGTTCGCCGAGGGGTTCGGCCTTGACGCGCTCGTTCTCCACCCAGTAGTACACGCGCTCGGCCTTGATCGAATGGCCATCGCTCTGAATCACGTCCACATCGCCACTGAGGATCACCAGACCCTCCTGGCTGAAATATTGCGCTTGGCGGGCCGTCGCCACGACCCGTTCATCGGGATAGACGATGCGAACGTTGCCTGTGGCCGTGATCACCCCGGTGCGGTTGTCGGCCTGCTGCAGGTCGGATTCAATCGTCACCAGACCGGTGGTGGGCGTTTTGGCGGGTGGCCCAGCTGCTGCCGGGGCTGCAGCCGGGGGAGTTGCCGCAGCTGGGACTTGCGGTTCTGCCGATCCTGGTTGGGGTGTGCTGACAGGAGTCGTCAGCGCCGCTGGCGGAGCCTCGGGGACGCCAACCGCCCCCTCCTGAGCCTTGACCGGCACCCCGGTCAACGAGACATGTCCAAGCAGAAGGGCCAGCATCCAGCCCAGCTGCAGCCTTCGGTGCGTTGATGCAGGCGGTGTCGCCCTGACCCGGAACTCCGGGAATTCCCCGGTGGCAAGGTGAACCCCCGAAGCGTGGCCGTGGTCAACATCCAACCCCAAGAGAAGAGCCACGGCAGCACAGCACGACAATTTACAGAGGTCCCGGAGGGGCCTTCTGGCATGGGGGACGCAGCTGCACGAATGCCAGCTGATCCATGGCAAGGGGCAAGGGCTCGCCACCCAGCTGCAGGGTCTGCAGCTGGGCGAGAGCTGGCTGGCGCAACCGCTCGAGATCGAGGCCCAGGGCTGTGGGTCCGCAGGGCCCAAGGCGCCCCACGCCCTCTCCCAGCAGCACCATGGCCCCCCTGAGATTGCCGCGCCCCAGGTGAATCTGGGCCACGGCAATCTGCAGGATTCCCTGCAGCACCGGCCTGAGGGGGCCCTGAGTTTCATGCCAGAGCTCCTCGAAACCATCGTGGCAGTCGTACCACTCGCCGGCATTGAACAAGCGCACGGCTTGATCGAAGCGCGGATCCGCAATCAGCTGAGACTCGTGCGGATCAACATCATTCGGCTCGGCTGCGGAATCCGTCACACCGGAGTCAGCGCTTGGCGGGCTTCTTGGCGGGAAGCTTGCGCAGACGGATCGACTCGGGAGTCACTTCGAGCATCTCGTCGGGACCGATGTACTCGAGCGCACGCTCGAGGGTCATCTGGATCGGCGATTGCAGGGTATCGAGCACCTCGGCACCCGCGGAGCGGATGTTGGTGACCTGCTTGGCCTTGCAGACATTGAGCTCGAGATCCTGGGGGCGACTGTTCTCACCCACGATCATGCCCTTGTACACCTTGGTGCCTGGAGTGATGAAGAACTGGCCGCGATCTTCGGCGCCCTTGAGCGCATAGAAGGTGGCTGTACCTTCCTCAAAAGCGATCAGGACGCCACTGCGACGGGCATCCACGTCGCCCTGCATCGGGCGATAGTCGAGGAAGGAGTGGCTCATGATCCCCTCGCCACGGGTGGCGCGGATGAACTCGCCACGGAAGCCGATCAGGCCGCGGGAGGGCACCACGAACTCCAGCTGGGTGCGGCCATCACTGGTGGTTTCCATGTTCTGCATCTCGCCCTTGCGAATGCCCAGCTTTTCGATGCAGGCGCCCACCGACTCTTCAGGAACATCCATCACAAGCGCTTCGAACGGCTCATGGGGGGTGCCGTCGATGGTGCGGTAGATCACCTGGGGCTGGCTCACCTGGAATTCGTAGCCCTCCCGACGCATCGTTTCAATCAGGATGCCCAGATGGAGTTCACCCCGGCCGCTCACGGCCCAGCGGTCGGGTGAATCGGTGTCTTCGACACGCAGAGCCACGTTGGTGAGCAGTTCCTTCTGGAGGCGATCGCGGATCTGCCGGCTGGTGACGAACTTGCCTTCCTTGCCGGCGAAGGGCGAGTCGTTGACCACGAAGGTCATCTGCAGGGTGGGCTCATCCACCTTGATCAGGGGCAGAGCCTCGGGGTGATCCGGGCAGGCGATGGTTTCGCCGATGTTCACCTCATCGAAACCGGCCACCGCCACCAGATCACCGGCGCTGGCCTGCTGGATCTCCACCCGTTGCAGACCCTGGAAGCCCAGCAACTTGCTGATCCGCCCGCGCTTGATGCTGCCGTCGTCGCGGATCAGGGCAGCGGTCTGGCCCGACTGGATGGTGCCGTTGTGGATCCGGCCGATCATGATCCGGCCGAGGAAATCGCTGTAATCCAGCGTGGTGACCTGCATCTGCAGGGGCTTGGTGGCATCGCCCACCGGCGGTGGAACATGGCGCAGGATGGCATCGAAGAGCGGCTTCATGGTGTCGCTTTCGGTCGCCATGTCCGGCTTGGCGTAGCCCCCCATGCCACTGCCGAAGAGGTAGGGGAAATCGCACTGGTCGTCGTCGGCACCCAGCTCGAGGAAGAGATCGAGAACCTTGTCGACCGCCTGTTCGGGATCGACCCTGGCCCGGTCGATCTTGTTGACGAACACGATCGGCCGCAGACCCTTTTCCAGGGCCTTCTTGAGCACGAAGCGCGTCTGGGGCATGGGCCCTTCGTTGGCGTCGACGATCAGCAGACAGCCATCCACCATGCCGAGCACCCGCTCCACCTCTCCGCCGAAATCGGCGTGTCCGGGGGTGTCGACGATGTTGATGCGGATGCCGCTGTAATCCACCGCCGTGTTCTTGGAGAGGATCGTGATGCCCCGCTCCCGCTCCAGGTCGTTGGAGTCCATCACGCAGGTGGGCACCGCCTCGCCTTCGCGAAAGATGCCCGACTGGGTCAGCAGGGCATCGACCAGGGTGGTCTTGCCGTGGTCAACGTGGGCAATGATCGCAATATTGCGAATCGGGGCGCCTTTAATGTCGCCGCTCATGGGCAGATCTTCGTGATGGAGGGGTCTATGGGTTCGGTCCTATGGGTTCGGTCTTCCGAGTCGTTCAGAAATTCCGGGATGTCCGCGTTGCCGGAATGACCGGCCACACCACACATCGCAAGCGCGCAGATGCCCTGATCAGGGGGTCACACCCCTGAATCCTGAAATGCGGGCGCCTGGGCACTGAAGCATCCGTAGCTCAAGCGATGACCAATGGAGCGAACGTTCATCCTATCTCAGTCTCTGGACGGGTCTCAATCTCTGGATTGGCGTGAGACCCGATCCCGCAGGGTGCCGCGCGTCACGCCAAGACGACTGTCGAGATTCTCGTTGCGCCACAGATCACGGCCGCTGAGGCGGCCGTCCAGGGCCTGGCGATAGAGGTCGACGCGTCGCCGTGTCGCCTCGGCGTTCTCCTCCAGCAGCTCCAGGCGCAGGTGCCGCACCCCGGAATCCAGTAACGCGGGCAAGGCCTCGGCAGCGGTCTGGGCCTTGCCGTTGAAGAGCGTGTTGCGACAGCCCAGATCGGCCCGCAGTGGATGCTCCACGCCGCTGCGATCGCGCAGGCGTACCTCGTGCTGCTCACAGGGACGGCCGCAATCGGTGTGGTCGTGACCGTCGGAGAGAAAGGCACAGAAGAGGCAATGCTCCATGTGGAACAGGGGCATGTGCTGGTGGACCGTCACCTCAAGACGACCGGCCGGGCAGCCGCGGATCAGGTCCTGCAGCTGGCTCAGGGCAAGGTCGTAGCTGGCGGTGACCCGCTGCAGACCCCAGTGGTCGAGATACCAGTGCGCCGCCAGGGGGTTGGCCACGTTCAGGCTGAAATCACCGATGCAGGGAGCCAGGGGCGTCAGCCGCTCCAGTTGATCGGCGTTGCGCACCAGGAAACCATCGGGCCGGGCTCTCCACAGGGGCTCCAGGCTCCAGGCTTCATCGGGGCGGGTGATGCGGGCGCCGGCCAGCCAGATGCCTCCCGGCCAGCAGCCCCTGCCGAGGGCCACGGCCTCGCGCAGGTCGGCCGGTTGCTCCAGATCGGCGATCACCTGGGCCACAGGCAGTCCCTGTAAGGCCTGCAGCTGCTCGAGGCTGCGCACCAACACCACCAGCTCCGGCTCAGTGCTGGAGCTCTGCTGCAGCTCGGCGGCACTCCAGGCCTGAATGGCCTGGGCTGGCGTCCATGCTGGAGCGTTGGACAAGGCTCCCAATGGCCACGGTTTCCCTGAGGTGCTCGAGCCACTGGCCAGCAGGGGGGTCAGCGCCGCGACCAGCCCCCGGCGCAGGCGATTGAGTTCGGTGACCGGCAGGAACAACCCGGCTGGCAGGTCCACATCCAAGGATCCAAGCCGCCATCCCGTCCCACCCAGCCGACCCAGCTGTTGCTCCAGCCGCTGGCGATCCAGGCCTGGGCCCCTGGCGCTCTGCAGCGGTAAATCCGTGTACCACTGAAGTGGGGGCTCAGGCAGGGTCCCAGTGCCATCCACAGCCAGCAGTTCCAGCTGCAAGGGCTGATCGAGGGCCCCGCGCACACGCAGGTGCAGAGCACGGGCAAGCTCGGGTGTGTCCGCCGTTGCCAGGCGTCGCCAGCGCTTCTCCAGGGCGGGATCGCTGCTCAACCAGCAGGGGGAACCAGGTGGCAGAGTCTCCGCGCTGATCCTCCCCGGGCCGAGCCGCAGGGCCAGCCGGCCTTCACCGCGCGACTCCACTGCCATCACCCGGCCACCGATCTCCTCGGGTGGCACCAGGGGGGCGGAGCCCGCCAGTTCGAACACCAAGCCATCCCCAGGCTTGAGCGACGTGATGGTGTCCAACAGCCACCAGCCGCCGCGGGCCTCCTGGCCGCGATAGTGACCGATCTGGGGGCCCCGCTTCTTGCTCCAGCGACCATGCACCAGCTGGCGGTGGTCCACACCGTGCAGCCAGCCGCTGGAGAGCCCTCGCGAAAAGCTCAATTCCAGTTCATGGCGCCTGGAAGGCTCGGGGGGCTGATCGGCAGAGACCTCCGAGCGGGATTCCGAGACGAGCTGCGCAGGGCTCGTTGCCGTTGCCAGACGATCAAGGCTCTGGCGGTAGGCGGAGGTCACCGCCGCCACATAGGTGGGGTCCTTGAGGCGCCCCTCGATCTTGAGGCTGGCCACACCGGTATCGACCAGCTGGGGCAGCAACTCCCAGGCGGCCAGGTCCTGGGGCGACAGCAGATAACGCTGCGTTCCAAGATCCCGTTCCACCCCATCCACGATCAGCTGATAGGGCAGGCGGCAGGCCTGGGCGCATTCCCCCCGGTTGGCGCTGCGCTGGCCCAGGGCCTCACTGGTCAGGCACTGGCCCGAATAGGCCACGCAGAGGGCTCCATGCACGAACACTTCCAGGGGCATCGCCATACCGCGCTGGCGCTGTTGCCGATCGATCCGCCTGAGATCCCGCAGGCTGAGCTCGCGGGCCAGCACCACCCGATCGCACCCCAGCGCCTCGGCCTGGGCCACCCCTGCTGCACTGGTGATCGACATCTGGGTGGAGCCATGCAGGCTCAGCCTCGGCACGACCTGGCGCGCCAGCCGACACAGACCCACGTCCTGCACGATCACCGCATCCACACCCGCGGCGTCCGCCTCCAGCAGCAGATCGGCGGCCTGCTCGAGCTCATCGGGGAAGATCAGCACGTTGAGGGTCAGAAACCCCCGGATTCCGCGCCGGTGCAGCCAGTCCATCAGCTCCGGCAGATCCTGGCGGCTGAAGTTTTCGGCCCGCAGGCGGGCGTTGAAAGCCTCCACACCGAAGTAGACCGCGTCGGCGCCATTGGCAGCTGCAGCCTTGAGCGACGCCCAGCAGCCCGCCGGCGCAAGCAGTTCCGGCATGGTCAGCGGGACCTGGATGGCCGTGGCAGGGTTGTTGCTCATCGCGCCAGTCTCTGGGCGGGCTCAAACAGCTTCAGGGCGTCCGCTGATCCTTCGAACCGCCAGTGCCAGGGCTCATAGCTCACGCCCTGGGGATTGTTCTGCGGGAAGGAGAGCTGAAAGTGAAAGCGAGCGGCATTGGCCTGCAACCAGCGGAAGGCTTCGGTGCGATCGAAAGCCTCAGACAGATTGGTGGCGGGATCGCGCCCATCGCCCAGATCCACGGCATACCCGGTGCTGTGCTCGGAGAACCCCGGCGGCGCACTGACACGAGCCCGTTCCTGGGCGCTCTGGTTGCGTTCGGCCTTGATATCAAAAAAGATCGACTTCTGCAGCGCAATCGAGCGAAAGGCGCTCAGCACCACCAGATCCACCCCATCCGCAGCGGCGGCCCGTTGCATCGCACCCGCGGCAGCGGCGGCTTCCGGCTTCAACTCCAGTCCTGGCGACAGCTCCAGCTCCACCAGCTGGTCGCGGGGGACCTCGGGGTAGGGGTGATGGCCGAGCAGGCGCCCATCGGCACTGAGCCGGGCATTGAGCCCCTCCACCGGCAGGGGCTCCAGCCAGCGACGCCATGGTCCTGGAACCAGCAGCAGCACGGCGGTGGCGCCGATCAGGCCCAGGACCAGTCCCACGAAGGCGGTGCGCTTGGAGGGCCGGCGCGCCAGGGTCGCGGGCGATCGCCGGGCCAGAGGAATGTCTTCACCGATCACGGGTGCCGGCACCCCTCCATCCACAGCGTTTCAACAATCGTACGGACAGCTCCTTTCAAGCCCCCGAACGGATCGGCAACAGTGTTAGCTTCCAGCCGAGGATCCTTCTGGCGGAGCAGGTTTCAAGATGTTGCGCGTTGCGGTAGTGGGCGGTGGCCCGAGCGGGTCCTGTGCTGCGGAAGTGCTCGCCAAGGCGGGAATCGAGACCTGGCTGTTCGAGCGGAAACTCGACAATGCCAAACCCTGCGGCGGAGCGATTCCGCTCTGCATGGTCGAAGAGTTTGATCTGCCCGAATCGATCATCGACCGCAAGGTGCGAAACATGCGGATGATCTCCCCCTCCAATCGGGAGGTGGACATTCATCTGGACAATCAGAATGAATACATCGGCATGTGCCGGCGCGAGGTGATGGATGCCTTCCTGCGCAACCGTGCCGCTGATCTGGGCGCTCACCTGATCAACGGACTGGTCACGAAGATCGACACTGGTGTGGCCCGCCAGGGTCCATACACCCTCACCTATTCCGATTACGCCTCCGGTGAGGCGACCGGCGAGGCCAAGACCCTGGAAGTGGACCTGATCATCGGCTCCGATGGCGCCAACAGCCGGGTGGCCAAGGCCATGGATGCCGGCGACTACAACGTGGCCATCGCCTTCCAGGAGCGGATCAAATTACCGCCCGAGGAGATGGCCTATTACGAAGATCTGGCAGAGATGTATGTGGGCACCGATGTGTCCCCCGATTTCTATGCCTGGGTCTTCCCCAAGTACGACCATGTGGCTGTCGGCACCGGCACCATGCAGGAGAACCAGGCCTTGATCAAGGGTCTGCAGGTCGGCATTCGCGAGCGGGCCAAGATGCGCCTGCTCAACGGTGAGGTGATCAAGGTGGAAGCCCACCCGATCCCAGAACATCCCCGTCCTCGCCGCATTGTCGGACGTATGGCTCTGGTGGGGGATGCCGCCGGCTATGTGACCAAGAGCTCGGGTGAGGGCATCTACTTCGCTGCCAAGAGCGGGCGCATGTGCGCTGAGGAGATCGTGGCTGCCAGTGCTGGTGGAACCCGAATTCCCAGCGAAGCTGATCTGAAGAAATACCTGAAGAAGTGGGACCGAAAGTACGGTGCCACGTACAAAGTGCTCGAGATTCTGCAGAACATCTTCTACCGCAACGATGCCGCCCGCGAGGCCTTCGTCGAGATGTGCGACGACAAGGATGTGCAGAGACTCACCTTCGACAGCTATCTCTACAAACGCGTTGTGGCGATGAATCCCTGGCAGCAGCTCAAGCTGACCCTGCTCACTCTTGGCGCTGTGTTGCGCGGCAACGCCCTCGCGCCCGGCACCTACAAGCCGGTGCCCAGTGCCGTGCGATCCGAGGAGGAGGCCGGAGCGCTTCTGGCCGTGAGCGCGATCAAGGGAGGCATCAAGGTGGCCAACCAGAAGAAGCCATTGGCCCGTCCAGAAGCCAGCAGCACACCCGAAGGCAGCAGTGAAGAGCGAGAACCGGCACTGGCGGGCAAGTGAAGCCCGGCCAGTACACAACACCACGGAAATCAATGGCCCCTGGAGCGGGCCATTTTTTTATGGATCAAACGAGCATCAGATCCGATCTCAGCCGCTGATCCGGCTGAAATCGGCCAGAACGGTGGCCTGATTGCGCAGCACCCCCAGCAGATTGAGGCGATTGCGGCGCACGGCCGGATCGTCCACCATCACCAGGACGCTGTCGTCGCCATCAAAGAAGGCGGCCAGAACTTCGGCGCTGCCCACCAGGCCATCGGCCAGTGCCTGATAGCCGTCCTGCTTGCCGCTCAGGGAGCTGGCGACCGCCAGGGGTTCGAGCTGCTGCAGCACCTCCAGCATGGCCACTTCACTGCTCGTTTCGAACAGCTGCGCCTCCACCACCCCAGCCGGATTCAGCACCAAGGGGTCCAGATCTCCTTTCGCGGCGAGCCTGGCGGCTCGGGTCACCACCGCCTGCAGGGCCGAAAGGGTGCCGCAACCCCGAAGACTGCGCAGCAACTCGGCCCGCCGCCGGGCATCGGCCGGATCCCTGAGCACCCGCTCCAGGGCCATCGCATCCCCGGCGACCGCCTGCACCAGATCCGCATCGATGCCCTCCTCCTCCAGCAGGCTGATCAGACGTTGCCGCAGCAAGTCGCCCAGTTCGGCGGCCAGAGCCTGGGGATCCACCGCGAAGTGGGGCAGCAGCTCGGCCCAATGGTCTGCAGCCCGATGGAGCAGGGCATGCAGATCCAGAATCCAGTTGCGCTCCCAGAGGATCTGAAGAAGGCCGTTGCCGGCGCGGCGCAGGGCGTAGGGGTCGGAGGAACCGCTGGGGCGTTCTCCCTTGGCGTAGATGCTCAGCAGCAGTTCCAGCCGTTCAGCCAGGGCAACAATGGCGCCGGCATCGGAGCCGGGCAGAGCGTCGCCGGCTCCCCTGGGCAGGTAATGCTCCAACACCGCCAAAGCAACCGGCCGCGGTTCTCCCTCGGCCAGCAGATATTTGCCCCCGATCACCCCCTGAAGCTCGGGGAACTCGCCCACCATCTGGCTGACCAGATCGTGCTTGCAGAGATGGGCAGCACGGCGGGCGTGATCCGCGGTGACGGTCGGAAGATCGAGCTGCTCGAGCAGCACATCGGTGCACCACTCCAGCCGCTCGCAGCGATCCCGCAGGCTGCCCAGTCCCTTGGCGAAGGCCACCCGGTGCAGCTGATCGCGCCGATCGATGCTGGCCACGGCCCGGTCGGCCTCGAGGAAAAAGGCGGCGTCAGCGAGGCGGGCTTTGAGAACGCGCTCGTTGCCACGGCGCACGGTGTCCTTGGCTTCCGGCAGGCCGTTGCCGATGCAGAGGAACCGAGGCAGCAGGCTGGAGCGAGCCTCCAGGGCCAGGGGATCCCGCTCCGCCTTGAGGCGATAGAGAGGCACGTAGCGCTGATGGGCCCGCATCACGGTGCTGAGCACCTCGGGTGGCAGGTCCAGGGAGTGATCGCTGATCGCCCCTTCGATCAGCAGCGGTGCCTCCACCAGATCGGTGAGCTCCTCAAACAGCTCCTGAGGCAGATCGGCCTGGGCCGCCAAGGCGGTGGCAGACGCTTCGATCATCCGGAGGATCTGATCGGCACGGAGCTGGCGATCCACGACCACACCAGAAGCCGCGAGAGCGGCCTCATAGGACTCTGCTGACGCGATGGTCACATCGGTGCCGGAGAGGCGATGCCCCCGGCTGCGGTTTCCCGCCGTCACCTGGGGATCACTGCCCGCCAGCGTCACAGGCAGAACCTTCTCTCCCAGCAAGGCCACAAGCCAGCGAATCGGCCGGCTGAAGCGATCGTCGCCCTCGCCCCAGCGCATGAAACGACGGCCCTGAAGCCCGTTGATCCAGGCCGGCACCAGGTCGGTGAGCAGATCCGAAGCGGCACGGCCCGGGTCGAGGATGCGGGCGAAGACAAAGGGACCCTTGGGGGTGTCCCGGACCTCGAGCTGCTCGGCGGCCACGCCGCAACGGCGGGCGAAGCCGATGGCCGCCGCTGTTGGGGCACCATCCCGGAAGGCCTGGGCTTCAGGGGGCCCCTTGCGTTCCTCCTCCAGATCCTCCTGCCGTTCGGCAAGTCCATCGATCAGCACCACCAGCCGCCGCGGTGTGCCGAGGCAGCGCACACGCCCAAAGCTGAGGCGGCTCACCAGCAGATCGGCGCTCACCAGCTGTTCCAGCTGAGACAGGGCGGATTGAGCGAAGTCGGCGGGCAGTTCCTCGGTACCGATCTCCAGCAGGAAGGTGGACACGCTCCAGCCACAGCAATGGACGACTGTATTGAACGGTGTGGGGACGACCCCTCTGTTTGGCACACCGTTCGCTAGTTTCGAGTCCTTCCCGTGCCCGCCGGATCCGCAATGCCCAAGACGACGGCCCCCGCCAGCGCGTCGGCGGTGTCGACCCCTGAGGCAGAGACGGGATCCGAGACCAGCCTGAATCCAGCCATTGCCGCCAAAGCCCCGTCCAAGCTGGAGGGTCTCAAACGCGAAAGCGGCTTTCTGCGAGAACCTCTGGCCACGGAACTGGTCAATGGTGTCTCACATTTCAGTGAGAACGCCGTTCAGATCCTCAAGTACCACGGCAGTTACCAGCAGGACAACCGCGACAACCGCGAGAAGGGCAAGGAGAAGGACTGGCAGTTGATGCTGCGCCTGCGCAACCCGGGTGGTCGTATCCCCACCGATCTCTATCTCGCCCTGGATACGTTGGCCGACCGGCTCGGCAACGGAACTCTGCGGATCACCACCCGCCAGGCCTTCCAGATGCATGGGATCCGCAAGGGGAACATCAAGGAGGTGATCGGCACGATCATCCGATCCCTGGGCTCCACCTTGTCGGCCTGCGGCGACATCAACCGCAATGTGATGGCCCCCGCCGCTCCCTTTGAGAAGGGTGGCTATCCAGCGGCCCGAGAGCTGGCCGATCAGATCGCCGACCTGCTTGCTCCCCAGGCTGCGGAGGGCACCTACCTGGACCTCTGGGTGGATGGCGACCTCAGCTACCGCATCAAAGCGGCGGCTCCGGTCCGCAAGGCGCGGCAGCGGCAGGTGGACGGCCACATCTACAGCGGCACGCCCGAAGAGCCTCTGTATGGAACCACCTATCTGCCGCGGAAGTTCAAGGTGGCGGTCACCGTTCCCGGTGACAACTCCGTTGACCTGCTCACCCAGGACGTGGGCCTGGTGCTGTTCACCGATCCTTCCGGCCGTCCCCAGGGCTGCAACGTGTATGTGGGAGGCGGCATGGGCCGCACCCACAACAAGGAGGAAACCTTTGCCCGCATCGCCGATCCGCTCGGCTATGTGGCGGCGGATGGGATCTTCGATCTTCTGCAGGCGATCGTGGCCCTGCAGCGCGATCACGGTGACCGCCACCAGCGGCGCCACTCGCGCATGAAATATCTGATCCACGACCGCGGCATCGCCTGGTTCCGCGACGAACTGCAGCAGCGTTACTTCTCCCATCCGATCAAGGGTCTGCGCCAGGAGCCCACCACCAAGCTCACCGACTACCTCGGCTGGCATCGTCAGAGCAGTGGCCTCTGGTTCGTGGGACTGCCCGTCCTCTGTGGCCGCCTCGAGGGAGATCTCAAGCTGGGCCTCCGCAAGCTTGTCGATACCTTCAAGCTGGAGGTGCGCCTCACTCCCAACCAGGACCTGCTGCTCTGCAACATCGGCACCAGCCAGCGGGCCAGCCTGCGCTTGGCCCTGGCTGATCTCGGTTTCGAAACGCCGGAGGCGCCGCCGCTGCTTGCCCGCCACGCGATCGCCTGCCCAGCCCTGCCCACCTGTGGACTGGCGATCACCGAATCGGAGCGCATCCTGCCGGCGGTACTGGATCGATTGGAGGCACTTCTGGGCCGGCTCGGCATTGATCGGCAGATTCTGGTGCGCATGACCGGCTGCCCGAACGGTTGCGCCCGGCCGTACATGGCGGAAATCGGTCTGGTGGGAAGTGGCGTCGATCAGTACCAGCTCTGGCTCGGCGGCTCGCCCAACCTCACCCGGCTGGCCCAGCCTTACCTGGAGCGCATGCCTCTTGAGAATCTTGAGGCCACCCTGGAGCCGCTGCTCAGGGCCTGGGCTGAACGGGGAGGGCGGCGCAGCTTCGGCGACTTCGTGGCCCGTGAAGGCGATGCAGCCGTCCGTGATCTGCTGACCGCTGCCAGCCTCTGAGACTGATCAGCTCAGCCCGTATCCGTTCCCATCTCCTCATCCCGCTCCGGGTCATGCAGCAGCACCGTTCCACCCAGCGTCGTCTGATGCCCAGGGCCCGGCAGCTGTATCTGCTGGCGGTTGTCTGTCTGTCGATCGGAACGGCCGCCCTGGCGGAACCGGCCAAACCGCCCCGTCCCCCCGGCAAGCCCACCATTTACCAGCCCGATCAGCAGACCTGTCAGGTGAGCACGATCACCGCGGCGTACCAGCGGCATCTGGCGCCCTTCGCCGACCAGCCAGAGGCCGTGAAACAGAAGCTGCGCGGGATGCAGGCGGACATGACCAGCCGAACGATTGATGGCTGCCTCTCCCAGGGCCTGCTCAGTGCCGGCGAGGCTGCCCAGTTACGCCGCAAGCTCGGCCTGCATTCAGGCCCCACGGCCCCAGCCCGTTAGGCCTGCCGCAGCCCATCAATCCAGACAGCGCCCGTAACGGGCCTGTGCAGCTCCCTGGCGCCAGGCCCAGAGCTGGTCGCCGTGGCTGAAGTGCCACCATTCATTGGGGTGTTGCCGGAACCCGGCCGACTCCATCGCCTGCCGTAGCCCTTGGCGTCGCCGCTGCCAGGTGCCCGCCTCACTCGAGGGGTCTTGCTCCGCGGCGGCCCGGTAGTGATCGGGTTCCGATACAGCATCGAGCGCATCGATGGCGCCCCCCATCGCCAGAGGAACTCCGGCGGAGTCCGCCAGGGTGAGATCCACGGCTGCTCCGGTGCTGTGGGGCGGTGGCGTGGCCGGATCGTCGCTGGGTGGAGCCCAGAAGCGACCCACCTGCTCCACCACCTGCCGCTGGGCAGGGGCGATGGCGTCGGCCTCTGCGTCGCCCTGTACCAGGGCGAGTGCCGGAGCTGGATCCAAGCCCAGTCGACCACACCCCTCGATCACGGTATGGCGCACCATGAAGCGCTGGACGGCCACCGGCCGCCAGGCATCAAAAATGGCAAGCCTCCAGCCCGGGTGGTGGCGCTGCAGTTGTTCCTGAGCCTGCAACAGCCGCTCGATCACACCGCGACGCAGGCGAAAGGGCCCTTCCGCCGTGCCATAGGGGGCGCCAAGCACCTGGTACGGATGGGGTTCCAGCCGCAGCAGCGCCATCGGCAGCGCCTCGAGCGGCTCGCCAGCGTCATCGATCGGGATGGCACTCCAGGGACGCAGCATCGGGGAATCAAGCAGGGGGTTGGCAGAATGGCCACCCGCTCAATTCAAGCGGGCCGCTTCCAGCTGCCGCTGCCGCTGCTCCGCCAGCGCTTCGGCCAGGCCACGATGGTGCTCCAGATTGGGATCCGCTGCGATCAACGCCTGGGCCACATCCCGGGCCAGCTCCAGCACGGAGCCATCGTCCGTGAGGCTGGCCAGGGCCAGATCCGGCAGACCGGACTGCCGGGTTCCGAGCACCGCACCGGGCCCACGCAACTGCAGGTCCATCTCGGCAATGGCAAAGCCATCGCTGCTGCCCACCAGCACCTCCAGCCGCTGCCGTGCCAGGGCGTTGTTGCCGTCATGGATCAGCAGACACTGGGAGGCGGCGCTGCCACGACCGACGCGGCCGCGCAGCTGGTGCAGCTGAGCCAGTCCGAAGCGCTCGGCATGCTCGATCACCATCACGCTCGCCTCCGGCACATCCACCCCCACTTCCACCACCGTGGTGCTGACCAGCACCTGGCAGTCGCCGTTGGCGAAGGCCGTGAGCACCCTCTGCTTGTCGTCGCTGCCGAGCCGGCCGTGCAGCAGACCCACCTGCAGATCGGGGAAGACCTCCTCCTGAAGCTGCCGGTGCACGGCCACCGCTGAGAGCAGGTCGATCTTTTCCGATTCCTCCACCAGGGGCAGCACCACGTAGGCGCGCTGCCCCGCGGCCACCTGCTCCCGGATCAAGGCATGAACCTCATGGCGCTGGCTGGCACGCAGGCAGCGGGTCCGGATCGGCTGGCGACCGGGGGGCAGCTCGTCGATCTGACTCACGTCCAGATCGCCATGCAACGACAACGCCAGGGTGCGGGGAATCGGCGTGGCCGTCATCGTGAGCAGGTGCGGCTGCAGGCCCTTGGCCAGCAGACGGTTGCGCTGACGCACGCCGAACCGGTGCTGCTCGTCCACAACAACCAGACCCAGCCGCTGGAACTGCACCGGGTCTTCCAGGAGCGCGTGCGTTCCCACCAGCACCTGCAGCTGGCCGTTGATCAGGTCCTGGAGCAGCTCCCGCCGCCGCGCCGCCGGAGTGGATCCGGTGAGCAGGGCGCTGCTGACATGAAGCTGCGGCAGCCAGGCACCGATCTTGGCGACATGCTGCTCGGCCAGCACTTCCGTCGGGGCCATCAGCACCCCCTGGCAACCGGCCTCGACGGCGATCAGCAGGGCCGCCAGGGCGACCACGGTCTTGCCGCTGCCCACATCCCCCTGCACCAGGCGGGCCATGGGCTGGGGGCGGGCCAGGTCGCGGCGGATCTCGCTCAAGACCCGTTGCTGGGCACCGGTGAGGGGAAAGGGCAGCAGGTCCAGGAAGCGCTCCACCAATGTGGGAGTGGGAGTTGGACTGGCAGTGCCGGTCGTGCCATCAGTGGTGCCGCCGGCCGGAGATTGCAGCACCGGTGCGATCCGACTGCGGAACTCCTGCCGGCGGCGGCACAGCGCCAGTTGCAGCAACAGGAACTCATCGAAGACCAGACGCCGCCGGGCCGCCTGCAGCTGGGCTGCATCGGTAGGACGGTGGATCGCCACCAGGGCGCCGGACCGTTCCATCAGCGCGTGGTGCTGACGGATCGCCAGGGGCAATGGATCGGGCTGAGCCGACGCCAGGCCGAGCACCCCTGCCACGATCTGACGCAGCCGATCGGCACCCAGCCCTTCGGTGAGGCCATAGACCGGCACCATGCGGCCGATCTGCTCGGATCGCACCAGGGCACGGGGGTCCTCCAGCACCTCAATCAGCGGATCCTGGAAACAGGGGCCGTAGGGGCTGTCCTTGACCAGCCCGCTCACAGCCACATCAGCGCCCGGCGGATAGAGACGCTGCTGGCCCTTCAGCCAGCCCGGCGAGGCGAAGCGTTTTCCGGCAAAGAAACGGGAGACCCGCAGACGACCGGTGCAGTCCTGCAGATGCAGCTCCAGGATCGAGAGGTTGGGGTTGCGCGGGCTGTTGAAGGCATGGCAGCGCCGCACGCTGGCCACGATCGTGGCGGTTCGGCCCGGTTCCAGGGCGGAGATGCGCACCAGATGGGCGTAGTCGAGGTAGTCGCGTGGGTAGTAGTGCAGCAGGTCTCTGGCCAGCAGCAGTCCCAGGGCCGCCAGGCGAGCGGCGGTTTTCGGCCCGACGCCGGGCATCTCTGCCAGGGGGGTGTCGAGCTGCAGCCGCCCGGAGCCACGACGCGGGGCCTGGCAGGAATCGGGGGAGAGCCGCAGTCGGGGTGGAGCCACGGGGCTGCTGGGTTGCCGGCTCCGTTGCCAGTCGTGCAGCCACTGGCGGCAGCGGCGCACCAGGCTCTGACGGCGGGCCACACTCAACTGGCCATAGGTGGCGAAGGCCTCGGCAAAACTCCGGGCCTGGCTCCGTTCCTCCGTCCGGAGCGATAGCGGCACCGCCTGCCAGCACTCCGCCGCAAAGGCACTGAAGCGCTGCTGACGGCCCATCAGATCGACACAACCCCGCTCCACCTCAAGGCGCAGGGCCTGTTGCAGATCCCGGAGCCACCGCTCCGCGTTCAGCTCGCCGGTGGCTCCTGCGGGGAGCCTTCCCGCTGGGAGATCTCCTGTGGGGATGGCTCCTGAGTTGGATTCAGCCTGTTGTTGTCCTCCAGCCACAGAACCTCGGCTTCCAGCACCTGGATCCGCCGCTCCAGACGGCGAAACTGCTCAGCCATTCTGCGATCCTCCTGCAGCATCTGCTCCAGCCTTCGCCGGCAGGTTCGCAGGCTGGGCAGCTCCAGTTCGAGATCAGCCGAACGCAACAACAGCGCGATCGACTCGAGACTGCCCTGCCCACTTGGATCGGGGAAGGACAGAGCCAGTCGTACCAGGTTGGGTCCCGCTGGCAGGGTATCCACCTGGCCCTGCAGCACCGCATCAAGCAGGTTCACAGGCAGCAGGCTGCGGATCAGCCCCAGGCGCAGCAACTCCACATTGATCGCATGGGAGAGATTGCGCAGCCGGCGTGTCAGCGCCGCCTCCATGCCCTCGAACCACAGCGTCAGCCCCACAGGATCCGCAGGCAACGATCCCTGAGTCCAGAGAGACTCTTGTGTGGTGGAGTCCGGCGCAAGCTGACCTGGCTCATCCTGGGCAGTCTCAGGCTGATCAATCTCAGGCAGAGCTGATTCAGGAAGACCCGAGCGAAACTGATTCGACTGAGCTTGATCCTGTTGATCAACACGACCGGATCGAGTCTGGTCACTCAGGCCGGCGGGACCATCACGCAGGGAAGCCTCCAGCAACTGCCCGAAGGCCGCCATCAAGGCCGAATGGGAGCCCTCGGACTCTGGATCGGATGATCCGGGGGACTCCACCCCAGGGATCTCCAGATCCTCCTCTGCGAGGCCGTCATCCAGTCCGTCGTCGAGGCCGTCATCAAGCCCCTCGAGGTCAAACACATCGCTGTCTGGATCAGCAGGCCCCTCGGCGTCGCTGGGCTGATCGATGGAAACGGCTCCACGGGCCGCTGCTTCCGAAGCTGCCAGCGGTGATGGCAACCCGGAGGTGAACAATTCCTGGCCGGCCAACAGATCAGTGGACAGGGGCAGATCGAGTCCCAGACGGATCGACCCCTGAGGCAGTGGTTCAAGCTGCTCTCGCTCAGGAGGTTGCACCGTCTCCTCGACGGAGTCACGCAGCGACTGCAGAAACCGGCGCTGCTGGCGCTGACTGCGAGCAATCTTCTGCTGGGCCTGTTGGTGAGCCAGAACCGCGAGCTGCTCGACCGTGAGCAGGGTGCTGCACCGTTCCACCAGCGCCTCAAGACGGCGATGCAGTTCCAGACGCTGGGGCGGCCGCAGAGCGGCATAGCGTTGGGGAAAAACCTGCGTGGCCAGATGAAAACAGGCCTGCTGAATCCGGTTCAGCAGGCCTTCGCGCAGCACCTGGAGATACAGGGCCAGGGCTCTGTATCGCTTGGCATTGCCACGTTTCACCTGGTCGATCAGGGCCAGACGGGTTCGTCTGGCTTCGAGCAGGGACATCGGTGAGTCGGGAGTGATCAGCGGCTCAGGCTGCCTTGCCGGACATGGCGGCCACTTCGGCGGCAAAGTCAGACTGCTCGACTTCAATTCCTTCGCCGAGGGTGTAGCGGGTGAAGCGACGCACCTGGATGTTTTCGCCCACTTTGCCGGCCACCTGCTTGACCAGTTCCGCCACGGTCAGGGTGTTGTCCTTGATGAAGGCCTGCTCCAGCAGGGCCATCTCCTTAAGACGCTTACCGATGCGGCCTTCGACGATCTTCACCTTCATCTGCTCTTTCTTGCCCGCCAGGTCATCGCGGCCCATCTCGATCGCCTTCTCGCGCTCGGCGATCTCGGCAGGAATGTCGTCGACGGCGACATATTCCACACCCGGGCAGGCGGCGATCTGCATGGCGACGTTGCGCAGCAGTTCCTGGAACACTTCGCCTCGAGCGACGAAGTCGGTCTCGCAGTTCACCTCCACGAGTACGCCAACACGGGCACCCGTGTGGATGTAGCTGCCGATGGCGCCCTCAGCGGCCGTGCGGCCAGCTTTCTTTTCGGCGCTGGCAATGCCCTTCTGGCGCAGCCACTCGCTGGCCTTGGTCATGTCCCCGGCGGATTCGGCCAGGGCCTTCTTGCAGTCCATCATCCCTGCGCCGGTCTTGTCGCGCAGTTCCTTGACAAGCTTCGCTGAAATCTCAGCCATGGGTGGGGTGGAAAGGAAGGAAAGGTGCCCAGTGTCTGAAGCCGCCTGGGCGTCGCGGCAGACCCGTGTGACCAGCCAGCGCCAATGCGGTGGACCGGCGAACTGGCGTGGCGTAGCGCCCGAGTCTCTCGAAAGAGGAAATGAGGAATGGAGGAGAGGCCGCCAGACTCTCCCCCTCTGGATCGCGTCCACCACCAGGGCGGACAGTTCAGACGACGATGGTGTAACCGGGTTTGTTCGAGACGACTCAGCTCTCGTCGTCGGCACCGCGCTGGTCCTGCGCACCGTGACGGCCTTCATTGATGGCATCGGCGAGGCGGCCGAGCACCAGCTGCACCGAACGCACGGCGTCGTCGTTGCAGGGAATCGGCACGTCGCAGAGGTCCGGATCGCAATTGGTGTCGAGCATCGACACCAGGGGGATGTCCAGCTTGCGGGCCTCGAGCACCGCGTTGGTCTCACGGCGCTGGTCCACCAGAACAACCACGTCCGGCAGGCGGCGCATGTTCTTCAGGCCACCCAGATACTTCTGCAGACGCTCCAGTTCACGTCGCAGGACAGCGCCTTCTTTCTTGGGGCGCATGGCGATGGCACCGGAGCTCTCCATGCGCTCCAGGTCCTTGAGGCGGTCGATGCGGGCCCGCATCGTGGTCCAGTTGGTGAGCATGCCGCCCAGCCAACGCTGGTTCACATAGGACGCGCCGCAGCGGGTGGCCTCAATGGCGATCACCTCGGAGGCCTGCTTCTTGGTGCCCACGAACAGGAAACGCTTGCCGCTGCGGGCGGCATTACGCACCCACTTGTAGGCATTGTTCATGCAGACGGCAGTCTGCACGAGATCGATGATATGGACCCCGTTGCGCGCGCAATAGATGTAGCGCGACATTTTGGGATTCCAGCGGCGGGTCTGGTGCCCAAAGTGGGCACCCGCCTCCATCATTTCGGAAAGGGTGACAACAGCCATGAATCGGGAAGTTTCGGGTTGGCCTCCACCTGCCTGGGATCCGTTGGCACGACTGAAAGACGCCAACTACCCTGCAAGGAGGGATTGGCAACGTCATGCCCGATCACCCGAAACGGACAGGTGTGCGGTGAATAGGACCCAGACACCGTATCAAATGGTGTTGCTGGCTCCACAGCCCCTCAGGCCTGGCGCGCTTCCCCATACAGCGCCCGAACGCCGATGCGGTTGAGCGGCAGCCGCAGCAGCTCCATCGCCAGCCCTGCCTTGCCATGGCGAATCAGCCAGGCCAGCAGAGGTCTGAGGCTGCGTTCATTGAGCAGACCACCCAGCGTGAGCAGCTCCCAGAGGGCGCGATGCAGCCAGGTGTACTGGATGATGAAGCGCACCCGCCGGGTGGGGTGCTTGCGGAAGAACACCAGCCCCATCTTGGCCCGCTCGCGTTCGACCCGGATCAGATCAGGGATCTGCTCAAGGCTGAGGGGCGGATGCCAGTGATAGCCGGCGGCTTCAGGACAACGGACCAGCACCACACCAAGCCTGCGCAGTCGTTCCCCCAGCTCCAGATCCTCCCAGCCGTAGAGGCGAAAGCTGGTGTCGAACAGGCCGGCGCGCTCCAGCAGCTCCCGATCGATCGCCACGTTGCCGGTGGCGAAGTAGGCCCAGGAGTGGTCGTTGAGCTTGTGCGGTTCGCTGGTGGGTGCCTCGAAGTTGGCGGTGTTGATCACGGCGCCATAGGTGAAGCAGAGCTTGTCGCCGCGGCTCTGCCAGCTGCGCTGCAGGGCGCGGGCATGGCAGCAGAGGAAGTCGGGCAGCACCACCAGATCGCTGTCGATGAACACGATCACATCGCCGTGGGCATGATCGACACCGCGGTTGCGCCCTTCGGCCGGGCCTCCGTGTTCCTGGCGGATCAGGCGCACATGGGGAAGCAGATCGGCCTGCTGCTCAAGCCAGGTGACGGTGTCGTCGGTGGAGCCGTCGTCGACCAGCACCACCTCGAAATCCTCAACCGGCGCTGCCAGCTGCTGAGCCTCCAGTGCCAGCAGGCACTTCCGCAGGATCGGCAGGCGGTTGTAGGTGGGGATGACGACGCTCAGAAACATGGCCGCACAGGAGGAGGGACGTGGCTCGGCTCTGCAGAACCAGAGGCAGCAGCGAGGCGCTGAACAAGAGGCGCGCCAGTGAGAAGGAAGCGAGCGGGCGGGCGGGCGCCGGGCAAACAGTCAGCCGGGCAAACAGTCGGGCGAAAAAAAAGGATCCCGCAGGATCC
Organism: Synechococcus sp. CBW1006; assembly: GCF_015840525.1. Lineage (NCBI taxonomy): Bacteria > Bacillati > Cyanobacteriota > Cyanophyceae > Synechococcales > Synechococcaceae > Synechococcus > Synechococcus sp. CBW1006. The sequence continues at coordinate 3,129,190 of NZ_CP060396.1, read as the reverse complement.
TTGACTCTCCGGGCCCAGCAAGCAGCTGGACTCAATCAGCAGCGCCGCCGTTGTTGGCCGTGCCGGTCACGCCATTGCCGGCCCCTTCACCGCGGCCATCGTTGCGCAGCTTGCGCTTCTTGAACTTGCGCGCGTAAGCGCGATTGCGTTCCTGTTTTTCCTTCTTGAGATTCCTGCGCTTGGACATACGGCCTGCGGTAAGTGGAAATGACTGAACTTCAACCCTAGCCAATCGTCAGACACCGTCCGGCTGGGGATTCCCGAAACACCGCCCAGCCCAACACCCCGCTCCAGACCTGGCTCAGGCCGTGGCATTCACCAGCGGCCGTGGATCTGCCTGCTCCTGCAGGCAGCCATCCTCCATCCGCACCAGACGATCCGCCACATCGAGGATGCGGGGATCATGGGTCACCATCAGCACCGCGCAGCCCTGCTCCCGGGCCAGCCCCCGCAGCAGCTCCACCACTTCACGCCCACTGCGGCTGTCAAGGGCGGCGGTGGGCTCGTCGGCCAGCAGCAGGCGCGGATGGGAAGCCAGGGCACGCGCGATCGCCACGCGCTGCTTCTGGCCACCGGACAGATCGTGGGGCAGCTTGCCGAGGTGATCGCCCAGGCCCACGGCCCGCAGCCATTCACGGGCCTGGTCGCGGCGGGCGCGATAGCCGAGACCGGGGAGCAGGTCGGAGCCCATCTGCACGTTCTGCTCAGCGCTGAGGAAGCCCAGCAGGTTGTGCCCCTGGAAGATCATGCCGATCTGACGGCGAAGCCGCTGACGCTGGCGCCTGTTGGAGTCGAGCAGCTCCTGGCCGAGCACCCGCACCGATCCCTCCTGCACCTGGCGCAAGGCCCCCACCAGGGTGAGCAGGGTGGTCTTGCCGCAGCCGGATGGTCCTGTGAGCAAGACCACCTCGCCGGGATGAATCTCCAGATCGATCCCCTGCAGCACCTGCCGTTCCATGGCGCCGCTTCCGTACCAGTGGCTCAGGCCCCGCAGCGCCACGCTGGGGCCGCCCTGCTGGGGCGCATTCGCGGTGGCAAGAGGGTCGACGGACATGGCCGGGGAAGGGGAACGGAAGCGGTCTGAAAGGAGGTCCTGAAGAGAGATTCAGAACAGAGATTCAGAGAAGAGCATCAGAAGATTTCAGCTGGATCGGCATCGGCCAACCGGCGCATGGCCAGGGCCGCTGAGCCCATGCACATCACCAGGATCAGGCCGAAGACCAGCACCGCCCGAGGCGTGTCCATGCCCACCGGCAGGTTGGTGGCGTTGCGCACCAGCACGTAGAGGCCTTCGCCGGCGGCGTAGGCCGGCAGGTAGCCGAGGATCGCCAGAAAGAAGCCTTCACGCGCCACCACGCCCAGCAGGGTGGAGAGGCGGTAACCCATGGCCATCAAGGTGGCGTATTCGGGCAGGTGATCACTGACGTCGGAATAAAGGATCTGGTAAACGATCACACAGCCCACGATGAAGCCCATTGCCGCACCGAGGGTGAAGATGAAGCCGATCGAGGTGCTGTCGCGCCAGTAGTTCATCTCGAAGTTGATGAAGCCCTGCTTGGTGTAGACGCGCACGTCCTGCGGCAGGGCCGCCTCCAGGCGACGCTGCACAGCTGCGGGGTCGGCTCCCGGTCGCAGGCGGATCAGACCGACTTCGATGCTGCCGGGTGGCGTTTCGGGCAGAAGGCTGAGATAGGTCTCGCTGCTGGTCAGCAGATTGCCATCGGCGCCGAACGAGGTTCCCAGGGCCACCAGCCCCGCCACCCGCACCCGTTTGCCGGAGATTTCACTCTCGACCAGCCGGCCCTGGCGGAACCATTCGGCCACAGGGCCGAATTCCGGCCGGGACAGCTCATCGAACAGCACCCGACCCCGCTGGGTCAGCACCTGGCTCTTGGCAGCCAGGCTGGGATCGGTGAACAGGGGGTCGTCGGGCTCGAAGCCCAGGGTGAGCAGGGAGCGGGTGGCCCGGGTCTGGGGATTGCGCCAGAGCAGCAGACTCCAGTGCACCGGGGTGATCCCGGCCACATCCGGATCGGCCAGGGTCTGAACCAACCGGCGCCGAGGGAAGCCCGCCATGCTCACCGAACTGCTGGAGCGGGGGCTCAGCAGCACCAGGTCGGTATCGAAGAGCTTGTGGATCGTGACACTGGCATCGAACAGTCCGTCGCGGAAGCCGAACTGCATGAACATCAGGATGCCGGCGAAGCAGATGCCCGCCAGGGCCACGGCCAACCGGGCCGGCTGACGGGTGAGCAGCAGCCAGGACATCGGAATGCGCCTGGACGACCACAGCGAAGCCAGTGCCGCCAGGGGTTGCATCCGATTCACCTCAGCTCTCGAAGCGGGTGACGATCTTGAGGCCGGCGAGGCGACGCACCCGTTCCATATCGGCTGGATCAATCGCCAGACGAACCTCCACCACCCGGGCATCGGCATCGCCGGTGGGGTCGGTGGAGAGCACATCCCGCTGGCGCACCTGCGGGCTGATCCGGATCACGCGGCCGGCCAGGCTGCCACTGAACCCGCCGTTTTCGCTGGTGATCCGCACCTTCTGCCCCAGCCTGATCCGGTCGATATCGCTCTCGTAGACCTCGGCAATGGCTTCCATGCCAGTGCCACCACCAAGCTCGAGAATGCCGTTCGCCCCCGGACGCTCGCCCGCCCGGGTCCAGATGTGCAGCACGGTGCCATCGATCGGGGCCCTGAGTTCACTATCCACCAGGTCGGTTTCGACCCGGCGCAGCTCCGATCGGGCCTCGTCGAGATTGCCTTTCAGTTCGAGCAGCTTGATCTCCCTCACCTCCAGATCACCAGTGGCGGTGGCTCCGGCGTTGGCGAGGCGGCGGTAGCGGCTGGTTTCCCGCTCCAGCAGCACCAGTTGATTCTGGAGACTGTTGATCCGGGTGATGAGCACATTCTTCTGAGCCAGCAGGCCAGGTCGGCTGTCGAAGGTGGCCAGAACCTGTTGGCGCCGCACCAAATCGCCTTCCTCGACCAGCAGGGTTTGGATGCGTGGGCTCCCCCCCATGCCGTTCATCGGTTCGGCCAGCTTGCGCACATCACCGTCCGGCTCAAGCCGGCCCAGGGCGGAGACCGCCTCCAGCGTCTGGGTCGTGGCAGTCGCAGGGGCCGGAGCAGGTCGGGCCGGAGGCGTGGACCGTTGTCGCAACAGGATCACTCCGCCGAGCACCAGCACCAGCAGGCCAAGACCCAGGACCAGGGGGCGGGAGTGGAGCCCTCCGAGACTCAAAGCGGCGCCGGGTCGTCGAACAGCAGCTCCTCGATGTAGCGGTCGGCCCATTCGGGGTTGAAGGCTTTCTCCAGGACCCGCCTGGTCTTGTCGTTTTGTTTCTGCTGCTTGCAATAGTGGAGCTGACCAGCCCAGCGCTTGATCGTATTCGGATGTTGGCTGGATTGCGGTTCCGTGCCCCTGATCGCCTCGCCCAGGATCTGCAGGAAACAGGCCACCTCCTCGATGAACCACTCCTCTTCCTGGGGATTGGCCGGCCTCACGAAGCGCACGTGCCGGGAAAAGATCGAGCCCCACGGGGGTAGTTCCCGTTCGCCTTCATAGGTGTGGCGTTCTCGCCCCTCCAGGGCTGCATCGATTCCTTCAGGGAGATCCCCACGCACCGGAGAGAGATCCACGATGGCGGCCGACACTCCGCCGCGCCCCGCCACGATGTCGGCGCCGAAGACGGGCAGGTCGTAGCGAGGATCCGGAAAGAAGACGCAGTGGAGAATCTGAAGGCCGGCCCCTAACCGTGCCGTTTCCAGGTGCAGCTTGCGCAGCCCACGGCACTGACGCAGTTCGTTGCGGATGAACAGGTGCTCGCCATCGAGGCTGCCGGTGATGGCCTCCAGGGCTGGGTCCACCGCCAGCGGTGCCAGCTCCGGCAGGAGCGCCCATTGCTGGCGGATTCTCTCGGCCAGAGCATCCACCAGGGGATGGACACCCTCGGCGCGCTGGGCCTCAGTGCTGGGCATGGGCGGCAGGGACGGGCGCGTGCCGCCGGTGGCAGCAGCAGAATGCAGATCCTGCCATGCGTCTGCCACCGTGCCCGTTGCCGTGCCCCAGGGGGCGTCGCCGCTGCTGCTGCCGGAGCTGGCGCCCCCTCAGCTCGACCATCTCGCCAACGGGGCTCCGGTGGTCAGCCTGTCCCTGCCGGACGCGCCGCTCATCTGCCTCAACCTCTGGTGCCGGGCCGGCAGTGCCTGGGAGGCTCCGCAGGAGAGCGGTGTGGCCCACTTTCTCGAGCACATGGTGTTCAAGGGCAGTGCCCACCTCGAGGCCGGTGAGTTTGACCGGCGCATCGAGGCCCTGGGTGGCAGCAGCAATGCCGCCACCGGCTTCGATGACGTGCACTATCACGTGCTGATTCCACCCGACGCGGCCGATCAGGCCCTCGATCTGCTGCTGGATCTGGTGCTGCGCCCTCGCCTGGAGGAGGAGGCCTTCGCCATGGAGCGCCAGGTGGTGCTGGAGGAACTGGCCCAGAGCGAAGACCAGCCCGAGGAGATCGCCATGCAGCGCCTGCTCGCTCTGGCCTGCCCGGATCACCCCTATGGATTGCCGATCCTGGGCCGCCGCGACGCCCTGCTGCAGCACACGCCCGCTGTGATGGGCGAGTTCCAGCGGCGGCTCTATGGGGCAGACCGTTGCATCCTGGCCCTCAGCGGCTGCCTGGAGACGGGTCCCCTGGCCGCGGACCAGCGGTTCGATCGGCTGAGCGGCAGTGCCCTGGCCGAGCTCGACGCCAGCAGCGATCCACCCTCGCCGCCGGCCCTGCGTCTCCGCCCTGGAGTCCACCGTCTCGCCATCCCCAGGCTGGAAGCTGCCCGCCTGCTGATGGCCTGGGCCCTGCCCGCGGCCGTTGAGCAGGAGGCCGTGATGGGCGCCGACCTGCTCACCACCGCCCTGGCGGAGGGGCGTCGCAGCCGGCTGGTGGATCGGTTGCGGGAAGATCTGCGGATCGTTGAGAGCGTCGATCTCGACCTGCACGTGCTCGAGTGCGGCAGCCTGGCGCTGCTGGAAGCGGTTTGCGAGCCCGAGGATCTGCCGGAAGTGCGCCGGGTGATCGCCCAGGTGTGGCAGGAGCTCGGCGAGACGGCCCTGCCGGAGGCCGAGTGGCAGCGAAGTCGGCGCCTGGTGGCGCATGCCTATCGATTCGGGCTCGAAGCCGCTGGTGGGGTAGCCGGACTGATCGGCGCCAATGGGCTCTGGGGCCGCCATGCTCCTCTCGAGCAACCCCTGCAGCTGCTCGAGACCTGGAGCCCCGCTCGCCTGCAGCAGAGCATGCTGCCCCTGTTTGATCCAGCCCTGGCCTGCGTGCTGGAGGCCGTTCCCGCCTGATGCCCCTCGCGACGTTGTCTTTGTTCCGCACCACGCCGGAGACCATGCTGCTGCCGGGCGGCCTGCCCCTGGCGGTGGTCCATCGCCCCGGGCCGGCGATCCTGTCGGCACGGCTCTGGATCCGGGGAGGCAGCAGCCTCGATCCAGCGGGAGCCTGCGGTGCCCACCAGATTCTGGCTGGCCTGATGACCCGCGGCTGCGGCGACCTGGGTCCGGAGGCCCTCGCCGATCTGGTGGAGGGATGCGGCGCCGCGCTCCGCTGCGAGGCCTCCGAAGACAACCTGCTGCTGAGCCTCAAATGCGCCAGGGAGGATGCCGATCTGCTCCTGCCGCTGCTGCTGACCATGGTGCAGAGCCCCTGGCTGCGAGCCGATCAGTTTGAGCTGGAGCGGCAGCTCAATCTGCAGGCCCTGCAGCGCCAGAAGGAGGATCCGTTCCAGCTCTGCCACGACCGTCTACGCCAGCAGCTTTATGGGAACGGGCCCTACGGTCATGACCCCCTGGGGCTCGAGGCGGACCTGCAGGGCCTGGAGCTGGAGGCCCTGGATCCGCTGCGCCAGACCCTCGGGGCGCACGGCGCCGTGCTGGTGCTCTGCGGTGATGTGCCTCAGTCGTTGATCACGCTTCTGCAGCGCAGCCTGGAGGCGTCACCCTGGAGCAGCCAGGCGCCGTTGAAGGGGACTGGTCCCCTGGGGTGGCCGGGGGAGCGCCTGGCCCTCTGTTCCCAGGACACCGAACAGATGGTGCTGATGCTCGGTGCAGCCACCGTGCCCCTGGGCGAACAGGATGGTCTGGCCCTGCGGCTGCTGCACAGCCATCTGGGCATGGGGATGTCCAGCCGCCTGTTCGTCGTGATGCGCGAAGAGCAGGGGCTGGCCTACGACGTGGGTGTCCACCTGCCCGCCCGCCGCGGCGCCGCCCCGTTCGTGTTCCACCTCTCCACGTCGGCCGATCGCGCCGCCGATGCCTGCCGCTCGCTGCTGGACGAATGGCAGCGACTGCTGGAGCACCCGCTGGACGCTGAGGAACTGGAGCTGGCCCTGGCCAAGTTCCGTGGTCAGGACGCCATGGGCCGGCAGACCTGCGGCCAGATCGCCGACCGTCTGGCCCTGGTGTTGGGCCATGGACTTCCCACGGATTACGTGGACCAGGCCCTGGAGCGAGCCGGCCAGTTCGATGGTGCAGCCCTTCAGGCAGCGGCACAGCGTTGCCTGCGCCGCCCCCACCTCAGCCTCTGTGGACCGACCGCGGCGTTGGAAGGAGCCGCAGCCGTCTGGACAGCCCACCCGTTATCGACCTGACGGTGTCGCCTTGCCCTGACTCGGTCTGAGCTGGTCAGCGAGGTTACTCAGATGCTCAGCAGAGCTTCAGATCATCGCTGTTGATCAGGAAGCTGCCGCGACGGAATCGCACCGAGACCTGACCCATCATCCGGATGGCTGTGACCGTGCCGACCTCGCCCGGATCGACCAGATCGGGGGGGCGCAACATCGGCATCGGGTCAGAAGTCTTCAGATAGCGCAAGGGCCGGCATACCTCGACCCTCGCTCCAATCTGGAGAGCAACCGTCTCGGGTTCCTGGGGAATCGCGGTTGCCGCGTCTTCCTGTCCCGGATGGTCATGTCCACCAACGTCCTTCACGGCATCACCTGATGCCGCCTCACCCGAGGCTGCGGCCTCGATCGGAACGCCTTGGCCTGGCGGAGGTGCCTGTTCGGGCTGTCTGGGTGGCATGGGCCTGAACTCCGCCCCCGAACCTGTCTGGCCCGAGGGTGTCTGGTCAGGTGAACCTAGCTGCAGCAGGATGGCGCCAGCCCTTTGGTTGTGCCGTTGCGGGCCCTTGCCACCTGGAGCGGCGCCATCGCCGGACTCCTGCTCATCCTGGTTGGAGGCCTGATCCAGGCTGCCGTTCCCCTTCCCTCCGGAGGTCTGGACGATCTCACGGGTGCCTGGACGCTGGTCAGCCTGCCGATCACCCTGCAGGTCCCCGGCCTGTTGCTCACGGCGCTGGTCTGCGGCCCGCGCAGCAGCATGCTCGCGGCCGTTGCGTACCTCAGCGTGGGGCTGTTCCAGCTGCCGGTGTTCTATGGCGGTGGTGGCCCCTCCTATGTGCTGGATCCCGGCTTCGGCTATCTGGCCGGGTTTCTGCCGGCGGCCTGGCTGACGGGCCGTCTGGCCCGCCAGCCGGGCATGAACGACCCCCTCTCCCTGGCCGGTGCTGCCGCCATCGGCCTGCTGGTGATTCAGTTGTGCGGCATCGCCAACCTGCTGCTCGGGGCTCTGGCAGGCCGTTGGAGCGGCACCCTGGTGCCGTTGCTGATGAGCTATTCGATCGGGCCCCTCTTGCCCCAGCTGATGCTCTGCTGCGCCGTTGCCGTGGTGGCCCTGCTGCTGCGGCGCCTGCTGCTCCTGCCCTCATGATCCGTTCAACCCTCTGGCGCCGACCCAACCGCCGCCAGCTGCTCTGCCTGGGGCTGGCGGCTCTGCTGGTGATCCTGGATCAGCTCAGCAAGCACTGGGCCTTGAAGCAACTGGCCGCCGGTCAGGTGGACACCCTGATTCCCGGGATCCTGCAACTGCGCCTGGTGTTCAACACCGGAGCCGCCTTCAGCCTGTTCACCGGCTCCACCGTCGCCCTGGGTCTGGTGAGCCTGCTGGTGGCCCTGGGGTTGGTGCTGTGGCTTCTGGCCCAGCCCCGCATGGGGGTCTGGCAAGCAGCCGGTTGCGCATGCTTGCTGGGGGGAGCCATCGGCAATGGTGTCGATCGCTGGCGCCTTGGAGCCGTGGTGGATTTCCTGGAGTTCGTGCCGGTGAGCTTTCCGGTGTTCAACCTGGCGGACGTGGCGATCAACGTGGCCGTGGCCTGTTTCCTGCTGGATCTGCTTGGCCGGCCCCGTTCGGTGGCATGACCGGTCTCCCTCTGGCAGCAGCGCAACTGGAGCTCTACGGCCTCGATGGCTCCCGGAGGGATCCCCTGCCGCGCCATGGCCATGGCACCGCATCTCCCGGGCGAGGCGGGCCTCCATCGGCCTCCGCTGCAGCAGCAGAGCATGCCGAGGCTGAACGCACCAAGCTTGAGCAGATCAAGCCTGAGCGCACGCTCCGCCTGCATGGCGGTCTCTGGCGCATCGGCCGGGATCCCGACCTGGAGATTGTGATCGATCACCCGGCCGTGAGTCGTGAGCACGCACGTCTGGAATGGCGCGGTCAGCATTGGCTGCTTCAGGACGCCGGCTCCACCAACGGCCTCTGGTGGCAGGGTCGGCGCGTGCAGGAGCTGCTGCTGCGGGACGGTGACGCCGTGGCTTTCGGCCCGGAAGAACGCGGGCCGGTGCCGCTGCTGGTGTTCCGCCAGCCGATGCAGCGCCGCCTGGCCCCCCTGCTGCGGGGCACCTGCCTGGCCCTGGCCGGTCTGGCCGGTGGCGGGGCTCTGCTCCTGGGCCTGGCCCTGTGGCAGGCGCCGATCCGCGGCAGTCTGGCCAACGTGCGCGGCCCCTTGGCGCTCTACGACCGCAACAACCGGCCGCTCAGCTCGGCGGAGGGCGTGGAGCATCGCGAGCTGGCCGCCTTGCGGGACTACCCGGGTGTGTTGATCGATGCACTGCTGGCCAGTGAGGACAGCCGCTTCTGGTGGCATCCGGGGGTGGATCCCATCGGGACAGGCCGGGCCCTGGTGACCAACCTGGTGGGTGGCCGCGTGCTGGAAGGTGGCAGCACCCTCACCCAGCAGCTGGCCCGCAGCCTGTATCCGGAGCAGGTGGGACAGGGGGAAACACTGGGTCGCAAGTGGCGGGAGCTGCTGGTGGCCCTTCAGCTGGAAGCCCGCTTCAGCAAGGCCGATCTGCTGCTGAGTTATCTCAACCGTGTCTACCTCGGGGTGGGCTGGGGCTTTGAGGATGCCGCCCGCCACTACTTCGACAAACCGGCCGCTCGCCTGGAGCTGGAGGAGGCCGCCCTGTTGGTGGGGCTGCTGCCCTCCCCTAACGGCAATGATCCCTGTGTGGCGCCCGAGGCCGCTCTGGACTCTCGAAACCGTGTGCTGGCCAAGATGGCGGACACCGGCCGAATCGGTCGCGATGCGGCCCGCCGGGCCCGCCGCCGCCCGGTGCAGCTCGCTCCACAGGCCTGCCGATCCAATGGACCTGGCCGCAATGCCCCGTTCTACAGCGATCAGGTGCGCCGTGATCTGGAGGCCCTGGTGGGGCAGGAGGTGGCACAGGAGGGCAACTTTCTGATCGATACCCACCTCGATCCAGCCCTGCAACAACGGGTGGAACGGCAGCTGCGCGACACCCTGGCTCGGCCGGCTTTCAGCGGCGTCAGCCAGGGTGCCGTGGTGGTGCTCGACAGTCGCAGCGGCGGCATCCTGGCCATCGCCGGCGGCCGCGACTATCGCCAGAGCCAGTTCAACCGCGCCTCGATGGCCCTGCGCCAGCCGGGCAGCACCTTCAAGCTGGTGCCCTATCTGGTGGCCCTGGAGAAGGGGGCCAGGCCGGGAGATCGGATCGGCTGCGGCCCCCTGCAATGGCGTGGTCAGTTCTTCGCCAGCACTTGCGGCGGCAGCCTCAGCCTGCGGCAGGCCCTGGCGCGCAGCAGTAACACCGCTGCGCTGCGGCTCACCCAGCGGGTCGGCCTGGAGGCGGTGGTGAACAAGGCCCGCGTGCTCGGCATCAGCAGCCCCCTGGCGGCCGTGCCGGGGTTGGCCCTGGGACAGAGCGAAGTGACGCTGCTGGAACTCACCGGTGCCTACGCCGCCATCGCCAACAACGGCCTCTGGCATCAGCCCAGCACGATCCGCCGCCTCACCGATGCGGAACTCTGTGGCGGGGGTGCTCGGCTGGCCGATCCCGCCACCCTCCAGCGCTGCAAAGCCAGTGCGGCGGGCAGTGCCGCGGGCAGTAGCCGTGGCGAGAGCGATCCAGGCGGGCGTCAGCCCACCGCCACCGTTGCCCCTGGCAGGCGGGTGAGCAGCGAAGCCACGGCCCGCGCTCTCCAGGATCTGTTGCGCGCGGTGGTGCGCAGTGGCACCGGCAGCGCCGCCTACCTGGGGGGGCAGGAGGGTGGCAAGACCGGCACCACCAACGAGGGCAGGGATCTGCTCTTCGTGGGGTTCGAGCCGCGGCGCCACTGGGTGATTGGCGTCTGGCTCGGCAATGACGACAACCGCCCCACCCACGCCAGCAGTGCCCTGGCCGCGGGCCTCTGGGGCGATCTGGTCCGAGGCGCAGGCACCACGAGTCCAACACCATGAAGCTGCCCGCCAGGCCCTGGATCTGGCTCGTCGTCGCCCTGGCGGTGCTGGTGCTGGTGGGCATGGTGCTGCAGACCGTCAATCAGCTGCTCTGGCAGTTGAGCTACTGGCTCCCAGGCTGGCTGGTGGGCCCGATCGCCCTGCTGCTGCTGGCCGGGCTGCTGCTGGTCCTGGCCCGGTTGGTGTGGCCCTGGCTCCAGGGAGGACGGCGCCTCGGCCGTTCCAGCCGCAGCGGCTCTGCCGCTGGTGAGCTGCCGCCGCCACCGAACAATCGCCAGGAGGCGGCCCAGAGCCAGCTGGCCTCGATTGATGCCACCCTCGATCGCGTCCGGGATGCGGTGGCTCGCGAGGCCCTGCGGCAGGAGCGGGAGCGGGTGCAGGCGGAGCTGGAGCGCGGCGATCTGGTGATCGTGCTGTTCGGCAGTGGTTCGGCCGGCAAGACCTCCCTGATCCGCGCCCTGCTGGGCGAGCTGGTGGGAGAGGTGGGGGCCCCGATGGGATCCACCGTCGGCTCGAACCGCTACCGGCTGCGGCTGCGGGGATTGCGCCGGGCGGTGATCCTGGTGGACACACCCGGCATCCTGGAGGCCGGCGTCGATGGGCAGCGACGGGAGCAGGCCGCCCGCGATCAGGCGGCCCGGGCCGATCTTTTGCTGCTGGTGGTGGACGGAGATCTGCGGGCCAGCGAGCTGGAGGTGTTCGACACCCTGGCCGGGCTGGGCAAACGCCTGCTGCTGGTGCTGAACAAGTGCGACCTGCGCGGTGAACGGGAGGAACAGCGGCTGCTGGCTCTGCTGCGCCAACGTTGCCAGGGCCGCCTGACCGCCGCTGATGTGGTCAGTGCCAGTGCGTCTCCCCAGAGCGTGCCGATGCCAGGGGGCCGTCCGCTGCAGCCTCCGCCTGAAGTCGACGCCCTGCTGGGCCGGCTGGCGGCGGTGCTGCACAGCGACGGCGAAGAGCTGATCGCCGACAACATCCTTTTGCAGAGCCGCCGACTGAGTGAGGCCAGCCGCGCCCTGCTGGCCCGCCAGCGCCGCAGCGATGCGGACCGGATCGTGGATCGCTACATGTGGATCAGTGCCGGGGTGTTGGCGGTCACGCCCCTGCCAGGGGTGGATCTGCTCGGTGCCGCCGCCGTGAATGCCCAGATGGTGGTGGAGATCGGCCGGATCTACGGCATCACCCTCAGCCGCGCCTCAGCTCAGGATCTGGCCCTCTCGGTGGGTCGCACCCTGGCGGGGCTGGGGCTGATCAAGGGGGGCGTGAGCCTGTTGAGCGGGGCTCTCAGCCTGCAGCTGCCGACCCTGCTGGTGGGTCGCGCGATTCAGGCGGTCAGCGCCGCCTGGCTGACCCGGGTGGCAGGGCGGAGCTTCATCACCTACTTCGACCAGGACCAGGACTGGGGGGATGGCGGCCTGCAGGAGGTGGTGCAACGCCAGTTCGAGCTCAACCGGCGGGAAGGAGCCCTGCGCCGCTTTCTCGACCTGGCCCTGCGCCGCGTGGTGGAGCCCCTGCAGCGGCCGGAGCAGACTGCATTGCCGCCACGCCGAAGGCCTCAGGCGGAGGCGGCAGCAGGGGACCTTGACGATCCAGAACCGTGATCAACACCAGGTAGGCCACCCCGATCAGGATCGACAGGGCCCCGGTGACGATGGCCACCCACTGTCCACGCCGCCGATCCCGTTCGACACCGCCAGGAGCACCAGCCGCTGCTGTGGCCCTAGGGGAGCGGGTGGCATCCTCGGAGATGCCGGCATCGTCCGAGCGTGCAACATCCGAACGGGCAGCATCGCCGGAGCGAAACGGAGCGGGAGCGAGCGTGTCGGGCGTCTCCGGAGCGGATGGGTCCATAGCGGTTGGAAAGGAGGACGAAAAAGGAGAGGGAAAAGAAATGGGATAGGGAATGGAAAAAGAAACTGGATATGGAAAGCGGAAATGGTGATCAGGCCGGGTCGTCTTCAGGGCTGCGGTAGAAGCGAGGCGTGCACCAGCTGCGCCAGCCGCTCCAGGTGCTCGGCCCTGGTGTGGGGGTTGCCGAGCACGGCCTTGAGGTGATGGCGGCCGCCGTACAGGGGCCGCGACAGCATCAACTGCTCGGCCAGAAGGCGCTGGCGGGTTTCGGCGCTCCAGTGGGTGGCCTGCTCGGCGTCATAGCCGGCGGGGCAGAAGGCGAGAAGGTGCAGCTGGCCGTCCTTGAGGTCGAGCCGGTCACCAGAGGCCAGCAGCTGGCGCAGATGTCGCCGCCGCTCGATGGCGCCATCCAGCACCGCTTCGATTCCCGCCAGGCCCAGTTGCCGAAGGCCCAGCCAGAGCTTGAGGATTTCGGCGGGACGGGTGCCCTGCAGCCCTGCCTCGCCGCCATGGCTGCCCCCCCAGCTGGGCTCCATGTAAGGAAGCCCCGTGCCGAACACCTCCTCCAGACCTGCCGGATCAGCCAGCAACAGCAAGGAGGAGGTTTTGGTGATGCCCAGAAGCTTCTGGGGATTGAGGGTGATCGAATCCGCCTGAGCCAGACCCGCCACCCGGTGGCGATGGCGATCACTGAGGGCGTACACCCCTCCGATCGCCCCATCCACGTGCAACCAGATCCCCTGGCGCCGGCACAGATCCGCCACCGGCTCGAGGGGATCCACCGCTCCCCGCACGGTGGTGCCGGCGGTGGCCACCACAGCCAGAACCGGCACTCCCTGGGTTCTCAGTGTCATCAGCCTGCTCTCCAGAGCCTCGATGGCAAGACCGCCCGAGGCATCGGTCGGCAGCGTGAGCAGGGCCGTGGCCGGCAGTCCCATCACCGTGAGGGCCTTGGCCAGGGAGACATGGGCATCCTGGCTGCAGAGGACCACCGCCTGGCCGCAACAGGCCAGGCCAGCGCGGTGGCGTGCCAGCACCAGAGCCATCAGGTTGCTGAGGCTGCCACCGCTGGCCGGGATGCCACCGGCACCGGCCGGCAGACCGATCGCTTCGGCCAGCCAGCTGCAGAGACTGCGCTCCAGCCGACTGAGGCTGGGGGAGAGCTCCTCCGCCAGCAGGTTGTTGTTGAGACCGGCGCAGATCAGATCGCCCACGATCGAGGCCGCCAGGGGCGGGGGGTCCAGGTGGGCCAGGGCTCCGGGGTGGTGGGGGTTGTAGGCCCCATCCATCAGTTGCTGGAGATCGGCCAGCAAGGCTTCCGATGGCAGGCCGAAAGCCTCAGGAACCGCGCTGGGAAGCACACTCAGACCAGGCAGGGGCGAGCGGGCCAGGCTGCTGCCCATCCAGGCCGTGAGCTGGCTGGCAGCCCGATGCAGAAACGACTCCAGGGCCGCATCCGGCTGGGCAGGATCGGCAAAGGGCAGGGGCGAGGCGGCCCGCAGAGCTGGTGGCGCGCTGGCCAACGGCGGACGGTCAAGGTCTCCCATTCTCACCTGAGGGGCGCAGCATGGTTCAGGCCCTGGTTTGGCCGGGCTCGCCCCGCTGCCACGATCGATGCCGACACTCCGTCGGGACGACCGGCCCCACCAGCCCTTGCCGACCCAACAGCTCCTTGATGATCCGCTCGGTTCGGGGGATCCTCAACTCCTGCACGATCAGAACCACAGGCCTGCCGAGCTGGCATCAAGAGCAACGATCGAGCACACCAGGCTGGAGAGCTGGATGGATCGGTTGCTTCGCCATGCAGCCGCTGTGGGGGAAACCGGTGAGATTCCTGTCGCGGCCGCGATGCTGGATGCCCAGGGACGCTGCATCGGCTGGGGCAGCAATCGGCGCCATCGCGAGATGGATCCGCTGGGGCACGCCGAGCTGGTGGCCCTGCGCCAGGCGGCGCTGTTGCTCGGCGACTGGCGTTTCAACGCCTGCACCCTGGTGGTGACCCTCGAGCCCTGCCCGATGTGTGCCGGCGCCCTGGTGCAGGCGCGGGTCGGACGGGTGGTCTATGGCGCCCCGGATCCCAAGCGGGGCGCATTGGGGGGGTGCCTGGATCTGGCCAGCGATCCCAGCGCCCACCACGCGATGACCGTGGTGGGCGGGGTGCGCGGCGAGCAGGCTGGAGCTCAGCTCACGGCCTGGTTCAGGCAGCGGCGGAGCGGAAGGCGGGCAGCTCGGCCTCGAACAGATCCAGCAGCCGATCGACGTTCTCGGCGCGACTGTTGAAGCCCATCAGACCGATGCGCCAGACCTTGCCGGCCAGCACACCGAGACCACCACCGACCTCGATGCCATGGGTGTTGAGCAGATGGAGGCTGAAGGCCTTGCCATCCACGCCCTCCGGAATGCGCACGGTCGTGAGGGTGGGCAGGCGCAGCTCTTCAGGGACGTGGGGCTCGAGACCGAGGCGCTCCAGACCGATCCAGAGGCGCTCCGCATTGGCCCGGTGACGGGCCCAGGCATTCTCCAGACCCTCTTCAGCCAGCAGACGCAGCGCCTCGCGCATGCCGAAGTTCATGTTCACCGGGGCGGTGTGGTGATACACCCGGTTGCTGCCCCAGTACTGGTTCAGCAGGCTCACGTCGAGGTACCAGTTCGGCACCTTGTCCCGCCGGGCCGCCAGTTTGGCCTCGGCCCGGGGCCCCATGGTGAAGGGACCGAGGCCTGGAGGGCAGCTGAGGCCCTTCTGGCTGCAGCTGTAGGCCAGATCCACCTTCCAGTCGTCCAGGAAGACGGGGATCGCCCCCAGGGAGGTCACGGTGTCGAGCAGGAGCAGGCAGTCGTATTGCCGGCAGAGCTCACCGATGCCCTCCATGGGCTGGCAGACCCCGGTGGAGGTTTCGGCATGCACCATCGCCAGGATGGCGGGGCGATGGTGTTGCAGCGCCGCCTCGATCTCCTCCAGGGTGAACGCCTCGCCCCAGGGGCGTTCGATCGTGGCCACCTCCGCCCGGTAGCGGCCGGCCATATCCGCCAGTCGGAGGCCGAAGTAGCCCTTCACGGCCACCAACACCTTGTCACCCGGTTCCACCGTGTTGGCCAGGGTGGCTTCCATGGCGGCACTGCCGGTGCCGCTCATCGGAATGGTGAGGCGATTGTCGGTCTGCCAGGCGTAGCGCAGAAGCTCCTGCACCTCGCCCATCAACTCCACGTAGAGCGGGTCGAGATGGCCGATTGGCGTCCGGGACAGGGCCTGAAGCACCGTGGGATGGGCATTGGAGGGCCCGGGTCCGAGCAGAAGACGATCCGGTGTGGCGATCGGACCGAGCGTGCAGCGGTGAGCTTCGCTGAGCTGGTGATCGCCGACGGGCGGACGGGCAGGAGTGGAGACCAAGACCGAGGGCGGAGGGGGGTGAGACGATTGAGCCTAAACAGAGAGCTGCTGCTGGTCAGCGGGCACGCACGTTGGTGGAGGCCAGACCACGGCAGAGGTGATCAAAAGGAGCCTTCACGACCGAGGCCAGCACGGCCGCCTCAGCAACTCCGGCCTCGGACAATTGTTCACACACCACCTCGCCCAGCAGGGCGATCCCCCGGACGGTGGGACCGGTGGGAACCCCAAGGCTCTTGTACGTGTCGTCGAGACCGTTGAGCACCCGTTCGTTGAGGATCGTGGCGTCGTCAGCGATCAGGGCGTAGCTGGCATAACGGAGGAAATAGTCCATGTCCCGCAGACAGGCGGCCAGACGACGGGTGGTGTAAGCATTTCCTCCCGGCAGGATCAGTTCAGGATCCTCTTTCCAGAGCCGTTGCGAGGCTTCGCGAACGATCTCGGCGGCGTCTCGGTTGATCAGCTCCACGGCCGCCAGACGAAGAGCGGACTGGGAGTAAAAGCCCTTGATGCGGTCGATGGCATCGCGATCTAAATAACGACCGAGCTGGTCGTAGCGGCCGATCAAACCAGTGATGGCATCGCGCATGGGTGTTGTGGATCGACGCACCTGCAGCGGAAACTAGCACTCACCAACCGGCAACATTCCTGCTGCCAGGCGCGTTCTCGGCAAGTTGACAGAAACGGTTACGCAAAGTGGCGCCATCGGACCAGACCTGGCGAGTGAGCTTCGGGGCGATCCCTACCGTTCAGTCAACCCGTGGTCTGCGCGGGCTCCCCCCACCACTTCGTCATGGCCCAAACCGCCCGGGACGTTCTGAGCCAGATCAAGGACGAGGGAATCGAACTGATCGACCTCAAAGTCGCTGATCTTCATGGCAGATGGCAGCACCTCACCGTGTGCGCTGACCAGGTCAACGCCCGGGCTTTTGCCGACGGGCTCGCCTGGGACGGTTCGGTATTCCGCGGCTGGAATCCGGTTCAGGACTCAGCGATCGCCTTGGTGCCCGATCCCGGCACCGCCTGGATTGATCCCTTCCAAAGCCACAGGACCCTCAGCCTGATCTGTTCCATCCAGGAGCCCCGCAGCGCCAAGCCCACAGGCCGCTGTCCCCGCTCCCTGGCCCAGAGGGCCTTCACCTATCTGGGCTCGACCGGTCTTGCCGACACGGCGTACTTCGCGCCCCAACCGGAATTCTTCCTCTTTGACGACGTGCGCTACAGCTCCAGCGAGGCGGGCTGCTCCTACAGCATCGAGTCGATTGAGGCTGCCTGGAACCAGGGCCACGTCGACGACGGCGGCAACCGCAGCGACGCCGATCAGGACTTGCGCAGCGAGATGGTGCTGTTGCTGGGCTCACTCGGGGTTCCGATGGACAAGCATCACCATGCGGTGACGGCATCGGGGCAGCACGCACTGGGCATGAAGGATGCGGAGTTGATCAGCGCGGCGGACAACCTGATGATCACCCGCTATGTGGTGCGCAAACTGGCCAGAAAATATGGACGGTCGGCCACTTTCATGCCGCAGCCAGTCTTTGGCGCGAACGGCTCTGGACTGCCTGTCCACCAGAGTCTCTGGAAGGCTGGCCAGCCCCTGTTCTTCGGGGAGGGCACCTACGCCAACCTCTCCCAGACCGCTCGCTGGTACATCGGCGGTCTGCTGCGCCATGCGCCCAGCGTTCTGGCCTTCACCAACCCGGGCACGAACAGTTACAGGCGTCTGGTGTCGGGCTTCGCAGCGCCGGTGAACCTGGTGTATTCCCAGGGCAACCGCTCAGCGGCCGTCCGCATTCCGATCACGGGCCCCAGCCCCAGGGCCAAACGGCTGGAGTTCCGATCCGGCGATGGCCTGGCCAATCCCTACCTTGCCTTCTCGGCGATGCTGATGGCCGGACTGGATGGAATCAGGAACCAGATCGATCCCGGTGACGGCATCGATGGGGATCTGATCGCACTTCCGGCCAATCAACGGGCCAGGATTGCATCGCTTCCGGCCTCCCTCAGTGGCGCTCTCGAGGCCCTGGAGGCTGACCAGGACTACCTGCTGGCGGGCGGCGTGTTCAGCGAGGATTTCGTCGCCAACTGGATCGCGATCAAGCACGCGGAGGTGCAGCAGCTGCGTCAGCGCCCCCACCCCTACGAATTCAGCCTCTACTACGACATCTGACGCCTGAGGATTGACCGCATCGCAGGAAACCTCGCATCCCAGGGCATTGCAGAGCGCAAGGCTGAGCAGATCTCAAAACGGATCAGGTGTACGGATCAGGTCTCAGGAACGGATCCGATCGCGAAGCTGATCAGGATCCTGGCTCACGGATGAGCATTCCAATCCGTTGGAATGCACCCAGACGTTGTCGCTTCGGCCCTTCCATGTCCGATCAGCTCAGCAAGCTGGCTTATCACACCCTGCAGCAGGGCAAGAGTCTGGTCGGGCTGGCCCACAAGGAAGTGAGCAGCCGCCTCATGGACCTGATCAGTCCTGAGGTCAGCGCCCGCACGGTGCCGGTGCCACCGGCCCTGCTGGCCATGCTGCAGGCATCGATGCAACGTCTGCTGGATCGGGACTGGCAGGAGGCGGAACAGGGCCTCTATCCGGCCTCCCTGCTGTTCGATGCCCCCTGGCTTGACTGGGCCAGCCGGTACCCGCTGATCTGGCTCGATATTCCGGCCACCTGGACCCGCCGCCGGGAGCGGAAGGTGCGCGACCTGCCCCGCACCATCGATCCCGCTGCCTACCCGGACTACTACCTCCAGAATTTCCATCACCAGACCGACGGTTACCTCAGCGACCACTCCGCCGCCCTGTATGACCTGCAGGTGGAGCTGTTGTTCAACGGCACCGCCGATCCGATGCGGCGACGGGTCCTCGGCCCCCTGGTTCAGGGCCTCAAGGCCTTCACCGATCGGCCCCCGGGCTGCCTGCGGGTGCTCGACGTGGCCACCGGTACCGGTCGCACCCTGCGCCAGCTGCGTGGTGCCCTGCCCAAGGCCCAGTTGATCGGCATCGATCTTTCCACCGCTTACCTGCGGCAGGCCAATCGCTGGCTCGCCGTGCTGCCTGGCGAGCTGCCCCAGCTGATCCAGGGCAATGCCGAAACGCTGCCCTTCGCTGAGGCCAGCCTGCAGGGCGCCACCTGCGTGTTTCTGCTGCATGAGCTGCCGGGGTCGGCAAGGCAGGCCGTGCTCAACGAGATCCAGCGGGTGCTGGAGCCCGGTGGCGTGCTGGTGCTGGCGGATTCGGTGCAGCTGAACGATTCGCCGGAGTTCGCCGCGCCGATGGAGAATTTCCGGCGAGTCTTCCACGAGCCTTACTTCCGGCACTACATCGAGGACGACATCGACGCGCGGCTGACGGAGGCCGGATTCGAAGACATTGCTGCCGAATCCCATTTCATGACCCGCGTCTGGACCGCCCGCAAACCGCTCTGAGCCGAACCGCTGTCCGGCGGGTGCAGCTCAGCGTTGAAGCCACCAGGCCAGGATCAGGCCGGCACCGGCTCCCCTCAGGCCGACCCAGAAGTGGCGTCCAGCCTGGGGTTGCCGCAGCCCCTGGGGCAGGGGATCGAGCAGGCGCTGGGCAATGGCGAGCCGTTGCCGTTGGCGACGTTGCCAGGCAGCCTGTCCGAGCTGCCGAGGAGCTGCACTGGCCATGGTGAGCACGGCAGCCAGCTGATGCAGGGCACCGATCGGGCGGGTGCGGCGCGTGGGGTGAGGCATCCCGCCAGGATGGGCGCCGCCGTTGTGTGTTGTCCAGTGACCCAGTCAGCTGCTGTGAAACGGGACTGGCCCCCGCAGGCCCTGGAGCAAGCCGTGGCTCTGCATCGCAGCCTCAGCATCGGAGACCGCGACTGGCACGCCCTCAAGGCCCAACGGCCGCGCCGTGGCGCGGAGCAGATTGCGGCGGCCCTGGTGCAGCTGCTCGGAGAGGACAGCCCGGCCTCGACCAGCTCAACCGCAGCGCGGGAGCGGGCGATCGCGTTGTTGGAGCATGGCCTGGCCTGGCTGCGTCAGGAGATCAGTGATCCGGGCTGTCCAAGCCACGGGCGTTGAAGCGGGAGCGCCGAACGGCCAGTTGGAGGCGGTTCCCGCGACCGCTCCAGCGCACATCATCAAAGCAATGGTGGATCAGGAACAGGCCCCGGCCGCAGGGGGTGTCCTCGTGGTCAGGCAAGGCGTGGCCGCGATGGCCTGCCGGCACACCAGGTCCCTCATCCTGCACCTGCCAGACCAGCCAGCGCGGCGTCTGGATGCGGCGAATCCGCAGGCATTTCCGCGGATCACAGCCGTTGCCATGGCGCACGGCATTGACCAGGGCCTCCTGGAGACCCAGGTGCAACTCAGCCAGGGTGCTCTCGCAACGCACCGGCTCCAGCAACAACTCCACCAGCGGAGCCAGCTGCAATGTGGAGGGAGTGATGAAATCGGACCAACGCAACGCCAACAGATCAGGATCCGCAGCTGCCGGAATTGACCCTACCCCGCGGCCTTCTTGATGCGCTGCCGCAGGGCGGGATGGCGCAACAGTGCATCCATCAGCCGCACCCCTCGCAACTGGTTGAGCAGGGGCATGTGTCCCTCGGGCGCCTCGATCGACCAGGTGAAGGAGCCTGGATAGCGTGTCCAGAGGCCCTCGTGCTTCCAGCCCAGGCGTGGCCAGAGCAGCTCCCAGCGACCGCCACAGGCGGCCAGCAGGCGACCCTGAACGGAGAAACCGAAGCGACCGCGTGAATAGACTAGCCAGAGCCGATCGAGGCTCTCCAGGTCCACGCCCGCGATCGCTGGCACCTCGCTGTAATACACGTAGCCCCGTTGCATGGCGCCGCTGCCGGCAAGCTGGCGCAACAGCTCACTGGTGATCCGATCGGCCGCCTCGAAGTCCTGCAGCATCAGATGGCGCTGCAGAGGGGCGTAGTCCAGCCCTGCACCGCTGGTCACCGCCAGCCAGCCGTCCGGATAGCGGGCAAGCACCTGCTCGCGCAGCTCCTGATCGCCCGCCTTGAGCAGGAGTTGCAGCAGAAAACCCAGGGCCCAGTCGTCACCGGTGGCATCCCAGCCATCAAGGCGGTCACCGATCAGCGGAGCCAGCTCGGAGGCGCGGCTCTCAAGCTGGCCCAACAGGCTGCGCCGTTGACGCGGGGAGGCGGAGAGGAAGCGCTCCAGCAGCTGATCTGGCGCCGCACTGGCGGCGACGGAAACCGGGGAACCGGAGAGCATGGTGGGGAACCAGCCAGAAGGGGAGCCAGTGTTGGCCCACTATGTCAGTCGGGTCTGAGGACGCGCAGCGCCCCACCGCCATGAGCCTCCGCAACAGCCGATCCTCTGACCTAGATCCCACGGTGCCGCCTGGGATCGCCAGCACCTCCGCAGAGCCTGCGGCACTGCCGGTCAGTGCCTTTCTGGCGGCATCTGGACCAGTGGTGGATGTGCGCAGCCCCGGCGAATTTCGCCAGGGCCATATCCCCGGTGCCTGCTCGTTGCCCCTGTTCAGCGATGAAGAGCGCGCCGAGATCGGCACTTTGTACAAGCAGGAGGGCCGCCCCAGTGCGGTTCGGCACGGCCTCGAGCTGGTCGGTCCGAGGCTGGTTGACCTGGGAGACAGGCTGAGCGAACTGGCCAACGCCGATTGCAGCGGAACACCGAAGGTGTCCGATCTGCGGCTGCACTGCTGGCGTGGTGGCATGCGCTCGGGAAGTGTCGCCTGGCTGGCCTCCACCCTGGATCTGCCGGTGGTCCTGCTGGAGGGGGGCTACAAGGCCTTCCGTCGCTGGGTGCTGCAGAGCTTCGAGCAGCCCTGGCCGCTGCGACTGCTGGGGGGACGTACCGGCTGCGGCAAGACCGATCTGCTGGAGGCGATGTCCGCCCGGGGAATGGCGGTGATTGATCTGGAGGGCCTGGCCCATCACCGTGGCAGCAGCTTCGGCGGCCTGGGACAACCGGAACAGCCGAGCAGCGAACATTTCGAGAATCGACTGGCGCTGGCATTGCTGCACCAACGCGAAGCCAATGCCATCTGGGTGGAGGCCGAAAGCACCCAGGTGGGACGCTGCCGGATTCCGCGGGGGTTCTGGCAGCAGATGGTGCAGGCGCCGGTGTTGGAGATCCAGCGCACCGAGCCGGAACGGATCGAACGGTTGGTGGCGGTGTACGGCCTCCAGGATCCCGACGGTCTGCGCCAGGCCACCGAACGGATCGCTCGCCGGCTGGGTCCGCAGCGCACGGACGCTGCCCTGAAGGCGATCGCAGTGCAGGACTGGGCCAGCGCCTGCAAGGCCATGCTGGATTACTACGACCGCTGCTACGACCACGAACTGGATCGTCACCCTGCGCCCAGCCTGGGACGGCTGGATCTCAGCGGCCTGAACGACACGGATGCCGCCATGCGGCTGGAGAGTCACCTGCTGGGCAGCGAGCCGGTGTCTGCCTAGGATCAGTTTTTGCCCGAGCCATCATGGGTGCCGCCATTCAGTTCTTCCGTGGTGTGGATGAGCCGGTGGTGCCCGATATCCGTCTGACCCGCTCCCGCGATGGCCGCACCGGGCAGGCCCTGTTCGTATTCGAAGAGCCTCAGGCCCTGGCACCCGAAGCATTGGGCGACATCACCGGCATGTTCATGCAGGACGAGGAAGGCGAGATGGTGACCCGCGAGGTCAAGGCCCGCTTCGTGAACGGCAAGGCCAGCGCCCTGGAGGCCACCTACACCTGGAAGAACACCACCGACTTCGAGAGGTTCATGCGCTTCGCTGAGCGCTATGCCGACAGCCATGGTCTGGGATTTTCGGGCCAGGAAGACAAGGAAAGCGAGGACGAGGACTCCTGATCCCAGCTGAGGCCAGGCTCGACCAGCAGAGGATGGGATCGTGACCTTCGGCCAGTGGCTCGGGCTTGCTGCCCTGGTTGCCTCCCTGCTGCTCCTCTGGAGCCTGCGGGAGGCCTTGGTTCTGGTGTTCGCCGCGGTTGTGCTGGCGATGGCGCTCTGCACCCTGGTGGGCCAGCTGCGCCATCGATTGCGCTGTCCGCGCCCACTGGCACTTCTGCTCAGCCTCGCACTGCTGCTGGTTGTGGTGCTGGTCGTCGGCACCGCCGTGATCCCTGCCTTCGTGGGGCAGTTTTCAGAGCTCCTGCAGAAGATTCCCCAGGCTGGTCGTGCCTTGCTTGAACTGCTTCGGCAGGCCATGGACAGCGCCAGCAGGATGCTGTACGGCCGAAGCGATGGCACTCTCTCCTGGTTGCAGCATGGGCTGCAAGGGGCCAATCCCGCCGGGGATCTGGCCTCCCATCTCAGCGGCGGCGCCGTTCGCATCCTTGGACTGGCCGGCAATGTCGGCGCCGGCCTGATCCAGACCCTGTTTGTGGTGGCGGTGGCGCTGATGATCGCCAGCCAGCCGGAGGCGTACCGAGAGGCTCTGCTGCTTCTGGTGCCGTCGTTTTATCGGAGGCGGTTCCGCGCCGTTCTGGTTCAGTGCGGCAATGCCCTCAGTGCCTGGATGGTAGGGGTCCTGATCAGCTCCACCTGCGTGGGGGTTCTGGCGGCCATCGGCCTATCTCTGCTCGGGGTGAAGCTGGTGGCCGCCAACGCCCTGCTGGCCGGACTGCTGAACGTGATCCCCAACGTGGGCCCTACGCTCAGCACCCTGTTTCCCATGTCCGTGGCGCTGCTGGAAAGCCCCTGGAAGGCCCTGGCGGTGCTTGGCCTCTATGTGGCGATTCAGAACCTGGAGAGTTACGTGATCACTCCCTCGGTGATGCACCACCAGCTCCAGTTGCTCCCGGGCCTCACCCTGATGGCCCAGTTGCTGTTCACGGTGCTGTTCGGCCCTCTGGGCCTGCTGCTGGCCCTGCCCCTGGCCGTGTGCCTGCAGGTGATCATGCGGGAAATCGTGATCCGCGACATTCTTGATCCCTGGAAGACGCAGAGGGCCGCTGCGCCATGAGTTCGCGCACCCTGCTCGGTGCCCTCGCCCTGATCGTGCTGGGCCTCCTGACCTGGGAGCTGCGATGGGTGTTGCTGATTCTGTTCGGCGCGATCGTTCTGGCGGTGGCGCTCGACGTCCCAATCACGCTGCTGCGTCGGTTGCTGCCCCTGAACCGACCGGCAGCCCTTGCCCTGGTGCTGCTGGTGCTGCTGGTGGCCGGCACCCAGTTGGGCGGCCTGCTGCTGCCGGAGCTGTTCACCCAGGTGAACGACCTCATCCAGCTGTTGCCCGCCCTGACCCAGAAGCTGGCCGCGCTCGCCGCCAACGTGCCCGGCTTTGATCGGCTTGAACAGCAACTGCTGGAGGGCAGCACCTGGGAGAATCTTCAGCCGCTCGGAGGCCAGCTGATCGGGGTGGCCGGTGGTGCTGCCAACAGCACCATCCAGCTGGTGTTGATGGTGTTGCTCGCCATCCTGTTGGCCCTGGATCCCCGCAGCCATCAAGGACTGGTGGTGGCGGCCACCCCGCGCTTCTACCGGCTGCGCATGCGGCAGTTGCTGGGAGACTGCCGCGAAGCCCTGGGAGGCTGGCTGGCCGGGATGACCCTGTCGGCCGTAGTGGTGGGTCTGCTCACCTGGGCCGGACTCTCCCTGTTGGGCGTGCCGCTGGCCCTGCTCAGCGCGCTGGTCTGTGCCCTGCTCACGTTCGTGCCCACCATCGGTCCCACGGCTGCCACCCTGCTGCCCCTGGCCATGGCCCTGCTGGTTTCGCCCGCCAAGGTGCTGCAGGTGCTGATGCTGCGGCTGGTGCTGCAGAACGGCGAGGCCTTTCTGCTCACACCGGTGCTGCTCAGCCGAACGGTGAACCTGCTCCCTACCGTGGCCCTGATGGCCCAGCTCTGCCTGGGAGCCCTGTTGGGGCTGCCCGGCGTGCTGATTGCCCTGCCGTTGGTGGTGGTCTTGCAGGTGATCGGTCAGGAGGTGGTGGTGGCTGAGATCATGGATCGCTGGGATGGAACCCGGCCGAGAAGCGATTGAGCCAGCTGACTACCAGCAATCTCACTGAGCGGGAGCGGGAGCTGCAGAAGCGAGCTGGATGGCTGAATCCGTGCTGGCCAACACTCAGCGGCGGTAGTGCCGCCACAGCGACGGTTGCAGCAGCAGCACCAACACGGCCAGGGGATGGGCCCGGATCGCAAACCCCAGTGCCGTCAGGGTCACGTGATCCAGCAACAGCTGCAGTTCGACCCGAAGATCCGCGAGGGCGAACAGCAACAGGGCGATCGGGACAAGAAGGCCTGCCCTGCCTCGCCGCACTGGGGTCTCCATCAACGGGACAGCAGTGGCAGAAGGGTCGGAGCGATGCCGATGCTCGACCAGCTGCCAACAGAAATGCCGATGGTTAGGGCCACAGCGAACCAGAACAGGCTGCTACCTCCGAAGAAGATCAGGGCCAGCAGTGGTAACAGGGTGGTGAGCGAGGTGTAGAGCGAGCGGGTGAGGGTGGCATCCACAGCGACGTCCACCTGATCGATGAGCGAAAACTGGCCAATCAGGGATTTCTGCTCCCGAATCCGGTCGAACACCACCACGGTGTCTGTCACCGAATAGCCGGCCACGGTGATCAGAGATACGGCAAAGAGCGAGTCGACCTCAATCCCTTGGAGCAGACCGAGCCAGGCGAACACCCCACAGGTGATCAGCACATCGTGACCCAGAGCCAGCAGGGCCAGAAAGGCATAGACACGGTCGTAGCGGAGGGTGATGTAGGCCGCGATTGCCGCAAAACTCACCAGCAGAGAAATCAGGCTGCCTTGCAACAGCTGCGCTCCGAGCGTGGGGCCGATCGTATTGACCGAGGTACCGGCCTGATCGAGCGGACCCACATCCGCGGCCATCTCCTCAATCACCGCAGCGCTCTGGGCCGGCGCCAGAGCGGGCAACCGCAACACCACGGACTGGCCCTGATCCAGCACCTGCACGGCGACGCTGGAGATGTTCGGTGCCTGCTCCTCTGCTTCGCTGGGGAGGCTGATCCGGGCCAGGCGCTGCTGGATCTCCTGTCCATTGATCGCTGAGCAGGCGCCTGGATCACAGGCACGCTCGATCTGGATCTGGGTGCCGCCGGTGAAATCGAGCCCCGGCTTCAAGGGTGCACCGATGGAAGGAGTGAACCAGCAGATGGCCAGGCCGATCAGGCTCAACAGGCAGGCAACCCCAGACCCGATCCAGGCGACGCGTCGATGCCGGCTGATGCGGAAATAGCGAAGGGGTGGAAGGGAAGCAAGGCTTGCGGTCATGCGGCGGTGCCGGGGAGCTGGGTGGCAGGCAGGAAGTAAGTGGAACGGCGCAGGCTTGGATAGCTCATCAGCAACCGCAGCAGCGTTCGGGTACACGTCAGTGCGGTGAACAGGCTCAGCAGAAGACCGATCCCCAGGGTCACGGCAAAACCCTTGACCAGGCCGGTGCCGAGCGCGAACAGGGCGACGCAGCTGATCAGTCCCGTGACGTGCCCATCGAGGATCGACGACAGGGCAAGGGAGAAACCGGAATCGATCGATCGGATCAAGGTGGTGCCCTGGCGCAGTTCCTCCTTGACCCGCTCGAAGATCAGAACGTTGGCATCGACCGCGATGCCGATCGACAGGATGAAGCCTGCGATCCCCGGCAGGGTCAGGGTCACCGGAATCAGGGCGTAGATCGCCAGGTTGAACAGGGCATAGAGGCTCAGGGCCACCACCGCGACCAGGCCCGGCAGGCGATACACCCAGACCATGAAAACCGCCACCAGAGCCAGGCCTGAGAGAGCGGCCAACAAGCTGGTACGGACGTTTTCAGCCCCAAGGGACGGACCCACCGTTCTGACCTCCACCACCTTCACAGGCAGGGGCAGAGAGCCGCCGCGGAGCTGCACTTCCAGATCCCTCGCTTCCTCGGCACTGAAGTTGCCGGTGATGCTGGCGGAGCCACCGGCGATGCCGGCAGCCTTGAACTCAGGTCCCACGGTGGCCTCGCTGATCGATCGACCGTCCAGCACGATCCCAAGCAGGCGACCTGTGCCGGCGATCGACTGGGTGAGGGTGGCGAACTTCTCCCCGCCTTCGCGATTGAACCCGAGGGTCACTTCCCAACCCGCTCCGCTCTGCTGCTGCTGGCGGCCGGCAGTGACCAGATCCTTACCGGTGAGGCCTGTGGGTTCAAACAGGTCGACAACCCGGCTGTTGACCGCTTCCAGGAGCAACCTGAGCTGGTCAATTTCGCTGCTGCCGGCTGGAACGGTGAGGCCCATGCTGCGCATGGCATCGGCCAGTTCGTCGGCCTGGAAATCAGGCGGCGGCTCCGGATTCGGAGCTCCAGGGGCAGTGGGCGGCTCGTTGACCTCTGCGGTGCGGCGCTCCTTGCTGCGTAGAACGGCTTCGGATTGGCGTTTGAGCGCCAGCAGGCCGCGCAAGGCCTGCTCAGTCCCGGGCTTCTGGGTGCGGAACTCAAGCAGGGCCGTGGTGCCGAGCACTTTGGCGGCACGACTGGGATCCTGCTCGCCGGGCAGCTGCAGAACCATCTGGTCGTTACCCACCGTCTGGAGAGTGGATTCGGCCACGCCCAAGCCATTGATGCGGCGATCGAGCACCTCCTTGACAGCCTCGAGCTGTTCCTTGTCGACTGTCTTGATGGCACCGGCCGGCAGCACCTGCAAGGTCAGCTGGCTGCCGCCGCGCAGATCCAGACCGAGCTGCAAGGGATAGCTGGCAAGAAGGGCTCCAGCGGCGATCGCCAAAGCCAGGATCAGGGCGAACCACCCCTGTTGTCGTGCCATCTCAGATCAGGCCCGCCTTGAGCTGCCGAGCAGCGTCCACGATCTGGTGGGGCTGAATGATCGTGAGATTTTCCAGGGCACCGTTGTAGGGGGTGGGGATGTCCTGGGAGGACAGCCGCACCGGCCGCGCATCGAGATCGTCGAAGCAGTGCTCCGTGATCAGGGCGATCAGTTCGGCGCCGATGCCGCCGGTCTTCATGCACTCCTCCACCACCAGTACCTTGTGGGTCTTGCGGATGGAGCGGGAGATCGTCTCCATGTCGAAGGGCTTGAGGCTGATCAGGTCGATCAGATCAACGCTGACCCCCTCGGCTTCCAGTTGCTCCACTGCCTTGAGGCAGTGGTGACGCATGCGCGAATAGGTGAGGATCGTCACGTCGCTGCCCTGCTGCACAACCTCGGCCTGGTCAAGGGCGCAGACGTAGTCGCCGGCGGGGATGTCCTCGGAGAGGTTGTAGAGCAGCACATGCTCGAAGAAGAGCACCGGATTGTTGTCGCGGATGGCGGCCTTCATCAGGCCTTTGGCATTGGTGGGGGTGCTCACCGCCACGATCTTGATGCCAGGCACCGCATGGAAATAGGCCTCGAGGCGCTGGCTGTGTTCCGCGCCCAGCTGCCTCCCGACCCCACCGGGGCCGCGCACGACGGTGGGAATGGTGTAGTTGCCGCCGCTGGTGTAGCGCAGCATCCCCATGTTGTTGGAGATCTGGTTGAAGGCCAGCAGCAGGAAGCCCATGTTCATGCCCTCCACGATCGGGCGCAGGCCCGTCATGGCAGCGCCCACGGCCATGCCTGTGAAGCTGTTTTCGGCGATGGGCGTATCCAGCACCCGCAGTTCGCCGTACTTCTCGTAGAGATCCTTGGTGACCTTGTAGGAGCCGCCGTACTGGCCCACGTCTTCTCCCATGACGCAGACGTAGGGGTCACGGGCCATCTCCTCGTCGATGGCGTCGCGCAGGGCGTTGAACAGAAGAGTTTCAGCCACTGCCAAGCGGTGTCCAGATTCGCGCCAACTTATCTCAGCCGCCCGCTGCAAAGGTGCTCAGCAGCAGCACCGAGAGCAGCAGGCCCGGCAGCAGCAACGTGACCAGCAGGCCCAGGTCGTGGGGAGTCATCGGATCAGGTCCACCATCAGGGAAGACCGTGCGAGGTCCCCGAGCTTAAGGACTCTGCTCGCTTCCGGCAGGCACCAGGCTGCGCAGGAACACCAGAAACAGCCCCAGGCCGATGAAGCCAAAGCTGAAGGTGGCCAGAAAGCACATCCCCACCACCAGGGTTTTCACGGCGGTGGCGATGCTCTGGGCCATCGCCGAGCCGTAGCTGGGCGGATGGTCGATGTAGTACCCCACGACCCGCTGGCTCACCCCCAGGCTGAGCCAGCCCAGCAGGGCACTGGTGAGGGCACCCGAGAGAAAGCTGAGCGGGCCCTTGCGGGGCTGGGTGGTTGTGGAGGGCGTCGCCTCCTCGGATTCACTCATCGGTCGGCACAGGCGAGTGGGTCCAGGCTGACACCGGAGCTGCTGCAGCGGCAGCACCAGGCCTCGAAGCCAGCGTCCCTCAGTGGTGTCGCCAGGTGTTCCAGGGCCCTCTCCGCATCGGCCACCGTGCTGAACAGGGCAAACAGGCTTGGACCAGACCCGCTCATCGCCACCTGCTCGGCCCCCGGGGCCTGCCGCAGCAGAACCAGCCCCTCACGGACGCAGGCCACCTCTGGCTCCACCACCGTCTGGAGATCGTTGCGCAAGGGCGGCCAAGGGCCATGGCCCTGCAGAGCCGCCAGCATTGGCCCCTGCCGCAGGGCCTGACGGCGCTGCTCAAAAGCGGATTCACCCTCCACATAGGTGGCCTGCCTCCGCAGGCGGCATAACCCGTAGGCCCAGGGGGTCGACACGCTCACATCGGGATGCTTGATCAGCAGCACCCCGAGGCGCGGCGGCTCGGGCAAGGGCACCGGCTCCAGCCGCTCACCTCGCCCGAAACAGAGCTGGGTACCGCCGACCAGGCAGTAAGGCACATCGGAGCCGAGCTCTGCCGCCAGATCCAGCAGTTCGGAGCGATTCAGTTGCAGATTCCAAAGGGCATCCAGGCCCACAAGGGCCGCCGCCGCGTCACTGCTTCCTCCCGCCAGCCCCGCTCCGATCGGGATCCGTTTCTCCAGGCGCATGGACGCGCCGAGGTCGAGCCGACCCACGTGGCGCCGCAACCGATCCGCAGCCTTCACAATCAGATTGTTGCCATCACTCGGAAGGTCAGACCGATCACTCGACAGTGTCAGTTCCGCATCAGGGCGCGCCTGCAGACACAGCCGGTCTTCCAGATCGAGGGTCTGCATCACCATGGCCAGCTCATGAAAGCCATCCGGCCTCAGACCCAGCACTTCCAGGTGCAGATTGATCTTGGCGGGGGCCCGCACAATGAGCTCAGCCATGGCAACAGGCGGCGGCGGCATCTGCCGCGTGGACTGGGCCTGAGTCTGCAGGAGCTGGGTTCAGCACTCAGTGGAGCTCGATTCTCCTCCGATTGGTTGAACCTGAGAGCCATAGGGCTCCAGGGCCGTAGCCAGGGCCACCCATTGGGCAGGTGAGAGCATCTGGGGTCGGTCCTGAAGGTCGATCCCGGCCTCTGCCGCCACGGCAAGCAACTCCTGGTCACCCACAAGGCCGCAGAGACTGTTGCGCAACATCTTGCGCCTGGCGGCAAAGCAGCGGCGCAGCAACGACTCCACGGCCCGGGCCAGACGGGGTTCAAGGCGGTCGGAAGCCGCCATCGGCTCCAGGGCAATCACTTCGGACATCACCTTCGGCGGCGGCTGAAAGCACCGAGGCGGCACACTGCAGACCGAATGGCAATGCGCCAGCAACTGCATCCGCACACTCAGCGCCGAGTAGGCACTGCTGCCGGGACGGGCTCGGATCCGCTCTCCCACCTCCTGCTGCACCAGCAACACCAGGCGTGCGTAGGGCGGCTCCACGGGCCGATCGAGGCGGCCCAGCAGCCTTTCCAGCAGGGGTCCCGTGATGTTGTAGGGGATGTTGGCCACCACTTTGTCGGCTGCTGGCAAGGCAACCACGAGGGCATCGCCTTCGATCAAATGAAAGCGGTGATCATCTGAAAAGCGCTGTCGCAGGCCTTGAACCAGGTCACGATCCAGCTCCACCGCCTGCACAGATGCCGCCGGCGAAGCCAGAAGCCGTTCCGTCAGGGCTCCGCGTCCAGGCCCCACCTCCAGGACCCGATCTTCAGGCCCAAGCTGAGCGGCGGCCACGATGCGATCCAGAACGCTCTGATCGATCAGCCAGTGTTGGCCAAAGCGTTTGCGCGCCCGGTGGGCAGCGAAAGTCATGGCAGGCCGGGAACAAGCATCCAGATTGCAGCGCCACAGGCCCAGCCTGGCTATCAAGAGAGAAGCCTTGCTCGTCGTTGCGAGAGATCTTCCATGCTCCGCCACCCTCCGAACCTGATCTGCATCGGCTGCGCTCTGATCGGCACGGTGCTGTCCTGGCCGTCACCGGCCCAGGCCGGCAGTGCAACCGCTGAATCGGTCTGGGACAAGTCCAATGCCCTGCAGCGGGCCATGGAGCAGATCCCTGCCGGAGCCACGGTCACAGGGCAGCGCTGCGAAGAATTCGGGGTGGGATTCAACAACACCCGCTACCGCTGCTCGGTGGAATACACCACTGATCCGCCCCCGACCCAGGCGCCCTAGGAGCGGTGGTTGCCAGCAGACCACCCTCAACCCAGACCAGCCTCAATCCGCAACCAGCGCACCGCATCCAGCCCCACCGGCAGCGGTACCAGGGCCAGCACCACCTCCACCGGCCGATCTCCCAGATGGGGATGGGCTGCCAGCCAGCACGCCCATGCCCGGGCCAGACGCCTCCGCTTGATCACGCCGAAGGCCGCTACACCGCCTCCATCACGGCCTGAACGCCGCCGCGCTTTCACCTCAACCAGCAGCAACCGCCTGGGCTTTGCCAACACCAGGTCCAACTCACCCCAGCGGCACCACCAGTTGCGGGCAAGAACGGTCCAGCCATGTCGCTGCAGCAGCAACGCCGCCCAGTCCTCTGCCCCCTGACCCCGCTCCCGGGTGGAGGCTTTGCATCGTCGGTGGAGTCCCATCGATCCAGAGCATGGGGTGACTTGAGCAGAGTTCCCCAGCGGTGTCATCGCGGCAGGAAGACCGTCCCAAACTTTTCCTAGGGTTGGACCACCCGTCGATTCGCTATGGCCAGGGCCTCCCAAGGAGCCTCTCCGAGCCTGCTGGACCTGGTGCCATGCCACTCCGCAGGGCTCAAACTGGAACGTCTGGGCCGCTTGCTGGCTGGATGCCTGAGCGCCATCGTGATGCTGCTGGGTGTTCTGAGTTGGGCAGCACCTGCTCCAGCAGCGATGGACTATGCCAAGCAGGTGCTGATCGGGGCGGATTTCCGGGAAGCGGATCTGCGTGGTGTCACCTTCAACCTCACCAACCTGCGCGATGCCGATTTCACTGGAGCCGATCTCCGCGGCGCCAGCCTGTTCGGCGCAAAGCTGCAGGACGCAAGCCTGAGAGGAGCGGATCTGCGCGAAGCCACTCTGGATTCGGCGGTCTTCAATGGAACCGACCTTCGCGATGCGGTGCTTGAAGATGCCTTTGCCTTCAACACCCGCTTTCAGAGTGTGGCCATCGATGGTGCCGACTTCACCAATGTTCCATTGCGCGCCGATGCGCTCAAGACTCTCTGTGCCTCAGCCAGCGGCACCAACCCAATCACTGGTCGCAACACCCGCGACACCCTGGGATGCTGACCATCATGAGCTTTGATGCCCATAGCCTGGAACGATTGAAGCAGCTGGGACGAGCCTTACCACAGCCGCTGCCTTTGCCTCAGCCCAAGCCAGCGCCTGGCCATACGACCAGTGAGCGACGCCATCAAGTTGAAACCGAAGAGGACCCGGCCGAACTGTTTCGCCAGCTGATGCGGGTCAGTCCCGACGGGACAGTGCCGCCCCATCTCATGGATCGGTTACGTCAGATGGAGGTGAAGACATCCAGCAACCCTGAGCCCGTGAAGGCAGACGCTCTGGATGACAATCGGCGAGTCCGGTCCAGCGGCCAACAACGGCAAGGGCGGCAGGGGAAGCAGCGAGGCAAAACAACCGAAAAAGCCGGACGACATGAAGCCGAACTGAAGAGTCAGAATCAAGAACTGTATGCCGCTTTTCAGCAGCTTCTGCTAGAAGACGATGATGGTTGATGGCTAACTAAATAGGAAAGACCATATCGCTGATGCTTTGTTGCGCATGTCATCAAAAATGCGAGAAGAAGGCCCCCAACAAAAGAGAATCAAGAAACATGTGTCTTATCTCCTGATTCAAAGAAACTCCTCACCTTTAAGGGCCTCCCCTGTCGACAAAAAAAATCACCGATCCGGAGAGCAGGCCCAGGAGCGGTGATTGAATCAACAAAATTCTGAAACCCTAATGAGGATTATCGGAATTTAAAGTTCACTTTGCAGAAGATGCAAAGTCGGGATAAGCTTCCATGCCATGCTCGCTAATGTCGAGACCTTCGATTTCTTCAGACTCTGACACCCGAATGCCTCCAAACATGGCACCAATGATCGACCAAACGATCAAAGAGGTGATCACAGCGAAAATGCCATAGGCAAGGACGCCGACGATCTGATAGCCGAATTGGGTGAAGCCATGGCCGTAGAACAGGCCTTTCTCCTGATTGAACAGCCCAACTGCAAGGGTTCCCCAGATTCCACAGGTGCCGTGCACGGAGAAGGCACCAACCGGATCATCAATCTTCAGGCTGTCGATGAAGGCAACCGAGAAGACCACGAGGCCGCCACCGATGAAGCCCATGACCCAGGCACCAGCCATCGAAATGCCGTCACATCCCGCAGTGACACTGACCAGACCGGCAAGGATGCCATTGATGGTCATGGTGAGGTCGGGCTTTCCACCTCGAATCTGGGAGATGACAGTTCCGGAGATCGCACCACCAGCAGCACCCAAGGTGGTGGTCACGGCGATGTAAGGAACAGCCTGATCCATGGCGAGTTGGGATCCAGGGTTGAATCCATACCAACCGATCCAGAGGATCAGGCAACCGAGAGTCGCAATGGCCATGCTGTGACCAGGCAAAGCCATCGGCTTGCCGCCCACGAATTTACCGATCCTGGGACCAAGCAGGATTGCACCGACCAGGCCAGCCCAGGCTCCGAAGGAGTGAACGATCGAGGATCCAGCAAAATCAATGAAACCACCGGCTTCGCCACCGAGACTGGAAAGCCATCCACCATTCCATTGCCAAGCGCCGGCAATGGGATAGAGAAATCCAACCAAAATCAGCGAGAAAACAACAAACTCGCCAAACTTGATCCTTTCAGCAACAAGTCCGGAAACGATTGTGGCCGCCGTAGCAGCAAATGCAACCTGGAAGAAGAAGTCAACAGAAGGAACAAGGCTGCCTTCGGTGACCATTTCAGCAGTTACTTCGGGATCAAAGAAAAGCCCGTTGAAGTACAGCCAACCATCAACCAGCGCATCGCCGTACATCAGCGAAAAGCCAATCAACCAATAGGCGCTTGCCGCAAGAGCAAACACAATCAGGTTCTTCAGCAGAATGTTGACAGCATTTTTTTGCCGGCACATTCCCGCCTCCACCATGGCGAAACCGGCGTTCATGAAAACGACGAGGATCGCGCAGACAAAGATGAACATGTTGTTGGCCAGGAACGCTGGCGTGAGCTCAGGGAGCTCAGCCGCGTGGGCCGACAGGTTGAAAACGCCCAAACCAAGCAAGGCCAGTGGCACGCAGGCCAGCCAGGTGAGGGAGCGTTGGGATGAGAGACCCCGAATGCTGCGAACAATCAGCGACGGAGCCTCAATGAGACTGGCCTCCTGCAGACGCCTCGAGGCGGTGCGTCTGGGGGCGCGCGGAGCAACTGTCATGGAGCGTGATGACTCAAAAAAAAGCAGAGGCTGCACGGGAGTGGAAGGCCATGAAGCCCTTCCCTGAGGTCCAAAAGTGCTCGTTAAGGCACCTTTGCTAAGTGTCCGTCGCTACCAAATCGCCAATCCGTGCCTCCAGGGGCCTGTCATTCCTCAATCCACACCGTCTGGCTGATTCCCATGCAAGCGGCAGCTGTGTCAGCGATTCGTCGCATCTGCCGTTGCATCTGGCAACATTTGCTACACACCTCCGGGCGGACCCTGACAAAGTGGAGATCCAGCCACTTGCCAAAGCCTTGAAACAGATTCAGGCCATCATCCGTCCCGAAAAGCTCGATCCCGTCAAGGACGCACTGGTGGAACTGGGCATCAATGGGATGACCGTGACCACCGTCCAGGGCTTCGGCAAACAGATGGGGCACACAGAGGTGTATCGCGGTGTGAAGGTGGAAGCACGTCTTCTCTCCAAGACTCTCCTGACCTTGGTGGTGACTGACGAAAGCTGTGACAAGGTCGTGGAGGCTCTGCTCAAGAACGCCCAGACCGGTGAGATTGGCGACGGCAAGATCATTATTACCAACGTCGAAAATGCTATTCGCATCCGGACCGGTGAATCCGGAGATGTCACTCTGATCTGAAGCTCACTGGTCTGATTGCTTACTGAAAATTCCTTTATTGATCAGTTCGCTCCTTAGTCCTTCTGGGCTGAGGGGTGTTTTTATTATGTGGCTGGTTTTGTGAGCGTCACGAGTAGAGGCTCGATACTCCATGATTGTTGTCATGCCTTCCGAACTTTCGCCAATCCCATTCGAGGCCTGCTTGCCACTTGACTGGCTCAGCCTCGAGACGCTTGCAGCTTCACTGGACGATCCTGTTGAAGGTCTGACCAATTCCCAGGCGACCTTGAGGCTGTTCGGACAACCCGAGACTTCCGTTCGGGTCACCCTGTACCGCGACCACCACGCCTGGTGTCCGTATTGTCAAAAGGTCTGGCTGTGGCTGGAGGAGCGGCGGGTTCCCTATCGCATCCGCAAGGTCACGATGTTCTGCTACGGCGAGAAGGAGTCCTGGTACCGCCAACGGGTTGCCTCGGGGATGTTGCCCGCTCTGGAGATCGATGGACATCTGGTTACCGAGAGCGATCGCATCCTGGAAGCTCTGGAAACAACTTTTGCTCCACTCGGTCCAGGCATGAACGATCCCACTGTGCTGCCCCTGCGGCGCCTGGAACGCCAGATCTTTCGATCCTGGTGTCAGTGGCTCTGCACACCGAGCCGTTCCATCGACGACGACAGTCACCGCCGTGATGCGTTTCGCCGTGCTGCCCAGTGCATGGAAGCAGAGCTGCAGCACACTCCTGGCCCCTTCCTGCTGAGTGACTTCAGTACGGCTGACCTGGTTTTCGTGCCTTATCTCGAGCGGATGGCGGCTAGCCTCCTTTACTACAAGGCTTATGCCTTGCGTCAGGAGCATCCAGCCATCGATCGCTGGTTCCAGGCCCTTGAGCGACGCCCCACGTATCTCGGGACCCAGAGCGACATCCATACCCACGCCCACGATCTGCCCCCTCAGATGGGTGGCTGTTATCCCAGTGGCACGGCTGAACAGCAGGCCATCGCCAGTCGAGTCGATCGAGGTCCATGGCCCATTTGTGAGCCCGACCCCGAAACGTCTGCACCCGTGCCGCCGGATGCTGCGGCCGTAGCCCTCGCCAGGGTTCTGCGGCATCGGACTGTGCTGGTGGCGCGCCAACCCTCCAACAGCGGCTTTGATCAGGCCCTGCGTGCTGCTCTCACCCGCCTGATCCAGGGGACGGCATGCATTCCACCTCCAGGCAGTGCCGTCCGGCTGCGTGACCTGCGGGATCACATCTGCGTTCCGCGCGATATGCCGCTTCATTCAGCCCGGCTGCTGCGCCAGGCCCTTGAGGACACAGCAAAGCTCGATCCACGCAGCCCCGACGATCAACCACCAGCCCTCTCACAGCGCCATCGCCGGGATCAGGATCCGCGTCCATTCCTGACAGCCAGTCGCTGAAGCTGTCCCTGCCACTGGACGGTGGCGCGGCTTCAGTTCACCGTGTGGCTGTTCTGGTCGTTCCGCTTGAACGGGTGATGTGATGGCCGCTTCAGGCTCTCTGGCCCTGCTGCTTGTTGTCCTAGGGGGAGCCCCAGCCTGGGCGTCATGGGACGAAACCGCAGCGCCGGGAATTCCCCCCAGACCAGCGACCATTCCCACGCGTCTGGCGGTGGCCGATGTTCTGCCATCTGCTGGCTCGTTGGACGATCGCGCTGCGGACCACAGCAACGCGGTTTCAGGTGTGCAATCCATTCCTCCACTGCTGGATCCCTTGGCTGGAGCGACCCAGCAGGTGGATCCCTGGGGTTGGCGCTTTTCCGAAGCCCGCGGAGCCTGGAGAATGCATACGGGCCTCGACCTCGCCGCACCCGCTGGAACTGGTGTGCGAGCCAGCCTTGCAGGGACCGTTGTTCTGGTTGAATCCGTTGGTGGGTATGGCCTCACCGTGGTGCTGGCTCACACCAGCCAACTTGAGACGCTCTACGCCCACCTGGAATCCACGGATCTCCAACCAGGCGATGCGGTCCAGGCTGGCCAGCCGATTGGCCGCGTCGGCATGAGTGGGCAGGCCACCGGTCCCCATCTTCATTTTGAACTGCGACGCCGTGGCGATGTTGCGGTTGAGGCACTCGACCCCACCCCCCATCTGACTCGACTTCTACCACCACCAGTTCTTCCGCCGCTTCCAGAGTCAGCACCGGGAACGTTGGCAGCGCTCGCTGAGTCCAGCCAAGCAACCAGTCAAGGCGCGCCATGACCTCCAGCTTCGACATCACAAGGCTGAATCCTTGGAAAAGGACCCGGGTTGGATTGGTGCTGTTGTCCTGTCTGGCTTGCGCAGCAGTCTTCCAACCCCTGAGAAGTGGAGCTGTCGAGCTACGCGGCAGCACGGTGTTCCTCAGAGCCCCCTGGAAAGTAGATCTGAGGAGTTATTACACCAATGTCTTCGAGCGTTGGGCTGAGTACTACTTCACCCTCACCCTTGCCGAGGATGCTGGTGCATCACTCGGCGGTCTCACCATTCAGCAGACTCGCGGTGCAGACTGGCAATTCCCCTTCAGCCCGGAGAGAACCCGGGCCTTTCTAGGGCAACCCCGTCACGGTGGAGCTCCAGTCCCGGTTGAAGCCAGCTTTGACCCAAGTCTCCGCCGCTTCAAGCTGAGCTTCCCAGAGCCGATACCGCCCGGAAACACGATCACAGTGATGATCAAGCCATGGCATAACCCTGCCCAGGCTGATACGTACATGTTCCAGGTAGAAGCCATTCCAGCTGGACCCAACCCAATACCATCAGCCGTTGGATCAGGAACCCTGCGGATCTATTCCATCGATCGTTATTGATTCAACAGCCTGGGTATCTGAGTGTTCGCCAATCTCCATTGGTTGTACTCACTTCAACCCCAATTCCGACCGGACCGCCCACGGCACCACCCATTTCCTGCCACCAACTGATCGCTTCACTCCAGGCTGACTCGAGCGAGTCATAGAGATCATCCAGAACCGGGTGAGGCATGCCCTGCAGGTCGACCAACCGATACAGGCGTGGACCAACGGCATTGAAGCCGCCACCTCGCTCGAAAGGGCGCGGTGGAGACGAGCTGGACGTGCTGCTGCGCAAGGAGGGAGAACGGGAAGCGCTGGCAGGCGACATCGATGCAGACATCGGCAAGCAACTCAGAGACCATCAAGGATCATCGCTCCTGTGACAGCTGCTGACTGTCACCTTTACGACATCTTCAGAAGCTCACGCTCCAGGGCGCCAGCGCTGCTTCGGCAGAAAGCCCCGAAGGGCGAGCCTTCGGGGCCAAGAACAACCCGATGTGAGTAGGGGCTGAATCAGGTCAGACTCAACGCAAGAACAGCATCTCCTGGTAGGAAGGCAGGGGCCAGAGATTGTCGTCCACCAGGGCTTCCAGCCCATCCACTGCAGTGCGCAGGTCTGACATCAAGGGAAGCAGTGTTTCAGCACAGTGCCGCATGTGGGCCTCGGTGCCGTGGGGGGGCTGATCAATCGCCGTCTGGAGGGAGCCACTGACTTCCATCAAGGTCTGGCTGAGGGAGGCAACCGCATTCTGGGTTTCGGGAGACACCTGCAGGCCCATGGCGGTCTGCAACTGCAGCGAGCCAGCCAATTCACCCAGATAGCGCATGGCGGCAGGGTAAATCTGAGACCGGGCAATCTGCACGGCCAGCTTGGCTTCCACTTCAATCGCAAGAATATATTGCTCTGCGTAGACCTCGAATCGGCTCTCCAGTTCGACCGGTGTCAGCACACCGGTGTGCTCAAACAGTTCACGAGTGGAAGCACGTTGCAACACCGGCAGGGCATCCGCTGTGGTACGAAGATTCTCAAGACCACGCTCTTCAACAGCCATGCGATGCCAGGCATCGGAATAGCCATCGCCACCGAAGACCACGTTGCCGTGCTTCTCCATGACCTCTTTGAGCACAACCAGACTGGCTTCTTCCACGGAGGTTCCACTGGACAGCTTGGCTTCCAGCTGATCGGACACCCAGGCCAGTGAATCGGCCAGAATCGTGTTCAGAGACACCAGCGGTCCAGCCACAGACTGGCCCGAGCCCACGGCACGGAATTCGAAGCGATTACCGGTGAAGGCAAAGGGAGACGTGCGGTTGCGGTCGCCGGCATCCTTGGGGAATTCGGGAAGGGTCGCCACACCGAAATCCATCATTCCGCCGATGGATGAACTACTCAGGCGTCCCTCACGGATCTGGTTGAACACATCCTCAAGCTGACTCCCCAGATAGACCGAAATGATCGCCGGGGGTGCTTCGTTGGCCCCAAGACGGTGGTCGTTGCTGGCCGTGGCGATCACCGCCCGCAACAGTGGACCATAGAGATGGACACCTCGGATCACCGCACCGCAGAACAGCAGGAACTGCAGATTCTCGTGAGGCGTGTTGCCGGGATCGAGGAGGTTGCCCTGGGTTGCGTTGCCGATCGACCAGTTGACATGTTTGCCGGAGCCGTTGATGCCGGCAAAGGGCTTTTCATGCAGCAGGCACACCATGCCGTGCTTCTTGGCCGTGTTGCGCAGCACGGTCATGGTCAGCTGCTGGTGGTCGGTGGCTACATTGGCCGCCTCAAAATAAGGAGCAATCTCGAACTGGGAGGGAGCCACCTCGTTATGGCGGGTCTTGGCGGGAATGCCGAGCTTGTAGAGCTGACGCTCCACGTCCTGCATGAACACCTGCACCCGTTCGGGGATCGCGCCGAAGTAGTGGTCATCGAACTGCTGGCCCTTGGCAGACGACTTGCCGAACAGGGTGCGACCTGCCAGCAGGAGGTCGGGGCGCAGAGGCAGATAGGCATTATCGATCAGGAAATACTCCTGCTCCGCGCCACAGCTGGAGTTCACCTGAGCGATGTCGGTTTCGCCCAGGAGACCCAGCAGCCGCTGGGCCTCGGCATTGACAGCGGCATTGGAGCGGAGCAGAGGGGTCTTCTTGTCGAGGGCCTCGCCCGTCCAGGAGACGAAGACGGTGGGGATGCAGAGGGTGACGCCATTGGGCGTCTCCATCAGATAGGCCGGACTGGTGATGTCCCAGGCGGTGTAGCCGCGGGCCTCGAAGGTGGAGCGGATGCCGCCATTGGGGAACGAAGAACCATCCGGCTCGCCCTGCACCAGCAACTTGCCGGTGAATTCCGTGATGGCGCTGCCATCTCCCTGGGGAGAGATGAAACCATCATGTTTTTCGGCCGTGGAGTTGGTGAGGGGATAGAAAACATGGGAGTAATAAAGGGCACCCCTTGCCGTAGCCCATTCCTTCATGGCCTGGGCCACCACATTGGCCACCGACACATCGAGCTTGCTGCCGTCCTTGATGGTGCGCTGCACCGACTTGAAAATCTCCTTCGGCATCGCCGCCTTCATTTTGGCGAGCGTGAATACGTCACTGCACCAGAGCTCTTCAAGGCTCTGGACCGGAGCGGTGGCCACCGGCTGTCGTTGCTGAATCTGCTGTGCAACGGCGAAGCGCTGGGGGCTGGGCATGGTGAAGGACGAGAGGCGGATGAACGACATCCAATCCCGAGACCCCTCCCTCTCCTTGCAGCGGTTGCTACAGAACTCAGCCCAGGTAATGGCGATGCACCGGCCGGCACCAGTAGACCAGCAGCGCCACGTTGGTGACCCACAACAGAGGAAGCACCAGGGCCAGAACCGGTCGGCCAGAGGCCACCAGAGCCAGTCGCACGATCCCATAGGAGAGGCTGGTCGCCAGACTCATGGACAGGGCGACGATCGCCAGAATCTGACCCCAGCGTCGCCAGCGCAGCAGGGCGATACAGGCCACAAGACCCACGACGATCGTGGGCAGGACAGCGCTGCTGATCACCACCAGATTGGCGACCTTCAGGTCAGGATCCAACAGAATCACCGCGATGCCTAGGGGGATCGCCAGGATGTTGGCGATCAGTCCGGCCCAGGCCAGGCTCTGATAGCCACTTGGGGGATCCTGCATGTGGGGAGGGGTCAGTGCGGGGGACGGGGGGACGGGCTCAGATGGCTTGCACCGGGCCATAGTCTGCGCTCCAGCGCGCCGCCTCCAGGCAGGCCAGGGCCTCCGCTTCCGTGGTGGCATGTCGGGCCAGGCCCTCGGCCATGGCTGTGATGGCCACGGCTTCGGCCACCGTGGCGGAAATCGACTGCACCTCTGAAAGCGACGGCATCAGCGGAGCGTCCGGATCCTTGGTCGCTGGGATCCTCTCCGCCAGGGCCAGGGTTGCGGATTCGATCATCGCCTCACTCACCTGGCGCGCTCCCACGGCCACTGCCGCAAAACCCAGGCCCGGATAGAGGAAGCAGTTGTTGCATTGCCCGATCCGTCGACTCTGACCTTCGACAACCACGGGATCAAAGGGGCTACCCGTGGCCACCAGGGCCCGCCCATGGCTCCAGGCCAGCAGGTCGGCCGGAGTGGCCTCACCCAGGGTGGTGGGGTTGGAGAGGGGAAGAATCACCGGACGGGGCACCACGGACCCCGGCAAGCTGGTCCCTCGGGTTGAACCATCGCCGTCAAGGCCACCCAGCATCGTCTCCACCACCTCCCGGGTGAAGGCCCCGGCCACCGTCGAGGTGCCGATCAACACGCTGGGCCGCACCGCTTCCACCACCGCCAGCAGGCCAATCCGGCCTGAGGCATCACGGCGGAAGCTGCCGGCCTCCTGACGGGGACGACCGAAGGCCGCAGCGGCCTCACCCGCGTCACCGTCCAGCAGCAGGCCGTCGCGATCAATCGCCCAGATGTGGGCCCTGGCCTCCGCCTCCCCCATCCCCTCGGCCCGCAGTAACCGCACCAGCCGATCGGCGATCCCGCAACCGGCGGTGCCAGCGCCGAACACCACAATCCTTTGCCCGCTCAGCTGCCGCCCCTGACCGCGGCAGGCCGCCAGGATCGCCGCTGCGGCCACCCCACTGGTGCCCTGGATGTCGTCGTTGAAGCTGGGAATCCGTTGCCGGTACAGCGCCAGGTTGTGGCGCGCCTGGTGCGTGCCGAAGTCTTCCCAGTGCAGCAGGCAACCCGGGAAGGTACGCTCCACCGCGCCGATGAAGCGCTCGATGAATCGGTCGTAGGCCTCGCCCCGCAGCCGCGGCTGGCGCAGCCCCGGATAGAGGGGGTCATCCAGCAGCTCCTGGCGGTCAGTCCCCACATCCAGCACCACCGGCAACATCTGGGCCGGATGGAGACCGGCGCAGAGGGTGTAGACGGCCAGCTTGCCCAGGCAGATCTCGATGCCCCCCACCCCCTGATCCCCGATACCAAGGATCCCCTCCGAATCGGTCACCAGCACCAGATTCACGGGTCGGCCCGCCGCAGCCTGTTGCAGCAAGGTCTCAAGTCGGTCCTGCTGGGACGGCAGCAGATAGACCCCCTGACTGGGACTGCGATAGCGGTGGCCGAAACGCTGGATGGCGCGCCCCACGGTGGGGGTGTAGACCACGGGCAGCACCGCCTCGATGTGATCGCTGAGGAAGCGGTAGAACAGCACCAGATTGCTCTGGCGAAGCTGAGCCGCAAAGGCGAATTTCTGCAGGTCGTCGTCGAAAGCCTCGAAGATCCGCCAGGCACGCTCGGCCTGCAGCTCCAGTGATTCCTCCTGCCAGGGGAGCAGCGCCTCGAGGCCGAGCTCCCGTCGCTCCTGTCTGGTGAAGGCCGTGTCCTTGTTGAGCAGAGGATCGGCCAGAACGGCGGCCCCCCGCAGACGCGTGGCCTGCACCGGATGGATCGCGTGGGACGGAACAGACACCGGAGACGACCTGGCAACCGACAGACAGCGCTGCCGGAGGGGGTCCTCACCCTGCCATGGGCCCGGGCTGGGTAATCAACGCAGCTCGAAGAGCAGCACGTCGGCGGGCTCCCTCCCCGCACGGAAGGCCCCGATCGAGGCGGCGTCAAAGCCGAGACCGTCACCCGCCAGCAAAGGAGCGCCAGCCTCGGCAATCTCGAGACTGCCCTCGATCATCTGGATCCATCCCTGGGTGCCGGGCTCGAGCGGGTTGGCCAGACGATCGCCCGGCTGGGGCCTGGCCCGCCAGAGCCGTACGGGGCGCTCGATCGCCATGGCACCGCCAGATCCTTCCGGATCGAGCAGGAGGGTCCAACCAGCGCCGAT
Source organism: Synechococcus sp. CBW1006 (assembly GCF_015840525.1). Lineage (NCBI taxonomy): Bacteria > Bacillati > Cyanobacteriota > Cyanophyceae > Synechococcales > Synechococcaceae > Synechococcus > Synechococcus sp. CBW1006. The sequence goes on along the minus strand of NZ_CP060396.1, from coordinate 3,085,957 downwards.
GGCGAAGGGCTTCTGCTCGTAGGCGGGCGGAATGCCGCGGCGGCTGGGCTCGATCCAGATCTGCAAGAGCCGGCAGGGCGTGGAGCCGCCATTGATCTCGCTGTGGACCACACCGGTGCCGGCACTCATCCGCTGGACTTCACCAGCTCGCAGGATCTCGGCATGGCCCATCGAGTCGCGGTGATGCAACTCCCCCTGCACCATCACGGTGATGATCTCCATGTCGCGATGGGGATGCATGCCGAAGCCCCGGCCGGCGGCGATGGTGTCGTCGTTGATCACCTTCAGTGGGCCAAAGCCCATCCAGGCGGGATCAAAGTGATGCGAGAACGAAAACGTGTGCCAGCTCTCCAGCCAGTCGAAGCTGCTGTGGAACCGCTCGCCAGCACGGCGACAGAGCAGCAACGGAGAGGGCCTGGTCTCAAGGGGAACGGCGGGCATGGGGGTCAGGCGAACGTCAGGAAACTCTGCGATCCCTTGCCGTGCCTGGCAAGTCTTCAACCCAGCTCCGCTGGGGGATCAGGCTGCGCTGAAACCAGGTCTCGGGCCCGCAGGGGCGCAGCAGCAACCGCAGCACCGCCGGCAGGGCCAGCAGCTCGAAGGGCGCCGTGCGCTGCGGCCAGAGCCGATCACGGCGGTACAGAAGCGTCTGCAGCTGGTCACGCTGCTGCGGCGACAGTGCTCCCCAGCGCCCCGCCAGGCGCCAGCCATCCCGCCGCCGGTCGCCCAGCGAGGAGATGAGCAGCGGCGACTCCAGAAGCTCCAGGGGCACTGCGTCCAGACCGGGCAAGCCCTCCACGGTGCAGACAACGTCTGACGACGTGATACAGGATTCTGCAGCCGGCGATGACTGAGCAGGGGCCTCCAACTCGATCCCCTCTTCACTGATCGCCATCACGCTCAGGCTCAGCGGTGGCAGCGGAGCCCCCTCCTGGATCGGGGTCAACCGGATCAGCGGCTTCGGCTCGAGCCGGAACCAGGGGAGATCGCTGTCGGCGCTGCGATCCCAGCAGCAGCGCACCGCCAGCAGCAGGAGCAGCAGGTTCGTGCAGGCCCAGACCATGGTCACAACCCTGGTGGCGGGCGGAAGCGGATCCAGAGCCGCGAGCTCTGGGCCGGTGAGGGGCCCGTTCAACAGATGCACCAAAGCGATCAGCTGGAGGCTGAGCAAAAACAACAAGGGGAGCAGCAGTTGTCGTGACGGTCCAAGCCGGCGGCCCCAGGGACGCTGCTTGGGCGTCACATGAAAGCGAAGGGGGCGCCCGAACAGGGTGGACAGCACCGCGCCAGCCAGAGGGACGACAAACAACCAGCGGTACAGCTCAGGCAACAGGGCCGTGCGCGCATGGCCACTCAACCAGCGGCTGAGAAGCATTTGCGCCAGAAAGAGAGGCAGCGCTTCACTGAACAGGCCGGCGGCAGTGAGACGGATTGGTGCCACCCCGAGCAAGCCAAGGCTCAGCGGAAACAGCAACAGCAGCAGCTGAGGCAGCACATTGAACCAGTGCAGGATCCCCTCGAGATAGGCCAGGCGCTGCAGTGGGGTCAGGCCACGGATGCGGAAGGGGCTGGCTCCGGTGCGCAGGATCTGCAACGTGCCGCTGGCCCAGCGGCAGCGCTGGCGAGTCATGGCGGCTGCGGTGAGCGGAGCCAGGCCGGCGCTGAGCTTTTCGGCCACGAAAATGTTGCGGTATCCGGCGGCTGCAATCTGGATTCCCGTGGCCAGATCTTCCGAAGATGTGGCGGTAACGAAGCCGCCCACCTGCTCAAGGGCGCTGCGGCGCATCACGAAGGATGTGCCGGCACAGACCACGGCACCGAGGGCCTGCCGAGTGGGTTCGATCCAGCGATAGAAAGTTTCCTCGTCAGGCAGCAGCCATCGCTCCATGGACGCATTGCGTACCACGGGATCAGCATTCATGTAACTCTGCGGGGTCTGCACAAACCCAACGCTGGAGTCATCGAACAGCCCTACGGTGCGCCGAAGGAATCCATTCAGTGGAACCACGTCGGCATCGAAGACAGCCACGAGGTCACCACTGCTGTGCAGAAGGGCATGGTTCAGGTTGCCGGCCTTGGCATGGAGCCGTTCCCCACGACTCAGGTAGAGTCATCCCAGCCGGCGGCAGAGCAGCTCCAGCTCAGGGCAGGCAGCGTCATCGAGCAACCAAACGGTCTTGATGGGATAGTCCATCGCCAGACAACCGCGCAGGCAGCGTTCCACCAGGCCAAGCGGCTCGCCATAGGTGGGGACGAACACATCGACCCTGAGCAGAGGGTTTGCCGAGAGGGAAGCAACCGCCGACTCCTCATCGCAAAGATGCAGTACGGACGGTGGGTCGCTCTCAGTTTGCCTCGCTGTCTGGATGCATGGAACAGCGACAGGGGTGTCCCGACGGTCAGCCGCAGAAGCAAGGGCATGCTGGGTCATCCGGCCTTCCAGCCGGGCGGCGGCGGCGGCCACAGTGGCCGTCACAGGAGGAGGGGGTATCAGGGTGAACCAGAGCTGCAGGAAGGTGGTGGCCAGCAGCAGCAACTCAGCCGCCAGCAGCAGAAGGCTCAGGCCAGTTGACAGGGGTGAACTGAGGTTGAGCGTGCTGCCGCAACGCCAGATCAGATAACGCGCTGCCAGAACGGTGAGCAGCGCCACAGCCCAGGGAAGACGCATCAACCCGCTGGCGGCTGGAGCGGCGGGCAGACCTGACGAACAAAGTCGCAGGTCGCAATGGCGGGTTTCTGCCAGTTCAGGGGGATTTCCAGCAGATCGCGCGGCCCACTGATGCCCTGGGCAAGAAGCAGCAGACCCGCCAGGGCACTGGCAGTCAGGTGAAGGCGACGCCAGGGGAGGCTGCGAAGAATCTCGGGGCGTGCCGCGACACCGAAGAGCAGCAGGCCGGTGAGTCCGACCCCTCCCCAGAAGTGGGATTGCCAGAAGGCCGGGTCAAGTGGATTGTCGCTGAGTCGCCAGACCTCAGGCTGCATACCCAGGCCGATGACGCCGATCCAGCACAACAGGGCAAACGTGGCCCTGTAGGGAGCGGCCTTGGCCCGCCAGAGCAGCACGAGGGCAGCAGTTGTACCGAGCAGCACCAGCACGAGCAGGACCAGGCGTCCTGCGCCGCCTTCGAAGGCGGAGAGGGGATGCTTTGTCGCGATCACCACGCTGAGAGCCACCAGCTCGATTGCCACCACCGTCGTGGCCAGCCAACGGCCCAGATCGGCATGTTCTCGGCCACTGGTGGGAGGGGTCTTGGCCTGCTTGAGGCGCCGCTGGCGGGTCTGCTGAGCCAGACGGAGCACGATGCCGAGCAGTGGATAGACCACCACCACAGCCAGCACGGGATGTATCAGCCACAACCAGTCGATCGTCTGCATGGTGGAAGCTTGACTCGTGAAAACCGTAGGGGAATTACCGCTGAGTTTCAGCAACGGATTTTCCTGAGGGAGGACTCCCGCGCTCTGGTCCAGCCCTGGCCCACCGCCCCCGGACGGTGTGTAGTACGGCGAACAGCGACGACGCCCGTAGAGCGAGCGCCTGGCAGGGGGCTGATGTTTTGCCGGAGCCGTTTGCAGCAGGCATCGCAGACTCCCAGAACCGCTGGGGGGCGCTGCCTGCTGAAATGTGGGAAGCTCTGGCTGAATACCGTCGGATCACAGCCACATCTATGGTCGAGCAGCCAAGGCGGGAAGAGAGATTTCTTCTGCCGGCCATCACGATCTGGATCGGTGCCATCTTCACCGTGAATGACCTGCAACACCACGGCAGACTCTGGGATATCAGCTGGTCGGGATGCTGCCTGCTATTTCCTCCTGGCGAAAGAGTGAATGCCAGTCAGAAGGGATCACTGTTGATTTCCCATCCCAGCACCAACAGTGTGATCCCCACCGCAGTTATGGTGATGTGGGTGGACAGGGAAGCTGGCGGCACCTATGCCGGCTGTCGCTTTTCCCGAAGGGTTGATTTCAGTCAAACCTTTCTCAGGGGCCTGATGGTTCCTCATGAAGCAGTCCGTCCCCCGGGAGGTCGTCTTCTCTGAGATTTCAGCACCTTAGGGCTCCTTGGCTACAGGGACCCCATGGCGCGCCATTCCCCGGAAAGAGTTGAGTGATGAAGCGGCATGGTTCAGCTGTTGACTCATAAAGATCTGCATCCGACCGACGAGCGCCTGCAACGACCCTTGGAAAGGTTGGAAACATTGCAAGGTCACTCCGGGGGGAACCCCATTCAGCTGTTGCATGGCTTTGCCAACCAATTCAGCCAGTCACAGATCTTGGGATTGCGACGGCGGAAACCCTGATGGTGACTTCTTCTACCAAGGTTTCATCAACTCATTCACGTCATGGTTCCGCACTGGCATTGATTGATGCGAAGTCTGATTGCAACCTTGCCACGCAGAAGGTCCGGCACTAGAAGCGCCGGACCTCATTGAGCAGCCTTAAAGGTTCGGCGCCGATCGTGAGCCGAATCTCTGCTGCTTGCCTGGATTGTCAATGGATCAGGCCGTCGGCCTGGCAAAAGTCCGATCACGGCAATCGAATCATCCCGCAAGGAGATCAAGAAGAATGATCAAGGGTGCCGTAGCTTCGGGGCAAATTGTATTGACTCTAACTCTGAACTCAATACCTCCAAGGCTGTGATGTGGAAGGTGAAACGTTGACAACAAACAGAATCACGAAGGACGGCGGTATGCAAGAAGCAGAGAAGACGTAGAGCAACTGGCTTGCGATCCTGGGGCCGATGGTTCAGGCGAACATCTGCTGAGCCCAAGGGCACCTGTCGCGATGCGAAGGGCGATAGCGAATTGCAAAAATCCAGACGATCGTTCCTGGGTCAGCCAGAGAATAATCGCTTCGGAGAGCAGTTCAGACCATCGTGCAGATGTTGATCTTTAGTTGAGACTGTTGGAGCAGGACGCAGGATGTCAGTTGACTCTGAACTGATGACGCGGTGGAGTTTCATCCATCTCTGGTCCTCCGAATCTTGATGGCTTCAGTCTTGCTCTGAGCACCAGTTCCGTCCATAGGTATTGATGCCTCAGCCTGTCGTCTTTCCCTGGGCCTGCCGCGGGCAAGGCGCTCCGGCAAGATTGGGATGCCCTCGCCCCGAACCATGGCCCGCTTGATGGTGGTGCTGAAGCCCGTCGTCGCCTGTGCGGCCGGGGAGTTGATCCCCCAGCTTGAGCCGGTGCTTCAGGCCCTTGAGGCCACTGTGGACGAGCGCAGTGCCACGCACCTGGGCGGAAGCTTCGTGCAGGCGCCCGTGGGCCTGAAGGTTCAGCTCTTCGGCGACGTGCAACCCCGCTCCGATGGATACGAACTCGAAATCGTGTTGATGAGTGGCGAGCCGATGGCAGGAGGGTCCCGCAACACCCGGCTGGCCCTTGAAGGTCTGCTGAGCGAAGTGGAGACCCGTTCCCCTGGCCTGAAGGTGGTGTTCCGCTCCGATCGGGATGGCCCCTGCCGCCCCCGTTAGAGCTGCCACCCCCGGCTGGAGCAAAGGATGTCAGGCGGCGGCGGCATGGCGGCCGCTGCGTGCCATGAGGCCTTCCTGATCGGCAGGCACCACCAGAATCTCCAGGGGGCTGAGCCAATCGAGGGCTTCCTCCAGCTCCTGCCTGGGGCGGCGGTCGTGCTTGCCGATGCCACCGGTGAGCACCGGCACATCCACCCCTGCCAGGCTGGCCGCGCCCTTCGCGGCTGACGTCGGGATGGCGATCGCGAAACTGAAGGATGTTTCCACAGGGTGGCCGCGTTCTCTGAGGACGCCGCAGCATCCCTGGGTTGATCAGCCTTGCCTGATCAGGGAGGAGAAACCATTCATGTCATGGCTCGACCGGTGTCCTGGGGAACAGGCCCAGCATGGTCGAGATGGTGACCAATCCGCTCGATGTGGAGGCAGACCCGTTCCAGCCAACGCATCGCCTCGAGCTCTCGCGTGCCCTCCTCCACATCGAGATGACCCAGGGCCACCTCCTGCATCACCTGGTGGCGGCAGTGGTGCTCCTGGCTTGCCAGAGTGCGCACCAGGGCTCCACTGGCGCTGGAGATCCCAGCCCAGTCGTGCTGCACGGCCCTGAGAACCACAGCGTCGAGCAGAGCGGCAAACTGCTGCCGTTCTTCAGCCAGCTGGCTGGAGCCGATCAGGGTGGCGAGGCGATCGGGTTCCTCCTCGCAGCGCTCATGCAACCGCTGCAGGTGGTCGAGCCCATGCAGCAGGTGGATCAGGCGCTGACCGCTGTGGCGTTCCAGATGATCGAGATGGATCTGATCGAGGTAGGTCTCGGTGCGGTCAAGATCAGCCTGGAGGTTGGCGAGCTGGTGTGGCAGCCGCGGTGGCGGCTGGGCAGCTGCCGGCGGACCGGCTCCCCCCAGAGACCGGCGCAGCAGCTCCAGCAGCTCGCGCAGCTCCTGTTCGACCGCGCGGCGTGCCTGATCAATGGCCAGGTGGGCATCGTCGGGGGGAGCCTGGTCCAGGGCATCGGCCCAGGAACGGGGACCCGATGGCACCAGGGCGCGGATCAGGTGCGCGAAGGCGCCCGTGAAGGGCAGGGCGAGAGCCACCCCCAGCAGATTGAAGCCGCTGTGAAAACTGGTCAGGGCAAATTCCGGCTCGGCGGCCAGGCGCTGCGGCCAGATCTCCTGCCAGAACCAGACCACGGGGTTGAGCAGAATCAGCCCCACCAGAGCACTGAGCAGGTTGAAGCAGAGGTGAGCCATGCCGGTGCGACGGGCGCTGATGCTGCTGCCCAGGGCCGCCACGACCGCACTGACCGAGGAGCCCACGTCCATGCCCACCACCAGGGCTCCGGCCTGGCCCAGATCGAGTCCCCCCGCGGCGAGGGCCATCAGGGTGCTGGCCACTCCGGCGGCGGAGCTCTGGGTGATCACAGTGGTGACCAGACCCAGGGCCACCAGCTGCAGGCGGCCGAGCCAGTGGCTGCCATCGAATCGCGTCGGATCGAGCAGCAATCCCTGGCCAGCCATGGCGGCCTTGATGCCGTCGAGCCCCAGGAAGAGAAGGCCAAAGCCCGCCAGGGCGAAGCCGATCACCGCCCAGCGGCCCCTGCCGAAGATGCGCAGCAGCGCGCCCACCAGAATCAGCGGAAGCAGGGCGCGACCCAGAGACCAGCGGATCCCCAGCAAGGCCACCAACCAGCCCAGGGCAGTGCTGCCCAGGTTTGCCCCGAAAATGATGCCGAGCGAATCGGGGAAGCGGATCAGCCCTGCCCCGACAAATCCCACGGTGGTGACCGTGGTGGCGCTGGACGACTGCAGCAGCGCCGTGGCAACGGCACCGGTCACCGCCCCGCTCAGGGGAGTGCGGGTGAAGCGCAGCAGGGCGGTACGCAGCTGGGCACCAGCCAGGTTCCGCAGGTTCTCGGTCAGCACCGACATGCCGAGCATGAACAGGCCGAGCCCTCCGAGTGCGCTCAGGAGTCGGGTCCCCGCGTCGATGGATCCAGCTCCTGAGGATGGCCTGTTGCTGCACTGTTGCAACGGCTGCGGCTGACCACCTGACTTGGCAAAGGAATGCAGCGTGCGCGCCTCCAGGCGGACACGCTGCGTCAGAGGGAGCAGCGCCCCTCGCGTTCACAACAGAGCTGATCAAGGGACGGCCGGCCGGTGAGCCGCAGCCGCCAGAGGGCCCACAGGCGATAGAGGCCATCGGCGATGCCACGCAACAACGGCCAGCGGCTGGGGGCATAGAGCCAGCCCAGCCCCACCAGCGCATAGGCCCGTCGGAAGACCTCCACATCACGCACCACCTCGCCACTGCCGGTCAGGCCATGGATGCGCTCCATCGCATCGCGATAGCTGATCTCGCCATGGCTGGAGGGGTCGTAATCGACCGCAGCGACATCGACGAAGGCGAGCCGTCCATGCTCACCGTCACGCCTGCGCAGGAAGCGCACCTCCCGCAGGCAGAGCGGACAGCCTCCGTCGTAGAGGATCGTGAGGTCTGCAGCAGCGGCACCGGGGGCGGGGAATGGACCGCCGGAAGGGCTGGCGACGGTCTGGAGGGGGGTCTGGCTCATTTCTTGCAGAAGAAGGACCTGGTTCACTTCTTGCGGCAGTAGCTCCCGCCCACGTTCATCCATCCTTCCGGACAGGCTTCACCGTTGGTGGGCCGCACGGTGTAGTTCATCAGGCCCAGGGTGCTGCACTTGCCATTGAGGGTGTCGACGTAGCCCATCGGGCAGATCGAGCCGATCTTGGGCACCACCCGCTGCGCCTGGGCCGGCAGGGCCAGGAGCGCCAGGGCCGAAAGGCCAAGCATCCATGCAAACGGATTGCGCATCGAGGAATGGAGCGTCTGCTTCTGATCCGATGCTATGCAGCGCAACCGCCCGATTCGAACCGTGCTCCGCCAGAGCCTGCACCGCCTCAGCGTCACCACCTGCGGCGACGGCTTCACCGATCTCACCGCCGAGCTGCAGCTGCGGATCGCCAGCAGCGGCCTGCACAGCGGTCTCGCCACCCTGGTGGCACTGCACACCAGTTGCAGCCTCACCATCAATGAGAACGCCGACCCTCGGGTTCTGGATGATCTGGCCGCTTACCTGCGGGCGCTGGTGCCCCAGGAAGGGGTGCGGCCGATCAGTGGCGAAGGTGGCCGCTACCGCTACCGCCACGACGATGAGGGCCCCGACGACATGCCAGCCCACATCCGCACCAGCCTCACAGCGACCAGCCTCAGCCTTGCGTTTGAGGAGAAGCGCCTCGTGCTGGGAACCTGGCAGGCGGTCTATCTCTGGGAGCACCGGGCCGTGCCCCACCGCCGCCAGCTGAGCCTTCACCTGATCGGTGACTGAGGCTGATCGGTGACTGGGGCGGCCCAGCCTTCACACCACCCTCACACCAGCACCGGCAGGCGGGCCGCTTCAGCCAGGCTGATCTTCAGCCGCTCGGCCTCCACCTCCACGGCGATGGTGGAGCCGGCCGGAAAGCTTCCGGCCAGGATCGCCTTGGCGATCGGGGTTTCCAGTTCCCGCTGGATGGCCCGCTTCAGCGGCCTGGCGCCGTAGACGGGGTCGTAGCCCACGGCCGCCAGCCAGTCGAGGGCTTCGGTGGAGAGCTGCAGCGAGAGCTTGCGCTCCTCAAGGCGCCTGGCCAACCGGTGCACCTGCAGATCGACGATCTGGCGCAACTCCTCGGCCTTGAGGCTGTGGAAGATGATCGATTCATCGAGGCGGTTGAGGAACTCGGGGCGGAAGTGGCTGCGCAGGGCCTCATTCACCCGCTTCTCCATCTCTCCATGGCGGGCGGGATCGCCGGCCAGATCCAGAATCGAGGCGCTGCCGATGTTGCTGGTGAGAATCAACACGGTGTTGGTGAAGTCCACCGTGCGTCCCTGACCATCGGTGACGCGGCCGTCGTCGAGCACCTGCAGCAGCACATTGAACACATCCGGGTGGGCCTTCTCCACCTCGTCAAACAGGATCACGGCGTAGGGGCGGCGCCGCACCGCTTCGGTGAGCTGACCACCCTCTTCGTAGCCCACGTAGCCCGGAGGAGCTCCGATCAGGCGGCTGACGGCATGCTTCTCCATGTACTCGCTCATGTCGATGCGCACCATCGCCTCTTCCGAATCGAAGAGCTGCGAAGCGAGCGCCTTGGACAGCTCCGTTTTGCCGACGCCGGTGGGACCGAGGAACAGGAAGCTGGCGATCGGCCGGTTCGGATCACTCAGGCCGGCCCTGGAACGCTGAATCGCATCGGCCACAGCCGTGACGGCCTGCTGCTGGCCAATCACACGGGTGTGCAGATCCTGCTCAAGGTTGAGCAGCTTCTCCATCTCGCTCTGCACCAGCTTGGCCACCGGAATGCCGGTCCACTTGGCGATCACCTCAGCGATGTCGTCTTCGGTGACCTCCTCCCGCAGCAGCGTTTTCTCCCCATCACCGGCGTTGAGCACGGCCTCCTTGGCGGCCAGCTTCTTGTTGAGTTCGGCCAGGGTGCCGTATTCGAGTTCGGCGGCCTTGTTGAGGTCGTAGTTGCGCTTGGCCTGCTCAACCTGCAGCTGCACCTGCTCGATCTCCTCCTTGATGGCACCGAGTTCATCGATCGAGCCCTTCTCCGCCTGCCACTGAGCATTGAGGGCGCTCTGCTGTTCACTCAAATCCGCCAGCTCCTTTTCAAGCCGCTCCAGCCGATCCTTGCTGGCCGCATCGGATTCACGGCCGAGCGAGAGCTTCTCCATCTCCAGCTGCAGGATGCGGCGATCGAGTTCATCGATCTCCTCAGGCTTGGAGGTGATCTCCATCTTGAGGCGAGCAGCGGATTCATCCACCAGGTCGATGGCCTTGTCCGGCAGGAAACGATCGGCGATGTAACGACTCGACAGCACGGCGGCGGCCACCAGGGCGTTGTCGGCGATGCGAACGCCATGGTGCACTTCGTAGCGTTCCTTCAGGCCCCGCAGGATCGAGATCGTGTCCTCCACCGTGGGCTGATCCACGAACACCTGCTGGAAGCGGCGCTCCAGGGCCGGGTCTTTCTCAATGTGCTGGCGGTGCTCATCCAGCGTGGTGGCACCGATGCAGCGCAGTTCGCCCCGGGCCAGCATCGGCTTGAGCAGATTGCTGGCATCCATGGCGCCGCCGGTGGCACCGGCCCCCACCACGGTGTGGATCTCGTCGATGAACAGCACGATCTGGCCCTCGGAGGCGGTCACCTCCTTGAGCACGGCCTTGAGCCGCTCCTCGAACTCGCCGCGGTACTTGGCGCCGGCAATCAGGGCACCCATGTCGAGGGAGACGAGCTGGCGGTTCTGCAGGGCCTGGGGAACGTCACCGTTGACGATGCGCTGGGCCAGACCCTCGACGATGGCGGTCTTGCCGACGCCGGGTTCACCGATCAGCACGGGATTGTTCTTGGTACGCCGCGACAGGATCTGGATCGTGCGGCGGATTTCCTCGTCGCGGCCGATCACTGGATCGAGCTTGCCCTCGCGGGCTGCGGCCGTGAGATCGCGGCCGTACTTCTCCAGAGACTCGTACGTGCCTTCGGGATTCTGGTCTGTCACTGTCTGGCTGCCGCGCACGGCTTCAATACTGGTCTTCAGCGTCTTGGCGTTGACGCCGCACTGGCTGAGCAGCTGCCGGCCGCAGCGATCATCCGCCACCAGGCCGAGCAGAAGATGTTCGATCGAGATGTAATGATCGCCGAATTCGGCCTTGGCCTGATCGGCACGGTCAAAGCAGACATTCAGGGCCTTGCCCAGGTACACACTCTCGGGGGCAGCCCCAAGGCTGGGCTGAGAGGCCAGAAAAGCCTCCACCTTCTGGCTGAGGGTTCCCACATCCACGCCGGCCTTCTCAAGGATCCGGCCGGCCAGTCCCTGCTGGCTCAGCAGGGCCGCGAACAGATGCTCGGTTTCCATCTGCTGCTGGCGCTTCTGCTGGGCCAGCTGCTGGGCCGCCACGACGGCGCCCCAGGCCTTCTCGGTGAACAGCTCAGCGGTGGGATGCATGGCGAAACCTTCCTGATCGGGTGCTTGAGAAAACCGTATGGGCAGACCACAGAGCCCAGGGAGAGGAGCACCGAACCGGATCGGTCGGTGCTCCCCCTTCAGGTTGGGCAGGCCGTAGCCAAATGGCGAAAGAACCGATCCGCGAGGGAGCCGTTGCCGCGTGGCACCGGCGGGGCAGACCATCGAATCCGCACATCCTTGGCTAGCTATGGATCAAGAGTGTGCGCACTCCGTTCCCCCGTCGCTTTGCTCCCGCCATGGCTTGCCTGCCACGCCGCTGTTTTGCCGGAACCCGCAGGGCTGGTGTCCTGGCCCTGGTGGCTGTTCTCAACCTCTCAGCGATCAGTGCCCAGGCCCGAGGTGGCGGCGGCGGTGGCCATGGGGGCTGGGGCGGAGGTGGGGGTGGTTATCACTTCAGCGGTGGGGGAGAGGCCTGGCGTGGAGATGGCGACGCCTGGCGCGGTGGCTACCGGGGCTACCACCCGATGTACGGCCCTGGTGCACGCCCGGGCTGGGACAGCATCGACGTGAACCGAAATCTGAACGTCGAGAACAATTTCTATAACCGCCCTTATAACGGCTGGCATTCCAACTGGGCCAATGGCGGTTACTGGAACAACCGACCCTGGAACCACGGCTGGTATGGCTGGCAACCCTCCACCTGGGGCTGGTGGGGAGCCAATGCAGCCGCCTGGGGGGTCGCCGGGCTGGCAACAGGAGCTGCCATCACCAGCCTGGTGAATACGGCCTCCCAAGAACAATCGCCGGTGATCGTGGTGCCCCAGACCAGCATCCAGCTCAACTACGCCTCCGTGGATCCGGTGGGCACCTACGGAGTGAGCTTCACCTACTCCATGGACGATGGCGCCACCTTGTTGGGAGCGGCCAACTGTCAGGCCGGTCTGTTGAACGGCCAGATTCCTGACACCGTCGACCAGGCGCAGCTGCTCAATACCGTCTGCCATGTGGCCTACGGCAGCGGCAGCTGAGAAGCGGCCTGCCGGTCGGAAACCTCAACGGGCAGCTGGCGCTATGGGGTTTCCTGATCCTGGAGGGGTCAGCTGGAAGGCGCCGCTGTCACGCGGGCACAGACGGGTCGGGCAGCCATTGGAGCCGTAAATGGCATCGGCCTGCGAGAGGCAGCCGCGGGCGTTCTTGGAGGCAACCTGACTGGGCCTGAGTCGCAGGGGTTGAAACAGGGACTGGCTCTTGGGAACCACCAGGGGGCAGGGCGGGTAGGCAGGCAGGCCCTGGACGGCGTAGGGCTGATTCTGGGCCAGGGCGAGTGCCGGCCGCAGCAGGGGCAGCAGCGCCGCCGCAACCAGCGAGCCCACCAGTCCTGAGCGAAGTCCCATCGTCCACATCAAGGGCCACTCTGGGCATGATGGGCCGGATTGGGGATCCTGTGGGGGTTGCTCTTCCAGGTCCGAGCCATTTGTGGCCGAGCCGACGCTGTCAGAAGCCACTCTGGCGACAACCAGCGTGTATGCAACGCAGCCATCGGCAACCAGCGTCTCTGAACTCATCGATTCTGAACCCAACGTCTCCGTAACCACCATGTCTTCAACCCCGCCACCCAAGCAGGACCTGGCAGAACCCACTCCCCCTGTCCCCGACGCGCAACTGGTGCAGGATCTGGTCGAGGCCTCGCGGGCTTTTGATGCCACGGCAGCCGATCCAGAGAGGAACTGCTGGATGGCCGTTCATCAACACGTGCATGGCGTGCTTCCCAGCGAATACGACATTCGCGAGGTACCCGAAGATCTTTATCTGGCGGTGCTCGCCTGCCGTCGCGCCGCCAGCTGAGCGGCCTGACTGGGCAACACCGGTGAGGAACCCCACAGGGATCCGATCGCCGAGACCCTGCTGGCTTCCAGGAAGCTGGCGGCATGATCAGCCGAACGCGCATCCTGCAGATCCGTGACCTGGATCTCGTATCCGCGCAAACGCGCCTTGCCAACCACTGAAGTCCAGCTCTGGCCCGCGGCAAAACAACCCCGCAGCTCCTCTCGAAGGGCGGGATCGCGTTCTGCATCGGCAACCAGCCGGATGAGTTGCTCTCGTGACATCGCCTGGATTCCCTGGCTGAAGTCAGGATGGCGGGCCAGTCGAACGGGTGCCAGCGATCGACATCAATGGCAATAGGCCATCAGGGATCGAGGATCGAGGGGCAAATTGGTCGGCAAGCAAAAAAGGTGTGATCGAGGCAAATGATTGCCTGATCACACCCGAATGAAGCTATTGAATGGCAAGAAGCCAGATGCAGATCAGGCCCAGCCTTTGGACGACATGTCTTCAACGTAGGCGGCCACATCAGCGATATCGGCTTCGCTCAGCTTGCCGAGGAAAGCCGGCATGGCGTTCTTGCCCTTGGTGACTTGAGCAGCAATGGCAGCCTCGTGACCGCTGCTGTAGTCAGCCAGGTAGGCCTCCAGGGCATCCTGCTTGAGAGTGCGCTCAGCATTCACCACATTGCCACCACCCATGTGGCAGGCAGCGCAGTTGGCGGAGAAAATCTGGCCACCGTGGGCCACGTCAGCGGCGAAGCTAGGTGCTGCCCCCAGCACCAGCGCCAGGCACAGAGCGAGCAGTGAAAAAAGACGGCGCATCAAAGCAGGTGCAACCAGACAAAACTAAGGGGCAGAGGTCGGCAATGTTGCGGCTGCAAGGCAGATCTGCAACATTTTCTTGTGCTTGCAGCCTGCTTCAGTCCATCCGGCCGCGGTGGGGAACGGCCGCGGTCTCCAGCACCGCCTCCAGGGTGGGGGCGAGGCTCACCCTGCCGAAGCGCTCCGGCGGACTCACCGGCTCATGAACGAAGTGGCGCTGTCGGATCGAGAAGCGATCCCAGGCATTCACCTCGATTCGCAGCAGGCGGATCAAGGCCTCGATCAGCCAGCCCTGCAGATCCACCCCGATCGAGGGCCACCAGCAGCGCCGCCAGCGGCAGAGGATCCGCACGGTGTCGTTGATCTGGATCGGTGCCTGACCCAGCACCAGGCGTCTCACCACACCTTGGCCAGGCTCGGGATTGGGCTCGTGGGGGTGGGTGGCCAGATGGGCGCAGACCGTGGCGATGTCGGCCGCATGGATGAAATGGAAGCTGGCATCGGTTCGCAGCCAGCGGGCCAGCCATAACCAGCCGATCGCCTCCTTGAGGCCCGCCGTGAGATAGCTGGTGGGATGGGGGTCGCCGGACGTGACCCTCCCGCCGAACACCAGCGTGGGGAAGACGGCCACGATCCGCTCAGCCAGGGGATGGCCCTCCAGCTGTTCGAGGCACTGGGCCTTGGTCTGGATGTATTCCGTGCCATAGGCCATGGCTTCCGGCAGGAGTTTCAGCTGTCGATCGAGGATGCTGGCGGTGGAGAAGTAGATCACCTGTTCCAGCCGCGCGGGATTCACCAGTTCCAGCAACCGCTTCACCGCCACCACATTCACCTGGCGGGCCCGCTCCGGATCCCCCCAGGCGGTTGCGGTGTGGATGACGCGGGTGGCGCTGGCGATGGCGTCGGCATGGGGATCCAGCTCACGAAGATCACCCACCAACAGCGTGATCCTGGGATCGTTGGGATCCACGACCTTCAGCTTGGAAGGATCGCGCAGCAGCAGCAACAGATCCGCATCGCTGTTGCGGTAGAGGGTTTCGGTGATGTACTGACCAACGCAGCCGCTGGCACCGGTGATCAGGATCCGAGCCCTGGACGGCACGCCGGGATCGGCGATGGCACGGCCGGCTTCGGTGGCCGTGGTGCTCAAACGGCCGCTCCGAGCAGCTCATGGACGGCCTTGCCGGTCTCGAAGAACACACGGGCGTTCTCCTCGGGAGTGCCCGGCAGGATGCCATGGCCAAGGTTGAGGATGTGTTTGCGGCCCTTGGCCTTGCGCACGGTGTCGAGGATGCGCTCGCGGATCGCCTCCGGGGTGCCGAACAGCAGGCCGGGGTCGACATTGCCCTGAACGCCGAGGTGCTGGGGCAGCCGGGCACAGCCATCGGCCATGTCCACGGTCCAGTCGAGCGACACGATGTCGACACCGGTGCGGCCCATCCGCTCCAACACACCGGCACTGCCGGAGATGTAGAGAATCAAGGGAGTGTCGGGGTGGGTGGCTTTCACCTGATCGATCACCCGCTTCTGGTAGGGAGCCGCGAAGACGTCGTAATCGATCGGGCTGAGCTGACCGGCCCAGGAGTCGAACAGCTGCACCACCTGGGCTCCCGAGTCGATCTGGTAGCGCACGTAAGCGGCGATCGAATCCGCCAGGTGGCCCAGCAACTGGTGCAGCAGCGCCGGCTCCCGGAAGGCCATCGCCTTGATCACGGAATAGGTCTTGGAGCTCTTGCCCTCCACTGCGTAGGCCGCCAGGGTCCAGGGCGCGCCGACAAAACCGAGAACAGTGGCCGCGTTGCCCACATCCTGGCGAAGGCGAGACAGCACCTCACCAACAAAGGGGAGGGCCTCGGCGGGATCCAGGGGACGCAGCGCATCCACCTGGGCCTGGGAGCGAATGGCGGGCTCGATGATCGGCCCCTTGCTCTCGATGATGTCGAAGTCGATCCCCATGCCAGGCAGGGGCGTGAGGATGTCGGAGAACAGGATCACGCCATCGGGCTGGAAGGCGTGAAACGGCTGCATCGAGATCTCGTAGGAGAGATCCGGGTTCTCGGAGCGCTCGCGGAAGCCGGGATGACGATCGCGCAGATCGCGGTAGACCTTCATGTAACGGCCTGCCTGGCGCATCATCCACACCGGCGGACGCTCCACCTGCTCACCTCGGGCGGCGCGCAGCAGCAGGGGGAGGGTGTCGGCCATGGGGGTCGTCAGGGCAGGGGAATCGCGATCGGAAACCTAGCCGAGAGCCTCGGCGGAGGGCTCATGCCCAGGGGGCGCCACGACCGACTTGACGGTCACTCCAAAGCTGAGAGGCTGAAATAAAGTGTATCAATAGCCGAGCTAGCTATACTCTGCTGGAAGATTCTTCGTGGTAATGCTATGTCAGAAGCCAGGGCAATTGAGGCGGAATCTCCTGGATGATTGAACCGTCAATAGTCAGGTTCCAGCAGTCCAGAAATCTCTGAATGTAGCCATCAAGCACTGCTGCTCACACTTCTGCAATCAATCGACAAGGACTGCCGCCAGGATTCAGTCACTGGGGGTCAGCGTTCGATCTTGCGGAGAAAAATCTCTCCAGCAGAAGCCCGACCTGAGGACAGGTCTTGCCTGCGAATCTGGGCATAGTCTAAGAGCCGTCTCAGTGGATTCTGCTCTCTCCGACCCGAAGTTCACTCAGGCAAATTCATACCAGGGCTGACCCTGGATTCTGGAAGCGGCCTGACAGCTGGGTATGCAGATCTCTTCTGTGGAGACTCAGGCTTCCCCTGTCGCGTCAGCGGCTGAAGAGATCTGACTGCGGGCCTCATCACGGCGAAGAATCAGCACACTCAAGGGCGGCAGGCAGAGATCCAGCGCCTGGTCGTAGCCGTGGATACTCCAGGGATCAGTGAATTTTCCTCCGAGGTTGCCAAGATTGCTGCCGCCGTAGCGAGCACTGTCGCTGTTGAACACCTCGGCGTAGAAGCCCTCGATCGGGACTCCCACCCGGTAGTGGGAGTGGCTCTGAGGCGTGAAGTTCGCCACCACCAGCAGCCAGCCACCACCGGTGCTGTCGCGGCGCATGAAGCTGATCACCGAGTGGCGGTTGTCGTTGCAGTCGATCCACTGGAAACCGTACTCATTGAAATCATCGCGCCAGAGTGCTGGTTCCGCCTTGTAAAAGGCATTGAGATCATCCACCAACCGCTGCAGGCCCAGGTGAGACTCGTACTGGAGCAGATCCCATTGCAGATCTCCCCAGACATTCCATTCAGCCCGCTGGCCGAACTCCATGCCCATGAAGATTGTCTTCTTGCCCGGGTGGGTCCACATGTAGGTCAGCAGTGCTCGAACATTGGCAAACTTCTGCCAGTCATCGCCGGGCATCTTGTGAAGCAGGTTGCTCTTGCCATGCACCACTTCATCGTGGCTGAGGGCGAGCATGAAGTTCTCGGTATAGGTATACCAGATTGAAAACGTGATGTTGTTCTGATGGAACTGCCGGAACCAGGGATCGAGCTCGAAATAATCGAGCATGTCGTGCATCCAACCCATGTTCCACTTCAGGTTGAAGCCAAGGCCACCGATGCTGGTGGGCTGGGTCACCATCGGCCAGGTGGTGGATTCCTCCGCGATCGACAGAGCACCTGGGAAGTGCTGGAACAATACATAGTTCGCCTGCTGCAGGAAGCGCACAGCTTCGAGGTTCTCACGTCCGCCATTCTCATTCGCCAGCCACTCTCCATCCGGGCGCAGATAGTCGCGATAGAGCATCGAGGCGACCGCATCCACACGGATGCCATCGATGTGGAACTGATCAAACCAGTACACCAGATTCGCCACCAGGAAGTTACGAACCTCATTGCGGCTGTAGTTGAAGATCAGCGTGCCCCACTCCTTGTGCTCGCCGATGCGCGGATCGGCATGCTCGTAGAGGTGCGCGCCATCGAAGAAGGCCAGGCCATGGCCATCCTTGGGAAAGTGGCCGGGAACCCAGTCGAGAATCACACCGATGCCCTCGGCGTGGCAGCGGTCCACGAAGGCCCGGAACTCATCAGGGCTGCCGAAGCGGCTGGTGGGCGCATACCAGCCGGTCACCTGATAACCCCAGGAGCCATCGAAGGGATGCTCGGAGATCGGCATCAGTTCGATGTGGGTGAAGCCGCGGGCCTTCACGTAGGGGATCACCCGATCGGCCAGCTCCGGGTAGGTGAGCAGCCGGGCACCCGGTTTGAGATCGGCCGCAGCCACCGGCTCCCTCACCGAGCCGTCAGGTTCCACATAGGGCTGATCGGCGCTGGCGTGCATCCAGCTACCCAGGTGCATCTCGTAGACCGAGATCGGCTGATCGAGCGGGTTGGCCGCATCCCGCCGGGCCATCCAGTCGGCATCATTCCAGGCGAAGCTGGCCAGCCCTGCGATCCGCGAACTGGTGTTGGGCCTCACCTCGTGCTGGAAGCCGTAGGGATCGGCCTTCTGGTAGCAGTGGCCCGCCTGGGTGCGGATCTCGTACTTGTAGAGCTCGCCGCGGCGCAGACCCGGTACGAACAATTCCCAGCAGCCGCCCAGCCGCGATTGCATCGGATGATGGCGACCGTCCCAGCTGTTGAAGTCGCCCAGGATCGCCACACTGCGGGCGTTGGGCGCCCAGAGGCAGAACTGCACCCCGGCGACGCCATCCCGCTCGCCGGGGTGGGCCCCCATGCGGTGCCAGATGTGGTGATGGTTGCCTTCGGCGAAGAGATGGCGGTCCATCTCACCCATCCATTCCTGGCGGAACGCCCAGGGATCGTGCTGAACGTGCTCGATGCCGCCCCGTTGCACCCGCACCTGATAGGAGCAGCCGGGATCCCCCTCGACCTCGGCCTCAAACAGCCAGGGATGGTTCGGGGTCGCCATCGCCAGGCTGCGGCCGTTGCAGAGGAGTTCGACCTGATCGGCCTCAGGCATCCAGATCCGCACCACCCAGCCGCCATCCGGCAGGGGCTGGGGCCCAAGAACCGCAAGGGGGTGATCGTGCCTGCACTCCGCCAGCCGTTGCCCGTCTTCAACCATCCAATCGAGGCAGACCAGGGCCATATCCATTGACGTGCTGGGCCGGAGCTTAAGCCGCTTTGCCGGGGCCAAGCGGCGGCTGGGCCCCGCTGTTGAGGATCAGAAGGCGTCGAGGGGGAAATCGACCCCGATCACCTGGCCCTGCAGGTTGAGAATCACGAAGAGGTTGTCGGTGAGCCGCCCGAACTGGGTGGTGACCAACACCAGCTGCTGCGCCTCATCCCGGCCGGCGAAAACGCTGCCCCGCACCCGCTGGAACGGACCGGTGAGCTTCTGCAGACCCTGCCAGCGCTCCTGCAAGGCGGCCGGCAGCATCTCCTCCTGCATGGCGGCGGACATCAGGCTGCGGGCCGTCAGCACCCGCCCAGCGGCCAGATCCTCAATGAATTTCACGGCGGTGTCCTCGACGGGGATCTGGCTGCGATCGAGCTCCCAGCCGAGAATCTTGCCCTCCCCATCCAGAATGAGCGTGAGGGGCCGGGTGCCACTGGGGGTGACCAGTTCCGCCTCCACCGTGCCGTCATCGGCGCCGAGCACCAGGGATTCGATCCGGGTGCTGCGCACGCCACCCAGCGAGGCGAGGCGCTCCTGCATAGCGGCAGGGGTTGTGAAGCGTCGCACGGGCTCAGCCAGATAGCCATAGAGAGCCCTGGCATCGCTTTGCTGGATGGCGAGCAGGATCCTCTCGGCGGCCTTGCGCAGCTTCTGCTTGGTCTGCTTGCGTTGGGGGCTTGCGACTTCAGCCACCAGGGTGGGGGCTCCATCCCCGTTCCCCTCCAGCGAGCCGAGGCCCGCAACAACCGGTCGAGCACCGAGACAGAGCGGAGTGACCACGCCACCCAGCAGCAGCAATGACAAGGGCAGAGCAGGACGGCGGTGAAGCACGGCAGGGGGTGCGCGGTGGCGACAGTTTGGCCGAAACCGGGATGGTCGAAGCACGTTGCCCTAATCCAGCCCCTCTGATGCCAAGGAACGCAGGCGCAACCGGGCGCCCGGAAGCCTGAACTGAAGAGTGATCACCCGATGGCGGTGGGTCACCGGCCCGGGCGCAACATCCGGGTCTCCCGAGTTCACTCCGATCTGCGGCCAGGAGGAAGCCCCCAGGGACAGGCGCAGGCGCTCGCCGGGCCGCAGCGCCAGCAGCACCGGCTGAAACAGGAGGCTGCGGGGCTGGGGCAGGCCTGAGAGGTTGTTCCGGCAGCGGAGAACCCCGGTGCTCCATTGCCGCACCCCCGTGCCATCCGCAGCCACCACGGAGAGGGCACCGCAGAGGTCGTAGCTGGCTTGATCAGCAGCCACGTCGATGCAGAGCTCGGGCTGGCCGAACAGCTCCAGGGGCTCGGCCAGGGGGGGCGTGCTGAAGCAGGCCACATCGCTGCGGGCGTCCAGATCAGCCCGGTCGACCGGACCGGCATCCAGGCCCAGATGGCCGCCCCGGCCAGGCAGTGGCCTCCAGGGATCGTGCACCAGGGTCAGGGTGCATGCACCGGCACCATCCGCAGGCCCCTCAGTGCTGACCCCGGGGATGAGTTGGCCTTCGTCGACGCGGACGGCCGCCAGCCCCTGACTTCGGAGCCACCAGGCGTCGGCAGAGGGAGCGGCAGGATCTGGGGATCGCCAGGCACCGTCTCCCAGGCGCTCGAGCAGCAGCGGCGGGGGCAAGGGTCCCGGGGGGCTCATCGAGACCTCCGATGCCTTCAGGTGCCGATCGAAGAAGGCCAGCTGCAGGGCATCGAGCCCGCCGCGCCAGTTCAGATGAGACCAGGCACCGATGCGCAGCCAAGGATCACCCCCCGCCGCCTGGGACCGCCGCCACAGATCCAGCACGCCGCGAAGATGGGGGTCGTACCAACCGCCGATCAGTAGCATCGGTCGGCGTAGCAGCTCCAGGGGCACTTGATGGCAGGTCCAGCCCTCCGAGATGGCAGGTTCACGGCCTAACCAGGTCAGACCCATTCCCAAGGGGTCGTGGCGCTCAAGCAGGTTCACGCCCTCCTGCAGAAATGTGCCGGTTTCGAGGCTGCGCCGGATCTCCAGCCAGCCCTCTCCGTCAGAACGACGGGCACAGCCCTGGGCCGCCAGCTGCAGGGCCCAGCCCAACCCCAGGGCCCACCAGTGCGCCCCCCCCTCACTGGCCCAGTGGCAGCGTTCATCAAGACCGCAATGGGCCGGTGCAAGGGCATCGGGGAAGTCCTGCGGGACGCTCCCGTCCGAGAGCACCTGGGTGAGCCCCTGATAGGAGAAGCCGTACGTCCCCACCCGTCCATTGGCGTGGTCCAGGTGGCGAGCCCAGCGCACACAGTCAGCACCATCGGAAGCCTCCTGGGCGAAGCCTCTGAACTGGCCACCGGACTCCCCACGTCCGCGCACATCGACCACTACCACCTGATACCCCTGAGCGGCATACCAGGCGGGATGGGCGTAGGTCACCGTTGAGGCGATCGCCCGGCCGTAGGGCTGACGCATCAACAGAACAGGCCAGAAACCGGATCCCCGCGGCCGCCAACGCCGGGCTGCCAGGCTCACCCCGTCGCGACACAGGAGGCGGAGGTCCTCCTGGGCCACTGCCAGTGGTGCGGAGGTCAGCGAACCTCAGGGCAGTGAAGCCCGATCACGTAGGTGGTGAGCACCTCGGCATCGACGGGGGTGAGACCCCGCTGCTGCGCGATGCGACTCACCGCCTGCGGGGAGGTGGCTGACATGCCCTGGCTGTTGAACTGCCGCAACTGAGCACAGATGCTCTGCGCCAGGGCAGGGTTCTGCTTCACCGATTCGAGGAGGGGCGAAGCAGCCAAGCCAGCGCTACCGAGGGGGTAGGTGGCAAAACCGAAAAGGAGAGCCCCGGCGCCAGTCAACAAACGATGCAAGGCGAGGCGTGAGGAGTTCAGGAGTTTGGAGCGGTTCGGCATGGTGCCACCCATCGGGGGCTGCATCCATTCCAGTCAGCGGCAACCGGCATCGGGTCGGTACGGGTGTCAGTTCCGGGAGCGACCGAGGCCTTCCCGGGCGGCGGCGATCCACTGCCGCAGTGTGGATAGTTCCAACGCCGGAACCGCCATGCCGGTGAGGCTGCGCTGCAGGCGGCCCATCTGCACCCACAGGCGCTGGGGATCGGCCTGGGCAAGGCCGCGACGGTCCGCAATGCCGGCGTAGAGCAGCAGCGCCGCCTCTGAAGGGTGAAGGCCCACCTCGCAGACCAGTCGCGCCTGGGCACGAAGCTTGATCAGTTGCTTCTCGCTGGCGCCACCGCCGCTGCCGAGATCCCGCAGGGCACGATCGTCCAGCCCGGCCAGTTGTTCCCAGGCCACGATGCCGGCCTGCTCCAGCCGACGCTGCTCGCGATGACAGTGGCGGGGCAGGGGCAGCAAGCGATCAGCCTGCCAGCACGACCGAACCATCCCGCAGGCTGCGGGTGGCCTCACCCAGCACCACCGGACGGCTCAGGCCGGGCGCCACCGTTTCGAGTCGGCGCAGCCTGACCCGCACAAACCCATCCGCGGAATTGCGGCCGCTGCCCCGCAGGTTGCTGGCCACCTGCTCCAGGGTCGGGGCCACAGCGGCCGGGTCGAGATTGGCGGGCGCCGCAGCGATCACCAGATCACCGCCGTTGTCGAACACCACGGGTACGGGCACCGCCCCCTCGATCGACACCCGCGGGCTGTAGCTCACGGCAAAGGCCAGGCAGGAGAGCGACAGCAGGGCGGTGAAGCTGGTGATCCCCACCAGACGGAAGCGAATCCCCCAGGTGGCCAGGAAGCCGATCCCGGTGAGAAGGGCCAAGCCGCCGCTGGCGGCGCCGAGCCATTGGCCCGCCGTGAACAGGATTGGATCGGCAGGCATGGGGGCTGGTCAAGCGGCAGATGACTTTTATATTGCGCCCGTCGAAGACACGGGCAGACCCAGGGGCATGGCGGGCTTGCCGGATTCATCACCATCGGCGGCCAGCTGGTACCGGACGACGACACCCCTCTCCTGCCGGCTGCCCTGGCTGCTCGGCCTTGGCGCTGCCGCGGGTCTGGCCTGGTTTGGGGCTGACCACCTGGCCCGCACCGTCTTCGACCACTGGAAACCACGGCTGGAGCGACAGCTGAGCCAGGTGCTGGGCCATCCGCTGCAGCTCGGGCCTTACCAGGGAATCGGCCTCTCGGGGCTGCAGGTGGGACCCTCGAGCCTGGGGCCAGGTGCCCAGGACCGCTCCGAGGCCAGGGTGGCGGGCCTGGGTGTGGCTCTCGACCCGTTTGCGAGCCTGCAACGCTGGACTCCGGTGCTGGATCTGCAGGTGCGCGGTGCCGAAGCCGATCTGCGCCGCAATGCACGCGGTCAGTACTGGGTCCTGGGTAGCCCAACTCGCAACCAGAAGCCACCATCACTGGAGCTGCGGATCAACCTTGCTGATCCGGCACAGCTGCGGATCGCCCCTGCCGGTGTCGACCTGCGCCTCGGCGGCAGGGTCGGCCTGATGCTCCAGGAGCGTCGGATCGACCTGAGCGGCCGTCTGCAGCCGGCCGAAGGTCCTGGGCTGGTGGCGATCGAGGCGGGGGGGCGCTGGGATCGCCAGCGCTGGCAGGCACAGCTCAACCTCCAGCGCCTGCCGGTGAACCTCCTGCAGCGGTTCACGCCCCTGCAGGGCCACACCACCGGGCAGCTGGACGGCCGCCTGGTCCTGGCCCTGAGCCAGGGACGGCCCAGCTGCCGCGGAGCCGTCAGTCTCAAGCAGCTGCGCTGGCGACCCCCTGGGGCGAGCCCCGGCAGCACCACCGGAACGGGAAAACGAGCCGCAACCGATATCAGCAGCCCCACCGCAGACCTGCGCTGCGAAGGCGACAGCCTGGTGCTGGAGCGGAGCATCTGGGGATTGGGAGGCTGGAGCGGCAGCCTGGCCGGTCGGGCCCACCTGCCCCGCCAGCAGGTCAGCCTCAGCTTCAAGGCCCAACCACCACGTCGGGCTCGGGGCAGCCGCACCGCAGCGGCCTTGCCGGCCTTGCCGGCCTTGCAGGGAACGGCGGCCGGCCGCTGGAGCCGTCAGGGCCTGGCGGTCTCCTCTCTGCAGGTGAAGGGCGGTCGCTCCCAGCTGTCGGCCTCCGGCAGGGTGGGGCCGCTGCTGGCGTTGAACGGAACCTGGCGGCTGGATCCCAGCGACCTGCCACTGCCACCCAGCGCCCCCTCCTGGCTGACCGAGCAGACGCTGGCGGGCAGTCTCCAGCTGAGCGGGACTGCGGCGGCACCGGCGTTGGCGGTGCAGGTGCCCCGGCTCACCAATCCCCTCACGGGAGACCTACGGGCTTCTCTGGTGTGGCGTAAGGGGTTGCTGCGGCTGGATGACCTCAGGGGTCCCTACCTGCAGGCCAGCGGTCAGCTGCCGTTACAGCCCTCCCATGAAGGCGGTCTGCGCACCGGGCCGCTGGAAGCTCAGCTGCAGCTCACAGCCTTTCCCCTGCAGAGGCTGGATACCCTCGTCGGCACAAGCCTGCGGGGTGAGCTCAGCGCCTCCGGCCGGATCCACGGCCCGCTGCAGGATCTCAGCCCCGACCTCGACCTCGAGCTGGCTGGCCCCGGTGCCGGTCCCCTCAGCCTGAGCGAGACCTGGCAGGGCCAGCTCAAGGGCACCGGTGCAGGCGCCAGTGCCCTGCAGATGCAGGCCAGCACAGCCAGCGGCGGCAGCCTCAAGGCCGGCCTGGACCGTTCCTGGATGCCGGTGGCCCTCGAACTGACGCGAGGTGGTGGAACGCTCACTCTGACGGGCCGTCCAAGCGCCTACCGCTGGCAGGCCAGCGCCTTCCCTCTTCAGGGCCTGACCCTGGCCTTGGGCCCCCGCAAGCACCCCCAGCCATTGCAGGGCGAGCTCAGCGGTGACGGCAACCTGGCGTTGCAACCACTGGCCTTCGGCGGCTGGGTGACCCTCGCCCAACCGGTCTTCCTTGGTGTGCGGGCCCAGGAGCTGCAGGCCGGATTGCGCTATGCCGACCGGCGCTACCGGCTCACGGCTGATCTGGAACCCCTGGCAGGCGGCTCCATCGCCGCCACCCTCACCGGCCGATGGCAGGGTGCCTACCGGGCCCAGCTGGAGGGACGGGGCCTCACCACCGATCTGTTCCGTCAGCTGGCCCAGGCCCTCCCTCTCTGGCGTGGTGAGGAAGGTCCTCCCCAGGGCAATGCCGCCGACCTCGGCGATCTGGTGATCGATCAGCTGGGGGGCAGCCTGCAGGACCAGCTCATCGCCCTGCAGCGCGCCCGTGAGCGACTGAACCTTGAAGCTGCAAACTCTGCCCCCGAAGACCTGCGCGAGCGCCTTGCCGCCACCCAGGCGCTGGTCGACACGGACCTCACCCTCAGCGGACCGAACCTGGCCCAGACCCACGTGGATCTGAGCGCCAAAGGCCATCTCTGGCTGCGGGGCACCGCTGAGGACCAGGCCCTGGCCCTGGACCCGTTTGTGGTGAGTCTGCAGGGGCCCATCCGCCATGGCGAGGGCAGCTTTGATCTGGCCAGCCTGCCGCTCAGCCTGCTGGCCTTGCTCACCCCCGTCCCCGGAAGCCTGCAGGGATCGCTCTCGGCTAAAGGACGGTATCGGCTGGGCAACGGCCAGCCGGAGCTTGAGGCCGAGCTGGCCCTGCATCAGGGGCACCTGGGCGAAGCCGATCTTCAGCTGGAGCGGGGCAGCGTACTGCTCAAGGATGGTTTCCTCGACACCGACCTGGCCCTGCGTGCTGCCGGAGCCACGAGCGCCGTCGATTTCACCGGCCGCATCCCACTGGATCCTCAGGCACAGGGTCTGGAGGTGCGCCTGGCCAGTCGCGGCGATGGCCTGCGCTTCCTCACGACCCTGGCCGGGTCGACGCTCGACTGGAAAAAAGGTAGTGCCGACATGCAGCTGCTGGTGCGGGGCAGCCTGGCCGATCCGATCGCCAACGGCTTCCTGAGGCTGCGCGAGGGCGAACTGCGCTTCATCGGCCAGACGGTGACGGCCCTCGAGGCCACGATGCTGTTCGACTTCCAAGAGCTCCTGCTGCAGGAACTCACGGCCCGGGTGGGCGAGAAGGGTCAGGTCGAGGGCAAGGGAAAACTCGGTCTGGTACGGCCGGTGTCACCTGAACCCAGCCTCACCCTCACCCTGAAGCAGGTGCCATTCAAGCTGCAGCGGATCGACGCCTTCAGCGACGGTCAACTGGCCTTTGGCGGCAGCCTGCGGGCTCCACTGCTGGGCGGAAATCTGGCGATCCGACAGGGAAGCGTCAATGTCCAGCCGGGCCAGGTGGCTGCCGGCGCTGATGGAGCGGGGGCAAACCAATCAAGCGATGGAGGCGAATCCGACGCCAGCAAGCCAGCCGCAGGAGCCAACCCGGATGTCAATGAACTGCTGCAGCGCAACTGGGCCTTTGACCAGCCGCTGGTGCTGCTGGGCCCGGAGGTGGACAGCAGCACCAGCGACGCCCTACGCAAGGCGATACCGAATTTTCCCTACCTGCGATTCAGGGATCTGACCCTGCGGCTCGGTCCTGATCTCAAGGTGACCGTGCCGAACGTGGCCAGCTTCAGCACCGGTGGCTCCCTGCGGCTGAACGGACCGCTGGATCCGAGCCTTCAGGCCGCCGGCGTGGTGCGGCTGCTGGGCGGTCGGCTCAACCTGTTCACCACCAGCTTCAACCTCGACCCCGATGCCCCCAACGTGGCGGTGTTCACGCCGTCGTTGGGACTGCTGCCCTACCTGGACATCGCGTTGCGCACCCGGGTCTCCGAAAATCTCTCCAGCAACCTGGGCGCCAACACCGGTTCAGGGCTGAGCCTGGCGGAACTGGAGGCCCAGGGAGGCTTCAGCTCCTTCAACCAGCTCAAGCTGGTGCGGATCACCGTGAGTGTCAGCGGGCCGGCCGATCGCATTGCCGAGAACCTTCGGCTCACCAGTGATCCACCCCTGCCGGAGGAGCGGTTGGTGGCCCTGATCGGCGGCAACTCCCTGGCGGGGCTGAGCGGCGGCAATGCCGGTGCCGCCCTGGCCACGGCCCTGGGGCAATCGTTGCTCTCGCCTCTGCTCGGTTCACTCAGCGATGCCTTCGGGCAGCGGGTCAGCTTCGCCCTTTACCCCACCTACGTGAGCCCGGTGGTGTCCCAGGCCGAGGAACTGCGCTCTCGCCAACTGCCGCCGCAACTGGTGCTGGGCTCGGAAATCGGCCTCGACATCACCGAGCGCTTCAATGCCGCGGTGCTGGTGGCACCGAACCGCTCCGACATCCCTCCACAGGTGACCCTGAACTACAAGGCCTCCGAGAACATCAACCTGCAGGGGTCGTTCGACACCCAAGGGGCCTGGCAGACTCAGATGCAGCTGTTCTTCCGTTTCTGACTCAGTTGTTGAAGGTGGCGCGGCAGGATCAGCCGGCCCTGCCATGGCGGCGATGGCCCAACTGATCGGGATCGACGTCGGCGGAACCGCGATCAAGCTCGGCCGCTTCGACCAGGACGGCCACTGCCTGGCGGAAGCGGAGGTGGCCACGCCCCAGCCGGCCATGCCCGGTGCCGTGACCATGGCGATCGCCGAAGCTGTGGAGACCATCGACCCGCAGCGGCTGGCGCCATGGGTGGGCATCGGCCACCCGGGCCCCAGCGACCAGGCGGGTCGTGTGGCGCGCATCGCGATCAACCTGCCCGGCTGGCAGGACGTCCCTCTGGCCACCTGGCTGGAACCGATGCTGGAGCGTCGGATCACTCTGGCCAACGATGCCAACTGTGCAGCCCTGGGTGAATTGCGCTTCGGCGCGGCACGCGGCTGCCGTGACGTGGTGCTGCTCACTCTGGGAACGGGGGTTGGAGGGGCGGTGATCCTGCAGGGCAACCTGTTTCTCGGCCATCGTGGCGCCGCTGCCGAACCGGGTCTGATCTGTCTCGATCCGGATGGACCGGAGTGCAACAGCGGCAACCGCGGCTCCCTGGAACAGCACTGCAGCATCAGCGGTCTGCAGCGGCTCAGCCCCCTCTCACCCCAGGAGCTCTGCCAAAGGGCCGATGATGGAGATGCTGCCGCGATCGAGGTCTGGAGTGCCTATGGACGGCTGCTGGGGGTGGGGATCACCTCACTTCTGTACCTGTTCACGCCGGAGCGGGTGCTGATCGGCGGCGGCCTCAGCGGCGCCTGCCACCATTTCCTGCCAGCCGTGTGGGAGGAAGTGACGCGGCGGGTGCTGCCGGTGAGCCGCGAGGGCCTGGACATCCGCCCCTGCGAGCTCGGCAATGGCGCCGGCCGGCTGGGGGCCGCCCTGCTGGCCCTTGAGCGCCTCAGCGCTGGGGAGACAACTCTGATCGGCGCAGCGGAAGTCGACACGATGGAGGTCGACGGAGCAGCGGCTGACGGCTTGGGATGATGAATGGATGAGCCCGTCCATCCCCGATCCGAGCCCGGAACTGCTGCGACGCGCCGCCGCCGTTCGCCGGGCCGCCACCGCCCTGAGCCAGCTCAACGACGACGCCCGCCGCCAGGCGTTGCACGCCATGGCCGACGCCCTCGAAGCCGAGGCCGACCGGATCGTGGCGGCCAACCAGGAGGATCTCGAGGCCGCAGCGACCGACGGACTGGCCCCAGCCCTGGTGGCACGGCTCAAGCTGGATGCCGCCAAACTCGCCGGCGCGATCGCCGGAGTTCGGCAGGTGGCGGACCTGAGCGATCCCATCGGCCGACGCCAACTTCACACCGAGCTGGATCAGGGGCTGGTGCTGGAGCGTGTGAGCGTGCCCCTGGGCGTGGTGGGGGTGATCTTCGAGGCCAGGCCCGATGCGGTGATGCAGATTGCCGCGCTGGCGATCCGCTCTGGCAACGGCGCCATCCTCAAGGGCGGTCGTGAAGCCAGCCGCAGCTGCCAGGCCATCCTCAACGCCCTGCAGCAGGGCCTGGTCAACAGTGCCGTGTCTCCGGACGTGCTGGACCTGCTCACCACCCGTCAGGAAAGCCTGGCCCTGCTCAAGCTCGATGGGCTGGTGGATCTGATCATCCCGCGCGGATCCAATGCCCTGGTGCGTTTCATCCAGGACAACACCCGCATCCCCGTGCTCGGGCATGCCGATGGCATCTGTCACCTCTACGTGGATGCCGCAGCCGATCCGGCCCAGGCGCTGAGGGTGGCCCTGGACAGCAAAACCCAGTACCCGGCGGCCTGCAACGCAATGGAAACGCTGCTGGTTCATGAAGCGATCGCCCCCACCTTCCTGCCACAGGCGATCGATACCTTCGCCGCCGCCGGTGTCGAGCTGCGGGGTGATCCGGCCGCATGCCGATTCGGCATCACACTGGAGGCAACGGAGGACGACTGGCGCACCGAGTACTCCGATCTGGTGCTGAGTGTGAAGCTGGTGCCGGATCTGGAGGCTGCCCTGGAGCACATCCGCCAGTACGGATCGCGCCACACCGATGCGATCTGCACCACCGATCCCGTCGCGGCTGATCGGTTTCTGGCGGCGGTGGACAGCGCCGGGGTGTATCTCAACTGCTCCACCCGCTTCGCCGATGGCTTCCGCTATGGCTTCGGAGCGGAAGTGGGCATCAGCACCCAGACCCTGCCACCCCGGGGCCCGGTGGGGCTGGAGGGGCTGGTGACCTACCGCTACCGCCTGCGGGGCGACGGTCATATCGCCTCCGACTACAGCAGTGGCATGCGTCACTTCCTGCACCATCCCCTGCCCCTCTGAACAGCCCCGCATGCTCATCCATGTGCGCGATCTACGGCTCTGGGCCCACGTGGGTGTGCTGGATGAGGAGCGGCAACTGGGCCAGTGGTTCACGGTGTCGTTCAGCCTCGACGCCGGTCTGAACGCCGCCAGCCAGAGTGATCAACTCGAGGACACCCTCGACTACAGCCTGGCGATCCGTGCCCTGCAGCAGCAGGCGAACCAGCTCTGCTGCCTCACGATCGAGCACTACGCCAGCCGCATGCTGGATCGGCTTGAACAGATCTATGGGCCCGTGCCGATGCGGCTGGAACTCTGCAAGTGCCAGGCACCGGTTCCGGGATTCACAGGACACGTGGCCGTGGAGCTGACGCGCAACTGGCCGGCCACGGACCTGCGGTGAGCCCGCCTCTGGTGCTGGTGCATGGGCTGTGGGACACACCGCGCCTGTTTCGCCACCTCGAGGCCGCCCTGGCCGGTGGCCGAAGCGAGCGGCTCGTGCCTCATCTCCCCCATCGCTGCGGGCACACCTCCCTGACGGTGCTCGCTGAACGGCTTGGCGAACGGATCAAGGCCACCTATGGCGCCGATCTCCCCATCGATCTGCTCGGCTTTTCGATGGGCGGTGTGATTGCCCGCCTCTGGCTGCAAGGGCTGGGTGGGTATCGGCGCACACGCCGCTTCTTCAGCCTCGGCAGCCCCCAGCAGGGCAGCCTGCTGGCCCTGCCCTGGCCCCAGGCGCTGATGCCGGGCCTGGCGCAAATGAAGCCCGGCAGCCCGCTGTTGCGTCAACTCAATGACTATATCTCGACGCTCAAGGCTGTGGAATGCCACAGCCTTTTCTGCCGCTGGGACCTGATGGTGGTACCCGGCTGGACAGCCGTGCTGCCGGTGGGAACGCGCCAGGAGCTTCCGGTCTGGACGCACCGGCAGCTGCTCACCGATCCCGCCGCCCTGACTCCTCTGACAGCCTTGCTGCTGCAGGAGTAAGGCAGCTCAGGCCGTCACCAGGCCCGAATGACGAATCAGGGCATCGGTGCTGGGAGCACGGCGACGGAAGGCCGCAAAGATCTCCGCCGGCGAGCGGCTGCCCCCCAGGCTGAGCACGGTGTCGCGGAAGCGGCGACCGGTGGCCACCACCGCCTCGTCCCGATCCAGGCCCACCTCCTCAAAGGCACTGAAGGCATCGGCGCTGAGCACCTCGGCCCACTTGTAGGAGTAGTAGCCGGCCGCATACCCCCCCGCGAAGATGTGGGAGAAGGCGCAGAGAAAGGCGTCGTCGTCGATCGGAGCCAGGACTGTGGTGGTCCTGGCGATGGCCCGTCGCATCTGGTCTGGGGTGAGGCCACAGCTG
This sequence comes from Synechococcus sp. CBW1006, assembly GCF_015840525.1. NCBI lineage: Bacteria > Bacillati > Cyanobacteriota > Cyanophyceae > Synechococcales > Synechococcaceae > Synechococcus > Synechococcus sp. CBW1006. Next base: position 3,054,828 of record NZ_CP060396.1, on the reverse strand, counting down.
GGCGTCCAGCTGCTGTGCAGGCGCAGGTCGGTGAGGGCGAAGTGCACCTGCCGCAGCGTGGCGCTGCCGCCCATGAACGTGCGCGCCGCCAGGAGCTTGCGGTAGTCGGCCTCGGGCAGGGGCTCGCCGCTCTGCCAGTGGCGGGCCATACCCATCAAGGTGGCGCGGTCATAGCACCAGTTCTCCATGAACTGGCTGGGGAGCTCCACCGCGTCCCACTCGACGTTGTTGATGCCGGCCGCCTGGGGCCGCTCCACGGTGGTGAGCATGTGCTGCAGGCCGTGGCCGAATTCGTGGAAGAGGGTTTCCACCTCCTCGAAGGTCATCAGGCTGGGCACCTCCCCGACCGGTGGGCTCTGGTTGCAGATCAGATAGGCCACGGGCAGCACGGGCTGGCCCGCCTCACTGCGGCTGCGGCCGAGGCAGTCATCCATCCAGGCGCCACCGCGCTTGCTGCCGGGGCGGCTGAAGGGATCCAGATAGAAGAAGGCCAGCGGCTCCCCACTGGCGGCATCCAGCACCCGGAAAAAGCGCACGTCCGGGTGCCAGAGCGGCGCCTCACCATCGGCCACCTCGATGCGGATGGCAAACAGGCGCTGGCAGAGGTCAAACAGTCCCTGGAGCACCTGCTCAAGGGGAAACCAGGGCCTCAGGGCCTCACTGTCGAGATCAAAGGCCTCGCGGCGCAGCACCTCCGCCCAGAAGCTCACATCCCAGGGCTGCAGATCGCTGGCCTCCGGGGCGTCGTGGCGGCCGGCGCAGGCCGCCAGCTCCTTCAGCTCGGCCTCGGCCACCGGGTAGGCCGCAACGCGCAGCTCCTCCAGCAGACGCTCGACCGCCTCGACGGAGTCGGCCATCTTGGCGGCCAGGCTCACCTCGGCCCAGTTGGCAAACCCGAGCCGCTCCGCCTGCTCGCGCTTGAGGGTGAGGATGCGCTCGATCAGCGGGGCATTGTTGAGCTCGCCACCGGAGGCGCGGCTCACCTGGGCGCGGTAGACCCGCTCCCGCAGATCACGGCGCCGGCTGTACTTGAGGAAGGGAAAGGCGCGCGGCGCATCGAGCCCCAGGCGCCAGGGGCCCTCGGCCGCCGTGGCGGGGCTGCCATCGGCGCGGTTGTCGCCGGCCTCGCGGGCCGCCTGGGCCAGCAGCTCCCGCAGGCTGGCGGGCAAGCCCTCAAGATCGGCCTCATCGCTCAACACCAGGCTCCACTGGTTGGTGGCGTCGAGCACATGGTTGCTGAAGCTCGTGGCCAGTTCCGCCAGCTCCTGGCTGGCGGCGCTGAAGGCCTCCTGGGCCGGGCCCTCCAGACCCACGCCGCGCAGCTGCATGTCCCGCAGTTCAGCGGTGAGGATGCGCTGCTGGGTGGCATCGAGGCGCAGAGCGGATCCCTCGGCGGCGCCTTGGTGCTGCGTGTCCAACGCCTGCAGGGCGGCATAGACGACTGAACTCTGGCCAGCCCGGTTGCCGAAGGCGACCACTCCACCCTGCTGCTGCTGGTGGGCCTGCCGCAGCTCCGGCGTGTTGCAGACCCCGTTGAGATGACTCACCACACCCCAGCTCCAGCGCAGCCGCTCCCCCAGCCGCTGGAGCGGATCCATCACCTCGTTCCAGGTCAGGGGAACGTCGTCATGCAGCCGGGAGCTGAGTTGATCTTCCAGGGCCGAGAGGCCAGCGTTGAGCTCTTCCAGTAACGCCGGAATGGCCTGATCCACCTGCTCCGGAGTGATTGCATCGAACGGGGGCAGTCCCTGACCAACCAGCAACGGGAGGCTGGGATCGGCAATGGCAACGGCGCTGGGCGTCATGGCTGGGAGCAGTCTGGCTCCCATTCCACAGGGTTGGCGGAGCGGCCGTGGTTCAGCCGAGGGCGGTCAACCGACCCAGGGCGATCTGGGCCTGATCGGCCAGCTCGGTGGCCAGGGCATTGGTGCTGGCTTCGTAGAAGTCGATCGCCACGCGAGGCCAGAAGCCGATCACGAGGGTCGGAACCAGCAGGCTGAGGCCGATCAGGAGCTCGCGCGGCTTCATATCGCCCACCACGGCCAGGGCGGGGATTCTGGGTCCGAAGAACACACGCCGGCAGAGCGAAAGCAGATACACCGGCGTCAGCACCAGGCCGATGGCCGCCAGCACGATCGTGATCACCCGGAATCCCACGGTGAATCCGTCATTAGCGGTCACCCCGAGGAAGACGGTGATCTCACTGACGAAGCCGCTCATGCCCGGCAGGGCCAGGGAGGCAAGACAACTGGCCAGGAAGAAGGCGAAGGTGATCGGCAGGGCCTTGGCCAGGCCGCCCATGTTCGGGATCGAGAGGGTCTTGGTGCGCTCGTAGAACACGCCGGTGACGAAGAACATGGCCGCGGCGATCAGGCCATGGCTGATCATCTGCAGCTGGGCACCGCTGATGCCGAGCGCATCAATGGCACCGATGCCCAGCAGCACGAAGCCCATGTGGCTCACCGAGCTGCAGGCGATGCGGCGCTTGACGTTGTCCTGAGCGAAGGCATTGAAGGCGCCGTAAATGATGTTGACGATCCCGAGCACGATCAGCGCAGGAGCCAGTTGCAGATGGGCTTCGGGCAGCATCTGGACGTTGAAGCGCAGCAGGGCATAGCCCCCCATCTTGAGCAGGACACCAGCCAGGAGCATCGAGACCGGCGCATTCGCCTCGCCATGGGCATCCGGCAGCCAGGTGTGCAGCGGGAAGATCGGCAGCTTCACGCCGAAGCCCACCAGGAAACCGAGATAACAGAGCAATCCGAAGGTTCCACCGGGGGAGCGGGCGGCCAGCTCGGACAGATTGAGGGTGAATCCATCACCGGACAACGCCAGGGCCAGACCACTGATCAGGATCAGCAGGGACGCCGTGGCGGTGTACAGGATGAACTTGGTGGCGGCGTACTGGCGCTGGTTGCCACCCCAGATGGCGATCAACAGATAGACGGGAACCAGCTCGAGCTCCCAGGCCAGGAAGAACAGCAGGAAATCCTGGGAGAGGAAGACCAGTCCCTGGGCTGAAGCCTGGATCAGCATCAGCGCGAAATAGAGGCGTGTCTTGCGATTCACCGACCAGCTGGCCGCCACCGCCAGCAAGGTGACCAGCCCGCTCAGCACCACCAGGGGAGCGGAGAGGCCATCGGCGGCAAGCGACCACTCCAGGCCGAGGGCAGGAACCCAGGGCACCCGCTCGACCAGCTGAAGACCGCTGAGGCCACCTTCGAAGTGGCGGCTGAACACCCAGAGCATCAGGGCGAAATCCAGCGACAGCACCCCGAGGGCGATGCCCCTCGGCAGACGGGGATCGCTGCCATCTCCCGGCAGGAGGGGCATGACCAGGGCTGCCGCCGCCGGCAGCAGCACGATCAGGCTCAGCCAGGGAAAGGAGGCGGAATCGAACACAGAGGGGGAGGACGCGACCAGAAGGAAGAGGTTGGCGTCCATCACCAGAAAGCGACTTGTTGTTGGCCTCCTGAACCCCGAACCACAACGTTCTGTGGCACGTGAAGGAAGTTGCGGCGAATCTATCAGCTCGACGGTCTCATCCTGAGCAGAAATACTCAGCCCACAGGGTTGATCTGCCGGCTCAGCGCAGGGGCAGGGGTTCCCACTGACTGCCGCGGTGGCGGATGCCCAGAACTTCGGAGCGGGCCGACACCCCCTCCCGCTCCCAGGCGGTCACCATGGCCTGGCCCACCGCCTCGGTCACAGAGTCTGTGCCCAGGGCCAGCAACGTGGGACCCGCTCCACTGATCACACAGCCCCAGGCGCCAGCCGCGATCGCCGCCTCCCGCACGGCCCGTCCCCCCTGGATCAGCCCCCAGCGGTAGGGCTCGTGCAAACGGTCGTGCATGCCATCGGTGATCAGATCCCCGTTGCCGGTGCGCAGCCCCTGCAACAGCAGCGTCAGAGCACCGAGATTCATCACCGCATCGGGGATCGGGATGCTCTTGGGCATGGCCCGGCGCGCCTCGCTGGTGGTCAGCCGGATCGACGGGATCGCCACCACGACCCTGACCTGATCCGACCATTCACAGCGCACCACCCGCCAGCGATGCGACGCCGCCTTGGCGGTGAGGCAGAGGCCACCCACAAGGGACGGCACCACGTTGTCGGGATGGCCCTCGATGTCGATGGCCAGCTCCAGCAGCTTCTCCTGACTGAGAGGTTCACCCACCAGGGCATTGGCGCCCACCAGGCCCGCCACGATTGCCGTGGCACTGCTGCCGAGGCCACGGGCCGGCGGCACCGCCAGGCGGACGCGAGCCTCCAGGGCCACCGGCTCCTCGCCGGCCTCCCGCCAGACCCGCTGGGCGGCTCGGTACACGAGGTTGTCGGGCCCACCGCGCAGGTGGGCGCCTTCGCTGCCCTCGATGATGAGATCGAAGCGATCACTGCCGCCTTCGATGCAACGCAGCTCGAAGCGGTTATCCAGCGGGAGCGCCGCTCCCAGGCAGTCAAAGCCGGGCCCGATGTTGGCTGTGGTGGCGGGCACATCCACCAACACGCCCTGGCCGATCTGGGGACGCACCATCGGTATCTGCCTTCCGCACACGGGTCCTAAGCGGCCAGTGTCCCACCCGCTGGGGCGGGAGCGGGTGCATTCAGTGCAGCAGCATGCGCGCGCGACAGGCGGCGCTGAACAGACCGATGCCTTCATCGACCACAGCCGTGATCGGCAGGGAGGCGAGCTGGGGACGCAGGCGCCCCTTGCCGAGGAAAGCCTCCCGAAACGTTGTGGAGCCCAGCTCATCGAGCAATTTGGCAGCAGTGCCGCCGGCCAGCCAGAGGCCTCCTCGGCTGAGGCCGGTGAGGGCCAGGTCCCCACAGACGCTGCCATAGGCCCCCAGCCACAGATCGAGGGCCTCCAGGGCAAGCGCATCGCCACCGGCGGCGGCGCGGGCGGTGGCGGCTGGCAGATCCTCAGGAGCTTCTGTGCTGTCTCCCTGCAAGGCCGCCTGCCAACGCTCGGCCACCGGGGCCAGGGGGTGGCCCTGGGCGGCGGGCCGCTCCGCCAGCAGCCAGCGGGCCACATGGCCAAGCCCGGTGCCACTCACCACCCGCTCGATCGAGACCCGCTCCAGCTGGAGGTCTGCCTGCAACCAGCACTTCAGCTGCCATTCGGACTCGGAGCGCGGTGCGAAGGTGCCGTGGCCCCCTTCGCTGGCCATGGCCTGCAGGCCCTCACTGGTAGGAACCCCGTAGGCCACACCCAGTCCAGTGCCAGCCCCCACGATCAGCAGGGGGGCTGAAGGCTCAGGCACTCCGGGATGAAGCTGCACCTGCTGATCGGCGCCGAGATGGGGCAGGCCGTAGACCAGCACCGCGAAATCGTTCTCGAGTTCGAGCCTGGGGATCGTGCACTCGCGAGCAAGCGCCTCACTGCTCAACTGCCAGGGGAGGTTGGTGAGCTGGGCCCGCCCAGCCTGCACCGGTCCAGCCACGGCCAGACAGGCGGCATCAGGCCGCTCCTCACCCTCCAGGAACGCCTGCACCATCGGCGCCAGATCGGGCCAGGCGGCGGAGGTGAAACGCTGCTGCCGCAAACACTCCAGTCCATCCGCTGTGCTGCGGTACAGAGCCAGGAGTGTCTTGGTGCCGCCGATGTCACCTGCCAGCAGGGTGGTCATCAGGCCGGCCTCAGGCCTGGATCGGTTGGTCAGCCAGGACCAGAGCGGCACCTCGCTGCTGATTGGCCAGGGTGGCGGCCGCGATCAGGTCAGACCCCGCCACGCTGCCCAGATCTCCATCGCGGCGGCTGCGCAGGCTGACCGCACCGGCCTCGGCTTCCTTGGCACCGATCACCCCAAGCACCGGGATCTTCATCTGCTCGCCATTGCGAATCAACTTGCCCAGACGATCGCCGGAGTGGTCGATCGTGGCGCGAACGCCGGCGGCCTTGAGCTGGGCCATCAGCGCCTCGGCATAGGGACGCACCTCATCGGTGACCGGCAGCAGACGGATCTGCTCTGGGGCCAACCAAAAGGGGAAATCGCCGGCGTAGTTCTCGGTCATGATGCCAAAGAAGCGTTCCAGCGAGCCGAAGATGGCGCGGTGGATCATGATCGGTCGCTGGCGGCTTCCATCGGCAGCCACATACTCGAGGTTGAAACGCTCGGGCAGATTGAAGTCGAGCTGGATGGTGGAGCACTGCCACATCCGGCCGATGGCGTCCTCAATTTTGAGGTCGATCTTGGGCCCGTAAAAGGCACCACCGCCCTCATCCACTTTGTAGGCCCAGCCCTTGCGATCCAGCGCCTCGATCAGACCCTGCGTGGCCAGGTTCCAGACGGCATCATCGCCGATTGATTTCTCCGGCCGCGTGGAGAGATTGATCTCGTAGCTCCGGAAATCAAAGGCGGACAGGATCGTTTCGGTCAGATTCAGCACCCGCAGGATCTCATCACCGATCTGCTCCGGCAGACAGAACACATGGGCATCGTCCTGGGTGAAGCCCCGCACCCGCATCAGGCCATGCATCACGCCGGGCCGCTCGTAGCGATACACGGTGCCGAGCTCAGCCCAACGGATCGGCAACTCGCGGTAACTCCGCAATGTGCTGGCGTAGGTGAGCACGTGGAACGGACAGTTCATCGGCTTGAGCTGGTACTGGCGCTCGTCCACCTGCATCGGCCCGAACATGCTCTCGCTGTAGAAGTCGAGGTGGCCGGAGGTCTTCCAGAGGCTGATGTCCGCCACGTGGGGGGTGTACAGCAGCTCATAGCCGTCGGCGAAGTGGGCCTCGCGCCAGAAGTCTTCGATCAGCAGGCGCATGCGGGCACCACGCGGATGCCAGAACACCAGGCCGGCTCCGGCTTCATCCTCGATCGCGAACAGGTCAAGGTCGGTGCCGAGGCGGCGGTGATCGCGGCGCAGGGCCTCCTGCTTGCGGTGCTTGTACTCCGCCAGCTGCTCGGGGGTCTCCCAGGCGGTGCCATAGATGCGCTGCAGCTGGGCCTTGGTCTCATCCCCGCGCCAGTAGGAGCCGGCAACGCTTTCGAGCTCGAAGGCCTTGGGGTTGAGTTCGCTGGTGTTGGTCACATGGGGGCCGGCGCAGAGATCCCACCACTCCTCGCCCAGCGTGTAGAGGGTGATGGGCTCGCTGAGGCCCGCCAGAATCTCCAGCTTGTAGGGCTCGTTCTGGGCCTTGATCTTCGCTTCAGCCTGCTCGCGGCTCACGGCGATGCGCTCAAGCGGCAGCCTGCGATTGATGATCCGGATCATCTCCTTCTTGATCGCCTTGAGATCGGCTTCCGTGAACGGATCCGGATTGTCGAAGTCGTAATAGAAGCCGCTCTCGGTCCAGGGGCCGATGGTCACCTGCGCCTTGGGGAAGAGCTTCTGCACTGCCATCGCCAGCACATGGCTCATCGAGTGGCGAATCTTCAGCAGCTGCTCGCTCTCGCTCGTTTTCGGCAGGACCAGCGGAGCCGCCGCTGCCTCAACGGCTGGCTCCGTGCCAGTGGTGCTGCCGCTGCCGCTCGGTGCAGGATCGGCGGAGCGGGTCACGGTCACGGCACAGGAGTCGGTCGAAGGGCGATCCTACGCAGCCCCATCGAGCCCTGAACAGCACCGATCGCTCTGGCTGGGGTGATCGTGCCTAGCCTGCTGAGATGGGCCAGTCCGCGTTTCCTGATCCCTCGGATCCAATTTCGGATCCATTGCCAAGGCCACTTCCAGAGCCAGCGACAGGGCCAGCCACGGGGCCGCTGCCGGGTGGCTCCCCCGAAGGCGCCCTGCTCGATGGGCTGCTCAACCCCCTGATGGATGACTTCAGCGACTGGCTGCAACGCGGTCAGGTGTTGTTGCAGCACTGCCCGGAGGCGGTGATGCCAGCCGCCGAACGCCAGGCTCTGGCGGAGTCCCTGGAACAGGCCCTCAAGGACGTGGCCGCCGCCCGTGCCCTGCGGGCCGCCATCTCCACCCCGATGGCCCTGGACATGGAATCCCTGGCTCCCTGGCATCAGCTGGTGCTCCGGGTCTGGGCCCTGGCAAGCCGGCTTCGGCAGGCGGGCATTGTGGTTCCTGCAGCTCCCTGACCACGTCAACACGGTCTATGCCTTCCCTTTCGCCGGTGCTGCCTCCGGAACGCCGTCACGTTGCCGTGGGCTATGTGCTTTGGGCCCTGGGCCTGATCGGGGTCTGCGGCCTTCAGCGCTTCTACACCCGACGGCCGGTGAGCGGCACCCTGTGGCTGCTCACCCTGGGGTGTTGCGGCATTGGCCAGCTGGTGGATCTGTTCCTCATGCCCGAATTGGTACGCACGGCCAATCAACCCCTGGCCCTGCATGAGGCCCTGGCGGCCGCCGATGCGGAGAAGACCCCCAGCCTGCAGCGTCAGCTGCTCGTTCTGGCGCGCCAGGCAGGAACCAAGGGGTTCACCATCAACGACGCCATGCTGGCGCTAGAGCTGGGCCGTGATGATGACGTCACCACGGTGCGTCAGGAAATCGATCAGCTGATGGGGGAGCACCTGCTCGACGTCGGGAACGATGAGCGCGGCCGGGTGGTCTACCGCGAATTCTGAGCTCAGGCCTGGCCTGCCTGCCGTTGCCGCTGCAGATCGGCCCGATAGAAGCGCACCAGCTGGTCTGCCCGCTTCACAGGCTGGCCGTAGGCACTGCCGCCATGGCTGGCCGGCAGGGAGGCCCACTCGTTCGCCAGGCGGGCCAGCACCGTGGCATCCAGGCCCCTGCGGTCGAACAGATCGAGAACACCGCGGCGATCCACCAGGAACAGGGCGGCCTGGTCCTGGCTGGCGGGGCCGAAGTCGGGCAGACCAAGGCGCTGCTGTGCTTCCCGCCAGGTTCCCGGCAGGAACTGGTAGGCACCGGCGGCGGCGCTGGTATACCGCCGCCTGACCGTCACCTCGGGATGGCGCGCCAGGCTGGCAAAGCGGCCGCCCCCGTAGAGAACCCGGTAACCGTCATGGCTGCCGCCCACCCAGGTGCCTTCGGCGAAGCGGATGGTGTTGAGCAGGGCGCGGCGCTCTGGACTGATGGCATAGGCCGTGGCCTGGCCTCCGGCCAGAGCGGCGGTGGCGGCCTGGTGCTGCTGCACGGCCGGAACCGCCTCGGGCTGCCTGCCGGGTGCCGGTGCCACCAAGGGCAGGAGCGGCAAGGCGAGCAGCAGGGAGAAACGGGATCGGGTCGAAGAAATCAGAAGGGCTGATCGCGAGTCCAGAGAGACTGACGGTTAGCTGGGAGGGGCCGCCACCCCCATGCACTGGGGGGTGGACAAAGCTCCCACGGCGTACTTTCGGACTGGGGATCATGAGTCCAGGCTCCATGAGCAAACCGCAACACAAGCCGAGCCAAGGGAGCTGACACGTGGGGCTTCGCCGTCGCTACCTGGGCATCACCACCGAGGGAACTGACAGTCTGATCAGCTGCACTGATCAACGAGCAGCCCTTCGATCAGCAGAAGATCACAATTGATGACGATCCACACCCGCAACGACTGATCGACCTACGAGCGTGGATAAAAGCCCAGCGCGTCGCGCAGGCGCTGGAGGGTGGTGCTGGCCACGGCCTCGGCCCGCTCTCTGCCCAGCTCCAGAACCTGCTGCAACTGGCTCGGGTCGCTGCGCAGATCGCGGTAACGCTCCTGAACCGGACGCAGGGCCTCCACCACCGTTTCGGCCAGCAGTGGCTTGAAGGTGCCCCATCCCATGGAGGCGCACTGGGCTGTGGCCGCCTCGCGCCCCAGGCCACTCAGAACCGCATACAGGCCCAAGAGGTTGTCGGCTTCTGGACGCTCGGGGTTGCCGAACTCGAGGCCCAAGGTGGGATCGGTCTTGGCACGCTTGATCTTTCTGGTCACCAGCTCGGGGGGGTCGAGCAGGGTGATGCGAGAGCCCTCGTTGGGATCGCTCTTGCTCATCTTGCTGCGGCCATCGGTGAGGCTCATCACCCGGGCCCCGTCCTGGAGGATCAGCGGTTCAGGCACCCGCAGCAGCGGCTCCTCCTCACTGCCGAAGCGGCTGTTGATCCGCTGTTGGGCAATGTCACGGGCCAGCTCGAGGTGCTGCTTCTGATCCTCGCCAACCGGCACCAGGTCAGCGTCATAGAGAAGGATGTCCGCCGCCATCAGCACCGGGTAATCCAGCAGACCGGCGGAGACGTTGTCGCCCTGCTTGACCGCCTTCTCCTTGAACTGGATCATCCGCTCCAGCCAGTTCAGCGGGGTGACGCAGTTCAGCAGCCAGCAGAGCTCGCTGTGGGCCGCCACGTGGCTCTGGACGAACACCGTGGAACGCTGCGGATCGATGCCGCAGGCCAGGTAGAGCGCCGCTGTGGTGAGGGTGTCCTCAGCAAGCCTGGCCGGGTCGTGGGGCACGGTGATCGCGTGCAGGTCCACAACACAGAAGAAGGTGTCGTGGCTGTCCTGCAGGCCGACCCAGTTGCGGATCGCGCCGAGCCAGTTGCCCAGATGCAAGGCACCGGTGGGTTGGACACCGGAGAGAACCCGTTGCCGAGCCATCGCAGTCAGCCGGCGGCGGCCACTTCAGAAGCTGTCGCTTCAGGTGTGGCTGGTTCCGAATCGGTGGATTCGCTGCTGTCGGTCTCAGAGCTGATCAGCTGATCGTCAGCCGGGGCTTCGGCAGGAGCCACCTCCTCTTCGATCGGCGTCGCGGCGGGGCGGGCCGGACGGGCAAAGGGGTTGGCCCGGGCCGCTGGTGCCGGACGGCCTTCGCCACGACGAATCTCGTTGCGGCGCGTTGGGCGGGAATCACCCGATGGCCGGGCATCACCCTGGGCGCGGTGCTCGGCCAGCAGGGCATCGAGCTGACCCTGGTCCAGCATCTGGCCCAGGCTGCGCACGGCAAAGCCCAGCACGGCCACGGTGGAGCGCAGACCGAAGGCCTCCTGCAGAGCCCGGGCCGAGCGCATCTCGTTGTCACTCAGGCGGATGCGAAAACCACCGGGCTCACGGTTGGGACCGGGGCGGCCACCACGGCTGGGTGCGTCGTGCCGGTCCTTGGAGATGGAGGGGGTGGTGTCGTCGGCCATTGCCGCAGCCCTGAGTCAGGCGCAAGTGTGCCGCATCGACGGACAGGTGGAGGCGAACGGTCGTTGCAGCCAGTGCAGACGGTGGGTCTCACCGCTGCCTTGGCGGGGCAGGACCAGCAGGGGCAGGTGAGGAACACCACACTCGAGGCTGTGGCGGTAGCAGCGCAACAACTCCAGGTAGGCCGGCAGGGTCCAGCCGTCATCACCGCGCATCTGCCGGCTCCAGTAGCGCCGCAAGGCCTGCTGGAACGGCAGGAGGTCAAACTCCTCCCAGCACTGCAGCTGTGCGGCCCAGTCCTCCAGGCCCTCTGCCCGCAGCTGGCGGAATCGCGCGAGCTCAGGAGCCTCACCGCTGCCATCGGGAGGCAGGGCCGTCGCCAGGGATTCGACCGGAACCACCTCGAGCCGCAACCAGCAGCGGTCCAGCAGCAGTACCGGCAGCTGACCATGCCAGGCGGGAGCGGCGCGCAGGTCGGCAATCAGGCGATTCACCAGCGCCATCTGGCTCGGCCGCAGCAGCGGTGGATTCCCAGGCAGCAGATCAGCCATGGGTTCCTCGGAAGGTGATCTCCGCACTGGCGTATTCCGGGGGCTCAAGGTGGATGGTGCAACGCACCGGGCCGAAACGCTCCTCCAGGTGTTCCTCCACCAACTCAGTGATGCGATGGGCGGTGGGCAGATCGTTGGCCGACACGACGAGGTGCATGTCGATGAACACCTGCTGACCGAGCACACCACGACTGGCGATGTCGTGGCAATTCAGCACTCCGGGTACGGCCATCGCCACGGCATGGATGGCTTCCGGAGCGATCGCGATCTGGTCCACCAGCCAGGGGAGATTCGTGGTGATCACCGACCAGCACACCTTGACCAGCAGCACGCAGAGCGGGATCGCCAGCGCTACATCCAGCCAACTCTGACGCAGGAACACCGCACCGCAAAGGCCGACCAGCACCACGAGGGTTGTCCAGATGTCGCTGCGGGTGTGCAGGGCGTCGGCGATCAGCAGCCGGCTGCCGAGTCTGCGTCCTTCGCCGTGTTCGTAACCAGAGAGGAGAATGTTGAAACCCAGGGCCAGCAGCAGCAGCAGCAGCTCCGGCGCATCCACCCGCAGCGGGGTCAGACCGACACTGATCCGCTGCACGGCCGTCTGCAGGATCTCGAAGGCCGCGAACAGGATGAAGGCGGCGATCGCCAGGGCGCCGACAGCCTCGTATTTGTGGTGGCCATAGGGATGATCCCGATCGGGGCGAGGATCGGAGAGATCGTTGGTGAACAGGCCCAGCAGGCTGGAGAGGCCATCGGTGGCGCTGTGCATGGCATCCGCCAGCACCGCCAGAGACCCCGTGAACAGTCCGACCGCCAGCTTCAGCAGGCTCATGACCACGTTGACCGCCAGGGCGATCAACAGGACCCGCTGCACCTGCCCGCGATTGTCGGACCCCGCCCCGACGGCCATGTCCGGATCTCGATGCGCGTGGCTCCCAAACCTATTGGCAAATCCACAGAACACGGTGCTCACAGAAGCCAGCGATGGTGGCCGGCGCTACGGGCGGCTGATCCGGAGGCGGCTGAGCTAGAGATTCGGCATGTTCGGGTCCCAGCCGTTCCTTCGTGACCAGCCCAGACCACCCCAGCCCAGCGGCTCCTGGTGCCGCCACGGATTCAGCGGCAACCGAACCGGCGACCGATCCTTCAGCTCTGGGTCCAGCGGTGCGGCGTCTGCTGCGTCGAGGGCCCTGGTTGCCCGTGGTAGTCGTGGCAGGGAGCGGCTGGCTGGTCAGCGATCTGCTCGGCCATGTCGGCCATGGGCTGATGGCAGCGGCGCTGCCGGCCGCCGCCGCCGCCGCTGGCCTGGTCTGGCTCTCCGGCAGGGGGACGGTCACCGCCAGACTGCCGGCCACCGCGAGCGGATTGCTGCAGCGCTGCGAAGGCCTGATGGAGCAGTTCGGCCAGCTGGAAGGGGCGGAGGGGCCTCGGCAGCAGGAACGACGGCGCGAACTGCAGGAGTGGCGCTCCAGCCAGGAGGAGCCCGGCCTGAGCCTGGCGCTGGTGGGGGTTCAACTTCCGGAAGCCACCGCGATGACGCCGATGCGTGACGCCCTGCGGGGTCGGGCCGCCCTGGCGTTGCACTGGGCCCGGCCTCTGCCGGCGAGCAGCCCGGACTGGCGCTGGCCAACCCTGTTCGAGCGCTGTGATGTGCTCCTGTACCACCTGCGGCTGCCCCTCAGCGCCGCGGATCTCCGTTGGCTGGAAGGCCTGGACGACTGTCCCTGTCTGTGGCTGCTGGCCACGTTCCACGGGTCCGTGCAAGACGGGTCGGCGCAGCGCATGCGCCAGGAGCTGGCCGCCCAGCTGCCTGCGGGGCAGGCGGCGCGGGTTCTGTTCTGGGATGGGTCGAGCGAGACTCTCGCGGCTGCCCTGGAACCGCTGGCGCTGGATCTGCGGCAGCGACCGTTGCAGCTCCGTCGTGACGCCCGGCTGCGCAGCCTGCGCCTGCTGCATCGCCGCTGGCAGGCCGACCTGGAACAGCTGCGCCGCCAGCGCTGGATCCAGCTGCAGCAGCGCACCCAGTGGATCGTGGCGGCGGGGGTCTTCGCCGCTCCGGTGCCCAGCCTGGATCTGCTGGTGCTGGCGGTGGCCAACGGCCTGATGCTGCAGGAGATGGCGCGCCTCTGGGGCTGCTCCTGGTCGATGGCACAGTTGCGCGACGCGGCCCTGGAGCTGGGCAAGGCAGCCCTGGCCCAGGGCGTGGTGGAGTGGAGCACCCAGGCCCTGGCCGCCGCGATCAAGCTGCATGGAGCCACCTGGTTGATCGGTGGCACGGTGCAGGCAGTCAGCGCGGCTTACCTGACGCGGGTCGTGGGCCATGCCATGGCCGACATGCTGGCCCTGACCGCCGGAGTGGCCGCCCCTGATCTGGAACGGATCAAGCGCCAGGCACCGCTGCTGGTCGCCCGGGCCGCCGAGGCCGAGAAACTCGATTGGGCAGCCTTCCTGCAGCAAGGTCGCAACTGGGTGCAGGAACAGTCCAACCGCATCAACGGCGCCGTACCAGCTCTGCCGCAGGCCTCGACCTGAACAGATGTAACAGGATCGTTACTTCTGAAGTAAAGCAACCTGAAGCAACGAAACAATGTATTTCCCAGGCAGCGAATCGCCGGCGCTCTCTAATCAGTTCACGTAACGTTTTTCTAACCGTTCGGGATCATCCCGTCGGCTGATCGCTTCGGTTGCATTCCGGGTTTCCCCGGCTGATGTTCCCTGGAGCGGTTGCGGGTTGCCGCTGTGTCGCCAGACGTTGCCCGGCCCATGGTCTCCCCATGGCATCGGCAACTCTCAGTGCACCAGCGCAGTGCACAAACGCAGTGCACTAACGCAGCGCACAAGCGGACCCCATACCTCCATCCCATCCGTCCTCTTCATCCATGACCACTGCCGTCCGCAGCGGCCGCAGCGGAAGCTGGGAAAGCTTCTGTGAGTGGGTCACCTCCACCAACAACCGCATCTACGTGGGTTGGTTCGGTGTGCTGATGATCCCCTGCCTGCTGGCCGCCACCATCTGCTATGTGGTGGCGTTCATCGCCGCCCCTGCCGTCGACATCGACGGTATCCGTGAGCCGGTCGCCGGCTCGCTGATCTACGGCAACAACATCATCTCCGGTGCTGTTGTTCCCTCCAGCAACGCCATCGGCCTGCACTTCTACCCCATCTGGGAAGCCGCCAGCCTCGATGAGTGGCTGTACAACGGCGGTCCCTATCAGCTGGTGGTGTTCCACTTCCTGATCGGCATCTCCGCCTACATGGGCCGGCAGTGGGAACTCTCCTACCGCCTCGGCATGCGTCCCTGGATCTGCGTCGCCTACAGCGCTCCGCTGTCGGCAGCCTTCGCCGTGTTCCTGATCTATCCCTTCGGTCAGGGCTCCTTCTCCGATGGCATGCCGCTCGGCATCTCGGGCACCTTCAACTTCATGCTGGTGTTCCAGGCTGAGCACAACATCCTGATGCACCCCTTCCACATGCTGGGGGTGGCCGGTGTGTTCGGCGGCAGCCTGTTCTCCGCCATGCACGGCTCCCTGGTGACCTCGTCGCTGGTGCGTGAAACCACTGAGAGCGAGAGCCAGAACTACGGCTACAAGTTCGGCCAGGAGGAAGAGACCTACAACATCGTGGCTGCCCACGGTTACTTCGGTCGCCTGATCTTCCAATACGCCTCCTTCAACAACAGCCGCAGCCTCCACTTCTTCCTGGCCGCCTGGCCGGTGGTCGGCATCTGGTTCACCTCCCTGGGCGTGAGCACGATGGCCTTCAACCTGAACGGTTTCAACTTCAACCAGTCGATCCTGGATGGCCAGGGCCGGGTCGTGAACACCTGGGCCGACATCCTCAACCGCGCTGGTCTGGGCATGGAAGTGATGCATGAGCGCAATGCGCACAACTTCCCGCTCGACCTGGCAGCCAGCAGTGCCGCACCTGTGGCCCTGACGGCACCCACCATCGGTTGATCCCAGGGGGCCGCTTCGCCACGCTGATCCCACGATCCCAGCGGAAGCGTCTCGATTCGATCCACAGCCCTGCAGGGTTACTCCTGCGGGGCTTTCTGATGCCTGCCCGTCGCTGGTTCAGCGGCGGGGTCTGCCCGCCAGGGTGCCTAGGCTCTTTCTGGTTATGCCGGCCAGCTTTCCGGCTTTCTGTTCCACCGTGCCATCCCCGTGCTTCGTCCATCGACACCACGCTGACCAGACCAGATGGCCCAGGCGAGCCGGCCTGGCCCTGATCGCGCTCCCCCTTCTGCTGGTCACGGCGGGGTGCTCCGCTCCTCCCACGGTGTCGCCACGGGATCAGGTTTCAGCAGGCTCACCCTCAGCATCCGAGGGGCGTCCCTTGGTGCTCACCACCTTCACGGTGCTGGCGGACATGGCCCGCAACGTGGCCGGAGATCGACTGGAGGTGGCCTCGATCACCAAGGTGGGGAGCGAAATCCATCACTACGAGCCCACGCCCAGCGATCTGCGCCGCGCCCAGGGTGCGGTGATGGTCCTGGAAAACGGCTTCAATCTGGAGCGCTGGGCCCAGCGTTTCACCGACACCATCCAGGGAGCACGACGGGTCGTGGTGACCGAGGGTATGGATCCTCTGCCGATTCGCAGCGATGGACTGGAGTCCACCGGCAGCACAGGCCCAGGCGTGCCCAATCCCCATGCCTGGATGTCGCCCAGCCGTGCCCAGCACTATGTGGACACGATCCGGGACGCCTTCATCGACCTGGATCCGGCCGGAGCCGCCACCTACCGCCGTAATGCCGAGGCCTACAAGCAGAAGCTCGCCCAGCTCGATCAGGATCTGCGTCGCTCCCTGGCGAGGGTGCCGCCCAACCAGCGGATGCTGGTGACCTGCGAGGGAGCGTTCAGCTATCTCGCCCGCGACTACGGATTGCAGGAGGGCTACCTCTGGCCAGTGAACGGTGAAGGGGAAGCCACCCCTCGGCGACAGGCCCGTCTCACCGACGAAGTGCGTCGCCGGAAGGTCCCGGCGGTGTTCTGCGAAAGCACCGTCAGCGACAAAAGCATGCGCCAGTTAGCGGCGGCCAGTGGAGCCCGCTTCGGCGGTACGTTCTACGTCGATTCGCTCTCGGATCCCACAGGTCCCGCGCCTAGCCTGTTGAAGTTGCAGCGACACAACGTCGATCTGATCGTGAAGGGGCTCACGAATGACTGACGCCGCCTGGGGTGCCGATCACAGCACGGCAGGCCAGCTCCGGTCAGGCCTGCGGCTGGAGGTGGAGAACGTCAGTGTGGATTATCACGGAAGCGTTGCTCTGCACGGAGCCAGCCTGGTGCTACCTGCCGGCAGTATCTGTGGTCTGGTTGGCATGAATGGGGCTGGCAAATCCACCCTGTTCAAGGCCTTGATGGGCTTCATCCAACCCTCCTGCGGACGCATCCGCGTCAATGGACTGGGGGTTCAGGATGCGCAGCGCCAGCACGCCGTGGCCTACGTGCCCCAGAGCGAGATGGTCGACTGGGACTTCCCGGTGAGTGTGGAGAACGTCGTGATGATGGGGCGCTATGGCGCCATGAACCTGCTGCGCATCCCCCGTTCCTCCGACCATGCCGCCGTGCGTCATGCCCTCGAGCGTGTGGAGCTGTGGGCCCTGCGCCACCGCCAGATCGGTTCGCTCTCCGGCGGACAACGCAAGCGGGCCTTTCTGGCCCGTGCCCTCGCTCAGGGCGCCTCGGTGCTGCTGTTGGATGAACCCTTCAATGGGGTCGACATCCGCACCGAAAAACTGATCGTTGATCTGCTGCTGCAGTTCCGCCAGGAAGGTCGCTCGATCCTGATTTCGACGCACGACATGGCCCACGTGCGCAGCTTCTGCGATCAGGTGGTGCTGATCAACAAGACCGTGCTGGCCTACGGCGAAACATCCGAGGTGTTCACACCCGAGAATCTGGCCCGCACCTTCGGTGGCGAGGTGCCCGTGATGGGACCGGCCGCCACTGGTGGCGAGGGCTGCTGAGATGGATCTCGCCACCCTGTTGCTGGAGCCCCTGCGCCACGACTTCATGGTCAAGGCGCTGCTGGTGAGCCTGTTGGTGGCAAGCGTCTGCGGCATGCTCTCCTGCTTCATGACCCTCAAGGGCTGGGCCCTGATGGGGGATGCCGTATCCCACGCCGTGATGCCGGGCGTGGTGATTGCCTACGCCCTGGGGCTGCCCTACGCCCTCGGTGCCTTTGTGTTCGGTGTGGGCTCGGTGGCCTCGATCGGTTTCATCAAGCAGAAGACACGGGTGAAGGAGGACACGGTGATCGGCCTGGTGTTCACCGGATTCTTTGCCCTGGGAATCACGCTGGTCTCGAAGGTGCGCAGCACGATCGATCTCACCCACATTCTCTTCGGCAACGTCCTGGGAATCTCGCCGGAGGACGTGACCCAGACCCTGGTGATCTCCCTGATCGTGCTGGCGGTGTTGCTTGTGTTCCGCCGCGATCTGGTGCTGTTCTGCTTCGATCCGACCCACGCCCGCTCGATCGGCATCCGCACCGGAGTGCTCCACTACCTGCTGCTGTCGATGCTGTCGCTGGCGGCGGTGGCCGGGCTGCAGACCGTGGGCATCATCCTGGTGGTGGCCATGCTCGTCACCCCTGGGGCCACCGCCTATCTGCTCACCGATCGATTCGACCGGATGTGCTGGCTGGCCATGGCCAGTGCCTCCCTGGCCAGCCTGCTGGGGATCTATGCCAGCTATTGGTTCGATGCCTCCACGGCCGGCTGCATCGTGCTGTGGCAGACAGGCCTCTTCCTGATGGCCCTGCTGTTCGCGCCTCGCCATGGACTGCTGGCCCACCGCCGCCACCAATCCCAGCCACGATGATGGCGCCTGAGTCTCTGGCAGATCAGCGCTGGCCCTGGTGGCCCCTGCTGCCCCTCTACCCCTACGGCCAACGTCGCACCCTGGTGCGAGAACTGATCGCCGATCAGGTGTGGAGCTTCGAGCAGCTGCAGGGGATCTACTACGTGGCCGTGCCGATCCGGATGACGGTGCTGCGGCTGCAGCAGGGACTCCTGCTCTACGCGCCGGTGGCACCAACGCCAGAAGTACGGCGCCACCTGGCTGCCCTGGAGCAGATCCACGGACCGGTCTGCACGATCGTGCTGCCCACCAGCTCCGGCCTCGAGCACAAACTGCCGGTTCCGGCCATGGCCCGCGCCTTTCCCAAGGCGCAGGTGTGGGTCAGTTCAGGTCAGTGGAGCTTTCCGCTGAATCTGCCCCTGAGCTGGCTGGGATTTCCTGCCAGGCGCACCCACATCCTCGGCAGCGAGGGCTATCCCCATCCCGGTGAGCTGGAGTGGTGCAGCCTCGGTCCACTCAATCTCGGTCTGGGAACCTTCCAGGAGGTGGCCTGCCTGCACCGCGCCAGCGGCAGCGTGCTGATCACCGACGCCCTGGTGAGCATCGGGGATCAGCCACCGCAGCTGTTCGACGCCGACCCGACGCCACTGCTCTTCCACGCCCGTGAACGGGCTGAAGAGCCCCTGGTCGACAGCCCGGCCCAGCGGCAGCGCGGCTGGAAGCGGCTGGTGCTGTTCGCGTCCTACCTCAGGCCCGCCAGTGTGGCCGTACCGCCCCTGGCGCAGGTGCTCGGCCACAGCCTCGCGGCAGGTCTTCGCCAGAAGCGGGCCCACTTCGGCTTTTATCCCTTCCGCTGGCAGCCGGGCTGGGAGCAGGACTTCGAGACCCTGCGGGGCGGCCAGAGCCTGCAGGTTGCCCCGGTGCTGGAGCGGCTGGTATTTCCGCGCTGCCGTCAGGCGCTGGTGGACTGGCTGGTCCAGCTGGGCCGCTGGGGCGAGATGCGGTGGTTGATCCCTGCCCACTACGACGCCCCGGTGCCCTGCCACGGCTCCGATCTGGAAGGATTGGCCAGCCAGCTTGAGCAGCGCAGCTGGGCACCGGATAGCGGCGGATGGGAAGTGCTCGCCAGCATCGACCGGCAATTGCTGCGCCTGGGGCTGGTTCCAGAAAATCCCTGATCTGGGATCAGAACTGTCAGTTCAGAGCTTCAGTTCGCCTGGGCAGGCTTCGTCGTCGTCGTCAAGGCCGCCGATGCCGATCAGGGAGGAATCCAGTTCCATGCGCTGCTCCATCTGGCGAAGGAAATAGCCCGTCATCATCGCGGAGGCCAGAAGACCGGCGAGATTGTCACGGCTGGCCTGGATCTTCACCTCAAACTGTTCACCCGGCAACATTCCGAGCAGACCCTGCACATTGTGGCGAATGATTTCCTGCATATCCGGGCTGGCCGAGCGCGCCACGCGCTGGAGCACATCCGGGGATTGTTCCTGCAGGTACTGAATCAGCGAATTGCTGCTGATCGCTTCGGTATCGGTCTTCAGGAACTCCGGGTTGAACATCTCCCTCCGGGGTGCTCTGGAACACGCCTGCACCCTAACCCAAGTGTTCGTTAGCACCATCGAGATCAGCGGACGGCAATCGCGGCAACGATCCGAAGCGTTGCAACGGCCAGTACCGCCACAGGGCCGAGCCGATCAGGCAGTCATCCGGCAAGCTTCCCCAGAGGTGGGAATCGAGGCTGCTGTTGCGGTTATCGCCCAGCACGAAATGATGTCCCGCAGGCACGGTGAGGGGTTCCAGGTCGTAATCGATCAGCTCAGGAGCCCAATCGAGGGAAACGGGTTCGCCGTTGCGCCAGAGGCGGCCCTGCCGCACCTCCACCCGATCGCCAGGTTCGGCCACGATCCGCTTGATCAGGGCAGCCTTGGGGTCGTAACCCGCCGCGATCAGGGGGCTGGGGGGATGGAATACCACGATCGTGCCCAGGGGCAGGGGCAGATCCAGGCGGGCGCGCAGCTTCTCCACCAGCACCCGATCCTCCAGCTGCAGGGTGGGCAGCATCGAGCCAGAGGGAATCCAGCGCGGTTCCAGCACCCACCAACGCAGCAGCAGGGCCAGCACCAGCCACAGTAGCAGCGACTGCAACTGGCGCCGCACGGCCTGCCACCAGCTCGCGCCCTCGGCTGCCATCGGGGAGGTGGACTCGTTGCTCGGCATCGCGAGAATTCGGGGGCGGGCCGGCCGGTGAGGATGATCGGCCCATCTTGACCAACGGAGGCAACGCCAGTGGCGGCCGCGGCCCAGCGCAACCTGCAGGCGGCCCTCACCCTGCTGGCGGAGCTGCAGAGCGCTGGCCTGCAGCATCTGGTGTTGTGTCCTGGCAGCCGCTCCGGTCCTCTGGCAGTGGCCGCAGGGCTGCAACAGCAACGGGGCCTGCGGCTGCACACCGCGATCGACGAGCGCTCGGCAGCCTTCTTCGCCCTCGGATTAGGTCGTGCCGAGGGTCGGGCCGCCGCGGTGGTCACCACCTCCGGCACGGCGGTGGCGAATCTGCTGCCGGCCGTGGTGGAGGCCGACTACGGCGCCATCCCCCTGCTGCTGCTCACGGCCGACCGTCCCGTCGCCCTGAAGGGATGCGGTGCCAATCAGACCGTGAACCAGCAGGATTTTCTGCGCGCCAACTGCCGCTGGTATGGAGAAGGCCCGCCCGAGGGACTGGCCGATGCCAGCGAGACATCGCTGCGCAACCTGGCGTGGCAGGCCATGGCCGCCACCGCCGGATCCCCTGCTCCATCAGGACCGGTGCATCTGAATCTGCCCTTCAGCGAACCCCTGCACGGCAACGCCACCGACCTGCTGGCTCTGGCGGCGGCAAGCCTTCCAGAAACACCCAATCGAGCGTCTTCAGAGCTCCTCGATCCATCCGTTGCACACCCGTTCAATCCTGAGCCTCCTGATCAGCCCGTCGGGCAACGTGCCGAGCCCTTAGGACAACCTGCCCAGCCAGCGGCCACCCACTCCAGCCCTTTGGCCGGTTCACCTGGCGATGCACCCCACCTGGATCCCGACCTCCCCGGAGTGGTGGTGGCGGGACCCTGGCGCGGGCCGATGGCAGCCTTTCCTGCCTTCCTGGAGGCCCTGCGCCAGTGGCAACGGCGCAGCGGCTGGCCGGTGCTGGCCGATGCGCTCTCCAGCCTGCGTGGCTGTCCTGGTCTGGAACTGATCTGCAGCTACGACCTGCTGTTGTGCCACCCCGACCTGCTGCTGGGCCCGACCGATCTGGCCAGCCCTCAAGGGCAGCCCTTGCAGGTGCTGCGGCTGGGTCCACTGCCGGCCAGCCGACGGTTGCAGCAGTGGCTGGGCACTGGCCACCAGCGGCAGGTACTGATCAGCGAAGCGGAACCACGGCCCCTGGATCCGCTCGGCACCGGAGCCCTGCAGTGGGATGGGGGGTTGGTCTCCTGGCTGGCCTCCGCCCCACCGGCCTGGCGATCGGGCTCCCCGGCGCCCGACTGCCTGGCCCTGGGGAGGCAATGGCACCAGGCGGAACGGGCGATGCAGACGTGGCTGGATCAGAAGCTGCAGCCAGACCCTTCCGCCGGGCTCAACGAACCGGGCCTGGCCCGATGGTTGAGTCAGCGGCTGCCGGCCGATCTGCCGCTGCTGCTGGCCAACAGCAGTCCCGTGCGGGACTGGGAGAGCTTTGGCGCGCCGAGCGCCCCGCACCGCCCCGTGTTCTCCTTCCGCGGCGCCTCCGGCATCGACGGCACCCTCTCGCTCGCCTGCGGCATCGCCGAAGCCCTGGGGGCGGCGGTGCTGGTCTGCGGTGATCTGGCCCTGCTGCACGACTGCAACGGCTGGCTCTGGCAGCAGCAGCTGCGCGGCCGGCTCACGGTGCTGCTGATCGACAACGGCGGCGGCGGCATCTTCGAGCAGCTCTCGATTCGACCCAGCGACGAGGCACTGCTCGATTTCGAGCGTCTGTTCGCCATGCCGCAGGCGGTCGATCCCTGTGCCCTGGCCGCCGCCCACGGAGTCCCGGCCCGTTCGATCGACCGTTGGAGCACCCTGGAGGAAACCCTGGCCTGGGCCCTTCAACTCCCGATGGCCCTGGTGCGGTTGCGGACCGACCGCCGCGCCGATGCCAGCCGGCGCCAGCACTTGCGCACAATGGCGGCAGCACGACCCGATCCCTCTTGAGCACGCCCCCCCAGCCGGTGATCTGGCAGAGCACCGGGTCGTATGAGGACATCCGCTTCGAGATCAGTGAGGAGGGAATCGCCCGCATCACGATTGATCGTCCCCATAAACGCAACGCCTTCCGGCCCCGCACGGTGCAGGAGCTCTGCGACGCCTTTTCGCGGGTGCGCGACAACCCCCGCATCGGCGTGGTGCTGTTCACCGGTGCCGGTCCGGCAGCCGATGGCGGCTGGGCCTTCTGCGCCGGCGGCGACCAGAGCGTGCGGGGTGACGGCGGTTACCTGGATGAGACGGGCCTGCCTCGCCTCAATGTGCTCGACCTGCAACGGCTGATCCGCAGCCTGCCCAAGGTGGTGATTGCCCTGGTCGCCGGCTACGCCATCGGCGGCGGCCAGGTGCTGCATCTGCTCTGTGATCTGAGTCTGGCGGCGGAGAACGCGGTGTTCGGCCAGACCGGGCCCCGGGTCGGCAGCTTCGACGGCGGTTTCGGCGCCGGCTACCTGGCCCGGGTGGTGGGGCAACGCAAGGCCCGCGAGATCTGGTTTCTCTGCAGGCAATACAACGCCCAGGAGGCCCTGGCGATGGGGTTGGTGAATCAGGTGGTGCCCCTGGAGCAGCTGCAGGCCGAGGGAGTGAGCTGGGCCCGCCAGGTGCTGCGCCACAGCCCCACGGCGATCCGCTGCCTCAAGGCCGCCTTCAATGCCGAAACCGACGGGCTGGCGGGCCTGCAGGAACTGGCGGGTCAGGCCACCCATCTCTTCTACCGAACCGAGGAGGGCCAGGAGGGTCGCAATGCCTTCCTTGAAAAACGCGAGCCCGACTTCTCCTCCTCAGCCTGGCTACCTTGACGGTGGATCACTGCCATCGGATCTGCTCCAGCTCGTGCGCCCCGCCCACCGATCCGAACCGCTACCTGAACCGCTGTTGTGGTCACGGCCGATGCCGGACAAGCGGTTCCAGCCGTTCCAAAAGGCGGATCCCATCTGCCGCGGGCTGCGCCAGACCACCCTGGCTGGACTGATCACCCTGGGACTGGCAGCGGGACTGATCGCTCCTGACGCCCATGCCAGCACTCAGACCAGTGCCGGCAGCCAGCTGGTTGACACCAAGCAGGGCGTGGCCGTGGCCACCCCAGCCTCAGACGAGGCCCCCGGTGGACGGGAGCTGGTGCTGGATCGCCGCCAGCGACGCCTGCTGGTGCTCGAGAACGGCCAGGAAATCCGGCGCTTTCCGGTGGCGGTCGGCATGCCGGGCTGGGAAACCCCCGTGGGCCGGTTCGAGGTGATGGAGCTGCGGACCAATCCGGTCTGGCAGCACCCGGCCAACGGCCGCCTGATTCCCCCCGGACCGGCCAACCCCCTCGGCAGCCGCTGGATCGGCTTCTACCGCGACTGCAAGGGCCGCCGCGGCTTCAACGGCCAGGAGCACCTGGTGGTGCAGGGGTGCGTCACCGCCGGCTTCCATGGCACGCCCAACCGCGCCAGCGTCGGGCAGGCGGTATCGCACGGCTGCGTTCGCCTGTACGACGAGCACGTGCAGGCGCTGTACAACCTGGTCCAGCTGGGAACCCCCGTCACGGTCCTGCCGTGACGGTGCCGAGCCGACAGGACTGACCAGGCTGAACGGGGCAGTCCGTTGGCATGGCTCTGTGGAAAGCGCCCGTAATATGCCGCCACCTCTGGCAGGATTTCGATGCGGGTGTTGTTCGCCGCCGCAGAATGCGCGCCCATGATCAAAGTGGGCGGCATGGGGGACGTAGTGGGCTCCCTGTCCCCTGCCCTGGCTGCGCTTGGCCATGACGTGCGCATCATCATGCCGGGTTACGGCAAGCTCTGGAGTCTTCTGTCAATTCCAGACGAACCGATCTGGCGTGGACACACGATGGGCACCGATTTCTCGGTGTTTGAAACCCGCCACCCCACCAACGGGCTGCCGATCTATCTGGTGGGTCATCCGGTGTTCGATCCGGAGCGGATCTATGGCGGTGAGGATGAGGATTGGCGCTTCACCTTCTTCGCCAGCGCCACCGCAGAATTCGCCTGGAACGGCGGTTGGAAGCCGCAGGTGCTGCACTGCCACGATTGGCACACCGGCATGATCCCGGTGTGGATGCATCAGGACCCCGAGATCAGCACGGTCTTCACCATCCACAACCTCAAGTACCAGGGTCCCTGGCGCTGGAAGCTGGAGCGGATGACCTGGTGCCCCTGGTACATGCAGGGCGATCACACCATGGCGGCGGCCCTGCTCTATGCCGATCGGGTGAATGCCGTCTCACCCACCTATGCGATTGAGATCCGCACCCCCCAGTACGGCGAACATCTCGACGGGCTGCTCAATTACATCAGCGGCAAGCTGCGCGGCATCCTCAATGGCATCGACACGGAAGACTGGAATCCGGCGACCGATCCCACCCTGCCGGCCACCTTCACGCCGGCCGATCTGAGCCCTCGGGCGCGCAACAAACGGGCTCTCCAGGAACGCATGGGTCTCAGCCTGAGCCCGCGCACCTACCTGATGGGCATGGTCAGCCGGCTGGTGGATCAGAAGGGGGTGGACCTGCTGCTGCAGGTGGCAGACCGGGTGCTCGCCTACACCGACAGCCAGATCGTGGTGCTCGGCACCGGCGATCGCGGCTATGAATCGGGCCTCTGGCAGATGGCGGCCCGTCATCCAGGCCGCTTCGCTGTGTTTCTCACCTACGACGATGCCCTGTCACGGCTGATCTACGGCGGCAGCGATGCCTTCCTGATGCCCAGCCGCTTCGAACCCTGCGGCATCAGCCAGATGCTGGCGATGCGCTACGGCTCGGTGCCGGTGGTGCGCCGGGTCGGCGGACTGGTGGATACCGTGCCGCCCCACGATCCGATTGCCGGCACGGGAACGGGCTTCTGCTTCGATCGCTACGAGCCGGTCGACTTCTTCACCTCGATCGTGCGCTCCTGGGAGGCCTACCGCCACCAGAGCAGCTGGGAGGAGTTGCAGCACCGCGGCATGACCCAGGACATGAGCTGGAGCCGCTCCGCCCTCGAATACGACGTCATGTACCGCGATGTCTGCGGCGTCAAGGAACCCACCCCCCTGGCGGAGGACGTGGAGCGCTTCTCCCAGGGCCAGGATGCCGATCCCAGCCTGCGGGGTGGCCATGCCCCCGCTCCCGATGCCTCCCTGACCCAGGAAGGGCGCGGCAGCCGCAATCCACTCAACCTGCTGCGCCGCCGCCTCAATGGGTGAACGGGAGCGGGGCGAACCGGTCGCCCTGGAGTCTCGCCCCACCGCCACCGCCCCCCTGCCAGCTGTCTACGAAAGTCCGTGGCGGCTGCTGGGACGCGACCTGACGGCCGTTGCGGCCAGTCTGCGGCTGCTGGCCCGGGAGATCCTGCGGCGCAATAACAGCGGCGATCTGCCGCGACCGGGGCCCTGGCCCCGCGACCTTGCCCCCCTGTTCTGGCCGCTGGTTCTGGCGGTGGCGCTGACGCTCAGCGGCCTGCTGTTCTTGACCCTGCAGCGCCGCCCAGCCGTGGCTCCACCTCCTGCTGCCCAGGGGGTGATGGACGGCACCCGGCTGACCAGTGGTGGAGAAAGCCCAGGCACCCAAGCCCAGCAGCCCCCGATCGGGCGCAACACCAACAGCCAGCAGCGCAGCGCGACGATCAAGGCCACCAAGGGCACAACAACAGCCAACGGCACGGATCAGGAGCTGCCCCAATCGGAGGACATCACCGAATCAGCTGACCCGCAGCCCACGGACACCTCGACCAGGGACACCCCGACCACGGCCAGTCAGGCGGACAGCGGCTACATCGCCGATGGCGACGGTCTGATCGAAGGACCGGCCACCTGGCTGGAGCTGATCGAGCAGCCGAAACTCGGCAGCGTGATCCTGCGGCTGGATGCGCCCTACAGCCTGCTTCGGCCGGAGCAACGGCAACAGCTGGCCGAGCGCTGGTGGGAGCGCGCCCAGAGCCAGGGGTTCGAACGCCTGGAGCTGCGCGACATCCATGGGCGCCTGCTGGGGCACTCCGCAAGGCTCGGATCCGGCATGATCCTGCTCGATCCTGGCCTGCTGCCCCCATGGCGATCCGCCTGAATGAACTGGAGGAGCTCTGGGGCGCGCCCCTGCGGGCAGCAGCGGAGCATCAGGACGTCCAGCCCGGGGCAGGGCTGACGGAGCTGCGTATCGAACCCGATGCCATCTGCACCGACAGCCGTCGCCTCCAGCCGGGAGATCTGTTCGTGCCCCTGGTGGGCGAGCGCTTCGATGGCCATGCTTTCCTGGAGGAGGCCCTGTCCTGCGGCGGCGCGGCGGCGGCGGTTGCCCAGGCCGATCGGCTGACGCAGAGTCAGCGAGAGCACCTGGCGGGTCTCGGGCGACCGCTCTGGCTCGTGCCAGACACGCTGCTGGCCTATCAGCAGCTGGGATCGCTGTGGCGCAAGCAGCTGGGAGTCCCCGTGGTGGCGGTGACCGGTTCAGCCGGCAAGACCACCACCCGCGAACTGATCCGCGCTGCCCTGGCAGACGTGGGGTCTGTGGTGGCGAGCAGCGGCAACGAAAACAACGACATCGGCGTCCCCCTCACCCTGCTCAAGGCCAACGAGTCCACAGCCGCCCTGGTGGTGGAGATGGGCATGCGCGGCCTGGGTGAGATCGAACGGCTCAGCCACTGCGCCACTCCCGATGTGACCGTGATCACCAACATCGGCACGGCCCACATCGGCCGCCTCGGCAGCCGTGAGGCCATCGCCCAGGCCAAGTGTGAAATCTGCCTCGGCCTCAAACCCGACGGCCTGCTGGTGATTCCGGCAGGGGATCCGCTGCTTGAGGCGGAGTTGGCGAGAGTCTGGTCGGGCGCGGTCTGGCGGGTGGCCCTCAGCAGCGACCCAGCTACGGAACCGCTTCCACCGGCTGATTGGATCGGTCATCTCAACGACGATGGCAGACGCCTGGAGGTGCACCACAACGGCCGGATCGAGTCGGTGAGCCTGCCCCTGGAGGGACAACACAACGCCAGAAACCTCCTGCTGGCGCTGGCCGTGGCCGATCGGCTGGGCGTGGAACCCCAGGCCCTCACGGCTCTGGAGGTGGACGTGCCCGGCGGCCGCAACCGGCGGCGGCAGATGGGTGGCCTCACCGTGCTGGATGAGACCTACAACGCCTCGCCGGAGGCGGTGCTGGCGGCCCTGGAGCTGCTGGCATCCCAACCGGGACGCCGGTTCGCCGTGCTCGGCACCATGCTGGAGCTGGGTGATCGCAGCCTGGACCTACACCGTCAGGTGGCCGAACGCGCCGCGGCCCTGGGATTGGATGGACTGGTGATCGTGGATGGTGGCGCGGAAGGCGAGGCCATGCTCGAAGCGGCACGGTCTCTGCCCAGGCTGGCGCGCGTCTCTGAGGCGATTGAAGCGATGGATCCGCTACGGGGCTGGCTCAACGCCGGCGATGTGGTGCTGCTCAAGGCGAGTCGGGGCGTGGCCCTGGAACGGCTGTTGCCGTGTCTGGAGCAGGAGAGCTGGAACTGATCGAAGCCTTCAGCCCGTTGTGAGCGCTCAACCCGGCTGACGACGAGAGGCGAGCAGCCGATCCATCTGGCAGGTGTTCCAGGTGGAGCCTCCCCAGCGCTCGCCGATCGCCGCAGCCAGGGCCGAGGCCACCAGCAGCCAGGGCAACAGCTGGGCATCACCCTGCAGGGTGAACACAAACACCCCACAGAACAACGGGGTGCGGCAGGCCCCGCTAAACAGCGCCGCAGCCGCCACCGCAGCAACCGCCGCCTGCTGATCGGCTGGCAGGGCCTGGATCCAAGGGGCGATCAGCACCGCACCGAGGCTCATGGTGTCGTGCATCAGGCCACCCGGTGCCCCCACGGAAATGCTGAGCAACGGACCCAGCAGACGGGGCAAGCCCGCCCAAACCGGCGAGGACGAGTCACCAGCCAGGCCCGGGCCGAGGGAGAGGGAGCCATCGTTGAGGCTGAGACCACCGCTGGCGAGGGCCAGCAGGGCAAAGGCCGTGGCCAGCGCCAGGGCCGCCCGCCAGGGGTGGCTGCGCAGCAGGCCGGCCACCCAGGCGCTGCAGGGAATCAGCAAGCGCACGAACAGCACCCCGAGCAGACCCATCACCAGCGTGGTGAGCAGCAGGGTGGGCCAGAGGGCAGGAGGCAGAAGCCGCCCCAGGGGCAGCTGGGCCAGCGCCGCCAGCCGGGCCGGCTGAGCCTCGGAGGCGGAGCCGAAGGCCTCGGACAGCACCGTGCCGAGACCCGCCAGCAACAGGGTCGGGAAAACCAGCGGAAAACCCTTGACGGCGCTCAGCTCCTCGAGGCCATAGGCCACCCCCAGCAAGGGGGAGCGGAACGCGGTGCCAAGTCCGGCCGCTCCTCCGATCGCCACCAGCAATAAGGTGGGCAGCAGGCGAAGTGGGGTGAGCCAGCGGCGCAGGCCCAAGAGGCAGGAGGCGCCCAGGGCGGCAGACGGGGATTCCGTCCCCACCGACAACCCAGCCAGATGGGTGAGGGCCAGGAGCGGCAGCCGTGCGAGCTGAACCCGCCAATCCAGGCTGGCCAGATACGCACCTTCGTCGCGGGCGGAGCTGCCGTCGGACGCCTCAGGGGCCGGGCGCTGCAGCAGCAGCAACCCCGTGAGGCCCCCACCTCGGCCCCTTGCCAGCGGACCCCAGGCCAGCCCCACGAACAGCAGCGTGCCCGCCAGGGTGATCAGCGGCAGCCAGAACGGCAGGGCCTCGGACCCGCCCAGGGGCCACAGCCGCTGCAGACGGAATCCCTGCGCCGACAGCCATTGATAGGGCTGCTCCGCCGCGGTGATCACCACAGCGGACAGCAACAGCGACAGCAGCAGGGGGAGGGAGAGCAGCACGATGGAGCCGTTGCGATCAGACAGGGCCAGGCCAGTTCTCCTTGATCCACTGACGGGCCCGGCCGATCGCCAGGGCACCGCTGGGCACGTCCCGGGTCAGGGTGGAGCCGGCCCCCACCGTGACCCGCTCCCCGAGACTGATCGGGGCCACCAGCACCGAATTGGCCCCGGTCTTGCTGCCGGCCCCGATCACGGTGCGGTGCTTGCGGAGGCCGTCGTAGTTGGCGGTGATCGTGCCGGCACCCACATTCACGCCGGCGCCGAGATCGGCATCGCCGATGTAGCTGAGGTGATTCACCTTCACCTCCGCCTCCAGCACGCTGTTCTTGATCTCCACGAAGTTGCCGACGCGGCAGCCAGCCGCCAGGTTGCTGCCGGCCCGGAGCTGGGCGAAGGGCCCGATCGCGCAGCCATCGGCGACAACAGCGCCGCGCACCACCGAGTGGAGCACCTCCACGCCACAACCGAGTTCAGAGTCTTCGATCAGGCAGCCTGGACCGATGCGGCAGCCATCGCCGATCACGCTGCTGCCCCGGAAATGGCATTGCGGTTCCACCACCACGTCTCGGCCGAAACGGCTGCCATCGCTGAGGGTGCAACTGGGTGGATCCACGAAGGTGACCCCCTCGGCCATCCAGTGGCGCCGCAGCCTGTCCTGGAGCACGGCTTCACACTGGCTGAGCTGCAGGCGGTCGTTGACGCCGTTGATCTCATCGGGATCGCTCACCTCCAGATGGAAGGCCGGCTGCAACAGAGCCACCGTGTCGGTGAGATAGAGCTCCCCCTGGTCGTTGTCTGATGTGAGCAGGGGGAGCACCGCCGCCAGTTTTGGCCAGTCGAAGCAGTAGATGCCGCCATTGATCAGGTCGGTGTCTCGCTGGGCCGGGTTGCAATCGCGATGCTCCACGATGGCGCTCACCTGCCCCTCGGCATCGGCGAAGACGCGGCCGTATCCGGTGGGATCGTCGAGCCGGGCGGTGAGCAGGGTCACGGCAGCGCCGCTCTGGCGATGGCGGTCCAGCAGCTGCTCCAGGGTGTCCGGCCGCAGCAGCGGCACATCGCCGTTCAACACCAGCAGCTCGCCGCTGAAGCCCGCCAGCGGTTCGAGCAACTGCTGAACGGCGTGGCCGGTGCCGTTCTGCGGCTGCTGCAGCACGTACTCCAGACCGTTCAGATGGCTCAGCTCCTGCTCGACGCGCTCGGCCTGGTGGCCCACGATCAGCAGCTGCCGCTCAGGCTCCAGGGTTCGGCAACTGCGCAGCACCCGCTCCACCAGGGTGGCGCCGGCCAGCGGCTGCAACACCTTGGGGCGGTCGCTCTTCATGCGGGTGCCCTTTCCGGCGGCCAGAACGGCAACGGCGAGCATCAGTGAAGGCGGCATCTGCGGCGGAATCTACCGGCGGTGACCCTCCAGGCCCCAGCGACGGCGCCAGGCACTGCTGGGTTCGGCACCAGAGGTGGCCTGCTCCAGCTGGCGGCGCTGATGGATCGCGGCCGCGGTGGAGCAGCCGCTCGGGTCGCGGTAGGGGTGGCCGGCGCTGGTCGTGAGGTGCTCCCACTCCATCGGCGTGAGCGGCCGCAACCTGTCGGATGGGGGCAGCGGCTCTGGACTGGCGGCCGTGCCCCCACTCCAGCGGCGGCGGCCAGAACCCGCGCCAGGCATCGCCGGATTCGGGGGCGATGGGATCGTGCTCAACTGAAGACCAGCCCGACGCAGGGTCTGGCGCACGGCCGCCGCCGAGCAGTAACTCAGCCAGCGCCCCTGGGGAGCCAACAGGCTCGCCAGCGCAGCCAGCACCTCCTCCGTCCAGAGCTGCGGGCAATGGGCTGGCGAGAAGGCATCCATCAGCACCAGGTCACAGCGGCCGGCCAGCTCCGCGACCAGGCGAGGCAGGCTGCGGCGCGCATCGCCCCAGAGCATCGAACCGCGAAACAACGGGTCCAGCGATGCAGGATCCAGAACTGCCCTGTCCAGCAAACCCGACCCCTGGCAAGCTGAATCCTGCGAGGCCAAATCCTGACCCACTTGGCCGTGAAGGGTCTCCAGCACTGCCAGAGTGGAGGGCAGCCACTGGGCGCGGAAACCTGGGGCGGCCAGGGAAAGGGCGAGCGGTTCGGGATCCAGCTCCAGGCCCCACCAGCGCAGCCGCAGGCCCCGGGCGGCGGCGGCCTCGATCAGGGCGGCGGTGTTGGTGCCCGTGCCCACACAGCACTCGACCACCAGCAACTCCCGGCCGGCCGGGAAACGCTCCAGTTCGGCCGGCCCCACGAATTTGGCCAGGGCTTCGGCCAGGGCACCCTCAGCGCTGTGGAACGCCTCACCGAAGGCGGTGCTGTAGAGGCTGAAGCTGCCGTCAGCCGTGCAACGGGACTGGAGAGCGCTGCTGGAGAGAGCGTGTCGGGAGCAGGCCGTGGTGTTTGCGGCTGAGGCGGCCGCTGAGGTGGCCACGGACCTCAGGCCCGCAGCCGAGCCAGATCGTCCCAGAAGCCGGGATACGACACAGCTGCCGCCTCGGGTCGCGCCAGGCTGGTGGCACCCTCTGCCACCAACGACGCGACCGCCAGGCTCATGGCCACCCGGTGGTCGGTCTCGCTGTCCACGGCGGTGCCGTGCAGCACGGTGGGACCGGTGATCGCCAGGCCATCGGCGAACTCCTCCAGGCGAGCGCCCATGGCGCCGAGCTGGCGGGCCATCACCGCCAGCCGGTCGGTCTCCTTGACCCGCAGCTCCTCGGCATCGCGGATGCGGCTGACCCCCTCGGCAAAGCAGGCCGCGACGGCCAGCACCGGAATCTCATCCACCAGACGGGGAATCAGATCACCGCCGATGTCGAACGCCTGCAGGGGCCCATGGCAGACGTGCAGATCCCCCACCGGCTCGCCCGCCACATCACGGGCATGGCGCACCTCGATGGCGGCACCCATTTGCCGCAACACCTCGAGAATGCCGGTGCGGCTGGGATTGAGTCCCACATTTTCGACCGTGAGCTCGGCTCCAGGGGTGATGGCGGCAGCCACCAGCCAGAAGGCCGCGGAGCTGATGTCGCCAGGCACCACCACGCTCTGCCCCCGCAGAGCCGGGCCTGGGGTCACGGTCACGTCGTTGGCGGCGGAGCCACCCACCACCAGGTGGGCGCCGAAGGCCCGCAGCATCCGTTCGCTGTGGTCGCGCGACTGGGCCGGTTCGATCACGGTGGTGGGACCCTCGGCGGTGAGGGCCGCCAGCAGGATGGCGCTCTTCACCTGGGCCGAGGCCACCGGCGTGTAGATGGTGGTGCCGCGTAAGGGCTGACCCAGCACCGCCAACGGCGCAAAGTTGCCACCCTTGCGGCCATGGATCTGGGCACCCATGCCGGCCAAGGGTTCCCCGACACGCCGCATCGGCCGACCCCGCAGGGAACGATCGCCGCTGAGTACGAAGTGGCGGCCGCAGCGACCCGCCAGCAGCCCCAGCATCAGGCGCATCGTGGTGCCGGAATTGCCGCACTCGAGCACATCGCCCGGTTCCTGAAGCCCATCCAGCCCCACCCCCTGCACCAGCACCGGCTGGCCGGCCTCGATCGGCGAGACCTCCACCCCCATGGCCCGCAGGCAATCGGCGGTGCTGAGCGGATCCTCGGCGGGCAGCAACCCCTCAATGCGGGTCTCCCCCTCGGCGATGGCGCCGAACAGCAGAGCCCGGTGGGAGATCGACTTGTCGCCCGGCACCCGCACCCTGCCCCGCAGGGAGCCTCCGGCCGGCAGGTGCAGCGGGGCTGGAATCGCGGCGGCGGAGGTCAAGGGAACCGGTCGGAGCGGGATCTTGATCCTATGGAGAGCCCGCTGCGGGCTTCCGCTGGGAGGGCTCAGCCGGGGTTGGGGTTGCCAGGGCACCGGGCGAGCAGGGCCGCTGCAGCCAGGATCAGGGCCACCAGCAGGGCCGACAGCAGCATCGCCGCCACGATCTGCCCCTGCTCCAGGGCAAAGGCGACGCCGAACGCCCCCACCACGCCGATCAGCCCAACGGGTCAGATCAGCCGATCAACCCAGCAGCAGGCCCTGCTCCTCCCCGATCGAAGCCTCGGCACTGCGCAGATCGAACAGCAGTTCAGCCAGAGTGAGGCGGCCCAGCTCCCGCTCCATGGCGCGGCGCAGGCGCTGCTCCAGGGCCGCCGCGACCCGATCGCTGGCCTTGGGCAGCTCCAGGGAGGCGGGGTCTTCGCTGGGGTCGGCGGAGACCGCCGCCAGAATGGCCGCCAGGGGGATTTCCTCTGTTGGCAGAGCCAGACGGAAACCGCCGCGGCGACCGCGGCGGGATTCGAGCAGCCCGGCGCGGCGCAGCCCCAGGAGCTGCTGCTCCAGCATCGGCGCGGGCAGCTCCAGAGCAGTCGCCAGGTCGGTGCTGGATCGCCAGACCTGCGGCGCCAGGGCCAGCTGCAACAGGGCCTTGAGGGCGTAGAGCCCACCTTTCTTCAGCATGGCTCTGGCCGCTGGGGCGTCATCGCAGGTTGGCCAGCCGTTCCAGCACGTGCTCGAGGGTGTACCCGAACAGGGCCGGATCGGGCTGGTTCTGGCCCACGTCCGCCAGCCCCAGCTCCTGCCAGCGGGCATCGAGGCGGGCCTCCAGCTCGGCAGGCCGGCGGAGTGGTTCACCCCAGGGATGGCGCTTCTCGGGGCCGATCTTGGTGGTGGCATCAATCGCCAGGCGGCCACCCAGACCCAGCCGCTCGCTGGCGAAATCAAGGCTGTCGAACGGGGTGTTCTCCAGCACGAACAGATCCCGCTGGGGATCCACCTGGGCACTGATGGCCCAGATCACCTGGCGGGGATCGCGGATGTTGATGCTCTGATCCACCACCACCACGAACTTCGTGTAAGTGAACTGCGGCAGAGCACTCCAGAAGGCCATGGCGGCACGCCTGGCCTGGCCGGGATAGGCCTTGTCGATGGCGATCACGGCCAGCTTGTAGCTGAGGCCCTCCATCGGCAGGAAGAAATCGACGATCTCCGGGATCTGCTGCCGCAGGATCGGGGTGTAGATGCGGTTGAGGGCGATGGCCAGCATCGCGTCCTCCTTGGGGGGCCGGCCGCTGAAGGTGGTGAAGTAGATCGGGTCGCGCCGCTGGGTGACGCACTGAAACCGCACCAGCGGTGAGGCCTCGACACCGCCGTAGAAGCCCATGTGGTCGCCGAACGGGCCATCGGCCAGCTCCTCGCCGGGGGTGATCGTGCCCTCCAGCACCAGCTCACTGTGGCTGGGAACTTCCAGATTCACCGTCTTGCACTTGGCCAATCGCACGCCCTCACCGGCGTAGAGGCCGGCAAACAACCACTCGCTCAACTGCACCGGGATCGGCGTCGCCGCCGCCATCACCAGCAAGGGGTGCACCCCGATGGCGATCGCGATCTCCAGCGGCTTGCCCAGCGCCGCCGCCTTGCGCAGGTGGCGAGCGCCGCCCCGCACACTCAGCCAATGCACCGTCATCGTGTTGATCGACTGCCGCTGCAGGCGGTAGACGCCCACGTTGGGGGTCCCCGTTTCCGGGTCCTTGGTGATCACCAGACCCAGGGTGATGATGCCGCCGGCATCGCCCGGCCAGGGCCGCAACAGGGGCAGGGCATCGAGATTCACCTGGTCCCCCTTGAACACCTGCTGGTGGCAGGGGGGGGTGAGGTCGAGATCGGGGCGGGCCTTGACCAGATCCCAGAGCAGGCCGCCGAACCTGGCTGCTTCCTGCAGCCCCTTGGGGGGGCGAGGCTGTTGCAGCAGGGCCAGCCGCTCGCCGAGGGCCTCGAGCTCCTCGGGTCGCTCCATGCCCATGCTCCACAACACCCGCTCCTGGGTGCCGAGCAGGTTCACGGCCACCGGCATCGTGCTGCCGATCACGTTCTCGAACAGCAGCGCCGGCCCGCCAGCGCTCAGCACCCGATCGGCGATGGCCGCCAGCTCCAGATCGGGATCCACCGGGGCGGTGATGCGGCGCAGCTGACCGCGCTGCTCCAGCAGGGTGAGATACCCGCGCAGATCACGGCGGGACGCGCCGTTGAAACCCCGGAATGAACCCGCGTCCACCGTTGGCCCGCCAGCCTGAACGCCGATGCTCCGCACCATCACCAATCCCTTGCGGTGCCTACTGTGACGCACCCCTGTGGCGACCGCGGCCGTGCTCCTGTCCTATTTCCATACCTCCGAATGCGTCCCCCCGGTGACGTCCGTGGCGGAAGGCGGCCCGGATGCCGCGGTGGTGATCGATGTGCTGCGAGCCACCACCACGATCGCCTGGTCCCTGAAGAACGGCGCCGAAGCGATCCAGGCCTTCGCCGACCTGACGGAACTGAACACCGCCGCCGCCGCCTGGCCCGCCGAACATCGCCTCAAGGCCGGCGAGCGCGGCGGCAAGCGGGTGGAGGGCTACGACCTGGGCAATTCGCCCCTGGCCGTGGTGCCGAAGCTGGTGGCCGGCAAACGCATCTTCATGAGCACCACCAACGGCACCCGCTCCCTGGCGGCGGTGCAGGCGGTGCCCCAGCTGCTCACGGCCTGCCTGCCCAACCGCAGCGCCGTGGCCCGGCGACTGGTGGAGACCGGCGCTGAGCGGGTCTGGATCGTGGGCAGCGGTTGGGAGGGGGATTACTCCCTGGAAGACAGCCTCGCGGCCGGCGCGGTGGCCTCGGCCGCCATGGAGATGGCGGTGGCCCCCCACGTTGGCGTGCGCTGCGGCAATGACGAAATGCTCGCCGCTCTGGCCCTCTGGCAGCAGTGGCGCCACGACACCGAAACCTGCCTGCGTGCCGCCAGCCACGGCCAGCGGCTGATCGGGCTTGGCAACCACGACGAAGACTTCGCCTGCTGCGCCGCCGTGGACACCCTGACGATCGTGCCGCGGCAGAGCGCTCCAGGGGTGCTGGAAGCCAGCTGAACCGGCCCTTTTCGGTGGAGAGAGCGGCGGGCTGGAAGGGGCTGGGCATGTCCCTTACAGTTCGCCGGTCGTGACGGGATGACGGGTGAGCAGTTTTCTGGCGGCAGCACTGCAACTCACCAGCACTCCGGATCCTGACGCCAATCTCGCGGCTGCCGAGGAGCAGATCGAACTGGCGGCCCGCCGTGGCGCTGAGCTGGTGGGGCTGCCCGAGAACTTCGCCTTCATGGGAGAAGACAGCACCCGGATCGACCTGGCCGCCGACCTGGCCGAGCGCTGCAGCCGCTTCCTGGTCACCATGGCGCGCCGCTA
Source organism: Synechococcus sp. CBW1006 (assembly GCF_015840525.1). NCBI lineage: Bacteria > Bacillati > Cyanobacteriota > Cyanophyceae > Synechococcales > Synechococcaceae > Synechococcus > Synechococcus sp. CBW1006. The sequence goes on along the minus strand of NZ_CP060396.1, from coordinate 3,018,180 downwards.
CCAGGTGACCCTGCTCGGTGGCGGTTTTCCCGTGCCGGCCGGTCCTGGTCACACCTTCAACCGGGCCGAGCTGGTGGGCAAGGAAGGACAGCTTCTGGCCCGTTACGACAAGATCCATCTGTTCGATGTCGACCTGCCGGACGGCATCACCTACCGCGAGTCGGCCACGGTGCAGCCCGGCCAGCAGCTGCCCCCCGTGGTGGATGTGCCCGGCCTCTGCAGGATCGGTCTGTCGATCTGCTACGACGTGCGCTTTCCGGAGCTCTATCGCCACCTGGCCCAGGCGGGAGCCGAACTGCTGATGATCCCGGCGGCCTTCACCGCCTTCACCGGCAAGGATCACTGGCAGGTGCTGCTCCAGGCCCGGGCGATCGAAAACACCGCCTATGTGGTGGCCCCGGCCCAGACCGGCCTTCACTACGACCGGCGTCAGACCCATGGCCATGCGCTGGTGATCGATCCCTGGGGCACGGTGCTGGCCGACGCGGGCGTGGCCCCCGGCCTGGCCGTGGCACCGGTGGATCGGGATCACGAAGGCCGGGTCAGGGCTCAGATGCCGAGCCTTCAGCACCGCCAACCGGCGTTGTTCTGACCGGTATGCCGTTCTTTCGCATGCCCCTGTTTCGGATGACGCTCAAGCGCCTGCCGCTGTTCCTTGCCCCACTGCTGCTGGCGTTCGCTGCGCTTCCCGCGTGGGCTGCCAGCACCCTTGGCGCCTGGCGCATCACCCGCGAGGGCATTCTTGAGCTGCGCACGACCCCAGGCGTTCAGATCCAGGCCTTCTTCGAGGAGGGATCCGGGGGGCGCGGCCCCCGGATCTGGGTGGATCTGCCCGGCGCCCCCCAGCGCAGCCGCTCGATCAGCGGTGGCGGAGCGATTCGAGAAGTACGGATCGGAAAGCCCGATCCCGGAACCACGCGACTCGTGGTCGAGTTTCAGCCAGGCACCCGTCTCGACCCCCGCCAGCTGAGACTGGTCGGCACCTCCCGCGACCGCTGGCGCATGGATCTGCCGGGGCTTCCGAGGCGCTCGACAGTCGCCATGGGCGAGGGCGATATCAACGCTGCCACGGTGGCCAGCGCCGGATGGACCAGAGGTGGCGGCAATTTCAGTTCGGCCACCACACCACTGTCAGCCGATGGCCTGCCAGTGGTGCCGAGAGGCCGCTTCAAGGTCGTGATCGATCCAGGCCATGGCGGCCCCGATCCAGGTGCGGTCGGGATCGGTGGATTGCGTGAAACCAACGTGGTGCTTGATGTGGGGCTGCAGGTGGCCCAGCTGCTCCAGGCCAGAGGCGTGCAGGTTCTGATGACCCGCACTTCCGAGGTGGACGTCGACCTGCCCCCGCGGGTGTCCCTGGCCAACATCAACCGCGCCGATGTGTTCGTGAGCATCCATGCGAACGCTCTGAGCATGGCGCGGCCGGACGTGAACGGAATCGAGACGTTCTATTTCCAGGGCAGCAATTCCAGACAGCTGGCCGCGTCTCTGCAGCGGCAGATGCTGGCGATCTCTCCCGGCACTCCGGATCGGGGTGTCCGCACCGGGCGCTTCTACGTGATCCGCCGCACCGTGATGCCGGCCTCCCTGGTGGAGATGGGATTCGTGACCGGCAGGATCGACGCCCCCCGCCTGGCCGATCCGAACTTCCGCCGCCGCATGGCCCTGGCCCTGGCGACCGGAATCCTCGAGTACCTGCAACGCTCTTGAGCCTTCTCATCGGCCTGTTCGACAGTGGTCTCGGTGGTCTGACCGTGCTGCGCCAGATCCAGGCGCTCTACCCCCATTCCCCCTGCCTCTACCTCGGGGATACCGCCCGGGTTCCCTATGGCGAGCGCACCCCTGACGACATCCGCGCCATCGCCGCTGAGGTGGTGCACTGGCTGCGGCTGCAGGGGGTGGGTGTGCTGGTGATGGCCTGCAACACCTCCAATGCCCTGGCCCTGGATGTGGCCGTGGCCGAAGCAGGTGTGCCAGTGGTGGGCCTGATCGACAGTGTCGCCAGCGAACTCTGCAGCGACCGGATCGGGGTACTCGCCACCCCAGCCACGGCGGCCAGCGCGGCCTATGGCCGAGCGATCCATGCCTGCCGTCCGACGGCCCGGGTGATCGAGGTGGGCTGCCCGGCCTTCGTGCCCCTGATCGAAGCGGGCAATCTGGAGGATCCAGCCCTGGAAGAGGCGGCTCGGGGGTACCTCCAGCCGATGATCGCCGGCGAGGTGGACACGATCGTGCTGGGCTGCACCCACTACCCCCTGCTGCGCCCCTTGCTGCGCCGGCTGCTGCCTCAAGGGGTTCGCCTGGTCGATCCGGCCCAGGCTGCCGCCCGGCGTCTCGGGCCCCTGCTCGGCAACCTGGGCGATTCGCCGGAAGTGGACCTGGAGAACGATCCGATCGACCCGCCGAGGCTGCTCTACCGCTACTGCGTCACCGGCTCGGCCAGTGGCTTCGCCAAGGCCGCGACCCGTTGGCTGGAGCGGCGGCCACGGGTGGAGACGGTGGAGCTCCGGACGCCCTCCTGATCCTTCTAGGATCGGCTCACCAGGGAGGTGTCGTGGCCACGGTTGCAGAACTTCTTCAGCCGGTCGAGGCCGATCTCGACGCCTTGCTTGCCGATCTGCGCAGCCTGATCGGAGCCGGTCATCCGATCCTTCAGGCAGCTGCTGAGCACCTGTTCGCCGCCGGCGGCAAGCGCCTGAGGCCTGGCATCGTGTTGCTGCTCTCGCGGGCCATCGATCCTGATGGGGCCCTCGGTTCCCGCCATCGGCGTCTCGCCGAGATCACCGAGATGATCCACACCGCCTCCCTGGTGCATGACGACGTGGTGGATGAAGCCTCCACCCGCCGTGGTGTGGCCACCGTGCACAGCCGCTTCAACTATCGGGTGGCGGTGCTGGCAGGGGATTTCCTCTTCGCCCAGGCCAGCTGGCATCTGGCCAACCTCGACGACCTCGAGGTGGTGAAACTGCTCAGCCGGGTGATCATGGACCTGGCGGACGGGGAAGTACGCCAGGGCCTGTTCCGCTACGACACCGGCCAGAGCTTCGAGACGTACCTCGAAAAGAGCTACTGCAAGACCGCTTCCCTGATCGCCAACAGCGCCCGCGCTGCCGGCGTGCTGGCCGACCTGCCGCAACCACGCCTGGAAGATCTCTATCGCTTCGGTCGTCAGCTGGGCCTGGCCTTCCAGGTGGTGGACGACATCCTCGATTTCACCGGCAGCGACCAGCAGCTCGGCAAGCCCGCCGCCAGCGACCTGGCCGCCGGCTACCTCACGGCTCCGGTGCTCTACGCCCTGGAGGAGAAGCCAGCTCTGGCTGGGCTGATCGAGCGGGAATTCTGTGAAGCGGGCGATCTTGACCAGGCCCTGGCTCTGGTGCGGGGCTGCGAGGCCATTCCCCGTTCCCGTGCCCTGGCCGAACAGTTCAGCCGCGAAGCCCATGAAGCCCTGCAGTGGCTGCCGGCCTCCGAAGCCAGCACCGCCCTGCTGGCCCTGCCGGAGTTTGTGCTGAGCCGTCTGTACTGAGACCGGGCCGGTGCAACCTGGGTTGGCTGACGCCGCAGAATCACGGACTTAGAACGCAGGCAGCTGCACTCCACCTCATGGGCCTGCCGTCATTCTCGCTCCGGAGCCTTCCGCTGGCTGCCACCACCGCAGCCGCCGCCCTGGTGATGGTCTGCGCATCCCCTGGGGTCGCCCAGCAGATGGACGCCAGCCAGGTGCGAGCCGCCAACCTGGCCCGGATGGAGGCGGAACGCATCAACGGCGGGCTGAGCCGCTACACCACAGCTGCCTGCATGCACCAGCGCGGCGGCGGCGACTGCATGATCCAACGCACGGATCAGGGTTATCTGTTCGAATTTCTGGGGGGCGTGCCCGGCTGGCAAACCATGAACAAGCCCGCCACCATTCAGACGACGATTCTAATCTCGCCTGACGGCCGTGACATTCGCCAGGTGGACTACAACGGCACTCCCCGTTAACCGTGACCCAGAACCCGCGCGACTCTGACGCCACTGCTTCCGCCGTCTCCCCGGACGGCCCCGACGCCCCACCCGATCCGGAGCTGATCCTGCGGTCGATGGGCCACCAGTTAAAGCAGGGGCGGGAAGCACGGGGACTGACCACATCGGCGCTGGCCGAAGAGCTTTATATGCGGGCCGAACAGGTGGAGGCCCTGGAGGCAGGCGACCGCGCCCATCTTCCAGAGATGGTGTATGTGATCGCCCAGGCGCGGCGCATCGCCAAGCGCCTCGGACTTGATGCCAACGGCGTGATCGAGCCCCTGCTCGACATCCGGCCCGGGGCTCACCACCCGGCTGGATCCATCAGGTCCGCCACCGTCGAGCCCCAGCGCCCGCTCACCCCCTCCTCAAGCGCAGCGCCGCCGGTCCAGGCCCGGCCTGCCACGCAAAGCTCCACCTCAGCTGCGGTCCCGGGGTTGACCTCCACAAAGCTGGTGGGTCCCACGCCAGTTGCCGGCTCTCCATGGGTCGGGCGGCTTTTTCCCCTGGCGGTGCTGCTGCTGGCCCTGCTGGGGGCTGGCCTGGCCTGGCAGCGCTGGGGCAGCGGTGGCTTCAAGGGTGGCGATGCGATACCGGCCGCAGGCAACGGCTCCCAGCCAGCGGATCAAGCCAAAGCCAGCAGCACCAGCCTGCAGCTGAGCAGCCGCGAACCCACCTGGCTTGAAGTGAAAGACGACAAAGGCAACAGCCTGTACCGCGGGCTGTTCAAGGGCTCGAGCCGGTTCTCCCTGGGCGAGGGCCTGGAGGTGCTGGCCGGCCGGCCGGATCTGCTGATGGTGGAGCGCGCCGGCCAGACCGCCGAGCCATTGGGCCGCATCAACGATGTGCTCTGGTATCGCTTCTCAGCCGAAGGCCAACGCCTCGAAGACCCCTCCTGACGCCAGATCCACCCTCCAGGCTCACGAGAGCTCGATCGTTTGCTGGGGCCCGTCAGGGTCGCTGGCTCAGCCCCTGCCGGGCCACGATCCATCGGATCCTTGGCCTGCTTCTGGCCGGAATGCTCAGCATCGGCCTGGCGAGCTGGGCCGGCGACGCGCCTCCCCTGGGCGGGTCATCCCCGCCGGACGGGGTGTCCAGCTACGACCTGGCCCAGCAGGCGGCATTCAACCGGCCGGCCTTCTACCCGGTGGATCAACGGCTGGATCCGGAGCTGTTCCGATCCAATGGCGATTGGATCGGCCGGCTGATCCTGCCGGAGGCCAGCCCTGGCACCGCCGGCGTCCAGACCGCCAGCGGCGGGGCCGACGACGACTGGGTCTGGATCCAGCTGGAACAGACCCCCGCCAGCTTCCGCCGGCTGCAGGGCCAGACCCTGCGACTGACCTGGCAGGACACCCCCCGACTGCGGGCACTGGTGGAGGCCGTCCGCACCGACATCCACCTCGGCGCGGCTGCCGATCGGGCCGAGGCCGCCGGCAATGTGGTGCCGCGCCGCCTGGATGGACGCCGCCGGGTCGGTCCGCTGCAGAGCCTGGCGGGGGCACGGCCCAACGACGATCTGCAGGTGCGCCTGGAGCAGGTGGAGGTGGTGGCCGGAACACCGCCAACCCTGACCATCGGGCGGCCACCGCTGCAGATCACCGGTCGCTGGGTGGCGCTGGTGCGGATCGTGAAGCAGAGCGGACCCAACGGCGAGAGCCTGCTCGTGCGGCATTTCAACCGCCGCAGCGGCAGATTTGATGGCCCCGAGCAGACCATGCGCCTGCCCCAGCAGCCCCGGGATCGCAACGGCCGTTGGCTGTCGACCCCCAGGGGGCTGGCAGGCAGCCCGGCCGGTTCGGATGGCTGGTACCTCTACGGAGCCCAGGACGCCAACGGGCTGTTCACCGTGCAGGCCCTGGAGCCCCGCCAGCTGATCCGCCCCGGCGCCGATCAACAGGTGCCGGGCCTGAATGCGGGGCTTCGGTATCTGCGCGAGGGGAACTGGCTCCACACTCCGGAGCGGCGCGGCAGCCTCGGGCGGATCCTGCTGCAGGGCTCTTCTGATGCCATGGGCGTAGCGGCGACCACGGGCGGGGCAACAGCCACGGGGACCGCTGAAACGATTGGCCCTGCCTGGACGCTCGGCCGCCGCGCCCTGGTGCTCCACCTGTTCGGCGGCATCGGTGGCCCCGGCGGAGAGGCGCGGGGCAGCACCACGATCACGGGCCACTTCGCCCTCGGTGAGGCCAGCGTGGTGGAAGACCCCTTCACGGGCCAGCCGCGCCTGGCGATCCGCTACCACCAGATCTACGCCAACAACCCCAACGGCATCGTCGCCGGCACCCAGGACTGGTCGGCCTACATGGGCGATCTGCAGCGGGGCTGGCTGGGTAGCCGCCCTGTCTCGGATGTGCTGATCCCCGAAGACACCTTCAGCGAGCTGCGCATCGGTGGCACCCGGCTGTCCCTGCTGGATGAACTGGGGCTTCAGGCGGAAGTGCTGATGGCCCGCTACCGCAGCGGCGACGGCACCGGTCTCTCGAGCGTCACTCCGGCCACCTCCTGCGTGCAGGACTCCAGCCAGGCGCTCTATGCCGCCCTGCGCCGACTGCGCACCCAGGTGCAGGCGGATCCGGCCCTGCTCGCCTGGCTGAAGGCCCATCCCGACGACCCCAGCAGCCGGGTGTTCCGCCAGCAGCAGGAGCTGGCCGATGACCTGGATCGGTTGCTCACCCCCCTGGGGATGGCCCGCTCCGACTGGCAGGGCAATGCTGAACGGGTCGAGGTCGCGATCAGTCGTGCCGGCCTCACGGGTGCCGAGGCCACATCGTTCCGGCGCGGCCAATCGGTGACGGACATCCTGCTGAGCTGGCGGTCGCTGCTGCCGCGCGGTGCCCACGACGCCATGGCCAGCGTGTTTCTGCGCCATGGCTCACCGCTGCTGCTGCTGCGCACCAACCAGGTGGCCGGCGGCGATCCCAGCCTCGAACCCCTGGCCCCGACCCTGCTGCTGGGCCGGATCCCCCCCCTGGCGACCCTGCTGAGCCGCATCGCCTCGGCCCTGCTCACCCCCCTGACGCCCACCGGAGTGACGCTCACGGCGGTCCTGCTGGTGGGCTACGGCGCAGTGGCGCTGGCCTGCGGACGGCGTAACGGCTTCCTGCCCCGCCACTGGCGCTGGCCGAAGCCACTGCCGGGGCTGGTCTCCAGCCTGGCCCTGCTGCCGATGCCGGCGATCGGCGAGGAACTGGTGTTCCGGGTGGCCCTGCTGCCCCAGCCCGATTCCGGCGCGTCTCTCGCCACAGGCCTGGCCTGGGGAGCCCTCTCCACCGGCCTGTTCGTGCTGTATCACCCCCTGGCGGCGGCTCTTTGGTACCCAGCGGCGCGCAGGGTCTTCAGCGACGGCCGCTTCCTGAGCCAATGCCTGGGGCTGGCCGTGGTCTGCCTGGTGGCCTTCGCCGCCACCGGATCCCTGGGGCCACCGGTGCTGATCCATTGGCTGGCCGTGAGCCTGTGGCTGGGCCCCCTGGAAGGCCGCCTAAGATTCACATCGAGGCCAGTCGAGGCCACGGAAGCAGCCCCTGCCCCAGTGCGATCACGGTGAACCACGGCAGCTCCACAACCGCCGACCCTTCACCAGACGCGGGAGCCGACGGGGGCATTCCGATCCCGTCTGATGAAGCCGGCCGACTGCGGGCCCTGCGGCGCTATCAGATCCTCGACCAGCCACCCAGTCAGGCTTTCGACCAGATCACCCAGCTCACCAGCCAGCTGTTCGGCGTTCCGATCGCCGTGATCTCGCTGGTGGATGAGGATCGCCAGTGGTTTCTGTCGCGCACCGGGCTGGAGGCGCGGCAGACGGACCGCCAGGTGGCCGCTCCAAGGTTCTCGACTTCGAAGACGTGATCAAGATGGATCTGCGCTATCAGGAGAACTGGAGCCTGGCCTATGACCTCAAGCTGATCGTGCGCACCTTCCTGGTGATCTTCAGCAAGCGTTCCGGAGCCGCCTGATCCATGGCTCTACCAGGCCCCGGCGGCGATCGCGAGCGTCGCTTCGCCAGCCACCTCGATGCCATTGCTGAGCTGCTCGACTGGTTCGAGCAACAACAGCCCGCCGGGGTGGATCCCATGGTGTGGATCCAGGCACAGACAGCCCTGGTGGAGGCCTTCACCAATGCGGTGCGTCACGCCCATGCCACCCTCCTGCCGCCACCGGAGGTGGTGGTGCGCCTGGATTGCACTAGCGGCACCCTACGGCTCTGCATCCACGATCAGGGCGATCCGTTTGACATGGAAGCGGCCTGGAGCGAACCGGAGGAGGGGGCCGACTCTGATGATGGCTCAGAGGATCTTCCCAGCCTCGATGACGACGGCCTGCCGATCCTGCCGATGCGGGATGCTCACTGGGGCCTGATCATGCTGCGCAAACTGCAGCAGGATTTCGGCTGGTCCATCCGCTACGACGGACTTCCCGACGGCGGCAATGTGCTGGTGCTGGAGCACCCCCTGGACTGAGACTGCCTGCGATGACGAACGCCTGGGCTGAGAACGCCTGAGCTCAGCCCCGGTGAGCTGAATGCCCTGAATTGGCATCGGGACCAGCCGGTGGAGCGAACAGATCAACGCGGAACCAGTCTGGCCGGCCACAGGCCTCTGGATGCAGCCAGGTCCAGCGTGTCCAGAGTTCCAGAAAGAGGTTGGTGTCCTGCGGACCCCTGGCCCAGCCATAGCCCACGGAATCACCCCAGACCACCGGAGGTCGACCGGCGTAGACGTGGCGCCCCCGAGCGGCTCCAACTTCGCTCACATGCAGGATCGGACTGCCCTGGTAAGTGAACACCGGGCGCTTCTGCCGAACCCGCTCCGGATCCGGCACCCGGAACCACACCTTCTTGCTGTGCTGCAGATACCAGAAACGCCAGGAACAGGCGGGCGACACCCGATCATGATGGGTGGTGAAGAGTGTGCCGCGCACCTGCAGATCAGGAGGAGCCGAGGGCAGCTTCACAGCGCGAAGAGGGAAAAACGACGTCGGGCCCAGCCCGCAGGACCCGACCATCATCAGAGCGGCCAGCTGTGGCAGGAGCCGCGACAGAGAACGCTCAGGACAGATGGACCTGCTCCAGGGACGTCAGGCACACCACGCCGGCAGGGTAAGCCGTGCAGGCGGATCCCGGTGGCACCAGAACGTGCACGTGGCAGCCAGCCGCCAGGGCCGAGCGACAACCGGCCTGGGAGTCTTCAAAGGCCCAGCAGTCGCCTGGGTTCACCCCCAGGCGTTGGGCAGCCAGCTGGAAGATGTCCGGTGCCGGTTTGCCCTGGCGCAGCTCCGGATCGTCCCCATACACCCGCTCCACAATCAGTGAGAGCCAGGGATGGGGAGCGGCCTTGATCGCCACAGAGGCCTCTGCACTGCTGGTGGCCAGGGCCATGGGGATGCCGAGCTGGTGGCAGCGTTGCACCAGTTCGGGGGCACCGGGCATCGGCAGGGCCTGGCCCAGCAGGGCTTCCGCAATCGGCTGGCGCACCGCCAGCAAAGCCTCCACACTCACAGACCCCGGCAGCAAGCTCCGCACCTGCTCCGCGCAATCGAGGCGCCGCCGACCCCGCAGATCGAGCAGCTGGGCCTCGGTGAGATCCCCACCGAAATGGCAGGCCGCCTCGCGCCAGGCCCGGCCGTGCAGGGGCTCGGTATCGAGCAGGAGACCATCCAGGTCGAACAGGCAGGCGGCAGGGGGAGGCATCAGCGCATCCTCGCGCCTGAGGATGCTTCACTGCAGCCGCATCACCACAGCCGCAGCCCCGCAGCCTCCCGCAGCCGCAGCCTGGACCTGCACACTTGAACAAGCGTGTCACCCCACAGCCGCCGTCCGGGGCGCCTCGCTTGAATGCCATCTGGCCGGCAGGTTGGTTGCGATGGGCGAAACCACGATCGAATCCGTGCTCCAGGAGGGGCGGGTGTTCGCGCCGCCAGCGGAGCTGGCCGCTTCCGCCGCCATCGGCAGCATGGAGGCCTACGAGGCCCTGGTGGCACGCATCGAAGCCGATCCCGATGCCTTCTGGGGTGAGCAGGCACGCCAGCACCTGCACTGGTTCGAGCCCTTCGACACGGTGCTCGACTGGAGCAACCCTCCCTTCGCCCGCTGGTTTGAGGGGGGCACCACAAACCTCAGCTTCAACTGCCTCGATCGGCACCTGGAGGGCCCCCGAGCCGACAAGACAGCCCTGATCTGGGAGGGAGAGTCCGGCGATGAGCGGCGCTTCACCTACCGGCAGCTGCACGCCGCGGTGTGCCAGGCGGCCAATGCGCTCAAGGCGCTCGGCATCGGCAAGGGCGATCTGGTGGCCCTGTACATGCCGATGGTGCCGGAGGCGGCGATCGCCATGCTGGCCTGCGCCCGCATCGGCGCCCCCCATTCGGTGGTGTTCGGCGGCTTCTCCGCCGATGCCCTGCGGGATCGGCTCAACGATGGCGCCGCCAAGGCGGTGATCACCGCCGATGGCGGCTTCCGCAAGGACAAGGCCGTAGCCCTCAAGCCAGCGGTGGATCAGGCCCTGGCCGGTGGCGCCTGCCCGAGCGTGGAACAGGTGCTGGTGGTGCAGCGCACCAACCAGGAGGTGGCGATGACCTCCGGCCGCGATCAGTGGTGGCACGAGCTGGTCGAGGGCCAGAGCAGCGATTGCCCCGCTGAGCCGATGGCCAGTGAAGACCGCCTGTTCGTGCTCTACACCTCAGGATCCACGGGCAAACCGAAAGGGGTGGTGCACACCACCGCCGGCTACAACCTCTGGGCCCATCTCACCTTCCAGTGGATCTTTGATCTGCGCGAGCACGACATCCATTGGTGCACGGCGGATGTGGGCTGGATCACAGGCCATACCTACATCGTCTACGGCCCCCTTTCCAATGGCGCCACCACCGTGATGTACGAGGGCGCACCACGGCCCTCCAAACCGGGAGCCTTCTGGGAGGTGATCCAGAAGCACAGGGTGACGATCTTCTACACCGCACCCACCGCCATCCGCGCCTTCATGAAAAACGGCCGGACTGTGCCCGACCAGTACGACATGAGCAGCCTCAGGATCCTTGGCAGCGTGGGGGAGCCGATCAACCCCGAGGCCTGGATGTGGTATCGGGATGTGATCGGCGGCGACCGCTGCCCGGTGGTGGATACCTGGTGGCAGACCGAGACCGGCGGCGTGATGATCAGCCCCCTGCCGGGCGCCATCCCCACCAAGCCGGGCTCCTGCACCCTGCCCCTGCCGGGCATCGCAGCCGATGTGGTGGATCTGGAGGGCAACTCCCAGGGACCGGATCAGGGCGGATATCTGGCGGTGCGTCGTCCCTGGCCCGGGATGATGCGCACAGTGCATGGCGATCCGCAGCGCTTCCGCAAGAGCTATTGGGAGCACATCCGTCCAGCCGATGGCAGCTGGCTCTATTTCGCCGGTGATGGCGCCCGTCGCGATGCCGATGGCTACTACTGGGTGATGGGCCGGGTCGACGACGTGATCAATGTCTCGGGCCACCGTCTGGGCACGATGGAAATCGAATCGGCTCTGGTCAGCCATCCGGCCGTGGCCGAGTCGGCAGTGGTGGGTCGACCCGACGAGCTCAAGGGCGAAGGCATCGTCGCCTTCGTGACCCTCGATGCCGGCCAAGAGGGCGAGGAGTCCCTGATCGCCGAGCTGCGCGCCCATGTGGGGAAAGAGATCGGACCGATCGCCCGACCCGATGAGATCCGCTTCACCGATGCCCTGCCCAAGACCCGCAGTGGCAAGATCATGCGCCGGATACTGCGGGCCCTGGCTGCCGGTGAAGAGGTGAGCGGCGACACCTCAACCCTGGAAGATCGTTCGGTGCTGGATCAGCTGAGAGTCTGAAGCATGGTCACCAACCAGGCGCTCCATCCAGGAAAACGAGACGATCCATGACCCGAAAGCCCGTCCAGGACTTTTTCCTGTTCCTGATTGGCAGTGCTCTGTTTGCAGCCGGGATCTTTCTGTTCACCAATCAGGTGATCGTGGGTTCCAGCACCGGGATCGGCTTTGGCATTCACTCGGGGCGCGGATGGAACCGGGGAGGTGGATCCTTCTTTGGTGGGCTCTTTGCATTTGGGAGTGGCCAGGGATTCGGCCTGCTGATGATCCCCTTTGGAACAGGAGTTGCCTTCCTGCTGGCGGATGTCTACCGAAAACTGGGCTGGTTCCTGATCTGGACATCCTCAGCCGCGATTGGAGCTGCCGTACTGCAGAGCCTCCTGTTCAGCTTCAGACCAGCCAGCCTCTGGAGCCTGATCGCCATGGTCTTCATGATTGGAGGGGGAGCTGGGCTGATGCTCAAGTCGTTACGCAACTACCAGGATGAAGAGCGCGGTCGCGTGGACCGCAATATCGACAACTCCAGACAGGTGATCGAGGAGATGAGGGAAGAACTGGAACGGCTGAAGTCAAAGATCGATATGGACTCCAAAGGCTAAGCAGAGTCTGGACAACTGGGCAACCCAGCAATCGGATCGAACCAGGGCCCGAGATTCAACTCCATGGTTGAAGACAGTATCTCAAGAGGCTGGCCAGCAGATTCAGATTCAGAGTCAGGCTTTATCTTCATTGAGCAGTTGCTGCTTGGCGGCCTCGAGATGCTGACGAGCCTCTTCAGTGATCACAGGATACTTCAGATCCAATGAATCCAGAGTCTCAATGATGGCTGCCGCCACCACGATCCGCGTGAACCACTTGTTGTCAGCTGGCACGACATACCATGGGGCAACCTTGGTTGCGGTGTTTCGGATCATGTCCTCGTAGGCATTCATGTAGTCGTCCCAGTAGGCGCGCTCCTTGATATCATTGGCCGAGAACTTCCAGTTCTTTTCGGGAGTCTCAAGCCGCTCAAGAAAGCGTTTCTTCTGTTCCTTTTTTGAGAGATGCAAGAAAAACTTGCGCACAACCACACCATTATTAGAGAGATATTGTTCGTAGTGTCGGATATCGCGGAATCTCTCTTTCCAGATGTCCTTGCCCATCAACGGCTCCGGCAGTGTTTGTTGATGCAGAAGCTCAGGATGGACACGCACCACCAGCGTCTCCTCATAGTAGCTACGATTGAAGATGCCGATTCGCCCCCGCTCTGGCAGGGCGAGATTACAGCGCCAGAGAAAGTCGTGATCCAGGTCTACAGATGAAGGCGCCTTGAAGCTGCTGACCTGACAACCCTGGGGGTTGACCCCGCTCATCACATGCTTGATGGTGCCGTCCTTGCCGGCAGCATCCATGGCCTGAAAGGCCAGCAACATAGCCCAGCGGTCCTGGGCATAGAGCATGTCCTGAAACGCCGCCAGCAGCTCAACGCCCAGGGCCAGAGCTTCCTTGGCCTGGGGTTTGTGCTCCTGTTCAAGATGGAGCGTATTGTTGGGATCGATATCCTTCAGCCTGAACGACTCTCCGTCATCGACGCGGAAAGGCTTGGCGAAGTCCTTGGCTCGTTGAATCAGTTTCCTTTGTTCTTTGTTCATGGTGGGTTTGGTTCTAACCACTCCTGACATCCAATCTATGGGCTAACGGGAAGTCTCGATTGAACAGGACCATAAAGTTATTGATGATGCAGGTCTCAATGCGAAAGCCGCCATGACAGGCATCGCAGAAGGTGAGGTCATTGGGCAAAGATGTGCATATAGTGCGTGAATGGCTTGCTTCACTGTCGCAAAGATGCCAACACTGTTGTCTCCAGTCCCGATCCCCATGCCAAATCGGTGCAGCTCCTTCAACATGGCCGTGGAACTGGTGACCAGGGCAAACTCGATCCCTGACTGGCGGAGATGGTCACGCAGTTCCAGCAGGGCCTTGGCAGCGGAGTAGTCGATGTCATCAATGCCGGAGGCATCCACCACCAGGCCGCGGATCACGGCATCCGGTTGACTGGTGATCGCCATCAATTCCTGAGTGAAGCGATTGGCATTGGCATAGAACAGATTGGCCTCGAAGCGGTAGGCCAGAATCCCAGGCGAAGCCAGCACATCGGTGGCCAGCTGATGACGCTGCAGCGGCAGCAATCCAGCTGGTCGCGGCAGCCGTTGAAGCAGGGATGTCACGCAGTGGCGGCGATGGTGGAATCGAGAATGGGGTGGAAGCGGTGGAACTGCCGGGCCAGGCCATTCTGAACAACGGCCACCAGCAGGGCCCGACCGGAATCCAGGTTCAGTTGCATCAGCACTTCTTTTCAGCTGAACTCTCCGGTTCAGCTCACTGTTCAGCTCTCTGCTGAGTTTTTCAGTCCTTCAAGCCAGGCCAGAGAAACGTATTGAATCGTCGCCCACCGAGTACTGCCTGAAAACCCAGGGTGTTCGGCGTGGATAAACTCACGACGGCGCCCATCTGATCCGCGAGCTTGACACCTGTGGAGCGCCTGAGGCGTAAAGCACTACACATCCAGTTGATAGCACCCAGCACGGGGAGTCAGCCCCTCCTCAAAAGGTTGGATGCTGCAGAGAAATGGATTGGCAAAGGCCCTGCGGAACATGTAGAAGTCAGGCTGTCTATAGCTGGCAACAATGGTGCTCCACCTGAATGCCGTCAGCCTGAAGTGCTTCCCGCGCAACCTCCTGTTGCATGGAATCCGATACTTTTCGATAATCCAGAATGACAACTTGATAGTGTTCGCTACGGATCTGGGCCATGACCTGGCTCAGGCTGCCCTTGGTGGAATGAAACCAGATCTGAGGCTGGGACAGCCAGGTGCCGTAGGGAGCCGCGTCGGCAACTGCCGGCGGCAACGCCATCACCGTTGCCGCCAAGGATAAGAGAATCTTCCGTATTCAAGGATTGTGGTCAATCATGACGTGGAATCCGATGAACTGAGTCACCGATCCTGAGGCCAATGTCCAGGGCCTGCGCTAGAGGCGCACGAACGATTGACTCCAGTGTGCGTCAGGCTCGCCTGTCGTTCCGCACATCTGGCTGGGCTGGTCCAGTCGAACTTGCTCGCCACTGGCCGCATGAGGCCATGTCAGATTCTCTCCATTCCAGAGACTGAACAGTCTGCTGGCTCACCTGCGGGTTGGCTGCCCTGCCATCCATCTCACCATGCCGCTTCTGCGCCCGATCCCGTTACTCGCCCTCGGGCTGATCCTGGCTCCACCGGCCAAGGCCCTGGAACTGATTGAAATCCGCCTTCCTCTGGTCGACACCGGCGTCAGTGTGCGGGTGGCGGAACTGAAAGATCCCAAGAGCCTGCTGACCGGAACCAGCGATCTGGCCCAGCTCGATCAAGCCACCAATGGCAAGTTCGGCAGCCGGCTGATCTCCCTGCTTCAGGCTCCCCTTCCCATCCCCATTGGAGCCATCGCCAAGGAATCGGCGGGTTCTCCCCTGATGGCTCAGGTGCTGCTGATTCTGGAGGCACTGGTGCGGGTCGATGGCCTGGAGACCCCTCCCGATCCTCAACAGATCGTGGCGACTCTCGAACGACGTTCCGCCAAGGGCCACCTCAGCCTGCTGGATGTACTGGAGGTGCTCCCCGGACGCAGCGCCTCGATCGAACTGGATCAGGTGGTGTTCGTACTGGATCGGCTGGTGCGTCAGCAGGAACCCGCCGAAAGCCTGATCAACAGCGGCAAACCGGCCGGCATCGATCCGGCCCTCAGCCTTCCAGGGCCCATCAAGCCGATCCGCCAGCAGGTGGCCATCGCCGTCTCGCACCGCCCCGAGCCACTCCAGGTGGTCACGATGGCGCCCAGCAGCGATGGTAACGGCCGTCTAGTGGTCATCTCCCATGGACTCTGGGACGATCCGGTGAACTTCGAGGGCTGGGGCGCTCACCTGGCCAGCCACGGCTACACCGTGCTGCTGCCCCGCCATCCGGGCAGTGACCAGGCCCAGCAGCAGGCCATGCTCGCCGGTCGGGTGCCGCCGCCGAACCCCGACGACCTGCGGCTGCGCCCCCTGGATGTGTCAGCGGCGATCGATGCCGCCGCCGCCGGCAGCCTGGCTCTGCCGGCCCCCGTGCGCACGGACCAGGTGGTGGCCATGGGTCAGTCGTGGGGGGCGACCACGGTGTTGCAGCTGGGTCGCTCCTGCGAGAACCTGAGGGATCCGGCCCGCAACCTCAGCTGGGTGCTCCAGTGCAGCTTCCTGACCAGCGCGAACCGGGCCGGCGGGGCTGACCCCCGGGTCACGGCCGTCGTGGCGGTGAGCCCGCCCATGCGCCTGCTCTTTGATGTGGGAGCCGCCAAGGCGATGAATGGGAGGGTCCTGCTCGTGAGCGGCAGCAAGGACTGGGTGGTACCGGCAGGGCCCGAGGCGATCACACCGATGGCCCAGGAAGCCCGCAACAGTGGCGGTGGCCATCGCCTCGTGCTGGCCCAGGGGGGAGACCATTTCAACCTTCGCTCGATCGAAGCCGACGGTGGCGGCCCCCTGCGTGGCCTGCTTCTGGCCTGGACAGAGGGCGCCTTCGCAGCGGGGCCGGCCGCCGCACCGGGACCCAGCGCACCAGCGTTGCTGCCAGCGGATGGCTGGGGTGACACCAGCTTCGCCCTGGTGGATGTGACTCCCCAGCTTCCGGCGCTGCCGACGCCCTGATGGAACCCTGCTCCGCCTGATCACGTGAACCGTGTCACCTCAGCCTTGGCTGCCTGGCTGGATCAGCGAAGGGAACGGCTCAATCGCCCCTGCATATGTAGGAATCAGAGGGAAGATAGTGCTCCCCAGAACGAATGGGAGGGAGACGGGGAGAGAGGGAGAGGAAGGTAGAGAACGAGGGGGCAGAGGGAGCAATGATCAGCCTCTGATATCGGGATGTGAAGCCATGATGGGCATACCATCCAAGTCTTGCTAGTGAGTAGGCAGACAAACAACATTCATCCACACTGGAGAGAACCGTGCAGATTCAAGTCAATACAGACAAGAACATCTCTGGGCATGAAGCTTTGGCACAAAGTGTCGAAACAACCTTGAATCACACTCTGGCACGCTTCACCGATCATATCACCAGGCTGGAAGTTCACCTGAGCGACGAGAACAGTGCCTCAAAGTCTGGCCCCGTTGACAAGCGATGCCTGCTGGAGGCACGGCTCGCGGGACGACAACCAACATCTGTCAGCGATCAATCCACGACCATTGATCAAGCGGTATCTGGCGCTGCCCATAAGATGGTGAGGTTACTGGAAAGTGAACTAGGCAAGCTTGACAATCACTAGCCTTTGATCAGTCAGCACTCAGTCTTATCTCTTGTAACATACCAGCGAATCGCGCCAAAAGTGTCTGCCGACCAGAGTCTCTGGTACCCAGTCAGGCCTGCCTTCCAGATCGGCCTGGACAATGGAAAGAGCTACGACCTACCACTGATCGAGCACAATGGGCGCCTGGATGAAACGTCCGTTGACTCTGACGATAGTTGTATTGATCATCGCTGGATGGGCTGTTGTCTTTGACTTGCTTCGCAACGGCTTCTCACTCGCCTCTGCCTGCGACTTCGGATTCGGCAGACGACATCAAGACTTGCAGATCCAGTTTCTCCGCACCATGTTCAAGGAGCCCCTTCCCGAGAAGATCAAAATTGATGCCTTTGCCTGCGGTGGCTTTCAGGATTTCACGGTGACGTCAAGATTTCGCCTTCAAACGCAGGATGGCGCCAAGCTGCTTGAGGCGCTAACGCGAACATACTCCTCGCCTCAGAACAGCGAGTTTGTCAAAGATGCTGAGAAACGACAATCAGTCGTGACGTTTCCAGATGGCAAGCTGACCAGCTTTTATCTTCCTGGCGTCAAGGTTGTCTACAGCAGAGAAATCAAGGTCAGGTTTCCTGCCAACAGCACCAGCGAAGCTACGATTGATTTTGTTGGCACCCAGTGGTGAGAATCCAGCACCTCCATGCCGATCCCATGACGCCTCCATCCACGCAGCACGTGCTCATCATCCACGAGGTTGCCGACTATCCCGCCTGGACCTCACTTGACAATGCAAGGCGCTTTTTCGACTCGCCAAAGCTGGAAAGAATCAGGGTGGAGGCTGGCGTCAAGTCTCCGGAATTCATTGACCTGAAACAACTGGAAGCGGGCATTCTATGAAGGCAGGCTGCCCGGATTCGCCATGAACCGATTGGATCACATCTGTTTGCTGGCAGAGCACAACAGCTGGATAGACACCAAGGTCTTTAAGGCTGACAAAGCGCTGAAAACCGCATAGCTCAATCCCAACAGAGGAGCCTTCCTGGGCTCCATTCATCAAATTCCCGCGAAGCCTTCCCAGCGCATGGTCTGATGGCTCCAACAGCATCGTTGGCAGAGATAGCTCCCATAGATCCGATGGATCCGATGGATCCGATCAATGTCTGAAATCCTTCTGCCGCACGGCAGCCAGAAAGGCGTGCATGCTGACCGGATCCTTGAAGCCATCGGATCCCTTGACACCGCACTTCACATCCACGCCAAAGAGCTGAACCTTCTCGATCGCCTGGCCCAGGTTCGGGGCATCGAGGCCACCGGCCAGATTGAGCGACACGGGCAGGCTGCCCCGGATGGGGATCACGTTGGGGCTCTCGCCAGGGCGGATGCGGGTCCAGTGGACCGTGGTGCTCTTGGCTGAATCGCTCAGGGTCTGCAGAGCCAGGATCAGGTGGGCCTGGCGGGCAATCAGATCCGCCGATCCGCGCGAGCCGATCTCCTCATCGGGGTTGAACAGCACCGTGATCGTGGCGAAATCGCGGACGTTCCGTTCGGCCGTCAGCTCCAGGGCCCGCAGGATCATCACGGACCCACCCTTGGCATCCGCCACACCGGGAACATGGTGTCGTAGTGGACCATCAGCAGGATCCGGCGGCTGCCGGCGCCTCGGATCCGGCCCACCACGATGTCGCCCACGGAGGGCTTGGCCGGCAGACGCTCCTGCTCCGCCTGCGTTCAACCCTGGAGGAGGAGGTTGCCTGGACCATCACCATCCACTTGGGAGTTGTCATCCGCCTGGCGGCAGGTTCACCCAACAGAGCCAGATGCTCAGGCCACTGATCAACACCATGGCCAGGGGCCAGATGTCATCAAGGCGATGCAGCCGCTGCTGCAGGATCTCCTTGCCGTCCCCATCGGGCATGGCTTCCATGTCGCTGTAGCGGCGGCCGATCCAGATCACCAGCACAAACGCCATCAGGGTGACCACGTAGGCCACCACGTACACCTGGTCGAGAAAGGTGAGGAACGGCAGCTGGGGCAACTCCGCGCGGTAGGTCTGCTGCAGAAACACGAGGGTCAGCAGCACCGTGACCGGGATACTGGCGCGGGCATCCTGTTCATCGGGCCGCACCTTGAACACCAGCAGCACCATCACCATCAGCACCGCCAGGGGCAACAGCAGGCGCCAGAAGGCTGCCCAGGCGGAGATGCCGAAGGAGATATCGAACACCACCTGGCTGTAATCGTTCTCGGCACCACCCAGACCGAAGTTGGTGGCGTAGTGGTGCCGGTACTCCGCGATCGACCAGCCGCGGTTGAGCCAGCCGATGATGCCGGCGTAGAGCCCCATGCCACTGTTCTGGAGATCCGGTTCGAGCCGGAGGCTGGTGTAGTCGAGGGCGCCATCGACGTCGTCGACCTCCAGCACCAGGGGCAGACTCACGGTCATGAAGGGAAAGTGGCGGAAACTGGCCTTGTCGATGTAGAAGCGCCCGATGTAGTTGAACAACTGGTAAAAGCTGCCATCAGCGAGGCGTACCGGACGATCGACCAGGGGCCGCAACACCGGATCAGCATCGGACAGCAGGCCGTTGAGCAGGGTGAAGCGGCGGTCGATGCTGGTGTTCTGCGCTTCGAGATAGCGCTGCAGGGGCTCGTCCCAGCGCAGCCACACGTAGCCACTGGACGAATAGCTGGGGATGTTCAGTTCGAGGTCGTAGGTGCTGTTGACATACACCCCCACCTGCACATGGTTCGCGGCCCGTTCCAGAGCCACCTGGTCTTCGCGGGCTTCCGTCGCGTTCAGCCGCTCCCCTCGCAGGGAGGTCCATCCACCGCCGGCCAGCAGGGCCGGATCGGTGCTGAGGGCCCGGGAGGCCGAGGACAGCCGCAGCGAGTCTCGGCTGCGCACCTGGGCGACATCGATCCGCATCAGCCCCAGAATCAACAGGGCGACGGCAAGAACAACGGACCCAATGGCCAGACCATTCCAGCGCTTCCGCCGTCGACCGGGCGCCCTGCCTTCGGAACCTCTCGGTTCTGGACCTGGCGGTTCCGGGAGACCGGACTCAGGCAAGGGCTCATCGGAGTGCATTGGCGCCTTGCCACCACGCCTGACCCTAGGGATGACCGGCAGCACTGCCGGCAAGGCGGCCCTGGCCCTGGTCGTCCTTCCCCTGGCTGCCCTACTGCCGAGCGTGCTGCGCCTGCCCTCGATGGCGACGGCAGCGACAGCAAGGATCTCCGGTGCTCCTGGATCCGCCGCAAGCGCTCCGGAGCTCGTACTGGGACAGTCAGCACCCTTCAGCGGCCCCTCTGCCCAGCTGGGCCAGGAGTATCGGCTCGGCGCCCAGGCCTGGTTCGCGGAGGTCAACCGCCGCGGTGGGATCCATGGACGCCGGATCCGCCTGGTGAGCCACGACGACCGCTATGAACCGGAACTGACCCGCCGCAACACCGACAGGCTGATCCAGCAGGACAGGGTCCTGGCCCTGTTCGGCTACGTCGGCACCCCCACCGTGAAGGCCGTGTTGCCGGCGGTGGAGCGCGAACACATCCCCCTGGTCGCCCCCCTGACCGGAGCGATGCTGCTCAGGGAGCCGCGGCGGCCGCTGGTGTTCAACCTGCGGGCCAGCTACCAGGCGGAACTCGACCAGATCGTCGCTGCCCTGGTGCGCGCCGGCCGCCACCGGATCGCCGTGCTGCACCAGAACGATGCCTTCGGCGACGACGGGCTGGCCGCCACGCGACGGGCCCTGCAGCGCCATGGACTCCAGCCGGTGGCCACGGCCGGCGTGGAGCGCAACTCCAGCGCCACCAAGACTGCGGCCCGCACCCTGCAGGCGGCCAACCCCAGCGGGGTGGTGATCATCAGCTCTTACCCCGGTGCGGCAGCCATCAGCCGCGACCTGCTGACCCTGGGCAGCAAGGCGCAGCTGATGACGGTCTCCTTCGTGGGCAGCCGGGCCCTGCAGCAGGCCCTGCCCGATGGCCAGTCGACCGGGATCGGCATCAGCCAGGTGGTGCCCTTCCCCTGGAACCGCCGGATCCCGGTGGTGGCGGAGTACCAGCGGCTGATGCAGCGGCAAGCCACCGAGCCCCAGTACGGCTTCACGAGCCTGGAAGGGTTCCTCGCCGCCCGCCTGATCAGCGAAGGGCTGCAGCGGGCCGGGCCCAACCCCAGTCGCAAGGGGCTGACCCAGGCCCTGGAGTCGATGGGGCGCGTCGATCTGGGCGGCTTTCCCCTGGAACTGAGCCCCAGCGACCGGCAAGCCAGCGACTTCGTGGAGCTGACCTACCTGGGCTCCCAGACGTGGGAGCCCTGATCTGTGGCGCTCCTGGCTAAGGCACCCCAGACCAGGCCGTGATCTGATCCACCAGCCGTTCCATCCCCCGTTGCCGGGCTGGATCGTCGGCCCAGGCGCCCAGCAGCTGCTTGCGCAGGCCGCCGCTGGCGGGGGTGAGGTGGTCACCGGGCAGCTCCAGCAGCTCGGAGCAATCACCGGACCGCGCCTGCAGCACCCCCAGCAAGCGGTTGCTCTGATCAATGCCGTCGCGGTTGAACCGCACCAGCAGGTTGCGGGGCTGGCGGTAGGTGGCCCCAACCTGGAGCAGGGTTTCCTCCGGCGAGGGACTGAACTCACTGCGGAACTTGAATTGTTGTCCCAGTTCCGCCAGCAGCGGCACCGAACGCTCCGCCGAGAAGTTGTTGAAGCTCAGGGCCACCAACCCGTCACAGCGGCGACCGCCATCCGGAGCCAGCAGATGCAGCTTGCAGCCGAGACTGTGGCCCAGCCGCAGCAGCGGACCGGAGGTGGGTCCCGGCGTTGGGAAGCCACTCGTGGTGGCGTCGTCGCCGAGCCGGAACCGTCGGAACAACCGCCAGGCGGCACTGGCCTGGGCCTGGTGATCGAAGCCTGGCACGTAGCTCCAGGCATGCACCCGCCAGTGGCGAGCCGCCAGGGCCTCAAGGAAACGCCGGTAGCTGAGCTGGGGGGTGGCAGCCAGATAGCTGCCACCGATGAACTCGATCAGGCCCCGCGGCGCGCCGGCCGGCTCCAGCTGCCAGAGCTCCCCCTGCTGCCACCATCGCGCCATACCCGCTGCTCCTGTTGATCGACCGACGCCCCTCTGGCCTCAGGTTGGCTGAAGTTGCTGCAGGGCCTGGATCGCCTCACGCCGGTGGGCGGGGCCATCGAGAAGGTTGTTGAACACATGCCGCACCGTGCCCTGCCCATCGATCACATAGGTGACGCGCCCCGGAAGCAGGCCCAGCACCCCAGGCACCCCGAAGGCCTTGCGCAGGCCGTTGCCCCGATCCACCAACAGCGGATAGGGGAGCTGGTGACGGCTGGCGAAGCGCTGATGGCTGGCGGTGTCATCGCCGCTCACGCCCCATACCTCAGCGCCGAGGGCCTGCAGGTCGGTGTAGCTGTCACGGAAGGCGCAGGCTTCCATCGTGCAGCCCGGGGTGTCGTCTTTGGGATAGAAAAACAGCACCAGGGCCTTGCCGCCCAGCTGATCGCTGCGCCGCTCAACGCCGTTTTGATCAGGCAGGGCCACCAGGGGGGCCCGATCACCGGGGGCAAGGGGGCGTGCCAAGAGCTTATGGAGAGAACCCAAACCCTAAGCAGGCTGACTGACAGAACGCTGCGGATCCACTGGGACGGAGGGTGCTTGCTGCGCAGAGCCCCTGCGGCTGAGAGCATGGGGCGGCAAGCAGGGCGGTGATGGCGTCGCACTCCAGTCAGTCGCACTCCAATCAGTGGCACCAGGACGACCTGCTCAGCCTGCTGGGCGGATCTGTGGAGACGGGCGCTCCTGCGCCCAGGGATCCAGAACCTGCGCCGGAGCCGGCCCTCGACACAGCAGACCCTGCTCTGAAGACAACCATCGCCTCCCAGGACTCAGAGGGCGAGCAACCGGAACCATCACGGCAGACGGAGCCACAGAACCCGGCATCCACGCCAGCGCCCATGCCGGTTGAGATCCCCAGAACCGTGTCCATCTCCAATTCCGAGTCCCAGGCCCCATCCACCACTGCTTCGCAATCGGTTTCGCGATCGGCGTCGCAATCGGCATTGCAGCCTGCTGCGCCATCAGCGGTGCCGCAGCGCCTCCTGATCCTGGACACCGAAACCACAGCTCTCTCCCCTGCCGATGGCAGCTGCATCGAGGTGGGGGCGGTGCTGTTCCATGTCCCCAGCCGCGCCGTGCTCAGCCAGGTGTCGTTCCTGCTGCCCTGCAACGCCAATCCGGCAGAGCATGTGAACGGCATCGCCGCCGAGTGGACACGGCTGGAGCAGCCCTGGCAGGCCGGGCTGCAGTGCTTCCTGGCGATGGCCGCCGCCGCCGATGCGGTGCTGGCCCACAACGCCGCCTTCGATCGCCAGTGGTTCGGCCACGGGGAGCTGCCGGCCCTGGAGCGGCCCTGGATCTGTTCGATGGAGGAGATCCGCTGGCCGGCCGAGAAGCACCTGCGCTCCAACCCCTCCGTGCGGGACCTGGCCCTGGCCTACGGGGTCCCCGTCTGGGCCGCCCATCGCGCCCTCACCGACTGCATCTACCTGGCCCAGGTGTTCGAGCGTTGCAGCGATCTGGACACGCTGCTGGCCGCGGCCCAGGAACCGCGCCATCTCTACCGCGCCAACCTCAGCTATGCGGAACGCCACCGCGCCAAGGAGGCGGGTTTTCGCTGGAACGACCCCGTGCCAGGAGCCTGGAGCCGCCGGCTGAGCGAGTCTGAGGTGCAGGCCCTGGGCTTTCCCGTCCAGCAGGTCGAACTCGATCGAGAGGAGCGACCAGCAGGCTCTGGAGCCATCACCGGCAGCAGCCAGCCCACCCGGCGGACACTGCCTCGCTCGGCCTGACCGGATCAATCCGACCGAAACAAGCGGATCTGAGTCGCCGTCCAACTCCGAACTCCTGCGACTGAGTTGAAGACAAAACAGCCAGGACTCAACAGGCTGGAGAAGCCACGTGCCGGGCTGCAGTGATGACCAGCGGAAGTGAGCCCGGCCCCCACTGGTCTCTGGTCGATGTGCCGCAGCAGCGCATCCGCCGTTGGAAGAACGTGCGCACCTGGGCGCGGCTGATCCGGGAAGCCGAAGCGCTCTGGCGGGTGGACGTCCGGGCCCTGCATCGCCTGGCGGCCCTGGAACTGGGCCAGTTGCTGCAGGAGGTGCCGCCACGCCTGCGGCGACGCGTCAATCGCTGGCTGCGCAGGATGGGCGTGGTGACACGGCTGGAATGAGCCCAGGGCGATGACCGAACTTCTCGTGATTCAGCACCTCGATCGGGAAGGGCCTGGCCGCTTCGCAGGCGCAGCCCGCGCCAGAGGCTGGCAGGTGAGCGTCTGCCGGCCGGATCGGGGTGAGGCTCTGCCGGCAGCGACCCCCAACGGCACCCCCACCGACCAGGTGCTGCTGGTACTGGGCGGACCGATGGGCGTGGCCGATCTCGGCAACGATGCCTTTCCCTGGCTCGAGGCGGAGCTGGAGCTGATCCGCCAGCGGGTGGAGGCGCAGCAGCCAGTCCTGGGGATCTGTCTGGGTGCCCAGTTGCTGGCCCGGGCGATGGGGGGCGATGCGGTGCCCCTGGAGGTGGCAGAGCCGCCCCGGCCATTGCGGGAAGTGGGATGGGGAGCCGTGACCTGGACGACGACGGCGGAGCAGGAAGCTGTGCTGCAGGGCCTGGCCGCCAGTGAACTGGTGCTGCACTGGCACGGCGATCGGATTGTGTTGCCACCGGGCGCCACCCTGTTGGCCTCAAGCCTTCACTGCGTCGAGCAGATGTTCCGAATCGGCCGGCACGCCTGGGGCCTGCAGTTTCATCTGGAGGTCACACCGGAGCTGCTGGAGCCGTGGCTGCTGCAGGATCGGGCCTACGTGATCGAAGCCCTCGGGGCTGATGGCGTCGAGCGCATCCGCCGCGACGGACGGCACTGGCAGGCCAGCACCGAGGCCAGCGCGACGCTGCTGATCGAGAACCTGCTCAGTGCCCTGGAGGCGTGCCTGCGTCGATGAGCCTCGGGCCATCCATCGAGTGCACGCTTGTCAACCGGAACAAGCCACTGAACCGAAGCACTGGGAAGAACAGGTCAAGGAGGAGAAGCAAGACGACGAGAAGGAATCCGCTTGCCGTCGAGAGATCATGAAAATGGAGGATTCAGAGTTCAGATCCAAACCCAGAGTTCTGATCGTGACTGCCGAGACAGGGTGAGATTTTCAAAGCAAGCGTTCTGTATTCAGAGCCAGTGCCAGTGTTCTGAGCCCAGAGCTCAGAGCTCAGAGCTCAGTGCTCGAAGAATGTGCTGAACAACCCTGTCGGCGACTCCTTCGTCACCAAGTACTGAGTGGTGCGCTTTGAGTTCTAAGTCAAAAACAGCAGGCATAAAAAACCGCCCTGTTCAGGACGGTTATGAGATAAAGAAGCGGCTGGATGGAAACCGCTGCGCTGTTGCCGTTGATTCAATCGGAGCGGCGGGATTTGAACCCACGACCCCCACTACCCCAAAGTGGTGCGCTACCAAGCTGCGCTACGCCCCGGCGAATGAAAATTATCACAGCGTCTGCCGGGCTCGCCCCTGGATCTGGCGGCGCTTCAGGCGACGCAGCAGCCGGGCCGTGAGCTTGTCGCGGCTCAGACCGGCGTAGCCGCACACCCGCAGCTGACGGGCCAGCAGGCGCAGCTGGGCCAGGGTCATGGTGGCGAGTCGCAACTCAGGCAACCGCTCCCACGCCTGGCTGGTGACCGGCAGATCAGCACCGCCGCGACCCTCGCGGAATCCGACCAGGGCACTCCCGGCCATCCACTCGGGAATCAGAACGAACAGCACCGCCAGCAGGCCGTAGAGCTCCACCAGCCCGCGGGGCAGGGGATGCAGCTGGCGGCGGCTTCCAGGGGGCCTGGAAGGGGTCACAACAGACCCCGCTCCGTTGAGCCAGCCATCGGTCGGTCGATGGTGGCGGATGGGGCGGAATCGCGCCACTGCATCGGGGGTTCTCCACCGGGGTTGAGGCGCACGGTCCAGAACACCAGGGCGAAACAGAGACCCACCGTGGCCAGGATGCCCACGATCACGATCCGATCGGGAAGTGGCGTCATACCTGTTCGGTGCGGATGCACTGCAACCGGATTGGCAGCTTCTCCAGGGTGAGCTCATCGCCGCGCAGGATGACCAGCATGCCGTCGTTGCGGTAGCGGATCCCCGGTTCGGCGGAATCCTCGCGGAACAGAGTGGAACGGAAGCGGCCGGCGATCAGGGAGGCCTGGGCGTCGTTACGTTCCAGCACCAGCTGAGCCTTGTCGGCGCAGAGAAACTTCTCCTTGATGCCGTAGTCCTCCCACCAGGGGGAGGACATGGCGATCAGGGGTCCGAAAAGCAGGCCGAACAGGGGGACAGTCATCCTCCGCAGGGTGGTGGCGGGCTGATGATCAGCGTTCATAACGCACCCACGGCTCTCAGGCAGTGGCCCGTGCGAAAAGCACCATAGCCAGGCTCTGCAGGGAATCCTTCGCGGCGGATCATGGTTTGAACCATGCGCCCCGCCTTCCGCCCGTCACCTCAGCACGCAACTGGTCGAGTTCGGTCTGCATGCACCCCACCACCCGGTCGTAGCAGGCCTGCACGTAAGCGCGGTCGCGGCTGGCGGCATGGCCGCTGCTGGGCAGATGGATTGGCTGGCAGACCCGCGTATGGATCACCGTGGGCAGGGGGAGATTGGGCAGAGGCCCCACCGCCAGGCCCCAGGGAAGTCCCAGGTAGAGCGGCATCACTTCCGGATCGAGGCCCATCAGCCAGGGCATGCCGTGGTCATGCAGACGCCGGGCGGCGGGGTAGCAGTCCTCGATCACGTACAGGCTGTCATGACTGCCCCAGGAGATCAGGGGCACCAGCGGCAGGCCATGCCAGATCGCCAGCCGCAGAAAACCGGTGCGGCCGCCGAAGTGGATGCGACCCCGCAGCCGATGGGGCCGGAAGGCATCCTGGCCACCTCCGGGATAGACCAACAGACTGTCGCCCTGGCGCAGGACTGCCAGGGCCTGGCGCGGATAGAAGGGAATCGCCCCGACCCGGGCAGCCAGATCCGCCGCGAAGGGATAGGCCTGCCACACCTTGGCGTGGGCCAGTCCATAGACCCGCCGCTCCAGGCCGTAACGGCGAAACCAGTCGTAGAGAAACATCGGCAGGTCCGGTGTCGCCAGACCACCGTTGTGGGAGCCCACGAACATCAGCTGGCCCGAGGCCGGCACATGCTCCCAACCGCTGGTCTGCACCCGGAAGTAAGACCGGTAGAGCCAGCCCCACAGCGGCATCAGCCGCCGGATCAGATCGGGATCCCGCTGCCTCCCCGGATGGGGATCAGGATCGGGCGAGCGGTTCAGGGGCCTGGCCAATACCGAGGCTCAATGTATGGCCGTTTCCAGCTGCAGCGTGATGGAATCCAAGCCAGGCGGGCTCCAGCGAGAACGGCTCAGGCCGAGACCTCAGGCCTGCTGGGCCATCCAGGTATGCACCGCCTCCACCGCCTGGTCCGGCGTCTCCCAGGGGAGCACGTTGCGACCGCCCAGCAGACGGGCGGAGGCCCTGGGCAGCCGACCCGCATAATCGGCTGCCTTGATCTGGGGGGTATCGCGTTTGCCGCGGCGGCTGATGCCGCTGGCCTGGTCGCCGAACAGGGCCAGCACCGGCACCTCCAGCTGGCGGAGGCGGTCGCTGTAATCGCGGCGCCAGAACCCGGCCAGAAACGAAAACACGGCATGGCGACTGGCCAGATCGCGAGACCCCTCCCGCAGCATCGACAGCCACTCCGCATCGACATCCGAGGAGCGGGCGAACAGTTCCTTTTCCGAAAAGGAGCGCAGGAACCGCTCGGTGCGGGCGTAGCGGTAAAAGAGGCCGCCCAGGGGGGTGTGGAAGAAGCCACGCCAGAGAGCGTTGGCCAGCCGCTCATCAGCCGGCCCCGTCATCACCTTCCAGGAGGGCGGGCCGAACAGCACCATGCCGCGAATCGCCTGCGGCCGCAGGGCCTGCAAGTCCAGGGCCACCGGCAGGGAGGCGCCCTGCACCAGCAGCCACACCGGCCGGCGCACCCGTTGATCCAGCAGCACGGCAATCTGGTCCGCCCAGTGCTCGGGGCGGAGGATCCGGTCCGGCATGGCGGAACGGCCGCAGCCGATCAGATCCGGATGAATCAGGGGTTGGGGCAGGCGGCGAGCGTTCCATTCATGGCTGAACCGCTGCCAGAAGGCACCGGACAGCCCTACACCGATCGGGTGAAGCGAAAGGATCGGATCGGCGCTTCCGGCCTCCAGATCGCCCTCCACCCGGCAGAAACAGGCCTGGCCCTCCCAGTCGTAGGCAAAGGTGGAGCGGGGCACAGGGCGAAAAGAGCGACCTTACGAGGACTGGATTACGAGGCCTGGATCGGTGTGTTGTCGCTGCGCAGCACGCAGTGGGCGATGCTCCAGTCGTACTGCTTCCAGACCGCATCCCCGAGCCGGTAGGCGGCTGCGGGGAAGGCACCGAGGCGCACACCCGTGGGCTGGGCGGAGCAGTAGGGCCGGCTGCCGGGCTTGGCCAGATACTGCTGGTGGTAGGCCTCGGCGTAGAAGAAGGGCCGATCCGCGGCGATCTCGGTGGTGATCGTGCCCAGACCAGCCGCCTGCAATTGCTCCTGATAGGCGGCGCCACTGGCCCGCGCCAGGCTCAGCAATGCCGGATCGTTGGCATAGATGGCGGAGCGGTACTGGCTGCCGCAATCGTTGCCCTGGCGATTGCCCTGGGTGGGGTCGTGGCACTCCCAGAACAGCTTGAACACATCGCTGGCGTCCACCACCGCCGTATCCCAGACCACCCGCACCACCTCGGCGTGGCCGGTGCGGCCGGAGCAGACCTGGTCGTAGCTGGGATGGGGCGGGTCACCGCCGGCATAGCCCACCGCCGTGGTGACGACGCCGGGCAGGCGCCAGAACCCCTTCTCGGCGCCCCAGAAGCAACCGCAACCGAACAGGGCCTCGGCCTGCCCCTCCACCAGCGGAGCCGCCAGGGGCGTTTTCAACACGGCATGCAGAACGTCGCCTGCAGGGGTGTGATCACGGGTCGACGAACCGGACGGGGAGGTGGCAAAGAGCCCGAACACAGAGATAGGAACCGAGAGAAAACGAGCCTAGGAAGGGCCACCGCCAGTCGCGCTGGGCTCCAGGGCAATGTGGTTCAACAGGGTGGTCGTGAAGGCGAATAACAGGAACGGCAACGACAGCACCAGGATCACGCCCACTCCCACCAGGGCGAAGATCGGCTTGCTGGCTCCCATCAGCGCCATGCCAGCCGCAAGGCTGGCGAAGATCACCAGCATCCAGATCAGGATCTGGCCGTAGATGTCACCGAAGGTGAGCGTGCAGCGCAGGTTGTAGCCCTTGGAGGGATCCATGGGGTCGGGGTCCCGGCAGAGAAGATGGGTGCTCTCACATAAGCGGGCCGCAGCGGTGTTGTCCGCAGCCCTCAACATCACTTCAGGCAGTCGATCCCAACAGGGAGGGTTCAGGTCTCGACCACCTGCAGCCGCTCCTCGGCCTGTTGCCGCTCCCACAGGCGCCGGTAGGTGCCGCTCTGATGGATCAGATCACGGTGGTGACCCTGTTGCACCAGGCGGCCATCCTCCAGCACCAGCACGCGGTCGCAGGCGGCGGCGGCCGAGAGCTGGTGGCTCACCATCAGGATCGTGCGGCCCTGCTGCTGCCGCACCGAGGCGAGGATTTCAGACGCCGTGGTGTTGTCCACGCTGGCCAGGGCATCGTCGAGCACCAGCAGGGGTGCCTCCACCAGCAGGGCCCGGCCGAGGGCGGCACGCTGGCGCTGGCCGCCGCTGAGGGTGATGCCCCGCTCGCCCACCAGGGTGGCG
Source organism: Synechococcus sp. CBW1006 (assembly GCF_015840525.1). NCBI lineage: Bacteria > Bacillati > Cyanobacteriota > Cyanophyceae > Synechococcales > Synechococcaceae > Synechococcus > Synechococcus sp. CBW1006. The sequence goes on along the minus strand of NZ_CP060396.1, from coordinate 2,988,165 downwards.
TAGCCATCGGGGAAACCCTTCACATCAGCCTCGAGGCGGGCCTGCCGGGCCGCCAGCTCGACCCGCTCCTGCGGCGCCTCCGGAACTCCGTAGCGCAGGTTGTCCGCCAGGGTTGCCGTGAACAGATAGCCCTCCTGGGGCACCACCGCCACCCGCTCGCGCAGATCCGGCAGCGACAGGTCGGTCACGTCGACTCCATCGAGGAACAGCTGACCGGGCTCCACGGTCACCATCCGCCCCAGGGCCCGCACCAGGGTGGTCTTGCCGCAGCCCACCGGCCCCACCACCGCCACCAGCTCACCGGGCTCCAGCCGGAAGCACACATCCACCAGGGCCGGTCGGGGAGCGTCGGGGTAGCGCACACAGAGGCCTCGGGCCTCCAGCGCCCCCCGGGGCGGCTGGGTCGCGGGCACCGGCTGTATGGGCGACACGATCTGCGGCTGACGCTGCAGCAGCTCTTCGACCCGCTCCAGGCTCACCTGCCCGGTCTGGAAGGTGTTGAGCGTGAAGCCGAGCAGGGCGGTGGGGAACACCAGCCGCTCCACAAAGAGGATCAGGGCCACCAGATCGCCGATCGTGAGCCGGCCGCTCTCCAGCTGGCCGCTGCCCAGGGCCAGGAGAAGCAGCAGGCTGATCGAGGAAATGCCCTCCAGCAGGGGGAACAGGGTGCTGCGGGTCCGGGCCAGCCCCAGGGCGGCATCGCGATAGACGCGGTTGCGGGCCGCGAAGGCCCCCTGCTCGGTGCGCTCCTGGCCGTAGATCTTGATGGCGCTGATGCCGGAGAGGTCTTCCTGGATCAGGTCGCTGAGGCCCGCCAGGCTTTCCTGCTGGCGACGCTGCTGACGCATCATGCGGCCGCCGAACAGGCGCACCACCATCAGCATGAGCGGATACAATCCCACCGCCGCCAGGCTGAGCCAGGGGTCGATCATCAGCATCGCCGGCAGAGTCAGGGCATAGGCGAGGGCGGTGTTGGTGAGGCTGAGCACCGCGAAGCCCAGCAGCCGGCGCACGTTCTCGACATCGCTGGTGGCGCGGCTGATCAGCTCACCGCTGCCGGTGGCCTGCACCCAGCCCGGCTCCTGGCGCAGCAGGTGGCTGAAGATGCGCTCCTTCAGGGTCGCCTCCACCTGGCGACCCACGCCGAACACCAGCATCCGTGACCACAGCCGCGCCGCCCCCATCACGCTGGCCAGCGCCAGGATCAGCGCCGCCTGGCGCAGCACATCCTGCATGGAGAAGCCATCCTGCAGATCGTCGATCACCCCCCGCACCTGCAGGGGAATCGACACGCTCAGCAGGTTCACCACCACCAGCACCGCCGCCCCGAGCAGCACCGTTCGTCGGTGCGGGCGCAGGTAGCGAAGGATGAGGGCGAGCCGTGGGGCGCTCATGGCAGGGCCGTGCGGCGAAGCGAAGGTCCAACTTACGGAGGGTGCTCCACCGCCGCGTCGGCACCATGCCCCAGGCTGGAACGCTGCCCTGCCCGCGCAGCCCATGGCCTCCGATCCGTCGGCCCCCCACCAGAACGAGCAGAGCCATCCGCTCCACGCCAGCGACCGCGACACGGTCGATCGCCTGCTCGCCGCCGCCACGCCCACCGAGGCGGATCTGGTCGATGCGGCCCGCCTGTTGATGCGCTACCAGGGCTTCCCCGGCGCCCGCGACGTGCAGGACGATCTGGAGAAAGTGCTGCGCCTCTGGGGACTGGAGCGGCAGGCCTTGCATCAGCGCACCCGCGCCATCTGGGCGGCGGGCTTCCGACCTGGAGCCGCCGCCGCCGCCAACGAACCGGTGGGGTCGGGCTTCGACACAGCCGATCAGGAGCCCTGACGGCCCCGATCCCTAGCCTGCCGGCAGCTGCAGTGCTTCGATGGCCCATCCCCTGTCGCCGCCGGCGCTGCTGGAGCAGTTGCTGGCGGGGCGCGACCTCAGCGGCGAGCAGGCCACCGCCCTGATGCGGGCCTGGCTGGAGGAGCAGCTGGAGCCGGTGCAGACCGGGGCCCTGCTGGCCAGCCTGCGGGCCAAGGGCGTCAACGGCGAGGAACTGGCCGCCCTGGCAGAGGTGCTGCGCCAGGCCTGTCCGCTGCCCGGGCCCCGGCCGCCCCTGTTCCTGGTGGATACCTGCGGCACCGGTGGGGATGGGGCCGACAGTTTCAACATCTCCACCGCCGTGGCCTTCGTGGCGGCGGCTGCCGGCGCCCATGTCGCCAAGCACGGCAACCGCAGTGCCAGCGGACGGGTGGGCTCGGCCGACGTGCTCGAAGCCCTCGGCCTGCGGCTGCAGGCTCCCCAGCCCCAGGTGGTGGCGGCCCTGGAAGAGACGGGGCTCACCTTCCTGTTCGCGCCGGGCTGGCATCCGGCCCTGGTGGGACTGGCCCCGCTGCGCCGCAGCCTCGGGGTGCGCACCGTGTTCAACCTGCTCGGACCGCTGGTGAACCCGCTGCGACCCGATGCCCAGGTGCTCGGCGTAGCCCGTGACGATCTGCTGGATCCGATGGCCGAGGCCCTGCAGCGCCTCGACCTGGAGCGGGCCGTGGTGGTTCATGGGCACGGCGGCCTCGATGAAGCCTCCCTCTCGGGCCCCAATGCGCTGCGGTTGCTGGAGAACGGCACGATTCGCCAGGAGACGCTCGACCCCACCGACCTTGGCCTCACCCCGGCACCTCTGGCGGCCCTGGCCGGCGGGGATGTCGCCACCAATGCGGCGATCCTCGAAGCCGTGCTGCAGGGCCGCGGCACCACCGCCCAGCGCGATGTGGTGGCCCTCAACGCCGCCCTGGTGCTGTGGGCCGCCGGCCGGGCAGCCTCGATCCCGACGGGCCTCGAACAGGCTCTGGGCGTGCTGACCGGCGACGGGGCCTGGCAGCGTCTGCTGGCCCTGCGGCAGCAGCTGGCGGCGGCCTGAGGCGGAGCAGCGAGGCGAAGCAGCAAGGGGGTGACGGCAGCGAACACTGCCGGCCCGGGTCTTCAGGGATGATCGGGGCGATGTCGCACCTGAGCGCCGTGCCAGAGCCCACCTCCGACGCCCTGCTGGTGCTCGCCGATGGCACCCTGCTGCGCGGCACGGCCTTCGGGGCCATCGGCACCGCCCTCGGTGAGGTGGTGTTCAACACCGGCATGAGCGGGTATCAGGAAGTGATGACCGACCCGAGTTACACGGGCCAACTGGTCACCTTCACCTATCCGGAGCTGGGCAACACCGGGGTCAACGCCGCCGATCAGGAGGCGGAGGCGCCCCACGTGCGTGGCGTGATCGCCCGCCAGCTGTCGCCTGTGGCCAGCAGCTGGCGGTCCGAGGGTGATCTCGATGGCTGGCTGCAGCAGCATGGGGTGGTGGGCATCCGCGGCATCGACACCCGTGCCCTGGTGCGCCATCTGCGCGAGGGCGGCGCCATCAACGGGGCGATCAGCAGCGACGGCACCACCCCCCAGGCCCTGCTGGAGCAGGTGCGTGAGGCCCCGGTGATGACAGGCCTGAACCTCGCCGAACAGGTGAGCACCCGCCAGCCCTACGACTGGGATCGACCCTGCGCTGCCGGCTTCGATACGCGCCTGCAGTCGGGGCCTGAGCAGCCCTACCGGGTGGTGGCGATCGATTTCGGCATCAAGCGGGCCATCCTCGATCGGCTCGTGGCCCACGGCTGCACGGTCACGGTCCTGCCGTCCGATGCCAGCCTTGAGCAGGTGCTGGCACTGCAGCCGGAGGGGGTGTTCCTCTCCAACGGCCCCGGTGATCCGTCGGCGGTGAGCAGTGGCATCCATCTGGCCAAGGGCCTGCTGAAGCAGCCCGATCTGCCGGTGTTCGGCATCTGCCTCGGTCACCAGATCCTCGGTCTGGCCCTGGGCGGCACCACCTTCAAGCTCGGCTACGGCCACCGCGGCCTCAACCATCCCTGCGGCTCACCGGGTTCGGTGGAGATCACCAGCCAGAACCATGGCTTCGCGATCGACGCCACCTCCCTGCCCGAAGAGCAGGTGACGGTGACCCATCTCAATCTCAACGACGGCACGGTGGCGGCCCTGGCCCTGCGGCACCAACCGGTGTTCGGCGTGCAGTACCACCCGGAAGCCAGCCCCGGCCCCCACGACGCCGATCACCACTTCGGCCGCTTCGCGGCGCTGATGGCGGACCGGCGTCTGGACAAGACGCCCTGAAAAGGCTGAGCCCAGCCTGCCTCATCTGCAGTCTGTGTCACCTTCAGGACGTTTGCGGCGATATCCCTACACTGCGCGCATTCGTCCTGTGACGGGAGCTGGAGCGATCAACGACCTGCAACGACTCACGGTGTCCCTGCGCGGCGGTTGCGAGCGCCGCAGCGATTGTCTGCTGTTTCATTTCACCGGTCAGCTCGACGCCTACTCGGACAAGCAGTTCAACGAATTCGTCGTTGCCCAGCGCACCGGCGAGGCCCTGCCTGTGGTGATCGACCTCAGCCGGATCGATTTCATCGATTCCTCCGGCCTCGGCGCCCTGGTGCAGCTCGCCAAGCAGTGCACCACCGATGGCACCGGCTTCGTGGTGGTGGGCAACGCCCGCGTGGTGCAGACCGTGAAGCTGGTGCGGCTCGAAGCCTTCCTCCACCTGCAGCCCGACCTGCCCACGGCCCTGGCCAGCCTTGCCACCGCCTGAGACGACAGCCAGTGCCAGCTCGGCAGGAGCTTCCTCCACTGCCTGGCTCGCGGCCATTCCTGCCGTGCCACCCGGCATGGCTCTCGGCCCCCTGCAGCTGGCCTGGCTCGGTGATGCCGTCTGGGAGCTGCACCAGCGACGGCGCCACTGCGACCGGGCCGAGCGCTCCGTCACCCTGCATCGGGCTGTGGTGGGAGCTGTGAAGGCGGAGGCCCAGGCCCGTGCCCTGCTGCGGCTTGAGCCGCTGCTGGACGAGCAGGAGCGTGACCTGGTGCGACGGGGTCGGAATCGGGCCGGTCGCGGGCCGCGGCGGGGTGATTCAGCCACCTACGGCCAGGCGACGGGATTTGAGACAATGGTGGGCTGGCTCTTTTTGCAGAATCCGCAGCGGCTCGCCAAGCTGCTCGATCACCTGGAGGAGACCGACCCATAACCCCGTTCCATCCGCCGACATCACCATGAGCCCACGGTTCGATCGCCAACCGGACAAATCCATCGGCCGGGGAGGACGGGACGGAGCACGGGACAACGGACGGGATGGCGGACGCGAGAGTGGACGGGACGGAGCCCGGGATGGCGGGCGCGACGGTGAGCGACATCCCCGCTTCGGCCGACCGCGCCCGGGAGGCGCCGCCGGTCGAGGCAGCTGGGGCGGACGCACAGAGGCTCGGGGCGAGGGGTCAGCGGCAGGTCGGCCTGATGGGCGGCGACCGGATGCGCGCCGAATCGAGCGAAGCCGGCCGGAAGGCGGCCGCAGCGAAGGGCGACGCCCCGCCGGCCAGGGAGGGCGTTTCGAGCCCCGCGGCCAGATGCGTGATCGCGGCGGCGATCGGCCCTTCGGCAAGCCGCCCCAGCGTTTCGCCGGCCGCAGCGATGCTCGCGACGAGCGCGGCGATCGGCCGGAGCGGCGGCCGGAAGGACGCAGCTTCGAACGACGGCCCTTGGAAGCCCGCGGCGACGACAGCACGGGCGAGCTGCGTCGTGGCATGAGTCGTGGGGAACCGCGCCGTTTCGAAGGGCGTGCAGCCGGCAGCAGCCGCTTTGCCGCCGGGGGTTCCCGCTTCGGTGGCGGCGGTTCGCGCTCCTCCAGCGGTGGCTCCCGCTTCGCCGGCGGCGGCTCCCGCTTCGCGGGCAGCAGCAGCCGCGATGGCAACCGGTTCAGCCGGCCGGGCCGCAGCGATGAGCGGCCGCCGGCCAGCCGACAGGAGCCCGAACCCAGCGGCGAATCGGAAAGCTTCGGCGGCGACACTCCTCCGGACCTGCTCTGGGGCCGTCATGCCGCCCAGGCGGCTCTGGAAAGCGGCCGGCCGATTCACCGGGTCTGGTGCACGCCGGAGATGCGCTTCAGCCCCAAATTCCTGCAGCTGCTGCGGGAGGCCAAGGCCAGTGGTGTGCTGGTGGAGGAGGTCACCTGGGCCCGCCTCGGCCAGCTCACCAGCGGGGCCGTGCACCAAGGGATCGTGCTGCAGACCGCCGCGGCCGAAACCCTCGATCTGCCCAGCCTGATCGAGGGCTGTCGCGAGATCGGCGAACCGCCCCTGCTGATGGCCCTCGACAGCGTCACCGATCCCCACAACCTGGGCGCGATCGCCCGCAGCGCCGAAGCCCTCGGGGCCCACGGCCTGGTCCTGCCCCAACGCCGCAGCGCCGGCCTGACCGGCTCAGTGGCCAAGGTGGCCGCCGGCGCCCTCGAACATCTGCCGGTGGCCCGGGTGGTGAACCTCAACCGCGCCCTGGACACCCTCAAAAAGGAGGGCTATCGCGTCGTGGGCCTGGCCAGCGAAGGCAGCGTCACCCTCGAGGAGGCTGACCTGGATGGTCCGCTGGTGATCGTCACCGGCTCAGAAGGTGACGGGCTGTCGATGCTCACCCGCCGCTCCTGCGACCAGCTGGTGCGCATTCCTCTGCGGGGCGCCACCCCCAGTCTCAATGCCTCGGTGGCCACTGCCCTGATGCTCTACGAGGTGGCCCGCCGCAGCTGGATGAAGACCGTGCTGGGCTCCGCTCCGGCGCCGCGGATTGTGCGGCCGGCCCTGCCCAGTGCCGCAGCTGTCACCATGCCGGCTGTCTCCAGCGAACCAGAGTTGGACGACGAAGACGCACCCGAGGCAGCCGCATCCGCGCAACCTGTCGACAGCCAGGGGCTGATCCAGGAGGCCACCAACTTGGTCGACACCCCTGATCCCGACCCTGCCGATCGCAGCACTCTCGATCTCGCCAACTCCCCGCTCGACACGGCCGAATTGGACCCAGCCCCCCTGGAGGCCGCCCCTCCAGAGTCTGCTCAGCTTGGGGCTCCCCTCCTGGGCACCGTCGGTCACGACGCTGCCGATCTCCCGATGGCCGGCACCAGTGCTGCCCTGGTCCATTCCGATGACAGCAGCGCTGCTGAGGATCACGGGCTGCAGGACCAGGGAGCTGGCACCCCGTTGGAGGATCCGGCCCCGGACGCGCTCGTCAGCGACGACTTCACCGCCTCCGAGACTGGTGATGCCTACGGCGCCGCTTCCGGCTTTGACGGAGATATCCGGCTCTGACGGCATGGCGGATCAGAGGCCGATGACCTGGGCAGAATGGAAAGGACTGGCGCCCTTTTGATGAATCCCCTGCTCTGGCCCACGCGGAGTGTTGTGAATGGGCTGGGACTGGCCTGGTGGGCCCGGATCGAAACCCATGACCCCGAAGCCGTGTACTGGTTCGGCCCCTTCCTGCGGCGCCGTTCGCTGGAGGCCGCCCTGCCGGCCTTCCTCGCCGATCTGTCCGAAGAGAAGCCCGGATCGATCGAGCACGAGCTGGTACGCACCCACAAGAGCGAACCCCTGACCGAATTCCCCGACGACGGCGAGGGTGCCGACTGATAGCGTCCATCGCAGTCGGGATCAGGGTGGATGGGGATCGCCGCATGGCGTGAGCAGCTGAACAGCGGCGAGGTATCCGCCCGCGAGCTCACCGATCACCATCTGGCCCGCATCGAGGCCGTGGATCCCACCATCCACGCCTTCCTCGAGGTGACCGCCGATCGCGCCCGCGCCGACGCCGATCGCATCGATGCGGCACGGGCCGCGGGTGAGGAGCTCCCCCCCCTGGCTGGCGTTCCGCTGGCGATCAAGGACAACCTCTGCACCAAGGGGATCCGCACCACCTGCTCCAGCCGCATGCTGGAGAGCTTCGTTCCGCCCTATGAATCCACCGTCACCGAGCGGCTCTGGAACGCCGGCGGCGTGCTGCTCGGCAAGACCAACCTCGACGAGTTCGCCATGGGCAGCTCCACCGAGACCTCGGCCTTCGGACCCAGCCGCAATCCCTGGGACCCCGACTGCGTACCGGGCGGCAGCTCCGGTGGAAGCTCCGCTGCCGTGGCAGCCGGCGAAGGCCTTGCAGCCCTCGGCTCAGATACAGGTGGATCGATCCGCCAGCCCGCCTCCTTCTGCGGGGTGGTGGGTCTCAAGCCCACCTACGGCCGGGTGAGCCGCTGGGGGCTTGTGGCCTTCGCCAGTTCCCTCGATCAGGTGGGTCCGTTCGCCACCAGCGTGGCCGATGCGGCCGAGATCCTGCAGGTGATCGCCGGCGCCGACCCCCGCGATGCCACCTGCCTCAAGGCTCCTGTTCCCGATTACCTGGCCGCGCTGCGCCAGCCGGTGGCGGGCCTGCGGGTGGGCCTGGTGCGCGAGTGCTTCGAAGCCGAAGGGCTCGACCCGGAAGTGAAGGCCTCGGTGATGGCCGCCGCAGCCCAGCTCGAGGCCCTCGGCTGTGACCTGGTGGATGTGAGCTGCCCGCGCTTCAACGACGGCATCGCCACCTACTACGTGATCGCCCCCTCGGAGGCCAGCGCCAACCTGGCCCGTTACGACGGCGTCAAGTACGGCTACCGGGCCGAAGGAACCGGCAGCCTGGCCGAGATGACCTCCCGCAGCCGCGCCGAGGGCTTCGGCGACGAGGTGCAGCGCCGCATCCTGATCGGCACCTACGCGCTCTCGGCCGGCTACGTGGACGCCTTCTACAAGAAGGCCCAGCAGGTGCGCACCCTCATCCGCCGTGATTTCAATCGCGCCTTCGAGACGGTGGACGTGCTGCTCACCCCCACCTCCCCCACCACCGCCTTCCGCTTCGGTGCCCACAGCGACGACCCCCTGGCCATGTACCTGGCCGACCTGCTGACCATCCCGGCCAACATGGCCGGCCTGCCGGCGATCAGCGTTCCCTGCGGCTTCGATTCCAAGGGCCTGCCGATCGGCCTGCAGCTGATCACGGGCGTGCTGGAAGAGGAGCGCCTGCTGCAGGTGGCGCATCACTACGAGCAAGCCGCCGATGTGATGGCCAGCCGACCGGAAGCCGCCCTGGTGCCCTGAGCCATACCGCTGCCCTGGCCCGGAATCGCAGGCGGCACCAGGACCACCAGATCCGGTGTTTCAGAGCGATCCAACTGCTCTGAAACACCGGATCTGGGGTGAATCGGGTCCGGCGGGCCTAGGGTGCACGGGGCCCCGTTGTCTGCGGTGGCCTGCCGTCTTCAGCCCGCTTCACCCCCGGCAACCCCTTGGCCTTCGTCCCTCTCCACAACCACAGCGACTACAGCCTGCTGGATGGGGCCAGTCAGCTGCCGGCGATGGTGGAGAGGGCTGTGGAGCTGGGCATGCCCGCCCTGGCCCTCACCGATCACGGTGTGATGTACGGCGCGATCGAGCTGCTGAAGCTCTGCAAGGGCGCCGGCATCAAGCCGATCATCGGCAATGAGATGTATGTGATCAACGGTTCGATCGAGGATCCGCAGCCGAAGAAGGAGCGCCGTTACCACCTGGTGGTGCTGGCCAAGAACGCCACCGGCTACCGCAACCTGGTGAAGCTCACCAGCATCAGCCACCTGCGCGGCATGCGCGGCCGCGGCATCTTTTCACGCGCCTGCATCGACAAGCAGCTGCTGCAGCAATACAGCGAGGGACTGATCGTGGCTACCGCCTGCCTCGGCGGCGAAATCCCCCAGGCGATCCTGCGGGGCCGGCCCGATGTGGCGCGGGAGGTGGCGGGCTGGTACCAGAGCGTCTTCGGAGACGATTTCTACCTCGAGATCCAGGACCACGGCGGCATCGAAGACCGGATCGTCAACACCGGCATCGCCGCGATCGGTGCCGAGCTGGGAATTCCGCTGGTGGCCACCAACGATGCCCACTACCTCAGCGTGGGGGATGTGGAAGCGCACGATGCGTTGCTGTGCGTGCTCACCGGCAAGCTGATCACCGACGAGAAGCGGCTGCGCTACACCGGCACCGAATACATCAAGAGCGAGGCGGAAATGCGCCAGCTCTTCAGCGATCACCTCGAGCCGGCGGTGATCGAGGCGGCGATCGCCAACACCGCCAAGGTGGCGGAGAAAGTGGAGGACTACGACATCCTCGGCCGCTACCAGATGCCCCGCTTTCCGATCCCGGAGGGGCACACGGCCGTGAGCTATCTCACCGCCGTGGCTGAGCAGGGCCTGCGGGCGCGGCTGAAGCTGGCCGAGGGAGACGGCTTCGATCCCACCTACGGCGAGCGCCTCGCCTTCGAACTGCAGGTGATGGAGCAGATGGGCTTCCCCACCTACTTCCTGGTGGTGTGGGACTACATCCGCTTCGCCCGCGACAACGGTATCCCGGTGGGTCCGGGACGGGGATCGGCCGCCGGATCACTGGTGGCCTACGCCCTGGGGATCACCAACATCGACCCGGTCACCAACGGTCTGCTGTTCGAGCGCTTCCTCAACCCGGAACGCAAGTCAATGCCGGATATTGATACCGACTTCTGCATCGAGCGCCGCGGTGAGGTGATCGAGTACGTGACCCGCCGCTACGGCGAGGAGAAGGTGGCGCAGATCATCACCTTCAACCGCATGACCTCGAAGGCGGTGCTCAAGGACGTGGCCCGCGTGCTCGACATTCCCTATGGCGAAGCCGACCGCCTGGCGAAGCTGATCCCGGTGGTGCGGGGTAAACCCGCCAAGCTGAAGGAGATGATCGGACCCGAATCACCGGCGCCGGAGTTCCGCGAGAAGTACGAGAACGACCCGAAGGTGAAGCACTGGGTGGATCTGGCCCGCCGGATCGAAGGAACCAACAAGACCTTCGGCGTCCATGCCGCGGGCGTTGTGATCGCCGCCGATCCCCTCGATGAGCTGGTGCCACTGCAGCGCAACAACGATGGTCAGGTGATCACCCAGTACTTCATGGAGGATGTGGAGTCGATGGGGCTGCTGAAGATGGACTTCCTCGGCCTCAAGAATCTCACCATGATCGAGAAGACGCTCGATCTGGTGCAGCAGAGCTGTGGCGAACGCATCGATCCCGACGATCTGCCGCCCGCCGATGAAGGCACCTTCGCGCTGCTGGCCCGCGGAGATCTGGAGGGCATCTTCCAGCTGGAATCGAGCGGCATGCGGCAGATCGTGCGCGACCTCAAGCCCTCATCCCTTGAAGACATCTCCTCGATCCTGGCCCTGTACCGACCAGGGCCTCTGGATGCGGGCCTGATCCCCAAATTCATCAACCGCAAGCATGGCCGCGAAGCGATCGACTTCGCCCACGAGACCCTGAAGCCGATTCTGAACGAAACCTACGGGATCATGGTCTATCAGGAGCAGATCATGAAGATCGCCCAGGACCTGGCCGGCTACTCCCTCGGTGAGGCCGATCTGCTGCGGCGGGCGATGGGCAAGAAGAAAAAGAGCGAGATGGAAAAGCACCAGAGCCTCTTCGTGCAGGGTGCCACGGAACGCGGAGTCGATCCGAAGCTCGCCGAAGCGCTGTTTGAGCAGATGGTGCTGTTCGCCGAATACTGCTTCAACAAGAGCCACTCCACCGCCTACGGCGCGGTGACCTACCAGACCGCCTACCTCAAGGCCCACTACCCGGTGGCCTACATGGCGGCGCTGCTCACGGTGAATGCCGGCGACAGCAGCAAGGTGCAGCGCTACATCGCCAACTGCAACGCCATGGGCATCGAAGTGATGCCGCCGGATGTGAATGCCTCCGGCATCGATTTCACCCCCGTGGGTGATCGCATCCTCTTCGGCCTCTCGGCCGTGCGCAACCTCGGCGATGGCGCCATCCGCCAGTTGCTTGAGGCCCGCGGCAGCGATGGAGCCTTCCGCTCCCTGGCGGATCTCTGCGACCGGATCCCCTCCCAGCAGCTCAACCGCCGCGCTCTGGAGGCCCTGATCCACTGCGGTGCTCTCGACGCGCTCGAACCCAGTGCCAACCGGGCCCAGCTGATGGCGGATCTGGATCTGGTGCTCGACTGGGCCAGTTCCCGCGCCAAGGACCGGGCCAGTGGCCAGGGCAATCTGTTCGACCTGCTCGGTGGTGGCCTGGCCAGTGGTGGTGCCGCGCAAGACAGCACCACAGCAGGCGGTTCGGCCAGCGGCGACCTCAGCACCGCCCCCAAGGCGGCCCCCGTGAAGGACTATCCCCCCACCGAGAAGCTGCGGCTGGAAAAGGATCTGGTGGGGTTCTATCTGTCCGACCACCCGCTCAAGCAGCTGGCCCAGCAGGTGAAGTTGCTGTCACCGGTGAGCCTGGCGGCCCTGGAGGAGCAGGCGGACAAGGCCAAGGTGAGTGCGGTGGTGATGGTGCCGGAGCTGCGTCAGGTCACCACCCGCAAGGGCGATCGCATGGCGGTCCTGCAGCTGGAGGATCTCACCGGCAGTTGCGAGGCGGTGGTGTTCCCCAAGAGCTACGCGCGGCTCGCCGATCACCTGATGGTGGATGCGCGGCTGCTGATCTGGGGCTCGGTCGACCGGCGCGACGACCGGGTTCAGCTGATCGTGGACGACTGTCGCAGCATCGAAGACCTGCAACTGCTGCTGGTGGAGCTGCCCGCCGAGGCCGCTGCCGACATTGGTGTGCAGCATCGGCTGCGCGAATGTCTGCAGCGCCACCGTCCGCCCCAGGACGAAGCGGGGTTGCGGGTGCCGGTGGTGGCGGTGGTGCGACAGGCCGAGAAAACCCTCTATGTGCGCCTGGGCCACCAGTTCTGTGTGGCCGATGCCGAAGCTGCCGTCGCCACCCTGGGCTCGGCAGACTTCCGGGCGACGTTGCGCTCTCCCCTCAAGGCGGGGTAGGACTCAAGGCGGGTAGGACCTCACTCAGCCGGGCTGCCCTGACGCATGGCCCGCACAGACTGACGCAGTCGTCCGAGATTGACGCGGATCTGCTCCAGCCCCAGCAGGCTGCCCGGCACATCTTCCCAGCTGGAAGACAGAACGCCGTAGCTCAGGCCGACCAGACCCAGCAGGAAAAACGCTCCGGAAGTCACCAGGGTGAGGGCGGGAGCGATGTCCACCACACCTCGGCTGACCAGAAAATAACTGGCCACGAACACCCCCATGCCAAGAGCGGAGGGAATGCCGGTGGCAATGGCGATACGACGGGCCATGCGATTGGCCACCATCTCAGGAATGGCCTGCTGACCACGGGAGGCTTTGGCGCTGCCCGAGGCTTTAGGGCTGATTGAGGATTTGGCAGTGGCCTTTGCAGGCTTCCTGGACCCGCGGGGCTCAAACGGCTTGGGCTGTCCCTGGCGGGCCATGGCGAGACCTCAGCCGCGGATGCCGAGGGTGGCGATCAGAGAGGTGTAGCGATCCTCGCTGTTGCTGCGCAGGTAGGCGAGCAGCCGCTTGCGGCGACCGATCATCTTCAGCAGACCCTGGCGGGAGGAGAAATCGTGGATGTTCTTCTGCAGGTGTCCGCTGAGCTGACTGATGCGCTCGCTCAGCATCGCCACCTGCACTTCGACCGAACCCGTGTCGGTGCCGTGGGTCTGATGGCTGTTGATCAGTTCCTGCTTCTGGATGGTGTTGAGCGGCATGGGGGCGGCGTCTGGCCCGTAACGAACAAACATCTACCCTACCTTCCGGCAGAACAGCTCTCTGGCTGGCCATTCCTTCCTGTTTTGGTCAGGCCGCTGGCCGCGACAGCCAGCGCAGGCAGGCCGCCAGCCAGGTCTCGGCGTCGCCGCAGAGGCCCAGCTCGCCCTGGGCAACAGCGACGGCATCACTGGCCGCCACGGCCCGCAGGGCCCGGTGAATCTCCAGCACCTCATAACCGAGGGCCTCGAGCGTCTGCTCCACCTCGCTGCGGGTGGACGCGACCAGGGCCGTCGCCGCGCCCTCCGCTCCAGCGGTCGGACTCTCCGCCCAGTCGTCGAAGCCATCCACCACGCCGTCCAGCAGGTCAGTGAAGCGCTCCTGCAAACGGCTCCGCAGTTCCACCGACAACCGCTCCGCCGTGCGCTTGCCCACCCCGGGGGCACTGCTGAGCTGGCGCAGATCCGCCTGGACGATGGCGCGGGCCAGCTCCTCGGCCGCCATCGCACCCAGCAACCCCAGGGCCATCTGCGGGCCCACGCCACTCACGGCCACGAGCTCTCGGAACAGGTCGCGCTCCTGCCGTTGGGGGAAGCCGTAGAGCGTCCAGGCATCGTCCCGGATGGCGTGATGGATGTGCAGGCTGAGCCGCGACCCAGCCGACGGCAGCTCCCGCCAGTGCCGCTGGCTCAGTTGCACCTCATAGCCCACGCCCTGGCAGAGCAGCAGCAATCCGCAGCGCGCCCCCTGCTGCCAGGGATCGCTCACCTGCCCTTGCAGCCAACCGATCATGGGGAAGCTCGCTTCGTCGCCCCCATGCTGCCCGCCCTGCCACCCCCCTCGCAGTTGCGCCGGCTGCTCACAGGCAGCCTGATCCTGCTGGCGCTGCTGCTGCCGCTGAGCCTGGGGGGATGTGGCGGCGTGGGGCAGCCGCCGCGATCGGTGCTGCTCAGCGCCCTGGGCCTGCAGATCGACCTCACCCAGGGAGCCATTGCCCAGGCCCTGGCCCTGGAGCCGGCCGGCCCGCCCGAGGTGAGCCGGGTGCGGCTGGAGCACCAGGAAAGCCTGGCCATCGGCGAGGCCAAGGGCCTGCACCTCAACGGCCGTTTCGACTGGCGCCTGGCCGGCGATCCCATCCGGGTCGATACCCCCTTCGATCTCTATCTGCAGCGGGGCGAGCGGGGCCAGAGCTGGCGGCTGGCTCAACCGACCGGCAGCAGCGACGGTCTCAACCAGGACTGGCTGACCTACCCCCTGCCCCTGAACGGCCACTCAGGCTGAGCAAGGTGGCCAGCAGCACCAGGACCGCGCCCAGGAGCGTCCAGCCATCGATCCCCTCTTGGAAGATGAGCCAGCCCCAGAGCCCGGCGAACACCACCTGGGCGTAGCTGATCGCCGTGGCCTTAGCCGCCGGCAGGGCGGTGAGGCCCCGGGTGAGCCACACCTGGCCCAGCTGGGTGAACAATCCGACCCCCACCAGCCAGAGCAGCTCCACCGGCGTGGGCATCACCGGATCGAGCGCCACCAGCGGCAGGCTCAGGGGCACGGCCACCAGGGGGAAATAGAACACGATCACCAGGGGATGCTCACTGCGGCCCAGCTGGCGCACGCTCACGTAGGCCAGGGCAGTGCACAGGGCTCCGGCCAGGGCGATCAGCACCGGAATCAGCGGCAGGGAAGGGGCGGAGGCCCGGCCCATCCCGCCCAGCAGCGCCGCCGGCTGGGCCACCAGCAGCACCCCCAGCCAGCCCACCGCCATGGCCGCCAGCACGCGCCGGCCGATCCGCTCCCCCAGGGCCAGCCAGGCCAGCAGGGCGGTGAAGGTGGGGTAGAGGTACTGCAGCACCGTGGCTGACGCGAGCGGCAGCGCCGCCAGCGCCGCGTAGACGCACAGCAGCGCCAGGGTGCCGATGGCCCCCCGCACGATCAGCAGGCCACGCCGGCGGCCCCAGGGGTCGATGTCGGCGCGGCGCAGCAACCACCAGCTCAGGGCCACGCTCAGCAGCGCCCGGGCCAGCACCACCTCGGCGGCGGGGATGCGGGCGCCCACCTGCTTGACGCACACCCCCATCAGGCTGAAGCTCAGGGCGCTGAGCAGCATCGCCCGCACGGCGGCGGCCTCGATCGGGGTTGACCCCAGCGGCAGAACGCGCACGAGTGTCCCTGGCGGGCTGCTCAGGATCGCACTCTGCAGCCAGGCTGTGCCATCGAAACGGCAGCGGCTCCCTCCTGATCCCTGCAGAATCGCCCTCAGTCTCTCTCCTCCCTCCTCTCTCCTCTCCTTTCCCCCTCCGCCTTTTCCTTGAGCCTGCCCCGCCTCCACCCCCGCACGATCGAGGCCGTCAAGGAACGGGCCGACATCGTCGATGTGGTGGGCGAGCACGTGGTGCTCAAGAAGAAGGGGCGCGAGTTCGTGGGGATCTGCCCCTTCCACGACGACAAATCACCGTCGATGACGGTGTCGCCAGCCAAGCAGTTCTATTACTGCTTCTCCTGCGGTGCCGGCGGCAACGCCATCAAGTTCCTGATGGAACTGCAGCGCCAGAGCTTCGGCGATGTGGTGCTGGAGCTGGCGCGCAAGTATCAGCTGCCGATCGAGACCGTCGACGGACCCCAGCAGGAACGGCTGCGCAAGCAGCTGTCCCGCCGTGAGCAGCTGCATCGGGTGCTCACCCTGGCGGCGGGCTGGTTCCGCAGCCAGCTGCGCAGTCCCGAGGGCGCCGCGGCCCTCGCCTACCTCAAGGACAACCGCGGCCTCAGCGAAGGCACTCTCGAGACCTTCGAGCTGGGCTACGCCCCGGACCGTTGGGACGGTCTGCTCACCCACCTGCAGCAGGTGGAGGGCCTTGGGGTGGATCTGCTGGAGGCCGCCGGGATGGTGGTGGCCCGCAAGGGCGGTGAGGGCTTCTACGACCGCTTCCGCCATCGCGTGATGGTGCCGATCAAGGACCGCCAGGGCCGGGTGATCGGCTTCGGTGGCCGCAGCCTCGATGGCGGCGAACCGAAGTACCTCAACTCCCCGGAAACGGAGGTGTTCGAGAAGGGCAAGCATCTGTTCGGCCTCGACCGGGCCACCGTCGCGATCCGCAAGGACGACCAGGCGGTGGTGGTGGAGGGCTATTTCGATGTGATCGCCCTCCATGCGGCCGGCATCACCAATGCGGTGGCGGCCCTGGGGACAGCGTTGAGCAGTCAGCAGATCACCCAGATCTGCCGCGGCTGCGACAGCAAGCGGCTGATCCTCAATTTCGACAGCGACGGCGCCGGCGTGCGGGCCGCCCAGCGGGCGATCGGCGAAGTGGAGCAGCTGGCCCTGCAGGGGCAGCTGGAGCTGCGCGTGCTGCACCTGCCCGCCGGCAAGGATCCCGACGAGTTCCTCAGGCAGCACGGCCCCGGCGAGTACCGCGCCCTGCTGGAAGCCGCGCCCCTCTGGCTCGACTGGCAGATCGAGCAGGTGCTGGCCGACCGCGATCTCGCCCGGGCCGAGCAGTTCCAGCAGGCGGTGGCTGGCCTGGTGGAACTGCTCGGCAAACTCCCCCAGAGCGCCGTGCGCAGCCACTACCTGCAGCAGGTGGCGGAGCGGCTCAGCGGCGGCCAGGCCCGCCTGGCCCTGCAGCTGGAGGAAGACCTGCGCCAGCAGGTGAAGGGCCAGCGCTGGCACGGACGCTCCCAGAAGTGGGAGCAGCCCGGCGAAGCGGGACTGCGGGAACGGGCCGAGGCGGAGGTGCTGCGGCTCTACCTCCACTGCCCGCTGCACCGGCCCCTGATCCGGCGGGAGCTGCGGCAACGGGACCTGGAAGACTTCGCCCTGCAGCACCATCGCCTGCTCTGGGCCGCGATCAGCGCCCTCGAGGAAGACAACCTCGGGGCCGGCCGGCTGGAGGCGATCAACCGCGGCAGTGATGGCGGAGAGGATCTGGCTGATCTGGATCTGCCACGGTTGCTGGGCGATCAGCTGGTGGTGGAGCAGAGCGCCCTGCTCAGCCGTCTGACGCCGCTGCTGGAACCCAGCGAACTGCATCGCATGGCCCTGGCCCAGCCCGAGCTGCAGCTGCGTGGCACCACGGCCGTGCTCGAGCGGCAGCGGGCCCTGAAGCGCTGCCGACACCTGCTCGATGCCTGGAGGTCCCAGAACCTGGAAACGCTGGAACGCTGTCTCGCCCGCCTGCTGAACCCCATCGATGCCCCCACCGCCACCAATCTGCCGGGAGCGGCAGAGGCCAGCACAGCAGCAACCACGGATCCGGCACGAGTTACGGATCCGGCACGAGCCACGGCTCCGGCGGAAGCCGCCCTGGACATGGAGAGCCGCATCGAGGCCATGTTCGCGGAGCTCAACAGCGACGCCCTGCGCTTCCAGGACCTCTATTACAACGAGCGTCGCTATCTCGAGCAGCTCGATGCCCGCCGCCGCGCCGGCTATGAGGAGCTGGTCCGGGAAGCCAGATCGGAGCTGACCTCGGGCCCGGCCTGAGGCTGTCTGCCTTCACAATGAAGACAGCGTGCATGGTGTCGCCATGGGCTTCTACGAGGTTCTCTGGCATGGCGAGCAGATCGGCGACGGCGCCGACCTGGCCGAGGCCCTGGAATGCTTTGCCGCCGTTCGCCCGGATGATCAGGATTGGGAGCAGGCCTGCGCCGCGCCGGGCGCCGAACCGATGGTGCGCCGCTACGCCTCCTTCGATGCCTTTCTCGACAACGCCGATGAACTTGAGACGCTGCCGGTGACCGCCGCCATGATCAGAGAGGCCCTTGGCGATACGCCGCCGGACGGCCACCTGCTCTGATCGCCGTCCTCCGGCCTCACCGGCACTCCCTGTTTGTCTCCGCACCGCCATGGCCAGCTTTCCGATTCCTGCCGATGAACAGGAGCGCCTGCGTGATCTGGAGCGGCACGATCTCAAGGGCCATGCCGATGATCCCCACTTCGATCGGATTCTCACCCTGGCCCGGAGCCTCTACCAGACTCCGATCGCCGTGATCTCCCTGGTGGAAGCCGATCGGCAGTGGTTTCTCTCCCGTCAGGGCCTGACGGTGCGGGAAACACCGCGGGAGCAGGCCTTCTGCGGCCACACCATTCTCGGAGACGAGGTGCTGGTGGTGCCCGATGCCCTGGCCGACGAGCGCTTCTCCACCAATCCCCTGGTCACGGGCGATCCCCACATCCGCTTCTACGCCGGAGCGCCGCTACGGACGCCCGATGGGCACAAGCTCGGCTCTCTCTGCGTGATCGACCGGGAACCGCGCCAGCCCAGCCCTGAGCAGATCGATCAGCTGAAGCTGCTGGCCGACCTGGTGATGCGCGAGATCGAACTCCGGCGGATGAGTCACCACTGTCCGGTGACCGGACTGCCGCAGCGCACCCTGCTGCACAAACTCGGCACCAAGGAGTTCGAGAGAGCGCTGCAGCACGACCTGCCCCTGTCACTTCTGTGCATCGACCTCGACAATTTCCGCCTGATCAACAACCGCTGGGGCCACCCCGCCGGTGATCAGGTGCTCCGCGACGTGAGCCAGCTCTGCCGCAGCCTGCTGCCGGAGCATGATCTGGTGGTGCGCATGGGGAACAGCGAATTCGCACTGCTGATGCTGGAGCGCGACAGTGACTCCGCCCTGCAGATCGCCGAACAACTGCGCGAGAGCGTTCACCACCTCCCTGGCGTGTTCTCCCATTCCGGCTACCAGCTCCAGATCAGCGGTGGACTCACCAGTCGCACCGCCGGCGACACCAGCTTCAACGATCTGCTGCACCGCGCCGAACATGCCCTGGATCTGGCCAAGACCAACGGCCGCGACCAGGTCTCACGCCTGATGGGAGCTGACTGAGCCAGCCACCGCCTGCCGCGCTACAACCTCGCGACTGCGCTGATCGTCCTGGCGGGCACGTTTCAGATCGACGGCGCTGATCCCATAGCCGAGACGCCGTGCCGTGCGAATCAGATCGGCGGTGTTGCGGCAGCGGCGCAGACGGGCACGCATCCGCTCGTCCCTCTCGGCATCCACCACCAGGCGGTGAAGATTCTGCATGCTCATGACAACCTCCCAGAAGGATTTCGGCCGGAGCGGATGTCACTCAGGGGCTCCGGAATGCATCGACCTTATCGGTGTCATCACGCCAGTCCAGCGCCAGTCGCATCCGGTCGGATCTCAGCGGCCGCCAGTCACGATTCGGTTGGATGTTCAGCCAGCCTGCACCCAGGGCAGATCGCTCAGACGCGTGGTGGCGGCACGGGAGAGCCGGGAACGGCGCATCATCCAGGCGGGCCGCAAGCCACAGGCCGCCCACTGCACCGTGCCTCGACCGTAGCGGCGGTTCAGGGCATCGATCGTGGCCAGAAGGGCCTCACGGCGCTGCTGCTGCTCCAGCGGCATCGGTGCCAGCAGATGGTGCTGCAGCTGCTCGAGGGGCTGGAGCTGCTGCAGCAGCACACCGGCCTTCTGCAACGGCTTGTGGGGCCGGAACAGACGCTCGGCCAGGGGAAGGGCGGCGGCCAGCAGCACGGCGGTGTCGTTGCTGGCCAGGGGCAGCTGCACCGTGGCGGCATTGCTGTAGAAGCGGCTGCCATCGAAGGGGCTGCTGCGCACGAACACGGTGATCGCCCCGGCCCGCTGCCGCTGACGCCGCAGCTTCTCGGCGGCGCGGCTGAGATAGGTGGCGATCGCCTCGCGCAGATCCGTCAGCGTGGTGACGGGCTGGCTGAAGCTGCGGCTGACGCAGGTTTCCTGCTTGGCCGGCGGCAGGCTCACCAGGGGCAAGCAGCTCCGGCCGCGCAGTTCCTCCTGCAGCCGCAGACCCACCACGCCGCACCGGCGGCGCAGCTCGCCGCTGGCCAGATCGCGCAGCTGGCGGGCATCGGCGACGCCGCGCAGGCGGCACCAACGCGCCAGCTGGCGGCCGATGCCCCAGACGTCCTCGATGGCGACGGATTCCAGCCAGGGGTCAGGATCCGCCACCGCCCCCAGATCGAACACCCCACCGTGGCGGGGATCGCCCTTGGCCAGACGGTTGGCGATCTTCGCCAGCACCTTGGTGGGCGCGATGCCCACCGCCACCGGCAGACCGAGATGGCGCTGCACCTGAGCCCGCAGCCGCCGCCCCCAACTCGTGAGATCACCGCCAGGCCTGAGATCCGCGCCGCTGGGATCGCCGGCTGCAGGCCGATGCAGGCGACCAAAGGCCTCGTCGATCGAATAGACCTCCAGCTCCTCCACCCAGGGCTCGATCGTGGCCATCAGCCGCTGGCTCATGTCGGCATAGAGGGCGTAATTGGAGCTGCGCACGATCACCCCCAGCCGCTCCAGCTCGCGACGCACCTGGAAATAGGGCTGGCCCATGGGAATGCCCAGGCTGCGCGCTGCGGCGCTGCGGGCCACGATGCAGCCGTCGTTGTTGGAGAGCACCACCAGCGGCCGGCCGGCCACGGCGGGATCGAGGGCCGCCTCGCAGGAGGCGTAGAAATTGTTGGCGTCGATCAGCACCGTGGCCAGGGCCATGGGAGAGCGCTCAGAGCGGGTGGATCACGTGAATGGCCACGCCCCAGAGCCGGTCATCGTCCGCCGCCCCCAGCTCCAGCAACGGATAGGCCGGATGGGCCGCCTCCAGCAGCCAGCGCCCCTGCTGCCGCACCAGGCGCTTGAGCGTGAAGGCCCCCTCCAGCACCGCCACCACAATCCGCCCGGGGCGCGGTTCCAGGCTGCGATCCACGATCAGCAGATCGCCGTGGTGAATGCCGGCCCCGATCATCGAATCACCGCTGACCCGCAGGAAAAAGGTGCTGCTGGGATGGCGGATCAGCACCTCGTTGAGATCGATGGCCGCCTCCATGTAATCGTCCGCGGGGCTGGGGAAGCCGGCCGCCACCGCCTCGGCGGCGAGGGGCAGGGCCAGCGGCGGGCGCTGCGGCTCCAGGCGCCAGGGCCCGGCAACGGCCGGCTCCGGCGGCGGCGCGGGTGGCGATGCGGGTGGCGGAGCGGGCAAGCAGGAACGGGGACGGGATCCGGACACGGCAACCAGCCGAACCAGCTCACAGTAGTTCATCTGTACCAGATTCAGACCAGAATCTGCATCGGTAGGCCCGTGCCGTCGAGGTCGCCGCCGAGGCGCAGGGCCGTGCCGGCCTCGATGCGCGCGGCGCTCCACAGGGCCGCCAGGGCATCGAGGATGTCGTCATCGGCCACCTGGCGGCGCAGGAAACGGGCGCGGATCGCGGCCGCCGCCCCCGGGAAGGTCCGCTCCACCAAGGCCAGGCGATCGGCGGCGCCGGCGGCGCTCTTCTTGGGGTGCGGCATCGGCACACCACCGTTCCACTCGCGGAAACACAGCTCCGGGTGCACCTCCACCAGGCAGCGGGCCTGCCCTGGATCGCGCTGCAACCAGGCGTCCACCTGGCGCACCTTGGCGAGGATGTGGAACGCCTGCTTGCTGAGTTTGCAACCCTGGGCCGCCTGGGACAAGGCACAGGCCTCCGGGTAGCTGGTGGCGGCCAGCACGCCGCGCAGGGGCGCTGAAAAGACACTGCTGCGGCGGGGGCCCAGCAGGCGGCGGGCTTCGCGATCGCAGCGGCGGGGCCCGGCTTCGGGCAGACCGATGGGGATGTCGATGGCGGTGAGCTGCCAGCCCGGCCCCTCCAGCAGCTCAAGGGCGGAGGGGAACAGCCGGGCGGTGACGGGCTCCCCCGGTCCCTCGCAGGACACCGCCAGCCAGCCGGCCCGGCAGCCATCCACCCCGCGCAAGCCCTGCATGCCGTTCCGTCCGTGCTGGGGAGGCGATCCTGGCGCGCGGCTGTTGGCCGCGGCCCTCAAGGCCCTGGGGCAATCCATTCCAGCCGCCGCACGCTGCGCCGCAGCACCTCCACCAGCTCGCCGCGCATCAGCAACCCCGTCCCGCCCCACACCAGGCGCAGGGCAAGATCGAGCGGACCGGCGCCGAGGTCGCGCAGCGGCATGAAGCCAAGTCGCTCGAAATAGCGCACCAAGCGGCGGTGCTGACGCGGATCGTCGCGGATGGCGAGCAGGCGCGCCTGGCGGCAGGGCGTGCACTCCAGGGCCCAGGCGCCGGTGGCGGCCCAGATCAAGGGGCCCACCGCGGCGGTGTCCTGTCCCTGCACCCGCATGGTGTCGAGCTGCAGGCCCGCGGCCGTGGGGAGCGCCCAGCCCTTGAGCTCCCCCAGCAGCAGGGGAGGCTGCTGCGGCCGCGAGCGGGCCACCACCACCCGCAGGCCCCGGATCCCCAGACGGTCGGACACCTGCAGGCGCAGAAGCAGGCCGCCGCCTGCGGCACGGCGTTCCAGATCCGCCAGGGAGGGCAGCGCTGCCAGGGCCGGCAGCGCTGACGGGGAGGCAGGGGCCATCGCACCGGCAGCCAGACCAGGCCATCCTGACGGCGGGCCGCCGCGCAGGTGTCAGACCAGCCGGGAACCGCTGGCCCGCCGGCGCTGCTCCGGATCGAACACCGCGGCGATCGAGCGGATCAGCCAGCGGCCCTGGGACGTGACCTCGACCAGGCCCTGATTGCCCTGGCGCTGCAGCTGCACCAGGCCATCCGCGGCCAGGGCCTGAAGGTCGTGCCACTCCTGCGCGAAACCCTCCAGGGGCAGCGCAACCCGGAAGCGGCACATCACCTCCTGAATCAGCCGGCGCCGTTCCAGCACCGCCGGATCGCGCACCACCAGGCCCCGTTCCACCGGCAGGCGACCGGCCTCGAGCGCGGCGTAGTAGGCGCGCAGATCACGCAGGTTCTGGCTGAACAGATGGGGGAACTGGCTGATCGCCGTGGGGCCCACCCCCAGCAGATCGAGCTCACCACCGGTGGTGTAGCCCTGGAAGTTGCGGTGCAGCCGGCCCTCGCGGGCCGCGACCGCCAGGCTGTCGCCCGCCAGGGCGTAGTGATCCATGCCGATAGCGTCGTAGCCGGCGGCGGCGAGCAGCTGGCTGGCGGACTCCAGCATGGCCAGCCGCTGGTGCTGGCTGGGCAGATCCTCGGCCGCGATCTTGCGCTGCAGGGGCAGTTGCTGCGGCAGATAGGCGAAGGAGAACAGGGAGATGCGATCGGGCCGCAGCTCCCGCACCAGCTCCAGGGTGGTGCGGAAGCGCTCCGGTGTCTGCAGCGGCAGGCCGCAGATCAGATCCACGTTGACGCTCTCGAACGAGGCCTCCCGCATCCAGGCCATCGCCCGGCGGAGCTGCTCGACGGGCACCACCCGATTGACCGCCTTCTGTACCTCGGGATCGGCATCCTGGATGCCGAAGCTGATGCGATTGAAGCCGAGCCGGCGCAGGCCGAGCAGCTCGTCACGGCTGAGGAACTCGGGATTCACCTCGATCGAGGCCTCCAGATCGGTGGCGAGATCGAAGTGCTGATCCAGCAGCTCCCACAGCTGCCCCTGTTCCGCCGGCGTGAGGTAGTTGGGGGTGCCGCCGCCCCAGTGCAGCTGCCCCACCCGCCGCCGCTGGCCCGCGGCGGCCCCGATCAGCTGCAGCTCCCGCTCCAGCGCCTGCAGATAGGGGCCCACCACCCGGGAGCCGGCCTGGGTGGTGACCCGGTTGCAACCGCAATACCAGCAGGCATGGCGGCAGAAGGGCACATGGACATACAGCGACAGGGGTTCGGCAGCGGGCCTGGCCAGCTGGGCCGCCAGATCGGCGGCGCCCACCGCCTCCGAGAAGGAGGCGGCGGTGGGGTAGCTGGTGTAACGCGGCACCGGCTTGTCGTACTTGAGCAGCAGCGCGATCGGGGTGGAAACCGAGGGCTTGGCGGCAGAAACGGAACGGGACGGCGCGAACGTCATCAGATCGGGGGCTAGGGGAGCGAAGGGTGCGGCGAGAGCGGATGGGGAACGGCTGGACAGCGGCGCTCCGCTCAGACCAGCTCGCCCAGTTCGGCCAGCAGGCGCTGGGTGGCGAGGAAGGCGTCCTCCGCTTCCTGCAGCAGCTCCTGCTCCTGGGACTCGCTGAGCCGCAGCTGCTCGAAGCCGTCGTGGAGACCCTGCTTGAGCTCACTCAGGGGCCGGTCGAACTGCCAGAACTCCACGGCAGGCAGGCCGTGGCGGCGCAGGATGGCATTGGCCTGCTCGCTGAGCTGCTGCCCGCCGGAGAGATCACCGCCGTAGCGCACATACACGTGGGCGAGGAAGCGGTGGGGCGCGGTCTCAGCGAGGGTGGAGAGCTGCTCGAGCCAGGAGCTGGCGGCGGCAGACGGAGACGTGGCGGGAACGGCCGCAGCCTCCAGCTGGGCCAGGTCATGGCCGAGGGCGGCGCTGCGAGCCAGATCAGCCCAGGGCAGCGTGGCCCCGAGGGCCTCCGCCAGGGCCGGCCCCCGCCGCTCGATCAGGGCGTAGGCGGGTGCCAGGGCCCGCAGCAGGTCGGCCAGCTGCAGCGGACTGGCTTCTCCGGCCAGCAGCGAGCGGGAGAAGGCCATGCCTTCCGCCTTGTGGTGCGCGGCGCCGATGCGGCCATGCAGCCGCCGGACGCGTGGCCCGAACCCCTTGCGCATCACGGCATCGGCAGGCCGGGCATGGTCCGAGATGGACCCGGGGATGGCAGCAGTCATGGGCGGACACGCCGAAAGCGACGAAGCAACAGTCAAACTGTATAACGCTACTGTTGTTACGCAGAAAAATTGTTACATGGCTTCCGGGGCGCCGGCCTCACTCGCCCCACATCCGCAGCAGGTTGGTGTAGCTGCGGCAGAGCAGATCGAAGATCTCCCCCTTGCCCTGCTGCTGAAACAGGGCCCGCCGCGCCGCGTCCAGCTCAAACAGCAGTTCCCGCTGTTCACTGCTGCGGATGCGACTCTGGATCCAGCCCACCGCCACCAGGCGCTCACCGGCGGTGACCGGCTCGACCCGATGCAGCAGGGTGCTGGGATACACGATCGCCTGGCCTGAGCCGAGACGCACGCGCTCCTCCCGATCCGGCGACTCCAGCACCAGATCACCACCCTCGTAGGCCGCTGGATCGGTGAGGGCCACCGTGAAGGACAGGTCAGAGCGACCACCGGCCATGAAGGCGTTATCCACGTGGCGCCCATAGCCCTCGCCAGGGCCGGTGAGGCTGAACAGCACCCCATGGACATGCAACGGCAGGGCCGCCGAACGCACCAGCGGATCGGCCAGCAGGGCCTCCCGCACCTGAGCCTCCAGCTGGTGATGCAGGTCGGAGCCCCGCTCCAGCTGCCGGTTGCGTTTCACCCCGCGGGCATGCCAACCGGCGGTTTCGGCACCGGGCCGCCAGGGAGCGTCGTCGGCCCGCAGCGCCTCAGCCAGGGCACGGGTCGCCTCAGGGCTGAACAGGGGCTCGACAATGAAGCGCATGAACGGAGGCCGTCGGTGGATCCCACCATGCTTTGCCGTTGGATCACGCCGCGCTGTGCCTGTTGATCCGCGCCACTGCGGCGGTTGATCACGTCAGCCAGGCCGATGGATCACGACCTGCTCCGCCCAGCAGCCACCGCCGGGCGCGGTCTCCTCAAGAATGGTGGCCAGTCGCACCACCTCCATGGCCCGCCCCAGCATCGCTCTGTTTCTTGCCACCGCCGGCCTGATGGCCGGAGCCGTGGGCTGCGGCAAGGCACCCGACTCCGGCAGTGGCGGCGAAGAGTCGTCCGGCATGAGCACGCCGGCTCCGCAGACCGCACCGAAGATGCAGAAGGAAGCGATGGGCGAGGGGGCGATGCAGGGCAAGACCAAGGATCAGGAGATGCACGGTTCAGATGAAGGCGGTGAAGGCGGCGAAGGCGGCGAGGAGTGAGCCAGAGGCGGCCGCAGCGTCGACCCGAACAACGGGAACAGGCCAGACGCCTGAGGGGCCTGCTCACGATCACCGAGGCACAGAGCGGATTCCGCCACTGGCGAGAGCCCTACCTGCTGATGCTGTCCGTGTCGTGGCCCCTGTTCCTGGGGCTGATCACGACGCTGTACCTGCTGATCAACCTGCTGTTCGCCGCGCTGTACCGGCTGGATCCGGCCGGCATCGGCGGGGTTTCAGGCGGAGGCGCGGCCAGTTTCGCGGACGCCTTCTTCTTCAGCGTCCAGACCCTGGGCTCGATCGGCTACGGCGTGCTCCACCCCAGCAGCCTCACCGCCCACCTGATCGTGACCGCCGAGGCGCTGACGGGGCTGATCTTCATCGCCCTCACCACCGGCCTGGCCTTTGCCCGCTTTTCCCGCAGCTCGGCCCGGATCCGTTTCTCCAGCCTGGCGGCGGTGCATCCCTACAACGGCGTTCCCACCCTCACCTTCCGGGTGGCCAATGAGCGACGCAACACCATCCTGGGAGCGAATCTGAAGGCCTACCTCAGCATCGACGAGCGCAGCAGCGAAGGCCACCGGATGCGGCGACTGCATCCCCTGCGCCTCAGCCGGGAAGACGGCATCGCCTTCACCCTGGCCTGGACGGCGATGCATCCGATCAACCGCGACAGCCCCCTGTGGGGACTGGGTCCCGACCAGCTGGCGGTGGACCATGCCGAGGTGGTGGTGTCCTTCAGCGGCACCGACGGAATCCTGGAGCGTCCGATCCACGCCCACGCCAGCTATCCGGTCGACTGCATCGCCTTCGGGCGCTGCTTCGTGGACATGGTGGAAACCGACGGTGCCCGGGCGGTGATCGACTTCTCCCGCTTCCACCAGACGCGCGCCTGCCCGATGCCAGACCCAGGGGAAGAACGGGCGGAGGAAGGCTGACCGTTCAGTCGAGCCGTGTCGGCTGCCTAGGATCAGTCCTGCTGTGAGCTGATTTCTGATCCCTCTTCGCCGCCGGCTGGCCTACGGATATGGCCCCGTTCTGATCATCCTCAGCCATCTGGGCTGCCTGCTGCTGCTGAGCACGGGCCTGGAGCTGGGAGCAGCGCTGTGGGCCGTGGGGCTGTATCTGGCGCGGATGCTGGCCACCACGGCGATCTACCACCGGCTGATCACCCACGGCAGTTACCGGGCACCGCGGCCGATCTGGTGGCTTGGCTCCCTGGTGGCGGCCTCCGCCGGACAGATGGGACCGAGCTGGTGGAAGGCCCATCACCAGCAGCACCATCGCCATGTGGACACCCCCCGCGACCCCCACAGCCCCCTGCAGCCGGCGACGGGCTGGTGGCATGGCCTCTGGCGTTCCCAGGCGGGCTGGCTGCTGAGCAGCAGCTTCTTCCCCGAACAGCTGCCTGCGGATGTGGAAGCCGATCCGGTGCTGCGGGCGATCGACCGCTTGCACATGCTGCCGGTGCTGGCCCTGGCGGGCCTCTCCTACGCCCTGGGCGGCCTGCCCTGGCTGGCGGCCTTCTGCCTCAGCACCACGGTCCTGTTCCACGGCGTGGCGACGGTGAACTCCGCGGCCCACCTCTGGGGAGAGCAGCCCTTCGAGAGCGGCGATGCCAGCCGCAACAACCGCTGGGTCGCCCTGATCACCCTGGGTGAGGGTTGGCACAACCTGCACCACGCCTTCCCCTCCTCAGCCCGCCAGGGCCTGGGCCTGCGCCAGGGCGAACCGGTTGTCCTGCCCGATCCCACCTATCGCTTCATCCTGCTGCTGAAGCAGCTGGGCCTGGCCAGCCAGCTGCGCCTCCCCTCCGACCAGGCCCTGCGGGCCCGTCGCCGCCAAAGCGGTGGCAGCACAGCTGACCTGATCCGACTGGACAGCCATCAGGCCAGCCGCATGCGGGCCTGACGCCGAAGCCCGGGCGAAGCTTCAGCTTCAGGGACGAGGAGCCAGGAACGGAGGCCCAGGAGCTCGAGAGATCAAGAGCTCAGGGGGTTCGAGCCGGAGGGGATGGATAGGGAGGTCGACCGGACGAGATGCTCATAACATGACTACATATTTCGTGAGCAAACGCATCATTCAAGCAGTAGATTCGTAGAGTTTGCATACAGCGACGCCGTTGCATGATTTCCTCGGACAGTTACACCTAGCATCGCGCCGGCCATGACTGTTGCCATGTGCCCTCCCCTAGCCCTTTTGCCATTCGTACCCGTTCAGGAGTCGGGACAGCTCGCAACGAACATCGGGCTTGCTGAACCCTTGACGGTGGCTTGATTCCTGGTTGCATCTCAGTAAGAGACTCCTTGCGATGACCACCCCACCGGCCGGGATTTCAGAAGCCGATTGGGCCGCCACCCCGGTGGGAGTGAAGGCTGGATTTCTTGAGCTGGTCAGTCAGTGCCAGAGGCAGCAACAGGAGATCGAGCAGCTCCGCATCCAGCTCACCGCCCTGGCGACCGAACTGGCCCATCTGCGCGAGCGGATCGGCCGCAGCTCCCGCAATTCTTCCAAGCCTCCCTCCAGTGATGGCCAGGGGTTTAAGAGTTTGCTGAAAAACCAACCCACGAGCCAGTTTTCCACAGGCATCAGTGGATTTCCGGCTCAAAAAGACGGATCGGCGGCTATCAGAGCCGCAAACAGCCCGATTTCGGCATCGTTGGCCTCTCTGCAAGGCATTGGTTGAGGCCTATTGGGCACACCTCTGGACAACGGGCTGTTCATGCCGCCTCCATCGCGGGCTTGAGCAGGTTGCCCAGGCGGATCAGGTTGTAGGCGATCACATGCAGGCCAAACACGGCGCCGACCTTCTCGGTACCGCGCAGTTTGAACTGGCGCAGCCCTCCGAACGCCTTGATCCAACCAAACACCTTTTCGATCCCCCGGCGGGCGTTGATCGATTTGGAGTAGCCCACGTGACGGGTGGTGCGGCCATCAATGGCTGAGCCACCGCTGCGGGCCGTGTTCTGGGCCACGTGGGGCGTGACACCGATCCGCCGCATCTCAGCGACAAACCCTTTGGTGTCGTAGTTCTTGTCGGCGCCGACGGTCTTCTGGTGGGCACCGGTGAGGTCTGCTGCCATCTCTTTGGCGGCATCCCGCTCACCGGTGCCCGTGGCCTGGGTGACGCGGCAATCGACGATCAGGTCGTGGCGGTTGTCCATGAGGACATGGCCCCGATAGCTCAGCTGCGCTGGATGGGCATTCGATTTCCGGGCCAGCCGTGCCTCAGGATCGGTGCTGGAGCGGTGGGTCTCGTTGCTGAGCTTGATGCCGCGAAAGTCCCCTTTGGCGCGCTTCTTTCCCTCTTTGGGAGCACCGAATCCTTCGCCAGGACCTGTGGGCGGAGGCGGAGGATCCTCCTGGCCATCGATCCGCTCCAAGGAAGCGTGTGACGCCCAGGCCTGGAGCAACGTGCCGTCCACCGAAAAGTGCTCGTCACTGAGCAGCGGTTTGACCTCGGGTGCTCCCATCAGCTTCTCCAGGAACAGCCCCATGACGTCGTCAGTGAGGAGCCGATCACGATTCTTGGTGAATGTGGTCGGATGCCAGATCGCATCGTCAGGGCTCAAGCCCACAAACCAGCGGAACAGCAGGTTGTAGTGGACCTGCTCCAGCAGCAGCCTCTCGGAGCGGATGCCGTAGAACGCCTGCAACAACGAGGCCAGCAGCAGCTGCTCTGGCGGCACCGATGGTCTCCCTTCTGAGGCATACAACCTGCAGAAGGTGGGATTGAGTCGATCGAGGGCCTGATCCGCCAGCTTGCGAATCCGCCTGAGTGGATGGCTGGTCGGGATCCGCTCCTCGATCGAGACGTAGGAGAACAAGGAGCCGCTGCGCTCCTGCTGACCTCGCATCAAACCTGGGGCAGTTGCCCTATTTTCGCAGAGGCGGCGGGGTTTTTCAGCAAACTCTTAAGCCGCCCGAACGACGCAAGGGCAGTGGCCGCAAGCGCGGCGGCCAGCCGGGCCATCCCGGATCTGGGCCGGAGCTGCTGCCGATCGAGCGGGTGGATGAGGTGGTCGAGCACCACCCCCAGGCCTGCCGCCGCTGCGGCACGTTGCTACAGGGTCAGGATCCCGAGCCCTTGAGGCACCAGGTGATCGAGATTCCACCGATCACGCCTCTGGTGATCGAGCACCGGCTGCACCGCCTGGTCTGCCCCTGCTGTTCCACCAGCACCTGTGCCTCGTTACCGGCGGAGGTGGAAGTAAGCCATTACGGTCCCCGGCTCAGTGCTCTGGTGGGTCTGCTGGGTAGTGCCTTCCCGTTGAGTTTCAGCAAGACCCAGGCGCTGCTGGATCAGCTGCTGGGGGTACAGATCAGCCGGGGAGCGATGGCCACTATCCGCCAGCGCTTGAGTGCAGCACTGGAGCAGCCCATGCAGGAGGCCCTTGCGTTTGCCCGTCAGCAGTCGGTGGTCTATGTCGATGAAACCGGTGCCCCCACCGGTAATGCCGATGGGGGCAACCCCGATGGCCGGCGCGGCTGGGAGTGGGTCATGGTGACCGCCATGGGGGTGACAGTGTTCTTGCAGAGCCTGAGCCGCTCGGCTGCCGCCGCGATCGACCTGCTCGGGAATGCCTTTGGCGGAATTGTGGTGAGCGATCGCTTCTCCGCCTACAACCATCTCCCGCTGGAGCAGCGCCAGCTGTGCTGGGCGCACGTGATCCGCGATCTCACCGCCATCGCTGACCGTCAGGGCGCCAGCGGTGAGATTGGAGCGGAGCTGCTGGGCCTGCAGCAGCAGCTGTTTGCCCAGTGGCACCGCTACAAAGACGGAACGATCGACTGGTCCACGTTGCAGCAGGGCTGTCGGCCGATCCGCCAGGCGTTTGTGGGCACGCTGCAGCGGGTTGTGGAGCTGGGCTGCCAGCGCGGCGAGCGAACGCCGTGGGCCAAGACGGTGCGTACCTGCCATCAGTTGCTGCAAGTGAGCGATGGCCTCTGGACCTTCCTGGAGATTGAAGGGATCGAGCCCACCAACAACGCAGCCGAGCGTGCCCTGCGCCATTCGGTGATTCAGCGCAAGATCAGCCATGGCGTCCAATCCCGCCAGGGTGCGATCTGCCGCAGCAGGCTGCTCACGGTCACCACCAGCCTGCGGCAACAGGGCCGTGATATCTGGCAGTTCCTGGAGCAGGCCTTGATCGCCCATCATCGCGGCGGTGAGATGCCATCGCTGTTGCCGAATCCCTGAGCCGGCCGTCATCGATCGTGGTGTCTGTGGTTGCTCGTTGATCAGCGATCAAGGGTGGAATGCTGCGCTGCTGCGTCACGGCCCCTGAACGGATACTGCCATTCTTCGCATAACCCTGGTCAGAGCGCCCCAGCTGGGCATTGATCGCTTCGCCAATGATCGCGACAAGGAAAGCTGGTCGCACGCCTCATCCGAGGACCGAAGCACCATCATCCGGGCGGTCTATCGGCAGGTTCTCGGCTATCAATACGTGATGGCCAGCGAGCGGCTGAGCGCCGTGGAATCCCTGTTCCGCAACGATTACCTCAACGTCCGCGAGCTGGTGCGGGCCGTCGCCAAGAGCGGCCTCTACCGCAGCCGCTTCTTCGAGAACAGCAATCCCTACCGTTTCATTGAGCTCAACCACAAGCATCTGCTCGGCCGGGCTCCCCAGAACAAGGCGGAGATGCTGCATCACTTCACAATCCTGCAGGAGCAGGGTTATGATGCAGAGATTGATTCCTACATCGATAGCGTCGAATATCAGGAGCGTTTCGGTCAGGATACCGTTCCCTATCTGCACGGCTGGGATTACTCCAAGGGCCATGAGGGCCGCCAGTTCTCCTGGCTGATGCAACTGGCCCGTGGCGCCGCCGCCTCAGCCAAGGGCGACGCCTCCGGCAACCAGTTCCGGCTTGGGAAAGCCCTCCATCAGGATCGGGCTCTGCCCGTCCAGGGTTCGGCACCCCGAGTGGTGATTGTCTCCACCGAAGGACCGTTCCAGGCCCTGGTGAGCACGACCCACGATCTGGGCGAGTCGTTCGAGTCCGGTGAGTTCCGCAGCACCCCCACCCAGAGCCATCGCCGCGAAGCCCTGCGGGTGGATGCCGGCAGCCGCAGCAGCGACGCCTCTGGCCGCGTGGTGACGATCACCGCCACCGGCATCGCCGACAATTCCTACGTCCGCAGTGGTGCCTACGTGCTGCGGATTCCCTTCAGCCGCATGAATGAAGCCCTGCGTCGGGTCAATCGCCTCGGCGGCCGGGTTGTGGATGTAGCGGTGAGCTGAGAGCTGCTGCCCAGGGTCACCAACAACACCTGAGCAGTGGGGGCTCCCCGATGGCGGGAGCCCCTCAACCAAAAGTTTTCGGCGCGTCGTCATGCTTCGGGCCAGCACATCTGGTGCCCGCAGCTCTGGCATCAGCACCAACAACGCTTATGGTGTCAAGGAGAATCCCGTGAATCCACCCAGCAACCCTGCCACTGCACCGGTGAGCAGGCAGGCCAGCGTGGAGGCCAGCAGCACGCGCCAGGCCAGCGTTCCCACCACTCCCTTCTGCTCGGGCGCCAACGCACACAACCCCCCCACAAAGATTCCCAGCGAGGGGAGATGGGCAAATCCGCAGAGTGCGTAAGCGAGGATCACCACCGAGCGCGGATCGCTCCATTGGCCCGCCTGCAGGCTGCTGGCCAGACTGACGAACGCAGGCACCTCCGTGGCCACCAGCCGCAACGCCAGCAGTTCCGAAGCTGGTACCGCGTCGCTGAAGGGCACTCCGATCATCCACACAAACGGAACAAACACCCAGGCCAGCAGGGATTGCAGCGTGGCCTGCGGCTGGCCGAACCAGCCGCCCACCCAGCCGATGCCTGAATTGGTCAAGGCGAGCAGTCCAACGAAGGCAATCAGCACGGCCGTGATGCCCACGGCCAGCTTCAGGCCATCATTGGCGCCCTGGGTGATGGCCTCCACGCTGCTCCCATAGCGCACCTCTTGCACCGGCTCGGGCAGCAGCGGCCGTGATTCGCTGGCTGGTACAGGCAGCCGCACCAGCGGTGCCGGCACCAGGAGGCGCGCCATCATCACTGCCGCCGGAGCACTCAGCAGGTTGGCCGTGATCAGATGGCCGGCAATGCCCGGAAAGTGGGGCTGGAGCACACCCACATACAGCCCCAGCATGGTGCTGGCGATGGTGGCCATGCCGGCGGTGAGTACCACCGCCAGTTCATGCGGCTGGGCAGTGGCCAGATAAGGGCGAATCGTGAGCATCGATTCAATCCCCACAAACACATTGCTGGCGGTCACGGTTGCCTCCACGCCTGTGATTCCCAGGCTCCGGCGGAAGAAGCGCGCCAGAGTGGCAATCACCCTCTGCATGACCCCCAGGTGATAAAGCAGAGCGGTGAGAGCTGCGAAAAAAATGGCAATCGGGAAGGCCTGGAAGGCCAGGATCAAGCCCAGGCTGCCCTGTTCGCCCGCGGGCACCGCCAGCGGGCCAAACACGAATTCAGCACCCGTGCGGGCAGGCGCCAGTAGCGCCACCACAGCCCCATTCAGCCAGGAAAACACCACCCGGCCGAACGCCAGCTGAAACAGCAACACCCCAAGCCCCAGCTGGGTGGCCAGGGCCACCCCGATCAGCCGCCAGGGCGTGGCCCTCCGATCCTGCGAGAACAACCACGCCACCAAGAGCAGCAGTGCAATTCCCAGAGTTCCTCGCACCGCCTGCCAGAGCATGGTCCTTTTGCCACGGGTGCTGTAGCGGCGTCAACTTAAGGCGGCGCGGCCCATGCTGCGGCCATGGCTGAGATGGCAGAACATTGGAGATCGACGAAGCAGTCGCCCTTGAAGCCCCTGACGCAGGCCAGGCCAGCAACGGATCAACAGGTTGAAAAGTCTCCATGCCGATTCGCGTCCTGACACCAGGGCTCGAAACAATCGAACAACGGCGCGAAGGCATGGTCAGGATGGGCCTTGAGAGGGCGGTCGATGAGGATGGAACGCCAGGTGCCGATGTATTTTGAGAGGCAGAACGAATCCAGCACCCAGCTGAGCGGAAACCAGGTGATCGGCCGCTTGGTGCCGAGGCTGGGCAGATCGATCTCGATGCCTTCGGCCATCAGGGCACGGTTGAGAAAGCCGGCATGGCGCGCCTCATCGCGGGCCATCAGGTTGAACAGGCGGCTGAGCTCCGGACGGCCAGCCTTCTGCAATCGGCGGGAGAGCTCCTTGAACAGCAGAAAGCCGGAATATCCAATACGCACGACTGCACCAGATCACTCTCTTGGGCCTCCGTCTCCGCTGCTGAACGATGACCCAGCCGGTTCAACGGCGCCTTGCGATCAACGTGCTCGCGGTTGTCATCAGCCTCCATCGCGCCGAGCATGGAATGGACTCGAAGCCGGGGCGAGGGCGCGACCGGAACGGCCGGGCTGTGCCGGGCTGGGACAGGACAACTTGAAACAACGTCATCGCAATACAACGTCTTGCCAGTTTTCTTGAAACAGCAGAGCGCGTTGAGGAGATGATGGAGATCCACGCTAGGCTTGGGCTCCAGCCATCGCCGCCTGCTGCGGCCCTCTCCGCGATGGACGCCCTCGCCGAATACTTCAAGGTCTTTTCCGAACCCAACCGGCTCGCCGTGCTCGACGCCCTGCGCGCTGGACCGCTCAACGTGACGGCCGTGGTGGAGAAGACAGGCCACAGCCAGGCCCTGGTATCGAAACACCTCAAGCTGCTCACCATCGCCGGTGTGGTGCGGCGACGGCCGGAGGGAAGCCTGGTGTTCTACGAGGTGATCGATAAAAGCGTGTTCAAGTTGCTGGCCCGCGCCGAAAAGTTGATGCTCTCGGCGAAGCGCCAGCAGATCGACGCCCTGGCGGCGATCCTCTGACAGGCTGCCGAGCTGCTGTGTCGTCTCCCTCCTCTGCAGACGTGCCTGTCTCGCCAGGTCTGCCCACCGATCTTGCAAGCCTGCGCCAGGCCCTCGCCGCTGGAGATCGGCAGTTCCCGGGCCTGCAGCTCCGTGATCTCGATGGTGTCGATCTCGACCTGAGCGACTGTGACCTCAGCGGAGGCACCTTCCAGGAAGCCCGCTTCGGCCGCAGCCGCTGGCAACGGGCCCGGGTGACCGGTTGCCGTTTCCAGGGGGCCCTGCTCTGGGGAGCGGATCTCTCCGGGCTGCAGGCCGCGGGTTCCTTCTGGCACGACGCCGATCTCTCCGGCGCCCGGCTCCAGAACGCCGACTTCTCCGGGGCCCTGATGCACCGCTGCTGCCTGCGGGGGGTGGTGGCAGCCGGCAGCCACTGGCGCGACACCCGCCTGGTGGAGGCCGATTTCCGCAGCGGCCTCGACCAGCTCACTGATCTGGGCCGGGCCGATCTGCGGGGTGCCGATCTCAGCTATGCCCAGCTGCAGGGCTCCCAGCTGCACGGCGCCGACCTGCGCGGCGCCTGCCTCTACGGCGCCAACCTCTCGGGCGCCGATCTGAGTGAAGCCGATCTGAGCGGCTGCGACCTGCGCGACACATCCCTGGCCAGCGCCCGGCTCGACAAGGCCGTCCTCAGCGGCACCCTGCTGCCCGACTGAACGCCCCCTGATCACCTGACCTCAGAGACCTCGCCCAAGTGAGTTCGCCTGATTGACATAGCTTGAGGCCCAGCGATAGGCATCGAGAGCTCCCCGGCCATGAGCGACCACTTCGATCTGATCGTGCTCGGTGCCGGCTCCGGCGGCCTGGCCGCCGCCAAGCGTGCCGCCTCCTACGGCGCCCGCGTGGCGATCGTGGAGGGGGATCGGGTGGGCGGCACCTGCGTGATCCGCGGCTGCGTGCCCAAGAAACTGCTGGTCTACGGCTCCGCCTACAAGCACCTGCTGGCCGATGCGGCCAGCTACGGCTGGTCGATGGGAGAGGTGCGCCACGACGCCGGCACCCTGCTCGCCAACGTGCGCGCCGAAGTGGATCGGCTCAACCAGTTGCACATCGGCCTGCTCGAGAAGGCGGGGGTGGAGCTGGTACGTGGCTGGGGCCACTTCCTCGATTCCCGCAGCGTGGCAGTGACGGCAACACCAGCCACCCTCCGTGACCAGTCCTCGGAATCGGATCCGGCCCCCGGCAGCCCGCCCCGCATCCTGCGCGGTGAACGGATCCTGATCGCCGTGGGGGGCCGACCCACCCGCCCGCTGATCCAGGGGGCCGAGCATTGCTGGGTGAGCGACGACCTGTTCCTGCTCGAATCCTTGCCGGAACGGGTCGTGATTGTGGGTGCGGGCTTCATCGCCTGCGAATTCGCCTGCATCCTCAATGGGCTCGGCGTCCAGGTGACCCAGCTGGTGCGCGGTGATCACCTGCTGCGCGGCTTTGATCTGGAGGCCGCCCACGCCGTGCAGGAGGGCATGGAAGCGGGCGGCATCGACATCCGCTTCGCCCACAGCCCCGCCCAGATCGCAGGAGAGCCGGGGGCCCTGGTGGTGACCACCCAGAGCGGCGAACAGATCGCCTGTGGTGGGGTGTTGCTGGCCACCGGCCGCCATCCCTATCTGGAGCCTCTGCACCTGGATGCGGCCGGCGTGGCCACAGACAACGGCCGGCGCATCCCGGTGGACAGAAACCAGGCCACCAACGTGCCCCATATCTACGCGGTGGGAGATGCCACCGACGTGATCAACCTCACCCCGGTGGCGGTGGATGAGGGGCGCGCCTTCGCCGACTCGGTGTATGGCGGCAAACCCAGGCAGGTGAACCATGACCTAGTGGCCAGTGCCGTATTCAGTCAGCCGGAACTGGCCACGGTGGGCCTGAGCGAAGAGGAGGCGATCGCCCGCTGCGGCCCTGAGGGCCTGCGGGTGCATCGGGCCCGGTTCCGCCCCATGGCCCAGGCCCTGCCCGCTCGAGGTCCGCGGGTGCTGCTCAAGCTGGTGGTGGAGGCGGCCACCGACAGGGTCCTGGGGGTTCAGATGGTGGGTGAGCACGCCGCCGAGATCATCCAGATGGCCGCCATTGCGATCGGCATGGGAGCCACCAAGGCGGACTTCGACCGAACCATGGCCCTGCACCCCAGCGTGTCTGAAGAATTCGTGACCATGGCCAACTGAGCCTGTCAACCGGCACGCTGCAGCGGCAGCAGACCCTTGCGCAGATCATCCGCTAGCAGGATGGTCACCGGCGCCACCAGCATCCAGGGCAGCCAGGCGGCAGGGAAGGGGGCCATGGCGAACAACTCCGCCAGGGCCGGCGTCAGGATCAAGGCGGCGGTGAGGGCCAGCTCGGCCATGACCCCAATCCAGAGCAGGGGATTGTCCCGCCAGGCCGGCAGCGACCAGCCGCTGCTCCGCTCCCTGCGGCAGGCCAGCAACACACCCACCTGGGAGAACACGATCAGGCAGAAGGCCACGGCGGAGGCCTGCCGCTGCAACCAGAGCAACTCGGCTGGAGCACTGCGATGCAACAGGGCCGGCGCCAGCTGCCGCAGCGCCGCCAGATCAAAGCCCGCCCCCTGCCACACCAGCAGATAGCCCCCCATGGCCAGCACGGCCTCGATCAAGCCGAGGAACAGGTAGGCCCGCAGCAACAGGGCTCCGCTCAGCAACGGCGTATCCCGCTTC
The DNA here is from genome assembly GCF_015840525.1 of Synechococcus sp. CBW1006. Lineage (NCBI taxonomy): Bacteria > Bacillati > Cyanobacteriota > Cyanophyceae > Synechococcales > Synechococcaceae > Synechococcus > Synechococcus sp. CBW1006. The sequence goes on along the minus strand of NZ_CP060396.1, from coordinate 2,950,388 downwards.
CGCGGTGGTCGGCGCATGCCACCGGCCTCCGGTGGCTCCGCCCCCAGACCCAGGGCCGGCAGCAGATCGGTGCCCAGATCCACCGCCAGGATCTGCAGCACCGTGAGGGCCGCGGGGATGCGCAGCGCCACCATCGCCAGGAACGGCAGGATCTCCGGCACGTTGGAGGCGAGGATGTAGGTGAGAAATTTGCCGATGTTGCTCACCACGGCCCGCCCGTAGCGGATCGCCTCGATGATCGTGGCGAAGTTGTCGTCCAGCAGAACGATGTCCGCCGCTTCCCGGGCGACATCGGTGCCATTGCATCCCATCGCCAGGCCCACATCGGCGGCTCGCAGGGCCGGGGCATCGTTGACACCGTCGCCGGTCACGGCCACCACCTCCCCGAGGGCGCGATAGGCCTGCACCAGCCGTAGCTTCTGCTCTGGAGCCATCCGGGCAAACACCAGGCGGGTGCGGAATTTGAGCAGCTGGCGCAGCTGCACATCACTGATCCGGGCCAGGGCGTCACCCTCGATCACCCGCACCGGATCCGCCTGACGGACGGCGCTGGGCTCAAGCAGGCCGATCTGCTGGGCGATGGCCTGGGCGGTCACGCCGTAGTCGCCCGTCACCATGGTGACCTTGATGCCGGCCTCGCGGCAGCGCCGGATCGCCTCGGGCACCTCCGGCCGTGGGGGGTCGTACAACCCCAGCAACCCCACGAACACCTGCTGCTGCTCCACAGCCTCACTGGCATCCGTGCCGGACCCGCCATCGTGGGGCAGCAGCCGTATCGCCACGGCGATCACCCGGTAGCCCTGGCTCGCCAGCCGGTCATTGGCCTCGCGGATGCGGCGACGCTCGGGCTCCAGCAAGGGGATCGGACCCGCCGCAGCCATGCCCGACACGCAATGGTCGAGCACTTCCAGCGGCGCCCCCTTGGTGATGACCAGAGCCTGGGACTCCAGCCAGCCCCAGCCCTTTCCACCGGACTGCCAGCCCGGGCCCGCCTCCACCACCACGCTCATGCGACGGCGGTGCGAATCAAACGGAATCTCCTGGCGGCGGGGATGGAGCTGGGGCAACCGCTCGGGGTTCAGTCCGGCCGCATCGGCCGCCACCAGCAGGGCCGCCTCGGTGGGATCGCCCACCACATGCCGGGCCGGGGCCAGCTCGAGATGGGCGTTGGAACACAGGCACGACCAGACCAGCAACCAGTTGTGCAGCAGCGGGTCCGGGTTCGGCAGCCAGGTGTCCTGCACTGCCATGCGATTGCAGGTGAGGGTGCCGGTCTTGTCGCTGCAGATCACGCTCACCGACCCGAGCGTTTCGATCGCCGACAGACGCCGCACCAACGCGTTGCGCTGGGCCATGCGGCGCACGTTCAGGGCCAGGGCGAGGGTGACGCTGGGGAGCAGTCCCTCCGGCACATTCGCCACCAGGATCCCCACGGCGAACACCAGGCCCTCCAAGGGCCCCATGCCGACAAACACGAGGCTGAGACCGAACACGAGCAGCCCCATCGAGACCGCGATCGTGGTGATCACCCGCACGATGCGGGCCACCTGCCGTTCGAGGGTGCTGGGGCTGCGTTCGGTGCTGGCCGTGAGGTGGGCCACCTGACCGAACTCGGTCTCGGCGCCGGTGGCATAGACCACGGCGATGCCACGGCCGGCGGTCACGGTGGTGCCGGCCAGCACCAGATTGGAGCGCTCGCGCGTGGGGATCGGATGGTCACTGCGCTCCGGCGGCAGCGTTTCGGCCTGACGGGCCACCGGCAGGGATTCGCCGGTCAGAACCGACACATCCAGATAAAGCCGGATCGATTCGAGCAGGCGCCCATCCGCCGGCACCTGATCGCCTTCCTCCAGGGCGACCCGATCGCCTGGAACGAGCTGATCGGCCTGGCAGGTCTGCAGCTGACCATCGCGCCACACCTGCACTTGGCGGGGCAGGGCGCGCGTCAGGGCAGCCAGGGTGCGTTCAGCCTGGAATTCCTGCCAGAAGGAGAACGCCCCGTTGATCAGCACCACGGCCCAGATCGCCCAGCCGAGGGCCGGGGTCCCTGCAACAAAGGCCAGGCCGCCGGCGATCCAGAGCAACAGGGCCATGAAATGCACCAGCTGATCCACGAACCGCAGCCAGAGGGAGCGGCGACGCAGGGCCGGCAGACTGTTGGGCCCGAAGCGCTCCAGTCGCCGCAGAGCCTCGGCGCTGCTCAGCCCGGTCGGGGTGGTCTGCAGGGCGTCGCACACCTCGCTCTGCGGGAGCGACCAGATCGGCTGGGCGGCGGAGAGCAGCACGAAGGCTGAGCGGCAGGGTGATCCAAGAGTGGATCGCCAGACTCACGGCGTCAGTGCTGGCGGGCAGTGCCTTTTTGAAGCTCAGGAGACGTCGATGCCCCAGGCCTGGCGGATCGCTGGATTGGTCAGTTCCCAGGCGTGCTCGGTGGGAACCACGGCAGCCCGATGCCGAGCCGGCTGAAGCTCGCGGCGCTCCATCTCAGCGTGCAGCAGGCTGATGAAGCGTTCACTCTCCTGGCGCAGCAGGGCCACATGGGCGGCACCGCCGGCCGCCGCGCGCATCTCTGGCTTGCTGGCACAGAGATCCAGACCCTGCAGATGCTCTTCCAGCCAGACCGCCTCGTATTGGAGCATCGAATCGCTGCAGTCGTGCAGCTGCCGTTCGTAGGCAGTCAGGTGCCCCTCCAGCTGGGCCGGCGGCGTGGCTGGAGAAGGCGCCTTTGCATTGAGGCGCTGCATGATCTCGCGGAGATGGCTCATGCCTCGGCTGCAGACGGAACAATCGGTTTGTTGGGAGGGTAGGAGCGGCCGTCAGCTCCGCGACCCAGGCGGTGCCATGCCGTTACGGAAGCCGTGATCGACTGAAGCCGCTCCAGACCAGGCCGGTTCTGACCGAAATCCGTCGTGACCAGGCCTAACCCAGCAGATCCTTGCGGATCTGGTGGATGCGGCTGAGCAGCTCGGCGCGCTTCTGCTGCCGCAGGGCGTTGCGGGCGAGAAAATTAAGCACAGCCACCAGACCGACCAGCTCCAGCAGGCCACCAATCAAGGGCAACTCATCGATGGCCTGCAAGGTGGCACCCGTGAGCTTGAGCGCCACACCGGCCACCACGGCCAGGAGCAGCAGCCGCGCCACCGGCAGCAGATCCTCGAAGGACTTCAGCTGGGATGCTCCAAGCTTGCCCAGCACCTGATTGAGAAACTGGAGCGGCAACCGCAGGGCCTCTGCGGCAGAGGTTTCGGCCGCTGCCCCTGCTGGCTGCGCTGGCCGCGGGGCCAGGGGCGCGGGCTCAGCCACCGGAATCACAGGATGGATGGCCTGCACCACAGGCTTCTCAGGCAGATCCTCCAGAACGGGGGCGGGGGCAGGGCTCGCCACCGGGACAGCCGTCCCAGGCATGACCTCAACGTGAACATCCCCCTCTCTGGCGGCTTCGGGCGCTGACGCGATGGCCGCAACAGGGTTCTCGAGCAGAGGGGCCTTCAGCTCAGAACCGGACTGCAGCTCAGCGACAGGCTCCGGCGACGGCTCCGCTGACGGCACCGGCTCAGCGACAGTCCCTGGCACACCCGCTGAAGGCTGGTGCATCTCGGGCTCAGAGGGAGCTGACTGCGCTGGCTCAGACGACTCGGCTGGTGGATGAAAAGCTTCTGGCTGAGCATCAACTGGTTGCTCTTCAACTGGTTGCGCTTCAGCTGGTTGCGCTTCGACAGGTTGCGCTTCGGCTGGGATACCAGCTGGGGAGTCGTTCTCCGGCATCGGACCTTCGGCTGCGACGGATCCTCCCCTTATACAAGGCCTCTCCCGCACCCTTCATCGGTGTCAACACGGGTTGGTTCAGACCGCCAGGCCACGCTCGTTGAACACGCCTTCGAAGAGGGCCGAACTGAGATAGCGCTCACCGGAATCGGGAAGCACCACCACGATCGTCCTGCCGGCGAAAGCCTCCTCCCGCGCCAGCCGCAAGGCTGCCACGGTGGCCGCTCCGCAGGAAATGCCGGCCAGGATGCCCTCCTCGCACATCAGACGGCGCGCCATGCCCATGGCCTCGTCGTCGCTCACGGTTTCGACGCGATCGACCAGATCCAGATCCAGGTTGTCGGGCAGGAAACCGGCCCCGATGCCCTGGATCTTGTGGGATCCGGGCTGCAGCGGCAGGTTGGCCTTCGCCTGGCTGATCACCGGACTGTTGACCGGCTCCACCGCCACCGAGACCAACGGCTGGCCCAGAGTGGTCTTGATGTAGCGGCTCACGCCGGAGATCGTGCCGCCGGTGCCGACCCCCGCCACCAGAACGTCCACCTCGCCATCAGCGTCGTTCCAGATCTCGGGGCCCGTGGTGTCGTGGTGAATCTGGGGATTGGCGGGATTACTGAACTGCTGCAGCAGCACGTAGCGATCCGGATCAGACTCGGCCAGCTCCTTGGCAGCCCCGATCGCCCCGCCCATGCCCAGCCGCCCCTCGGTGAGCATCAAACGGGCGCCATAGGCCGTAAGCAGCTTGCGCCGCTCCAGGCTCATGGTTTCCGGCATGGTGAGCGTCAGGGGAATACCGCGCGAGGCCGCCACAAAGGCCAGGGCGATGCCGGTGTTACCGCTGGTGGGTTCGATCAGTTCCTTGCCCTGACCCAGCCGTCCGGCCTGCTCGGCCTGCCAGATCATGGCCGCACCGATGCGGCACTTCACCGAATAGGCGGGATTGCGCCCCTCGATCTTGGCGAGAACCCTCGCCCCGCAACCGGCCGTGACCCGGTTGAGCTGCACCATCGGGGTATTGCCGATGCTGAGGCTGTTGTCGGTATAGATCGGGCTCATCCGCCGGTACCAAATCCGCTGGCACCCTAGGCAGCCCCTTTTCGGATGCCTTCAGCAGGAGCAAAACCCTGGGAAAACAGGCCATATGGACAGTGTCTTTGTGAAGAGCGATGGCCCGGTTTCCGGATGAGCCCACGCGAACGGAGCCTCATCCCTAAGGTTCGCGTCACTCCGGCGGCCTGTATCGGGCAAGCATCTGACGCTGTGCCTTCGGAACATTTCCCTTGTCTGCATCTCCATGTCGCCTCCCGCTGCGCCGGCGTTCTCGCCCTCGGCAGTGTTCAACCGGATCAGCTCCCAGCACATCAAGGGGGACCTGTTCGGTGGCGTCACCGCCGCGGTGATCGCCCTTCCCATGGCCCTGGCCTTCGGTGTCGCCTCCGGAGCTGGTGCCGCCGCAGGCCTCTGGGGGGCCGTGCTGGTTGGCCTGTTCGCCGCCCTGTTCGGCGGCACCCCCACCCTGATCTCGGAGCCCACCGGTCCGATGACAGTGGTGATGACGGCGGTGATTGCCAAACTCACCTCCCAGAATCCGGAACACGGCCTGGCCATGGCCTTCACCGTGGTGATGCTGGCGGGTCTGTTCCAGATCCTGTTCGGCTTCCTGAAGCTGGGCCGTTACGTCACGATGATGCCGTACACCGTGATCTCGGGCTTCATGTCCGGGATCGGCTTCATCCTGATCATTCTTCAGATCGGTCCCTTTCTGGGGCAGGCGATTCCCAAAGGTGGGGTGCTCGGCACCTTGAATGCCCTGCCGGGCCTGATCACCAGCGCCCGGCCCACCGAAGTGATCCTGGCGGTGATCACCCTGGCGATCCTCTGGCTGACGCCATCGAAGGTCAAGACGATTGCACCGCCCCAGCTGATCGCCCTGATCCTGGGCACGCTCCTGTCCCTCTCGCTGCTGAGTGGCGGCGGCGATGGTGAAGAGATCCGCCGGATCGGCGAGATCGCCTCCGGTTTTCCGAAGCTGCAGCTGCCCTACTTCTCCCTGCCCCAGCTGGAGACGATGCTCGTCAACGGCGCCGTGCTCGGGATGCTGGGCTGTATCGATGCCCTGCTCACGGCGGTGATCGCCGACAGCATCACCCGCACCGAGAGCGATTCGAACAAGGAGCTGATCGGCCAGGGCCTCGGCAACCTCGTCTCGGGCCTGTTCGGCGGCATCGCCGGTGCCGGCGCCACCATGGGCACGGTGGTGAACATCCAGGCCGGTGGCCGCAGCGCCCTTTCGGGCATCACCCGCGCCCTGGTGCTGATGCTGGTGATCCTGGCGGGCACGCGCCTGGCGGCCCAGATCCCCCAGGCGGTGCTGGCCGGCATCGCCCTGAAAGTGGGTGTCGACATCGTCGACTGGAGCTTCCTCAAGCGCGCCCATCGGATCTCGATCAAGGGCGCCCTGATCATGTATCTGGTGATCGGCCTCACCGTGCTGGTCGATCTGATCGCGGCCGTGGGCATCGGCGTGTTCATCGCCAACATCCTCACCATCGACCGGATGAGTTCGCTCCAGTCGAAGCAGGTGAAATCCGTCAGCACCGCCGACGGCGAGCTCAATCTGCCCAGTGAGGAGAAGGCCCTGCTGGATCGGGGCAACGGCAAGGTGCTGCTGTTCCAGCTGACCGGCGCCATGATCTTCGGGGTGGCCAAGGCGATCGACCGGGAGCACAACGCCATCGGCAGTTGCCAGGCCATCGTGTTTGACCTCACGGAGGTGTCCCACCTGGGGGTCACCGCAGCCCTCGCCGTTGAAAACGCGGTGGAGGAGGCCCTGGAGAAAGGTCGGCAGGTGTTTGTGGTGGGGGCCAACGGCACCACCCGCAAGCGGCTCGAGAGGCTTGGTCTCTACGCCAAGCTGCCGGCGGATCACCTCGAGATCAGTCGTCATGAGGCGCTCGAGCGAGCGGTTGCGGGTCTCGTCTGAACGCAGGGAGATTCTGCGGGGCTCGGCTCAGGCGGCGGGTACTGCTGGGGTCAGTCCATAGGGCTCACCATCGGCGGGTTCGAGGATCCCCAGCTCCTCCCGCCAATCGGCCACCGGCCTGTGCCAGCCCTCTTCCCAGTGGGCCACGGCCAGGCAACTCGCCTGCCGAGCCATCGCCATGCCGTGCGCCACAGCCGCGCTCAGTCGCGGCAGGCGCTCGGTCTGGAAGCGGAAGGTGGCCAGTTGTCAGGCTGTGGTGAGCAGCACGTAGGCGGGAAAGCCGATCTGACAGGCGGTGATCGCCAGCACCCCACTTTCCCCTTCGGAAACCGTGCCGAATCCACTCACCACATGGTGGATATCGTGGGTGGTGGCGATGCGCTGGGTCAACCAGTGGGCCTGGGTTCCCGTGGGCCTGGGCCGGAAGAATTCAGGGTCGTAGTCGAGCTGACGAATCAGCTGGGCGTAGCTGCGGCCCAGGCTTCCCTCCGGCAGCTGGATCAGCCGATCCAGATCCGGCTGCAGGGGCGGGTATCGGGCATCCATCATCGCGGCGCCGCCAGGGACGCTGCGAAAGCGGCCGATGCAGGCCTCCATCTGCGGTGTGTCGAGCATGTTGTCGACCAGATCCGCCACCGAACCCAGGTCGCCGCCACTGCGGCCGATCGCCGCCAGCAATTTGAGGTTGTTGGCGGCCCTGAGCAGTTCACCGAATCGAGCCATCCCTGGACGCGCGCCTTGATCCAGCATCGCCCCACCTCTGGCAACGCTGACCGGTGGGCGCCTGCGACGCTGGACAGCCAGCCAACAGATACCCAAACTCCTGATGCAAGTCCCGCTGCGCGAGTGGTGGCAGCAGCCCCACCGCGACGTCCTCTCCGGCCTGGTGGTGGCCTTTGCCATGATCCCCGAGGCGATCGCCTTCTCCGGCATCGCCGGGGTCGATCCCAGTGTGGGCCTGTTCGGTGCCTTCTGCCTGGCGGTCACCCTGGCGATCGTGGGCGGCCGCATGGCGATGATCACCTCGGCCACCGGCTCCACGGCCCTGCTGATGACCGGCCTGGTGCAGCAGGGCGATGCCCTGGGGGCGGGCCTGGGGCTGCAGTTTCTGCTGGCCGCCGGCATCCTCACGGGCCTGCTGCAGATCGCCTGGGGCTATCTGCGCCTGGCCCATCAGATGCGCTTCGTGCCCCAGCCGGTCATGGCTGGTTTCGTCAATGCCCTGGCGATCCTGATCCTGCTGGCCCAGCTCCCCCAGCTCGGCCTCGACGCCTTCCACCCCGAGGTGGTGACGGTGCAGCCCGCCCAGTTGCCGGCGGTGTGGGGCCTGACCCTGCTCACCCTGGTGCTGATCTATCTGCTGCCACGGGTCACCAAGGTGATTCCCTCGGCCCTGATCGCCATCTTGATCACCACGGGGATCGCCATCCAGCTGAAGCTGGATGTGCCCACGGTGGCGTCGCTCGGCACCCTGCCCCAGGGTCTGCCGAGCTTCGGTCTGCCCCAGGTGCCCTTCAACCTCAACACCCTCGGGCTGATCCTGCCGACGGCTCTGGCCATCTCCCTGGTGGGGCTGATGGAGACCTTCCTCACCCAGGACATCCTCGACGACATCACCGACCAGACCAGCCACAAGAACGTCGAGGCCCGCGGACAGGGGATCGGCAATATCGTCAGCGCGCTGTTCGGCGGCATGCCGGGCTGTGCCCTGGTGGGCCAGTCGGTGATGAACGTGGGGTATGGCGGCCGCACCCGGCTCTCCACCCTCACCTCGGGCATGAGCCTGCTGGCGATGATCCTGCTGGCCCGCGAGTGGGTGAATCAGATCCCCATGGCCACCCTGGTAGGCGTGATGATCATGATCGCGATCAACACCGCCAATCTGCGCTCGATCACCGAAATCCGCCGAATCCCCCGCAGCGACACCGCCGTGATGGTGCTCACGGTGGTCATCACCGTGCTCACCCACAACCTGGCCATCGGTCTGCTGGCGGGTGTGGCCCTGGCGGGCATCCTGTTCAGCCGTAAGGTGGCCAAGGTGATCGAGGTGGAGAGTCGCCTCGACGGCGACGACCATCGCATCTACACGGTGCGGGGTCAGCTGTTCTTCGTGAGCAGCATCTATTTCCGCCAGGGCTTCGATGTGCATGAGCATCCGGCCCGGGTCAGCATCGATATGGGAGAGGCGCACATCTGGGATCAGAGCGGAGTCACCGCCCTCGATCAGGTGATCCGCCGCATCAAGCTCGGAGGCAGCTCCGTGGAGGTGATTCACCTCAACCCCGCCAGCACCGACCTGTTCGCCCGGATCGGCATGGCAGAGGAGGCCGGCGGACGCGGCGGAGACCTGGCTGGAGCCCACTGATGACCTGGACAGCCGGATTGCCATCCCAGACTGACGGCCTTAGCGGCCCGATGGCCAGGCGCTGAACGGACGCTCCAGCCGGCGTGTGCCCCGCTCCGGCAACCACAACTCCAGAACCGCACCCCCCCCGGGGTGGTTGCGGGCCTGGACCCGTCCACCCTGGGTCACGGCGATCTGCTGCACGATCGACAGGCCCAGGCCACTGCCGGTTCGTTTGCTGCGCACCCGGGAGGGATCGCCGCGATAGAAGCGCTCGAACAGATGGGTCAGATCCTGCTCGCTGAGGCCGGGGCCGTGATCACGAACGCTCAGCAGTGTCCAGTCGCCACTGCTGACCAGTTCCACCTGAACCGCCGTGCCATCAGGCGCATAGCGGATGGCGTTATCGAGCAGGTTGAGCAGGGCCCGATGCAGCCGCGACCCATCGCCCCACACCACCGTCGGGGCCGGATCCTCCCCTTCCGGCTCCGGCGGCTGTCGGGGCACCCGGTGCAGGGCCAACTGGATCCGGCGCTGTTCCGCCAGGGGACGCAGACCTGCCCACACCTTTTCCACCAGGGCACCCAGATCGACCGGATCGCTGCGACCCGGATCTCCAGGCAGGGCATTCTCCAGCCGCGAAAGCTCCAGCAGATCCCCCACCAGCTGCTGCAACCGCAGCAACTCCCGCTGCAGCCGCTCCACCAGCACCGCATGGCGGCTGTTCACCTGGGAAGCGAGGCTGTCGCCCACCAACAGCAGGGCCGTGAGGGGGGTCCTGAGCTCGTGGGCCACATCGCTGACCCAGCGCTCCTGCTGCTCCAGCTGGGCTTCCAGGGAGCGGCGGGTCTGCAGCAGCACCGCCACCCAGCCATCGTCACCGGGGAGGACATGCACCTCCAGATCCTCTTCCCCGTGCTGCCATTCCAGCCGTTGAAGCCGCTGCTGGCTGCGGGCGCTGTCGATGGCGCTGCGCAGCTGCGGTGCACGGCAGAGTGCCTGAAGCGGCTCACCCCGGTGGAGACCAGCCGCTGGTAACTGCAGCAATCGCACAGCACGGGGATTGATGGTGCGGATCACACCCTCCCCATCCAGCAGCATCCAGCCCAGGGGTGCCGCCTCAATCCAGCGCAGCAGCTGGCGACGGCCGGGGCGTTGCGACGGTATGGCGTGCCCCCGCCCTCGCCGCCGAGACCAACCCGCCAACCACCAGCCAGCCAGCAGACCCGCTGCCACTCCAAGCCCAAATCCGACCACAACGTTCATCTCACGGCCGCAAGCGGCCCCACCGGCACGCCTCAGCCGAAGCGATAACCGAAGCCCCGCACCGTCTGCACATGCTGCGGTGCCGACGGATCATCTTCGATCTTCTCGCGCAGCCAGCGGATGTGGACATCAACGGTCTTGGGATCACCGAAATAATCGAATCCCCAGAGACGTTCCAGCAGTTTGTCGCGGCTCCAGACCCGGCGTGGATGCTGCATGAACAGCTCCAGCAGCCGGAATTCGCGGCGGGAGAGGTTGACCTCCAGACCGTCGCGCAGAACCCGGCATTCCTCCGGATAGAGGCAGAGGTTGGCGTGCTGCAGCATCTGGCGCTCATCCCGCTGCTGCAGGGTGCTGCGGCGCATCAGGGCGCGGCAGCGGGCGACCAGCTCACGCATGCCAAACGGCTTGACAAGGTAGTCATCAGCTCCCACCTCGAGGCCCAGCACCCGATCCGTTTCCGAATCGCGCGCGCTCACCACCAGAATCGGGGTCTGGTTGTGCACCTGGCGCAGCTTTCGACAGAGATCAAGGCCCCCCAGACCGGGCAGCATCAGGTCCAGCACCACCAATGCAAATCCTTCGCTCCCCTGCTCCGTCGCATCGGAGTGGAGGAGATCAAGGGCCTTGCGGCCATTGCTGCAGCCAGTCACGGCATAGCCCTCGAGGGCCAGGGCCTCACAGACGGTCTCACGGATGGTGTCGTCATCCTCGACGACCAGAACAGAGGCAGGCATACCCCCATTGTTGGTGATGGGAGCCTGGTTCAGCAGAGTGGACTGCTCGGCCTCACCCAACGGTGCCACGACCAGGGTCGCCGTCATGGGCGGATCTTGCGGGACGGGGTGAAGCCGATCACCAGGCGACGCTCGTCGTCGATCTGCAACCAGCCTTCGTCGCGCAGCACACCGAGGATGCGCGTCACGGTGACGCGGGTGGTGCTGAGGGCACTGGCGAGATCCTGGTGGGTGAGGCGCAGGTTGAGGCGCAGCCCCTGGGGGCAAGGCTGGCCATACTGCTCAGCCAGCAGCTCGAGGAAGCCGCGCAGCCGCTCCTCGATGCGTCGCAGACCCAGCAGGGCCAGCATCGCCTCACTCTGGCGTTGACGGGCCGCCACGGCACGCAACATGGCCGTGGCCAACTGAGGATCGTTCTGGATGTCCTGTGAGGTGAAGCAGAGCAGGTCCGTATCGGTCACCGTGATCGCCTGGAAGGCCTGCACATCGGTGAGTGGCTCGCCGAAGGGTTCATTCGGACCGGCCAGACCAAGCAACAACTCATCGCCGTGAATCGATACCGCACCGAGTTTCACCATGCCCCGCACCACCAGCCAGATGGTGTGACGCAGTAACGGCACACTGCTGCCGGCAGCGAGATGAACCAGGCTGCGTTTCTGATAGCACTCCTCCAGCACAGCCCGGAAGCCATCGCTGCGGCCTGCTTCCGGGGAAGGGGTGAACACCATGAGGAGTGCCGGGTGGCGGTTTGCACGCGATTGTATGGAGCGCGACACGCCCCAAGCACCAAGACGAGGTAGTGCCTTGATTAAGTCGAGGCTAAGAGCGCCTGGACAGGTCGTTCAGGCCAGGGGTTGGGCAAAGCATTACGCCGAACATTGACCTCGAACCCAGTTAGGAGTTTGCTGAAAAACCAACCCACGAGCCAGTTTTCCACAGGCATCAGTGGATTTCCGGCTCAAAAAGACGGATCGGCGGCTATCAGAGCCGCAAACAGCCCGATTTCGGCATCGTTGGCCTCTCTGCAAGGCATTGGTTGAGGCCTATTGGGCACACCTCTGGACAACGGGCTGTTCATGCCGCCTCCATCGCGGGCTTGAGCAGGTTGCCCAGGCGGATCAGGTTGTAGGCGATCACATGCAGGCCAAACACGGCGCCGACCTTCTCGGTACCGCGCAGTTTGAACTGGCGCAGCCCTCCGAACGCCTTGATCCAACCAAACACCTTTTCGATCCCCCGGCGGGCGTTGATCGATTTGGAGTAGCCCACGTGACGGGTGGTGCGGCCATCAATGGCTGAGCCACCGCTGCGGGCCGTGTTCTGGGCCACGTGGGGCGTGACACCGATCCGCCGCATCTCAGCGACAAACCCTTTGGTGTCGTAGTTCTTGTCGGCGCCGACGGTCTTCTGGTGGGCACCGGTGAGGTCTGCTGCCATCTCTTTGGCGGCATCCCGCTCACCGGTGCCCGTGGCCTGGGTGACGCGGCAATCGACGATCAGGTCGTGGCGGTTGTCCATGAGGACATGGCCCCGATAGCTCAGCTGCGCTGGATGGGCATTCGATTTCCGGGCCAGCCGTGCCTCAGGATCGGTGCTGGAGCGGTGGGTCTCGTTGCTGAGCTTGATGCCGCGAAAGTCCCCTTTGGCGCGCTTCTTTCCCTCTTTGGGAGCACCGAATCCTTCGCCAGGACCTGTGGGCGGAGGCGGAGGATCCTCCTGGCCATCGATCCGCTCCAAGGAAGCGTGTGACGCCCAGGCCTGGAGCAACGTGCCGTCCACCGAAAAGTGCTCGTCACTGAGCAGCGGTTTGACCTCGGGTGCTCCCATCAGCTTCTCCAGGAACAGCCCCATGACGTCGTCAGTGAGGAGCCGATCACGATTCTTGGTGAATGTGGTCGGATGCCAGATCGCATCGTCAGGGCTCAAGCCCACAAACCAGCGGAACAGCAGGTTGTAGTGGACCTGCTCCAGCAGCAGCCTCTCGGAGCGGATGCCGTAGAACGCCTGCAACAACGAGGCCAGCAGCAGCTGCTCTGGCGGCACCGATGGTCTCCCTTCTGAGGCATACAACCTGCAGAAGGTGGGATTGAGTCGATCGAGGGCCTGATCCGCCAGCTTGCGAATCCGCCTGAGTGGATGGCTGGTCGGGATCCGCTCCTCGATCGAGACGTAGGAGAACAAGGAGCCGCTGCGCTCCTGCTGACCTCGCATCAAACCTGGGGCAGTTGCCCTATTTTCGCAGAGGCGGCGGGGTTTTTCAGCAAACTCTTAGAAAGCCGCCAGAGATCGAGGGAACAAGAACCCTCAACCCTGGCGGGAGCCAAACCACGGATTCTTCCCAGACGATGCCCAGCGTTGCTGAGAACCGTTTCGTGAGAATCCATTGGTGAGAAGTCAGTGGGGAACCATCAGCTGCCGATCTTGGCCACTTCGGCGCGAGCCTTGTTCAGCACCTCACCGGTGAGGGGGACATAGCCGAGCTCAGCTGCCTGCTTCTGCGGGGCCTCACCCAGGGACCAGTCGAGGAAGTTGCGCACGGCCTCGGCCTTCTTGTCGCCATAGCCAGTTTCGTAGGCCAGGATCCAGGTGAAGGCCACGATCGGGAAGCTCTCAGCTCCAGCGGGGTTGCAGTCTTCACCACCCAGTTTGTCGTTGAGTACGACATTGTTGAGCGCTGCGGCGCCACTGGCCACACTGGCAAGCACGAATTGACCATCCTTGTTCTGCAGCGCCACTGGGCGCAGCGGATCCCGCACATAGGCAAGGTTCACATAGCCGATCGAACCAGGAGTGTTGGACAGCAGGCCAGCCACGCCCTCGTTACCCTTGGCCCCCACGCCAACGGGCCAGTTGACGCTCTTGCCCTTGCCCACACTCTTGCTCCACTCAGGCGAAAAACAAGCCAGGGAGTTGGTGAAGGCGTAGGTGGTGCCGGAGCCATCGGATCGGTGGGCCACCGTGATCGGCTTCGACGGACAACCGAGATCCTTCCAGTCCTTGATCTTGCCGAGGAAGATATCGGCGAGTTGAGCCTGGGTGAGTTTCAGATCGGGACAATCGGCATTGTTGTAGGCCGGCGTGACTGTGCCGCCCAACATCGGAATCTGCAGAGCACCCCGCTGGCCCGCCGCACCTGCCTTGAAGTCTTCCTCGCTGAGTTGCTCATCACTGGCACCAAAGTCCACCGTGCCGGCGGCAAACTGACGCACACCCGCACCTGATCCCACCGACTGATAATTCACCTGATTGCCGGTTTCAGCCGCATAGTCGCTGCTCCAGCGTTGATAAGCCGCCGCAGGAAAGGTTGCCCCTGCTCCACTGATGGTGGTACCGCCTCCGCCTCCACCTCCGCAGCCGGTCAGACCGATCGCCGTGAGAGTCGCCACCGCCGCGATGGCACGCGGACGGAGGAGGGAGCTGGGAAAAGCCATGGACAGAAAGAGGGGTTACAGGACGTTGATCGTAGACAGCGTGCTCGAGAGCGAGCTCCAATGGCGACGAGTTGGTGTTCCCGCTAGCGGGCAAGCTTTGGAGAACGCTGCATCGGCGGATCCAAGGAAGAGCGGGCTGAACCAGCAGCGATGGATGGCGCCGGTCCAGCCCGCGGAAATCACTTGCCGATGCGAGCCACAGCCTTGCGGGACGCGGCCAGGATATTGCCCTTGAGCGGAACATAGCCGAGGTTATCGGCCTGGTCCTGGGCAGCGGGGCTGAGCAGATAGTTCATCGCCCTCTGGATCGTGGCGGCCTTGGCACCGTTACCTTTCTGATAGGCAAGGATCCAGGTGAGGGTCGAAATCGGATAGCTGGCTGCACCGGCGGGATTGGGATCCTCCCCGGCCAGGTTGCTATCCAGACGGATGTTGTTCAGTGCCGCGGCGCCGCTGGCCAGATTCGGCAGCACAAACTTGCCTGCCTTGTTCTGCAGAGCTGCTGCCTTGATCTTGCCCCTGACAAAGGCCTGGTTCAGATAGCCGATTGAGCCACTGGTGTTGCTGATCACACCAGCCACTCCCTCATTGCCCTTGCCGCCGATACCAACGGGCCATTTGACGGTCTTTCCCTCACCAACCTTGCTTTTCCAGGTGGGAGAAAAGGCCGAAAGCGAGTTGGTGAAGGCGAAAGTCGTGCCGGAACCGTCAGAACGGTGCACCACCTTGATCGGGCCCTTGCCGCACTTGAGCTGATCCCAGGTCTTGATGGTGCCCAGGAAGATATCGACTGCCTGCTTCTGCGTGAGCTTCAGGTTCGCGCAATCAGGCTTATTGTAGGCAATCGCGATCGTGCCTCCCACGGTGGGGAACTGAACCACGCCGCGCGACACCTTGGCAGCTTCAGCAGCTTTAATCGGTTCATCGGTGGCGCCAAAATCCACGGTGCCGGCAACGAACTGACGCACACCGGCGCCAGAACCAACAGCCTGGTAGTTCACGCGCGTCCCGGTCTTGGCAAGCCCATCAAAGGCACGCAGGTAGAAGGGAGCCGGGAATGTGGCGCCGGCCCCATTGAGAGTGGACTGGGCGGATGCTGCGGCTCCGGCGCCAAGTGCTGCCAGGGTTCCGAAGATCAGGGCCTTCTTGACGAAGGTCATTGAATAGCCATGGGGTGGGGCCCATCCTGGATAGCAACTGGCCGGTACGCCAGTCGTTATTGCAGGGTTAAGGCGAGGCATCCCCGTCGTCTGCGCGACACCCAACCGGGGATTCAACGACGCGGCGTCGTCCAATCTTCGAACCAGCCACGGCGCCAAAGCCAGGAGGCCTGGAGAACAGCAACAGCGCCCATCAGCAGGATCACTGTCAGATAACCATAGCGCCAGTGAAGCTCGGGCATCACGTCAAAGTTCATGCCATAGATTCCTGCAATAAAGGTAAGCGGGGCAAAGACACTGGTGAGGATTGTGAGTGTCTTCATGACCTGGTTCATGCGATTGCCGATGCTGGCGGCATAGGCCTGTGTGATCGCATCACACTGGGCCCGCAGCGATTCACACTGATCAAACAGCAACTCCACCAGGTCAGCCATCTCCTGAAATCCGCCCAGGGCCTCGGGGCCCAGCAGCTGCTGGCGCTGGCGCAGAAGGGCTCGGATCTGATGGCGCAACGGCCAGATCTGGCTGCGGATCGTGCGAACGCCACTACGAAACTGTGTGGTTCTTCCCAATACAGTTGGCTTGGGTTGGCGTAGGGCGGCAGCTTCCAGGTCATCCAGTCTGTTAGCAATACTCTCCAGCATCGGGAACAGATCATCAAGCAGATCATCGATCAGAAAATGCAGCAGATCGTCCAGATCGCGATGCTCCACTGCTCCGGCCCGAGAGATCAACCAGTCGGTAAGGTCCGCAAACGGTTCTCCGCTGCTGGCCTCCTCCAGCGTGACCAACAGATCGGGCAACAGAAGCAATCCCACCTGCTCACTCACCAGATGGGCAGGATCCTTGGCGAAACCCAGCCGGTGCAGCACCACCAGCACCGCCTCGCCAAAGGAATCGACCCTGGGCCGCTGAGGCACGTCCAGCAGGGGAGGCAGCAGCTCCGCTGGCACGTCGAGGCGCGCCAGCAAGGCCTCGATCCGACGGCGATCCCGCAGCCCACTGATCCGCAACCACACTGGCAACTGCCGCTGTCGTGCCACATCCAGCAGGCTCTCGTCGCCGGTCTGCACCTGACGGAGCACAGGCCCCTCAGGCAGAAACACGACAGCGGAAAACGTGGTGGGCCGTTGCCCGCCGTGCACATACAGGTGACTGGGCAGATTGGCCGGTCTCTCCTCCAGACGCTGGGAGGTCAGAGCTCCAGGCGTGAGACGCAGCACCGTTCCTCCGGGATGAGCCAGCCATGGAACACCCTGCCCCCACTGAGAAGGGCCGCCTGAAGAAGCAGGCAGATGCCCACCGGTTTTAGCCAGGAACGCTGCAGGAAGGCCATGGCGTTGACAGTGGAATCACGCCCCCCATTCCAGACTTGCTGCAGCCGTGGAACAGTGCCGTGCATCACAGCCGGCTGAAGCGTCGCAGCACCCCGGCAAACCGCCAGCTGAGGCGGAGCCGGAAAGCTTGAGCCAGTCTTAACCAACATCGCCGAACCAGCCTGACTAAATTGAGAGGATCAGAACGTTAAGGATGATCTTGGGCGACGAACGCTCAGAACTCGCCCAATCGAGCTCGGGTTGGGCTCCGGATGGAATCCAATCACCGATGGAAGCCCATGGAGGCTACTGGGGATCTGGGTGGTCTCCCGAGAGGCTGGTGTTCCATCAAAATCTTGAATCCTTTGCTGAGCGGGTCGGCCTGATCGTGGGATTACAGGCCAATGGCAAGATCTCCCAGGAACAGGCTTATGCCGAAATCCGGGCGATCTGGAAAGATTTGCGCTATAGCAAAGATGCGTTACTCGACACGAAGACTCCATGATCGTGGCGGCTCCGGTCGCCCCTCCTGCCGATCTGCCCTGTCCGCTCTCCGCTGGCTGGCAATTGCTCTTCACCCAGACCATGCCCCGCAGGGGAACGGAGGGAGAGCCGATCGGAGGCTTTTCAGGGGCTGTGTACGAGCCTGAAGACGATGTGCTCTGGCTGATCAGCGATACACCCCGCGGCCAGCTGCTCGGCTGGCGTGGTCTTCGTCAGATCCTGAGGGGCCCCAATGGGATGGGCCTCCATCCGATGGGATCGAACCGGAAGGAGGAACCGCAACTCCTGCAGCTGTTTGCCACCATTCCCTTGCAGAGCGGAGAAGCCGGCAACGGCAGCGGCAGCGGCAGCGGCAACAGCTTTCGACCTGAGATGGATGGCGAAGGGCTGGTGCTGCAGGGCTCTGACGCCTGGGTGGCCAGCGAAGGGCGCCTGACACCGGCACAGCCGGCCAGGTTGCTGCGCTTCGATCGCCACTCCGGGGCACTCAGGCAGGCCATCCCTCTGCCTGAGGCATGGCACCTTCGGACCCGATCTGGCCTTGCGCCGAACGGCGGACCGGAATCCCTCACCCTGCTGCCTTCTGGCTCGACAACACCGAACCCAACGCTGCGGCTGCTGATGGCGACAGAACAGCCGCTGTTGCAGGATTCAGCCCGGGAGCGTCGCACCCTGCTCTGGTCCGTGCCGGCCAGCTCAGCTGACATCACCAGCCGGGTGCTGCCTCCCTTGCTGGCTCCAGACGTGAGTGAAGCCTGGGGGCTCACGGATCTTCTGGCCTTGTCGGGTCCATCCGCCACGCTCCCCACCCTGGCCCTGTGGCGATCCTTCACACCTCCAGGCTCCTGGCGAGCCGAACTGAGCCTCGTCGAACTCCAACAGGACCAATGGCACAGGAAGGCCCGCTGGGATCTGATCAGCAGCGGGCTTCCACCCGACAACTGGGAAGGATTGACCCAGGGGCCCACTCTGGCGGATGGTCGCTCCAGCTTCGTGCTGGTGAGCGACGACAACTTCAACCCCTTCCAGCAGAACCTCCTGGCGGTGATCGCGCCCCGGCATCAGCCAGGCTGCAGTCACCAGGGAGACCTGGCGCCCTCAGGGCAGCAGAACCGTGCAGTGACGCTCCGCACACCTAAGGTCAGTGGAGGAGGCCAGGCAAAGCAATAACCCAGCCTGAACGTCTGACTCACCTCGCGCTGGCAGGTTGAACCATGAGCGGATTCTCAGTCCTGATCACCCTTGCAGACAGCAAAGCCATGGCCACGTCCCCCCGTTGTGGCGATTATGTGGCCGATCTGATTCAGAAGCAGACCCGGCGGATTGGCAGACTGCATCCCGAAGTTCTGGCGGATCAGGACCCCGAAGCTCTGCACCAGCTGCGGGTGACACTGCGTCGCTTACGCACGGTGCTGAATCAATTCGAAGCAGCTTTGATACTTCCCGATGGCGTAAGTGAGCAACGCCTGGCCCGCGTCACACGCCAGACGGGACTGACCAGGGATCTGGACGTGCTCAGGCAGCGACTGGAGCTCGATCTGTTTCCCGCCCTGCCCATCTCTGCCGATGGTGAGGACTCCGATCCAACGATCAAGGCGAAGGCCTTGAAGCGGCTGCTTAAAGGGCTCGCACGCAACCGCCGCCAGGCCTTTGAAGGATTGGAAAAAGCTCTGCAGGATGCCAACTATCTGAAGATGTTGGCACGGCTGAGCAAATGGCTGAGAAAGCCGGATTTCACCATTCTTGGGCAGCAGCCGATCGGCGATTGGCTGGTCGAGTGGCAAGGATCTCTCAGCCATGGATTGTTTCTCCATGCGGGTTGGCAGGAAGCCAATCCACGCGACAAGTCGTTACACGAACTCCGAAAGCGGATCAAGGAGGCGCGCTACGCGCTCGAAAACCTTGAGCCTTTCCTGCCCAGCGGCGGTCACCATTGGATTCAGGAGTTGAAGCTCGCACAGGAGTCCCTTGGTGAGCTCCATGATCTTCAGGTTCTGGCCGATGTGATCGGCGAACAGGAGCTGCGGCCACGGGTGGCTGACCTGCCTGAGCTGGGGGTAGCCATCCAGCATCAGCTGGACCGCTGCTGGGAAGACTGGCAAACGCTCGCCAGTCGCCTCAAGGCGAGGGATCGGCGCTGGGAATTTCAGGGCCTGTTTCTCAGCTCATGCCCAGGAGTGACCGATGAAACCTGACAAAAGGTCCGGCCAGCGTCGTCGCGCCCGGGGCCATGGCTCAGACCACCCGGCCTCACAGGTAGAGCATCCCAAAAGCTGCCAGATTCATCAGAGCACAATCCGTCACTGGTGCAGCTTCGTATCGGATCCCGATCATCCCGGCCAGCAGATTCCTCTCTATGTCCTGGAGCAACGCCAGCGGGCTGCCAGTTACACCCAGCAGCACCATTAGGGGAGTTCAGGTAGGGGAGTTCAGGAGACGCCCGGCATGAACTGACGTTCATGTCCATAGCCCTTCAACATACGGTTCCAGTAGAGCCAGGGCAGCACCTTGGTCTTGACGATCCACATGGTCCAGCGCTCCTGGGTGGGATCGCAGGGGAAGGATGGTTTGGGATTGCCATCATAATCAAACTCAGCCATGATCGTTTTGCCATAGCCAGTGATCAGCGGACAGCAGGCATAGCCGTCGTAACGGGCCTCCAGGGGACGTTGATCGAGGAAGGCCAGCAGGTTGGCCACCAGCACCGGCGCCTGGCCCCTCACCGCCGCAGCCGTCTTGGAGTTCGGTAGAGACGAGACATCCCCCAGGGAAAAGACGTTCGGGAAACGAACATGCTGGGTCGTGAACTTATCCACCTCGACCCAACCACCCGGGCCAGCCACGGCCAGGGGACTCTCGGCCACCACATCGGGCGCTGCCATCGGTGGGGTGACATGCAGCATCTCGTAGGAGATCACTTCTTCACGGATGGTGTCCCCGTCTTTCACGTGGAACACGGCCTCCTTGCTCGAGGCACGCACCTCCTTGAGGGTGTGCAGAAAGTTGGTGGTGATGCCACGGCGTGCCACCACCTTCTTGAGGGGCTCAGCATAAATCGGGATGCCGAAGATTCCCGGAGTTGCCGTGGCATAGATCACCTTGGTACGGGAAGCGACCTCCGGCGAGCGTTTGAACACGTCGTCGGCCATGTACATGATTTTCTGCGGTGCACCGGCGCACTTGATCGGCGTCTCCGGATAGGTGAACACGGCATTTCCACCCTTGAAGTTCTGAATCGTCTGCCAGGTGTAGGCAGCGTGCTCCCGCGAATAGTTGCTGGTGACACCGTCGCTGCCCAGCGCCTCGCTCAGGCCCTTGATCCGCTCCCAGCAGAGCTTGATGCCGGTCGCGACCACCAGCACGTCGTAGGTGATCGTGGCGCCTCCGGCGGTGCGCACCGCATTGGCATCAGGATCAAAGCTCGCGACGGCATCATGAATCCAGACCACGCCCTCCGGGATCAGGTCCACTTCCAGCCGGTGGGTCTGCTCCAGGGTGAAGACACCGCCGCCCACCAGGGTCCAGCCAGGTTGGTAGTAGTGATCCCGCGACGGCTCGAGGATGGCGACCTCCAGCTCCGGCCGGGCCCGCCGCAGCTGGCTGGCCGCGGTGAGGCCGGCGGTACCGCCGCCAAGGATCAGGATCTGGTGATGGGCCATGGTCCGGCCGACAACGAAGCTGGCCTTGATCTACCTGGATCCTGCGCCTTCGTCCAGGAAACCGTCACGGGAGTGGTGCAAAGCCGGTGAGGCCGGCCACAGAAGACAAGCAAACGTGACGACCGATACCGAACCGCGGCGGTTGTGATCAGACTTGAGAAAACCCTGACCCCGTGGGGCTGGAGGTCGTCATGTTTCTGAAATTGCGCCAGGAGGACGAGGCCCTTGTTGAAGTGCTGGACCTGAAGCAACTGTTTGATCCCTTCGCGGCGCGGGTGCTGGGGCGCTTCCACGCCGGAGAGGAGATGCAGGAACCCGAGCCTTTCGGCAAAGCAGATCTGCAGTTTCCCTCCGGGGAAGGCCTGCCGCGCTGCTGGGTCGATCCCGACTATCGGAAGCTCTGAGTTCATGGAGCGACGCTGCATCAACAGCAGACAACCAGACCGGAAAACAGAGCAGGCCGGACAACAGCCATGCCGTGGAACCCTGACTGGGGCCCAATCGGGTAGCAAGTAACACCAGAATCCCAGGAAGTTGTTGCAAGTCTTCATCCACTTGCAACAACTCCATGGGCCTGGCCCGACACATTGAGCTCCTGCAGATTCAGCGATCCTTCTCCGGTCACACCCTGTTCTGCGAGCCACAAGCCAGCGATGAAACCCTGATCGCCGAGGTGGGCACCGATCGGATCGATGAACTCTTCTGCCACCGAAACCAGACGGATCAGCTGATGGTGCTGCGCGGCTCGATTGATCTGGTGGTGTTGCAACAGAAGCGTCTGCACCACATCACCCTGCGTGAGGACGAGCCCGCATGGGTACGCATTCCCCCTGGGGTGCCCCATGGCGCGATCAACCGCGGCCGCACTCCAGCCCTGGTGGTGAACGCGGTGCTGCGCCATGGGCCAAACGACCCCCGCGACTACCGCCCCCGGCGGGTACCGGAGGCCCTGCTCGATCAGTGGCGCTCCCTGGCGGCCTGAATGCTCGTCACCGCAGTGCCGAGCGGGGCGACTCTGCCTAGAGTCCCGCCCAGCCGCCTCTGCCGATTGGGTTCCGCCCCTGCCCCCTGCTCTCGATCAGCAGCACCACTGCCATCACTTCCGTCTGCCCGTGGAGCCGCTGCCATCAGGACGGCCTCGAGGGTGGTACGTGGCTCCCTGGCAGTGCTGCTCCCCCTGAGCCTCGTCAGTGGTGGGGCCCTGGCAGAAGCCGTCATCCCGACGCAACCGGCAGTGAGCGCGCCACCCGGTAGCGCTCTGCTCTCCAGCGCCACGGTGATTCATGTGTCCACAGGTCAGGATCTGCTGGTCAACGTGAAGGGACAGGAGCGACGGGTGCGGCTGGCCTGCATTCAGGCCCCACGCCCCCAGCAGCAACCCTTTGCACGTCAGGCACGCCAGCTGCTGCTCGACAGCCTGCCTGCCGGGACTGCCGTGACCCTGGAACTGCGCGCCCGAGATGTGTTTGCCCGGGAGGTGGCGGTGGTGCGACACCAGGGCCAGGACGTGGCAGCCCGCCAGCTGCAGCGTGGCGCTGTCTTCGTCTTCGACGGTTATCTCGGCCTCTGTGACGATCTCCCCTATGCCTCCCTGGAGGCCGAGGCACGCCGCCGCAAGCTTGGCGTCTGGTCGACGCCCGGAGGGATTGAACGCCCCTGGGACCTGATCCAACGGTTGGGCGACACCACCGCTGAACCTTGATCCAGCGCGAACACGCCCCATTGCTGCTGCACCCGCATGACTCCTGAACCTCGCGAACGTCCCGCCTGGATGAACTGGATGTTTCTCGTCATTTTCCTCTGGTCGTCCTGGCAACTGGCCGGCTACTGGATCGAGCGGCTGCACGGCTAGGTTCACATCCCGATTCAGGGATAACAATTGGGCACGAAGAATCGCTCATTGATCGGCGGCCGGTCAATCCATGGGGCCGACCGGCGGGGTGGCAAAGCAATCTTGGGTGGGGTCATGTCGGTATACGGCACTTTGCTCAGCAGGTGGTGAATGGTATTGAGGCGAGCCCGGCGTTTGTCATCCGCCTCCACCGTGAACCAGGGTGCCTCCGGGATGTTGGTGTGGGCGAACATGTCATCCTTGGCCTGCGAAAACTCGATCCATCGATCGCGAGCCTCCAGATCCATCGGTGAGAGTTTCCAGCGCCGGGTGGGGTCATCGATGCGCGCCTGAAACCGGGCCTCCTGTTCCTCGTCGCTCACGGAAAACCAGTACTTGAGCAACACGATGCCGGAACGTACGAGCATCCGTTCGAACTCCGGACACGACTGAGCGAACTCCTCCACTTCAGCCTCACTGCAGAACCCCATCACCCGCTCCACTCCGGCGCGGTTGTACCAGCTGCGATCGAAGATCACGATCTCACCGGCGGAGGGGAAATGCTCCACATAGCGCTGGAAATACCACTGGCTCTTCTGCTGATCCGAGGGGGTTCCCAGTGCAACCACACGGCAGCCGCGTGGATTGAGCGGTTCGGTGATGCGCTTGATCGTGCCACCTTTACCTGCCGCATCCCGGCCTTCGAACAACACGATCAGGCGAAAACCGCTGCTCTTGATCCAGTACTGCATCTTCACCAGCTCCTGCTGCAGGCGGGTGAGCTCCCGCTCATAGGCTTTACGATCGAACTTCGCCGTGGACTCGCCAACGCCCCTGAGCTCAGCCATGGGCAGCGAATCCACCGCCACGTCGGTGAGGTCATCAAGCTGGGCGGAGGGGTAATACCGATCGCTCAATGCTCCGAAGTGAAGACGCACGGCCGGAATCGCGTCGCCGGTCCTGCGACCGCGGGTGGTCTTGGAGGTTGGTCTCGATAGGCGCGGCTTCTGATCTGTGGCCGCCACTTGTCTGGCACCGTTCTCCAGGGCTCTGGCACTCCCCTTGCCCTTGCCACTCCCCTCGCCCTTGCCACTGCTCCTGGCTTTGCCCTCCACGTCAGACCTGGCCGGACTGGATTTGCCGCGTTTGACCATCGCTTCATCACCGGGAGGACACTCCTGATGGATAGCGCTGATCAACTCGGCCGGCGAGGCTGAGGCAGGAAGGCCCGCACGAAGCGAAGAACCGCCGCCACAAGCAGCAGCAGGCCCGCCACCGCCACCGCAAGCACCAGCGCGAGGGCGGCAAGCTGAAGCATTCCCAGCAGGAAACTCCCGAGGCCGTCGATCAGGTTGGCGATCGCCGTGCTGACCAGAAGGATCGTGTCAAAGCGACTGGGCAGCTGCAGCAGGCCCACCAGCAGACCGGCACCGAGCGCGCCCAGGGCCAGAGCGGCGAACACCTGGCGCCAGCGGGGCGGGCGACGACGCCTTCCCCTGAACACATTGCGCTGCTTGGGCCCACTGGTGCGGGGCAGATGGATGGCGGGTTGATCGCGGCTCATCCTTCAAGCCGATGACCGGCCCCTCGCATCCAGCGCTCGAATTCCATCAGCACCAGCTCGTTGGGGCAATCCACCAGGGACAGATCTCCCACCGTGCAGTCGCCCTGGCCGCCGTGGTGCAGGGAGAGATGGAACGTCCTGCCGCTCAGCCCGCAGACCTCAGGGTCGCTGCGCACCACCACATCGAGGCTGGCGCCGAGGCGGGTGACGCGGCGCCGCAGTTCCGACCAGGTGAGAGACATGGGATGGCTGCCGCCTACAACCACTCCAGTGTGACCAGCCACCGTTCAGGGGGGAGACGCAACCGGGGCCTCGTTGGCGGCGGCCGGCGCGGCCCGCTCATCGGGGGCGACAGGCTTCAAGGGAGCCGGTGGCGGCACCAGCCAGCCGAGGCCGGCGCTGACCGCCAGCACCACGACCCCTCCCAACGGCGCCGCCAGACGTCGACGCAAAGGGACCCGCTCCAGGAGCTCGCGGGTGCGCAACGGCTGGGGCTCCGGCACCTCCCAGCGCAGGGTGACGCGCCCATCGAGGCGCACCTGATCCAGCACCCGCACCAGATCCGCAAGCTCGGCGTCGTCGAGCACCACCTCCAGAGGGGGCGTATCGGGCTGACTGCTGCGCAGCTGCAGCCGGTGTCCACCACCGGACTTGCCCCGGATCTCCACCGGCAGGTCGGCACCACCCACGGGCCGGTCCACGCCGCTGATCAGTTGCCGCGCGTAGGGAAGCACCACCTGCATGAGCGCCATCAGGTGCTCCTTGCGTCCCTCCAGTTCGGGACGGCCGGTCCACTGCAGCGACCAGCCGGTGAGGATGCCGATCACCGCACCGCTGTGCCCCACCGACACATCGGGCAGGCCCTCCAGTTGCAAGCGGCAGCTGGTCTGGTCGTAGCGAAAGGTCTGCTTCAAGGGAACGGGGAACGGGCAGGGGGCGGAGGAAGGGAAGGCGGCCGGCGAAGCAACGTGAGGGTCAAAGCAGGCCGCTGATCAGGGGGCTCCTGATCTGGAAGCCACCGATCAGGGTGCCGCATCCCGCAGGCTGGCCCGCATCCGCTCGAAGCCGCCGGGACCGGCCCCCAAAGCCAGGGCCTGAATGAGGCGACGGCGCTGGTCGGCGCCGCCCTGCGGATCGAGCAGTTGCTGCACGCCACCACGGCGAGGGTTCATGCGCTCATTCAGCAGCTCGGCCAGCCGGGCTTCGAACAGGGCCCAGCGCTGGCGGGTCAGCGCCTCCGGTTCCGCCTGGGAGAGCAGGGCACGCAGCATCGGATAAAGCCGATCCGCCAGGGCGCAGAGGATGCGGATCAGGGCATCGGTCTCAGCCTCGACGAGCGAGCCGCGGCGGGTGGTGCGGCGCAGGGGGTTGTGGCAGCGGCGCTTCCACAGCTCCACCCGGTTGGGGAAGAGGCCGGAGAAGCCCAGCTGCTCGCTCATCCACACCATGGCTTCGCCGCCGTTGAGATCAAGGGCCTCAACGGCGAGCAGCATCAGGTCGAGCCGCTCGACGCCGCGCCTGGGCAGCGGCTCGCCCCCCACAGGCTGAGTCTCGGGGTGCTGCACGGGGAGGGTCTGGACCATGGCTGCGATGATGCCAGCGGCAGAGCCCTTCCGTCACGCCCGCTGGGGTTTCCGCCGCGCCGCTTCCGTCCGATTCACCCCTCCGTCAGCCCCGCCATGGTCGCCAGCCCATCCCCGCTCGATCTGCGGCAACTGGTGCGCGACATCCCTGACTTTCCCAAGCCGGGCATTCTGTTTCGCGATCTCACGCCCCTGATGCGGGATCCGGATGGCTGGCAGGAGGTGATCCGCCAGCTGGCGGTGCTGTGTGAGCGCCTCCAGCCGGATCTGATCGTGGGCATCGAATCACGGGGCTTCATCGTGGGCACGGCCCTGGCCACGGCCACCCGGCTGGGCTTCGTGCCGGTGCGCAAACCCGGCAAACTGCCTGGCGCCGTGACCGGTGTGGATTATGAGCTCGAGTACGGCAGCGACCGGCTCGAGATCCACAGCGATGCCCTGGCCGCCGGCGAACGGGTGCTGATCGTCGACGATCTGCTGGCCACCGGCGGCACGGCCTCAGCCTGTGCCGAGCTGGTGCAGGCGGCCGGCGGTGAGCTGTGCGGCTTCGGCTTCGTGGCCGAACTGGCGGCTCTCAAAGGCCGTCGCCGCCTGCCGGAGCAGCACCCGATCGAATCGCTGATCATCTACGCCTGAACCATCTCAGGTGTGGCTGTTCTGCCAGCGCAGCACCTGATCGAACTGATCGAGGCTGATCAGCCCGAAGCGCCACAGCACCACCGGTAAGGGCGCCTGCTCGAGCCGGGCCTGGCGCAATCCCAGCGCCAGGGCGCTCTCGCTCAGGCCCAGCTGCAGCCGCAGATACTGCACCAGGGCCGAGGGCGGGGTGGGTTGGGGCGTGGTGCTGATCACCATGGCGTCATGGTGTCAGGTGCGGCTGGGAAGGCAAGTCCCGTTGGTCATCTGCGACAGCACCAGCCGCCGCAGCGGCGCGAACCTCTGCAGCAGCAGCACGGCCAGGCGGCGCGGCGGCAGCAGCAGGGGCAGGCGGGTGGAATAGAGCCGCACCAGCAGATCGGTCACGAGCAGGGTGGCAAGCAGATCGGGCCAGCGGCGGCGTGCGTAGGCGGCGGGCAGCCGGCGGGGCCGCAGCCGGCCCGAGGCGACGCGAAGGGCCAGCCGGTGCAGCACCGCCACGTCGCGCCAGCAGAGGTTGAGGCCCTGGCCGCCCACCGGATGGCAGCGGTGGGCGCTCTCCCCCACCAGCACCAGCGAACCGCTGTGCAGGCGATGGGCCAGCAGCCGCTCCACCGGGAAGGCCCGCGGGGTGTCAAGCAGAGCGTCGGGCTGGAAGCGATCCGGCAGGGTGCCGGCCAGGGCATCGAGAAAGGCCGGGCCACCGAGCTGCTCCAACTGGCGGCAGCGGGCCACCGGCGCGCTCCAGACCACCTGCACCTGCTGGCCGCCGAGGGGCAGCAACGCGAAGGGACCTTCGGGGCGGAACAGCTCCCAGGCCTGGTCGGGGGCGCTGCCACGCAGCTGCACCTGGGCGGTGAGGCAGGCCTGCCGGTAGACACGCCGCCAGACACCGATGCCGCGGGCGGTGCGCAGGGGCGAGGCCGGCCCATCGGCAGCCACCAGCAGATCGCAGGCGCCAACCGCGGCATCGTCCGGGCGGCTGCCCTGCTCGAGCTGCAGGGTCACGGCGGGATGGGCCTGCAATCGCTCCAGCAGCACCGCCAGGAGGGGGCCATGCTCTGCGATCCAGCCCACGGCGGCAGCGCCTCCTGCCGGCACTGGATCCACCGGAGCGAGATCCGCGGCCACGAACCCAACGCCAAAGTCACCGCCTGGATCGAGCGCCAGATCACGCAGCTGCAGGTCCCGGAAGGGAGTCAACAGCGGCTCGAGCGCCTGCCACAGCCCCAGCCGCTGCAGCAGGCGCCGGCTGGAGTGGGTGAAGGCATAGGCGCGGCTGCGTTGCTGCAGCCGCTCGGCATCGAGGGGATCCACGAGGCGAACAGCCCAGCCGGCATCAGCCAGGGCAAGGGCCGCCAGGGCGCCGGTGGGGCCGGCTCCGTGAACCCGCGCCTGCAGCGGCAGGGTCATCCGATCGGGTGGCAACAACAAAAAACCGCAGCGGTTTTCCGCTGCGGTGGGGAGATTAAAGCGAGCGGCTGGCTCAGCCGATGCCGAGCAGACCGCGGGTGAAGGCTTCGCCGCCGAGGGCGATTTCCGTGGCGATCAGGGCGATGAAGCCGAGCATGGCCATGCGGCCGTTCAGCTTCTCGGCGCGCTCATGGAAGCCCCAGCCGCTCTCGGCGCTCACCACTTCCATGCGGGGCTCGCTGGCGAAGGCATTGAGGCGACCACCGTCTTCGGTGGTCACGGTGGCGCCGCGGATGACGGCGGCGGCAGCGGCGGGGGTGGTAGCGGTGGCTTGAGCCATGGAGACCTCGTTACGGGGTGTTACGAAGACTGTAACGCAATGTTTCGTTTCTGTCAGCAAACCCGCCTTGATGGGCAGCTGGCTCAGGCCAGGCCCGCCTCAGCGCAGCCGCCGCAGGCAGAGCTCCTCAAACGCCGGCCGCAGCAGGTAGGGGTACTCGCCCACCCACAGCTTCGGCTGCGGCAGCCAGGCATCGCTGATCGCGCCGATGCGGGCGAAATCCTTGCGTTCACTCAGCACCAGGGCGCGCACCACCATGCCCCGCCGGATCGCCTGGTGCTTCTTCTCCATCGGAAAGCGCACCTGGCCCAGGTAGCCCTCCTCATCTTCGAGCTCGAGGCAGAGCCAGGTGCGCTTGTTCTCCACCAGTTCCAGCCGCCCCTGCTTGCCCGCCTGCTCGCGCCGCTCCTCCACCACCTCACGGGTGTAGAGATCGCCCACCTCACCCTCGAACAGGGCCGCCACCGGATAACGGCGCAGGGTGGCGTTGCGGCGCCCCGCCTCGAGGATCGGACCCCAGAGCATGTAAAGCAGGAACACAAAGCCCACCACCAGCCACACCGGCCCGAAACGGCTGGAGAACAGGCTCTGGGCCACCAGCAGGGAGATCACCCCGCCGATCAGCGAGATCAGCAGCCGCTGCAGCACTTTGCGCGGATTGCCGCTGGAGGCCGCGAACTGGGGACCGGTGGCCACCGCCGGAATCAGCCGCGATAGTTCACCCGGTTTCAGGGGCAGCAGCATCAGAGCAGCCGCTCCAGGCCGTAGACCAGGCCCCCCAGCTTGCGCACCTGCCGCACGGTGAGCAGCACCCCGGGCATGTAGGCCGAGCGGTCGATCGTGTCGTGGCGCAGGGTGTAGGTCTCGCCGGGGGCGCCGAACATCACCTCCTGATGGGCCACCAGGCCCGGCAGGCGGATCGAATGCAGCCGCAGCCCGCTCTCCCGCAGACCACCGCGGCAGCCCGCCAGGCTTTCGTGCTCCTCCACCTGGGCCGGATTGAAGGCCTTGCCCAGATCCTCCATCAGTTCGGCGGTCTTGATGCAGGTGCCGCTGGGAGCATCGGCCTTGCGGTTGTGGTGCAGCTCGGTGAGCTCGGCGAAGTCGTAGAAGCGGGCGGCGGCGGCGGCGGCCTGCTGCAGCAGCACCATGCCCACCGAGAAGTTGGGGATCACCGCTCCCCCCACCGACGCCTTCTCACTGAAGCTGGCCAGATCCGCCAGCTGCTGCGGGCTCAGCCCCGTGGTGCCGATCACCGGATGCACCCCGTAGGCGATCGCGGCGCGGGTGTGCTCGTACACCACCGACGGATGGGTGAAATCCACCAGCACGGCACCGCCGCCGGGGCCGGCGTTGCGCACGCTCTGGCTCACCTGGCAGAGGGTGCCCTCGAGATCGGCGGTGATCGCCAGCTCCAGCTCCTCCAGCCCCAGCTCAAGCCCGACGTCGACACCTTCCTTGCCGGGGGTGGTGTCGATCGCGCCGACCAGGGCGCAGTCCGGTGCCGCCAGCACGGCCCGCACCACCTCGGCGCCCATGCGGCCCAGGGCACCGGCCACCACCACCGGGATCGGAGCAGCGGCGGGGGTGGCGGAAGGCATGGCTGGGGGAACGGGAGCGCTCGTCATGGCGATCGGCGGAACCAGGCGAGCCTATGCGGGCTTCCGAACCGGCCATTACGCCGGCAAGGGCCGATCCGCAAGCCCTGTAACGCCTTGAAAGAAGGGCTCGCGAGAGTGCACGGCCCTTCGTAGGCTCCTTCACATTGCTCAATCCGCCCGCATGTTCACGCAGGTCCGCTCCGCCAACCGCCGGGTCAGCCCTGCCAGCCGTGAGGGCCGCGCCGTGATGAAGGCGGTGTATGTGGTGCTGGAGCCCCAGTACCAGAACGCCCTCACCACCGCTGCCAACAGCCTCAACGACCAGAACGGTCCCCTGGCGATCGAACTGAGCGGCTACCTGATCGAAGAACTGCGCGATCCGCAGAACTACGCCGATTTCTGCGCCGATGTGGCCGATGCGGATGTGCTCATCGCCTCGCTGATCTTCATCGAAGACCTGGCCCAGAAGGTGGTGGAGGCGGTGGCGCCCCACCGCGACCGGCTCAAGGCCGCCGTGGTGTTCCCCTCCATGCCGGAGGTGATGCGTCTCAACAAGCTGGGCACCTTCTCGATGGCCCAGCTGGGCCAGAGCAAGAGCGCCATCGCCAGCTTCATGAAGAAGCGGAAGGAGGCCAACAGCGCCGGCTTCCAGGACGCGATGTTGAAGCTGCTCAACACCCTGCCCACGGTTCTCAAGTACCTGCCGGTGGAGAAGGCGCAGGATGCCCGCTCCTTCATGCTCAGCTTCCAGTACTGGCTGGGCGGCACGCCAGACAACCTGCGCAACTTCCTGTTGATGCTGGCCGATAAGTACGTCTTCCCCCGCAGCGGCCATGACCGGCCGGAGCTGCAGGTGGCCGAGCCCGTGGTGTTCCCCGACCTGGGCATCTGGCATCCCCTGGCTCCGGGGATGTTTGAAGATCTGAAGGAATACCTCAACTGGAACACCAGCCGATCCGACCTCTCCGACCAGGCCCGCCAGGGCCCGGTGATCGGCCTGGTGCTGCAGCGCAGCCACATCGTGACCGGCGATGAGGCCCACTACGTGGCCGTGATCCAGGAACTGGAATACCGCGGCGCCACCGTGATCCCGGTGTTCTGTGGCGGGCTCGATTTCACCAAACCGGTGAATGCCTTCTTCTACGACCCGCTCAACCCCGACCAACCGCTGGTGGATGGGGTGGTGAGCCTCACCGGCTTCGCCCTGGTCGGTGGCCCCGCCCGGCAGGATCACCCCAGGGCGATCGAGGTGCTCAAGACCCTCAACCGCCCCTACATGGTGGCGCTGCCGCTGGTGTTCCAGACCACCCAGGAATGGGAGGAGAGCGACCTGGGGCTGCACCCGGTGCAGGTGGCCCTGCAGATCGCCATCCCCGAGCTGGATGGGGCGATCGAGCCGATCGTGCTGAGCGGCCGCGACGATGCCACCGGCAAGGCCCACACCCTGCAGGACCGGGTCGAGGCGATTGCCGAGCGGGCGATCCGCTGGGCGTCGCTGCGGATCAAGCCCCGCAGCGACAAGAAGCTGGCAATCACCGTGTTCAGCTTCCCTCCCGATAAGGGCAATGTGGGCACCGCCGCCTACCTGGATGTGTTCGGCTCGATCCACCGGGTGCTGGAGGAGATGAAGCGCAAGGGCTACGACGTGCAGGGCGTGCCCCACACCCCCAAGGCACTGATGGAGGCGGTGATCAACGATCCCGAGGCCCTGCAGGGGGCACCGGAACTGGCGATCGCCCACCGCATGAGCGTGGAGGAATACGAGCGGCTCACCCCCTATTCCCAGAGGCTGGAGGAGAACTGGGGCAAGCCCCCCGGCAACCTCAATTCCGACGGCACCAACCTGCTGATCTACGGCCGCCACTTCGGAAATGTGTTCGTGGGGGTGCAGCCCACCTTCGGCTACGAGGGCGACCCGATGCGGCTGCTCTATTCCCGCAGCGCCAGTCCGCATCACGGCTTCGCGGCCTATTACACCTATCTGGAGAAGGTGTGGGGCGCCGATGCGGTGCTGCACTTCGGCACCCACGGCTCGCTGGAGTTCATGCCCGGCAAGCAGATGGGCATGAGCGAGATGTGCTATCCGGATTCCCTGATCGGCGCCCTGCCGAATCTGTACTACTACGCCGCCAATAACCCGTCCGAAGCCACGATCGCCAAGCGACGCGGCTATGCCGCCACGATCAGCTACCTCACCCCCCCGGCCGAAAATGCCGGTCTCTACAAGGGGCTGAAGGAGCTGGGCGAGCTGGTGGGCTCCTACCAGCAGTTGCGCGAAAGCTCCAGAGGTGTGCAGATCGTCAACGCGATCGTGGAAACGGCGCGCCAGTGCAATCTTGATAAGGATGTGACCCTGCCGGAGGGGGAAGCCGCCGAGCTGAATCTGGATGGCCGCGATGCCGTGGTGGGGGCGGTGTACCGCCAGCTGATGGAGATCGAGAGCCGGCTGCTGCCCTGCGGCCTGCACACGATCGGTAAGCCCCCCACCGCCGAAGAAGCGATCGCCACCCTGGTGAACATCGCCGCCCTGGAGCGGGAAGAGGAGGGCATCCGCTCCCTGCCGGCCCTGCTGGCCCAGAGCCTGGGGCGCACGATCGAAGCGGTGTATCGCGGCAACGATGAGGGGGTACTGGCCGATGTGGAGCTCAACCGCCGTATTACCGAAACCAGCCGCCTGGCAGTGGGGGCGATGGTGCGGGAGGTGACGGGCCGCGATGGCCGGGTGACGCTGCGGCGCAACTTCGGCTGGCTGGTGAGCCTGCTGGAGCGGATCGGCTTCAAGCTGCCCAGCCCCTGGCTGCGGGCCTGCTGCGCTGCGGGCTTTGTGAGCGTGGATGCGGGCGAACTCGACAAACTGTTCGCCTACCTGCGCTTCTGCCTCGAGCAGATCTGCGCCGATATGGAAATGGAGAGCCTGCTCAAGGCCCTCGATGGCGAATACGTGATTCCAGGGCCGGGCGGCGATCCAATCCGCAACCCGGGGGTGCTGCCCAGCGGCAAGAACATCCACGCCCTCGATCCCCAGGCGATCCCCACCCGCGCCGCCATCGCCGCCGCCAAGGTGGTGGTGGATCGGCTGATCGAGCGCCAGAAGGCTGAGCAAGGCGCCTGGCCCGAAACCATCGCCTGCGTGCTCTGGGGCACGGACAACATCAAGACCTACGGTGAATCCCTGGCCCAGATCCTCTGGTTCATCGGTGTGCGGCCGGTGCCCGATTCCCTGGGCCGCGTCAACAAGCTGGAGCTGATTCCGCTTGCAGAGCTGGGCCGTCCGCGGATCGATGTGGTGGTGAACTGCAGCGGTGTGTTCCGCGATCTGTTCATCAACCAGATGGGCCTGATCGATCAGGGGGTCAAGATGGCCGCCGAAGCGGACGAACCGCTGGAGAGCAACTTCGTGCGCAAGCACGCCCAGGAGCAGGCGGCCGCCAATGGCATCAGCCTGCGCGATGCCGCCACCCGCGTGTTCTCCAATGCCAGCGGCAGCTACTCGTCGAATGTGAACCTGGCGGTGGAGAACAGCACCTGGGAGGAGGAAGGGGAGCTGCAGGAGATGTATCTGAGCCGCAAGACCTTCGCCTTCAATGCCGACAATCCCGGCGAGATGAACCAGAAGCGGGAGGTGTTCGAATCAGCGATGAAAACCGCTGACGTGACCTTCCAGAACCTCGATTCCGCTGAAATCTCGCTCACCGATGTGAGCCACTACTTCGATTCCGATCCCACCAAGCTGATCCAGGGCCTGCGCGACGATGGCAAGGCACCGGCGAGCTACATCGCCGATACCACCACCGCCAACGCCCAGGTGCGCTCTTTGAGTGAAACGATCCGCCTCGATTCCCGCACCAAGCTGCTCAACCCCAAGTGGTATGAAGGCATGCTCAATTCCGGTTATGAGGGCGTGCGAGAGGTGGCCAAACGGCTTAACTTCACGCTTGGCTGGAGCGCCACCAGCGGCTCGGTGGATAATTTCGTCTATGAGGAAGCCAACGACACCTTCATCAACGATCCCGAGATGCGCAAGCGGCTGATGGACCTCAACCCCCACAGCTTCCGCCGCATCGTGGGCACCCTGCTGGAGGTGAATGGCCGCGGCTACTGGGAAACCAGCGATGAGAACATCGCCCAGCTGCAGGAGATCTACCAGGAGATCGAAGATCGGATTGAAGGCGTTACGCCCCAAGGCTGAACCTTCAGAAGCCAAACCGCAAAACTCAGGCTGAAGACCTAATTGAGCAGATAACCCACACCACGGATGGTCTGAATGAGCGGCTCCAGATCGGGCCGCTCAATTTTTTTACGCAAATAGCGGATATACACTTCCAGGATATTGGCATCACCAAAGAAGTTCTCCCCCCACACCGCCTCCAGGATGCGTTGCCGCTCCTGCACTTGGCCGGCGTGGCGCAGCAGAAACAGCAGCAGGTCGTATTCCTTCACCGAGAGTTTGATCGCTGTTCCGGCCCTCTGCACCTCACGGGTTTCGGTATTTAAGATCAGATCCTTGTGGCAGAGCAGATCGCCTGCGGCATCCACATGGCCCATGCTGGAGCGACGCTGCCAGACACGCAGTCGGGCCAGCAGTTCTTCGATGGCGTAAGGGCGGCTGATCACGTCGTCGGCACCAGCATCCAGAAGGGCGACGCGATCCTGATAATGGTTGGAATCGCAGAGCGCCAGCAGAGGCGTTGTGCAACCGGATTCGCGCAGCCGGGAGCTGAGCTGTGCCACATTCACGTCTGACATGGAGGCATCCATGACGGCCGCAAGGAAGGGGAGCTGCTGAAACTCAGCAGCCGCCATGGCAGACGTGGTGCAGAGAGCCACACGGTACCCAACACCGCGAAACGTTTTTGCCAGGAGCTGGGCTTCGTTGCCCTTGGCCAACAACAAGAGGTGGCCATGCTCCACGGAAGCCAATGGCAAAAGGGACACGGCCAGAGCAGAAGCCCATCAAGAGATCAGTGGACAGTCATAGGACGAATCAACGAGCAAGGGAAGCAACGGTTCAACAGGAAAAACCGCCCCAGATCAAAGGAAAGGGGCGGCACAGGTCCTGGTGTTGGCAGGTCAGACCTTAGCCGATCGCGCTGGGGTCGTCGTAGACAGGGTGGATGCTGCCATCATCAAAACTCGTGGAATGGCTGAGCGGATCATCCTGAGGAAGATCCTGCGTATCGGTGCCATCGTCGGCAGCAGCATCAAAGGAGCTGGCATCCAAAGCGGCAGAAGAGCCATCATCGAAACCAGGATCGAGGTTGGTACCGAAAGCAGGATCTGTATGGATGATGTCGTGTTGATAATCCGCCAAGTGCTCATCCGTTACTGGTTGCTCAGCGACCAACTGATCAACCAAAGCAGAAATATCCTGAACTTCAGCCTGAACAACTGAAGTGTCGGGGATCACAGCATCACTACCACCAAAGGGATCGATACCGACATGATCCATTGTCAGCAACTCCGGATTAGCCAAGGCGTCGTCAATCAAGGAAGCAAACGAAATATCATGAACAACATCAACGCCTTGATCGACACTATCGACAAGTGGCAGAGATTCGCTCAGGCTGATCGCAGCAACCTGGTCAATCGGATCAGACGGGTCAACTGGCAAAGAAGCAGCTTCTGCAACAAAGGCATCACCTGGCTGCTGAGCAACAGCTCCATCAACTGGATCTACTGGAAGCGCTGGATTCAAAGGATCCAACACGACGTCAGTGGACACCTCGGCCGAATCATTGAGTGTCGCAAACGAAACATCCTGAACAAGTCCAGTAGTGCCATCGGCATACTCGAGAGATGTGCTGCCATGGACAAGCACATCGCCTTCGGCAGTTGTATAGGAAACCCCGTCGCTACTGAGACGAATAGAAGTAATATTTACCTCCGCGAGGCTGCGGAATTCACCCACATCGGTTTTACCATCAGAATTAGCATCTTGCCAGAGACCAAACTTGCCAAACTCAGCATCGCTTGAGTCAAAGACACCATCTTGGTTCGTATCAAACGCAAGCCTTAGTCCCTCTAGATCTGTTGTAGCATCTGGATGGTATTGGGCAAAAGAGATTTCAGAACCGTCATTGATGATTCCATCAGTATTTTTGTCGTAGGCCAACAGAGCATCCTCTGGGCCGACCCAGGCGGATAGCTCCGGTGTCCCGTCACCGTTGTAATCGAAGACAACGGGGCTGGCCTGTAGCGAAAGATAGCTCAAGCTGCCATCCTGGTTAGCATCAACAGCGAGCGGAACTACTGAGGGATTCCATGTCAACGTAAAGCTTCCACCGATCGAGTCGCCGTCGCGATCTGTCAAAGTGAGGTCAAAGCTCTTGGAAACGGGCAAACCAGTATCGACAGTGACAATCGAGATGCCGCCAACAGAAAACTGCGCATCATCATTTGCGTTGGCAATCTCTAGACGGTCATAACCATTAACGGTATAAACAACCGCCCTATATTCCTCTGTCACATTCTGAAGGCGCACTCCATTGGCGCCATCAAACGTATACGTTATGCCATTCACGGTGCCACTTCCCGTGCCGGTTGACACGAGAGTAGTTCCATTGTAAACTTCTACCTTTGTGATTGCAACCTTGACATCATTAGCATAGTTTGTATCATCATTGGCATCGTAAGCTGTTAAGGTAAAACCAGTAGACCCTGGATTGCCAGGGATTTGAGTAACTTTGAAGCCAAAACCGTTAACTGTCGTATGCGAGATAATCGGAGTAGCACCGACTGTAGTAAAGCTACCGAAGTCAATACGGAGGGTTTCGGAGTTATCAATATTATTATTAGCAACAGCAATGTCGTTAGCATTTGTATTCACTGAGGCCTCAACACCATTCACGGACCCAGTCAAAAGGAGTTCTACAGGCTTGGTTGTATCACCATCGCCTACCACCCAGGCAGAGAGATTACCGGCCTTGATACCACTAAGATCCGAGAAGCTCGTACTAGCCCCATTGTCGATCTTGGCAAACATCGCCACACTATAAATATCGCTAGCCAAAACAGTGCTATTGTCTGGAGCCAGTGTAATCGTGAACACCTTGCCGCTTACAGCATCCGTACCCGTTGCACCAGTCAGAGTCTTGCCATCAGACGAGAGATAATACTTAATCGATTGTCCTCCTGAGGTGAGGCCACTTGCTTGGCCAGACGTGATCCCTGAGAAGCTGATACTGCCGGCACCATCGGCTCCATAGTTGTTGTCAATGTTCCCATCGGCATCTAGTTTACCCGTAGTGGTGCTGCCGATCGCGTTGATTAATGTCGAGGAGGTGGGAGCGATCAGCGTGGGACCATCATCCTTGAACACTAGGTTCAAACCGATATTCAACGAAGCGGTGGAGGAATCACCGTCTTTATCGGTGATCGTGGCGTTGAGCGAGACGAGGGAATCGGCCGAGAGTGACTTGGAATCGTCGGGGTTGCTGGCGTTGGGATGAACGACGGCACGGATCTGATCCAGTGTGACCACACCCGTGGTCGAGTCGACCGCGACAGTGAAGACCTGATTGCCTGACGCGACAGTCTCTTGAGTGGTGGCGGTCGAGCCGACGACCTGTCCACCAATCAGATACAGATTCACCGCAGCATTGGTAGCGGTATCAACCAGCCCCGAAGCACCACCTGCAGTGGTCAGGGCGTAGGCGATGCTGCCAGCACCATCAGCTCCGTAGACGGAGGTGAAGGCAGAAGCGAAGGAAGTCGATGCATTGGTCGACAGGCTGGTTTCATCAACGGTGAGGACGGGCTCGCTGGTGGTAAGGGCCGTGATGCTAGGCACATCATCCGTAACTTGGATGTCTAACGAAGCCGTTCTGAAGTCACCATCCGTGTCACTCACGGTCACCATCAGACTTTCGACAATACTGTTTTCACCCGCGCCCGGCGAATGAGTCAGTGTATTATCATCAAGGGTATAACTGTAGTTAAACGTACCTCCAACTAGTTCACCGGTGGTGGCATCCGTATCAGCACTGAAACCCGTAATCGTCAGCGTGCCGTAAGCAGCTGTCGTCACCTCTGTGCCGTCACCGACATAAACACCATTGGCAACTAACGCCGTCGTTCCAATGGTCACATCATCAGCGCCATCGACTGCAGTAAAAGAGAAAGATCCAGTCTTCGTCAACGCACCGAGATTCGGCGTTGTACCATCAGGGAGATCGTCCTCGTCAACGATTACTTCAGCGCCGTTTCCATCAAGGCCTGTGATCGTGACGAAATGGTCAACCAGTGCTATTGAGCTCGTATCTAAATCCTCATAGTTACCACCAGTCGCTCCAGTGATCGCGACTTGATCAGCAGTCGGAACACTAAAAGTATTACTAGTTCCACTGGTTTGGCCAGCCAATATTGTGATTACTTGCCCATTGTCTAGCTGCAGAATCAAATCCGTCTCCGGCGCATTGTCCACCGTTGCAGTAATACTAGCCTCATTAGTATCTTCATTAATCAATGCATTACTCAATGTGACCGTCGTGATATCATTATCGTCGAGGATTATCGTGCTCACCTCCGTCTGATCCGCCACCAGATTCTCAAACGCTCCCAGACCACCTGCATTCGCTTCCACCACCGAGGCGATGCTGTTGCTGATGCTGTCCGCTTCCCGATAGACATCATCACGATTCACCGCAACCGGCGACGAGTCACCACTGCTCGTATTCGCAGCAATCGTGATCGTCTCGTTATTCGCCAGCGTCACCGTGATATCGTTCGCCGTCGTCACCGCAACGCCGTTGGCGTCCACAAGGCTCGCCGTGTAGACAATCGAGCCGGCATCTTCTCCCGTGCTCGGCGTTGCCGTCAGCTTCACCGTCACCGCATCGCTGTCATCGGTGATCGTCGTGCTCACCTCCGTCTGATCCGCCACCAGATTCTCAAACGCTCCCAGACCACCTGCATTCGCTTCCACCACCGAGGCGATGCTGTTGCTGATGCTGTCCGCTTCCCGATAGACATCATCACGATTCACCGCAACCGGCGACGAGTCACCACTGCTCGAATTCGCAGCAATCGTGATCGTCTCGTTATTCGCCAGCGTCACCGTGATCTCGTTCGCCGTCGTCACCGCATTGCCGTTGGCGTCCACAAGGCTCGCCGTGTAGACAATCGAGCCAGCCTCTTCTCCCGTGCTCGGCGTTGCCGTCAGCTTCACCGTCACCGCATCGCTGTCATCGGTGATCGTCGTGCTCACCTCCGTCTGATCCGCCACCAGATTCTCAAACGCTCCCAGACCACCTGCATTCGCTTCCACCACCGAGGCGATGCTGTTGCTGATGCTGTCCGCTTCCCGATAGACATCATCACGATTCACCGCAACCGGCGACGAGTCACCACTGCTCGAATTCGCAGCAATCGTGATCGTCTCGTTATTCGCCAGCGTCACCGTGATATCGTTCGCCGTCGTCACCGCAACGCCGTTGGCGTCCACAAGGCTCGCCGTGTAGACAATCGAGCCGGCATCTTCTCCCGTGCTCGGCGTTGCCGTCAGCTTCACCGTCACCGCATCGCTGTCATCGGTGATCGTCGTGCTCACCTCCGTCTGATCCGCCACCAGATTCTCAAACGCTCCCAGACCACCTGCATTCGCTTCCACCACCGAGGCGATGCTGTTGCTGATGCTGTCCGCTTCCCGATAGACATCATCACGATTCACCGCAACCGGCGACGAGTCACCACTGCTCGAATTCGCAGCAATCGTGATCGTCTCGTTATTCGCCAGCGTCACCGTGATATCGTTCGCCGTCGTCACCGCAACGCCGTTGGCGTCCACAAGGCTCGCCGTGTAGACAATCGAGCCGGCATCTTCTCCCGTGCTCGGCGTTGCCGTCAGCTTCACCGTCACCGCATCGATCGTGTCTTCCACAACGACCTGCGCCGTCGCTGTCGTATCCAGCGATTCGTATTCCGCTCCGCCCGTATAGCTGCTGATGCTGACCGTATTGGTCTCGCCATCCACATACGGATCATCGCCCTGCACCACAAACTCGCTGGATGTCGCGGTCGTCTCCCCGACTGCAAACGTGATCGTCGCGCCATTATCCAGCGTCAACACCAGCGGCTCATCCGTCGGCGCATTGTCGATCGTCGCACTGATCGTCGCCGTTCCACTTCCCTCATCCACCGTCACATCACCCAGGCTCACCGCCGTGATGTCGGTCGTGTCTTCCACAACGACCTGCGCCGTCGCTGTCGTATCCAGCGATTCGTATTCCGCTCCGCCCGTATAGCTGCTGATGCTGACCGTATTGGTCTCGCCATCCACATACGGATCATCGCCCTGCACCACAAACTCGCTGGATGTCGCGGTCGTCTCCCCGACTGCAAACGTGATCGTCGCGCCATTATCCAGCGTCAACACCAGCGGCTCATCCGTCGGCGCATTGTCGATCGTCGCACTGATCGTCGCCGTTCCACTTCCCTCATCCACCGTCACATCACCCAGGCTCACCGCCGTGATGTCGGTCGTGTCTTCCACAACGACCTGCGCCGTCGCTGTCGTATCCAGCGATTCGTATTCCGCTCCGCCCGTATAGCTGCTGATGCTGACCGTATTGGTCTCGCCATCCACATACGGATCATCGCCCTGCACCACAAACTCGCTGGATGTCGCGGTCGTCTCCCCGACTGCAAACGTGATCGTCGCGCCATTATCCAGCGTCAACACCAGCGGCTCATCCGTCGGCGCATTGTCGATCGTCGCACTGATCGTCGCCGTTCCACTTCCCTCATCCACCGTCACATCACCCAGGCTCACCGCCGTGATGTCGGTCGTGTCTTCCACAACGACCTGCGCCGTCGCTGTCGTATCCAGCGATTCGTATTCCGCTCCGCCCGTATAGCTGCTAATGCTGACCGTATTGGTCTCGCCATCCTTATACGGATCATCGCCCTGCACCACAAACTCGCTGGATGTCGCGGTCGTCTCCCCGACTGCAAACGTGATCGTCGCGCCATTATCCAGCGTCAACACCAGCGGCTCATCCGTCGGCGCATTGTCGATCGTCGCACTGATCGTCGCCGTTCCACTTCCCTCATCCACCGTCACATCACCCAGGCTCACCGCCGTGATGTCGGTCGTGTCTTCCACAACGACCTGCGCCGTCGCTGTCGTATCCAGCGATTCGTATTCCGCTCCGCCCGTATAGCTGCTGATGCTGACCGTATTGGTCTCGCCATCCACATACGGATCATCGCCCTGCACCACAAACTCGCTGGATGTCGCGGTCGTCTCCCCGACTGCAAACGTGATCGTCGCGCCATTATCCAGCGTCAACACCAGCGGCTCATCCGTCGGCGCATTGTCGATCGTCGCACTGATCGTCGCCGTTCCACTTCCCTCATCCACCGTCACATCACCCAGGCTCACCGCCGTGATGTCGGTCGTGTCTTCCACAACGACCTGCGCCGTCGCTGTCGTATCCAGCGATTCGTATTCCGCTCCGCCCGTATAGCTGCTGATGCTGACCGTATTGGTCTCGCCATCCACATACGGATCATCGCCCTGCACCACAAACTCGCTGGATGTCGCGGTCGTCTCCCCGACTGCAAACGTGATCGTCGCGCCATTATCCAGCGTCAACACCAGCGGCTCATCCGTCGGCGCATTGTCGATCGTCGCACTGATCGTCGCCGTTCCACTTCCCTCATCCACCGTCACATCACCCAGGCTCACCGCCGTGATGTCGGTCGTGTCTTCCACAACGACCTGCGCCGTCGCTGTCGTATCCAGCGATTCGTATTCCGCTCCGCCCGTATAGCTGCTGATGCTGACCGTATTGGTCTCGCCATCCTTATACGGATCATCGCCCTGCACCACAAACTCGCTGGATGTCGCTGTCGTCTCCCCGACTGCAAACGTGATCGTCGCGCCATTATCCAGCGTCAACACCAGCGGCTCATCCGTCGGCGCATTGTCGATCGTCGCACTGATCGTCGCCGTTCCACTTCCCTCATCCACCGTCACATCACCCAGGCTCACCGCCGTGATGTCGGTCGTGTCTTCCACAACGACCTGCGCCGTCGCTGTCGTATCCAGCGATTCGTATTCCGCTCCGCCCGTATAGCTGCTGATGCTGACCGTATTGGTCTCGCCATCCACATACGGATCATCGCCCTGCACCACAAACTCGCTGGATGTCGCGGTCGTCTCCCCGACTGCAAACGTGATCGTCGCGCCATTATCCAGCGTCAACACCAGCGGCTCATCCGTCGGCGCATTGTCGATCGTCGCACTGATCGTCGCCGTTCCACTTCCCTCATCCACCGTCACATCACCCAGGCTCACCGCCGTGATGTCGGTCGTGTCTTCCACAACGACCTGCGCCGTCGCTGTCGTATCCAGCGATTCGTATTCCGCTCCGCCCGTATAGCTGCTGATGCTGACCGTATTGGTCTCGCCATCCACATACGGATCATCGCCCTGCACCACAAACTCGCTGGATGTCGCGGTCGTCTCCCCGACTGCAAACGTGATCGTCGCGCCATTATCCAGCGTCAACACCAGCGGCTCATCCGTCGGCGCATTGTCGATCGTCGCACTGATCGTCGCCGTTCCACTTCCCTCATCCACCGTCACATCACCCAGGCTCACCGCCGTGATGTCGGTCGTGTCTTCCACAACGACCTGCGCCGTCGCTGTCGTATCCAGCGATTCGTATTCCGCTCCGCCCGTATAGCTGCTGATGCTGACCGTATTGGTCTCGCCATCCTTATACGGATCATCGCCCTGCACCACAAACTCGCTGGATGTCGCGGTCGTCTCCCCGACTGCAAACGTGATCGTCGCGCCATTATCCAGCGTCAACACCAGCGGCTCATCCGTCGGCGCATTGTCGATCGTCGCACTGATCGTCGCCGTTCCACTTCCCTCATCCACCGTCACATCACCCAGGCTCACCGCCGTGATGTCGGTCGTGTCTTCCACAACGACCTGCGCCGTCGCTGTCGTATCCAGCGATTCGTATTCCGCTCCGCCCGTATAGCTGCTGATGCTGACCGTATTGGTCTCGCCATCCACATACGGATCATCGCCCTGCACCACAAACTCGCTGGATGTCGCGGTCGTCTCCCCGACTGCAAACGTGATCGTCGCGCCATTATCCAGCGTCAACACCAGCGGCTCATCCGTCGGCGCATTGTCGATCGT
Source organism: Synechococcus sp. CBW1006 (assembly GCF_015840525.1). Classification (NCBI taxonomy): domain Bacteria; kingdom Bacillati; phylum Cyanobacteriota; class Cyanophyceae; order Synechococcales; family Synechococcaceae; genus Synechococcus; species Synechococcus sp. CBW1006. Next base: position 2,907,096 of record NZ_CP060396.1, on the reverse strand, counting down.
CGCACTGATCGTCGCCGTTCCACTTCCCTCATCCACCGTCACATCACCCAGGCTCACCGCCGTGATGTCGGTCGTGTCTTCCACAACGACCTGCGCCGTCGCTGTCGTATCCAGCGATTCGTATTCCGCTCCGCCCGTATAGCTGCTGATGCTGACCGTATTGGTCTCGCCATCCTTATACGGATCATCGCCCTGCACCACAAACTCGCTGGATGTCGCGGTCGTCTCCCCGACTGCAAACGTGATCGTCGCGCCATTATCCAGCGTCAACACCAGCGGCTCATCCGTCGGCGCATTGTCGATCGTCGCACTGATCGTCGCCGTTCCACTTCCCTCATCCACCGTCACATCACCCAGGCTCACCGCCGTGATGTCGGTCGTGTCTTCCACAACGACCTGCGCCGTCGCTGTCGTATCCAGCGATTCGTATTCCGCTCCGCCCGTATAGCTGCTGATGCTGACCGTATTGGTCTCGCCATCCACATACGGATCATCGCCCTGCACCACAAACTCGCTGGATGTCGCGGTCGTCTCCCCGACTGCAAACGTGATCGTCGCGCCATTATCCAGCGTCAACACCAGCGGCTCATCCGTCGGCGCATTGTCGATCGTCGCACTGATCGTCGCCGTTCCACTTCCCTCATCCACCGTCACATCACCCAGGCTCACCGCCGTGATGTCGGTCGTGTCTTCCACAACGACCTGCGCCGTCGCTGTCGTATCCAGCGATTCGTATTCCGCTCCGCCCGTATAGCTGCTGATGCTGACCGTATTGGTCTCGCCATCCTTATACGGATCATCGCCCTGCACCACAAACTCGCTGGATGTCGCGGTCGTCTCCCCGACTGCAAACGTGATCGTCGCGCCATTATCCAGCGTCAACACCAGCGGCTCATCCGTCGGCGCATTGTCGATCGTCGCACTGATCGTCGCCGTTCCACTTCCCTCATCCACCGTCACATCACCCAGGCTCACCGCCGTGATGTCGGTCGTGTCTTCCACAACGACCTGCGCCGTCGCTGTCGTATCCAGCGATTCGTATTCCGCTCCGCCCGTATAGCTGCTGATGCTGACCGTATTGGTCTCGCCATCCTTATACGGATCATCGCCCTGCACCACAAACTCGCTGGATGTCGCGGTCGTCTCCCCGACTGCAAACGTGATCGTCGCGCCATTATCCAGCGTCAACACCAGCGGCTCATCCGTCGGCGCATTGTCGATCGTCGCACTGATCGTCGCCGTTCCACTTCCCTCATCCACCGTCACATCACCCAGGCTCACCGCCGTGATGTCGGTCGTGTCTTCCACAACGACCTGCGCCGTCGCTGTCGTATCCAGCGATTCGTATTCCGCTCCGCCCGTATAGCTGCTGATGCTGACCGTATTGGTCTCGCCATCCACATACGGATCATCGCCCTGCACCACAAACTCGCTGGATGTCGCGGTCGTCTCCCCGACTGCAAACGTGATCGTCGCGCCATTATCCAGCGTCAACACCAGCGGCTCATCCGTCGGCGCATTGTCGATCGTCGCACTGATCGTCGCCGTTCCACTTCCCTCATCCACCGTCACATCACCCAGGCTCACCGCCGTGATGTCGGTCGTGTCTTCCACAACGACCTGCGCCGTCGCTGTCGTATCCAGCGATTCGTATTCCGCTCCGCCCGTATAGCTGCTGATGCTGACCGTATTGGTCTCGCCATCCTTATACGGATCATCGCCCTGCACCACAAACTCGCTGGATGTCGCGGTCGTCTCCCCGACTGCAAACGTGATCGTCGCGCCATTATCCAGCGTCAACACCAGCGGCTCATCCGTCGGCGCATTGTCGATCGTCGCACTGATCGTCGCCGTTCCACTTCCCTCATCCACCGTCACATCACCCAGGCTCACCGCCGTGATGTCGGTCGTGTCTTCCACAACGACCTGCGCCGTCGCTGTCGTATCCAGCGATTCGTATTCCGCTCCGCCCGTATAGCTGCTGATGCTGACCGTATTGGTCTCGCCATCCACATACGGATCATCGCCCTGCACCACAAACTCGCTGGATGTCGCTGTCGTCTCCCCGACTGCAAACGTGATCGTCGCGCCATTATCCAGCGTCAACACCAGCGGCTCATCCGTCGGCGCATTGTCGATCGTCGCACTGATCGTCGCCGTTCCACTTCCCTCATCCACCGTCACATCACCCAGGCTCACCGCCGTGATGTCGGTCGTGTCTTCCACAACGACCTGCGCCGTCGCTGTCGTATCCAGCGATTCGTATTCCGCTCCGCCCGTATAGCTGCTGATGCTGACCGTATTGGTCTCGCCATCCACATACGGATCATCGCCCTGCACCACAAACTCGCTGGATGTCGCGGTCGTCTCCCCGACTGCAAACGTGATCGTCGCGCCATTATCCAGCGTCAACACCAGCGGCTCATCCGTCGGCGCATTGTCGATCGTCGCACTGATCGTCGCCGTTCCACTTCCCTCATCCACCGTCACATCACCCAGGCTCACCGCCGTGATGTCGGTCGTGTCTTCCACAACGACCTGCGCCGTCGCTGTCGTATCCAGCGATTCGTATTCCGCTCCGCCCGTATAGCTGCTGATGCTGACCGTATTGGTCTCGCCATCCTATACGGATCATCGCCCTGCACCACAAACTCGCTGGATGTCGCGGTCGTCTCCCCGACTGCAAACGTGATCGTCGCGCCATTATCCAGCGTCAACACCAGCGGCTCATCCGTCGGCGCATTGTCGATCGTCGCACTGATCGTCGCCGTTCCACTTCCCTCATCCACCGTCACATCACCCAGGCTCACCGCCGTGATGTCGGTCGTGTCTTCCACAACGACCTGCGCCGTCGCTGTCGTATCCAGCGATTCGTATTCCGCTCCGCCCGTATAGCTGCTGATGCTGACCGTATTGGTCTCGCCATCCACATACGGATCATCGCCCTGCACCACAAACTCGCTGGATGTCGCGGTCGTCTCCCCGACTGCAAACGTGATCGTCGCGCCATTATCCAGCGTCAACACCAGCGGCTCATCCGTCGGCGCATTGTCGATCGTCGCACTGATCGTCGCCGTTCCACTTCCCTCATCCACCGTCACATCACCCAGGCTCACCGCCGTGATGTCGGTCGTGTCTTCCACAACGACCTGCGCCGTCGCTGTCGTATCCAGCGATTCGTATTCCGCTCCGCCCGTATAGCTGCTGATGCTGACCGTATTGGTCTCGCCATCCTTATACGGATCATCGCCCTGCACCACAAACTCGCTGGATGTCGCGGTCGTCTCCCCGACTGCAAACGTGATCGTCGCGCCATTATCCAGCGTCAACACCAGCGGCTCATCCGTCGGCGCATTGTCGATCGTCGCACTGATCGTCGCCGTTCCACTTCCCTCATCCACCGTCACATCACCCAGGCTCACCGCCGTGATGTCGGTCGTGTCTTCCACAACGACCTGCGCCGTCGCTGTCGTATCCAGCGATTCGTATTCCGCTCCGCCCGTATAGCTGCTGATGCTGACCGTATTGGTCTCGCCATCCACATACGGATCATCGCCCTGCACCACAAACTCGCTGGATGTCGCGGTCGTCTCCCCGACTGCAAACGTGATCGTCGCGCCATTATCCAGCGTCAACACCAGCGGCTCATCCGTCGGCGCATTGTCGATCGTCGCACTGATCGTCGCCGTTCCACTTCCCTCATCCACCGTCACATCACCCAGGCTCACCGCCGTGATGTCGGTCGTGTCTTCCACAACGACCTGCGCCGTCGCTGTCGTATCCAGCGATTCGTATTCCGCTCCGCCCGTATAGCTGCTGATGCTGACCGTATTGGTCTCGCCATCCACTATACGGATCATCGCCCTGCACCACAAACTCGCTGGATGTCGCGGTCGTCTCCCCGACTGCAAACGTGATCGTCGCGCCATTATCCAGCGTCAACACCAGCGGCTCATCCGTCGGCGCATTGTCGATCGTCGCACTGATCGTCGCCGTTCCACTTCCCTCATCCACCGTCACATCACCCAGGCTCACCGCCGTGATGTCGGTCGTGTCTTCCACAACGACCTGCGCCGTCGCTGTCGTATCCAGCGATTCGTATTCCGCTCCGCCCGTATAGCTGCTGATGCTGACCGTATTGGTCTCGCCATCCACATACGGATCATCGCCCTGCACCACAAACTCGCTGGATGTCGCGGTCGTCTCCCCGACTGCAAACGTGATCGTCGCGCCATTATCCAGCGTCAACACCAGCGGCTCATCCGTCGGCGCATTGTCGATCGTCGCACTGATCGTCGCCGTTCCACTTCCCTCATCCACCGTCACATCACCCAGGCTCACCGCCGTGATGTCGGTCGTGTCTTCCACAACGACCTGCGCCGTCGCTGTCGTATCCAGCGATTCGTATTCCGCTCCGCCCGTATAGCTGCTGATGCTGACCGTATTGGTCTCGCCATCCACATACGGATCATCGCCCTGCACCACAAACTCGCTGGATGTCGCGGTCGTCTCCCCGACTGCAAACGTGATCGTCGCGCCATTATCCAGCGTCAACACCAGCGGCTCATCCGTCGGCGCATTGTCGATCGTCGCACTGATCGTCGCCGTTCCACTTCCCTCATCCACCGTCACATCACCCAGGCTCACCGCCGTGATGTCGGTCGTGTCTTCCACAACGACCTGCGCCGTCGCTGTCGTATCCAGCGATTCGTATTCCGCTCCGCCCGTATAGCTGCTGATGCTGACCGTATTGGTCTCGCCATCCTTATACGGATCATCGCCCTGCACCACAAACTCGCTGGATGTCGCGGTCGTCTCCCCGACTGCAAACGTGATCGTCGCGCCATTATCCAGCGTCAACACCAGCGGCTCATCCGTCGGCGCATTGTCGATCGTCGCACTGATCGTCGCCGTTCCACTTCCCTCATCCACCGTCACATCACCCAGGCTCACCGCCGTGATGTCGGTCGTGTCTTCCACAACGACCTGCGCCGTCGCTGTCGTATCCAGCGATTCGTATTCCGCTCCGCCCGTATAGCTGCTGATGCTGACCGTATTGGTCTCGCCATCCACATACGGATCATCGCCCTGCACCACAAACTCGCTGGATGTCGCGGTCGTCTCCCCGACTGCAAACGTGATCGTCGCGCCATTATCCAGCGTCAACACCAGCGGCTCATCCGTCGGCGCATTGTCGATCGTCGCACTGATCGTCGCCGTTCCACTTCCCTCATCCACCGTCACATCACCCAGGCTCACCGCCGTGATGTCGGTCGTGTCTTCCACAACGACCTGCGCCGTCGCTGTCGTATCCAGCGATTCGTATTCCGCTCCGCCCGTATAGCTGCTGATGCTGACCGTATTGGTCTCGCCATCCTTATACGGATCATCGCCCTGCACCACAAACTCGCTGGATGTCGCGGTCGTCTCCCCGACTGCAAACGTGATCGTCGCGCCATTATCCAGCGTCAACACCAGCGGCTCATCCGTCGGCGCATTGTCGATCGTCGCACTGATCGTCGCCGTTCCACTTCCCTCATCCACCGTCACATCACCCAGGCTCACCGCCGTGATGTCGGTCGTGTCTTCCACAACGACCTGCGCCGTCGCTGTCGTATCCAGCGATTCGTATTCCGCTCCGCCCGTATAGCTGCTGATGCTGACCGTATTGGTCTCGCCATCCACATACGGATCATCGCCCTGCACCACAAACTCGCTGGATGTCGCGGTCGTCTCCCCGACTGCAAACGTGATCGTCGCGCCATTATCCAGCGTCAACACCAGCGGCTCATCCGTCGGCGCATTGTCGATCGTCGCACTGATCGTCGCCGTTCCACTTCCCTCATCCACCGTCACATCACCCAGGCTCACCGCCGTGATGTCGGTCGTGTCTTCCACAACGACCTGCGCCGTCGCTGTCGTATCCAGCGATTCGTATTCCGCTCCGCCCGTATAGCTGCTGATGCTGACCGTATTGGTCTCGCCATCCTTATACGGATCATCGCCCTGCACCACAAACTCGCTGGATGTCGCGGTCGTCTCCCCGACTGCAAACGTGATCGTCGCGCCATTATCCAGCGTCAACACCAGCGGCTCATCCGTCGGCGCATTGTCGATCGTCGCACTGATCGTCGCCGTTCCACTTCCCTCATCCACCGTCACATCACCCAGGCTCACCGCCGTGATGTCGGTCGTGTCTTCCACAACGACCTGCGCCGTCGCTGTCGTATCCAGCGATTCGTATTCCGCTCCGCCCGTATAGCTGCTGATGCTGACCGTATTGGTCTCGCCATCCTTATACGGATCATCGCCCTGCACCACAAACTCGCTGGATGTCGCTGTCGTCTCCCCGACTGCAAACGTGATCGTCGCGCCATTATCCAGCGTCAACACCAGCGGCTCATCCGTCGGCGCATTGTCGATCGTCGCACTGATCGTCGCCGTTCCACTTCCCTCATCCACCGTCACATCACCCAGGCTCACCGCCGTGATGTCGGTCGTGTCTTCCACAACGACCTGCGCCGTCGCTGTCGTTTCCAGCGATTCGTATTCCGCTCCGCCCGTATAGCTGCTGATGCTGACCGTATTGGTCTCGCCATCCACATACGGATCATCGCCCTGCACCACAAACTCGCTGGATGTCGCGGTCGTCTCCCCGACTGCAAACGTGATCGTCGCGCCATTATCCAGCGTCAACACCAGCGGCTCATCCGTCGGCGCATTGTCGATCGTCGCACTGATCGTCGCCGTTCCACTTCCCTCATCCACCGTCACATCACCCAGGCTCACCGCCGTGATGTCGGTCGTGTCTTCCACAACGACCTGCGCCGTCGCTGTCGTATCCAGCGATTCGTATTCCGCTCCGCCCGTATAGCTGCTAATGCTGACCGTATTGGTCTCGCCATCCTTATACGGATCATCGCCCTGCACCACAAACTCGCTGGATGTCGCGGTCGTCTCCCCGACTGCAAACGTGATCGTCGCGCCATTATCCAGCGTCAACACCAGCGGCTCATCCGTCGGCGCATTGTCGATCGTCGCACTGATCGTCGCCGTTCCACTTCCCTCATCCACCGTCACATCACCCAGGCTCACCGCCGTGATGTCGGTCGTGTCTTCCACAACGACCTGCGCCGTCGCTGTCGTATCCAGCGATTCGTATTCCGCTCCGCCCGTATAGCTGCTGATGCTGACCGTATTGGTCTCGCCATCCACATACGGATCATCGCCCTGCACCACAAACTCGCTGGATGTCGCTGTCGTCTCCCCGACTGCAAACGTGATCGTCGCGCCATTATCCAGCGTCAACACCAGCGGCTCATCCGTCGGCGCATTGTCGATCGTCGCACTGATCGTCGCCGTTCCACTTCCCTCATCCACCGTCACATCACCCAGGCTCACCGCCGTGATGTCGGTCGTGTCTTCCACAACGACCTGCGCCGTCGCTGTCGTATCCAGCGATTCGTATTCCGCTCCGCCCGTATAGCTGCTGATGCTGACCGTATTGGTCTCGCCATCCACATACGGATCATCGCCCTGCACCACAAACTCGCTGGATGTCGCGGTCGTCTCCCCGACTGCAAACGTGATCGTCGCGCCATTATCCAGCGTCAACACCAGCGGCTCATCCGTCGGCGCATTGTCGATCGTCGCACTGATCGTCGCCGTTCCACTTCCCTCATCCACCGTCACATCACCCAGGCTCACCGCCGTGATGTCGGTCGTGTCTTCCACAACGACCTGCGCCGTCGCTGTCGTATCCAGCGATTCGTATTCCGCTCCGCCCGTATAGCTGCTAATGCTGACCGTATTGGTCTCGCCATCCACATACGGATCATCGCCCTGCACCACAAACTCGCTGGATGTCGCGGTCGTCTCCCCGACTGCAAACGTGATCGTCGCGCCATTATCCAGCGTCAACACCAGCGGCTCATCCGTCGGCGCATTGTCGATCGTCGCACTGATCGTCGCCGTTCCACTTCCCTCATCCACCGTCACATCACCCAGGCTCACCGCCGTGATGTCGGTCGTGTCTTCCACAACGACCTGCGCCGTCGCTGTCGTATCCAGCGATTCGTATTCCGCTCCGCCCGTATAGCTGCTGATGCTGACCGTATTGGTCTCGCCATCCACATACGGATCATCGCCCTGCACCACAAACTCGCTGGATGTCGCGGTCGTCTCCCCGACTGCAAACGTGATCGTCGCGCCATTATCCAGCGTCAACACCAGCGGCTCATCCGTCGGCGCATTGTCGATCGTCGCACTGATCGTCGCCGTTCCACTTCCCTCATCCACCGTCACATCACCCAGGCTCACCGCCGTGATGTCGGTCGTGTCTTCCACAACGACCTGCGCCGTCGCTGTCGTATCCAGCGATTCGTATTCCGCTCCGCCCGTATAGCTGCTGATGCTGACCGTATTGGTCTCGCCATCCTTATACGGATCATCGCCCTGCACCACAAACTCGCTGGATGTCGCTGTCGTCTCCCCGACTGCAAACGTGATCGTCGCGCCATTATCCAGCGTCAACACCAGCGGCTCATCCGTCGGCGCATTGTCGATCGTCGCACTGATCGTCGCCGTTCCACTTCCCTCATCCACCGTCACATCACCCAGGCTCACCGCCGTGATGTCGGTCGTGTCTTCCACAACGACCTGCGCCGTCGCTGTCGTATCCAGCGATTCGTATTCCGCTCCGCCCGTATAGCTGCTGATGCTGACCGTATTGGTCTCGCCATCCACATACGGATCATCGCCCTGCACCACAAACTCGCTGGATGTCGCGGTCGTCTCCCCGACTGCAAACGTGATCGTCGCGCCATTATCCAGCGTCAACACCAGCGGCTCATCCGTCGGCGCATTGTCGATCGTCGCACTGATCGTCGCCGTTCCACTTCCCTCATCCACCGTCACATCACCCAGGCTCACCGCCGTGATGTCGGTCGTGTCTTCCACAACGACCGTGGCCGTGTCATCTGTGTTCAGATCATCGAATCCACCACCTGTCGATCCAATGATCGACACCACAATCTCTTCAGAATCAATAAACGGATCATCACTGGGAGCATCAAAGGGATCCGAAGTTCCGGTCGTTTCTCCGACTGGAATCGTGATCGTCACACCATTGTCAAGGCTGATCACCAGATCAGTCCCAACCACTGGACTATCAACAGTGGCAGTAATCGTGGCGCTGCCACCCTCATCAACCGTCACATCTCCGAGGGTGACCGTGCCTGTAACAGGCGGAATGGGAGGCTCAGGTGTCGGCCCAGGGGTGGGCAGGGGCGTAGGCGTTGGGGGAGGGGTGGGCTCAGGAGCAGGTGCTGGAGTCGGTGCCGGATCCGGAGTGGGAGCCGGTGCCGGCAGAGGAGGGGTGGGTGTGGGTTGAGGGGTAGGTGTAGGGGCCGGCTCAGGCGTGGGAGTTGGGCTGGGCTCAGGCGTCGGCGAGGGCGACGGTTCGGGTGATGGAGAGGGCGTGGTCTCTGGATTGTCAAACGCCGTGAGGGTGGGGGTCCCGGTAGAGGTGTCGACGGACGCAAGATTCGCGAGAGCAGGGCTCGAGCCAACAAAACGAGTGCTTGTGGACGGAGAGGCTCCGCCACCGCCTAGGGAGGGGAGGCCCCCGCTGCCACCACCTGCAGGGATGAACGGACCATCGCTGGAAGAACCACCAACAGGAAATGTTGTGCCAACATCACCCGGCGACGGCTGGTCAACCTGCTCCGTGAAGTTGTCGAAACTCTGGGTGGGGAGGGAAGAGGCACCGGAATCGGGATCGATCCAACCACTTTCCTGGTAGTTCGGATCAAAGGCGACGGATGCGGCAGCCTGCCGTTGGATCTCCTCAGACTGATTCGCCACCGAATCTGCACCAGCCGACTCAGTGGTTTCAACCGGATTGGATCCAGTGATGTCGTCAGCCATGGGGGGTCTGGGCAGGGGGTCACGCTCACCAGAGCAGGACCGATCGGATCTCACTGGTGCTTGATGCCTTTACCGTAGATGAGCTGACCACAAGCCAACAGGGCGGCTTCCCGTGATTCCGGGAATGCTGGAAGCATCTGAGCGATAGATTTCGGCGACGCAGCCAAGATCCCAGTCGCCGCAAGGGATCTGAAGAGCTGAGAGGAAGCTGAGAATCAAGCAGAATGCCGACGTTACAAAGACATCAACCTGTGGAAAACAAACGGAATCAGCAATCGAAACTCTGAATTTCCTGAACCTCTGAAGAAGCCTGCTCCAGCAAAGGCTGCTGGGTCTGCGACATGTCGAGCAACGCCTGTACATGCCCGTCCAAGGCTCCGAGCACGGCGGCGCCATCGGCATTGCCAAGGTCGTCGTACACGATGGCATCATGATCAGCCAGTCCCTGATCATGAAGCGTGTCGGCCAGCGCGTTCAGAAGATCCTGCTGAATCTCATGGTATTGCTCCAGCGGCAGGCCTTGATCCTCAAGATAGGTACTCACTGTCTGGTCGAGGCCATAGGCCAGCTCAGCTGTTCCCAGGCGAGGAGCCGAATCCATCGACTCCGCAGGATCAGGATCGATCCGGCCGAGTCCATCGAGATAAACGGCCACCAGATCATCGAGAGCAAGATCACCTGCTCGGCCGCCAGTAGGAAAGTTCTCGCCAAGGAGCGAGACAGTCTGCTCGGCAGACATCGATCGACACACGGTGAAGACACCGACCCTAAGGGCACCATGAACGCTGAGGCAATGCAGCAAGGCTTGAATCCGATCACGATCGGCGTCTCCATCGCCAGATCAACCGTGGAGATCGCCCTGCAGAGCCGAAAACAGCAGATGCAGCAGCAAGTTTGGTACAAGCTGAAAGGATGCTGAGAAACAGACTCAGCGAGACTCTCGCAGGGCCGAATTCAAGGTGCGGGTGAATGGCTGGAAGAGGTAGCGAAGGACACTGCGCTTGGGTCCCTCAATATCAGCAACGACAGGCATACCAACCTGTATCGGAAACTTCTTGTCGCCGGAGCCAACGTACTGCTGATCCAAGGAGATCCTAGTCTCATAGTAGTACTGCCGATCGTCAGGATCTTGAACCGTAGAGGGGGAGATATTCAGGACCTTCCCTGAAACTGATCCATAAATACTGGAGTCAAACGGCTTCAGCTTCACGCTCACGGTCTGCCCCTTGCTCACAAAACCGATATCTGTCGATCGCACCCGGGCTTCAACAATCTTGGGGGAGTTGGTGGGGACCAACGACAACACCACGGATCCAGGAGCAATAACGCCACCCGTCGTCTTGAAACGGAGATCATTAACCTCTCCACTGATCGGAGCCCGGATTTTGGTACGGTCCAGCTGGTTACGCAGCTTCTTGATATTCTGCGACACGACTGCTTCCTCGTTCACCAAGGCAGCAATCTGGCTGCGCTCCTCAAAGCGGATCCCGGAGTTGAGGCTGCGTAGCTCCGCTTCAGCCTGAAGCAACAGCTTGGTGGCTTGAGCGCGGGTACCCAGCAACGAAGCCATCTTGGTCTGAGACTCGGCCACCTGCTTGTCAACCTGTAACAAATTGAGCCGGGATGCCGCACCTGAAGCCACAAGGTTGGCATACATCTGCCGCTGCTCCTTAAGCAAATTCTGCTCAACCCGATAGCGCTGAATCTGAGCGTCAAGACCCTTCAGCTCTTCTCGCTTCTCATTGATCTTTTCATTCACCTGCCGAATCTGGTCCGTACGGTTTTCAATCCGGCTATCTAGCAAGTCACTTTGCGCCTTGGAGACTTTGTCACTCGCACTTTGACTTAAAGATCCGCTCTCTCCACGGATCGCCGCCTGAAATTGACGCTGCTGCAGCATCAGATTGCGAAGTTGCTGTTCGATAGCTCGGTATTCGCTTTCGACAAGATTGGGACGCAACTGCAACATCACCTGTCCTTGGCTCACCATATCGCCGTCGCGAACATCAACCCTCTCGACAATGCCGCCCTCAAGGTGCTGCACAACAGACACTTCACCCTCCGGAATCACCTCCCCCGAAGCGCTCACAACCTGGGTGATCGGCGTCAGTGCCGCCCAGGGGAAAAAAATCAGAACAGCGGCACCAAGACCATACAGCGCGTAGCGCAAATAGCGGTTATCAGGTTTTTCCTCCAGTTCGAGGGCCTGACTGAGGCGATGGCGTCCCACCAGTGTGATGGCATCCGGCGTGTCACTGCCGAGCAACGGCGACGCAAGCCCTCGGTCGGGAGGAAGGCTCAAGGAAGACTCTGGGATCGCCGGCAAGTTGGTCATGGGAAGAAAGAAAGCGAGTGGATCTGGAGGACCTGATGACGTGTCAACAGGACTCAGGATGCAGGTTGTGGCTGCTTCATCTGCGATCGCAGCTCATCAGCTGTGCCTTGGAAGACCGTGACCCCCTTATCGAGAATGCAGAGGCGATCGGCCCGCTCCAGCAAGAGTTTGTTATCAGTAGCCAGAATGACGCTGCGGTCCTGGCCCGAGAGGCTGCAGCGCCGAAGACTGGGCAACACCTCCAGCACGGCATCGAACTGGGCCGGTGCGAGGCCCTGACTCAGATCGTCCAGGAGCAGAATCGGAGTGTCCTTGATCACGGCTTGCGCAAGGGCAAAGAGCTTGCGAATGCCTTTCGGAAGTTGAAATACAATTTCGTCTGTCAGGGCAGTTTGCAAGCCGTCGGGAAGATTCTCCAGAAAATCTAGAATCCGCAGCTGGTGGCAAACACCGCGGACACCAGAAAGGGTGGCGTCTGGGTTCATGGCTGTGAGGTTGGATAGTACCGTACCCGGCAAAAGCTGAACATCAGACATCAAGTAAGCGATATTCCTCTGGATTCCGTCCACACCAAATTGGCGGTAATCCTTGCCATCGAACAGCAACGTACCACTGACCAGCGGAAAGAGCTGATCAATGACTCGCAGCACGGTCGATTTACCACAACCGGAATTACCTGTGATCGCAAGGATTTCACCAGGAGATACTGTCAGCGAGACCCGCGTGATCGCGAATTTGTTTTCAGTCCCCAGCCGGCAAGCAGCGGAGTCGAGCAGGATCGATCCCCGCAATCGTGTCGTCGAAGTCGTATCCTGTGAAGCCCTCGGTTGGGAAGCTGATCGGATCTTGAGAAACTGATCCAGCTGCTGATACTGATTGCGCATGGTGGTGTAACGCAACAAGGCACTCATCAGCAGCTGGAAAGGTCCGAAGATCCTCCAGACAAAGAACATGGCAGCGATCAGATTTCCGAACTGCGGAGCCACCACATTGTCCAGACCTGCTTCTCCCTGGGCGATGTTCAGGGCCATCAAGGCCCCGATCGCCAGGGTCAGAACCCCGGCAAGCTGAGACGTGGTGCTGGAAATCACCTGTAATCGGCCAACCTGGCCGTTGATGGTGAGAGCAGAAACACTGCTTTGGGCAGAAAGTCCACGGAGCCGCTGCAGCCACACCCACTCGACGTTGGCAAGCTTCACCTCGAGAAAACGATGCACAAGCTCAAGCTGAGCTTGGCTGATGCTGGTGCCAGTAGCCTGATTGAGGGTTGCAGCGCCTGAGTAATAGCGGCTCATCAACCAGACCAGAAGTCCGCTGACCAGCATCAAGACAAGCGGGACCAGGACCAGCCAGCCGGCAATGAATGCCACCGCAGCCAGATATACCGTGATGAAGGGAAAATCCAGGCAAGCCAAGGCCAGGGGGCCTTGCACATAACCAAGCAGGCTCTCGAGATTGCGGAAGCGGCTGGTCAGACCAGATTGGCCGAGGGACTCAATCTGACGGTAGTCAAGACCGAACAATTTCTCCACCAGACTCACTCCCAGCAGAGCTTCAAGCCTGCCGGAAAGCTGCGAAAGAGAAGACGCACGCCACTGGCGCAGGTTCCAGTCAAGGAAAAACAGCACAACCACTCCCAGGAAGATCCAGAAAGTTGAAGTCAGGCTATTACTTGGAATGGAAATATTATAGATTGCCCGCATATAAAAGGGCAAGGCGAGCCCAAGAAGCGCAAGAGCAAAGCTGATTGCATAAAGAACACAGATGCGATTGCTGAAACGATAGAAAATCTGCTTCAGCAGAGTGATCCGTTCCGTGCTGCCCCGATCCTGAAGCCACACCAGCTGACCAGAAGCCGGAATCTCGGTAAGGGCACAACGGCCGAACACATTCCCGGCCACCAGATCATCCTTGGCGGTGAGCGAGATCACGTAGGCAATATTGTCTGGGCTCACATAAAGAGCCGGCAACAACTGTGGATTGAGTTGACTCCAAGCCTGAACTGTTTCGGTACGGCTGCCGTAACCCAGACGCAGCAACAGGTTGCGGGCATCAACCAGATCCATCTGGCGAGGGTCTCGGCCCACCAGCTCAAACAACTCCTCGGGGCGCCCCGTCCACATCAGCTGCTGCAACAGCAGCCTGACGCAGAAGGCCATCGGCGCTTCCTGGCTGAGCGTGAGATCACGCAGCAGAACGGTGCGGCTGGTCACGCGATCACCTCAGGAAGACGAATGGGAAGTTGGATCTGCTGATCGCTGATCGAAACCAGTACGTTACCCACACCATTGAGCAACACCGTGGTATGACCCTTGGTGCGCTTGAGCACGCGCTCCAGGCCATCGATGAACTGCTTGCCATAAGAACAATCACTCAAATCAATCATCACAACTTTCGGATCTGTCGCCAGAGCACGGACCAACTGAAACAGATGCAGGGCATCACTGGATAGTCCACTGGGCATTGAAGTGCCAATCGTGGTGTTATATCCATCCGGAAGGGAGCGAACCTTGGCGTCAAGCCCAATCAGATAAGACCAAAAAAGAGCTCGTCTTCGATAACGAGTCGGCTGAAAACTAGTGATATTCTGCAAAAGAGTCCCCTCAAAGAATTCCATCGAGGGATCCACATACACGATCTCATTCCTGAGCGAGTCTCGGCGAAAGGAAGCTATTGGAATGGTGTCAACCTTCAAGTTGAGGAAAGTCTCGACCTGAATCATTGCCAGAAAGAGGTGACGCACATCGCCACCAAAACTGGAGTCCTTCAGCAACACCGAGGAACCGATCAGAATCGGCTCCAGAACGTGTCCCTCGACTTCCAGCTGAAGCGACTTCTCAAGATTCAGCTCCTCGTTACCACCAATTGATTCCGTTGGGGTGGCCATCAACAGGTCGAATTCCTGTCGCGCATGGGTGAGACGCCGGTAGCTGTTCCAAAGCCCCATGGCCTGTTGCCAGGGGGAAAGGATCTTGCCGCCAAGCAGCAGGGCAGCGGCCAGAGCACCAGACAGCAGATCACCACGGATGACCAGGAAAGCACCCCACGTGATGATCGCCGCCATGGTGAGCTGCGACATCAGGGAGCCAAAGGCCTGGTAACGGCCATTGAACTGGTTGGATTGCATGCGCTGCCAGGCCAGCTCCTCCTGGCGATGCTCGTTTCCCACAAGAAACTGACGACCCAGACCATTGGATTTGATCAGATTGATCGCATCCATCAACCTGTTTTGATAATTGAGTCGATCCAACTCAAGGCCATCATTGCGCCTGGAAATCTCTTCATATTGACGAGCAAAAGAAAGAGAACGCAGCAGATACACCACAATCGCCAAAACAGCGATGAAGCCAACACTGCCAGCAATCAAAAATAGAACCAGAACAAAGATCAGTGAAAAAGCCAGATCAATCGCAGTATTCAGCGCCTGCAGGGAACTCTCATCGCGCAGGAGGTTGATACTGTTCAATCGCTCGGCATGGGTCGTGGGCGGAGTGCGCAGATAGTCATCAAGACGCATCTGAGAAAAGTGGCTCAACGCCATCAAGCGCCGGCCATGCTCGATCCGTGCACCATCAGCGCCGGTGAGGGTGAGACGCACCGTTTTCAACCAGCCCGAAAGCAGCATCAACACCACAACTCCCACCGTGAGCACCCAGAGGCTTGAGGTGGAACTGGTGGGCAGAATTGAGGTATAGACAATATTGATGTAAAGTGGCGAGGAGAGCTCAAGAAGATTGATCAGAATCGAACTGATCAGGATTGGCCCCAATTGATACCGACTCCAATCCAGTTCGCGCAAGGACTGAAAGTATCGATGCCGGATCAACTCCTCAATGAGCTCCACAGCCATGCCGATGGACTGCCTGATGGAAGACCACCAGGAGCTGAGTGTGCTGAACGCCAAGGCCACAAGACTGTCTCGAAATCTCAACGGAATGGCTGAGACATCGCACAAACCATAGTCGATAGCACAGCCTAGCCACGCCCGCAAATTGGGGCTGGAATGAAATCAAGCCTAAATATCTCTTAATTCTCATATTCGTCTTGAGGCAAGACAACTGCTCGTGGTTGGGTGGTTATGTTGGACCCGTTGCCATGAAAGGGCCGTTCGTGAACCAGCCCAACAGGGCGCATTCCCCAGCAATCGCCAGCGCGAGCATCGCCAGTCTGCCGTTCATCATGTATCGCTTCCGCCTCAGCTCCGATCAGGTGCAGGTGGAGCTTGTGGCCAATGGCAACAGCCAGCGGGTGCCGTTTCAGGTCCTCGGCCCCACGAGCGAGGTGGCCTTTCTGGAGGAGCTGCTGGAACAGCAGTTCGGTACCCTCACGATCAATCCGGCCGAGCTTTTCTCGTTTCTGGAATCAGACTGCTGGGTGAGGCAGTGCTTCGCCGAACCCCAGCTGGTGGAGGGGGATCTCAAGGCCTCCCCCTCGCAGGACACCAGCTTTCAGCTGCAGACGCTTGGCAACAAGCTCGTCCAGGCTGGCATTCTGACGATCGATGAGCTTGAGCATCTGCTCGAGGACTATCGCCCCTTTTCGGAGACCCAGCGCTTCGGCGAATTCCTTCGTCTGAATCTGCAGGTTCCGCCCCAGCTTCTTGACCTTCTGCTCAACCCGGCTCTGTTTGACGAGCAGGGGTTCAACGAGAAGCGACTCGGCGACAGGCTGGTGGAGATGGGCTGCATCAGTCAGAGCCAGCTGGATGGGGCCCTGGCTCAGCAGAAGCGTGAAGGCGGCCGCATCGGCGAACTGCTTGCCCAGAAGGGTTTGATCTCCGAGACCACGGCCCGTTTTTTCTCCATGGCCAGGGTGAACGACAAGGGGCAGATCGACTACAACGCCGTCGCCTGAGCAGGTTCCCGCGGAAGCCTGTCGCGGTAGAGAGCATCGGCCATGCGCGCCGTCTGCACGATCGGACCGACATCGTGCACACGCAGCACATCCGCCCCCGAGGCGATCGCTGCCACGCAGACCGCTGCCGTGCCCCACAGGCGAGCCCGGGGGCGCTGTTCCTGCAGCACCTCACCGATGAAGCGCTTGCGGGACGGACCCAGCAACAGCGGAAAACCCTCGCTCCGGAGCTCGGGCAGGCCCCGCAGCAATGCCAGGTTCTGCGCCGTGGTCTTGGCGAATCCCAGGCCGGGGTCCCAGAGAATCTGACTGACCTGCACACCTGCTGTGAGGGCCCGATCCGTGGCGCGCAGCAACTCGTCGCGCACGGTCGGAACCACAGCACCGTAAGTCGCCATCCTGTCCATGGTCTGGCTGTCGCCGCGGCTGTGCATCAGCACATAGGGACACCCCGCTGCCGCCACCAGGGGCAACATCGCCGGATCCCGTCGACCGCCGCTGACATCATTGATCCAGTGGGCGCCGGCCTCCAGAGCCGCTTCGGCCACTGCCGCATGAAAGGTGTCGATCGAGAGCCGCGGCGCGGCGCCCCCCCCCATCGCCTGCAGGATCAGGTCCAGGCTGGGCATCAGCCGCTGCAGCTCCACGTCCGCCCCCACCTCCACAGCTCCGGGGCGGGTGCTCTGGGCGCCGAGATCGAGCAGGTCGGCGCCCTGCTTCTGAAGGATCAGGGCCTGGCGCAATGCAGCCTCGGGGGCGAGGAAGCAGCCACCGTCGCTGAAGGAGTCGGGGGTGAGGTTCACGACCCCCATCACGAGCGTGCGTTCGCCCCAGAGCGGCAGCGCCGCCGGCGCGGACCTCATGCCGGCGGCTGGTAGTTGGCAATGCGGGCGAATCCCTGGGGATCGAGGGAGGCGCCGCCCACCAGCACCCCATCAATCTCCGGCTGGGCCATCAGCTGGTCGATCGTGGCAGGGTTCACCGAACCGCCGTACTGGACGATCACGCCATCGAAACCCACCCAGCCGCGGATCAGGCCACAGATGCGGTTGGCCTCATCGGCGGCGCATGTCTTGCCGGTGCCGATCGCCCAGATCGGTTCGTAAGCCACGATCAGCCGCTCCGGATCGATGCCCTCGAGGCCCTGCTCCACCTGGCGGTGGATCACCCGCTCGGTTTCGCTGGCCTCCCGCTGGTCGAGGCTCTCGCCCACGCACAGGATCGGGATCAGGCCGGCCGCCTGGGCGGCGCGGGCACGCAGATTGATCTGCTCGTCGGTCTCGCTGTAGTACTTGCGCGGCTCGCTGTGGCCCACGATCGCGTGGGTCACGCCATGCTCCAGCAGCATCGGCGCCGAGACCATGCCGGTGTAGGCCCCCTTGTCTTCCCAGTGCACGTTCTGGGCCGCGATCTGCACGCCGGAACCGGCCAGGGCGGCACTGAGGGTGGGGATGGCGGTGAAGGGTGGCGCCAGCACCACCTCCCGATCAGCGGGCAGATCCTCCACCGAGGGCTTGAAGACCTCCGCAAAGGCCTGCGCCTCGGCGCAGGTCATGTGCATCTTCCAGTTGCCAGCGATGACGGCCTTACGCACCAGCAGGTCCTCTCGGCGAAGTGAGGCAAACGCTATCTGGCGGTGGGATCGGGCACCACCAGCACCTCCCGTCCATCGACCTCCACGACATCGCCGAGGCCCAGCTGCCGGCCCCGCCGGGTCTCGATGGCACCGTTCACCCGCACGTCACCGCGCTGGATGCGGAGCTTGGCCTCTCCACCGGTGCCCACCAGCCCCTGCCATTTGAGGAATTGATCAAGCTTCATCGAATCAGGGGCTGATCGCGGCGGACGATTGATAAGGTTCGCCGATGTTCGCACCCTCGCCGGCCGGCTTCCGGCGTCTCCTGCCCCTGCTGGCGCCCCACCGGCGCCGCCTGCTGGCAGGTGGGCTCTGCACCCTGGTCTACGTGGCCTGCTGGCCGTTGCTGGCCTGGCTGGCGGGTCGTCTGATCCCAGCGATCGGTGCCGGCGATTTCCGCCGTGTGCTCGAGTCGATCCTGGCGGCGCTGGCGGTGTTCCTGGTGCAGAAGGCCGCCCAGTTCGGCCAGGACACCCTGCTGGCCGGCCCGGCCCTGCAGGTGAGCCAGGAGCTGCGTCGCCGCCTGTTCTCGCGGCTGCAGCAGCTCGATTTCGGAGCCCTCGAAAAGCTGTCGGCCGGCGATCTCACCTACCGGCTCACCGAAGACGCCGACCGCGTCGGCGAGGTGATCTACAAGACCATTCAGGACACCACCCCCAGCGCCCTGCAGCTGGTGGTGGTGCTGGGCTACATGGTGTGGCTCGACTGGCCGCTGGCCCTGGCCACCCTGCTGCTGGCTCCGGTGGTGGCGCTGCTGGTGAGTGTCTTCGGCGCCCGGGTGATGACCGCCGCCGAGCGCAGCCAGAAGCAGGTGAGTGATCTGGCTGCCCTTCTGGGCGAGGCGATCGGCGGGCTGCCCCTGGTGCGCGCCTACGCGGCCGAACCATGGCTGCAGCAACGCTTCGATCGGGAGATCGACCTGCACCGCCGCGCCCGTTACCGAACGCTCCAACTGCTGGCGCTGCAGCATCCGGTGGTGGGCTTTCTTGAAGCCGGCGGCATCCTGGCCGTGCTGCTGATCGGCGCGGCCCGCATCCAGGCCGGTGGCCTCGACAGCCAGGGCTTCAGCAGCTACGTGGCGGCCCTGTTGATGCTGATCGATCCGATCTCGCACCTCACCACCAACTTCAACGAATTCCAGCAGGGACAGGCCTCGCTGCGGCGGCTGCGGGCGATCGAGGCTGAGCCCACCGAGCCTCCTGACCATGCCGATGCCCAGCCCCTCGGCCAGGTCCGCGGTGAACTGGTGCTGGATCAGGTGAGCTTCGGCTACCCGGGCGGCAGCACCGTGCTGCACGACCTCGACCTGCGGGTGGAACCAGGACAGGTGGTGGCCCTGGTGGGACCCTCGGGCGCCGGCAAGAGCACCCTGTTCTCGCTGTTGCTGCGGTTCAATGTGGCCGGCACGGGTCAGGTGCTGCTGGACGGCCAGAACCTCGCCAACCTGCGGGCCCGCGAGCTGCGCCAGGCCGTGGCGCTCGTTCCCCAGCAGAGCAGTGTGTTCTCCGGAACCGTGGCCGAAGCGATTGCCTTCGGCCGGCCGGCCAGTCTCGAGCAGATCCAGGCCGCCGCCCACACCGCCAATGCCGCAGGGTTCATCGAGGCCTTACCCCTCGGCTACGCCAGCCGTATCGAGGAGCGGGGCAGCAACTTCTCCGGCGGCCAGCTGCAACGGCTGGCCATCGCCCGCGCGGTGCTGGGCGATCCGGCGGTGCTGTTGCTGGATGAAGCCACCAGCGCCCTGGATGCCGAGGCTGAAGACGCGGTGCAGCAGGGTCTGGAGCAGGCCATGGCCGGGCGAAGCGTGCTCGTGATCGCCCACAGGCTGGCGACCGTGCAGGAAGCCGACAGGATCGTGGTGCTCGATCGGGGCCGCATCGTCGAGCAGGGCAGCCACGCGGAGCTGATGGGGCACGCCGGCCGGTACCGCGAACTCTGCGAACGTCAGTTCATCCATCTCGGATGACGATCAGTGGCATGATCATTTTTGAGCGTCGCGGGTCTGATTCCCTGCTTGCCCAATCGCCATGGATCCCGAGCCGCAGCCTGCCGAGCCCACGCCATCCAACCCCAAGCCAGCGGAACAGCCCCGCAAGCAACTGAAGAAGCCGGTGGCACCCCCGGGATGGGAATACCGGGTGCTGCACGTCAACGTGGACAACAACAGCACCCCTGGACCGCCGAATCCAAAGAAGGACAGTGCCAAGCTGGGGGGCGCTCTGAGTCCGGAATTCCTTAAACGGGAGTTCCCGGATCAGTACAAGAACGCAGACTATAAGGTGATGCACCCAGCCGAACAGCTCCAATTCTTCCTCAACCAGCTGGGTCGTGATCGCTGGGAGTTGGTGGAGGCGGCCCAGGTTGGAACGCTGTTGATGTTCATTTTCAAACGCCCGGCCATCCCTGCCTAAAGTGAGGCCTGATTCAATGGGTTCCCAGTGACCGACTCCAACCTGCAGCAACCTGTGCTGACCTTTGAGGGCAAACGCTATGACCTCAACACCCTGCCCCCGGAGGCGAAGGAGCTGGTGCGGGGCATGCAGGTGGCCGATACACAGCTTCGCATGCACGAAGACACTCTCAAGGTTCTTGCGATTGGACGGCAGTCCATGGCGATGCAGCTCAACGAAAAACTGAAGGAGATCAGTCCGCTCCCCTAGGCTGACCGAGGGAATCGCCGAGGGCGATAGCGGAAAACTGACGCCTTCATCCGATTCACTGACCCTCCCGCCCCATCCAGGCTCCCGTCAGTCAACGAGTTGGACTGACGGGAGCCTGCCCAGCATGGCTTCAATCCTGATCAGCAGAATCTTCGATCACCACGGCATCAAAGTTGTAGCGGCGTGTCAGCTCAAACACCGTGCCGGAGAGCAGCAGCAAGCCGATCAGGTTGGGGATCGCCATCAGACCGTTGAGGATGTCAGCAATCGTCCAGACGATTGAGGTGGTCTGTACCTGGGCCAGGGCATTGGGGCCAGACTGGGAGCTGATGGCGCCCAGCACCACGGCCACGACCCAGAGGTAGCGGAAGGGCTTGATGCCCCGCACTCCCACCAGGAATTCGAGGCAGCGTTCGCTGTAGTAACCCCAGCCCAGAATGGTGGTGGCGGTGAAGAACACCGTGCCGAAGGTCACCAGCCACATGCCACCTGGCATCCCCCAGTCGAACGCACTCATGGTGAGCGCCACACCGGTTTCGCCGGATTCGTAGGCGCCGCTCATCACGATCACCAGGGCCGTCATCGTGCTCACCACGATGGTGTCGATGAAGGTGCCCAGCATGGCAATGCTGCCTTGCAGCACCGGATCACCGGGCTTGGCGGCTGCCTGGGCAATCGGTGCCGTACCGAGACCGGCTTCATTGGAGAAGATGCCGCGGGCGATGCCCTTCTGGATCATCACCCCCAACGCACCACCGGCCATGGACTGAGCGGTGAAGGCATCCGAGAGAATGGTCCCGAAGGCCATCGGGATGCGGTCGTAATTGCCAACCAGGATCACGATCCCGCCCAGCACGTAGACGATCGCCATGAAGGGCACCACCACCTCGGTGACCCTGCCGATCCGCTCAATGCCGCCGATCAGACCAGAAAGGTGATGGCACCCATCACCACGCCGGTGACCAGCTCCGGCACCCCCATCGACTTGTGCAGGGCGAGGGCAAGCTCATGGGACTGCACACTGTTGCCGATGCCGAAGCCGGCCAGGGTGCCGAAGATGGCAAACAACGCCCCAAGCCAGGCCCAGCGCGGACCCAGACCGTTGCGGATGAAGTACATCGGCCCTCCCACGTGCTCACCGAGCTCGTCAACCTCGCGGTAGTGCACCGCCAGCAACGATTCGGCGTATTTGGTGGCCATGCCCACCAGGGCGATCAGCCACATCCAGAACACCGCCCCTGGCCCGCCCGTTGCGATGGCGCCGGCGACCCCGGCCACGTTGCCGGTGCCGATCGTGGCAGCAAGGGCGGTGGTGAGGCTCTCGAAGGCATTCACATCGCCCTCTCCCTTGGTGTTACCTATCGAGGCGATGGCCTGCCGGAAACCGAAGCCGATGCGGCGGAGGGGCATGAAGCCCAGTCCCACCATCAGATAGAGGCCGGTGAGGCCGATCAGCCACAACGTGATCGGACCCCAGACAATGCCGTTGATCTGGTCGAGAACCTGCAAGACAGGGGAGGACGCAAGTGCGCCGATGGTCTCACGGGCACTGCCCAGTGGCCAGCCATCCCTCAGGCGAGAGGTTGCAGATCCTCGAATCGGAAGCTCTGACGGCCGGAATCTCCCTCAGAATCCGTCTCGATCACACGTTCGCCCAGCACCCAGGGACCCGCTTCTGTGAGAGGCACAAAGGTATCGGTGAAACGGCTGAGGCCACCACGGAGGGCACCCGTGGCGGGATCGCTGTATTGGCTGGTGTATTGGTGGCTGAGATAGCCATGGCCGGTGTCGGTGGTGCTTTCGGTGAAGATCGTCACAACGGTGCCATGGATGTGGCGGTGCACCATCGTCACCACGTCGTTGTGGATGCGGTAGCGGTCGCCTACGCCCTTGCCACCCACGATCACCTCGGTGCCCACGGCATCGGTCTCGCCAGCCGTGAAGGTATTGGCGCCGTGGGTCTGCTCGAAACTGCGGCGCACCCGGTGGATCGCCACTTCCCACAGCTGGGAGGCCACGGCCTTGTGCACCTCCTCATCGTCGAAGCCCTCCACCGTGGCCTTCAGATCGGCACCCACCGTGAAGCTGCCCTCCAACCGCCGCTCGCCCTGCTCCCACACGCAGCGGCCGCGGTAGCCACCGAAGCCAGGATCCCAGGTGTAGCGGTTCTCGTAGGCGGCCCGGAAGGCGGCGGTGCAATCGCTACCCGGGGCAGGCACGCTGCCGCCGGTCACAGCGGGGTTGGAAGCGGCGGTCGAAACGGCGGAGGTCGCGGGCGCGGGGCTGGAGGCCAGGGTCATGGGCGGCGGGAGATGGTGGCCAAACCCTACCCAGGCCGGCAGCGGCCGGTGTTGAGGCCTGCTGCGGCCAGTGCCAGTGCTCAGGCCACCGGCGCCGCCACCCGGTGAATGTCCTGCAGGGCCACGACCTCGAGAGTCTGCTGTTGCAGCGCCGCGATCGCCTCCACCGCAGCCAGCCCACCGGCCAGGGTGGTCACCGTGGGCACGGCGTAATCGAGTGCCGCCCGGCGCAGGTAGGTGTCGTCGTGGGCGGCCTGGCGACCGATCGGCGTGTTGATGATCAGCTGGATCCGGCCGGAGCGGATCGCATCCTCGATGTTGGGCCTGCCCTCGTGCACCTTCAGCACCCGCTCCACCGGCAGGCCGCCGTCTTCCAGGGCGGCGGCGGTGCCGCTGGTGGCGATCAGGGAGAAGCCGAGCCCATGCAGGCTCCGGGCCACCGGCAGCAGGCCGGCCTTGTCGCGATCGTGGGTGGAGAGGAACACGCTCCCCCCGGTGGGCAGGGCATCGCCGGCGGCGATCTCGGCCTTGGCGTAGGCCATGCCGAAGCTGCGGGCGCTGCCCATCACCTCGCCGGTGGAGCGCATCTCGGGTCCCAGCACGGTGTCGGATCCAGGGAACCGTTTGAACGGCAGCACCGCTTCCTTGACGCTCTGCAGCGGCGGCACCGGTTCGGTGGTGAGGCCGAGATCCGCCAGGGTGCGGCCGGCCATCAGCTGGCTGGCCACCTTGGCGAGGGCCACACCGGTGGCCTTGGCCACGAACGGCACCGTGCGGGAGGCGCGCGGGTTGGCTTCGATGATGTAAACCGTCTGGCCGCTGGCGGCATCCCCCTGCACGGCGAACTGCAGGTTGATCAGGCCGCACACCTCGAGAGAACGGGCCAGGGCCGCGGTCCACTGGCGGATGGTGGCCAGGGCCTCGGCACCGAGGGTGCGCGACGGCAACGCACAGGCGGAATCGCCGGAGTGGATGCCGGCCGGCTCAATGTGCTCCATCAGGCCACCGATCACCACCCGGCCCTCCCGGTCGCAGAGGGCATCGACATCCACCTCCGTGGCGTTCTCGAGGTACTGATCGATCAGCACCGGATGGTCGGGAGACACCTGCACCGCCTCGACCATGTAGCGGTTGAGCTCGCTCTCATCGGCCACCACCTCCATGGCCCGCCCGCCCAGCACGTAGCTGGGGCGCACCACCACCGGGTACCCCACCCTGGCGGCCACGGCCCGGGCCTCGGCATCGGTGCGGGCCAGGCCGTTGCGGGGCTGGCGCACCTCCAGCTGGCGCAGGATCGCCTCGAACTGCTCACGGTCTTCGGCGCGGTCGATCGATTCCGGTGAGGTGCCCCAGATGCGGGTGCCGGTGGCGGCACCCTCGGGGCTGTTCAGCCAATGGAGCAGGGGGATCGCCAGCTTGAGCGGCGTCTGGCCGCCGAACTGGACGATCACTCCCTCCGGCTTCTCGGCCTCGATCACGTTGAGCACGTCTTCGAAGGTGAGGGGCTCGAAGTAGAGCCGGTCGCTGGTGTCGTAATCGGTGGACACCGTTTCCGGGTTGCTGTTCACCATCACCGTGGCGAAACCGGCCTCCTGCAGAGCAAAGGAAGCATGCACACAGCAGTAGTCGAACTCAATGCCCTGGCCGATGCGATTGGGGCCGCCGCCGAGGATCATCACCTTGCGGCGGGTTTCGGGCTGCACCTCGTCTTCCGGTGGCACCAGCTGCAGCGAACCGTCGGCGGCGATGCGCTCCAGGGGGCGCTCGTAGGTGGAGTAGTGGTACGGGGTGCTGGAGGCGAATTCGGCGGCGCAGGTATCCACCGTCTTGAACACGGCCCGCACCCCCAGTGCCTGGCGATGACGCCGCACCGCCAGCTCCTCGCTGCCGGTGGCCCAGGCGATCTGGCGATCGGAGAAGCCCAGCTGCTTGAGCTCCAGCAGAGCGGCGGCATCGAGCTGCTCCAGCCGACGACCCTGAAGTAACCGGCCTTCGGCCTCGACGATGCCGCGCAGCTTGGCCAGGAACCAGGGATCGATCGCGGAAAGCCGGTGGATGTCCGCGTCGCTGCGGCCGGCGCGCATGGCGTCGCGCACGGCGAAGATCCGTTCGGGGGTGGGGGTGCGCAGGGCCCGCTCCAGCTCCGTGCTTTCCAGCTGCCGCTCGGGACGGTCGCAACCCCAGCCGGCATGGCCGGTCTCGAGGGAACGCAGGGCCTTCTGGAACGACTCCTCGAAGCAGCGGCCGATCGCCATCGCCTCCCCCACCGACTTCATCGAGGTGGTGAGCACCGGTGAGCTGCCCCGGAACTTCTCGAAGGCGAAACGCGGAATCTTGGTCACCACATAGTCGATCGTGGGCTCGAAGCAGGCCGGCGTGGCGCCGGTGATGTCGTTGATGATCTCGTCGAGGGTGTAGCCCACCGCCAGGCGGGCGGCGATCTTGGCGATCGGAAAGCCGGTGGCCTTGGAGGCCAGGGCGGAGGAGCGGCTGACGCGGGGATTCATCTCGATCACCACCACATCGCCGTTGGCGGGATTGATCGCGAACTGGATGTTGCTGCCGCCGGTGTCGACCCCGATCTCGCGGATGATCGCGATCGACTGATCGCGCAGCCGCTGATACTCCCGGTCGGTAAGGGTCTGGGCCGGCGCCACCGTGATCGAATCGCCGGTATGCACCCCCATCGGATCGAGGTTCTCGATCGAGCAGACGATCACCACGTTGTCGGCGGTGTCGCGCATCACCTCCAGCTCGAACTCCTTCCAGCCCAGCAGCGACTTCTCGATCAGGATCTGGGAGACGGGGCTGGCCTCCAGGCCGCTCTTGCAGAAGGCGCGGAATTCATCGGGGTTGTAGGCGATGCCCCCGCCGGAGCCGCCCAGGGTGAAGGCGGGGCGGATGATCCGCGGATAACCCCCGATCTCCTCGCCCACGGATTCGGCCTCCTCCAGGCTGGTGGCGATGCCGGAGGGGCACACGGCCACACCGATCCGCTCCATCGCCTGCTTGAACAGGTCGCGGTCTTCGGCCTTCTCGATCGCCTCCAGATTGGCGCCGATCAGCTCCACCCCGTAGCGCGCCAGGGTGCCGTCGCGGGCGAGGGTCACCGCCAGGTTGAGGGCGGTCTGGCCGCCCATGGTGGGCAGCAGGGCATCGGGCCGCTCGATCTCGATCACCCGAGCCACCACTGCGGGGGTGAGCGGCTCGATGTAGGTGCGATCCGCCATGTCCGGATCGGTCATGATCGAAGCCGGATTGCTGTTCACCAGCACCACCTCGAACCCCTCGGCCCGCAGGGCCTTGCAGGCCTGGGTACCGGAATAGTCGAACTCGCAGGCCTGACCGATCACGATCGGCCCCGAGCCCAGCAGCAGGATGCGACGCAGGTCCGTGCGGCGGGGCATGGGGGGGCGATGGCCAAACGGGCTCAGCCTCTCATGGGCCCTGGCTGGTTCCCGTGCTGGATGGCACCAATATCACCTTGAGCCAGGCCCTCGCTAACGTGGAATCAGGATCCACTGGTGCGTCTGTCGATGAGTGAACTCCAGCGCCTGAAGGGGCAGCTGCCACCGGAAATGCAGAGCTGGGTGTTCGTGGAAGCGGCCGCCTCCGCCGATCCACCCCTGATCACCATCGAGGAGATCGGTCGTGACGAGGTCGAGATCCAGGTCGACCTGGAGAGCTGGGACCAACTGGCCCTCGACCACCGCAACCTGCTCTTCTGGCATGAGGTGGGCCGCATCCAGAACGATGCCGTTCCCCGCGATGGCTGGGAAATGGCGGCCCTGGCCATCGGCCTCGGCGGCGCCATCGGCGAACTCTGGGTGCAGGACGGCCTGCTGCTGCTGATGGCCCTGGGCCTCTCCGGCTTCGCCGGCTACCGGCTCTACCTGAAGAACAATTCCGAAAAGCGCCTGCAGGACGCCATCGCGGCGGATGAGCGGGCGATTGACCTGGCCACCCGCTTCGGCTACAGCCTGCCCAACGCCTACAAGAGCCTCGGCGGTGCCCTCAAGGTGCTGGTGGAGCAGACCCGCAAGAAGAAAAAGCGCGGCTTCTACGAAGACCGGCTCGAAGCCCTGCGCAAGAGCGCCGAGCGGGCCCGCGCCGAGATGGCCCAACAGCAGGGGTCCCGTCAGTCCGTCACCAGCGAGAACGTCTATGGCTGAAGCCTCCGCCCCAGCACTCAGCACCATCGACCCCCAGGACAGTGAGGCCCTGGCCCGCCTGGCCGCTGACGCCTGCGACGACCGCAAGGCCGTGGACATCCGCCTGATCCGGGTCGATGAAGTGTCATCGCTGGCCGACTGGTTCGTGATCTGCAGCGGTCTGTCGGACGTGCAGGTGCGTGCCATCGCCCGCTCAGTGGAAGACCGGCTCGAAGCCGAGGCGGGCCGTCTGCCGTTGCGCCGTGAGGGCCAGGCCGAAGGACGCTGGGTGTTGATCGATTACGGCGAGGTGATCGTGCATGTGCTCACCCCGGACGAGCGCAGCTTCTACGACCTGGAAGCGTTCTGGGGCCACGGCGAACAGCAGCGCTATCTAGGCTCTGCGCAGCTTTCGGCGTCCTGACGGACGCATCACGTCCGATGGCTGGCCCGGCGATCGACACCCCCTGTCCGGTTCCGCCGGAACAGCGTCCGCTGGAGGAGTACGGCCAGCTCTGCCGCTCCTGGTTCTTCGCCTGGCCGTCCAACGATCTGGCCGGTCTGCTGCGGCCCCTGGCGATCAGCTGGCTGCTGGTGGCACCGCTCACCCTGCTGATCGCCAGCGGCAGTGTGCCCCTGCGCCATGACCCGCCGCGGTTGATCCTCTCGGGCCTGGTGGCGGCGGTGGTGGTTCCCCTGCTGCTGCTGCTGCGCCAGTGGCTGGGCTGGACCTACGTGCACAAGCGGCTGCTCTCGGAGCGGGTGGAGTACGAGGAATCCGGCTGGTACGACGGCCAGGTCTGGGAGAAGCCGCTGGCCTGGCGAAGTCAGGATCTGCTGGTCTCCAAGCACCAGGTGCGGCCGGTGCTGCGGCGGCTGCAGCAGGCGTTGGCCCTGGCCGCTGGCCTGCTGTTATGCGGGACCAGCCTCTGTCAGGCTCTCTGAACCTCTGCCGGGCACCCGCAGGCCGGAGGTGTTCACCCGCTGATTCATGACGTCCGCATGACTCTGTCCTCCAGCTTCGGCAGCTCCCGGCCCGGGATTCCGCCCCTGGAGGTGCGCCTCCTGCGGGAGGGGATTCCGGAATCCAGCCACCGGGTTCACGCCGTGGTGTGCGATCAGCGCGGCCGGGTGCTGATGCGGGCAGGCGACCCCCAGCGGCTCAGCTTCATGCGCTCGGCCCAGAAGCCGTTCCAGGCCACCGTGTTCGTGAGCTGCGGCGCCGCCGACATGGGGGACAGCAGTGATCGGAGCCTGGCCATCGCCTGTGCCTCCCATGCCGGCACCCCCGCCCATGCCCGCGAGGCCTTCAGGCTGCTCTGGCAGGCGGACCTGGAAACCGAGCAGCTGCAGTGCCCCGTTCCGGCGGGCGCCACCAGTCCGCTGGAACACAACTGTTCCGGCAAACATGCCGCCTTTCTGGCTGCCTGCCGGCGCATGGGCTGGTCGCGCGAGACCTACCTGCTCGATGACCATCCCCTGCAGCAGGAGGTGCGCAAGCGGGTGGCGGAGCTGCTGGCCCTGCCTGCGGCCGAGCTGGTGTCGGCGCGGGACGACTGCGGCGCCCCGACCCTGCAGCTGCAGCTGGCCCAGATGGCCCTGTTGTTCGCCCACCTGGGAGCCTCGCAGCAGCCCGACCTGGAGCGGCTCTCGCGGGCGATGCTGGCTCACCCCGAGCTGGTGGCCGGCGAAGGCCGCTTCGACACCGAACTGATGCGCCACAGCCACGGCCAGGTGGTGAGCAAAGGTGGCGCCGAGGGCATCCAGTGCCTCAGCCGCGTGGGGGAGGGTCTGGGCGTGGCGATCAAGGTGGAAGACGGCTCCTCCCGCGCCAAGCACGCCGTGGCGCTGCACCTGCTGGAACAGCTCGACTGGCTGATGCCCATGACCCTCGATGAATTGCGGGGCCGCTTCCTGCAACCCGCGCCGCACCTCCAGCTGCAGGTGAACGGCGAACTGCGCTTCGACTGAGCCACGCTTCAACTGTGCTGCCGGGCGGGGCTTCAGGGGCTCCAAAGTTCAGGACGGACACCCCAGGTGTTATCTTTCTGGGGTCGCCGCGGGGTAGAGCAGTCTGGTAGCTCGTCGGGCTCATAACCCGAAGGTCGCGAGTTCAAATCTCGCCCCCGCCACCAACTTGACGATCTCAATCAAGCTCTCGGATTCCCGGGGGCTTTTTTTGTATCCAGCCCGATCCTGGTGCCATCCCTGCATCCCCAACCTTCCAGAACTCCGTGAGCGAATTCCACCAGGCCGTGCTGCTGTTCAGCCTTGGGGGAATCGTCACCCTGGCCACGGTGGTGATGATCCTGCGGGGGCATTGGTACTGGCAGGGCCGCGATCCCTTCGACCCCTCCTGATCCGGTGATCTGATCCAGCCTTCCGTGCTCTCCCACACCGTTCGCCCCGCGCCATGACCGACACGCCCCTGCTGGACCCGGGCATCGCCTGGTTTCTGCTGATCGCCTTCTCGGTGCTCTGGATCAGCCTCGGGATCTGGTGGGGCCGCCGCGGATCCGGCGGCGATGCCGACGATTATCTGCTGGCCGGCCGCAACATCGGTCTGGCCCTGAGCACGGCCACGCTGATGGCCAGCTGGGTGACGGGCAACACCACCCTGGCGGCCCCGGAGGTGGGCTACACCCTTGGTCTCTGGGGCATGTTCGGCTACGCCCTGGCCGGCCTGGGGCTGCTGCTGTTCGCCCCCCTGGCGATCCGGATCAAGCGGGTGATGCCCACGGCCCGCACCAGCGGCGACTTCGTGCGGCTGCGCTATGGCCGGTTGGTCTGGGCCGTGTTTCTGGTGATCACCATGGTGTACACCGCCGGCTTCCTGATCACCCAGGGCATGGGGGCGGGCCTGCTGCTGCAGGCGCTCTCGGGCTTCGATTACCGGCTCGGCATGCTGGTGGTGATCAGTGTGTCCACCGTCTACACCCTGTTCGGCGGCATGCGCGCCGTGGTGGGCACGGACTTCATCCAGTCGCTGCTGATCATGGCGATCCTGGTGGTGGTCGCCGTGCTGGGGTACAGCCACTTCGGCGCCGGCGAGATCTATGCGCGCCTGGCCAGCGATCACCCCTCCCGCCTCAACCTGCTGCTGCCGGCGGGCCTGCTGTTCGCCTGGAACACGGGCCTGTTCAGCATGGGAGAGGTGTTTCACAACAACATCTGGTGGTCGCGCGTATTCGCCAGCCGCGAATCGGTGGTGTTTCGCTCCTTTGTGTTCGGCGGCTTCGCCTGGTTCACCGTGCCGATCGTGACCGGCTCGATCGCGCTGATGGCCCTGGCTCAGAACTTCGAGGTGCCGCAGGTGAACATGGTGTTTCCGATCGTGGCCGCCAAATTGCTGGGTTCGGCCGGCGCCATGATGGTGTTCGTGATCATCTTCTCCTCGCTCACCTCCACCCTCGATTCGCTGCTGGCCTCCACCGCCGATCTGCTGGCCGAGGATGTGTACGTCAAGATGCTGCGGCCCGAGGCGAGTGATGCCGAAGTGAAGCGCGCCGCCCGCCAGATCGTGGTGGGGCTGGGCCTGGTCACGGTGCTGCTCTCCTGGAACTACATCACCTCGATGTACCAGTTGCTGCTGTTCACCGGAGCGCTGGTGGCCTCCACGATCTGGCCGATCGCCTGCGGGCTCTACTGGAAAACGGCGAACCGCACGGCCGCCCTGCTGGCGATGCTGATCGGGTCGGCGGTGGGGCTGACGGCCTACGTGCTGATCGCTCCCTACTGCGCCGCCCTGCTCTCGGCCAGCGTCTCGGCGCTGGTGATGGTGATCGGCACCCGCCTGGCCCCGGAGACGTTCGACTGGCGAACCCTGGCCCGCACCTGATCACCGCTTCCTTTCTGCCGCCATGGCTCGCTTCCGATCCGCCGATTCCGATTCCGCGCCTCCCAGCCCCAGGCCCCCTTCATCCCGCTGGCGGCTGCTGTCCAGGCGCAGTGGTGTGGGGGCCGGCCTTCTCCTCGCCGGCCTCTGGGGGCTGGCCAACCTGGCCGGCAGGGCGGCGGCATCGCCTGCCACCCCTGACGACGCTCCGCAGCTGCTGGCCGGCAGCCTGCTGTTCCAGCTGATCGTGCAAGGCAGCATCGTGGGCCTGCTGGCCGCCACCTTGATCCTGGTGGGCATCTGGCTGCATGAACTGCGCCACGGCCGGGTCTGGTGAGACACGGGGTTCAGGCCCTATCGGCGGGTCACAGACATTTCGGCGGCAAAAACGAAAAACAATCGTAAAAGCCCTGGCAGAGTTACATCGGCTCCCACCACCGTGGCGCCAGGTGTGGAACGATCGGTCAGGCGCACGAATCGGGGTGACAGCACTGCAGCGACGGCGAACCGAACTGATCGATGCGACCCAGTTCGATCGCCACTGCCCGGACGTGTACGGCAGCGCCCACCCCAAGGCGCTGCTGGCCAGCATCCCTGAGATCGGCGAGCCGCTGCAGCCCCTGGCCACACAGCACGTGATCGCCAGCGGCCAGTTCGAGGCGGGCACCCTGCTGCAGCTGTTCCGGCTGGCGGCCAAGTTCGAGAGCAACCCGGAGCGCTACATCCGCATCAACAAGCCGCTCACCGGCAAGATCCTGATCAACGCCTTCTTCGAGCCCAGCACCCGCACCCGCCTCTCCTTCGCCAGTGCCTGGCACCGCCTCGGCGGCGAGACGATCACCATCGGTGACCGCTCCACCACCGGCATCGCCAAAGGGGAGTCTTACGCCGACATCGGCGAGATGTTCAACCACTACGGCGACTGCGTGGTGCTGCGCGACTCGGTGGAAGACTCGGTGTATCAGATGACCCGCTCCCTGCGGATCCCGATCATCAATGCCGGCAACGGCACCGATGAGCATCCCACCCAGGCGATGGCGGATCTCTACACGATGTTCAAGTGGCGGCCGGAGCTCTGCCAGGCCGCCGTGCCCGCCAGTGCCCAGGTGCGGATCGGCATCGTGGGGCTGCCGAACCGGATGCGGACGGTGCGGAGCCTGCTGCGCACCCTGGCCCACTTCCCCACCATGGCCCGTGAGGTGGTGATCTTTCACGACCCGGGCCTGTCCCCGGAGCAGATCTTCGATCCGGGGCAGCGGGAGGAACTGGAGGAAGCCGGGCTGGTGCTGAGCACCAGCACCGACCTGAGCAGCGAGCTGGGTGAACTGGATGTGATCTACATCAACGCCATCGCCTGGGTGGGCGACGGCTATGAGACCCACGGCCGCAGCTTCCGGCTCAGCGCCGATCTCCCCCTCAAGCCCGGCGCGATGGTGCTGCATCCGCTGGCCCGCGGCGTGGAGCTCTGCACCAGCCTCGACCGCACGCCCCACAACTGGTACTTCTCCCAGGCCCGCGGCGCCGTGTTCGTGCGCATGGCCCTGCTCACCTGCATGGTGGAACGCACCGAGCGTGTGCTCGACGTGATCTGACCCGGCAGCTCCACCCGACCACTTCCCACGCGCCAACCCAGAGAGGAACGAATCCATGTGCGGCATCGGCGGCATCGTCCATCGCCATCGCGACCAGCCGGTCGATCCCCAGATCCTGGTGAACATGGCGGCGATCCAGGTCCACCGCGGCCCGGATGGCTTCGGCTACGAGGTGCTCAACGACGCCGGCGTGGGCTTCTGCCATGCGCGCCTCTCGATCATCGATCTGAATGCGCAGCGGGCCCGCCAGCCCTTCCTCTCGGAGGACGGCCGGGTGCTGATGGCCCACAACGGCGAGTTCTACGACTTTCAGCGCATCCGCGCCCGGCTGGAGGCGGAAGGCGTGCGCTTCACCACCAAGAGCGACTCGGAGATCCTGCTGCGGCTCTACCTGCGCGACGGCCTGGCGCGCACCCTGCCCCAGCTGCGCGGTGAGTTCGCCTTCGCCCTCTACGACCGCGGTGATGACAGCCTCACCCTGGTGCGCGACCGGTTCGGCATCAAGCCCCAGTACTGGTGCGAAACCGACGACGGCATCGTGTTCGGCTCGGAGCTGAAGGTGCTGTTCGCCCATCCGGCGGTGCAGCGGCGCTTCAGTGCCACCGGCCTGTTTCACCAGCTGATGCAGACGATGGTGCCCGGCACCACCGCCTTCGAAGGGATCCACCAGGTGAAGCCCGGCCACCTGGTGCGGATCAGCCGGCGACCGGGGGGCGAGCTCAGCATCACCGACGAGCGCTACTGGGATGTGGACTTCCCCAGGAGCCACGACCGCGACCGGGGCCGCAGCGAGCAGGAGCATGTGGACGCCGTGCGGGAGGCCCTGCTCGAAGCGGTGGAAGCGCGGATGGTGGCGGACGTGCCGGTGGGTTGTTATCTCTCCGGCGGTATCGACTCCTGCTCGATCCTGGGGCTGGCGGCGGCGATCAGCCAGAACCCGGTGAAGGCGTTCACGATCGGCTTCGACGACAGCCGCTACGACGAAACGCCGATCGCCCGGGAGATGGCCGAGGCCACGGGCGCCGAGCAGGACGTGATGACCCTGGCGGCGGCGGATCTCTACGGCCACCTCGAGGCCACGATCTGGCACACCGAACGCACGATCTACAACACCCTGGCGGTGGCCAAGTACCTGATGAGCCGCCACGTGCATGCGGTGGATTACAAGGTGGTGATGACCGGCGAAGGCTCCGATGAGCTGTTCGGCGGCTACCCGGCCTTCCGCCGCGACATGTTCCTGCACGGCCTCGACGAGCTGCCGCCGCAGGAGCGGCGGGAATGGGAGGAGGCTCTGCAGGAGAGCAATGCCCTGGTGCAGGGGGCGATGCTGGCCGCTGACGCGGTGGAGGATCCCGCCCTTGAGGCGGTGGTGGGCTTCACCCCCAGCTGCCTGCAGCCCTGGTTGGCCTGCGCGCCCCTGGTGCCGCCGCTGCTGAATCCGGAGCTGCGGCAGGAGCTGGAGGGGTACCGGCCCGGCGCCGCCATCGCCGCCACCCTCGATGGCGACCAGCTGGAGGGGCGCCATGCCCTCGACAAGGCCCAGTACGTGTGGATCAAGACCATGCTCGAGGGCCAGATCCTCACCTGGGGTGGCGACCGGGTGGACATGGCCAACTCGATGGAGGCCCGCCCGGCCTTCCTCGATCACCACCTGGCGGCGGTAGCGGTGCAGGTGCCGCCGGAGCTGCGCATCAAGGGCCGCACCGAAAAATACGTGCTGCGCGAAGCCATGCGCGGCCTGCTGCCGGAGGTGCTCTACAAACGCGAGAAGTTCGCCTTCATGGCACCACCGGCCCACACCGATGCCGCCAAATGGGGCCGGATGATGGAGCTGGCGGATCAGTACCTCAGCGACACGGCGATCGAGGCGGCTGGACTGTTGAGCGTCGAGGGCGTCCGGGCCCTGTTCGCCCGCCACGACGATCCCGGCACCACGGCCGCCGAACGGGTGCAGATGGATGCCGTGATCAACCACCTGCTCGGGGTGCAGATCATGCACCGCTTCTTCGTGGCCGACGATGTGCCGGCAAGGGCAAGGGCCGAGGCCGACCGACTCGGCTGGACGGTGTAAGGACGCTCAGGCCACCCGGCGCCGCAGCCCGGGCCAGGTCCAGCGACGGCGGGCGGGGCGGATCGGCTCCACAGCCGCCAGCCCGGGCTGGGTGAGCGAAGCAGGTGCGGCAGCCGGCACGGCAGGAGCTGGTGGCACGGCGGCCGTATGGCTTGAAGGCACGGCGACCAGTGGCGGAAATGCACTGGTGGGCGCAGGCAGACTGGCCAGCACCGGCAAGGTGTCGCGGAAGGAGGTGTAGTAGGGCTGCGTGGTTTCCGCCAGGATCTCCCGCAGGGCCACCAGGGGATCGGGGTGGTGATCGACGCGGAAATCGTGCAGGGGATACAGCTCCTGGTGCATCACATAGAGCGCTGCCGACTGACGACCGCGGTGATCGCCACCGGCCGCCTCAGCGGCCTCCAGGGCCCGCATCAACCGCTCGCTGAAGGGCAGATCGGCAGCCAGGGCAGCCTCATACGCCGCGGCCATCGCCTGCACCGGTTCGGGACCCGTGAGGAAATTTCCGGCCACCGAATAGCCCTCACCGGTGTGATGACCCGCCCAGCCACCGCAATGGGCGCCGGTCCAGGCGGCCGCACGGCCATCAGCGTCGACCAGATGCACCTGGCGATGGTCGCGGCCCGGATCGTCCTGCATCAACGAGTCGAGCACCGTCTGGGCGACGGAGACAGGCTGAGGCGTGCCCCGCAGCAGGGTGAGACGATCCAGGCCCCAGGGGCCGAGCAGGGGATTGGTCGACGACTGGGTGGCCACAGCTCCCACACCAGCGCGGGCATGGGGCACGAGAGAACCCACCGCCAGGTGCTTGGTGGCAACGGCTACGCCGGTCATGCCGGTGGACGGATCCCAGGCGACGATCGAGTAGGTCATCGGGGGCGGGAAAGGCGTTCCCAGGCCAGAAATGAGTGGTGTTGACGCTAGGTAAATCTGCTGGTGGCGCTGTCGTCATCGCCACCATCCGAGCCACCATCCGAGCCGCCAGCGGAACCACCAGCTGAGCCGTGCAACAGCCGCCTCCAGAGCCCATCAGGTTCCAGGCCCGAATCCAGACCTGATCCAGACCTGATCAAGACCTGATCGAGAGCTGATGAAGACCAGAATCGACGACAACGATCGAGAGCAGCTTCAGCTCCGCCGCCGCCGCGTTCCTTGACCCTCTCCAGCGACCCCCGATCCAGCCACCTCCTGGCCGGCGCCCAGCCGGGCGGATCCAGCCTGCCCGCGGCCAGTCCCGAACGCCTGCCGGCGCTGTCGATCAATGACACCCGGCTGGCGGACCGCCTCGAGCAGCTGGGCCGGATCGGCCGGCAACCCTCCGGCGCGATCCGGCGGCTGGCCTTCAGCCCGGAAGACCTGCAGGCCCGCGCCCTCGTGCAGGGCTGGATGGAGGAGGCCGGTCTGGAGGTGCGGATCGATGCGGCCGGCAACCTGATCGGCCGGCTGGCGGGCCGGTCGCCGCAGCGCGGCTGCCTGGCCACCGGCTCCCACATCGACACCGTGCCCTCCGGTGGGCTCTACGACGGCGCCCTGGGGGTGATGGGCGGCCTCGAGGTGGCCCAGACCCTGCAGGAGGCGGGGGTGCAGCTGGACCACCCGCTCGAGGTGATCGTCTTCGCCGATGAGGAGAACACGATGGTGGGCTGCAAGTCGATGGTGGGGCGGGCTCCCGCCGAAGCGGAGGCCTACCGCACCACGACCGGTGAGCCGATCGCCACCTGTCTGGAGCGGATCGGCGGCGACTGGCAGCAGCGGAGCACCGCCCAGCGGCGCCCCGAAGACCTCGCCTGCTTCCTGGAGCTGCATGTGGAGCAGGGGGGCGTGCTCGAAGCGGTGGGCAAGCAGATCGGCGTGGTGGAAGGGGTGGTGGGGCAGCAGCGCTACACCATCACGGTGGACGGCCAGGCCAACCATGCCGGCACCACACCGATGGGAATGCGCCGCGATGCCCTCACCACGGCGGCCCAGCTGGTGCTGGCGATCGAGGATATGGCCCGCCATTTCCCCGGTGATCCGGTGGCCACGGTGGGCAAGCTGCAGGTCTGGCCCAACGCGGCCAACATCGTGCCGGGGCGGGTGGAGATGACGCTCGACATGCGCGATCTCTCCCACGACGTGATTGATCACATGCGCGCCCACCTGCAGCGCAAGATCGAGAACATCGCCGTGGCCAGCCGCACCCGCATCGCCCTGGAGCCGCAGTTCGTGGTGGATCCCACCCCTGCGGCGGCGGCCGTCCAGGAGGTGATCGTGCAGAGCTGCGAGGCGCTCGGCTACAGCCACACCCACCTGCCGAGCCGCGCCAGCCACGACGCCCAGGAGATGGGCCGTCTGACCCTGATGGGCATGGTGTTCGTGCCCAGCCGCGACGGCGTCAGCCATTCGGCCCAGGAGTTCACCTCGCCGCAGCAATGCGCCGCCGGGGTGCAGGTGCTGCTCGACAGCCTGCTGCGCCTCGATCGCCAGCTGGCCTAGCAGTAGTTTCGCCGCAGCAATTCCCGCCGCCCCTTGGTGCCGGCCTCCTCTTCCCCTGAAGCCTGGGACGCGATCGTGGTGGGGTCGGGGGCCACCGGTGGGGTGGCGGCGATGGTGCTGGCGGAAGCCGGCGCCCGGGTGCTGGTGCTGGAGGCCGGCCCTGATCTCAGCCCGCGCCAGGCCCTGGGCAGCGAACCGGCCAACAGCCTGCGGAGGATCAGCAGCCTGATGGCCGGCAGCCAGCGCCTGCAGGCCGAGCACCCGGGCTACTGGAAGGCCAACCCACGGCTCTACGTGGATGAGCGGGCCCTGCCCTACAGCACGCCGCCGGATCGGCCCTTTCTCTGGAGCCGCGGCCGCCAGGTGGGCGGCAAGAGCCTCACCTGGGGGGGCATCACCCTGCGGCTGTCGGAGGCGGAATTCCGGGCTGCCGACCGGGATGGCCACGGCCCCTGCTGGCCGATCGGCAGCCGTGATCTCGATCCCTACTACAGCCGGCTGGAGCGGTTTCTGGGGGTGCACGGCGGCCGCGATGGCCTGCCCCAGCTCCCCGATGGCGACACCCGGCCTCCCCTGCCCCTCACCCCGGCGGAACGGCACCTGGGGGCCAGCATCGGGCGCAACCTGGCCCTGCCCCTGATCTGCTCGCGCGGCTTTGCCCTGCACCGGCCCAGCCCGGAGCAGCCCTGGCCCGCCTCCAGCTCCCCCGGCGGCGCCCTGGCCCGGGCGCGGGCCACGGGGCGCGTGCAGCTGCGCAGCGAGGCGGTGGTGAGCCACGTGGAGCTCGATGCCGGCGGCAACCGCGCCGAGGCGGTGGTGTTCCTCGATGGCCGCAGCGGCAACCTGCAGCGCCAGACGGCGCGACTGGTGGTGCTGTGCGCCTCCACGATCGAGACCCTGCGCATCCTGCTGCACTCCAGCGAGGAGCAGCGCAGCGGCGGCCTGGTGGATCCCTCCGGCACGTTGGGGCACTACCTGATGGATCACATCTCCACCAGCCGCTTCTTCTCGATCCCCGACCAGCCGGCACCTGAGGGGCCCACGGAGCTGTCGGGGGCGGGCAGCTGCTTCATCCCCAACACCGTGAACCTGCCCGCGAGCATGAAGACCACTGCGCTGGGCAAGACTGGGGCACTGGCCGGGGCGACGGACGAACCTCCTCCGGATTTCCTGCGCGGCTACGGGCTCTGGTGTGCGATCCAGCGCATGGATCCGCCGAGGCCCTTCCAGCGGCGGCCAGGCGAAGCGGTGGGCTTCCTGATCGGCCACGGCGAGGTGCTGCCCCAGGCGCACAACCGGGTGAGCCTCGATCCGGATCTGCGCGACGGCTTCGGCCTGCCGGCCGCCCACATCGACTGCCGCTGGGGCGAGAACGAGCGGCGGATGGTGGATCACATGCACCGCCGCATCGAAGCGGCGGTGACCAGCGCCGGCGGCACCATCCGGCCGCTGGACCAGCTCTACGTGCTGCCCCTGGTGGAACCCCTGGTGAAGCGTGGCGCCGCCTTCGCCCCAGGGGCGGCACCGCCGGGCTACTACATC
The DNA here is from genome assembly GCF_015840525.1 of Synechococcus sp. CBW1006. Lineage (NCBI taxonomy): Bacteria > Bacillati > Cyanobacteriota > Cyanophyceae > Synechococcales > Synechococcaceae > Synechococcus > Synechococcus sp. CBW1006. The sequence continues at coordinate 2,867,718 of NZ_CP060396.1, read as the reverse complement.
CACGAACTGGGCGGGGCCCGCATGGCCGCCCGTGAAACAGACGGCGTGGTGAACCGCTGGAACCAGTGTTGGCGTGCTCCCAACCTGCTGGTGGTGGATGGGGCCTGCTGGCCCACGGCCGGCTGGCAGAGCCCCACCCTCACCGAGATGGCGATCACCTGGCGCGCCTGCGCCGCCGCCGCCGAGCGGCTGGGGCGGGGTGACGAGGCCCTGGAGGCCTGACTGAGGCCTCGTGGACGGGTCGCCAGAGCCGCAAAGCTTCGGTCAGGGGCTGCTCACCCTGGGCCCAAAGCGGTGTCGGTCACCACAATCCCTGGGGCGGCTTGCCCGCACACTATGCGGGCGACCTTCCAATGGGTCGGGCAAGGGAGAAACCAGGGGCGGGGGTTGGCACTCCCGCCTTTTTTATTGGGTGTCGTCCTGAACCGATGCATGGTTCGATTCTCAGGGCCGCAGGAACAGGCCGTTGAGGTAGTGCTGCGTCACGCAGCTGTCGGTGCAGCCGTTCTGGAACAGGAAGCCGGCCAGGGCGGAGGTCATCAGCCGGTACTGGTCCCACTGGGGATGGTGGCCGAGGAAGTCGCGCATGCCATCGAACAGGGCTTCCGGCACCTCGGCCTCGAGGCTGACGCGGCTGTGGGCAGGGTCACTGCCGAAGCTGCCGCTGAAGCCTTCCGAGGGAGCTGCCATGAACGCCTGAGCGATTGAGACCTTCAGTAGGCCACGGCAGCCAGTGCTCCGTCAAAGGCCGTGACCCCGCCCTGCACTCCGGGGTCTCACCGCTGAGATCTCTGTTGCTGCAGGGGATCGACCCAGGGTCCAGGGGGCCATTCCCGCAACCGTCGCCCCCAACGGACCGGTGTCAAGGGGCGTTGCCTGGGGAATCGGGCGATTCCCCAGCACCCCCCATCCCAGCGGGGCCGCAAGCCGAACACCTGGGGAAAAACAGGCATGGCTCTGGGGAAAACCGCGGAGAAGCCGGGAAACCGACGGACCGCCAGCACCGATCAGCGCTGCTGATCGTCAGCGTGTCTCTTGAGACTCAGGTCGTGAATCCCAGGGTCAAGACCTGCGCTGGCCCTGCTGCTGGACCTGCTGCCGGCCCTCACGCTGCCCTTCAGCCGCGCAGGGTTCGTGGGCCCAGGGGGTGGTCGGCGTGGGGATAGGGGGGATGGTGATGGCCGGGCTCCGCCTCCTGCGCAGACCCATGGGCGTGATCGTGGCTGTGGGCAGCGGCTGCCCCCCCCAGGGGAATCGGCACCCCATCCGGCTGGCAGGCGCCGGTGCATTCGCGCTCGCAGAGGGTGCAGCTCTCGACCAGACCCTCGACATGGTGGTGATGGCTGTGCTGCGGCGCCCCCACCTCCCGCTCGAAACCCAGCACCTGGGCGCGGTATTTACAGAGCGAGCAGTTCATGGCGGTGTCGCCCCGCAGCACCTCGTCGACCCGTTCGGCAAAGGTGGCCAGCACCAGCGGGTGATCGCCCAGGTAAGACGCAGACACCATCTCCACGTCGGGATGGTCGTCGGCGACGCGCTGGCTGTGCTGCAGGATCCGGCTGACCAGCACGCCGGAAAAGAGGAAGTAGGGGAACACCACCAGCCGGCGGTGGCCCAGCTTGACCACCTGCCGCAGCCCCGGCTCCACCAGGGGAAAAGTGACGCCGGAATACACGGTTTCACCCCAGCCGAAGCCGAAGCCCTCCACCAGCATCCGCGTCACCTTGGCCACGTTGGAGTTGGCGTCGGGATCGGAGGAGCCGCGCCCCACCACCACCAGGCAGGTGTCGTGCGGGCCCACCGGCTCCTCACCGCGGGCGCGGGCGGCGGCATCGGCGGTCGCGATGGCCTCGCGGATGCGGGCACCGGCCGCCTGGATCATCTTCAGGTCAACCCCCAGCTCGCGGCCGTAGTCGATCACCAGGCCCGTCTCGGCGGCGTAGGTGTTGAGCACCGAGGGGATGTCGTTCTTGGCGTGGCCGGCGGCGAACAGCATCGCCGGCACCGCCAGCACGTGGCGCACCCCCTGCTGCCGCAGCCGCTCGAGGCCATCGCGCAGGATCGGGCGGGCGAACTCGAGATAGCCGTAGTCGACCGGGACCGGCGCCAGCCGGGCGCGCAGCTGCTCCGCCAGGGCGGCGAACTCGGCCACCGCCAGGCGGTTGCGGCTGCCGTGGCCGCACACCATCACGCCGATCGGTCCGTGGGCACTCTCCAGCGGGCGATCCAACGCGGTGGTGCTCCCAGGTGGCGTGGTCACGGGGTTGGCCTGAGGCAGCCACTCCGGTGCCGGAACGGAAGTAGGGGCCATGGAGTCCTGAGCAGGAGCCGACCCTATCCGGCACCGAGGCCGCCGCAGCCCGGCCCGCCGGGAACACCCCGCCCCGGCTTCCTGCGAGACCAGGCTGATCGCGCCAGGATTGGGAGATCCGCGCAGGACCCCTGCACCTTCTCCCCTACGACCCCCTGCCACCGCCCCAGCCGGATGAGCCCCTGCTGGAGGTGCCGATCGCCTCGCTGCGGCCCACCCAGCTGTGCGTGGGCCGGGCCGAGGTGCAGCGGCGCCACGCCGATTTCTCCCGCGACAGCCCCGACGACAGGCGCGCCTACCTGCGCAAGAAGCCCGTACCCATGGCGCGCAACGCCGCCGGATTGCTCTGGATGGTGGACCGCCATCACCGGCTCAGCGGATTGTTCTCCCTCGATCCACTGGCTTCCGCGTTCGGTTACGTGGCCCTGGAGATTGCAACCACGGATCTCAAGGCCAGCCTGAGCGCCCTGCATCAACGCGGCTGGCTGTATCTCTATAACGGCCGCGGCCATGGTCCGCTCGATCCCGCCGCGCTGCCCAACCATCTGGGGGAGCTGCAGGATGACCCCTACCGCAGCCTGGTCTGGAAGCTGAAGCAGGAGGGGGTGATCGCCCCGGCCCCCCTGATTCCCTTCCACGAGTTCCGCTGGGGAGCCTGGCTGCGCCGACGCTCCCTGCCACCCTTCAGCTCCATGCGGCTGGAGCCGGCCCTGCCAGCCGCCCGGGCCCTGGCCCGCTCCACCGCCGCCTCCCACCTGGCCGGCTGGCAAGGGCTGTAGTGGCCGAGTATCTGGCTGCCAATCCGCTCGGCAGCTTCGCTCTGCTGCTCGCCCTGAGTGTGCTGGTGCCGCCCCTGTTCCGGCGGATGCGGCTGCCCGATCTGGTGGGATTGCTGGTGGCCGGTGTGCTGGTGGGACCCCATGCCCTCGGCTGGCTCACGCCGGACAGCCCCACCGTGGCCCTGCTCTCCGATGTGGGCGTGGTCTATCTGCTGTTCATCGCCGGTCTGGAGATCGACCTGGCCGAATTCCAGCGGATCCGCCAGCGTTCGTTTCGCTTCGGGCTGCTCACCTTCAGCCTGCCGATGGTCGCCGGCACGGCGCTGGGCTTCTTCAGCGGCTTCGGGGCGGTGAGCGCGGTGCTGCTGGGCTCGGTTCTGGCCTCCCACACCCCTCTGGGGTACCCGATCGTGCGCAGCTACGGCGCCATGCGGGAGGAATCGGTGACCGTGGCGATCGGCGGCACGATCTTCACGGACATCGCCTCCCTGCTGGTGCTGGCGCTGTGCATCAGCCTCGGCCAGGGCAGCTTCTCAGCCCTGGGGCTGGTCGGGCTGCTGGTCAAGGTGGCGGTCTTCGCCACCACCACGGTGGTGGTGATCCGGCGTCTGGGCCATGCCCTGGTGCGCCGCAGCGGCGACGGCGACGGGCGGCTGCTGGTGGCGGTGCTGCTCGCCCTGTTTCTCTCGGCCGTCGGAGCGGAACTGGCCGGGGTGGAGAAGATCGTGGGGGCCTTTCTGGCCGGGCTGGCGGTGAACGCCGTGCTGCCGGAGGGGCCGGTGAAGGAGCAGGTGATCCTGGTGGGGGCCAGCCTGTTCATCCCGATCTTCTTCATCGATCTGGGGCTGCTGCTCGATGTGCCGGTGTTCCTGCGCACCGTGATGGGCTTCGGCTTTGCGGCCGCCCTGATCGGCGTTCTGGTGGCCAGCAAGGGCCTGGCCGCCTGGCTCTCCGGCCTGATCTACCGCTACAGCGGCGCCGAGATGCTCACCCTCTGGTCGTTGTCGTTGCCCCAGGTGGCCGCCACCCTGGCCGCCACCACGGTGGGATTCCGCGCCGGCCTGCTCAACGAAACGGTGCTGAACAGCGTGCTGGCGCTGATGGTGGTGACGGCCATCCTGGGGCCGGCCCTGACCAGCATGGCGATGGCCCGCCTGCGCGAGGAGCGCACCGCGGCTCTCCAGACCGACGCCTCGACCGGCCAGCTGGCGCTGGTGCACCGGGCCCTGCGGGTGATGGTGCCGATCGCCAATCCCGCCAACGAGCGGGCCCTGCTGGGCATGGCCAGCCAGCTGATCGGCGGGGAAGAGGGCCGCGAGGGGCTGGTGCTGCCTCTGGCGGTGGTGACCCCCTCCCGCTCCGAGGCGGAACGGCAGGGCTCCATGGCCCTCACCACAGACCTGGCCCGGGCCCGCCAGCTGCTGCTCGACACCGAAGCGATCAGTCGCGTCCTCCGCTTCCGCAGCAGCCCCCTGCTGCGGGTGGATCACGAGGTGGCCGGCGGCATCGCCAGGGCGGCCCTGGAGCAGGGGGCCGACCTGCTGGTGGTGGGGGTGGGATCGCCGGCGCGGCTAGGCCGCTGGCTGTTCGGAGATCTGGTGGATGGGCTCTGCCGCCAGGCCCATTGCCCGGTGGTGGTGACCCGCCTGCGGCGCAACCCGCGCGAGCTGCGCCGCCTGCTGGTGCCGATCAAAGACCTCTCGGCCAGTGCCCTGGAGCAGGTGCAACTGGCCGAGCGCATCGCCAACAGCGTCAGCACCACGCCAGGGGGCCCGCCTGGAACGGCAGAAGCGCCATCCGGGCCGGTGCGGATCACCCTGCTGCACCTGCATGATCCCCGCCTGCCGGAGAGCGAACGCCAGCAGATCCGGCAGCAGTTGCAGCACTGGTTGCCCGACCCCGACGCCCGCCGCCCGCGGGTGGCGGTGGATGTGCAGCTGGTGCCCAGCCTGGCGATCGAGGCCGGCATCCTGCGCCAGGCCAGCCTGCACGATCTGGTGATCCTGCGCTCCCAGCGGCGGCTGGTGGGCGGCCTGCCGATCGCCGCCAGCGACCGCGCCAGCTGGCTGCTGCGCCGGCTGAGCTGCTCCACCCTGGTGATCAGCGACCCACTGCACTGATCGACGCAAACCAGATCAGCATGCGTGACAGCCGGGGCGACAGAGTCGGAGCCTCTGTCTAGACCGGGCGTGTGCTGCCGTCGCCACCATGGCCTTCGCCCATCTGCTGGTGCCCACCGATGGCTCTGCCGCGTCCGGGAAGGCGGTGACGCAGGCGGTGGAGCTGGCCCGCAGCCTGGGCAGCCGCATCACCCTGCTGCATGTGCGCGAGAACGTGGCGCTCTCGTTGGTGGGCATGGGCGAAATGGTGGAACCCACCACGATCGAAGCGCTGCTGCAGGCCGCCAAAGACGACTCGAAGCGGATCCTGGCGGACGCCCGGGCGGTGGCCGAGCAGGCCGGCGTGCCGGTGAGCACCGAGAGCAGCAGTGCCGACGGGGTGCACAGCAGCATCCTTGAGGCCGTGGAGCGTCTCGGCTGCGACCTGATCGTGATGGCCTCCCATGGCCGGCGGGGCCTGGTGGGCCTGCTGCTGGGCAGCGAGACCCAGCGGGTGCTGGTGCAGGCGCCCTGTCCGGTGCTGGTGGTGCGCTGATGCGCCGGTGCACGCCTGCGCCGCCGCGATCAGAGACGGGTGCCAGGGGCGAGGAAATCGGCGTAGGTGCTCACCAGCCCTTCGGCCAGAGGGATGCGGGCCTTCCAGCCGGTGGCCTCGATCCGGTTCACATCGAGCTGCTTCCTGGGGGTGCCATCCGGCTTGGTGGTGTCCCAGAGGATCTCGCCCTGGTAGCCCACGGCGCCGGCCACCAACTGGGCCAACTCCCGGATCGGCAGATCAATGCCGGTGCCCACGTTGAGGTGCTGCACCGGATCCGCCGGATCAGGGGCGTAGGTCTCGAGGGCATGCACACAGGCCTCGCCGAGATCATCGGCATGGAGGAATTCCCGCAGCGGTGATCCGGTGCCCCAGCAGGTGACGCTGGGGGCGTGGGCCAGCTTCGCCTCGTGGAAGCGGCGGATCAGGGCGGGCAGCACGTGGCTGTGGGTGGGGTGGTAGTTGTCGCCGGGCCCGTAGAGGTTGGTGGGCATCAGGCTGATCGCGTCGAACCCGTATTGCCGCCGCAGGGCCGCGCACAGCTTGATGCCGGTGATCTTGGCGATCGCATACCACTCATTCGTGGGCTCGAGCGGCCCGGTGAGCAGCGCCTCCTCCCGGATCGGCTGCTGCGCCAGGCGGGGATAGATGCAACTGCTGCCGAGAAACAGCAACCGGCGGGTGCCGCACCGCCAGGCACTCTCGATCACATGGGTCTCGATCTTGAGGTTGTCGAGCAGGAAATCGGCGGGATAGGTGTCGTTGAAGTGGATGCCGCCCACCTTCGCCGCCGCCAGGACCACCACCTGGGGCCGGTTCGCCTCGAACCACTGGCGCACCGCCACCGCATCCTCCAGATCCAGCTCGGCGCGACCGGCGGTGAGCCGATGGGTGTATCCGCGGCGCTGCAGGGCTCGACCGATGGCACCGCCGGCCATGCCGCGGTGGCCGGCCACGAAGATGCGGTCGGAGGGATGGATCAGGTTGGCGCCCATCTCAACCGAGCCCCAGCCCTGCTTTCTCGAGCATGTGGGGGGTCGTGGGAGGGTTCTCCATCGACCCCACCACCTTGAAGCCTTCGCGGCGCAGGGTGGCCTCCTTCGCTGCCTCCTGCTGGTCTTCGGCCACCATCTCGGCCACCAGCTCCTCGAGGGTGGTGGTGGGGGTCCAGCCCAGTTTCTGCTGGGCGCGGCTGGGATCGCCCAGCAGGGTGGCCACCTCGGCGGGGCGGAAGTAGCGCGGATCAATGCGCACCACCACCTGATCGGTGCCGGCGCGCCGGCCCACCTCGTTCACCCCGTCTCCGCTCCAGCGGATGCCACCCCAGCCCAGCTGTTCAGCCGCGAGCTCGATGAAGCGCCGCACACTCTCCTGCCGGCCGGTGGCGATCACGAAGTCTTCCGGCGGACCGTCCTGCTGCAGCATCCGCCACTGCATCTCGACGTAGTCGCGGGCGTGGCCCCAGTCGCGCAGGGAATCGAGGTTGCCCATGAACAGGCACGGCTCCAGCCCCGCATCGATGCGGGCCAGACCGCGGGTGATCTTGCGGGTCACGAAGGTTTCGCCCCGCCGCGGGCTCTCGTGGTTGAACAGGATGCCGTTGCAGGCATACATGCCGTAGGCCTCGCGGTAGTTCACCGTGATCCAGTAGGCATAGAGCTTCGCCACGCCGTAGGGGCTGCGGGGGTAGAAGGGCGTGCTCTCCTTCTGGGGGATCTCCTGCACCAGGCCGTAGAGCTCGCTGGTGCTGGCCTGGTAGATGCGGGTTTTCGCGCTGAGCCCCAGAATCCGCACCGCCTCCAGAATCCGCAGGGTGCCGAGGGCGTCGCAGTTGGCGGTGTATTCCGGGCTCTCGAAACTCACCGCCACGTGGCTCTGGGCGCCGAGGTTGTAGATCTCATCGGGCTGCACCTGCTGCACGATCCGGATCAGGTTGGTGCTGTCGGTGAGGTCGCCGTAGTGGAGCACCAGGGGCGGCGCCGAATCTGCCCGGTCCAGGGCATGGGGATCCTGGTAGAGATGATCGATCCGCTGGGTGTTGAAGCTGCTGGCCCGGCGCTTGATGCCATGCACCGCATAGCCCTTCTCGAGCAGCAGCTCCGCCAGGTAGGAGCCGTCCTGCCCGGAGATGCCGGTGATCAGTGCCGTCTTGCGCATGCTGGGCAGACCGCCATCGCCAATGGCGACGAGGTTAAGCCGTGCTCGCCAGTACGGTGCGATCCAGAGCGATCACCACCGGCCGGCCTGTGACCCTGCGGCTCACCAACACCCTCACCCGTCGCACCGAGCCGTTCGAGCCGCTGGTGCCCGGGCAGGTGAGCCTCTATTGCTGCGGGGTCACGGTGTATGACCTCTGCCATCTGGGCCATGCCCGCAGCTACATCGTCTGGGATGTGCTGCGCCGCTACCTGATCTGGAGCGGCTATGCGGTGACCTTCGTGCAGAACTACACCGACATCGACGACAAGATCCTGCGCCGCGCCGCCGAAGAGGGCAGCTCGATGGAGGCGGTGAGTGAGCGCAACATCGAGGCCTTCCGGGTGGATATGGCCGCCCTGAACATCCTGCCGCCCGACCGGATGCCCCGGGCCACCGGCAGCCTGGATGCGATCCGGGCCCTGATCGGAGAGCTGGAGGCGAAGGGAGCCGCCTACTCCGCCGAGGGGGATGTGTACTTCGCCGTGATGCAGCACGCCGGTTACGGCAAGCTCTCGGGCCGCGATCTGGGCGAGCAGCAGCAGAACGCCGAAGGTCGCGTCAGCCAGGCGGAGGAAGCCCGCAAGCGCCACCCGTTCGATTTCGCGCTGTGGAAGGCCGCCAAACCGGGGGAACCGAGCTTTCCCTCGCCCTGGGGGGCGGGGCGACCGGGCTGGCACATCGAGTGCTCGGCGATGGTGCGCGAGGAACTCGGCGACACGATCGACATTCATCTGGGCGGCGCCGATCTGATCTTTCCGCACCACGAGAACGAGATCGCCCAGTCGGAGGCGGCCACGGGCCAGGCGCTGGCCCGCTACTGGCTGCACAACGGCATGGTGAACGTGGGCGGCGAGAAGATGAGCAAATCGCTCGGCAACTTCACCACGATCCGGGCCCTGCTGGCCAGCGGCGTGAGTGCGATGACCCTGCGGCTGTTCGTGCTGCAGGCCCACTACCGCAAGCCGCTCGATTTCACCGAGCCGGCGCTGGAGGCCGCCGCCACGGGCTGGAAGGGGCTCAATGCCGCCCTGGGGCTGGGGCAGCGGTTCGGCACGGCCCTGGGCTGGATTGCCGCTGCCGCCGCCACCCATCCGCCTGAACACCCCAGCAAGGTCCAGTCGGAAGCCCGGCGGCGCTTCCAGGCCGCGATGGACGATGACCTCAACACCGCGGCGGCCCTGGCGGTGCTGTTCGAGCTGGCCAGGCCGCTGAAGGCCCTGGCCCACCGCCTCGAGCGCGGCGACACCGCCTGCCGCGAGGAGGCCGCAGAGCTGGCCCCGCGCTGGCAGGAGCTGGTGGAGCTGGCCGGTGTGCTGGGCCTGATCGCCGAGACGCAGGCCCGTGACATGGACGAGGCAGCCTCAGGGGAAGACAGCGAGGAAGCCGCGATCCTCGAGCGCATCGCCGAACGGCAGGCCGCCAAGGCCGCCCGTGATTTCGCCACCGCCGACCGGATCCGCGCCGAATTGCAGCAGCAGGGGGTGGAGCTGATCGACAAACCGGGCGGCGTGACCGACTGGATGCGGCGCTGATGGCCGCCACCATCTACCTGCACTGGAGCGCCACCCCCTACACCTGGGTGCGGTCGGGGGCGTATCACACGATCGTGGCCGGCGACGGGCACCTGCACCGGCTGCACTCGTACACGATCGATCTCAACGCCCACACCTGGCGGCGCAACAGCAATGCCGTGGCGATCTCCTGCGCCTGCATGGGCGGCGTGCCCGATCCCTGGACGATCCCACCCACCGACGCCCAGATCGAGGCGATGTGCCGCGAGGCGGCGGCGGTGGCCCGCAGCTGGGGGTGGAGCGCCGACGACATCACGATCCAGCGGGTGATGACCCATGCCGAAGCGGCCTCGAACCGCGATGGCCGGATCCTGCACGACAACTACGGCCCGGTGGCCTGGGGCGGCAGCGGCGAACGCTGGGACTTCATGCAGCTGCGCAAGGGCGGGCCCGACGACGGCGGTGCGGTGCTGCGCCAGAAGATCCGGGCCTACCTGCGGGGAGAGGCGCCGGCCAGCGGCTCCACCGGGTCGAGCAGCGGATCCATGGCGCCGGCGCCCCTGGCCTTCCGGCGCCGCAGCACGATGACGGCCCGCAGCCGCCAACTGGCCGTGGAGATCGACATCCATGGCACCTCCTGGGCCCTGGCCGCCGATCTGCTCAGCCTCTACGACATCCCCTACGAGTGGAATCCGCTGCAGCGGCGCCTGCTGATCGGCAGCAACGATGTGGCGCCCTTCTACCGGGACGATGCGGTGCAGGAGTCGATCGGCCACCCCCTGTTCGAGATGGCCCTGCAGGGGGGCAGCGCCCCGGTGATCCTGCGCGGCATCCTGCGGCCCGATGCAGCCGCAGCTGCGGCCCGAGATGCGGCCGGAGATGCGGCCGGAGATGCGGCCGGAGATGCGACAAGTGGTGCCGCATTCAGCCGCGCCTGGTGCCGCGTGCTCGAATTCGCCGAGGAATTCGGCATCAGCGTGACCTACCAGCCCTTTGCCCTGGGCGAGCGACGGGGCGGCTGAGGGGCTGGAGATGGAGGCACGATGGGGATGCGCGAACCGGGCAGGTGTCTGTGCCCACCGCAACCTTGGCGAAACCGAACCCCTGACTAATGTCACGATAACGGCAGCCTGTTATGTCCTCAAGCGCACCGAAGCGGCGACGCACCCGGCCGCTGCAGCGGCAGCTGTTCTGCCCGGCCCATCCGCAGGAGCGGTTGTTCGGCGTGGGGCGGAAGTATTTCCTGCATCTGCTCACCCCGGAGCAGCTGAAGCAGCGGGGCATGAGCGACAGGAAGGCGAAGCTGGTGATCCAGGCCTATCCGGTGCTGGTGCTGAGCAACGAATGGCTGGAGGAGCTGTTCTGCGGCTGCTGCGGCACCAGCCGCTGGTGCCACGTGACCAAGCACGACCGGGTGCAGCACACGGTGCGCTGGGCTCCGCGGGAGCTCTGGGAGCAGGTGGCCCATGTGGATCCGGTGGTCGCCAACCCCAGCGTGAGCCAATTCAGCCAGCGGGAATCGCGGCGGCACCGCCGGCGCCGGGCCGACGGGGGCCGCTACTGGGATCCGGCGTAGGCCGATCAACCCAGCCAGCGCAGGTCACGCTGCAACTCCTGGGCCATGCGGCTGCCGCTGGCCAGCAACTGCTCCAGCTCTGCGGGGGTGAGCACCAGAGCATCACAGCTCAGGGGCAACTGCTCCAAGGGCCAATGGAGCAGGCGCTGGTATTGAGGGCCGCTGGCGGCTGCATCGACCAGCAGCAGATCCAGGTCGCTGCCCACTCCGGCCGTACCGCGGCCATAACTGCCAAACAGGCCAACCCGTTGCAGCGAGGGGTTCTGGGCACGCTGGGCGGCGACCCAGACCTGAGCGGCTGCAAGCACCTGCTCAGGACGTGGCCATCGCAGCAGCGATTGCGTCAACGAGCGCACGGGCATGGCAGAAAGCGTCCTCGCTTTGGAGGCGGCCGAAGCCGATCTTCCAGATCAGGAACAACCTCAGCCAGGGGCGCAGAGGCCTCGGGGGGAAGATCGCGATAGCAGCGTCCCAGACCATGACCCCAGGCCTGCTGGCCCAGGTGCAGATGCAGGGCCTTGAGCGCTTTCTCCACCGCCTGGTGACAGGCAAAGCAGGCCCATTCGTGGTGACCCGCCCCAGCACTGAGCTGGGCTTGTTCGAGGTCTGCCTGGGCTTGATGCAACCAGTCGCGGGAACGGTTCATCGCCTCATGGTGGCGCGCAGACAGGAGCTCGACCATGGATGGGCTACCTGTCCGATCACTGAAAACGGCGTGATGCGGATCATGGCGCAACCCGCCCATCCCAATCATCGACCTGCGGCGCAGGTGGCTGAGCGTCTGAACGCATCGCCCTTCGCGATTGACGAACAGCTTGAGCTGAAAGAAAAGCTCACCATTGCGGGACCATCCGCTGCCAGCTTGAGCACCGACTCGCGGTTCTCAGTGCACACCAGCTCGAAAGTAAGTGCTCGGGTGTGCGCCTGAGATCACAAGGAAAACGAAGTGGCACCAGCGCATCAACGTGAGAAAGCGCCACACCATCGTTTTCGCCAGCGGGATGATCAGCAGGCCGGGCTGTTGGCGTTGGCGGATGGAGTAGCGGCCAGCCAGGCCGCCAGGTCGGCTGGACCCTGAAAGTCGAGCAACGCTTCCGCCAGGGCACCACATTGCTGCCGGTGAGAAGTGGATCAAAGCCCCATCATCAACTCGCGAATCGCGTTGAGGGGGCACGCCAGAGATGCTGGATGGGCGCGGGCTGGAGATAGCCCTGGCGCTGCAGCAGCTGGGGATCGAGCAGGTCCTCGGCCCAGGGGCGCAAGGGGCCGCGCAGCCAGGCGCCGATCGGCATCGCGAAACCGGCCTTGGGGCGATCGATCAGCTCGGGGGGCACATGGCGATGGAGCAGCTGCCGCAGGGCCCACTTGCCGGTGCCGCCGCGGATCTTGAGGGCCAGGGGCAAACGCCAGGCCACGGCGGCGACGCGGTGATCGAGGAAGGGGGCGCGGGTTTCCAGACCCACTGCCATGGCCGCCCGATCGACCTTCACGAGGATGTCGGCGGGGAGATAGGTGCGGGCATCGGCGAGCATCAACTGCTCGGCGGCGGTGCTCTGCCAGTGGGGCTGCAGCAGCACGGCCGGATCGGCCCACACGCTGGTGAGGGCCGCGTGCAGCTGCTCCAGGGAGCCGGCAGCGCGGATGGCGGCGGCCAGCTTGCGCTGCTTGTCGCGGGCGAGGCCGGCGGCAGACACAGGCAGGAGCGCGAGGCTGCGGGCCAGGGCGCGGCGGGCGAGAGCCGGCAGGCCGCCGAAGCGCCGCTGCACAGACCTGCGGCTTCCAGTTCGCGGCGCAGGGCTTGGTGGTTGTAGATCTCGCCGTTGAAGGCGATCACAAAGCGCTCACTGGCGCTGGCCATCGGCTGGTGGGTCACACCAGAGACCGGAATCGTCGGGGCCAGGCGCGGGCGCAGGTGCGGCTGTGGGCCGCCAGAGGCCTGCGAAACCGCACATTCAGCCAAGCCACTCCTGGGATAAATCGGCGATCGCCCGAAACTCGGGCTCCTTGTGCAGGAGGATGGCCCCCACCTGCTGGGCCGCAGCGGCAATCCAGGAGTCAGCCAGAGACAAGGCGTAGCGGGCCTTGATGCTGGCGGCCTGCTCGAGCAAGGGCTCAGAAGCCTCGATCCAGCGCAGCGGCAGAGCCTTGAGCTGCTCATAGGCCAGGCGTCCGGCGCGCTCGTCTTCGTCTTTCCAGACCCGATAGAGCACCTCCATCCGGCTGAGAAAGCAGGCATAACAGCGGCCTTGGCGCTCGAGCGCCTGTTCGACCCGATCGGCGCCGGGTTCATCGTCGCGCAGGGTGAGCAGGGCCGAGGTATCCAGCAGAAGCAGCGCTGCCATCAGAGGCCGAAGCCCGGCTCTGCCCGCCGCTCGGCTTCACGATCAGCTTCACGATCAGCCAGGAGCCGCTCGGTGGAGCCGCCGCGGCGCCCCACGCCACGAAAGGCCTTGACTGGCGACAGGTCCACCGGCACCACGCGGATGGAGCCATCGGCATCCACAAACCATTCCAGACGCTGGGACGGGCCAAGGGAAAAACGGGCACGAATGGGGGCGGGAATCACCGTTTGACCCCGGGCCGTGATGGTGCTGCGCATGGCTCAGCCCAGCTGACATGAATTACCAGATCTTAGCCAGGATCATTCACGGCAGCCAGATTCAACACCTATGAATCAACGCTTTCACGATAACGGCATATCAAGAGCACAAAAATCTGGGCTGACGAGGCCCTCAGGCCGCAGGTGGCCCCTGTGGATCCGGTGGTCGCCAACCCCAGCGTGAGCCAGTTCAGCCAGCGGGAATCGCGGCGGCATCGCCGGCGTCGGGCCGACGGGGGCCGCTGCTGGGATCCGGCGTCAGCCGATCAGCTCCTGAGCGAGGGGGTGCGGATCGCTGCCACTCGGGCACGAGCCGAGCCAGGAGATCGAGGGCGGTGGACTGGTCGTGGCGGGCCACGGCCCACTCCAGGGCATCGAGCAGGGGCCAGAGCCGGCAGGGCTCGAGGAAGGTCTCCTGGGCCCGGTAGATCAGCGGATGGCTGGTGGGTTGCGATTCAGCATCGATCAGCAGTTCCTCGTAGAGCTTCTCACCGGGGCGCAGGCCCGTGCAGGCGATCGCGATGTCGCCGTTGGGGTGCTGGTCATCGCGCAGGGACAGGCCGCTGAGGGCCACCATCTGGCGGGCCAGATCCAGGATCCGGATGGGTTCGCCCATATCCAGGAGGAAACAATCGCCACCCTGGGCCAGGGCTGAGGCCTGCAGCACCAGCTGCACGGCTTCGGGGATGGTCATGAAATAGCGGATCACATCCGGATGGGTCAGGGTGATCGGCCCTCCGGCATCGATCTGGCGGCGGAACAGGGGCACCACAGAGCCGGAGGAGCCGAGCACATTGCCGAAGCGCACCAGGGCACACACGGTGAGAGAGCCGCGCAGGGCGAGCTCCTGGGCCATGGCCTGGAGGATCTGTTCGGCGAGGCGCTTGGAGGCCCCCATCACGTTGGTGGGACGCACCGCCTTGTCGGTGGAGATGAACACCAGCCGCTCGACGCCGTGGGCGATGGCGGCCTGGAGCAGGGTGCGGGTGCCGGCCACGTTGTTGGCCAGGCCGGCCAGGGGATTGCCCTCCACCAGGGGCACATGTTTGTAGGCGGCGGCGTGGAACACCACCTGAACCGGGTGATCCGCGAAGAGCTGATCGAGCAGGGCCCGGTCGGTCACGGAGCCCAGCAGGGGCACGACCAGCTGATCGGGCCCCTGATCGGGCCCCTGATCGAGATCCAGCTGCTGGATCTGCTGATGACGAAGCTGCTGATGACGGAGCTGCTGCTGCAGCTCCTGATCGATCGTGTAGAGGGCGGGCTCGCTGCGCTCGAGCAGCAACAGGCGGGCAGGGCCCAGGGCCAGGATCTGGCGGCAGAGTTCGGAGCCGATCGAGCCGCCGGCACCGGTCACCAGCACGGAGCGGCCGGCCACGGTGGCCTGCAGCAGCTCGAGATCGGGAGGCACCGGATCGCGACCCAGCAATTCCTCGATGGCGATGGGCCTCAGGGCATCGATGCGGGTGCGGCAGGAGGTGATGTCGTCGACGCTGGGCACCTGCAGCACCGGAAGGCGATAGGGCTGCAGGCCATCGATGATGCGGCGGCGCTCGCTGCGGCTGATCTTCGGCATCGCCAGCAGGATCTGGCTGGGCCTGTGGCGCTCGATCAGGCCGGCGAGCCGCTGGGGGGCGAGAACCGGGATGCCGTTCACGTAGCGATTCCACAGCTGGGGGTCGTCGTCGAGGAAGCCGACCACCCGATGGCTATGGGCGTAGCGCAGGGCGGCGGCCAGCTGCACACCGGCCGAGCCGGCCCCGTAAATCACGGCCCCCACCTGGCGCCGACGACGGGAGCTGGTGTTCACGGTATGGAGCACATCCCGCAGGGCCAGACGCACGAGACCGGTGAGGCCGGTGAGCAGGAACCAGAGCAGAAACCAGCTGCTCTGGGGCGGTGCCGGCCACTGCGCCGTCATCTCGATGGTGTGCAGCACCAACACCACCGCCAGATTGCGGGCCGAAATCGCATAGAGCACCCGGCTACCGGCGTAGCGGGTGATGCCCTTGTACTGGCCCGTGAGCCCATACAGAGGCAGGGCCACCAGCCAGGAGAGGGGAAAGAGCCAGAGACAGGCCTGCAGCTGCTGCGGCCAGAACTCCGACAGGCGCAAGGCGAAGCTGAGCCAGACCACCAGGGGAATCAGCAGGGCATCGGCGCTGATCAGCAACAGCCTGCGCCGGAGGGGCGGCAGGGCGAGCAGACGGGCGCTGAGCTGGAACACAGGCATCACGAAGCCTCCGACCTGGAGATGGCTGGAGAAATGGATCCAGCAGAGGCCTGATCAAAGGACACGGCGACGCGCTGATCGAGCCGGAAGCCGATCAGCAGCTCCAGGGCTGCGAGGGCCACAACCCAGGGCCAGCCACCGATCCACAGGGCTGCCGCCAGGGCGGCGGTGGCGCCGATGTAGAGGAGCGCGACCCTGGCATGGGGCCAGCCGGCCTGATGCAGACGCTGGAACAGATGGAGGCGATGGGCCTGGAACACCCGCTGACCGGCCAGCAGACGGCGCGGCACGCAGAGGCAGGCATCGCCGAGCAGGGGTGTGGCCAGCAGCAGCAGCCCGAGGGCTTCCGGCCAGCTGGTGGCCTGCAGCACCACACCGGCAAAGACGGCACCAAGAAAGGTGCTGCCCACATCGCCCATGAACACCCGCGCCGGGCTCCAGTTCCAGAGCAGAAAGCCGAGCAGGCCCCCCACCAGGGCCCAGAGCGGCAGCAGGGCGACCGGAGCCAGGTCAGGGGCAGCGGCCAGCTCCAGAGCGGCGGCGGCGAGGGCCACGGCAAGGCAACCGGCCACCAGGCCGTCGAGGCCGTCCATGAAGTTGGTGAAGTTGATCACGGCGGTGGCGGCGAGCAGCAGCAGGGGGGCAACCACCACCAGGGCCAGGGGTGACACAGGCAGGGGTGAGACGAGCAGAGTCACCAGGGCCGTGAGCAGCTGAACGCCGTAGCGCAACCCCACCGGAAGACCGTGGCGATCATCGAGCAGACCCACCAGCGCCAGGGGAGTGCAGAGCAGGGGCAAGGCCGCCAGAGCCGACCAGCCGCCCACGCCCAGCGACACCCCACTGGCCAGCAGGGCCACCAGCACAAAAGCCAGGCCGCCGCCGCGGGGGGTCGGCACCCGGTGGGCGCTGCGGGCATTGGGCTGATCGAGCAGCCGGCAGCGCAACTGCGGGATCAGGGCCCGCAGCAGCAGCCAGCTGGCCACCGCACCGGCCAGAAGGGCACTGGCCAGAAGGTACCCGACCAGCGGTGCAGCCAGAGATGACGGGAACGGAGGCATCAGCGGGCTGACCTGCGGGGCTGGGCCTGGACTCCTGCCAGCGGCAACACGGGGAAAGCCTGAGCCGGCTGGCCGAGCAGCTGGTGGCTGGCGGAGAAGCCGGCCAGGTCGGCACCCATGCGCAGCACCGCTTCGAAGGCCTTGGGGGACACCAGCAGCACAGGGGAGGCGAGCAGGAAGAACAGGCGATTGGGGATGGACAGCAGGCGGCAGCGACGGGCGGGATCGGTGGGGGGCAGGGCCTGTTGGAGGGCCTGGAGCATGGAGCGGTAGCTGAGGCTGCTGTCTCCACCGAGGGCGATGCGCTCACCCAGAACCGAATCCACACCGGACCCGGCCAGCTGGCGGGCCAGGTGCAGGGCCACGGCAGCCAGCTGGGTGGCGTGGATCGGCTGGCGCAGGCCGGTGTGCTCAGGAAGAGGCAGCAGAGGCCAACGCCGCATCAGCCCGATCAGACGGCTGAGGTTGTGATCGCCATAGGGGCCCGCCTGGCCGTAGATGAGGGTGGGCCGAAGGATTCGGCAAGGGATTCCGAGGCGGCGGCAGCTGGCGAGCAGCAGATCTTCCGCTGCGGTGAGCCGGTCGACCAGCTCGCGATCCAAGCGATTGGCGGCGAAGCGCTTGGTGAGGGCAGAGGAGGAGGAGCAGGCGATCAGGCCACGCAGGCCGGAGAGCCGCTCGGGGTGGTGGTGGGCCAGGTGCTCCAGGAAGGGAGCCAGCAGCCAGATCGGCCCGAAGCTGATCCAGAGGCCCGGCGCTGCGGCATCCCCAGCGGGATGGAAGGCGTGGGGGGTGCTGAAATCGGCGGGATGAACGCCCCCAATCGCGTTGCGCGAATAGGCGTGCAGCGACCAATCCGGGGTGGCCGCTGCTGCCAGCTGCCGGAAGGCCTCACCGGTGGGGGTGGCGGCACCGAAAAGATGGAGCTGCATCAGCGGGTCGCCTCCAGCAGGCTGAGCAGCCGGCGCAGATAGCGGGCCAGGAACGGAAACCACCACAGCCCGCCGAAGGCGCGCCGGTAAGCGCGGCGCACTTCCTGGAGGCGACGCTGGGTCTGCTGGCCGCTGATGCCGCCGGCGGCCATGTGGACCAGCTCCAGATCGAGGCACTGCACCTGAAGATCGCGGTGGCGGCTGAGCTGCAGGAAGTAGTCGAGGTCGGCGGAGAGGCGGAAGCCGGGGGCGTAGCGGGTCAGGTGGCAGCGGGCGCCGGGGCCGACCAGGGTGGCCTGGTGGGGCGGGGTGGAGCCGAGCCAGAGGGCGCGGCGGTAGGCAGCGGCATCCAGCCGTCCCTGCGAAGGCGAACCTGCCAAGGGCCGAAAGGCCGTGGGCCAAAAGGCAGTTGGACGAAAGGCAGTGGGCCGGCTGAGCTGGCCATCGGCGGCAACGTAGCGGCCGCTGCAGACGAGCAGATCGGGCAGGGGCTCGGGTGGTGCTGTGCCCGAAGCAACCTCTGGCAGCTCCAGAGCCGCCAGGGCCGCGGCGAGCACGGTTGGAGAGGCGGCCCAGTCGTCCGACCCCCAGAACAGCAGCCAGTCGGCGGGGCCGGCGGCGGCGAAGCCCTGGTTCATCGCGCCGAAGATGCCGGGCTCGGCCGGATCCTGCTCCACCCAGCGGCAACGGGGTTCAGCGGCGCAGCAGCGCTGCAGCCACTGGCGGTGCTGCACACCGGAGGGCCCATCGATGAACAGCAGCTGCCAGTGGGGCCAGGTCTGCTGCTGCAGGGAAGCGAGCAGGCGGGGCAGCAGCGGGTGGGAGTTGAGGGTCGGAACGACGATCAGCAAAGACTGCGCCGGCAACAAGGGTGTGGTCGTCAGGACGCCGGCCCAGGGGTGGGGGCATGGGAGCAGGCCTGGTACCAGGCTTCAAGCTCTGCCCAGGGGATGGATCCAGCAGCAAGGCGCTGAATGGTCAGCACCACCGCCTGGTTCGATGCCTCAAAGCGGAAGCCGTTGAGGCCGAGGAACACAAGCGAGACGAGAAACCCAGTGCGCTTGTTGCCATCAACAAAGGGATGTGCCCTGATCAGCGCCTCGGCGTAGGCAGCAGCCAAGGGCACGATGGTGCCCAGTTCGCCATACGACCATCGCTGGCGGGGCCTTGCCATGGCTGCATCCAGCAGAGCGGCATCCCTCAGACCAGACAGGCCCCCGTGCTCGAGACGCTGCTGGTGGTGGATGGCTCTGACCGCCAGATCCGGAACCCAGCGGGGCTCGGCAGGCAGGGTCACTGGGCCAGTTCACGCAGCGCCGGCTGAAAACGCCTGGCCTGCTCCGATGCCAAGGCCAGGGCCTGCTGCAGCTCGGCATCAAAGGGTGACAACAGAATGCCCTGCTCTGTTTCGATCACCTGAACACGGTCGCCAGGAGCGAAATGAAACCGCCGGGCCATTTCGCTGGGGATGGTGGCACTGACGGAGCCTCCAGCACGCCGCAAGGTGACCTCAGCAGACGCACCAAACCCTTCAAGTAGCATTTAAATACTACATCGCTGCCCCACCACCACCGCCGGGTTGCCGCGCACGATCGCGCCCGGTGGCACGCTGCCGCTCACCACGGCGCCGAGGGCCACCACAGCACCGGCGCCGATCTGGGTGCCGGGGCCGAGCACGGCGCGGGCGGCGATCCAGGCGTCGGAACCGATGGTGATCGGGCCGAGGCGCAGATCAAAGCCGGGGGAGCGGAAATCGTGGTTGCCGGTGCAGAGGTAGGCGGCCTGGGAGAGGCAGACCCGATCCGCGAGGGTCACGGGGGCGAGGTTGTCGATCCAGCAGTCTTCCGCCAGCCAGCAGGCCTGGCCCACCACCAGGCGCCAGGGGAACTTGACCCGCAGGCCGGGCTTGATGCGGCAACCGGAGCCGATCCGTGCCCCGAAGAGGCGCAGCAGCCGCACACGCCAGCCAAAACCAGGCAACCAGCGGGCCGCGAGCAGGGGAGAACCCAGACAGAACCAGGCCGTCTGCACCAGGGTGGAGGCACCGGGGTGCCAGTCGGGCGGGGTGCGGTAGCGATCGAGCTGCTGGATCACCGGGGCGCATCACCTGGCGGCCTGAGGGCTGTGGGGCCAAACCAGCGCAGATCACGCTGCAGCTCCAGGGCCATGCGGCTGCCACTGGCCAGGAGGTCGTGATATTCGGCGGGAGTGAGCACCAGAGCATCGCAACTGAGGGGGAGTTGCTCCAGGGGCCACTGGCGGAGGCGCAGGTGCTGCGGTCCGGTGGCGGCAGCATCGATGAGGAGAAGATCAAGATCGCTGCCCACAGCGGCAGTGCCGCGGCCGTAGCTGCCGAACACCCCCACCTGAAGCAAGGAGGGATGCCGGGATCGCTGTTCCAGAGCCCAGGCCTGCGCTTCAGCGAGCACCTGCTCAGGACTGGGCCAGCGCAGCACTGATTGCGTCAACGACCGCACGGGCATGGCTCAGAGCGTCCTGGCTTTGCAAACGAAATAGCGGGTGGGGATGTAGAGAGCATCAAGAATGCGCAGCCTGTCAGCCAGATCGGCCCTGGCCTGATGCAGCCAGTCGGCTGAACGGTTCATGGGCTCACTGTGCAGCCTGAGGTGGGTGCCTTTTATTGGACAGTTCCGGCCCCTGACATCGTTAACCCAGGACGGGTGGAACATGGTTCGGCCTCAGTGTAGACCGCGTGGGGAGTTTTGCCTCCAAGGGAACTGTGAGGTCTTACATGGCAATACCGCCACAGGAAGCGGGCCAGGCTGATTTCAGCGTCCCAGCCATCGCTGTATGCCCGTAGGTAGACCTCCTCGTACTTGACAGTCCTCCACAGCCGTTCAACAAGGATGTTGTCGTAGCACCGCTTTCTGCCGGACCAGCTGATCTGGATCCGCTCCCCTTTGAGTCTGGCCACAAAGTCAGCGGACGTGAACTGACAGCCTTGATCGGAGTGGAAGATCTCTGGCCTACGGCCGCCTCCCAAGGCCATCTCCAGGGCCTCCAGACAGAACTTCGTGTCAAGGCTGTTGGAGAGCCTCCAGCTGAGCACATGCCTGGAATGGAGATCCATGATCGCCACCAGATAGAGGAACCCTTTCTGCAGAGGGATGTAGGTGATGTCGGTCGCCCAGACCTGATCCACCGACGTGACCTGCGTGAGGTCCACCAGGCAGGGGAACCGCACGGACGGATCACCTGGAACCGTCGTCCGGGGCTTCTGGTAGATCGCCCGTAATCCCATGCGCCGCATGAGGTTTCGCACTCGATCTCGGCTGATCGGGATACCATCTTGGGCCAGATAGTCCACCATCCGGCGGCTGCCGCTGCAGGGATCCTCCAGGTAGAGAGCATCGATCCTGGCCATGATCCGCAGCGTCGATACACGGACCGGTGTCGGCCGGTAGTACAGCGTGGATCGAGGCAGCCCCAGCAGCGCACACTGCCTGCTGATGCTGAGCTCGGGGTGGTCGTGATCGACCAGCTTGCGCAGTTCACGGGCATCAGAGCAGTTGAGACTTTTTTTTGAGCCACTCCAGCTCCATCTGCAGCCGTCCGATCTGCTGGAACAGCTCCGCCTCCTTGGCCTGCCCCTCCTCCTTGTCCTTGGTCTTCTTGCCTCGGGTGAAGAGCTCGCTGGCACCGTCCAGGAGCTGCCGCTTCCACTGGCTCACCTGGATCGGGTGGATGGCGTGGTCGGCGGCGATCTCCTGGATCGTCTTGCGGCCACTGATCGCCTCCATGGCGACCCTGGCCTTGAACTCGGGGCTGTGGGTGCGGCGCTTGCTCATCGGTGGGAGCCCCTTTCAGGGGCGGTACCCCGCCTCAGAGGTTAACGATGGGGCCTGTCCAGAAAAGCCAGACCACCTCAGCCGATCCCCGCTTGGATTCAGAGCAACGAAGGCCGCAGCTCCACAAACCCCGGCCGCGCGCCGCCGCCGAGGATCCAGCTGT
The DNA here is from genome assembly GCF_015840525.1 of Synechococcus sp. CBW1006. Taxonomy (NCBI): domain Bacteria; kingdom Bacillati; phylum Cyanobacteriota; class Cyanophyceae; order Synechococcales; family Synechococcaceae; genus Synechococcus; species Synechococcus sp. CBW1006. The sequence continues at coordinate 2,845,890 of NZ_CP060396.1, read as the reverse complement.
AGAGCTGCCGCGTCTGCTGCGCCACCTGGAGCCAGCTGTAGCGCTCCGCCACCAGGGCCCGGCAGGCGGCACCCATGGCGGAGCGCTCGGCGACGCTGAGGGCCAACAGCTGCTGCAAGGAGGCGGCGAGGGCGACGGGATCGGGTTCTGCGGGCAGGGCGGCGCCGGCAACGAAGGCTTCCGGCAGGTTGCAGGCGCCGCTGAGCAGGCAGGGCAGCTGGTGGGCCATGGCCTCCAGGGCCGCCATCGGCAGACCCTCGGAAAACGACGGCAGCACGAAACCGGAGGCGGCCGCCAGCACCGAGGCCTTGTCATCCCCGAAGCAGGGACCCTGCACCAGCACCCGGGGCAGCTCGCCACGGAGCTGGGCCGCCGCCACCCGGCTGGCCAGCGCACCGGCATCGCCGTAGCCCACCAGAACCAGCCACCAGCGGCGGCTGGCCGCCTGGGCAGCCACGGCCTGCCAGGCGGCCAGCAGGGGATCCAGTCCCTTCTTGTGGTGAAAGCGGCCGAGAAACAGGAGCACGCGATCACCCGGGGGCACGGCATCAGCCCAGGGCGGCGGTGGCAGGGCCATCCGGGCTACTGGGGCGCGATCAGGCAAAGCCACACCGTTGGGGATCAGGGCGATCGGTGTCTGCGGCACCAGCGCGCGGATGGCGGCCACTTCGGCGGAACACAGGGCCTGCAGGCAGGAAGCAGCGGCCAGGGCCCGGTGTTCCCAGAGGCGCCAGACCAGCCGCTTCTTCCAGCGGGACTGGGCCAGAGCCCAGGGATCGAGCATGCCGTGGGGCGCGATCAGCAGCGGCAGGCCGGCGGCGGCCAGGCGTGGTGCGATGCGGGTGGGGCTGCGCCAGAGGCCGTGCAGGTGAACGAGCTCGGGCGCCGCTGCCAACACGGCGGCACGCAGGGCGCGATCGCGCTGGCGGGGCGGGAAGCGATCGGCGGTGAGCCACGTGGGGTGGAGGCTTGCGTGCTCCTGGGCAGTGCTCAGTTCGGCAACAGCAGAGGCAATGCCGCCATCGGCAGCGTCAGCGGCGTGGGAGAGGTGGAGCGGAAGGTGAAGACTGGCTGACACAGAATTCAACCGGGCAATCCTGCCGGCAGCCATTGCATCAACCAAAGAAAAGATGGCTTCTCAATGTAGCGTCGCATCCATAGACCAGCGAGCACAGTTGTAAGCAGGGAGAGCCCAACAACCGTGAACCAGTACAGCAGATAAGAATTCGATAATGGCAGTCCAGGCGCGAACGCCAGCAGAGCTGCACGGCTCAACTTCAGACAGGCGCTGACGGTGAGCACCTGAACCAAGTAAATCGAGTATGAAGAATCGCCCAATGCCAGAAGAAATTTATTGGGGCGGCGAAAAAGATTTGGCGCGAAGGCGCCACACTCGAGAAGCACCAGACCAACGACAATCCCAAAACATATCAAGCTCAACGGCGAACGAAATCCATTAACAATCACACAGAGGGTCAAAGCAAGCGGCCCGACAGACAAGAGTGAGCGGGATTCAGCACTGCGAAGCAACAGGAAAGCCGCAAGACCCGCGAGAAAATAACCGGGTACCACTAGGCCGCTTACCGCCGCGAAAAGAAGACCCATAGATATGAGATAGTGGAACCAGCTGGCGCAACTAATCTGACGAAATCGAGCAATCACCAGAGAAAAAGCAAGATAGAAGCACACTTCATAAAAAAGAACCCATCCAACATACACATAACCACTGATTTGACCATACTCAAAGAAAAGTGTTTTTGCGATGCCCGCCATGTTAATTGGCAGCGGCTGATTAAATAGAGAACGAGGTAAGACAGCTAGAGCCGTGATGAACAAGCTTGCGACCAAGAGATAAGCTGGATAAAGCCTGGCAAATCGGGAGTAGATAAATACCAAGGCGGGCCGAGGACGTTGATCCCCGGCTAAAGCCACCACAAATCCTGACAACACAAAGAAAAGTGGTACGGCAGCACTGCCCCAGCTAAAGAGCGATAACTGAAAGTCGTTACGGCGATAAACATTAAGGCCTGCCTCGGCGTGGTAGAGCACGATCGAAAGAGATGCAACTCCACGTAAATACTGCAAAGAGTACAAATGTCTCGAAAGAGCCCATATTCCTCGCTTCATGACGACATAGAGCTGGATTCCATTCGAGTGCGGATCTCTTGAAGAATGACTGGGTGAACCAATGAACGCCAGATCCGATAACCTTTTGAATTGAGATGCACTCCGTCATATGTATAGACTGCCCTTAGGCCACTCCCATCAACGAGTCGATGATTAAGATCCAGAAAAGAGCTTGGAGGCAGTTGCGCTTCAAGATAGCCATTGATCTCTCGAATACTCTCAAGTGCATTGACGCCACAAAAATCCAACCTGCACTCCAAGGTCGATTGCACAATCACCCTAGATCTTGGTGCATACTCAAGTAAATTCGTCCGAATAGCGAGAAGATTGTCGGCAATTTGCCTTGGTGTAAGGGGAGTGGCCAGTACATCGTTGACACCCATCATCAAAAGGTATAGGCGTGCATTGGTGGCCGTCAACGACGGAAGTTGATTCAGCACATCCGCCGTTGTGGCCGAGGGGAAGCCACGATTTGCGACACTGAACCCATCTGAAAAATACTCGCTCCAAAGACCTTGAGCCGTGATGGAGTCGCCGATGAAAGTCACATCTGATGGTTGCACATCACGCAAGATATCCTGACGCTGTTGCACCTGAGAAGGCACTCCCTTCAGCAAGGCAATCACGGCATCTGTCGGGGGCCAACGTTTCAACCCAGCCAGCCACGCCAGGAGAAGAGCCCCAGAGCAGACGAGCGCCTTACTGAAGATGCGAGCCTTAGGGGATATGACTAGAAACCGGTGGGGCTGGTCTGACATGACTGGTATCAACAGGCCTTGCGATGCGGCGATAGAGCCAGAACAGTGGGGCTACAGTAAAGACAAATAGAAGAATGACTTGAGGAAGATAGCCGCGGCTGATCACGACATAAAGAAAAGAGCTGGAAATAAGATAAACGCATTGAGCGAATGGTTCATCCTGCCGAAGCAGAAACCAGTTCCAGAGGCGGCGCAACAGCCAGCCCAGCAGGAGACTGAGGCCGACAAGAGAGGGCCAACCTGCGATCAAGTAATACTCAGCATAGTTTAAGAATGCTGAACCCATGGCAAGGTTAGCACCGCCATAAAGTTGCGCTGTAGCATCGGTGATGTACGAAGCATCGGGCTTGCCCGGAAAGAGAGCCCGCGGAATTGGAAACAATATAGTTGCCATCAATGGAGCTGGACCGATAAAAGGTGATCGAACAGGAGCCTGCTCCATCACACCTGCGGTTGTAAAGAACGTTGTAGCCTCCGTAAAACCCTGTTCAAAGTAGTCAACAGTGGCAGTGTCTTCAAGAGCTCCCAGATCAAGTCCGCGACCATAGTTTCTACTGATCCCGATTAAGCCGCCCAGGGTGATCAACCCTGCCGTAAAAAAGGCAAGCAAACCAAGAGATGGTCGCTGTTGGCGCGCCATGAACCAAAGCAAAATCAGTGGGACTAGCAGCAGCACCAAGCGCCAACGAAAACCAAGCGAGGTATAGATCCCAGCAGTCGCAACGATCCAGAGCAGCAACGATGCGGTGCGTTTCCTCCAACGCAACCAAGCCGCCATCATCAGGCAGATGCCAGGGATGAGGAAGTTAATGCCAGAATTGAAGTAATTCACAAAAGCCCCCACATCCAGGCCTTCCTGACCAAAACCGCCTTGTTGGGTGAGCTGGTAGGCAGCCAGGGGATTAATCAATGCAAGAACGCGTGTTCCCGTGACCAGAGAAAACATCAGCAGACCAAGCTGGCAGAGCCGCAAACCCAAGCGATGAAGCTGATCGGGATTGACCTTGAGAATGAGGCGGTGTGGTGTGCACTTCTGTGAGAAAGTATAAAAGCCAATCAGCAGGCAGACATAAAAAACAAATCCTCCAGCCCAGCCCCAGAGGAGCACACCGGAATGATCGAGTCCGCGGAAAACAGCTCCCTCCTCCCCTGCAAGTGCACGCAGCGGGCCCAAGAGACAGTAATACGAAAGGATTACCGCAACAAACAGAGTGGGGCGGTAGGCACTCACCCAGGACCGGGAGCTGAAGGCCTGCCAAGTCTCCCAGCCGATCAGGGCAATCAGGCCAAAGACGAAAGCTGCTTCCCAGAAATCAAGCTGGTCGAAGCCCATCAGCAACAGTGCGTCATCAGCTGGGCAGAGAAAGAAGCACGGTGGGAGAAGCGTGGATGCTGCCCTGCCCACTGCAATGCATGCCGTAAAGCGCGGGCAAAGGCTGAAGGGCTGTACGACTGCAAGAGGGTACGGGCATTGAGAACCATGGCGGCCCGGCTCAGAGGTGATTGAGATTCTGCCTGATGCATCAGCCGGGCCAGCCCCTCGGGGTCGCTCGGGTCAAAACACCAACCGGTGCGGCCGTGCTCAATCAGATCAGCCGTGCAGCCACAGGCTGAGCTCACCAGGCAGGGCAGGCCTGCGGCCATGGCTTCGTTCACCACCAGGCCCCACTGATCGCTGGAACTGGCCAGCACGAAGGCGCTGGCCTGGCCATAGAGGCTCCCCAGCTGGTCCAGTTGGGCAAAGGGCAGCAGCTCAACGCGGCTGGGATCCGGCAGCTGGCGGATCTGCTGACGAATCGCGGCCTCCAGAGGGCCTGAGCCCACGAGCTGCAGCCCCCAGCGGCCGCCCTGGCGCTGGTAGGCGCCATAGGCCTGTAGGAGGAGGCAATGGTTCTTCTTCTCCACCAGACGGCTCACGCAGAGGAACCTGGGTGGGCTCAGGCGGAGCTGGCTGGAAGCTGCGGCCAGGTCGGTAGCTGTGGCAAAAAAGGCGTTGTCCACCACGTCCCAAGGCTGAAAGATGCCAGCGGCGGGAAAGCCCAGCCCTTCCAGATAGGCGCGGCTCTCGTGCCCAGCCACCAGGGCAGCGCTGTAGCCACGCAACAGCTGGCATTTGATCCACTCCCTGGGCCAGCTGCGCGCTTGATCGCGCCAGCGGCTGTCGCTCACGATCAGGATGGGAATGCGGCGCTGCTGGGCAGCGATCAGCAGGCGCTGGTAAGCAGGGTCGGCCCAGCCGACACTCACGATGGCCTCAGGGGTGCAGGCAGCCAGCAGCTGCTGCAGCTGGCGATCCAGCTCTGGTTGCGGCGGATCGGCTTCTGGATGGGGAGCGCCGCGCAGACTTTCAAGCTGATAACAGCCAGCGGGATCAAATTTCCAGGGATATTCCTGGGACTGGGGCCTGGTCTGCAACACCATAAGCCGCAGGCCTGCCTGGGCAGCGGCTTCCAGCCGCACACGGTGGTAAGGGCCAATGCGGTGCAGGGCGAACATCACCTGCATGGTCAGGCCAGCTCCAGAGCATCCAGGAGTCTCTCGCCGTAGAGCGCCCACGTGGGGACTCCTGAAAAAGATTCTCGGCCCATCGGCGCCGGATTCGTCCGTTTGCTTCGCGTTAATCAGGCCGGCAAGCGCGGTGACATCAAGTGGGCCAGATCTCAAAAGGCTGGCTTGCAGATGCCCTCAGGCGCTCTGATCGCTGACCAGGCCATAAGAAAGCTGTAGATCCACCCAAAAAGAACGACAAAAAAGAGGCGCAGCAGCCTCAAGACCTTCTCCGCGCACATCACGACAAAGGCCATCGAGATGGAGGATTCGGCACCAGCTGGTAGACGAGCCTTGATCAGATCCAGCGAATACTTGCGCTTTCCAGAGCCAAAGACGCCTTCCACTTCATTGCGTCGTGCTTGATCAGATCGGAGCTGCTGCTTGTGTGTAGTAGTGACATCAGGATCCTTGGGCGGGCGGCCCAATCGCTTGCCGGAGAGGCGAATGCCGTTCCTCGTGCAGAAATGCCTATTCTTGGCCGTGATGTAAATCCGGTCGGCGCAGATGCGCTCTGGGTATGATCCTGTATCCAGCTTGTATTTTTCCGCCTGAGCGATCAGGTCTTCTCCTTCGTTGTAGGGGTTCCAGCTGATGCGGTGCAAGAACGGAAAGCCGTTTTGAACCGAAACGCTGATCTTGGCACCAAACTCCACCGCAGCACGTGCCTTGCCTCGCACCATTGGGCGGATATGGGTCTGCACAAGATTCACCAGGCGATCTGGAATGCTGTTGGTCCGAGAGTCGAGCAGAAGGCTCTGCTGCCGCTCCAGCTCGCTGCAGGCCAGTAACTTCTGCCACCAATGCCTCTTGAGCTCGGAAAGCCTTGCCCCACAGTCGATCAGAGCGTCAATAGCCTTGAGATTCTGGCGCACATAGCCAAGCTGATGTTTAATGGAAGCCTTCACCTTGCGTCGGCGTGGCCGTTTCTGCTTCGCGACTCTGAGGAAATGAGCACGAGCAAGGCCACGGTCGTAGCGCGGTCGATGTCTCCTGAATCCCGATGACTGACTGCACAGATTATCAATGACTCGCTCGGTCGTTGTGCGAGCCTCGTTGAGGAGCTTGAGGTCTCTGGGATAGGTGATGTCGGCAGGAGTGCAACTGGCATCAATCGTGAGAGTGCCCCAATTCTTTCCTTCTGGCCAGTCAGCAGGCTTGATCAACGCATCAAGTTCTAGCTGAGCGCCTCCTCCACTCGAATCACGATCATCATGGTCGTCATCGTCTGCTGCCTGAGCAAGTGCTTCCAGAAGGATCTCTTTGCCGCGCTGCACTACCAGCTCATTGATACGGCGCAGATCCTCATCAGAAAAGCGTTTGCGAAAGTGCACCATCATCGAGGCATCAAACGGTGCTTTGGCTGTGTAGCCCGCAAAGCCGAGAAAGAACTGCACATAGGCGTTCTCTCTGATCTGATGGACAGTCTCCTCGTCGGTGAGCCCTAACTTCTGCTTGATGTAGAGAGCACCAAAGGCCATCCTCACTGATTTGGCTGGAGCGCCAATTGTGGAGCTGAATTGAGTGGCATAGGTTTCTTCCAGCTCATCCCATGGGATCAGCCCCTCCAGTTGAACCCAGCGGTTCTCGGGATCAAGTGTGCCGCCAAATGGCAGGTGGAACTCCTTGATTGAGATCTGACCGTTATTGTGCCTCCGGTACATTTGGAACGATCAGGAGTAAAGGCAATCACGGATTGCCTGATTCACGGCCACTTTAGCGGTTTCTCATGCTTGAGACAAGCTGCGGCGCAATGGATCTGGATTTTTCAGGAGTCCCCACGTGTAGGTAAGGGCGCGTTGACGCGCGGAAGCCCCCAACCGATCACGCAACGGTCGATCCTCCAGCAGCTGCTGCAGGCGATCAGCCAGAGACTCGGCATCGCGAATCGGCACGATGAAGCCATCGATGCCATCGCGCACTACCGAGCCACAGTGGGGCGTGGTGATCACCGGCACACCGCAGGCCATGGCCTCCAGGTGCACCAGCGCCATCCCTTCGGCCAGGGTGGGCAGCACAAACAGATCGGCCTGGCGAAACTCTTCGCGGACCTGGCTGCGGGGTACCTGGCCGAGATAGGTGGGGCCTTCAAACAGGGGGTGCGTCAGGTCTACCTGAGCAGGTCCAGCGACGCGGCATTCAAAAGCAACACCGCGACGTTGAAGCAGCCGGCAGGCTTCGGCTAACAGGTGATTGCCCTTGCGCAGCCCCACCTGGCCCACAAAAAGAATGCGACCGGGCTTGGGATCAGGTTGCAGATCAAACCAGTGCTCCGGGATGCCATAGGGCACAACGCTGGTCTTGGCCGGATCGCAGCCCAGGGCGATCGAGCTCTGGCGGCAATACTCCGAGGGCACCAACACCTGATCGCTGATGGCCCACTTCAATCGGTCGCGCTCAATGCCAGCTTCCACCACCTCCTCAGGTTCGCCTTCTGCTTCGATGCCGGGATAGCGGCTGCGCTCCTCCAGCAGGATGCGGCCCACATCGGCGCCGATGATCAGCTCATGCACCGCATGCAGCCCCTGCTGCTTGGCCTGGCGCAGGGTCTCCAGGTCATTGTTGATGAAGTTGGTGTAAAGGGCATTGGCACCACCAAAGCGCTCGCGGCAGGCCCGTTGCAGCACCAGGGCATCGCCGCGGGCTCCGCGGGCCCAGCTGAGACTGGCGAGGGGCTGATCACGCACCAGCCGGCGTGGCAGCTCGGCAGGAAGCTGACGACCAAGCAGACGTTTCAGACTCTTGGGTTGGACTGCTTTGGGCCAGAGGCCATCCAGCACCCTCAGGAGCCGATGGCTGCTGTGGAGATCGGTGTAGAAGGCCGCCAGGGCATTGGCACGGGCCAGCAGGGCCGGCACGGCATAGTGCATGCGAGCGCCGGCCTGCAAGACAGCATATTTCCTGTCTGAAAAATCACGTCCTAGCCAATCAATCATGAACTCTAAACCGCGACTTAATTGCTACGGCTGTAATTGAGTAGCCAGGCCATAAGCCTAATGTGAACCGATCAAAGAGAAAGACCAAAGGGCGCAATGGCAGAAGCAGAATCCAGGCGAGTTTGTAGCCAACTTTACGGCTCAGCACTCGCAAAAGCCATGTCGCTTTTTGACTGAGGAAACCTGAAAAGAAGCCAATTTCTTCACAGTGAAGCGAGCAGCATTCAAGAAGATCGCGAACCTCTATCTTGGAATAACCTCTTCTTACGTGCCACCCCGTCTCCTCAAGTGGAAATGGACCATTGTCGCCATCCGAAATCGCTTTATAAAAACGATAGGGGGCCGAGAATATCAGCACTCCCCCGGGTTTTAGTAAATCAGCGATATCGGAAAGAAGCTTTTTATCATTAAGAATATGTTCGGCATTCTCCATGCACAGAGCATAGTCAAAGCGAGCATGCCCAAAACTAAGCTTCGCAAGATGCCTGGCATCACCAATTGGGAATTCGGTCAGACCATCCAGCGCAAGTTGCTTAGCGCGAGACTCAGCTTTAGCCTGATTCGCCTTGTCCCACGAAAGACCTATGGCGCGGTACCCACGCAAAGCAGCCCCAAGCGAGAAAGCCCCAGACCCACAGCCAATATCAATAAGATCCGGAGGCGTTCCAGACGCAACTGGCAGATACCTACAGATAAACTCCCAGAGATCAAGAACAAGCGTATCTCCATAGATCAGATATCTACTGAAGAGGAGGTTTTTATACAGAAGACGGATCATAGAATCGAGAATTGTTTCATTCAGTTAGACTGCGAAGACTTCGTGGTCTATCTACTCCATCCCACACAGCCGTTTCGCCACATCCTCCATCGCACGCAGATGAATCGCCAGCACGTTGTCGTCGTGGCGTGGTGGCTACTGGCCCTGAGCATCGGCGGCCAATGACACGAGGGTGTTGGTGCGAGGGCAGTAGAGGATGGCTGCAAAGTGGCCGGGCAAGGGGAAGCCATCCAGCCGCCTGGCCTGCACCCAGGCTTCGCGAGCGGTTTCAACATCAGACCCATTGGGGGGGCAGATCGAGGCGGTGGAGTCGCCGTCGCTGGGATTGAGCAGCACCCTGAGGTGGAGCAGGGCGACCCGACGGTATCGCTGGGGACCTACGCCGCCATGCTGTTAAGAGTTTGCTGAAAAAGCCCCGAGGCCGTCATGCCTTGAGCCTGACCTTTGGGCGCAGCGCCCGTGAACACTGGGCTCGAAGTCAGGCGTTCCCGGGCTGAATGGCCCTTGACGGGGTTTGTCAGCAAACTCTTAAGCCTGGGTCTGATCGCCCGGCTGGTGGCTGTCGCCGACCCGAGTCTCGATGCCGTGGGTCTGCAGCTGGAGCAGGAACAGCATCCGCAGCGCATCGTGCAGAAGCGCACTCTCCCGAAAGCCGTTGAGCAAACTCTGGCGCTGCCCCAGGACGATGAACGCCTTGAGACAGCTGAGCTGAAGCCGCGCCGCTGGTAGGCCGAACCGGATCGCTGAGGAGGGTTGCCATGCTGCTGCTCGACACAACGGTGCCCGCGGAACTGCGCAAACGCGATCGCGATCCACCTCAACGTGATCAGCGTGGGCAAGAACCAGCGCGGCATCCGCCACAAACACCCCACGAATCCTGCCGATCAACACCGCCATCGCCCGGCGCTGGGGCCAGCTCTCCGCCCACTTCGGCCATCCCGGCGCCGACCTGATGCTGGCGGCCACGGTCTTCGAGCACGGCATGCAGGTGGTCACCCGCAATGAACGGCATTTCCTGCCCAAAGGCGTGGGGGTGGTGAATCCCTTCAGCAGGGATTGATGAGCCGAGAGGAGAACAATGCACCGGCATCAATCGCACCAGTGCCGGGGATCTGAAGCTAAGAGGGGTAAACCGTCGCTGGTCGCAGCATCAATGATTCTGTTCACAGTCCGATGCCAGGCTGCGCGCCTACCGGCCCCGTGACGGCCTGAGCATCGACGCGATCGCGACGCTCTGCAGAGGCAAAGGTTGCGGCTGATCCCCCCAGAATCGCCGCCAGCTGCTCCGCCGCCGTGTCCCAGGTGAACTCGCGCCAGCGGGGTGCCAATGCTGCCCGCCAGGCCAGGTAGCCGGCGTAGGGCGATAGGCGTGTGGCAATCCAATCAGCCACCTCGGCCGCGCTGGGATGGGCCGCAAAAAGCTGGCCGCAGCCGCCATCGGGCAGGGTGGAAGCAATCCCGCCCACGGCATGGGCCAGCACGGGCACCCCCAGGCGCAGGCATTCGCGGTTGGAGATGCCAAAGGCCTCGGCATCGGAAAACAGGGTGCCGAAGTGCCAGCTCTGCAGCTCGGCCACAAAGCGGGCGGTATCGGTCTGCTTATGGATGAAGCCGAGAGGCTGCAGGGATGGATGGGATGGGAGACGGGCGGGATCAGGGCCGATGGAGCGGATCACGGTGGGGATGCCGCGCTGCTGGAGCGCATCGGCCAGCTCCAGCAGAAAGGGGCCACCCTTGCGCTGCCACTCCTTGCCAAGGAAGCCGAGCCGCAGGGGCTGCTCCTGAGACGGAGGGACCGGCGGATCTACCGTTGGTAGAGCTGCCAGCTGCGTCTCATCAAGGTTCGCGCCGCCGGGCACCACGTGCACCTTGGCGGGATCGATGCCGTAGTCGATAACCACCGAATCGGCCGCCCACTGCGATCGACAGACAACAGCACCAGAAGATTCATACGCCCGACGCTCCCACTCAAGTACCAGCTGCTGATAATTGGAGTAAATGCGCTTGCCGATGCCATAGTCGTGAAACAACTGGCGAGAGGTAGCATCAATGTAAAAATCAACTCTCCAGGCATCGGGCCAAGGAAAGGCTGGCAGTAGCGGGAAGTGGCTGAGCAGGGCCAAGGGCTGATCAGCCGGGAGCCTGGCCTGCGCCAGCAGGGCGCGAGTGAAGGCCTGGCTATATTGATAACCACCAGGCTTACCGCTGCGCAGTAGCTGGCACAGATTCCATAAGTGCCGCCGCTGGCGCAGGCGCCGAGGATCAAGAGCCAGGCCACCCTTCAAAAAACCTGATTTCAACCCTGCCTTAAGAAGACGGAATGAAAGGCCACCATGCGTGGCCGGATGAGTGGCGTCGCCGCAGCAGATGAGGTGGCGGTTCAAGACAGGGCACTTCCAGACTCAATACTGAGCAGGCGAACCAACTCTGGCTTACGGCGGCTGGCCATCACCAGATTGGGCCCCATCAAATCATCCAGATCGCACGAGTAGCGGCCGAACCAGCGCACACCTTTCGGGTAAAGCTTACCGATCACGAAATGATCACCATAATCACGCATATAGTCGTGAATAAAGTAACGAGAGAACAGATTGGCCTTGCCGTATTCGATCTGAATACAGTCAATCGACTCATCGAACAGCATTTCACCCCCCCCTGTCATCACCTTAGACTCAAATCCCTCTACATCAATCTTGAGGAGGTCAATATGATTAATACCATTAGAATCACAGAAGTGATCAAGCCGTAGAGCCAAAGCAGTGATCTGCTCTGGAGCTGTCAGACCATGAATAGCTGTTTGCACGCCAACCACAGCACTGGTATTACCGGTTCGAGCTGGATCAAAGAAGAAGCGGATCTCGCCGTTACAATCCGCAAGCGCCAAGTTGTGGAGTTCGGCCCGAGGCTCATGTCCCAAAGAAGCATCCAACTGGGTGAATACAGATGGGATGGGCTCAAAGGCGATCACCCGTGCCTGGGGGGAGATGTGTAGTGCCAGGCGAGAATACTCACCACAGTTGGCGCCTACATCCAGAATCAAGGCAGGGCGAAACCGCGCAATCTGCTGAAGCAGCCACGCTTCTCCGTTGCTGGCAGGATCGTAGTTACCATTTTCATAGAGCCCATGAAAAACGGTGGCGGCACGATCAACCCGAGCCAGCAGTGGATTGCCGTGATGGGAGGGAAGGAATCGCTGCAGGCGGGGGAAGAACCAGCGCCAAGTAGTGCGTAGCATGCTGCCGATTTGATCACAAAGAAATGATTCGCTTTAATTCGCTATCTTCTAGTGTCCCGTCCTGGAAATAACAGCTAAAATCAGGGGTGTCACCCGAGGTGCCCTGTGGCGCTTGGTCGTCCGATGCCTCCGCTGGTCCTCAGCGAGGACGAAGCTCAGCAGTTGCGGGCCCTTGCGAATTCCCGGTCGCTGCCGCATTCGATCGTGCAGCGAGCCCAGATCGTCCTGGCCTGCGGAGCAGGCGAAACCAATACGGCGATCGCCAAACGAATGGGACTGACGGGGATGACCGTTGGCAAATGGCGCAAGCGGTACCGGGACCTTGGACTGGAAGGGCTCCATGACGAGCTGCGGCCCGGCCGGCCCCGCACCTATGAAGACGACAAGGTGGCTGAGGTGATCAACCGGGCCCTGCAGACCAAACCCACCGACGGCAGTACCCAGTGGTCCGCGCGCTCACTCGCGGCTGCCACAGGTATCTCCAAAACAACCGTTCACCGCTGGCTGCAGACCTTCTCCGTCCAGCCGCACCGCCAGAAGACGTTCAAGTTGTCGACGGATCCTTTCTTTGTCGAGAAGGTCAGAGACATCGTCGGCCTCTATCTGAATCCACCTGACAAGGCGATGGTGCTCTGCGTCGACGAGAAGACGCAGATCCAGGCTCTGGACAGGACGCAGCCGCTGCTGCCCATGGGCCTCGGTTACGTCGAGGGCGTCACCCATGACTACATCCGCCACGGCACCACCACCCTGTTCGCCGCCTTGGACGTGGCCACCGGTGAGGTGATCAGCCAGTGCACGCCCCGGCACCGGCATCAGGAGTTCCTGGGCTTCCTGCGGCAGATCGAGACGTCCGTCCCCGAGGACCTTGATGTCCACCTGATCGTGGACAACTACTGCACGCATAAGCACGCCAAGGTGAGGGCCTGGCTGGCACAACGGCCCCGCTTCCACGTTCACTACACACCCACCTACGCCTCCTGGCTGAACCAGGTGGAGCGCTGGTTCGGGATCATCACCCAGCGGGCGATCCGGCGCGGCAGCTTCTCCAGCGTCTAGCCGCAGGCTTCCGCGAAGCGGTAGGAGCTGATCGCCAAGATCGAGCAGTTCGTGGCGGCCTACAACAAGACCAAGGCCCCGTTCAACTGGACGGCAACCGCCGACTCGATCCTGGAGAAGCTCCAGCGACTTTGCTCACAAATCTCCGGGACGGCACACTAAGAGTTCGCTGAAAAACCCGGCCATCTCTGCGAAAATGGGCCAGTTGCCCAGCCCAGATGCGAGGTCAACGGGAGCGCAGCGGCTCCCTGTTCTCCTACGTGTCGATTGAGGATCGGATCCCGGCCGGCCATCCGCTGCGGCGGATCCGCAAGCTGGCCGATCAGGCCCTCGATCGCCTCAATCCCACCTTCTGTGATCTGTACGCCGCAGAAGGCCGGCCATCAGTGCCGCCGGAGCAACTGCTGCTGGCCTCGTTGCTGCAGGCGTTCTACGGCATCCGCTCGGAGCGGTTGCTGCTCGAGCAGCTCCACTACAACCTGCTGTTCCGCTGGTTTGTGGGGCTGAGCCCGGATGATCCGATCTGGCATCCCACCACATTCACAAAAAACCGGGAGCGGCTGCTGAACGAGCAGGTGATGGGGAAGTTCCTGGAGAAGCTGATGGGTGCTCCGGAGGTCAAGCCGCTGCTCAGTGACGAGCACTTCTCGGTGGATGGCACCTTGCTGCAGGCCTGGGCCTCCCATGCCTCGCTGGAGCGGATCGATGGGCAGGACGATCCGCCGCCACCGCCGTCAGGCCCTGGCGAGGGTTTTGGCGCTCCAAAGCTCGGCAAGAAGCGAGCGAAAGGGGATTTCCGCGGCATCAAGCTCAGCAACAAGACCCATCGCTCCAGCGTCGATCCAGACGCGCTGCTGTGCCGGAAGTCCAAGGCCCACCCCGCACTCCCCAGCTACCGGGGGCACGTGCTCATGGACAACCGCCATGCCCTGATCGTCGAATGCCGCGTCACACAAGCGACGGGCACCGGGGAGAGGGATGCCGCCAAAGCGATGGCGGCTGCCGTCCCCGGTGCCCACCAGAAGACCATCGGCGCCGACAAGCACTACGACACCAAGGGCTTTGTCGCCGAGATGCGCCGCATCGCCGTGACACCGCATGTCGCTCAGAACACCAGCCGCCCTGGTGGTTCCGCCATCGATGGCCGCACCACCCGCCACGTGGGCTACGCCAAGTCGATCCATGCCCGCCGCGGCATCGAGAAGGTGTTTGGCTGGATCAAACAGTGGGGAGGTCTGCGCCAGTTCAAGCTGCGCGGCACCGAGAAGGTGAGTGCGGTGTTCGGCCTGAATGTGATCGCCTACAACCTGATCCGCCTGGGCAACCTGCTCAAACCGGCGATGGCGGCGGCGTGAACAGGTGGTTGCCGAGAAGTGTGCCCAGACGGCAGTGATCAGGGTGCCCCAGAGGGGCCAAACACACCGAAACGCGTGCTCTGAACCGCTGAAACCCTGAAAACCAGACCGAAATGAGCTGCAACAGCTCTCAGGAGGGGAAAACGCGACGTCTCAGCTGGTTTTTCCGCAAACTCCTAAGAGTTTGCTGAAAAACCCCGCCGCCTCTGCGAAAATAGGGCAACTGCCCCAGGTTTGATGCGAGGTCAGCAGGAGCGCAGCGGCTCCTTGTTCTCCTACGTCTCGATCGAGGAGCGGATCCCGACCAGCCATCCACTCAGGCGGATTCGCAAGCTGGCGGATCAGGCCCTCGATCGACTCAATCCCACCTTCTGCAGGTTGTATGCCTCAGAAGGGAGACCATCGGTGCCGCCAGAGCAGCTGCTGCTGGCCTCGTTGTTGCAGGCGTTCTACGGCATCCGCTCCGAGAGGCTGCTGCTGGAGCAGGTCCACTACAACCTGCTGTTCCGCTGGTTTGTGGGCTTGAGCCCTGACGATGCGATCTGGCATCCGACCACATTCACCAAGAATCGTGATCGGCTCCTCACTGACGACGTCATGGGGCTGTTCCTGGAGAAGCTGATGGGAGCACCCGAGGTCAAACCGCTGCTCAGTGACGAGCACTTTTCGGTGGACGGCACGTTGCTCCAGGCCTGGGCGTCACACGCTTCCTTGGAGCGGATCGATGGCCAGGAGGATCCTCCGCCTCCGCCCACAGGTCCTGGCGAAGGATTCGGTGCTCCCAAAGAGGGAAAGAAGCGCGCCAAAGGGGACTTTCGCGGCATCAAGCTCAGCAACGAGACCCACCGCTCCAGCACCGATCCTGAGGCACGGCTGGCCCGGAAATCGAATGCCCATCCAGCGCAGCTGAGCTATCGGGGCCATGTCCTCATGGACAACCGCCACGACCTGATCGTCGATTGCCGCGTCACCCAGGCCACGGGCACCGGTGAGCGGGATGCCGCCAAAGAGATGGCAGCAGACCTCACCGGTGCCCACCAGAAGACCGTCGGCGCCGACAAGAACTACGACACCAAAGGGTTTGTCGCTGAGATGCGGCGGATCGGTGTCACGCCCCACGTGGCCCAGAACACGGCCCGCAGCGGTGGCTCAGCCATTGATGGCCGCACCACCCGTCACGTGGGCTACTCCAAATCGATCAACGCCCGCCGGGGGATCGAAAAGGTGTTTGGTTGGATCAAGGCGTTCGGAGGGCTGCGCCAGTTCAAACTGCGCGGTACCGAGAAGGTCGGCGCCGTGTTTGGCCTGCATGTGATCGCCTACAACCTGATCCGCCTGGGCAACCTGCTCAAGCCCGCGATGGAGGCGGCATGAACAGCCCGTTGTCCAGAGGTGTGCCCAATAGGCCTCAACCAATGCCTTGCAGAGAGGCCAACGATGCCGAAATCGGGCTGTTTGCGGCTCTGATAGCCGCCGATCCGTCTTTTTGAGCCGGAAATCCACTGATGCCTGTGGAAAACTGGCTCGTGGGTTGGTTTTTCAGCAAACTCCTAAGAGGGGTAAACCATCGCTGGTCGCCGCATCAATGATTCTGTTCAGAGTCCGATGCCAGGCTGCGCGCCTACCGGCCCCGTGCCGGCCTGAGCACCGACGCGATCGTGTCGCTCTGCAGAGGCAAAGGTTGCGGCTGATCACCCCAGAATCGCCGCCAGCTGCCGCACCGCCGCGTCCCAGGTGAACTCACGCCAGCGGGGTGCCAAGGCGGCCCGCCACTGCAGATAGCCCGCGTAAGAGCTGAGCCGCGCAGCTATCCAGTCGGCCACCTCGTCGGCACCGGGGTGGGCGGCAAACAGCTGGCCGCAGCCATTATCCGGCAGGGTGGAAGCAATGCCGCCGGCGGCATGGGCCAGGACGGGCACCCCTAGGCGCAGGCATTCGCGGTTGGAGATGCCAAACGCTTCGGCTTCGGAAAACAGGGTGCCGAAGTACCAGCTCTGCAGCTCGGCCACAAAACGGGCGGTATCGGTCTGCTTGTGGATGAAGCCGAGAGGCTGCAGGGATGGATGGGAAGGGAGACTGGCGGGATCGGGGCCGATGGCGCGGATCACGGTGGGGATGCCGCGCTGCTGCAGGGCATCGGCCAGCTCCAGCAGAAAGGGGCCGCCCTTGCGCTGCCACTCCTTGCCAAGGAAGCCGAGGCGCAGGGGTTTGTCCCGAGACGGAGGGGGCGGCGGATTTGCGGTTGGTAGACCTGCCACCTGCGTCTCATCGAGGTTGGCGCCGCCCGGCACCACGTGCACCTTGGCGGGGTCGATGCCGTAATCACGGATCACCGAATCGGCGGCCCACTGGGCCATGCAGATCACGGCTCCCGCCTGGCCGTAGGCCTGCCGTTCGCGCTCCAGCACCTGCTGGCGATAAGCAGGTGCCAATCGCTCGCCACTGCCGTAATCGTTGAACACCTGGCGGGTGGTGGCATCGATGTAGAAATCAACGCGCCAGGCAGCGGGCCAGTCCGCGGCGGGCAGTAATGGGAAATGACTGAGCAGATTCAACGGCTGATCGGCCGGCAGCTGAGCCTGCTTGAGCAGGGCACTGACGAAGGTGCGGCTGTATTGAAAGCCACCGGGCTTGCCTTGGCGCAACAGCTGGGCCAGGTTCAAGTGCTGACGCCGCCAGCGAAGGCGCAGCGGATCCAACCGAAGTCCACCCTGCAAGATGCCCTGGCGCTGCCCGGCCTGGAGCAGGAAATAGGGGATGCTGCTCCAAGTAGCCAGATCGGTGGCGTCGCCGCAGCAGAGGAGGTGACGGCTCAGATCGGGCACTGAAGAATCAGGTGGCAGTGTTCTGTTAGGTAATCATTTCGATCACATGCTGCCACGCTATAACCAATTCTCCGAAGTTCTGCTAATACCGGCTTAAAGCTGAGACCTCGCTCACGAAGCATTGGATTATGAACCTCGATGATCAGCGTGGGTCTTGCATCCCTGAGGAAATCAAGCGAGTCAAATATTACTTCATACTCGCCTGACTCGATATCGAGCTTGAGTAGATCAGGCCTGAAGTTTGCGTCGGTTAAAAGATCAACAAGTGTGGATATGTGGGTATTTGCGGGCAGGCTAAATTCGGGAGGCCGCCGGCGATTATCCGTTACAAAAGCCTGCAGCGTATCCCACCGACAAGGGCGGAAAGCGTTGTAATTTATCTCGCGAACAACCTTGGAGTGATAAGGGTTGCACCCTGCCCAGCTGCCGCAGTCAATCGACAGAATTTCGGCATCGACCCCGTGCATCGAAGCGAAGAGTGCACTGTAAAAGCCCTCAGCAGACCCAACGTCGGCAAAACGTCGAGCGGCCCGGGCGAATCTCATAAAGTTGCTAACCTCATCGCGAGCTATCCACGAGTTTGCGAAATTTCTGAATACATTATACGTCCTCAATACACTTCCATGATTTTCCGAAAAGTCATCTGGCAAGAAAACAGGATAGAATTTATCGCCGCCATCAATGTATAGACGATTGGGCTCCCATGGCTCCTTCGCATGCTGAAGCGAGCAGCGTTCTTCTCGCCAAAGGGCGGGCAACTTTCTGATAAATCGCGCAAAGGCAAGGGGACGCTCATCACCAGCAAAAGAAAGCAGCCTTTGTAGGGCTAATTTAACGCTGTTCATGATGAAGAAAAAGGGAGGGAAAATGTTAGGGTCAACAACTTATGCCAGCTGGCTGCAATTAATTTGGCATCATAGATCTGGGAATGAAGTGCGGCATTCCTTCCCAATGCGAGCCGACTGGTCTCTGATATAAAAAGTGATTCCAAGAAAACTGCCCATTTGATTGGGTCGCCCTGCTCGAGTAAAACTCCTCCTACACCATCCAGCAAAACCTCACGGCAGGCCGGCACATCACTGGCGATCACCGGCAGGCCGGCAGCCATGGCTTCAATCAAGGCTATTCCGAAACCTTCTGCGGCGGTCGTGGAGAAGGCAAACAGATCGGCCTGGCCGAGCAGATCGGGAATGTCGGCGCGGCGGCCAAGAAACACGCCGGCAGGATCCAGGCCAAGTTCAGCAGCCAGAGCCTCTAGCCGGGCGCGCTCCGAACCATCACCCACCAGCTGCAATTGCCAGCCGGGCTGACGGACTGCTGCAAAGGCCCGGATCAGGGTCGCCTGATCCTTGATCGGATCCAGCCGGGCAACCATCAACACCCGGAGGGAATCGCCAGGGGGGCGCCGGGCGCGGGCGGCAGCAGCGCGCCCGGCAATGGCGGCGGTGTCGCAGCCGTTCAGCAACGGCCTGCTCCCTTTGGGCAGTGGCTCCAACTGAGCCATCTGGGCATGTACTGCTGCCGAGCAGCTCACAAGGGGAATACCGGCCCAGCGGCAAAGACGAGTCAGCAAACGCCAGCGCTTGCGTTGTCGCCCTGCAGGCGGCGGTGGATTACCGACTCGCATCACCACAGCGGGAACACCACACCAGCGCGCCAGGCAACACAGGGGTAAGGCCTGGATATTGAAGGTGTAAGAAACAAGCGATTGGGGGCGATGGTGCCCCAGCCAACGCCAAAGCTGCCACAGCCTGGAGGGGAAAGGTGGCCAGCCCATCGGTAACGCCTCAACAGCGGCCAAGGCCTGGAACTCAGGTCGCATCGGCCCGTCGCTGTCGCCAATCACGCCCACCACATGGTGCGCGGGCTCCGGCCAGAAACGGATCAACTCCCGAGCCAGCGTTTCATTACCCCCTTCACCCAGGCTCGCCAGTACGTGAACCCTTATGGGAAGCGTCATCGAGCCCATTGGGCTAGAAAGAGCTCATTAGCAAAATACAGATTCGTGCGATCCTCTTCCTGCATCACTGGAAGCATTGAATCGGGAAATGGCAAAATCTCCTAGAAAACAGGCCTTAGCCTGTCTTCAAGGCGTTTCCGATCGCCTGGATCAATTTCAACGCAGAGAGCGATGGGTAGGTTGGCGGAGAGAATCTGTCGCGCCCCTTCAAGCACCTCAAATTC
Organism: Synechococcus sp. CBW1006; assembly: GCF_015840525.1. Classification (NCBI taxonomy): domain Bacteria; kingdom Bacillati; phylum Cyanobacteriota; class Cyanophyceae; order Synechococcales; family Synechococcaceae; genus Synechococcus; species Synechococcus sp. CBW1006. Next base: position 2,826,086 of record NZ_CP060396.1, on the reverse strand, counting down.
ATATCTCTCCACATCGATCTTGATAACAGTCTTGTGGTTTAGGTTAATGAGATATTCGATCAGAAGCTGGTCAAGCAAGAGCTGCGGAGCCCACTGTCGCGGCACTCCTTGGCGCTCACGCGCAGACACTACCTGATTGATGCCACTGCCTGGCAAGGCAGTGATCTCAACGGCTGTGCTAGCGCTTCCCAGTGCAAGATTGAGTGGTGCGACATTGAGGTGGCGATTGTGACTGCAATTACGTACCAGTGCCTGAAAGGTGCTGCGCACGGGCTCAAAGGCCAGAACCTTGGCGCCGGTTTGGGAGGCGATCAGTAGCGAAAAAAGCCCAATGTTGGCGCCAATATCCACAAAGAGGGTTTCCTGATCGCAGAGAGCCAGCAACCTCGCAAGTACCGGCTGAATCGCCAACTGTTTCAGCACACCCCGAAGCTGGTAGTGCTCAGGCTCCACTGAGAATGTCACACCCCCGAAACTGGCCATGGGGGAGGGTAGATGGGGCAGTCTCAACCTGGCCGCCAGCCAGGCGTAGCGGGGGTTGAAGGTCATGGTGTTTCCGGCATTGCCCGGTGCATGAAGGCATCAAACATCCCCAACTCCTCGCCGTAGGCCTGCGCCATCGCCGCCACGCTGAAGAGTCGCAGGGCCCGCTGCCGCGCCGACGCCGATCGCTGCCGGGCAGCCTCAGGAGCCGCCAGCACCTGACGAATGCCATCGGCCAGAGCTTCGGCACTGTTGGGCTTTACGAGCAGGCCGCAGCGGCCATCGTCCAGCACCTCACGGCAGGCACCCACATCGGTGGCCACGATCGGCACGCCGGCAGCCATGGCTTCAGCAAGGGCGATGCCGAAGCCTTCAAGGTGAAAAGCCGGCCAGACAAAGATGTCCAACTGGCTTAGCAGTAGGGGGATGTCACGACGCATGCCAAGCAGATGGACCTGATCTGAAAGATTCAACCTTGAGATCAAGGCTTCCAGCAGGGGCCGTCCACGGCCTTCACCGATGATCTGCACCGAAACGCAAATGCCCTGAACTTGCAAGATCGCAACGGCACGGATAAGTGTGGGGTAGTCGCGATTGTCATCGAGTCGCCCAACAACTCCCAGCCGCGGCAGCTGGGAGTTGTTGGCTGTCTGTTGTACGACGGCAAAACGCTCCAGATCGCAGGCATTGTAGACGGTGCGGGTTTCGCGTTGCGACACGCCGAAATCGCGCACGGTGGCGGCGCGAATGTAGTGAGAGCAGCAGAACAGCCGATCAGTGAACGGCCGCCCCAGCTGCACCAGCAGCTTGAACTTGGCAAAAGCACTGCCGGTCCACACCGGCGGCAGGTTGCCCACATGGGCACACACGCGCCGCACCCCAGCCGCTCGGGCGCCGATGGCGATGCAGGAATGCCAGCCCAGTGGAAAGCTGAGCACAGCCTGGGGCCGCAAACGGCGGCAGAGCCGGTAGCTCAGCCAGGTCAGGCGCGGGTAGCGGAGGAGGCTACTGCCAAGTTCGAAGTTGTGAATCGGGATGCCAAGCGCCTCAAACTCCGGTCGTAAGTCGGTGGGCTGATCTTGCAAACAGAGCAGCTCCACCGACAGCCCCTGCTGCTGCCAGTTGCGGGCCAGCTGCAGGGCGAGCTGGGGGCAGCCTTCGGCGGCGAGGGAGGTGAGGACGATCAGCAGAGGGCGTGAGGTCACATCAGGTGCGTGAAGGCGTTGGTCAAGGTGATCCCAAACAGGCGAATAGAGCGTTTGCCGAGGAGCCGGTATTTGAGCGAACGCGCCAGGCTGACAGCCAGGGCTTTGGGCGATCGACGTTGCACCAGCGAATTCACCTGCCCCCAGATGGATGGACATTCGGGATAGCCGAGAAAGGAACGGAGACGGCTGGAGACAGCCTCAGCGGGCGTACCGTCGTCAATCTTGAGATGCAGATAGCAAGCAGAAGGCTGGGCGGTGAAGAACTCCTGGACCGCCTCGTTGTGGCGTTCGAACACCTCCAGCCATTGTTGGTCGTGACCTACAGGACAGGCGGAGCCAAAGATCCAGGCATGTACGGGATCGTGCAACGCGCCGAAATGGGCAATCACACTCTTGAGCCAGGCCTCGGGATTGCGCGTGGTGTGGATAAACCGAGCTTGCGGGTAGCGATGGTAGAGATCCCGAAAGAGCGCGGGCCAGGGCACATCCTCGAAGGCGACGTAATCGGCGTAGTGTGTTTCGACTAACGCCGCCTTGTTCGGCACAGCTGGAAATAGTTCACGCTCTACCCGATCTGCCAGGCCATCACAGGTACGAATCCCTAGACGCAAGAATGAATGCAACAGACTGGTGGTGCCGGTCTTGTTGAGACCAATGCAAAAGATCAATTGATCGGGCGGTGTCATGAAGGGAAGGCGAGGTAGGCCGTTGCGGAAAGTTCAACCGCCAGATCGACAAAGCGGTGGGGCTTGCGAATGGGCAAGACCAGCTGGCCTGGGTCAGCTAACAAGACCTGAAAGTGAGTAGCCCAGGCCGTGGCATTGAGCGGCAACAGCTCGCACCCCTCCACCCCCTCCAACAACTCCCGAATCCCCCCCAAATCACTGCCGGCCACCGGCAGCTCGGCGGCGAATGCCTCAAGCACCGTGAGCGGTCCGGTTTCCAGCCAGGTGGAGGGCACCACGGCCAGGTCGTAGCTCTGCAGACAGGGCAGCAGCTGGCTTTTGGGCAAGTTGCCGAGCACGCGGAAACGTTGGTCGCCAGCGATGCGGGCCAGCAGCTGCTGGCCGTAGGCGCAATCCCAGTAGGGGCCGTAGCAGTCGAACTTGATCGGTGCCTCCGGCGGCAGGCTCTGGATCGCGTCGATCACCAGATGCAGACCCTTCACCGGATGGCAGCGGCCCCAGTACACCAGCCGCAACACCCCGTCTTGCATGGGGGTGCGCTGGCGCGGTGGCAGCGGTGGCGGGCCGGCCGTGCGGATCAGGTGCACCTTCTCGGCCGGAATGCCCTGGCGCAGCAACACATCGCGGCTCCAGGCCGCCAGCACATGGATGGCATCAGCCAGCTCGGCAAGTTCCAGCCAGGCTGCCTGGAACGCAGCAGTGAGCTGGCGGGCCGTGAGCACATGGGCCAGGGCGCCGGGGCTTTCGCTGCTGAACGGCCATCCCTGTTGCAGTGCCACAACACCAGCCAGCCAGCGGGGCAGGCCACCGTTGTGCAGACGGCAACGGCTGCAGCGCCGCTCGCGCAGCACGCCATCGCAAGTGGAGCCGCTGGCATCGATCAGGTTGCCCTTGATGCAACTGAACCCCGGAGCATGCACCGTGACCACCAGACGTGCACCGGAGGCCTTGACGGCCCGCGCATGGCTGAGGCCGCAGCGTTCGCTGAAGGAATGGAGGTGCACCACCTCAGGCCGAAACTCCGCCAGCAGGTCGCCGAAGCCTGGAATGGAGGCGGCTCTGGCAGCCACCTGATCGCGACGGTTGCCACTGGTGATCGGTTGCAGCAGGCGCTGGTGGCTGGCGAGCGGGGTCTGAGGGGCATGGTCGGGCAAATAGAGGCGGCCCTCATGGGCGGCCCAGATCACCTGGGCACTGGGCTCCAGCTGTTGCTGGGCTTCGACCAGCTGGTGCACAAAGATTTCGGTGCCGCCGGTGACACGGGGGTAGAGGTCGTTGGAGAGATGGAGGATACGAGTCAACGTTCCAAAGTCGCCAGGAATGCAGCTTCAGCGGCCTTAGGCGGTAGAGGTTGGCCAATCACCCGCGGGTGGAGTGGCCAGCTGCGGTTGATCAGCCAGTTGTCTTGAAACAGCAGTTGATCCCCCTTGAGCGCCATGGTGTTACCCACAACTGGGATGCCTGCCAAGGCTGAATCCACCACACGCGTGAGGCGCCCGGATGTGGGCGGGTGTACGATCAACTGTGCAATACAGCGGCATTGCAATTCTGCAAGATCTGAGTGGGATACTTCGCCACGAAAATTGAATGAATCAATAAAATCCGGCGGAATACATTCATTCAAGTGTTCACTCCCGCGACCCACTACTTGAACTGGATAGGGCGGAGCTCCTGCCTGGTACAGATAAGAAACCAATGCACTGACTCCCGCTAGGTTTGCTGGGTTTCTAAAATCAGCAAGCCAGAGAAAACCAAGGTTCGGATCGGGATTCCGCTCTTTGCGGATGGTCTCTAGGAACTGTTGGTGACTTGGCGCAGGGAAATATGGCAGCACCTCTGCTTGGATTCCATGCAAACGCAGCCACCAAGCCTCCTCAAATGAAATGGTGAAGATGAAATCTGCCATGGCCCACCAGCGGCGTTCATCAGCAAAACGATGCTGCACCTGCCGGCCTCGATGTGCCCATGCGTTGAAATTGGGTGCTAGAGACTCGATGTTTGCTGGTACCAACACTGTGGTTAACCCACGGCTACGCCACTCGGCAACGGTGGCTAGCGAGCCATAGCCAGTGCCCTCCTGGATCACGCCCTTGAGCAGAGGAAAGCACTTGTGGAGCTGAGCAACCCGATGTGATGCATGACCCTGACTGCGCAAACTCTCCACACCAAAAGGCTGCAAAGGGCCATGGCGCAGAGCAGCTGCAAGACCCACACCCAAAGTGATGAGCCTGCTGGCTGGAGGAGGAGGCGATTGAATCGGCTGCAACTGCCAACCAGCATTCTCCAGCAGATTCCGTATTTGCATTGAGCGGTGACAGGCTCCAGAAGCTCGAGAAGAATCAACGCAGATCAACGACACCAGCCAAGAGACATTTTCCCTAACAGCAATTAGATTCACACCAACCATCCTTGCATAGCAAAGCCTTAAGAATCAGGCCAAGAGACAGAAATATCGTATTCTTCATGCAGCAAATATGTAATATAAGAAAACTTAGAATAAAGCCTTAATCTTTCATCTGCCGTAAGTAGACGCTTGGGAATGGGTTCCGACATCCCAATTCTAGACAGGCTCGAAAGTAGTAAAGCTTTTAAACTAGGGGAAATCACAGAGGTCAAACTCCTCTTCAGTGAAGGAGGAACAATGGCAAGCAAAGGAAAGGAAGACACATCTTGAGCCGTCTTATTCGCATGCATCCTTTGATCAACCGTTGAATATCCATCCATGCTGATGTTCATCAAGGAACAGATACGTGAAACCACTGAGACACTAGATTCAACAAGGTCTTTGTAATTTACCAACGCTAGCCTTCCTTTCCTGAACTGCCGATGATATGGCATCAGCTGAAGCACGTAATTAGACGTCAACATGGCCTGAAAGCCAACTGGATGATCTAGGATTTGATCAAGACTGGCATTCATAAAAGACTGCCGCAATCCTCCAACATAATTGATGGCGGACTCAAAGCGATCCACCGGATCTCGAAAGATAAAGACAAACTGTGGATCAGCTAGCCTGTCTTGCACTAAAGAGCAGATTGGCTGTTTCTTCGGCCACATTGAATAACTTGACGAAGCATCTAGGGTGATAAATGCCTTGGGGCGTGCGGCAAAAGCAGAGTCAAAGATCCTTAAGTAACCATCAAGTCTAGCACCTGGATGGCAAAGATAATTTGTTTCTTTTAAATTGGCTTCGATGGAGTCATCGCGTCGACGAGCACCAACAATTGAAGGATGCTGGACGAGTTGATAGTATAGCGTGGTTGTAGCGCACTTTTGAGAGCCAACTATGATTAGATTGCGATATTGATGAGTCATGGGAGGAAGTTAACAAGACAAGGGTCACACGGAGATCATCTATGATGCCTTGCATGCATAGCAAGGGAGTTATCAGTCAGGCATCCAGACAAAAAGTTGCATATAATAATTTCAAGGCCTAAAGTCTTGATGAAATCAAGGATTTAATATCAGAAATCAGACTTTGAGGAACTTTGGCATCACGAAGACCACATTCTAACTTTTCCTGGTCGGACAAGTCGGGTCTTCGAGAGAGGTATTTTTCCTTAAATCCAAAGCAGGAAGGTCTTTCAAGGAGCATTCTCCATGCATACGCTCCAATTCTTGAATATCTTACTCTTGCCAGAGCTTGATCATCATAAGGAGCTGGAAGGGGGCTGAATTCGGGATTAGAAGTATTTCCAAAATGAATCGCCACTTGATTTAGGTGAAAGCCAGGAGGATAAGACCTTGGGAAATAGTAGGGGGTACCTTCTTGATACGCTAGCAATGCAGCCGTGGCAAGGGTGTCTGCCCAGCATCCAGCCCTAGGTTCAGGCTTCATATCCTCGCTAAAACCTAAAGACAATAAACATTTACGCGCTTCCGAGGAAAGGGTAGCCCATTGCGTAGGGCACGCGCTGATATGATACTTCGAAAATACCTTACGCATCAAAGGTGGATTAATGCAAACAAGAAAAGTGTGAGGCTTATTTACATGATTTATACTTGTCGGACTTGAGAATAGTGAGGCGGCAACATTCCTTCCATGCAAAAGCTGCCGCTCGGTCTGAAGAAGCAGAGCATTATTTAAGACAAAGCAATCGTGATCAACAGCCCAAAAAACACAAGAGCATGACATGATCAATATATTTAGAACTTTGCAATGCGGAAGGGGCGCTCCATTTAGCCCAGGCCAGGCTTGAAGCTGTATTACGCGAACATTATGTGCAGTCATAGATTGCTTAAACTGCTTAGCCTCCCAAGCCGTAACGCCATTTAAGATTACATATACATTGCAGCCAGGATCTGAACTTTTTAAGAATTCAGTTGATGCTATCGCCATATGGCAGCACCCTGGCATCGCTACCAACACTCTCGAGCCATCATGCTTGATGCAATTCCAAAGCTTCAACTGCAAAGCCATGGAATTAATAAGACGGTTAAGCCATTGATAGAACAATGCCAATCGAAGAACTAAAGATTTTGCCATGACAATCTCACGTTAGCTATCACTCTATCAGAACCAGTCAATAAGAAAGAATGATCATCTAGGGAAGAACTTTCAGTAGATGTCTGTATTGAATAAAGGCTCCCAGTTCAGAGTGTATCGGAGATCGCAGTGGCGATTTCGGATCAATCGAGCAGGATTTCCCGCCACGATCGCCATCGACGGCACGTCTCGACTGACGACGGAACCAGCACCCACAACCGCGCCACGGCCGATCGTTATTCCCGGTAGCACCACAACCCTAACCCCCAACCAAGCATAATCTTCAATGGTGACTGCCATGGATTTACTGGCACCCGCGAAACTGGGGCTATGGGGATCATGGCTGGCAGTGATCAGATAGCACTCTGGCGAGATGCTTACATTAGAGCCAATCGTAAGCCCACCACGCGCATCAAGCCGACAGTTTCGGTTGATCACGCTATGCGCTCCAACGGAGAGCCTGAAGCCGGTCACCCAACAGCCACTATGTATAGCGGCATTTGGAGCGATGCGGTAACGGAGAACGTACACAAGATACCAACGACGCAGACGATAGGAGGGCAGCGCTGATATGGGCCAGCTCCAGGCCGCGAACTGGCATGCCTTGAGAAATTTCCTAATTGGTGCCATCAGCAAGGCTCTATAAAGGCGGATTTGCCACCGCGTCCTTCGCACTTAATCTGCACCACTCTTCTCGACAATAGCAGAAAGAATGTTGTCCTTGTTCCCCTCCTTAAAGTAGAAATCATAATCTTCAAGGAATTCGAATAGCCCCTCCATAAAGAGGGTTGACGAAAGCAATGGCAGGCACTCTGCAAGGCCAATCTGATCGCGATACCATCCATGCAACCCAAATGGTGCTGAGCAGTCAAGCTCCTGGAGCTGCTCGGCAAATAGCCATCAATGCCAAATCTTAGAGCTTCGACCCTGGAGGCAACATGCATACGGTTATGACAGTAGATGCCAAGAATCCAATCTTCATTACAACCCAGAGCGGCTAGACCTGGCACAGCAGAGGGGAATGAGGAGAATGTGTTCACTGCTCGGGCGAGCAGCTGTCGGCAACGCATTCTCACCCTCTCAGATAGGCTATATCGTGCTAAACGGGCTCGGCGGAAGTTGGATTCGTGGCCACGCAGGCCTTTCTTCAATGCAATCTGATGGGCACTGCATCGCCTCAGGGACAATCCACCGACACCAACGCCGATGCATCGTGTGAACTTCATTGTTGGCTGCCGAGGAGATGGAAAAAACCTCGGCGCAATATAGTCAAATCCAAAGAACGATTGAAGGTTATCCGTGAGCATCCAAGCATCAAGCTGAGCTATCAGAATTTGAGAGCTCTCAAATAAGTCATAAAATCGTGGTGACAGCAGAAGATCGCAATAGCTCCTTACAGACATAAAAACGCGATCGGGCATCAAGAAGACGCCGACGCTGCCCAGCCTGCGCGCAAGAGTAAACAGAAAATTCTAGTGGCTTCGCTTGCCAGCAATGACGCAGCGATAACGACCTGACGGCATTTTGATAGTCTGCTAAATGGACAGAAGTTCTTGGAGATCAAGCGACGTTTTGTAGACGGGGATCCAGACCGTAGCCGTATCGACGGCACTCATGGTGATGGGTGACCTTGGGGAATGAGCCTGGCGTGATCGACCATCATGAAATGCAAAGTCTCGTTGAACAGTGCGGAGATGTACTCAGCACTGAGGCCTGAGGCCATCGGGGTATCGACGTCAAGGAGCTGCAAGCTGACATCAGCGGCCTCGAGAAACTGCGGCGCTAAATGGGTGGTGTGACACAACACCCCAGATTGATCTATCGCCCATTGCACAGCACTACTCCACGGCGGACCCCAGATCAGGATCGGTCGACCGCGGTTGGCGTATTCCACCAGCTTGCTGGGGAAGTGGGTAGCCAGATGGCGGCGGTGACGGCGCTCGAAACTCAACACCAGCACCAGGGCATCAGCTTCATCAAACGCCTGTTGCCAGGCCGGTCCATGCAGAAACCCGGAGCGGCGGAGGCGGCTATTGCCATCAGACCAGCGCAGGCCTTCTGATCCAGGGCCGGAGAGATGCAAGCCAAAGCGCGGATCGGCGGCCACTGCATCAATCAGCTGTTGCAGAAGCGGCTTATAGAAGCCCCCGCAAAGGCCGGAGTAGTAGAGCTGCCAAGGCCCGCTGTGGGGCTGTCGCGGTGGACTGGGCTGCAGAGCCGGATCAGGAATCGGTGGAAGCACCTGCAGGTTGGGATGGGGGCCGATCTGGCGAGCCATCCCTTCAGACACGGCAAACACCAGGGCGCTGGAGCGCATCAGCCAGCGGAAGCTGCGCTCCCAGATCCACAGGCCCCAGCGCGGGCAGCCACTGGCATCGGGATACCAGTCGTGCACCACGGTGATCAGTGGCAGGCCAGTCGCATTGGCGGCAGCCATCGCCTGGAGCCAGCCCAGCCCGTGCGCCACGGTGAGAATGGCATCGGCTTGCTGACGCAGGAGGCATAGCTCTCCCGCGCTGAAGCTCAGATCGCGTTGCCACAACCATGGCTGGAGGATCAAGCCCACCCGGCCCAGGCGCAATCGCCGCAAAAGATTCCACACCCGCATCCCCAGGCCAGGCTTGCGGCCAAGCTGCGGATCAGCAGAAGTGATGGAGCCACAACGGAACAATTGCTGGTGGCGCCAGAGCACCACGGAGCCCCCGGACTGGTCTGGTCGGATCGGCACATCGCCGATGTAAAGGAGGCGATAGGCGTGAGTCAGGCCTTCAGGAAGCGGAGGGGTTGTTGGAGTTGTCAGTTGGAGGTGTCAGGCGCAGCACGAGCTTGTCAATCAAAGTCTGCGACCAAGCCCATGATGGTCGCCGGATATCAGAGCCGCTCCGCGCGGGCTGGATCGTCGCTCCCGGCCGATGGAGTCGGCCAGGGAGGCAGTCAAACGGCAGTCACCCCGCCCAGATCTCCGCAAGCTCCAGCCGGAGCCCGGGGAACTCCAGCCCGGCTTCCAAAAGTAGGCCGCCGATGATGTGGGGGGTTGGTCTGAGCTGGTGATGAAAGCCATCTCCGTTAGCCGCGCGTCATCCCCAGGGCAAGAGTTACGAAATCAATCTGCTCGGCTTTCGGCACACGCTGCAGTGCTGCCAGCGCTTGGTTCGCCTCATCAATTCGGGGCGTGGCGCCAACCAGGCGATCGGCAGCCGTTTCAGCGAGCCCATGAAACAACGCGTAGTAGGCGGTGCTCAGCTCACGCCTGAGATCGGCCTGGCGGGGCCGGCGCTCATGCAACTGGGCCAGTTGGCCTGCTGTGGTGAGCAGATCATTGGCGAGGCTCACTCACCAGTCCTCGGTGCCCAGCACCTGCTGGCTGGGCTGGAAAGCGTAGCGCAGATGGGGAAAGCGACGCTCACCGATGGCCCAGAGCGCCTGACGCACGGCTGGGCCCGCCTGGATCAGCACCTTGGGATCCACGCCGGGCTCCACCAGACGGAACTGGAGTTCCACATACAGCACGGGATCGCCGTCGTGGTCGAGGCCGGGGATCACCTGCGTGTGATCGAGGCCCTGACTCTGCAGCAGGGGCTCCACAGCTGTGCGGATGGCCTGATCCACCTCCACTGGCACCGGATGGTCGAGATCGCGCTCGTAGGTGAAGGCCGGCATGGCGAAAAGCAGCCAGGGGCTGTTGTGATCGTAGGGGCTGTCGCAGGCCCGGATGTCACCACGGCCTGCTCGTGGGGCAGCAGCTGCCAGCCGAGCCGAGCACCGTTGGTTTGATAGGCGGCCATCTTTTGCCGCAGCGCAGTCATGCCCAAAGGTCCCTCGTCACAAGGAGGCAGCTGGACTGACGACCGAGCCATCGGGCAGCCGAAATCCTCCTGGGCTTTCAAACACCTTCCAGCTGCCAGTCGGTGCCATCGCGATGACACGACCATCCTTGGCCAACTCAAGCACCGCCTCGCGTTTCTCGGCGCAGACCCGTTCGAACTGCTCCGGTGTGAGACGCAGATCGGCGGGGAGGCGCAAGGGCGCCAAGGCATTAAAACTGGCGGCCGAATCGGCGTGGGCTGGGGCTGGGCTGGAGGTGCGTGTCATCGACCCAGGCCTGCGGTGGCTTCAGCGTAGCGAGGGTGTTCCAGAGCGGTTCTGAAGGCTCCGCTCCAACGCCTGCCCATACACCTCCCCAAACAACCCCGCCACCCGCGCTCGGGCCTGGTCCTGCTTGCAGGGGATTCACACGTTGAGGTCGAGCGGATAGGGGATCACCGTGATCGTCCAATCGCCCATCAAGGTGCGGCGGCGGACGCAGTCGGCCAGCCAGCGGCTGTTGGTTAACGGATTCAGAACCGTTCCACAGCAAACCCCATCAGGCTGGCTGTCTCGGCCATCACGGCATCGGCAGTGGCCAGCATCGGGATTCCTGCCTGGGCAGCCAGGGTGAGATGCAGGGCATCCAGCGTGCGCAGTGGCTGCTCTGGGTAGCGCCCGATCAAAACGCGGCGAACAGCAGCGACTCAAGTTCAACGGAGAGATCTCCCATCCGCCGGCGCCGGCTGAGCAAAGAGCGCATTTCCGTCTGCGTGAGACTGCTGATCACAGCTGAATCCAGGCCCTGCAGAAACGATACAAAAGCTTCCGAACCTGGCTCATTAAGATACCACTTGGCCAGAGCACTAGTGTCGAGATAAGCGCGCGCCTCAGTGAGCATCCCGCTCTTCTCGGATCAGCTCAGCTGAAGTGGTCTGCAACCGAGCCATCCGCTCCCGTAGGTCGGCATGGCTGGGAGCCTGGCGGCGCTGCTCAATCGGCAACACTCGAGCGATCGGCTGCCCGCGCCGGCTGATCACCAATTCCCCCTCCTCTTCCACCAGCTCCGCCAGGCGGCCGATGCTGGCGCGCATCTCACGGACATTGAGCTCCTTCATGCCGACCCCCTATGTGCTGCAAGTTTAGCGGTTGCAGCACATAGGGGGTGCGCAGGCTGGGGACGACGCGGCAGCAGGGCTTGTCGCTGGGGGACCGGGCCTGCCTGAGCCTGGGCCCAGCTGCCGCTGGACCTGGAGGTTCAGCTCCTGCGCTGAGATCCATCGGGGGCCAGCGCCGGGCTGCACAGAAACAGGCGAAAGATCGCACAAGTGGGCTTCACGCCGCCCAGATCTCAGCCAGCTGCAACTGCAGCCCTGGGAACGCAGGTCCAGCATCGAGCACGTCAGTGGCGTCGAGGCGTTGCGGTGCACCGCTGGCGGGCCACACCTCCACGGCCTGGTCGCTGGGAATCAGCAACCAGCCCAGGCGAGCACCATTGGCCTGATAGGCGACCATCTTGCGGCGCAGGGCGGTGAGACCGCGGGGACCTTCATCACTCGGGCTCGCCAACTCAACCACCAGATCGGGGCAGAGGGGCGCAAAACTGCGGCGTTCGTCGACCGTCAAAGCCTGCCAACGCTCCAGGCGAATCAAGGACGCATCAGGGCTGACGACAGAACCATCGGGCAGCCGAAATCCTCCTGAGCTCTCAAACACCTTCCAGCCGCCGCTCGCCTTGGCGAATTGGTGGAGCTGGAACAGAAGCTCACTGTTGCGTCCACTGGTTTCGCTACCAGTCGGCGTCATCGCGATGACACGGCCATCCGCGGCCAATTCGAGCACCGCCTCGCGGTTCTCGGAGCACACCAACTCGAATTGCTCCGGGCTGAGGCGCAGATCCAACGGCAGACGGAGGGGTGCCAGAGCATCGAATGGGGCTGCCGATGCGGTGGGGGCTTGGGCGTGACTTGGGCTGGTGGTGAGGGTCATCTCCCCAGGCCTGCTGTTGCTTCAGCGTAGCGGGGGTGTCGCAGAGCGGTACTGACAGCCCCGCCACCTGCGCCGGATCCCAGAGCCGCTCGGCCAGGGATCGGGTGATCCGGTCGTCGACGATGTCGACCAGGCCGCCGGTGCGGAAGGGGATCACGAACAGATCGGCGGCGGCATAGAGCAGCCGCAGGCTGCGGTCGTCGTGCAGGCGGCCGCTGGAGTGGATGGGGAAGCCTGTGCGGCTGCCAAAGGCCTGTCAGACCCGTGTGCAACTCCTCTGGCACCACCGCCAGGCGTGCTCGATCGTGGTGGCGAGATCAGGGAAGCGAGGCTGCCAGCCCAGCTCTGCGGCTGCTTTTTCGGCAGACGCCACCAGCACCGGTGGATCACCGGGGCGGCGGGGAGCCTGATCAATCTGCAGCTCCAGGCCGGTTACACGGCGAGCCGTGGTGATCACATCCAGCACGGAATGGCCACGGCCGGTGCCGAGGTTGTAGTGATGCAGGCCGCCATGTCGCTGCAGCTGCTGGAGGGCAAGCACATGGGCATCAGCCAGATCGCAGACGTGGATGTAATCACGGATGCAGGTGCCATCCGGCGTGGGGTAGTCGGATCCGTAGATGCAGATGGAGGAGCGGCGGCCGGCCAGGGCCTCGAGCACCAGCGGAATCAAATGGGTTTCGGGTGTGTGGTCTTCATCGAGATCGCTGGCGGGGTCTGCGCCGGCAGCGTTGAAATAGCGCAGGATCGTTGCAGGCAGGCCGTAAGCCAGGTGAAAGTCTGCCAGAAGCTGCTCGATCATCCATTTGCTACGGCCATAGGGATTGATCGGGTTCTGGGGCGTGGTTTCACGGATAGGGATCTGATCCGCAGCCGGAATGCCATAGGTGGCGCAGGTGGAACTGAACACCAGCGGCATGGGCCCAGCGGCAGCACCCGGTGCGGATCGCTGGTGGCGCGGATCAATCAGCGCCTCCAGCAAGGTGAGACTGCCGGCCACATTGTTGCGGTAATAGCGCGCAGGATCCTGCACCGATTCGCCCACGTAGGCGAAGGCCGCGAAGTGCAGCACAGCCCCCACCGAGGCACCAGGTGCGTCGGGATGCTGCCCGGCCAGCAACCGGTCCAGCTGCTGCCGATCGTCCAGCTGCGCCACCACCAGTGGCACTCCCAGCACCTGCTCCACAATCCGGCGGTGGCCAAACACCAGGTTGTCGAGCACCACGGGCTCGAAACCGGCGCGCTGCAGGGCTCTCACGGCATGGCTGCCGATGAGGCCCGCCCCGCCTGTGACCAGAACACGCATCATCGGGTCGTCAAAACCTCCCGATACAGCTCCGCATAGAGCCCCGCCACCCGCGCCGGATTCCAGAGCCGCTCGGCCCGTGCCCTGGCGGCTGCGGCGAGCTGGCGGCGGCGCTGGGGATCCTCCAGCACCCAGCGGATCGAGGCGGCGAGGGAGGCGGGATCAAAAGGATCGGCCATGGATCCGGTGACGTGCTCGTCGACGATGTCGACCAGGCCGCCGGTGCGGAAGGCCACCACGGGGGTGCCGCAGGCGTGGGCTTCCAGACCCGTGTTGGGCAGGTTGTCCTGAAGGGAGGGGATCACGAACAGATCGGCGGCGGCATAGAGCAGCCGCAGGCTGAGGTCGTCGTGGAGGCGGCCGGTGTAGTGGATGGGGAAACCGAGATCAGGCGGCTGGACAGGCCGGCTCTGGCCGAACAGCACCAGCTCGAGCTGCTGCAGTGGCGTGCCCGCCACCTGGGTGCGCAGGCGCTGCAGCGCCTCCAGCAGCAGATCCGCCCCCTTGCGGGGATCGGCGGTGCCGCCCATGGCCCCGAACAACACCAGCGGCCGATCAGCGGGCAGGCCCAGCAGCGCCCGCGCCTGGCCCTGCTCGCAAGGGGTCCAGACGTTCAGGTCGATCGGATTGGGGACCACAGTGATCGGCCACTCACCCATCAGGGTGCTGCGGCTGGCGCAGTGCGCCAGCCAGGTACTGGGGCAGACGATCTGGATCGGTTGGCGACCTGGACGGCACCAGGCGTGGCGCTTGCGCAGCCAGGTGCGGCGGTTGAGGTCGGGACCAGCCTCATGGACGGGGCGGCTGGCGGGGCTGTATCCCTGGGTGAAGCGCTCATCGCTGCTGGCGGTTTCGCTCGGCAGCGGTGGGCTGGTGTAGTGCTCGGCGCCGCAGAAGGCCCACTGGTCGTGCAGGGTCCACACCAGCGGCTGGGGCAGACGGCCGATCTCCTCGATCGAGAGGGTGCCATCACCAAGCCAATGGAGATGCAGCAGATCAGCGCGGCCCAATCGGCGGCGTTGTTGAAGTTCTCGGCCTAAGCCGGTAGCGGGCCAGCCGATCGAATGAAACGTGGGATTAGCGGTGATGAAACCACGGCGGGCCTGTCGATTCAGCCTGGGGTGCAGTCGTTGCCAGAACGCTGATTGGTCCTGCGGGGGGCCACCGATCACGGTGGGATCGTCGCTGAGTTGGCTGATCACCCGCATCTGCGACGCCAACCCAAGAGGTGCGCCGTGATCCACCAGGCTGCGGTGGATTCGGTAAGCGGCGCGAGCTGCACCGCCGCCGATGTCGGAGGCGTTGATGTGGAGGATCTTCAACAGGCGGGCCTCACGGCATTGCGCAGCTTGCGGGGGTAGTGCAAGGGATGTGCAATGGCGACCCGAACCCGATGGCCCCAGGGGCTCAGGTGGCGCGACCGCCACTGCCGCCAGGGAAACAACCGCCTCGAGCGGCGCTCCATCGCTCGAAGGCGGCGCCAATTTGGCTCCAGCACCCGGGTGCGGCGATAGATGGTGGCGTGGCTGCCTTCACAGGGGCCCAGCACCTTCAGACCCAGGGCCCGACAGAACGCATTAAAGCTGAAGCGGAGATGAAAGGTGCAAGGGAGGTGGCAGGCAATCACGGGGAAGAAGCAGTTGGCGATCAGCAGGTGCCCGCCAGGACGCACCGCATCCACCATTGCCGCCAGCAAGGCGATTGGATCCTGGACGTGCTCGAGTACATCAGTGCTCACCAGAACGTCGACACTCTGGCGGTTGAGCTCGGGCACAAAGCTGATGTTCGCAAACGGCTTGCAACTCTCGATGCCGTGGCGCGGGGGATAGGGCTCGCAGATCTCAATAGCTGACTGAGGGAGTGCAGAGGCAAGCAGACGAGCCAGAGTGCCGAAGCCACCGCCGAAGTCCACAACCTTCAGAGGCCTCAGTTCCGCCACGGCAATGGTGATCGCCTGGCGGTGCTCCATTGAAACGGCGTGCTGCTCGATATACATTCCGTTCAGAAGCCAAACCGGATCGCTATAAAACCGAGCCAGTCGATCGGGATCAGGGGCTTGGTTCTCGCAGCCGCAGTGTTCCCATGCCTGATCCATCAGCTGCCAGAGCTGCTCCAAAGAAAGATCAAGACCTACTTCGGAGAGCACCTGATCAACAGCACTGCGCTCAGTTGTCGTTAGATTATAAGTAGCGAGATCAATCATTACACGCTAATCAATCTTTTGCATTGGCAGTTAGTAGAATAGAAATGATGCAGAGATTATTGAGAATAAAGAATGAAATTGGCCGGGAATCAAGGCCAAAACAGGCTCCCAACAAGGTGCGAGCTAGAAATAACCAAAAAGAGTAAAGTCTTTCCAATAGACATTTCGAAGGTTTTCAATGCCATCATTCGAAATATTCTGGGAATTGTGAATGAGGCCTTTCTTGCTACGCACATTAACTTCACCCCTGGCATAGTGCAGGCTGATCCCAATATTATCCGAAATCCAACTAACTGCCTCCTCATACTTTTCGCTCTTGAAAACCCTCGACACCCCTAGTCTTCCACGGACCATCAAGAACTCATGTTGTGGTCGGAACCAGTCCATTGCCAAGATCTCAGGATAACAATGAATGGATTCCGCTAATTCAGTCAAAGAGGAAGCAGCCTTTTCAATTAGTTGTGCTTTTTGTGGCAGATAGGGCCAAAGAGAGCAAGTATGTATATGATTATAAGCCGACCTAAAGCGGTCAATTGGATTTCGTATGAAGGCGCAGGAAAAGGAATCCTGGAAAAGCTTCGGATCCATTGCCGCATAAGCACTAGCAGGTATGTGGCCCAGCTGGTAGCCGAGATAAGAGTCTAGAAAACTTGAACCGGCACACTTCGGAATGTGAATAAAAATAAATTTATCACGCCTGAACTGGCTAGGATAAATATCTTTACCCTCGGGATAAATCATGCCCAAGGCACGACTGCCGAACAAGCGCAAAAGACTTCTCATTATTAACCAGTCCTCGTTCTTGAAGCCCGAAGCCCACTGAGAAGCGAACTCATTATTGCCTTACCTTTTCTAAAGCAAAGACTCCAAGAAGAGGATGCAGAAGAGCTGACATCGCCTCCAAAATGAGTTACATAGGTATATGTATCAGCCATAGAGTCGCGAATCACGAATTGAGGGTGATTGATAATGCCCAAAGCATTGGCATTATAAGGCTGACGGGTAGAGTCGACCGTGTGAGTAGCACCCTCTCCAAACCCTACATTCCGAACAACATTAACATTGGGAAGAGCAGCAAGACCACTATTTGACATGCATGTCATAGCCCATAGATTAGCCCAGCTATCGGGATTGCCAGTTTCAAGAATAGAGTCAATTACATCTGAGCGAAACTTTCTCTCAGACTCATGCTCAAAGATTGTCTGCAATAACCCAGAGGTTTTGAGATTTGGCCAAGAGGTCAGCTCGCTGTCGAAGTGACTCCAGCAGCGGCGCCATGTTGCCCATCCCCAACAGTGTGGATATCGGCTGAAGTAATAACTGCCATCGCCACGCCACTGGCCGTTCTGGAAGTTGTTGCCGCTGATGCACCACACCCGCGTGTCGTGGCGGTAGCGCTCCAGCAGCTCGGTGCAGTAGGGGAAGAAATCGGGATGGGGAACGCAGTCGTCTTCCAGGATGATGCCCTCCTCCACCTGCTCGAAAAACCAGCTGATGGCGCGGCTCACGCCCAAGCGGCAGCCCTGGTTCCCATCGGAGTAGAGCCGCTCGATCTGGCAGGGCCAGTCGATCTCGTGTTCGATCACCGCGCGGGTGGCGGCCACCTTCTCAGCTTCGCCGGGGCGTTCGGGGTTTGGGCCGTCGCAAGCGACGAAGATCCGCGTGGGCGCCACTAGTCGGATGGCGTCGATCACCTGGCGCAGGGTGTTGGGGCGCCGCCAGGCGATCAGGAGGAGGGGGGTGTCCAAGCTCATGGTTGGTGGACGTTCTCCTGAAGCAGGTTCATGAATCAAACGATGTTGGGCTGCAGCCACTGATTCAGGCGCACGCTCACCAGCTCGACCAGCTGGCGGATAGTGCATGCAGAAGGGTTGCCGATGCTGACTGGGATCAGCTGCATTGCACCAGCTCAGCATCCGCGAGACAACCAAGGGAAGCAGCAGCCTTGGCCAATTGTTTGTCTGCCGTGATTAAAAGTGCGTCATGCTTGAGCGCCAGGGCCAGGAAACTAACGTCATACACACTGAGCGAGAGGGCCATAGCCTGCTCAAGCGCTGCTCCAGCCAGTTCGCTGGCACTGGCGGGCCGAAGCGGCAGCTGCAGCAGATCCGCCAGGAGAGCACGACATTCATCCAAGCTGAGCAGCTGGCGCTGCACCTGTTTCAACAGCACTGAAGTGCACTCAAGCAGGCAGAAATCGGGAATCAACAGCAAGGCATCACCACTGCACCCCCGTTGCGTGGCGAATTCCAATGAGGGGGGGCTGGCGTCCCAAGGCTTGGTGTAAATCCCCCGGCACCCCCACCCCGGCGTAGCCGGGGTGGGCCGCGCACCTCAGGTGGCTGGCCCAGCGGCTGGCGTTGCAAGGGGTGGGCAGGCCCGTTTCCCTGGTTCGAGAACCACCTCAACCAGACGAACCATGTCGAGTCACCCCGGGGAACTTCCCCCCGAGGTGCTCACAGAACCGTACGTGACACTCTCGCGTCATACGGCTCCCATCATCCACATGCCACTTCACTGACTCGACGCCAGTGCGCGAACAGATCACGATGTCCAGACCTGATCCTGGCAAGTACTCGCCAGCTTTGGAGCCGACGACCCCGCAGCCTTTTGTACTTCTGCCGTAACCAGGCTGCAATTCTGTCATCCAGGTAGCGATACAACTTCCTGATCAGTTCTGTCCTATAGAAACGACCGTAGTACTGAATCCAGCCACGAATCACTGGATTCAGCACTTTAGCGATCTCCTCAAGCGACAGATACACGAGCGATGGAAGCCCTATCGACCTAATCCTCTCCCGCATACGCTGGAGAGCCTGCGGACTCACTGCCGGCAAAAAGCCTGTGTAGATGACTCCGCGAGAATTGCGAGACACACGTGGCCGAAACGCGAAACCAAGAAACGTGAACGTGACATCAGCAAACGGTGCCCGGCGGTTGCTATCCCTGCAGTAGACCACCTGGGTCTTCTGGGGATGAAGCTGGAGGCCACAGGACGCAAAGCGATCCTGCAATGCCTCCAGCAACCGCCGAGCTTCCTTCTCGCTGTGGCAATGACAGATCACATCATCTGCATAGCGCTCAAAGGCAATGGCCGGGTGGCTCCGGCGCATCCACACATCAAACGCATAGTGCAGGAACAGATTGGCCAGCAGTGGACTGATGACACCACCTTGCGGTGTGCCCCGGTCCCTGGGATGGAGCGTGCCATCCGGCAACAGAACCGGTGCCTGCAGCCATCGTTGCAGGTAGAGCACCACCCAGCGCTCGGAGGTATGGGCCTTGATCGCGCGCATCAACAGGTCGTGATCGATAGCATCGAAAAACCCCTTGATGTCGAGATCGAGAACCCAGTTGGACCTCCAGCAGCGCTGACGGCAGACCTCTACTGCCTGATGCGCTGACTTGCCCGGTCTGTAGCCGTAGGAATCCTGATCAAAGATCAGCTCCAGCTCTGGCTCCAGCACCTGCTTGACCACCATCTGTGCGATGCGATCAGCAACCGTCGGGATACCCAGCGGCCTGACGCCTCCACCGGATTTGGGAATCTCCACACGCCGAACTGGTGGCGGAAGATAACTTCCTGATGCCATCCGATTCCAGAGTTTGTAGAGATTATTCTCCAGATCCTTGTTGAAGTCGTCCAGGCTTTGGCCATCCACACCGGCCGCCTGTCCGTTCCGTTTCACCTGTTGATAGGCCTTCCAGACCATCACCTTGGTAATCGGTAGCGGCTTGTCTGTTGTCATCCCATTCCTCCTGCCGTAGGCAGTTGATGGGAGACTCCAAACGGGATGATGCAACCCCTTGGCTCCGAGTCCGTTACAGACCCATCATCGCTACTACGGGTTGCTCCGCCCCTGCCACAGACATCGGTATTGACCCTCATGGTGGTGACCACTTGGGATGTTCCCTTGGCATTCCATGGCAGGTTCTCACGTTCCGCATCAGGGCCTGCGATGAGCTCGTGCCGTCTATACGCCGGCTGCCGTGTGGTCCATAGACAGGCTCTGTCCACACTGATCCAGGAGATTTGGGCCGCCTCCCGTTTTGGCAGCGTCTGAAATAGATATCGGCGCGTCATCAACGGTTCGCTTGCGCTCACCTTCTCGTCGCACACCTGACGGATCCAGTCCGCCGTTTCCCCGTCGCTCACCACCACGTCTTTTGAACGCAGCAGCACGGGGTGGTTTGGTACCAGCCCCTGCAGGCCGATCCCGGGAGGCCACACTCCCATCCCCGATGCAGTTTCATCAGCCTTGGCTTTCACCTGCTGACTCGTGACACACGCCCAAGACTTACTGTGCCGCACCCGACCTCGCGCCGCTACTGGATGGCAGCACTGCCGGTGAGTTGATCCCCGAGCTGGCCCGTTACGGCCTGCAGCAGCTGATCGAGCTGGAGGTCGCTGCCGTGCTGGGTGCCGACCGCCACGAGCGCACCGAGGAGCGGCTCGGCTATCGCAACGGTTACCGGCCCCGCAGTCTGACCACCCAGGTAGGCGACATCGACCTGCTGATCCCCAAACTGCGGGCTGGCAGCTTCCTGCCCTCGATCCTCGAGCCCCGTCGCCGGGTGGAGCAGGCCCTCTACGGCGTGATCATGGAGGCCTACATCTGTGGGGTCTCCACCCGCAAGGTGGATGCCCTGGTCGCCGCCCTGGGATCCCAGAGCGGTATCTCCAAATCCCAGGTCAGTCGCATCTGCCAGGACATCGACGAGCAGGTTCAGGCGTTTCTGAACCGGCCCCTGCAGGAGTCCGGCTACGCCTACGTCTACCTGGATGCCACCTACCTCCACGGCCGGCTGGGCAAGGCCCTGCAGGTCTGCTCAAGGGCCGTCGTCGTCGCCATGGGGGTCAACGCCGATGGTCGCCGTGAGCTGCTGGGCCTCAAGGTGGGCGACAGCGAGAGCGAGGGCTTCTGGAGTGAGTTCCTCGCCTCGCTCAAAGAGCGCGGCCTGACTGGCGTCAAGCTGGTGATCTCCGACGCCCACGTGGGCCTCACCAAGGCCATCAGGCGCCAGCTGCAGGGCTGTGTGTGGCAGCGCTGCCGCGTCCACTTCGCCCGCAACCTTCTCCAGCGCGTCCCCAAAGCCCACCAGGGCATGGTCACCGCCGCCCTGCGCTCGGTGTTCGCTCAGGAGGATGCCGGAGAGATCCTCAGCCGCTGGGATGACCTGGCCGCCTCGCTGGCGGAGCGCTTCCCCAAGGCCACCGAGCTCATGAACGAGGCCAGAGAGGACGTGCTGGCCTTCCGTCACTTCCCGCAGCCTCACTGGAAGAAGGTCTGGAGCACCAACCTGCTGGAGCGGGTCAACGAGGAGATCAAGCGCCGCACCCGCGTCGTCGGCATCTTCCCCAACGACGCGTCGATCACCCGCCTGGTGGGCGCGGTATTGCTGGAGCAGCACGAGCACTGGCAGCTGGAGGGACGCCGCATGTTCTCAGCCGAGAGCATGGCCGCCATCCCGGAGCTGGAGGATCTGCCGGCCCTGCTCAGCGCCGCCGCCGCAGAGGTGCAAGACGCAGGCCCCAGGTGATTGAGGTGGCAGCGCCCCCACAGGGCGCAGCGGCCTCGATCGCCGCCCGGGGGCCGGCGCTGTAACCCCTGGGCTGCATAGAAGACTCCTGCCGCTCACAACACAGCCGCGATCAGACGAGAGACTTGACAAGTCAATCGCCTCATTTCATCGTGGAAAAACGAGGTGCATCTGCGCCTCAGGAATGACAGCCCGTCATTCCACCCTGTTCACCCTCTGAGTCAGGGCATTCGGGCCTCGGGTTTTACACCACGCAAAGGGACGCGGCCGAGGGGGGCAATGGACCATCGGCCAGATACAGCCTCAGCAGAGCAGAGGAATCGAGCACAAAAGCATCGAGTTGGGTCTGTGCTGATGCGGTCATCGCTTCAGCGGCTGCGGTCGGCCCGAATGTCGGCGGCCAGATCGGGGAAATGGCGCCCAGCCAGCAGCGACCGCCAATGCCGGGCCCGCTCCACCCCACCCACCTGGGCGTAGCGCACCTCCCGTTCAATGAGGAGCCGCACCTGCTCCTGCATGCTGCGGTGGTTGCTGCTGGCGAGCTGCCGCAGGCCCTCATAGGCCTGATCCGACAACCCTCGCAGGCTTAGTGATGGCATTTTACTTCGCAACAACTGATCTCACTATGCCATCACCTCGCGGGTGGCGGGCACCTTCTCAGCTTCGCCGGGGCGCTCGGGGTTGGGGCCGTCGCAGGCGACGAACAGGCACGTGGGCGCAACCGGCCGGATGGCGCCGATCACCTGGCGCAGGGTGTGGGGGCGGCGCCAGGCGATCGTATGCATGGTGGTGGCAACAGCTGGATTCACTACGGTTTATGCATGCTGGCAATGCGAACAAACACCAAAGTGGGGCCGCAGGGCCGCGTCCCTTGGCGTGGTGTAAATCCCGAGGCCCGATTGCCCTGGACTGAGGGAGAACAGGGGTGAATGACGGGCTGTCATTCTCGAGGCGCATGTGCACCTCGTTATTTCACGATGAATCCAGACGATTGACTTGTCAAGTCTTTCGTCTGGATTGCCGATCGGTTGTGGGCTACACCTGCAATCTTGGTCGTGACGTCTGCGGTGCCGGCCCCCGGGCGGTGATCGCCGCCGCTGCGCCCTGTGGGGGCGCTACGGCGCGATCTCCTGGGGCCTGAGGCTCAGGCCGCTGCTTCTTGCAAGGAAGGCTGCGTGGGCAGCTCCGCCAGTGAGGGGATGGCGGCCATGCTCTCGGCGGAGAACATGCGCCGGCCCTCCAGCTGCCAGTGCTCGTCCTGCTCCAGCAGCACAGCCCCCACCAAGCGGGTGATCGAGGCGTCATTCGGGAAGATGCCAACCACCCGAGTGCGGCGTTTGATCTCCTCATTGAGGCGCTCGAGCAGGTTGGTGCTCCAAGTCTTTTTCCAGTGTTGAGGCGGGAAGTGACGGAAGGCGAGCACGTCTTCCCGGGCGTGCAGCATGAGCTCAGCAGCCTTGGGGAAGCGATCCACCAGTGAGCTGGCCAGATCGTCCCAGCGGGCCTCGATTTCGTCCGTTTTCTCCTGGGCGAACACTGAGCGCAAGGCAGCGGTGACCATGCCTTGGTGGGCCTTGGGCACCCGTTGGAGCAGGTTTCTGGCGAAATGGACCCTGCAGCGCTGCCAGCAGCTGCCCTGCAGCATCCGCCGGATCGCCTTGGTGAGGCCCACGTGCGCGTCGCTGATCACGAGCTTGACCCCAGTGAGGCCGCGCTCCTTGAGCGAGCCAATGAACTCGCTCCAGAAGCTCTCGGTTTCGCTGTCGCCCACCTTGATGCCGAGCAGCTCGCGGCGACCATCGGCATTGACGCCCATGGCCACCACCACAGCCCTGGAGCAGACCTGCATCGCCTTGCCGAGACGCCCGTGGAGATAGGTGGCATCGAGGTACAGGTAGGCGTAGCCGGTGGCCTCAAGGGGGCGGTTCAGGAAGGCCTGCACCTGGATGTCGATGTCAGCGCAGATGCGGCTCACCTGAGATTTGGAGATGCCGCTCTGGACTCCCAGGGCGGCCACCAGGGCGTCGACCTTGCGCGTTGAGATGCCGCCGACATAGGCCTCCATCACCACGCCGTAGAGGGCCTGGTCCACACGGCGGCGCGGCTCCAGGATCGAGGGCAGGTGGCTGCCGGAGCGCAGTTTGGGGATGCGGAGATCGATGTCCCCCACCTGGGTGGCCAGGGTGCGCGGCCGGTAGCCGTTGCGGTAGCCGAGCCGCTCCTCGCTGCGCTCATGGCGCTCTGCGCCGAGCACGGCAGCGACCTCCAGCTCGATCAGCTGCTGCAGGCCGTGGCGCACCAGCTCGGGGATCAGCTCACCGGCGCTGCTGCCATCCAGTAGCGGCGCCAGCTCAATTGCGGCACGATTGGACGTGGGCATGGTTCGTCTGGTTGAGGTAGTGCTCAAACCAGGGTCACGGGCCTGCCCACCCCTTGCAACGCTGGCCGCTGAGCGGAACGTCTGAGGTGCGCGCTCAACCCCGGCTACGCCGGGGTTGAGGTCCCCAGGGATTTACACCAACACAGGGGACGCAAGCGGCCGCAGATGGATTGCAACTAATAGCCCCAATCTGACATCGCGGAAACAACAGCTGACTCTTGAGCAATCCAGCTGATTATCTGCCAACTGCTCACCTGGGGCGGCAAAAAGCATTCCAAGGCCACTACATCTGGCTGAAGCAAGGACAGTTGTAAGTCTTGCAAGACCTCGACATCAAGGCCTTCTATATCGAGATTCAACAGCCGCCAAGGTGCTGCAGCCCCAGGGTCTATTAGAAGTCATCCTGATGGCCGTTTCTTCGCGGCTTCCTGTCACCCCAGCAGCCTCAGCAGACCCTTGATGTCGTGCGCGAGGGCAGCGATGGCCTCGGTGATCGACCAGATCCCATCGAGCCGCAGGGCATTGATCGCCAGGCTGCGGAGGGTGGCCAGGATCTGGACGCCGTTGTCCTCCCGGTAGCGGTGGCCGTCTTCCCGTAGCGCCACATCGCGCACCCAGTGCCAGCTGTTCTCAATCGACCACCGGTCTCTGACGTGCCGCAACAGGGCCTTGGCTCCGGTTCGCAGACTCGAGACGTAGTAACGGGTCTCATCCGTCGGCTTGCCATCACGGATGCCGTGGCTGCGCACGGCGATGATCGTGGCGCTGCCCGGCCACTGCTCCACCACCCACTCCGGTGCGGGCATCGCCCGCAGGGTCCAGGTGATGTCACGGCCCCGTTTCACTTCCCGTCTGCTGGTGCGCCACGGGATTCGCCGGCCATAGGTGAGCCGGTCTCTGATCAGCCGAAACCCCTTGCGGCGGCTGTGTTTGACGGCGATCAGGAAGTCGGCGCCGCGCTGGGCGAGATAGAGGAAAAAGGGCGGTTCGCCTGTAGCGCGTCGGCCTGCACCAGCACACCCTCAAGCTCCACCGCCTCCAGCAGCTGGCGCAGCGCCTGGATTTCGCCACCGGTATCGGTGGCGTAGGTGGTCTGGGCGATCGCCACGCCCAGCGTCTGGGAGTACAGGCTCACCTGGGCAATGAACTTCGCTGCGCCAGAGGTGTTTTCAGCGATGGAGCCCCGCAGCGTCTTGCCATCACAGACCAGGGTGTCGAGCCCCTCGGCCACGCCCGGCTGGGCCGCCATCCAGTCACGCAGGAGGGTTTCAAAGCCCGCCACATCCAGCTGGGCCAGCAGCAGCCGAAAGGTGGAGTCAGACGGCGACTTGCCGAAGTCAGTGCCCAACAGCTCGTTGAGCGTCTGCCGGTGGCGCTTTGCAAAACGCTCCATGCCCACCAGCGATCCCTGGCCGCTGAGGATCGCCAGGATGGCCACCAGCAGCATCCACCACTGGGGGAAGCGGATGCCGCGGCGCATCCGGCAGTCCGGCAGCGCCTGGAGAAAGCTGATCAGATCGCCTGCTGCAGCAGGGTTGGCGGCGGGCTCAGAGGCCAAGGGTCAAGAGCGGGTCCCGCGCAGGTCACCGTAGGCGGGGCGCCACCGCCAGACCTATTGGGACAGACTTCTAATAGGCCCTGGCTGCAGCCCACCTACCACCCTCCCAAGCGATAACATCGGCCGCAAGATTACCAGCCCGCAAGGCCGGCACTATTACTGGGTGTGCTTCCGCTTGAGCATGAATCACGCCGTAGCCAGAGACGTGATCTGTGCCTGAACCATAACCAGCATTCAGGTTGAAGGTGACAGTGGGATCAGGCCATGTATCAGGTACCACTGCAGCATTGATGAAACAATCCCTGGGCCGTACCCGACGCCAGAGCTGTTGCTTGCGATCGCCAATGTCAACCGCAATCCCGCGTGAACCTCTTCGGTAAAAGCGAAACGTGTTACTACCACTGGTGGGATGGTGCGCGCCGATGTCCAGATAGAAACCAGGCTGGTGGGCTGGTAGGCCAAGCCAACCCAGGTGGTTGTCAATCACCGCATCTTCCCCAAGCTGGCCGAAACTCCTGGGGATCAGCCGATCGATCCACGCCTGGCGCTTTTCCAGTCGCAAAGGTAGATGATGAATCAACCTACTCAGCATGGCGTTGACATTTTCATAATCTGCAAATGCTGAACGAGTTGAAACTGAAACTGAGGCAACCGATCTAAGATCCTGGACATGGCTCATTTCATACCACAAAAATTAAATAGATTCCGAGCGGATATTGCCAATCCATGCCTTGCTTTAGGGCACCTCGATAAATCAACAAGCCAATGCAATATGCCTAATCTGAGCTAATATTAGATTGATGACATTCTAATTCTGCAGTGGGTCAGAGAGGCTTCTGGGACGAACAGCAAAGAGTCGCAAAGCTCAAGGAGAAGAAGCCGGTTCTTCAGCGACTTTCTGAATCGATCCCTTGGGATTCATTCCGCCCACTGCTTGACAAGGGCTATGTCCATGAGCGCAAGACTAATGCAGGGCGCAAGAGGATTGATCCGCTGATCCTTTTCAAGATGCTCGTTCTCCAGCAGCTTTTCAACCTCAGCGATGAAGAGCTTGAATTTCAGGTGAATGACAGGCGCTCCTTTGAGGAGTTTGTCGGGCTTGGTGTGATGAACAGCATTCCTGATGCCACCACAGTCGCCTTCTTCAGAGAGCGACTGCGCAAGGCGGAAGTTATCGAGGAGCTCTTCGAGATGTTTGAGGCATACCTCCGCTCCCAGGGCCTCCAAGCCCGCGGTGGCCAGATCATCGATGCAACTCTTGTTCCGGTTCCCAAGCAACGCAATACCCGCGAGGAGAACAAAGAAATCAAAGCCGGGAGGCTGCCGGAGGGCTGGGATGAAAACCCAGATCGCTTGCAGCAGAAGGATTTAGATGCTCGCTGGACAAAAAAGAACGGCATCAGTTACTACGGTTACAAGAACAGCATCTGTATCGATGTTGACCATGGATTCATCCGCCGATATGCTGTCACTCCTGCCAACATTCACGACAGCCAGTTGCTCCCACGCTTGCTGGATCCAGAAAACGAACATGACTTTGTTTGGGCAGACTCAGCGTATTCAGGTGAATGCTTTGAGGATCTTCTGAGTCTAGGTGGCTTCGAAAGCCTGATCCATGAAAAAGGTGCTCGCAATCATCCTCTCAGCGACAAAGCCAAGGAACTGAATCGTGTCAAGTCGTCAATCAGAGCTTGTGTGGAGCATGTCTTCGGCTGCATGACTATGTCCATGGGTGGAAAACTGACAAGAAAAATTGGGCTAGAAAGGAATGATGCTTGGTGGGGCCTCAAGAACCTGACCTTCAACTTCCTTCGTTATCTCCAGCGCTCTTCCCATATAGCAACTGTTGCATGAATCTCCCAGAGAAGCTCCCATAGTTCAGGAGATCTCGTCAATAGACGATATAAGGCTCTCATGCTCTGCCGCCTCTTCGGCGGCTTTTTCGTGTCCACAGAGACCTTGCGAATAGCTGATTATTCGAGGTGGCCTTTAGTGATTCCAAAATTAATACGCTCTCTAATGCTGAATTTAAGATATGAAGACAAGTAATTTAATGCTTTCTTGTCCGTTTGAAGGGGGCTCTCCAGCCATTCAAAAGCATCAATTGGAAGCCAACTGCAATTTAAGGTTGCAAAACGGAACTCTAGCTTATCTTCACTCAGTGCACATACTTCCAGATTTTTCCAGTATAAATCCTTAATCTTTCGCCTGGCCTTGTCAGCCCAAGCCATAGAAAAGCCATGAGACTGACAAATGCAGTCATCAAACCAAATTCCTTGATCAGAGAAAAAGGATGAAAGCGACCGGGTTCTCAACTCACTTGCCTGTCTGAACCTAAGAAAAGCCCGCATTTCAGTGAATGCATAACTTGGGCTAATTTCGTCAAACTCTTTTTGTTGATTCAAAAGAAAGCTCTTGTCTCTATAGTCGTTGATCATGCTTTTGGTATATCCAATCAATGCAGTGGACTTGATGAGGCCACTGGGACATGAGTCGTTGCAAAGTGTTGTACAGCCAACGCCTTCTGCCAAGATAGGCTGTGTATACCGAGTCAAATCATGCATGATCATAGTATCTGAATCAAAATGCCAAAAACAAGATATACCCTCTTGCCGAATATATTACTCAACAGCAAAGAATCTTTCCGAGACATACCTCAGCCAATCTCTGCCCCCCTTGACGGGATTATGCTGGTTTCCTTGTACCCAATAGAACAAGGCATTAAATTCATTCCTTTTTGCCGATCGCAAATCACCCAAGTCAACGTGTGACCATCCTGCATTCTTGGCAACTAGCTGATTATACTTATCTCCAATAAGAATTTTCGGAATGCCAGGATTGCTCTTTGTTGCTTGTCTTAGAGTGCGCTGTAAATAGGCAGGATTCCCGTAATTCGTAAATATCAGAACTGTCATTACAAGTCAATGCTAACTAAAATTAGAGCAGATACCAATAAGACGATCAATCTGGCTTGCGTTCAGCACTAGCTCTGCCGCATCAGTATTATCTTGTCCCGAGACGTCTTCAGCTAGGCAATACGAGTATCTAATGTCGGGCACCTCGAAAAATCAGCAAGCTGGTTGATTACGATGAAATAGCGATAGAATCAGGAAGTCAGACTGTATGCCAGCGGTGGGCCAAAGAGGTTTTTGGGACGAACAGCAAAGGGTCGCAAAGCTCCAGGAGAAGAAGCCGGTTCTCAAGCGGCTGTCTGATTCGATCCCATGGGATAAATTCCAGCCGATACTTGACCAAGGATACGCGCAGGATCGCAAGAGCAATGCAGGGCGTAAGCGGATTGATCCGCTGATCCTTTTCAAGATGCTTGTTCTCCAGCAGCTATTTAACCTCAGCGATGACGAGCTTGAGTTCCAGGTGAATGACAGGCGTTCCTTTGAGGAGTTTGTGGGACTGGGTGTGATGAACAACATTCCTGACGCAACCACAGTCGCCTTGTTCAGGGAGAGGCTGCGCAAAGCAGGAGTGATTGAGGAGCTCTTCGAGATGTTCGAGGCATACCTCCGCTCACAGGGACTCCAAGCCCGTGGTGGTCAGATTATTGATGCGACTCTCGTACCTGTTCCCAAACAGCGCAACACCCGTGACGAGAACAAGGAAATCAAAGCTGGTAGGCTGCCGGAAGGCTGGGAAGAAAACCCAGATCGCCTGCGGCAGAAGGATCTAGACGCTCGCTGGGTTAAAAAGAACGGCATCAACTACTTCGGTTAGAAGAACAGCATCTGCATTGACGTCGACCATGGCTTTATCCGCCGATATGCTATTACACCTGCCAATATTCATGACAGTCAGATGCTTCCACGGCTGCTGGATCCGGAGAATGAACATGATTATGTCTGGGCAGACTCAGCTTATTCAGGTGAGTGCTTTGAAGATCTGCTGAGCTTGGGGCGCTTCGAAAGCTTGATCCACGATAAGGGCGCTCGCAATCACCCGCTCAGCGCCGCCGCCAAGGACCTTAATCGCGTCAAGTCAGCCATTAGAGCTTGTGTGGAGCATGTCTTCGGCTGCATGACAATGTCAATGGGTGGGAAGCTGACGCGAAAGATTGGGCTGGCAAGGAACGAGGCATGGTGGGGGCTCAAGAATCTGGCCTTCAACTTCCTTCGCTATCTTCAGCGCATCAGCCATGCACCAGTGGTGGCATGAATCCTCGAAGGAGTATCCGATAGCTCAGTAAAAAGCTCAGTCGCCGATACAAAATTCTGCTGCCTGCCGCCATTGGCGGCTTTTTGCATGCCTGCAGAACACTGGGAAACAGCTAATTTTTCGAGGTGCCCTGTCAAGGGCACTCTTGATTAGGTAGCAAACTCCGCGCTCCTCAGGAGGTGCTCCGGCCGTGCGGTGCAACTGCAGATGGCATGAACCACCCGCTCGGTCATCTCTCCCAAGTCGAAGCGCCGGTTGAAACGGTAATTGAAGGCGCCCAGGTAGCGGTCTGCGTATTTATCGAATCTCAGAGCATGGAATGTTCCGCTGAAACTGGTTTTCAGGTTGCTGAGTACCGTGTTGATCCAGCGGAATTCAGGCAGTTCGTTGGGATGGCGACCCTTGGTGACCACAGCGTGATGAATGCAACCGACTTCTGCCACGGCACGGAAGCAGGCCAGCCCGTCAGAGATCACCTCACATCCAATCGCCAGTGAATCCTGAGCCCAGTCAGCGATGGCA
Source organism: Synechococcus sp. CBW1006 (assembly GCF_015840525.1). Taxonomy (NCBI): domain Bacteria; kingdom Bacillati; phylum Cyanobacteriota; class Cyanophyceae; order Synechococcales; family Synechococcaceae; genus Synechococcus; species Synechococcus sp. CBW1006. The sequence continues at coordinate 2,795,753 of NZ_CP060396.1, read as the reverse complement.
GCAAAGGAGAACGTGGCCACGGTGGCAAGCTTCACGTGCCGGGGATGGCCCGCATCATCGAGAGAGACGGCCGCCACGATCGGCACCTTGTTCTCCGATCCCCTTCCGGCCTTGCCACCACATCGTTCTCCGCCAAGGTAGGCATCATCCACCTGCACCATTCCCCGCAGGACATAGGACTCCTCCCGCTCGCTCATCGCCTGCATGATCTTGTTGTGAACCAGCCATGCTGTTCGGTAGTTCACCCCGAGATGGCGCATCAGAGCGAGGGAAGAAATGCCAGTCTTGGCCTGGCCCACCAAATAGAAAGCGAGGAACCAGGTCGTCAGGGGTAACTTGGTCGCCTCCATGATGGTACCGGCCGTGAGGGTTGCCTGATGGCGGCAGTTCCGGCACTGGTAGCGCTTATGGCGCCGGCCATGGATGATCCCATGCTCCTGAGTGTGACAACGTGGGCAACGAAAGCCATCTGGCCAGCGCGCTTGCTCAAGGGCGGCCTCACACTTCTCCTCTGTGCCGTAGAGCTCTATGAACTGAGGCAGAGAAAGACTCGGCTGGAACTGGATCCGATTCATGGCCATAGCGATCCCGACCGGTACATGCGTATCAGCCTAAGTGCTGGAAGGTCTCTGACGGAGCTTGCTACCTAATTAAGAGGGCACTTGCCATTGAGAAATAGCAATTTCCGATACAGTCTTGATCTCTTCTGATTTCAACCACATCACTGCCTGATGGCATGTAGAGCATGTTAGCGAGACCTGCTCCGTGGAGGCCTACTAATAACGTGCAATGACTAAACATCTCAATTTGCTCCCTAAGGCTAAGCCCTTGCAGGGTGACGAACTCTATCCCATGACATTGAAGCAATGGGATAAGGTCTGCCTCATTCAGCAAAAAACGTTTACTAGCATCCCCTCTGCTTACATAGATCTTGCGCATCTTTGGAGCAGAACTCGGTGCCAATAGTCGCCTTTGTAGCCGTTGCAATAAGTGTTTCCTGTAATTTCCTGTGGGTGCAGTGGTACTGATCACAATAAGCCTGCTAATCTCTAACCGTAGGCTGGTCCAGGCAATCGGTCTAAATCCCAGAATCTGCAAACTGTCTCTCACATAGTGGCGGTTCAGGAGGGCCTGGGGTAAGAGCACAGTTCGGCAGCTCGCTCCGCTCTCCTGCCATGCCTGCAACTTTGGCAATACGTCGGTGAGCCAATGAAAATAATTGCCGCTCCAGTCATCATGAACCCATAGTGCTTCGTCAATCCGCTGGGCTGGGTGGCGCAGCTGGGCCAGATCCTTCAGCCGCCCGCGCTTCCTGCGACGTGGACCGTGGCAGGGCCTGTAGCCATCCACAATCCTGTACCAGCGCCACTGCAGCCAGGTCTCTCCCAAAACTGTGAGGTGATCGAGGGCTACTGCCTCACATGGACCCCATTGGCGCTCAAACTCATGAGCGAATAGTGCTTCGTCACTTTGACACAAGTTACTTGGTGGTTTCCGAACTTCGACATGACCCGTGAGGAGTTCAGTGTGGTAGATCCCAGGCCGAAGCAAACACCAGTGTCTCCCAACTGCTTCGATCACGCTGGTGAGCTCCAAAGACCACCCTTGGGCCATCGCCTTGGACAGATACTGCTCCATGGTTCATTTATTGCGGTCAAATTCTGATAAGTGAACAGTTCGTTCCTTGCTGAATATCTACGGTCACGTACGTCGCCCAGGAACAAGCACGACTGCGGAGATTGCTGTAAAGGATACAGCTTCTGAAGCTCCCATTGCTTGAGCTCGTCGCGGCTATACACCACCAGCCGCTGGATATCGGGGAAGCGGCGCAGGGTTTCGGCGATGAACGCCTTGCCAAAGCTGCCCGTTCCACCGGTGATCAGGATGCGGGAGTTGGAGTTGAAGGGCATCAGAATTCAGGTAAGGGCAGTCTGCGCAGCCTGGGATTGTTGCTGCCACAGATCCCGATAGAGCCCACCCTTGGCCAGCAGACTGGCGTGGCTGCCACGTTCCACCACCTGGCCGTGATCCAGCACCAGGATCTGATCGGCCCGCACGATCGTGCTGAGCCGGTGGGCGATCACCAGCACCGTGTGGCCCCGCTCGAAGCGCTCAAGGGCCTCCTGCACGAGGCGCTCGCTCTGGGAATCCAGCGCGCTGGTGGCTTCATCGAGGATGAGGAGCTCCGGAGAACGAAGAATTGCACGAGCCAGGGAAATTCTCTGCCTCTGGCCTCCGCTGAGCCGGTAGCCACGTTCGCCAACGAGGGTGTCATAGCCCTGGGGCAGGCTTTCAATGAAACCCGCCGCCTGCGCTGCCTGGCAGGCAACTTCAATCTGGCAGCGAGTCGCGCCCGGGGTTCCGAAGGCGATGTTCTCGGCCAAGCTGGCATTGAACAGAAACGTGTCCTGGCTCACCACCCCGAGCCGCTGTTGCCAGCTGGCCAGCTTCAGCTGCTCCAGGGGCGTGTCATCGATCAGGATCTGTCCTGCTGTGGGTGCGTAGAGCCCCACCAGCAGATCGGCAATGGAGCTTTTCCCGGCACCGCTTGGCCCCACCAGCGCCAGCATCTGCCCCTTGGGCAGGCAGAAGCAGACATCCTCAAGGGCGGCGGGGAGCTCTGGGGCATAGCGGAATCCCACCCCCTCGAAACGAATCTCCTGCTCCAGCGAGGCGAACGGCGTGCCGCCCAGGCGGCGGAACTGCTTGCCTTGTGGCGAGAGGATCTGGTTGAGACGTTCCAGTCGCCCACTGTTGTCGGCGAGCTGGTTAGAGGTGCCGGCCAGCCCGCTCAGGCGTGTGTTGAGGCGCTGCAGTGCCAGCACAAAGGTGACCAGGCTGGGCAGCACGCCGGTGCTGCGCCCCCCGAACAGCAGCAGACTGAGGGCAGCGATCAGGGCGATCGCCAGGATCGGCAGAATGGCGGAGAACGGCCCCACCACCGCCAGTCGCCGGGTCTGGCCTCGCAGCTGGCGTTCCAGCTCGCCCATGCAACTACTCAGGCGCTGATCGGCCACCTCAAGTTGGCCACTGCTGTGCAGCAGTCGCAAGCCCTGGAAGTCTTCCGTGATGCGGGTGCTGATTGCCACCTGAGCCTGGGTCACCGCCTTCGAGCCCTGGCGGATGCGCGGCAACAGTTGCTTCTGCAGCAGCGTGATCAGGCCGGCCATCACCACCACCGCAAGCAGCAGCCAGGGGGAGATGCCCACCAGCACCGCCAGATAGGTGGCGATCAGCAGGAATGCCACCACGAAACCGCTGGTCAGCTCGATCTGCAGGCGAATGGCCTCAGGCCCTTGGCCGGCGTAGTCGGTGAGGTCGCCCACCTTGTAGCCGCTGGCGCAGGGAAAGCTGAGGCTCAGCACCTGGCTGTGGATCCGCGCCGTGACCAGTGCCCGGCACCGGGCCGCGAAATAGCCCACGCTCACCAGGTTGAGAAAGCGAGTGAGGCTCTGCAGGGCCTGCAGAAGCACCGCCAGACTCAGCAGGCTCACAAACAACGCCATGGGCGGCAGGCCACTGAGCCATTGCGCCGCTGCCGGCCACCAACTCAGCAGCGGGCTGCTGCTCCAGTTGAACGGCGAACCAGCCGGTGCCGACAGCACCTCCACCGCCAGGAACACCACCCCCAGCGTCGCCCCTTCACTGAAAGCTTCCACCACACTGCTGCCCAGGTTTAGGGCAATCAGCCGCCATTGCTGCCGCGCCGTCTTGCGGATCAGCAGGGCCGCTGGCTCCTGGCTCAGGAAGGGGTCGAGCAGTCTGTGCAGGGGTGCTGGAAGCCGCGAAGGTTGTGGTCTGATGGCGCTGTGGTTCAAGGGGGCGTGGCTGCAGGTCGTGGGGGGCGGGCTGGCGGCGCAGGTCAGAACTCGAAAAGACTGCGGCAGAAACGCTTGGCTGATGTTTCCACTCTCACGATCACGTCGGCCACCAACTCAGGGGAGCACCAGGCCAGCCAGCTACTGCAGGCGTTGATCAGCCGTGAGCAGCACGGCCGCTTCCCGCCGGGCCAGGGCGAGATACAGGCAGTCGTAGACCGGATGGTCGAGGTGGCAGTCCCGCTGCAAGCGCCAGAGAGCAGTCGCCACTTCAGAACGTCTCGCCGTCTGCGAGGGCGTCACGCAAAAGAGTGTCGCCATCCAGCGTCACGGGGTATCGAGTCCGCGTCATGAAGGTCTCCTCGCACCACAGCACTCGCTGCGGGCGAGGTGCCTCGTTTCACGAGCTCTTCCTGCTCCAGATGGAGATGGCGGATGGCCAGCAGACCCTCAAAGGCTGTGATCACGGCCTCACGAGACAGTTTGTAGGCCCCGCGCAGCACCCGTTCTAGCTCCAGAGCCACGGTGATCGGCACAAAACAGGCGGCACTGGCATCGATCAGCGCTGCCGCCTGCTCGGCCTGGGCCGGGCCCGGTCAGCCTGATGGCTCAGGGGGAAGCACCTCCAGGAGGCTACAAAATTTGGGGGTTGGAGACACCAGATCTGGTGTGCTCTTGGCCGGGGGCTGATTGGTCAGTCACCCAGACCCAAAGGACGTTGCTGCTTGAGAGGATGGCGCCTGTCTCGGCATCCACCGACTGGCGCATGCTCCGTAGCTGATCCGGAAGAGTCAAAGGTTCAGAAACAGCCAAAGCAGCGCTTACTGGGCCGCAAACAAGCACGTCAAGCGCTGTTGATGAGCAATCGAGGGCATCACGCGCCCCCGGCGCCAGCGTCTAACGGAGGAGGGACTCACCTGCAGGCGAGCAGCCAAAGCCTTCAAGCTTCCAGCTTCCAGCTCCTGTGCATCCTCCACCAGATCGGCAATCTCCTGTCGCTCAATCTCGGCATCGGTGGTGTGATTGATTCCCAGCTGCCGTCAGGCATCAGACGCATTAGTACGCCGTTGTCTGTGCGCCTGTATCTCCCGAGAGTTGGCTCTTCGCGTCGAGATGATCCTGAGGCGACCTTGCCGCTCGATATAGAAGACAACAACGAACTTCTTCTGGATCTGTCCGTAGAGACGAACCCGATCTTCGCCGTGCTCAAGCCGAGTATCGCGTTCTCTGAAGGCCTCGGGGTCGGAGAAGGCCTGCGACGCGAACCCGAAGTCGAAACCACGATCTTGGAGGGTTCGTTGGCATTTGTTGTCATCCCACTCAAACTCGAATGGAAGTAAAGGGAGCAGACCCGTGAGGGCGGCCTAACACTCCAGCGGTACGACCATCCTGCGCTGAGCGGAGGCCTCAAGCACTCAGCCGTTCGATTCCGCCCACCGCCAGGCTCCACTCACCCAACATCTGAGGCGGCTGGCCGGTGAACCAGGCACTGGCATTGAGGATCAGCGGCGTGAGGAGCGATGGTCAAGGGGTGCAGGGGATGGTGGTTGGGTCGCTTGTAAGGGCAGGAGGCTGAGTGGTTCCTTCGGGCTTGCTCAGATCAGGAGCTGCTCGTGAGCGACCTGGTGATGGGCAGCGGCCTTGCACAGGCCGCGGTCAAAGCTGGCCAGTTGCAGGTTCAGCCGTTGGCAGAGAGCCAGATGCAGGGCATCCCCTGCCCGCAGAGGCGGCGCTTGGGTCAGACAGAGCCGGGCGGCGGCCTCAAAATCCTCGGCTGCCAGCGGCAGGGTGTTTAGGCGTTGCTCACGCAACACCCCAAACCGCTGCCAGGCTTCCTGGGATTCCTGCGGAGTGATCGCGCCACGGCGCACCTGCAAAGCCAAAGCAGATGCCAGTTCCGTGGCCACCCAGGGCGAGATCAGCAACGGCTGCTTGGCGTGGGCTTGCAAAAAACTCACGGCCGTAGCAGTGCCTGCTTCGTGCACCAGAGCCGCCACCAGCAGGGAGGTGTCGAGGTAAAGGCGCCTCAATAGCGAGCCCCCTCCCGCAGCTCCTCCAGCAAGGTCGCCGCATCAATTCCTTTGTGCAGGGGTTGGGCTCTGGTGGCAGCCAAAAAAGCTTCCAGATCAAAGCCCGCCGAAGGCTGATCGGCCGCCCGGGTGAGCCGGGCCACGGGGATCCCTCGCCGGGTGATCTCCACGTCTTCACCTGATTCCACGGCAACTAAGAGGGCCGAAAGCTGCGCTTTGGCCTGCGCCACGTTGAGACTGCGCATCTTGTGGAGGGTTGGTTAGATGACCAACATAGCGGTGGCTGTCTCGGCTGGCTTGGGTTCAAGCACTCATCCGCTCGATCAGGATCGGCACCAATGCCGGCCGCTCCAGCAGGGCGCTCGCGGCACTGGCTTGGTCTGGATCGTCCTGCACCAGCGCGCGTACCAGGACGGCGTCCTGGAGCTCCCGCAAGCTGGCCCGATGGATGATGGTGCAGTCAGATCACATCCGCTTGGCGGGCACGATCGCGCTGGAAAACCCCACCGGGCTCACATACAAGCCGAACTGAACCAGAAACGGCACCGCCGCCGCCGGCACAATCAGCCGTGGGATATACACCTTGGTGAGCAGATTGGCATTGGAGATCAGGCTGTCGGAGCAGCTGCTCAGCGGCGTGCTGAAGAACTGCCAGGGCAACAGCGCTGAGAACACCAGCATCGTGAGGAACGGCCGGATCAGCGCCCAGGCCACCCCGATCACGGTCTGCTTGTAGCGCACGGTGATGTCGCGCCAGGCCAGGATCGCGAACAGCTCCCGGTAGCGCCACAGATCCTTCGAGTGTGATGCTGACCTTCCAGCGTGCTGCTGAATCTCAGAGCTGGAGAGACAAAGATAACGCAAAACCTATGCAGATGACGCAACTATGCATCATCTGCATAATGGGCCGACCTGATTAACACCAGCCGTCTGACCCTTAACCTCCCGGAGGCGGCCATAGAATGAATATACGGCAAACCGCAGGCAAGTGCTAGCGATCACGCCTCAAAAAGGCCGGTGAGGGCCTGCAGCTGCTGCGGCAACGGGCTGGTTCCCGGGTGCACCTGCAGCAGGTAATCCAGCCCCTGCTGCAGGCTCAGGCCCCTGTGCCGCATCAGCCAGGCCAGACACACCAGCGGCGAACGCTCCCGGGCCGCCACACAGTGCACAAACACCGGCCCCAGCGCCGCCAGGTCGGCCAGGGCCGCCAGGGCCTGCTCCAGGTCCTCCGGCCGTGGCCAGCGGCCGGCGCGGTGATCCGGCAGCACCACCCGCCGGGTGTGGAACTGCTCACGCAGCCCGGCCGGCGGCGGCAGCTCCTCCCAGGCGCAGAGGCTGAGCACGCCACGGATCCCCTCCTGCTGCAGCCGCAGCAGATGGCGATCCGCCCAGGGCCCCGGCCCGATCGCCAGCTCCTCACGCAACACCCAGGTGAGCCGAAACCGGCCGGTGATTGGCCCCACTCGGTTGCCCCACTCAGTTGTTGGTATCGGAGATCAGCCGGAACAGGCTCCACACATTCACCAGCCCCGACACCGGCGTGCTCACCGCGCCGATCGCATCGGAGAGCACCGCCAGGGAGCTGCGGCTCACGATCACGGTGTCGTTGTCGCGCAGGGGCGGGTTCTTCGGATTCGAGGCGCCCTGGCTCAGATCCAGGTTGAAACGCTCACGGGTGGCGGTGCCGTTGCGGTTCAGCCGCACCAGCTGGATGTCGCTCTTCTTGCCTCGCCAGGTCTCCAGCCCCCCCGCCGCCAGCACCGCCTGCACCAGGGGGGTGTTGGCCGGCAGCGGGATCCGGCCCGGGCTCTTCACCTCACCGATCACATTCACGTTGATCTGCTGAGGCGACAGGTTGGTGGCCGCCAGCTCGATCGATTCCGGCACCGGCTCCTGCGCCTTCGGCACCCGGATCGTGTCGCCATCGAACAGCAGCGGGTTCTGCAGCAGATCGCCGGCCATCACCAGATCCATCAGGTTCAGCGAGGCCCGCTTGAAGCTGGGTGTCTCCCCCGGCAGCCGCCGCTGCAGCGCCACCTGGCGCAGGTCGGCATGCAGGGTGATGCCGCCGGCCTTCTGGATCGCATCCACCACCGTGGGCAGGCCGCTGATCGCGGCCGGCGCCCCTTCGGTCTGGGAGGTTTCATTGGTGGTGAGGGTGTACACCCCCGGCCGCTCCACCTCACCCACCACCGCAATCCGCAGGGGGCGCGGCCGCACCACCTGCAGCTGCAGCTCCGGCCGCTGCAGCTGGGCCCGGTACAGGGTGAGCAGCCACTGGTGCGCCTGCGACAGGGTGAGCCCCACCACCCGCGCACTGCCCACCAGCGGCAGGCTCACGGTGCCGTCGTTGAGCACATCGAGCGGACCCGACAGATCCGGCACATCGAACAGCTTCAGCTCCAGGCCATCGCCAGGGCCGAGGATGTAGGCGTCGTCTTGCAGATTGGCCTGCGGGGCTGCCTGTTCGAGCCGATCAGCGGCCTGCGCCAGCACAGAGGCAGGGTGACTCAGGCCCATCGCGAGCGCCAGAGCCAGGGCTATGCGGCGCACGGGTCGAGGCAGAAACTGCCGGAAGTGTCCCATGGCCGTCTAGCCGCGGCCAGGGGGGGTCCCTACCCTTCGTCAGACCTGGCCAGGCTGGCTGCCATGACCAACCTGACCTCCCGTGGCACCCCGCCCACCCTCTCCATTCCCCAGGGGTTTCCCCTGGTGCCGCTCGGTGAGAGCCCGGCAGACCAAGACCGGGAGGGGCTCAATCCCCGCGAGATCCTCGCCGCCCTGCGCCGCCGCCACCGCCTGGTGCTGCTCACCAGCGCCGTGGTGTTTCTGATCGCCGCTGGCCTCACGGTGCGGCAGCGGCTGCTGTTCCCGGTGTACCAGGGGTCCTTCGATCTGTTGATCACCGATCCGGTCAGCGGCGAGGGGTCGTCGTCGTCAGGCCAGGGTTCGGGCTCCGCCTCCACGTTTCAGGCCCTCGCCCGCAACACCACCAGCAACGACATCCCCACCCTGATCGAGGTGCTGCGCAGCCCCCTCCTGCTCCAGGGCCTGGCCGAACGCCACGATCTCTCCTCTGACGCCCTGGCGGGTCGCATCAGCATTCGCACCGGCGGCATCGACCGCGACAGCCGTGCCGAGGGGGTGCTCAAGGTGAGCCTCACGGGCCGTGATCCCGTTCAGGACGAGACCCTGCTGAAAGATCTGGCCAACCGTTACCTCCAGTATTCGCTCGAGCAACGCCAGGAACGGCTCCAGGAAGGCCTCCGCTTCCTCGATCGCCAGGCCCCTGCCCTGCAGGACACCGCCAATCGCCTCCAGGCCGAGCGGGCCGCCTTCCGGGTGCGCTACGACCTGCTCGAACCCACCGCCGAAGGCGAGGCGATCAAGCAGGAGATGCTGGCGCTGGAGGTCCAGGCCCGCAGCCTGGAAGATCAGCGCAACCGCCTGCTCAAGACCAGCCAGGCCATCCGCAACGGCACCCTCACCGCCCAGGGCTTTCAGGAGGCGATCGGCGCCGGCGGTTCCGGTGGTTCTGCGGGCGGCAGCAGCGGCGGCGGTTCCGGCAGTGGCCTGTCGGTGGCCGCCAGCAGCCAGCCCTGGCTCGAGCAGCTCCAGCAGCTCGATCAGCAGCTGGCCGAAGCCCGCGCCCGCTTCACCCCCCAATCCGATCGGGTGCAGGGCCTCCAGGCCCGGCGCGAAGGCCTCAACCGCAAGGTGCGCAGCAGCCAGCTGGAGGCCGTGGATGCGGCCCTGGCCCTCAACCGGCAGGCCAGCGTCGCCAACCAGAGCCAGCTGGCGGCCCTCACCAGCAACTTCCGCCGCCAGCCCCAGCTGATCCGCGAGTACGAGGAACTGGAGCAGCGGCTGCAGCTCGCCCTCGACAACCTCACGGGCCTCAGCAGCACCCGCTCCAACTTCCGGCTCGAGCTGGCCCAGCGCACCGTTCCCTGGCGGGTGATCGCTCCGGCCCGCATGAATCCGGTGCCCGTGGAGCCCTCCCTGTCGAAGGGTCTGCTGCAGGCCGCCCTGCTGGCCGCCGCCGCCGGAGCGGGCGTGGGGGTGCTGCGCGATCGCCTCGATCATGTGTACCGCAGCCCGGCCGAGGTGAAGGAGACCCTCCAGGAGCCCCTCCTGGCCCACATCCCCCACATCCCCCTGTTCCGCGGCGTGCGCGAAGACAGCCGCTTCATGCTCGAGGAAATCGTTCCGGCCAGCGCCACGGGCTCCGCCGCCGCCCCATCCGCTGCAGCAGTCCCAGCCGCAAAGGGCGCCGCTGACAGCAAGCAGCTCGGCTATCAGCGCTTCTTCTACCAGGAGGCCTTCCGCAACCTCTTCACCAGCCTCCGCTTCCTCAACACAGACCAACCACTGCGCTCCCTCGCCCTCACCAGTTCCCTGCCGGCCGAAGGCAAGAGCCTGGTGAACGTGCTGCTCGCCAAGACCCTGGCCGAGCTGGGCCAGCGGGTGCTGCTGGTGGATGCCGACCTGCGCAAGCCGCAGCTGCACACCCGCCTCGGGCTCGACAACCTGCTCGGCCTCAGCCACCTGCTCACCGGCGACACCGCCGACTGGAGCTCCCTTCTTCGGCCGGTGCCGGGCCACGACAACTGGCAGGTGATCACGGCGGGCCGCCGCCCCCCCGATCCCGCTCGCCTGCTCAGCTCCGCCCGCATGCGCCAGCTGATCGAAGACCTGGCCGCCTCGGATCGCTTCGATCTGATCCTCTACGACACCCCGCCGGTGCTGGGCCTGGCCGATGCCGCCCTGGTGGCGGAACATCTCGATGGCCTGCTGCTGCTGGTCAGCCTCGAGAAGGTGGATCGCGACCTTCCCCGTGAAGCGATCGCCCGCATCCGCAGTGCCGGTGTGCCCCTGCTGGGCCTGGTGACCAACGCCGTGAAGCAGCGCAGCGAGGCCGGCAGCCGCTACGGCTACGGCTACGGGCGTTACGGCTATGGGCGTTACGGCTATGGCGGCTACGACACCCTCACCGCCGCGGCCTACTACGGCGCCACCGCGTCTGCTGCGGAAGGGGGGGAGGAGGGGACCACGGCGGCCGCTGCGCCGCGCCGAGCCCCTGTCCGCTCCCTGCGCCGCGCCGGCCAGCGGCTGATCAGCTGGATCGATCGCTGAGATGGGGCACCGGTGGGGTACTGAAATGCTGCCATCCCTGCTGCAGCGGGCCCTGCCCCTCGCCTTGCGCGCCCTTGCGCTGGGCGCCGTGGCCCTGGCTCTGCCCTCCCGGGCCCAGCTGGTCTGGCAGCCCATGCCCGGCCCGCCTCCCCCCGTGACCAGCGGCCTGCGCTGGGAAGCCGTGCCGGTGGCGCCTCAGGCAGCGGACACCACAGCGACGGAACCCGCTGCAGCGGCAGCGGCGGCTGCAGCACCCGCCGCTCCGGCCTGGCAGCCGGTGGCGGCTGGCGAGCACATCGAGGTGCTGCCCGATGGCTCGATCGCCGGCGAACCGAAACCGGAGCCCATCCCCGTGGCCGCAGCCCCCACCCTGCCCACCTACGGCGGCTTCCGCGATCTCTACCGCGGGGATCGCTGGTATCCCTCGATCAGCACGATCGTGCCCATGGCCTTCGGGCCCAAGGGGCTGATGGCCGGCGTGGGGTTTTCCGGCTCCGATTGCACGATCGAATCGAAGCAGTGCATCAAGTACCCCACCATCACCCTCGATTCCCTGCGCAACGCCGCCGAAGCCGTGATGGATTCCTACATCGGCTTCGGCGATCCCGATCGGGCCGTGTCGGTGCTGATCACCCAGCTCACCCAGAACACCATCCGCGCCGCCCAGAACGACAATTTCCTCAATGGCAACCAGACCGGTTTCGCCATCAGCCGCAACTTCGGCCCCAACACCGCCCTCAAGCTCGGCGCCGAAGGCCTGATCCGCTGGGGTGGCTCCCGCAACACCTTCGCCGACCGGCCCAAGAGTGCCTTCGGGGTGCTCTCCCATCGCATCCAGCTCAACGCGCCACCCACCGATCCCTTCGATGACTCGGTGCGCTGGTTCCCCGATCTCTACCTCACCGTGGGGGCCGGCAACGGCCAGTTCCGCCCCCTGGATCAGGTGATCAGCGCCCAGATCCAGAGCGCCAAGGATGCCGGCTGCTGGTTCACCGCCTGCTCCCCGGAACGCACCCGCGATGCCTTTCTCAAGGGCACCGAATGGGGCCGGTTCTATCCGATCGGCTCCGTGGCTCTGGCCGTGACCGATCAGCTGAACCTGATCACCGAATGGACCGGCCGCAACCTCAATGTGTCGGTCAGCTGGCAACCGCTGCGCGAGGTGGGCTGGACCATCACCCCCGGCATCGGCAACCTGATCCAGAACAGCGATTACGGCAAGAACGTCAACATCCCTGCCTGCCGCGAGTGCGACATGGGCGACGCCATCACCACCCGGCCCCTGTTCTATCTGCGCTCGATGATCAATATCCGCTTCTGACCCTATGCAGCAGCTCCGGCGCCGCCGAGCGCCAGCCCCAGCCGCTCCACAACAGCCGCCACGCCCTCCCGCCAGGCCTGATCCTCGCGGGCGCTGAACAGACGGGCCTGCTCCGCCAGGGCCTGCCGCAGAGCCCCGGCCGCCGCCCCGGCCGCCGCCAGCTCCAGCAGCAGGGCCACCGCCTCGGCCGGGCCCTGCACCCGGCAGCGCTCGGGATAGCCCGGCAGCCAGTCGCGCAGGCCCAGCGGCTGGCCGAAGCTGATCAGTGGCACCGCCTGCCGCACCGCCGCAGCGGCCACCAGCCCGTAGCTTTCGCCCGCACTGCACAGCAGAAAGGCATCGCTCCGCGCCAGAGCCGCATCGATCGCCAGCTGCGGTCGCCAGTGCAGCCCCTCGATGGCGCCGCCCGGCGCCAGAGGCCCCACCCAGAGGGCCTCGGCCGCCGGCCACTGCTGACGCAGCGGCCGCCACACCGCCAGGAAACGCGCCAGCGCGCCGGCCTCGCGTCCGCAGCCCAGCAGCAGGAACGCCCCCTCCGCCAGGCGGGGAGGGGAGGCCAGGAAGGTCTCGGGCCGCTGCAACCAGCACCGCTGATCGCGGGGAGGCACCACCAGCAGCCGCCGCGGTGCCAGGTCCGCCGGCATCGCCGCGGCCACCAGCGGCGACGGGCACACCACCAGATCGAAGTCTGCAGCCGCCTGGTGCAGGGCCGGCTCCAGCCCCAGAGACGCGATCAGGCCGGGCAGCTCATGCACGAACAGGCCGCGGAACGCCGGCGCCCGCTCCGGCGCCAGCGCCGCCAGGGCCTCCAGCAGCGGCGGCAGGCTCAGCAGCGACTGGGCCAGAACGGCCCAGCCCCGCTGCCGGGCCGCGAAGCTGTCCAGCACCCTGGCCAGGGTCGAAGGCGCCACCACCCGCGTGGGTGCCAGGGCATCGCAGGAGGCCAGCAGCTCGCCGCCCCCCAGGACAAGCACCTGGATCTCCAGCTGCGGCAGCGCCCGCCGCAGTTCCGCCAGCCAGCAGAGCAGGGTGCGCTGGGCGCCGGCATTGCAGGCATCGTGGCCCAGCAGCACCAGCCCCCCCAGCCGGGGCGTCACGGCCCGCTGCACCGCCTCCAGCCAGCCGGAGCCCCAGTGCTGATCCGGCTCCAGGTGGCACCCCTCGCCCCATTCATTCCAGGCATTCACGAACAGGGCCGCCGCCGCCAGCCGACCCTGGCCGGCCTGCTCCTGCATCCGCAGGCGCGCCAGCCGCAGCCAGCGCTCGAAGCGGGCCGGTGTGGCCCCGAGCCACGACACACTGCGGCGCCCCCGGCGAGCCGTGTTGTCCCAGGAGGGACAGGCACCGCCATAGAGAGGAAAGCCCCGCTCCTCCGCCAGTTCGGCCAGATCGTGCCGGATCGCCTCCGGGTAGCCATAGATCCGCAGCTCCTTGTGGAGCTCTTCAACAGACTCCTCAGCCGGCGCCAGCTGCAGCGGCAGCTCCAGCGCCAGGTTCGGGGTGGGGATCTGCAGGGGAGCGAACTGAACCGCGCCATCGAAACCGATCGTGGCGGGATCCTGCCGATCGAAGCTCCACACGCTCAGCAGCTGCAGCGGCTCCAGACCCGCCGCCGCCAGGGCCCGCCGCAGCCGCCGGGCGAAATCGGCCGGGTCGGGCAGATCGCCCGGTCGGTACACCAGCAGCACCGGCGCCCCACCCCAGCGCAGGTAGCGGCGGTCCCGCAGGGCCGGCAGCAGCGATGCCGCCAGGCGCTCCACATAGTCCGGCGGGTAGGTCTGGGCGATCAGCACCTCCTCCGGGCTGCCATCCCAGCGGCGCGACCAGGTTTCATTCGCCCAGCAGAGGCAGAAACCCAGATCCAGCTCGGGATGCTCCAGCCACTGCTGCAGCGGCCGCTCCAGCAGCGGCCGACCATCAAACCAGTAATGGTGAAAGCAGAAGGCGCTGATGCCATAGCGGTGGGCCAACGCCACCTGGCGCGCCATCACGGCCGGATCAGCCAGGTCGTAGGCGCCCAGATCGGCGTGGGGGCGATGGGGCTGCAGCTGGCCCGGGTAGAAGGGCTGCGCCGTCAGGGCGTTGGTCCAGTCGGTGAACCCGTCGCCCCACCAGGCATCGTTCTCCGGGATGCGATGGAACTGGGGCAGGTAGAAGGCGATCACCTGGGCAGCAGCGGCACGGCCAGCTCGGCGGGGCAGCGGCGCCGTCGGCTCCGGCGGCCACTCCTGCTCGAGCTGCTCGAGGTCCAGCAGGCGCACGGGGTCGCGGGCCCGCTGCAGCAGCGGATGGCGGCCCTCGGGATGGGCACGGCCATAGGCGAGCAACTGCCGCTGGCGCGCCTCCGGGCCGGCCGGATCCGGGGGCTCCAGCGGCTGGCTGGGATTGGGCTGCAACGCCTCGCCCGCCCGGTAGCGCCGCAGAAAGTCCGCCAGGGGGATGGCACCAGCCGCCAGGCCCTGGCCGCCCAGAAAGGCGGCATCGATCAGCCAGTGGCAGGGGCGACCCTCACGGCCGCCGCTGAGCAGGTAGTGCAGCAGCGGCGGCATGGCGGCCGCCACCACATCCGGATTGGAGTGGGCATAGTGCTGGCCTGAGAACAACGGATGGGGATCCAGCCCCACCAGGCACCCCAGCCGCAGGGCATGGAGCAGCACCTCCCCCTCCCCGGGGCGATCCTCTGCAGCGAGCTGGTCGGCATACCAGGTCGGCCAGAGGATCTGCTCGAGGGCCTCCAAGGCGGCCGGCGTGTGCTGCACCGTGGCCAGGGCCGGACAGCCTGCCGGCTCGCGGCCCTCCCGCCAGCCGTGCCGAACGTAGTGCTCAGCGGCATCGCGTCCGGTGGCGGCCACATCCGCCTGGCACTCCAGATAGCCGGGTCCGTCGAACCAGGGGGCCTCCCGCAACCGCTCGATCAGGTCGGCAGCAGCCAGCTGCGTCACAGCAGGAACTCAAGCCCCCGGGGCCGGCCATCGGCATGGTCGCGGGAACAGGCCTCCGGCCACCAGGGCGTGGCCACGCCAAGCCGGGCCAGCCAGCGGCCCCGCATCAGGCCATAGGCCGCCTCCGCCGTGGTGCTGGCGTGGGGATCGCGGCTCTGGCTCTCGCTGTGGGTGAGCAGCACCGCCGGGTCGATCACATGCCGGTAGCCCAGCAGGCCCAGCCGCAGGCAGAAGTCCACATCGTTGCCCTCCACCGGCAGCCCCTGGTCAAATCCCCCCACCAGGGCGAACAACTCCCGCCGCACCATCAGACACCCCCCCGTGACGGCCCCCCAGGCCGTGTGGCAGCGGCTGCGGCCCCGGTGCACCGTGTGATCGGGCGGCAGGTAGCGGTAGGCGTGATCCGCCACACCGTGCATGCCCACCACCACGCCGCCGTGCTGCAGGGTGCCGTCGTCGTAGAGCAGCAGGGCACCCACGCCGCCCACCCTGGGCCGCACCGCCTGGGCCGCCATCCGCCCCAGCCAGTCGTCGTTCTGACGGCAGCCCCCCTGCTGGGGGTCGTCAGGGCGGCAGGCCACATCGTTGTTGAGGAACAGCAGCAGCTCGCCCCGGCTCGCGGCGGCGGCGGCGTTGTTGAGGCGGCTCCAGTTGAACGGTTCGTCGATCCGCAGCACCTGGAACCGATCCCCCAGGCGCTGCTGCCACTGCTCCAGCAGCTCGGCGGTGGCCGGTTCGACCGAGCCGTTGTCCACCACCAGGATCTCGCCCTCCAGCCGGCCCGCCTGCCGCTGCAAGGCCCGCTCCACCGAGCGGAGGCACGGCTCCAGCAGGTCGGCGCGATCCCGGCTGGGCACGATCACACTGCAACCCAGACCGGCGGGCACGGGCCATTGCAGCCGGAACGCCCCCGCCAGCTGCGGGTGGGGCTCCACCAGCTCCACCGCTTCCCCCAGGCGCTGCAGGTGGTTCTGCAGCGCCTGGGCCCGCTGCTGCTGCCGCTGCGGCTGGCTGGCTGCCACCGCAGCCTCCGGTGTGCGATGGACCAGCACCTGGGGCACGTGGCCCAGCCTCGGGCTCTGCTCCAGCACCTCCAGCAGCCAGGCGAAGCGCGCCTCAGGATCCAGCGGCGGCAGCGGCAGCCGGCTGTGGCGCAGCCAGGCCAGATTCCAGCAGGAGAAGGTGTCCAGCCACGGGGTGCTCCAGAAGCTGTCTTCCACCCAGGCCGGCTTGAACCAGGGATCGAGGCGCTCCCCGGCCGCATCGAGCCGATCCTCATCGGTGTAGATCCCATGGGGCAGCCGCTCGGCGGGCTGGGTGGACAACCAGTGCTCGAGGCTCTGGAGAGCGCCGCGGCGCAAGCGTGCCTCCGGTGCCAGCAGCACCAACCAGCCCTGGGGCGGCCAGGCGGCCGGATCCTGCACCTGCGGCGCCACCGGCAGAGAGCCCACGGCGGCATGCAGGGCCACCCAGGCCGCTGGGCCATCCCCGGGCGGATGGGGCAGCCACCACTCCTGGTTCAGGGGGATCAGGCTGTCCCCCAACCGCGACTCATGCTGAAGGATCCAGTGGTGATAGCTCGCGCGGCTGAGGCCATGGCGCAGCTGCTGGCCCTGAACAGCCGCCTGATGCTGGGCCTGCCAGGCCAGTCGGGCCGAACCGCCACGCCCCGGCTCCGCGAGCGCCGCCAGCGCGAAACCCTCGGCCGCGCCCCGCCAGCGGCCCTGGGCCGAGAGCAGCCGGCCCAGGGCCGCTGCCAGAACCGCATCCCCGGGGTCCTGCGCCAGGGCCTGCCGCAACAGGCGGTCGGCCTGCTCCGGGGTGCCGGCCATCTGAAGGGCAGACACCTGCGCCAGCAGGGAGCGGCGGCGATCAGAGTCCAGACGCTCAGCCTCCATCGGGTCGGGTGAGGCTCAGCGCCATTGAAAATCAAGGCGCGGCTGGATGGGCCCACCGTTTCGGGACGAACACTGATATTGACATCAGCATTACCACGGCAGAGGATAGGTAACAATGCAGTGTCAGGATCGAAGGTTGTGAGCTTCCCCCCCGCGAACGAACTGGAGGTCATCTCGATCCTCAGCCCCAACGCCCTGCTGCCGGGCCAGGCGATTGCCCAGACCGTGGAGGGGCTCACCTACGACATCACAGTCAATAATCGCATCGATGCCACCGGCGGAAATTTTGCGGTGGTCAGCGTTCTTGATCCCAATGGCAATCCAGTTCCGATCGGCGATTTCATCCTGGCCCTGATCAATCGCCAGGTCGGCGGAATTTTGATCAATTTCTCCAACGCGCCGATCGATCCGGAGGCGCTGATCACCCTGCCGGACATTCCCGAAGAGTTCCAAGCGGATTTTGCACGCTTCTTCCTGGCGGTGCAGGAGGGCAATCCCAATGCCAAGTTGCTGGTGAGTGGATTCACGACCTACACCGAAAGCGAATTCAATTCCAACTACAACCTGTCTCAGGGTGACGATGCCATTCTCACCACTACGCTCAGCAATGTGATCTACGGCAATGACGGCAACGATGCCTTTGTCGTGACGGCCTACTCCGAGAACCCCAATAATATCGCAACCACGTCTTACTTGAGTCTTGGCGAAGGGAACGATGAAGTGTCGATCACCAAGCAGGCCCTGAAGCAAAACGGTTCCAAGATCGAGATCGAGAATTTCAATTCCAACGAGGACACCCTTGCCTTGGACATCAAAGCCAAGAAGGTCAATGGGATCGGCACCGACAGAATCCGGATCAGTGCCAACAAGAAAAGCCGGTTCATTGTCTCAACCTTCGACGGGAGCAAAATCACCAAAGACGCGATCGATTTCATCTGAGAACCCATCGGAGCCAGTCTCACCGCTTGAGCAGCGCCGCCCTCGAAACCGACGCGTCGACCCGGCTGGAGATCACCCTGCCGCCCGCCGCAGCGCTGATCGAACTGCAGCGCACCGGCCTGCTGGAAGACTGGCTGGCCCAACGCATCCGCCAGGAGCTCCAGCAGCTGCATCCCTGCCTCGAAACCCTGCAGCACCGCTGGTTCCACCAGAGCGCCGTGAGCCTCTACCTGCGCGAAGCTCGCCAGAACCTCGATCAGGTGGTGTTCTGCCTGATCCGGCTTGACGACTCGGAACTGGGGTCCGAGCTGGCCCAGGAGATCTATTTCCGCCTCCTGGCCAACGAACTCGATCCGGCCCGGCCGGGCCTCGATGGGTCGCTGTTCGGCCATCCCGCCGCTGCGGTGCGCAGCAGCCGCATCGGACCCACTCCCCTGGGCTCGCTGCAGCCCCAGCTGGCGGATCGGCTCAGAATCAGCCGCCCTGGGGTGCCCCAGAGCCCCTTCTCGATCGCGAAGGGCGAGCTGCTGATCGTGCAGCTGGAGCAACGGCTGCCGGCCTCGCTGGATCCAGCCACCCAGCGCCGCCTGGAACACACCCTGTTCAACGACTGGCTGCAGCAGCGCTGCCGCAGCGCCCTGCCGCAGCTGGAGGCCGCGGCGGCAGCCGGTCCGGAAGTGACCGCACAGCCGAAAGCCGCCGGCCCTGCCATCGCCATTCCCCTGCCGGATTGAGATGTCCCTGCCACCCGCACTCCGGCAGCGGCTGCAGCAAGACACGGAACCGCAGGCCTATCCCACCGGCCGCTTTCTGCTGCGCTGCGACCAGCTGCCCCACCAGGTGCTGCTGATCCTCTCCGGTCGCGCCCGTCTTCTCGCCCACGATCCCCTCGAGGGCTCCTTCACCGTGGATCGCCTCGGCCCCGGCTCCCTGGTGGGCTGGGCCAGCCTGTTGCGGGGGGAACCGTGCGAAACCCTGATCGCCATGGAACCCACCCAGGTGCGAGCCATCCCGGCCCAGCGGTTTCTGCAGCTCCACCATGACCTGCCCGAACTGCAGGAGCACTGCGCCGTGCCCGCCACCGCCGAACTGGCGGAAGCTCTGCTGCGCTGGTGGCACGACCATCCCCGCGGCAACCTCGAGGCGTCCCAGCAGCTGCTGGATCGCCTGCCCACCACCGATCCGCAGCGGGCCCGCCTGGCCAGCGCCCGGGAGATCGCCGATCCGCAGGGCCGCAGCCCGGATCGGCTCTGGATCTGGAGTGGTGCCCCCGATCGGCAGCGGCTGCTCAGCCTGGAGCGCGCCTGGGCGGAGCCCCCAGCCACACCTCCCGAGGCCAGATCGGCAGCAGCGCCTGGATCAAACGGTCGGGGCCACCGCGATCGAGAGCCTGGTGGCGCCACCATTGCGGAAGCCCCGCCCCTGCCCGATCCGCCCGATCCCGCCGCCCTCGGCCTTCCGGTCCGAGACCGCCCCTCTGCCGGTCGTATCGGCCCCCGCGTGCAGGGTCGCCCCGCCACGGCGCTGGTCTGTCTGCGGCGGCTCGGCCAGCTGCAGCGGTTCCCGGTGCCGCTCGACAGCCTCCGCCTCGCCCTCGAAGACTGCGAGCAGCGCCTCGGTGGGGTGACCCTGCAGCACATCGGCCAGCTGGTGGAATCGATCGGCCTGGAGGCCCGGCCCCTGGCCTGCCCCCCCAGCCACTTCCACCGGCTCGAGGCCCCGGCGGTGCTGGAGCGCAACGGACATTTCGCCCTGCTGGAAGCCGCCGGCCCCAAGGGCTGGAGCCTCGCCGATCCCAGCGAAGGGCTGCTGACGCTCTCCCTGCCCGAGCTGCGGCGGCTCTGGCCCGAAGGCCTGGAGCTGATGCTGGTGCGCCAGCCCACCGGCGCCGTGGTCGACGCCCGCGCCAGCCGCTTCGATCTGGCCTGGTTCGCCGAGGCCCTGCGGCCTTACCGCGGCCGCCTCGCGGTGGTGCTGCTCACCGGCTTCACCCAGAAGCTGCTGGAGCTGATCTTTCCGCTCGCCACCCTCCAGATCGTCGATCTGGTGGTGGGCAGCGGCAACAGCTCCCTGCTCGCCCCGATCGCCCTGGTGCTGGGCGTCACCGCCGTGGTGCTGGGGGTGCTGGGGGTGCTGCGCGAGTTGCTGCTGGCCGATCTGGCCGACCGGATCGACACCAACCTCGGCAGCCAGGTGGTGGGCCATCTCTTCCGCCTGCCGCTGCGCTTCTTCGATCGGCGCACCGTGGGCGATCTCGCCAGCCGCCTGCACGATCTCCAGCAGGTGCGTCAGTTCCTCACCGATACCGCCATCGGTTCGGTGATCGATGTGGTGTTCATCCCCATCCTGCTGGCCATCCTGTTTCTGCTGCAACCGGTGCTGGCCTGGGTGGTGCTCGCCCAGGTGCCCCTGCTGATCCTGCTCAACCAGCTCGGCGGCCGGCTCAGCGAACGGCAGCTCACCCGCCGCAATGCCGCCTGGAGCCGCTCCATGGGCTGGCTGGTGGAGGTGCTCAGCGCCATCCGCACCGTCAAGAGCCAGAACTTCGCCTCCGAGGCCCGCTGGGAATGGCTGCAGCGCCAGCGCTCCTACGCCGCCGCCGATTACCAGCTCTCCCGGAACCGTTCGCTGGTCAAGGAGAGCTCCGCCACGGTGCTCAACATCGGCAAGATGACCCTCTTTCTGGTGGCGGCGGTGCTGGCCCTCGACGGCCAGGCGTCGGTCGGCGCGATCTTCGCCGTGTATCTGCTCTCGTCTGGTGTGACCGGGCCCCTGGTGAACCTCTCGCGCCTCTGGGACCAGTACCGCGATGCCAGAGCCGCCATGGCCGCCGTGGCCGATGTGATCGGCCAGCCGCCTGAGGAGGCCGAAGGCATGCAGGAGATGCCCCTGCCCCGGATCGAGGGCGCCATCCGCTTCCGCAAGGTGAGCTTCGGCTACGGCCTCGACAACCGCCGCCAGCTCGACCAGCTCGATCTGGAGATCGAGGCCGGCAGCTTCGTGGGCCTGGTGGGGCTGAGCGGCAGCGGCAAGAGCACGGTGGTGCAGCTGATCGATGCCCTGTACCGGCCGATCGAGGGCCGCATCTTCATCGACGGCATCGACATCGCCCAGGTGCAGCTCGCCAGCCTGCGTCGCCAGATCGGCTTCGTGCCGCAGGATTCGATCCTGTTCGATGGCACCGTGCTCGACAACCTGCGCCTCAACCAGCCCGATGCCCCCCTCGAAGCGGTGATGGAGGCCGCCCAGGTGGCCTGCGCCCATGAGTTCATCAGCGACCTGCCCGGTGGCTACCTCAGCCGCGTGGGGGAGCGGGGCGGCGGCCTCTCCGGCGGCCAGAAGCAGCGCATCGCCATTGCCCGCATGGTGCTGCAGAACCCCAGCCTCGTGATTCTCGATGAGGCCACCAGCGCCCTCGATGCCGACACGGAACAACGGGTGGTGCAGCAGCTGCGGCGCCAGTTCCGCCAGCGCACCCTCCTCTTCGTGACCCACCGGCTCGGCAACCTGCGCCAGGCCGATCGCATCCTGGTGATGGAAAGCGGCCGCATCGTCGAAGACGGCACCTGGAGCGAGCTGGTCGCAGCCCTCGGCAGCTTCGCCGCCCTGGCGCGGCAGCAGCATGAACTGGCCGTTGCCGCCATCCCTGCCGCCGCCGAAGAGCCCGGAAGTCTCCAGGAATGACCCCCCAATCCCCCGCAAGCACCGCCAGCGCCATCAACGCCGATCCGGCCGAAGCCCTGCGGCTCGAGACCCGGCCCACCCCCACCCTCACCCTGATCCTGGCCGGGAGCCTCTCGGTGCTCTGCCTCAGCATCGGCGCGGCGGTGGCGGTGGTGCCGGTGGATCAGGTGCTCAGCGCCAACGGCAGCCTGCGGCCCCAGCGGCAGACCCAGCCCCTGGCCTCGGCCGAGCCCGGCGTGGTGCGCACGGTGCTGGTCAGGGAAGGCCAGCAGGTGAAGGCCGGCCAGATCCTGCTACAACTGGATGGATCTCTGCCCCAGGGCCAGATCCAGAGCCTGCAGCAGCAGTTGCGCAGCAACCGGGATCTGCAGCGCAACGAGGAGGAGCGGCTGCGGGAGCGGATCGACAGCCTCGGCCGCCGCCTCGCCCTGGAGGAACGGGTGCTGCGACCCCTGCAGGCCCTGGCTCGCGAGGGGGGCAGTTCGATGGTGCAGGTGGCCGAACAGGAGCGGCAGGTGGAAACCACCCGCCAGGAGCTGGCCGATGCCCAGCGTGCCCTGGGCAGCCTCGCCTTTCAGTCGGCCGAGAGTCGCTCCCAGCTTCAGCGGGATCTGCAGCTGCAGCGCGACCGGGCCCGCAGGATCAGCCTTCAGGCTCCGGTGGCTGGCACCGTGCTCGATCTCACGGCCCAGAGCGGCCAGGTGGTGACCCCCGGCGAAGCGCTGCTCAAGCTGGTTCCCACCTCCACGCTGCAGGCCGATGTGACCGTCGCCAACAAGGATCTTGCCTACGTGAAGCCCGGCCAGAGGGCCCGCATCAACCTCGAGGCCTACGACCCCTCCCTCTATGGCGTGCTTGAAGGCCAGGTGCTGCGCGTCGGTCAGGACGCCCTGCCCGCCACCCGGGAGATCGACCACCCCCATTTCCCGGTCACCCTGGCGCTGAACAGCCAGACCCTCGAGCGCGAGGGCCAGCGCTTCGAGCTGCAACCCGGCATGGCCGTGGTGGCCCAGATCACCCTGGAACAGCGCACCCTGCTGCAGCTCTTCTTCAGCCAGTTCAACCGCGGCTTCGATGCCGTGCGGCGCGTGCGCTGAAGGGCTCGCGCTCAGAGCCCCAGCAGCGGACTATAGCGCACCAGGCCGCCGCCCGGCGGCAGGGATCCAGGTTGCAGCTCCATGGCCAGGCACTCCTCCCCGAAGCCGTAGGCATCCCGCAGGCCAAAGGCCGAGGCCGGGCCAAAGCCGAAGCGGCCATAGAAGTGCAGGCCGCCGATCAGCACCACCCAGGCCCAGCCCCGATCCCTTGCAGCGGCAAGGCCAGCGGCCACCAGCCGCGAGGCGATCCCCTGGCGCCGCAGCGGCTCCCGCACCGACAGCGGCGCCAGGGCCAGCCCCTGGATCCCACACGGATCAGGCACCCCGGGAGCGGGCGGCAGCAGGGAGGCGGGGCTGAACGCCACATGGCCCACCAGCTCCCCCTCCAGCTCTGCCACCAGCGAGAGGCTGAGCTGGCCAGCGGCACGCAGCACATCCACCTGCCGGGCATCGCGGCGATCGGGAAAGCCCTGCCGATGCAGGGCATGGATCAGGGGCGCCTCGCCATGGCGCTCCGGCCGGATCCGCAGCCTCAGGAGCGGCGAATCGGGCTGCAGGCCCTGGATCCAGGGCTGGTGCGGCTGGAGATCGCGCAGGCCGTTCAGCAGCAGGTCGGCCGCGTCGGGCCACTGCCGGTGGTGACGGCGCTGATCCAGCCAACCGCCCAGTGCCTGCAGCACGTCTTCGATCCGCTCCGCTGAAGGCTCCAGCCGCACCAGCTCCAGCCAGCAGCGTGCGGCGTCGCACGGTTCCCCCGCCTGGCTTTCGGCATCGGCCAGGTGGCGCCAGAACACGGGCAGCAGGGCGGGATCGCCCGATGGATCGCTGGATGGATCGCCGGATGGATCACTGCCGGCGGGCTGCAGAGACGACCGGAAGCGTGGTGCCAGGGGGCGCAGCAGGGGCAGCACCGCCTCCGCCCGGCCCCGGGCTCGATGCGCCGCAGCGGCATTGAGCCGGTGGATCAGGCGTTCCGGCGCCAGGGCGAAGGCCTCGTCGAAACAGGCGAAGGCAGGTTCGCTCTGCCCCTGCACCAGCAGGTCCTTTCCCTTGCGGCGGAGCTGATCGGCTCGGCGATCCGCCTGCCCCTGAGAATCGGTCAGATCCATGGAACTCATGGGCGTTCCCGATCGCAACCGGCTGTTCAAGGTAGAACCAGGGAACGGCAGACCACAACGCTGATCCCCGGCGCGGCCGAAAACGATGCGCGATATCCCGTCTCCGGCCATTCTCCTCTCACCGCAGAATCGCGATCACACCCTGGCCGTCCTGCAGGGCCGGCCGGTGCTGCGGGTGTTCATCCAGGCGACCGCCGCCACGATCGACTCCGAAGCCGGGCCGCTCAGCGCCCTCAGCACCTCCGGCCCGGATCAGGAGGTCATCACCAGCCTCTTCGCTCAGCTCGATCCCCTGATCGCTCTCGACTTCGAGCTGGTGCTGGAGGCCGCCAGCGCCGATCTGGTGATCGTTCAGGTCGATGCCCCCTCCAGCGAAGGAGCCGGGTTCGCCGGCCTGGCCACCCCGCAGGCCCAGGGCTGGATCCTGCAGTGGACAGCCACCAGCCGCCCAGCCGGCAGCGATCCCAACCAGCCCCTCAGCGCCTACGACCGCAACACCCTGGTCCACGAGATCGGCCATGTGCTCGGACTGGCCCATCCCGGCGGTGCGCCCTTCGACCCCCGCTGGGACAGTGCCTCCACCGTGATGAGCTACCTCCCGGCCGAGGCCGGCTGGAGCACAACGTTCAGCCGATCCGATCGGGCCGCACTGCAGCAGATCTGGCAGCCGGAGACCGAAGGGCAACCCGCCTTCGAGGTCGTCACCAGCTCCTGGAGTGGAACGATCCGCCTGGATCGGCGGCTGGAGGCCGAAGCGGCGGGCTCCGACCTGACCGGCGGCAACCGGTCTGGCGGCAACCGCTCTGGCGACATCCGCTCTGGCGGCAACCCTGCGTCCGGCTTCGGCGACGTGCTGATCGGCAACGACGGCCCGGATCGGCTCCGCGGGCGCCGCGGCAACGACTGGCTGATCGGTGGATCCGGCGAGGATCGGCTCGAGGGCGGTGCGGGCTGGGATGTGCTCGACGGCGGCAGCGGCGCCGACCTGCTGATCGGCGGGGGCGGCCGCGACACCTACGTGGGCCAGAAGGATGGATCCCGCGACACCTTCCGCCTCCTTCCGGAATCGAGCCGCTCCCTGGTGGATGTGATCGAAGCCATGGATCCCTTCGATCGGATCGAGCTGGTGGGGGCCGACCCCGACAGCCTCCGGGTGGACAACGACACCCGGTTCCGGGGACTCAGCGGCTGGGGAATCTTCACAGGGAACACCCTCGCCGCCCTCGTGATCGACGACACCCTCAGCCGCAGGGACGTGCTCGCGACCCTGGTGGCCGTGGACGGCCTGGCCGGTGACGCTGTCGACCCATGGGCGAGCTGAACCTCAGGGGCGCTCACGGCCGGCCATCATCGCCTCAATCCTGCGGATCCGTTTCAGGGTGGTCTGCCAGACCTCCAGTTGAAAGGCGCGGCTGGCGTCGCCAGCGGCCACGGCCTGCCCGCACCCCTCGATCAGCGCCTCGAGGTTGTCGCCCCGTTCAAAGGCTTCCCAGAGCTGCCGCTCCAGCCGGGCCCGTTCGATGAAGTTCCAGCGCTGCAACCAGGAGGTCATCGGATCGGGCATCAACCAAGCCACATCTTCGCCAGGTCGAGCACGGACACGCCCAGCCCCACCGCAATCGCCGGCACCGAGATCCAGCGCAGACTGAGCAGGAGCGCGCGGCGCAGGCCCGGCGGCGTGGCGCAGCCCTGGAGATCGGCCAGGAAGCGTGCCGGCGCCTGCCAGCTGAGCAGCAGGGCCACCAACAGGCCGCCGAGGATCAGCAGCACGCCACCGAACAGGGCATCCATCACCTCCAGGGCAGCGGTGTTCAGGGCCGGCGGCAGCCCCAGCACCCCCACCAGGCCCACGCAGCTCCACACCGCCTCGCGGCGCCTCCAGCCCAGCCCATCGATCAGGGAGCTCACCGGCACCTCCAGCAGCGACACGCTCGAGGTGATCGCGGCGATGTAGGCAAGCCCGAAGAACAGCACCGCCACCAGCCGCCCAGCCATTCCAAGCGAAGCCAGACCCGTGGGCAGGGCGATGAACAGGGTGCCCACCGTGCTGCCGCTCACCACCTCGCCCAGCCCGAAGCTCGCCACCAGCGGAAAGGTGACGCATCCGGCCATCAGCCCCACCGCCGTATCCATCCCCACCACGCTCACCGCCTCGATGGCCAGGGCGCTGCGCCGGTTCAGGTAGGCGGCATAGGCCAGGATCGCGCCGATGCCGGTGCCGATCGAGAAGAAGGCCTGGGTGAAGGCATTGCGGATCGTGGTGGGGTCGAGCAGCTTGGCCGGATCCCAGCGCAGCAGGAACTGGTGGTAGCCGGCGCCGGCACCCGGCAGGAAGGCGGCCCAGATCAGCAGGCCCAGCAGCAGCAGGAACAGGGCCGGCATGCCCCAGCGGCTGAGCCGCTCGATGCCGCCCCGCACCCCGGCCGCCACCACGGCGCCGGTGAGGGCCAGGCTCACCAGAAGGCCCAGCACAGCGCCGCCGCCGCTGCTGATCAGCGCGAAGAAGGATTCCGAGGCCGCCATGTCGGCCGGCAGGCCCACCAGCAGGGCATGCAGCAGGGTGCGGCCGGTCCAGCCCATCAGCACCGCGTAGAAGGCCAGGATCCCGATCGCCGCGGCCAGAAACAGCAGGCCCAGGGGGGCCCAGCGGCGGCCTCCGGCGGTGACCGGCGCAATCAGGGGCGCATGGCCGGTGCTGCGGCCCAGCACCATCTCCGCCACCAGCACCGGCAGGCACACCACCAGCACGATCACCAGATAAAGCACCACAAAGGCACCACCGCCCCCCTGAGAGGCGCGGTACGCGAAGCCCCAGAGGTTGCCCAGGCCCACCGCGCTGCCGGCGGCCGCCAGCACAAAGCCAAGCGGCGAACTCCAAGACTCCGAGGCCCTTGCCATCGTTCAGCCCCCCATCTCCTCAACACCCGCCCGCCGCTGCAGCTGCTCGATCCCCACCACCAGGGCCACGCCCAGAGCCGCCAGCAGGGCGGCCACCATCAATGCGGCGGTGCTGGGTGGGGCCGCCAGGGCATCCCGCAGCACGATCAGCTTGCCCTTGGCGTTGTGGGTGGATTCGAGCACCGTGCGGAAGGGCCAGATCTTCCAGAGGGAACCGGCCATGAAACCCACCAGCAGGGCCACCACCTGGCCATGGAAGTGGTGCAGCAGCCAGCGCAGCAGACGCACGAAGCTGATCAGGCCCACGGCGCAACCGAGGGCGAAGGGGATCAGCACCGCCGGATCCAGGCCTTTCACACCCTCCATCACGTGCTGGTACTGGCCCAGCACCAGCAGCAGGAACGAACCGGAAATACCCGGCAGGATCATGGCCATGATCGCCACCGCCCCGCTCCAGAACAGGGTGAAGGGATCGTGGGGCATGGTGACGGGCACGCGGGTGACCAGCAGCAGGGCCAGCGCCACCCCGGCCGCCATCGCCACCAGCCCCTGCCAGCCCCAGTGGGCGTGACGGGCGATCAGCAGGATCGCGCCGATGATCAGCCCGAAGAAGAAGGCGAACAGCAGCACCGGCTGGAACTCGTACAGCCAGGTGATCGGCCGCACCAGCAGCAGCACCGAGGCCGCCAGGCCCGCCAGAAGCGGCACCAGAAAACCCAGATGCACCCGCGCCGCGGCGGCGCTCCAGTCGCCGCGGCGCAGCAGGGCCAGCAGGGCCAGCAGGCCCAGATCGAAGCCGGCGATGGCCTCAAGCAGCTGGCCGTAGATGCCGAGAATGAAGGCCATGCTGCCGCCGGACACGCCCGGTACCACATCGGCGGCGCCCATGGCCAGGCCGCAGAGCACCATGTAGGGCAACGAGGGCTCCCGTGACGCGGCAGGCGCCGCCGGTGCGGTGGGGACCGGCGGGTCAGGGGAATCGGAGGGGGCCGAAGGTGACGCTCTCATGGCGGAAAGAACAACAGGGGCCGGCGGGCCACGGGTGGCGGCATCCTGCCTTGGCCGGTAACGATTCGATGCCGGTGAAGGCCAGGGCGACCTCAACCGCTCACACTCTGGCCTCCTCCTGAAAGCGTCGGCCATGAAGCCTCACCGGATCACCGTCCTGCTCCTGAGTGTCGTGCTCGGCTTCGGCAGTGTCCTGTGGAGCGCCGACCCGGCCCTGGCTCGCAATGGGGCCGACGATGGTCCCGGCCACGACCAGTTCGACGACCGGGGCGGAACCCGGCCTGACGGCGTCAGCGACGATCCTCCGGGCGATGACTCGCGGACCACCTCGCCGACCGGTGACCCTGTGCCGGAAGTCATCCGGTCTGATGACAAAGCAGGCGGTAGGGAAATGCCTGCAGGGCGGGATCCAGGCTCACCAGGGTTGAGACCTCTGAATTTTGCTTGGGCTGCGAGAAGGCGATCGAACGGGTCGCGATGCGGCGTAGACAGTGAGTTACCCCATATCCTCTCCGGTAATTCATGAGATCGGCACTGCGTTGCGGCCTGGGAGGCGACTCCACCCTTAAGCTAGCTGTTGTGTCTCAGCAGGTTGTTCAGCTGACAAGAGGGTGTGAGGTAGCCAGGGTCGGGGCATCACCTCCCGGCCCAAGACCTCACTCCTCATGAATAAGCACCTCAATGCCCGGGCCCACAACTAGCAGGAATTCAACCGCCTCGAAACGAATTCTTCTCCAACCTGACAACGCAGCCATAATTATTACGATTGTTATGGGCACGTAATCGGCAGCCAAGCCATCATGTTCTTTGCCATTCGCTGCAGGTCATCAATGCATTTCCGGGAAACAATTACCGCGATAACTGAGTTCATCTTTTGCGAGGACGAACCTGGACCAGTTGATCTCGCTCTTGTCCTAGGTTCGCCTTCGATTTCCAATGTTGAACCCGCGATTGCATTGTATCGCGCTGGTCTTACGCCGAAAATTCTGATTTCAGGGCATGGTCCAACCAAGGCAGGCCCGGCAGAGTGGCGCGTCTATCGAGATCGGGCGTTGGCTGATGGGGTGGCCGAAAGGGATATTCTTATCGAATCCGAGGCGCAGAATACGCGCGAGAATTTCCTTTTCTCTGAACGGATCATCGCCAATGAGCTGACCTGGGCGGGCATTTCAAGCCTCGCGATCTGCTGTAAGCCAATCCACTCGCGGCGCGCTTTTATGACTGCACGCCACTATTTTCCTAAGTTTGTTCGCCTTGTGATGCTGCCGCCTCGCCACCCCGCGGATATTCAGGCGGACAACTGGTGGACGATGGAACGGGGGAGAGAACGTGTCCTGGGTGAAATCAGCCGGATCGCCGAATACGGGCAAAAGGAGGACATCTCACTTGAATAGCCTATCTGCCAAGATCTCCGATCTTCTGACCTCGACTGACTCTGTACACCTTGTCGGCATTCTTGGTGCCGGGATGAGCTCTTTGGCACGGCTGTTGCTTGAAGGTGGATGGCGGATTACCGGCAGCGATATCGCGGCCAATAACAGGTTTGCAACGCTGAGCGCCCTGGGCGCGCAGATCACGATCGGGGACCAGCCATCGGATCTGAGTGGCGTAGGGCTTGTGGTTTACAGCGCGGCGATTCCGACACATAATCCCGACTTGGTCCATGCAAGAGCTCTTGGGCTTCCAATCGCCAGCCGCGGGCGGACACTCTCAGCGCTGATCGAAGGGCAGGACGTCATCAGTGTTGCTGGAAGCCATGGGAAGAGCACCACAACAGCAATGCTCGCCTTTCTCCTCGAACGCGCAGGGCTACAGCCAGGCTTCATGATCGGCGAAGCCTGCTCATCACTACAAGGGAGGAATGCGTGCTGGTCACCACAGGGCCCTTTCGTGAATGAATCCTGCGAGGCTTTTCGGGCACTGGATTTCTGGAACCCACGCCATTGCATCGTGACCAATATTGATGATGAACACAGCGACGACTATGGCTCGCTGGCGGATCTTAAAGAGGCCTTCACTGATTTTGTAAATCGGGTGCCAGAGGGTGGAAAGATCCTGTTGTGCGCGGATGACTCGGCTCTTCAGACGCTCAGGGAACAGCTAGGTGAGCGAGCGGAGGATTATGGATTCAACAATATGGCAACATGGCGAGCTGAGATTGTTTCCAGACACGAGAGTAGAACAACCTTCAATCTCTTTTATCATGGCCAACACTTGAGCCTGGTTTCACTGCCTCTCGCAGGGCAACATAATGTTCTCAATTCGCTGGCTGCTATCGCGATGGCTTCTGCCTTCGGAGTGGAACCGGCGAGGGCCTCGCAACACATTGGCTTGTTTCAGTCACTGCCACGTCGCTGGCAGCTCGTCGGTGATCGCGCAGGGGTAAGGGTTTACGACGACATTGCCCATCATCCAACCGAGATCGCCGCCACGTTGCGCGTTGCCAGAGACACGGTGGGCACGGGTGGCCGTGTCATCACCGTATGCCAGCCGCAGCTGGCCAGCAGGGTGTCGCGACTGGCATTGGAATACGTGAGAGCCCTCAGCAATGCTGATGAACTCGTGATTCTCCCAATCGACCATGCAGGCCAAATGCCTGTCGTGGCGGATGCCAGGGCACTGCTACTAGATCTCCTGCAGGAAAGTGGCACTCAGGCATGGGCAGCAGAGGGGGTGGAAGAGGGCTGCAGACTGGCCGGTGAATTGGCAGAGCAGGGGGACCTAGTGGTGACTATTGGGCCGGGTCTGGCTCGGCAATGTGCCCATGCCATAGCAAAAGCACTGGAATCTGTCGAAATTCCCAGGGGTGGCTCGGGCACGAGCCGAGTCGCGGATTCCCAGGCGGTCCAACGTCCACCGGCTCGGCGCCTTCAGGATGGATTTGAGCATCAGGTCAGGATTCGTCCCGCAGCCCCTTGCCTGATCGAGGCCGGACGCATCTGGAGCTACGGTGAAATCTTCGAACTTGCTAACAGAGTAGCCCACTGTCTGTTGGAGAGAAGCATAGGGCGGAATAACCTGGTCGTTCTGGCGGTTGCGAAGTCTTCTCGATTCATCGCGCTATTACTTGGAGTATTGAAAGCCGGCTGCGCCTACATTCCTCTTGATCCTGCCATGCGAAGGACCAAGCTGAATGAGATTATGCACCAAGTTGGTATAGCCCTGGTCATTGAGGATCGAGGTACAGATCAATCCCTGTCAACGTCGATGCCAACGATCGACAGCGCCTGCTTTTGGCTGGAGGTTGAACAAGCAAGCCCACCACCCACCCAGCACTTCCCCCGTGTTCGAAGTGACGATTTGGCCTATGCAATCTTTACTTCGGGCTCTTCAGGAATTCCTCGACTCGTCGGGGTTACCCATGAAAACGTCTGTGCGTTGATTAAGTATTCGACACGGGAGCTTTTCCAGCCGAGTGACCTCACACTAACGCCCTTTATTGACTCGATAAGCTTTGATGCCTGTGTTCACCAAATATTCGCTACGCTCAGCATAGGCGGCTGCCTTCTTCTCGAAGCCGATCTGGCGGGGCTGCTGCGCTCCAGGGAGTTTGAGCACATCACCAATTTGGGTGGAACACCCTCGGTCATTGCCCGTCTCGCAGCGTCGCGACCTTTGCCTGAAGCGCTACGTGTGATTTCCCTTGGCGGCGAGGTGATTCCACAGAGTCTGATCGCTCAATTATGCGAGCACAAAGGTTTGCATAAGCTCCTCAATCTTTATGGACCAACTGAAACTACAATCTTTTCCACCGTGGCCGAATTGCTTGGCCCGAGCTTGCTCGATGGGGCGCTCGCACCGGCAGGCAACAACATTGGCTTTCCGATCAGCGGGGCTACGATTTACCTGGTGGACGAGCAAGATAGAATTGTCGCTGATGGAGACGCCGGACAGATCCTCATTGCCGGTGCCGGAGTTACTCAAGGCTATTTAGGTGATCCGGTACGGACATCTGCAAGGTTCACACCAGATCGTTTCAGCAAATCTCCTTCAAGCCGAGTTTTCCGAACCGGTGATATTGGCAGACGAATGACCGATGGTTCTATCGAATATCTCGGGCGCATGGACGATCAGATCAAAGTGAATGGGGTTCGCCTTGACCCCGTCGAGATCGAAGTGGAGCTGGAAGCTTTTCCAGGTATTGAACGCGCCGCTGTTCAGCAGAGGCGAACGGCAGATGGATATATCACGTTGGAAGCATTTGTCATTGCTAGAGATGGAACTGACTTCGATGTAATCCGTCAAAAGCTATCCAGGCGACTGCCGGCAGTTATGGTGCCAAGGATGATCACTAGAGTTAATGAGTTTCCGTTGAGTGATACTGGAAAACTGCTCCGTCAGGAACTGCGTTCGTTGGCTCCCGACAACAGGGCCGGGGAAGACAGGCCAGTGTCACTGGACGGGGTCGAACGCAGGCTTCTATCGATTTGGCAGTCTGCTCTGCAGCGGCCAGACCTCACGCCGCGTGACAACTTCTTTGACTATGGAGGCGATTCGCTCGCCTCAATGCAGATGGTCTTGACAGTAGAGAAGACTTTTGGCCTCAGGCTATCGGCGCAAAGTATCGAGGCAATCTCGACGGTCGAGGGCATGGCCTCGGGGATCCGGCAACAGCTGTCGGATCCGGCATCGATGCGTACAGCCCGGCCTGATGTCACCGCTCGAATACTTGATCGGCAACGAACTTACCTGGCAGCATGGTCTAGCGGGGGCGATCGTCAGACAGGTTTTGTGCGCAGGCTGGGAATGGATAAGGGCAAGCCCGGACTGTTCTGGTGCTTTCAAGGCTATCAAGAGTTTCGCGCTCTTGCGGGTGCTTTGGGCGACGAGCTTCCGGTCTTTGGGATGCGATCCGGCCATCTGATCATGGAATACCTCCCAGAAACCATCGCTGCACTAGCTGAAATCTACAGTGAAGAACTGATCCGATGGCAGCCCGAGGGCTCGTTCCTGCTCGGTGGGAACTGCCAAGGTGCCACGATCGCCCGGGGAACAGCACAGGCTCTGCGCGCACGCGGCCGCGAAGTCCGGTTGCTGCTGTTGATGGAGCAACCTTCGATTTGGCCTTATGATCAAAGAGTGGGCCTTATCTTCGGTCGCGAGAGCAGCCACAATCCTTTCCTGAAGCAGGAAAATCCAGAGCCCACTCTGCGAAGGGCTTACCCGCAAGGCTATGAGCTTCGCTTTATTACTGGCACACATGGTACATTCTTTTCCGATGAAAACATCGCATCGCTTGCAGCAGTGATTAAGTCGCTCCTCGCGATTGGCACCACCAGCTACTGAATCATCCCAGTCAGAGAGGTGTCGCGATTATCCTGGCTCGGGTACAGGTGAGTCCACTGTAATCCACGGCAAGCCCAGCATGGACCACCGTCACATGAAATCCAGCTCTCTCGATCATGGCGATAACTTTGGTTTGAGACTCGAAGAACTCGAACTGACAAGAAGGCTCGGTGATCTGCAGAACGCATCCGTTAATTTCGTCGAGAAACGTCCGACCCGCCAATCGGTTAGCCATATGCTTGAACTCTTGGTCCGACCAGGCCATGTCTGATAACCCCCAAGTTGAATCGCTCCATCGGTTCGGCCAACGCGTCAAGGCCGTGGATAAGCTCTCAAGGGGGGCACTCCTGTTGTTTGTCGCGTCGCACGACACGCTGATCAGGCAGATGCCTTTGGCTCCAAGTAACGCGTGCGCCGCGCGTAGAAGCGAAGGCGCCTGGGATGGCGGCATACAGTTAAGCGTGAAATCCTGTATGACTAGATCAAACCTTCTTTCATCAAGAATGCTCTCTAAAGCGCAGGCATCATGCTGAATAAAGTCCATCTCTGGCATCTCGACACCCAGGTTGCTGTAAATTCTGGGCAAGCAGAGTCGATCGACCGCAAGTATCCGTATCTCCTCAATTCCAAGCCCAGAAAGGGCAACCCGAAGCGAATGTGCGTTTCCAGGTGAGGAGTATCCCTGGAACAGGCATGAGACGCTGCTGCCGAACGACTGAATAGCAGCCTTAAATTCCGGAGTATCACTGAATAAAGCAAGACTAGATGACAGAGTTGGAGCCGTGGTACAGTACTCGCGACACCCGGGAACATAGCGTCCAATCAGCTGCTGGCTTATCTCTATGTCTCGAGTACTTTTCATTAGCGACATCTCTTGATCATGAGACTCCAGCCCAGGATCGCCATATCCGATTGATTTCTTTTGCATATTCTTGGTATCAGTGCGTGAACCAAGTCGATTTTTCGGCTGCAAGGAGTTGAGTGAGACATGCCTCGTTCTCAGCGGATGAACAGGAATAGAGCGAGGGTGTCAACGGTCGTGGGCGCCAACGAGTTCTGCGGGTGTTGAAGCAAACATTTTGATGTAGTGGGCTAATTCTACCGGCGCGGTGACTTTCAGGGAAGGTGTCACTCCTTGGCTGCCACTCAGGCGGCCTGGATCAAAGGTAGCGCGAGGATCGGTTCGGGCTCCTCTGGTGGCTTGTTAATCCAAACTTTTTCGGGTTGACGCCAGCAGCGGGTGCTTCGGCTCCAGCGTGTTGGATTGGCCAGGCAAGCCTTCTCGTAGACCTCGGCTCGCTGCTGGCAAATGGCCTTGGCGGCTCCACTGTGGCGCTGGTGGGGCGTGACGAATTTGATGCCGCTGTGGCGGTGCCGATGGTTGTACCAGTCGACAAATGCCGCTACCCACTCGCACGCCTCCGCTTTGCAGGCAAACGGCCGATTAGGGTAGTCGGGCCGGTACTTGACCGTTCGGAACAGGGATTCCGAGTAGGGGTTGTCGTTGGAAACCCTTGGCCTCGAGAAGGATCTGAGCACGCCCATCTCCTCCAGGCGTGATTCCAGCGTCGCCCCACGCATGGCATTGCCGTTGTCGGCATGGAGGATCAGTGGCGGCTGCTGGCACTGCTGGCTGCCAAAGCCGCTGGGCCGCCGGTAGCGCTCCTTGAGACAGGCCCGCTGCACCAGATCCGCCGCGATCTCAGCCGACTCCACCTCGGCCACATCCCAGGCCACCACCTTGCGGCTCCAGACGTCGACCACCAGATAGAGGTACAGCCACACACCCCGCACCGTGGTCGGCAGGAAGCTGATGTCCCACGACCAGAGCGCATTGGGGCGATCCGCCCGCAGACGCGGCACGGAGCGCGGTTCCTGCGGCAGCCGGGCACGCCCGCGCCGGTGGCACTGCCCTGCCTGGTGCAACACCCGATAGAAACTGCTCTCGGAGCCGATATAGAGGTCCTGATCCGCCAGCGCTGGCACGATCTGCCCCGGCGGCAGCGAGGCGTACTCCGGCTGGTTGCAGGTGAGCAGGATCCGCTGGCGCTCCTCCTCGCTCAGGCGGTGAGCGACATCGCGGGGGCTGCCTTTACGGCGGTCCTTGCCGTCCCCATCACCACCAAAGGCCTTGCGCCAGCGTTTGAGGGTGCGCAGGCAGATGCCGATCTCACCGCAGGCGCTCACCAGGCAGGCGCCAGCGGTATTCGCCTCGCCGATCAGCTCGATCACCTTCCGCCGGTGCGCGGCGCTGGTCAGCCTTCCGCGTCCTCCGAGCAGAAGGCCTCCCACTTTTTTCGCAGCACCAGCAAGGCCGCCATCTCCGCCATGGCCTTTTCCTTGCGCTGCAGCTCCTTTTTGAGGGCCTTGATCTCGCGCTGGTCCTGGGCGCGGAGCTTCTCGAGCTCCTTCTGCTCTTTCAAGGTGAGCACTGGCTTTT
This sequence comes from Synechococcus sp. CBW1006, assembly GCF_015840525.1. Lineage (NCBI taxonomy): Bacteria > Bacillati > Cyanobacteriota > Cyanophyceae > Synechococcales > Synechococcaceae > Synechococcus > Synechococcus sp. CBW1006. The sequence continues at coordinate 2,760,138 of NZ_CP060396.1, read as the reverse complement.
CATTGGCATCCTGGGCCGCCTGCCGCCAGCGGCTCACCTGCTCAGGGAACAGGCCCCGCTCACGGCAGTAGGCGCCCAGCTCGGTGGCGTTCAGCCCCGCCGTCTCCAGCACAACCGTGAACTTGTCGGCAGCGCTCCAGCCCTCTGGTTCCTTCTCGGATGCCGGCACCACCTCCCCCTGCAACCGCCAGGTCTTCCTCCATTTGTAGAGGGTGATCACGTGGATGCCCAGCTCCTCTGAAATCCGAGCCACGGACTGCCTGAGCGGCGGGCTCATCCGCCTCCTCACATCAGCCTTGACGGCCTCGCTGTAACGACGCATGGGTCATTTCCTCAAGCCCCCGGATGAACGGATGAAAGGGGTGACATCTTTCCTGAACCGGGGGGGCGAATTGGAAGATTGCAGAATACGATCTCGCAGCACTGGTTTGACATGGGTACACTGTGTGGCAAGATTAGAATTGACCGGATTCATCACTGTCACCGGTGGCTGTGACCTGTGTGACGTTGTAATCGACGATCAATACTTGGCGGTTGTCCATGAGGACATGTCCTCGATGTCTCAGCTAGGCTGGATAAGCATTGGATTTGGGCGCCATCCAAGCAACTCCATCTAAGAGTTTGCTGAAAAACCAACCCACGAGCCAGTTTTCCACAGGCATCAGTGGATTTCCGGCTCAAAAAGACGGATCGGCGGCTATCAGAGCCGCAAACAGCCCGATTTCGGCATCGTTGGCCTCTCTGCAAGGCATTGGTTGAGGCCTATTGGGCACACCTCTGGACAACGGGCTGTTCATGCCGCCTCCATCGCGGGCTTGAGCAGGTTGCCCAGGCGGATCAGGTTGTAGGCGATCACATGCAGGCCAAACACGGCGCCGACCTTCTCGGTGAGGTGGTCTGGCTTTTCTGGACAGGCCCCATCGTTAACCTCTGAGGCGGGGTACCGCCCCTGAAAGGGGCTCCCACCGATGAGCAAGCGCCGCACCCACAGCCCCGAGTTCAAGGCCAGGGTCGCCATGGAGGCGATCAGTGGCCGCAAGACGATCCAGGAGATCGCCGCCGACCACGCCATCCACCCGATCCAGGTGAGCCAGTGGAAGCGGCAGCTCCTGGACGGTGCCAGCGAGCTCTTCACCCGAGGCAAGAAGACCAAGGACAAGGAGGAGGGGCAGGCCAAGGAGGCGGAGCTGTTCCAGCAGATCGGACGGCTGCAGATGGAGCTGGAGTGGCTCAAAAAAAAGTCTCAACTGCTCTGATGCCCGTGAACTGCGCAAGCTGGTCGATCACGACCACCCCGAGCTCAGCATCAGCAGGCAGTGTGCGCTGCTGGGGCTGCCTCGATCCACGCTGTACTACCGGCCGACACCGGTCCGTGTATCGACGCTGCGGATCATGGCCAGGATCGATGCTCTCTACCTGGAGGATCCCTGCAGCGGCAGCCGCCGGATGGTGGACTATCTGGCCCAAGATGGTATCCCGATCAGCCGAGATCGAGTGCGAAACCTCATGCGGCGCATGGGATTACGGGCGATCTACCAGAAGCCCCGGACGACGGTTCCAGGTGATCCGTCCGTGCGGTTCCCCTGCCTGGTGGACCTCACGCAGGTCACGTCGGTGGATCAGGTCTGGGCGACCGACATCACCTACATCCCTCTGCAGAAAGGGTTCCTCTATCTGGTGGCGATCATGGATCTCCATTCCAGGCATGTGCTCAGCTGGAGGCTCTCCAACAGCCTTGACACGAAGTTCTGTCTGGAGGCCCTGGAGATGGCCTTGGGAGGCGGCCGTAGGCCAGAGATCTTCCACTCCGATCAAGGCTGTCAGTTCACGTCCGCTGACTTTGTGGCCAGACTCAAAGGGGAGCGGATCCAGATCAGCTGGTCCGGCAGAAAGCGGTGCTACGACAACATCCTTGTTGAACGGCTGTGGAGGACTGTCAAGTACGAGGAGGTCTACCTACGGGCATACAGCGATGGCTGGGACGCTGAAATCAGCCTGGCCCGCTTCCTGTGGCGGTATTGCCATGTAAGACCTCACAGTTCCCTTGGAGGCAAAACTCCCCACGCGGTCTACACTGAGGCCGAACCATGTTCCACCCGTCCTGGGTTAACGATGTCAGGGGCCGGAACTGTCCAATAAAAGGCACCCACCTCACCCCTGGCGCCAGGCCCTGCGCCAGTTACTAGAGGCGACTGCATGAGCGCCGCCATTAAGCTAGATGGATCAGCTAGCCAGTAAAGCCATGGATGCCGTTTGGACCTTGCAGGACGCCAAAAATCGCTTCAGCGCCGTGGTGGATGCGGCGGCCCGGGGAGAACCCCAGATGGTGACGCGCCGCGGCAAATGGGTGAGCGTGGTGCTCTCCGCAGAGGAGTACGAGCGGTTGCAGCGCCTCGAGCGGGCCAGCGCGCCATCGCTTGCCGAGCTGCTGTTGCAGATGCCGCAAGACGACGAGCCCTTCGAACGGTTGCCCCTGACGCCAAGGGAGTTCCCATGTACCTGATCGACACGATGGTGCTCTCTGAGCTGCGGCTGCGCCAGCGCGATCCAGGCGTGGTGGGGTGGATCAGCAACCAGCGGCAGGAGGATTGTTTTGTAAGCGTGGTGAGCATCGGCGAGATCGAGCGCGGCATCGCCCGCAAGCGTTCGAGCGATGCTGGTTTCGCCACGCAGCTGGCCGAATGGCTGGATCAGCTGTTGCGGCTGTATGGCGATCGGTTGCTGCCGGTGGATGTGGGGGTGGCGCGCCGCTGGGGGCTGCTCTCCGCTGAGATCGGCCATGACAGCGCCGATCTGCTGATTGCTGCCACGGCACTGGAGCGCGGCCTCACGGTGGTGACGCGCAACCTGCGGCATTTCGCGCCAACGGGGGTGCCGACCATGAACCCATGGAGTGGGGAGGGCGGATCCTGATGCGCTCAACCGCAAAAGAGTTCGGTCACCTCAGGGCTACTGAGCAGCGTCAAGAGTCGCTGGAGTTTGCGGCGATTGCCTGGGGAGGGGTCGAGCTGGAAGGCAAGTCGGCCTCGATCAAGTCGATTTCGGAGTGTATCCAACTGAGCAACGCGTTGTCTCTCTCCAGCCGCTCTGTTTCTTTCTTCAGCTGCTCGATTTCGCTCTCGAGCTGCTTCGTTCTCTGCTCTGAGCGCGCGATCTGCATCTCGACGACGGGATCGCGTCGCCAGTTGAGCATCGATAAAAAGGAGCGGAAGCGAGACAGCGATGAGCCAGACGCCCCATTGCTGGGGGAGACGGAGAGTTTGTCCTGGGAGGTTGACGTGGTCATAGGACGAGAAGAGAGCGATCAGGCCAACAACACTGCCAACGACGGCTTCCAGCAGAGCTTTTCCATCAAACCCCAACCGCCACCAGGGCGGCGCTGCATCCAGATCCCGAAAAACCTCTTCCACCCTAAACAGCCCCGCCCGCCTCGAACAGCAACCAGCCTAGTACACCTGTATTGCGGCACCCTGTGACGCCTCCTCCCATGCCCGCCGCCAGCCCGCCGAGCGTCTCCGCCCTGCTCGCCGGCTGCTGGCAGCGAACGAGGCGCTGATGTTCAACCTCGACACGTGCGGCTCGGCCTGCAGGCCTGCTGCACCCTGCCGCGGGTCGGTCTCAGCAATACCCAGGCCATGGCGGACGCGGCTTCGATGCCCGATATCGACGCCGAGAACGATCAGCCCCTGATCGCGGATCGCGCAATCCGCGCGGCGAGGCCCGCCACCCACCACATCTGGTGTGCCGCAACCACCCGGTCTGCACAGTTCCGTCAACGCCCCCATTCGCTGGCCGCGCAACGGGGCTTAGGGGACTCCCCCCTGAGCCGTCAGGCCCAGCAGCCGGAACAAGCCCCGGAGCCGCCGGCAGCCACGCACTCTCGGCCCCACCGATTCCCACACGGGCTGCAGCCCCAAGGCCGTCTCCGTAAGAGCGTGGAGCCGCAACCGCTCCCGGAGGGTATGACCCGCTGAACACGTTGATGCTGGCGAGAATTCGGGATGTGCTGAGCATCACCACGCCCGTGGACCAGCCCGCCTTTCAGCGCCTGCTCGGCGAGGGCAGCGGCTGCGGCCAGGGCGCCACCGTGTATGCCTATCCGGTGCGCGACCCGGAGCGCTGTGGGGTGGCGCTGAGCATCGAGGAGAAGCCTGCCCCCGCCTGGCCCTGCCCCTCAAAACGAGCGGCTATGGAGACGACCTATTGCGGCTACTGGCCGAAGCGTCGCCCGTTGCGCATCGCGCTACGGTGTGTCTGCAGCGGATCGACAGGGTGATTCATGGCTTCCGCCACAAGGGCCTGCGGCTGTTCTTCGAAACGGGCAGCACAGCTGGCATTCAGCCGCCCCTTGCCCGCAAGCTCCGGCTGCAATTGGCGGCCTTGCACTCCGCTGCCCAGATCGAAGATCTGGATCTGCCGGGCTATCGCCTGCACCCACTCAAGGGAGCAGACAAGGGGCGCTGGTCGATCTGGGTGAACGGCAACTGGCGGCTCACGTTTGCCTTCCGCGGCGGCCACGTGTTCGATCTCGATTTCGAGGATTACCACTGATGCACATGCACAATCCGCCCCACCCCGGGGAATTCATCGAAGGGGTGTATCTTGAGCCCTGTGAGCTCTCCATCCGGCAGGTGGCCGAGCGGCTGGGTGTATCGGCTTCGACATTCCAACGGCTGGTAACCGGCAAAAGCCGCGTATCACCGGATATGGCGCTTCGGTTATCGCGGGTGCTGGGGCGCAGTGCCGAAAGCTGGCTTGCCATGCAGGACAGCCACGACCTCTGGCAGGCCCGTCAGCGTCTCGATCTTTCAGGACTGACCCCGATGGAGCTCACGCCTGCAAGTGCCTGAGGGCATCGAGCTGATTGCCACCAGCCGCAGCGGGGGTGATGGGCAGCTTCCCCTCAATCTGGCCTATGCCGACGCCTGCCGGGCGGCGGTGCAATGACTTCAACCGCGAGAGAGATCGGCCATCTCCGGGCTATTGAGCAGGCTCAGCAGTCGCTGGAGTTTGCGGCGGTTGGTAGGGGAGGGGTCGAGCTGGAAGGCAAGTCGGCCTCGATCAAGTCGAGCTCGGAGTGCATCCACTCGAGCAACGCGAGCTCTTTCTCGAGCTGCATCCTGCGCTGTTCGGCGGCGGGATCGCGCCGCCAGTTGAGCATCCGCAACAACGAGCGGAAGGGAGAAAGCGATGAGCCAGACATCCCATTACTGGGGGAGGGGGAGAACTCGGCCCAAGAAGGAGACGTGGTCAGCGGCAGCGGCACGCGGCTGCACCCGATCACCCAGGCGGTGAGCAAACAGCTGCTGCCGGTGTATAACAAACCGATGATCTATTACCCGCTGAGCACGTTGATGCTGGCGGGAATTCGGGAGGTCCCCCAGTGTCAGCAAACGAACCAGTACGCGCGTACGCCCTCGCGCCCGAAACACCCACGGCCAAGCCAGAGCGCCCTTGCCACTCTGGTCATGAGGACATCGGGCCATGGCCGATGACATCTTTGGAGGCCTGACCCCGAAAGCAAACGTGGCCTGGGATTCGAATTGCGCTCCCTGCCCTGGCGACGGCTCGACTGACCAATGAGTTAGTCGGCCGATCCCGATTAGGAATTTGCTGATTTTAGTGCGCGAATCCTGCCTGATGCCCTCCCGATCACCTAGTGAGTCCTTAAGCCATGGGAGAACCAATTTCAGCAGGCAAGCGCCGAGCTCGTCTGAAAGTCATTAACCCTCGTTCCGCTGGAATTGATGTCGGCAGTAGATTCCACGTTGTTGCTGTTCCTGTCGAGCTTGATCCGAATCCCGTCCGCAAGTTTTCAAGCTTCACAAAGGATCTAATCGCACTCGCCGAATGGCTGCTGGCAGTTGGAATTAGCACCATTGCCATGGAGTCCACTGGAATCTACTGGGTTCCGCTTTACGAGATTCTCTCTGGCAAAGGCATTGACGTCTTTCTTGTTAATGCCAGGCACGCCAAGAATGTTCCGGGCCGCAAGACGGATATCAACGATGCACAATGGCTTCAGCAGCTCCACAGCTACGGCCTGGTGAGAGCAAGCTTTCGTCCAGACCAAAAAATCACAGAACTACGCTCATATCTGCGGCAGCGTGATCAACTTGTTCGATACCGCTCGTCTCATCAGCAACACATCCAGAAGGCGCTGATGCTTATGAATCTTCAGCTTCATCATGTTGTCAGAGATATCAGCGGACTAACCGGTAGGCGAATCATCGATGCCATACTTTCAGGTGAGAGGGACCCCGAAAGACTCGCTTCTCTCCGAGACAGACGCTGCAAGGAGAGCGCGGCAACAATTGCGGCTGCTCTTGAGGGGAACTACCAAGACGATCACTTGTTCTCTTTGAAGATCGCAGTTGAGCTCTTTGACACCTATTCAGAGAAGATCAGGGCCTGCGAGCTTGCGGCACAATCATTGATGACAGAGCTTGCCGGCTCGGACTATCAAGATCCAGGCAGTCAACCTGGGGATTGGAAGATATGCGGACATGGCTTTGCATTTAACCCAACCCACCTAATTCAAGCCTTGTCAGGCCACAATCTTCTAAGGCTTCCGGGATTAGGACCAACAACAGTTCTCACGCTCATTAGTGAGTGTGGGTTGGACATGAAGCGCTGGCCCAGTGCCCAGCATTTTGTGTCATGGCTGGGACTCAGTCCTCAGAACAGGATCTCAGGGGGAAAGGTACTTTCTTCACGAACACGACAGGGCACTACGCGAGCAGGTAGTGCCTTTTGGATGGCTGCCGTACCGCTGGGAAGAACGAATACTGCACTGGGTGCTTTTCAACGTCGTCTGGCAGCACGTGCCGGAAAGAGTAAAGCATTAATTGCTACTGCCCGAAAGCTTGCCATTCTTTACTACAAGACGCTCCGTGATGGTTTGGTATATCAGGATCCCGGTGCTGCCGCATATCAGGAGGAATCAAGGGATCGTCAGATTCGTGGTCTCCAGCGACGCGCCATTGCCCTTGGTTTTCAACTTGTTGCCTCTGCTTGAGGTGTGGTCAGTCAGCCGAGATCCCTGTTGGCCGTTGGTGTTTCTTAGGAAGAAGTCCGCTCGGTTTGACCCGTCCACCTGGGGGCCCAACCGACGACTATGCAACCGCCCTATGACGCCGCTCTGCGGGAAGCCGTCCGCCTGCGGATGAGCCCTCCGAACCGTGAGAGCGTGGCTGAGATCGCCCGCGACACCGGGATCACGGCGCAGACCATCTACAACTGGCGGAGCCAGTGGCAGAAGCAGGGCCAGCTGGTGCCTGCCACGAACCGGCCGCCGGAGCAGTGGAGCGCTGCCGACAAGCTGGCAGCCGTGATCCAGGCCGCAGGACTGAACGGAGCCGAGCTCGGGTCGTTCTGCAGGGAGCGGGGGCTGTATCCCAAGCAGGTTGCCCGTTGGCGCCAGGCCGCCGAGGATGCCAATGGCCCCAGCGCGCCGAGCATGGCTGATCAGCGGGAACTGCAACGCAAGAATCAGGAACTGGTCCGGCGGAATCGCCAGCTGGAGCGTGAATTGCAGAAGAAAGAAAAAGCACTGACAGAAGCGGCGACGTTGTTGATGCTCTCAAAAAAGTTCAACCAGATCTTTCAACCGGACGAGGATCCTTGATTCCGTCTGGCGATCGCGGTGCGATCGTCGCGCTTCTGGAGGAGGGCATCAGTCGTGGCGTTTCGGCCAAGGCCATTGCTGATCTTTTCGGCCTGGCGACACGCACGCTGAGGCGATGGGGCTTGATGATTCGGACCCAGGGATTCAGCTGCGATCAACGCAAGGGAGCGTCCAGGCATGTCATGCATCGTTTCAGCGAGGAGGAGCGCCAACAGGTGTTGTCCACTGTCAACGATCCACGCTTTGCCGATCTCACGCCTGGTCAGATCGTGGCGATCCTTGCCGAGGAGGGAGTCTACGTGGGATCGGAGTCAACGATTTACCGCATCATGCGCCAGGAAGGCCTGTTAAATCATCGCGGCAGGAGCCGCCCACCGCGGGAGCCAAGAGAGCCACCCGTGCTGGAGGCAACGGGCATCCATCAAGTGCTGGCCTGGGATATCACCCTGTTGCCGGGGCCTGCGAAGGGTCAGTTCTACTACCTTTATATGGTGATGGATGTGTGGAGCCGGCGCATCCTTGGCGTTGAGGTGCACGATCGTGAATGCGGCGAACTGGCCAAGCACTTCTTTGATCGTGTCTGCCGTGATGAAGGGATCAGCTCAGGGTCGACCACGATCCTGCACGCCGATAACGGAGCACCCATGCGCTCCTACACCTTGGCCGCGAAGCTGGCCGAGCTCGGCATTGCCCTGTCATTCTCGCGGCCGCGGGTGAGCAATGACAACGCCTACGTTGAGTCATGGTTCCGAACCATGAAATATCACCAGAGCTATCCAGTGCGTCGTTTCCGGGATCTTCTCTCAGTGCGTGCCTGGGTCGATGGTTTTGTTGACTGGTACAACGCTGAGCATCGTCACAGCGGCATCAAGTATGTGACGCCCAATCAACGTCACTACGGAGAAGCTGACGCGATCTGCAGAGTCCGTCAGCAGACCTATGAGCAGGCGCGTGCGCAACATCCACGCCGCTGGGCCAGGCCACCTCGCGATTGGGCTCAGCCAACAGTCGTGCGGGTCAACCATCCCAGACCGCAGGACACTGTCGCTGCTTGAAGATCAGAAACCCAGGCCCCAGGGGGTTGTGGTTGGACCGCCCGCAAGAGGCGGGCCGGCCTCAGCCTCCGACCGGGGGCCGGCCGCTCAAGCCTGCGCTCCTGATCAACGCGCGATGACGATCAACATCCGATCTCGAAGCCCATGATCCTCCATCCGGAGTAGGCTTTCTGAGGTACTCAGATCAGTACCCTGAGCGGACATCTTTGCTGATAGGCGCCGGGTGCTGATCATCACCACGCCCGTGGACCAGCCTGCCTTTCAGCGCCTGCTCGGCGATGGCAGCAGCTGGGGCATGGAGATCCGCTATGCGGTGCAACCCAGCGCGGGCGCGGCAGGTGGTGCCATCGGAGCGGGGCGAGCTGGAGATCACCGATCTCAACCGGCTGTATCTGGAGGAGGGGCAGCTGCGGGTGGAGCTGATGGGCCGGGGGATGGCTTGGCTGGACACCGGCACCTGCGACTCGCTGCACGAGGCCAGCAGCACCATCCGCACGCTGGAGCACCGCCAGGGCCTCAAGGTGGGCTGCCCGGAGGAGGTGGCCTGGCGGCAGGGCTGGATCGGCGCCGAGCAGCTGGAACGCCTGGCCCTGCCCCTCAAAAAAAGCGGCTATGGCGACTACTTGTTGCGGCTGCTGCAGGAGGAGGACGCCGCAGCACCAAGCCTGGACCAGGCCGTCGGAGCCGAAGAGATGTTCGCGTGAAAGGATTGCATCAAGGCCGTGGAACACCCAGATCCGAACAGATCTTGCGAACCAGCAGCTCTTTGATTTCTGTGTGCCTGGGATGGTTGCCGCCTTCTCGCAAGAGGATGCAACCGTGCTGGCTGAGATGGCGAAGCAGATCCCTGCGCTTCACAGAGCCAGGGCCAGCTCTTCGTAGGTGCCACCTGCTGCGGCACGGGCTTCGGCGCGGTTCATCTCCAAGGCCTCCCGAAGCACCTCTTTCAGGGAGGCCAACAGGGCTTCGCGGGTGCGTTCCTGGGCATTCACGCCAGGGACCTCTTCCACCCAGCCGAGCCACCAGTCGCCGTCTTGCTTCACAACGGCGGTGTAACGACTCACAGCCCCGTCCTCACTGGATTGGAACATTGCCTTTGCACCCTACCGAGTTCACAGCGGCTCGCTCGCGATGGGGAGGGCAACCATGAAAATCCTGCTCACCGGCGCCGCCGGCCAGCTCGGCCAGGCCCTGCGCCAACAGCTGCCTGAGGGCATCGAGCTGATCGCCACCAGCCGCAGCGGGGGCGATGGGCTGCTTCCCCTCGATCTGGCCGATGCCGGCGCCTGCCGGGCGGCGGTGCTCACCCACCGGCCCGACTGGGTGCTCAATGGCGGCGCCTACACCGCCGTCGATCGGGCCGAGAGCGAACCGGAGCTGGCCCTGGCGGTGAACGGCGGTGCGCCGCGGGCCTTTGCCGAGGCGCTGCTGGAGACCGGCGGCCGCCTGCTGCAGGTGAGCACCGATTTTGTGTTCAACGGCCAGCAGGGCAGCCCCTACCGCCCCGAGCAGAGCCGCGATCCCCTCGGCGCCTATGGCGCCACCAAGGCCGCTGGGGAAGACGCGGTGGAGCAGCTGCTGGCCGCCAGCGGCCAGGGCGTGATCCTGCGCACCAGCTGGGTGATCGGCCCGGTGGGCAAGAACTTCGCCCTCACCATGCTGCGGCTGCACCGCGAGCGCGGCGCCAGCGGCCAGGCCATCGGCGTGGTGGAAGACCAGATGGGCTGCCCCACCAGCACCGCCACCCTGGCTGCGGCCTGCTGGCGGGCGATCACCGCCAACGTGCAGGAGACGGTGCTGCACTGGTGTGATGCCGGTGCCGCCAGCTGGTTCGATGTGGCCGTGGCGGTGGGGGAGCTGGCCCAGGAGCTGGGACTGCTGCTGCAGCCTGCGCCCGTGAACCCGCTCACCACGGCGGAGTACCCGCTGCCGGCGCAGCGGCCCAGCTACTCCCTGCTGGATTGCTCCAGCAGCCGCCGCGCTCTGCAGCTGGAACCCACCCCCTGGCGCAAGGCCCTGCGGCAACTGCTGGAGGCGGTGCCATGAACTCAACCGCGAAAGAGTTCGGTCACCTCAGGGCTACTGAGCAGCGTCAAGAGTCGCTGGAGCTCACGGCGGTTGTTTGCGGAGGGGTCGAGCTGGAAGGCAATCCTGCTTTGATCAAGTCCATTTCGGAGAGCATCCAGTCGAGCAACGCGTTGTCTTTCTTCAGCTGCTCGATTTCGTTCTCGAGCTGCTTCGTTCTCTGCTCTGAGCGCTCGATCTGCATCTCGACGACGGGATCGCGCCGCCAGTTGAGCATCCGCAAAAACGAGCGGAAGGGAGACAACGATGAGCCAGATGCTCCATTGCTGCTGGATCGGGAACTGGCGGTGGGGGAAGGAGACGTGGTCATAGGACGAAAACAGAGCAATCAGGCCAACAACGCTGCCAACGACGGCTTCCAGCAGGGCTTTGCCATCGAACCCCAGCCGCCACCAGGGCGGCGGCGCATCCAGATCCCTAAAAACCTCTTCCACCCTAAGCAACCCCACCGGCCCGATCAGCAACCAATTTAGTACACCCGTACTCCACCGACGCCTTCCGGTGCCTCCTTTGATGCCCAACGCCAGCCAACCCGATGTGTCCGCCCTGCTCGAAGGCCGCCGCCGCATCCTGGTAACCGGCGGCGCTGGCTTCATCGGCGGGGCGGTGGTACGCCGGCTGCTGGCAGGCAGCGAGGCGCTGGTGTTCAACCTGGATAAGTGCGGCTACGCCAGCGACCTCACCAGCATTGAGGCCCTGCCCCAGGCTGCTCAGCGCCACAACCTGCTGCGCGTCGATCTCACCGACGCCGAGGCCACGGCGGACGCGGTGCGCCAGGCCGATCCGGACCTGGTGCTCCACCTGGCGGCCGAGAGCCATGTGGACCGCTCGATCGAGGGTCCGGGGGCGTTCATCGAGAGCAACGTGAGCGGCACGTTCCACCTGCTGCAGGCGGTGCGGGCCCACTGGGAGCAACTCACCACCGAACGGCAAGCCGGTTTCCGCTTCCACCACATCTCCACCGACGAGGTGTTCGGCTCCCTGGGCGCGACGGGCCGGTTCTCAGAGACCACCCCCTACGACCCGCGCAGCCCCTATTCGGCCAGCAAGGCCGCCAGCGATCACCTGGTGAATGCCTGGCACCACACCTACGGCCTGCCGGTGGTGCTCACCAACTGCTCCAACAACTACGGCCCCTGGCAGTTCCCCGAGAAGCTGATCCCGGTGGTGATCCTCAAGGCGGCGGCCGGCTAGCTGATCCCGCTTTATGGCGATGGTCTCAATGTGCGCGACTGGCTCTATGTGGAGGACCATGTGGATGCGTTGCTGCTGGCCGCCTGCCGCGGCACCCCCGGCAGGGCCTGCTGCGTGGGCGGATCTGGTTCAGATGGAACAGCCAGTGAGCGCATCAACAAGCAGGTGGTGGAGGCGATCTGCAGCGCTCTCGATGTGCTCGAGCAGGCTGGCGCCCCCATAGGCGCCTGATCACCCCGGTCAGCGACCGCCCTGGCCACGACCGGTGCTATGCGATCGATCCCAGCTGGATCAGCACGGAGCTGGGCTGGCAGCCGCGCCACAGCTTCCAGGAGGGGTGGCCGCCACCGTGCGCTTGGATCTCGACAACCTCGACTGTTGCTCGGCAGTTCGCGATCAGGGCGGCTATGACGGCGGCCGGCTGGGGGTGCTGGCTGGAGCCTGCAAGACCCGATCTGCTGGCACAGCGAGGCAAAAGGAATCACCTGAAGACATCAGGCACACAATCTGGCTGGGCTTGCTTCATGAAGCCTTTCGCTTGGAGTCCGGAGTGAAGAAGGCACAGCTCATCTCGGATCGAGAGCTTTGCTTCGAGGCGGTTGTGGTTGCCATCGAAGCCGGTGAGCTCTTGGATGTGCTGGAACATCACAAGCAGGATCGGTACCCAGGCCAGCGAATCCTTGTTGTCCGAATCGACGGCTATGTACATCTCGTTCCCTATGTGGAAGCGGACGATCACTTGTTCTTGAAAACCATCATTCCCAGCCGCAAAGCCCAGCGTGACGACGAAACCAACACCAACACGAACCGATCCGATGGTGAAAGCGATGCCTAAAGCTCAAGCGGCAGCTCCACTGGATGCAGACGAACAGCGGCTACTCGACGATTTCGAGCAGGATGAACTAAGGAGTATTGCAATCCCTTCATTGTTGGAGGAGCTGCGTGAAGCCGCCAAGGGAACGGGCCAGAAGGATCAGCGCATCAATATCCGCCTCTCCAGCTATGACCTCCAGGCCATCCGTACGCGGGCACTCCAAGCAGGCATCCCCTATCAGACCTTGATCAGCAATGTCCTGCACCAGTACGTGAACCGCAGCCGCCTGTACCCACTGGAGTGATGCAGGGGCGGCCCAGTTCGTGCGACGTGGCGGTACGCGCCAGGGAGAGCTGAGGGCGCTACCAGAGCAAGCGGCAGGGAAACGCCTGCAACGCAGGATCAAGGCTCACCAGGGTGAGGTCGCTCAGTTCAGCCTGGGCGGCCAGAAGCCGATCGAATGGGTCTCGATGCGCCAAGTTGTAACCGCCGGCATGCAAGCCATGCAGGAGCGTGATCGGCAGCAGCTGAAACCCTTGGCCGGCCAGCAATTCGGGAAGATCCCCAAGCAGTTCGTTGGCTGCAGGCAGTTTGCCCAGGCGCACCTTGGTGGCGATCTCCCAGCCAGACGCCGCACTCACATGCACCCGGTTGCCAGGGTCTTCAATGGCCCCATGGGCTGCTGGGGACAGGCGGTCGGGGTCAGCCAGCCACCACAACAAGGCATGGGTGTCGAGCAACAGCTCGGGTGGATGGATACGGCTCACAGCAAAGGCTGGTCGATCACAGCGAGCTCCTCCTCAGGCAGCGACTCAAGCAGCACCTCGAGAGGCGGCAGATTCACACGGCCCTTCAGGACACCTGGAGCGCGGCGTCCACGGGGTGGTTCAAGCGGCACCAGCCGTGCCCAGGGTTTGCCGCCCTTGGCCACCACGATCGTTTCGCCCGCATGGGCTGCATCGATCAGGCGTGAAAACTGGGTCTTGGCCTCATGCACATTCACGATGCGTTGCGGCACAGCGGTCATGGATAGCGCCATTGACACGTGATGCGATCAGGTTAGTCCGGTTCTGGACCAAGCAGGAGGTCGCCGCTGATGCTTGCCCTGATCACCCCCGCCGACCGCATGGCCGGCAGGGCCATCTGCCACGCCCTGCAACGCGCGGGCTACCCGCAGCTACTCACCGCGCCAGGAGCTCGATCTGCGCGATGGCCCGGAAGTGGAGCGCTGGTTCGCCGAACACAAGCCAACAGCACCGACCCGGCGGACTGTCTGCTCGAAAACCTGTAGGTCCAAACCTATGTGATCGAAACGGCCTGGCGCTCGGGGGTGCGGCTGCTGCTGTTTCTGGGCAGCAGCTGCATCTATCCCAAGTTCGCCGAGCAGCCCTCACGAATGAGTGGTATGCGATCGCCAAGATCACCGGCATGCAAGTCACCGCTGCGGGAATTTCTGCATGTGGACGATCTGGGTGAGGCCTGTGTGTTTGCGCAGGAGCACTGGCAACCCGGCCCCGAGGAGCTGCAGTTCCTCAACGTGGGAACCGGCGTGGATCTCTCGATCCGGGAGCTGGCTGAGGCGGTGGCACAGGCCACGGGGTTCACGGGTGCTATCCACTGGGACACCAGCAAACCCGATGGCACGCCGAAGAAGCAATTGAACGTGAGTCGACGCCGCCCTGGGTTGGAGGCCGCGGATACGGCTTGAGGAGGGTCTTTCCAGCACAAACAACGACTACCAGCACCAGCTCAAGCGTTCAAGTCGGCCATGCACGGATGGCGACCATGAGCCGATGTTTGTGGTGGGCTGGGCGTCAGAGCCCTGATCGCGTTACCAGGCCAGGGCTACACCCCAGGATGGCAAATATGCCATTTCTGCAAAAACCACACCCTGATCCTGGGGCGCCTCCGTTGTACTTGCCAAAGGGCATCATGCCCGCTTAGCAATAGGGAAGCCATGTGTTGACCTGGTGATCGTTGGCGCAGCCATCAGCAACGAGCGCAAGGGCATCATCCTGGCCGGCGGCAGCGGCACACGCCTGCATCCGATCACGCAGGCAGTGAGCAAACAGTTGCTGCCGGTGTACGACAAGCCGATGATTTACTACCCGCTGAGCACGTTGATGCTGGCGGGCATTCGGGAGGTGCTGATCGTCACCACGCCCGTGGACCAGCCGGCGTTTGAGCGTTTGCTGGGCGATGGGAGCAGCTGGGGCATGCAGATCCGTTATGCGATGCAACCAAGCCCCGATGGCCTGGCCCAGGCCTTCCTGATCGGCGCCGACTTTCTGGCGGGATCCCCGGCGGCACTGGTGCTGGGCGACAACCTGTTTCACGGCCATGATCTGGTGCCCCAGCTGGCCGTGAGTAATGGCAGCGCCAGCGGTGCCACGGTGTACGCCTACCCCGTGCGCGATCCGGAGCGCTACGGGGTGGTGGAATTCGCCGCTGACGGCCGGGTGCTGAGCATCGAGGAGAAGCCTGCAAAACCCAGAAGCCGCTATGCGGTGACAGGGCTGTACTTCTACGACGACACCGTGGTGGAGAGGGCGCGGCAGGTGCGCCCTTCTGCCCGGGGCGAGCTGGAGATCACTGATCTCAATCGGCTGTATCTGGAGGAGGGGCAGCTGCGGGTGGAGCTGATGGGCCGGGGCATGGCCTGGCTCGATACTGGCACCTGCGATTCGCTGCACGAGGCCTCGGCCTACATCCGCACGCTGGAGCACCGCCAGAGCTTGAAGGTAGGCTGCCCGGAGGAGGTGGCCTGGCGGCAGGGCTGGATCGGCGCCGAGCAGCTTGAACGCCTGGCCCTGCCCCTGCAGAAGAGCGGCTATGGCAGCTATCTGCTGCGGCTTCTGGAGGATCGCCATGCAGGTTGAGCAGCTCACCACAACAGTCGGCCAGGCGATGGAAGGCCCCCTGCTGGTCACACCAAAGGTGTTTGGCGACGATCGGGGCTTCTTCTTTGAGAGCTGGAACCAGCGCCGCTTTGATGAGGCGGTGGGCGCCCCCACTGTCTTTATGCAGGACAACCACTCCCGCTCCAGCCGCGGCGTGCTGCGCGGATTGCACTATCAGCTGGAGCCGGAACCCCAGGGCAAGTTGGTGCGCTGCACGGCTGGCGCGATCTTTGATGTGGCGGTGGACTTGCGCCGCAGCTCCGCCACCTTTGGCCAGTGGGTGGCCACCACCCTCAGCGCCGAAAACCACCAGCAGCTGTGGGTGCCGGTGGGCTTCGCCCATGGCTTCCTCACCCTCAGCGAGACAGCTGAGGTGCTCTACAAAGCCAGCGGCTTCTGGAGCAAAACCTGCGAGCGCTCGCTCCGCTGGGATGATCCGCAGCTGGCGATCAGCTGGCTCCCCGATCGCATGAACGGCGACGCACCGCTCATGGCCGAGAAAGACTCCGCCGCACCAGGGTTGGCCCAGGCCCTCGCCGCAGGAGATGTGTTCGCATGAAAATCCTGCTCACCGGCTCCGATGGCCAACTCGGCCACGCCGTGCGCCATCAGGTACCGGCCGGGGTGGAGCTGATCGCCACCAGCCGCAGGGAACTGGATCTCGCTGATGCCGACGCCTGCCGTGCTGCGGTGCTCAACCACCGCCCCGACTGGGTGCTGAACGCCGGTGCCTACACCGCGGTAGACAAAGCCGAAAGCGAACCGGAACTGACCCTGGCGGTGAATGGCGGCGCGCCGCGGGCCTTTGCGGAGGCGCTACTGGAGACCGGCGGCCGCCTGCTGCAGCTGAGCACTGATTTTGTGTTCAACGGTCAGCAGGGCACCCCCTATCGGCCTGAGCAGAGCCGCGATCCGCTGGGGGTTTACGGCGCTACGAAAGCGAAGGGAGAAGAAGCAGTGGAGCAGCTGCTGGCCGTCCGCGGCCAGGGCGTGATCCTGCGTACCAGCTGGGTGATGGGGCCGGTGGGCAAGAACTTCGCCCTCACGATGCTGCGGCTGCACCGCGAGCGTGAGCAGATCGACGTGGTGGCCGACCAGGTGGGCTGCCCCACAAGCACCGCCTCCCTGGCTGCGGCCTGCTGGCGGGTGATTGCAGCGATGGATACCCCTGCCGGGCCACCGGCAGTGCTGCACTGGAGTGATGCAGGGGCGGCGAGTTGGTACGACGTGGCCATGGCGGTGGGGGAGCTCGGGCTGGAGCTTGGCTTGCTGGAGCGAATGGCGGCGGTGAACCCGATCACCACAGCCGACTACCCCACCCCAGCGGAGCGGCCCAGTTACTCGCTCTTGGATTGCACAGTCAGCCGCAAGGCTCTGGATCTATCGCCCACCCACTGGCGCCAGACACTGCGGCAGCTGCTGGAGGTGGTGCAATGACCTCAACTGCGAAACAGCTCAGCCATCTCCGGGCTGTTGAGCAGGCTCAGCAGTCGCTGGAGTGTGCGGCGGTTGCCTGTGGAGGGGTCGAGCTGGAAGGCAAGTCGGCCTCGATCGAGTCGAGCTCGGAGTGCATCCAATCGAGCAACGCGATTTCTTTCTCGAGCTGCTTCATTCTCTGCTCTGAGCGCTCGATCTGCATCTCGACGACGGGATCGCGCCGCCAGTTGAGCATCCGCAACAACGAGCGGAAGGGAGACAACGATGAGCCAGACGCCCCATTGCTGCTGGATCGGGAACTGGCGGTGGGGGAAGGAGATGTGGTCATAGGAGGAGAAGAGAGCAATCAGGCCAACAACACTGCCAACGACGGCCTCCAGCAGGGCCTTTCCATCAAACCCCAACCGCCACCAGGGCGGCGCCGCATCCAGATCCCGAAAACCTCCTTCCACCCTAAGCAGCCCAGCCCAACCAAGACACCCATCGCTTTAGTACACGCGTACTCCATCCGAGATTGACCGCTTCCCCATGCCTAACGCCAGCCCACCCGACGTCTCCGCCCTGCTCGCCGGCCGCCGCCGCATCCTGGTGACCGGCGGCGCCGGTTTTATTGGCGGGGCGGTGTTGCGCCGGCTCCTGGCCGAGAGCGAGGCGCTGGTGTTCAACCTCGACAAGTGCGGCTACGCCAGCGACCTCACCAGCATTGAGAAGGTGCTCGCTGAGCTCGGCCCCCGGGCCTCGATGCCGCCGGCCAGGCCCGCCACACCCTGCTGCGCGTCGACCTCAGCGATGCCGAGGCCACCGCCGCAGCGGTTCAACAGGCCGACCCCGATCTAGTGCTCCACCTGGCGGCCGAGAGCCATGTGGACCGCTCGATCGAGGGTCCGGGGGTGTTCATCGAGAGCAATGTGAGCGGCACCTTCCACCTGCTGCAGGCGGTGCGTGCCCACTGGGAGCAACTCCCCGCCGAGCGGCAGGCCGGTTTCCGCTTCCACCACATCTCCACCGACGAGGTGTTCGGCTCCCTGGGCGAAACGGGCCGGTTCTCAGAAACCACCCCCTACGACCCGCGCAGCCCCTATTCGGCCAGCAAGGCCGCCAGCGACCACTTGGTGAACGCCTGGCACCACACCTACGGCCTGCCGGTGGTGCTCACCAACTGCTCCAACAACTACGGCCCTTGGCAGTTCCCCGAGAAGCTGATCCCGGTGGTGATCCTCAAGGCGGCCTCCGGCGAGGCGATCCCGCTTTATGGCGATGGCCTCAATGTGCGCGACTGGCTGTATGTGGAGGACCACGTGGATGCGTTGCTGCTGGCCGCCTGCCAGGGCGAGCTGGGCCGCAGCTACTGCGTGGGGGGCCATGGGGAGCGCACCAACAAGCAGGTGGTGGAGGCGATCTGCAGCGCCCTCGATGCGCTGCTGCCGGCTGGCGCGCCCCACAGCCAGCTGATCACCCCGGTCACCGACCGCCCTGGTCACGACCGGCGCTATGCGATCGACCCCACCCGGATCAGCAGCGAACTCGGCTGGCAGCCGCGCCACAGCTTCCAGGAGGGGCTGGCGGCCACGGTGGCCTGGTACCTGGAGCACCAGGGTTGGTGCGAGCAGGTGAGGCAGCAGGGCGGCTATGGCGGCGGCCGGCTGGGGGTGCTCGCTGGAGCTTGAAAACCCCGCTGGCCTATCAACGCCAGCAAAAGGCTCGCAGACCTCCTAAAATGTTCAACAGAACGTTAAACACTACCGTGGCGATCGGCGTGCGGGTTGATCCTGAATTGGAGCGCCGGCTGGACCAGCTGGCGCTCAGTCTTGGCAAGAGTCGCAGTACCTGTGTGCGGGAAGCGATAGCCCTCTATGTGGAGCGCTTCAGTGGGGGCGAAGAGGCTCGACGTCAGTCGCGGTTGATCCGCCAGCAAGCCGGCTCCACTCACTGGAGTGAGCAGATCCCCGACTGGACTGACTGGACGGCATGAGTGCCAAAGGCTTGCTGCGATCGCAAGTGGTGACGGTGGCCAGTCCGGGGGCCTATTCCGGTAAGCCAAGGCCTGCGGTGTTGGTTCAGGCCAATCGCTGGTTGCAGGATCATCCGAGTGTGATGCTGTGTCCATTGACGGGCACCCTGATTGATGCCCCACTCGTGCGGCTCACCGTGCAGCCAACGCCGGCTAACGGCTTGCGCAGACCCTCTCAGCTGATGATCGACAAGTTGTTCACGGTGCCCATGGCTGCGATCGGTGAGGTGATCGGTGTGCTCGAGCCTGAAGCGATGGCCAACTTGGATCTGGCCCTGCGCGGTTGGTTGGAGCTGGGGTGACCATCCTCAGCCGCGGGAGAAATCGGAAATGGGGCGTGACACCGCTCGCAGCGAGTAGGGGCTAGCCCCTGAAAGGCGACTTGGGGCCGCTTTCGCCATCGACTGCCTGTGCTTATGGATGCCTCACGACCTGCAACCAGGCTCAGACCTTTGGCGTTCTGAGCTTCTCCAATAGCACCGCTAGTGTGCCGTCCCGGAGATTTGCGAGCAAAGTCGCTGGAGCTTCTCCAGGATCGAGTCGGCGGTTGCCGTCCAGTTGAACGGGGCCTTGGTCTTGTTGTAGGCCGCCACGAACTGCTCGATCTTGGCGATCAGCTCCTACCGCTTCGCGGAAGCCTGCGGCTAGACGCTGGAGAAGCTGCCGCGCCGGATCGCCCGCTGGGTGATGATCCCGAACCAGCGCTCCACCTGGTTCAGCCAGGAGGCGTAGGTGGGTGTGTAGTGAACGTGGAAGCGGGGCCGTTGTGCCAGCCAGGCCCTCACCTTGGCGTGCTTATGCGTGCAGTAGTTGTCCACGATCAGGTGGACATCAAGGTCCTCGGGGACGGACGTCTCGATCTGCCGCAGGAAGCCCAGGAACTCCTGATGCCGGTGCCGGGGCGTGCACTGGCTGATCACCTCACCGGTGGCCACGTCCAAGGCGGCGAACAGGGTGGTGGTGCCGTGGCGGATGTAGTCATGGGTGACGCCCTCGACGTAACCGAGGCCCATGGGCAGCAGCGGCTGCGTCCTGTCCAGAGCCTGGATCTGCGTCTTCTCGTCGACGCAGAGCACCATCGCCTTGTCAGGTGGATTCAGATAGAGGCCGACGATGTCTCTGACCTTCTCGACAAAGAAAGGATCCGTCGACAACTTGAACGTCTTCTGGCGGTGCGGCTGGACGGAGAAGGTCTGCAGCCAGCGGTGAACGGTGGTTTTGGAGATACCTGTGGCAGCCGCGAGTGAGCGCGCGGACCACTGGGTACTGCCGTCGGTGGGTTTGGTCTGCAGGGCCCGGTTGATCACCTCAGCCACCTTGTCGTCTTCATAGGTGCGGGGCCGGCCGGGCCGCAGCTCGTCATGGAGCCCTTCCAGTCCAAGGTCCCGGTACCGCTTGCGCCATTTGCCAACGGTCATCCCCGTCAGTCCCATTCGTTTGGCGATCGCCGTATTGGTTTCGCCTGCTCCGCAGGCCAGGACGATCTGGGCTCGCTGCACGATCGAATGCGGCAGCGACCGGGAATTCGCAAGGGCCCGCAACTGCTGAGCTTCGTCCTCGCTGAGGACCAGCGGAGGCATCGGACGACCAAGCGCCACAGGGCACCTCGGGTGACACCCCTGATTTTAGCTGTTATTTCCAGGACGACGCACTAGCCCCCTTGGCCTCCTCGCCCGGATCGATTTGGCACCAAAACGGTTCCAGAATGCCTGCAGCAGCTTCAGGCTGAAGGGTGTGCCCAAATCGTTCACGCTGAAAAATCTGCCCGATGGCCTCCACGCGCGCTTGGCGGCAGCCGCTAAGCGCCATCGGCACAGCCTCAGCAGTGAGGCCATTGTGTGTCTGGAGGCTGGCTTGGGCGATCGGCCCTCCGTAGAAGAGCGGCTGGCCCAAGGGTGGGCGGTGCCTCAGTTCCAGGCTTTTGAGCGGGTGGCACGCCGCAAACTCCGGCAACTGGAGATCGCCGGCCGTCTCGATGACCTGCGCATCCCTCCGGGGAATCGCCTGGAGGCGCTGCGGGGTGATCGCACCGGCCAGCACAGCATCAGCATGAACGACCAGTTCCGACTCTGTTTTGTTTGGACGGAGGCGGGTTCTGAAGCCGTTGAAATCGACGATTACCACTGATGAATTCCATGGAACGCCTCACACCCATCACCCCGGGGGAACTGCTCGATCAGGAGTTCCTCCAGCCACTGGGCATCAGCCAGTACCGGCTGGCCAAGGCCATCGACGTGCCTGCATCGCGGATCAGCGAGATCATTGCGGGTCAACGCGCCGTGACTGCAGACACGGATCTGCGTCTCTGCAGGTTCCTGGGATTGAGCCCTGGCTACTGGCTGCGTGCCCAGGCTGCCCACGACACCGAAGTGGCACGGGCCGAGCTGGCCGAGGAGATTGATCGCATTCAGCCCCTGGTGGAGTGCTGATCATCTGATGCCCCGCGACCCCCGGCCTGGCTGGCGCTGCTGCAGCACCGGACCCGCTGCCTGGGGGAAGGCGGCGAAGTCATCACCCGCCTCGGTGATCGGGCTGGCCGGATGTGCAGCGCAGCCTGCGGCACGACCACGAGGGGGCGTTTCGATTGCTCTATTACGGCCTGGCGCTGCGGGGGCTGGAGGCCTTGCCAGCCCGGGAGCGGCTGGTGCCACCCGAGAGCGAGCAACCACCCCGGATCTCGGTGCTGATCCCGGTGCACAACCACTGGGCGATCACGCTCAATACTGTGAGCGGTTGCGGCCTGGCGATCCGCACCGAGCTCTGGCAGCAGCTGGGGGGCTTTGTTCCCCGTTACCGCCCCGCCTACTCCGAAGACACGGATCTGTGCCTGCACCTGGAGAGGGCCTGAGCCACTCACGCCGCACCGATCAGGGCTTGAAGCAGCACCAAGCGCCGCCCCGATCTGCTTGCGGCCGTTCTGCTCGATGTTTTTGATTGACACCATGGAGTGGTTGCCGGGTGCTCACACATGCCTGGAATCGCCAGCTTTCAGCAGCTGCGCCAACAACGGCATGCCCAGTGGCTTGCGGATCTCAAGCAGCGCATCAACGCCGTGCTGGATGTCGATCCAGGGGATGCTGCGTGGACCGGCCAGACGGCGTCGCCCGACCCAACGGAGCGGCCTGATCAGATCTATCTCTTTGGATCCAGAGCCCGTGGCGACTGGGATGGACTGTCGGACACGGACCTGCTGGTCGTTGCTCGCAGCACCCGCGAAGCCGAGTGCTGGGCGGATCGACTCTTGGATCAAGGCGTGGCTCGGGACGTGATCGGCCTCGATCGGGACGCCTGGCGGCAGCTGCCCCAGCACAGCTCGGTGATCTGGCGGCATGTGGCCCGCGATGCCCAGCCGCTGCTGGACACACAACCATCTGGAGTTGCCGGATCCGCTGTTCGCTCGCCTCAAGGCCCGGGCGGCCCGTGAACGCGTCACCCTCAAGCAGCTGCTGCGCAGTTATGTGGAGCAGGGGTTAAGCGCAACGCCAGCACCGGGGCCTGTGCAACGAAGCGCCGCCACCCTGCCCCGCCTGGAAGGCCCCTTCGCCATCGCGCCCGAGCAACTCAGCAATGCTGAGCTGTTTGCCCTGCTGGAGCCATGACCACAGGCAGGCCCTCCAGTACTGGGAGCGCCAGGCTGCTGAACGGGTGCTGTTCTGCACGGTGACCGCCTTGGTCTGATCCGGTTGGTGTGCCAGCCGAAGCTGATGGGCACGGCTGTGAAGAGCAGTGCGGAAGCCTCTGGCGTGCTGGAGGCGTTCTGCCGGCAGCCTGGCGTGAGCCTGGCTCCACCAGACCACGATGCCTGGCCGGGATTCCATCAGCTGTTGCGCTCCGCTGATCTGCCGCAGCGGCTGTGCACAGATGCCTATCTGGCGGTGTTGGCGATGGCCAATGGCTGGCGCCTGGTGAGCGTCGATCGGAATTGCGAACGGTTTCATGGCCTGCAACGGCTCCTGCTTCCCTGACCACTCCTGCCGTCGATGGCCGTTGACCTGCGGCTCTCCCCTGATCCTGCTGGGCCTGGCCCTGCGCCTCTCCGGGTTGCCGTTGAAGCTGTTCGACCGGACGTAAGGTGCCCTTACGACAAGGAGGCATCAGGCCTAAAGTGGGTCCAGTGCCAGGTTCGGTGCCGATGGACGTCGCCACACTCACTGCCAAGGGGCAGGTCACAGTGCCGAAGGCTGTGCGTGAGGCCCTGGGATTGCGGCGGGGCGATCAGCTCAGTTGGGAGCTGGAGGATGGCTCGGTGCGGGTGCGGGCGGTGACGCCATTGGATCTGGCCTATCTCCACGGGCTGGAGCGGGGCCTGAGCGAATGGAGCAGCCCGGCGGACGAGGAAGCGTTCCGCGATCTGTGAACACCTTCGAGACCTACACGGTGGTCCGGGTGCCGTTTCCGTTCACCGAGCGGCAGGCCCAGAAGCAACGGCCAGCGGTGGTGCTCTCACGGCCCAGCTTTCAGCGAGGCTGTGGCCATCTGCTGCTGGCGATGATCACATCGGCGCGGCAATCCTCGTGGCCCCTCGATTGGCCCCTTGACGATCTCCAGGCTGCAGGCCTGCCTCAACCCTGCCTGGTTCGCTTCAAGTTGTTCACCCTTGATGAGCGACTGGTGTTGGGTGAGCTGGGCGTGCTGGGCGCCGCCGATCGCGCCGGCGTGTCGGCCCATTTGGGCCATCTACTGCCCACCGGGACCTGATCCCTCACGCCAGCCACTCCTGAGCGAGACCCTCGACGGCCAGGCATTCCGGGTTTTTGGACAGCAGGGTGGCGCCGCAGTGGAGAGCAGCCGCGGCGATCACGGCATCCGTATCGCGGAGCGTGAGCAGGGCCGATGTATCGAGGCAGAAGCGGGGCATCAGGCGTCCAGCGAGGCCTCGATGGGCGAGGCGGCCACAGGGATCACCCGGATGGAGCCATCGGCCTCCACCAGCCACTCGAGCCGCTGGGAGGGACCAAGAGCAAAACGCTCGCGGATGGCAGCGGGGATCACGGTCTGCCCTCGGGAGGTGATCGTGCTTCTCATCAGCAGACAGTCATCAGCAGACAGTCATCAGCAGACAGTGAATTACCCCATAGCCTATCTGGTAATTCGTGAGAACGGCGCTGTGTTGCGGCCTTGGCGGTGGCCCCATCCTGAGAACAACAGATCAGCTCAGCGCTGCTCTGATCAGGGGATCACATCGATCCATTCCACGTCGGCGATGCCGCGGAAATCGCTGTCCATGGTGTATATCCTGGCCTGGCGATCCCTGGCCGTGGCCAGGATGATGCTGTCTGCCATTGGCAGCTGCAGGGCATGGCTGAGCTGGGCTGCCGCCAGAGCAAGCCGGCTGTCGAGATCCACCACCACCCGCGTGGGCATCACAGGCGATCTGCCTCGCGCTGAAAGGTGTTGGTGCCCTGCAGAAAACCGCGCAGAGCCGATGGAGGCTGGCTGGGTACCAGCTCGATGCGCCCCGGCAAGGCGATCACCTGAAGGGTCTGCCCAGCCCTGAGGCCGAACTGTTCGCGGACCCGCTTGGGAATCACGACCTGGAACTTGGGGGATACGGTTGTGACATCCATCGCAAGGCTGTTATACACCTGCAGATCGATCATAGTTCGTTTTGCGGCAGCCACCTCACCAAAGCAGGCGGTAGAGAAATGCCTGCAGGGCGGGATCCAGGCTCACCAGAGTTGAGACCCCTGAGTTCTGCCTGGGCCGCGAGAAGGCGATCGAACGGGTCGCGATGCGGCACACGTAAAATCCAAATCCAAGGTGCGGCTCGCCTGACGACACCGCGGATTTCCACCCCATGCTTCGGAACCACGGCCTCGGTTCCATCCGCATCACGCGGGTCGAGGGTTTTACCCATGTCGCTCGTCGGCCGAAGTTCATCGGGCGCAACGCCAGAAAAGACGTCCATGGCGACGTGGCCTCGGAGCCGGTGGTGCGGATCCACACGGACCAGGGGATCGATGGCATCGGCTTCGGGCGGATCACCCCGGCCGAGGCCAACGGCCTCCTGGGCATGACCCTGGGCGAGATCTGGGATCCGGAGCCCCGGATGGTGAGCCCCCTCGGCCGGGCCGACCATGCCCTGTACGACCTCCTGGGGAAGGCGCTGGGGATGCCGGCCTGGCGGCTGCTGGGGGGCCAAGGGCCCGAGTGGGTGCCGGTTTACGACTCCACCCTCTACTTCAGCGACCTGCTCCCCGAGTATTGCGATCGGGGCGTCGATCGGCTGGTGGATGAGCTCGAGGACGGCCTCGCGGCCGGCTTCCGTGCGTTCAAGGTGAAGGTCGGCAGGGGGGGGCGGTGGATGGATCCCGAGGCGGGGCTGGCGCGGGATGTGGCGGTGGTCCGGGCACTCGCCAAGGCCGCCTCAGGATTTCTCTCCTCGGGAGGGGCCGTTGGCCTCTGCAGCCCCTGGCGTGCCGTTGCGGGAGCTGCTCCAGGCTTCCTCCAGCAGGGGCCACACTGCGGTGGGGGTCAGATCGGCCATGCAGAGGTGCTCCGACCGCAGGCAGCTGGCGTTGCGGTAGTGCTCGTCGTGGCAGAGGGTGCAGCGGCTGACGCTGCTGGGGATCCACACGGTTGGACTGCGGGGGGCCCAGAGGCCTTGGGGGCTGGCGCCGATGCCCTCTGGATCGGTGCCGAAGAGGGCCACCGTGGGGCAGCCGGCGGCCGCGGCCAGGTGGAGCGGGCCGGCATCCACGGCGATGCAGAGACGGCTGCGGGCCAGGGCTCCCACCAGCCGCGGCAAGGACAGGTGCCCCCGCAGGTCCCGCAACGGCAGGGCCGCCAGCAGCGCCTGCTCCAGGAGATCCCCAGGCCGGCTGATCTGCCGGGGCGGTGGGCCGCCGATCAGGCCGATCTGCTGAGGGCTCAGGCCAAGCTCCTGTTCCATCAGCGCCAGCAGGGACAGCCAGTGGGAGAGGGGCCAGAGCTTGGCGGGGCGTTCGCCGTTGACAGCGATCAGCACCGCGGGCAGGTCAGGGGGTGGCGCCTCCATGGGCAGCTCAACCCTCTCGAAGTCGGTGTCCACCCAGGCCACGCGGCAGTGCAGTTCCCGGATGCTGTTTCCCGTGATCCACCCGGCATAGCGTCGCTCCAGGTCAGGGCGGGCCCAGTGGGGATCAGCGGCGAGGTGCTGCAGGGGATGGTGGCCGGCGGGGATCGCTGCCGCGCCCACCACGTAGCGGGGCGCCAGGGCCTCCACCCAGCCAGGGGTGTGGGGGGCATGGCCATCGGCATTGATCACAAGATCAATGGGCCCATCGGCCAGGCACTGCCGTAGGGCATCCTGGGCCGCGGCGCCCCGTTCTGCCAGGGGAAGGCAGGCATGCAGCCAGGGGTTGCGCTGTTCGAGCTCCGCGGTGCGGCGGCTGCCTACGTAGGTGAGTTCCAGGCCGTCGTATTTCTCGTGCAGTCCGCGCAGCAGCGGCTGCAGCACCACATAGTTCCCGAGCTTGGCGGCCCCCAGCACCACGATGCGTGGCCGGGGGGAGAGAGGCTGATTCTCGAAGCGCTGAAGACTCACGTCTGGGCCTGTATGTGTCGTTGCTCAGCCGGGAAGCAGATCGAGGCACCGCTGGGCGAAGGCCAGCTTCGGGTGGGTGGCGTTCACGGCTTCGATCCAGGGATGCCTGCGGTAGAACGCGATCGATTCGTCCAGTTGGGTGGCGATCAGGAAGGGAGTGTGGCGCCGCTGGCCCCAGGTGCTGGCCCAGGCGCCGAGATTCAGGGCCTGCTGCACCCAGGGATGGATCGGCAGGCTGAGGCTGCCGAGATGTTCCTGGCGATCGAAGAGGTCTGGACCGAGCTGGTGGGTGGGGTGGAGTTGCGCCAGCAGGCGGCGCAGCAGCGTGTCGAGGCTGGCCTGGGTGGGGTGGTTGATGGTGTGGCCGATCGGCTGCTGGCGATGACGCTCCGCGATCCAGTCGGAGAGGCCCACACTGCAGTCCGCTTCGCGGCTGCGCAGTTCGGCCAGGGAGTGGTGATGGGCCTCGCGAAGGACGGAGGCAACCGCTTCGGGGCAAGGGATCCCGTGCAGCGCGGCGGCATCGAGTCCCCGGCCGGCGGCGGCCATGGCGAGGAAGTCGTGATAGGGGCCGAGGGGCGATTCGGCCTCCAGGGCGGAGAGGCGACCCTCGGGATCCTGCCCGTAGGCGATCCAGGGGAGCTGGCCTTCGTAGTGGAGATTGGGCAGCACCACGCAGCGGGCCCCGGGGGCCAGCAAGGCCTGCAGGGTGGCGGTGTCGAGGCCGATGTTGTTGCGGTAGCCGGTCTGCACCCGATGCATCACCAGCAGATCGGCCTGCGGCAGGGCCTGGTGCAGCTCCGC
The DNA here is from genome assembly GCF_015840525.1 of Synechococcus sp. CBW1006. Classification (NCBI taxonomy): domain Bacteria; kingdom Bacillati; phylum Cyanobacteriota; class Cyanophyceae; order Synechococcales; family Synechococcaceae; genus Synechococcus; species Synechococcus sp. CBW1006. Next base: position 2,732,686 of record NZ_CP060396.1, on the reverse strand, counting down.
CACATCCGCGGCCGTGGCCAGGTGCACCGAGGGGCAGAAGGTGATCTGGGCGGTGGGCAGGGCCTGCTGCAGGCCGAGCATCAGGGGGAAGGCCTGGCAGTTGCCCACCACCACCAGCGCGAGGCTGGGCGGCTCGGGTGGGGGGGCCGTGATCCTGCGGCCGAGATCCTGGTGGAGAGCCTGAATCCAGGCGGGCGGCGGGCTGTGCAGTTGCTCGAGCCGCTTCAGCAGCCCCAGGGCCGTGCCGCCCCAGGCGGTGGCCTGGGCGGGATCGCTCTGGTGGTCGCTCTGCTGGAGGGCCTCGTGGATCCAGAGGGCGCCGTAGCGGCAGCACTGCTCTTCATGGACCTGCACCCAGTCGGGTTCCGAGGCGGGGTGCCCCTGCAGAGCCGCCAGCAGGCGGGCGCCGGCGAGGGCGTGCTCGATCGCGAAGGTACGGTGCAGATCGCCCAGCTCGAGCATGCGGCCATGACAGGCCACCGCGAGGGACCGGAGCTGTTCGGGTCCCTGCGGTTGATCGAGAAGCTGGGGGACCAGGCGGAGAAGCTCGTCGGCCTGGCTCAGGAGGGAGGCGCCAGGGTGGGCATCCATGGGGGGGATCATGCGGAGCCGATCCTGGCCCAGGGGGACACCGCCGACAGGCGCGATCGCACCGCCAGCGGGAACACCAGCAGGGCCCAGGCCCCCAGCAGGATCAGCTCGGCGGCCAGCTCCAGCGGCCAGGCGGTGATCGCCACCAGACCACCGAGATAGAGGAACCACCACAGCCCCTGGCGCAGGTTGAGTGGAGCGTGGGGCTCTTCATGTTGCCGGCCCCGGAGAGTCAGCAGCACGAAGCCGATGGCCGGCAGCAGCACGATCAGCACGGCGCCACCCAGAGAGGTGGTGCCGCACCAGCTGATCGCCCAGGTGGCCAGCACGAAGGCCAGCGGACACCAGAGCCTGGCCCAGGGCAGGCGGTAGGGGCGGGGGCTGCTGGGGAGCTGCAGGCGCAGGGCGGCCAGGCTCACCGGACCCATGGCCAGGGCAATCACCAGGGTGGCGGTGAGCAGGCTCACCACGCTCTGCCAACCAGGGCCCAGCAGCAGCAGGCCGATCCCCAGGGCCAGGCTGATCACCAGGGCCACCGACGGCACCGCCTGGCGATTGATCCGGCCGAGCACGTTGGGGAGCAGCCCGCAGCGGCCCATCATCCAGCCCACCCGCGAAGCCGCCCCCATGTAGGCCATGGCGGTGGCCGTGGGTGAGACCACCGCATCCAGGAGCAGCAGCCGGCCGACCCAGCCCAGACCCAACCCCAGGGCCAGGGCCACCAGCGGCCCTCCGTGGGCGCTGAGGCGGAGCGCGGCCCAACCGGCGGAGAGCTGATCGGGCGGCACGGCCACGAGAAAGGCCAGCTGCAGCAACAGGTAGATCAGCAGCGAAATACCCAGGCCCAGGGCCATGGCGATCGGCACGGTGCGCTGCGGTTGGCGGGCTTCTCCAGCCAGGTCCATGGCGGTGCGAAAGCCCAGCAGGGAAAACAGAATGCCGCCGCTGCTGATCGCCCGCACCATGCCCTCCAGGGTTGTCCCCACCGGCTGGGCCAGGGGCACCAGGTTGCCCCAGTGGCCGGACATCAGCATCAGGGTGATCGAAACCACCAGGGGCACCACCAGCTTCCAGCTGGTGAGGCCGTCGATCCAGCGGGCCAGCCAGCCCACGCCGGCCAGGTTGATCCAGGCCAGCACCGCGAGCAGCAGGCTGGCCAGGGCCAGGCCGGCGCCGCTGAGCACCTGGCCGGCGCCCGCATCGGCGGTGAGCCAGGGAACACTGCTGGCCAGGTACTGCATTACCGCCATCACCTCGATGCTGGGCAGGGCCAGGTAGGAGACCCAGGCGCACCAGCCGCCGATGAAGCCGGCGGTGCGGCCGTGGCTGAGCAGGGGGATCTGGGCGAGGGCGCCGGAGCTGGTCACCAGGGCCCCGAGCTCGGCAAACACCAGCGCCAGGGCAAAGGCCAGCAGGCCGCCCAGCAGCCAGGCGCCGAGGGCGGCCGGTCCGGCGAAGCGCGCGGCATAGAACGGAGCGAACAGCCAGCCCGATCCGATCGTGCTGGTCACCACCGCCAGGGTCATCGACCGCAGGCCGAGCTGGCGGGAGAGGCCGGTGTCGCTCCTGCGGTTCAAGGGCTTCAATGGAGGGGATGGATGGAGAATCCGCCCACGATCCCATCGGCGTTCACAGCCGCCGGAGACCAGGCCTGATGGCAGAAGACATCCGCTGGCAGGAGCGTTTCAGCATCGAGCAGGGAGAAGTCTGGATGCTGATGATTCAAGACCGCAATCTCACCAGCCACACCTAATAACCCCTCCACGGCTGATGCCATCGTGGCTCAGATCATCGGCTTCTGGAGGAAGCTCCATGAGCCTCACGGCTGACCGATCCGAGAGCCTCTCCATCCCCGGGATCCCGAAGCCTGCCCAGCATCAGCTGCTGGAGGTGTTGGCCGCGTTGGCCGTGATGCGCACCCGGAGGCGCGCCAGATACGGGGGTGCCCACGTTCAACCCATGGACGGACGAGGCCCCGACGACCTTGCCGCCTGGTTGACCGCCCACGGCGGCAGCCAGCTCACCGGGGGTGTGGCTATCCAGCCACGTGGGCGGCCAGTTCGGCCAAGCCAACAGCATCCACCCCTGGCGCCAGGGGAAAGCGACCCTCGCGGGGAATCACCACGAAACTTTGGCGGGGGTTGAGGTCGGCCTGGGCCTGATGGAAGCCGCGGCTGAGGGTTGGCGTGAGGCTGCGCTTCACCTCAATGGCCCAGCGTTCACCGCCGGGGTGGTCGATCACCAGATCCATTTCGGCCCCGCCTGCGGTGCGATAGAAGAAAGCCTGGCAACGCTGGGGCATCACGGTGAGCAGGGTTTCGATCACAAATCCCTCCCAGCTGGCGCCGGCCACGGGATGGCCGAGCACCGCTTCGGCACTATCGAGCCCCAGCAGGGTGTGCACCAAGCCGCTGTCGCGCACGTAGACCTTCGGAGCTTTCACCAGGCGCTTGCCGGCATTGGCCACAAGCGGCTGAAGCTGCCGCACCAGCAGCAGATCCACCAGCAAATCGAGATAGTGGCGGATCGTCTTGCCATCCACACCGAGGGCACGGCCAAGGGCAGCAGCATTCAACAAGCCTCCCTGGTGATGGGCCAGCATGGTCCAGAAGCGGCGCAGGGTCTCCGCCGGAATGCGTGGTCCCAGCTGGGGAATGTCGCGCTCGAGACAGGTGCGAATGAACTGTTCGCGCCAGATGCTGCTGCTGGCGTCATCGGAGGCCTGCACGCTGTCGGGGAAGCCGCCGCGAATCCAGAGGCGTTCACTGGCTGCAGCGCCCAGCTCCAATACGGAGAGACCACTCAGCTCGAGGTAGCAAATGCGCCCGGCCAGGCTTTCGCTGCTCTGCCGAATCAGCTCCACCGAGGCCGAACCGAGCAGGAAGAACTGGCCACTGCGGCGGCCTCCATAGCGGTTGGCGTCGATCACCCCACGCAACACCTCAAACAGCCCAGGTAGGCGCTGCACCTCATCGAGGATCAGGAGCCGATCCGGATAGCGGCTCAGGAACAACTCAGGCTCCTGCAGCTTGGCTCGGTCAGCTGGTGATTCCAGATCGAGCATGAGGGCCTCATGCTGCAGGGCGATCTGGCGCGCCAGCGTGGATTTGCCAACCTGGCGGGGCCCCAGAAGGGCAACAGCCGGAAATCGATCCAACTGATCCAGCACAAGCGGCTCCAGCCGCCTGGGAATCAAGCCAACCCCGCCATCCAACTCTGCAAATCCGGAATCAAACTCAAGTATTGCAGGGCTGAGTCAGTGTTCCTACCGAGACGCCAGCGCCGGCGCAGTGGGAGTCCCGATTCCATGGACAGGTCGAGAGGAGCCACGCCGGCACTGCCGCAAGCTGCCGGCACCGGTTTTGGAGCGTTCCGAAATCAGGGGGGCAAGGCCCTCGTCGCTGGGGCTGGCCAGTTCAACCACCAGGACGGGGCATAGGGGAGCGAAGAATCATGACCGGGAACTGGTGCACCCAGAAGGTTTCGCCACAGATGTCATGACGCTGGGCAGGCGGGCTGGAGATCGGTGTGGCAGAAGTCGTCACCTTTGAACAGCAACGGTTCAGCGAGACACTTGGCCAGGGCGTAGGAAAAACAATCGCCGAAGTTCAGCCCAGCCCGATGACGTCCTTTGCCATAACGACTGAATGCCTCGCGAGCGAGTTCAGCCTGTTCACGATCCAGGCTGATGATTTCGATCAGAGCCGTGTTCAGAAACAGATCAAGATCTCCCTGCCCATCAGAACCAAAGCGTGCCTCCATCACAATGGAGAGCTCCACCAGGGAAGCAGAGGAGAGAGAGCACTGTTCTGCTGCGGCGATGGCCTCGTTGAAGGCGTGGCGCTCCGGTTCGTTCTGCAGGATGGCCAGAACTGCAGATGAGTCGATCACCATCAGGTGGGCAGGCCCATGGGGTCGTAGCCGAGGATCTCTTCTGCGCTGCGACGATCGCCGATCGGCCGTCCAGCACAACGTAGGGCGATCTGGTCGAGTCGGTTGACGAGTGCGGCTTGCTTGTTCGCTGTGGTGTGGCTCTGGCGCTGCAGGCGCCGCAGACGCTCTTTCAGGGCCAGGATCACGGCGGCGGTTTTGGTTTCGCCCGCGAGGGATGCCACCTCAGCGGCGAGGCGGCTGGCCTCGGCGTTGCGGATGTTGAGGGCCACGGCTGGAGGCGTGTAGACAGCGCTCCATTAGTGTAGACCCATCCACTCGACCTGGCCGAGGAACACCTGCAGCTGGCGGGGCGGCTTGATTTCTTCGATCAACACGGCTAAGGCTTCACTCAGCTGGAGCCGGTTGCGGGCGGTGCCTGAGGGGAGGAATCGGCACTGAGCAACAAGGCAACTCATTCTGACCCGGTTCGGCGCCATCACACTCCTGGCCGATCGCGCTTTCCCCAGCACCGAGCTGCTCGCCTGGTTCAGCGGTCAAACCCGCTGGAGCACTGTGATGCGGTTGCGGGCCGACACCTGGATCCACGGCACCGCTGCGCCGATGGGCTGTGAGGTGCGCCGGCTGCGGCTGCCCCGTGGCCACTGCCGTGGTTTCCGGGACGTGCAGCTCTGGGGCGACGGCAGTCAGCGGGGCAACCTGGTGCTGGCGGCAACAACCTGAACCGACCCGAGGTCGCACGCACGCCAACCCATAACTAGTGTGCCGTCCCGGAAATAACAGCTAGAATCGAGAGTGTCACCCGAGGTGCCTTGTGGCGCTTGGTCGTCCGATGCCTCCGCTGGTCCTCAGCGAGGACGAGGTTCAGCAGTTGCGGGCCCTTGCAAATTCCCGGTCGTTGCCGCATTCGATCGTGCAGCGCGCTCAGATCGTGCTGGCCTGCGGTGCCGGCGAGACCAACACCGCCATCGCCAAACGGATGGGGCTGACGGGGATGACCGTTGGCAAGTGGCGTAAGCGGTACCGGGAGCTGGGCTTGGAAGGCCTCCATGACGAGCTCAGGCCTGGCCGGCCCCGCACTTACGAGGACGACACGGTGGCGGAGGTGATCAACCGGGCACTGCAGACCAAGCCCACCGATGGCAGCACCCAGTGGTCTGCGCGCTCCCTCGCGGCTGCCACCGGCATCTCCAAAACCACCGTTCACCGCTGGCTGCAGACTTTCTCGGTCCAGCCCCACCGGCAGAAGTCGTTCAAGCTCTCCACCGACCCGTTCTTTGTGGAGAAGGTCCGCGACATCGTCGGCCTGTACCTGAACCCTCCGGATAAGGCGATGGTGCTCTGCGTCGACGAGAAGACGCAGATCCAGGCACTGGACCGCACCCAGCCGCTGTTGCCCATGGGCCTGGGTTACGTGGAGGGCGTCACCCACGACTACATCCGCCACGGCACCACCACGCTGTTCGCTGCTCTGGATGTGGCAACAGGCGAGGTGATCACCCAATGCAAGCCCCGCCATAGGCATCAGGAGTTCCTGGGGTTCCTGCGCCAGATCGAGAAGTCGGTCCCCGAGGAGCTTGATGTCCACTTGATCGTCGACAACTACTGCACCCACAAGCACGCCAAGGTGAGGGCCTGGCTGGCGCAGCGGCCCCGCTTCCACGTGCACTACACACCGACCTACGCCTCCTGGATCAACCAGGTGGAGCGTTGGTTTGGGATCATCACCCAGCGGGCGATCCGACGCGGCAGCTTCTCCAGCGTCAAGGAGTTGATCTCCAAGATCGAGCAATTCGTGGCGGCCTACAACAAGACCAAGGCGCCGTTCAACTGGATGGCCACAGCGGATTCAATCCTGGAGAAGCTCCAGCGACTTTGCTCACAGATCTCCGGGACGACACACAAGGCTTCAATGAGAAGTCACCTTTTGGAGTTGCGCTCGTGTCTGCCCGCCTCACCACTGCGGCTGGAGCGGCGTTGATCGGCGCCGATGCCAAGGAACTGCACCAGGAGTTCCGGCGGGTGCTGGCAGCAGTGGCCCCGAAGCCCTTGCGAGGGGGCGAGGCGATGGGGTTTCGCGAGTTGCTGTACTTCCGGGTGGTGGGCTGCCTGAGTGAACAGGGCGTGCGGCTGACACCCGAGCATAAGCGCGAGATCTTCTCGGTGTTTGGCCGCAGCTGCAGGCCGCAGCAGGGCAGCTGGTTGCGCCGGGAAGGCCAGCTGGTGATGCGCGGTGCCGTGCCGTTGAGCATGGATCTCTCCACGGTGAGCCGGGAACTTCGCTACCGGTACCGGTTGCTCCAGCGACCCCAAGGTGTGGTGGTGCGCAACCCTGCGATCTGCTCGGGGCAGCTTGTGTTCAGCGGCACGCGGATTCCCGTGGCCGTGGTGGTGGAGCAGTTGCGTGCTGGCGTTTCCCGCACAGAGCTGGAGGACGACTTCCCTCAGCTCAGCCGCACCGCGCTGGACTACGCCGAGATCCAGGCCCGCCTACCCAAGCCGCCCGGGCGCCCGCGTAAGGCGCTGCTCCTCCAGCGCGGCTGAGCCCCAGCGCCTTGAGCTCTTGATCGATGAAAACCTCAGCCCACGCCTGGCGCGTTGGGCCTGTGAATCTGGCGTATCGGCTGAAGCTGTCGTCCACGTGGGGCTGTCGGGCGCAGGAGTGCCTGTTGCATGCCATCCCGCCAGAACACGTCACCTGATCCTCAAACCCCCACCCTCTGCAACACCTGCCGGTAAAGATCAGGTGGCGAGAGGCTGGGGATCAGGTCGCCGCGCTCATCCAGATCACTGAGGCTGGGGTAGCGACCGATCAGGCGATTGGGCAACTGCTCGCCGAGGAGCAGGGCCACGGAGGCGCTGCCGTGGTCGGTGCCACGGGAGCCGTTTTCGCGAAGGCGACGGCCGAATTCACTCACCGCCAGCAGAGTGACCGCCGGGCGGTTGGGCAGGCGCTCCAGGCCAGTGGTCAAGGCGGCGAGGGCGGTGGCAAGTTCACTAAGCACCCGGCCGTGGCGGACGGCCTGGCCGACATGGGTATCGTAGCCGCCCTGGGCGAGCTGGAGCACGGGCGGACAGGCGCCGCTGCCGATCAGCCGCAGGGCGAGGGCCACCTGCTGGCCGAGCGCCCCGCGGGGGATCGCCAGGCCAGGGGGCAGGGGCGCCAGCTCACGGCGCAGGCGCTGCAGTTGCTGCATGCCGGCCTGCTCGAGGGCGAGCATCTGGCGCAGCACGGCATTGGCGCCGGCTTCCGCCGGATCGAAGCCGGCCCCGGGGCGGCCGCGCAGCTCGGCGGACGAGAGCTGGAGGGCCAGGGCCTTGCCTCCTTCCATGGCCGGGCAGCCGGCGGGGCCAAGGGCCAGCAACGGGCCTGGCTGCTGGCGCTGATCGAGGGCAGCCGCCAGCCAGCCGCTGCCTTCACCCGAGGGGGAAGCGGTGGCCCACTGGTCGGCGGCTTTGAAGTGACTGCGGTTGGGCCGGGGCCAGCCCACCCCGAGGGCAAAGGCCAGCCGCTGGCTCTGCCAGAGGGGCAGCAGCGGCGCCAGGGCGGGATGGAGTGCCAGGCCCGCGACCAGTGGCAGGGCCTCACCCCCATCGAGGGCCAGGGTGGGCCTGGCCTGGCGGTAGAGGGGATCGGCGATCGGGGCGAGGGTGTTGAGGCCGTCGTTGCCGCCGCGCAGCTCCAGGAGCACCAGCACCGAGCGGCTGCGGGGCGAACCAGCTCCACCCGTAGACCAACGCCCACCAGCGAGGGCAGCCCCGGCGGAGCTGGCGAGCAGCAGTGAAAGAAGGGAGCGGCGTTTCATGCCAGTTGCCACACGGGATCGGCAAACAGGGCCGAGAGCGTGGCGCGGCTGGGCGTCGCGGGCAGGGCCAGGCCCAGGGGCGGAATCGGCGTGAGGGTGGGGGGTAGTTCTGGGGGCAGCTGGGCGCTGGCCCACACCTCCTCATCGGCGAGCAGGGCCTGGAGGCTGCGGCGCCGGGCCTGCAGCCAGCGCAGATTCAGCCACTGGGCGTTGTGGGGCCAGCCCTTCACCGAGGGCGGCTCGAAGGGCGCCTGGCCCATGGCGCGCAGGCCGCGCAGGCTGATGGCCAGTGCATCGGGGTGACGGCTGCCGAGCAGATGCAGGCTGCGGGCCACCACCTCCAGAGGATTAGCCAGTCGCTGGCCCTGCTGGCGGCTGCGGATCGCTTCCGGACTGGCCTCGATCGCCTGGAGCAACCAGGGAATGGAGAGCTGCTGCTGGCGCCAGCCATTGGCGAGTGCCTCCAGCCGCTGGGGCGGTGGCGGCGTGCCCACCCGCTGCAGCCAGAGGCGGCTGGTGATGTGGCGGGCGGTGGCGGGATGCTGGGCCAGCCAGGCGGCCAGGCTCTCTCCATCAAAGGCGGCGGTGCGGCCGAGGATGGTTTTGGGGCCGGGATCATGGCGGCGGGGATCGAGCTGCAGCTTCCGATCGGCAGTGAGCCGGTAGCCGGTGAGGGCACGGGCCGCTTCTCGCACATCGCGCTCGCTGTAGTGGCCCTCACCGAGGGAAAAGAGCTCCAGCAGCTCACGGGCCAGGTTTTCGTTGGGGTTGCGGCGGTGGTTGGCAGGGCCGTTGAGCGAAAGCTGAAGGGCCGGATCCAGCACCATCGCGGTGAGCAGGGCGGTGTAGCTGCCGGCCAGGTGCTGGTGGATCGTGGCGATCTGCTGCTCCAGCAAGGTGGCATCGGGCAACTGCTGCCAGCTCACAGGGAAGACGCCAAGCCAGAGCTGGATGCGGGCAGCCTCGGCCGCAGGGATCGTGCCGTTGCCCCAGGCCAGGGAGGCCAGCCACTGGCGTTGCAGCGCCTCAGCACGCTGCCGCCGGCAGGCGCCGCGCTGCTGCGCTGGCAGGGCAGAGCAGGTGATCGCGGCACTCGCGGAAGGCATGACTTTCATGATCACCCCAACCACAGCACCAGCGCGGGCACGGTGAGGGCATAGAGGAGCGAAAGCGGCCAGCCGTAGCGGAACACATCAAGAAAGAGGTAGCGGCCGGGGCCGAAGACCATCATGTTGGTCTGGTTGCCGATGGGGAGAGAAAGCTCTGGCTGGCGGCGAACACCACGGAGGTAATCAACAGCATGGGGGGCAGCTGCAGCCCAGGGGCGAGGTTGGCAGCAATCGGCAGCAGCAGGGCGATGTCCCAGCGGATGGCGCGCAGGACGCTGCCGGCATCGAGGCAGTCGCCGAGCACGAGCATGCACACCGCCAACAGCACAGCGGCCATCACGCAAACCGCAAGGGTGATCCAGGCCGATGGCGTGATCACTGGGTGGGCGGCAAACGCCGCACCACCCGCGCGAAGCGGCGCTGATCGGGGCGGGTGATCACTTTGAAGCTGAGCACGGGGGAGGTGAAGCCCTGGTCTTGTTCGATCAGCTCGGCGAACTGCTGAAGCACCCGATCACACACCTGGCGCACCTGTTCAGGCGGCAGGACGGTGTCGGCCGCGATCAAGGCCAACAGCTCCGAATAGCGGAGCTGGGGCGGCTTGGGCTTGGGTTCGGATGGCGGTGGGGACGACAGCGGCGGCGGAGGTGGCGCTGGCACAGACCCCTGCTGGGGACTGAACCAACGCCGCAGGGCCGCCCAGAGGGCACGCACGGGCATGGCAGAAACCTCAGCCGGCCGCAGGAGCAGCGGGCTTCTTGGGGCGAATGGCCATACGGGCGAACTTTCGCTCGGGTACGGCCGGCTTGCCTTCTGCCGCTGGCTTGGCCGGAGTAGTGACGGCTGTGAGGGTGATCACGGGCGACACGAAATTGGTATGGCTATCGATCAGGCCAGCAAATTTTTCAAGCATCGCCAGGCTCACCTTGCGCACCTGGCCGGCAGGAAGCTCGGTTTCAGCGGCGACAACGTCGACGAGTTCTTTGAAGTTCATGGGATGGGGTTCGCCAACGGCGGAATGGTGGATGGAGGATTGCCCAGGGCTCCGTCAACGACGGCTGATCTCCACTTCCACCTTAACCCCGGAGAATGCCACTGGCCTTTTGATCGGTGTCGCACTTGACCGGCCGTAGGCCCGCTCCCTCAGGCCAGCCACTCCTGGGCGAGGCCGTCGATGGCCTGAAACTTGCAGCCGCGGCGATCCAGGCGACCGCCAGGGCAGGGCATGGTTGGCCTTGATAAGGGCTGCACGGATCAGCAGGGGCTCACTGGCTTCCAGCCAGTCGATCGGAAGCGCCTGCAGCTGCTCGAGGCCGTCGGCCTCCACGAACCACTCCAGCGGCTGGGAAGGCCGAGCGCAAAGCGCTCGCGGAGGCTACCGGGATCACGGTTTCGAGATGTCGCTGCAGTACGGCAACGCGCCGGTGATCCTGCGACATCCTGCTCGACAACCGCGCCTGGTGCCGGGTGCTGGGGTTCGCCGAGGAGTCGGCAACTCGCTTCGCGAGAAGACTGCGGCTACAGCGTTAGCTTCAAGCCGTTCTCGCTGCTGGAGCGGCGGGGTGGAAAAGCAGGTTGCGGTCGATCAGGAGCGCCCAGAGCCAGGTGCGGCGATGTCTGAAGAGCTCCAACTGTCCGAACCATGGCCCATGCCCGTAAGGCGCCCTTACAACAAGGAGGGATCAGATCTAAGGTGAGCTCAGTGAGAGGCTTTCCACCGATTGACGTCTCCACACTCACCGCCAAGGGGCAGGTCACGGTGTTGAAGGCCGCGCGTGAGGCCCTGGGATTACGGCAGGGCGACCAGCTCATTTGGGAGCTGGAGGATGGCTCGGTGCGGGTGCGGGCGGTGTCGCCATCGGATCTGGCCTACCTCCAGGGGCTGGAGCGGGGCCTGAACGAGTGGAGCAACCAGGCCGGACGAGGAAGCGTTCCGCGATCTGTGCACACCCTTCAGCCCAGCTTTTAGCGAGGCTCGGCCATCTGGTGCTGGCGATGATCACATCGGCACGGCAATCCTCGTGGCCCCTCGATTGGCCACTTGAAGATCTCCAGGCCGCAGGCCTGCCCCAACCCTCTGCTCCAGGGCCGATTCATAGGCTCACGATGGGCTCTGCTCTGAACTGGGTGGGCACCTTGGCGGCGGAGCCCACCTACCTCCTGTCAGGTCAAGGACCCTTCGGTTGCCTGAAACGGTTTGATCAAGGGAACGCGTTGCCGACCTTGGGGGTGCTGGAGCGAGCGCAGCATCATCTGATCCACTGCCCCTGCAGAGCATCCATGGGTCTGTCACTACCGCTACTGATCCTGCAGATGCTCACTCTCCAAAGAAACGGCCATCGCTGCTACGCTCCCTCACTCCCTTAAGAGATGCATGAAAGCCGTTCTCCTCGCAGGGGGTTTGGGAACACGCCTTTCCGAGGAAACCCATCTCAAGCCAAAGCCGATGGTGGAAATCGGCGGCAAACCAATTCTCTGGCACATTCTGAAAACTTATAGTCACTATGGGATCAACGAGTTTGTGATCTGCTGTGGCTATAAAGGCTATGTGATCAAGGAATATTTCGCCAATTACTTCCTGCATACCAGTGATGTGACCTTTCATATGGATCTCAACCATATGGAAATTCACCGCAGAAACGCCGAACCCTGGAAGATCACCTTGGTGGATACCGGCGATGCCACGCTGACGGGTGGGAGGTTAGCGCGGGTGCGTGAGTTTCTGGGAGATACGTTCTGTTTTACCTATGGCGATGGCGTGGCCGATGTGAACATCACCGCCCTGGTTGAGCACCATCACCGCCATGGCCGCCAGGCCACGCTCACGGCGGTGCAGCCCCCTGGCCGCTATGGCGCCCTGGGGCTGGAGGGTGATCTGGTGCATCAGTTCCAGGAGAAACCCGATGGGGATGGGTCGTGGATCAATGGCGGTTATTTTGTATTGGAGCCTTCGGTGATTGATCTGATCGATGGCGACGATTGCACCTGGGAGCAGGCGCCGCTGATGCGGCTGGCGGAAAGCGGCGAACTATCGGCCTACAAGCACCACGGCTTCTGGCAGCCGATGGATACTTTGCGCGACCGCCAGAAGTTGGAGGAGCTGTGGGCTGCTGGCCGGGCCCCCTGGAAGGTATGGAGCTGAGGCCGAGGCGATGATTCACCCCGATTTCTGGAAGGGCCGACGGGTGTTGCTGACCGGCCACACCGGTTTCAAGGGCAGCTGGCTGGCGCTGTGGCTAAGTGAACTGGGGGCAGAGGTGACTGGCGTGGGCCTGGCCCCCGATACAGACCCCCATCTGTTCCACCAGCTTGTGTTGGGGCAGCGGCTGACAGGGCATTACCTCGTCGATGTCCGTGACCCTGCCCCCCTTGCTGAGGTTGCGGCCCTGTGCCAGCCGGAGGTGGTGCTGCATCTGGCGGCCCAGCCGCTGGTGCGGCGCAGCTACCGCGATCCCCTGGGCACCTGGGCCACGAATGTGCAGGGCAGTCTCAATTTGCTGGAGGCCCTGAAACCAATCCGGCATCCTTGCGCCGTGGTGATGATCACCACGGACAAGGTGTATGAGAACCGCGAGTGGGACTACGGCTACCGCGAGAACGATCGCCTCGGTGGCCATGATCCCTACAGCGCCAGCAAGGCGGCCGCAGAAATTGCGATCGCCAGCTGGCGAAGCAGTTTCTGCGGGCCAGCCAGCCATCAGACCCCCCATCTGTCGATCGCCACGGCCCGTGCCGGCAATGTGATCGGTGGCGGCGACTGGGCGGAAGATCGGATCGTGCCCGATGCCATGCGTTCCCTGGCACAAGGCGAGGCGATCCCTGTGCGCCGTCCGGAGGCCACCAGGCCCTGGCAGCATGTGCTCGAACCGCTGAGCGGATACCTGTTGCTGGCCCAGAAGCTGGCTGCTGCCCAGGAGGCCGGTGGCGACAATCCCTACGCCTCGCCCTTCAATTTCGGACCGAGCCTGGAGGCCAACCGGCCTGTGCGGGATCTGGTGGAGGAGGCGCTGAAGCACTGGCCGGGGGATTGGCAGGATCTATCGGATCCCGCCGCTCCCCACGAGGCCGGTCGTCTGCATCTGCAGATCGACAAAGCCCATCACCAGCTGGGTTGGCAGCCTCGTTGGCCGTTTGCTACCACCATTGAGCGCACGGTGGGCTGGTACCGCAAGGTGCATGACAGCCCGGAGCAAGCCAGCGCCTGTTGCCTGGCCGATCTGTCTGCCTACGTCCAAGCCATCCCTGCTGCTGCTGAAGCTCCATGAGTGATCTCCAGGCCCTGAAGGACAACATCCTGCGCCTCACCCGCGAGTATTCCAGGCAAGCCCACGCGGCTTTTCGTCCTGGCAACGATCCAGAGCGCAGCCCCTGGCAGGCCGGCAGCACCATTCCCTACGCGGGCAGGGTGTTCGCGGAGGAGGAGGTGGCGGCAGCGGTGGGTGCCACCCTGGATTTCTGGCTCACGCTCGGCTCAGAAGGAGCGGCGATGGAGACGGAGCTGGCGGCTTTTCTGGGGGTACGCCACAGCCTGCTGGTGAACTCCGGCTCCTCCGCCAATCTGGTGGCGATCTCGGCGCTCACCAGCCACAAGCTGCCGGAGGAGAAGCGCATCCGGCCCGGTGATGAGGTGATCACCGTGGCTGCCGGTTTCCCTACCACCGTGGCGCCGATCGTGCAGGTGGGTGCCGTACCGGTGTTCATTGATGCCGATCCGATCACGGGGAATGCCCGCTGCGATCAGCTGGAGCTGGCCTACAGCCCGGGGAAAACCAAGGCTGTGATGATGGCCCATGCCCTGGGCAATCCCTTTGATCTGGGTGTCACCCTGGCCTTCTGCCGCAAGTACAACCTGTGGCTGGTGGAAGACAACTGCGACGCGCTGGGTTGCAGCTACTCGATGCCACGGCAACTGGCCGAGAGCCTGGGTTTCTCGGAGAACAGCCCGGGGCTGGATGAGGGCCCGGATCGGGTGGTGCGCTGGACCGGCACCTGGGGCGATCTCAGCACCCAGAGCTTCTATCCACCCCATCACCTCACCATGGGAGAAGGCGGTGCTGTGAATATCGTGCGCGATCAGAAGCTGAAGGTGGTAGCCGAGAGCTTCCGGGATTGGGGCCGGGATTGCTGGTGCCCGAGTGGGGTGGATAACACCTGTAACAAGCGTTTCGATTGGCAGCTGGGTGAGCTACCGAAGGGATACGACCATAAATATACTTATAGCCATCTGGGATTCAATCTCAAGCCACTGGATCCACAGGCCGCAATCGGCAGGGTTCAGATGCGCCGGCTGCCGGAGTTCATTGAAGCGCGGAAGCAGAACTGGCAAACGCTGCGCACCGGTCTTGCTGATCATGCCGACGTGCTGGAGTTTGCCCTGCCCACCCATGCCACGGCGTGGAACGCCGACGGCAGTTTCGAGTGGGATCAAACGGGGTGCCGCAGCGAGTGTTCCTGGTTTGGATTCAAGATTGCGGTGAAGCCGGAGTCTCCTTTCAGCCGCACAGACCTGGCTCGGGAACTCGACCGGAATCAGATCGGTAATCGCATGTTGTTTGGCGGCAATCTTCTGCGCCAGCCGGCATTTGTGCAGCTCAAGGCTGACAGACCAGAGGCCTTTCGATTGGCTGCTGGGATGGAAGGCTCCGACGAGATGATGAATAGCACATTGTTCTTGGGCACCTATCCGGGGCTCACTTACTCCATGCTCGGGGCGGAGATTGATGTGATCAGCTCCTTCTGTGACCGGAAGGCCGCAGCACCGGCTCCTGCGGGCTGATTTCCATGCGGATCTTTCTCACAGGTGGTACGGGCTTCATCGGCAGCCATGTGCTTAAGCAGGCCTTAGCCGCCGGCCATCAGGTGCTTGCCCTCCGCCGGAGGAAATCAGAGCCACGGATCAGACTTGAGCAGCAACCTCAGTGGTGTGAAGGCGCTTTGACCGATGATTGGAGCGAGGCACTTGCCGGTTGCGACGCCTTCCTTCATCTTGCGGCCTACGGCGTGGCTGCAGGTGCCTATGACTGGGATGGTTGTTTCCAGACCAACGTGATCGATTCCTTGCAGTTGTGGCGGAAGGCAGCAACGGCGGGAATCCGCCGTTTCCTAATCGTGGGCTCTTGTTTCGAATATGGCCGCAGCGGCGAGCGCTATGAGGTCATCCCCCCGTCGGCTCCCTTGGAGCCCACTACTGCCTACGGTGCCTCTAAGGCTGCGGCCTCTATGGCTGCCCTAGCCCTAGCAGTAGATAAGCAGCTACAACTTATTCTAGCTAGGCCATTTCATGTCTATGGAGAAGGCGAAGCTCCGGAACGCTTTTGGCCAATGCTTGTGGCAGCCGCCCTCAGCGGCGACGACTTGCCCATGACGAGTGGAGACCAGATTCGCGATTTCCAGCCAGTGGAGCAGGCTGCTAAGCAGCTACTATCCTGGCTTGAGAGCTCTGAGATTCGTCCGGGTAAGCCACAGGTGGTTAACCTTGGAACTAGTGAATATCGCTCGCTGCTCAGCTTCGCGCAACAGGAATGGTTGCGTTTACATGCCTCTGGCGAACTCAAACCTGGCGCAATACCCCAGCGCCACAACGAGGTCCTGCGCTACGTGCCGCAAGTTTCAACGCCTAATATTCAACACTAAAAGCCTCTATTTGTCGATTAACTACTCTCCCGAGTTCCTTGAGAAGTGCAATGGTTGCTTGATTCTCATGCCTGCAATGAGTTGTTTTCTTTCTTGTCACTACTCTCGGTAGGAGCGTGTCGCACGTTGTGCCGAGGCCATGGCATCGTGATGGAGCCCCTGAGATGCGGGGCTGCCTGATCTCAGGCCGAGCGAACTGAAATTGGCCCTCAGGCCGGGGTGATCGAGACCGGGAACAGCTTCAGCAGGTTGTGGGTGGTGGCCATCAGCGCCCATTCCCCGTTCACCTTCTCCAGGCCCCGCAACCGGAAGCGATCCAGTCCCCTGGCGCCCTTGATCTGGCCGACCGCTGGTGGATCCGCACTGGAAACGTGGGCTGAGCTGAGCTTTGCCCGCATCGGCCTGCACTGGCTGCAGCAGAACGCCCCCAGTGTCAGCAAAGAAGTCCGCTCGGTTTGACCCGTCCACCTGGGGGCCCACCCGACGACCATGCAACCGCCCTATGTCGCCGCTCTGCGGGAGGCCGTCCGCCTGCGGATGAGCCCTCCGAATCGGGAGAGCGTGGCTGAGATCGCCCGCGACACCGGGATCACGGCGCAGACCATCTACAACTGGCGCAGCCAGTGGCAGAAGCAGGGCCAGCCGGTGCCTGCGACGAACCGTCCACCGGAGCAGTGGAGCGCTGCTGACAAGCTGGCAGCCGTGATCCAGACCGCAGGACTGAGCGGAACGGAACTGGGGAGCTTCTGCCGCGAGCGAGGTCTCTATCCGAAACAGGTTGCCCGTTGGCGCCAGGCCGCTGAGGATGCGAATGGCCCCAGCGCTCCGAGCATGGCTGATCAACGAGAACTGCAACGTAAGAATCAGGAGCTGATTCGGCAGAATCGGAAGCTTGAGCGTGGAGCTGCTCCAGCAACAGCCGCTCCGAGCGGATTCCATAGAAATCCTGCAGCAGCGAGGCCAACAGCAACTGCTCCGGCGGCACGGAAGGGCGGCCTTCTGAGGCATAGAGCTGACAGAAGGTGGGATTCAGGCGATCGAGGGCTTGGTCCGCCAGCTTGCGAATCCGCCGCAGCGGATGAGTAGCCGGGATCCGATCCTCGATCGAGACGTAGGAGAACAGTGAGCCGCTGCGCTCCTGTTGACCTCGCATCAAAGGGTGAGCAGTTGCCCCATTGTCGCAGGGATGGCCGGGTTTTTCAGCAAACTCTTAATACGACAGTAGAATCATCAAGGCGTTTTTCGAACAGGCATAGGCTTCGGGGAAACAGAAGGCAATAGACCAAGTGCAAGCGCATGAAAAGCGAAATCGAGCAGGTTCTCTAGCCGCACTTCCGAAGCATCATTCACAAAGCCTGTCGGAATCACCTCAAGCTGCTGTTCAAGGGATGAGCTCCACCGAGAGTTGATATATGCAAACGCTTTGGCATGACGCCTCTCGAAGGAATCCAAGCTGGCCGATCCTATTTTAAAAGAACGAGGGCCTTTAATCGCGGCATCGCAAGGAGTCGCGGCTACCAATAGAGATCCAAGATAAGCAATCTGTGAAGGACTAAGAACACCATGTGCAAGCTCCATAAACCTCGATTCGACCACAGTCAGAGATCGGTTGACAACCGCTCCATCATTCCTTGTGCTGCTAGCTGCCCCAGAAAAACCGTGTACGCCCATGATCTCCAAGAAATTAGTCAGCAGATCGGTCTTCGCATAATCGTAAGATTTTACGATGACAGAGGAGTCGGAGAGTGCTTGAGAATAAACATTGAGCGTATGCGCAAAGGGAACCACATTCTTCGTAAGCCAATTGTCTAAATTCACCGGCTCATTCGTCTCGCTCATGCCAAGCAATCCACGCTGCAAGTGCTCACGATAATTCGATATAGCGTGATCAAGCGCATGGCGACCATAGAAGACAACGAGCACTTCGTATCCACGTCTCGTGACCAAATCCGCAAAGATACTGACTCTGTTGGGATCGGCAAACTGCAAAGTCTCACTGGACAATAAGATATTGCGTCCATCAGCAATAGTAACTTGCTCCTCAATCCATCTGCTCACTTGCTCAGGCGTAATGGATATGCCCTGCGTTCGAACCTTGCTATGCTGGGGACAGAACCAGGACAAAAGCGTTACAGTATTTCCGCTAGTTACCTTGCGGGCCCTAACTCGACGGAGCAGCTGATCCGTGATGGGGTACCATAGACCATTCTCAGCAAGCTTCTCATGTTGAAGAGTGCATTGGGCTTGAAGATAGGAAGTGCCTGTCTTGCCAGCGCCAACATGGAGATAAAGCTTAGGCACTGATTTTGAAAAAGCTGGGTCTTAGCTTACTTGCCTCGGTTACACAGAAAGTGGCTGTGAAGAATTTTGGCGGGCAAGCGGGGACTTGATTACCCAGCTGGCTCCGCAGACGGCTGGAGCGCCACTAGAGTGGTATGCAAGTACTGGTTTAGGCATGGCGCGCAACGACATCCAGTTCCAGAAGGGGCTCTCGCTGCCTGAGTTCCTGAAGCAGTACGGCTCTGAGGAGCAATGCGAGGCCGCCTTGGAGAAGGCGCACTGGCCTGATGGCTTCCGCTGTCCACGCTGCAACGGCCAGGAGCATGTACTGGTCTATGGCAGGCGGCTCAAGCACTATCAGTGCCGATCTTGCAGCCATCAGGCGACGCTTACCGCGGGCACGATCATGCAGGCGACCAAGCTGCCCCTGACGACCTGGTTTCTCGCGTTTTATCTGATCGGCCAGGCCAAGACGGGGATTTCTTCTCTGGAGCTGAGCCGCCATCTGGGCGTCAAGTACGACACCGCCTGGCTGCTGCACAACAAGATCCTCAGGGCCATGAGTGAGCGGGAGGAGTCCTACGTTCTGCGGGGAAAGATCCAGCTGGATGATGCCTACCTCGGCAGAGAGTGCACGGGCGGCAAGGCCGGTCGAGGATCTGAGAATAAGATTCCAATCGTTGCCGTCTGCGGAGCCAGCTGGGTAATCAAGAACCACGATAATATAAAATCCGTAGGTGCACCTCGATGAACACGACAGTTTGCGTACCAACCTTCAATAGAAAAGATCAAATATGTAAAACCATAGAAGACTTTGAAGTGGTTTTGAAAAATGGTGAGATTAACCTACTCGTTTCGGACAACAGCTCCTGCGATGGAACCCATGAAGCGATAACTTCATATGAATACCCTGGCTACACATGCCGGATTAATAATACGCCAACGTTTTATTCAAACGTAACCAATACACTCCTCGCCTGTGAGACAGAGTGGGGTTTACTTATGAGTGACGAAGATAGCATAAACTTCGAGGAACTGGACACGCTTAATAGAAGTCTTCAGCTG
This sequence comes from Synechococcus sp. CBW1006, assembly GCF_015840525.1. NCBI lineage: Bacteria > Bacillati > Cyanobacteriota > Cyanophyceae > Synechococcales > Synechococcaceae > Synechococcus > Synechococcus sp. CBW1006. The sequence goes on along the minus strand of NZ_CP060396.1, from coordinate 2,713,311 downwards.
AATGAGACTCACGCTATTATCACCTCAACATCGAATTCCGGAACGAGACGAATGCCGCAACGAGACACCAAAGATGGAAAGCTCAATTTCGGTGCCATAAGGGCTGCTACGTATATGAGTGGCATATGCTATAGAATTAATAGTGTTCGACCAATAATCCACCTCATGAATGAGTATTCAGAAGCGGATCCAGGAAACTTGTTTGTCCATCTATACCCTCATCAAGCTCTACTTTGGGCAATCTACGTCGAATATCCTGTCAATGGCTGCTCGTCGAGAGTAATTAATCGCGGGAATCCTGTCTTTCGTATAAAAGAAGAATCTAAAAAGGACCGATGGGGCATGGAAGAATCAATCTCCTCTGTTACGGTGAGGTGGAAAACCTGGGAAGGAGGCTACAAGTGGCTAACCTTCTTGCAGAAAATATATGCCAACAAACTTGAGCCCTCTAATGCACTAGAAAAAATGATTCAGATTCATTCTAATCAGTTAATGTGGACATTGCGTGCCGGCATATTGACCGCCGGCAAGGAATATATCAGAATCTTCAATGAATCAGCAATTTCTTTTGCAGACACACTCCAGCGGAAAAGAGTATAATCACACTTCTTGTTTAATCCCTCAACAAGCACCATGATTAAGCCAGCACACAGGTCCAATGTCTTAGTAACTGGAGCCGGTCAACTTGGCTCGAGATACATTCAAGGCCTGGCCAAATGCAATAAACTCCTAAATATATATGTGCATGACGTATCGGTTCAATCACTAGCGACCGCTCAGACAAGATGGTCAGAGGTTGCCGATGCTGAATGTAACCATAACATAGTATTTTCCCAATATATTGAAGACTTCCCTCATGATATAGACTTGGCAATAATTTCAACTACTGCTGAATTTCGTCCAGAGGTCGTCAATTTGATTTCCAGTAAATTCAGGCCAAGATACTGGATACTAGAAAAAGTGTTAGCACAAAGCATAGATGGCCTTAAGCGCATAAAAGACAGTGTTTCTGGCGACTCTCAATGTTGGGTCAATACACATCGTCGTGCAGTTCCTTGGCATCAAAACTTTAAGCAACACATATTCACTGGTAGCCCACTGACTCTTGAAGTTGAAGGTGGCCCCTGGGGCCTAGCATGCAATACAATCCATTTTCTAGACTTGTTAAGTTGGCTCTCATCAGAAGAGCTGATTTCTTTGGATACTTCTGGTCTATCCGATGAATGGCATTCTGCCAAACGAAAGGGAAACTGGGAAATTTTCGGCACCATTCAAGCCATATTTGCAAGGGGCTCAAGAGCCATAATTACCTCCTCTGCCAATGGCCGTCCAATGTACACATATCAAATAACCGATAAAATGACCTGCTGGAGAGTAGACGAAGAAAATGGTAGCATTTCTAATGCTTTAGGATTTTCTCTCCCTGGCAAGATGCCCCTACAAAGTGAAATGACCTCAAGTCTCGTTGACAATATACTAGTACATGGCATTTGCGAATTACCTACGCTTGAGGTATCAGTTGACCTTCATACTGTATTCTTGAAAAGCATGATCACTCATTGGAACGCATCCCACCGATCCCAAGATCAAATCGTTCCCATCACCTAAGCTTTTTCAATCAATGCAAACATTACTAATAGGCTCTGGCCCGCATGCTCTCGCTCACGCAAATGTACTTCTGGATTTAGATTGCGACTTTGATATTGTAGGCCGTAATCCCGTGTCTTGCGCCCTCATCCAGTCAGAAGTAGGCAAAAAGGTTTACTCGAGAGGAATTGAGGATTATCTTGGGAAATGCGGAACACCAGCAAATGCAATAGTGGCAGTCAGCTTTGAAAACCTTTCCAAAGTAAGTATATCCCTCATAAATGCAGGTACACGCAATATTCTACTCGAAAAACCAGGTGCTCTTTCTGCTTCTGAAATATCAGACTTACTCAATACCGCTGAAAGCAAAGGGTGTCAAGTATGGATTGCATATAATCGTAGATTCTATGAATCTGTTCAATATGCTAGAGCAATGATAGCAGCCGATGGAGGGGCGCTAAGCTGTACGTTTGAGTTTACTGAATGGCCTCATAAAATCGTGCCTTGGACAGCATCCGACGAAGCCAAGGAAAGGCTGGTTATTTCCAATTCATCTCACGTAATTGATCTTGCATTTTATTTGTGTGGCAATCCATCTCAATGGACAACATATCATAGTGGTGGATTGCCATGGCATCCAACTTCCTCTGCTTTCGTAGGGGCTGGCATAACTGATAGCGGAGTTTTATTTAGCTACCATGCTAATTGGGAGTCGCAAGGACGATGGGGGGTCGAAGTTTGTTCGCCTAAAAAGCGCTACATATTAAGGCCACTTGAAACGCTTGCAACCTCAAGCATTGGGTCCATTGATGTCAATCCTGTACCTTTGAATAGCATGTATGATGCCACCTATAAGCCTGGTCTTTATCTGCAGACAGCAGCATTTCTTAGGGGAGACGAGACTATGCTATGCAGCCTTGAGCACCAAGTCAAGATGATGCCTATATATGAAAAGCTTGCTGGCTATGCATAAATAGCTAATGATCACATGAACCCATTGCCTCCAGCTCATGCTTTCTATTTTCAATAACCTATTTCAGACTTTCAATCCATCATCGCCCAATACCCTAAAATCGGATTTACAAGAGCATATTAGTGCATCAGTTTCATTATATATAACTAAGTCGGAGACTTATGAGCAAAATCCGATTAGCCTTCACCCCTCAATACTGAGATGGATTTTCGCTCTGACTTCAAACCAGTTGTATCTTGATCTCGCAGCATCAGCTGCCAACAATCCAGTGATGAGTGCATCTGGGTTTGAATGTTGCCATAGTCTTACTACAGCTGATAGTACATGGTTGCTTGGCAAGCACTTAGAATTTGGCGAGATCGCGATATTACAGCGAAATTTCTCATTAGAAGCGGTATTTTTTGACGACCTTAGTTTGTTGGTACTCATTGATGGGAGACTACAGGTTCAAATGTTTACCAATATGATTCATATTGTTTTTCGGAATTTTGCAGATATCGAGAATTACCTCATGTCTGTCCCAACTTTTGGGGGCTTAAACTTTACCTTTCCCAACCCGTTGCATACGATTTGCTTCGGGCACTCTGCCCTCCTTGCAATACAGAATAATGGCATTGCTCTTGGTACTACAGCTTGGTGTAAAGAATCCTCTCTTTGGTTTAATCCTTCAAATGCCTTCCCTTCAGTTGTAAGAAATATTAATTTGGTTTCTACAATGAAGTCTCCCTTTTTAGAGCTTACCACCGGTAATCCAATCTTTCTCCTTAAAGCTGCTCATAAGTATAATCCTTTCGATGATGATCTTAATCGCAAACTAGATCTTGAATTGTTAGGTAGTAGCTGCCGTTCCAAGGTGGTTCCATCTGCAGGGAATTTTAAAATATGGCTAGGGCTAACATCAGGAAAGCGATCGCTTGTAAATGAGCTAGATGTAATGCTTGTTCTTGCAGGCTTGCTAATTGATAAGTTTAGTCTCAGCGAAATAGTTGTAGACGGGTGGACCTCCTCCTCTGACTCGGATTCAAAAGCAAGAGAAGTAAATGAGCCATCAGTATATAAGTCTCATTCATCTGAGTATGAAGCGATAATGAAAGCGATAAGAAAAGCTTATCCCGACTGTCTAGTACGAAGTCTTATTGGTATATCTTATGAGGAAAAAGTCTTGGAAGCCTTAGGCTGTTCATTCTCTTTTACAAGTGGATTTACGGCTTCTATTGTGCCTTCTAGGATCTGTGCTTTGCCAGGGATAGTACATTGTAGTAATCGTGGCAAAGGTTTGCTGAAGACTCATATTCATAGAAAATCATTAATGGTGCCATCACACATCATTGAAGATCAGCCTCATGACTCATCAGTGCATCCAGCGGATACGTCATACAAAATTAAATTAGATGATTTTGTGCAGTGGACAATGGATCATGTTTTTCCTTGTATTGCGTTGGCTACCGTCTCTAGTAATCGCCAATCAAACTGAGTATCTATCTCAATAGAGTGTATAGCCTCCATTTCGAAAAGAGTGCAGGGTGGTGCACATCGACTTTGGTTAGCTTTAAAATCGTTCCGTGAAAATATATAGAATGCTCCATTTTCGATAAATGTTCCATTCCAATCTTGTCTACGTGGTCGAGACCTTGGGTCATAGTTTATTGGATTACCGTCTTCACTCCAATGAAAAGTGTGCTGCCTAGTGCCACTTACTAGAGGCTTGCAGCCCTCTTTTAGATAAAGAGTCATGGCATCAGTCAAATGTGATGATAATGTCATTGGCGAAGTGGCTTGAAGTAGTATGATATGATCACATTCTGTATTGTCTAGAAAATGACTGATAACACTTTCTGTACTTGCGATGTTGGTGGCTAACTCTGTTGGTCTGTCTAGCACTCTCGCAGTGGGAGTATATTTCTTAATATAGCTCTTGATCTCACTGTCATCAGTTGAAATAACAAGTGAAATTCCTGCAGAAATGGCTGCATTGGCTGACCAAGTAAACAATGGTTTTTCCCTAAAAGGTAGAATGTTTTTTCTAGGTATTCCTTGTGAGCCTCCGCGAAGCGGGAGAAGAGCAATGAAACTAGGTGGATTGGATGGCATTAGGAAGAGGGTTGATGGTTAGCGACTAATTTGTTCGTAGAAACGGACAAGTGAACTATAGAATTTATAGCCATTATCTAAATGACCTTGCCATATCTCGGGAATTAGAAAGAGGTTGATATCTGATTTGGTAATATACTCATGTAGGCTCTTGAAGTCTATAGAGCCTTCTCCGACTTCTAATCCCTCTGCATTGACTCCCTGAGCATCGGAAAGGTGAATATGTGATATGCGACCTTCCATGACGGACAAATGATCTTCAATGGTTTCATTAAAGTATGCACAAGAGAGGGCTGTGTGCGAAACATCAAAACATATATTGGTTGTTGATGCCTTTAAGAAGTCGGCAACTCGCTGGCGACTTGTGAGTAGATTATGAAAGCTACGACCGCCTTGATGCCAAGGGAAAGGTGGCATCGTCTGAGGTAAAAAACTATAAGTTGGGTGCTCCAAAGATATTCGTTCAATAGACATGGATGCACGTCTTAGGGCTTCCTCGTACTCTGCCAAGGAGAGAAAACCATCCTGGGTAAAACCACCCATATTGAGTACTACTTGTACCTTTTCACACGGTAAGAAATATTTCCGGAGTTTGTCGACGTGGAGACAGAGACGCGTAATTTCATTGAATGAGCGGTCTAATATCTTGGGATCATCACTTGCTAAGTCAAGAATAAAGCCATCTTCGTACTGCTCAACAGCATGTACAATAAGGTGGGTTTTCTCATGGCTATGATCAACATAGTCAGCGGGATTGAGGGCTAAATCACGATCAGACATGTGAAATTCAAGCATGGGTACATTAAAGATTTTTTGCATAACCTTAACGTCATGATATCTAACGGGAATGCCGGGAATGTAGCCTCTAGCAATAAGACCTGAGATTATGGGTCTCAGATCTTCTGTGAATAATTGATCTTCTTCGTTGACGAAGTCGGAGGTTGTAAGAAGCTTATTTGCAGCTGTATCCTGTTTTAGCTCCTTACCAAGTATCTGAGTTATTTGGTCACTTGCCAATCCTGAACCAGGAGATATCAGATGAAGATCATTAGCTGTAACACAGTAGCCAGATGGTTTATCTTCACGCAGGGCAAGGCTCTTGCCAAGCGACTGTCGATTTGCTAGCTCGCCTTGAGAAGGAGTACGAGGATTAGGTAAACCTAGCGATTGATATACAAGTGAACAATTATCGACAAACTCGGGGAGATCTTCAACTTCAATAGAAGCTTTGTGATCGGTTCCCTTTGAATCTCTGGATCGGGTAATATGAAATTCAAGAATGCTTGCTCCGCACAATACGGCGCTTATGGGTATTATCGGATTTCCATCATGTGACGAGTACCCTACTATTGTTCTTGTAATATCTTTGAGGCGAGGTATATAAGAAAGGTTCGAGTCCTGAGGTGGGGACGGATATGTTGAATTGCAATGAAGAAATGCATGTTCTACCATGAGAGCTTGCAGATATTGGCTTGTGCTTCGGATTTCGCGCTCATAACTCATTCCTGTTGAAAGCAAGAGTGGCTTATCGGTTTCTGCACAAGCTTTAATAAGACCTCGATTCGTCAAGTCGCAGGAAGCAATCTTTAGAGCCGACGGATTGCATTCGAATTCTAATATGTCATTGAGTGCAATTTCATCAAAAGGCGTGACAATGGCTTCTAAGCCTAAATCCCTTGCAAAATTGCAGCTATCCGAAAGTTCTGAAATGGAAAGGCGTGTACGCTCAATCTCGGCAATAATATATTGAGTCCCAAGATCATAGCTATTTATATAGTCTAGATTATATAGATGTAGACTTCTATGTTGAAACTTGACTGCATGGCACCCAGCCTTGGCGGCTGCCTCAATTAAGAAGTAAGCTTCGTTGATGTCGCCATTGTGATTAACGCCAACTTCCGCGATAAGAAAAGGTCGCTTGGATGTGCAAATGCGATGTGCCCCTATTTCTAAAAATGGCAGCTGATCTGTTACCACTCTTACCACACGCCTTGATGAGTCAACAACTGGAAGCGCCCTAATACTCGGGGAGAAGTGACCTTCTATTGTTTCGACGCTGTCTTGAATGTGACCAATGATAGGTGTTTTATTTGCAACATCTTGAGCGGAGATATTGCTTAATGCAATTTCTGAATTGCGAGCGAGATGTTTAGCGATATCTCCACTAGAGACAACTCCATAGAGGCTGCCGTCATTATTCAAAAGAACAATGGGGAGACCATCGTTTTTGGAAATATATTCAAGTGTCTTCGCCAATGGAATGCTTCGTGATGCTGCATAAGGCGGCTCAGGAAGGTGAAACTGCATTGCCGTACTCCTTAGACTCGTTGATACTAGCGCAGCCTTCACGCCAACTGAAGGCTGCTACTAAACCGGTTCTTGGCTCGCTGAAGCTGCGCTTCATTGAGGATGATGAAAGAGTGATACTAGCTTCCTTGTCTGCAGCCATGTATAACTAGGCATCTTAAAATAAGGGCACCTCGAAACATGGATCCTACCAAGCCCGAGCACTCAAGCTTGGCCTGTCGGGGAAATAAATCTAAATTGCCGGATCCCGCAGATTCCGAATTTTGAGGTGCCCATAAGTAGTCTCGAATCAACATGAGAGTGGTTTGCTGCGAATTTCTTCAAGAAAAGCCTCATAGGGTGGCCTTCCATAGGAAAGTATCGCAGACAGGGCATATGCCGTTTCCGAGTCAACTACATATTCGTTTTGCTTTAAGAATGGATATAGGAAGAACACGGGCCGAGCCTCATCCGAAGACACTCCAGAAAGATAGCGTTCGGCATTCTGCGTAAACACCACATCAGGCTTCATAGCATCCACCAGTTCCACATGGAGGAATGGGGTGCGCACAAACAGTACTTCCTGGCTGATCAGGGAAAGGGTGCGTGCAATGTCTCTTCCGAAGCTGTCGCCACTAACCAGAACCCTCCCTAAACCAGCAGGTTTAGCATCTGCAGTGATGAAGTTGCGATTGATGTATAAGTCAATGATGCCGTTGTTGCCGCCGGCCAATCTATTGGAATAGCAGCTGATTGATCTGGGAAGAACAATTCGTTCACAGTCTTCGTAACGAGCAGGGGAGAGCTTGGAGCCGAGATCGCCAGACCAATTGCTCTGGTATTTAAATTGTAAATGATCAGCATTCGGAGTCAAGTTGATTCCCTCTTCGCCGAAAGTGGTTACCAGCAATTCCCTTGTCATCAAGAGGGTGCCTGAGGGTCGGTAATGAGTGTCAACTCGATAGCAGTTTTGCCTGTAATTGTCGGCCAACAGCTGGCGCGGATATACCACCCAGCTTCTAAGTGCCTCAACTGGGGCTGCTTGAAGATATTCATCACCAAGGTATGCTTGCACCTCCACGGGAAACACCTCTTGACACACTGAATGTTTATCCGGAGCGATCAGGTGGGCATAGCGGATGCCTCGGCGCGTTAACTGTGCCTGGCGCCGTTGAATATTGGCCCAGAAGTGTCGCAAGGATTCCGGTTTTACCGCAGCACTAGCTTGGGCGAATCGGAGAGGACTGTGGCGGCCGCCGCTCAGGAAGAGAAATCCATCTTTCCCTTCAAGAACCAAATCATTGTCAGTTCCCCTGAGGATGGACGAAGCTAATTCACTCATTGGTGGCCACTAGGTAGGGATGGGTCGAAATACTGATTATAATCTTGTTTGGCTTGGTTTGTATCTTATTTCTCATGGTCGTGATTCCTGCGCTGATTGGCGCGTTCGAGGAGGACCACTCGATCGGCTAAGACCTGTACTTGCTTGTCAATCTTTATGGTCAATTCCAGCAGGATTGAGGCAATTGTTTTCAAGACATCAAGCTCAGAGGGCGAGCTAACCGCTAGTGAGGCAGTTGGATCCTGAAGCATAGGCTGGCCCTTGCTATCAAGAATCTCATTGACTAGGTTCATGTCTTCCGAGAAGATTCTGACGATTTGTGAGACTTCCTCTGGGGATGGATAAAGTCCAGACAGTGACAATGCTTGTAGTCGACTATTTTCTAGCTCGTACTTGCTGAGCAGTGCTGAGACGGCATCCGGGAGTGCCGGCTCAATGAACTGGTTGTTGTACAGCGCATAAAGAGCGAGGGAAGCTTCGGTGGGTGAAACATTCTCTCTTTGCTTTCTGGGTCCAGGGAGATGGGGCTTGGAGCCGGGAATGTGAACGAGAAAATGCTCTACAACATCATCTATGCAATCGTAATTGTAAAGGCTGAAAAAATCACCAAAGGCTGTGAGCCAAATGCTCATTTTCTTGCCGTATTCAAGAAAGCTTTTCCGTGTGCGCACCCATTCTGAAAATCCCATGATTGGCCCCTTATTGGTCTTGTGCCGGATTCCCCACTGCTTGTATGCAGCTAAAATGTAGGCCTGCATGTTGCGCGCATAGGCTATCACTCGAACTCTTGACATGCCTTTGGATTCAAGCCCTTGGAGCAACGGAATATACAGCTCTGGTCGCTCGTAAATTGATTCGTTGCTCCAAACGGCTGTGCTTGACTGGCCCAATTGAGCTAGCTTCTCGGTTAGTACCTGTTCAAGTTCTGCTCTGGCTTTCTCGGTAGGCATTCGTTGCAGGATGCCTATTCCACCTGGCTGTTGCCATGGGAATGCAGCCTTTAACGGTATGTGTTCGAGGTTTAGGCCAAAGTAGTGAATATCATCCTTGACGAGGTTGTTCTTGATCTTCGAGAGATGCTTTTGAATCGCTGTCGATCCAGTCTTCCCGGTGCCAATATGTACAATTAATGTTTTCGTCATCTGGCGGTTGCAAAAGGAGCTTCAGCCTCTGCGAGGAGCCGGCGATAAAGGGTACTGTGTATGTCTGCGCAATCTGAAGCAGTAATGGGTTGGGGGATCTCAAGCCTCAAGGCTTGATGCAACGACGTATTCCCCATCGCCTTTTCGAGCACGCCAGCCAAGGCGCCTTCGCTGCGGGCCGTGAAGGTGAGGCCGCCGTGGCCATTCACCTTTTCGGCGGTTCCGCCGATGTTGCTGCCGATCACCGGTCTGCCGTAGTACATCGCTTCCTGGATCACCACGGGGGAATTCTCCCACCAGATGGAGGGAACCACAACCCAGTCGTTCTCCTGCATCAGGGTTTCGAGCTCAGATTGCCGGTAGCTGCCCTTGAGCAGAACCCGATCGCGAACCTTGTCGTGAAAGAGCTTGAATTCCTCCTGGAATTCCTCTGGCTGCTGTTCCAGGTTGGCGCCATAGATGTTCACCGTGAAGTTCTGAATGCCCTGTTCCTGCAGGAGGTACACGGCTTTCAGCAGCAGAAGCGGGCCTTTGTAGAGATTCAGCTGGCCAAAATAGGCAAACCGATTCAGCTTGTCTGAGAACGTGCTGCAGACCCGATCTCTCGTGCTCAAGTTGAAATGGTTGGGGAGGCCGTTTTCGATCATCAGGAAGTTGGGATGATCGATGCCACAGTTGCGGTAGCGATCGATCAGAAATGTGCTCGGGCTGATCAGCGCATCGCAGCTCTCGAGAATGGTTCGGATGTAGTGATGCCGCAGAAAGAAATCGCTGGTGCTGTTTTCCGGGTAGCACATCGAGCAGGCCAGTGGTGTGGCCTTCTCGCAGAGTTTCAAGGTGTGGGTGGCCACCATCTGGCCGTTGTGCCGGCATAGGGAAAGGTATTCGTGCAGAGTTACCACAATCTTTGCCTTGGGGCAGAGGGTTTGCAGCAGGGGGATGATGTCGATCCCGAAATGCACGTAGTGCTGCAGGTGAATCACATCAGGGTTGATATGCCCCAGCAGCCTCTGCAGGCTTCGCCGGATGCTGGAGATGTGGGCATTGGTGAAGCGAAACCACTCACAGCTGGTGCCGATCAGATATTCCCGGTCTGTGCCTTCCACGCTGCGCAGCTCACCATGGGCCAGCACTTCCTTGCTGGTGTGCACGGCTGCCAGGATCCAGGCATTGATTCCATCCCTGCCTTGGATCTCGCGGAAGAGGGAGAACGCGGCATTTTCGGCTCCTCCCACGGAAAAGTTTTCGTGGCCGTGGATCAGGTACAGAACATTCATGGGGTTGTGATCCCTGCGCGCTTCATGCGCTCGATCGCACTGCACCAGCGCTGGTGATGGGTGATCGCATTGGCGGTCATCACCTTGGCCTTGAGGCTGTGATTCTCATCTCCTATCCCCACGCTCTGCCGCTCCAGGTGATGGAACACGGCCGCGAGGTCCACCAGGATCGGTAGCCCCATGCTGCGAATCTTGAGGCAGAGATCGGAATCCTCAAAATCTCCCACAACATAGTGGCTGCTAAAACCCCGCAGTTCGCGGTAGAGATCCGTGCGCAGCATCAGGCAGGCGGCCGTGGCGGCCTCCACTTCCTGGAGCTCCAGCTGTTGTTGGTGGCCATACCCCGTATTGACCCCCTTGAGCGGATGTTCGTTGAGCCAAAGCCAGCTCAGATCGCCATCGAGATCGGGCTCGGTCACGAATTCCATGCCGCAGTGCTGAATCGCCCCGTTGTCGAACAGCAGGCGAGCTCCAAGGGCGCCAATGGCTTCGCCGTGTTGCTGCATGGCACGAAGCATCAACTCAAGGCTGTCATCCTTGGCCGGCAGCACATCGGAATTGAGCAACAGCAGCAGTGGAGCCTTGGCCAGTTGGACGCCGCTATTGTTTGCGCCCGCAAAACCCAGATTCGCTTGATTCTTGATTGTTTCAAACGGCACGCTGTAAAGCGTTTGGCAGCGCTTTGTGAGGGCATCAAACTCCTGGTTCAGCCGGGGATCATCCAAGACATAGATCAATTGGATCGCCGGAATCTGGTTCCCTTTCCGCCTGCGCCAGGCGTTGAACCAATTGAGTTGATACTCCATGAAGTCCAACCGGCCGTACAGGGGCACAACCACACTCAGCTCTGGATCCTCAGGGGAGCCAACGCTGAAGGATTGGTGTTCACCCGGCTGTTCGAGCTTGGCCAGAAGCTGCTGGCTCCATGCTTCTCGAGCCCGATGCAACAGCATCGGCGCCTGCAACCGGGTGGGCTGGGCGATGGCCGTATCCAGCACCTGCTTGAGCTGCTCTGTGCCCAGCGTGGTGCTCTGCAGGCCGCGCCGCAGGCAGAACTGCATGCCACTTCTGAGCACCACGAAGAGCTCAGCTGCCTCGCCGGGTTGATAGCTCAGCCTTTCTTCCGGCATGGCCAGAAGCTGCAGGCGCAGCCCTGGATGGAGATCGCTGCTGGCGTGGCAGCGCTGGAGAACCTCGTGCAGGTCTGGCCGGCTGAAGTAGCTGGCTTCGCCGAGATTCAACCGCCATACACGCTCTCCCCGCACCAGGCACAACTCCCGCAACTGGTTGCTGGGGTCCACCACCCATCCCTCCAACTGCAGGAGCGTGCCGCATGGGCTGATCCGAAGGGCATCGATGGCAGCCACAATGCCGGCGTCCTGGGCTCGGTCTACCGTGTGCTTCAGCTCCTCGCGGGGGTTGCTTTCCAGCCACTCCAGCGTAGAGATCACCCGGCCCAGCAGATCCACCTCGTGCAGGTTCTCGGAGCAGAGGGGAGACTGCCTTAGGGATTGGAGGCATTCCCCTGCTGTGGATCGATTCCCTTCGCCGAGGTGGATCCAGCAGAGCGCCAGGCCGGCCTGGAATCTGGTGACAGGCGAGATGGCTCCCTGTTCTGCCTGCTCTGCTTCCACGATCTCGATCAGCCGGATCTTCGCCTCTCCCAGCTGGCCCAATGCCCGCAGGCTGAGCGCAGCAAACAACTGGGCCCAAGGCAGCAGATCCCCTGCCTTCTCCCCAGCGGCCACGGCTGCCGCCAGCAGTGGGTGGGCCAGGTCGTGCCGATGGCTTTCGTAGGCAGCATGGCCCAGGGCATAGAGATCCTGGGGGTCCAGCTTCTCGATCAGCGTGGGCAGGATGTCGTATCCGATCCTCCGAAGGATCGCCTGGGGATCAGCGCCGCTCGCCACCTGCTTGCGCAGTTCTTCGCACTGCTGCTCTCGCAACGAGACGGCCAGTTCGCTTCCTTCGGGATGGAAACGGCGCTTGAGCGGGCGGGGATCGGAGGGTTGCACCGAAGACAATGCCGGCACAGCGGCAGAGGGTGGCTGCCTCAGTGCAGGTTTAGTTCGCTTGGCAACCTGTGGCTTTGCAGCAGGTTGTCTGGCGGGCGGTGATTCCTTGATCATCCTGTCCGCCCGACCGGGAGTGCCTTCGCTGATGCGGACCCACTCGGTCCAGAGATCCGGCTGTTCTGGGGAATCGAGAAGCTGCCGTTGCAGCGTGGATCGATCGAACACCCGGGGCCCCTGCATCGTGTGAATCCAGCTCTCGCTCGCGCTGCGCACCGGCGCTAGGAGCTTATCCTCGATCACTGGGAATGGGAATCTGCTGCTGCAACTTCACCGCTTTTCCAGTCCAGCCGGGCGAGGATCGCCAGCAGGGCGCGGTGATCAGAGGGATTGTCTCCTGTCCACGAGGCTTCGCCCTGAAGTTGCAGGATGGTTGTTCTTGATACCGGATCACAGCTCCAGGGCAGGCAGATCGCATTGATCCCTGGATGCAGCAACACTTGCAGGCTCCTGCATCCCCTGTTGCTCGCCAGGTGGAGCCTCACCTGCTGGGTGGCCTCTCGATCCTCCCCCTCAGGAAGGTATAGATCAAGCTCCAGCACCCCCTGATCGCCAGTTGAGTGGTCGAGATCGAGCAGCAGCCGATTCCCGGCAACGATCCAGCCGTCCGCTTCGAGCCCCTTGCTGTTGGCCAGCACACGCACGCCCAGCCTGTCCCAGCCGGGTAGGCAAGGCACGGGCTGGGGCCGTCTGGGAAGGGAAGCTTCGCTTCGTCTCCGGGGCCCACGGCCTCCAGGTTCAACTGATCCGCGATCCAGCGGTCCAGGCCCGGCCACTCCGCCGGCAGGCAGCACACTCCTTGCTCCTGCCAGTGGGTGTGTTCCTGCCAGGCCATGGGTTGAAACCCCCTCTGCCTGCAGAGCTCCAGCTTCTGCTCATCTGGCTCACACAGCAGGGCGGGAGGCCGGCTCTGGAGCGATCGATCCGCCGCCACAAACCAGGGCGTGCCAGGGGAGGGTTGGCGAACCTCGATCCACTGCTGCCACTCCCTTCGGAGCCGCTCGAGATTGCTGTTCTGGTGCTGCTTGAGGCCGGTGTCCGTTCGGCGCGAATGGCTCAGCCCCTCCAGATGCAGGATCCGGGCCTGCGGTTGCACCAGCACCGTATGGCCTGCCTGCCACACCCGCAGGCAGAGGTCGGTGTCTTCGCAGTAGGCCGGTCGGTAGCGCGGATCGAAGCCCTGCAGCTCCTCCCACAGGGAGCGGCGGATCGCCAGGGCGCAGCCACTCACGTAGTCGCACTGGCGTTCATAGGCCAGGGCGAACCAGTGCTCCGGCGGAAAGCCGCGCCCGTGATTCCACACCTCCCCATCGCTCCACACGATGCCGCCCACCTCCAGCGGGCCGCCGTTGGCCCCCCACACCGCCGCGCCCACCACGCCGGCCTCGGGGTGTCGCTCCAGGCTTCCCCACAACCCCTCGAGGCAGTGGTCCCCCACCAGGGTGTCGTTGTTGAGCAACAGCAGCACCTCGCCGCGGGCCAGGGCAGCGGCTGCGTTGCAGGTGTCGAGAAAGCCCTGGTTCCGCTCGGAGCGGCACACCCGCAGCCAGGGCACCTGGCGCCCCAGCTCGGTGGTGGCATCGCTGGAGGCATCATCGGCCAGGATCACCTCGAAGCGCACGGTGTTGGCCGCCGCCACCAGGCTGCGCAGGCAGTTGAGCGTGAGCGGCCAGTGGTTGTGCGCCGGGATCAGCACCGAGATCTGCGGCGGATCGGCGCTGCCTTCCGCCACCCATTGATCCGGCGCCGGCAGGGTTTCCAGCCCCCGCAGCGCCAGGGCGTAATACAGCAGCCGGAATGCACCTTCTGGATCGTGCCGCAGGCAGCGCTGCAGATCACTCCAGCCGGGCCCTCCCGGCAGCAGGGCGGCGAGGTTCAGATCCGGCAGGGCCGAGAGATCGCCCATCTGAGCGATCCGCTCCGGGGCTCCACCACCCAGGCAGTGGGTCCAGTGGCGCAGCAGCGGCAGCCAGGCCAGGGGGTCGCGGGCCATGGGCTGCTCCGCTCAGCGCACGGCTTCGATCACCAGCACGCCCGGCAGATCACTGCCGAGCACTCCGTGCTTCCAGCTGGCGATGTGGTGCACCGCCACCTCCTGGAAACCTGATGCCTGCAGCTGATGGGTGAGTTCCCAGCCGGGAATCCGGTACACCAGTGAGCCTGTCTCGGGGCGGATCGGATCCCCGTGGAACTCGGCGGAAGTCAGCAGCGCCGTTCTGCCGCTGCGGGGGTTGTGTTTCGCCTTCACGATTGATTCCTGCTGCCCGAAAGCCATCGGGCAGGTGGCCACAAGGTGTCCGCCTGGCCTCAGCACTCGGGCGATTTCACGGAAGCCCAGATCCAGATCCCGCACATGCTCGAACAGTTCGTTGCAGAGCACCAGATCGAAACTGGCATCCGCAAAGCTGAGGGCGCAGAGGTCCTGGTGGTCGATGTCCTGGCGTTGCAGTTCCGCATCCTCCAGGAATTCACTGCACACCATTCGCTCGTTCCCCAGTTTCCGCCGTAGCCACAGGGCAAAGCCGCTGAGGGCCTCCACCAGGTAAACATCCTTCTGGGCCAGTGCCTCCAGCGAGCCGTAGCTCTGCTCCAGCACCTTCAGCACAGCCCGGTTGCGGCTCAGCAGGCCATTGCCGATGATCGATTCGCGGTAGTTCGGCCCCTGGATCTGGAGCGCCTCCGGTGGGATGTGCTCCCCGCTGAAGGGTTCCAGGATCCCCAGCGCCTGGGTCACCTGGATGCAGTCGGCCAGCAGGGCCCCCTGTTGCAGCAGCTCCGCCAGAACCGGCTGGAAGGCCTCAAAGCTTGCGTAGCTGTGTTGGCTGTCGTGCAGGGCGAGCACGCCCTCACTCGGCATCAACTGGGGACGCTCCGGGGCCTGCACCAACGGTTGATCGTCAATCTCACCTCACCTTAGGAAGGCTCAGCCAGGCTGGTGGAGTAGCGCCGCATGGCGCAGAGCCTCGATCAGATTCAGCCGCACCGCCTGCTGCTGGGCCGCGTCCACCACCTCCGCCGAAGCTCCCTCCTTCTGCGCCTGCAGAAACGCCAGTGCCGCCTGCTGCTGCTGTTTGGCCTGGTCAGCTCCCGGCTCGATCGTGTGCAGCAGCGCCGCCCCGTAGCGCAGCCATTCGGCCGGATCGTGGCTTTCCAGCGGATGGGCCTCGATCACCGCCTGCCAGTCGCCCCGCTCGAAGGCCTGCTGGGTCATGGAGGTGCTGGGGGGGTGTGGCTTTCAGGCTATGCGCTCTTTTGTCGAGCGACGCGCGCGCTTTTCAGTCGCTCCCCACGAATTCTGGTGATGAAAACCTCTTCCTCTTCGGTAGTGCAAGCGGGAATTCCGATCCCGGCCACTGCCGATGCCGTGATCGCCAGCGCCGGCACGAGCATGGGGTGGGAGGTTATGCGGTTTTGACATGGTAAGGCTGTTTTGCATTACCTTGGGAGCCTGCTGAGGGGGCAAGCGATGTCTGCTGCGTCGTTGACGGTGACCCGTAAGGGGCAGCTCACCCTGCGTAAGGAGCTTCTGCAGCATCTCGGCATTCAGCCTGGCCAGCGGGTTGATGTGGAAGTGCTTCCCGGCGGCCGTCTCGAGCTTCACGCGGAGCGTGCCACCGGCGAGATCAGCGGCTTTATTGGTCTGCTGGCTGGTCGCACAACGCGGCGGGCCACCCTGGATGAGCTCAAGGGTGCGGTCGCCGAAGGCTGGGCTGGCTTGTGAAGCTCACTGCCGACACCAACGTGTTGGTCCGTGCCCTGGTTCAGGACGATCCAGATCAGGCCCGCGCAGCCTCCGCTGTTCTCGAACAAGCTGAGTTGATCGCTGTGCCGCTGCCGGTGCTGTGTGAGCTCGTCTGGGTGCTGCGACGCGTGTATCGGTTCAGCGGTGCAGACTGTGTGTTGGCGATCGAGACGCTGATGCGATCGCGCTCCGTTGTGGTCGAT
Organism: Synechococcus sp. CBW1006; assembly: GCF_015840525.1. NCBI lineage: Bacteria > Bacillati > Cyanobacteriota > Cyanophyceae > Synechococcales > Synechococcaceae > Synechococcus > Synechococcus sp. CBW1006. The sequence continues at coordinate 2,696,596 of NZ_CP060396.1, read as the reverse complement.
CGCCCGGCGGTTGAGCTCGGCCTGCGCCTGTTGGCGGCTGGGGGCGACTTTGCCGATGGGGTGATTGCCACGGCCGGCCAGGCCCTCGGGGCTGATCTGTTGGTCACGTTTGATCGACAGGCCGCCTTGCTGTTGCACGATTGCGGTGAGCCTGTTCTCGCCTTGTGATTCATTCGATCTGAGCCCATGGCTTCAGTTCGGTGGTCATGGCCAACATCGGTTTCACGCCTGGGGCGACCCCAGCGCATCGAGGCCGCCAGCGCTCTCCATGCAACGCCCCTGCAACCAATCGGCCACGCTTCCCCCGCCGCACACCGTGCGCACCCCGAAGCGTTGCTGCATCGCCAGGGCCAGCGGGAGCCGGTAGGCGCCGCACTCCGCCAGCAGCACGTCGAACGGGCGTTGCTGGTGCAGCTGCTCCACGGCACTCCCGCAGTCCGCCAGGCTGTCTTCAAAGCCGGCGGCGGGCCGCATCGGATGGCAGCTGCTCGGCCCCGGCAGGCAGCGCAGGCCGAAGGCCTCCCCCACGAACGGTTGCCCGTCGCGATGGGCCCGTTGCACCGCCTCCCAGCGCGCCCCCACATACACCACCTCCAGCCCCCCCAGGCTCTCAGCCAGGGAGCCCTCGCCCGGGGTGGCCACAATGCCGCCCGCCTCGAGCAAGGGCAGCGCCAGGGCCTGGCTGCTCGCCTCGGCACTCCAGCCCTGGGCCTGCTGCAGTGCCGCCAGGGCCGGCTGAGCCCAGCGCAGCAGGCTTTCGATCGGGGCATGGGAACTGGCGTAGAAGCCCCCGGCCCGATGCCACTCCCGCAGCACCGCCTCGGCAGACCACAGCGCCATCGGCCCCTCCGGATTGGCCTCCTGCCAGAAGGCTGTGTCGTGATGGCGGCGGCGCATCGCCACCAGGGCTTCCTCCAGAGCCGGCCGCCGTTGCTGCAACTGCAGCAGCAGCACCAGTTCGATCGGCTCCAGCTCCACCACCATGCCCTGCCTCCACGCCACCGCCGGCAGCGGCTGGCAGCGGGTCTCCAGGGCCTTCTGCCACTGCTGGGCTGCCTGGCTCAGCACGGCCACGCCGGTCAGCCTCAGCGTCGCGTCCCCCTGCTGCAGGCAGCGCTGCAGGCTGAGAGCCGCGCGTTGGGCCGGTTGGCTGGCCCGCCGCTGGTCCTCCAGGAAGGCCTCCAGTGCCGCAGCGGCTCCCTCCAGGTCGCCATCCACAAAAGGGGCCAGATCAAAGCTGTGCTGCTCTGAGTCAGCCTGGCTGCCCCACAGCACCAGCTCCAGCGGCAGGGATGCTTCGGGGCGACCTGGCGGATCCACGTCGGCATCCAGCCACTCGGCCTCCACCAGCTCCAGCCCGTCCTGCCGGCCCGTCCCCCGCTGGATCTGGATCAGCTCCAGCGCCAGCTTCGCGCGCAGCACCGCGGCGGCAAAGGCCTCCTGCCGTTCGGGCAGCACCCGCAGCCGAGCCAGCCGCTCCAGCACCGGGCCGAGGGCTTCGCCATCCAGCTCCGCCTCCTGCAGCAGGGGCTCGAGGCGGGCCTGGAGCAGGTCGCGGCAGGCCAGGGTCACCCATTCCGGCGCTGGATCCAGCAGCTCCGCCAGCCGCAGAAACAGGTCGAGGCTGCGTTCCCCGGCCTCCGCCTCGCTCCGATCGCGCCAGGCCAGGGCCCCTTCCTGCACCAGTTGCTGCTCATACACAGGCAGCCACTCGGGTGGCACCAGCGGCAGGGAGGCCGCTGCCTCGAGGGCCTGGCTCACGTCCCAGCAGATCCCAGCCCTTCGTTCGCCTTCCAGGGCCGCCTCGCCATCCGTTCCGAACACGGCCCCATGCACGCGAACCGCCACCTGAGCCAGCAGCTCGCCATAGCGGCTCCAGAACGGCTCCGCCTTCTCCGGCTGGGCGGCCACCAGAGCCTTCACATGCTGCCGCAGGGCCTCCAGAGCCTCCAGGGCCTGCTCCAGCTCCCGCTCGTCCAGGGCCCGGCGCAGCTGTTGGGTGGTGAGGTTGGCGATCTCCAGCAGCAGCTCCTCCGCTGTGGCGATCGGGCCGCTCCTCTGCGGAGTCCGCTGCAGGTCGTTCAGCAGGGCCAGCAGGGCCCCGGGGGACAGGGGCAGCGCCCGCAGCTGGGCCAGGGGCAGCCACACGCCAGACCCAACCCTGCGGGCAGCCGGTGGGTTCCGGGGCGCGCTCGACACGGTGTCTGCAGGGCATAGGGTCATGCCAGCCGATTCCAGCACGGGTTCCATGCCCCCCGCGTTGCCCATGGGCCTGGCCGAGTGGCGCCGGGGCGCCTTCCTTGGCCACCTCGAAGGCTGGGATGCGACCCATGGGCTGCACGGCTGGGCCAGCCGTTGGCCGCCGGCGCCCGAGGCTCCTCCGCTCGTGCTGCAGCTGGTGCTGGAAGACCTGCTCCAGCCCGGCGCCTTCCGCACCTTGGCCGAACTGGTGGCGCAGCAGCCGCGCCCCGATCTGCAGGACCAGGGCCTGGCCGCCCCCTGCGGCTTCCGCTTCTGGTGGACTTCGGCCCATCCCCTGCCGCCCTATTCCCAGGGTCTGGTGGTGCGCCTGTTCTTCGACGCCGAGCGGCGCTGGGAGCTGTCGGGCAGTCCGCTGCGGCTCGATGCCGGGCTCTACCGCCTCATCGCCCAGCAGCGCCACCAGGGGGCGGCCCGCGGCGGTGGCCTCAGTGGTCGCCAGGGGGGGCTGCTGGCCGGCTGGGGCCAGGGCCCCGAGCCCCTGCAGCTGCGCCTCGATGGCGCCATCGGCCTGCCCCTGCCTGCACCGGAAACCCCCACCGCCGCAGCCTGGCCCTTCCAGCTGGAGCTGCCTCGCCATGTCTGCGATGGTCGCGTCCATCACCTGCAGCTCGAGAACGCGGCCGGCGAGGTGCTGGATCAGCGCTTCGAACTCCTGCCCTTCCAGCTCACCTCCTGGGATGCCCTGCAGGTCCACTGCCGCCCCCCCTTCCCCGATCAGCTCGCCCCCCTGGCCCGTGAGCGCTACCGCAGCCTCCACACCTGGCTGGCCTGGGCCGATGCCGATGCCACCCCCCTGCCCGCCGATCTGCCCCTGCTGCAACGCCTGCTCGAGCATCCTCTCCGCCGCGAGGCCGCCGGCCCCACCGAACCCGGGCCCGATGGCAGCCCCGTGCCCCGCCGGCCCCTCTCCCTTCCCCTCGCCGCTGAGCCCCTGGTGAGCGTGGTGGTGCCGGTGCACAACCACTACCCCGTGACCCGCCGCTGCCTCGCGGCCCTGGCCTATGCCCCCACCCGCGTGCCTTTCGAGGTGGTCGTGGTCGACGACGGCTCCACCGATGGCACCGCCGAGGCCCTGGCCGCTGAAGCTCCGGGGGTGCGGCTGGTGCGCCATGGCTTCGCCCGCGGCTTCAACCAGGCCTGCTGCAGCGGCGTGGCCGAGGCCCGCGGCAGCCTCGTGGTGCTGCTCAACAACGACACCGAACCCTGCGCCGCCTGGCTGGAGGAGCTGCTCGACCCCTTCCAGCGCTGGCCCGATACCGGTGTGGTGGGCGCCCAGCTGATCCTGGCCGATGGCACCCTGCAGGAGGCCGGCGGCATCGTGTGGGGCAACGGCGAACCCTGGAACTACGGCCGCGGCGGCAACCCCTGCGACCCCCGCTACGCCTACGCCCGCCAGGTGGATTACGTGAGCGGCGCCGCCCTCGCCATCCGCCGCGAGCTCTGGAACCAGCTCGGCGGCTTCAGTCCCGAATTCTCCCCCGCCTACTACGAAGACACCGACCTGGCCTTCAAGGTGCGCCAGGCCGGCTTCAGCGTGCGCTACGCCCCCCTCTCCCGGGTGATTCATCACGAGGGCGTCAGCAACGGCACCGATCCCACCACCGCCTCGGGCCTGAAGCGCTACCAGGAGCTCCACGGGCCCCTGTTCCGCCGGAAGTGGGCCGCGGCCTTTGACGGGCCCGAGGAGCCCAGCCGCCAGGAGGCCGATCGGATCAAGGATCGAGGCATCGTGGGCCGTGCCCTCTTTCTTGATGCCGAAACCCCCCGCCCCGATCTGGATGCCGGCAGCCACGCCGCCCTGGTGGAGATGGAGCTGGTGCAGGCCCTCGGCTGGAAGGTCTCCTTCCTGCCCCTCAACCTCGCCTGGCTGGGCAACTACAGCGAAGACCTGCAGCGCCGCGGCATCGAGCTGCTCCATGCCCCCTTCGTGCTCTCGCTCGAGCGCTTCCTGCAGGAGCGCGGCCAGGAGTTCGAGCTGGTGTATCTCACCCGCTACACCGTGGCCCTCACCGCCCTGCCCCTGCTGCAGCGCCATGCCCCCCAGGCGAAGCTGCTCTTCTGCAATGCCGATCTCCATTACCTCCGCCAGCTGCGGGCCGCCCGGGCCGAGCAGCTCAGCGGCGAGGCCGCCCGAGTGGCCCTCGCCGCCGTGGAGGAGGTGAAGCAGCAGGAACTCGCGGTGATCCGCCAGGTGCACCTCACCTTCAGCTACTCCGAGGTGGAGCGCGGCGTGCTCGAGGCTGAGACCCTCGGCGAAGCCGCCACCGCGGCCTGTCCCTGGGTGGTGCAGGCGCCGTCCCAGCCGGCCCCCCTGGAGGGGCGCCAGGGCCTCGCCTTCCTCGGCAGCTACGGCCATCCCCCCAACCGCGATGCCGTGCAGGCCTTCCTCGAGGAGGTCTGGCCCCTGCTGCTGCAGCAGGATCCTTCCCTCACGTTGCACCTGTATGGCAGCAGCCTCTCCCCCGAGCTGGCCGGCTGCTGGGGCGCGCATCCCGGCGTGGTGGCGGCCGGCTGGATCGCCGAGGCCGCCCAGGTGTACGAGCGCCACCGCATCTTCATCGCGCCGCTGCGCTCCGGCGCCGGCATCAAGGGCAAGGTGGTGGCCGCCGCCGCCCACGGCATTCCCCAGGTGCTCAGTCCCCTGGCGGCCGAGGCCACCGGCCTGCGCCATGGCCAGGAGGTGTTCCTGGCCCGCACCCCGGCAGAGTGGTGCGAGGCGGTGCGGCAACTCCACACCTGTGCAACCACCTGGGAGGCCATGAGCGCCGCCTCCTTCCGCTACGCCCGCTCCACCTGGAGCCGCGAGCGGGGCCTGGCCCTGATGGCCGACGCCCTTGGGCGCCTGCAGCTGCCCAGGCGGGACCCTGTGGCGTCATGACCACCTCTTCCCAGCCCCTGCCCATTCCCCATCGGGCCATGCCCGAACCCCTCTCCGGCCTGCCCGAACCGGCCGTGGTGGAACTCGCCCCCGGGCGCCCCTTCCTCTCCCTCAGCGAAACCAATCGCCTGCTGCGCCGCCAGGGTCTGGGGCCATCCCTGGCCCGGGCCTGGGTGCTCGAGGAGCTGGTGGAAGCGATCCCGCTGGCCCCAGACCAGGAGAAGGCCCTGATCCGCACCTATCTGGAAGCGCGGCAGGTGAGCAATGAGGAAGCCCTGCAGCAGTGGCTGGAGCAGCACCAGCTCAGCCTGGCCGATCTCTCCTTTCTGGCCACCCGCGAGCATCGGCTGCAGGTCTTCCGCCAGCGGCGCTGGGGCGAGGAAGTGGAAACCCGTTTCCTGCAGCGCAAGCTGGAGCTCGATCAGGTGGTCTATTCCCTGCTGCGGGTGCAGAGCCGCGAGCTGGCGGAAGAGCTGCACCATCGCCTCCTGGCCGGCGAAGCCGAGTTCGCCAGCCTGGCCGCCGAGTTTTCCACCGGTTCCGAGCGCCACAGCGGTGGCCGCCTCGGCCCCCTGCCCCTGGCCGCGGGGCACGCCAGCCTGGTGCGCCGCCTGCGGGTGGGGCGGCCGGGTCAGGTCTGGCCCCCCTTTCAGGCCGGCGCTGTCTGGGTGGTGCTGCGGCTGGATGAACTCCAGCCCGCCCGCTTGAACGACGATCTGCGCTCCCGCATCATTGGGGAGCTGTTCGAGGAATGGCTTCAGGATCGGGTGCGTCAGCTGCTGGCGGGAGAACCCTTGCCTCCCCTGGCTCCGTTACTGGCCCTGCTCGAGCCCCAGGATCTGCAGCCAGGTGGATAACTCCGATGCCTGAATCGTCCCCAGCCCTGTCTTCCGATTCCTTTGGAGCCGCCGCCGGTTCGCCGGGCTCCTCAGCCCGCTATGGGCTGTTGCGGGAGTTTGAACCCTTCGATCAGCTTCCCCAGGCCCAGGCCGACGCCCTCGATCCCCTGCTGGAGCCGAAGCGCTATCGCCTCGGGCAGACACTCCTGCGCCCCGATGTGCTGCCCGAAGGGGTGCTGCTGATCTGCAGCGGCCAGATCCGCAGCCTCGGCCCCACGGCCGAAGGGCGTGGGCTGCGCACCCTGGAGCGGCTCGGACCCGGCTCCCTGGTGGGCTGGGCGGGCCTGTTGCGCCGCGAATCCTGTGAGCATCTCCGGGCGGCCACGGAAGTGGAGGCCCTGCTGCTGCCCGCGGCCGCCTTCCGCGATCTTCTCTCCGCCCAGCCGGCCTGCCAGGCCTGGTTCCAGACCCACACCTGTGCCGCCGAGCTGTACAGGCTGCTGCGGGCCCTGGCGGCGCGCGACGGCCTCGGTGAAGCCCTGCTCGACGACTGGCCCCTGCCGCCGGAGCAGGTGCGGCTGCGCAGCCTCGTGCCCAGCGGCGGCACCGAATTCAACCTGCCCCCCGGCTTCCGCTGGTACGCCAGCAGTGGCCTGCCCCTGGCCGAGCCCTGGAGCGAGAGGCCCCTGGCGCCCCTGCGGCCTGATGCCCCCTGGCTGCGCCTGGTGGGTCTCGCCATCCCGCCGGAGGCCCAGGCACCGATTACCCTCGGGGCCGAACCCCTGCGCCCAACCGTGCTGGCGGAGGTGCTCGACCCTTCGGACTACAGCGCTTCCCCCGAAGAGCCCATGCGCCGCGCCGGCGACCGCACCGGCATCCTCGCCCTGGCTCGGGCCAGCGGCCCCCGCGAGATCCCGATCGCCATCTGCCAGGCCCTGGCCGAGTTCTTCGGGATTCCCCTCAATCGCGACGCCCTCGCCGATCAGGTGGACGCGATCCTGCAGCGCCAGGCCCAGCTCAACCTGGTCAACATCGGCCAGATCCTCGATACGGCCGGGCTGCGGGTGGTGCTCAGCCGCATCCCGGCCGATCGGCTCTGGCGGGTTCCCACCCCGGCCCTGCTCTGGCAGAACGGCCACTTCGGCCTGCTCGATGGTGTGGACCCCGATGGCCAGGCCCGCCTGCTGGAGGCCTCCCTGGGCACCCTGCGGGTGCCGGTGCAGGAACTGATCAGCCACGAAGGCGGCGAGATCGAGCTGCTCCTCTTCGATCGCAAGCCCGAAGCCAAGCAGCAGAACTTCAGCTGGAGCTGGTACTGGCCCTTCCTGAGCCCCCACAAGCGCGAGCTGGTGGAGGTGCTGGTGCTCTCGGTGATCGCCAATCTGCTCAAGCTGGTGCTGCCGCTGGGGCTGATGGTGATGCTGCGCTCCGTGCGCTCCAGCCGTGAGCTGAGCGTGCTCTTCAGTCTCGCTAGTGTGATGCTGCTGGCGGTGATTGCCGAAAGCCTGCTCAAAACGTTGCGCACCTATATCTTCACCCAACTGGCCAATCGGGTCGATCAGGAATCCAAGATCACGATTCTCGATCATCTGGTGCGCCTTCCCCAGGGCTTCTTTGACAGCAGACCCGTCGGCAGGATCACTTATTACTTCGCCATGCTGGATCGCCTGCGCGAATTCCTGCTCGGCAAGACCCTGCCGTCTGTGATTGATCTGGCCTTCAGCCTTTTTTACATCATTGTTCTGTATCTGATCAGCCCCCTGCTCACCATGGTGATGCTGTCCACCCTGCCGCTCACCATCGGCCTCGCCCTGGTGGCCAATCCCGTGGTGCGACAGCAGATCAAGCGGGTCCAGGGATTCTCTGTGCAGGCGATGAGTTTCCTCAACGAGGCGATCACCGGCATCCAGACAATCAAATCCCAGAACGCCGAGCTGCGCACCCGCTGGGAGTTCCAGAACCGTTACTCCGCCTATATTGGTGAGGATTTCAAACTGGTGCTCACCCGTGAGAGCATCAAGAATCTGTCTTCTTTGCTCGACAAGCTCAACCAGCTCCTCATCCTGGTGGTCGCAGTCTGGATGACCATTCAAGGTGAGCTCACAATCGGTGGGCTGATCGCATTTCGCATCATCTCGGGCTATATCACTGGTCCAATCAGCCAGTCGATCTCCCTCTGGCAGGATCTGCAGTTCAATACCCAGGCGCTCCAGCTCGTGGCCGATGTGGTGGATCGGCCCACCGAGCAATCGGAGCAGGAGAGCCAGGCCATTCCCTTGCCACCGATTCAGGGGCGGATTCAGTTTGTCGATGTGGCCTTCCGCTTCCGCGACGATGGCCCCCTTGTTCTTGAAGGAATCAGTCTTGAGATCCCGGCCGGCTCCTTCGTGGGCCTGGTGGGAGGTTCCGGCAGCGGTAAATCCACCCTGCTCAAGCTCCTGCCCCGCTTCTACAAACCCCTGCAGGGGCAGGTGTTGATCGATGGCTTCGATATCACCAAGGTGGAGCTCTATTCACTTCGCCGCCAGATCGGAGTGGTGCCGCAGGATTCCCTCCTCTTCGATGGCACGGTGAAAGACAATCTGCTCATGGTGAAACCTGATGCCACCGCCGCCGAGATGATCCGCGCAGCCCGCATCGCCTGCGCCCATGACTTCATCATGGCCATGCCTAAAGGCTACAACTCCAGTGTGGGTGAACGCGGCGCTGGCCTCTCCGGCGGTCAGCGCCAGCGCCTCGCCCTGGCCCGTGCCGTGTTGCAGAACCCCCACCTGCTCATCCTCGATGAGGCCACCAGTGCCCTCGATGCCAACACCGAGCGGCAGGTGTGCATCAATCTGTTCGAGGCCTTCCGCGGCCGCACCGTGTTCTTCATCACCCACCGCCTCTCCACGGTGAAGCCGGCCGATACAATTGTTCTCATGGATCAAGGTGCCGTGATGGAAGTGGGCAGCCACCGGCAGCTCATGCAGCTGCGTGGCTGGTACTACGCCCTCTGCCAAAGCCAGAGTCAGGAGGGTGTCAGCTGATGGCGTCTCCCGCACCACGCTCTCCCCGTTCGGCTCCAGAGCGACTCGAGAATCTGATCGAGCGCTCCATCGCCTGGCTGCGCTCACCCCGCTCCCGCCGCCCTGCCAGCCGCAGTGGCTCCAGCCCGGATCCCCAGACGGTGATCCCTGTGCGGGTCGATCTGGTGGGCGGCGATGGCGATGCTGGCGGTGGTCAAGGTCGTGGCAAGTCGCCTCCCATCACCACGCAGGCGTCTGCCCATCCCTTCGCTTCGGAGCTGTCGACCACCTCCAGAGGGGCCGCCACGCAGGAGTGGCGCTTCAGCCAGCCTGTGATGTTGCGCAAGTCGCGGCGCCCCTCCACCGTTCTGGTCTGGACGGCCGTGGGCACCCTCACGGCCGTGGCGGTGTGGGTCACCGTGGCGCCCCTGTCCGAAACGATCGCGGTGCAGGGAAAGCTCGAGCCCACCAGCAATGTCAAGGAGGTGAAGTCTCCGGTGGCTGGCCAGGTGGAAGCCGTGCTGGTCAAGGAGGGGCAGACGGTCCGCCAGGGTCAGGCTCTGCTGCGCTTCGATCTGCGTCAGGCCCGCAGTCGCCTTGCTTCTGCGGAGAGCATCCGCCAGCGCCTGCTCAATGAAATCAGCGTGGCCCGCGCCACCCTCGGGGAGGAATCCGCTCGCGCCTCCCTCAGCCAGAACCAGCGCCGCCAGATTGATGATCGGGGCCTGGAGTTGCAGAGCCGCCTGGATGCTGCCCGCCAGGAGCTGCGCAAGAGCGAAACGCGCCTGGCCGGCTATCGCGAGTCGCTGATCACCTATGCCGATATCGCCCAAAGGTATCAGCAACTGGTCACCACCGGGGCCGTAAGCGAGCTGCAGCTTCTGGAAGCCCGCAACAAGGCCCAGGAGCTGCGCTCCCAGGTGGCTCAAGAAGAGGAGGAGATCTCCCGCCTCCGCTCCCAGCTGGTCAATACCGGGTCCGGCACCGACGTGGAGCTGCGCACCAGCATCGAGGCGAACCTGCGTCAGATCAGCGAGCTGGAGGGCCAGATCCGCGAAGCCAAGCTGCAGATTCAGTACGGAACCCTGGTCGCCCCCAGTGATGGCCTCGTCTTCGATATCTCCGTAGGTCGGGGCAGTGTGGTGGGGGCCGGTGATCCCGATCCCGTCGTCAAGGTGGTGCCGCAGGATGCGCTTCAGGCACGGGTGTATCTCCCCAACACCAGCATCGGCTTCGTGCGGGTGGGGCAAGCGGCCGAACTCTCGATCAGCACCTACCCCGCTGCAGACTTTGGCTACGTTCCCGCCGAGGTGGTGCGGATTGGCTCGGATGCCCTCACCGCCGAGGAGCAGACGCGGGTGCTTGGCACCAAGGCCGAAGGCCTTTACTTCCCCGCCGTTCTCCGGCTCAAACGGCAGACCATCCCCCTGCGCGAAAGTTCCGTTCCCCTCCAGGCCGGCATGACTCTCACGGCCGATCTGCATCTGCGCGAGCGCCGCGTGATCAGTCTGCTCACCGGGCTCTTCGAAGATCAACGTCGTAACCTTGAACGGCTCCGGCTCTGATGTCCGAAGGCGAGTCTCACTCCTGGTGGAGGTTCGTTCCACCCAGCGAGCAGGCCGAGAGAAAGGCGATCCTGTGGCGGCTGCGGCTGCGCAACCGGCTCAACTCCCGTGCCTTCTGGCTGCTGCTGCTGCTGGGGTTCTACGCCGCGGTCTACCTGGCCTTGGTGCGCCTCCTGTCTCCCCCGATCGTGGTGTTGGCTCTAGCGCCGATGGTGTTGCTGCCCATGCTCGGCTACCTGGCCTACTGGCTCACCTGGAAGGAGTTTCATGAGTGATGACCAGGATTGCGGCACTGAGACATGAAGTCATCCCAATCGTTGATTTCCTCAAGGCTTCACGTATAAACTCGGCAGGGCGCCGAGCAGCCAGCTCGGCATGAATTTCTCGCCACCGGCAAATTGAATCTTGCCTGGCTGATAATATGGTAAAACCGCCAGCACAACCTGCACAGCTTTGGGGCGATTCATATTGCGCACATAGCGACCCAGGTTCAGCCGGATCTGCTGATCTTCACTGGAGAGTGGGCTGCTGCAGAACCCACTCTGCAACAACCTGCGGTAGCTGGTTCCGAAGCTGCTGCGGAACAGTGGTTCCATGTCTTCCGATGGCGTGTCCAGCCAGATCTGGCCAACCTGCCGCCTGAATCCGGCCAGCTCCTCGCGAAGTTCGCTGTCACTGGGATCAATCGAGTAGAGGTTGATCAGTCCGGTCAGACGGTTGAGAAATCCCTCATTCCGGGTCAGGGCCAGAGCCTGGGCGCCGGTGTATTGCGAGAGGCGTGGCAGGGGCGGAGCATCGCTTGCCGCCCTGGCCTCCGGTTCTCGTTGCTCCGCTTCACGCTTGGTATATCCGGCTGGAGTCAGGACGGCGCGGGGAGGGTCTGGCCGCCGCAGTCTGGGCAGGAGTTCCGGCTCGAAAAGACTGGCATAGTCTTCCAGCAGCCAGCGAGGCAGCACCTGTTCGGCCTGGTTGACCTTCATCTTGCCCGGGGGCACATAGGGCATCAACGCCAGCAGGATGTTGGCGGTTTCGGGCCTCTGAAAGCCGCTGGCACAGATAATCCTTCCATTCTTCTTCCTCTCGCAGCAGAGACTGCTTCGCCAGATCAGTGCTGATCATCTGCCGGAAGCAGCGGCCGATCGAGCAGCCATACAGCAGCTCCAGCTCATCAATCGGTGCACTCAGCCAGAACTGCGACAGACAGTGCCGCGCCAGGCGCGCCTCCGCTAACCGTCCAGTGTTCGGGCTATGGCTGTAATCCTGGAAAATTGTGTTGAGCCGTCCCGCAGACCAGGGCTGGATCTGAGGCCGGCTGCCGATCTCGATCCTGGGCGTGGTCGGGTCGGCAAGCAGGACGTCTGGGCTCAGGCCCTGTGCGGCGCGAACGGGCTCCCCCCAGGTGATTTTCTCAGGGCGACCGAACAGGCGGCTCCAGAGCGACATGACGGGCAGAACAGAGCTTGGCGTGATCGTAATAGGCTGCCTCCATGGAGTTGTTGCTGATCCACCAGAACTATCCGGGTCAGTTTCGTTACCTTGCCCCGGCTCTGGGTCGGTTGGGCCACAACGTGTCGGCCCTTGGCGCGTCTCCTGCCAAGCCAGCCCAGCGAGCCAGCCATCTCCACTACCCCTGGACAACCCCCAGCCTTCCCGCCGATCTGGTCGATCCGGCCCTGGAGACCTCCCTCCTGCGCGGTGAACGGGTCGCCGAGCGTTGCCTGCGGCTTCGGGATGAGGGCTATCGTCCCGCCGCGATCCTGGTGCACAGCGGTTGGGGAGAAGCCCTTTATCTCAGGGAGATCTGGCCCCAGGCCCGGCTGTTGATCTACCCCGAGCTCTATGCCTCGCCCCGCCTGCTGGGCTACGGATTTGACGCCGACCTGGGCTCGCCACCCTTTGCCCTCCGGGCCCAGTGGCGCCGGCGCAACCTCATGAACCTCGCCGCGATCGCCGATGCCGATGTGGCCGTGGTCCCCACGCTGTTTCAACGCGACACCTTCCCTCCCCACCTGCGCAGCCGTTTCCATGTGATCCATGAGGGCGTGGATCTTGAGCAGGTCAGACCCAACCGCGCTTGCCGCCTGCAGATCCGTTCCGGGCTGGTTCTGCGGCGGGGTGATCCGGTGATCACCTTCGCCAGCCGCTACCTGGAACCACTGCGCGGTTTTCGCACCTTCATGCGTTGCCTGCCTGCCCTGATGGCGACCCATCCCACACTCCAGGTGCTGGTGGTGGGCTCCACCGCCTCGGGCTATGGAGCGGTGTCCGCCCACCCACAGGGGTACAAGGCAGAGATGCTGGCGCTGCTCGGAGACCAGCTGCCCCTGGATCGCCTTCATTTTCTGGGGCGTCTCGGGCTGGAGAAGCTGCATTCCCTGTTTCAGATCACGGTGGCCCACGTGCATTTCTCCTATCCCTATGCCCTCTCCTGGAGCCTGATCGAAGCCATGGCCTGCGGTGCCCTGATCGTGGGATCCGATAACCCTCCCCTCAGCGAGGTGCTGCACCATGGGCACAACGGCCTGCTGGTGCCGTTCAACGATCCCGAAGCGCTGGGCTCCTGGCTGTCCGCCATCCTCCGCCAGCCCGAGGCCTTTGCCCCCATGGCCCTCGAAGCCCGCCGCACAGTCGAAACCCGCTACAACCTTTCCGCCGCCGCTGCCGCCTACGACAACCTGCTGCGCAGCCTGGTGGCTCTGCCTTCAGACCAGGCCTGAGTCAGCCATCGGTTTCAGCGCGAAGGTCTGCCGTACCGCCTGGATCACGGTGTCGACCACCGAGCTCCACAGTCCGGGATCGCCCTGGCGAAACAGCGTCAGACTCGGATACCAGGGGCTGTCCGAGCGACGGCGCAGCCAGCGGGGATCGGCGCTCCAGGGCAGAAGCACCCAGGTCGGATGGCCGAGCGCCCCGCTCAGATGGGCGACAGACGTATCCACCGAGAGCATCAGATCCGTGGTCTGGATCACCGCCGCGGTGTGGGCGAAATCCCCCTGGGGATCGATGGCGTCATCGAATCGATCCGCCAGGGGGCCGAGGGTCTCGCGATCCGCTCCCTGCTGGATCAGCACCAGGGTGCAGCCGAGGTCGAGCAGGCCCTGGGTGAGAAGCTCCAGGCTGGCCCGATCAAGGCTGCGCTTGCGATACTCCCGCCACTGAAAGGCGGAATCCCCTTTCCGGCCGCTGGCCCAGGTGATCCCGATCCGGACACCGCCTTCCCAGGCTGACCGTTGGGTCCAATCGCTGGGGCGCAGATAGCTGCCCTGGTCTGGGAGGCCTTCGGGCTGGGGAGCTCCACCCAGGCGATCCGGCAGGCTGAGCAGGCCCAGGCCGGTGGCCCCCCGGGGCAGCGGACCCGGCGGTTCCCGCAGCGGCACCACGTCTGGCTCGGGATCCAGGCCGGAGAAGGCCCGCTGCACCAAGGTCACCAGGGGGGCGTCCACCTCCAGCACCAGCCGGATTCCCCTGCCGGAGATCCTTTGGTGCAGCAGGGGAAGCCAGCGGAGATACTGCAGGGTGTCGCCCAGGCCCTGTTCACTCCAGACATGCAGGGCTTCACCGTGGACTGGCAGGCCTGGGGAGGAGCTGCGGCCGTGGGCGTAGCCGTCGATCTCAAAGCGACGCTCTGCCAGGCGGTAACTCTCGTCGTAGCGCTCCAGGCCCAGCAGCAGGGAGGCGTGGTTGCAGGCGGCCTGGGGGCTGTCACTCAGGCTGCGACACATCTGGAACGCCTGATCCGCTTCCTCAAAGCGATTCAGATCCCGCAGGGCGTTGGCGATTCCCAGGTAGGGGCCGCTCTGTTGCGGTGCCGCAAGGGCTGCGTCCTGGTACAGCCTCAGGGCCTGGTGGGGCTGGTCGCTGAACCAGAAGGCATTCGCGGCCCTGATCCGAAGATGATGATCATCGGGGACCAGCGTCTGTGCTTCCTGTAACAAGCAGGCGGTCAGATCCCAGTCTTGGCTGGCTTCTGCCTGGGAAGCTTCCAGCAGTAGATCAGCCAGCTCATTCTTGGAAGGGGAAGGGCGCATTCAGGCGGGCCCGTGCCAGGGTTGAGCCAGAAGAATGTAGGCTTCACCTTCCAGCCTGAGGGCGCCCCTCCCATCTGTCAGGATTTGAAAATCTTGGTTATTGAACAAAGGAGGGTTGTGTTAAATAGGTATATACTACGAGGCTTAAGCCGAAATGGCTACCACCATCGACCAATTCGCCCCAACGGCGGATGGGGAGTCATTCGACTTTTTTTCGCCTGATGGTACGAATGTATCCGGAAGTTTTGATGCTGATACGAATACTCAAACTGCTACGATCTCCAATCCTTCAGGCGTTCTAAACGAAGTAGGCGTTCAAATCGTTGAAGGAACCCAGTCAACGACCATCTTTGATGGTAAGACGGTAAATTCCACGTTTAATGGGAATGACGAAAGTAACACTGTTACGTTTACTGGTAAAGTAAAAGATTCTTCCGTTGTTACAGGTGATGGAAATGATATTATCCAATTTGATAAAAGTGTTGGTGGAGACTTTGAAGCAGGTGAAGGTGATGATACGTTAGAATCTGATTCCAAGGTTAAAAATACAAATATTGACATGGGTAATGGCGATGATTCACTCGTTTTTGGGGGAACAGTTAGAGGCGCAAGTATATCCGGCGGTGACGGTGCTGATAGCTTTGAATTTTTTGGAAAAATCAAAAATACTACGGTCGATCTTGGAGGTAACGATGGCAGTGTTGATACCATTAGAATTTCAAATCTTGACGATATTAAGGATGGATTTATAATTACTGGTGCCGAAGAAGGCGATCTTTTGATTATTGGAGATCAAACATATAATTATGATCCGACTACCGATAGTTGGACATCTCCTGATGATACTTTGCGGTTCAACTGACGATGTTACCTGTTTTCAAATGACAATGTTACCTGTTTTCAAATGATAATAACTTGTCCGTGGCTTGGCCTACTTGCATTAAAATAAATCAGTTTGAACCGCTTTATCTGTTGATGCTCTTTGCCACCAATAATGTATCTCGAAGATCATTATCTTAGGCTTTGCAATAAGTATATTCAATCAAGGGACTTTGCTTCTGCGAAGTCCCTTCTTTCTGTTTGGATGCAGGAATTCTTTGCCTCTTGCGACGCGCTAACTGCGCTTCCTCCTCCCAAGGTTCTCCAGAATCCTTCGCTGTGGTGGTGCCTGTCTCGCTACGCCTCCCTTTCGGGGGACTCGGCTCCGGTGAATTCCTTCCTCGATTGGTTGGAATCCGTGCCGATCGAGCCGCCGGTTTCCTCTGATGTGCGGGCCTGGCCCGTAATCGGAATCCCGATTCTAAATCGGCCTGATTTGCTGCAACGATTGCTGGAAAGTATTGATGTTCCGGTGGGCAATCTGGCCATTGTTGACAATGGTTCCAAGGCTGGTCTGCCCGGTTCGGATCAGCTTAAATCGTTTTTATTCGAGCTGGAGAGTGGTGGCTGGCCTGGTATTGAGAGCATCTGTGTAGCGCGCCCCTTCGCCAATCAGGGTGTTGCCGCGAGTTGGAATCACATCCTCACGTCATTTGTGAAAGCTCCACTGGTCTTGTTGGCCAATAATGATGTGATCTTTGCTCCGGGAGTGCTGGCTGAGGCCCTTGCCGCACTCGACCCGCGTCGGCCTCAATTCATGCCCCTTCTTCCTGCGCCGCAGGAATTTTCGGCCTTTGCTCTCACGGCGCTGGCCTGGGATCGGGTCGGTTTGTTTGATGAAAACTTCTATCCGGCCTACTGCGAAGACCTCGACTACGCCGAGCGGCTGAAGGCCTGCCCTGAAGTGGAGTGGCTCATCCCACACGACCTTCAGGAACGGATGCAGGCCCTCAACCACGAGCACAGCGCCACGATCCGCAGCGATGCCGTGCTGGAGGGCTACAACCGCTCGTCCTATCCCCTCAACTGCCTCTGGTTGTTCAGCGACCGCCGCCTGCGTGGGGAGCGTCGTGGCATCTGGAGACGCCGCTGGCTGGCGCAGTGGTCATCCGACTGAGCGAACCTCTGCATGGGCCAGCAGATCAGGGCCGTTCCCGCCCCGCCATCATCACCTCGATCTTGCGGATGCGCTGCAGGGTGGTCTGCCACACCTCCAGTTGAAAGGCACGGCTGCTCTCACCACCGGCCACGGCCTGGCTGCACGCTTCAACCAGCTGTTCCAGGTTTTCGCGGCGCTCGAACGCTTCCCAGAGCTGGCGTTCCAGCCGCGCCCGTTCGATGAAATTCCAGCGCTGCAACCAGGAGGCCATCGGATCGAGCATCAACCAAACCACATCTTCGCCAGATCCAGCACCGACACGCTCAACCCCACCGCAATCGCCGGCACCGAGATCCAGCGCAGACTGAGCAGGAGCGCGCGGCGCAGGCCCGGCGGCGTGGCGCAGCCCTGGAGATCGGCCAGGAAGCGTGCCGGCGCCTGCCAGCTGAGCAGCAGGGCCACCAACAGGCCGCCGAGGATCAGCAGCACGCCACCGAACAGGGCATCCATCACCTCCAGGGCAGCGGTGTTCAGGGCCGGCGGCAGCCCCAGCACCCCCACCAGGCCCACGCAGCTCCACACCGCCTCGCGGCGCCTCCAGCCCAGCCCATCGATCAGGGAGCTCACCGGCACCTCCAGCAGCGACACGCTCGAGGTGATCGCGGCGATGTAGGCAAGCCCGAAGAACAGCACCGCCACCAACCGCCCAGCCATCCCAAGCGAAGCCAGACCCGTGGGCAGGGCGATGAACAGGGTGCCCACCGTGCTGCCGCTCACCACCTCGCCCAGCCCGAAGCTCGCCACCAGCGGAAAGGTGACGCACCCGGCCATCAGGCCCACCGCCGTGTCCATCCCCACCACGCTCACCGCCTCGCTCGCCAGGGCGCTGTGGCGGTTCAGATAGGCGGCATAGGCCAGGATCGCGCCGATGCCGGTGCCGATCGAGAAGAAGGCCTGGGTGAAGGCATTGCGGATCGTGGTGGGGTCGAGCAGCTTGGCCGGATCCCAGCGCAGCAGGAACTGGTGGTAGCCGGCGCCGGCACCCGGCAGGAAGGCGGCCCAGATCAGCAGGCCCAGCAGCAGCAGGAACAGGGCCGGCATGCCCCAGCGGCTGAGCCGCTCAATGCCGCCCCGCACCCCGGCCGCCACCACGGCGCCGGTGAGGGCCAGGCTCACCAGAAGGCCCAGCACAGCGCCGCCGCCGCTGCTGATCAGCGCGAAGAAGGATTCCGAGGCCGCCATGTCGGCCGGCAGGCCCACCAGCAGGGCATGCAGCAGGGTGCGGCCGGTCCAGCCCATCAGCACCGCGTAGAAGGCCAGGATCCCGATCGCCGCGGCCAGAAACAGCAGGCCCAGGGGGGCCCAGCGGCGGCCTCCGGCGGTGACCGGCGCAATCAGGGGCGCATGGCCGGTGCTGCGGCCCAGCACCATCTCCGCCACCAGCACCGGCAGGCACACCACCAGCACGATCACCAGATAAAGCACTACAAAGGCACCACCGCCCCCCTGGGAGGCGCGGTAAGCGAAGCCCCAGAGGTTGCCCAGGCCCACCGCGCTGCCGGCGGCCGCCAGCACAAAGCCAAGCGGCGAACTCCAAGACTCCGAGGCCCTTGCCATCGTTCAGCCCCCCATCTCCTCAACACCCGCCCGCCGTTGCAGCTGCTCGATCCCCACCACCAAGGCCACGCCCAGAGCCGCCAGCAGGGCGGCCACCAGCAAGGCGGCGGTGCTGGGTGGGGCCGCCAGGGCATCCCGCAGCACGATCAGCTTGCCCTTGGCGTTGTGGGTGGATTCGAGCACCGTGCGGAAGGGCCAGATCTTCCAGAGAGAACCGGCCATGAACCCCACCAGCAGGGCCACCACCTGGCCATGGAAGTTGTGCAGGAGCCAGCGCAGCAGCCGCACGAAGCTGATCAGCCCCACGGCGCAGCCGAGGGCGAAGGGGATCAGCACCGCCGGATCCAGGCCTTTCACACCCTCCATCACGTGCTGGTACTGGCCCAGCACCAGCAGCAGGAACGAACCGGAAATGCCCGGCAGGATCATGGCCATGATTGCCACCGCCCCGCTCCAGAACAGGGTGAAGGGATCGTGGGGCATGGTGACGGGCACGCGGGTGACCAGCAGCAGGGCCAGCGCCACCCCGGCCGCCATCGCCACCAGCCCCTGCCAGCCCCAGTGGGCGTGACGGGCGATCAGCAGGATCGCGCCGATGATCAGCCCAAAGAAGAAGGCGAACAGCAGCACCGGCTGGAACTCGTACAGCCAGGTGATCGGCCGCACCAGCAGCAGCACCGAGGCCGCCAGGCCCGCCAGAAGCGGCACCAGAAAGCCCAGATGCACCCGCGCCGCGGCGGCGCTCCAGTCGCCCCGGCGCAGCAGGGCCAGCAGGCCCAGATCGAAGCCGGCGATGGCCTCGAGCAGCTGGCCGTAGATGCCGAGAATGAAGGCCATGCTGCCGCCGGACACGCCCGGTACCACATCGGCGGCGCCCATGGCCAGGCCGCAGAGCACCATGTAGGGCAACGAGGGCTCCCGTGACGCGGCAGGCGCCGCCGGTGCGGTGGAGACCGGCGGGTCGGGTGTCATCGACAAGAGAAGCGCTGCGGCGAATGATCGCCGCATCCTGCCGCGGGATCCCCGGCCGCCTAGCCCCCACACCGATCCAATGGGAGACTGGCCGCGCCCCACGCCGATCCGCCTGTGAAAGCCCTCAGCGTGCTGGGATCCACGGGTTCGATCGGCACCCAGACCCTCGAGATCGTTGAGGAGTTTCCCGATCGCTTCCGGGTGGTGGCCCTCACGGCCGGCCGCAACCTCGACCTGCTGATCGACCAGATCCAGCGTCACGCCCCGGAGGTGGTGGCCCTGGCCGATGCGGAGCTGGTGGTGGTGCTGCGCGAGCGGCTGCAGGCCCTGGAGCCCGGCGCCCGGCCCGCCCGCCTGCCGGAACTGCTGGGCGGCCCCGACGGCCTCTGCGCCGCCGCCGCCTGGCCCAGCGCCGACCTGGTGGTGACCGGCATCGTGGGATGCGCCGGCCTGCTGCCCACCCTGGCGGCGGTGCGGGCCGGCAAAGACCTGGCCCTGGCCAACAAGGAAACCCTGATCGCCGCCGGCCCGGTGGTGCTGCCGGAGCTCGCCAGGAGCGGCTCGCGACTGTTGCCGGCCGATTCGGAGCACTCCGCCATCTTCCAGTGCCTGCAGGGCACCCCCTGGGCCGACACGGCCCGGCTCAGCACGGGTGTGCCCACCCCCGGCCTGCGCCGCATCCAGCTCACCGCCAGCGGCGGCGCCTTCCGCGACTGGGACGCCGCCGATCTGGCCAGGGCCACCGTGGCCGATGCCACCAGCCATCCCAACTGGAGCATGGGGCGCAAGATCACGGTGGATTCGGCCTCGCTGATGAACAAGGGCCTCGAGGTGATCGAAGCCCACTACCTGTTCGGGCTGGATTACGACCGGATCGAGATCGTGATCCACCCGCAGTCGATCATCCATTCGATGGTGGAGCTCGCCGATTCCTCGGTGCTGGCCCAGCTGGGCTGGCCCGATATGAAGCTGCCGATCCTCTACTGCCTCAGCTGGCCGGAGCGGCTCGAGACCCCCTGGCGCCGGCTCGATCTCACCGCGGTGGGCCAACTCACGTTCCGTGCCCCCGATCCGGCCAAATACCCCTGCATGGAGCTGGCCTACGCGGCCGGCCGCGCCGGCGGCACCATGCCGGCGGTGCTGAACGCCGCCAACGAGCAGGCGGTGGCCCTCTTCCTCGACGAGCAGATCCCCTTCCTCGAGATTCCACAACTGATCGACGTGGTGTGTGATCGCCACCGGGCCGACCTCAGGGCCGATCCCTCCCTCGACGACGTGCTCGCCGTGGACGCCTGGTCGCGCCAGGCGGTGCGTGAGGCTGCAGCCCGGCGGAGCGCCAAGGCCCCGGCGGCGCTGCCGGCGTGATGGCTGCCCCGACCGTGATGGCTGCCCCTCTGCCGCAGGTCGCCCACCACCTGCTGCTCTGCGCCACCCCCACCAAGGCGCTCTGCTGCGACCCGGCCGTGGGCGCCGCCAGCTGGGACACCCTCAAGCGCCTGGTGCGGGAGCTCGGCCTGGAATCACCTGAACGCCCTGAGGGGATCGTGCTGCGCACCAAGGCCGATTGCCTGCGCATCTGCAGCGACGGGCCGATCCTGCTGCTCTGGCCGGAAGGGATCGTCTATGGCGGCGTGACGCCCGAGCGGATCGAGCGGATCGTGCACGAGCATGTGATCGGCGGGCGACCGATCGAGGCGTGGATCCTGCAGCGGCAGACGTTCAGCCCTGCGCTGCGCTGAAGTCGAGCAGCCAGCGGGCCGTGAGCCAGTCGCCCCAGCAGCCGGGTGGCCGGCGGTGATCCCCGCAGCCATGGAAACCGTTGTGGCCGCCCCCTGAAGTGAGCGTCACCTCGATCCCCTCGGAAGCCCGACTGGCAAGCCGGCGGGTGGCCTCCACCGGCACCCAGGGATCATCCAGCGCGTGCAGCAGTCGCGTCGGCGGCAGGGGTTCCCCCGCCAGCAGGCGCGGCAGGGGGCTGGCGGCGGCGTAGTAGTGATCCACTGAGGTGTAACCCCAGCGGGGCGCGGTGATTGCCGCATCGAAGCGGCGGATGGTGCAGGGCCGCTCTGCCCCCTCGAGAGCCTGGCGCTCCTGGGGCGTCACCCCGAAGGGATCCTCGAGGGTCTGGCGGCAGAGACGCTCCAGCAGCCAGTTCTGGTACACGCGGTTGCGGGGCCGCTCGATCTGGCGGGAGCAGGCATCCAGGTCCAGCGGGCTGCTGATGCAGACCAGGCCATCCAGCACAGGTTGCCTCCCAGAGCCAGATCCAGAGGCCTGGGCCGCGCCATCGAGGCAGGCATTGAGCAGCATCGTGCCGCCCAGGGAAATCCCCGCCCCCAGCAGGGGCAGGGGCCGGCCGGCCAGGGGCCCGGCCTTGGTGGCCTGACCCAGCTCCTCGGCCAGCCGGCGCGCCTGGGCGATCACCGGCAGCAGATCACTGCTGCAGCGGCCCGCGTAGGTGCCGCCGGCGAGTTGGCGGCCGGCGCCGGCACCGCGCAGGTTGAGCCGCACCACGGCAAAGCCGGCCGCCTGCAGGGTCTGCCCCATCCGCCGCAGGCCCTCGCGATCGCTCGATCCCCCCAGGCCATGGAGCAGCAGCACCAGACCACGGGCGTCTGCCGCGGATGGGGCCCCATCAAGCAGCGCCAGCAGGCGGTCGCCGGATCCGGATCCGGAGCGACCTGGAGACAGGGAAGCGGATCGGCAGGGCAGCACTCCCACCGGCCACTCCAGCGGCAAGCCCCGATCCAGCGGCAGTTTCGGTGGGTGAAGCGTGTCCCGCAGCGTCTGCAGATCCCCGCCAATCCAGGGGAACCGCTGGCGGAAGGGCGGCAGCGACAGATCGGCAGGCAAAACAGGAGCCACGAACCACGGCGAGGAGCACCTGCCGATCATGGAGGCCTGCGCTGGCCACCCCCATGACTCAAGCCCCCGGTCCAACCCGCCACCCAGACCGGCTCCCGCCGCACTGGCAGCAGCTCTGCCTGATCTGGCGCTGGCCACTGGCGCTGGTGCTCTGCAGCCTGGTGCTGGCCCAGGCCGCCCAGCAGCTGCTCAGCCGCCCTCTTCCTGTGGGGGTGAACACCCGGAGCCCCCTGCCGGTGAAGCTGGAAGGCTCGATCCCGATCACCGTGCGGGTGGAGTCTGCGTTGCCGGTCGCGGTGCGGGCCCAGGGGCCGGAGGGCTTGCAGACCCGGGTGGTGGCCGAGGTGAGCCGCCTGAACCTGCCACCGGTGGCCGTGCAGCCGCTGAGCCTGCGGCCCGTGGATCTGCAGCCTGTCACCGTCAGGCCGGTGAGCGTCACCCCGGTCACGGTGGAGCCCCTGCAGGCCACGGTGCGGGCCGATCAGCCCCTGCCGGTGAGCGGCAAGGTGGCCGTGCAGGAGCTGCCCAACCCACTGAAAGTGGAGATCCAGCGCGATAGCTCGGTGCTGGATGTCGATGTCAAAGGGATACCGTTTCCTTGACTTTCCCCACCCCCAGGGCCCGCAGCTCGGTGAGCAGGCCATTGAGCACCGCCTTGGCATCGCCGAACACCATGGCCGTCTGCGGCAGCTCGAACAGGGCGTTGGCGATGCCGGCATAGCCGGCGCCGAGGCTGCGCTTCACCACGAACACCTGGCGGGCCTGATCCACCTCCAGCACGGGCATGCCGAACAGGGGGCTGCTGGGATCGGTCTTGGCCTGGGGGTTCACCACGTCGTTGGCGCCGAGCACGATCACCACATCGGTGGCGGGAAACTCGGGATTGATCAGATCCATCTCCACCAGCTGCTCGTAGGGCACATCGGCCTCCGCCAGCAGCACATTCATGTGGCCCGGCATGCGGCCCGCCACCGGGTGGATCGCGTAGCTCACCGAGACGCCATGGGCCTCCAGCAGTTTGGACAGCTCCCGCAGGGCGTGTTGCGCCTGGGCCACGGCCAGGCCGTAGCCCGGCACGAACACCACGCGCTCGGCGTTCTCCAGAGCCATGGCGCATTCCTCAGGGCTGCAGCTCACGATGCGGCTGTAGCTGGTGGCCTCTCCCCCACCGCCACCACCAGTCGGCGCTGCGGCCCCCAGGGCCCCGCCGAACAGCACCGAGACCAGCGAACGGTTCATCGCCGTGCACATCACCTGGGTGAGGATCAGGCCGGCGGCGCCCACCATGGCGCCGGCCACGATCAGCAGCTGGCTGCCCACCACGAAACCGGCGGCAGCGGCGGCCACACCGGAATAGGAGTTGAGCAGGGAGATCACCACCGGCATGTCGGCGCCGCCGATCGGCAGGGTCACCCCGATGCCCAGCAGGCTCGAGGCCAGCACCAGCAGCAGCAACGGCCAGCCGCCGGGATCGGAGCTCAGGGTCAGGGCCCCCACCAGGCAGAGCAGGGCCAGGCCGATGTTCACGCCATGGCGCAGGCTGCTCTGGGTCCAGGCGGGGGTATCGAGCCAGCCCCGCAGCTTGGCCATCGCCACCAGGGAGCCACTGAAGGTGATCGCTCCCACCAGCAGCGACACCACGATCGAGGCGGCCGCCACCCAGCCCCCGTCGTCGAGGCCCTCATAGCGGGACACACCGAAGGCGACCAGCAGCGAGGCCATGCCGCCGCAGCCGTTGAACAGCGCCACGGTTTCGGGCATGGCCGTCATCGGCACCCGTTGGGCCATCACCAGCCCCAGCAGGCCACCGGCCGCACTGCCGGCGGCGATCCACAGCCAGGCGGTGACATCGGGCTGCAGCTGGATCAGCAGGCCCAGAACGGCCAGGCCGAGGGCCAGGGCCGCCAGACCATTGGCAAAGCGGGCCGAGCGCACCTTGGACAGGCCCTTGATGCCCAGGGCCAGCAGCAGCACCGACACCAGGTCAATGGCATCGCCCAGCACCTGCGGCGGCAGCTGCCGCAGGGAGTCCAGGCCGGAGGAGAGCAACGAGGCAAGCGAATGAAGCGTGGCCATCAGCGGTCTCCCCGGCGGCGGAACATGGCGAGCATGCGATCGGTGACCAGAAAGCCCCCGATCACGTTGAACAGAGCGAAACCGAGCGAGAGCGAGCCCAGCAGCAGCAGGGCCGGCTGATCCCCGGCGCGGACGATCAGGGTGAGGGAGGCCAGCACCGTGATGCCGCTGATGGCGTTGGCGCCACTCATCAACGGCGTGTGCAGGGTGGGCGGCACCTTGCCGATCAGCTCCAGTCCCAGCAGGCTGCCGAGCAGCAGCACCCAGAGGGCGTTGGTGATGTCGATCATCGGGAGGCTCCCACGGTGACGGATTCAGCGGCCGCCACGGGCACCGCGGTTGTGGCCTGGGCCGCGGTGCCGCTGCGCAACACCTCCGGATGCAGGCAATCTCCCCGGCTGATGAACAGGCAGCCGGCCAGGATCGGATCCTGCGGATCGAGCTGCTGACGGCGTTGCTCTGCGGCCTCCCCAGGGGCGGCGGGCTCAGCCAGATACTCGATCAGCGCCAGCAGGTTGCGGGCGAAGAGCGCGCTGGCGTGGTTGGCCACGCTGCTGGGCAGGGCATCGGCACCGATCAGCCGCACACCGTTGCGGATCACCGTTTCCCCAGCCACGGTGGCGGCGCAGTTGCCCCCCTGGGCCACCGCCAGATCGACCACCACAGCTCCGGGGCGCATGCCATCCAGCATGGCTTCGCTGATCAGCCGCGGTGCCGGGCGGCCAGGCACCTGGGCCGTGCAGACCACCAGATCGGAGACGGCCAGCTGTTCGGCCAGCTGCTGGCGCTGGGCCTCGAGAAACGCCTCGCTGGCCGCCTGGGCATAGCCTCCGGCTTCAGCGGGACGCTCCTGCTGCGCCGGAGGCTCGAGGAAGCGGCCCCCCAGGGATTCCACCTGTTCCTTGGCGGCGGGCCGCACATCGCTCACCGTCACCACGGCACCGAGACGGCGTGCTGTGGCCAGGGCCTGCAGGCCGGCCACGCCGGCCCCCAGGATCAGGGCCCGGGCGGGCTGAATCGTGCCGGCGGCCGTCATCAGCATCGGCATGTAGCGATCCAGCTGGCTGGCCGCCAGCAGCACCGCCTTGTAGCCGGCGATGTTCGCCTGGGAGGAGAGCACGTCCATCGACTGGGCGCGGCTGATGCGGGGCAGCAGTTCCAGGGCGATGGCCGAAGCCCCCCGCTCGGCCAGCAGCGCCGCCAGAGCATCGGCGCCGTAGGGAGCCAGCAGGCCGATCAACAGGGCCTCGGACTTGAGGCGAGCCAAGGACTCCAGCGGCGGCGGCTGCACGCAGAGCACGATCTCCGCCGCCTCCCAGGGAAGGGCCTCCGGCGCGCAGAGCTCGGCCCCGGCCTCCTGGTAGGCCGTATCGCCGTAGCCGGAGGCCTCTCCAGCCCCGGCCTCCACGCTCACGGCCAGTCCCAGTCCACACAGCCGGCGGACGGTCTCCGGCGTTGCCGCCACCCGACACTCACCGGCCTGCCGCTCACGCGGCACCAACAACCTCGTCAATGGAGCCTCAGCAAAGGCCTGCCCTTCCATTAAGGAGACCCAGGTGCTGTGATGGCAGCCCGCTGTGTGGAGTCGCCCACCAACGGGGTCCACAATCGCGCCACACGCGACGCAGGGGCTCAGAAGAGCGGAAGCAGCTCCTGTTCCAGGCAGAGCGCCTGGCACGGCCAGCCCTGGTGCCGCAGCATGCGGGCCCGCAGGATCATCGGATCGATGTCGCACTCGAGCCGCCAGCAGCGCTCCAGCACGGCCTTCTGCTCGGCGGGGAAGAAAGGCGAGGGTTCAGGCATGACGCCAGGACAGAACGGAGACGAGCGACTCGAAGCAGACCAGAGCCCCGCCTGGCCGGAACATAGGCAGATCTGACCGGAAACCTATAGGAACCATTGCTCAAGATCCAGCGCGACGGCAGCAGAATCGGGCGATGAATTCGCCGTCGTTCGATCTGGGGCCGGAACCGGGCAGCCTGGCCGGCTCTGCGGTGCAGCCCCGCCAGTGGCAGGTGCTGTTGCTGCAGCTGCTGCGTCGCCGCCTGCTGCAGCCTCACCCCAACGGCCACGACGTGCTGATCAACGCCGGTCCCGGCGCCGGCAAGACGCTGGGTGCCCTGCTCGGCTTTCAGCGGCTGCACCGGGACGGCCACCTGAGCCGCTTCGTGGTGTTCTGCCACCGCAGTTCCATCGGCGGCCAGTGGCAGGCCTCCTCGGCCCGTCTGGGGCTGCGCCTGGCCCTCTGGGAACCCGAGCAGCCGCAGCGGAGCGCCGACAGCCACGGTCTGCTGATCACCTATCAGAGCGCAAGTCGCCACAGCGAACGGCTGGCGGCTCTGCTGGCGGATCCAGGCCTGGGAGCCTGGATGGCGATCGCCGATGAGGTGCACCATCTCGGGCTCGATCCAGACGAGCCGGAGGCCAGCGCCTGGGGTCATGCCTTCAGCCGGCTCACCGCCACAGCCGGCCTGCGGCTGGGGCTCACCGGTACTCCGTTCCGGGCCGACAACCTCGCCTTCTGTGCCGCCCGCCGGGTGCAGGCCACCGAAGGTGACACGACGGTGGAACGGATCGTGCCCGACCTCAGCGTCGAACCACAGGAGCTGATCGCGGCCGGTGATGTGCGCCCCCTCGAGTTCCGCTTCCAGGACGGCTGCGTGGATCACGGCCGCCGCCCCGATGATCCCGATGGCGAAACCTCACCCCTCTCGGCTGAAGAACGGGAGAGCTGGCGGGCCCGCAACCTGCGGCGCGCCATCCAACTGGGGGATTCCAGCAGTATTGCCATGCATCTGCTGATCCGGGCCCGGCGCAAACTGGAGGAGGTGCGTCAGGAGCATCCCGAGGCGGGCGGCCTGGTGATCGCCCGCGACATCGCCCACGCCCGCCGGATCACCGGGTTGCTGGAGGAGGAGGGCGACCGGGTGCAGCTGGTGCACTCGCAGGATCCCGAGGCCAACGATCGCCTGCAGGCTTTTCAGCGCGGCGAGGGCCGCTGGCTGGTGAGCATCGATATGTGCGCCGAGGGT
The DNA here is from genome assembly GCF_015840525.1 of Synechococcus sp. CBW1006. NCBI lineage: Bacteria > Bacillati > Cyanobacteriota > Cyanophyceae > Synechococcales > Synechococcaceae > Synechococcus > Synechococcus sp. CBW1006. The sequence continues at coordinate 2,669,476 of NZ_CP060396.1, read as the reverse complement.
TTTGATGCGCCGCGGCTGCGGGTGGTGGCCTACCTCACCACGGTGGTGACCCGCACCCGTTTCCTGCAGGGGATCACCCGGGCGGTGCGCATGGATGGCAGCCGTGCCGCCCTGGAGCCGGTGCCGCGCCAGTGCTCCTACGTGTTCGCGCCGGCCGACCCCCTGCTGATGCGCTACGCCCGCAGCTGGTCGCTGAGCGAGCCCTATCTGATCCGCAGCCGCAGCAGCGAACAGGCTCCGGAATCCGCCGGCTCGATGCCCTCAACCGGTCTGCCGCTGCAGGCCCTGCGCGACCGGGCTGGGGACGTGATCCGGCTGGGTGCCCCCCAGCTTCCCGATTTTTTGCGTCGCAGTGCTTGACATGCAGTTTTGTGATAGAGCTGGTGTGGCTTGATCTACAACGTTGTGTCAACCGACACCACGAACCAGCCGATGGACCGGCAGCGTGTGCGCATCCGCCCATCAATCCATGGACGCCTCGGTGCATCGACGCCTAACGGTGGCCGTCTGCTGGGCCCTCGCGCGACGGGCCACGCTTGACGCCCTTGAACAGTACGAAGACAGTTTTGCCCTGAACGAGGAGTTCCGCGAGTGGCTCCTCTGCCTCGAGGAACATCCTGAAATGCTCGAGGCCAATGTGCTGATGGTGCCGCGCCGGCTGGGTGAAGGTCAGCACCCCGAAACCGACGGCCTGCTCGAGATCTGATCGGTCTTTGGCCAGCATCGCCACGACCCGCTCAGCCATCCCCTAGGCTCAACTCATAGTCATTCCGCCTAAGCCGATGGGAACGCCGCCGTCCGTGGACGCACCGTCTCCAGGGGCAGAGTCGTCGCTGAGTCCCTCTCCGGAGAACCTCGTGATCGTGGGCTCCGGGCCCGCCGGTTACACCGCAGCCATCTATGCCGCTCGCGCCAACCTCAGCCCGGTGCTGATCACCGGCTTCCAGGACGGCGGCATTCCCGGTGGTCAGCTGATGACCACCACCCACGTGGAAAACTTCCCAGGCTTTCCGGACGGCATCCTCGGCCCGGACCTGATGGACCGCATGAAGGCCCAGGCTGTGCGGTGGGGTACCCGGTTGGTGGAAGCCGATGCCAGCGCCATCGACCTCTCCCGCCGTCCCTACCGGATCACCGCCGAAGACCGGGTGATCGAAACCCAGTCCGTGATCCTGGCGACCGGGGCCAGCGCCAACCGCCTGGGCCTGCCGGAGGAGGAGACCTTCTGGAGCCATGGCATCAGCGCCTGTGCCATCTGTGATGGCGCCACGCCCCAATACCGCGACGCTGAGCTGGCCGTGGTGGGAGGCGGTGATTCCGCCTGCGAAGAGGCCGTGTACCTCACCAAATACGGCAGCCGTGTCCACCTGATCGTGCGCACCCACAAACTGCGCGCCAGCGCCGCCATGGCCGATCGGGTGCTGGCCAACCCCGCCATCACCGTGCACTGGAACCGTCAGGTCGTGGGGGCCAGCGGCAACGGCTGGCTGGAGAGCCTCACCCTGAGCGACACGAGCGCGGCGGCCACCGATTCAGGCAGCACAGGCCAGGGCGCCACGGAGGAGCTGGCCGTGCGCGGCCTCTTCTATGCGATCGGTCATACCCCCAACACCCGTCTGGTGCGCGGCCAGCTGGAACTCGATTCGCTCGGCTACCTCGTGACCCGGCCGGGCCGACCCGAAACCAGCCTGGAGGGCGTGTTCGCCGCCGGTGACGTGGCCGATGCGGAATGGCGCCAGGGCATCACCGCCGCCGGCAGCGGCTGCCAGGCCGCCCTGGCTGCCGAACGCTGGCTCACCCATCACGATCTGGCGGTGACCGTGAGCCACGATCCGGTGGATCCGGCCCCGGCCGGTGAACCGGTGCGAACCGTCACCAGCGATGGCGACAATTTCGATCCTGATGCCCTCTGGCAGAAAGGGGGCTATGCCTTGCGCAAGCTGTACCACGACAGCAGCAAGCCCTTGCTGGTGGTCTACACCTCACCCACCTGTGGCCCCTGCCACGTGCTCAAGCCCCAGCTGAAGCGGGTGCTGGAGGAACTCGGCGGGCGTGCCCAGGGTGTCGAGATCGACATCGATGCCGATCAGGAGATTGCCGTTCAGGCTGGCGTCAGCGGCACCCCAACGGTGCAGCTGTTCTTCGGCAAGGAGCTCAAACAGCAATTCCGCGGCGTCAAGCAACGCAGCGAATTCAAGGCCGCGATCGAATCCCTGCTGGGTGCGCCGGTGGGCTGAGACAACAGGAGGTCAGAGCTGGGCCTGATCTGGATCGGCTCAGCTCTGAACCATCGCCTCAGCGGCGACGGGGGCCGCCGGGGCGGTTGCCGCCCGGCCGGGGGCCAGTGGCTCCGGCGTTGCGCTCGCGGTAGGTGATGCGGCCGCGGGTGAGGTCGTAGGGGCTGATCTCCACCAGCACCTTGTCGCCGGCGAGGAGCTTGATGCGGAACTTGGTGAGCTTGCCGGCCGCACGGCACAGACACTGGTGCCCAGCGGGCTGCTCCAGGGTCACCAGATAGAAGCCGTTGCCCTGTTCCTTCTCAATCACTCCCGAGGTTTCAATCATGCGGCGGTGGCGGGGCAGACGAAGATCACTGCCCTCAGTCTAGATCTCGCCCTTCCGGCCCGCTCCGCTCCCACCGGGTGGCCGGTCGAGGGCCCTAGGGTCGCTGCGCTTTCACCCGGATCACCGCTGCGCCCCATGGTTCTGCCTCCTCTGTCGATGGATCTCGGACTGCTGCTGATCGCGATCGGCGTGGTGAACCTCTGGCAGGCCCGCCTCTGACCCATCTGCTCTTCCACAAGCCCTATGGGGTCCTGAGCCAGTTCACGCCGGAACCTGAAAGTCGCTGGGATTGCCTGGCCTCCTTCATTCCAGTGCCTGGCGTCTATGCCGCCGGCCGCCTGGATGCAGACAGCGAGGGCCTGCTGCTGCTCACCGACCACGGCCCTCTGCAACATCGCCTCACCGATCCAGCCTGGGGCCACTGGCGCACCTACTGGGTCCAGGTGGAAGGCGAACCCAGTGCCGAGGCCCTGCAGCGGCTGGCTGAAGGGGTGATGGTGCAGGGAGAGCGCACCCTGCCGGCCCGCGCTCGTGCCCTGCCTGCGCCGCAACTGCCGGAGCGGGTGCCGCCGATCCGCCATCGCCTCACCATTCCCACCGCCTGGCTGGAGCTGCAATTGCGGGAGGGTCGCAACCGCCAGGTACGCCGGATGACTGCTGCAGTGGGCCATCCCACCCTGCGGCTGGTGCGCGCCTCCATCGACCTGATGGATGGAGAGCCTCCCCTGAACCTGAGCGGCCTGGATCCAGGCCGCTGGCGTGCGCTGACCCCCGAAGAGGATCGCCGTGTGCAGGAGCTGTTGCGTCAACCCGCAAGTGGGCAGCCATCGCTCCGTACGCTGTCGGCAGGCAGGAGCCCCTCCGGCCGGCGCTCCCCGGGTCGGGGCGGACGGGCCGGCGGTGGGAAATCGGGGCGGGCCGGCGGCGGCGGATAGGGAGGCCTGGCCGTGGTCCGTGCGGCTCGCTCAGCTGATGACGTCGCGCAGTTCACGCACCGTTTGCAGCTGGCCGTAGTAATAGTTCGCCCGCGAGCGACGATCCGGATCCTCAAGTGTATCGAGAGCATCGAAACCAAGGCTCTGCCAGAGCTCATGGCCGCAGGCCCGGTTGATCTCCTCGATCGCTTCCTGCTCAAGATTGGCGAGGCGGCGCTGCAGGTTCTTGATCTGCGCAATCGACATCCGTCCAGCAGCACAATCTAAGAGTTTACCCGGCCAGCCGCGACGCTTCTGGAGAGATCGCAACGAGAGTTCAGAACAGGGACATGGCCTTGATTTTGGCCAGCTTCTCGTCTCCGAGACCCTCAAGTTCTTCGAGAGAAAGCAATTTCTCCTTCACCAGACTGGCGAAAACAAACAGAATTCCATCGAGACGAAAATCGAAACGCCCCTCGATCTGGTAGCGCTGTGTGCTGAGAAAATCATGCAGATTCCAGACCGAATCAATCGAATCCAGGCGGCCAGACTGCACCCTGATCGCCTCAATCAGGACGTGCACAGCCCGCCGCTGGGCACGATCGAACGCCCCGCGAGCAATGGCCTCTTCCTGTTCACTCCAGCCGGTCACAATAGAATCGTTCATGTTCATGATCTTGAAGAGGCTGTCGGCTGGGGTCTGCTCAGCTTCATACACCTTGGTAACAAGCGTAACGGATGGGCGGTTGGCAGCGCGCTGGATCTCCGCTCAGGAAGTTGAAACCAGGCCAGATCCGGCCACTGGTGGTGTTCTCGGTGATAGCCGAAGTGATAGCAGGCCAGCAGGGACAGCGGCGCTGAAAGATTCAGGCTTTCAATCGCACCCAGGCCCTGGCTGTGACGCTGCTGTCGGTGGGGGAGATAGGTCCCGAAGGCAAACATCTGCAGAGAGCTCAACAGCAGCGGCAGGCTGTAGAACAGCAAGACATTGCTGATGGCGGATACAGCACTGCTGCCAGCGCCCGTGTTGACCAGAGCCACGGACAACACCTGGGCCACCAGAGCCAGAAGGAGCCAGCCGCCGAGCAAGCGCATCATCTGGAGCCAGGACAGATACCCCGCCATGAAGCGGATGTACCAGCTCACCACACCACTGCCGGGATGGGGAGGACCATCCGGATCGAGAGCACTGACCGGCGCCCGATGATGCCGGTGGTGATTGCGGCGGCAGGCGCGGTAGGGCAGGGCGGCGTACAGCTGCAGGGCCAGGGCGCCGATCCTGTGGTTCCAGCGCTTCCGCTCTGGCCAGAGGGTGCCGTGCATCGCGTCGTGGCCGACGATGAAGAGGCCTGTCTGCAGAAAGGTCCGTCCGAGCACGGCCAGCAGCACCAGCTGCCAGGGCAGCCGAGACGGATCAACGATCACCAGGCTGGCCAGGCTGATCAGCCAGGCCAGCAGGATCGTGCATGCCAGCAGAAGACCGGTTCGGGTGGCAGGCCTCAACGAGCGAACTTGAGGAGTTCGGCGGGGGAAGCCAACAGATCGATGGCCACGAAGTAGATCTTGCCTTCCGGGTTGAGCAGGAAGCGCCAGGCGACGTTCATGCCCACGTTGGCCCCGAACCAGGGGGTCTGAACCTTGCCGGTCACCTTGATCTGGGTGAAATCCCCATCGGTGGGTTCGGCATAGCCCCGCTCGGGCAGCAGGCGCAGGTTCTGGCACTCTTCCCGGAAGAAGCTCAGAATGGCATCGGTGCCCACGATCGGCTTCTGGAAGGGGGGCTGGAGCGCTCCATCCGGCAGAAAGAGCTTGATGAGATTGTCGAAATCGTTGGCGTTGAGCAGATCCATATAGGAGTTCACCGTGGGATTGATCACCCCTTCGATGAACACCTTCTGGCGCTGGTCTTCCGGCGTGGGAGCCACGATTGGCTCCATCACCCGCTGACCCTCTCCTTTCTGGGGATCAAAACCCATGTCCACCACGAAGTTGCGCAGCAGGGTGATCTGCTGACCCTGCTCCACCCCCTTGAGGGCGGTGAGCACAGCCGAGGCATTGGCGGAGAGCTGGTAATCCTTGGGAATCGGGGCCACCAGACCGGCGGCCATCCACTCACCAAGCTGATACCAGAAGCCCAGTTTGATATTCACCGACCAGTTGGAATAGGCGCGGCAGATGGTGGTGTCGCTGCGGTTGGCCAGATCACACATCACCTGGGTCTGCTCCGCCGCCCCCATGGCTTTGATCTGGTTGAGCACCGGCTCCGCGAACTGCATGCGTGCGGCGCCAGGGGCGGCCACCGTGATCGTGGTTCCCATCTCGAGGTAGGCGTACCAGATCAGGGCCAGCTGATCCTCTGCACTCAACAGGCGGAAGCGGGCCGTGATGGCCGGAACCACATCGGCGGAGAGGGTTTCGGGGAAGATCTGGGTGGCTCTTTGAAGAGTAAACATCGGCGATTTATCGGGTTAACTGCACATCCGCCAGTCTAGACCATGGCCCAGCTCTGAGAAGTATCTTCCCAGAAAAGCAAGAAATCCAATGACAACGTTACGCGAAATCCCCAGGCCCCGCCGGACGCACCCTCTGCTTGTGACCAACAGGGGGCGATGCCGCTGATCACCAGGGCGTGAATCAGGTCCAGGGCACTCTGTCAGGCCAGGCTTGTTCAGAACGGCAGCTTCTTCTTGGCATCCTTATCGAGATCGGCCTCCATGTCGCGCAGGCGTTTGAGGATGGTGTCGTAGTACTCCTTCAGGTAATCCTCCAGTTTGGTGGTAGCAGCTGGATCGAGGCCGAAGGCGGCATAGCTCTCCTCCATCGGCGCATCCAACGGACGGCCGCCGCCGGTCACTTCGGCGAAGGCGAGCCGCTCGGCCACGTTGAGGCTGGCTTCAAAGAAACTGGCCACAGCCTGCATCCCCTTCAACAGCAGCGGCGGCACCCGGAACACCCGTGCCTCACGGCCGCTGTAGCGCTCACACAGTTGGGTGATCTCACCGGTGTTCCAGGCCCTCGGCCCCACCACCGGGAATGCCTTCCGCACGGTCTGAGGCCGTTCCAGGGCGGCCACGGCGAAGGCGGCCAGGTCCTGCGTGTTCATGTAGGCGATCGGCGTGGGAACCCCACTCACCCAAACCGTCTGGCTCTCGAGCACCGGGATCGCGAACTGACTGATCAGACCCTGCATGAAGGCCACGCCCCGCAGGATCGTGTAGTCGAACTCGGAAGCCTCCAGCCAGGCCTCGGTGCAGGCCTTGATCTCCATCAGCGGCACGCTGCGGTGCAGGGCCGCATCCAGCAACGACAGAAACACCAACCGCTTGACGCCGGCGCGGCTGCAGGCGGCGAACAGGTTCTGCTTGCCGGTCCAGTCGATGTCGTAAGCGCTGCCCGGATCGGTGGCTCGGGCCGTGGCGGCGTCGATCACCGCCTCCTGGCCTTCGAGGGCGTAATCGAGACTCTCAGGATCCATCAGATCCCCCCGGGTGAGCTCACAGCCCCACTCCTGCAGGAAGGAGGCCTTGCGGGGGGAACGCACCATGCAGCGCACCTGATGGCCGGCATCCAGGGCCCGCCTGGCGATCTGCCGGCCAAGTGTGCCCGTTCCACCAACAACCAGAACCTGCATGGAGGATGCGCTACCAGGCTGAGCCTACGAGCGCATCGGTAGCCGATGCGTCAGTCGTTCAGCAGCTTCAGCAGCAACACCCCACCGGCCAGCCCTACAGGGATGAGCACCCAGAACAGGGCAGCGGTGCCAAAGATTTCAGAGGCCATGACCGGGGCTGGAACGCAAGCCGAATCTATTTAGCAGTGTCCCGGCCTGAGCCGCACGGGCCACCTCCAGCAGCACGGGCCAGGGGGCATCGCTGCGGAGCTGGGCCGCCATCACTCCACTGGCCCAGGCACCGTGGCCCCGTTGGCGCAGATGCTGGATCATCGCCTCCAGCCGGGGCGGACCTCCTCCCAGCCGGCGAGCGATCTCCGCGGTGGGCCAGCAACGCGCCACGGCGGCGGGATCGGCCTGCAGGCGCCGCAGCAGCTTCAGACTGGCGGGCTCCAGAACACCTTCCAGCGCAGGCGTCTCCGCCCCCGGGGCCATGGCACCGAGCGCTGCCGGATCCTGCAGCGGGCCGATCCAGAGGGGGCCGCTGATCGCCAGTGGGGTGGGTTCTCCTGTCGGGGCCTGGTGGCAGAGGCAGGCAGCCCAGCGACGCAGCTGCAGCAGGCTCTGCACCTGCTGGTCGCCGCAGCCGTGGCAGAGGGCGAGCAGGCCCAGCCGGCTTTCCTCCCCGGGGGCCGCCCGGCGCCGCAGCCGCACCGCCGTGCGGAAGGTGCGGCCCTCGCTGAAGCTGAACAGGGGCTGCACGCCACGGCCCAGGGCCCAGGCGGCGCGCGCAATCACCCCCAGCTGCAGCCGCAGGGCCAGCTCCCAGCTGGACGGATGGGCCCGGGCTGCCGCCCCGAGCCGTCGCACGGCGGCGGGCCGGTCGTGGCCGGTGGGGGAGCGGCCATCGGTGCTGGCCAGATAGAGCACGCCATCGAAGGCCACCGCCTCCAGGGCGAGTGGCACCAGGGCCGCCGGACAGCCGAAGGCATCGAGATCGATCAGATCGAAGCGCTCCTGCCGGATCAGGGCCTCCGCCAGCAGGGCCTGGACGGTGCGGATCGAGATCGTCAGCTCCACACCACGGGCCGAGAGATCCGCCAGGTTGCGCTCCAGCAGAGGCCGGCGATCGGGGTCGGCATCGTTGGCCCACACCGATGTGGCCCCGGCTTCAGTGCCGTAGCGCAGGGCCCGGATGCCGGAGCCGGCCATGCCATCGAGCACCCGCAGGGTTCCCGTTCCCCGCCGCGCCAGCCAGGCCGCCAGCAGCACACCCAGATCGCGGGAGGGGCGCGACTCGGGCCGGAAGAAGCCGCCGCCCGGATCCAGCTCCACCGCCCCTTCCCGGTGGAGCTGGGGGCCATGACGCTGGGGGGACTCGGCCGTGGGATCGCAGGCGTGCGATCTGCTCATGGGCATGGTGCTGTCATGGCGTCAACCACGGGAAGACATCAGCCATGGCGAAGACAGCAGCCATGGGAAGGCCTCAACCGGCCAACAGGGCCTCCTCGTCGACGGCATCGATCTGTTCGGGCCTGAGGAACTGCTCGGCGTAGCGCTTGTAGACCCCGGAGCGGATGAACAGGGCGAAGAGCTCAGGATCGATGTGCTGATCCTTGCGCATGAAGGTCATGATCTTCAGCGCCTGCGACAGCGTCTTCATCGGTTTGTAGGGCCGATCCGCCGCCGTGAGGGCCTCGAAGATGTCGGCGATGGCCATCATCCGTGCCACATCACTCATCTCCTCCTTCTTCAGGCCCTTGGGATAGCCGGTGCCGATCAGGGTTTCGTGGTGGCCGCCCGCCAGCTCGGGCACATCCTTCATGTGCCGCGGGAACGGCAGGGCCGAAAGCATGCGGATGGTGTGGATGATGTGCTCGTTGATCTTGTAGCGATCCTCTTCGGTGAGGGTGCCGCGCGAAATCGAAAGATTCTTCAGTTCGCCCCGGTCGTAAAGCAGCTCCGGCGGCTGCAGCTTGAATCCCCAGGGGTTGTCCGGATCCAACCGATCGCTCGGCAGCCGTTCGATGCGGTGATCGGGCCGGTCGGCCAGCAGCGGCTCCTCCACCGGCAGAGTGGGGGCGGCCAGCAGCTGCTTACGCCGCAGTTCCTCGTCGGAGATGCCGAGCCGGTCATCCAGGGTGCGCAACCAGGTGCGTTGCGCAATGGAGTGCAGCCGCTCGATCCGATCAGGCGCCAGAAACTCTCCGCCCTGATTGCACGCCGCCACGAAGGCGAAATCCTGATCGAGGTGCTGGAGGTCGCTATCGCGCTCGACGGCCAGCTCGTCGGCCCTGCCGCCCTCCAGCAGGCCCTGGTAGTAGCGGATCCAGGCATCGCACTTGAGCACCTCGAAGCGCATCCGCACCTCATGGATGCGGTCGTAAAGGGTCTCGAGCTTGGTGGCCTTGTCCACCACGTACTCAGGGGTGACCACCTTGCCGCAGTCATGCAGCCAGGAGGCCACGTGCACCGCCTCCCAGCGATCCTCCGAGAGGGAGAACGCAGCGAAGGGACCCTCGGTCTCCTCGCAGGCGGCCTGGGCGAGCATCTTGGTGAGTTCCGGCACCCGCTTGCAGTGGCCGCCGGTGTAGGGACTCTTGGCATCGATCGAGCCGGCGATCAACTCGATGAAAGCCTGGAACAGAGCCTTCTGGGCCCGGATCAGCTGGCGGGTCTCCAGGGTGGTGGCCACGGTGCTGGAGAAGGCCTCCATGAAGGCCACCCGCTGGTCCGAGGGGGGAACCCTGAACCACAGCAGCAGCATGCCGAGCAGGTCGCCCGAACGGCTCTGCAGCGGCAGGCTCACGTAGGGCACGTTGTCCACAGCCATCGCCCCCGCCAACCTGCGCTCCATCGCGGAGCCTTCGGCAGAAATCCGGCCGGTGGTGGCCCGGCGGCCACTGGCCTTGCCCACCAAAAGCCGCCGGATGTCGGCCAGGGGAAAACGCGGCAGCGTATTGGGCAGGGTCTCGCCGGCCGCATTGCGCAGCAGCTCCGGATCGAGCTGCTTGTCGTCATCGAGGTTGAGGAACAGGGCGCCGCCCTGGGCGCGGCTGTTGGCGATCGATTCGTCGAGCACCCGGACCAGAAGCCGCTCGAAATCCGGTTCCGCCGCAATGGCGGCACTCACCCCGAGGAAGCGGCGGATCGTGCCCTTCATCGCCTCGAAGCTGGTGGCGAGCTCATCGATTTCAGTCACCACCGACTCCACCGTGCGGGGCGCATCGAACTCGAAGTTCTGCACTGCCTGGGCCTCCAGCGCCAGGCGTCGCAGCTGTCGGGTCACCAGCCGGGCAATCAGCCAGACCAGCGGAGAGGCCACCAGCAACACCAGGAAGGCTGTGAGCACGGCGGTCTGCTGCAGGCGCCGCGCGCCGGCGAACAACTGCTCTGTGGGGATGGCGATGGCCAGGTAGGTCTGGGTCTGATCCACCTGCACAGCCCGGGCCAGGGCCACCTCCCACCCTTCGCCATCGACGCGCAGGGTGGTGGTGAGGAGCTGATCGCCGTAGCCGAGGGACTGACGCAGGGCGGGGAACTGCTCACCGATCCGAGCGAACACCGGGGTTGTGGCATCCGCCAGGCGGTTCATGCCCTCAAGGGTGCTGGGCGTTCCCGCCCGGAACGCTCCGTAGCCCGCCTCGTTGAGGGCCACCACATTGCCCTGGGGGCCCACCAGGGCCAGCTTCACCTGCTTGAGATGCCCCAGGGATCGGCCCAGCTCCAGCAGCGCATCGCTGGCCTGGTCGATCGGCAGATCCGCCCCCACCACCGTGGCGCTGCCTGGCACCCGTTCCGCCAGGCTGATGCCCAGTCGGCCGGTGGTAGCAAACCGATACACCGGGGTGGCCACTGGGCCGGAGCTGTCGAGGGCGGCGCGGTACCAGGGCCGCTGCCGGGGATCGAAGCTGGCGGAGAGCGGATCGGGGCGGATCTCCAGCTGGCGGAAGGCACCATCCAGCACCACCTGCTGGGTGCGGATCCGGCCGTTCGACTCCCGACTGCCGATCTGGGCCAGAAAAGCAGCCTCGGCAGGGAGCCGGAAGTCGGTGCGGTCGACCTCGGAGCGGATGCGCCGCAACTGCAGCCGCTCCCCATTGCCGTAGCCCAGGTAATACGACGAGATTGCCGGGGTGGCCTCCAGGGCCTGGCGCAGCACCTTGAGCCGCTGCAGCTGCCTCGGGAAGGGCTGCGGATCCTCCAGATCCATCAGCGCCACAATCTGGCGCTTGGCCACGGGGATGCTCAGCTTCTCCTGCAGCTGCCAGTCCATGGCACGGGCCAGGCCGGCCATCCGCGCATGGTTCAGATCCGTGACCAATCGGCGGGCGTGCTGGTACGACACCACGGCCACCGTGATGCCGGTGAACATCACCACCGGCAGGAAGAGGATCGACAGACCCACGTTGAACCGCACCCTGCGACGCGGCTGGCGCCAGGCCTGCCAGGAAACGCCTGGATGAGACTGGGTCATCGGCACCCCGAACGGAAAGGCAGGACTGGTGCTCCGCGGTGGAACAGCCATGGCGTTGCGTCCCGTCAAGGTAGGGGTGATCGCCGCCTCCCAGCCAGATACTCGGGCACCTCGACGACCCCTGAAGATGGGGTGATTCCGCTCGCCCACAGGACCCGTCATGGGAAGGTCGCGGCCATCGACGACGACGGGCCCGTCGACCGACTGGGGCGAAGCCGCCGTGTGGCGCTGGCAGGGGCTGGTGGTGCACTGGCGCTGGCTCGGCGATCGGCGGCATCCGCCCCTGCTGCTGGTGCATGGCTTCGCAGCCGGCAGCGGCCACTGGCGGCATAACGCCCCTGCGCTGGCAGACGCGGGCTGGTGCGTCTACGCCCTCGACCTTGTGGGCTTCGGTGCGTCCAGTCAGCCCGCAGCCGCCCCTGGACGGACCCTGGACAATCGCCTCTGGGCCCGACAGCTGCAGGCCTTCCTGGAGCAGGTGGTGCAGGCCCCGGCGGTTCTGATCGGCCACTCTCTCGGTGGTCTGGTGGCCCTCAGCTGCGCGGTGTACTTCCCCACCTGGGTGCGGGGCGTGGTGGCAGCGCCCCTGCCTGATCCGGCCCTGCTGGCCGCGTCGGCAGCCATCCGACGGGAGACACCCTGCTGGCGCCGCCTGAAGCGCTGGACGGTACGCCTGCTCTGCCGTCTGCTGCCTCTGGAGCTGATCGTGCCCCTGCTGGCCCACTCCCCCCTGCTGGGGCTGGGGATCCAGAGCGCCTACCTGCTGCCGGTGCTCGACGACCTTGCCCTGCATCGGCTGATCGCGCTGCCGGCCCGCCGCCCCGGTGCCGCCCGGGCCCTGCGGGCGATGAGCGTGGGCATGGCCCTGCGGCCCCACGGCGCCACCGCTCCGGCCCTGCTGCAGCGCCTGCGGCAACCCCTGCTGCTGCTCTGGGGCCGCGACGATCGCCTCGTGCCGGCCCGGGTGGCGGAGCAGTGCCGGGCGGTCCGGCCCGAGCTGCCGCTGGTGCTGCTCGAGCAGGCGGGCCACTGCCCCCACGACGAACAGCCCGAGGCCTTTCATGAGGCGGTGCTCCCCTGGCTGGCTGCCCTGAGGTGATGCCCTGAGGTGATGCCCGGGGGTGCAGCCCTCGCCAGTGCCGGGAGGTGGACACGTAACTTGAGGCCAGCCTGCGGCCCTCGGCGCGCCCCGTGATGAAACACACCCTGTCGGTGTTGGTGGAAGACGAGTCCGGTGCGCTCAGCCGGATCTCCGGCCTGTTCGCCCGCCGGGGCTTCAACATCGAGAGCCTGGCGGTGGGACCCGCCGAAAAAGGTGGCGTCTCGCGTCTCACCATGGTGGTGGAGGGCGACAGCCGCACGGTGGAACAGATGACCAAGCAGCTCAACAAGCTGGTCAACGTGCTGGCCGTGACTGACCTCTCCACCATCCCATCGGTGGAGCGGGAACTGATGCTGCTCAAGGTGGCGGCCCCACCGGAGCAGCGCGCCGCCATCCTCGATCTGGTGCAGGTGTTCCGAGCCAACGTGATCGACGTGGGCGAAACCGCCCTCACCCTGGAAGTGGTGGGAGACCCGGGCAAGCTCGTGGCGATCGAGCAGATCCTCGAGACCTACGGCATTCTCGAAATCGCCCGCACCGGCAAGGTGGCCCTGGAGCGGGCCTCCGGCGTGAACACCGCCTACCTGAAGGTGACGGCCTCAGCCAAACGGGTGCCGGCCTGAGCATTCAGGCCCTCTCTCAGGGTTTGTCCGTCACCAGGGTGCCGCCCTCCACGAGCGTGGCTTTCACCAGCCGGTCGCCCTGCTGGATCTTGTCCACCACCTCCATCCCCTTCGTCACCCGACCGAACACCGCGTAGCGGCCATCCAGTTCCGGCAGAGCCTCCAGGGCCACATAGAACTGGGCGCTGGCGGAATTGGGGTCGTTGGAGCGGGCCATGGCCACGGCTCCTCGCTGGTGCACCAGGGCCAGCTGGCGCGTCAGGCTGGGGTTGGTGATCGGCTCGCCGTAGCGGGGTTCGGATTCGCCCTTGACCGTCAGCTCCAGGGGGATCAGCCTTGCCTCGCCGCTGCTGGGCTCGATGAAACTACCGGTGCCGTACTGGCTGGCCGGCACTTTCGGATTGGCGCTGAGCGGATCGCCCCCTTGCACCACGAAGGGCACGGGCTCCCGCACCACCCGGTGGAAGACGGTGTTGTTGTAGGCGCCCCGCTTCACCAGGTCCACGAAGTTGCCGGCGGTGAGGGGAGCGGCAGCGCCATCGAGGCTGATCTCCACCTCTCCCTTGGCGGTCTGCAGCCTCACCAGGGCAGTCCCACTCAGGCAAGCCGCACCCGAAACGCCGCAGCCCAGGGTCTGGGCGCGGGGCTCAGCGCCACAGGCCGACAGGACCCAGGGCAGCAGCAACAGCAGACCGGCGCAGAGGGAGCGACCCAGAACGCCCCTGAGGCGATCCCGCGTGCTGCCCTGCGGGCCACGGGTCACGACGGGGTGCCCCGATTCGGCAGCGAACCGATCACGGGAGAGAAGAACGGACGGATCAGCGGACGGATCCGAGCAAGGGGGGGAGAAATCCGGCATCAGCGAAGCAGCACAGCACAGGGGGTGGAAGCCTGGATCACTGCCCTTCGAGGGCTACCCCGAGGAAGCGGGCCAGCTGGGCACCCGACAATTCCAGGTCGGCCAGGGGGATGGGTTCACCCACGCGGGTGAGCGGCAGATCGCGTCGGCCCTGCACCTTCAGGGCCAGGCGGCGGCGGGGGTTGAGACCATCGCGCACATCGATCTTCACCGCCTGGATCTCCCGCAGAGGGATCTCGACGCGGATCATCTGGCGGAAACCGCGGCGCTCGATCGTGGCGGTGCCGGCACGGCGGTCGAAGCGGTTGACGCCAGCGCCCACGTCGATGCCGATCACCGACCAGAGGTAGGTGGCGAGCAACACGGCGGCGATGCCATACAGACCCATCACCAGACCCTGGGGCACCCACTCGAGCTCCGCCGGGTGGCCGATCGGCAGCAGGTCGATCCCCCAACGGCTGGAGGCACTAGTGAGCAGGAAACCGACACCGCCGGTGGTCACCACAGCCGCCACAAGAAGATTGGACCAACGCCTTGAGCCCAGCACCGGTTGCTCCAGCAGATCGGTGGGGCTGGTGGCGGGGTTGGACATCGCGATGTGCGGGGCTTCGAAAGCCGCCATGCAGGAGCCAGGGTTCGGAGAGGCCATCTTGGCCCGCGGGCGGCAAGCCTGACGAACACGGTCTGCATCCGCCACACCGACGGACGCATAGGCCCAACCCCAGATCGAGATCGACCGAAAGCAGAAATACCTAGGCCCTCAGAACCCTGCTCCGCCAAGGCATGTCAGCCCATTGCAGCCTGTCTCGCGCTGGCTGGGAACATTGTTACCATCGCCCGGTATCCCACACAGCTTCCGCGGGTTTCCCGCACCGTTTCTTCCCATGACGATTGCTGTTGGACGCGCGCCGCAGCGGGGATGGTTCGACGTCCTCGATGACTGGCTCAAGCGCGACCGCTTCGTATTCGTGGGGTGGTCCGGTCTGCTGCTGTTCCCCACCGCCTACCTGGCGCTGGGCGGCTGGCTCACCGGCACCACCTTCGCCACCTCCTGGTACACCCACGGCATCGCCAGCTCCTATCTGGAGGGCTGCAACTTCCTCACCGCCGCCGTCAGCACCCCCGCTGACGCCATGGGCCACAGCCTGCTGCTGCTCTGGGGCCCCGAGGCGCAGGGCGACTTCGTGCGCTGGGTGCAGCTGGGCGGCCTCTGGCCTTTCGTGGCCCTGCACGGCGCCTTTGCCCTGATCGGCTTCATGCTGCGTCAGTTCGAGATCGCCCGCCTGGTGGGCATCCGTCCCTACAACGCCATCGCCTTCTCCGGTCCGATCGCGGTGTTCGTCAGTGTCTTCCTGATGTACCCGCTGGGCCAGAGCAGCTGGTTCTTCGCCCCCTCCTTCGGGGTGGCGGCGATCTTCCGCTTCCTGCTGTTCCTGCAGGGCTTCCACAACTGGACCCTGAATCCCTTCCACATGATGGGAGTGGCCGGCATCCTCGGCGGTGCTCTGCTCTGTGCCATCCACGGCGCCACGGTGGAGAACACCCTGTTTGAGGATTCCGAGCAGGCGAACACCTTCAAGGCGTTCGAGCCCACCCAGGAAGAGGAGACCTACTCGATGGTCACCGCCAACCGCTTCTGGAGCCAGATCTTCGGGATCGCCTTCTCCAACAAGCGCTGGCTGCACTTCTTCATGCTGTTCGTGCCGGTGATGGGTCTGTGGACCAGCAGCATCGGCATCATCGGCCTGGCCCTCAACCTGCGTGCCTACGACTTCGTGTCGCAGGAGATCCGCGCCGCTGAGGACCCCGAATTCGAGACCTTCTACACGAAGAACATCCTTCTGAATGAAGGTCTGCGGGCCTGGATGGCCCCGGCCGACCAGCCGCACGAAAACTTCGTCTTCCCTGAAGAGGTTCTGCCCCGTGGTAACGCTCTCTAATCCCAACCTCAGTTCGGTCGGGGGCAAGGACCTCGATTCGACTGGTTACGCCTGGTGGGCGGGCAATGCCCGCCTGATCAACCTGTCCGGTCGCCTGCTCGGCGCCCATGTGGCCCACGCTGGCCTGATGGTGTTCTGGGCCGGCGCCATGATGCTCTTCGAGGTGAGTCACTTCACCTTCGACAAGCCCATGTACGAGCAGGGTCTGATCCTGTTCCCCCACGTCGCCACCCTTGGTTACGGCGTTGGTCCCGGCGGTGAAGTCACCGATCTCTACCCCTTCTTTGTGGTGGGGGTGCTGCACCTGATCAGCTCCGCCGTTCTTGGCCTAGGCGGCCTGTATCACGCCCTGCGTGGTCCGGAAATTCTGGAGAACTATTCCGCCTTCTTCTCCCAGGATTGGCGTGATAAGAACCAGATGACCAACATCATCGGCTACCACCTCATCCTTCTCGGTGTGGGCGCCCTGCTGCTGGTGTTCAAGGCCATGTTCTTCGGCGGTGTCTATGACACCTGGGCCCCCGGCGGCGGCGATGTACGCATCA
Source organism: Synechococcus sp. CBW1006 (assembly GCF_015840525.1). NCBI lineage: Bacteria > Bacillati > Cyanobacteriota > Cyanophyceae > Synechococcales > Synechococcaceae > Synechococcus > Synechococcus sp. CBW1006. The sequence goes on along the minus strand of NZ_CP060396.1, from coordinate 2,652,841 downwards.
TCACCAACCCCACCCTCAGCCCTGGTGTGATCTTCGGTTATCTCACCCGAGCCCCCTTCGGCGGCGAGGGCTGGATCATCGGGGTCAACTCGATGGAAGACATCATCGGTGGCCACATCTGGATCGGTCTGATCTGCATCTTCGGTGGCATCTGGCACGTCATCACCAAGCCCTTCGGCTGGGTGCGTCGCGCCTTCATCTGGAATGGTGAGGCCTATCTCAGCTACAGCCTTGGCGCCCTGAGCTTCATGAGCTTCATCGCCTCGGCCTACATCTGGTTCAACAACACCGCCTATCCTTCCGAGTTCTACGGCCCCACCAACGCCGAGTCCTCCCAGGCCCAGAGCTTCACCTTCCTGGTTCGTGACCAGCGCCTCGGCGCCAACATCGGTTCGGCCATGGGCCCCACCGGTCTGGGTAAGTACCTGATGCGCTCCCCCACCGGCGAGATCATCTTCGGTGGTGAAACCATGCGCTTCTGGGACTTCCGCGGCCCCTGGCTGGAGCCCCTGCGTGGCCCGAACGGTCTGAGCCTCGACAAGCTGCAGAACGACATTCAGCCCTGGCAAGTGCGCCGCGCGGCTGAATACATGACCCACGCGCCGAACGCCTCCCTCAACTCCGTGGGCGGCATCATCACCGAGCCCAACTCGGTGAACTTCGTGAATATCCGCCAGTGGCTGGCCTCCACCCAATTCGTGCTGGCCTTCTTCTTCCTGGTGGGTCACCTCTGGCACGCCGGTCGCGCCCGCGCCGCTGCCGCCGGTTTCGAGAAGGGAATCGACCGTCAGGCCGAGCCCACCCTGTCGATGCCGGATCTCGACTGATTCAACCCAGGGCTTTCCCTGCGAATCAACCACGACTGGTGCCTGATCTGCCCTCACCTCGCGGTGGGGGTTTTTTATGGTTTCTGCGTCTGTGACTTCTTCCCAGATCCACAACCGCCGGATCAGCAGCCGGGAAGGATCAGATGAACAGGAATGAATAATTTCGGCGCCTGCCTGCCTACGGCACCGCGATTCGCAGCATGATTGCCAGGGACGTGCAAGAAGACGCCATCAACGCGCCATCAACGCCATCAGAATAAATAGGAATAGTTGCACCTAAGACAAGAAATGACTGTCAAACCGTCTACAGTTGCTTCTAGGAACGCCTGTTCAAAGACAGAATTCACTCCACTGCCACCTCGACCCAGGCACGGCAGCGCAAGCCAACCGATGACTGCACAGCCCATCCGCCTCAACGCCATGCATCGCACCTCCAGTGTCTATCCCCTTCTGATTGCAGCCCTGGTCGCTCCGCTGATCGCCCTGGAGCCGGCCCATGCTGACACCAAGACGCTCGATCTCTCTCGCAACGGCTTTGTCTGTGATCGGAGCCAGAAAATCTGCTACGACAGCAGAGGACCCTCCACCGAGGCCACCCGCAACGAATTCGGCAGCAAAGCGGAGCGTGATCTTGTGAATCGGCTCTCCGGTAAGCCGCGCCAGGAGGAGATCCGATTCAGCACCGGAGCGGAGTGCGACCTGCGGCAGCAGATCTGCTGGGAAGATGGTCGCAAGCGAAAGAATGTGAGCCAGCAGCTCAACAAGCAGCTGTTCGGCAACAGCAGTGGTGGATCCACCCAAAGCTGGCGCAATCCGGCTGACGATACCGCCACTTGCCAACTGAGTGATCGGAACCGGCGCATCTTCAGCGGTCGATGCGATCTGCAACGGCGTGCCACCAGCAGTGGCACCTCCTATGTGGTGGATCTGCGAGACGGTCGCCGCTACACCTTCTACAACCGCATGGGCCGGCTGGTGATGAGTGATGCGACCGGAACCTATCCCGTGACCTACAGCACCCGCGGGCGTTCAACCGTCTTCCGCTGGGCCAATATGGAATTGGAGACCTACCGCAATGACAGTGGCAGCAATTCCAGTGGCCGCTATCCCGACAACCGCTATCCGGACAACCGTTACCCGAACAACAGTTATCCCGATAATCGCTACCCCAGCAACCAGTATCCTGGTTACGGCAATCCTTCCAGCGGTGGGTCGGGCTTGCAGAACCTGATCGAGAACCTGTTTCGCTAAGGACGCCTCAGCCAGTTGTTCAGCAGCGGCAGGCTCAGACCGATCACGTTGCTGAAGCAGCCTTGGATCTGCTCCACCAACAGCCCGCCACGACCCTCCAAGGCAAAGCCACCGGCACAGCGCAACGGTTCGCCGGTGGCGACATAGGCGGCGATCTCCGCCTCGTTCAAGCAGGCAAACTTCACGCGAGTGGTGACGGTGGCCAGCTGCACAGCCGCTGCCAGCACTGACGGTGGGGAAACGCAGGAATCAGTCGGAGGGTCAACGGGCTGGCTGGCCCCGCTGAGCCGAATCAGGCAATGGCCTGTATGCAACTCGGCCCAACCTCCGGCCATGCGGCGCCAGCGTTGGCAGGCCTCGTCTGCATCGACAGGCTTGCCATAGACGTCGCCATCCATGCTGAGCACGGAGTCGCAGCCCAGCACCGCCGAGGTCTTCATGGCCTCCGTTGCCTCCAGCACCGACGCAGGGTTGCGTGCATCTGGCAACTGAGCCAGCACCGCCTCGGCTTTCGCCTGGGCCAGCCTCTGGACCAGCTGTTCAGGATTGGGGTGATGAATCGCCTCCTCATCGACCCCACTCACCTGGACCCGATGGGGAATACAGGCCTGCTCCAGGAGGCGGCGGCGGGCAGGAGAGGCGGAGGCCAGCAACAACATGGGGCGCGGCGGAAAGGGCAGTGAGGATCAGTCCGGTGCAGACGATTCCGGTGCCGCGGCCAGGCGCGGGATCTCCAGGACGTCGTCCAATTGAATCAAAGACCCTGCGGATTCAAGGGTGTGGTCTGTGGGGAGGACAAGCGGCCACAATCGCCTGATGCATCCACAGCCGACGAACGACACGGCTCCTCAAGGAGACGCCGAGGAACGCGACCAGCGCTCCTGGAAGCGGGCCGAGCGGGCCGTCTGCTCCCTCCCCTACCGGCGTACGTTCTATGGGCTGGTCAGCGATCAGGCGATCAGCAGCGCCGGCTTCTGCCAGCGGACCGACCTCGATCGCCTCTTCCGGGGCAGGGTTGCTGCGCCCGACTCGGTCGAGAACGACTGGATCTGGTTGATCCGGCTCGGCGTCCTGCGGCGCGAGGTGGATGGGCAGGGCCTGACGGAGCGGGTCCGGCTGACCCCGATGGGACGCCAGCTGCTGGCCACCTGGCCCGCAGAGATCCCCACAGCCACTCCCCTGCAACGCCTGCAGCACTGGGTCAGCCGGTACCGGCCACGGCGATGACCGAATGCGTCGATCCACGATCCAGCTGCCAACCTCCGTCAGCCTCCCTGCCGCCGCTGATGGTGCTGGGCACCAGCAGCGGGGCCGGCAAGTCGCTGATGACCACCGCCCTCTGCCGGGTACTGAAGCGTCGCGGTGAAACGCCCGTGCCCTTCAAGGGGCAGAACATGAGCAACAACGCCTGGGTGGATCCGGCCGGCGGCGAGATGGCCTACTCCCAGGCCCTGCAGTCCTGGGCCGCGGGGCTGGAGCCCCTGGCGGCCATGAACCCGGTGTTGCTCAAGCCGCGGGGCGACAGCACCAGCGAGGTGATCCACATGGGCCGCTCGGTGGGCACCGCCCGGGCCGAGCACTACTACCGCGATTGGTTCCGGCCCGGTTGGCGGGCGATCCGCCAGGGCCTGGCGGAGCTTCAGCAGCAGCACCCTGGCGGCCGGCTGGTGCTGGAGGGAGCCGGCAGCCCGGTGGAGGTGAACCTGCAGGCCCGCGATCTCACCAACCTGCGCCTGGCCCAGTTCCTGCGGGCCCGTTGCCTGCTGGTGGCCGACATCGAGCGTGGTGGTGTCTTCGCCCAGATCGTCGGCACCCTGGCATTGCTGCGTCCGGTGGAGCGCCCGCTGATCCGGGGTCTGTTGATCAATCGCTTCCGGGGACGGCGGGAGCTGTTCGATGCCGGTCGGAGCTGGCTGGAGGCCCAGACCGGGCTGCCCGTGCTGGGGGTGATGCCCTGGCTGGAGGAGCTGTTTCCACCGGAAGACTCGCTCGATCTGCTGGAGCGGCGCGGCCGCAAGAGCGGTGCCGAGCTGGAGATCGCCGTGCTGCGGCTGCCATCGCTGAGCAACTTCTCCGATCTCGATCCGCTCGAAGCCGAACCCAGCGTGCAGCTGCGCTGGGTCCGGCCCGGCGAGGCGCTCGGCCGGCCCGATGCCCTGATCCTGCCGGGCAGCAAGCAGACCCTGCGCGATCTGGCCGGCCTGCAGGCGGCTGGCCTGAGCGAGGAGATCGCCGCCTACCTGGCCGGCGGCGGCCAGGTGTTCGGCCTCTGCGGCGGGCTGCAGATGCTGGGCCAGCGGCTGCAGGATCCCGAGGGTCTCGAAGGCGCCACGCCAGGGGTCTCGACCAGCACACTGCCAGGCCTCGGCCTGTTGCCGCTGGCCACCACGTTCAGCCCCGCCAAGACCCTGCGCCAGCGCCACAGCACCGCGCTCTGGCCACCGGGAGACCCGCTGCGGCTGGAGGGCTTCGAGCTGCACCACGGCCGCACGGAACTCCTGCAATCGGGCCCTGGCCCTGGCCCCTGCGCCCCCCTGGCGGCAGAGGCAGGGCTGGGCTGGTGGCGTTCGGCTGGTGAGCAGGGCGGCGAAGTGGCGGGCACCTACCTGCACGGCGTCTTCGAGAACGGACCCTGGCGGCGGCGCTGGCTGAACCAGCTGCGCCGGCGCCGCGGTCTTCCCCCCCTGAGCGAGCACCAGCCCCACCACGGCCGTCAGCGCGACGCGCTGCTGGATCGCCTCGCCGATGCCTTCGAAGCCCACGTGGACCTGGACCCGTTGCTCGGAACCACCCGGTAGCCAAGCGTGCCCCAGGCCCCTCCAGCCAGGGCGAGCCCCAGCAACGGCAGCTCCCCGAACCGGTCATAGGGGGTCATGGCGTCACGCGGCTCCAGGCCGAGCACCGTCGTGACCGGCCTGCCCGGGGGGAGGGCGGTGCGCAGGCGACCGGAGCTGTCGACCACCAGGCTGGGTCCGGTGTTGGCCGCACTCACCAGCCAGCGACCTGTTTCCAGGGCCCGCAGCTGGGCCAGGGCCTGGAACTGGCCCTGGAGCTGGGCGGGGTAGGGGTCGAGATTGGCGCTGGCCAGCAGCCACTGTGCCCCGGCGGCCACCGCGGCTCGCTGACCGACACCGTCGGCGATCTCGTAGCAGATCGCCACCCCGATCGCCCCGCCGGGCCTCTCCAGCAGCCGCGACGGCGCCCCCGGTGTGATCCCCCCCACCGCCGAGAGGCCACTCCAGCGCCACAGGTGGGCCAGGGGGACCCATTCCCCCAGCGGCACGACCCGGGCCTTATCGATCCAGCCGCTGGGCCGAGCCTGATCGCCAGGCGCAAAGCGCAGCACGCTGCTGCGCACCTCCGCGTCCTGGCGACGAAAGCCGCCGCTGAGCACTTCGCTCGGTGCTGGATCAGGCAGGGGCTGATCCAGCGGCAGGGCACCCTCGGGCAACAGCAGCGCATCGATCGGCTCCCCGGCTGCCCCTGCCGCCACGGCCAGCTGTTGTGCTGCCGCCAGCCTCTGCAGCAGCTGCTGCTGCTGGGCTGCTTCGAATTTCTGCCGGGTGGGAATCGCCGGCTGGACCACCAGAAGCCGCTGGCCATGGGCCGGTGCCGGCAATGCCGATGGGGACTGGGTGGCATTCGCTGCCTGGGCAGCTGGGGCCTGCTCGGAAGCCCGCAGCAGGGCGGCTCCCACACCATGCAGCAGAAGGACGGCCAGGAGCCAGCTCAGCAGCGCAGCGATCCCTTCAGACCAAAGCCGGCGGACCAACAGCAGCAGAACGCGCCACAGCAGCCAGGCGATCAGGAGCTGCAACGCCGCCACGAGGCCGGCGCCGCCGAGGCTCGCCCAGGCCGCCAGGGCGCGATCACCCGGCAGGGCTGAAGCCCCCAGGCCGATCCAGAAGAGCGGGCCGCGGGCCAGTTGCACCTCGGCCAGTCCCCAGAGCGCCGCGGCGGTGATCGCGGCCGCGAGACCACCGCCTCCCCACCAGCCCTCCAGACGCATCAAGACAGCCAGCCACAGGGCCACCAGCAGGGCCCCAGCCAGGCCGCACAACCCCCAGAGCAGCAGGCAGAGGGGCAGGCTGAGGGGCAGGGGCACCCCCACCCAGTCGAGGGGATGGAGCCAGAGCAGCCAGCGGTGGCTCACCAGCACCGCCGCCGCGCCCCAGGCCCAGCCGCCGCGCCAGCCAAGCGGCGAACGCGGCAGGGCCCAGAGCAGCGCCAGGGCCGGCCACAGCAGCCAGGCAGCTCCCCAGGGCGGCAGAGCCAACCCTGCCCCGGCACCGGCGACAGCCGCTCCGATCCACCAGCGACACCGGTCTGCTCCCATGGCGGTGGAGCCTAGGAACGGCCAATCTGTTCAGAACAAGAAAGCAGCCGATCCATGGACCAGGGCAACCTGCTGCAGATGCTGCTGTTGCGCGGCCTCGGCACCACATCGCTGGTGGGAGACAGGCTGCGCCTGGTGAGTCAGGACTGGGTCCGCAGCGGTCGGCTCGATCCCGGCCAGGCCTCCGCGTTGGTGGAGGACGTGCTCAAGGCCCTGCGCGGCGAAACTCCGGAGCTGGAGCAACAGGCGGAGCGGCAGCTGGAGCGCAACCGCGATCAATTGCTTGAGGATCTGGGCCTGGCACGGCAGCGGGAGCTGGATGAGCTGCGGGGACGCATCGACCGGCTGGAGCAGGCCCTGCGGCAGCGCCAGATCAGTGCCGACACCCCAGACTGAGCCAGCCGGCACCGCCTGGGGGCGAACGGTTCAGGAGGCAGAATCGGCGCAGCCCACCTGTTCCTTGCCAGCTGCCCCATGCGCGACATCCTGATCAGCTCGGCGGTGTTCGTGGCCTGCCTGATGGTGGCCTTCGTGAGCCAGTTGGTGGCCCCCTCCACCGTGATCGGCGCGGCCAGTGCCGAGTCTTCCGTGGCCGAAGCATCAGCCAGTCCGGCAGTGGCCGTGACCAACGCGGCAGCAGCCAGCACCGGTCTGGCGGCTCAGGCCCTCAACGCCCCAGAGGTGAGCCGGACCGCTCGGGCCGTTGTGCAGGCACCGCTGGAACTCGACCCCAACGATCCCAACCCCACCCTGTTTGCCATGGCTTCTGATTCGCCGATCTCCAGCTCCTCCGATGCGGCCCTGGCCCAGGGAGCGTCTTCCCTCGGAGGTCCCATGGACGCTGCCAAGGAGCGGGTCACCCCCAGTGGCCTGCGCATCACCGACCTGGTGATCGGTGATGGCCCCGAGGCTCAGAGCGGTCAGACGGTCGTGGTCAATTACCGCGGCACCCTGGAAAGCGGCAAGGAGTTCGACTCCAGCTACGGTCGCGGCCCCTTCTCCTTTCCCCTCGGCGCCGGCCGGGTGATCCGCGGCTGGGACGAAGGCGTGGCCGGCATGCAGGTGGGTGGCAAGCGCAAGCTGGTGATTCCCGCTGATCTGGCCTACGGCGAACGGGGCGCCGGTGGTGTGATTCCCCCCAACGCCACCCTGATCTTCGAGGTGGAACTGCTGCGGATCGGCAGCTGAGGCCTTGGTTGCTGGACACTGAACGCCAAGGCCTTTGCCGGAGAGGCGCCTGACATCGAAAACCTGTAGCAATCGTTAGGATGCCTCTGACAAGGCTCCATCGAGCCTGAATCCCGTCCTGCCCTGGCGGCACCGAGCCCACAACTGACCGGCCCGGCCCTCCTGCGGCAGGCTTTTCCCAAGCCCTTTCCCTTCCCCCATGGCTCACACGCTGCCCGCGCTGCCCTATGGACTCGATGCGCTCGAGCCCCATATCAGCAGCCGGACCCTGGAGTTTCACCACGGCAAGCACCACAATGCCTACGTCACCAACCTCAACAACCTGGTGGCCGGCACTGATCTGGAAGGCAAGAGCCTGGACGACGTGATCACGGCCGTGGCCGGTGATGCCAGCAAGGCCGGTGTGTTCAACAACGCCGCCCAGGTGTGGAACCACAGCTTCTACTGGCAGTGCATGAAGCCCGGCGGTGGCGGTGCTCCCAGCGGCGCCCTGGCCGACAAGATCGCCGCTGATTTCGGCAGCTTCGAGGCCTTTGTCGAGGCCTTCAAGGCTGCCGGCGCCACCCAGTTCGGCAGTGGCTGGGCCTGGCTGGTGCTGGATGGCGGCACCCTCAAGGTGACCAAGACCGCCAATGCCGATCTGCCCCTGGCCCACGGTCAGAAGGCGCTGCTGACCATGGACGTGTGGGAGCACGCCTACTACCTCGATTATCAGAACCGTCGCCCTGATTACATCACCACCTTCCTCGACAAGCTGGTGAATTGGGACTTCGTGGCGGCCAACCTGGCAGCGGCCTGATCCCTCTTCCCGAGAAAACTTGGCCGAAGGAAATTCAGCGAAAGTTTTCCCGACTCAAGACTATTTTGCTAAAACGATTGCTGCGAAAGCAGTCTTCAGTGAGCCCCCGAGTCTTTCGGGGGCTTTTTTGTTGGCTCAGTCTGTTTTCAGTTCAGTCTCTGCCTTGATCCAACCAAGCTGTGTTGGCTGTGCCTCAAGGCTTTCCATGTCTTGATTCGTCGTGCGTCTGACCTTGAGTGCCGCCTCGATCAGACCTTGAGCACCGCCTCCGGCGGAATCCACATGGCGTCGCCATAGGAAAAGAAGCGATAGTTCTGTTCAATCGCCTCGCCATACAGATCCAGCAACCGCTGCCGGCCGATCAAGGCACTCACCAGCAGCAGCAGCGAACTCCTGGGCAGATGGAAATTGGTGAGCAGACCCTCCACCACCGCGAAGCGGAAACCGGGTTGGATCACCAGGTTCACCGGGCCGGCATGGGGACGGAGCTCGCCGCCATGCAGGGCGGCCACCCCCTCGAGGCTGCGCACGCTGGTGGTGCCCACGGCGATCACCCGCCCGCCGCGCTCGCGGCAGGCCCGCACCGCCTCCACCAATTCCGGGCTCACCTCCACCCATTCGCTGTGCAGTTCCAGCTGGCTGAGGTCTTCGTCTTCCAGGGGCCGGAAGGTGCCCAGCCCCACATGCAGGGTCACGGTGGCTCGCTGCACGCCGCGGCTCTCCAATGCAGCCAGCAACTCATCGCTGAGGTGCAGACCCGCCGTTGGGGCCGCCACGGCACCGGGCCGTGCCGCGTAGCGGGTCTGGTAGCGCTCGTTATCGCTGGCGTCGTGTTCGTGGATGTAGGGCGGCAGTGGGATCGCGCCGTAGGCCAGCAGCAGCGGCTCGAGGCCGGCGGCATCGGTGCACTCCGGCGGAAACTGCACGATGCGGCCACCGGTGTCGGGATCGCTGTCCAGCACCTCCACAGCCAGGGGCGGCTGCCCTTCGGCCAGCAGCTCCAGCTGGTCACCGGGGCGCAGGCGCTTGGCCGGACAGGCCAGGCAGAGCCAGCGGGCCTCCCCCCGCGGTTCGAGCACCAGCAGTTCCACGGCGCCGCCGCTGCCGGCCCGGCGGGCCTGCAGCCGCGCCCGCAGCACCCGGGTGTCATTCACCACCAGCAGATCACCGGGCCGCAGCTCCTCCTGCAGATCCCAGACCGTGCGGTGGCGACAGCCCGCATCGGCTTCCACTGCCAGCAGGCGGGCCGCATGGCGGGGCTCCACGGGGCGCTGGGCAATGCGCTCGGGCGGCAGCTCGAACCCATAGCTGGACAGGGCGCGATCTTCGGGACCTCCCAGGGGGGACACCGCAGAACGAGAGGAGAGGGGCTGCAACCGCCGATCGGGAATCAGGCCGGCAAGTAATAGCGCACCACGGTGAAGACTCGGTTGTGCTGGGCATCGAGCGCCTGGCGCATGTTGATGGCGCGCTGGTTGAGCAGCAGGCTGTCGAAGCGGTAGCGGGGAATCGCCATCGGCATCACGATCGTGAGGCTGGAGGCGGGGTAGCGGTTCTCCTCGGCTTCCACCACGGCCACAAAGGGTTGGATCAAGGAGGCAAAGGGGCTGTCCACCAGCCGCAGTTCCACCTGGGGTTCGTCCCCCACCAGGCGCAGCCAGTCGGCCTGGATGGCGGCTGGATCATCGTCTTCCGAAAGCACCCACACCGCCACCACCTGATCAGAGACCCGGGCGGCGTAGTGGAGGGCATCGAGGCTGGGGCGGCTGAATCCGGTGAGCCAGACGATGCTGCGGTTCCCGATCGGTTCATGGCGTTGCGGCAGCCGCACCGGCTGGACCTGATCGGGCTGCACGGCGATTTCGGCGTAGACCCGCCGGTAGCGCCGCCGGATCCGGGCCAGCAGCGCCACCAGCAGCGGGATGGCGATGACCACGGTCCAGGCTCCTTCGCTGAACTTGCTCAGCACGATCACCACCAGCACCACGCAGGTGGTGATGGCCCCCAGGGCATTCATCAGCAGCCGGCCGTGCCAGCCGGGGCCGCGCTGGCGCCACCACAGCACCACCATGCCCGTCTGGGACAGGGTGAAGGCCATGAACACCCCCAGGGCATAGAGGTTCACCGCCACGGTGGTGTCACCCCGGCAGACCACGATGATCACGGCGGTGGCCAGCACCAGGGTGGTGATGCCGTTCTGGAACACCAGCCGATCCCCCAGCCAGCCCATCTGACGGGGCAGGAAGCGGTCCTGGGCGAGCATCGCGGCCAGGCGTGGGAAGCCGGCGAAGGCGGTGTTGGCCGCCAGCACCAGGATCAGCAGGGTGGTGATCTGCAGAGCCCAGAGCAGTGGACTGCCGGCCCCGAACACCCGCAGGCCGATCTGGGCCAGCACGGTGCGATTCGGATCGGGGGCCACGCCGTAGAGGAAGCCGAGGCCGCTCACGCAGAAGAACATCGCGGCGAGCATCAGCCCCATCACCAGCATCGTGGCCCGCGCCCGGGTCGCCGCCGGCTGGCGGAACAGCTTCACCCCGTTGGCGATCGCCTCGATGCCGGTCATGGCGGAACAACCGGAACTGAAGGCCCGCAGGATCAGAAACAGCCCCAGCGGCTCCACCGCCTGAATCAGCGGGGGGGGATCGGGCTGGAAGCCATGGTGGAAGACCAGGTCCTGCAGTCCGCCGAGGGCCAGAAGCGCCACCATCAGCACAAACGCGTAGGTGGGGAGAGCGAAGGCCTGTCCCGCCTCCCGGACACCACGCAGGTTCGCCCAGCCCACCAGCAGCAACAGCAGCAGGGCGAAGGCCACCTCGTGGCGCAGCAGGCCCGGCAGCAGTGAGGAGAGCGCCTGGGTTCCCGCCATCAGGCTCACCGCCGCTGTGAGGGTGTAATCCACCAGCAGGGAAGCGGCCGCCACCAGGCTGGCGGCGGTGCCGAGGTTTTCGCGGGCCACCACATAGGAGCCGCCGCCCTGGGGGTAGGCCTCGATCGTCTGGCGGAAGGAGAAGACCACCACGGCGATCAGGGCGATGATCGCCAGGGTGATCGGCAGTGACAGCTCCAGGGCGCGGCTGCCGGCCAGGATCAGAACCCCCAGAGCGGCCTCGGTGGCATAGGCCACGGAGGAGAGGGCATCGGACGACAGGATCGGCAGGGCTTCGTAGCTGGGCAGCCGTTCAGCTTCCGCCTCGCTGCGTGGCAGAGGCTTGCCGAACAGCCGCCGGATCAGGTCCATGGAGCCATCGCTCAGAAGGCCAGGCTTTCGGGGTTGGTCTCGATCAGCTGGGCCAGGTCCTTGAGGAAGGCGGCGGCGTGGGCGCCATAGATGGTGCGGTGATCACAGGTGAGGTTCACCTGCATCTGGTTCTTCACACGGATCGCGCCATCCTTGCCGGCCACCACCGTGGGACGCGACGCCGCCACAGCCAGGATGGCGCCGGTGCCGGGGGGAAGGATCGCATCGAAGCGATCCACTCCGAACATGCCCAGGTTGGAAAGCGTGAAGGTGCCGGTGCTGTATTCCTCCGGCTTGAGCTGCTTGGTGCGGGACCGGGCCACCAGATCGGCCCAGTTGCGGGCGAGAGAATAGAGGTCGGTCTTGTCGGCGGAGGCCAGCACCGGGGTGATCAGGCCGCCGTCTTCCATGGCCACGGCCACGGCCACATTCACGGAGCCGGGGTAGGTCATGCCGGCCTCGGTGGTGGCGGCATTCACCTGGGGATGGCGGGCCAGCACCACACCCACGGCCTTGGCCAGCAGGGCCGTCATGGTGACGCCCTTGCTCTTCACCTGCTTGTAGAAGGCATCGAGCTTGTCGGTGGTGATGGTGTAGCCCACCCGGAAACAGGGCACCTCCAGGCTGGCCAGCATGTTGCGGTTCACCGCCTGCTGGAGGGTGTTGAAGGCCACGGTTTCACCGGGTCGGCCGAAGGCCTGTCCCGCCGGGGCGGGAGTTGCAGCGGGGGCTGCGCCAGCACCATTGCCAGCGGCAGCACTGCCAGCGGCAGCACCAGCCGCGGCCACGCTCACCGCGGCGGCCGAGCCCTCGGCGACCCGGGGCACACTCACCGGTTGGCCGGTGGCGGCCAGCACGTCGTCGGCCTGAATACGGCCATGGGGACCGCTGCCGCGCAGGCTCTCCAGCGCCACCCCCAGCTGAGTGGCCAGTTTTCGGGCGCGGGGGCTGGCCACAACGCGGCCATCGGCGGCCGCCGCGGAGGAGGAAGCCAGCTGGGAGACCGCAGCGGCAGCCACCGGAGCCGCCACAGGTGCGGGGGGCGCTTTGGCCACAGCTGCAGGGGCGGCCGGCACGGAAGGGGCTGCTGGCACGGAAGGCGGGGCAGCGGCAGGGGCCGGCGCCGCGGGCGCCGCCGCTGCGGCGGGAGCTGCAGGAGCCTTCGCAGCCGCTTCCGCGATCTCAGCCTCGGATTCCACGATCAGGCCGATGGTCTCGCCCACCGGCGCTGTGCCGCCCGCGGGCATCAGCACGGCGGCCAGGAAGCCTTCGTTGAAGGATTCCACGTCCATGTCCGCCTTGTCGGACTCGACCACGAGCACCGACTCGCCGCGCTCGACCCGATCACCGGGTTTCTTGAGCCACTCCACGATCTTGCCCTCCGTCATGGTGGAGCTGAGGGCAGGCATGAAGATGTCGTGGGTGGCCAAAGTCCGCCGCGCGTTTCGCGGATTTTACGAGTCGCGCGGGGAGCCAGCGGTTCAGACGCCTTCGATGGCCTCGATCACGCCATCGCGCACCAGCACAGAGGCCTGCAGACGTTCCACCAGGTTGTCGCCCACCTGCACATCACAGAAGCTTTCGAGCTGGCCCTGCTCGACGATCTGCTCCATCTCCAGGTCACGCACCTGGCGCTGCTGCTCCAGAATCTGTCGCTTCTGTTCTTCCAGTTCCGCCCGTTTCTGCCCCACCTGCTGCTGCACCGAGCCCACCTGCTCCTGGACGCGGGGATCGAGCGGATTGAGGCTCTGGCGGCGGATCTCATCGATCAGCTGCTGGCCTTCCTGCTCCAGCTGGGCCAGCTGCTGATCGCTCATCTGCACGGCGTTGCTGAGCTCGCGCTCGGCGTCCTCCTTCCAGCGGGGCGTGACCACGGCGCGCACCGTGATCGTGCGCTTGATCGAGAGGCTGGGGCCGTTGGCCATGGGCGAGCAAAAGCAGCGTCCACCCTCTCAGCCCCCGCATCCAAGGTCAACGCCGGTTCGCCGCACTGTTAGGCCGCAGGCTGAGCGGCTGGGCTCGCGACGTCAGCCTGCGTAGATCGCCTCGATCGCCGCGTCATCGCGGGCCGCGATGCGGTCGCGCCGTTGTTTGAGGGTCTGGGTGAGCAGGCCGTTGTCGAGCGTGAAGGGGGCCACCAGTGCCACCCCCGCCAGGCGCTCATCGGGCCTTGAGCCTGGCCGCGCCGCCAGAACTCGGTTGAACTCACTCTTGAGAGCCCGCAGCAGCGCTGGATCGACCGGCTCCAGTGGGGTGTCCGGATCCAGGTTGAGCGGGGGCAGGCCCGCCGCCGCGGCAAAGGCGGCCAGGGCCTCCCGGCGCGGAACCACCAGGGCCCCCAGCTGGCGACGATCCTGTCCCACCAGCATCACCTGCTCCACCAGCGCACTCTCCACCAGGGCCTCCTCCAGGGGGCCGGGTTCGATGTTCTCGCCGCTGCTGAGCACGATCGTGTCCTTGGCGCGGCCGGTGAGCACCAGACAGCCATCGGCCAGTAACCGCCCCAGATCGCCGGTATCGAACCAGCCCTCGGCATCGAGCACCTTGGCGGTGGCGTCCGGTTTGCCGAAGTAGCCGCCCATCACCTGCGGCCCGCGGGCCAGCACCCGGCCGCGTTCGCCGAGGCGCAGCAGGGCGCCGCTCTCGGGATCGACGATCCGCAGGGCCGTTCCAGGCAGGGGCTGGCCGGAGCTGCCGCGGCGGTTGAGCCAGGGTCGCCGGCAGGTGAGCACCGGACTGGTCTCGGTGAGGCCGTAACCCACCAGCAGCTCGATTCCGATCACCTCGAAGAAGCCATCCACATGCAGAGCCAGAGCACCGCCGCCACTGATGGCGGTGCGGAGCTGTCCGCCGGCCAGCTGCTGGCGCACCTTCGGCCAGAACAGGGTGTCCGCCAGCCGCTGCAGGGGCCAGCGCAGCCCGACCTCCAGGGCGGCGCTCACGCGGCGCAGCGGCGGCTCGGGTTCCAGGGTGCGATCGAGCGCCTGACGGCGACAGAGGCAGTAGCGGCGGCCGTTCGCCAGGGCCAGGTTCAGCAGGCGCCGGCGTGAGGCGGGCATGGCAGCAAGGGCATCCTCAAACCCAGACAGGAGGGCCTCCCAGAGGCGCGGCACGCTGATCAGGTACTGGGGCCGCACCACCTGCAGGTCCTGGCGCAGATGGCGCAGGGTTGTGTAGGTCTGGCGGCAGCCGCAGGAGAGCAGGAAGTATTCGGCGCTGCGCTCGTAGGCATGCCAGATCGGCAGCACACTCAGCACCCGATCGCCGGGGCTGGGGGCCACCGCCACCCCGAGGTGGCGCAGCTGATGCAGCAGGTTGGCGTGGCTGAGCGGCACCCCCTTGGGCTGGCCGGTGGTGCCCGAGGTGTAGAGGAGGGTGGCGAGACGCTGTTCGCCCCCGGCCGGGGGTGTTGGGGGCGGCGCCTGGGCTCCGCGATCCAGAAAGTCCTCCCAGGACAGACAGGGCGGCGCCCCATCGCCGGCCCCACCGCCGTGCGCTTGGTCATCAAGGGCCTGGCTGCTGGAGGCTTTGCCACAGAGCAGCACCACAAAGCGCAGCCTGGCCAGTCGTTCCGGGCCGAGATCGAGGCTCTGCAGCAGCGCTGCCGACTCCACCACCAATCCCTTGGCACCGCAGTCGTCGAGGATGTAGCGCAGCTCTTCGGCTGGCGCCGAGCTGCCGCGCACCGCATCGGCAGCGCCGGCGCGCATCAGCCCCTGATCGGCCAGGAGCCAGCGGGGGCCGTTCTCCGCAAACAGCGCCACCACATCGCCGGGTTTCACCCCCAGGGCGGCAAAGCCAGCGGCCGCCGTCTCGATGCCGCGGCGCAGCTGGCGATAGCTCAGGCTTTCAGCGGGATCGGCGTGGGGGGCCTCCAGGGCCAGGGCCTCGCCATACAGAGAGTCGAGGGCCGGCCACAGCTCCTCGAGGCCGCGCAGATGGCTCCAGTCGGTGCGGGATTCCAGGGCCTGCCGGTCCTGTTCACTGCCGCTCCAGTGGATCTCGGCGGGCGCAACCATGGTGGAAACGACGGGCGTTGGCGCCCACGATTACCACCCCTGCAGCGCTTCTGCCGGGAGTGGAGGCCGCAGCTGCAGATCGAACACCTCGGCAAAGGCCGCGATCAGCAGGGGTTGCACCGCGGCGACCGTGAGCTGGGGAATCCAGTCGCACAGGCGCCCCACCGGTCGATCGCTCAGGCCGCAGGGCACGATCGCCCCGTACCCCTCCAGGGGCCCGTCCACATTCAGGGCCAGGCCGTGCTGGCTGATCCAGCGCCGGGCCCCCACTCCGATCGCCGCCACCTTGCGCCCGTCCAGCCACACCCCCGTAAGCCCCTCCAGCCGTTCGCCCCGCAATCCCAGGCGGGCCAGCACCCGGAGCACCACCTCCTCCAGCTGCCGCAGGTACTGGTGCAGATCGGCCCCGTGGCGCTGCAGGTTGAGCACCGGATAGAGCACCAGCTGGCCGGGCGCATGGTGGGTCACCTCACCGCCCCGATCGATGCGATAGGTGGGCAGGGGCGGATCGGCCGGGTCGAACCGCAGGAAGGCCGGATCGGCGCCGCGGCCGAGGGTGTAGCAGGGGAGATGCTGGACCAGCAGCACGGCATCGGGGCCGTCGGGATCCTGCAGCAGGCGGGCCTGCAGTTGCTGCTGCCATTGCCAAGCCTGCAGAAACGGCACCGGATCGGCCGTTGCAGCGGCGGTTTCAAAAAGGATTGCGTCGTTCCGGATCTGGGGCACTGGCTTTCGTAGCGTTGGAGCAAGCCGAGAAACCGGAGGCGGTCCAAGCTCATGAAACTCCTGATTCATGGCCGCAATCTTGATGTCACCCCGGCCATCCGGGAATACACCGAAGCCAAGCTGACCCGCGCCATCAACCACTTTGAGGGAATGGTGAAGGAGGCGGACGTGCATCTGTCCGTTGCCCGCAACCCGCGCGTCCCCCAGCAGACCGCCGAGGTGACGATGTATGCCAACGGCACGGTGATCCGCGCCCAGGAGCGCAGCGAAAACCTCTATGCCAGCATCGATCTGGTGGCCAGCAAGCTGAGCCGCCAGCTGCATCGGTTCATGGACCGGCAGCATGACCATCACCACAGCTCCGGTCACCGGGCCAGCACCACCCCCGGCACCGAAGAGATCGTGGGCGAGCTCTCGGTCGATCACTCCCTCACCGAAGGCCGGGAACCGGAGCTGCCTGCTCCCGCTGTGCGGCGCAAGTACTTCGCCATGCCGCCGATGAAGCTGGACGATGCCCTGCATCAGCTGGAGATGATCGACCACGACTTCTACGTGTTCCGCGATGCCGACGATGGCCAGATTCAGGTGGTCTATCGCCGCAACCACGGCGGCTTTGGTGTGATTCAGCCCAGAGACGCCTGATCGACCCTGAGCTGAGCAACCCCCCACCTGAGCGAACCCACGGCCGGCTTCTGCCGGTCGTTCCACCGGTGTAATCGGCCATGGCCCGCGATCGCTCCAGCCTGCGCGAGCAGCCCGACCTTGCTCCCCTGATCGACCACGCCCTGCTCGACCCGTTGCAGGGCGTGGCTGCAGTGCAGCGCTGCTGCGAGGAAGCGCGCCATTTCGGCTTTGCCGGCGTCTGCCTGGCCTCACGCTGGGTGGCGTCGGCCCGCGAGCACCTGCCGATCGGAGGGCCGGTGAAGCTGATCTCGGTGGTGGGCTTTCCCTTCGGTGCCGTGCCGGCGGCCATCAAGCGAGCCGAGGCGGAAGCCGCCGCCGCCGCCGGGGCGGATGAGCTCGATGTGGTGCCCGATTTCGGTGCCCTGATCGACCGGGACAGCGGCAGCCTGCACGATGATCTGGCCGCGATCGCGGAGCTGGGCCTGCCGATCAAGGTGATTCTCGAGGTGGGCCGTCTGGAGCCGGAGGCGCTGGAGCTGCTGGTGGAGGTGAGCCTGGATGCCGGTGCCCGCTTCCTCAAGACCGGCAGTGGCTTCGGTCCGCCCGTGACCACAGACCAGGTGGGTCGGCTGCGGGACCTGGCCCGCGGCCGGGCCGCGGTGAAGGCCTCCGGTGGCATCACGGATCTGGAGCAGGCTCGGGCCTTGGTGGAGGCCGGCGCCGCCCGACTGGGAACGAGCCGTGGCGTGGCCCTGATGCAGGCGCAGCGTGCCGGATCGCCGTCTTGAAGGCCTGGCCCTGAGTGCCCGCCCCCTGGGCGAACACGATCGCCTGCTGACCCTGATCAGTGAGGAGGAGGGCCTCTGCCGGCTGGCGGTGCCCGGTGGCCGTCGGCCCCGCAGTCGGCTGGCGGCCGCGGTTCCTCTGGCCCACCTGACCCTGCAGGTGAGCGGAGGCCGGGGGCTGCAGCGGGTGCGGCAGCTGGAGGTGCTGCACAACTACACCCTGCTGGGGGAACGGCTCGAGACCCTGGCCGCCGCCCAGTCGCTGCTGGAGCTGGCCTCCCTGCTGGTGCCTGAGCACCTGCCGGTGCCCGGTCTGCTGGGGGATCTGCTGATGCAGCTGGGCCGTCTGGAAGAGGTGGTGCGGCAGCACTCCCCCAATCCCGAGGCTCTGGCCATCGCGGTGCAGGGCAGTGTCCATCTGCTGGCCCTGGGGGGCTACGGCCTGCCCCTGCAGCACTGCGCCCGCAGCGGTGCAGCCTTGCAACCGCCCGTGGGCAACTGGGAGTGGCGCTGCAGCCTGCTGCCGGGCGAAGGCCTGGTGGTGGGGGCGCTGCCGGGCGCCCGGGTGGTGCTCAATGCTTCGGAAGTCGCCCTGCTGCAGCGTCTGCCCCGGCCCCAGCTGCCCCGCCGCCGCGATGGAACCCTGCTCGGCCCCGAGCCGGTGTGGCTGCACCTGCTGGCGCTGCTGGAGATCTGGTGCGGCGAACACCTCAGCCGCCGACCGCGGGCCTGGCGCCTGCTGCGTCGGGACGGGCCAGACGGCCCTGGGGCAACATGAAGCCGCATGACACGACCCGCAGCGCCAGCGTGAGCGCCCCCAACGTTCCAGGAGCTGGCGGCCGCGCCACCGGACTGCAGGCCGTGCTGGCGCTGCCGGGCTTCCGGCGCCTGTGGATCGGCCAGGTCTTTTCGCAGCTGGCCGACAAGTTCTACATCGTGCTGATGGTGTTCCTGATCGCCCAGTACTGGGTCACGGACACCCCCGGCACCAATCCGGCGCTGGCGGAGGCCGCGGCGGTGATGCGCATGGACGTGGAGACCCGCGCCCAGGTGATCACTCTGCTGGCCACCGGCATCTACGTGGCCAACACGATTCCGGCCATGGTGCTGGGCACCGTGGCCGGTGTCTGGGCGGATCGCTGGCCGAAACGGCGGGTGATGGTGGCCTCCAACGCCCTTCGGGCCGCCCTGGTGCTGCTGGCGCCGCTCTGCCTGATCCCCGGGCCGGTCTGGTTCGGCCTCAGCTGGGGGTACTGGGGGCTGGTGGCCATGACCTTCCTGGAATCGGTGCTGACCCAGTTCTTCGCGCCGGCGGAACAGGCCGTGATCCCGCTGCTGGTGCCCGGCCCGCTGCTGCTGGCGGCCAATTCTCTGTATCAGGCCACCAGCATGGCCGCCACGATCCTGGGCTTTGCCCTCGGCGATCCGATCCTGCGGCTGCTGCGCAGCGGCCTGGCCCAGTTCGGCATTCGGGGGGGGGAATTTCTGCTGCTGCCTCTGTGCTACGGGCTGGCGGCGGTGGCGATCAGCACCATCCAGCTGCAGGAGAAACCCCAGCTGGATCGACAGACCACGGTCTGGCAGGAAATCGGCGATGGCCTGCAGGTGCTGCGGGCCCGACCGAGCGTGCGCACCGCCATGGTGCATCTGGTGCTGCTCTACAGCTTGCTGGCGGCCCTCTACGTGCTGGCCATCAGCCTGGCCTCGGGGGTGGAGGGGCTGGGCCCCACCCGGTTCGGTGTTCTGCTGGCCATGAGCGGCGTGGGCCTGGCGGTGGGGGCCCTGGCCATGGCGCAGCTGG
Organism: Synechococcus sp. CBW1006; assembly: GCF_015840525.1. Classification (NCBI taxonomy): domain Bacteria; kingdom Bacillati; phylum Cyanobacteriota; class Cyanophyceae; order Synechococcales; family Synechococcaceae; genus Synechococcus; species Synechococcus sp. CBW1006. The sequence continues at coordinate 2,633,247 of NZ_CP060396.1, read as the reverse complement.
GCCATGGGATCAACCGGCGGGTGCTGGCCTCCACCGGCCTGGGCACGATCGCCTGGTGCCTGGTGCTGCTGGGCCAGCTGCGCGGCAGCCTGGTCTTCACCCTGCTGCTCTGTGGCCTTCTGGGGGTGGGCGCGGCGCTGCTGGCGATCCCCGCCCAGACCACGATCCAGGAGGACACGCCCGAGGCCCAACGGGGCAAGGTGTTCGGTCTGCAGAACAACCTGATCAACATCGCCCTGAGCCTGCCCCTGGTCCTGGCGGGCACGGTGGTGAGTCGCTACGGCCTGCTGCCGGTGCTGTGGGGACTGGCCGCCATCGCCCTGCTGGCCGCCGTGGTGGAGCAGCCCTGGCGCGCCGAAGGCCGCTGAGCCTGAGCGCCCCCTGGCAGCCGAACCCTGAGGCAGCCCGATGAACGCTGCTAGCGTCAACCCCTGCTGTTGCAGGTGATCGGTGGCACATATTGCCTGGCTTGGCAAGAAATCACCGTTCTGCGGCAACGTCACCTACGGGCTCACCACCACCTATGCCCTGCGGCAGCGGGGGCATGGCATCAGCTTCATCCACTTCGACACCCCGGCCACGGGCCTGAGCCTGCCTGAGTTCGGCAGTGCTTCCCGCAACCGCATGGCCAATGAGAGGGCGCGCAAGGCAAGCGCCGCGCTGCAGTCAGGCGGGCCGGCGACAGGCGGGGGGGGAAACGTTGCCCTGGTCCAGACCAACCCGACGGTGACCCTGGCAGAGGAGAACCCGGAGGTCGCTCTGCCCTACCTGATGAAGTCGCAGGTGTACACCATCCCCTCGCTGGGGGCTCAGCGAGCCCTGCGGGAATCCCTGGAGCGCCTGCGTCCCGACGTGGTGCACGCCAGTCTCACCCTCTCGCCGCTGGATTTCCTGCTGCCCGATCTCTGCCAGCAGCTGGATCTGCCGCTGGTGGCCACCTTCCATCCCGCCTTTGACGCCAGCCTGCGCAATCTGGCCGGAGGCACGCAGCAGCTCACCTATCAGCTGTATGCCCCGTCGCTGGCCCGCTACGACCGGGTGATCGTGTTCTCGGAGCTGCAGGCCGAGGTGCTGATCCGGCTGGGGGTGCGGCGCGAACGGCTGGCCGTGATTCCCAATGGCGTCGACACGGCCACGTGGCGGCCTGCTTCGGTGTCACCGAGTCCGGAGCTGGCGGCCCTGCAACAACGCTTCGCCGGCCGCCGTGTCTTCCTCTACATGGGCCGGGTGGCCACCGAGAAGAACGTCGAGGCTCTGCTGCGGGCCTGGCGCCTCGTGCGGCCCCGCGGCTGCGTGCTGGTGATCGTGGGGGATGGTCCCGTGCGGGCTGCTCTGCAGGGCAGCAGCAGTGACCCTGATGTGGTGTGGTGGGGTTTCGAGCCCAGCCTGGAGCGCCGGGTGGCCCTGCAGCAGCTGGCGGAGGTGTTTCTGCTGCCCTCCCTGGTGGAGGGCCTCTCCCTGGCCTTGCTGGAGGCCATGGCCAGCGGCACGGCCTGCGTGGCCACCGATGCCGGCGCCGATGGCGAGGTGCTGGCGGAGGGCGCCGGCATCGTGATCAGCACCCAGGGCGTCACCACCCAGCTGCGTACCCTGTTGCCGGTGCTGCGGGATCAGCCCGTGCTGACCCAGGAGCTGGGGCGCCGGGCCCGGGTGCGGGCCATGGAGCGCTACACCCTGGCCGCCAACATCGACAGCCTGGAACAGCTCTATGGCGAACTCTGCCACCATTCCCAGGTGGCCTGATCTGAAAACAGCGATACCCGTCTGAACAGGTCAGAAAAACAACTTCGTCCGTCTTTCGGGAAACGAAACATCAAAGCCCTTGACGAGACTTGAACTCGTGACCTCTCCCTTACCAAGGGAGTGCTCTACCGCTGAGCTACAAGGGCGTGTGGTGGATGGGCCGGGTTGGATTTGAACCAACGTAGGCAGAGCCAGCGGATTTACAGTCCGCCCCCATTAACCACTCGGGCACCGACCCGAACCACACCCCAAGAACTTACCAGCCGGCCTGCCGCCCCCACCGGAGGCCGCGGTCCAGTCCGCCCGGGCCCGATACGATCGAGTCCCATCCAGTGGTGGAACTCTCGGTGCGAGTGCTGGTGCTCCATGGCCCGAACCTCAACCTGCTGGGCAGCCGCGAACCAGGCCTCTACGGCACCCGCAGCCTCGAGCAGATCAATGCATCCCTGCAGGATCAGGCGGTCGCCCTCGGGGTGGAGCTCGACTGCTACCAGAGCAACCATGAGGGAGCCCTGGTGGATCGGATCCAGGCCGCTCGCGACGACACTGACGGAATTCTGATCAACGCCGGGGCTTACACCCATACCTCGATCGCCTTACGGGATGCCCTGCTCGCTGTGGCCCTTCCCTTCGTGGAACTGCACCTGAGCAACACCCATGCCCGAGAGCCCTTCCGCCACCACTCGCACCTGGCCGATCGGGCCGTTGGAGTGATCTGCGGTTTCGGCCACACCAGCTACCGGCTCGCCCTGGAAGGCCTGGTGGATCACCTTCGTCTGACTCAAGCATGACCGTCACCGCTCCATCGGAGTTCACCCGTGTGAAGTGGCTGGCAAGGCCCAGCAGTGACAGCTGGCTTGAGAAAGCGCTGTCCCACCCGGATCTGCTGCTGATCGACCATGCCCACTGCGAGCGCAAAGCAGCCGGCGCGGCCTTGCAACTGATGTTCCGCTATCCCTCAGACACCGAGCTTGCCGCCGTGCTGAGCCCCCTGATTCAAGAGGAATTGCAGCACTTCGACCGTGTCCTGGCCCTGCTTCAACGGCGTGGCATCAGCTTGCGGGCGTTGCCGGCCCCCCCCTATGGAGCCTCTCTCGCCCAGGAAATTCGCCGGCAGGAACCCGAACGCATGCTCGATAGCTTCCTGGTGGCCGGACTGATTGAGGCCCGCAGCCACGAGCGCATGGGGCTGCTCGCCAGCCACACTCCGGATCCTGAACTGTGTGAGCTCTACAGCGATCTGCTGGCAAGCGAAGCCAGACACTTCGGCCTCTACTGGCTGCTGAGCGAACAGCGCTTCGGAAGACCGTTGACAGTGGCAAGACTGGAACATCTGGCCGACCGCGAAACTCAGATTCTCAGCGGAACACCAGCTTCGAGCGTTGAGATTCGCTTTCACTCGGCAGGCATTCAAGAGGACTTCAAGCCCGGCCGAGCGTCACAGGCAGCAGGACAGGTTGACACCAACTGGCAACTCCCCACATAATCTGAAAACCCTGGAACTTTCCCCATGAGCTCCCTTCAGCTTGACATGGCCAGACTCCATGGCTTTCGCCTGGCTTCTCGCAGCTGTGCCATGACGTCCAGCGAGCCAACCGATTCGCCTCTCTGCCTCAGTTCTGCCATCGGAGCAAAGATCGGCGAAAAGGGACCGATATGGCCAACTCCAACCCCAACGCCGTCTTGACTTAACCCCGGTTGACAACGGGATTCGCTTCCCAGGCCAACAAGTCCAGGCACTAAACAAGAACGCCAGAAGCCATAGAGTTGATCCGAGCCTACATGCGCTTAAAGTACAAAAGCGCCTGTAGGCCTCTGCATTCATGTGTTTTCACTTTCTACCTGACGCTTCTCGCGCCCTCAATATCGACCGCGCATTTAGGTGCAGCCTGGCAGACAGCCTTGCCTATCTTTCAGACGTTTGCGCAGAGCATCTGAAAGTGGACCCATCTTCCATTGATGGACTGGTTAATGGACTGAAACAAGGACTTCGGCTTGGACCTGTTCCATTCGGCTTATATAGCCAGCTCGTGCTCAAGTTGTCTGAAGGAGATCAAGAGGGAGCAACAACAATCTGGAACCGACTGGCGGCCTCCCACTCGCCACTTGAATCCATGCAGGTCATCGGATTGGATGATCCCTCTCTGGCTCCTGATCTCAGCATGTATGCCGCATTGATGGGCACGGGAGGCACGGATGAGCTTTCCATCCAACCGCCCGATCACGAAAGAGTGCCGAGCTTTCTGCATGATCTCCATGCCGCGCTGCAACTTTTAGGCCGAGTCAGCCCTGATCTTTCTGGCGAAATTGCTGCTCTCGTCACCCAGCTAGTGATGGTGAGTGGAAACCCCAACGATTCGTACATTTTTGATGGAGGCTCTTGCTACATGCTTTGGGGGGCGCTCTTCATTAATATCGAACGACAAAGGTCCATCGTAGAACTATTGGAAGTATTGGTTCATGAAGCCGCACATTTACTATTGTATGGCTTCACAATTGAAGAGCCGCTGACAACCAACTCGGATCAGGATCTTTACCCATCTCCACTCAGGAGAGACCCTCGTCCGATGGATGGCATCTTTCACGCCACTTGGGTATCAGCCCGCATGTATTTTGCCATGGACACCCTTCTTCAATCCAACCTCCTGGATGCTGATAGTTGTGCCAAAGCGCAGAAGGCCAAAGCCGAGAATCGTCACAACTTTGACAATGGTATGGGGGTTATTCAGGAGCACGGTATGCTAACAATGACTGGGCGTGCTCTCCTGGAGAGTGCAGCACAGGCTGTTCATCCCTCACTCAGACTCATCAACAATGGGTGAATCCAACTTCGGCCGCATCCAACTGAGCAACGTTTTCCATGATCGGTCGTTTGGCGACGGTTGCCAATCCCCCACGACCTGAAGATGATCGGGCTGGTCGAATGGCAAACCCGTCAAGAATAAGTCTTGATCGGAAACCACCACGATGAGGGCGCCAACATTCTTGCGGCAAAGCAAAGCATGACATCGATCAAACAATCCATGCGCCATCAGGTGCAGCTCGCGACCTGAGCAATCGACGCTGCGCTGATGATCTGTCACCCAACAAGGAAAACCTGAGGAGTTGTACTCCTGCTGTTTCTGAAAAGCCTTATCCCAGGCGGCACTTCTGCCAACAAAGACCTCAATTGGGATTCGTCCATTAGCGGGAAAGTGGCTGGCGAAGACTTTCTCCAGCAACTGTGGGCTATCAGGAGACTGGGGAGAATGATTAACCTCGTTAATCGCCGCACCGTTTCGATACCAGGGTTCTGAGATATCAGTTGTAATCAGATCTATTCCAGCATTGCTCAGATCGAAAAGTTTTGCAGCCTCAATGGCCAGAGAAACATTGTCAGGATGGATCAATTGATCGACGTCCTCCACCACACCGCCCCAAGCTGGTGCATTGAAAGGCCTCAGAGGAGCCCAGTCATCCTTGGCAGGTACTGAATCAAGCGTGAGACCATGGGCCGCGAGGCACCCTACAGCAACATCATCGCAAGGAAATGGCTTCAACCGCTTCCAAGGAGGCAAGGCTTGTTGCTCAGCATTGGCGCGGTCAATCAATTCTTTCACAGTGAGGCTGCCATCACCCCGAACGGATTTGGGTCGACGTCGCCAGGCGCTGATGAGCTGGCCATCACAAACATGAAGACGATGACAGAGGCCGGAGATCTGACGTTCCAACAACAAGCGGGTCGAAAAATGGCGTGCCTCCTGCCAGGCACGTTTCAGCTGACCAGGTTCTCGAATATTGATCGTGACGCCTTCCCCTCGATCGCGATCGGCTGGCTTGAGCACGACAGGCCATCCAAGCTCCCTGGCGGCAACCAAAGCAGCTGCTTCAGAATCAATCGTCCGCTGGACAGGAACAGGAAGACCCGCCGCACTCAGAACTCGAATGGTTGAAGCTTTATTGTGGCTGAGTATAGCCCCAATACTTGAATCCTTATCAATACCACCGCCACGAATCCTGCGGCACTGGGAGCCCCATCCCAACGAATAGACCCCCTCTCCAAGATGCCGAAACGGAATTCGCTGATTATAAGCATAAGAAAGCAAGGGATATGTAGACCTTCCTCGTGGAATCATCCCTTGCATCTGGTCAATATGTTGACATTTAAGCCTGGATTGAAGCTTGGCAATTTCGTCGCTGTCCGGCTTGGTTTTTGCCATGAAAGAGACGATGCGAGCTGCGCGAAAGTAGCACTCGTAATAGACGTCTTCAGGGAAATGGTCAAGAACGGCAGTGGTTGCTCGAATGTTCCACAAACCTGACTGGGAATGATCTTTGCGAACGTGATGAATCACTCCTGGATGGAACACGGGAACTTCCAACATCTGAAGCAGCACCTTGCCGAGCTCAAGAATGTGCCAGGCAGCTCGATCCAAACTGGCCCCTTGTTTGGATGCACTGAACTTCGACTTCGTTTTCAGAGTAGTAGGCTGAACATCGAAGGCGTCTCGCAGCCAGTGTTCAAGGGTGGACAGCGTCTTCGCAGGATGGTCGAGAAGAGACTGCGGGGCTTTCCACTGGAGCACGATGAGCCTGCTGGGCTGATCAAACCCATCGAGATGGCCATGGAGCCCGGACGGCGCCGTGCCACGAAGGATTACCCCTGTCATGCTTGACGCAACCAACCCCACTTCAGGCCAATTGAAAGCCCTGGCAGTTTAATGCTGCAGTGCATGGGCTCAATCACCACTATCGGGAACCACTTGTTGTCTAACGGTAATCGTGCTCTGTCCCGCCAAGAGTTATCTACGCCATCGCGGGGCTGGGCAGGTCGGCAGTCTTCCATCGAGAATAAAGATGCAAATCAGATAGAATGATAGGAGCTATGGTAACGCCCCTTTGACATCCGATGGGAACCAGACTCAGTCTCATGAAATCAGAAGTCAACTGGTGAGTTTCTGTTACGTGGTGAGCCATCCGAATGGAGATCCATTCGATACTGGAAAACGCTCTTCGCAACGGGGAAGTCCAATCCGGCCAGGATCAACTCAGCTGGAATCAGGAGACAGTCACGGTTTGGAGCGATCGATTGATTGACAAGCGAGGGAGATTGTCCGAAAATTGGTCAGCCTCTTCTGGGTTCTGATGCAGCCTCTTCAACTTGATCATGTCAAACTTCATGGCTTCCGCCTTCTGGCTCGCCCTAGTCATCAGGGAGAATCTGTCAAGCTGAACAATCAGGCGATCGCCATCGCTGCCAAGATTGGAGCCAAGGTTGGGTTAAAGGGTCCTGGTCCTGGTCCTGGTCCTAGTCCGATTCAGCTTGGTCAAAATTGATGGATGAGCCTGGGGTATCAGCACCCCGAAGCGAAAACCAGTCTTGACTCAGACAATCAGCCCGCCTGCTAAGACTGGATTTCGAGACAAAATCATGGCTTTAGCCTATCGTTGACAATCACCGATAGGCTTTTTTGTGTTTAACCACCATTCCCCTGATGCCTATTTCCCGCAGATAGAAGTTCACACACAATAATTCTGTCAACATACAAACTCCATCCACTGCCTAGCCGGGCACGATGTCAACCAGTGGCGAATTCTCACTGGCCCTTCAAGTCGTCGATTGATCCAATCTGCTTTCTATATATTTTGGGCACGAATGGCTGAGCATCAACATTGCCTAAGCCGTTACTTCTGGAGCAGCGATACTACAAGTTGCCGTTCAACTGACTGATCTGGACAGGTGTGACCAAGCCGCAGATGCTGCAAAGCAAGAACATTGAAGACGTTCGGAATCGTGCTAGGGGAAGCGCTGAACAAGAACAGTGAACCCGACTACGGAGTGATCAGGTACCGCGAGCGGAGGGAATGGGGCGACTCTCGAAATCATGTTCCTCGAACCCTCCACACGCCAGTTCGTCCAGCCTGGGGTAGCGGTCGGCGATCGGGTCACCGGTGAACTGGGCCACCCAGCCCTCCGGGTTGTTGAAGAAGCGCAGGGCGCAGAACGACGGAGCCTCCCCCATATCGAACCAGTGGCGGGTGCCGGCCGGCACGGCAATCCAGTCGTTGCGTTCGCAGAGGATCTGCACGACCTCATCACCGAGGTGCAGGCAGAACAGGCCCCGCCCTTCCACGAAAAAGCGCACCTCGTCTTCGCTGTGGGTGTGCTCCTGCAGGAATTTCTGGCGCAGGGAGTCTCGATCCGGGTGGTCGGGGGTGATGCGGATCGCATCCACGGTGGGGTAAGTGCCCCCCTGCTGAACCCGGGCGATCTCGGCGGCATAGAGGCTGAGAATCTGCGCCTGGCCTGCCTGATCGGGCAGATCCTGGCGCGCAGGCCAGCGCTCGAAGCGGATGCCCCGTTCCGCCAGGGCGCGCTGAATCAGCCGCTCATCCCCTGTCACCAGCTCCGGCATGGGGCTTCCCTGGGCAGGGGTGCTGGGGTAGAGGCTCAGCTGACTCAAGGATCAGGTCCAGGGATTGACGTGGCTCCAGCCTAGAAAGATCGGCGCTGATCGCCTGATGCCCATGCCGCTGCCGGCCACGTCCCCCCCGTCGAGCCTGCCGCCGGACACCCCAGCGGCTCTCACCCTGGTGGGGGTGGGTCCAGGCGATCCCCGCCTGCTCACGGTGGCGGCCGTGGAGGCCATCAGGGCTGCCACTGTGGTGGCCTACCCGGTGGCCCGCCTCGGCGCCAGTGGCATGGCCGCCACGATCGCCGCCCCCTGGATCACCCCAGAGCAGCGGCAGTTGCCGCTGCTGTTCCCGATGGTGAGCGCCGCGGCGCCGCTGCGGCAGGCCTGGCACGCCGCGGCCGATACCCTCGCGGCCGCCACGGTTGAGGCCGCTGGCCAGGGCGGATCGGTGGTGCTGCTCTGCGAAGGGGATGTGTCGCTGTTTGCCTCCAGCTCCTACGTGCTGCTGGCCCTGCGTCAACGCCATCCGGCCGTGCCGGTGCAGCTGATTCCCGGCGTCAGTGCCGCGGCAGCCGCGGCCGCAGCCGGTGCCTGGCCCCTGGCGCTGCAGCAGGAGGGCCTGCTGATCCGGCCCACGCCGGAGACGCCGGAAGCCCTGGAGGTCCTGCTGGATCGCGCTGCCGCGGGTGCCGAAGTGCTGGCCCTGCTGAAGCTGGGCCATCGCTGGGCCTGGGTGCAGCCGCTTCTGCAGCGGCGCGGGTTGCTGGAGCACGCCCTCTTCGCCCAGCGGGTGGGCTGGCCGGATGCGCTGGTGGCCCCAGCCCGCGAAGTGGCGGCCACAGCCTCGCCCTACTTCTCCCTGCTGCTGATCCGCCAGGGCTGGCCCACTGTGCTGCCCTAGGGCGTGCTGCCCTGATCGGCCAGGGCGCGCTCCAGGAGCTCCAGGGCATCGGCGGGGGTGGGGGCGCGCATGAGGGCATGACGCAGCTGGGGCGCCCCCGGAAATCCCTGGCAGGTCCAGCCCATGTGCTTGCGGGCGATCAGCAGTCCGTGGTCGCCCTTGGCTGCCACCAGGGCCAGCAGCTGCTCGCGGGCCAGGGCGATGCGCTCGGCGGCGCCGGGGGTGGGCGGCACCGGCCGGCCGCTGAGGGCGGCATCGATCTGGCCCACCAGCCAGGGGGCCCCCATCGTGCCCCGGCCCACCATCACGCCGTCGGCACCGGTGAGCTCCAGGCAGCGCAGGGCATCCTCGGGGCTGTGGATGTCGCCGTTGGCGATCAGCGGGATCCGCAGCGCCCGCTTCACCGCGGCGATCGCCTGCCAGTCCGCCCGGCCCTTGAAGCCCTGCTCGCGGGTGCGGCCGTGCAGGGTGAGCAGCTGGGCGCCGGCCTGCTCGAGCTGGCGGCACCAGGCCACGGGCTCGGCGTCGCTGCCGCACCAGCCCAGCCGTGTCTTCACGGTCACGGGGATGCTCACGGCCCGGGCCACCGTGTCCACGATGCGGGCCGCCAGATCGGGTTCACGGATCAGGCCGCTGCCGCCCCCCTTGCGGGCGATCTTCTTGACCGGGCAGCCCATGTTGATGTCAATCAGGAAGGCGCCGGCGGCCTCGGCGCGGCGGGCCGCGTCGGCCATGGCGGCGGGCCGGTGATCGAAGAGCTGCACGCCGATCGGCCCGCTCTCCTCGGCCAGGTCCTCCACCTTGCAGCGGCCATGGCCCAGCTCGAGGCTGGTGGCGTTCACCATCTCGGTGAACAGGAGCGCATCGGCGCACCAGCGCCGCACCAGGCCGCGGAAGATCCGGTCGCTCACCCCCGCCAGCGGCGACTGCAGCACCCGGCAGCGCAGGCTGCGCGGACGGCCGTGGCCGGGCAGCGCCAGGGGGCCGCGCAGGGGGGAGGGGGCGGTGATCATGGTGATCCGATTGTGATGCTTCAGGCCGATGGCTCCCGATCAGGCCGCCACCACACCCGTCCCCTACCCCCTCAGCCGGGCGCTGCTGGAGGCGGTGCTGGCTGATCGGCTCAGCGACCGCTTCGTGTGTGAACTGATCTGGCCGCGCCTGGGGTATGCGCCCGATGGCTCCGGCACCTGGAGCGCGGGCCCGGCTGCAAGCGATGCCTGGCGGGAGTCATTCCCGATCGAGCCCCAGTTCATCGCCCAGCGGCCGCCCGCGGTGGCACTCACCCGCTCGATTGCCAAGGAGCACAAACAGCTGCTGAAGGAGCAGCTGGGCTTTGTGGGTTATCGCATCGGCGAGCTCTACCCGCGCCGCACCCGCCGGGCGACCGCCGTGAACTGGCTGCTGGCCCATCTGGCCGAGCGCGGCGAGCCCCTGCCCGAGACCGGTCCGATGCCTGAGCTGCTGCCGGCGCCGGCTGATCCGGTGGCCGGCCATCCGGGTGATCTGCCAGTGAGATGAGCTTCCAGCTTCAGGGCTGGAGCACGGTGATCTGCGTTTGCTGATTGAGGAGCATCACTTTGATCTTGCCACCGTCGCGGGGGAATTGATCAAAGTTGAGACTGCGCAGGTCTGGATTGTTGTCAATGTGGTGAGGTTGGTCGGTGCTGAGCGGCTGCACCGCAACGCGCGAATCAAGCGTGAAGTGGAGAGAAAATCGCCTGGCAAGCCATGCATTCCTCCACCGCTGCTCACCGGCGGCATCAGGAGGCCGTTGACGTTCATCTCAGCTGGTGGAGATGCACGGAGATTGGCGTCATTCCCTGCCGTGGCGAGATGATAAGCAACAGGTGGATTGTTGGTGTACTCCCCGGTTGGGTTGTCCGTCATGACGAGTTCGTTGTCCCTTGATGCATTCCACCGAGAGGCTGTGACCAGTGCTGTCGTGCAGGGTCATGGATCTCGGCAGAGGGCCGCCAGGACGGCGGGATTGTGTTCAGCCTTGTCGCCCTTGCCGACCTGTAACAAGGTGACATCCGGGATTGCCCTGATGACACGCCATCGACATGCTTGGTCGATAGCCGAATGCTCAGGATGAACGGCGCCCAGGTTCTGGTGAAGCTGCTGGAGCAGCATGGGGTCACGCATGTCTTCGGGATTCCGGGTGCCAAGGTCGACAGTGTGTTTGAGGCCCTGCTCGATTCCTCGATCGAGCTGGTGCTCTGTCGGCACGAGCAGAACGCCGCCTTCATGGCCCAGGCGATGGGCCGGATCACGGGCACGGTGGGCGTCTGCCTGGCCACCTCCGGGCCTGGGGTCACCAATCTGGTGACCGGACTCGCGACCGCCACCTCCGAAGGGGATCCGGTGCTGGCCATCGGCGGGGAGGTGCCGCTCGACGATCGCTTCAAGCACACCCACCAGGCCCTCGACGGGGTGGATGTGATGCGACCGGTCACGAAATATGCCCAGTCGGCCCTCAACATTCACAGCCTGCCGGAGGTGTTCGCCAATGGCGTGCGGGCGGCCGAAAGCGGCCGGCCGGGGGCGGCGTTTCTGGGCCTGCCCAAGGATGTGGGCCTCGCCGAGTATCCGGGCGAGCTCTCCACCGGCTGGGCCCGGCCGATCCGCCAGGGGCCAGCGGCTTCAACGGAGATCCACCGGGCCGCTGAGCTGATCAATGCCAGCCGCAAGCCCCTGCTGCTGCTGGGCATGCAGGCCTCGCAGGCCTCGATGGCCGATGCCCTGCAGCGCTTTGTGGGCGGCAGCGGCCTGCCCTACTGCGCCACCTTCCAGGGGGCCGGCGCCTGGGTGGCACCGGAGCAGTTCGCGGGCCGGGTGGGTCTGTTCCGCAACCAACCGGCGGATCACCTGCTCGATGGCGCCGACTGTGTGATCACGGTGGGCTTCGATGCGGTCGAGTTCGACCCCAGCCTCTGGAACACGGGCGCATCGCGCCCGCTGGTGGTGGTCGATGCCCTGGCCCCCGATCAGGATCAGGCCTTCCTGCCCGCTGCCGAGCTGATCGGCGACATCGGTGCCAGCCTCGCGGCCCTGGCGCCGTTGCTGCAGGTGCAGGTGGATGAAAGCTTCCGCCGCTGCGGCGACCGTGCTGCCGCCGAGCTGCAGGCCACGGCCGACGAGGGCGCCCAGCTCTCCGGCACCCCCCTGCATCCGCTGCGGGTGATCCACGAGCTGCGTCAGGTGGTGACATCTGACACGACCCTGGCGCTGGATGTGGGGTCTCACTACATCTGGATGAACCGCTACTTCCCGGCCGGCCATGCCCGCCAGGTGCTGGTGAGCAACGGCCAGCAGACCCTCGGGGTGGCGGTGCCCTGGGCGATGGCCACCAACCTCTGCCGGCCTGGTCAGCCGGTGATCTCGGTGTCGGGCGATGGCGGCTTTCTGTTCACGGCCACGGAGCTGGAAACGGCCACCCGCATCGGCAGCCGCTTCGTGCACCTGATCTGGAACAGCTGCAGCTACAACATGGTGGCCTTCCAGGAACAGGCCCACTACGGCCGGACCGCCGGTGTGCAACTCGGTCACTACAACGTCGAGGCCTTTGCCGAGGCCTTCGGCTGCAAGGGCTATCGCATCACCGACGCCGACCAGCTGGGCCCGGTGCTGCGGGAAGCGCTGCAGCAGAGCGTGCCGGTGCTGATCGACATTCCGATCGATTACTCCCAGAACCTGAAGCTGATGCAGGACGTGCATCAGGATTTCATCCACTGAGGGGACCGCATCGATGACCTGCCGCCCCGACTCCAGCCATCACCTCAACGTTCACCTCGGCGATGGTCTTTCCGCCGCGCTGCAGGAGCGCTGCCGCCGCACCGGTGAAAGCGCCAGCCATGTGATCCGCCAGGCCCTGGCCGATGCGCTGGATCTCGAGCACCACACCATCTATCAGGTGTCCACCTCCGGTGCCCTGGTGCAGGGGGTCTATCAAGGATGCGTGCGGGTGGCTGAGGTGCTGCAGCACGGCGATTTCGGCCTGGGCACCTTCGATGGCCTCGATGGCGAGGGGATCCTGCTGGATGGCACCTGTTGGCAGGCCTGCGGCGATGGCACGGTGCGGCAGGCCCCGGCCGATGCCCTCGCCCCGTTCTGGGTGGCGACCCGCTTTTCAGCCGATCACCGCGAGGTTCTGAAGCATGTGGCCAGCTGGGGCGATCTCACCGCACGGCTCGACGGACTGCGGGACAACGCCAACCTGTTTGTGGCGATCCGTCTCCGTGGGGTGTTCGAGCGGATCCGCTACCGCGTGGCCTGCAAGGCCGAGGCCGGCGTGGATCTCGTGAGCGCCACCAGCGCCCAGGCCACGTTTGAGCTGGAGAACGTGGCCGGCACCCTGGTGGGCTTCTGGACGCCCAGCTTTGCCCGCACGATCAATGTGCCGGGCTACCACCTGCACCTGCTCAGCGACGACCACCGCCATGCGGGTCATGTGCTGGAGCTGCAGAGCCATGAGCTGAGCCTGGAGCTCCATCGCGAGAACCATCTGCAGCTGGTGCTGCCCGAAACCCCCGCGTTCCTGAACGCCGACCTCAGTGGTGATCCAGCAGCGGCCCTGGCCAGGGCCGAGGGGGATCACCGTTGAGCCAGGCATGGCCGTCGTTGTGTTGTGCTCCCTCACCGTCTTGATGGCGTCCACGATGGGATCCGGTGACCTCAGCACCGTGCTGCCATCGGTGAGGACAGGCGCCTGGGCGATGAACAGATCTCTCGGTGCGATGACTTGCGCACAGGCTCCGGTTAGCCATGGGCCAGACAACCGGGCTTCATGACCAGCACCCCCGCCGACCTGATCTTCCACGGCGGCCCCATCCTGACGATGGAGGCCTCCCAGCCCCGGGCTGAAGCGATCGCCATCGCAGACGGGAAGATCGTGGCTGTGGGAACCAAGGATGCGGTACTGGGCCATGCCGGGCCCGCCACGCGCCAGATCGATCTGGCGGGCCGCACCCTGCTGCCGGGCTTCATCGACGCCCACGGCCACTTCGCCAATGCCCTGCAGGTGGTGGGCTGGGCCAACATTCAGCGGCCGCCGGCCGGGCCCGTCACCAGCATCGCCAGCCTGCAGCAGGTGCTGCGCGAGCACGTGGCGCGCCGTCCCGTGGGCAAGGGCGAGTGGGTGATCGCCTACGGCTACGACGTCGACGGTCTCTCCGACGGGCGCCCCCTGGACAAGACCGATCTGGATGCGGTGCTTCCGGAGAACCCGGTGATGGTGCTCCACAACTCCAACCACGGCGCCGTGCTCAACAGCTGTGCCCTGGCCCTGGCGGGCTACGACGCCAGCACCCCCGATCCGGCCGGTGGGGTGATCGTGCGCCGGCCCGGCAGCACCGAGCCGGCTGGGCTGGTGATGGAGACGGCGTTCATTCCGCTGTTCGTGCACATGCCGCAGCCCTCGGACGACGAACGGCTGGCCCAGTTCGAGGCGGCCCAGCGGCTGTACACGTCCAAGGGCATCACCACCGTGCAGGACGGCGCCACGGTGGCCGGCGATCTGGACCTGTTTCAGCGGGCCGCCCGTGAAGGGCACCTCTGCATCGATCTGGTGCTGCTGCCGCTGGTGCTCGAGGTGCCCGGGATGCTGCGCGAGCGCTTCCCGGAGTTTCAGGGCCAACCGCTCGAGCTGCCCCAGCCGGCGCGCGATGTCTTCGGCCCATACCGCGATCGCCTCAAGTTCCAGGGCATCAAGCTTCTGCTCGATGGCTCCCCCCAGGGCAAGACCGCCTTCTGGGGCGAGCCGCTGCTCACCCCCGGCCCCAACGGCGAGGCCCACTGGCGCGGTCAGCCTGTGTGCCCGCCCGAGCAGCTGTTCGAGGCGGTGGCACGGCTTGCGGGCCAGGGCATCCAGCTGTTTGCCCACTGCAACGGCGATGCCGCCATCGACCTGATGATCGAGGCCTGCCGCAGAGCCGGCCTCAAGCCCGAGCAGGACCACCGCACAGTGATCATTCACTCCCAGTTCATGGCGCCGGGGCAGCTGGAGCAGTACGTGGAGCTGGGCCTGCACCCCAGCTTCTTCACGGTGCATGCCTTTTTCTTCGGCGACACGCACCTCGCCAACCTGGGGCCCGAGCGGGCCGGCCGCATGAGCCCGATGGCCAGCGCCATGGCCCTGGGGCTGCACTGCTCCAACCACAACGATTTTTCGGTGACGCCGATCGAGCCGATGCGCATGGTGGAAACGGCCATGACCCGCCGCACGCGAACGGGCGTGGTGCTGGGCGAATCGGAGCGAGTGAGTGCCGATGCCGCCCTGCGGGCCCTCACGATCGAGGCCGCCTGGCAGATCCGCGAAGAGGACAGCAAGGGCAGCCTGGCTCCGGGCAAGCGGGCCGACCTGGTGATCCTCGACGGCGACCCCACCGCCACCGCGCCCGAACAGCTCAACGACATCGGCGTGGTGGCCACGATCAAGGACGGAGCTTGCGTGTATGGCTCCTGGGAGGGAGCCAGGCCATGAGCCCTGTCTCCGAAGGAGGTTCCCCGCTGACGCCGTTGCGCGGGGTGCCGGCCACCGTGGTGGGGGGCTACCTGGGGTCGGGCAAGACCACCTTGATCAACGGCTGGCTGCAGGCCGGCGCCTGCCCGGGCTGGGCCCTGCTGGTCAACGACCTGGGCAGCATCAACGTCGATGCCGAGCGGCTGCGCCAGGGCGATGGCCGGGTGCTGGAGCTGGGCGGCGGCTGCGTCTGCTGCACCCTGCGCGATGGCCTGGGGGCGGCCCTAGTGGAGCTGGCCCGGCGTGAGCTGCCCCCGGCCCATGTGCTGATCGAAACCAGCGGCATGGCCCTGCCCGAGCGGGTGGCCAGCCAGCTGCAGCTCCACGGCCTGGCCCTGGTGCGGGTGCTGCTGGTGGTGGATCTCGAGCGCATCGAAGCGCTCTGGCACGACCGCTGGGTGGGTGAGCTGGTGCAGCAGCAGTTCGATGGCGTCGATCTGCTGCAGTTCAGCAAGGGTGATCTGCTGCCCCCATGCGAGGCCGAGCGCCGTCAGCAGTGGCTGCGCCAGCAGCTCGAGAGCCGCGCGCAGCATCCCGCCCCGCCGTTCCACAGCGAACGGCAGCTGGTGCGCAGTGATGCCTGGCTGCAGCTCGAGCCGCTGGAGCGCAGCCAGGTGCTGGCCTGGGCCGCCCAGCTGAGCCCCGAGCTGCTCCGCGCCAAGGGGGAGGTCTGGCTCACCGATGCCCCCGATGGCCCGGTGCGCTTCGATCGCGCCGGCGATCGGTTG
The DNA here is from genome assembly GCF_015840525.1 of Synechococcus sp. CBW1006. Classification (NCBI taxonomy): domain Bacteria; kingdom Bacillati; phylum Cyanobacteriota; class Cyanophyceae; order Synechococcales; family Synechococcaceae; genus Synechococcus; species Synechococcus sp. CBW1006. Next base: position 2,616,957 of record NZ_CP060396.1, on the reverse strand, counting down.
ACCCTGGCCACCGCGCCCAGCCGTCCCTGGAGCCACCCGCTGCAGCGGCGCGGTCACCTGGTGGCGATCAGCCGCGCCGACGCGCCTGCTCCCCGCTGGCCCTCCACCTTCTTGCAGGCAACTCCTGATCCCTCTGCCCCTTTGATCCCCGCATGAGCGACAAATCCGCAAGCGCCCTGGCGGTGCCCTTTCTGGGGGTGCTGGCCAGCCTGCAGCTGATCGATCCCACGGTGGCCAACACGGCCCTGGTGAAGGCGGGGGCGGCCTTGCACATGCAGGGCGCCACCCTGGCCCTGGCGGCCAGCATCTCCACCCTCGCCCAGGCCGCCACCGTGCTGCTGATGGGCTTTCTGGGCGATCGCCTGGGCCGTCGCAAGGTGCTGATGGGCAGCTTGCTGCTCTCGATCGCCGGGGATGGCATCGCCCTGGCGGCCCCCGGCGCGGCCCTGTTTCTGCTGGGACGCGCCCTGGTGGGCATCGGCGTGGGCGCCGTACTCGCCCTCACCTTTGCCTCGGTCCGCTGCGTGAGCCGGCCCGACCAGCTGGGCAAGGCCCTGGGCCTGTGGAACCTTCTGATCATTGCGGGCTTCATCGGCGGCTCGCTGCTGGGCGGTGTGCTGGCCGACACCAGCTGGCGCCTGGCCCTCGGCCTGGTGCCCCTGATCGCGCTGCTGTGTCTGCCGCTGGTGCCGCTGCTGCTGCCCGACATGCCCGCCAACGCGGCCCTGCGGGCCGACTGGCCAGGCCTGGTCAGCATCGCTCTGGCGATGGTGCTGTTTCTCAGTGGGGTCAGCCATGCGGTCAGCGGGTTCACGGCGCCCCAGTTCCTCCTCCCGACCCTGGGCGGTGTGGCGGTGTTCGGCGTGCACGTGTGGATCGAGCGCCGCCGCCAGGAGCCGATCTTTCCGGTGGGGCTCTACGGCCGCGGCTGCTTTGCCGCCGCCATCGTGAGCGGGATCGCCTGGAACTTCGCTCAGGCGGTGGTGCAGCTGCAGACCAGCAACTTCTGGCAGACGGTGCAGCGCTACAGCACCAGCCAGGTGGCTCTGGCTCAGCTGCCGCTGTTGATCTGCTTTGCCGCCGGCGGTGTGGTGGCGGGCCGGCTGATGGCGCCGGGGCGTCGCACCACCCAGCTGATGGCGGGCGGCATCCTCGTTCTCGTGCTGGGGCTTGTGTTGCTGGCGGGGGTGCGTGCGGATACTCCCTACGCCTCGTTCATCCTGCCCTTGCTGCTGGTGGGTACGGGTCTGGCCTTCCTGTCGGTACCCCAGTCGGCCCTGTTTGTGCAGGAGGCGCCGCAGCGCTATTTCGGATCGGTGACCGCCTTTCGCACCACCACCGGTCAGCTGGGTTTTGCTCTGGGCTTTGCCGCCAGCGGGGCCCTGGTCAATGGCTTTGGCTTTGCCAGCCTGCGGGACCGCCTGCTCCAGCTGGGCGCCAGGCCGGAGCAGATCCCCGCGCTGGAGGCCAAGGTGCGGGCAGCCCTGAGCAGCGGCGTGCTCACCCACAGCCATGGGGCCCCGTCGAAGGCCATCGAGGTGATCACCAGCTCCTACGCCAGCGGCCTGGCGGGCACGATGCTCGTGGTGGCGCTGCTGGTCGCGTTGTTGGGGGCGATCAGCCTGCTGCTCCTGGTGATCGGCAACCAACAGCGGCAGCTGGAGGCCTGAAGGCTGAGCGCGGTGCGGGTTCAGGGGCGGATCGTCACCGGCGTGCCGAGGGGGGTGTGCTCGAACAGCCAGCGGGCGTGGGGGCTGGGCACGCGCACGCAGCCGTGGCTGCGCGGCACCCCGAAGCGCTGACCGGCGGCCTCCTGCCAGGGGGCACCGTGCAGGCAGATCACCTGATCCGGTGTGACACAGAGGGCCCACGGCACATTCGGCGCCACGAAGCTGCTGCCGCGCATGGTGACGCTGCGGTGCTTGCCGTAGACCTTCCCCTCACCGGTGGGGGTCGGACTCGACGCCAGCCCGGTGCTGACCGGCACGGTGCGCAGCAGCGTGTCTGCCGCGCCGTAGGCGTAGAGCTTCTGGTCGGAGAGGTCGACCACGATCGCGGCAATCAGCTCCACCATGGGGCGTCTCCGCCGGAAGGCGGAGGGCAGAGAGGGTTACTTCCTCCCTAGCCAGATCAGCCAGGCGCGCGGCCGCTCTGTAGTGTCAGGAAACGCAATGTCGTTGAGATAAGCCGCTTTGGCGCTACCCGTCGTCGCCATCATCGGGCGACCCAATGTGGGCAAGTCCACCCTCGTGAACCGCCTGTGCCGCAGCCGTGAGGCGATCGTGCACGACGAACCGGGCGTGACCCGCGATCGCACCTACCAGGAAGGCTTCTGGCGGGATCGCACCTTCCGTGTGGTCGATACCGGCGGCCTGGTATTCGACGACGACAGCGAATTCCTGCCGGAAATCCGCGAACAGGCCAACCTCGCCCTGGCGGAGGCCTCCGTTGCCGTGGTGATTGTCGACGGCAAGCAGGGGTCAACCGCTGCCGACCAGTCGATCGCCGAATGGCTCAGGGGTCAGAAGGTGCCGGTGCTGCTGGCGGTGAACAAGTGCGAATCGCCGGAAGCCGGTCTGTCGATGGCGGCGGAATTCTGGGGTCTGGGCCTGGGCGAGCCCTATCCGATCTCAGCGATCCACGGAGCCGGCACCGGCGATCTGCTTGATCGGGTGGTGGGTTTCCTGCCCCCCACCGAAGAGGTGGAAACGGAGGAACCGATCCAGCTGGCGATCATCGGCCGGCCCAATGTGGGCAAGTCGAGCCTGCTCAATGCCATCTGTGGCGAGAACCGGGCGATCGTCAGTCCGATCCGCGGCACCACCCGCGACACGATCGACACCACGATCGAACGGGAAGGCAAGGCCTGGAAAATCCTGGATACCGCAGGCATCCGCCGGCGCCGTTCGGTGAACTACGGCCCCGAGTTCTTCGGGATCAACCGCAGCTTCAAGGCGATCGAACGCTCGGATGTGTGTGTGCTGGTGATCGACGCCGAGGATGGGGTGACGGAACAGGATCAGCGCCTGGCGGGCCGGATCGAGGAGGACGGCCGCGCCTGTGTGGTGGTGGTCAACAAGTGGGATGCGATCGAGAAGGACAGCCACACCATGCCGGCGATGGAGCGGGAGCTCCGGGCCAAGCTCTATTTCCTCGACTGGGCACCGATGCTGTTCACCTCCGCCCTCAGCGGCCAGCGGGTGGAAGCGATTTTTCCCCTGGCCCTGCTGGCCGTGGAACAGCACCGCCGCCGCGTCACCACCTCGGTGGTGAACGAGGTGCTGCAGGAGGCCCTCAGCTGGCGCACCCCCCCCACCAGCCGCGGCGGCCGCCAGGGGCGGCTTTATTACGGCACCCAGGTGGCCAGCCGTCCGCCCAGTTTCACCCTGTTCGTGAACGATCCCAAACTGTTCGGCGACACCTACCGCCGCTACGTGGAACGACAGATCCGTGAAGGGCTGGGCTTCGAGGGCTCACCGATCCGCCTGTTCTGGCGCGGCAAGCAACAGCGCGATGCCGAGAAGGAGCTGGCGCGCCAGCAGAGCCGCAGCCGCTGAGTGGACTGGCTGCGGCAGATGCCGATCGGCCAGTACGTGGCCGACGACGACTCCCAGGCGGGGACGGGATCCGGCAGCTGGCTGAAGCGGCTGGATCCGCGCCTCAAGCTCGGCTGGACCGTGGCTTTTCTGGTGACGCCGATCCTGGCCGGCCCGATCTGGCGCCTGGGCCTGGTCGCCCTGTTACTGCTGATCACGGCGGTGTGCGGCCTGCCCTGGCGCCTGTGGCGCCGCAGCCTGCCGCTGCTGCTCGCCCTGGCTCTGTTCGTGGGGGTGCTGGCCTCTCTGCTGCCGGCCGGATCGGCTCCAGCGGCCCCCCTACAGCGCCCTCCGGACGAAGTACGTCTCGAGCCGGGTCCACCGGGCAGTCCCGCCCCCAGCCGCTCCGGCCAGCGCTGGGAGCTGGTCCACTGGGGGCCGGTCCAGCTGGGCCCCCTTCCCCTGGGACCGCTGGTGATCAGCCGTCGCTCGGCCGAGCTGGGCCTCAACGGTGCCACCCTGCTGTTCACCCTGATCCACAGCGCCAACCTGCTGCTGCTCAGCACCAGTCCCGAGGCACTGGTCTGGGCGATCGGCTGGTTCCTCAAGCCCCTGGCCTCCCTGGGCTGGCCGGTGGACCGGCTCGGCTTCACCCTGCTGCTGTCGCTGCGCTTCCTGCCTCTGGTGCAGGAGGAGTTGCAAAACCTGCTGCGCTCGATCTCCACCCGGGCGGTGAACCTCAGGCAGCTCGGCTGGAAGGGAAGCCTGGCGCTGGTGCTGGCCGTGGGAGAGCGCCTGCTGGCCAATGTGCTGCTGCGGGCCGAACAGGGGGCCGAGGCCCTGCTGGCCCGGGGCGGCCACTGGCTGGCGCCTGACCGATTGCACCAGCCTCCGGCTTCGCTCGGCAGCGCCACCGTGGTCGGCGGAATCGCTCTGGTGGCCCTGCTGCTGCTGCGCTGGCAGGTCGGTGCTCTTTAATGGCGCCAGTCCAACGGACGACGTGAGCGCAGAGCGTTATCTCAACCACCCCACCTTCGGGATGCTCTACCGGGTCGCACCGACCGGTGAGAACTGCGATCTCTATGCGACCCTCTACGCCCAGAGAATCTTCTTTCTGGTGACGCTGCAGCCGCGTGGCGCCAACTTTGAGGTGATCCCCCTGATGGATGCCCGCCACTACGCCGAGCAGAATCTGGCCCGCTCCCGCCGGGAAGGCCCCGAAGTGCACGCCCGCTGGCGCCAGCTGTTCGATCAGACCTTCATCTGAAATCCCCTGGTCATGACAGCGGCAGGGTTGGCCGAACGACTCACGCAGATCCGCCAGCAGCTGCCCTCCTCCACCCAGCTGCTGGCCGTGAGCAAAGGCCAGCCCAGCGAGCAGATCCGGGCAGCGGTGGCCGCCGGCCAGCGCAGCTTCGGTGAAAGTCGGCTGCAGGAGGCCATCACCAAGCAGGAGGAGCTCGCCGATCTTTCAGGGCTGGCGCCGCCCCTCGACTGGCACTTCATCGGGCGCCTGCAGGCCAACAAGGCCCGTGGGGTGCTGCGCCGGTTCGGCACGATCCACTCGGTCGACAGCCTGGGCCTGGCCGAGCGCCTGGCCCGCATTGCCGGCGAGGAGGGCCTCAGCCCAGCGGTGTTCTTTCAGGTGAAGCTGCGGCCCGATCCGAGCAAGACCGGCTTCGAGCCGGAGGAGCTGCGGGAGGCCTGGCCGTGGCTGCGGCCCCTGGCGCCGCTGCGCCCGCTGGGGTTGATGACGATCGCTCCCCAGGGCCTGGAGGCCGCGGATCGGCAGGCCCTGTTCCAGGACTGCGCGAACCTGGCGGCAGACCTGAATCTGGGGCAACTCTCGATGGGGATGAGCGGCGACTGGCGGGAGGCTGTGGCCGCCGGAAGCACCTGGGTGAGGCTCGGCAGCACCCTGTTTGGGCACCGCCCCTGAGGGGAAGCGCTTGCAACCGTTCTCATGGGACGCTATTGAGGTGCCAAGCATCACAACAGAGGCCCCATCCGTGTCGTTGTTCTCCCGCCTGCGTGCCGTCGTTTCCGGTGATGACTATCTCGACGGCGAGTACGACGACGATCTCGACTATGACGCCGGCGACGTGAACGCCACGACAAGCACCAGCAGCAGCACCCGTTCCAGCAGCAGCACCAGCGCCTTGGCCCTGACCAGCGATTTCAACGCCGAGGATCCCTTCGGCGGGACCAATGTGATCGGCATGCCAGGCCTCTCCTCCTCGGCTGCGGAGGTCAGCCTGATGGAGCCCCGCAGCTTCGATGAGATGCCGCGCGCCATCCAGGCGCTGCGCGAGCGCAAGACCGTGATCCTCAACCTCACGATGATGGAGCCGGATCAGGCCCAGCGCGCCGTTGACTTCGTGGCCGGTGGCACCTTCGCCATCGACGGTCACCAGGAACGGGTCGGGGAGAGCATCTTCCTGTTCGCCCCGTCCTGCGTCACCGTCACCACCACCGGTGGGGAGGAGTCGTCGTCTCCGACGGTGGTGAGCAGCCGCGATCATGCCGCTGAGACGGAGGCCGCGCCCAGCCCCGCCTGGGGACGGCAGGATGTGGGTCTCTGATCCCACCCTCCGGCTTGAGCTCCGCTGAATCCCCCCGCTTCGGCGTGGTCGGCCTGGGCCGCATGGCCCAGGCCTTGCTGTTTCCCCTGATCGAGAGTGGCCAGCTGGCCCCCGCCGACGTGCGGGCGGCCGTGGGCAGTGCGGCCTCAGCCGAGCGCCTCAGCCAAGGCCACGGACTGGCAGTAAGCACCGATCCCGCCGAGGCCTGGGCAGCGCCGGTGGTGTTGCTGGCCGTGAAGCCCCAGCAACTGCATCAGGCGGCCACTGCAGCGGCCGGTGTGGCCGGCGCAGGCGGTGCAGCTGGGCAAGGCCTGCTGATCTCCGTGCTGGCGGGCGTGACCCTGGAGCGGCTGCAGCGCCTGTTTCCTCATCGGGTCTGCGTGCGTGCCGTTCCCAACACCCCCTGCCTGGTCCGCCAGGGTCTCACCGGCCTGGCCTGGGGTGGGGGATCTGGGGGCTCCACGCCGCAGCCCACGCCGCAGCAACGCCAGCTGGTGCAGGACCTGTTCGAGCGGGTGGGCGATGTGATGGAGCTGCCCGAGAGCCAGCTCGATGCCTTCCTGGCGCTGACCTCCTCGGGGCCGGCCTTTGTGGCCCTGATCGCCGAGGCCATGGCCGATGGAGCCGTGGCTGCAGGCCTGCCGAGGGTGCTGGCCCATCACCTGGCACACCGCACCCTGGCCGGCACCGCAGCCCTGCTGCACGAGCAGGAGCTCCATCCGGGCCAGCTCAAGGACATGGTCAGCAGCCCGGGCGGCACCACCATCGCCGGCCTGCGGGAACTGGAGCGGGCCGGAGCCCGATCGGCCTTGATCGAGGCGGTGGTGGCCGCGGCCGAGCGCAGCCGGGCCCTGGCCTGAGCAGGCCTCAGGGGCGCGGTTGGCCCAGCCGTGGCTCCGTACCGGCCAGCAGGCGCCGGATGTTACTGCGATGGCGCCAGACCACCAGCAGGGTGGTGATCACGGCGAGGGCGAGGTAGGGAAGCCGCAGGCCCATGCCGTTGCCCGCAAACCAGCCGAGCATCAACAGGGGCAGGGAGAGGGCCGCCACCACGCTGGAGAGGGAGACGATGCGGCTGATGGTCAGCACCGTCAGGAAGATCCCGAAGCAGGCCAGACCCACCGGCCAGGTCAGGCCGATCAGCATGCCCAGCCCGGTGGCCACGGCCTTGCCCCCTTTCCAGCCCAGCCAGACCGGCCAGATGTGCCCGGCCAGGGCCGCCAGACCGGCCGCCACCACCCCGCTGTCGATAAACCAGGCGCCGCTGCCGAGCGGTTCGCCCAGGGGCTCGAGCACGGCCCGTGCCAGCACCACGGCCGCGATGCCCTTGCCCACATCCAGCAGGAACACCGCCAGGGCCGGGCCCTTGCCCACCTCGCGCAACACGTTGGTGGCGCCGGTGGAGCCGGAGCCGTGCTGCCGCAGATCGATGCCGCGCAGCCAGCGACCGGCCAGATAGCCGAAGGGGAGGGACCCCAGCAGATATCCGGCCAGCAGCACGATCAGGGGGAGCAGCAGGGGCATGGGGCAGGACGCCGCAAACGACCGCTGCGAGCTTGCCGCAACGCAGGACCAGGACCCTTGAGCTCTGCTCAGTCGCAGCTCAGTGCGGCACAGCCCTAGTAGGTGAGCTCGTCATCAACCAGTTCACCGGGACCGGCCGCGAAGGCGAGCCAGAGGGGGAACTGCAGGATCGGCACCTCCACCACCCGTTCGGCCGCATCGATCACGATGAAGGGCAGCTCACCCCGCTCCTCCAGCCGGTCAGCCCGCTCGATCAGGGCATCGGCCCGCTCGAACAGCACGATGCCGCTGTTGGGGCCGAAGTCTTCCCGACCGAGGCCGAGGCAGTCCTGCAGACCCCGGCGCCATTCACCCAGCCGCTCGGGTTGGCCTGCCAGCACCAGGGTCTGGAAGCGTTCGCCGTACAGCTCCCCGAGGATCGACACCGCCGCACCGGCGATCAAGGCATTGCGGCTGCGGCTGCCGGCACTGGCCTGGGCGCCGCGGCCGCCCTGATTCAGGAACCAGTCCTCCAGCAGGGCGGCCTGTGCAGCCTCGAGGGTGCGACGCAGGGTCCACGGATCCGCGTAGAAATCAGGCTGGCCGCTGTAGCGGTCCAATCGGGAGCGAATCAGGGCGTCGTCCTGGCTGAACAGGCCCGCCGCTGCCACAGGCGCCGCTGCAGGGGCTTCCGGAGTAGCTGATGCAGCGGCCACCTGATCGAGGGGTGAGGGCTGCACCACCAGGGGCTGGGCCACCAGTTCCACCTGCTCGGCCGCCACCACCAGATCCTGCAGGGCCCCCACCAGGTAGTCCTGAAAACCCTTGAGCCGGCGGGCGATCGCATCCGACTGGCCACTGAAGCTGCTGCCGATCTCGCGCTGGATCTGCTCCCGGCGCCGCTCCAGCTGGCGGATCTCCTCTTCGAGGCCGCTGCGGCGCTCGGTCAGATCCTGAAGCGCCAGGGTCAGCAGGGTCTCCAGGGTTTCGTCCAGGGGCTCCGGCTCCCCAGCCACCGATGTCTCCTGGCCCGCTGCAGGCTCGTCGATGCCCATCCCCTCTCCTGTCTGATTCTGCTCAGGAGCTTCGGGGCCTTCCGCTGGAGAGAGCGGAACGCCGTCGAGCGGGGTGGGCGAATCGGGCAGCGAGCGGCTCTCAGTCATCAGGCCAGGATTTCAGAGGCAGGGAATGGAACCCGCGGGGGCGGAGCGGTGGACGTGGCGACTTTGGCTCAGGCGTCGCCAGCGGACGTCTCCGGCGACAGATGCGGAAGATGGCGACGCAACTGCTCAGCCAGGGCCTCGGCCTCGAACAACATCGGCAGCAGGTGGATGCTGCGCTGCTCCCGGAAATAGAAGATCACCGGGACCGGAGGCCAGTACAGCCGCCAGGCGATCCACTCGGCATAGGGGAAGCGGCGGATGCAGGTCGAACCGCGCCACACCAGCAGCTCGGCAGGGGCGAACTGCAACCGCAACAGTGCCGTCTGCAGGGCCAGTACCAGGCCAAACAGCGCCACCGCCACCGCCACCCAGAGGACACCGCCCCAGAGGGGCTGCAGGGCCAGCAGGGCGATGCCCAGGACCACCACGCCGGCCGACACCCAGTAGCGCGGGGCCAGAACGGTGCCGATGGCGGGATCAGGACCGCTGCTGGCGGGATCGTCGATCACCGGTGGTTCCGAGGGACTTGGTGCTGACGCCATTATCCGAACAGCACCTGGGTGAGCACCACGTCCATCAGCGCCACGGTCACCAGGATCATCACCACCGCGCCGGTGGTGCTGGTGCCCACTTCCTTGGGCCCGCCGCTGGTGGTCAGACCCCAACCGCAGGCGAGCACAGCGATCTGCAGCCCGAACACCACGGCCTTGATCAGCATCGAGGGCAGATCGTTCGGCTCCATCCAGGTGCGGACGGAGTTCCAGAACACCGTGGGAGGAATGCTGTAGAGCAGGGCGCTGCTCACCTGCCCGGACCAGATCGCCACGCCGAAGAACAGCAGGCACTGCACCGGCGCCATGATCACCATGGCCAGCACCCTGGGCACCACCAGATATTCCACCGGGTCGGTGCGCAGCATCGTGATCGCGTCGATCTGTTCGGTCACCTTCATGGTGCCCAGCTGGGCGGCAAAGGCGGTGGCCACCTTGCCGGTGAGCAGCATGGCGGTGAGCAGCGGCGCGATCTCCCGTGCCATGCCCAGGGCCAGCAGGCCCCCCACCGTGGCTCCGGCACCCTGGCGGGACAGTTCGGCCGCCACCTGGATGTTGAACACGGTGCCGGCGGCCAGGCCGGTGATCAGCACGATCAGGAAACTGCCCGGGCCGGCCTCCAGCAATTCCATCAGCAGATCGTTGAAGCCGATCCGCCCGCGGGCGATCGCCGCCAGGGCCTGGCCGCCGATCATGCAGCTCGCTCCCAGGCGCCGCAGCCAGCGGGGCGCAAGCCAACGGCTGGACAGGAGCCTCATCGGCCAACCCCGCCATCGGCCACCAGCCGATGGGCACCGCGTTCCGGCCAGCGGCGCATCACCACCAGGCCCAGCACGATCAGCACCGCCGGGATGATGCCCATGCAGAGGCGGATGGCTGTGAGGGCACTGGCGGGCTGGTCGACCCCACGGGCGGCCACGTAGCCGCTGAGGCTCATCAGATTGCCGAAGAAGAACAGGGCCAGGCTGATGCAGATCTTCTGGGCCAGCACCATCCAGGCGCTGTATTGGCCGGCGGGCTTCTCCGGATCGGCATCGATCGCGTCGGGCAGCAGGGCCCAGGGGATCAGATAGGCCGTGGCGGCGCCCAGGCCAGCCGTGATGATCGCCAGCACCAGCAGGGACAGGCGCAGCAGGTTGGAGGCGGAGGCCGTGGGCTGGATGGCGGCATCAAGGGCCGGCAGCAGCATCGCCATCATGCAGCCGATGATCCACAGGACACTGCCCCATTGCAGGGCCTTCACCCGCCCCCAGCGGTTGGAAACCCCGTTCCAGATCCACAGACCGAGCAGGGAGCTGACGATGAAGGGAAGCAGGATCCAGTTGCTCCAGCCCTCCGGCAGGCCCATCACAACCGGCAGGTACAGGAGGGCGGCGGTCTGCATCAGCTGCAGGGCGCACCAGAGCAGCAGATAGAGGCCGAGCACGCGCAGAAACCGGCCGTTCTGGCGCACGCGGCGCAGCAACCGACGCGTGGTGCCGCGACGCGACTCCGGCTTCTGGCAATGCAGCGCCGCCGGTGCGATCCCCCAGCCGCAGAGCAGGGTGGTGAGGCTGATGATGCCGCCGGAGATCATCCCCACGCGCCAGTAGCTGCTGGGATCGGAATGGTTGGCCAGCAGCAGGCCGCCGAGCACGAGCCCGATCAGGCTGGCGATGATCGATCCGGTGAAACGCAGGGTGTTGAGCCGCGTGCGCAGGCTCACATTGGCGGTGAGCTCAGCCGCCAGGGCGGCGTAGGGCAGGTTGACGCAGGTGTAGAGGGTATTGGCCACCACCGAGACCAACACGAAGATGGCGAAGCGCTGCCAGGGGCCTCCTGGTGGCAGCCACCACATCAGGGCCATCGCGACCCCGAGCGGCACGGCGCTCCAGAGGATCCAGGGAAGGCGCGGACCGGAGCGCGATTTGGTCTTGTCGCTGAGCCAGCCCACCAGGGGATCGTTGATGGCATCCCAGAGCCGCGCCAGCATCAGCACCAGCCCGGCCATCCAGGCCGGCAGGCCCGCAGCCGAGGTGTAGAAGATGAACAGGTAGAAGCCGATCAAGGAGGCGGCCATGCCCGTGCCGGCATCGCCGATGCCGTAGGCCAGCAGCATGCGTTGACGGGGCCAGCCCACCAGATCGTCGGCATCGCTCACCGGGCGCCCCCCGGTGGTGGCGGCGTCAGGGCGCGACGGGTGGGGTGGGGAACTGGAATCGCGCACTCGGCCCTGGACGGCACGCAGGCCATAATGCAGCAGTCGAACGAGGGGCTCACCCCAAGGTCGGCACACCAGCGCAGGACCCAGCTTTACGGCCCAGCCGGGAGCTCAGTCTCGCTGACATCTCCACCGTGACACCCGGCGTCAGCCATCGGCGGCCCTCGGGACACGGGAACAGATGTACTGCTGCGGGCGTAGTTTAGTGGTAAAACCTCAGCCTTCCAAGCTGATGATGCGGGTTCGATTCCCGCCGCCCGCTTCCTGTTCTCAATAGGGGTTTTCGGTTCAAAGCCCTTGCTGCGACGGGCGTTAGGGCTTCCAGCCTTGGCCAGCGCCTGTTTGGCGGTGCCAGTCTGTGAGACAAACAGCTCACCAAACGTCTGACATGCGGGCGGCCCGTGACTGGGAGGTGACGATCAGGGCCGTCGTGTCTCAAGCCCTGTCCCAAAGGGGCTGCCGCAGGGGCTGGAGCCGGATGCCTGCGTTGCCCGGATGCCCCGGGTTGAGGAGCGAGGCGCTGATCAGGATGTAGGCCTCCGATTAGGGGATCAGGCCAGGGCGGCCGCGCCAGGCATCGAGGTGGTGCGCCGCTCCCGGCTCCTGGGGACTGGGATGCGTTGATTGCAGCCTTCCGGGAGCACAAGCTGATCTGTGGCGCGATCAAGCCGTCCACCTGGCACCGGGTCTCCCGGCACCACAGGAACCACCTGCTCGGTGCCGTCGCTGTGGGGACCCCGCCGCAAGACCTCGACGATGCGATTCCGCATCCGTTCTTGGATCCCCTCAGGCAGGTGACCGATCCGGCGTTTCACCGGCGCCTGCGACAAGGTCACCAGCCTGGTGATGCGTACCCGGGATGACATCTTCAGGCCTCACAGTGCGAGAGCTGATGAACATCAGCAGCGCATCGCCGTGACGCCCACCCAACGCCAGAAGCAGCACACTGGTCTACCAGGGCTAAGCCCGTTGAATCGAGGAGCCCGCTTGTCCCCCCTCGGCCAATAGGCCTCGGTAACAGGTGATGCCAGCGCCGCGATGGGTCATGGCCACCACCACCAGCAGCGACCAGAAGGAGCTGCTCGAGCCAAGCCCTTACGGCGACGGCCCCCACCAGGCAAGCCCGGCTACCGCCACGGCCGGGAAGGCGGCTCTACGGCTGAGATGCTGGCGAAATTCAGCCAGCAGGCTGGATAGGCGGCGTTCTTTGGGGTGGCGTTCTCGAAAGCCCCCAGCCCGATGTCCATCCCGATTCCATGGGCAGCTGCAAAGGCCAGGGCAGAGAACCCGGCCAGGGCAAGCAAATGCAGGGGCGATGACTTACTCCCCGTCCCCCAGGAAGATCAGCGAGTCCCGGTTCACCCACAGCACCCGGCCGCTCTGGCCGGGGTAGCCCACCCGGCACCAGGTGCCCTGGCTGTTTGAGGTGCACGCCAGCTTGTCGAGCGTTTCCCCCGACACCCCCATCCCCGCGATCGCGGCACCGTAGTTGGGGTTGGCGTACAGGGTCACCGTGGGCTGACCATGGCCGCTGAGTTTCACCTTGCTGTGGGCCTGGTGATCCACGGCCGCTGCGGGCCGACTCTTGACGTTGGAGACGGCGATTCGGTTGCCATCGCCGTTCTGCTCGCTGAGCGTGAAGCTGTGGTGGCCGCTCATCAGCCAGATGCGACCCTGCTCATCCCGCATGCGGCGGTTGTCGGTGGTGGGTGGACCGGCCGGCACGAAGCGATAGATGGCACTGCCGCTGAAGCTGATCTCAAATCCCCCGTTACCCCAGGGCTTCACCTGACAGGTCTGCTTGCTGTCGTTCATCCAGCAGTCCAGCGTCTGGGCGGCCGTGGCAGGACGCACCAGGGAGGCCCCGGCGATGACACTCGCGCTGACAGCAGCGATGGCGAGGAAGCGGCGGTGGAGCATGCAGGAGCAAAGGAAAGCCAATCGAGTATCCAGGTGGGTGTAGCAATCCCCCGCCACCAGCAGGCCATGACACACCCGGACATCCCTGCCCTGGAAGCCCTCAGCCGCGACTACAGCGAGACGCCCCGGCGGGTGCTGTTTGTGCTGGGTTCCGGGAAGAGCCCAGCGGTGGAGGTGATTGAGGCTGCAGCGCAGCAGCGCTCCACCAGCATCGATCCCCAGCACCTGGCGGAGATGGCCGCCGGCAGGCGCCGCTCGCTGACGCTCTGCACCCCGATGCAGATGGTGCCTGAGATCGTGCGCTCGCTTGCCCACTGCAATGTGGCCGTGTACCAGGTGCAGCTGCTGGAGGAGTGAGCCCAGACTCACTCCATCGTGCGCACGGGGGTGGTGCACCAACGGCTGCGGCCGATGCCGGCAGCACTCTGGAAGCGATCGTCGCGGAAGTCCGCTCGGCCGGTTCTGGGCTCAATGCGGGCCACCCGCCAGAGCTCCTGCTCGCAGTTGATCGTGACGGTGATGCGGGTGCCGTCGGTGGCGTTGATCCGCACGAAGCGCACACCGTCGTAGAGGCCCAGGGGCTGGCCGCCGGCTGCCTGAAGCAGCACCGCGAGGTTGCTGCCTGCCGGGGCTGCCCATGCGGCAGCCGGGAGGCTGACAAGGCAGCCGGCGATGGCCGTGAGCAGCAGGGGGAGCCGGGAGAACAGGCTGGCCATGGGGAAGAGGCGCGGCGACTCGGAACAGCAGCATCCAGCATGACAATGTGTTTGGGGAAAGTGCGTCTGGAGAAAGGGCTCTCGGTGCGCATTTGTCTCCACCTGCTGCTGGCCGTCTCCCTGGTGCCGCTGCCGGCACCAGCAGCGGAGGTCTGCACCCCATCAGAAAGCACCGTGGCCGAAACCCGCTGCGTGATGGAAGCCCTCCAAGCCAAGGATCGGGAGCTGGAGAAGGCCTTGGTGCGGGTGGCCAGCGAGGCCAGGCAAGTGCCCAGCGAAACCTTCCAGACGCTCTGGCGCGACAACCTCACCGGCTTCTACAAGACGAGTGCCGACCCAAACGAGCAGGCGCGTGCTTTCCGCGCCGAACGCCGCAGGGTGTGCGCCTACGCCAAGTCGGTGAGCTTCCAGGGGACGGGCTACGGCATCTTCACGACCCGCTGTGAGCTGGCGCTCACCCAGACCCTGCTGGAGCAGCTGCGGCCATGAAACGCCCGCTCATCCGCCTATCGCTGTTGCTGCTCGCTGGTTCAATGGCCTGCTGGGTCGCCTATCGGCTGATCGGCGTACATGTGCATGCAGATGGCATCCTGCGGGAGGCCTTTCCTCTGATCCCTATCGGTTATGTTCTAGGCTTAGGTGGCGTTGGGGCTGGGATCGCTGGCCTGCTGTGGAGAGAGCCAGCAAAGCGCCGGTAAGGCTCAGGACCGAGCCACTTCCGAACGCTGCTCCTGAGTGGCAGGCAATGACTATCTGGCACGTGAAGTGAGCTTGTGGTGGTCTGTCCACTCAAGGGAAATGTCAGCCATGCCGCTACACAGCAAACAGAGGGGGCATGGGCTGATGAGCGCAACCGAACGAGATCGCACCAATGCGATCAGTGTGCGACTGACAGGCAAGCTCCATCACTCTTTGAGTAACTTGCAAAAGATGAGCCGACGTTCGTAGCAGCCATGCCAGACGAGACCATGCCCGGCGGAAGACCATCCCATGTCGTCGTCATCGGAGCCGGATGGGCTGGTTGGGGCGCAGCCAAGGCACTCTGTGAAACCGGTCTTCGTGTCAGCTTGATTGATGGGATGCCCGATCCAACAGGCAGCCAACCAATCACAACCAAAAGCGGCAAACCGTTCGAGGCAGGCACCCGAGGTTTTTGGAAAGACTATCCCAACATCAATGCCCTGACTGATGAACTCGGCGTTGGTGATATCTTCACTGACTTCACAACCAGTGCCTTCTGGTCTCCCGATGGGTTGGAAGCAACAGCACCTGTCTTTGGAGGTATCCGTTCAGGGGGCGTGACAGCTCGCGGCGAACATCGGCCCTGCTGAACCCTTGACGACAGCTTGATTTCCGGTTGCATCTCAGGTAGAGACCCGCCTGTGATGACCGCACATCCGGCTGGAATTCCAGAAGCCGACTGGCTGGAAACTCCCGCCAGCGTCAGAGCGCTGATCAACGCCCAGCAGCAGGAGATCGAGCTGTTGCGCGGCCAACTCACCTCCTTGGCCACCGAGTTGGCAAACCTGCGTGAGCGGATCGGACGCAGCTCTCGCAACTCATCCAAACCTCCCTCCAGTGATGGTCTGGGTTTTAAGCCGCCAGAACGGCGCAAGGGCAGTGGCCGCAAGCGGGGCGGCCAGCAGGGCCATCCCGGATCCGGACCAGAGCTGCTGTCGATCGAGCGGGTGGATCAGGTGGTGGATCACCACCCTGATGCCTGCCGCCGCTGTGGCACCTTGCTCCAGGGAGAGGATCTCGATCCCCTGCGCCATCAGGTGATCGAGATCCCGCCGATTACCCCGCTGGTGATCGAGCACCGGCTGCATCGCCTGGTCTGCCCCTGCTGTTCCACCAGCACCTGCGCCTCGTTGCCGGCGGATGTGGAGGCCAGTCACTACGGCCCAAGGCTCAGTGCACTGGTGGGCCTGCTGGGCAGTGCCTTTCCGTTGAGTTTCAGCAAGACCCAGGCCCTGCTCCAGCAGCTGGTAGGAGTGGAGATGAGCCGCGGCGCGATTGCACGGGTCCGCCAGCGCTTGAGTGCAGCACTGGAGCAGCCCATGCAGGAGGCCCTTGCTTTTGCCCGCGTGCAGCCGGTGGCCTACGTAGATGAAACTGGCGCCCCCACCGGCAATGCCGACGGCAACAATCCCACTGGAAAGCGGGGCTGGCAGTGGGTCATGGTCACCGCCGTGGTGACGGTATTTGTGCAAGGGCTGAGTCGATCGACGACCGCTGCCATCGAGCTGCTGGGGAACGCCTTTGGCGGGATTGTGGTGAGCGATCGCTTCTCGGCCTACAACCACCTGCCCACCAAGCAGCGCCAGCTGTGCTGGGCGCACCTGATCCGCGACCTGACGGCCATCGCCGAACGCCCGGGCGCCAGCGCTGAATTCGGAGCCCAGCTGCTGGGCCTGCAGCAGCAGCTGTTTGGCCACTGGCACCGCTACAAGGAGGGAAAGATTGACTGGCCCGCCTTGCAGCAAAGCTGCCGGCCGATCCGCCAGACCTTTGAGACCACGCTGCAGCGGGTAGTAGAGCTCGGCTACCAGCGCGGCGAGCGAACGCCTTGGGCCAGCACAGTGCGCACGTGCCAGCAGCTCCAGAAGGTGACAGGTGGGTTGTGGACCTTCCTGGAGAACGAGGGAATAGAGCCCACCAACAACGCCGCAGAACGTGCCCTGCGCCAATCGGTGATTCAGCGCAAGATCAGTCAAGGAGTCCAATCCCGCCAAGGTGCGATCTGCCGGAGCCGCCTGCTCACGGTCACCACTACCCTCAGGCAACAGGGGCGGGATGTCTGGGAGTTCCTGGAGCAGGCCTGGATCGCCCATCACCGCGATGGGGTGATGCCGTCACTGCTGAGCGATCCCTGAAGGCAGAAGAAAGGACAAGGAAGAGTCTCTGATCGCTCAGCGGTGAGCGATCAGGCTTGCATTCGTGCGGTGGGGCGTCCCGACCCCTGAACGCATACCTTTGGAGAGACACCCCAATGGCCAAGTCCGCTTGGCCAGATGGTGGCGACAATCACCAACTTCACACGACTACCCATCCAAGACCGGCTCAGCATCGCAGGGCTTTTCTATGCAATGCTTGACCTCTATCGCAGCGACAGGATTTTCCAGCAGTACGACGACCTCGATGCGCAATCAGTCTTTGTCAAGCTCGGCATCAGCGATCGGCTCATCAATGAGTTCTTGCGTCCCACCTTGCTGGTTGGTTTGTTCAAGCCACCCGAAGAGCTTTCGGCCGCGGTCACCATGGAGCTCCTCTATTACTACGCCCTGGCCCATCAAGACTCCTTTGATGTCCGTTGGATCAAGTCGAAAAGCATCGCCGAACATCTGTTTGCGCCTCTGAGTCGAAGGCTGATCTCCCGCCATCATCTGCAGGTCCTTGGGGGAACGCTGGTGAGACGGGTGACGATGTCGTCTGACACGCGGCGTGTCAGCTCGGTTGAGGTTAAGAACGTGGCAACCAATACAGTTCGGGTGATTGACGAGGTGGATGCTGTGGTCTTGGCCGTTGGTGCAAAAGGGCTCAAGTCTCTGATGGCTCAATCTCCTGAACTCAGCAAGGCAGCACCAGAGCTTGTTAGCGCTGCTTCGCTTGGTTCCATCGATGTCGTGTCAGCACGTCTATGGCTGGATCGTTCTGTTCCAATCGCTTACCCAGCCAACGTGTTTTCCCGCTTCGAATCACTGAAGGGCTCTGGGGGCACTTTTTTCATGCTGGATCAGCTGCACAAGGATGCGCAACAGGCTCTCTGGGGTGATGAGCAGCCCCAGGGCTCAGTGGTCGCCAGCGACTTTTACAACGCATCGGCTATCGCAGCGATGAGCGATCAAGAGATCATCGATCGGCTCACGCGTGACCTGCTCCCCATCGCTCATCCTGAATTCACCAATGCCAGGGTGGTTGATTCCGAGGTGCGGCGCTATCCGGGCTCGGTGTCGCTCTTTTCTCCGGGCAGTTTCAGAAAACGGCCACCCTTGGAAACCTCAGTGGAGTCGATCGTCTGCGCTGGCGACTGGGTGCGGATGGGCGACAAAGAACATGGAGCCAAGGGTCTGTGTCAGGAACGAGCCTATGTGTGCGGACTGGAGGCAGGGAACTCCCTGATCAGGCGCAAGATTGTCACTGGTGCCGATCACACGCATCCCGTTCTCCCTATTCGGGCAGACGAGCCACAAGTGGTTCTAGGCCGTGCTCTCAATAAGCTCGTGATGGATCCAATCGAAGCCCTTGGTCTGAAATTGCCGTGGTTCAACTCCTAACGAGTGCTGGACTGACGGCCGACCGCATTCAGGGCCCTCTCGCTGGGGGTGCCCCGCTCGTGCAGCATCGGCTCGATGCGGAAGTTGAGGTCACTCACAATCTTGTATTGCCGCCTGGGTTCCCGTGTCCACACCAGCACGGCGGCGGTCTCCAGGGAGCTCCAATGGGGCAAAACGTCTGAAATCGGGCCTTCTGAGTCGCTGAAACGCTGAAAAACCAGTTCGAACGGAGCGCGATCAAGCTCTCAGGAAGACAAAACGCGGCTTTTCAGCCGGTTTTTCCGCAAACTCTTGATCCGCCGACACCGTATTCAAGAAAGCGGCCGCTCCCCTGACTAAGGCGAGGCCTTGCGCTTGTATCTCGCATGTCCCGCCCTCGTCTCGGGTGCTGGCGGCACGATGAGCATGCTCCCGGGGCGCCCCCGGCCCTTGCCGGCAGGGAGTCTGCCTGATTGGTGGCTCAGCCTTCGTCACCAACCAAGGGTCATTGTCGAAGGCCCCGTCGTCGTTGGGAACTCTGCGCAAGCCAGTTGGCATCCGCTGACCTGTGCAGGATTGAATCTTGCCACCACGCCACCCACTGGCCAGCGTGGCGACAGGCCAGTGGGTGCCTAGGTGCGATCACTTGGACCGGATATGCGACCCGGATGAGCAAAACATCCGCCGATGCCGGCAAAGGCCGTCAAGACTCCCCGAGCGCATCGGCCACGGCCTGTTGGAACACCACTTCCTCGGGCGTGATGCCCGTCCAACGCTCAAAAATCTGCATGGCCAGCTGGACCAGCATCTCCACCCCGTCGACAATCGGACAGCCGCGCTCCCGGGCGGTGGCCAGGAAGGGAGTGAGACGCGGATTGGTGATCACATCCACCACTGTGCAGGAGCGATCGACCGAATCCCAGAGCAGCGGCACCGGCTCCCGCTGGGGCGCGCAACCGAGATGGGTGGCATTCATCAGCATGGTGGTGCCCGGCGGCAGGGCCACCTCGCCCTGCCAGGGCTGCCAGTCGGTGGGGACGCCGGAGGCCCTGCGCACCAGCTCAGCCACTTCACGCCCCTGTTCCTCACGGCGGGTGACCAGGGTGAGATGGGCTGCGCCAGCCCAGGCGAGTTCCACAGCCATCGCGCGACCAGCACCACCGGCTCCCAGCATCACCACCCGAGCTCCCTGCAGCGGAGAGACTTTCTCGATCGCCTTGACCAGCCCCTTGCCATCATTGTTATGGCCGATCAGACGGCCCGATTCGATGGTGAGGTAATTGGCGGCACCGATGGCGCGCACATCGTCGTCGACCTCATCCAGCAGTGGAATCACCGCCACCTTGTAGGGAACCGTGATCCCGATACCCCGATAGCCCAGGGGGCGCAGCGCCGCCACCGCCAGGGCGAGATCCTGCACGTTGCCGATGTCACTCTTCAAAAACTGCCAGTTGAGGCCGTAGTGGGCGTAGACGGCATCGAACATCCGGTCGATCGGATTTTCCGCCACCGGGTGGCCGAGCATCCCGGTGATCTGTTTCTGGGCTGGGATCATCAACCGCAGGCAAAGAATCCCATCTTGGCCGAACCTGGACATCGCGACCTGGGCCCCTGCCGCATCATCCTGATGGCACGGCCACTCGGCGGCGGCATGATGCATCGGGCCGATCGGTTGATCAGCCCATCAAGGCAGATCCTGGATCATGCAATCGATGCCAAGTGTCTGCAATGGTTTGACGCGAGAACACGTTCAACGGATGGTCCAGGGATACATTCTTCGAGGCCCGATGGTGACCTCCGTCAACGTTTCTCTGGCCATGGACCCCGACCACGCGACCGTTCAGACTTCCCTGCCCTGGTTGGAGGACGACGACCGGGCCCGCATCGCCGCTGCCCTTCGCTACATGGGCAGGGATCTGCAGCATCGCTCCTACGCGGTGAACTCGGAGCGGCGTGAGCTGCTCTGGCAGGAGATGGACCGTTGCCTCGAACTGGCTGAGCGGATCGACCCTCAGCCCAAGTTGGCGGATCTGGCGAAACCTGGTGAACCGGCGGCTCAGAGACAGAAGGGCAGCAGGTTGGTGTGGCAGGCGGCATAGCCATCCACCAGGGGACCCAGACCGATCTGGTGAACGATGCTGAAGCCCGTGAGCCCCTCCACCACCACACCGATCAACAGACCGAGCATGGCGGCGCGACCGTTGAACAGCTCCACCTTCTTCAGCTGCTCGACGTGGGCCTCGCGGGTCGACTCGGACGAAGCCTTGGACACGGCGGCGGAGCTGTTCATGGCAAAAGGTTGCGTTCTGTAAAGAACCGTAACACGGTGGTTAAGGAAGCGGCGAGCACCTAGGTGGTCGTGTCGTGTGCGTGCTTGCTACCACTGCGGCAATCGCCCCGATCGGCCCTCCATGAATCGAACGCTTCGCTGGGTCGTGGCCGGCGTGCTCGCCGCCGCCCTGCTGCTGGTGGCGGTTGTGGCCCTTCCGTTCGCAGACTGGTTGCCTGGCGGCACCGTCGCCGATGTGCCGACATCGCAGGTGGTGAACGGTTCGGCCTTCAACCAACTGTTCCCCGAACCGGAGACCGGGGAACAGTTGGTGTTCACGCAGGAGAAGCGAGGGTTCGCCCAGGCCCGTCTGCGCCAGGGAGATGAGCTCAGGGCCCTGCTCTCGATTTCCGATGTGATCACAGCCCCCGATGCCAGGGCCAAGTTCTCCGCCAGCCGTGCCGTGATCAAGGGCTGGCCACTTGTCGAGCAGGGTTCCCAGGCCAGTGCGCTGCTGGTGGCCGATCGCTTTCAGGTGAAGGTGATCGGCCAGGGGGTCGGCATGGATCCCCAGCAACGTCATGCGGTGCTTGAGGCCTTTGATCTGACCGGTCTTGCGGCCCTCAAGCCTGCCCTGACCGGCGCGGTTCCTCTGCGCCTGCTCCTCGCCAGGGCCGAGGTGAGCGCATGAGCGGCACGGTTCTGGAGCGGCTCGAGCGCCTGCCGCGCCGTGGTCTCACTGTGCTGGCCCTGAAGGGGGTCAGCACCCTGGTGCCGGGGACGTGGCACAACATCACCAGTGCCGATGCGCTGATTGCCGATGTGCTCGGCGATGACGACCCGGCGTTGATCGCGTCCGTGCGACGCCGCGCCGATGCGCTGAGCCGTGCCCGTCATGAGGGTTACGGACGTGCCCTCAGCCTCTACGACGCGGTGAACCGCTCCCAGAAGGCCGCCGGCGGGCTGCGCATCGCCGCCAATCTGGGTGGCGCCCTGCCACTGGTGAAACGGCTCGCGTCTCTGACTCCTCCTTCAGAGAAGCTGCAGGCGGTGGATCTGGCCCTCAAGGTCTCGGCAGAGATGCTCGCCTTCACCCAGGCAAATGGCCTGCCCGGCGACAGCTTTGCCGAATTCGCGGCGTCCCTGCGGGACTACGGCACTGAAGCGCTGGTCCGGATGGCCGCGATGATCTGCTTCGATGCCCTGCTTCCCCTCGGTGATCAGGCTCTCCAGGGGCTGGATGGTCTGTTGGGCCAGGTGGGATCCAGCGATCTCCGCCAGTGGCCGGCCTATCGGCGCATGGCCGCTCTGCTGCCCGGCCGGGGCGATCAGGCACACCTTGGTTTTCTACGTCGCGGCGTGGAGCCATGGCTCGACTGGTCCGAAGGGCTGGTCAAGCAGCTGGGGCTGACGGGACAGCGCGCCGTCCATGCCCTCGAGGGGGCGATCGGCCCCTGGCAAGGGGGCTTCGATCAGCTGGCCGTGTTCCTCGATGCCTTCACCGACACCTACTCGCACACCGGGGTGCAGGCGGTGGCCAGGCGCCTGGTGGAGCGGGCCGCCGCCGAAATCTGAGCTGGATGGAACTGATCTCCCGATGTCCGGTCGGTGCCAGCTGATCCGATGGCTCCCAGTCCAGACCCTGTGCCTGCTCCAGGACGGGGAGCCCGCGTCGATGGCGGGGCCAACTGCCTGGCCCCGCGCCCTGAGGATCAGTCGGTTCCGATCCTTGCCCAGGGCGACACCACCGACAAGCGCGAACGCACTGCCAGCGGGAACACCAGCAGCGCCCAGGCCCCCAGCAGGATCAGCTGGGCGGCGAGCGGCAGCGGCCGGGCGGTGATGGCCACCAAGCCACCGAGATAAAGGAACCACCACAGCCCCTGGAGCAGGTTGAGCGGGGCGTGGGGCTGCTCGTCGGTTCGTTCGCCGGTCTGCACAGCCCCATGGTGTTGCCCAGGCTGCCGGCCCTGGAGGGCCAGCCACACAAAGCCGATCGCCGGCAGCAGCACAATCAGCACGGCACCGCGCAGGGAGGTGGTGCCGCACCAGCTGATCGCCCAGGTAGCCAGCACGAAGGCCAGCGGGCACCAGAGCCCGGCGCAGGGAAGTCGGTAGGGCCGAAAGGTGGCCGGGAGCTGGATGCGCAGGGCGGCCAGGCTGACCGGGCCCATGGCCAGGGCAATCACCAGGGTGGCCGTGAGAAGACTCACCACGTTCTGCCACCCGGGCCCGATCAGCAGCATGCCGATGCCCAGGATGAGAGAGATCAGCAGAGCCACCGACGGCACGGCCTGGCGATTGATCCGGCCGAGCACGTTGGGCAGCAGACCGCAGCGCCCCATCATCCAGCCCACCCGAGAGGCGGCCCCCATGTAGGCCATGGCGGTGGCCGTGGGTGACACCACTGCATCAAGAAGCAGCAGTCGGCCGACCCAGCCCAGGCCCAAGCCAAGGGCCAGGGCCACCAGCGGTCCGCCGTGGGCGCTGAGGCGGAGCGCGGCCCAACCGGCGGAGAGCTGGTCGGGGGGCACCGCGACGAGAAAGGCCAGTTGCAGCATCAGGTAAATCAACAGGGAGATCCCCAGTCCCAGGGCCATCGCAACCGGCACGGTGCGCTGCGGTTGGCGGGCTTCTCCGGCCAGGTCCATGGCCGTGCGAAAGCCCAGCAATGAGAACAGAATCCCGCCGCTGCTGATCGCCCGCACCATGCCCTCCAGGGTGGCTCCCGCCGGCTGGGCCACGGGTACCAGGTTGGTCCAGTGGCCGGACCTCAGCATCAGGGTGATCGAGACGACCAGGGGCACCACCAGCTTCCAGCTGGTGAGGCCGTCGATCCAGCGGGCCAGCCAGCCCACTCCGGCCAGGTTGATCCAGGCCAGCACGACCAGGAGCAGGCTGGCCAGGGCCAGGCCGGCGCCGCTGAGCACCTGGCCGGCACCCTCGTCGGCAGTGAGCCAGGGAGCACTGCTGGCGAGGTACTGCATCACCGCCATCACCTCGATGCTGGGGAGAGCCAGATAGGAGACCCAGGCGCACCAGCCGCCGATGAAGCCGGCGGTGCGGCCGTGACTGAGCAAGGGGATCTGGGCGAGGGCCCCGGAACTGGTCACCAGGGCCCCGAGCTCTGCAAACACCAGGGCCAGGGCAAAGGCCAGGAGTCCCCCCAGCAGCCAGGCGCCGAGGGCGGCCGGTCCGGCGAAGCGCGCGGCATAGAACGGGGCGAACAGCCAGCCAGACCCAATGGTGCTGGTGACCACGGCCAGAGTCATCGAGCGGAGACCGAGCTGGCGGGAGAGGCCGGTATCGCTCATCGACGGGAGGGGAGCAGCTTGGCTGCGGTCATCCTGCAGGCGGACTGGACTCCACGCGGTTCAGATGTGGCCCCATGGACACAATCTCCACAGCCCCGAGAAGATCATCCGCAGATTGCACACATCAGAGCAGTTCCTCAACCAGAGTCAGTCCCTCAACGTTGGGCGATGGGATCAGAGTGATAGTCCGGTCTGCTTGATGCAACCGGTGATTCTTGTCTGAATCCATGCAGAGACCCAGCTACAGAGCGTTCAGGCAAGCGTCCGGCAGCAGGTAACGCCTGGGAACGTCTCAGGTTGCTTTGTATGGGTGACGATCGACACGGCCATGGACGTGCCCTGGAGAAGGAGATCTTCCCGGAAGACGACCCCGGTGATCAGAGCATGGAGGTGGGCTTCAGAGCCTTGAATGCGCCGATCCAGGCATCATGCCAGCGGTCGCGCTTCCCAGCGCCGGACAACGATCCGAGGATCGATGAAGTTAGGCTGAAGCATGGTTTGGCCACTGTCAGGTTGATGGCGAACCATCACAGCCGAGCTTCAACGCGTCCTCCGCACTCCGCAGGTTCTGATTGATCGAAGAAAAGCTTCCCTCTGGCGATGCAAGCGTTGGCTCTTTTGGGTTGCCTGGCACCCATCGCCCTGGCCACATCGGCGGCTGAAGCAGCGCCTGAGCCGCTTCGGTTCGTCTTGATTCCGAAAGTGACCCATCCCTGGTTTGAGGCCGTGCGAGAGGGTGCCGAGGCGGCCGCCCGCATGATCGAACAACAGACCGATACCACTGCGGTCATCGAGTATCGCCCCCCCGCCAGGGCGGAGGCCGGCCTACAGGCCTCGATCCTCCAGGCGGCAATTCACTCCAAACCCAGCGGCATCACGATTGATCTGCTGGATGCAGATCGGCTCAGCTCCCTGCTGAAGCAAGCCCAGCTCCAGGGCATTCCTGTGACTGTGTTCGACTCGGAACTCCCGGCTGATCTGGGGATCACGAGCATTGGCAATGATTTCTGCGTGCAGGCGAGCATCGCTGCCGAGCGCCTGGTCAAGCTGCTCGGAGGTCAGGGGGAGGTGGCCATTATGCAAGGCGTGCCCACAGCGCCGAACCATGCCATCCGCGTCGAATGCCACCGGAAGGTGTTTGCGCGCCATCCCGGCATCACGGTTGTGGCATCACCCATCGATGGCGACAACATCGCCACCGCCGAACAGATGGCTACGGCAACGATGCGCCGTCACCCCCGCCTGAAGGGCTGGGTCGTGTCCGATGCCGGCGGCGGCATCGGCATCGGTCGTGCCATCCAGGCACTGGGCAAAACGGGCGAGGTCCGGGTGGTCGGTCTGGATGACCTGCCTGAACTTGTCCAGCTGATCAGGAGCGGGGTGGTGGATTCCACCGCTGCCACCAAACCCCGTTCGCAGGGTTACTGGTCGGTGCTTAGCCTCTGGCAGCAGGGTCTGGGTGCTCCACCGATCCAGCGGATCGACACCGGAATCGCCGTGCAGGGCTCGGCGACGAACCATCCATAGGAACGATGATCTCCTTGCAGGGGTCGTTGCCTTCCCCTGCCAGGAGGGTGAGCAGCAGCGATTGCCAGCGGCCAAGGCCGATCCTGCCCTCCACCACCGGCAGGAAGCTGATTGCCCAGCGTCAGGGCAATCAGGTGGACGTGGGAATTGCGCGGTTCATCCGACGGCATACCCGGGCGCAGGTGGAGATGGTTGTGGAGCCAGGGGCGCTCTGGTGCTGCCAGCTCAAGAAAGAAACGCTCGATGTCAGCCAGCAAGCGCTCCTCGTTCTCGTTGAGGGCCAGAGCAGTGGTGGTGTGCTGTCCCGTGGCGACCAGCAGGCCGTCGCTGATCCCACTGCGATCGATCAGAGCCTGCAGGTCCGTCGTGATGTCATGGCAGCAGAAGGAGCCGGCCGTCTGCAGATGGAGGCGGTGTGCAAGTGCTGGGCCATCGGCGAGGTGGGGCGGACATCGATGACCATCAAAACGACCGACGTGCAGACCGCCAGCTCCAACGTCCTGCCTGCTCTCAGCTGGCGTGACTTCCATCCTCCGGAGCCTCCATGGCTTCCTGTAGCGGCTCATTGATCAAAGCAATATAGAAGGAAGCTGATTGTTCCTCCCAGATGAGCGATCGGATGCTCCTTATGCTCCATCGAGCCTGGGGATGGGGTTCCCCATCCAGCGCGGGCTGTCCCTGGGTGGAACCATGGCCCAGCCCCTGCTGGGAACTCAGGGGTTGGTGTTTCTCTCGCCCCGCCTGAGGCTGTTCGCGCGTGCCGACATCGGCGGTTTCGGAGTCAACAACGCCGTTGATGACTCCTGGAATGCCCAAGCCGGCCTCGGTTACGCCATCGGCAACTCGACCGAGCTGAATCTCTCCTGGCGCTGTCTGCACCTGGCCGGCAGCAACGATGGCATCCCGGAGAATTCCTACAATATCAACGAAAACGGCCTTGAAGTTGGCCTGAAGTTCTTCCTTTAGGCAGCCCTCACCCCTCGATCACAGACGGATCAGCCATGGCCTGAATCGAACGTCGCCAAACCAGATAGGGAAGGATGGTGATCATCATCAGCACTCCGTAGACCCCCGAGGGAAGGCTGTAGGCCGATAGCCCCATCTCCGGACCGGAGCCCCCCACCAACAGGGCTCCAACCGCGATCCCCACCGTGCCGTTCTGGAAGCCGCTTTCGATGGCAACAGCGCTCACCTGACTGGCGGGAAGGCGAAGGATCTGGGCCACTGCCGTACCGATGGCCAGCATCCCCAGGTTGAGCAACAGCAACACCGGACCAAGTGAAGTGAGGTTGGCGATCAGCACAAACAGGCCGTTGGCCATCTGTTCGCAGGGGCGCTCCCAGCGCTGCGTCAGCGCCTGCCTCCGCTGACGCAGGAGCACCCCCAGCAGCACAGGCAGGGTGGTCATGACAAACATCTTCAGGCCCAGTCCGGTGATGCTCACGGCCGGGAGGGCCGTGCCCATCAGGGCACGCCCTCCCACCGTGAGGATGAGGGGCAGGGTGATGGTGGTGATCAGGCTGGCCAGGGCTGTGAAGGAGATCGACAGGGCCACATCACCTCGCGCCAGGCGGGTCATGACGTTGGACGTGATTCCCCCCGGACAACAGGCCAGCACGAGCACCCCCACGCCCAGT
Source organism: Synechococcus sp. CBW1006 (assembly GCF_015840525.1). Taxonomy (NCBI): domain Bacteria; kingdom Bacillati; phylum Cyanobacteriota; class Cyanophyceae; order Synechococcales; family Synechococcaceae; genus Synechococcus; species Synechococcus sp. CBW1006. Next base: position 2,589,783 of record NZ_CP060396.1, on the reverse strand, counting down.
TCGCCTGGCAGGCTGAACAAACGGATCAGCAGAAAGGCCACCAACGGCAGCAGGACAACCTGACAAAGCACCCCCGCCAGCAGCGGATGGGGCCGACGCAGAGAAAAACCGAAGTCGGCTGGAGTCAGGGACATCCCCAGCGTGAACATGATGAAGGCAAGCGCCAGGGGAAGGGCAACTGTGAACATGCCGGCAACAGAAGTGGGGGCATTCTGATGTGGCCCCTCTCTCAGACCACACCTGTTCATTCCGGCAGCGAGCCGCTGAGGTGTGGCGACCGGCTCAGTTGTCGATGAACACCGAATGGGCCGTCCTCACGACCCGTGGATCGGGCTCACCGACGACGTCGTGATCTTTGTGCTCGTAGTCCAGGGCGTGGAGGACGCTGCGGATGGCGCCGAGACGGGCCCGGCGCTTCTCGTTCGAGTTGACGATCGTCCATGGCGCCACGAGGGTGTCGGTGGCGAGCAGCATCTCGTTGCGCGCTTCGGTGTACGCGTCGTACTTCTCCACACTGACCTCATCGATGGGCGAGATCTTCCACTGCTTGAGCGGATCTTCGCGCCGGTCGTCGAAACGCAGCTTCTGCCTGGCCTGCGACACGGTGAACCACATCTTGAAGAGCAGAATCCCACTACTGACGAGTGACTGTTCAAAGGGAGGAACCTGGCGCAGAAACAGGGCGTGCTCCTGCGGTGTGCAGAAGCCCATCACCTTCTCGACGCCGGCCCGGTTGTACCACGACCGGTCGAACATCGTGATGTCGCCGGCTGACGGCAGGTGCGGCACGTAGCGCTGGAAGTACCACTGGGTCAGTTCGGCATCGTTGGGCTTCGGCAGCGCCACATGTTCACTGCCGCGAGGATTCTGATGTTCGCGGAAGCGCTTGATCGATCCACCCTTGCCCGCCGCATCGCGACCTTCGAACAGGAGCACCACGCGCAGTCCGACAGCCTTGATGTGACGCTGCGCCTTGAGCAGTTCGATCTGGAGTGCTTCAAGGTCTCGTCTGTAGTACGTCTTGTCAATCGATTCGCCGTAGGGGCGATCGTTCTGCATCTCCTCGATCGTTGCGACGGGGGATGGGCGGTGCTTCTTGCTCATGGGCCTGCCTGAACCGGGCGGAGCGGTCTATGCCCACCACCAACGGTAGCTCCGACAAGCAAACATCACATCACTTCGCGTGTTCCCACGCACCCAGATGGGCCCGCATCGTTGAACAGGAGGCCCACTTGCGGCGCATCGGATGCATGCCGAGCCACACCACCTGCACATCCGGCTTCTGAGCCCATTCGCGCACACGGGCCTTGAAGGCCGCCTTAGCGTTGGTGGTCATCCAATCCGGTCCACCTTCTCCAGCTCATCGCACTCGACATCCATGGTGAAGGCGACCTGCTGGCGCAGCTCGTGCAGGGCGTTATCGCTTCGTTTCCGTTCAGGCAGGCGACAAGATCGTTCTTGATCCTGGTGCTCACGGCATCTGGATTGGTGACCTTTGCATCGAGCAGCGAGCGGCTTGCGCCATCGACGCGCGCGCCGGCAGCTCAAGTGCCACTCCGCCGAGGGCGGCGAAATAGGGGCTGGATGCGTGCGGCTGCCCAGGCAGTGTGGTCGATGCCATCATCGCGAGAGGCTGTTGCACTGCCCGACGCGCCAGGCTGGGGGAATCGCCTGCTGCCGGGGACAGCTCCACGCCGATGTGTTTCTCCAGCAGCGCCAGCTTTGTGGTGGCGGCCACCCTCTTGCCCCTGGGGGTGGCCTCCGTGCGCTACTGCCGGCGCCACCAGCGCGGCGATCTGCTGCCCCTGGCCCTCTCGCCCCTGTTCTTCTCGACACAACAGGCCCTCGAGGGTGTGGTCTGGCTTGGCCTGGCGCCCGGTGGCCCCGACGGTCTCGTGCACTCCGCCGCGCTCGCTTATCTGTTCTTCGCCTATGCCTTCTGGCTGGCCTGGTTTCCCTGGTGCGTGTTGCGTCTGAACCGGCAGGAGCCACCTGGCCTGCGGCGACGCCTGCTGCAGATCCTTCTGATGCTGGGCCTGCTGCTGGGTGCAGGCCTCTGGTTGCCCCTGCTGCTGAATGGTTCCGTGTTCCAACCCGCCGTGGTGCACGGATCGCTCAACTACACCACCACTCTGTTGGCCAATGGCTGGATCAACCTGGGCTTCGGCAGCAGCGTGTATGGCCTGCTGATCACCGCACCGTTGCTGCTCAGCGGCTCAGGCCGACTGCGCTGGTTCGCTGGCGGCATTCTCGGCGCCTTTCTGATCACCCACCTGGCCTACGACTACGCCTTCACCTCGGTGTGGTGCATCTTCAGCGCGGTGCTGTCAGGGTCGCTGCCCTGGATCCTCAGGGATCCGAAGCCCGTGGCGCTTCCCAGCCACGCCTAGCTTGCAAGTTTCTGCGCGGCTGGGTGGCGGTCGGTGGGATCAGGCCTGGTCGCGGCGAGGCTCTGCCGAACCCATGGCGTGGAGCTCCATCACCTGCTCGGGTCTGAGGTTGAAATCCAGGGCACCGTTGCTGGTGGGGACCGCCAGATGGAGGGGCAGCGCCTCACTGGGCCGTGGCACCAAGGCATCCAGATCGAACTGGGCCGATCCGCTCGGAATCGTCGAGCCGTCCTTGGGAACCATCTCTTCGCTGCGATTGGGCAGGCTCCACTCCTGACCCATCGAATCGCTCAACACGAGTTCAGCCTTGTGATCCAGGCTCGTTTTGGCATCGAGAGCGCTGAAGCGGATGCGCATGCCGGAGGGGTACTCCGGGAAGGGCTGCTCAAAGACCTGGGCCGTGAGGCGATGGCCCGCCCGATCGCTGAGCGACCAGCTGCTGTCCGTCGCCAGTGCTGGGGCAGCTCCCACCATGAACGCCAGCAGCAGCGGCAGAACACTCAGCGCCCAACGGGCCAGACGGGCTCGAACACGGATCCTGGAAGACATGGCTTTAAAGGCATAAAGGCTTATTAACACTAATGCAGCTGCGACGCCGAGTCGTCGCTTTCCGCAGAACGGCATGGGGGCGCCGCGCAAAGCCGGAGACCCCATCCAGGGCACCGCCGAGCTCGCATCGAGACAGCAGCGCCAGCCAGGCCGGCGCACCCGGGGGCCGCAAGCGCTGGCAATACCCAAAGCCCAGGCCCAAAGAAAGGCTTGCCTCTTCCCCTCTATGCGGCTACTGTCATAGAAGTGAGCACCACACCGCCATGGCCGTCGCCACTGCCCCCTCCATCTCCCTGGTCGCTGCGGCCGGAGGTGGATCCCTGCTGTTCCGCCAGCTGTTCGATGCCGACACCGGCACCTTCACCTATCTGCTGGCGAATGTCCCCAGCCGCCAGGGGGTTCTGATCGATTCGGTCTACGAGCAGCACGCCCGTGATCTCTCCTTGATCCGCGAACTGGGCATCGAACTCGTCGCCTCGATCGATACCCACGCCCACGCCGACCACGTCACCGGCAGCTGGCTGATGCATGACGCCACCGGCTGCGCCATCGCCCTGTCCGCCGCGGCCCGTGCCGACAACGTCACCCTGCCGCTCAACCATGGCGACCGTGTGACCTTCGGGGGGCGTTCCGTCGAGATCCGCAGCACCCCCGGTCATACCAATGGTTGCATCACCGTGGTGCTCGACGACCACTCCATGGCGTTCACCGGCGATGCGCTGTTGGTGCGCGGCTGCGGCCGATGCGATTTCCAGCAGGGCAACGCCCATACCCTCTGGAACTCGATCAAAGAGCAGATTTTCACTCTGCCGGAGAGCTGCCTGCTCTATCCCGGCCACGATTACAACGGCCGCAGCGTCAGCTCGGTCGTGGAGGAGAAGGCCTTCAACGCACGGCTGGGCGGCGACGCCACCGAGCGGGATTTCGTGGGCCACATGGAGAACATGAAACTCCCCCATCCCCACAAGATCGCCGAGGCGCTGCCGGGCAACATGCGCTCCGGCAAACCCCGCGAGACCAGCCCCAAGGCCACCTGGGCGCCCCTGGCCCGCAGCTATGCCGGGCTGCCCGAACTCACCCCCACCTGGGTGGTCGCCCACCAGAGCGATCTCACCCTGCTCGACGTGCGCTCCGCCGAGGAATTCAACGGTCCCGATGGTCGGGTGGCCGGCAGCCTGCTGATCCCCCTGCCGGATCTCGAAGCCCAGGCCTCCAGCATCCCCACCGATCGCCCCGTGGTGGTGGTCTGCCATTCGGGCAGCCGCTCCGCCCTGGCCACCCAGCAACTGCTCAAGGCCGGCCGCTGGCAGGTGGCCAACCTGCGCGGCGGCCTCAGTCGCTGGGCGGCTGAGGGCTACCCCCTGGAAGGCGTCAAAGCCTGAAGACGGATCCAGCGGCAACGGTCATCCGCTCAACACGCCTGTCCTCTCCCAGAAGCATGGCGTCGACCAAGACCATCACGACTCCCAAGACACCTAGTACCCGCAAAGCCACCACCAAGGCCATGTCCAGCCACAGCCCGATCACAGCCCATGAGCTGGCCGACCAACTGGCCGCCCGGGATGTCACGGTGATCGACGTGCGTGAACCGATGGAATACGTCGGCGGCCATATCGCCGGCAGCCTCAACATTCCCCTGTCACGCATCACGGAGGCCGACCTGCCCCAGGGGCCGCTCGTGCTGGTCTGTCAGAGCGGCAACCGCAGTGCCAAGGCTCTGGCCCTGCTGCAGCAGCTGGGCCGGCAGCACCCCCTCACCGATCTGCAGGGCGGTGTGCCCGCCTGGCAGCAAGCCGGCTTCCCGGTGCGCAAGCTCAAGGGAGCGCCCCTGCCCCTGATGCGCCAGGTGCAGATCGCCGCAGGCACGCTGGTGCTGCTGGGGGTGATTCTGAGCCAGGCGGTGGCGCCGGGCTGGATCTGGCTGAGTGGCTTCGTGGGTGCCGGCCTCACCTTCGCGGGCATCAGCGGCTTCTGCGGCATGGCCCGCCTGCTGGCGGTGATGCCCTGGAACCGGGTCTCGATGTGATGGCCGCCACGATCCATGCGGCAACCGAGCTCTCTTTCACCATGGTGCTGATGCTGCTGGCAGGCGGGGCCCTGATCGGCTTCCTGCTGGCGGTGCTCGGGGCCGGCGGCTCGATCCTGCTGCTGCCCCTGCTGGTGAGTGGTGCGGCGCTGCCTACCAAGGCTGCCGTGCCGCTCTCCCTGCTGGTGGTCACCCTGCTGGCCCTCGGCAACGTGGGGCCCTACATCCGCCGCGGTCAGGTGGCGATCAGGCCCGGCCTGGTGCTGGGGGTTCCGGCCCTGGCCGGCAGCTGGATCGGCGGCTCCATGGTCAAGGCCGGCTGGATCGCCGAGATGGTGCAGCTGGGGATCTTCGCGGCAGCGGCCCTGGTGGCCTCCTGGCTGCTCACCCGCCGCAGTGCCCTCCAGGAAGCGTCCAACCGCGACAACACAACCGGCTTTCCGCTGGCCCTGGCGGCGCAGGGGGTGCTGGTGGGCCTGCTCACCGGCATCGCCGGCGTGGGCGGCGGCTTCGCCATCGTTCCTGCCCTGGTGCTGCTGGCCGGGTTGCCGATGGCGCTGGCCAGCGGCACCAGCCTGCTCCTGATCGCCACCAACTCACTGGTCGCCCTGGCGGCCCTGGGTCACTGGCCAGGCCCCGAGCTGCCCTTGATGCTGCCCCTGCTCGGCGGTGGCGCCATCGGGGCCGTGGCTGGGCAACGCCTCGCCCCCCACCTGCCGGACCGGATCCTGCGCCAGGGCTTTTCCGCCCTGCTGATCGGCTCGGCCCTGCTCACCGGTTTCGAGGCCTGGCGCCGCCAGCCGCAGGCCACCCCGACCATCCCAGATCCACCCACGCCTGCCCTGCCTGCCCAGCGATGAGCCCACAACGCACCTTCCAGTTCCGGCTGCGCAGCAGCCATGCCGCCCCCGATCGCGCCACCGAGGGGCTGGTGGTGGAGTTCCTCACCGACTCCGGCCAATGGGAACCGCAGCAGCTCAGCCTGACGATGCCGGGCTTCCGGATCTATCTGATCGCACTGCTGCTCTGCCAGCACGTCTATCTGGTGGCCAACGCCCGGGAAAAGGCGATCCCGTTGCAACAGGTGGAGGCCGATTTCGTTGTGACCACCAGCAGCGACTGGATCATCGACAGCGTCGACGGTGACTTCCGCATCCGGCTCGATGCCAACGCCAGCGCGCAGGAGCGCAATCTCGCCGATGCCGACGCGATCGCCTACATGCAGGAGCGCATGAAGCTCTGCCCGATCTCCCGCAACCTGCCGGAGAGTGTGCGCAAGCGCATCGACCTCACCGCCCTGAGCTGAACTCGGGACGATTGATCCAGCACCTGAGAGCCCGTGGAGCCGCCCGACACCCCCAGCGGCAAAGCCGCAGCAAGCAGCGTCGATGTGGCCCAACTGCGCCGCGACTACCGCCGCGAGGGTCTGCGCCGCGCTGATCTCGATGCCGATCCCGTTGCCCAGTTCCGGCTGTGGTTCCAGCAGGCCACTGCGGCGGAACTGCTGGAGCCCAACGCCATGGTGCTCTCCACCACCGATGGCCACCGCCCCAGCTCACGCACCGTGCTGCTCAAGGCGTTCGATGATCGCGGCTTCGTGTTCTTCACCAACTACCAGAGCCGCAAGGCCAGCGAGATCGCCAGCGATCCCCAGGTGAGCCTGCTGTTCCCCTGGTACGGGCTGGAGCGTCAGGTGGCGATCCTGGGGCAGGCGGAGCGGATTTCGGCGGCGGAATCCCTGGCTTACTTCACCTCCAGGCCCTTGGGCAGCCGCCTCGGGGCCTGGGTGTCGCAGCAGAGCACGGTGATCAGCTCCCGCCAGATCCTGGAGATGACCTGGGAGGAGATGAAGCGTCGCTTCGCCGATGGAGAGGTGCCCCTGCCCTCCGCCTGGGGCGGCATTCGGGTGGTGCCGAACGAGTTCGAGTTCTGGCAGGGTCGCCAGAACCGTCTACACGATCGCTTCCGCTACAGGCTCCGGCCCGAGGGCGGCTGGGCGATCGAACGCCTGGCTCCCTGATCCTCTCGCCGTGTTGGGCCCCACGACAGGGGCGGCGGGCTTGCGCAGGCTCTCGATCCCCATCCAGATCACACTCAGACCGATCATCAGAAACGAGAGCGCTCCTACCCCCGCCAGGATCCGCAGACCCAGCGGCATGCCTGGCGAGGGCGGCAGATCGTCGTCGTCAGGGAGGCCCGGGCTGCCGGGTCGGGCCGGTGGGCGCGGAAGGTGCTGAGGACGCGCCGGTCGATGCGGCTGGCTCACGGACGGCCTGATTGGCTGGGAAGCCCATTGTGGAGCGCGATTCGCACCGGCTTTCGTCCAGGCTGGGCAGCGATTGTGCCCCAGTGGCTCCGTGTTCTTCCAGATCCGCCACGAACTCCACTACGCCTATGCCAGGCCCGTGTTCCTGGAACCGATGACCCTGCGGCTCACCCCGCGCCAGGACTGCACCCAGACCGTGCTCAGCCACCGCCTGCAGGTGCGTGATCCAGCCGACGGCGCAGCGGCGGTGCTCGAACCCGGCGGCGGCGACGGGCTGGTGCTCTGGTTCCACAAGGAACGCCAGACCCTGCATCTCCAGGTGGAGATGCAGGTGGAAACCCACCGCGACAATCCGTTCGACTGGATCGTGACCGAGCCGGCAGCCCGGCATCTGCCGCTCACCTACACACCGGCTCTGCGCGCAGCCCTGGCGCCCTGCCTGGGTGGGCCGCAGCATCCGCAGGTCAGCGCCTGGGCTGCCGAGCTGGCCGAATCCGTGCAGGGATCCACCACCGACTTTCTGATGGCCCTGGCCGATCAGATCCACCACGGCTTCCACCATGTGGGCCGGCCCGATGGGGCAGCGCTGCAACCGGAGCAGACCCTGCAGGAGCGCACCGGGGCCTGCCGCGACACGGCGGTGCTCTACGTGGCCGCCTGCCGCAGCCTCGGCCTGGCGGCCCGCTTCGTGAGCGGCTACTCGATGCACCATCCACCCGAGGTGAGCGAGCACGAGCTGCACGCCTGGGCGGAGGTGTATGTGCCCGGCGGTGGCTGGCGCGCCTACGACCCCAGCCTCGGGCTGGCCGTGGCCGATGGCCACGTGGTGCTGGCCGCCGCCGCGGATCCGGAGCTGGCGGCGGCGGTGTCCGGCACCTACCGGGGCACCGGCGTGACCTCCACGATGGAGTATCGGGTCGACCTGCGCGCCGCCGAGACCCGGGAAGCCCTCGGCTCAGACAAGGAACGCCCATGAAAAAACCGCCCCGTTACCAGGGCGGTCAGCTGTGATTGGAAGCAGGTATTGCTGATCTGCAGGCCCGGAGATCGGGCAAGCAGGTCAGCAACAGATCAATCAGCAATCAGGCCGGTCAGAGATGATCGGCTCGGCTGTGATCACCAGCGGTTGCCGCCGCCACCACCACCGCCGTAGCCACCACCACCGCCGCTGGGACGGGGCTCGGCCTTGTTGACACGGATGGCACGACCCATCCACTCCACGTTCTGGAGATCATCGATGGCCTTGGCTTCATCAGCCTCGTTGGCCATCTCGACGAAGGCGAAACCGCGCTTGCGGCCGGTTTCACGATCGAGAGGAACGCTGCACTTGCGCACCTGTCCGTATTCGGCGAACAGCTGCTGGAGATCTTCCACTTCGGCATCGAAGGAAAGATTCCCGACGTAAATAGACATGAACTCGTTGAACTATGAACCGATCCGAAAACAGCCCCCAAGAAAGTTATGAGCTCGCTTAAGAGAAATCTTGAGATCGGCTTTTACCTTACAGCACCAGGGACAGCCCCCGGACCGTCCTGCGCGAAGACGGTGCAGCTGGCCAGCTCGCAGTACTGCGCCTCGGCCATCGAATCCAGAGAAAAACTGGTCCAGGTGGCGCAGGCTTCTGGAACCGCCGCCACCACGGGCCAATCAATCCGGCGACGGCCGTAGGTGAGGCCCACGCAGGTGAGGGAGCGGTCGTCCGCCATCAACGACCAGAGCACGTGCAGGTCGGGGCGTTGGTAGGGGATCGGCTGGGTCTGCAAAGGCTGCTCGGCCATCACACCTGGCAGGAGCTCGAGCCGGCGCTGGTTCTCCCAGCTGAGGTAAGCGCCATCCTCAGTGGGATAAAACCAGCAGGTTTCGTTTTCGGCATCGCGCAACGGGAAAGCATCGAGACGCTCGACGCCGCTGATCGACATGCGGCTGGCGGGATGGCCATCGCCAGGCACTGGCACGCTGGTGCTGACTTGGCAATCGCTGACTTCGTTGTCGCTGACTTCGTTGTCGCTGAATGCGCTGCCGCTGATCGCGTAAACGCCGATCCAGAGGCTGCGGGGGTCGAAATGGGGCACCACGGCATCGCAGAGCCTGGAGCGGCGGCCGTCGACCGGCTCGATCGGATCGGAACCAGTCGCATCGGCCTTGCCGGAGTCAATCAGAGCCTGCAGGGACCCGGGCCAGTCATCCGGCAGGCGGAAGAGACGCAGGGCCACGCCACTGCCTACGCCGCGGCGCTGGGCCTCCACCAGAGAGGGCCAGTCAGCGCCATCACCGGGCAGCAGAGCCTCGGGGGCCACAACAAAGACGAGCAGATGAGCCATGGCCCTCGCCGAGGCGACAGAAACTCCGGAGATAGCAAAGCCCGGCTGGCGCCTGCCAACCGGGCTGGAGATCACGGCCGTGAAGACCGCTGATCCAGAACTCAGCCGAGGCCGATCTGGCTCAGGATGCCCTGGCCGGTGAGCAGCTCGGTGGCAAGGCCGATCACGAAGCCCAGCATGGCCAGGCGGCCGTTCCAGGTCTCAGCGAAGGCAACGAAACCGAAGCGGGAATCAGAGGTGGTCATCGGGTTGTAACGATGTGTTGCCACCACTGTAACAGGGTGTGAAGAGTTATGGGCGCTTCTCGGCGCAGGGAAGCGGGTGATAGCCGTTGCCGTTCTCCTGCCAGCCCAGATAGGCCGTGCCCGGCAGGGCCTCCTGCAGCGGTTCCGCCGGAGGCGTGCTCGGATTGCGGGGATACGCGCTGCCGTCGTGGGTGAGCAGGGCGTAAAAGCCATGGCCGGCATCGATCCGCACCCGGCTGATCAACTCCTTCCAGCCGCCCCGGAGCCGACTGGTCACGATCAGGGGGTCCTTGAACAGAGACATGCGGCTGATCGGCTCCAGTGTGCCGTGCTGGTTCTGGAAGATCAGCAGGGAGCAACCACCGGTGCTGCAGACCGTCGGGCCGATCACCGTGGCCACCACCTCCTCGCTGCCGTCGCCGTTGAGGTCGACCCGGTTGTAGGCGTAGCGCAGGTTGCCGGCGTTGAGACAGGCCTGCTGGCGGATGTGGAGGCGCGCCTGCTTCCACTCCTGGGTGCCGTGATCGGGACCATGGCCATCGGCATCCACCGCCGAGGCGGGAAACAGGGCATGCAACAGGGCCTTCTCCACCGCCGCATCCGGCGTGGCCAGGGGAGGTACGGCGCGCAGCACCTGGGGCTCGGCGGGAGTCCTTGCCCGAGGTGCATCGCCAGACGCGGCGCCCATGCCTTCCGCCGCTGTTGCCGCCAGGGGTTGCAGCACCAGACTGGAGGCCACCACACCCAGCAGAATCGGCAGACCGGAAGCCCAGGATCGACGGCGCCCCGATTGATCGGTCCCGGGAGCCGAAGAGAAGCGGATACGGATCACAGGCAGTGAGCTCACGGATACACAGAGCACAGGACCAGATGTGTTCAATCAGCCAGGGTTCAGCCTGCCTGAGTTCAGCCTGCCTGTCCCGGCGCATCGGGTGACGACAGCACGGTGAGGGGCACCACCAGCTCCATCAGTTCCAGGGGAGCCTTCGGATCGGGCGGCACCATCACCAGCATGGTGTGGGCATTGGGGCGGGTGTCCGGCTGTTCTTCCAGGATCTCCACCGCCAGCAGGGTCTGGCGAAACAGGCGGCCCTTCGCCTCCAGCAACTGCACGAAGATGTCAGGGGTCCAGCGAGCGCCGGGGCCGCGGCAGGGATAGGCCTCCAGCAGATCAAGAATCTCCAGTTCCTCCAGCATCGGCGTGGTCTGCTCGTCCCAGACCAGCAGGGCCGCGCTATCGAGGGCATTGGTCTGCAACAGGTCAGATTCGGCCGTCAGCAGGGCTTCGAGCGACACCTCGGTGTCATCCCGTTCAATCGTCTGAAGCAGAGCTTCCAGCACCACCTGGGTGGAGTCATCGATCTGATCGCCATGGCAGGCGAGCAGATTGGTGATCGCCTGCTCGATCTCCTCGGCCGGCAACACCATCAGCAGGGCCTTGCTGATCACTTCGAGCACGTCGACCGCCTCGATGCCGACGGCTGAATCGGGATCGTCGGTGCCATCGCCTTCTGAGTCGTCGTCAGTGTCGACGCCGCCAAAGGCGAGCTCGGGATCGGCCAGAAAGCGATCGATCGCGGTGAGCACCAGGGCCTGCTCCGGGGATAGGGCGCTCATCGGTGGGGGCTGCGCAGTCACCGCAGCATGGCCAGGCCGGTCGCCGCCTGCCCGGCCTCACTCCACCTTCACCACATCGACCGGCCCTGCACCGAGGCGGTTGAGTTCCTCTGCGGCACGGATCGCCGCCTCATGGGTATGGAAGCGGTGGGCTTCGCCGGCCGTGGCGACATCGCTGAGGTGTTGATCCTCTCCCTGCACCGCCAGGAACATGCCGCGGCCGAGGTGCTTGATCACGTAGTGCTCAGCCTGGGTGCAGTCCATCGGATGGGCTGGATCGATCTCAGGCGCCCAGAAGTGCATTGCAGGGGCTGGTGGGTGCGACCCAGGGTAGATCTGGCGAAGCGGTGATGGGTAAATCTGTGCTGGACAAGTTTCTAACTGACAAGATCTGCACGATCGGAAGCCGTCCAGACTCCCTCGATGGCCATCGTCAACGTCAGCGGGCTCAGCAAGACCTTCCGGGTGGCCGACAAGCAGCCCGGTCTTGGCGGCACCCTGCGCCACTTCCTCCAGCGACGCCATCGCCTTGTGACGGCTGTGCAGGACATCAACATCGCGATCGAACCCGGTGAAATGGTGGGGTTCCTCGGGCCGAATGGTGCCGGCAAGACCACCACCTTGAAGATGCTGACGGGCCTGATTCACCCCAGCGCCGGCACGGTGCGGGTGGCCGGCCATGAACCCTTCCGTAGGCAGGCGGACTTCCTGCGTCAGATCACGCTGGTGATGGGTCAGAAGCAGCAGCTGATCTGGGATCTGCCGCCACTCGATTCGTTGCGGGTCCATGCCGCCGTCTACGGCATCGGCGCGGCCGAGAGCAAGCGCCGGATCGCCGAGCTGGCCGACATGCTGGAACTGGATGAGGAACTGACCCGGCCGGTTCGCAAACTCTCCCTGGGGCAGCGCATGAAGGCCGAACTGATGGCGGCGTTGCTGCATCAGCCGGCGGTGCTGTTTCTCGATGAACCCACCCTGGGACTGGACGTGAACGCCCAGGTGCGGGTGCGTTCCTTTCTGGCCGACTACAACCGCCGCACCGGTGCCACGGTGCTGCTCACCAGCCACTACATGGGCGATATCACGGCCCTGTGTGAGCGGGTGCTGCTGATTCACCAGGGGCGACTCTTTTACGACGGCAGCCTTGAAGGGCTCACCGACCAGTTGGCGCCCTGCCGCCAGGTGCGACTGGAGTTGCGCCATGTCTTGCCGGCCCGCATGTTCGAGAGCTACGGAACCCTGGAAAGCCAGAACGGCAACGAGGTGCGGCTGCTGATCGAACGGGATCGACTGACGCAGCAGGTGAGTCGTCTTCTGGCCGATTTCGATGTCTGTGACCTGGAAGTGAACGATCCACCGGTGGAGGAGATCATCGGCCAACTGTTCCGCCAGAGGGACGACCGATGAGCAAGAAGCTGCAGCGGGGATTGCGCCTTGTGCGGGTGCTGCTGAGCAGCCAATACGCGTACATGCTGGAGTACCGCGCCGAGATTGCGCTATGGGCGCTCTCGGGCGTGCTGCCTTTCATCATGCTCGGCCTCTGGAGTGGGGCCAGCGGCAACAACGGCAACGCCCCCACCGCTGAACTCCCATCGCTGGGATTGGATCCCATCGCCCTGGCGCGGTATTTTCTGGCTGTGTTCATCGTGCGCCAGTTCACGCTGGTGTGGGTGATCTACACCTTTGAGGAAGACCATCTCCAGGGCCGGCTTTCGGGCTATCTGCTGCAACCACTGGCGCCGGTCTGGCGGTATGTGAGCGCCCACATCGCCGAACAGGCCACACGTCTGCCCTTCGTGATCGCCCTGGCAGCCCTGTTCTTCCTGCTCTATCCCGCCGCCTTCTGGCTGCCGTCTCCAGCGGCGCTTCTGCTGGCGGTCATGGCCATGCAGCTCGCCTTCGCCCTGCGCTTCCTGATCCAGTTCGCCCTCACCACGGTCTGCTTCTGGAGCGAGCGGGCCAGCGCCCTGGAGCGGCTGCTGTTCATTCCCTATCTCTATCTCTCAGGCCTGATCGCTCCGTTGCAGGTGTATCCCGAACCGGTGCGCCGCCTGGCGCTGTGGACTCCGTTTCCATACATGATTGCGATACCGGCCCAGCTGCTGGCCGGCGAGAAGGTGGATGTCGTCGCCAGCTTTGCCGTGGTGAGCCTCTGGATCGCGATCCTGCTGCCAATCACATGGGTGCTCTGGAAACGGGGATTGCGGCAGTACGGAGCGATGGGGGCATGACGCTCGGCAGCAAGATGAACGGCGGCACCGTGGGGCGCTACTGGCGCACCCTGCGCAGCTTCTGGGGAGCGGCCCTGGCGGCCGAGCTGGAATACCAGATCAACCTGCTGATTGAACTGCTGGCCACAGGTGGCAATCTGGCTGGCAGCCTGTTCGTGTTGTCGCTGTTCTTCCGCTCCGGCCATGGGCTGGGGGGCTGGAGCTGGGAGGCAGCGCTGGTGGTGCTGGGGATGTACACCGTGCTGGATGGCATCGCCAGTACCCTGCTGCAACCCAACCTCAGCACCATCGTGAGCCATGTCCAGAACGGCAGCCTGGATTATGTGTTGCTCAAGCCGATCGACAGCCAGTTCTGGCTGTCGTTGCGCACGGTTTCCCCCTGGGGTCTCCCTGGGATCGTGCTGGGTGTTGTGCTCATGGTTGTGGGAGCCGTCCGTACGGGAGCCACGCCGAGCCTGCAGGATCTCCTGCTGACGGGGCTGATGCTGATCTGCGGCAGCCTGATCCTGTACAGCCTCTGGTTCATCCTGGCGGCCACCAGCATCTGGTTCGTGAAGGTGTGGAACGCCACGGAGGTGCTACGCAGCTTTCTGGCCGCAGGCCGTTATCCCATCAGCGCCTATCCGATCGGCCTGCGGCTGTTCTTCACCGTAGTTGTACCAGTGGCTTTCCTTACCACGGTGCCCGCCGAAGCCCTGCTGGGTCGTGCCAACCTCAGTTGGCTCACGGCATCAGGAGTGGTCACGATCCTGTCCCTGCTGGCGAGCCGTTGGTTCTGGAAATATGCTCTGCGATTCTATACCTCAGCCTCCAGCTAAACAAGATTGACTCGTAAGAGATTAGAGCTAATCAACGAGCTTACATCCTCTGGCTTCAGTCATCACCAGACATTCTCAATCACGTTCATTGCCTGCAGATAGGCGGGCACGTGATCCTGGCCCAGCTGGTCGTCCGAAAAGGTGTCATCGAGGGCAGCTTTACGGGCATTATCCGCAATCACGGCGGTGGCGAGAAGATCCAGTGCCTCGGGATTATCGAGACTCTGCAAAGCCTCAGCGTACTTGCGGCTATGGGTCGGCCGAACTGATTCCTGGCAGTAATTCGACATCTCCCGACTTTCGGTCATCACCGAAAAGGCGATGTCCTTGGTGCTCGGCTTGCCGTAGACCGCCATGTAGAGCAGATTCACCATCGAGGCATCGTGCACCAGGATGCCGTAGTTGCGCACGATCTGTGGCCAGCAGCTCAGGGCCTTGAGCCCTTCCAGGCCGCCACGGGGCAAGCCAGCCGCTTCACACCAATCCTGCAGTTCCTCCATCGTGTGCGGACAGCGCTGATGCGCCCGCATGCGCTCCGCCAGGATCTGGCCCACCTGGAAGTTCCGGGTCGGACTGCCCGAGACCGGCTGCATCATGCTGCCGCGCACGTCGGCCACCATGGCGGTGAGCTGGGCGAAGGTGTGATCCCGCACTTTTTCCATGTCACCACCGCGGTTGAGGGCCGCCTCAATGCGCTGCACGCCATAGCCCAGTTCGGTGAGGGCGATCGGCTGGCGGCCATAGAGCCGCTGACGATCCCGGCGCGCCATGGATACCGTGGCAGCCTGATCGATGCACTGATCGAGCAGCAGGGTGAGCAGGGTTGGGAGAATGCCAGTATTTTCACGGTGATAGGCGTGCCCGAAGCCGGCAAAGATGGAGGAGATATTCTTGGCCGCCTTGATATACTGCGCTTCAATATTGTGAATCCCAGGAGATACTTGAATATTAGGCGAGATCTTGTCCAACATCCGTGCCCCCAGCAGGGCCGTCAGTGCATTGGGGTGGCAGAAATTGGCGGTGAAGCTGTCGACCGGATTGCGGAGAGCACCGTGGCGATGAAAGCCGGAAAAGAAGGCCAGATTCGGATATCTCTCGCATAACACATAGGATTCGTTGCGAATGTGATCGTGACTGAAAGAGCCGGCCAGACAGGCCAGCACCACCTGTTCACGTTTCAGCTCGGTTCGCAGGGCACAGGCATCCTGAAGGTCCTGGTCGATGTGGTTGCTGTTGGCGCTCAGCACCACCAGATCGCAGTGCTGGATCAGATCAGCCAGGCCGTTGGTGGCCGCAGCTCCCTGCTGCGGATGGTGCGCCATGCGCTTCACGGTTTCGAGATGCTCCGGATCCATGCCGGCAATGGCATCGTCCGAGAAGGCACCCATCAGATCGCGGCCCGGCCTGGGGGCCAGCATCAGGCTGCTGCCATCGGTATGCATGGCGCAGTTGTAGGCGATCGAACCTGGATAAAGACCGATGCTGTAGAGACCGACCTTGCCTGCATCAATGGCCTGGATTCTGCGCTTGATCGCGTCTTTATCCAGCGAGTCATCGAAGAAGGCGTTTTGCATACTGGCTTTTGAAGGCGCGCGCGGTCTTGATTGATCGCAATTGTAAAGGAGCCCTGCCATGCCTGGCTCCGGAAGGACCAACACACTTCGTCATCCCTGGGCAATCTCGCCAGTTCCGGTGACTGAACCAGCCACAATCACCAGCCATTTGTCCTAGTCCACCCTCGCAACACCGTCGCCTTCAAACTGATTTCTTTCCAGCTGAACCAACCCAGACCCACACCATTCCTCGCCGTGATCAGACCACTTGCCTGGATCAGAGCACCGCCCCCCGCACCGACCTCCTGCCGTTGGTGGCGCGGGGTTGCCAGGATGCGATCTCTCTGCGTTGCCTTCTGCCGTGCCCCCAGCTGTGGACTGGCATCGACACTGGTATCCGGTGGCCCCTCTGGCGGATCTCGACCGCCGCCGCCCCCAGCCCTTCACCCTGCTGGAGCAGGATCTTGTGCTCTGGTGGGAGGAGGCAGCCCAGCAGTGGCGGGCCTTCGCGGACGTGTGCCCCCACCGGCTGGTGCCCCTCAGCGACGGGCGGATCAATGCCAGGGGCGAGTTGGAGTGCCCATATCACGGCTGGAGCTTCGAGGGCAGTGGCCGCTGCACCCTCATCCCCCAGGCCGAATCCGACGCCGCCCTCGCCTCGCGGCGATCGACCTGCCGCACCTACGCCACGGCCGAAGCCCAGGGCCTGCTGTTCGTGTTCGCCGGCGATCCGAACGAGGCCGCCGCGGTGCCCTTGCCGCTGGTGCCGGCCCTGGAGGAACCCGGTGAGCCCTGGCTGGTGCAGGACACCTTCCGGGACCTGCCGATGGATGCCCTCACCCTGCTGGAGAACGTGCTCGATGTGAGCCACGTGCCCTTCACCCACCACAAGACCGTGGGCAACCGCGCCACCGCAGCACCGGTGCAGGCCGAACTCACCAGCTTCGGCGAGGAGGGATTCACGGGGCTGTGGCCGGAGGGTCCGCGCAAGGGAAGCCTCGGCAGCCAGCACACCACCTTTGCAGCACCGGCCCTGATGTGGCACGAGCTCGACGCCAAGGCGTTCGCCCGCATTCTGACCGTGGTCTATGCGGTGCCGATCCGCCGAGGCGAATGCCGGCTGCTGGCGAGGTTCCCGTTCCGCTTCCGTTCCCCCTGGCCGGCGCGCCTGCTGGGGCTGCGGCCCCGCTGGCTACAGCACATCAGCAACCATCGGGTGCTGGAAGATGACCAGCTGTTTCTCCACTGGCAGGAGCGGGTGCTGGAGACCCGGGGGAGAAGTGGCTCGGCCAGCCGCGCCTACAACCTGGCCACTGGCGCCGATCTCTACATCAAAGCCCTGCACGACTGGGTGAGCCGCTTCAGCGCCGATCCGTTCCCCGATCAAGCCTTGCCGCCGCGACTGGAGCGTGACGCGCTGATGGAGCGCTTTCACGCCCATACCGAGCACTGCCAGTCCTGTGGCGGTGCCCTGGCCGGAATCCGCCGCTGGCGGCCGTGGCTACCACTGCCGCTCTGGGGCAGCCTGGCCGCAATCGCCTGGTTTCACACCTTGCCTGCCCTGGTGGCCGGGGGCACGGTGGCCCTGGCCAGCGCACTGGCTGATCGTCAGCTGGGCCGCTGGGAGCAGGGGCTGTTGCGCGGAACGGGAGAACCGCCGCGCAATCGCCTCTGAGATTCAGACGCTGGCCGTGGCCAGTTCCGGCATGGTGACCACACCCTGCTTGCGGATCACCACCTGCTTGTCGTCGTTCACATCGACCACAGCGGTATCGCCTTCGCCGATGCGGCCGGAGAGGAATTCCTCGGCCAGGGAATCCTCGAGCAGGCGCATCACGGCACGGCGCAGGGGCCGGGCACCGTAACTGGGGTTGTAACCCTCTTCCACCAGGCGCTCCTTGAATGCGTCGGTGACCGAAAGCTCGATCCCTTTCTCGCGCATGCGGCCGAACACCTCCTTGAGCAGGATTTCGGCGATTTCCTTCACCTCATCGCGGCTGAGCTGACGGAAGACGATGATCTCGTCGAGACGGTTGAGGAACTCAGGCCGGAAGTACTGCTTGAGTTCCTCGTTGACCAGCATGCGGATGCGGTTGTACTGGGTTTCCTCCACATCGCCGCCACCGAACTCGAAGCCGAGGCCGCCGCCGCCCTTCTCGATCACCTTCGAACCGATGTTCGAGGTCATGATGATCAGGGTGTTCTTGAAATCGACCGTGCGGCCCTTGGAATCGGTCAGACGACCGTCTTCCAGCAGCTGCAGCAGCAGGTTGAACACATCCGGGTGGGCCTTCTCGATCTCGTCGAACAGCACCACGGTGTAGGGCCGCCGGCGCACCGCTTCGGTGAGCTGCCCGCCTTCGTTGAAGCCCACATAGCCCGGAGGCGAGCCGATCAGCTTGCTGACCGTGTGGCGCTCCATGAACTCCGACATGTCGAGGCGGATCATCGCATCTTCGCTGCCGAAGAAATACGCCGCCAAAGACTTGGTGAGCTCGGTCTTGCCGACACCGGTGGGGCCGGAGAAGATGAAGCTGGCGATCGGACGGTTGGGGTTCTTGAGGCCAACCCGAGCCCGGCGGATCGCCTTCGAGACGGCCTTCACCGCTTCGTCCTGACCGATCAGGCGCTGATGGAGGGTCTCTTCCATGTTGAGCAGCTTCACCGATTCGCTCTCGGTGAGCTTCTGCACCGGCACACCGGTCCAGGAGGCCACGATCTGGGCGATGTCTTCCTCCGTGACCAACGGATGGCGTTCCCCGTCGATGCCGGCCACTTCGGATCTGTTGGCCTCGCTGGTGGCGAGAGCAACGGCGACACCACCAGCTTCAGCGGCCTCAGCGGCACCGGCCTCAGCGGCGGGATCCTCGTCCTTGCGGGCCTGCAGGATCGTGCGGATCTGCTCGCGCAGCTCCACTTCCTTATCGCGCAGTTCACCGGCCTTGGTGTAATCCTGCTCGCGCACCGCGTCTTCCTTGTCTTTCTGCACAGCCCGGAGCTGCTTATCCACCTCCTTGGCGGCGGGGGGCAGCTTGGAGTTGAGCAGGCGCACGCGGCTGCCGGCTTCATCGATCAGGTCGATCGCCTTATCGGGCAGGAAGCGATCGGAGATGTAGCGATCACCGAGGGTGGCGGCGGCCACGAGGGCCTCATCGGAGATCTTGAGGCGGTGATGCTGCTCATAGCGCTCCCGCAGGCCGCGCAAGATCTCGATCGTGTCGACCACGGAGGGCTCGCCCACCATCACCGGCTGGAAGCGGCGCTCCAGGGCCGCATCCCGCTCGATGTGCTTGCGGTATTCATCCAGGGTGGTGGCACCGATGCACTGCAGCTCGCCGCGAGCCAGGGCCGGCTTGAGAATGTTGGCGGCATCGATGGCGCCCTCGGCCGCACCGGCACCGATCAGGGTGTGGACTTCGTCGATCACCAGGATCACGTTGCCGGCACCCCGGATCTCCTCCATGATCTTCTTGAGGCGCTCCTCGAATTCGCCCCGGTACTTGGTGCCGGCCACCAACAGGCCGATATCGAGGGTGAGAACGCGCTTGTCTTCCAGGATGTCCGGCACATCGCCGGTGACGATGCGCTGGGCCAGACCTTCGGCAATGGCGGTTTTACCGACACCGGGCTCGCCGATCAACACCGGGTTGTTCTTGGTGCGACGGCCGAGGATCTGGATCACCCGCTCGATCTCGTGCTGGCGACCCACCACCGGATCGAGCTTGCCTTCAGCGGCCTGCTGGGTGAGGTTGGAACCGAATTCATCGAGGGTGGGGGTCTTGGTAGAGCCCTTGCCACCACTGCCGGCCGCCACTTCGGCGGTTTCGCCGAGCATGCGGATCACCTGGGTGCGCACCTTGGCCAGGTCGACGCCGAGGTTCTCCAGCACCCGCGCGGCGACACCTTCGCCTTCGCGGATCAGTCCGAGCAACAGATGCTCGGTGCCGATGTAGTTGTGACCCAGCTGGCGGGCCTCCTCCAGGGAGAGCTCCAGCACCCGCTTGGCCCGGGGGGTGAAGGGGATCTCCACCGCCACGAAGCCGGAGCCGCGGCCGATGATCTTCTCCACTTCCACCCGGGCATCCTTGAGGTTGACCCCCATGGACTTGAGCACCTTGGCGGCCACACCGGTGCCCTCACCGATCAGGCCCAGCAGGATCTGTTCGGTGCCCACGAAGTTGTGACCCAGGCGTCTGGCCTCTTCCTGGGCCAGCATGATCACCTTGATGGCCTTCTCGGTAAACCGCTCGAACATGGGGCGGGGCCTGCTGCACGTCTCACTAACCTATCAGGGGTGAGCGGAGAGTGCGGTGTTGCTGTGCCAGCGCGGCAGATCGCTGTTGCCTCAAGGCTTCAGGCCTGTTCAAGACATAAGACAACCAGCACGATCTGACGGGCTTCGCAACAAGAAACGCCGGTAAACCGAACCGCTGGATCGGTGATCGGTTCGGGCGCCACCAGGGGTGGTCGATGCGCAGGCGAAGGGCGTGCTGCCCGCGGGCCGCGAGGACGCGTTCATGTCCGAAGGTCGAGCCATTGGATCAGGGCGTCCTCGCCGCTGCGGTAATAACCACGACGGATGCCGGCATCGCGGAAGCCGAAGCGGGCGTAGAGCCCCCGCGCAGCGCCGTTGCCCGTCGCCACCTCAAGGGTGGCCCGGCTCGCGGCTCGTCCCCGGGCCTCCGCCAGCAGCGCGGCCAGCACCTGCTGCCCCAGGCCGAGGCGGCGCCACTGCGGATCCACCGCCACCACCGTGATGTGCAGCTCATCGAGGATCAGCCAGCCGCAGGCCATCGCCACCAGCGCCTCCCCCTGCCAGAGCCCCACACCCGGCCGGGAGGCTTCCTGCAACTCGGTGCGCCACTGGCTCTCCGTCCAGAGGCCCCCCAGGGCCTGCTGATCGAGCTTCAGGCAGGCGGCCAGATCGGCGAGGCTGAGCGGAGCCGGACCCGTCACCATCCCGACGGCTTCCGTACATTCACTGCACATCGTTTCCTCGCCGCCCGGGACCCGCGCCATGGTGTTGACAGCTTCCCAGCAGAGCGCCGGCCCGGAGGCGGCCGCGGCGGGCTCGGCGGCCGCAACGCCCCAGCCCTATGAGGCCGGACGCGATCTGACCAGCCCCAACCGCAACCTCACGCCCCTCACCACCGAACGGGACGGCGAAGGGCGGCTGCAGGTGGGAGGCTGCGGCCTGAGCGACCTGGCCCGCACCTACGGCACACCGCTCTATGTGCTCGATGAGGCGACGCTGCGGGCCACCTGCCGCGCCTACCGCGACGCCCTGGCGGTGCATTACCCCGGTTCGGCTCTGGCGCTCTATGCCTCCAAGGCGAACAGCTCCCTGGCGATCACGGCCCTGGTGGCGACCGAGGGGCTGGGGCTGGATGCCGTGTCTGCCGGCGAACTGCTCACGGCACTGCAGGGCGGCATGCCCAGCGACCGGATCGTGCTGCACGGCAACAACAAGTCGAAGGAGGAGCTGGAACTGGCCGTGAGCCGCGGCATCACCGTGGTGGTGGACAACTGGCTCGACCTGGAGCTGCTGGCCGAGCTGGCACCGGCCCAGGGGCAACCGGTGCGGCTGATGCTGCGCTTCACCCCGGGCATCGAGTGCCACACCCACGAGTACATCCGCACCGGCCACCTCGACAGCAAGTTCGGCTTCGATCCCGACCAGCTTGAAACGGTGCTGCGCCATCTCAAAGGTTGTCCCTGGGCCGAGCTCACCGGCCTGCATGCCCACATCGGCTCCCAGATCTTCGAACTGCAACCCCACCGGGACCTGGCGGGCGTGATGGCCGATGCCCTGGCCCTGGCCCGCTCCCTGGGCCACCCGGTGCAGGACCTGAACGTGGGCGGCGGCCTCGGCATCCGCTATGTGGCCTCGGATGATCCGCCGAGCATCGAGGAGTGGGTGCGCGGCGTGGCGGTGGCGGTGGCCGAGGCCTGCCGCGAACGGAACCTGGAGCTGCCGCGGCTGCTGTGCGAACCGGGCCGCTCCCTGGTGGCCACCGCCGGCGTGACCCTCTACACGGTGGGCAGCCGCAAGGACATCCCCGGCATCCGCACCTATCTCTCGGTGGATGGCGGCATGAGCGACAACCCGCGGCCGATCACCTATCAATCGCAGTACACCGCCGTGCTGGCCGATCGCCCCCACGCAGGTCTGCCCGGCGGGGAGTCTCCTGAAGATCAGCCGCTCGAAACGGTGACCGTGGCGGGCAAGCACTGCGAATCGGGCGATGTGCTGCTCAAGGACATCGCCCTGCCGCCGGCCGGCCGGGGCGACGTGCTGGCGGTGTTCTCCACCGGCGCCTACAACGCCTCGATGGGTTCCAACTACAACCGCATTCCCCGACCGGCGGCGGTGCTGGTCCACGAGGGGATGGCGGAGCTGGTGCAACGGCGCGAACAGCCGGAAGACCTTCTGCGCTACGACGTGCTGCCAGCCAGGCTCCTGCCGGTACCCTGAGTCTCAGGAATCGCCCCTGCATGTGGCCTGGCTGAGGCTCGTCGATCCCCGCCTGCTGCTCGACCTGCTGTTCGCCACCGGTCTGGGAGTTGTGGTGCTCGGCCGGGTCACCGAATCCCGCACGCTGTGGCTGCTGCGGGGCTACCTGTTTCTGGTGGCGCTGGCCTGGGTGGTGCAGCGCTACGCCAACCTGCCGCTCACCACCAAGCTGGTGGATGCCCTGGTGCTGGCCTGCAGCCTGGCCCTGGCGATCCTGTGGCAAGGGGAGCTGCGCCGCCTGATGGAACTGCTCGGCACCGGACGGCTGGACGTGCTGTTCGGCAACAGCGGCCGCGATGGCCTGGCCTCCGGCTCGGTGGCGGTGCTGAGCGAGGCGGCCGGGCGCCTCTCCCAGAGCCGCAGGGGGGCGCTGGTGCTGGTGGATCTGGGCAGCGACCTGCGTCCCGAGGATTTCCTCAATCCCGGCATCCCACTCGATGCGCAGCTGTCGGTGGATCTGCTGCTCAACCTGTTCGCGGCCGATACGCCCCTGCACGACGGTGCCGTGCTGGTGCGGGCCAACCGGATCATGGCGGCGGGGGTGATCCTGCCGCTGTCGCGCCAGGGCAGCAACCGCTACGGCACCCGTCACCTGGCAGCCCTGGGCATCACCGAGCGCTTCGATCGCTGCCTCTGCATCGTGGTGTCCGAGGAGACGGGCACCCTGTCGCTGGCCTGCCAGGGGCGGCTGGAGCGGCCGATCACCAGCAGCCGCCTGCACGACCTGCTCAGCGATGCCCTGGCTTCATCGACGGGACGTAGCGTGGCGAAGGACACGCCGGATTCCCGCGGATGAGTCGCGCCCTGGCGACCACCACCCCCCACTCCCACGTGTCGCCATTGCCGGCGGCTCTCGATCCCGCTCGCCTGCCCACCCATGTGGCGGTGATCATGGATGGCAACGGCCGCTGGGCGCGGCAGCGCGGCCTGCCGCGGGTGATGGGGCACCGGGCCGGAGTGGAATCCCTCAAGCGCACCCTGCGCCTCTGCAGCGACTGGGGCATCGGCGCATTGACGGCCTATGCCTTCTCCACCGAGAACTGGAACCGGCCGGGGGAGGAGGTGAGCTTCCTGATGGCCCTGTTCGAGAAGGTGCTGGTGCGGGAACTGGAGGGGCTGGAGCGGGAGCAGGTGCGGATTCGCTTCCTGGGCGACCTGGAGCCCCTGCCGGAGGGGCTGCGGCAACGGATCGCCGAAGCCACCGAGCGCACGGCGGGCAACAGCGGCATTCATTTCAACGTCTGCACCAACTACGGCGGCCGCAACGAGCTGGTGCGGGCGGCGCGCCAGCTGGCCCAGCGGGTGGCGGAGGGCACGCTCGATCCCGAGGCGATCGATGAGGCCCGCTTCGCCGCTGAGCTGCACACCGCCGGCGAACCGGATCCGGATCTGCTGATCCGCACCAGCGGCGAGCAGCGGCTGAGCAACTTCCTGCTCTGGCAGCTGGCCTACGCCGAGCTCCACATCACCGATGTGCTCTGGCCCGATTTCGATCAGGAGGCGCTGCTGCGCGCTCTGCTGGACTACCAGGGCCGGCAGCGCCGTTTCGGCGGCGTGGCCCCCGCGGCCTGAAGCCCAGAGGCCACAAGCCCTACAGCCTGTACGCCGATCCCAACGCCCCGCCTGAAGCCCCTGTGATCACCCGCCACGACTGGAGCCACGCCGAGATCCAGACGCTGCTGAACCTGCCGTTGATGGACCTGCTCTGGCAGGCCCAGCAGGTGCACCGGGCCGCCAATCCGGGCTACACGGTGCAGCTGGCCTCGCTGTTGAGCGTCAAGACCGGCGGCTGCGAGGAAGACTGCGCCTATTGCCCCCAGTCGATGCACCACAGCGCCGATGTGGCCGGCCGGCCGGAGCTGGCGGTGGCACCGGTGCTGGAGCGGGCCCGGGCGGCGAAGGCGGCCGGCGCGAACCGCTTCTGCATGGGCTGGGCCTGGCGCGAGATCCGCGACGGAGCGCCGTTCGAGGCGATGCTGGCGATGGTGCAAGGGGTGAGGGAGCTGGGGCTGGAGGCCTGCGTGACCGCCGGCATGCTCACCGATCAGCAGGCCGCTCGCCTGGCGGAAGCGGGCCTCACCGCCTACAACCACAACCTCGACACCAGCCCGGAGCACTACGGCCGGATCATCACCACCCGCACCTATCAAGAGCGGCTGGAAACCCTGCAGCGGGTGCGCCGGGCCGGCGTGACCCTCTGCTGCGGCGGCATCATCGGCATGGGCGAAACGCCGGCGGATCGCGCCGGCCTGCTGCAGGTGCTGGCCAGCCTCGAACCCCATCCCGAGAGCGTGCCGATCAATGCCCTGGTGGCGGTGGAGGGCACGCCGCTGCAGGAGCAGCCGGCGGTGGATCCGCTGGAACTGGTGCGGATGGTGGCGGTGGCACGGATCCTGATGCCCCACAGCCGGGTGCGGCTGAGTGCCGGCCGCGACCAGATGAACCGCGAAGCCCAGATCCTCTGCCTGCTGGCGGGCGCCGATTCGATCTTCTACGGCGACACCCTGCTCACCACCGGCAACCCGGATGTGGCCGCAGACCAGGCCCTGCTGGCGGCAGCGGGGGTGCGGGTGGAAACCGCAGGGGCGCCGCCTGCCGCTGGCAAGGCCAGTGCCGCATCACCGGCCCCGGCTGTCGCCCATGCCTGACGCGCCAGCCCCAGCCGAAACCTCTGCCGCCACCGAGGTGCTGGTGGCGGCGTTCTATCGCTTCGCAGTCCTGGCTGCGGACGACCTGCCGGATCTGCAGCAACGCTGGCGGGCCGTGGGGGAGGCCGGCGGCGTGAAAGGGAGCCTGCTGCTGGCCACGGAAGGGGTGAACGGCACGGTGAGTGGCCCCAGCTCAGGCGTGGAGGCCTTGCTGGCGGCCCTGCAGAGCGATCCACGGCTGGCCGAGCTCACGGTGAAGCGCAGCACGGCGCCGCGACAGGCCTTCCGGCGCTGGAAGGTGAGGATCAAGCGGGAGATCGTGAGCCTGGGTTGCCCCACGGTGCAGCTGGACGCCACACCCGTGGGCACCTACGTGGATCCGCAGGAATGGAACGCCCTGATCCGCGATCCCGACACCCTGGTGATCGATACCCGCAATGACTACGAGGTGGCGATCGGCAGCTTCGAGGGAGCGATCGATCCCGGCACCGGCAGCTTCCGGGAGTTTCCCCGGTGGGTGGAGCAGGAGCTGAGGCCCCTGGTGGCCGAGCGGCAGCCGAAGCAGCTGGCGTTGTTCTGCACCGGAGGCATCCGCTGCGAGAAGGCCACCGCCTACCTGCTCCAGCAGGGTTTCGAGGGGGTGCATCACCTGCAGGGCGGCATTCTGCGGTATCTCGAGGAGATTCCCGAGCAGGCGAGCCGCTGGCAGGGCGAATGCTTCGTGTTCGACCAGCGGGTGGCGGTGAACCACCGCCTGGAGCCCGGCGAGCACAGCCTCTGCCACGCCTGCGGCCTGCCGCTCTCGCCGGCCGATCGAGCCCTGCCCAGCTACGTGGACGGGGTGAGCTGCCGCCACTGCCTGGGCCGCTACAGCGACGCCGACCGCGCCCGCTTCGCCGAGCGCCAACGGCAGATCGAGCGGGCCGCCGCGTGCGGTGCCAGCCACCTGGGCCCCGGCGCCGACCCACCAACCTGATCCGTGCCCGCTGCCCGCACCACCCTCAACGCCCGCAACCTCGAGGCCCTCGGGGCGGCCCGCCTGGCGGAGCTGCTGCTGGAGCTGAGCCAGGGCAATGCGGCGGCCAAGCGCCGGCTGCGGCTGGCGCTGGCGGAAGGGCGCAGCGCCGAGGAGGCGGCGCAGGAAGTGCGCAAGCGCCTGCGCACGATCGACCAGGCCAGCACGTTTCTCGATGCGGCCAAACGTCGAACCCTGCTCACCGAGCTGGAGGGGCACCTGGCCACGGTCACCGGATCGATCCGCACGGAGGCACCGGCCATTGCCCACGAGCTGCACTGGCAGTTGCTGGAGCTCTCGGAGGGCCTCTTCGATCGCAGCCACGACGGCAGCGGCAGCCTCAGCGGCTTCTTCCAGCGGGTGCTCGAGGCCCTGCCGGCCACGATGGTGGCGGCCCGGCCGGCGCCGGAGGCGGCGGCGGAACGGATCGCCGAGGCGCTGATGGAATGCAACGGCTACCGCCAGCTGGATCGGCTGGTGGGGCTGCTGGCGGAGCCGCTGGGGCGGGAGGGGCTGGAGGCCCTACGGGGGGAATTCCGGGCCCGCGGCACGCCGGAGCGTTCGGCGGTGATGCTGGCGATCGCCGATGCGATGGGCGATGTGGACGCCTTCGCCGGCAGCTTCAGCGCGGAGGATCTGCGGCGCCCGTCGGTGGCGGCGGCGGTGGCGGAGCGGCTGCTGGCGGCGGGCCGGGCCGAGGAGGCCCTGGCGACGCTGGAGGGGGTGGACGAGGAGGGGCTGCAGTGGCTGGGGGCGGTGGTGCGACGGCCGCGGATCGAGGCGCTTGAGGCCCTGGGCCGCCGCCAGGAGGCCCAGGGGGAGCGCTGGCAGGGGTTTCTGGAGGATCTCGATGCCGGCCTGCTGCGTGAGTACCTCCGCCGGCTCGATGATTTCGAGGATGTGCAGGCCGAGGAGGAGGCTCTCGATCGGGCGCTGGCCCACGAAGACCCCGCCGAAGCCCTGGATTTCCTGCTGGCCTGGCCGGATCTGCGCCGGGCGGCGGAGCTGGTGCTGCGCCAGCCCCACCGCTGGAATGGGGAGGCCTACGGGCTCTACGGTCCGGCGGCTGAGCAGCTGGAGGCCGGCCATCCGCTGGCCGCCACCGTGCTGCTGCGGGCGATGGTGAGCTTCGCCCTGGAACACTCCCGCCCGAAGCGCTACCCCTACGCGGCCCAGCACCTGCTGCGCTGCGCCCAACTCGCGCAGCGCATCGACCACTGGCACGACCTGCCCACCCACCAGGAGTTCGAAGACGACCTGCGGGTGCGCTTCTGGCGGCGGATCGGCTTCTGGCAGGAGGTGGATGGTCTTCAGATGCCGTCCCATGGGCCAGGCTGATGGGCATGGGCGCCAGCGTTGGAAGAAACGGGCCATTGACGACAGCGCCGATCGCATGTCCGATGCCGGTGCTCTACAGCTTCCGCCGCTGCCCCTACGCCATCCGCGCCCGCCTGGCCCTGGCCGCCGCCGGCTTTGCGCCGGGACCAAACCTGGAGCTGCGGGAGGTGAGCCTGCGGGCCAA
The DNA here is from genome assembly GCF_015840525.1 of Synechococcus sp. CBW1006. Classification (NCBI taxonomy): domain Bacteria; kingdom Bacillati; phylum Cyanobacteriota; class Cyanophyceae; order Synechococcales; family Synechococcaceae; genus Synechococcus; species Synechococcus sp. CBW1006. The sequence continues at coordinate 2,562,068 of NZ_CP060396.1, read as the reverse complement.
GCCGCCCGAGCTGCTGGAGGCCTCAGCCAAGGGCACGGTGCCGGTGCTTGTGGTGCCCGGAAAACGAACCGGGTCCGGCAAGGAAAACGGTTCCTCCTCCGAAAAGACGAAGCCTGCGCAAGTGCTGGAGGAAAGCCTGGAGATCATGCGGTGGGCCCTGGAGCACCGCGACCCGCAGGGCTGGTGGGTCGGCAGGAGCCCAGCGGCACTGGCGGAGATCACGGCGATGATCGCCGAAAACGACGGACCCTTCAAACACCACCTGGATCGCTTCAAGTACGCCGCCCGCCATGGTGCCGCGGGGGAGCAGGAGCGGCCGATGCACCGGGCCGCCGCCCTGGCGAGCCTGGGGCGCTGGAACGAACGGCTGGCGAGAATACCGGAGGGCTGGCTGCTGGGTTCGCGCCCTTCCCTGGCGGACTGGGCCCTGTTGCCCTTCGTGCGCCAGTTCCGGCTGGCGGATCCAGCGGGCTTCGATGCCGAACCGGGCCTGGAGCCGCTGCAGGCCTGGCTGTCGCGTTTCCTTGAGAGCAAGGAACTGGCAACGGTGATGGCGCAACCCTGGAGCCAGCCCCAGCCGTGGCGATCAGGAGGCTGGATCTATCACCTCGCTCTGGAAAGCGACTGGCAGCAGGCAAAACGGCAGGGCTTTTACGACCGCTCCACCCGCGCGGCAAGCCTGGCGGAGGTGGGCTTCATCCACTGCTGCACGGCCGAGCAGCTCGAGGGGGTGCGGCAACGGTTCTATGCCGATCTGGCCGATCAGCCTGGGGCCCTGCGGCTGCTGGTGATCGACCCACAGCGCCTCAACGCCGAGGTGCGCTGGGAGCTGGTGCCAGAGGTGGGGGAGGTGTTTCCCCATGTGATGGGCGTGATCGGACTGGAGGCCGTTGTGACCTGAGCGAGACGAGGGGTTGCGGAGTACAGCGCCTGAGCAGGTGTACGCGGCAGTGGAGGTCGATCGACAGTCCGGGAGCCTGCCTCAGCCAACCTGGCCTGCTTGAACAGATCTCTGCAGACGGCACGCGAATCGCGGGGTGTTCCGCCATGGGTGTTTCAGCCGATCGGCACCGAGCCCGCCAACGTCTCAGCGCCATGACCAAACCCAGGCAGCTGTGGATGCTGGTGGGCGGCAATGGAGCTGGCAAATCAACGTTCTATCGCCTCTACCTCCAGCCCCTTGGAGTGCCGTTTGTGAATGCGGATGTGCTTGCCCGGGTCGACTACCCAGGCGCGCCTGAGGCGCACAGTTACGAAGCAGCCAAGCTGGCTGAAGACCAACGCAACAACTTCCTGCTCAGAGGATTGAGCTTCTGCTTTGAAACGGTGTATTCCCACCCCTCCAAGGTTGATGTCGTGGGCCATGCCAAGGCCCTCGGCTACCAGGTGATCATGGTGATGATTCACCTCCAGAGTCCATCCTTGAACCAGGCGCGCATCAGCGAACGGGTCAGCGAGGGAGGTCATGATGTCCCTCGAGACAAGGTCGTGAGCCCCATCCCAAGGATGCTGAATCACGTCGAAACATCGTTGCCGCTTTGCGACGTTGCCAGGGTCTACGACAACAGATCAGCCGATCAACCCGTCCGTCCCGTCTTCACGCTGAAGCACGGCAGCATCGAGCGCCATTGGAATCCCTTTCCGGATTGGGCCGCTGCACTGCTCACAGAACGCAGCCCCAACCCCGGCTACCTTCCAGCCAGCGGCAGCTCCGCTTGAACACCGACCGCTGGTACTACCGCGTCTTCCAGAGCGCCCCCGACCTGATCCGCTCACTCCTCCCCGGCAGGGGCGCTGATACCGCCAGCGGCAGCAGCACCAGCGATCTCGGCCTCGACCCCTCCGCGCCCGGCGACCGCCTCTATCGCTTCTCAGCACTCGAAATCAAGGAGCTCAGCCACCGGCTCGATGGCGTGCTCTGGCCCCGGGAGGCCACCGGCTGCGCCGAAACCGGCAGCGCGGAGTTTCCGGTGGTGCTGCTGGAGGTGCAGATGCACCCGGATCCGGGCTTTCACCACCGCCTGGCGGCGCAGACCTATCGCTTCCTGCAGCAGCACCCCCAGGTGGAGCACTGGGCGGTGCTGATGATCACGCCCCACGACCGACTGAATCTCGGCCCCACCCAGGCACTGCGCCTGTTCCTGGAGCAGCAGGTGGTCTGGCTCAACCTGGAGGCGCTCAGCCAGGAGCCCAACCTGGATCCCTTGCTCAACCTGCTCACCCTGCCGGTGCGGCCTGAGGGCGAACTGGGCGCCAGCAGCCGTCAGATCCTGGCCAGCCGTCCGGACCTGGTCACGGTTGTGCTGCCTATGCTGGTGCAACGGTTTCCCCAGCTGAGCGAGGAGCAGATCATGGTGATCGCCGGCATCCCCCGCGAGGAGATCCGCCACACCCGCGCCGTGCAGGACTGGTTGGCGGAAGGCCGGCAGGAAGGCCGCCAAGAAGGCCGGCAGGAAGGCCGCCAGGAAGGCCTACAGGAAGGCGAAGCCAACGTGACCCTCCGCCTGCTCACCCGCCGCTGCGGCCCCCTGAACGACGCCACCACCGCCCGCATTCAGGCCCTTCCCCTGGAGCAACTGGAGGCCCTGGCGGAAGCCCTGCTCGACTTCCAGGGTTCCGCCGACCTGGCGGCATGGCTTGCCGCCCACGCCTGACCGCCCGTGGGATCCATCCCCCACCAGCGTTCAGCGATCGGCCGAGTCGTGACCCGCGTGGAGGGCCGGGGTGAATGGATGTCATTGACATCTCGACGAAGTCAGGTGTGCCGCAATGGTTCAGGTCACCGCCCGCTTACCCGATGAACTGGAGCTGAGCTCGATGCAGCTGTTCAGCAACTCAACCGTTACGGAGCCGACAGCATCGACCAGGCCATAGCGACCGACCTCGACGACATCGAGGATCTGCGTTGTGCGGGGAGTTTGAAGGGCTACGCAGGTTACGGGTGAGTAAGTCTCACATTGTCTATGAATGGCAGCGGAGTGAGCTGCTGATCCTTGTCCTGCGGATTGGCCACCGCAGGGAGGTGGTTTGCTGATGTCCCCCATTCAATCCCGCGGCGGCAATCCCGCTCGCCTCTGAACCGCAGCGGCAATCTGCACCTCCACCTCCTCCCGCAGCTGGCGGATGAGGCTCGGGCAGCTGGGCGCCGGCCAGCTGAGCCGGACGATCCAGCGCATGGCTGAGGGGAGGCTGCTGATCCGCCAGCACGATCAGGGTCTTGAGCAGGTTCTCCACCTCCTGCTGGGCGGAGCGCCACCTTGAGGATGAGGGCCGCGTCTTCCTCAGGCGGCATAGAGCACCATCCCCTCGCGGGCGATGCGGCCGAGCACATGCCAACGGGAGCCACTGAGCAGCGCATCCGGGCTGTTGCTGCCCCGGCAGAGCAGGAGCAGATCGAGATCCGAGCCGGGCCTGGCTTCGCCGCGGGCGCGGGAGCCAAACAGGACAAGGGCTTTGGTGGCGAGATCGTCTGCGAGCGCCTGCAACGCTGCTCGGAGCCGTTCCGGGTTCAGGCCAGGGCCAAGGCCATCCAGCCGCAGCGATGCCGGTTCCAACCACACGGGCGCCACCATGGCCGCGGGAACCTCCAACGATTGGATCAGCGTAGGGACGTTTCTCTCCACTTCAGAGGCGGATCAGACAGGCACCTTTGCCCGTTCAGGATTCTCTGATGATGGAGAGTGCATTATGGAGGTCTTCGTGACCCAGGCCGCAGGGCCTATTCGAAGTGTGTCCCAGTAAGGCTGGTCGCCCTGCCGATAGCTCCGCACCAGAAGCCTCGAGAAGCTATTGGGGCTACTTTTGTCATTGTTGCTTTCTTACTACAGCTGCCGACCATCAATCAAGCCATCCGAGGAGCAGAAGAGCGGCTCTTGAGCAAGCAACCGGCTACAGCTGCAGCCTGTAGATCATTGAGAAATCAGCCTGGCCGCACCACTTTTTAGCATGGATTTTGCTCTCTCTTTCTCAGAAAGCCCTACACAGAAGCAATGGAATGAATTCAGAGCACCTCGAAAAGTCGCTTCTGCCGGGCCTGCGTGCCTCAAGAAAGCCTGTCGCAGTAATGCATCTCAATGACAGGATTAAATTCGACCCTGGAATGTTCGAAGTGCCCTGAGGCAGCTTAATCAGAAATCAAATCATCCAAGCGTCAACAAGAATGGATAACATCGATTTCCACTCTCCATCATTCTCCCAAATTCCGCAATCAGGCTAAACTCGCAGAAAGAAGCCAGCGACCATGAATGATCAGGTGAACGTGATTACTGTAGAGCTGGTGGATGGCACTAAGGTCATCGTGCCGGATTCCCTGGAGCTGATCACGCCCTATGTGCTGCAGGAACAGGGGGATTGGTTTGAAGACGAGATCAAGTTTCTGCGCAGGCTTGTAAGGCCGGACGACATTGTGGTGGATATCGGCGCGAACTATGGCGTGTACGCCCTTTCTCTGGCCCGCAGAGTGGGGCCGAACGGACAGCTCTGGGCATTCGAGCCTGCCAGGCAAACAGCCGCCCTGCTGAACGACAGTGCAAGGGCGAACGGCCTCTCCTGGCTGCGGGTGGTGCAGCAGGCCCTGTCTGATCGAGAGGGCATCGCCTGGCTGCAGACGCCCGGCCACGCGGAACTGAACAGCCTGGCGGCCACGCAACCGAGAGACGTGGGCGATCAGCGCGTCTCCGGTGAGGAGGTGCAGGTGACCACCCTGGATCAATGCCTGGAGGCTTATGGCTGGCGGGGAGTGGATCTGTTGAAGATCGATGCCGAAGGGGAGGAAGGGCGCATCCTCGAAGGGGGGCACCGCCTGTTTCGCGAGTTCTCCCCGCTGGTGATGTTTGAGGTAAAGGCGGGCGCTGAGCTGAACCTCCACCTGGCGCAACAGTTCGAGCAGCTGGGCTATCGCTGTTTCCGGTTGATCCCCGGGCTTGATGCCCTGGCGCCGTTTTCGACTGAGCTGCCGGTAGACGACTATCTGCTCAACCTGTTCGCGGCCAAGCCGGAGCGGGTGGCTGCCCTGGCTGCCGGCGGCTGGCTGGTGGATCAGGCGGAGGCCGTGAGTCTGGATCCAGCAGCTTTCGAGCAACACGCCTGGTTGGAGCACCTGCAAGCCATGGCGTATGCCCAGCCCTGGGCCGCCCGCTGGAGCTCGCACACCCACCAGCCCGAGCGTCCACTGATGGCCAGGGCCTTGGCCGCCTGGGCCGCATCCCAGGAACGTGATGCCGCCATTGCCTGGCGCCATGGGGCGCTGGCCCACAGCCTGGCCCTGCTGCAGCAAGCCTGCCGGCCGAGCTGTAATCCGAGCCGCTGGGCCAGCCTGGCCCGGGTGGCCCTGGCGAGCGGTGAGCGCGGGCAGGCCGTGCGGGCATTGAACAGCCTGATGCAGGAACTACAGAGCGGCCGAAGCGTCGATCTCAGTGAGCCCTTTCTCAGCCCCGATCCGGCCTTCGAGGTGATCGAGCCCAAGGGCCCCGTGGAATCCTGGCTGGAAGCGGCGGGTCTGAGCGCTCTTGAACAGTTCGGTAGCTTTTCCAGCTTCTACACAGGTGCTCAGGCCATATCAAGGCTGGAGCGTCTGCAGAGCCTCGGTTACAGCCATGGGGCCCTGCAACGGCGCATCGCCCTTGTTCAACAACGGCAAGGTAGCCCGCTTCAGGACGTCGAAATGACCACGGCCGTTCGGCCCTGGTTTGAGTTTCTTGGCTTGGAGCAACCCCTGCGCTGCGTGGATGCGGGCGCTCTGGCCCTCGAAGGTGTTACGCCGCCCTGGGTGCGCTGGGCTGAGGAAGGTTGCGCCGAAGTTTTGGGTTTTGAACCGCTGGACACCGAATGCAAGAGGCTCAACCGCCAGGCCAAGGCGAGCGGCGCTGCAATCCGCTACTGGCCCTTTGCCTTGGGTGATGGCGAGGAGCACACGCTCTACATCACCAACCAACCAATGACCTCATCACTCTTTCCACCGGCGCGCAGCACCGTGGATCTCTTCCCGGCACTGGGAGAATGGATGCAGGTGGAACAGCGGGTGCGGGTGCAGACCCACCGCCTCGACGACCTCCAGCAGGCGCAGGGAGCGGAGTTCCTGAAACTGGATGTGCAGGGAGCAGAGTTGATGATCCTGAAACATGCCCAGGAAGTACTCAAAAGCGTGGCTGTAATTCAGTGCGAAGTAGAGTTTGTTGAGCTCTACGAGGGGCAGCCCTTGATGGCAGAAGTTGACACCTTTCTGAGAAGCCATGGCTTCACCTTTCTGCACTTTTCCTACATCGAAGGGCGAGCTTTCAAGCCCATGCAGATCACTGATAAGCCCCAAAAAGAAATCAGCCAGATGCTCTGGGGCGACGCTGTTTATGTTCGCGATTTCCGCATGATCCAGCAATGGAGCAGTCGCCAGCTGCAAGCCGCCGCATTCATCCTTCACGAAGTGTATGAAGCGATGGATCTCACTGCCATTCTGCTGAATGAACTAGACCGCCGCGAACAAAGTGATCTGGCCAGCTGCTACCTGGGCGCCGTGATGATCAATCGGCCAGATCTTCAGTGTTCAGGCGAATGGCCTCAGCCTCTCCCCGCCCATGCCGAAGAGAGAGCCACTGAATAGGGCCTTGTAGGGTGCTCAAAGCGAATGAACATGTGAGACAATCCCGGCAGCGCAGGGATCAGCCTTGACCCTGCCATGGCAACGACGACATCTGAAAGGAATAACCTAAAAGCCCGATCATCCCACAATACCCAGAAGCCGCAGCTTAGTCATGCTGGAGCTCAGAAATAAAGCAACATGCTCCTGGATCAGGGAGAAAGCCTGATCAGGATCGTCAATCAAGCTTCCCTCGCGATTGCGCATGTCCACACCGGCACTGGCCATACCCATCCACACGCAGCTGGCTAGCACATCCCCTTCGATTCCCTGCTGGATCCCTGCGAGGGTGAACGCGTCGAGCACGGAGATGCCCACGCCTCCATGGCCAGCAACGGGCGAGGCAATGAAATTCAGGTTGTTGCCAGCCTGAATCAGCTCCAGCATCCGTTGATTCACAGATCGACAGGCACTGTTGGCTGAAGGAATAGCTGGTCCGCGGTCCAAGCCAATCCAGCCTTCATGCAGCAAAAGGCTGGTGAGCTTCAAGAGGTCATCCACGGATCTGCCCAGCGCTTGATGGATGTCACCCAGGGATGCAGGAGCCTGCTGCAACAGAGACAGCAACTGGCCAACGAGATCGGGCTCAATGGAGATCGATCCCAGATTGGTGGTTACGGCGACTGGTTCCGTCTGCGCCGATGGGTTGGTATCCGAAGCGCGCAAGCAGCAGAACATCTGTTGTGCCAGCAGTGCTTCATAGGCAGTGCGCGTGAGGGGAATGGCTCCCTTCACAAACAGATCACGCCGGAAGCATTGATTGATGGCCATGTCGAGCAATGTCTGCTGGATCAAGGGATCCCGCTCCTCTTCCACCACTGCGGCCAAATGGCTGGCCATAAATGAAGGAAAGTTATCCGGCAGGGTTGCTGAAGCCACATAATCGAGCTTATGTGCTGCGGCCAGCCGATGAACTTCAGCCACGTAGAAGGGCTGCCACGGCTCAGCGCCATATTCACCGCAGAGATAGCTCGGCTGATCGATCTGCTCCTGAATGTGGCGCACATTCACTATCAACCCTGGAAACGCCCGGCTCAGCCGCGTTGGGTTGGCATCAGATGGGGTCTCGCTCAGCCGCATCAATGTTGCCGCGGTTCGCTGAATCGATCCGAGGAAGCCATCAGCACCTGGCCGTTCTCGCTCAAGCGTGAGCAGAGCCTTGAACACCGTGCGATCCAACCAGCCAGGGAAGGTGTTGTAAGAGCAGTAAAACGCCCCTCCCGGCTTGAGCAGGCGATTCGTGAGGCCAAGCATGGCCTGGCGCACTGGTTCGGCGATCCAGCTGAGAATCCCGTGAGCTACGACGTAATCAAAATGGCCATCAGGACCCACCGGTAGCTGTTGCTCGCTTGCCGCCAGTGCACTGAAGTCTCCTTCGTGGAAAACGATATTGCTAATCTGCAATTCCTGGGCCAACCATTGGCTGTAGGCAATATGGCCCGGATGAAAATCAATACCCACAAACTGGCCTTCCGGATATGCAGCAGCCAGCAGGCAGAGCCCCAATCCCATGCCGCTGCCTAGTTCCAGGTAGTTGAAGCCAACACCTTCTTGGCGGCGGGGTGGGCGTTGACGTTGGCTCAGCAGGGCAAAATCAATCCAGTTCGGCGCAAGTTCACGGAAGGAGTAGGCCCCGTAGGTAATTCCCGTGAAGTAGCCCTGGCCCCAAGACTATGTTGTCTTCACCAGCTGGCGGGATGGGGAATCCGGCCTGGGCTGAATGTCGTCGGATTGCGCTGGCTCAAAAGGGGTCGGGGCTGAATTGATCACGATCAGAAAAGGGACTTGTTGAGGAAGTGGGGCGCCACCCGAGCAGTGAGTCAATCTTTCAGGTGGCTGAACTCAGAACTCAATCCTAATAGCTATACGGCAAACAGCCACTCTCTTCAGCCTCATCGCCACGATTCCCGCAGGCCGGCTGGAAGCAGACCGGCGTGGAATCAATCCAAAAATAAGAGGGGCTTACACCCACCAGGAGAAGCGGAGATGTGATCACAATCGGTGCAAGCAGGCCTGTTTTCCCATCGCAGGTGATTACACTGCAATCCTAGCAACTCCCGCCCTAGTCAGCATCGCGCGATGGGATCTCAAAGCCACCAGCTATCCGAGCAAGATGCGCGTCAAGTGCTGAGGCTGGGGCAACGCAGGGTCGCTCTAGCAATTTACCAGAATCTGCTGAGCAGCGGAATCGGCGACCCAGCCGGCATTCACCTGCAAATCAGCAAGATTCAAGGGCTACTTGGCAATGCCGAAGCGCAGAACCATCACGTTCTGCTGGCAGCTGAATTCGCGCCATCTGATCCACGTGTAGTGCTCGCCTACGGTTCCTATCTGTTTCGAATCAACCAGCTGGCAGATGCACGGCAAACCTTTGAGCAGGTGAGCGGCGAATCTGGCCTCGAGTCGCTAGCCATTGGCAATCTTGCTGCCGTTGAAATTAGCGAAGGCAATCCCATTAAAGCAAAACAATACCTGATCAAGGCCCTTCAGCTCAACCCAAACAACAGTCATGCCCTCGACCTCAGCCTCAAGCTACTCGGCAAGGAGATTATTGATTCAGCTGTTCTCAGTCATTTTCTGAATGAAAATCAGGCTACCAATTCCAGCCTACTCTTCATGTTGATTGGCCAGCAGCTTGAAGGCCAAGAGCATTCCACCACTGCCCTGCAATGGCTTGAGAAGGCCATCGATGTAGACCCAGCCAACGTTTCCGCCCAACTTCAGCGGGCAAAGATCCTGAGCAAAGTAGGCCGATCAGACGAGGCCATCGAGCAACTGCTTGTATCCCTTGCCATCGAACCAGGGCATATTGAGCTGATGCTAACCATGGGCTACTGCCTGCAGCAAGTCAATGAGCTTAATTCGGCAATCTACTTTTTTCAACGCATTCTCGAGATCGAAGAGATACACACTGAAGCTAGCAATTTGCTGGGATGCTGTTATCGTTTTGCAGGACAAGAAGAAGAGTCTATTCCTATTTTCTCAGAGGCTCTTGAGCACGCTCCCTGCGACGGCGGCCTTCTCTGCAATTTAGCTTCGGCATTACGCAACGTTAGCCGGATTGAAGAATCGCTAGTACTTTCCAAGCAGATCCGGTCCTTGTATCCCCTCAGCAGAGAGGGCTTCTATTCCTACATGTTCACACATTCGACCCTGCCACGAAGTGCAGCGGCAGAGATGCTTTCCGTAGCCAAGGAATACTGGCAAGCCTATCGAGAATCACTGCTTAAGCAGAATCCAGCCTGGAGGAAACTGGCGGACAGGCACCCATTGCCATCAACAGGCCAGCTATGGCAATCCCTGGGTGCCAACACCGAGAAGATCAAGGTAGGTATTCTATCGGCTGAAATCGGAGCGCATGTAGTTGGCATGTTTCTGAGATCGTTTCTGCAGCATTACGATAGAAGCACCTTTCATGTCACGCTAATTACTGCCAATCGCCGCTACGAGGTGCAGGAGAATGAATTAGTTGACATGGCTGATGCCGTTGTGGTCTTGCATGGGCTCTCCGTTTTAGCGGCTGCCCAGGCCATCAATGATCAGAAATTCGATGTAATTCTCGAAACCTCGGGCTACACCAATAACACCCAAATACACTTGCTAACCTTTCGCCTCGCCCCAGTGCAATGCCATTACATTGGCTATCATGCCACAACAGGCCTCAATACCATTGATTATCTGATTGGCGACTCCATTGTTACGCCTACGGACTTTGATGACTTATTCATCGAAAAGATCTGGAGACTTCCCGATATTTGGCTGGCTATTACCTACCATGACCAGCTCCCTGCTGCATCATCGCTGGCCCAGACTGACTCCTTTACATTTGGCTCTTTTAACAACGGGGCAAAGTTTAACCAGAAAACCTTTGCCTACTGGGCAAGCGCTCTGAAGGCAGTATCGGAATCTGTTCTTGTGATCAAGGACCAAAGCCTCACCAGTACCAAGCGCAAGGAGTGGATCAGTGAGTCGCTGGAAGCGCTTGGTGTTTCACGCTCTCGGCTGCACTTCCTGCCCGCATCGGAGTCGTGGCAGGATCACATGTCGATCTACAACATCGTGGATGCCTGCCTGGATTGCACCAGTTGGTGTGGATCAACAACCGTTTTTGATTCCCTCTCCATGGGAACACCCTACCTAGCCATCAAGGGCGATACCATGGCGTCGCGTATGAGCAGTTCTATCCTGAGTGGCTATGGCTGCGCTGAATGGATCGCCAACAGCACCACCGAATTTGCCGAGATCGCGAGACGGATGGCTGATCATCGGCAGGGGCTTCGGGGAGGCAAACAGGCCATGCAAAGGAGGGTGTTGGAACAGTCTCTAACCAAAGCAAAGCGAACAACGCAACATCTTGAACAGGCCATAAAGCTAATGCTTACTTCTGCCCATTCAAAAAGAAGCGCAGCATAAAAGCCGCGCTCAAAATATGTTTGCCAGAAACACCCTTGGCCTGGGTGAATCAGCTGAATGCACAAGTAATCGCGCCAGTGGAGCCTGCAACGGTAGCAGTAACCGTGTTTTCTGCAGCTGACACAACAGTAAGACAAGTGACACCATCGGCGGTACCCGATGCAGTACGCGCATAAGTGCCACCACCAGCCACTGTGCAACCAGTAGGGGCTGTGCCGACTCCACCAGAGGCAACGAATGTGGCGCATTCTTTAGCCAAGCCAAGCGCTTCACCCGTTGCAGCACCGAGGGAGGCAGCATTTCGGGCACTCAGGTACTGCGGCAGCGCAACGGCCGAAAGGATGCCGATCACGGCGACCACGATCATCAGCTCCACCAGGGTGAAGCCCTTGGCGAGGCCTTTGCGCTCTTTGCTGAGAGTTCGCAGCAATGCAAGCTTAGTTTTAGCGTTCATGGGTTCTAAGCGGACTGACCTGACTGTACGAGTTATCAAGCCTCTTGTCAATTAAGGGATTGGGTCGTGAATGGCCTGAGTATCAAGACTCGGTTTGCTGGAAAAGCATTGCTGTGCGAACGGATTGAGCCTCGGGAGGAATTGTTCTTATTAAATATTGCCGAGATACCAGGCTTTATGCACCAGTCTTTTCATGCTGATTTCAATATCCTTTCCAAACTTCTTCATCGCGCTTTAAGTTTTGGTATCCGTTCAGGGGCCGTGACGCAGCCGCGCAGCATTCACCGCCCTTGATCGCTGATCACCAAGCGACCACAGACACCACGATCGATGACGGCCGGCTCAGGGATTCGGCAACAGCGATGGCATCTCACCGCCGCGATGATGGGCGATCAAGGCCTGCTCCAGGAACTGCCAGATATCACGGCCCTGTTGCCGCAGGCTGGTGGTGACCGTGAGCAACCTGCTGCGGCAGATTGCACCCTGGCGGGATTGGACGCCATGGCTGATCTTGCGCTGAATCACCGAATGGCGCAGGGCACGCTCGGCTGCGTTGTTGGTGGGCTCGATCCCTTCAATCTCCAGGAAGGTCCAGAGGCCATCGCTCACTTGCAGCAACTGATGGCAGGTACGCACCGTCTTGGCCCACGGCGTTCGCTCGCCGCGCTGGCAGCCCAGCTCCACAACCCGCTGCAGCGTGCCCACAAACGCCTGGCGGATCGGCCGACAGCCCTGCTGCAACGTGGACCAGTCGATCGTTCCGTCTTTGTAGCGGTGCCACTGGGCAAACAGCTGCTGCTGCAGGCCCAGCAGCTCCGCTCCAATCTCACCGCTGGCGCCCTGACGGTCAGCGATGGCGGTGAGATCGCGGATCACGTGCGCCCAGCACAGCTGGCGCTGCTCCAGCGGGAGATGGTTGTAGGCGGAGAAGCGATCGCTCACCACAATTCCGCCAAAGGCATTCCCGAGCAGGTCGATCGCGGCGGCAGCCGAGCGGCTCAGGCTCTGCAAGAACACTGTCACCCCCATGGCGGTCACCATGACCCACTCCCAGCCGCGCCGGCCATCGGGGTTGCCACCGTCAGCATTACCGGTGGGGGCACCGGTTTCATCGACGTAGACCACCGACTGCTGACGGGCAAACGCAAGGGCCTCCTGCATGGGCTGCTCCAGTGCTGCACTCAAGCGCTGGCGGATAGTGGCCATCGCTCCCCGGCTGATCTGTACCCCCAGCAGCTGATCCAGCAGCGCCTGGGTCTTGCTGAAACTCAACGGGAAGGCACTACCCAGCAGACCCACCAGAGCACTGAGCCGGGGACCGTAATGGCTTACTTCCACCTCCGCCGGTAACGAGGCACAGGTGCTGGTGGAACAGCAGGGGCAGACCAGGCGGTGCAGCCGGTGCTCGATCACCAGAGGCGTGATCGGTGGAATCTCGATCACCTGGTGCCTCAAGGGCTCGGGATCCTGACCCTGTAGCAACGTGCCGCAGCGGCGGCAGGCCTGGGGGTGGTGCTCGACCACCTCATCCACCCGCTCGATCGGCAGCAGCTCCGGCCCAGATCCGGGATGGCCCGGCTGGCCGCCGCGCTTGCGGCCACTGCCCTTGCGTCGTTCGGGCGGCCTAAACCCCTGGCCATCACTGGAGGGAGGCTTGGAAGAATTGCGGGAGCTGCGGCCGATCCGCTCGCGCAGATGGGCCAGTTCGGTCGCCAGGGCGGTGAGCTGGACGCGGAGCTGCACCATCTCCTCCTGTTGAGCCAGGATGAACTCCCTGGCACCAGCTGGCCACGACAACCAGTCCACCTCGGAAATGCCAGCAGGAGGGGCGCCCATCTCAAGCAGTCTCTGCCTGAGATGCAAACGGGAATCAGGACGCCGTCAAGGGTTCAGCAGAGACGATGTTCGCCGCGTGCTGTCCCGACCCCTGAATGCTTACAAGTTTTGATCGGGCGTTCCTCGGCGCTTGGTCATGGGGGGCTTGGCGAGCGGGGCCTGTTTGCATCATCCCTTTTTCCATATTGACGCTGCCAAGCCTTGGGCCTCCTGGCCAAGGTCTATTGGAATTAATGGCGCCTCAAAAAATAAGCTGTTTCCAAGTGTTCTGCAGGCATGAATACAGCCGCCAATGGCGGCATACAGCAGAATCTTGTATCGGCGAGTGAACTTATTACTGCGCTATCGGGCCCTCGTTCGAGGATTCACTCCACCACTCTGCGGGAAGCTGCCAGCCCGCAGTTTGGGGATCAGCAGGTCGATGTCGCCCACCTGGGTGGTCAGACTGCGGGGCCGATGGCCGTTGCGATAGCCGAGTCGCTCCTCGGTGCGCTCGTGGCGGTCGGTCGGCACCGAGCACGGCAGCGACCTCCAGCTCGATCAGCTGCTGCAGGCCGTACCGGGCCAGCTCGGGGATCAGCTCACCGGCCGTGCTGCCATCCAGTAGCGGCGCTGTGGGGGTCGTATGCGGCACAGTAAGTCTTGGGTGTGTGTCACGAGTCAGCAGGTGAAAGCCAAGGCTGATGAAACTGCATCGGGGATGGGAGTGTGGCCTCCCGGGATCGGCCTGCAGGGGCTGGTACCAAACCACCCCGTGCTGCTGCGTTCAAAAGACGTGGTGGTGAGCGACGGGGAAACGGCGGACTGGATCCGTCAGGTGTGCGACGAGAAGGTGAGCGCAAGCGAACCGTTGATGACGCGCCGATATCTATTTCAGACGCTGCCAAAACGGGAGGCGGCCCAAATCTCCTGGATCAGTGTGGACAGAGCCTGTCTATGGACCACACGGCAGCCGGCGTATAGACGGCACGAGCTCATCGCAGGCCCTGATGCGGAACGTGAGAACCTGCCATGGAATGCCAAGGGAACATCCCAAGTGGTCACCACCATGAGGGTCAATACCGATGTCTGTGGCAGGGGCGGAGCAACCCGTAGTAGCGATGATGGGTCTGTAACGGACTCGGAGCCAAGGGGTTGCATCATCCCGTTTGGAGTCTCCCATCAACTGCCTACGGCAGGAGGAATGGGATGACAACAGACAAGCCGCTACCGATTACCAAGGTGATGGTCTGGAAGGCCTATCAACAGGTGAAACGGAACGGACAGGCGGCCGGTGTGGATGGCCAAAGCCTGGACGACTTCAACAAGGATCTGGAGAATAATCTCTACAAACTCTGGAATCGGATGGCATCAGGAAGTTATCTTCCGCCACCAGTTCGGCGTGTGGAGATTCCCAAATCCGGTGGAGGCGTCAGGCCGCTGGGTATCCCGACGGTTGCTGATCGCATCGCACAGATGGTGGTCAAGCAGGTGCTGGAGCCAGAGCTGGAGCTGATCTTTGATCAGGATTCCTACGGCTACAGACCGGGCAAGTCAGCGCATCAGGCAGTAGAGGTCTGCCGTCAGCGCTGCTGGAGGTCCAACTGGGTTCTCGATCTCGACATCAAGGGGTTTTTCGATGCTATCGATCACGACCTGTTGATGCGCGCGATCAAGGCCCATACCTCCGAGCGCTGGGTGGTGCTCTACCTGCAACGATGGCTGCAGGCACCGGTTCTGTTGCCGGATGGCACGCTCCATCCCAGGGACCGGGGCACACCGCAAGGTGGTGTCATCAGTCCACTGCTGGCCAATCTGTTCCTGCACTATGCGTTTGATGTGTGGATGCGCCGGAGCCACCCGGCCATTGCCTTTGAGCGCTATGCAGATGATGTGATCTGTCATTGCCACAGCGAGAAGGAAGCTCGGCGGTTGCTGGAGGCATTGCAGGATCGCTTTGCGTCCTGTGGCCTCCAGCTTCATCCCCAGAAGACCCAGGTGGTCTACTGCAGGGATAGCAACCGCCGGGCACCGTTTGCTGATGTCACGTTCACGTTTCTTGGTTTCGCGTTTCGGCCACGTGTGTCTCGCAATTCTCGCGGAGTCATCTACACAGGCTTTTTGCCGGCAGTGAGTCCGCAGGCTCTCCAGCGTATGCGGGAGAGGATTAGGTATCCGTTCAGGGGCCGTTACGCAGCAGCGCAGCATTCCACCCTTGATCGCTGATCAACGAGCAACCACAGACACCACGATCGATGACGGCCGGCTCAGGGATTCGGCAACAGCGATGGCATCTCACCGCCGCGATGATGGGCGATCAAGGCCTGCTCCAGGAACTGCCAGATATCACGGCCCTGTTGCCGCAGGCTGGTGGTGACCGTGAGCAGCCTGCTGCGGCAGATCGCACCCTGGCGGGATTGGACGCCATGGCTGATCTTGCGCTGAATCACCGAATGGCGCAGGGCACGCTCGGCTGCGTTGTTGGTGGGCTCGATCCCTTCAATCTCCAGGAAGGTCCAGAGGCCATCGCTCACTTGCAGCAACTGATGGCAGGTACGCACCGTCTTGGCCCACGGCGTTCGCTCGCCGCGCTGGCAGCCCAGCTCCACAACCCGCTGCAGCGTGCCCACAAACGCCTGGCGGATCGGCCGACAGCCCTGCTGCAACGTGGACCAGTCGATCGTTCCGTCTTTGTAGCGGTGCCACTGGGCAAACAGCTGCTGCTGCAGGCCCAGCAGCTCCGCTCCAATCTCACCGCTGGCGCCCTGACGGTCAGCGATGGCAGTGAGATCGCGGATCACGTGCGCCCAGCACAGCTGGCGCTGCTCCAGCGGGAGATGGTTGTAGGCGGAGAAGCGATCGCTCACCACAATTCCGCCAAAGGCATTCCCGAGCAGGTCGATCGCGGCGGCAGCCGAGCGGCTCAGGCTCTGCAAGAACACTGTCACCCCCATGGCGGTCACCATGACCCACTCCCAGCCGCGCCGGCCATCGGGGTTGCCCCCATCGGCATTACCGGTGGGGGCACCGGTTTCATCGACATAGACCACCGACTGCTGACGGGCAAACGCAAGGGCCTCCTGCATGGGCTGCTCCAGTGCTGCACTCAAGCGCTGGCGGATAGTGGCCATCGCTCCCCGGCTGATCTGTACCCCCAGCAGCTGATCCAGCAGCGCCTGGGTCTTGCTGAAACTCAACGGGAAGGCACTACCCAGCAGACCCACCAGAGCACTGAGCCGGGGACCGTAATGGCTTACTTCCACCTCCGCCGGTAACGAGGCACAGGTGCTGGTGGAACAGCAGGGGCAGACCAGGCGGTGCAGCCGGTGCTCGATCACCAGAGGCGTGATCGGTGGAATCTCGATCACCTGGTGCCTCAAGGGCTCGGGATCCTGACCCTGTAGCAACGTGCCGCAGCGGCGGCAGGCCTGGGGGTGGTGCTCGACCACCTCATCCACCCGCTCGATCGGCAGCAGCTCCGGCCCAGATCCGGGATGGCCCGGCTGGCCGCCGCGCTTGCGGCCACTGCCCTTGCGTCGTTCGGGCGGCCTAAACCCCTGGCCATCACTGGAGGGAGGCTTGGAAGAATTGCGGGAGCTGCGGCCGATCCGCTCGCGCAGATGGGCCAGTTCGGTCGCCAGGGCGGTGAGCTGGATGCGGAGCTGCTCGATCTCCTGTTGCTGCCTCTGGCACTGACTGACCAGCTCAAGAAATCCAGCCTTCACTCCCACCGGGGTGGCGGCCCAATCGGCTTCTGAAATCCCGGCCGGTGGGGTGGTCATCGCAAGGAGTCTCTTACTGAGATGCAACCAGGAATCAAGCCACCGTCAAGGGTTCAGCAAGCCCGATGTTCGTTGCGAGCTGTCCCGACTCCTGAACGGGTACAGGATTAGGTCGATAGGGCTTCCATCGCTCGTGTATCTGTCGCTTGAGGAGATCGCTAAAGTGCTGAATCCAGTGATTCGTGGCTGGATTCAGTACTACGGTCGTTTCTATAGGATAGAACTGATCAGGAAGTTGTATCGCTACCTGGATGACAGAATTGCAGCCTGGTTACGGCAGAAGTACAAAAGGCTGCGGGGTCGTCGGCTCCAAAGCTGGCGAGTACTTGCCAGGATCAGGTCTGGACATCGTGATCTGTTCGCGCACTGGCGTCGAGTCAGTGAAGTGGCATGTGGATGATGGGAGCCGTATGACGCGAGAGTGTCACGTACGGTTCTGTGAGCACCTCGGGGGGAAGTTCCCCGGGGTGACTCGACATGGTTCGTCTGGTTGAGGTGGTTCTCGAACCAGGGAAACGGGCCTGCCCACCCGGGCACCCCAGCTATGCCGGGGTGGGCGTGCCGGGGGAATGACACCACGCTTGGGGACGACAGCTCTGGGATTTTCTGGAGCAGGCCTGGGTTGCTCACCACCACGGTGGTGTGATGCCATCCCTTCTCCCGGCATCGCGAGCAGTGCAGGGCAAATCATTGCGCCTGGATACGATCCCTCCGTGTTCTGTCACCCAGGGGTGAATTCACGGCGCGGCCGTCCCAACTCCTGAATGGATACCATCCTTTTTACCTTCTTATTACAACTGGTGACAGTGACCGGCAATGAAGCCAATGGAGAAGCCGAGGAGCGGCTCCTGAGCAAGCAACCGTCTGCAGCCTGAAGATCACTCAGAGATCAGACTGGCTGCTCCACTTTGTTGGCATGGGGCCGGTTTTCACTGTCTCAGGAGGCCCTACATGGTCCAGCAGCGGCTGCAATCGTTCCCACGTATTCAAATCAGACAGTCGCTTGATAAGCAGCTTCTTCTCCCGGGTTCCCGTAGCTTTGCAACCCTTCACTGTTCATCTTACAAAGCTCTCCGCCCCACCCCAGGCATACAGCCAGCATCACTGGCTCTATCGCCGCCCCAGCGCAATCGGAAAAGTATCAACACACCAACTCTTCCCATCCAGACCATGAAAGCCTTCACCTACACCCACTACGGCCCACCCGAAGTCCTCCACCTCGGCCGCGTCCCTTTGCGTGGTGTAAAACCCGAGGCCCGAATGCCCTGACTCAGAGGGTGAACAGGGTGGAATGACGGGCTGTCATTCCTGAGGTGCAGATGCACCTCGTTCTTCCACGATGAAACGAGACGATTGACTTGTCAAGTCTCTCGTCTGATCGCGGCTGTGTTGTGAGCGGCAGGAGTCTTCTATGCAGCCCAGGGGTTACAGCGCCGGCCCCCGGGCGGCGATCGAGGCCGCTGCGCCCTGTGGGGGCGCTGCCACCTCAATCACCTGGGGCCTGCGTCTTGCACCTCTGCGGCGGCGGCGCTGAGCAGGGCCGGCAGATCCTCCAGCTCCGGGATGGCAGCCATGCTTTCGGCGGAGAACATGCGGCGGCCTTCCAGCTGCCAATGCTCGTGCTGCTCCAGCAGCACCGCGCCCACCAGGCGGGTGATCGACGCGTCGTTGGGGAAGATGCCGACGACGCGGGTGCGGCGCTTGATCTCCTCGTTGACCCGCTCCAGCAGGTTGGTGCTCCAGACCTTCTTCCAGTGAGGCTGCGGGAAGTGACGGAAGGCCAGCACGTCCTCTCTGGCCTCGTTCATGAGCTCGGTGGCCTTGGGGAAGCGCTCCGCCAGCGAGGCGGCCAGGTCATCCCAGCGGCTGAGGATCTCTCCGGCATCCTCCTGAGCGAACACCGAGCGCAGGGCGGCGGTGACCATGCCCTGGTGGGCTTTGGGGACGCGCTGGAGAAGGTTGCGGGCGAAGTGGACGCGGCAGCGCTGCCACACACAGCCCTGCAGCTGGCGCCTGATGGCCTTGGTGAGGCCCACGTGGGCGTCGGAGATCACCAGCTTGACGCCAGTCAGGCCGCGCTCTTTGAGCGAGGCGAGGAACTCACTCCAGAAGCCCTCGCTCTCGCTGTCGCCCACCTTGAGGCCCAGCAGCTCACGGCGACCATCGGCGTTGACCCCCATGGCGACGACGACGGCCCTTGAGCAGACCTGCAGGGCCTTGCCCAGCCGGCCGTGGAGGTAGGTGGCATCCAGGTAGACGTAGGCGTAGCCGGACTCCTGCAGGGGCCGGTTCAGAAACGCCTGAACCTGCTCGTCGATGTCCTGGCAGATGCGACTGACCTGGGATTTGGAGATACCGCTCTGGGATCCCAGGGCGGCGACCAGGGCATCCACCTTGCGGGTGGAGACCCCACAGATGTA
This sequence comes from Synechococcus sp. CBW1006, assembly GCF_015840525.1. NCBI lineage: Bacteria > Bacillati > Cyanobacteriota > Cyanophyceae > Synechococcales > Synechococcaceae > Synechococcus > Synechococcus sp. CBW1006. The sequence continues at coordinate 2,542,553 of NZ_CP060396.1, read as the reverse complement.
GGCCTCCATGATCACGCCGTAGAGGGCCTGCTCCACCCGGCGACGGGGCTCGAGGATCGAGGGCAGGAAGCTGCCAGCCCGCAGTTTGGGGATCAGCAGGTCGATGTCGCCTACCTGGGTGGTCAGACTGCGGGGCCGGTAACCGTTGCGATAGCCGAGCCGCTCCTCGGTGCGCTCGTGGCGGTCGGCACCCAGCACGGCAGCGACCTCCAGCTCGATCAGCTGCTGCAGGCCGTAACGGGCCAGCTCGGGGATCAACTCACCGGCAGTGCTGCCATCCAGTAGCGGCGCGAGGTCGGGTGCGGCACAGTAAGTCTTGGGCATGGTTCGTCTGGTTGAGGTGGTTCTCGAACCAGGGAAACGGGCCTGCCCACCCCTTGCAACGCCAGCCGCTGGGCCAGCCACCTGAGGTGCGCGGCCCACCCCGGCTACGCCGGGGTGGGGGTGCCGGGGGATTTACACCAAGCCTTGGGACGCCAGCTCCACCTCCAGGACGTCGACAAACCCACCCCCAAGCCCAATGAAATCCTGATCCGGATCCATGCCACAACCGTGAGCTCAGGCGACTGGAGGATGCGCAGCCTTGAGGTACCTGCGGGCTTTGGCCTGATCATCCGCTTGGTGGCAGGCATCCGGCGTCCCCGACAACCGATCCTGGGCACGGAACTTGCTGGGGTCGTGGAAGCCGTGGGCGGGGAGGTGAGCCTCTTCAAAGTTGACGACCCCGTGGTTGGCTTCAGCGATACCGCCATGGGCTGCCATGCGGAGTACCGCTGCTTACCGGAGGATGGTGCCGTGGCAGCGAAACCCAGCACCCTCTCTTTCGAGGAGGCCGCTGCCCTCTGCTTCGGCGGCACCACGGCGTTGGATTTCCTTCGCCGGGCGAAGCTGCAGCCGGGAGAGCGGGTGCTGATCAATGGTGCGTCCGGCTCGGTTGGCACCGCAGCCGTGCAGCTGGCCAGGCACATTGGCGCCGAGGTGACGGGGGTGTGCAGCACCGCCAATCTGGATCTGGTGCGCTCGGTCGGTGCCACGCACGTGATCGACTACACCCAGCAAGACTTCACCCAGAACGGCAACCGCTACGACGTGATCATGGACACCGTCGGCACGGCTCCGTTCAAGCGTTGCCGGCGCTCGCTCAAGCCTGGCGGGCGTCTGCTGCTGCTGGTGGCGGATCTGCCCGCCATGCTGCTGAGCGGCTGGCAATCGCTGATCTCGGGCAGGCAGGTGATCGCCGGGCCCGCCACTGTGCGTCCTGAAGACGTGGCAACCCTGGCAGATCTGGCGGAAGCGGGGGCCTACCGGCCGGTGATTGATCGCTGCTATCCGTTCGAGCAGATGGTGGCGGCGCATCGTTACGTCGACACCGGACGCAAGCGGGGCAATGTCGTGGTCAGGCTCGATCCAGAGCCACGACTCGATCCCGCGCCACTACGGAATGTGATGGGCGCCTGACCCTCCTGGCAGGTGTGCATACGGTCGAGGGGAACGACTCCACCCCGTGGACGACTCCCTCCCGCTGCCGCACCGCGATGACTGAGCTTGGCCAGTGCCCGTTTGCAGGGCGTGCTGCGACCACCGCCGCAGCCGGAGGGTCCGCGAATCAGGCCTGGTGGCCGCACCAGCTCAACCTGGGGATCCTGCATCAGCACAGCCCGGCCTCCAACCCGCTGGGGGAGACGTTCAACTACCCCGAGGCCTTCCGCCAGCTGGATTTCGCCGCCCTCAAGCGCGATCTGCATGCCCTGATGACCGACTCGCAAGACTGGTGGCCGGCCGACTGGGGACACTACGGCGGTCTGTTCATTCGCATGGCCTGGCACAGCGCCGGCACCTACCGCACCGCCGACGGCCGCGGTGGCGCCGGCACCGGCAACCAGCGCTTCGCGCCGATCAACAGCTGGCCCGATAACGGCAACCTCGACAAGGCCCGCCGTCTGCTCTGGCCGATCAAACAGAAATACGGAAACAGCATCTCCTGGGCCGATCTGATCATCCTCACGGGCAACTGTGCCCTGGAATCGATGGGCTTCCCCACCTTCGGCTTCGGCGGCGGCCGCGTCGATATCTGGCAACCGGAAGACGACATCTACTGGGGCCGCGAAACCACCTGGCTGGGCGATGAGCGCTACAGCGGCGAGCACGAGCTGGAGAACCCCCTGGCTGCCGTGCAGATGGGGTTGATCTATGTGAACCCCGAAGGCCCCAATGGCGAGCCCGATCCGGTGGGCTCCGGCCGGGATGTGCGCGAAACCTTCGCCCGCATGGCGATGAACGACGAGGAAACCGTGGCCCTGGTGGCCGGCGGCCACACCTTCGGCAAGGCCCACGGCGCCGGCAGCCCGGAGCTGATGGGGCCCGCCCCAGAAGGGGCCAGCCTTGAGGAGCAGGGACTGGGCTGGAAGAACCACTTCCGCAGCGGCAAGGGCGCCGATGCCACCACCAGCGGCATCGAGGGCGCCTGGAAACCCAACCCCACCACCTGGGACCGGGGCTATTTCGAGATGCTGTTCGGCTACGAGTGGGAGCTGGAGAAAAGCCCTGCCGGCGCCTGGCAGTGGCGGGCCAAAGACGTGCGCGAGGAGCACCTGATCCCCGACGCCCACGACCCCAGCAAGCGGCACCGGCCGATGATGACCACCGCCGATCTGTCGCTCCGCTTCGATCCGATCTACGAGCCGATCGCCCGACGCTTTCACCAGGATCAGCAGGCCTTCGCCGCCGCCTTCGGCCGCGCCTGGTTCAAGCTCACCCACCGCGACATGGGGCCCAAGGCGCTCTACCTCGGCCCCGAAGTTCCCGCCGAAGACCTGATCTGGCAGGACCCGATTCCACCCATAGAACATCCCCTGATCGATGCTGCCGCCATCGCCGACCTGAAGGATCAGGTGCTGGCTTCGGGGCTGTCGGTGCCGGAACTGGTGGCCACCGCCTGGGCCTCGGCCTCCACCTACCGCGGCTCCGACAAGCGCGGAGGTGCCAACGGTGCCCGGATCCGCCTGGCCCCCCAGAACAACTGGGAGGTGAACCAGCCCGAGCAGCTGGCCAAGGTGCTGGCGGTGCTCGAAGGCATCCAGCAGCAGTTCAACGCCAGGCAGACCGCAGCCCAGAGCGCAACGCCAGCCCCTGGCACCCGTGTCTCCCTGGCAGATCTGATCGTGCTCGCGGGTTGCGCCGCCGTGGAGCAGGCTGCCCGGGCCGGCGGCCATGCGGTGTCGGTGCCCTTCAGGCCGGGCCGGGCCGATGCCTCCCAGGAGCAGACCGATGCCGCCTCCTTCGAGCCCCTGGAGCCCCAGGCCGACGGCTTCCGCAACTACCAGAAGCGCGCCTTCGCGATGCGGGCCGAAGAGCTGCTGATCGACCGGGCCCAGTTGCTCACCCTCAGCGCACCGGAGCTCACGGTGCTGGTGGGTGGCCTGCGGGTGCTGGGGGCCAACACTGGCGGCTCACCCCACGGCGTGTTCACCCAGCGGCTCGGCACCCTCAGCAACGACTTCTTCGTGAACCTGCTCGACATGGGCACGGTCTGGACGCCCATCGCCGAAACCGCCAAGGCCGGTGATGCCCAAACCTTCGAAGGCCGCGACCGCCACAGCGGTGCTCTGCGCTGGACCGGCACCCGGGTGGATCTGGTCTTCGGCTCCAACTCCCAGCTGCGGGCGATCGCGGAGGTCTATGCGCAGAACGATGGCGGCGAGAAGTTCGTGGCGGATTTCATTGCAGCCTGGGACAAAGTGATGAATCTTGATCGCATCAACTGATCGCATCAACCAGCTTCTGGAGTAAACTTGCCTGAGAAGCTTTGTGCTGGCGTTGACTAGCCAGCCAGTCGTGGTGCGCGTGCAGCAGCGGATCTAGGGTGAAGAGGCGGAAGGGGTCGGGTGAGTTCCATGAACCGGCAGCAACCAGGGTCGCCCACCTCCGAACAGGGCTTCTCGCTTGTGATTGTCTTCCTGCTCTCCCTCGGGGTGCTGCTGACCGGTGTGGCGACCATGGGCCGCATCAGCTTCGGCTGGATGGGTGCCGCCTGGCAGGCCCAGAGCCGCGAAGCCAGGGAGGCGGCCGAGATCGGGATGACGCGGATCGTGAGCGAGCTCAACCGGGAGCGAAACCGCAGGCTGCTGGTGAATGCCTCGGTGCTGAACACCCAGAACCGCACCTACATCGAGAGTTCAACCAACGAAGGGGTAGCCGGATCGTTTTGTACCACCGACTTGCCGCTGCTCAGTGGCGCCTTTCCTGCCAGTGCCGATCTCAAGGCACAGCAGATCATCGATACAGAGCGGCGCTTTCAGCTGGTGAGCGTGACCCAGCCAGCCGCGTCGAGCCAGATGGAGCCAGGTATGCCCACCACGCGGAATGATTCGGACGCCAACGGTACCGAGAGCTTCAAGGTCACCACCGGATACGACCCCGATGGGTTTGGCGGACCGGAGTTCCCCGGCCGTGCTGGAGAGATCACGATCACGGTGAGAGGGATGGCTTATCGCAATAACACCCTGATTGCCACCACAACCCTGCGCCGCACCTTCGAAGTCGTGCCGAAATGCTGCTGGGGATCTCTGGGGGGCTTTGGCGCTGCCTTTGGCAGTGACACCCGCCCCTGCCCCACCATCGGCATCGGCATCGTGGGAGGTGCGGCGGAAAACGAGACTGGAGAGATCACGATTTTAGGTTCTGCTGCGAGCATCCTCACAGGTGAGGGGAATCTGATTCCGTTCGTGTATTGCATTGCCTCCAGCACCTGCAGCGTGAATGTAAACCAGAATCTGGGCACGAGCGTAAAAATTGTGGATGCATCGATGCCAAGCATTCCAGCACCCCCGATTACGACGTGTTTAGATCAGAACACATCCACCTGCAATCTAGACCTTGATGACAATGGCCTCCCCGCCAGTGGCGGCAACCTGTTACTGGATACAGGGGTGGCACTATCCAGTTGGCCCGCAAATTTTCAAAGCGTCTGCATGCGCGATGCTGCTACACCGCCCGTCACCACTTGCTCGATCAATACGCTTGACTTCGGCGCCAATAACCGAACAATCACCTTTGATACCCGTGGAGGCCCCCTAAGAATCTACTTTCCCAATAGCCAGAGCGGCAGCACCGAGACAATTGACATGCGCAACAATGGGGCGTTTATCCATATCAACACCAACAACTCCGGCAGTGTTCCATCCTCCATTACAGACTTCACCCTGTTTGGCTGCCAGCCTTCCGCCAGCCGCACTTGCAGCCCTCACCAGATTGTAGAGATCGGAAATGGTAGCGCAGCGGCATTAAAGTTGTTTGCCTATTTCCCCAATGGTGATATCACGATTGGGGGCAATGGAGGCTTTGAGGGGGTGATGTGGATCGATCAGCTCGGCGCCAATGGAAATATCACCTTCACCATCCCTGGTTCTGGAATCTCCCAGGTTCTCGATCTGATGGGCATGGGTGGCACGGCCCCCACACAGGAATTTCCGATGATGGACTTTGTGACCCGCGCAACCAAGTCGCTTCAGTTCTTTTGAATGGCTTCCCAGTTGCATCGAGCCTATCTGTTAACGGCGACATGCCGTTCGGGCCACCGCTCTGGTGAGGCGGGCTTCAACCTGATTGAGCTTCTGATTTCCAGTGTGATTCTGCTGATCACTCTGGTTGGCGCAGTAACCATCTCTGTCACCAGCAGTATGAATAGCTTTCGCACTGGTCAGCGCTATGAGCAGGAGGGCGCGATTGACGCCGATCTCGCTTTAATCCAGCGCTACAACGATCGCTTCACCTGCCGCAGTGGCACCTGCGAAATCCATGAGAAAGACAACTCCTCGGCACCACCGATGACGAAGGACGACTTCTTTCCCGACGCCGCACCAAGCAGCACACAGCCCGACACCAATAATGACGGAATCGCCGATACGGCTGAAACCGCACTGGAAGCTGTGCAGGACCGATGCCGATATCTCAACAATCTCGACCTGGTTACGGAGCTCAAGGCCTTGATCGAAACCGATCTGCCGGTTCCCACCGGCCTGCAGCGCACCATCGCCGTGGATTCAGCGACCCAGGGCGGCGCGCACCGGTATACGGTGACTTATACCAATCTTGCCTCCAACGAGGTGATGCGCCAGATGACCCTCAGTCCTGCCACGGTGTCCTGGTGTCCACGCATCTGACCCGGCGGCAACCCAGGGCGTGGGGCAGGGGCTGTCGACGCCGCACAGGCGGTTTCACCCTCGCGGAGCTGCTGATCACGGTCGCGGTGATCGGCATTCTTTCCGCTGTGGCGGTGAATGTGCTCGGCGTGAGGGAGTGGCAGCGAAGCAGGGTGAATGCGGTGGCGATGGAATTGAACGGCTGGCTGGAGGCGGTGCGGCGCTCGGCGCTGAAGGGTACGGGCTGTCGTGTCACCATCCAGACTGCCAGCGCGGCCGCTGCTGGTGCGGTGATTGCATCGGCGGCGCCAGTGACCAATGCCGCTGTGACGGTGCCGAACACCTGCATGAGCCAACAACCGCTGCGGATTCTCTCCAATGCCGGCAATGACGTGTTTGCGATCAGCTCGGATCCGGCCACCTTCACCTTTACGCCACGGGGCACGGCGAGGGGTTTATCCAATGGAACCGAGAATGATCTGGAAATCAGGATCGCACTGAATGGTGGGTTGCCGATGCGCTGCGTGCAGCTCACGTCGCCTTTGGGGGTGGTGCGAATCGGCTACAACGATACTGCCGTGAATGGCACTTGTCTTTACCCCGGATCCTTCTGATGGAGCGTTCCTCCCAGCGTCGTTGCAGGCTTCCGGCGTCCGCTGCCGGCCTCACCTTGGTGGAGCTTCTGATTGCGTCTGCGATTGGGGCAGTGATCCTGGCCGCCGCCGCTCGAATCCTTACAGGTGATATCCGCTCCAACTCCAGCCAGGAGGCGATTCAACGGCTGCGTGATCACTGGGGGCGTGTGAACTATTTTGTGGATACGGAGGTGCGCGAAGGGCTGAGCGTCAGCCTCGCGAGTGGCACGGGGGCCTGCGCCTCTGTAGCTAGCCCCTATCTGGCGATTACGGTACCCAATCCAGCGGGTGGCACGGGTGGAATTTATTACTACAATAATAACGGGAATCTTTGGCGTTGCGGTCCAGATATCGCGGATGATGGCTCCTTGACTTTCAATACGGTGGTGAATGCCATGCTGGTGGAGCGTGCAACGTTAGAGGTCTCAATTGTGAACGCCACCAACATGACGTATACACTCACGATGAGCAGCCGATCTGATGGTAGCGGAGTCAGTTATTCGGCCAGCAGTGAAGCCCGCACCACCGCCCGCAACTGCGATGCCACGTCTGGCATTTGCTATTGAATTGCCATTGTTTTCTGAGCTGAGAACTCTTGCAGTACTCCTTCTGATGGCAGCGGGATTCACTGTGGGGTGTGTCCAACCCAAGCCACGGTTTCCGGAAGCTTCTGAAGCCGGACGCCGCGCCTGCATTGAAGAGGTACAGGCGAACTATGCCCCGCAGGGGCGGGTGGAGGCGATGCGGGTGTGTATGGCGTCGATTGATCGGCGGCTCGCGGCCCGGCGGAAACTGCAGCAGTCTGTGAACGAAGCAGCACGGCCATCCAGCAGTGCGTCGGCGTCCCAGACCGCCCCCTCCCAGGACCGCCTGATCCACTGCCGACTCCATCAGGAGGAGGTGCAAGCTGCCGAGCGGGAGCGGCAGAAGCGCCAAAGCCTCTGGATCAGTATTTCGAGCCAACAGCCCCCCGGGAGTGCGGCCTACGAGCAGGCAAAACAGAAGTTTGAAGCGGCCAGGGGCACGTTGGAGCGGCTGATCCCCGAGCGCTACCGCGGTGGTTTGCCGCTGGAGCCTGATGCGATTCGGCTATTCAGCCGCTGCGACCCGGGTGATTTCTGATGGAGAGGATGCAGCGGGGGGAGGAGCTGTGACAGAGCAGATGTCAGCCTTAGTCCGTAATGAAAAGAGCTCTTGCTCGAAGAATATTGCAAGGGGGCTGATAGCTGGATGGTGTATCACTCAAAATTGGTTGGTAAGCAACCATTCTTGTATCCGTAGTACCGACAACAGTTGTCCCACAGGTATTGACAACTGTTAAACTCGCATTCTCAACTAAAAGGCTTTTTACAGGAGATGCAGAATCAAAATCCAGCGATCCATTCCTCTGAATCGGTGGACCACATCTCCAGATGCTAGTAACACCTGAAACTGTTTTGTATGCGTTCAGGGGTCGGGACGCCCCACCGCACGAATGCAAGCCTGATCGCTCACCGCTGAGCGATCAGAGACTCTTCCTTGTCCTTTCTTCTGCCTTCAGGGATCGCTCAGCAGTGACGGCATCACCCCATCGCGGTGATGGGCGATCCAGGCCTGCTCCAGGAACTCCCAGACATCCCGCCCCTGTTGCCTGGTATGCGTTCAGGGGTCGGGACGCCCCACCGCACGAATGCAAGCCTGATCGCTCACCGCTGAGCGATCAGAGACTCTTCCTTGTCCTTTCTTCTGCCTTCAGGGATCGCTCAGCAGTGACGGCATCACCCCATCGCGGTGATGGGCGATCCAGGCCTGCTCCAGGAACTCCCAGACATCCCGCCCCTGTTGCCTGAGGGTAGTGGTGACCGTGAGCAGGCGGCTCCGGCAGATCGCACCTTGGCGGGATTGGACTCCTTGACTGATCTTGCGCTGAATCACCGATTGGCGCAGGGCACGTTCTGCGGCGTTGTTGGTGGGCTCTATTCCCTCGTTCTCCAGGAAGGTCCACAACCCACCTGTCACCTTCTGGAGCTGCTGGCACGTGCGCACTGTGCTGGCCCAAGGCGTTCGCTCGCCGCGCTGGTAGCCGAGCTCTACTACCCGCTGCAGCGTGGTCTCAAAGGTCTGGCGGATCGGCCGGCAGCTTTGCTGCAAGGCGGGCCAGTCAATCTTTCCCTCCTTGTAGCGGTGCCAGTGGCCAAACAGCTGCTGCTGCAGGCCCAGCAGCTGGGCTCCGAATTCAGCGCTGGCGCCCGGGCGTTCGGCGATGGCCGTCAGGTCGCGGATCAGGTGCGCCCAGCACAGCTGGCGCTGCTTGGTGGGCAGGTGGTTGTAGGCCGAGAAGCGATCGCTCACCACAATCCCGCCAAAGGCGTTCCCCAGCAGCTCGATGGCAGCGGTCGTCGATCGACTCAGCCCTTGCACAAATACCGTCACCACGGCGGTGACCATGACCCACTGCCAGCCCCGCTTTCCAGTGGGATTGTTGCCGTCGGCATTGCCGGTGGGGGCGCCAGTTTCATCTACGTAGGCCACCGGCTGCACGCGGGCAAAAGCAAGGGCCTCCTGCATGGGCTGCTCCAGTGCTGCACTCAAGCGCTGGCGGACCCGTGCAATCGCGCCGCGGCTCATCTCCACTCCTACCAGCTGCTGGAGCAGGGCCTGGGTCTTGCTGAAACTCAACGGAAAGGCACTGCCCAGCAGGCCCACCAGTGCACTGAGCCTTGGGCCGTAGTGACTGGCCTCCACATCCGCCGGCAACGAGGCGCAGGTGCTGGTGGAACAGCAGGGGCAGACCAGGCGATGCAGCCGGTGCTCGATCACCAGCGGGGTAATCGGCGGGATCTCGATCACCTGATGGCGCAGGGGATCGAGATCCTCTCCCTGGAGCAAGGTGCCACAGCGGCGGCAGGCATCAGGGTGGTGATCCACCACCTGATCCACCCGCTCGATCGACAGCAGCTCTGGTCCGGATCCGGGATGGCCCTGCTGGCCGCCCCGCTTGCGGCCACTGCCCTTGCGCCGTTCTGGCGGCTTAAAACCCAGACCATCACTGGAGGGAGGTTTGGATGAGTTGCGAGAGCTGCGTCCGATCCGCTCACGCAGGTTTGCCAACTCGGTGGCCAAGGAGGTGAGTTGGCCGCGCAACAGCTCGATCTCCTGCTGCTGGGCGTTGATCAGCGCTCTGACGCTGGCGGGAGTTTCCAGCCAGTCGGCTTCTGGAATTCCAGCCGGATGTGCGGTCATCACAGGCGGGTCTCTACCTGAGATGCAACCGGAAATCAAGCTGTCGTCAAGGGTTCAGCAGGGCCGATGTTCGCCGCGAGCTGTCACGCCCCCTGAACGGATACACTGTTTTATTGTAGAAGGTTATGGCTTTAGCATCAGCGACTGCATCATCCGAATCACCAGTGAGCGGCGGAACATTCAAGCCAAATTGAAATGCAGTAGTGCCCGATTCGCCACAATTGTTTGGAATACTTCCGCTTCGTGTAATGCTTATAGCTTCGCCGGCTTCTGTTTGAAGAAGGAAATTTAATCGATTTGCGTCATCTCTCACTCTTTGAGCCAATTCCGATACAATGTTGCTTCTGATTTGACTTGTGATTAAGCTGGCTGCGCCGGCCATAAGGAATGCACCAGCCGCGATTGTTACCAATAATTCGACAAGCGTAAAACCAGGCAAACAAAAGCTTTTGCGGCCAACGATTGAAAATTCATTGCGACTCGCCAACCTATTCCAATTTAAACAAACGAGAGGCTTCATGATGCTAAAACTTTATGTAATCAGTGCAAGATGCAGAAGTTTGCGTGGCTGAGTCATTTCTGCCGATGCGTATTAGCCCCAATCCCGCACTCACTCTCACACAGCGCAGAGGAGCGGTTCCTGACTGGACAATCTTGAAAGTTATATCTGACGTTTCTGCAATGGAACCGCGTGGAGTGAATGTTATTGTCTGATTTGCTGTTGCCCAAGAAAAAGTACTGGATCCTGCTGCAACATCAGTCAGAATAAAATTTGGACTTGGCGAGCATTCTGCCGGAGAAACAGTGGCCACAGTGCTGCCAGACCCTTGATTTGCAGATGGCGAACTAATCGTAACTTGACATCCGCCAGAAGTAGTGATTGTGCTTGTTCGCGCAAGCGAAGCACCACGAATAGCCTCAAGCCAACCAACAAACTCTTGGACTACCGTGTTCACTTTCTCACGTCTTAACTCATTTCCAATGATTGAGATTGTAATTCCTGAAACAATGCCAATGATCACTACTGTGATCATGAGCTCGACCAGCGTAAATGCATTCAGATTGGAATCTTGATCAGCTTTCATTTCAAGGGCACCATGCAGCCACTGCTGGAGACACCTTAAACACCCGGCTGCTGCCACCCGCTGAGTAAGTCACACTAATGCGATGAGCGGCTGAATCATCAATTGCCGATGTGCGCACGACACCTGAGACAGCAGGAGTATTATCTATCTCAGTTTTCAGAGGTGTCACAAGACTACGTGCATTGGTATTCGCACAACTCTCTTCGAAAAAGGTTACATCTGAAGTATTGGTTGGATCTGGATAATAGTAATCTGAGCTGCCCGGAGATCCAGTGCACTTTGCGCTTGCCCCTGGGTTCGAAGTGCACGTACCACTACAGCAAGTTGTCAAGCGACATCCGGAATTGGTCCTCCGGCGACACGAAATCTGGCCCACCCTGTGGGGCTCGAACCCCGGCTTGTTGACGCCGTAGCCGGCGCCGGTAGGTCTTGCTCATCAGTCGTTGGTGATGTGGATGGGGGTGGATCGGGAGGAACGGGATGCTCATGGGCTCCCTTCCTCCCCGGTGGCTGGGATGGTGCTCACCGCACTGCTGCTCCTGAGCAGACCGGAGCGGCGTTTCTCACGCAGGCGGTAGCTGTCGCCCCGCACGGTCAGCACATGGCTGTGGTGCAACAGCCGATCGAGGATCGCGGTGGCGACGACCTGATCGCCGAACACCTCGCCCCACTCCATAACAGGGCGGTTGGAGGTGATCAGGACGCTGCCGCGCTCATAGCGGCGGGAAATCAGTTGGAAGAACAGGTGTGCTGCATCGGGCTCCAGCGGCAGATAGCCCAGCTCGTCAATGATCAGCAGCTTGCTCTTGCCGTACTGGCTCAGCCGGCTCTCCAGCGCCGTCTGGTTATGGGCCCGGGCCAGGGTGGAGATCAGCTCCATCGCCGAGACGTACTGCACGGTGTAGCCCTTGCTCACCGCCTCTCGGCCCAGAGCGACGGCCAGGTGGGTCTTGCCTACTCCAGGCGGACCGAGCAGCAGCAGGGTGTCGCCGTTGGCCACCCAGCGGCAGGTGGCAAGTTCCCGGATCTGGCCAGGATCCAGGGAAGGCTGGGCCTCGTACTCGAACCCTTCCAGGGTCCGCACGAACGGGAACTTGGCGATGCTCATCGCCATCGCGATTCGCCGCTGGTCCTTGCGGGCGATCTCCGCCGCACACAGCCAGGTCAACGCCTCGCGCAGGTTCAGCTCCTTGCGGGCCACTTCCTCAAGCAGGTTGTCGAGCTGATCTCGAATAGCGGTCAGTCGCAGGCGGCTGAGCATGTCGTCGAGATCCTCGATGGGGACAGGCGGCATCGTGGCCATCGGCTGCAGGCGACGATCCGGTTGCCCGGTTTTGGCAGGACTCATGCCGCCACCTCCTCGCCCACCTCGGCGGCATAGACCGCCAGGGAGCGGGCCAGTTCTGAGCTGCGCATCACGCCGGTCCGCCGCCGCGTTCCGCCCCCACAGGGCGGGGACGTGGTGGAGGCGGACCCAACGCAGCTGGCGCCATCAGCTGAGGGCAGTGACCGTTCGGCCAAGTCCTGCTGCGGCGCTGGCACCAGGCCATCCCAGTGCCCCCGCAGCACGGAGCGATGACGCCGATTGGCCGCCACGCGCTCATGTCGGGCGACGACACGGCCGCCATGGCGGATCAGCACCTGCTGATCCCGCAGCAGAACACTCACCCGCTGCTTGAGCAGCTTCCAGGGGACGCTGTACCAGTTGCCCTCCACCTCGACGCAGGCGTCGTTGTGGACCACCCGCACCAGCTCCCGCTCCGCCAGGAACGACGGTTTATGGGGCAACGGCTGCAGGGCAGCGGCTTCCTCCCGCTGGAAACGCACCACCGGCTGTTCACCGGTCGTTCCGTGGATGCGAACATCGGCCACCTCCCGGCTCCAGCGCTCCAGGTGCGCTTCCAGCGCCTCCCAACTGGCGAATTCCCGGCCGGCCACCGCATTCGTCTTGACATAGCCGACACCGCGCTCGTCCTTTCCCTTGGTACGGGCCCGGTAGGGCCGGCAGGCTTTGGGAAGGAATCCCCAGTAGCGGGCAAAGGCATCGAGCCGTTCGTTGAACACCAGCACCTGGCGAGCCGGATCGTGCTCCTTGACCAGGGCACGGGCGTTGTCGAACAACACCTCGGCCGGCACCCCCTGCCAGTGGCGGAAGGCCTCCTCCATCGCCAACAGCCAGTTGACCTGGCGCTCGTGCCGATAGGCGCGCACCACCAGCCGCCGCGAGTAGCCCAGGGTCAGCACGCACAGGTGCACCTTGAGCCGTTCACCAGCGATGCGGGCATAGGTCTCACCGAAATCCGCCTGCAACTGCTTGCCCGGCGGCGTCTCAAACCGGACCGTCGCCAGTGCTGCAGCCCGCAGCTCCTGCCGCCACTGCCCCACCGCCCGCTCCACGGTGCGCAGTGATACGGCGATGCCCTTCTCGCTAGCCAACTCCTGGCGCACCACATCGGCATTGCCGTTGTGGGCAAGGAACCGTTCCCTGAGCCAGTCGCACTGACCATCGAGAACGCCGATCCGCCGAGGTTTGCCGTAGGCCTCCCAGCCTCCCTGCCGCCGGTACTTGCGGACGGTTTCAGGTGAGCAGCCCAGTTCCTTGGCGATCCGCCGGCGGCCCCAGCCAGCTGCGGTGAGGCCAAGGATCGCCTGGACTTCCTCTGGAGTTTCCAACGCCGCATCCCGGGAGCTCTGCTCCTGAGGTGACAGCACCACGGTCAGGGCGTTGGCCCTGGTCAGTGGCTCGCAGAGGGGGGCCAGATTTCGTGTCGCATCTGGGCCAGTTTTCGCTGTCGCCTGACACAAGTAAATCGCTCTGCAATCTGCCTAATCTCTGAAATATTCTTATCAATCGCCGATCCTGCATTTGCCAAGGCTTCTGATTGAGTTAGAGATCGATTAGAAACCATAACCAGACTTCCTGCCATACCAGCCACTATCGCCAATAAGACTGCACCAACAAGGATTTCAATCAAAGTGAATCCATCCGATTCAACTGGTTGAACTTTTTGGTCATAAGCAAAAGCATCTGTTCGACGGCTTAGAGAGTGCAATGTTGCCATAGATGTATTCTGAATGTGATAATCTAATAGTTTGAAGAGTATCGAATACCTCGGGCTACCCAATCGTACGCTTCGACTGGGAAGCTGCCAAAACCATTGCCAATAGCATTGGAAGAAGAATTAGGAACTCTTATGGTAACATTGCCATTGGCCCTGAAATTGTTTGATTGAGTGACTCCTAAAAATGTTGAATTTCCAAGAATCTCAACAGTACCTGCTGGAGCCAGAATTCCCATGGACAAGCCTCCTGTTCCTTTAATGTTAACTGTCTTATTTCCGGTCGCGAAAAGAAGTAACTTGTCGAAGTTTGCTAATGTGGCATTCGTTCCACATGCCCCCCCGTTATCAGCCAGTGGAGCAGTACATCTGACATGCTGAATTGTGCCGTTGCCACCTAAGTCAATTACGTCTCCAGTATTTGTGTCGTCAAAGTAAAATCTAATGCCGCCTGGAGAATTTGTACTGTCAATAATTAAGTCCTTATTGCTATTATCAATCTCGCGTAGTCGGCACCAATGACTGACAACAGACGTAACAGCGTCAGTGACCTGTTCGCACATGGTTAGGCTTGAGCAGTTTGTAGCGTTGCTTTGGCAGATTTGAACAGTCCCAGACGTGTTGACACGAATATATCTAGAATTATTTGATGTTGTAATTGTTCCCTTGGTTGTGATTGACCCTGGGTAGGTTGGAACAGCCGGTGCTGGGTCTAGAGCCACGGGGACGATGTCTACATTTCTTCCAATATTTCCAAGAGTATCATTATCACATGCCGATGTTCCTTGGAGGCAAAGAGCGGTTGTTACATTGTTACCGGATTCGTCTCTGATGTCTAAGACATTAGGGCACCTCGAAAAATCAGCAAGCTGGTTGATTACGATGAAATAGCGATAGAATCAGGAAGTCAGACTGTATGCCAGCGGTGGGCCAAAGAGGTTTTTGGGACGAACAGCAAAGGGTCGCAAAGCTCCAGGAGAAGAAGCCGGTTCTCAAGCGGCTGTCTGATTCGATCCCATGGGATAAATTCCAGCCGATACTTGACCAAGGATACGCGCAGGATCGCAAGAGCAATGCAGGGCGTAAGCGGATTGATCCGCTGATCCTTTTCAAGATGCTTGTTCTCCAGCAGCTATTTAACCTCAGCGATGACGAGCTTGAGTTCCAGGTGAATGACAGGCGTTCCTTTGAGGAGTTTGTGGGACTGGGTGTGATGAACAACATTCCTGACGCAACCACAGTCGCCTTGTTCAGGGAGAGGCTGCGCAAAGCAGGAGTGATTGGGGAGCTCTTCGAGATGTTCGAGGCATACCTCCGCTCACAGGGACTCCAAGCCCGTGGTGGTCAGATTATTGATGCGACTCTCGTACCTGTTCCCAAACAGCGCAACACCCGTGACGAGAACAAGGAAATCAAAGCTGGTAGGCTGCCGGAAGGCTGGGAAGAAAACCCAGATCGCCTGCGGCAGAAGGATCTAGACGCTCGCTGGGTTAAAAAGAACGGCATCAACTACTTCGGTTACAAGAACAGCATCTGCATTGACGTCGACCATGGCTTTATCCGCCGATATGCTATTACACCTGCCAATATTCATGACAGTCAGATGCTTCCACGGCTGCTGGATCCGGAGAATGAACATGATTATGTCTGGGCAGACTCAGCTTATTCAGGTGAGTGCTTTGAAGATCTGCTGAGCTTGGGGCGCTTCGAAAGCTTGATCCACGATAAGGGCGCTCGCAATCACCCGCTCAGCGCCGCCGCCAAGGACCTTAATCGCGTCAAGTCAGCCATTAGAGCTTGTGTGGAGCATGTCTTCGGCTGCATGACAATGTCAATGGGTGGGAAGCTGACGCGAAAGATTGGGCTGGCAAGGAACGAGGCATGGTGGGGGCTCAAGAATCTGGCCTTCAACTTCCTTCGCTATCTTCAGCGCATCAGCCATGCACCAGTGGTGGCATGAATCCTCGAAGGAGTATCCGATAGCGCAGTAAAAAGCTCAGTCGCCGATACAAAATTCTGCTGCCTGCCGCCATTGGCGGCTTTTTGCATGCCTGCAGAACACTGGGAAACAGCTAATTTTTCGAGGTGCCCATTATTACTAGTATTGATTGTTGGATTTGAGCCAAGGCCAACTGTATCCGTTCAGGGGGCGTGACAGCTCGCGGCGAACATCGGCCCTGCTGAACCCTTGACGACAGCTTGATTTCCGGTTGCATCTCAGGTAGAGACCCGCCTGTGATGACCGCACATCCGGCTGGAATTCCAGAAGCCGACTGGCTGGAAACTCCCGCCAGCGTCAGAGCGCTGATCAACGCCCAGCAGCAGGAGATCGAGCTGTTGCGCGGCCAACTCACCTCCTTGGCCACCGAGTTGGCAAACCTGCGTGAGCGGATCGGACGCAGCTCTCGCAACTCATCCAAACCTCCCTCCAGTGATGGTCTGGGTTTTAAGCCGCCAGAACGGCGCAAGGGCAGTGGCCGCAAGCGGGGCGGCCAGCAGGGCCATCCCGGATCCGGACCAGAGCTGCTGTCGATCGAGCGGGTGGATCAGGTGGTGGATCACCACCCTGATGCCTGCCGCCGCTGTGGCACCTTGCTCCAGGGAGAGGATCTCGATCCCCTGCGCCATCAGGTGATCGAGATCCCGCCGATTACCCCGCTGGTGATCGAGCACCGGCTGCATCGCCTGGTCTGCCCCTGCTGTTCCACCAGCACCTGCGCCTCGTTGCCGGCGGATGTGGAGGCCAGTCACTACGGCCCAAGGCTCAGTGCACTGGTGGGCCTGCTGGGCAGTGCCTTTCCGTTGAGTTTCAGCAAGACCCAGGCCCTGCTCCAGCAGCTGGTAGGAGTGGAGATGAGCCGCGGCGCGATTGCACGGGTCCGCCAGCGCTTGAGTGCAGCACTGGAGCAGCCCATGCAGGAGGCCCTTGCTTTTGCCCGCGTGCAGCCGGTGGCCTACGTAGATGAAACTGGCGCCCCCACCGGCAATGCCGACGGCAACAATCCCACTGGAAAGCGGGGCTGGCAGTGGGTCATGGTCACCTGTCCCGTGTCAATCAGGTTGATGGCTTGTGCCAATCAGGTTGACCGGTGAGCCGGTTGAATTTTGCTGCGGCACCAGGCCTGAAATCCTGATGGGGCCTCGATCGTGCCCATGGCTGTCGTGGCGCGTCAATCAAGTTGTGGTTCTGGCCTCAATCTCATGGCGAGAGGGCCAGTTTTCGTGTCGCCGCCTTGGTTTTGCCGGGCTGGGCCGGTGTTGCCGTTGATCGTGGCGGCCATGACGTCCGCGTCAATTACGTTGGCGGGTTGCTGGAATCCTTGGAAACCCTTGCGGCAGCTGCCTTCTGCCGGTAGCTCTCGCCCTTGATCCCGATGATGTGGCAGTGGTGCACCAACCGGTCCACCGCGGCCACGGTCATCGATCCGCTCGGGAAGATGTCGTCCCACTCCCGGAACGGCTGGTTGCTGGTCACCAGCAGGGATTTCCGCTCGTAGCGGTGGCAGATCAGCTCAAACAGCACCGAGGTCTCCAGTTCGCTGCGGCGCACGTAGGAGATGTCGTCGATCACCAGCAGGGCATAGCGATCGAGCTTCTGGAGCATCGCCGGCAGGTCGTAGGCCGCCTTGGCCTTCTGCAGCAGCTGCACCAGCGTGGTGGCCGGGAAGAAGCGGCAGGCCTGGTCCTGCGCCGCCATTGCCATCGTGATGGCAATGGCCAGGTGGGTCTTGCCCACACCGCTGGGACCAAACAGCAGCAGGTTCTCCGCCTGCAGGAGCCAAGTGGTCTGCCGCGTCAGGCCTTGGAGCTCCTGCCAGTGGTGGGGCTCGAGGTGCTGGTGGTCAAAGCCATCGAGACCTTTCTGCCACGGGAGATGGGCACCGCGCAGCAGGCGTTGCTGGCGGGCAATCTGCCGTTGTTCCAGTTCCTGCTCACAGAGGGCGTAGAGGAACTGGCCCGGGCTCCAGCCCTGGGCATCAGCCTGATCGGCCAGCGGCTGCCAGTGACTGCGGAAGCGCGCCAGTTTCAGCTGTTTGAGCAGGAGCGGCAGCGCCGCTTCCACCGCCGCAGAGCGCGGGCATGGGGACGAGGTGGTCATAGGTAGCCAGCAGGTGTTGGGGGATGGCGGGATCGGGGAGGCTCTGGCAACGGGGAGGAACGCGGAATCGCTGCTGCAGAGCCGACAGCGAAAGGGTCTGGCGGCGTTGGGCCTGCTCCAGGAAGGCGAGCACCAGCGCATAGGAGGCCACCCGCACCGCCACATACAGGGCCTCGACCATCAGCCGGGCAGCGGCGTCACGGTCACCGCCGACCAGGAGTTGCTGCCAGAAGTCCCACCAGCGGGAATCAGGGAAGAGGTAGCGCTGGTAGCGGCAATGGAGCAGGGCCCGGGGCTTGGCCCGCAGGGCATCGATCAGGTGCTCCAGATCGATGCACCAGGCCCGCTTGCCACCAGAGGCGCCATAGAGGCGGGGGAGCTGGCAGACCCAGTCGCTGCCCAGGAACACCACCAGCCGGTCGTGGTGCAGCCGCACCATGACCTGGCGGCCGATCAGGGTGGGCGGCACTGAGTAGATCACCTGCCGCACCTCGATCGTGCTGGTGCTGCGCACCCGCACTGTGAGCAGCTCGTAGTCGGCAAAGCGGAAGGCCGGCAGGGGCCCCAGGTGCTCCAGCTCCTGCTCGTAACGCTGCTGCCGGGGGGCGTTGAGGGCACAGAACACCTCAGCGAGCAGCTGGGCGTATTCGGCGGGCTCCTCGAAATCGCAGCTGCCCCGCAGGATCAGCTTCTGCTCCAGCCGACGTTTCACATGGCCATGGGGAGCCTCGATGATGCCGTTCTCGTGAGCCACGCCGCGGTTATTGCGGCTGGCACTGAGGCCGTAGTGGGCGCAGAGCGCCTGGTGGCGGGGGGTGATGTCGAGGGCGTAGCTGCCATCCCGATTGCGGCTGGCGGCCGACAGTCGATCGGTGCGCAGCTCCTTGGGCACCCCACCGCAGGCGGCCAGGGCGTTCTGCAGCCCTTCTGAAAGGGCGACAAAGCTCTCGCCACCATGGATGAGTTGCCCATAAGCCCAGCCGCTCCAGGCCAGGCGGTAGTGGAACAGCAGGTGGGGAAATGGTTCGCCGCGCAGGGTGATCGTCACCCGTTTCAGCCGGGTGAAATCGCAGAAGCCGATCTCTCCAGGCTGGTAGGCCAGCGGGAACATCACCTCCGGCGCTGGACCGTGCAAGGCCTTCCACTGCTGCACCCGCCGCTGCAGGGTGCGTTTGAGCGAACTCCAGTCTTGATCTGGCTTCTGCTCCTGCAGGTGCTCCAGCAGGGTGGTGGGCGTCAGGGCTGGATGGCGCTCCAGAAGCGGCAGCAACAGGGGCTCCCAGACCTCAGCCAATGGATCGGGCCGCCGCCGGCCACGGGGCTTGGCGGCTTTGGGTTGGAGGCGGCCAGCATCAATGCGGTGGGCACTGCTCACCGAAATGCCCGCCGCTGCGGCAGCCACCTCCTGGCGGCTGCCGGCTCGTCGTTTGGACATGTACAGCGCAATCTGTTGAGCGGTGAGGGGAGCAGGCATGAGCCGGTGCCCTGCGCATGGCAACCGGATTCAGCAGAGCCCCTCAGGAGCGGTCAACCTGTTTGGCGCGACCCCTCAACCAGATTGTCGCCGGATAGTCACCGCCGTGGTGACGGTATTTGTGCAAGGGCTGAGTCGATCGACGACCGCTGCCATCGAGCTGCTGGGGAACGCCTTTGGCGGGATTGTGGTGAGCGATCGCTTCTCGGCCTACAACCACCTGCCCACCAAGCAGCGCCAGCTGTGCTGGGCGCACCTGATCCGCGACCTGACGGCCATCGCCGAACGCCCGGGCGCCAGCGCTGAATTCGGAGCCCAGCTGCTGGGCCTGCAGCAGCAGCTGTTTGGCCACTGGCACCGCTACAAGGAGGGAAAGATTGACTGGCCCGCCTTGCAGCAAAGCTGCCGGCCGATCCGCCAGACCTTTGAGACCACGCTGCAGCGGGTAGTAGAGCTCGGCTACCAGCGCGGCGAGCGAACGCCTTGGGCCAGCACAGTGCGCACGTGCCAGCAGCTCCAGAAGGTGACAGGTGGGTTGTGGACCTTCCTGGAGAACGAGGGAATAGAGCCCACCAACAACGCCGCAGAACGTGCCCTGCGCCAATCGGTGATTCAGCGCAAGATCAGTCAAGGAGTCCAATCCCGCCAAGGTGCGATCTGCCGGAGCCGCCTGCTCACGGTCACCACTACCCTCAGGCAACAGGGGCGGGATGTCTGGGAGTTCCTGGAGCAGGCCTGGATCGCCCATCACCGCGATGGGGTGATGCCGTCACTGCTGAGCGATCCCTGAAGGCAGAAGAAAGGACAAGGAAGAGTCTCTGATCGCTCAGCGGTGAGCGATCAGGCTTGCATTCGTGCGGTGGGGCGTCCCGACCCCTGAACGCATACGGCCAACTAAAATGCCAATTGTTCCTCCGCCACCCGTAGACAAGCAAGGCCTCGTATCCCTTCCCCAGTCTTTGCCAGTTGTATTGCTAAAAGATCGCTTACAGCACTTAGGGACAATCTCAAAGTCTCTTGTTATTGTTGCTCTCGAAACAACATCGCCAGAGGCATTTAGTGCTAGCCCCTCAACGGACAAGCGAAGTAAACCTTTTTGATTCCCTTTCCTTGTGTTCTCTAGGCTTCCGCTTGGACCGGTAGTGTAGGGAGAGCGAGACAAATCGGTATATGATATATTGGTTATTCTGAACTGTCTTGAGTTGTCAATTGTCACCGGATTGGATGTGCTTGTGAAAGTCGAGATAGCTCTCGAAGTTGGCGACAGGGCAGGATTACCTGTTAATGTACCATTAGCATTGTACAAGGTGCATCCATTGGTGTCGGATGAACTCCAGCTTGTATATGCTTTGTTGGCAATTAAGAGGGCGCGATTCTGTTCTTTGTTCAATTCTGAAATTATCTCGGTCATCCCAGTCTCGGCTGCTTCGCGAGCATCTCGATTCTTGGAGGAAAGAGCAATCCCCAGCAAGCCTGATGTGCTGCGGCTAGCAATGGCAACCGAACCTAGGATAACGGTAAGTACTAGGATCAATACCATAGCCATAGAATAGCCATCTTCACTCTTGGTAGTATCCGTTCAGGGGCCGTGACGCAGCAGCGCAGCATTCCACCCCTGATCGTTGATCAACGAGCAACCACAGACACCACGATCGATGACGGCCGGCTCAGGGATTCGGCAACAGCGATGGCATCTCACCGCCGCGATGATGGGCGATCAAGGCCTGCTCCAGGAACTGCCAGATATCACGGCCCTGTTGCCGCAGGCTGGTGGTGACCGTGAGCAACCTGCTGCGGCAGATTGCACCCTGGCGGGATTGGACGCCATGGCTGATCTTGCGCTGAATCACCGAATGGCGCAGGGCACGCTCGGCTGCGTTGTTGGTGGGCTCGATCCCTTCAATCTCCAGGAAGGTCCAGAGGCCATCGCTCACTTGCAGCAACTGATGGCAGGTACGCACCGTCTTGGCCCACGGCGTTCGCTCGCCGCGCTGGCAGCCCAGCTCCACAACCCGCTGCAGCGTGCCCACAAACGCCTGGCGGATCGGCCGACAGCCCTGCTGCAACGTGGACCAGTCGATCGTTCCGTCTTTGTAGCGGTGCCACTGGGCAAACAGCTGCTGCTGCAGGCCCAGCAGCTCCGCTCCAATCTCACCGCTGGCGCCCTGACGGTCAGCGATGGCGGTGAGATCGCGGATCACGTGCGCCCAGCACAGCTGGCGCTGCTCCAGCGGGAGATGGTTGTAGGCGGAGAAGCGATCGCTCACCACAATTCCGCCAAAGGCATTCCCGAGCAGGTCGATCGCGGCGGCAGCCGAGCGGCTCAGGCTCTGCAAGAACACTGTCACCCCCATGGCGGTCACCATGACCCACTCCCAGCCGCGCCGGCCATCGGGGTTGCCCCCATCGGCATTACCGGTGGGGGCACCGGTTTCATCGACATAGACCACCGACTGCTGACGGGCAAACGCAAGGGCCTCCTGCATGGGCTGCTCCAGTGCTGCACTCAAGCGCTGGCGGATAGTGGCCATCGCTCCCCGGCTGATCTGTACCCCCAGCAGCTGATCCAGCAGCGCCTGGGTCTTGCTGAAACTCAACGGGAAGGCACTACCCAGCAGACCCACCAGAGCACTGAGCCGGGGACCGTAATGGCTTACTTCCACCTCCGCCGGTAACGAGGCACAGGTGCTGGTGGAACAGCAGGGGCAGACCAGGCGGTGCAGCCGGTGCTCGATCACCAGAGGCGTGATCGGTGGAATCTCGATCACCTGGTGCCTCAAGGGCTCGGGATCCTGACCCTGTAGCAACGTGCCGCAGCGGCGGCAGGCCTGGGGGTGGTGCTCGACCACCTCATCCACCCGCTCGATCGGCAGCAGCTCCGGCCCAGATCCGGGATGGCCCGGCTGGCCGCCGCGCTTGCGGCCACTGCCCTTGCGTCGTTCGGGCGGCTTAAACCCCTGGCCATCACTGGAGGGAGGCTTGGAAGAATTGCGGGAGCTGCGGCCGATCCGCTCGCGCAGATGGGCCAGTTCGGTCGCCAGGGCGGTGAGCTGGATGCGGAGCTGCTCGATCTCCTGTTGCTGCCTCTGGCACTGACTGACCAGCTCAAGAAATCCAGCCTTCACTCCCACCGGGGTGGCGGCCCAATCGGCTTCTGAAATCCCGGCCGGTGGGGTGGTCATCGCAAGGAGTCTCTTACTGAGATGCAACCAGGAATCAAGCCACCGTCAAGGGTTCAGCAAGCCCGATGTTCGTTGCGAGCTGTCCCGACTCCTGAACGGGTACTCTTGGTAAGAGGCTGAGAAAGCCGAAGAGAACTCTGGATCAAACCGGTTCTCTGCCTTGCCTTTATCAATGGGTTAATGGCGAACTTCATGTAACCACTGCCTGCTTTTTCTATGCATTTTTACATCTAGCCTGAGCCAGGGACTTGCGTCTCCCTAAATCAGACGATAAGACCACTCCTATGCCTATTTTAGCGCGAGACGGATAACACTGTAAGATTTATTCATCTCTTCTGCTCATATACCGACAAAAACGTCCCCTTCAGCTCAATCGGCTTGTCATATTTGCAGCCGACAAAATACGCTGATCCCACATGATCCATCCACATCACGGTAGCGTTGCTCACCAGAGGATCACCCGGACTGGGATTGCGGATGAGCACCTGGCCATGATCCCCGGGCACAGGGGATCCCTCCTTGTCAGGAATGGCGATGCAGCAGCCTGAAAGGCTGACATCCCATAGGCGAGCTTTGTACTGCTGGCCATCGATCTCTAAAATCGCAGCAATCTGAACCGAGAACGCCGGCACACTGAAGCGGGGCTCCTTGCGTGGGGAAAAACCTTTCTTTTCGCTCCTGTTGGCCACGCCCGATCCTCTTGATTCAGCGCTCCTCCACATTGGCATTTCGCTGGTATCCCCCATCACGCTAGCGGGTTACCTCAGAGATGGAAGAGGGTCATCTGCTGATCCGGTCCAAGCGCCCGGCCCCTGGCAGGTCCAGGGTCCGCCTGCCACGAGTCGCCCTGCTCCACGGGCTCCAGAAGGGGTTCGAGGGCCCGCAGGGCAGCTCCATTCGCCGGCTGCAGCCAGGCGTCTTCCAGTCCGTCCGGCAGGATCACCGGCATGCGGGGGTGGAACGGAGCCACCAAGGCATTGGCGCGGGTGGTGAGCACGCAGCAACTCTCCACCTCACTGCCATCCGGGCCGATCCAGCGGTCCCACAGACCCGCCAGCCAGAAGGGCTGCCGGTCGCGGCGGCTCACCCACACACAGCGTGATCCGCGACCTTCGCGATAGGCAGTCGCCGGCAGCAGGCAGCGGCGATGGCGCCAGGCGCCTCGGAAACTCGCCTTCTCGGCCACGGTTTCACTGCGGGCATTGATCGGCCGGGGGGTAACCAGCGGTTGTTTCTGCCATTCCGGCAGCAGGCCCCACAGGGCCAGCCCCACCTGCAGCTGGCCATGCTCCTGCCGCTGAATCAGCACCGGCTCCCCTGCCACAATCTCCTGCCGCGGTGCGTAGTGGGCCGCCAGGCCTTGCGGCAGCGGACCCTGCAGACGCAGCAGCAGCTGGTCGATGGGGCTGGTGAGAGAATAACGACCACACATCGGTCAACTGTGGCAGTCAGCGTCGCCGGCAGCCGCTGGATCTCCCATTCTGGTGCGATTCTCCAAGCGGTAGCAGGTATCTCCTGAGTCATGGATTACCGCCAGGACCGACTGTACCCAGCTTTTGTGCACCGGGAACTGGCCGTCTCCTGGCTGGCAATCGCCAGCCTGCTTGGCGGTCGCCATCGCTGGGATCTGCGGCAGGGGCGTTTCACCGTTCTTGAGTTCGGCTGCGGCCACGGTCTGAACCTGATCTTCAACGCCGCCGCCCATCCCGATGCCCAGTTCTTCGGCATCGATTTCCATCCCAGCCATGTGGCGCGGGCCACCACACAGGCCAGGGAGCTGGGTCTGAGCAATGTGCAGTTCGCCGTGGCGGATCTGCGGGATTTCACCGAAGGACCGCCGGATCGCGGCCCCTGTCGCCTCTGGCCCGAGGCCTACGACCTGGTGCTGGCCCATGGCATTGCCTGCTGGGTGGACGCGGACACCCGCCAGGCCTTGCTGGAGGCGGCAAGCCACAACCTGCAGCCGGGTGGACTCTTCTACTGCTCCTACAACACCTATCCAGGTTGGTTGTCACGCAGCCCTCTGCAGATGCTGGCTCTGGAGCTGGGTCTGCTGAGTGGTCACAACACCAGCGAGGCCTCACTGCAGCAGGCCACGGCCTGGCTTCAAGAGCTGCTCGGGGATGGGGACACCCACACATCGCCCCTCGGCAGGTTCCATCCGGAATTACGCACTGCTCTGCAGGCGTTGAGCAAGGCACCGGGCACCTACCTGCTGGGGGAGTACCAAGCCACCCATGAACCGCTCTATGTGGGGCCCATGCATCGAGCCTGCGCTCAAGCAGGCCTGACCCACGTGGGCTCGGCCACCTTGCCGGAACTCTTCCCGCAGATGCTCGATCCGATCCGGACCGCCTGGGTCGCACAGGCCCGACATCCAGCACTGCAGGAGATCCTCTTCGACCTGGCCATCAGTCAATCGTTTCGCTGGCGTCCCAAGGCTTGGTGTAAATCCCCCGGCACCCCCACCCCGGCGTAGCCGGGGTGGGCCGCGCACCTCAGGTGGCTGGCCCAGCGGCTGGCGTTGCAAGGGGTGGGCAGGCCCGTTTCCCTGGTTCGAGAACCACCTCAACCAGACGAACCATGTCGAGTCACCCCGGGGAACTTCCCCCCGAGGTGCTCACAGAACCGTACGTGACACTCTCGCGTCATACGGCTCCCATCATCCACATGCCACTTCACTGACTCGACGCCAGTGCGCGAACAGATCACGATGTCCAGACCTGATCCTGGCAAGTACTCGCCAGCTTTGGAGCCGACGACCCCGCAGCCTTTTGTACTTCTGCCGTAACCAGGCTGCAATTCTGTCATCCAGGTAGCGATACAACTTCCTGATCAGTTCTGTCCTATAGAAACGACCGTAGTACTGAATCCAGCCACGAATCACTGGATTCAGCACTTTAGCGATCTCCTCAAGCGACAGATACACGAGCGATGGAAGCCCTATCGACCTAATCCTCTCCCGCATACGCTGGAGAGCCTGCGGACTCACTGCCGGCAAAAAGCCTGTGTAGATGACTCCGCGAGAATTGCGAGACACACGTGGCCGAAACGCGAAACCAAGAAACGTGAACGTGACATCAGCAAACGGTGCCCGGCGGTTGCTATCCCTGCAGTAGACCACCTGGGTCTTCTGGGGATGAAGCTGGAGGCCACAGGACGCAAAGCGATCCTGCAATGCCTCCAGCAACCGCCGAGCTTCCTTCTCGCTGTGGCAATGACAGATCACATCATCTGCATAGCGCTCAAAGGCAATGGCCGGGTGGCTCCGGCGCATCCACACATCAAACGCATAGTGCAGGAACAGATTGGCCAGCAGTGGACTGATGACACCACCTTGCGGTGTGCCCCGGTCCCTGGGATGGAGCGTGCCATCCGGCAACAGAACCGGTGCCTGCAGCCATCGTTGCAGGTAGAGCACCACCCAGCGCTCGGAGGTATGGGCCTTGATCGCGCGCATCAACAGGTCGTGATCGATAGCATCGAAAAACCCCTTGATGTCGAGATCGAGAACCCAGTTGGACCTCCAGCAGCGCTGACGGCAGACCTCTACTGCCTGATGCGCTGACTTGCCCGGTCTGTAGCCGTAGGAATCCTGATCAAAGATCAGCTCCAGCTCTGGCTCCAGCACCTGCTTGACCACCATCTGTGCGATGCGATCAGCAACCGTCGGGATACCCAGCGGCCTGACGCCTCCACCGGATTTGGGAATCTCCACACGCCGAACTGGTGGCGGAAGATAACTTCCTGATGCCATCCGATTCCAGAGTTTGTAGAGATTATTCTCCAGATCCTTGTTGAAGTCGTCCAGGCTTTGGCCATCCACACCGGCCGCCTGTCCGTTCCGTTTCACCTGTTGATAGGCCTTCCAGACCATCACCTTGGTAATCGGTAGCGGCTTGTCTGTTGTCATCCCATTCCTCCTGCCGTAGGCAGTTGATGGGAGACTCCAAACGGGATGATGCAACCCCTTGGCTCCGAGTCCGTTACAGACCCATCATCGCTACTACGGGTTGCTCCGCCCCTGCCACAGACATCGGTATTGACCCTCATGGTGGTGACCACTTGGGATGTTCCCTTGGCATTCCATGGCAGGTTCTCACGTTCCGCATCAGGGCCTGCGATGAGCTCGTGCCGTCTATGAGTTTGCTGAAAAACCCCGCCGCCTCTGCGAAAATAGGGCAACTGCCCCAGGTTTGATGCGAGGTCAGCAGGAGCGCAGCGGCTCCTTGTTCTCCTACGTCTCGATCGAGGAGCGGATCCCGACCAGCCATCCACTCAGGCGGATTCGCAAGCTGGCGGATCAGGCCCTCGATCGACTCAATCCCACCTTCTGCAGGTTGTATGCCTCAGAAGGGAGACCATCGGTGCCGCCAGAGCAGCTGCTGCTGGCCTCGTTGTTGCAGGCGTTCTACGGCATCCGCTCCGAGAGGCTGCTGCTGGAGCAGGTCCACTACAACCTGCTGTTCCGCTGGTTTGTGGGCTTGAGCCCTGACGATGCGATCTGGCATCCGACCACATTCACCAAGAATCGTGATCGGCTCCTCACTGACGACGTCATGGGGCTGTTCCTGGAGAAGCTGATGGGAGCACCCGAGGTCAAACCGCTGCTCAGTGACGAGCACTTTTCGGTGGACGGCACGTTGCTCCAGGCCTGGGCGTCACACGCTTCCTTGGAGCGGATCGATGGCCAGGAGGATCCTCCGCCTCCGCCCACAGGTCCTGGCGAAGGATTCGGTGCTCCCAAAGAGGGAAAGAAGCGCGCCAAAGGGGACTTTCGCGGCATCAAGCTCAGCAACGAGACCCACCGCTCCAGCACCGATCCTGAGGCACGGCTGGCCCGGAAATCGAATGCCCATCCAGCGCAGCTGAGCTATCGGGGCCATGTCCTCATGGACAACCGCCACGACCTGATCGTCGATTGCCGCGTCACCCAGGCCACGGGCACCGGTGAGCGGGATGCCGCCAAAGAGATGGCAGCAGACCTCACCGGTGCCCACCAGAAGACCGTCGGCGCCGACAAGAACTACGACACCAAAGGGTTTGTCGCTGAGATGCGGCGGATCGGTGTCACGCCCCACGTGGCCCAGAACACGGCCCGCAGCGGTGGCTCAGCCATTGATGGCCGCACCACCCGTCACGTGGGCTACTCCAAATCGATCAACGCCCGCCGGGGGATCGAAAAGGTGTTTGGTTGGATCAAGGCGTTCGGAGGGCTGCGCCAGTTCAAACTGCGCGGTACCGAGAAGGTCGGCGCCGTGTTTGGCCTGCATGTGATCGCCTACAACCTGATCCGCCTGGGCAACCTGCTCAAGCCCGCGATGGAGGCGGCATGAACAGCCCGTTGTCCAGAGGTGTGCCCAATAGGCCTCAACCAATGCCTTGCAGAGAGGCCAACGATGCCGAAATCGGGCTGTTTGCGGCTCTGATAGCCGCCGATCCGTCTTTTTGAGCCGGAAATCCACTGATGCCTGTGGAAAACTGGCTCGTGGGTTGGTTTTTCAGCAAACTCCTATACGCCGGCTGCCGTGTGGTCCATAGACAGGCTCTGTCCACACTGATCCAGGAGATTTGGGCCGCCTCCCGTTTTGGCAGCGTCTGAAATAGATATCGGCGCGTCATCAACGGTTCGCTTGCGCTCACCTTCTCGTCGCACACCTGACGGATCCAGTCCGCCGTTTCCCCGTCGCTCACCACCACGTCTTTTGAACGCAGCAGCACGGGGTGGTTTGGTACCAGCCCCTGCAGGCCGATCCCGGGAGGCCACACTCCCATCCCCGATGCAGTTTCATCAGCCTTGGCTTTCACCTGCTGACTCGTGACACACGCCCAAGACCCATCGTGCCGCAGTTGACCTGGCGCCGCTACTGGATGGCAGCAGTGCCGGCGAGCTGATCCCGGAGCTGGCCCGCCACGGCCTGCAGCAGCTGATCGAGCTGGAGGTTGCCGCCGTTCTGGGTGCCGACCGCCATGAGCGCAGCGAGGAACGGCTCGGCTACCGCAACGGCTACCGGCCCCGCAGCCTCACCACCCAGGTGGGCGACATCGACCTGCTGATCCCCAAACTGCGGGCCGGCAGCTTCCTGCCCTCGATCCTTGAGCCCCGCCGCCGGGTGGATCAGGCCCTCTATGCCGTGATCATGGAGGCCTACATCGGCGGCGTCTCCACCCGCAAGGTCGATGCCCTGGTGGGGGCCCTGGGATCGCAGAGCGGCATCTCCAAATCCCAGGTCAGTCGCATCTGCCAGGAGATCGACCAGCAGGTGCAGGCGTTCCTGAGCCGGCCCCTGCAGGAGTCCGGCTACGCCTACGTCTACCTGGATGCCACCTACCTCAAGGGCAGGCTGGGCAAGGCCCTGCAGGTCTGCTCACGGGCTGTCGTCGTCGCCATGGGGGTGAACGCGGACGGCCGCCGGGAGTTGCTGGGTCTCAAGGTGGGCGACAGCGAAACCGAGGGCTTCTGGAGCGAGTTCATTGCCTCGCTCTAGCCGAAGGCTTCTGCGAAGCAGTAGGAGCGCGGCCTCACTGGCGTCAAGCTGGTGATCAGCGACGCCCACGTGGGCCTCACCAAGGCCATCAGGCGCCAGCTGCAGGGCTGTGTGTGGCAGCGCTGCCGCGTCCACTTCGCCCGCAACCTTCTCCAGCGCGTCCCCAAAGCCCACCAGGGCATGGTCACCGCCGCCCTGCGCTCGGTGTTCGCTCAGGAGGATGCCGGAGAGATCCTCAGCCGATGGGATGACCTGGCCGCCTCGCTGGCGGAGCGCTTCCCCAAGGCCACCGAGCTCATGAACGAGGCCAGAGAGGACGTGCTGGCCTTCCGTCACTTCCCGCAGCCTCACTGGAAGAAGGTCTGGAGCACCAACCTGCTGGAGCGGGTCAACGAGGAGATCAAGCGCCGCACCAGGGTGGTCGGCATCTTCCCTAACGACGCGTCGATCACCCGCCTGGTGGGCGCGGTATTGCTGGAGCAGCACGAGCACTGGCAGCTGGAGGGACGCCGCATGTTCTCAGCCGAGAGCATGGCCGCCATCCCGGAGCTGGAGGATCTGCCGGCCCTGCTCAGCGCCGCCGCCGCAGAGGTGCAAGACGCAGGCCCCAGGTGATTGAGGTGGCAGCGCCCCCACAGGGCGCAGCGGCCTCAATCGCCGCCCGGGGGCCGGCGCTGTAACCCCTGGGCTGCATAGAAGACCCCTGCCGCTCACAACACAGCCGCGATCAGACGAGAGACTTGACAAGTCAATCGCCTCATTTCATCGTGGAAAAACGAGGTGCATCTGCGCCTCAGGAATGACAGCCCGTCATTCCACCCTGTTCACCCTCTGAGTCAGGGCATTCGGGCCTCGGGTTTTACACCACGCAAAGGGACGCGGCCATCGTTTCGGCGCGATCTCTTTGCCCGTGGGGTGGTTCCTCCCAATTCCTCCGACACCCAGGTCGAACTGGCTTCCCTGCCTCTGATCCTGCGACAGGATTCCCTGAAAGCCCGCCAGGGATTCCCCACCAGCATGGGAACCATGGCCATCAATGCCGCCATTCTCCAGACTGTGGATCGGGTCCTGGCTGATGGGCCCCGCAGCCTGGGTGAACTGGCCCAGGAGTTGGGGAAGGCACCCCGCGATCTCTTGCCCCAGCTGGCACTGCTGCTGGATCAGAATCGGGTGGGCACCGATCCATTCGCAGCCCTGGCCGCAGGTTCCCAGCCAGGCCTCAAGGCGGCCGAGCCGGCCGAAATCACAGCCTTCAACCAGAAGCTGGTCGAGCTGGCATCTCGGGGGAAGGGGGCCGGTGGACTGCTGGCACCGGATCTGCGACTTCCCATCCCTCTGGGAGACGCCCAGATCCTGCTGACCCAGGTGGAGGGGCTCGGACTCAAGGATGCCGATCGGGTGCAGATGGTGGCAATGGGAATACTGAGGGCTGGCCTCACCCTGCACGATCAGAAGGGTCAGGCCGTTCGTAACAAGCAGGGGATTTCCGATCTGTTGGCACAACTCTGGCAAGAGTTACAGGGAGCAGGGATGGAAGATCTCAGGCGGCTGGGGCTGTTCTGATCCGCTCAACGCAGCCGGCCGTCTTCCATCGACACGGTGCGATCGGCCACGTCGAGGATGCGGCTGTCGTGGGTCACCAGCAGGATCGTGCAGCCCTGCTCGCGGGCCAGCCGCTGCATCAACGTCACCACCTCGCGGCCGGAGCGGCTGTCGAGGGCGGCCGTGGGTTCATCGGCCAGCAGCAGCGGCGGCTCGCCCACCAGTGCCCGGGCCACCGCCACCCGTTGCTTCTGGCCGCCCGAGAGCTGGTCGGGTTTCATCTCCAGGTGATCGCCCAGCCCCACGCTCTCCAGGATCCGGCGGGCGCGGCGGTCCATCTCGGCGGTGCTCAGGGTGCCGCGCATCTCCAGCGCCATGCGCACGTTCTGGGTGGCGGTGAGGCTGCGGTGCAGGTTATGGGCCTGGAAGATGTAGCCGTGTTCGCGCCGCGCCAGGGTGAGGGCCCGGTCCGATCCGCCCATCAGCTCGCGGCCCAGCACCCGTAACGAGCCGCTCTGGGCCGCGCGCAGCCCGCCGATCAGGGTGAGCAGCGTCGTTTTGCCCGAACCGGAGGGTCCGGTGAGCAGCACGATCTCGCCCTTCTCCACCTCCAGCGCCACATCGAACAGCACCTGGCGCCGCACCGCTCCGCGGCCGAAGCTGTGGTTAAGAGTTTGCTGAAAAACCCCGCCGCCTCTGCGAAAATAGGGCAACTGCCCCAGGTTTGATGCGAGGTCAGCAGGAGCGCAGCGGCTCCTTGTTCTCCTACGTCTCGATCGAGGAGCGGATCCCGACCAGCCATCCACTCAGGCGGATTCGCAAGCTGGCGGATCAGGCCCTCGATCGACTCAATCCCACCTTCTGCAGGTTGTATGCCTCAGAAGGGAGACCATCGGTGCCGCCAGAGCAGCTGCTGCTGGCCTCGTTGTTGCAGGCGTTCTACGGCAT
Organism: Synechococcus sp. CBW1006; assembly: GCF_015840525.1. NCBI lineage: Bacteria > Bacillati > Cyanobacteriota > Cyanophyceae > Synechococcales > Synechococcaceae > Synechococcus > Synechococcus sp. CBW1006. The sequence continues at coordinate 2,510,679 of NZ_CP060396.1, read as the reverse complement.
CCGCTCCGAGAGGCTGCTGCTGGAGCAGGTCCACTACAACCTGCTGTTCCGCTGGTTTGTGGGCTTGAGCCCTGACGATGCGATCTGGCATCCGACCACATTCACCAAGAATCGTGATCGGCTCCTCACTGACGACGTCATGGGGCTGTTCCTGGAGAAGCTGATGGGAGCACCCGAGGTCAAACCGCTGCTCAGTGACGAGCACTTTTCGGTGGACGGCACGTTGCTCCAGGCCTGGGCGTCACACGCTTCCTTGGAGCGGATCGATGGCCAGGAGGATCCTCCGCCTCCGCCCACAGGTCCTGGCGAAGGATTCGGTGCTCCCAAAGAGGGAAAGAAGCGCGCCAAAGGGGACTTTCGCGGCATCAAGCTCAGCAACGAGACCCACCGCTCCAGCACCGATCCTGAGGCACGGCTGGCCCGGAAATCGAATGCCCATCCAGCGCAGCTGAGCTATCGGGGCCATGTCCTCATGGACAACCGCCACGACCTGATCGTCGATTGCCGCGTCACCCAGGCCACGGGCACCGGTGAGCGGGATGCCGCCAAAGAGATGGCAGCAGACCTCACCGGTGCCCACCAGAAGACCGTCGGCGCCGACAAGAACTACGACACCAAAGGGTTTGTCGCTGAGATGCGGCGGATCGGTGTCACGCCCCACGTGGCCCAGAACACGGCCCGCAGCGGTGGCTCAGCCATTGATGGCCGCACCACCCGTCACGTGGGCTACTCCAAATCGATCAACGCCCGCCGGGGGATCGAAAAGGTGTTTGGTTGGATCAAGGCGTTCGGAGGGCTGCGCCAGTTCAAACTGCGCGGTACCGAGAAGGTCGGCGCCGTGTTTGGCCTGCATGTGATCGCCTACAACCTGATCCGCCTGGGCAACCTGCTCAAGCCCGCGATGGAGGCGGCATGAACAGCCCGTTGTCCAGAGGTGTGCCCAATAGGCCTCAACCAATGCCTTGCAGAGAGGCCAACGATGCCGAAATCGGGCTGTTTGCGGCTCTGATAGCCGCCGATCCGTCTTTTTGAGCCGGAAATCCACTGATGCCTGTGGAAAACTGGCTCGTGGGTTGGTTTTTCAGCAAACTCTTAAGCCCCTGAATCGAGATCGCGCTGGCCATGGCGGGGCTCCTGCTCAGAACAACTCAGCCGGGTCGGCCGCCTGCAAGCGCCGCGTCGCGATCGCCCCCGAGGCCAGACACATCACCAGCGTCAGCACAAACACCGTGATCGCCCGTTCAACGGTCATGGCGATCGGCAGGCGCGTGGCATTGGCGGCCAGCGCATACAGCCCCACCGGCATCACCGCCCCGGGGATGAAACCGAGCGCCGCCAGGATCAGGGCCTGCTCCATCACCACCAGCAGCAGATAGCGGTTGCGGAAGCCCATCGCCTTGAAGGTGGCGTATTCGCGCAGGTGGGCATTCACATCCGTCGACAGCACCTGATACACGATCACCACCCCCACCACAAACGCCATGGCCGTGCCCAACCCGAAGATGAAGCCCACCGGGCTGGCCACCCGCCAGTAGTTCTCCTCGAACTGGATGAAATCGGCGTCGCTGAGCACCTTCACATCATCGGGAAGATGGCGTTTCAGGGCCTCCACCACCGCGGCGGTGTCCTGATCCGGCGCCAGGGTGAGCAGCCCCACGCTCACACTGCCGGCGCTCACCCGCGGAAACATCCGCAGGAAGGTCTGGTCGCTGGCCATCAAGGTGCCATCGGCACCAAACGAGGCCCCCAGCCGGAACAGACCCGCCACCGTGATCGTGCGCCGCTCGATCTCCGTGGTGACCCGCTCACCCCGATCGATCCGATCGATCACCTCGGCGTACTGGCCCCGTGCGCCCCGGTCGAACAACACCGTATCGGGCAGTTTCAGCGCATCGGCCTGGGCCATCACCTCCGGCAGCCGCAGCACAGCAGCGTCGGGATTGAAGCCCAGCACCTGCACCGTGGCGCTGCGCAGGGTCTGGGGATTGCGCCAGGTCACGGTGCGGATGTACAGCCCCTGGGCATCCACCACCCCGGGCACATCCAGGGCCTGAAACAGGCGGCGGCGGGGAAAGGTGGAGAGGTTCTGCAGGTTCAGCGCCTTGGGGCTGATCAGCACCACATCGGCGTTGAAGGAACGATCCAGCCGGGTGTTGCTGTCGTACAGCGCCGCCTGGAAGCCCAGCTGCATGAACATCAGCAGATCGGCGAAGGCGATGCCGGCCAGCGCCACGATGAAGCGGCCCCGTTCGTGGCGCAGCTGCAGCCAGCCGAGGGGGGTTCTCATGGGCCGATCACCGCGCGCACCTGCAGGTTGGTGAGGCCCGAGGCCCGCAGGTTGCTCTCCGGCGTCAGCGGCGCCCGCACCTCCACCACCCGGCTGTCGCTGTTGGCGCTGGGGTCGGTGTTGATCACGCTCTGGCGCAGCACGATCGCGCCGATCAGACCGACCCGCCCCTCCAGCGGACGCGGCAGGGCCGGGCTGCTGATCCGCACCGGCTGGCCCGGCTTCACCCGCGGCAGGTCGCTTTCATACACCTCCGCCACCACCTGCATGCGCCGGGTCTGGCCGATCTGAAGGATCCCGGCGTTGCCGGGCGATTCGCCGGCGCGGGCGAACACCCGCAGCACGCTGCCATCGATCGGGGAGCGGATCAGGTTGTCGTCGCGCGCGGCCTCAGCCTGTTGCAGGTTGGCCTGGGCCTGTTCGAGGCCGCGCTGGGCCGCTTCCACATCGAGATCGGTGCCGCCGGAGCCCGCCGTGCTGCGGGCCCGCTGCCGCTCCAGCAGCACCCGGGCTTCCTGCAGCGAGGCGCTCACGGTGTCGAGGGTGAGCTGGCGCGCGTCGCGCTCCTCGGCCGACACCGCCCCGCTGGCGAACAGGGCCTGGTACCGGCGGGCTTCTGTGGCCGCCGTCCGTTGCTGGGCCTCAAGCGAGCGCACCTTGGCCAGCTGGCTGGCTTCGCCGCTGCCGGCATCGGCGCGGGCGATGGCCAGCCGCGAGCGCAGCAGGTTCACCTCCGCCCAGGCGGCGGCCACGGACGCCTCGAGCTGGGCCTGGTTGTCGAGCACCGCCAGCAGCTGACCGGCCTTCACCCCATCCCCCTGATCCACCAACAGCCGCTGCAGCCGGGGCTGGGCGCCGCTGGCCGTGGGCGGGGCAATCGTGCGCACCTCACCGATCGGCTCGAGCCGGCCGAGGGCCGTCACGGTGCGGATGGGTGGCTCGGCGGCAACCGGTGGGGGAGGCGCCGCCCGCCGCACCAGCGCCTGCCGCCCCACCAGCACCGCCGCCAGGAGGCACGCCCCACCGCCGAGGAGCAGCAACTGGCCGCGGCGCGTGCGGAGCCAGGTGGCCTGCATGGATCCGTCGTCCAACTTCTATTACTATACGGTTTAGTTCAGTTTTTGGTTCTGGATTGGTGCCGTCTCCTCCCGCCAGTTCCGCCCGGCGTCAGCGCTCCCTGCGCAAGCGTGACGCCATCCTCGAGGGGGCCCGCGGCGAGTTCCTGCGCCACGGCTATGCCGCCGCCTCCATGGACCGGATCGCAGCAGCGGCAGCCGTGTCCAAGGCCACCGTCTACAGCTATTTCCTAGACAAAGAAGCCCTCTTCCGTGCCCTCACCGAGCAGATGGTGGGCCATCGCCTCTCCGGCCTGTTCGGCGCTTCACCCCAGCAGGCCCTGCCCGCCGAGCCCGCCGCCGCCCTGCGCGAACTGGCCAACCGCTGCCTCGCCAGCCGCCATACCCATCCGGAGTTCCTCTCCTTCCTGCGCCTGGTGATCGGCGAATCGGAGCGGTTTCCCGAGCTGGCCAAGACCTTCGTGAGCCAGCTGGAACGCACCGGCGTGGGTCAGGTGGTGCAGTTGTTTTCTGCCACGCCCACCAGCCAGCCCGACCTGCGCGCCCGCATCTTCATGGGTGCCCTTGTGCATCTGATCCTCATGCAAGACCTCCTGCATGGCAGCGAGGTTGCCCCCGTCGACCGGGATCAGTTCGCCGACCTGCTGGTGCATCTGATGAGCGCGTCGGTCGGTGGAGAGGCCACGGCGGAGGGCACAGCAGAGGTCGATCGGATGGCCAACGAGTGCTGAATGGAGCGACAAGCGCCTCGGCACATCGGTTGCTCAAGCCCAGGGCAACCTCACGAGCAGCAAGGGGATTGCGTCATCCTGGCGATCAATGCACCGGTGCCGTGACTCAGCTTCTGGCCCTGCTCCTGGCGGTGTTGCTCGCCGTGCCGGGCGCCCATGCCGCCGAACAGTTCAGCTGCGCAGGTGATCCGCTCAGCGCGGAGGTCTTTCAAGGAGCCGTGGATGCCACAGGCATCCCCAACAGCAATGGCGGCACTGTGCCTGGTGCGTTCATCGTGATCCGGTGGCGGGGCGTCAGCCTGCAGCTGCCACGCACCAATAACGCCGGTCCCCTCAGTTACACCGACGGGCGCTGGTGGTGGCAGGCGCTCGATCCCGACCGGCCTGAGTTCTCACAACGACGTGGAGACCTGGAGCGCTACAGCTGCGAGCGGCTGCCTCAGGCCATGGGCGCTGGCACGGGTGACGATGCTGAGGCTGTGTGAAATCGTGACCTCTGGCCCGAGATTGGACCTGTGTGTTCAAGAGAGAGCCGAACAACAGGGATCTGTCCAGCGATGGTGGCGACGGACCCAGAATGTTCAGGGCCTGGGGATACCGAGCAATTCAGCCCCATACTGCTCACTGAACATGGCCTGAAGCTGCCATGCTCTCAGCAGTGACTTGGAAACCCTGCGGAGGTCTTCCAGTTCGGTGCAGCTGTCGATGGCTCGTGAATGAGCCTCGACAAAGAACTCTCTGTTGATGGAAAGAGACTCAGTCATGGCAATGGCGATGGGGTTGGGCAACCGAATCGGCTCAGCGTCAACCGATGCCCAGCAGGCCGCGGGTGAAGGCTTCGCCTCCCAGGGCGAATTCGGTGGCCAGCAGGGCGATGAAGCCGAGCATGGCCATACGGCCATTCAGCTTTTCGGCGCGCTCGTGGAAGCCCCAGCCGCGCTCGGCGCTCACCACTTCCATGCGGGGTTCCGTGGCGAAGGCATTGAGGCGACCACCGTCTTCGGTGGTGACAGTGGCACCGCGGATGGCGGCGCGATCAAGGGCGTTGGGAGCAGAGAGAGTGGCCTGGGTCATGGGTGGAGCGATCTGAATGAGAGAACTGTAACAGATTATTACGGGTTCCCATCGATCTGCCGTTTCGCGGGCGTCTGCTCGATCAGCGACAAGCCGCTAAGCGCTCGGCTTCTCGGCGACCACCGCAAAGAACGGATCCCCCTTGCCGCCCAGCCAGCCCAGCGGTCCTGCCGCCCGGGTGGCTTCGGCGATCAGCTTCGGCATGGGCCAGCCCTGCGCCACCAGCACCCGGGCGACGATCTCGAGATGGTCCCGGTCGTCGCCATCGGTCCAGATCCGCGTGGCCTTCTGAGCGAACATGCGGTTCGAGAAGGACACGATCAGCTGGCCGCCGGCTCGCACCACCCGCAGCAGTTCGGCCGCCACCTGCTCGGGCTGCTGCAGGTATTGCCAGCCGGCCACGATCAGGGCCGCATCAACGCTGCCTGACTCCAGGGGCAGGCGCTGATCGACGTTGAGGTTCTGCACCCAATGGCGGCTCAGCCGTGGGTTGGCCTCCAGCTCCCTGGCATTGAGGCCATGACCGATCACCTCGACGGCGCTCAGGGTTTCGGGCAGATGGCTGACCCAGCTGCTCATCAGATCCAGCACCACCGCCCCCGGCGGGATCCTCTCCTGGTAGAGCGCCGTGAGCCGGCTGCGAAACGCCCCATCGAGATGGTGCACAAAGCGGGGTTCGGCATAAAACAGGCCGTCATCGGAGCGATCCTGTTTCCAGCGGTCCTGCGCGCTCAGCACGGGATTGGCCATGGTTCACTCCACTCCAACGGGATCGGTACTGCAGGCCCTGGGACGCGGACAGACCAGCAGGCCGTCCTTGGGCGAGGGGCTGGGGATGATCGCCAGCGTCAGGTTCTGATCCGGCTCCAGCGCCAAGGTCAGCGGCTTCAGCAGCCCCACGATCAGCAGCCGGATCTCCAGCTCCGCCAGCGCCTTGCCGAGGCATACCCGCTCACCACCGCCAAACGGCAGCAGGGTGGCCGTGCAGGTTCCATCCAGATGCCGCTGCGGCCGGAAGACCTCCAGATCCTCCGTGGCGGAGCCGTGGCGATGGCTGGCGACGATGCTCACCTGCACCACCCGATCCGCCGGCACCAGCACCCCATCCAGGGCAATGGGCTGCCGGGTCAGGCGAAAGAAGCCCCCCACCGGCGGGGTGAGCCGCATCACCTCCTGCACCACCGCATCGAGCCACGGAGCCCGAAGGGCGTCGTAGGCGGTGGTGGCCTCCCCCGGTGGAGGGGGCCAGGGCAAGCTGTCGAGCTCCTGCTGCAGCCAGGCCAGCTCCGCTGGATGTTGCAGCAGGGTCAGCACCAGGCAACTCAACGCCGAGGCGGTGGTTTCGTAGCCGGCGAACAGCAGCAGGAGCAGCTGCTCCGCCACGTCGTCGTCGCCCAGGGGCAGGCCGGCCTCATCCAGACCTCCGGCCAGCAGATCGAGTCCGCCGGCAGCGAGGGGCGCTCCGGAGGCAGCGGCGGCCTGCGCCTTGTCGAGCACCGCGCCCAGGCGCCGCAGCAGCCGCTGCCGGGCCTGGCGGGCCCGGGCAAAGGGGCTGCCGGGCAGGGCGAACGGCAGAGAGAAGAGGCCCTGGCACCAGGTTTCGAAATCGACGAAGGGCATCGCGATCGTTCGGATCGAGCCCCAGCACCGTGCTGGCGATCACATGGAAGGCAAACCGCCGCAGCCTGGGCACCAGGGCCAAGGGTGCTTCGGCGCTGAGCAGCTCCTGGCTGAGCGCATCGACCAGGGCCACGATCGCGGGGCTGTAGCGCTTCAGGGCCGCGGAGGCGAACAGCTGACCCACCACCCGACGGCGGGCCTTGTGATCGGCCCCGTTGCGGTTGGCCAGCGACAGGGGCCCCAGCAGCTGCCGCACACTGTCCGGCCACCAGCCCTCGATGGATTCGCTCTGGGCGAACAGGTCGCTGATCGCCCGTTCCCCCCGGATGAAGACGGTGCGCTGCCCCAACAGGGTGGTTTCGTGGACATCGCCATAGCGCTCGAAGTTCGAGCGGGCGAAATCAGGGTCGCGAAAGAAGGCCAGGGTCTCCAGCACTCCGCTCACCGCTGGCGTGCGGGGCAGGGGCCGAAGGGTGTCGGGATCGGGGGGCAACCAGCGTCATCCGCAGTGGTTCCCAGGCTGGCAGCCAGCAGAGGGCATCGCGACGCCGGGGCCTGCAGACCAGGGGTTGATCGCTGGCACGGAAGCCTGTCAGGAACGCGCCACGATGGTCACTCCGTGATTGCGCTGTGACCTTGCCCGGCCCTGATCCCTCCACCACCGATTCCGCTGGCCCTGATCCAGTCGGCGCTGCTCCAGCTGGCAGCGAGGCGCGAGAGGCTGCACCCGCTGCCCTGCTCGAGCGGCTGGTGGGGGTGGCCGGAATGGAACGGGGACACCGCCGACTGGTGCTGCTGCTGCCCCAACTGGGGGATTTCGACAGCCTCGAATACGCCCAGGCCGTGGTGGCGGCCCTGCCGCAGCTGGAGTCTGCCGGCATCGCCGTCCTGGCGATCGGCATCGGCCATGAGGACAGCCGCCAGCGGTTCTGCTCCTTCACGGGGTTTCCGCTCGAACGACTCCAGGTCGATCCGGATCCCCAGCTGCATCGGGCCCTGGGGCTCTATGGGGGCTTACGGGGGATCGGCGGGCCCTGGCCGAACCTGCTGCTGATGTGCGCCGGCATCGGTTCGCCCGGCACCCTGGCCGAGGTGCTGCGCGGCTACACGGGCGATCGAGGAGCTCCCCAGCGGATCGCCGACGACGAGACGATCCGGGCAGGTCTTTTGCCGCCGATCAAGGGGTCGTTCTTTGCCAGAGCTGGTGGAACGGGATTCCAGCGACCCTTCGAGCTGGCCACGGTGCGCCTGCGCAACATGACCGAAGTGCTGGGCCACTGGCGCACCTACGTGCCCTCCGACGACCACCTGACCCAGAGGGGCGGCACCTTCCTGCTGGAGGCCGACGACACCCTGCTCTACAGCTACCGGGATCGCGGCATCCTTGGCTTCTCGGCAACCATGGCCAGGCCGCTCAGCTTCCTGGATCCTTTCCTCACGCCATCAGGCGGAGAACCTCAGCAGCCGTGAGATCCTGCGCGGCCCGAGGCGGTTCATCCCCTGCGAGGGATCAGAGCCGTGCCAGCAACTCGGCCTTCTTGCTGCTGAATTCCTCTTCGGTGAGGATTCCCTTGGCCTTGAGATCCCCGAGGCGCTCCAGGGCAGCGTAGGGATCATCAGAGCCGCCGGTTGTCGCGGTCGCGGCAGGGGCGGTGGCGTTGGCGGGGGCAGTCGCGGCGGTGGTGTTGGGGTCCGTCGCGGCAGTGGCGGTGGTCTGCGCCGGGCCTTCGGGGGCCAGTTCGCTTGCCAGGCTGATCTCCGGGAACTGGGACAGGGGCCGATCGCCCTCCGGTGTGGAGAGGATCAGATCACCGGTGCCGCTCTGAAGGGAGACGCCGCGGATCGCCTGGCCGCCCACATCAAACACCCTGCAGTGGCCGCTGTGCTCCACCGCCAGCCGACCTGCAGCGGGGAACACGGCGTAGCGCAGCTCGTTCTGGGCACCGCTCGAAGCAGGAACGCCGAGCTCAGCCGGCCACCAGCTCGGCTGCTGCTGCATCATCGCCATCGGCTCCATGGAACCCATGGGCTGCATGGGGCTCATGGGTTGCATGGGGCTCATCGGTTGCATCTGCATGGGAGCCATCACCGCGGCCTGATGCTGTGAGCCCGAGCCACTGCTGCTCTGCTGTTGAAGGCCGCCAGCGTGGCTCTGCTGCTGCTGGCTGAAGCCGCCGGCGGGCGAGAAGCTGCTGAGACTGACGCTCCCAGCCGGGGTGGAAAACACCATCCCACCGCCACCTTGCTGCTGGGAGAAACCAGCGATCTGGTGGCTGCCGGTGTCGTAGACGCTGACCTGACCGTTGACGTCCACCGCAAGCCGCCCCGCACTGGGGAAGACGGCATAGCGTACGCTGTTCTGCTCACCGGTGGCTGAAGGGGCACCAAGCTCGGCGGGCCACCAGGACTCGCGGGGGTCGGGAACGAACAGTGGTGCTGCCGATGCCGCCGCTATGGGTTGAGACGCAATGGCCGCCGACACATCACGGCAGAGGCCATCAACCCGGGCCTTGAGTGCGTTGTTGAACATGTCGCCGATCATCAACATGCCACCTGGCATCCACTGACCGGAGCCACCGAACTCGGGGTGGTTGAACTGAGCCATGCCACCACGACTGCGGAGCATGGCCTGCATCATGTGGACGACGGCGGCATCGCTGAAGCCGTGACGCTCGCCGAGTCCCCGGGCGACCTGGACGCCTTCCTGGGTGATTTGTTCCATGGTGAACTTATTTGAGCCTCAATGTTCAGTGGTCGAGCCTCTGGTGCCAGAACTCTCTGCTGCCAGAACCCTGGATCGCCAGGGGGAAGTGCCAGGGAGTTGTGTCAGGGGCAGGAATGGCTGTCAGATCACCTTATGCAACCAGCGGCTTGGCCCTGCCAAGCCTGACCCGGTGCTGACTGACTGACATATCGGCGAGAACCTCTGCACCAGAAAGACTTTCAGCTCATGCCCCGGGCCAGAGGGGCTCCCGGAAGGGTCCGCGAATCCCATCCAATCGGGCAGGCATCCCAGGGCCCCGCTCCTTGCCGAGCGGCTCAGCCGGCTGCTCCCTGGCTGCGCGTCCAGCCATCTGCTGGTCTTGCCCTCATGGTCGCCATCGGCGTGCTGGTGGACAGACCCTGCCCGGGAGCCGGGTGCCGATGGGAGACGCGACAGCCGAAACAGCAAGATCAGGTGGCAATGGTGACCAACTGATAGATGGCAGCGTCGAGCTCTGGCGAGACAATCGTACCGTCATAAAGCTGAACAGATCCAATATAGGCCTCGCCATACACTGCTTTTTCGCCGGAGTCGTAAGACTTTTTTATGACTTTGAGAGTGCCGATATCCAGCGACATGAACGTCCAGTATCCACGGCTTAGCTTATCCTTGGAAATTTCTGTGCCGGTGATTTCGTCCAGCTTGGCGATGAAATCATGATTGCTGCTTGCTTGGTCAGCACTGGATTCCTCGTCAGGGAATCATGTCTCCCCCTTTCAGATTGCTTGACCAGCAGCAGCACCCAAAGGGTCTGCCTCAGAGATAAAGCAGATCGTATCCGACGTGTGAGCTGGCAGGGCCTGGATCGCTGCTGGCCGCCATGGGGATCCTGAGTGATGTCCAGAGCAAGCGCTGGGAGCCTGGACAGGTCTCGCCCATGGTTCTGATCAACAGTACGCACAGTCCGCCCCGAACCCTTGCAGCACTGGGCCTTTCAGCAAGCCAAGCAACTCGCAGTGCACAGTCATGCGACGATCACCGGGCTGCGATTTCTTTCAGCGCCCGATAGATTGCCGAGTAGGCAACAGCATGGGACGCGCCTTCAAGGTATCCGTTCAGGGGGCGTGACAGCTCGCGGCGAACATCGGCCCTGCTGAACCCTTGACGACAGCTTGATTTCCGGTTGCATCTCAGGTAGAGACCCGCCTGTGATGACCGCACATCCGGCTGGAATTCCAGAAGCCGACTGGCTGGAAACTCCCGCCAGCGTCAGAGCGCTGATCAACGCCCAGCAGCAGGAGATCGAGCTGTTGCGCGGCCAACTCACCTCCTTGGCCACCGAGTTGGCAAACCTGCGTGAGCGGATCGGACGCAGCTCTCGCAACTCATCCAAACCTCCCTCCAGTGATGGTCTGGGTTTTAAGCCGCCAGAACGGCGCAAGGGCAGTGGCCGCAAGCGGGGCGGCCAGCAGGGCCATCCCGGATCCGGACCAGAGCTGCTGTCGATCGAGCGGGTGGATCAGGTGGTGGATCACCACCCTGATGCCTGCCGCCGCTGTGGCACCTTGCTCCAGGGAGAGGATCTCGATCCCCTGCGCCATCAGGTGATCGAGATCCCGCCGATTACCCCGCTGGTGATCGAGCACCGGCTGCATCGCCTGGTCTGCCCCTGCTGTTCCACCAGCACCTGCGCCTCGTTGCCGGCGGATGTGGAGGCCAGTCACTACGGCCCAAGGCTCAGTGCACTGGTGGGCCTGCTGGGCAGTGCCTTTCCGTTGAGTTTCAGCAAGACCCAGGCCCTGCTCCAGCAGCTGGTAGGAGTGGAGATGAGCCGCGGCGCGATTGCACGGGTCCGCCAGCGCTTGAGTGCAGCACTGGAGCAGCCCATGCAGGAGGCCCTTGCTTTTGCCCGCGTGCAGCCGGTGGCCTACGTAGATGAAACTGGCGCCCCCACCGGCAATGCCGACGGCAACAATCCCACTGGAAAGCGGGGCTGGCAGTGGGTCATGGTCACCGCCGTGGTGACGGTATTTGTGCAAGGGCTGAGTCGATCGACGACCGCTGCCATCGAGCTGCTGGGGAACGCCTTTGGCGGGATTGTGGTGAGCGATCGCTTCTCGGCCTACAACCACCTGCCCACCAAGCAGCGCCAGCTGTGCTGGGCGCACCTGATCCGCGACCTGACGGCCATCGCCGAACGCCCGGGCGCCAGCGCTGAATTCGGAGCCCAGCTGCTGGGCCTGCAGCAGCAGCTGTTTGGCCACTGGCACCGCTACAAGGAGGGAAAGATTGACTGGCCCGCCTTGCAGCAAAGCTGCCGGCCGATCCGCCAGACCTTTGAGACCACGCTGCAGCGGGTAGTAGAGCTCGGCTACCAGCGCGGCGAGCGAACGCCTTGGGCCAGCACAGTGCGCACGTGCCAGCAGCTCCAGAAGGTGACAGGTGGGTTGTGGACCTTCCTGGAGAACGAGGGAATAGAGCCCACCAACAACGCCGCAGAACGTGCCCTGCGCCAATCGGTGATTCAGCGCAAGATCAGTCAAGGAGTCCAATCCCGCCAAGGTGCGATCTGCCGGAGCCGCCTGCTCACGGTCACCACTACCCTCAGGCAACAGGGGCGGGATGTCTGGGAGTTCCTGGAGCAGGCCTGGATCGCCCATCACCGCGATGGGGTGATGCCGTCACTGCTGAGCGATCCCTGAAGGCAGAAGAAAGGACAAGGAAGAGTCTCTGATCGCTCAGCGGTGAGCGATCAGGCTTGCATTCGTGCGGTGGGGCGTCCCGACCCCTGAACGCATACCCTTCAAGATAGGTAAGATCGAGTTTATCGCCACCGATTCTCCTTGCGACCATCATGCCATGGTCATGGACTTCCACCAATCACAGTGTCTTATCGTCCGCCGAGAGTACACCGATGAGCGGCTCGGAAGCCTGAAGCACGCTCTCATCTTCGACATAACCGGGATTATCGGTCTTCGCTTTCCAGACATTGGAACCTTGAACGACCGAGCCCTGGACTGAATCGATGACGACCGAAAGGGAGCGCGGCACCTTGACGATCTTGCCATCCGACTCCAGGATGATCGTGGCCTGACCCGGCGGCAGGTTCTGAAATCTGGCGCAGCCTGCGAAAGACAAAAGCCCACCAGCCAGGCCCATTTCATTCATGCCATCAGGAACGACATCCTTCAGACCCAGGGCATTCAGTCCCACCACGCCATAGCGACTGGTCCACTGCAGGCCACCACCGGACTTGCCATCGGGACCATTGCCCTGGATCGCCGTCCCCCGCTGAATCAGTACCGCATTGCTGTTCAGCGGCTGACCGAACTCCATCGTGCGGCCATCAAGGCGACCGCCATCGTTTCCCTGCAGGGTCAACAGGCAACGCTCTCCCTGATTAGCTCAGGAGGAATTGGCAGAACCAATCAGAATCACGATGCAACAGAGGAAACGCATGAATCGAGGGATCTGCCCAACAGAGAAGAGCAGAGCGCGATCCCATTGCATCAAAACTGCATCAATGACCATTCTCAGCGCAATGTCCAACCATGAGAGCCATGGGCTACCGCCAGTCGAGACCTGGCAGAAAGGGAACAATCGCCGGGGTGGACGTCATGTAATCGGCGTAGCCACTGTGCATGGAACACAGACGCTGCTCTTCTCGCCGGGCCTTGAGGCTGAGCACGGTCGCCAGCGCCAGCAGCAGGCCCAGGTGCAGCAGGCTGCCGAGGGCCAGGGTCACCCCCAGGGAACAGAGCAGCAGCGACTGGTAGAGAGGATGGCGGCAACGGCCGTAAGCGCCCTCGGTGACCAGAGGCGCTCCGGCAATCGGCTCCGGCAGCGGACTGAGACTGTCCCCGAGGTTCAGGACTCCCTGGCCGCCGATGATCAGGCCGATCAGGACGATCAGCCCTCCGATCAGGCGCAGGATCAGAGGCCAGTGAATCCCCAGGTCCAAGGGGGCCGGCGTTGGTGGCAGCCAGTGGGCGGCGATCAGGCTCATCTGCGCCAGGACCCACCACTCCCCATGGCGGTTGTCCCGCAGCCCCTCCCAGGAGAAGCCCCACTTCTGCATGCGTTCGTTCAGTTGGCTCAGCATGATCCGATCTCTACAGGTGCAGGGGGTTGGCCTGGCTGGCGCCACAGGCCCAGCCATTCGTCGTTGCGCTTGTCCACCGAACCAGTGGCCGGCTGCCAGATTTCCGCCACCAGGCCCGCCTGGCGCAGCAGCGCTTCCACCAGCTGCGGGTCACTGCCCCAGGGAGGACCGCCTTGCCGGCCGTGGCACCAGAACAGGCCCAGCAGCCAGCCTCCAGGGGCCAGCAGTCGGCAGACGGTGGCGATGTAGTCCTGCCGCAGGCCGGGATCGATGGCGCAGAAGCAGGTGTGCTCCACGATCCCGCTGAGGCTGCCGGGAGCCAGGCCCGCCTCCGTCAGGGCCTGTTGGTCGAACAGATCGGCCTGCAGCCACTGCAACGTGGCCCGGGCCTCGCCATGGAGCCTGCGGGCCTCGCGCAAGGCCTCGCCACTGAAATCCAGGCCGATGGCGGCGAAACCGAGGTCTTCGAGCAGGGCGGCCTCATGGCCACGGCCGCAGCCGGGCACCAGCACCCTGCCCGGTGACTGGGGCGCCAACGGATGGGTTCTCAGGAACTGGGCCAGCGGTGGGGCGGCCTGACCCAGTTCCCAGCCGTCACCGCCCTCTCGGTAGCGCTGATCCCAGCGGCTCGGATCAGCGATGGGGGCCGGCCTGGGGATGCTCATGATTCAAGTCTGCCTCGCCCAATCACGGCATGCGGTTAAGGGCATGGAGGCATTGCCGTACCTTGACCTTCTCACGCCCTGGTTCGCTGGGGGGCAGGGGTTTCCTGTTCCCCATCGCGAGACGGTATCGGAGCGATCGCTTCCGTCACCGCAGGCGTGGCTGTGGCTCAGGTGGGGCCCTGGGGGTTGATGCCTGAGCAGGGGATGGGCCAGTCCAGCTCGGCTCCGACAGACGATCCCGGCGTTCTGAAGAATCGGGTCTCCTGGCAGTGCGAGAGGCACCGCCAGGATGGATGGATGAACAACGAGGCCCCTGGCACCGCACCGCAGTTGATTGACGGTCCCGACGTGGCGGCAGCCACCGTGCTCCTGGCCGATCTGCACCCCCCCACCCTGATCCTGCAGGGGGAGCGCGACACGTTCGGCCGCCCGGAAGAGGTGGCGACCACAGCTTCAAGCCCACCCGCAGCTCCGGCCTCAGCGAGGAGCAGAACCTGGCCACGGCGGTGGCCTGTAGCCACGCCTTCCTGAGTGAGCGACTGGAGCGCCTCAGCCAGGCAGCCGATTGATGCCACTGCGTCACAACCCATCAGCACCGGATCCACCCATCCGGATCCACCCATGACGCATCAACCCCCAGCCCACAGCGAGCGCTACGACGAGGCCCTGCTCTGGGCCGCGCAGCTGCACCGCAACCAGACCCGTAAAGGCAAGGGGGTGCCCTACATCTCCCACCTGATCGCGGTGAGCAGCCTGGTCTGGGAAGACGGGGGCAGCGAAAACGAGGCGATCGCCGGCCTGCTGCACGACGCGATCGAAGACGCGGGCCAGACCCACGGCTCGATCGCCGAGCGCTTTGGCGAGGAGGTGGCCGGGATCGTGCGCGACTGCACCGACACCCAGTGGCCAGTGGCGCAAGGTGCCCCAAAGGAACCCTGGCTCTTGCGCAAGACCCGCTATGTGGCGGGCCTGGAGCACAAGAGCGATGGCTCCCTGCGGGTGACGGCGGCCGACAAGGCCCACAACGCCCGCGACATGGTGCTCGATGCCCGCCTCGATCCCCACAGCTGGGAACGTTTCAATGCCGGCCTCGATGGCAGTGCCTGGTATCTGCTGCGGATCCACCAGACCCTGAGCCACCGCCTGCCCGGCAGCCGCTCCAATGAACTGCTCGGGGAAGCGGTGAAGGAGATCCTGGCCAGCGAGGCCTACCGACGGCTGGTGCCGGCCGGCATTGCCCCGGCGGTGTGGGCAGCGGGGTATGAGGAAAGGGTGAAACGGCCATCCTTGGAGCCAACGGCACCCATTCCGGCGTCGGATTCCTGAACCGGAGAGCAGCCAACTCCCGGCTATGGCGATTTCCTTCCGGAAGGGCCTACGCCAAATCCGTCAGGCTGACCGCCTCGCCAGACACGTCTCGAATTCCATGCTCCCTCAGTTCCTGGGCCAGGCCCTGCTGGCCTGCCTGACACCACTTCTCCTGCTGCTGGGATTCGTGGCCCCTGCCTGGGCTGCGTTCTCACTGCCGTCGCTCCCCTATCCCGTGGATGCCCTGGAGCCGGCGATCGACGCGACCACCATGACCATCCACCACGACCGCCATCACGCCGGATATGTGACCAACCTGAACGCGCAGATCAAGGCCAATCCGGCTCTGGCCAACCTCAGCCTGGATGAGCTGCAGGGGCAGATCTCGCGCTTTCCCGAGGCGGTGCGCAACAACGGCGGTGGGCACTGGAACCACAGCCTGTTCTGGGCCGTGATGGCACCGGAGGGCCAGGGAGGAGAGCCATCCGAGCAGCTGCTGACAGCGATCCAGGCCGGTTTCGGGTCGCTGGAGACCATGCAGGCCCAGTTCAACCAGGCGGCAGCAGGGCGCTTCGGCTCGGGCTGGGCCTGGTTGATCCGCAGGCCCGATGGCCGCCTGGCGATCACCAGCACCCCGAACCAGGACAACCCGTTGATGGATCTGCCCGGCATCGAACAGGGAACACCGTTGCTGGGGCTGGATGTGTGGGAGCACGCCTACTACCTCCACTATCAGAACCGCCGGCCCGACTACATCAAGGCCTGGTGGTCGCGGCTGAACTGGTCTGAGGTGAACCGCCGCTACGAAGAAGTATCGGCAGCCGGCCTGTGATCCTGCCTCCAGGCACGTTTCCAGGCCTCCACGACCTCACATTCATGACCGGCAATCTGCGGGCGGTCGGCACCATGGCAGCGTCCCATGGGCTGCTGGGTCTCGGCCAGTTCGCGGCCAGGGCGACACCACCTTGATGCTCACCCCTCGGGGCATCCCCAGCGCTGCGGCCCGCGTGAACGCGTCGAGGCCGGCGTTGACCATGCTGATCAAGCAGCTGTCTGGAACTGGATTCCGAACCAGCACACCGCTTGTCAGTGTGAGCGAGCCTGCATCTGAGAGCAAAGCCAGACCCAGACGGAGGAGATGGACCTGCCCCATCGACTTGCTGGTGAGAGCCAGTTGAAGGTCGTCATCGGACCAGTCTGCGAGCGTCGAACGTCGCCACCGCTTCGAACAACGCTCAGATGGAATCCGGCTGGGACCCATCCCCCTGACGATCACCGTTGGTTTGCCCGACGCCGGCGCGGCAGGGCGTCAGCATGAGCGGGTTCACCCGAGGCAGCTTCTCACCAGCCTCCAGCTAGGGATGGTGTTGCTCAGGGATGGCAGGACATGCGTGATCGACAGGCCGCCGGGCATCGGCCAGCGGCTCGCCTTCCATGGCTTCAGCGGCAACATCCCGGGCTTCCTCAGGGCTCTGATTGCTTGTGCCAACAAGTCGTTCACCACCCAGGTGGTGGTTCACCGCCTCTTCGAGGTGCTCGATGGCACGCTGAAAGTCCCAGCGCCGACGACGAGCCCTGGGTGGCTCTGCCGCCAGGGTGGAGCGGCTGGCTGGGGCACCGTGCCGGCTTCACCACGATCATGATCAGCCACAGGCCCATGTGACATTGCAGGACCCGACCTCGGATCTGATCCACACAGAAACCCTGGCTTCCGACTTCTTGCCGGCATGAGCGAACCCTTGAAACTGCCGGAGTCACCCCTGCCTGGAACAACGCCCCTGCCGGAGTTGCCGGTTGTGGCCACACGCCGCGGCGGCCTGGCGTCGCGGCCGCTGGATGCTGGCCTGGTGCTGCGGCAGACCACCAGCGAGGAGTTTCTGCCTTCGGTGCGGCCCTGGGTGCGCAGTGCCGGCCTGGTCATGCTGGGCAGTTTCGCTGCCGGTGTGGCCTTGATGGCCGTCTGGCCCTACCGGGTTGTGGTGCGCGGTAGCGGTGTGGTGCGGCCCAGCGGTGAAACCAGCGTGATCAACGCCCCCTTTGCTGCGCGGGTGCGTCGGGTGCTGGTGCAGCCCAACGAGCGGGTGCAAACCGGCCAGGTGTTGGCGTTGCTCGATCCCACGGATCTGGAGGGCAAGCAGCAGCAGCTCAGCCAGAGCCGAAGGGCCCTGGCCCAGCAGAGCCAGGCACTGGTGAACCAGGGGCTGGCGGCCCTGCAGGCGGCCGAGCTGGAAGTGGAGAAATCCGAGGCAGGGCTGCGCTTTGCGGAAGCCGAATATCGCCGCTTCCAGCAGCTGGGCGGCACCGGCTCCATCACCGTCACCCAACTGGAGGAGAAGGAGGAGAGCTACAACGTGGCCCGCGCCCAGCTGGCCAAAGCCAGGCAGGCGGTGGCGGAGCAGCGCTCCCGCAACAGCAGTGATCAGGCGCAGCTGAAGAGGGAGCTGGTCACCAACAGCGCCGACAAGAGCCAGATTGCTCGGGATCTGGCCCAGACGTCGCTCACCGCACCGGTACCAGGGGTGCTGTTCTCACTCAAACTGCGCAATCCCGGCCAGATGCTGGCTGCCGGCGAGGAGCTGGCCCGCATTTCCCCCAGCCAGGCCGGTCTGCTGGTGAAGGTGCTGGTGCCCTCCGAGAACATCACCAAGGTGGAAGTGGATCAGCGAGCCGACCTGCGCATCACCGGCTGCCCCTATCCCGACTACGGCACGCTCAAGGCGAGGGTGGTGTCGATCGCGCCGGAAGCCAGCCTGCCTGGTTCAGCTGATCCTGAGGCGGGCCGAAACGGCACGGCACAGCCGGCCCCCATCCCTGGTGGGTATTACGAGGTGACGCTGCAACCCCCTCCCCCCTGCGCGGTCCTTCATGTGTGAGCTGCTCGCCCTCAACGCCAACACGCCCACCGACATGGGGTTTTCCTTTCGGGGCCTCAGTCGCCGCGGTGGTGCGACCGGCGAGCACGCCGATGGCTGGGGGCTGGCCAGCTTCACCCCCGGTGGCCATGGCCTCACCCTGCTGCGGGAGGAGGCTCCAGCGGCCTTTTCCGTCCTCGCCGATCAGCTGGCGGAGCGCTCACCCAAGGCGCTGGTGAGCATCGCCCATATCCGCAAAGCCACCCGCGGCGTGGTGGCGCTGGAGAACTGCCATCCCTTCTCCCGCTGCTGGGGCGGGCAGACCTGGGTGTTTGCCCACAACGGCGACCTCCAGGGCGCCATTCCTCTGGGGGATCACCACCGGCCATTCGGCAGCACCGACAGTGAAACGGCCTTCTGCTGGATTCTCGAGCAGCTGGAACAAGCTGGGGTGAATCCGCAGAATCCTGGCGCGCTGTTTGATCAGCTGCACCATTGCGCTGCCCAACTGGCGGAGCGGGGCACCTTCAATGCCCTGATCAGCAACGGCCAGTGGCTGTTTGCCACCGCCACCAGCAAGCTGCACTGGCTCACACGCCGGGCCCCCTTCTGCAAGGCCACCCTGGCTGATCTGCCGTTGCAGGTGGATTTCTCCGCACTCACCACCGCAAACGATGTGGTGACCATCCTCAGTACCGAGCCGCTCACCACCGACGAGCACTGGCAACCGTTCCAGGCCGGTGAATCGCTGCTCTTTTGCGGGGGGCAGGTGATTCACCGCAGCCGTCATGGGGTCAGGCCAGTCCCAATCCCGGCGCGTTCCCAACCAGCACCAGCGCACGAAGTCCCCTGAAGTGAACCGGATGCAGGCCGCCTATCCCTCGCCCGTGTCAACTGGGAGGCCCAGCTCCGTGAGCCTCGCTGAAGCCTCCTGCTCCCGGCTGCAGCGGGGTCTGGTGGAGCGGCGGCGTTGGAGCCTTCTGCCGCACAACAAAGCCCGGAGCCTGGGCCCCGGGCTTTTGTCTGCTCAGCCGTGGTGCCGACCCGAGGGGGTGGGGCGCAGCTGCGCGAGTTTTTTGCTTGGCAATCGCCGTGATCGTTGTCAGATCAGGGTGTTTTCAGTTGTGGTCGGAGCTGCGGGCGCTGGCACCTGGGGCCAGGTGTCGATCGGGACGTTCCGTTGGGTCCGGGGCACCTGAGGCGGTGCAATGGACGGCGCCAGGGTTGTTTCAGCAAAACAGCCGCGACACGCCAGGAACGTCAGTGATCCATTGAGAGTGTTGGAGCAGGGGCCGGATCGTCAGCGCACTCCTGACGGTTGCTCAGGTGGGGTGTCTTCCATGTGCTGGAGCCTCCCGGGTGTCGATGCAGTCACGATCGGACGGCTGGCGGCTCAGGACAAGAGCTGGAGCGCGAACGAAACCGCTCTTCACCAAGGGCAATGGGGCTTCATGAAGGGGACTTCACGCTGCTGGCATCACCAGCAACAGCAACCGGTTGCCCTCCGGATCCAGCAGCCAGGCTTCTGCGCCAAAGGGTTCCAGGCGTGGCGGTTCCTGCAGCGAGGCGCCCAGGCCCAGCACCGCGGTGATCCAGGTGTTGAGCATGGCAACGGCGCCTGTGCCATCCGACTGGCGTTGCAGGCACAGAGCCAGCCGTGCCAGCTGCTGCGGCTGGGGACGGCTGCGCGATGGCGCGTAGATCTCCAGCCAACCTCCGGCCGGCCAGGCCACCCGCCAGTGGGTGGCACTCAGCCCCGGCTGCGGCTCCACCTGCAGCAGTGCGCCGTAGAAGCGGGCCAGGCCAGCCGGATCATCGGCGGCCAGCACGATCGAGGCGCTCATCGCCATGGCCGCCACCAGGGCCCGCGGGGCTGGGCGGTATGGCGGCCGTCGCAGAGGGGATAGCGGTGCGAACGGCCGCAGCGGCACAGCAGCATCGTGGCCGCCTCGCTCAGGCGCAGCTCGTAGGACACCCGGCCTGTTCCCAGATGGGCGCCATCGCAGAACCAGCCCTGACGGCTGCGACCACAACCGCACAGCTGATGCACCCCGGCGGGCAGTTCCAGCGGTTCCGGCCCTGGGGTGGCGGCAGTGGGCTCAGGCATCGGTTCCGCTCTCCCATTGAGGCCTGAGCCCAGTCTGGAGCAGCTGCATCCTTGGTCAGCAGGGGCGATCCTGCTGGTGTGGCTGGATACGGGGCACCAGCTCAATCCGCCACGCTCGCCGTGCCCAACCCCTGCATCTCCGGCGCGGACCGGACCTCTCGATGACCCAGACCTTCTCGGCCAGAACCCTGGCCCTGTTCGGCGGTGCCGCAGCCCTGGCGCTGCTGCTCGATCAACCCGCTCAGGCCCATGGCATCGCCCACGGCGGCATCGCTGCGGGCTTCCTGCACCCCATCAGCGGCGCCGATCACCTGCTGCTGCTGATCGGTGTGGGAGCCGCCGCCTCCTGCATCTCCTCCCAGCTGTTGCTCTGGGCCCTGGCTGGTGCGGTGGGCGGCGCCGTATTCGGGGCGATGGGCGGCACGTTGCCGGGCCAGGAGTTCCTGGCAGCCCTGGCGATCAGCGCCGTGGCAGTGCTGGTGCTGCGATGCCTCCGCTCGCAGCAGAGCCCCCAGTTGGGTGCCTGCGCCGCCCTGGTGGCCTCAGCGGTGGCTGTTCACGCCATGCTCCACGGCCTGGAGGCCCCGGTCGACGCGTCTGCCGCTCTCTGGTGGCTGGGGGCCTTTGCAGGTTCGGTGCTGGTGAGCGGCGGCAGCGTCCTGCTGTTGCGGCGCCTGCCCCTGGCCTGGACCCGAGGGGTGGCCCTGCTGCTCGCGCTCTGCGGTGGGGTGGCAGCCCTGGGGCCAATCGGGATGCTGATGCGCTGAGCCGGAAGCGGAGAGGCTTCGCCCGATGGGGGGAAGAGAATCACCACCATCCCCCCGATCCCCCTCGCCGCTGGTCGCGCCCACAACGCCACTGCAGATCCGGCCCTGCGAGCCGGCCCACTGTCCGGCAATGTCGGTGCTGCTGGAGCCGGTCTTCCGCTCTGGAGACACCTTCCCCCATGACCCGGCGATCGACCTGAGGCCACATTCCGTGGTGGCCGGGCACCGCCGCAGGCAGGGCATCGGCAGCCGCCTCTGCCAGCCCTCGCATCAGGCGGCCCGGCGGCTGGGCCTCCGGGCGATGCGGTTCAGCCTGGTGGTGAGCACCCTGCCGGGGGCATTCCGCCACCAGCGACTCGGGTACGTGGGTGCCCCGATGATGGTTCAGCAGCTGGTGGAGGAGCCGCGGCCGTGAGGGTGGTGCCGCTGCGGCTGCAGCCCGGAGACGACTTGCGCGCTGCCTTGGAAGCCTGGATGGGTGAGCAGGAGACGAAGGCGGGCTGTGTGATCAGCGCCATCGGCAGCCTGACGGTGGCGCAGCTGCGCTTCGCGGGAGCGGCCGAAGCCACGACGATCCGCTGCGATCTGGAGATCCTCAGCCTGGCCGGCACGCTCTCAAGCGATGGCGCCCACCTGCACATCACGCTCGCTGATTGCAGCGGAGCGGTGATCGGCGGTCACCTCTGCGTTGGCTCGCTGGTGCGCACCACCGCGGAGGTGGTGCTGGGGCTCCTGCCGGAGTGGGACTTTCGGCGGGAACTGGATCCGGCCACCGGCCACGCTGAGCTGCAGGTCATTCTTCGGAGTTCGGACTGAGGGGCGGCAGCCGCCGCTCCACCTGCAGGAAGACGAGCCAGGCCACGCCGGCGCTGATGCCGCCGGTCCAGTCGTTGCGCAGCAGTTCCACGATCGACACCGTGCTGGCACCGATGCGCAGGCCACGCAGCAGAAAGCGGCCCAGCTTCTCCATGTTCACCGCCATGGGCTGGAGCCAACGCAGAGGTGATTCAGTTTGGGGGAAGGGGAGGGGTCATGGACAATCCTGCCTCTCGCTGCACCCTGAGTCGGAACGAATCAAGGTGCAGAACGCTTCACTGTCTGCCTACACCTGCGGCAATGTCCCAGCAGCATTTGGCTTCGGGCAGGGCGCCAGGGGCGGAGCGAGTCCGTGAAGGTTCACAGACCCACACACCAACAACACCAACCCGTGGCCGATCCGCTTCCGTCCTGGTCGCTCACAATGCCGTCCGCCTCTGGCATCCCTTCTGAGGGTGCAGAGCCAAGGCCGAGGCCCGTGGCCAAGGCCACCGGGCCCACGGAGCGGATCAAACCCGAGCTTGAGGCCTACCACAAACAGCAGCACTGAGATCCCGATGCTGGAGAGCAACTTGAGCTCCCTGCCTCCGGAGGCCCCCCAATCCAACACCGCTGGCCCCACCAGGATCCCGGTGAGGATGTAGCCAATCATCCAATGATTTGCGGCTGGCGCAGCTTCAAGGCCAGCACACCGATCACACCGGCAATCACCAGGATCGTGGCCAGCTCGTGAAACACGGTGCTGAAGGTCCTGCGGGGAATCAGCTCTGGGGCCCATTGGTTGTGGGGCTCAGTGACGTCACCATCCAACCCCTCTGATGTGTTGAGCGGGCTCAGGCGCTGGGAAATGCGCTAGGGCTTGATCCCAAGCACTGAGCCGCCCCATGCAGCCCTTGCCCGCACCAGCCCACGCCCGGCCAGCAGCCGATGTGGTGGCGGCCTTGCAGAGCGATAGCAGCTCCGGCCTGAGCGAGGCGGAAGCCAAGCGGCGGCTGCATGCCCATGGCACCAATACGCTCACGATCCGCGGCGGCAAGCCCGGCTGGCTGAAGTTTCTGCTCCAGTTCAACAATCCCCTGCTGATCACCCTGCTGGTGGTAGGGGCTGTGAAGGCGCTGCTGGGACACCCCCGCGATGCCCTGGTGATCTGGAGCGTCACGGTGATCAATGCCGTGATCGGCTTCGTGCAGGAGAGCAGGGCCGAGAACGCCATCGCCGCCCTGGCGCGATCGGTGCGCACCGAGGTGGAGGTGGTGCGCGGTGGCACGCGCCAGCGCCTGGCCTCGGAGCAGCTCGTACCGGGCGATCTGGTGCAGCTGGAGGCTGGGGCGCGGGTGCCGGCCGACCTGCGGTTGCTGGAGGGGCGCCAGCTGCAGACCGATGAATCAGCCCTCACCGGGGAATCGCTGCCGGTGCACAAGGGAACCACCGCCGTGGAGGCGTCCGCCCCCCTGGCCGAGCGCATCGGCATGGCCTATGCAGGCAGCTTCGTGACGAAGGGTCAGGGCCTGGGGCTGGTGGTGGCCACCGGGGATGACACCGAGGTGGGGAGCATCTCCAGCTCCCTGCAGGATCAGGTGGATCTCACCACCCCGCTCACCCGCAAGTTCGGCCGCTTCAGTCGCCGCTTGCTGCAGGTGATTCTGGTACTGGCCGGGCTCACGTTTCTGGTGGGGCTGGCGCGAGGGCGCGGCGCCGATGAGATGTTCGATGGGGCCGTGGCCCTGGCGGTGGGCGCGATCCCGGAAGAGTTGCCGGCGATCGTGACGATCACCCTGGCCATCGGCGTGAATCGCATGGCCAGGCGGCAGGCCATCATCCGCAAGCTGCCGGCCGTGGAAACCCTGGGCAGCACCACCGTCATCTGCTCCGACAAGACCGGCACCCTCACCCAGAACCGGATGACGGTGCAACACCTCTACGGCGGCGGCCAACTGGTGGCGATCGAGGATCTCTGGCCTGGGAATGGCCTGTCTGGGACATCGAATGCGGCCCTGCAGGAAACCCTGCTGGCCGGCCTGCTCTGCAACGACGCCCGACCCAGCAACCGTGAGGGGCTGGTGGGCGATCCCACTGAAACGGCCCTGCTGGTGGCCGCTGATGCGGCTGGAATCGACCGCCAGGAGGCTCTGGAGCGCCATCCCCGCCGGGATGCCATTCCTTTTGCTTCCGAACATCAGTTCATGGCCACGCTGCACGGCAGCGAGCGGATCCTGCTCAAGGGCTCCGTGGAAGCCATCCTGGATCGCTGCAGCCGGCAGCTGGATGCCCAGGGCCGGCCGCAGCCGCTCGACCGAGCGGCGATCGAAGCCGCGGTGGCGGCGATGGCGACCCGGGGCGAGCGGGTGCTGGCCTTTTCGATCGCGCAGGCCGAGGTCTTCCAGCAGCAGCTGGAGCACCACCATGTGGCGGCTGATCTCGACTTTCTCGGTCTGCAGGGGATGCTCGATCCACCACGACCAGAGGCGACCCGGGCCGTAGCGGCCTGCCAGGCGGCGGGCATCACGGTGAAGATGATCACCGGCGATCACCTGGAAACCGCCCGGGCCATCGCCCGCCAGATGGGCATCGGCAGACCGTCTGATGGGGGGGCGGGTGCAGAGGCGGTCGATGGCCGCCAGCTGGCGGAACTGAGCCCCGATGCGATCGCGGAGCTGGTGGATCACGTGGATGTGTTTGCCCGGGTGGCGCCGGCCCAGAAGTTGCAGCTGGTGCAGGCCCTCCAGGCCAACGGGGAGGTGGTGGCGATGACCGGCGACGGCGTCAACGACGCGCCCGCCCTCAAGCAGGCCGACATCGGCATCGCCATGGGGCAGGGCGGCACCGAAGTGGCGCGCCAGGCCGCCGACATGCTGCTCACCGACGACAACTTCGCCACCATCGAGGCGGCGGTGGAAGAGGGCCGCACGGTGTACCTCAACCTGCGCAAGACCCTGGCCTTCGTGCTGCCGGTGAACGGCGGCGCCTCGATGACGATCCTGCTGGGAGCGGTGCTGGGTACTCCCCTGCCCGTTACGGCCCTGCAGGTGCTCTGGCTCAACATGATCTGCTCGCTCACCATGTCGATCGCCCTGGCGTTCGAGCCGGTCGCCCCCTGGCTGATGCAGCAGCCGCCCCGGCCGCCGGAGCAGCCCCTGCTCACCGGCGGCCTGATCCGCCGGGTGCTGCTGGTGTCGCTGTTCAACTGGGCGGTGATTTTCGGGCTGTTCTTCTGGAGCGAGCAGCGACTGGGGGATCTGGCCCTGTCCCGCACCATGGCGGTACAAGGACTGGTGCTGGCCCATCTGGTGTATCTGGTGAGCATCAGCCAGTTGCGCACCGCTCTGATTTCCCTGCCGCGGCTGGGCTGGCGTGCTTTCACCCGGGCACCGGCGGTACTGCTGGGCATCAGTGGCACGGTGGCGGTGCAGTGGATCTTCAGCCAGACGGCGGAGATGAACCGCTTCTTCGGCACAGCACCCCTCAACCTGGAGCAGCTGGGAGTGTGCGCCCTGCCGATGGTGCTGATGCTGCCGGTGGCCTGGCTGGGAGAGCGGCTCGATCCCACCGATGGCAGGTGAGCGCCAACTCCCGCTCGGCCAATGGCGGGGGGTGCATGGACACATCACTGGGCCTGCGCACCGCCCACCTCTGCCGCCGCGTTTCAGCCTGGCCGATAGGGAAACAGGCGCTGGTTGCGGTTGGCGATCGCCCTGGCCCTGAGGAGATCCCTGGCCTGATCAGCGGAGAGGGGCTGCGCAAGTGGCGGCCCAGCGATCCTGGGACCATCGACCTTCGGACCGTGGTGGGAAGCATGTGATCTGCAACACAATATCCATCAATTCTAGTTGATCTAAGGTTGGCGCGAGCCCTGTGCCCTGAGGCGGGCTGCTGCAGCCATGAACATCGGCATCAACGGCTTCGGCCGCATCGGCCGCCTGGTGTTCCGCGCCCTCTGGGGGCGGCCCGGCATCGAGCTGGTGCACGTCAACGACAGCGGCGGCGATGCCCACACCGCCGCCCACCTGCTCGCCTTCGATTCCGTGCACGGCCGCTGGCAGCAGACGGTGCAGGGCAACACCTCGGGGTTCCTCGTGGGCGGCCGGGAGGTGCGTTACACCCAGGAGAAGGACCCCACCGCCGTTCCCTGGCGCGAAGCAGGCGTGGAGATGGTGCTGGAGTGCAGCGGCAAGATCAAGACACCGGAGACGCTGCAGCCCTATTTCGACCAGGTGGGCCTCAGACGCGTGGTGGTGGCCTGTCCCGTCAAAGGCGAAATCGCTGGTGCCGAAGCGCTCAACATCGTCTTCGGCATCAACCAGCACCTCTACGACCCCACACGCCACCGGCTGATCACCGCCGCCTCCTGCACAACCAACTGCCTGGCGCCGGTGGTGAAGGTGGTGCACGAGCGCTTCGGCATCCGCCACGGCTCGATCACCACCCTGCACGATGTGACCAACACCCAGGTGGTGATAGACGGTTTCAACAGCGATCTGCGCCGCGCCCGATCCTGTCTCCAGAACCTGATCCCCACCAGCACCGGCTCGGCCCGGGCGATCGGCCTGATCTTTCCCGACCTCCAGGGCCGCCTCAACGGCCACGCCATCCGGGTGCCTTTGCTCAATGCCTCGATCACCGACGCTGTGTTCGAGCTGGAGCGCATCGCCACGGCTGAGGAGGTGAACGGCGCCTTTGAGGCCGCCGCCAACGGTCCCCTGCAGGGCATCCTCGGCTACGAGAGCCGGCCGCTGGTGTCCAGCGATTTCCTCAATGACAGCCGCAGTTCGATCGTGGATGCTCTCTCCACCCTGGTGGTGAACGGCACCCAGCTGAAGGTATACGCCTGGTACGACAACGAGTGGGGTTACAGCTGCCGCATGGCCGATCTTGCCTGCCACGTGATTGCCCGGGAGGCAGGCTGATGCGCAACCTCACCGCCCTGCAGCAGTACGGCATCGTGACGGCCAACTACTGGGCCTTCACCCTCACCGACGGTGCCCTCCGCATGCTCGTGGTGTTCCACTTCCACCAGCTGGGTTACACCACCCTGGAGATCGCCTTTCTGTTTCTGTTCTACGAATTCTTCGGCATCGTCACCAACCTCTACGGCGGCTGGCTGGGGGCCCGCTTCGGGCTGCGGCTCACCCTCTGGGCGGGCACGTTGCTGCAGGTGGGTGCCCTGCTGATGCTGATCCCGGTGGCCGACAGCTGGCCCCGCTGGTGGAGCGTGGCCTACGTGATGGTGGCCCAGGCGATCAGTGGCATCGCCAAGGACCTCAACAAGATGAGCGCCAAGAGCGCCATCAAGACGGTGGTGCCCGAGACCCCCGACGACCACAGCCGCGGCGAGACCCAGTTGTTCCAGTGGGTGGCGATCCTCACCGGCTCCAAGAACGCCCTCAAGGGGGTGGGCTTCTTCCTGGGCGGGGTGTTGCTCACCAGCATCGGTTTCAACGCCGCCGTGGGCGCCATGGCTGCCGCTCTGTTCCTGGCCTTTCTGATGACGCTGGTGCTGCCCGGAGACATCGGCCGCATGAAGGAGAAACCCGCCTTCACCGAGCTGTTCTCGAAATCCACAGGCATCAACATGCTCTCGCTGGCGCGCTTCTTCCTGTTCGGTGCCCGGGATGTGTGGTTCGTGGTGGCCCTGCCGGTGTTCCTGCAGGCCGCCCTGGGCTGGCAATACTGGGAGGTGGGCGGCTTCATGGGCCTGTGGGTGATCGGCTACGGGATCGTGCAGGGATTGGTGCCGGCCCTGCGCCGCAGCTGGGGAAAGAGCGCGCCACCCGGTGTGTCTGCGGTGCAGTTCTGGAGTGCGGTGCTCACCGCCATCCCGGGCCTGATCGCCATCAGCCTCTGGCGGCAACTGGGCAATCCCGGCATCGCCGTGGTGGTGGGACTGGCGGCATTCGGGGTGGTGTTCGCCATGAATTCCTCGATCCACAGCTACATGATTCTGGCCTACACCGAAGCCGAAGATGTGAGCCTGAATGTGGGCTTCTATTACATGGCCAATGCCGCCGGCCGCCTCGTGGGCACCCTGCTCTCGGGCGCTCTTTTCCTGGTCGGCGGGCTGCAGGCCTGCCTGTGGGCTTCGTGCCTGCTGGTGGCGCTGGCCTTCCTCTCCGGCACGCGTCTGCCCGCACCACCACGTCAGCTGCAGCCGGCATGAACCCGGACCAGGAGCTGTTTGCATCCGCTGTGAGGCATCTTCGCCGGTTTTCCTGTCCACTGCTGGAAGCCCTTACCCAGGGCTTCCGCATGCGCTTCTCCATCCCTGATACGGCCGCGACGATCGCCGATCGAATTGTGCAGAAGCGCCACCATGACTGGATCGAGGCGTTTTTCGCGTCGCACCGATACGTGTGCTCAGCCATTCGGCCCAGCCCAGTCGGGCTGCTGGGCCCCGCACCTGCTGCGTGATGGCCGGCATCTGAGGATCGCCTGGCCTGGCACATCCGTGGCATCACTGCCCTGGCGATCGGCTTGGTGGTGGTGGGTGCCCTGATCCGGCTGGGTGGGGTGCTCTGAACTCGCTCGATCCCCACAACAAAGCCCGCAGCCGTGATAGTTTTCAGATCAGCTGTTTTTCAGTCTCTCGCCTGCGGGGGATCTCCTTCTTTCCGGCTCCCTCCTTGGCCTGCCCAGTCGTTCTGGCGGGTGCGTGCGGATACGGGGGACCGGCCCTGCGGACACCTGCCTTGGCCCTGTCAGAAGAGCCAGGCCCCGCCCAGCGGCCAGTCGTGCCGTCTCCTGCACGGCCGTGATGCAGCGCTGGGCCAGGCGTTTGGCATCGTCCTGGCCCTGGGCGCGCAGCAGGTAACCCTCCAGCGCCTCCGGGGTTTCGATCAGTGCCAGCAGGCCAGCGGGGCGTGCAGAGAGGGAGCCATCCGCAAGCAGGCGGCTCACCAGGCCGTGGGTGGTCCCACAGCTGCTCCCCTGCGGAGCCGGCTGCCAACAGATCCTGGCGAAGCACTCCCAGCAGCGATTGCTTGAGGGCATCGAGCTGGCCCGGCCGCAGCCGGCGGCTGTTGGGCAGGCCCACGGTGGTGCGGGGACCGCCCCTCGGTTTCACAGGGACATTGAACGCGGCGCCACGGCCGCCAACGGAGATCGAGCTCAACCCGCCCCTGGTGAAAGCGAAAGCTCATGGCGATCCGCGGCTGTTCTCGCGGGTGGTGCCGGAGCAGGTTTCAGGTTGCCCTGCTGATGCAGCAGTCCGCAAATCCATGCACCCAGCGCGTAGAACCGTTGGCTCTGCAGACTCCAGAGAAGGAGGGGTCCGCCTCAGAAGCAGCGTTGCGCTGTCTGGGTGGCAAAAGGTACGGGAACAGGTACTCCAGCAACCCCCCACAGCCGCAGAGAAGGCGTACTTTGAACTTGAGGGGAGGCCCGGTAGCCAACCCGACCCTCACCCTCCAACAGAGTCCGGCCAGGGATCACCCGAGCCGGTGTGCACAAAGGAGGTGCGCCAACGATGCGACACACAACAGGTGAACGTGATGGCGCGGCGCGAACGCCATCCCGTAACCGCAGAGAGCCATACGCCAGTTCTGATTCCCGCGTGATGAACCCCCGGGCTGCATAACCCGAGCCGGGATCACAGCCGAGAAGGTCAAGCCCCGAGCATCTCTTCTCCCAGACGTGATCTCCTTCCCTTCCCTGCCAGGCCCCAGACAGGACATGCATGAACCACAGACACCCGATCGGCCGTTCCTGGTGTGAGGACGTGACCGCCACAACCGGTGCTAAGGCGCCCCCCACGGGGCGCCTTCCTGTTGGGCATGGGGTCCTCACGCTTCAGCGGAGCGACAGGGCAAGTCCATGGCTCAGCGTTGCAGCCTGGAGCCCCCACAGTCCTGCCAGCTGCAGAGCAGACGAGCCAGTTCATCCTTCATGGCACTGAGCTCGGAGATCCGCTGGTCAATCGACGCCATCCTGGTCGCAATGCTGTCTTTCAGGACAGAGCAGTTGCAGACACCAGCTCGCCGGACCTCCAGGATCTTCGCCAGCTCGGGAATCGATACATCCATCGCTCGCAGCGCCCGAATGATCGTCAGCTCAGCGAGATTCTCCTGATCAAACAACCTGTATCCCGCTGCGGATCGAGCCTTGGGCTGGAGCAGTCCCTCGTCGCAGTAGTAGCGGATCGTCTTGACGGAGAGGCCTGTTCGCCTGGCCACCTCGCCGATGCGCAGGCCCGGCATGGGCACCGATGACAGCGATCCCCGCAAGGGCACAACCTGAACCCTCCAGTCCATGGAAGCTGCTCAAGCGTAGGCACCGGCAAGCGACAGCAGCCCTGTCAGCAACTGTCCATTGATCACGGATTACTGGAGACTTTCGCTAGGCTGCCGGTCCAGCAGGCGCTCTGCGCTCATCACCCGTCCCATGTCGCACCGTTTCAGTCCGTGGGGCGTGCAGGCGGCCGCCGCGATCGGAGCCAACCTCCTGTTCTCCGCCGCCGCTCTGGCCGCTCCAGCCGCAGGTTCGGGCGGCGTCCCGGCGATGTACGCCACTCAGGCAGAAGCGGAGAAAGCCGCCAAGCTGCACTTCAACTGCACGGGCGCCCACAGGATGGGCAACCAGTGGATGCCCTGTGCCGAGCACGGTGATGGCCAGGGCTCCGGGCCCTCCCACTGAGGATGAGCACTTCCATGGCCCAATGTGGGGACAAGCCCAAGCGGATCGCCTTCGGGGTAGCGCCCCTGGGCATCATCTCGATCGGCATCGTGCCGATGGGGGTGGTGAGCATCGGCGTGGTGCCGATGGGCGTCATCAGCATTGGCGTGGTGGGGATGGGTGTGCTGAACGCCTGTGTGGTGGGAATGGGCGTGCTGGTGGCGGGAGTGAATGTGATGGGGGTCTGGTGGGCAGGCCTGGAAGGCATGGGCCCGCAGCGCCTGGGGGCTCCTGCCGGTGCCCTGCATCAGCACCACCACGGCTCCGATAGCCAGTTGCCGGCCAACCTGTTGGCTTACCCCACCCGAGAGGAGGCCCTGGAGCAAGCCCGCAAACTCGGCTGCAGCAGCGTCCATGCCATGGGCTCCCTCTGGATGCCCTGCTCCCAGCACCCGCAGTAGGGGAAGTCCTCGGTGACCGTCAGCCGATTGAGGATGGAAGGCAACGGCCTGAGATCAATGGCGCGAACCACCTGGCCATGGGCCTGGCTGGCCGGGGTCGCCCTGGCCCTGGTGCCGATGTCTGTCTGGGCCCATGCCGATGCACACCCCGGTGGTGGTTTCGTGGCCGGCTTGCTTCACCCCATCTCGGGCCTCGATCACGTGGTGGCGATGGTGGCCGTGGGCCTCTGGGGTGCGGTGCTCGGCCCACCGGCCCTGTGGGTGCTGCCGGTGGCCTTCCCGATGGTGATGGCCCTAGGGGGCTGCTCGGTCTACTGGGCATTCCGATTCCGGGGGTGGAGATCGGCATCGCCGTCTCGGGTCTGGTGATGGGGCTGATGGTGCTTTTCGAGCTCCGACCGCCCCTGTGGCTGGCGGCGCTGATCGTTTCCGCCTTCGCGGTGTTTCACGGCCATGCCCATGGCGAGGAACTGCCGGCCGGCAGCAACGCCCTGCTCTACAGCCTGGCCTTTGTGATCGCCACGGGGCTGCTGCATCTGCTCGGGATCCTGCTGGGAGAAACGCGCCGCTGGCCCGGTGGTCGGCGCTTTGTGCAAGGGGCCGGTGGGGTGGTGGCGCTGGTGGGGCTGTGGTTCCTGGAGCAGGCCCTCACGTGATCGCGCTCCTCGCCCATCTCACCCCCACCGGCTTCGGGCCCTGGGGTGATGGCATGGCGCGGCTGCTTCTGGAGCCCACCGAGCTGCTGCTGGTGATCGCCCTGGTGCTGCTGGGCGTGCAGGCCCGCCAGCCCTGCAGCGATCGCCTGCCCTTGCTGCTGCCGCTGGCCTGGCTGCTGGGGGGCCTGATCGGCCTGCGCCTGCCATCGCCCCTGCTGCTGGCCGTCGTCTGCACAGGCCTGTTGGCGGCCCTGGGTTTGCTGGTGGCCCTCGGTCTGCGGCTGCGGCAGGCGCAGCTGCTGCCCCTCGCTGCTGGCCTGGCGGGGCTGTTCGCCCTGGTCGCGGGATCGGCCCTGGCCGGTCATTCAGGAGCGCTGGCGGCCCTGCTGGGGGAGACCGTGGCGATCGCGGTGTTGAGCCTGCTGCTTGCGCAGGCTCTGGCACCGCCGCATCCGCGCTGGCTGGCGATCGGCCTGCGGGTGGGCGGCAGCTGGATCACCGCCGCCTCGTTGCTGATGTTCGGTTGGCTGGTCCGCCACCCACAGTGATGCCTCTGCAGCCAGCCGGACCCACAATGGAGATCACGGTTCCAGTGGGTCACTCCCTGGAGGCAACGAGGAAAGTCCGGTGGGGCGCAGGGTTCTCCTGAGCCGAGTCCGGCGCTGTCCCGCAGCTGTGATGGGGGCCATGGCCCTCTCAGCCAGAACGCTCGCCGTGTTGAGCCCCTTCTTCGCCGGCGCGGACCGGATTCCATCATGACCCTTTCTGCTTCTGCCCGATCTCTGGCCCTGTTTGGCGCGGCCTCAGCACTGGCATTGCTGCTGGATCAGCCCGCCCAGGCCCATGGCATCGCCCACGGCGGCATCGCCGCCGGCTTCCTGCACCCGATCAGCGGTGTCGATCACCTGCTGCTGCTGGTCGGCGTCGGGGCCGCCGCCTCCTGCATTTCTGCGCAGCTGCTGCTCTGGGCTCTGGCTGGGGCGATCGGCGGTGGTGTGTTTGGAGCGATGGGCGGCACCCTGCCGGCCCAGGAATTCCTCGCAGCTCTGGCGATTACGGCGGTGGCCGTGCTGGTGCTGCGCAGTCTCCGCTCGCAGCAGAGCCCCCAGCTGGGGGCCTGCGCCGCCCTGGTGGCCGCAGCGGTGGCGGTACACGCCATGCTGCACGGCCTGGAAGCTCCGGCCGACGGCTCCGCCCTGCTCTGGTGGCTGGGGGCCTTCAGTGGCTCAGTGCTGGTGAGCGGCGGCAGCTTCCTGGCGCTGCGGCGTCTGCCCTTGGCCTGGACCCGTGGCGTGTGCGTGCTGCTGGCTGTCTGCGGCGGGGTGGCAGCCCTGGGGCCGATCGGCTTGCTGATGCGCTGATCGGAAAGGCGGGTTGGTTCACCAGCTGGAGGGGGACGAGGATCACCATCCCCTGGATCCCCCTTCCCTGGCTGCGCTCTCCTCGCCCCTGAAGATCCGCCCCTATGCGGCGGCCGACTGGCCTGGGGTGTGGGCCCTGCTGGAGCCGGTGTTCCGCGCTGGTGAAACCTTCCCCCACGACCCAGGCATCACAGAAGAAGAGGCCCAGGTGGCGTGGGTCGGGCAGAGCAAGGCGGTGATGGTGGCGGTGGATGTGGCCGGGGCCGTGCTGGGCACGTACTACCTCCGGCCCAACTCCCTGCGCCTCGGCGCCCATGTCGCCAACGCGGGCTACGTGGTGTCGGTGCACTGCCGCCGCCAGGGAATCGGCAGCCGCCTCTGCCAGCACTCCCTGCAGCTGGCTCGGCGGCTGGGGTTCCGGGCGATGCAGTTCAACCTGGTGGTGAGCACCAACAGCGCCGGCATCCGTTGCTGGCGGCGCAACGGCTTTCAGCTGGTGGGAACCCTGCCAGGGGCGTTTCGCCACAAGCAGTTGGGTTACGTCGATGCCTTGGTGATGTTCCAGGGGCTGGTCGAGGGGCCGAAGCCATGAAGGTGGTGCCTCTGCGGCACCCATTCATCTGATGGGTCTCCGAAGCCGTCAGGCCCAGCTCGGCGCCGAGGGCCGCATCGGTAGGCGCGGGGCCTGGATCCAGGGCCAGGCGCAGCAGCACCACCAGATCCTGCGGACGCAGCACAAGCTGGGGATTGGAGGGTGAGCGGGCCAAGGCCTCAGGGGCTATGTGGCATTCGCAAATAGCGAATCAAGCGCCCCCAGGCCCGCTGGGCTTCCTCGCTGTCTCAGGCTTCCGAAGCCGCCGGCGGCAACAGCCGCTCGATTGCCTCCGGGGGCACCCCTACCTGCTGGGCGATCAGCAGCACCAGTTGCTCCAGCCGATCGAGTCGTTGCTCGAAGACCTGCAGCTCTGCGGAAGCTGCCTTGGTCCCCGGCTTGCCCGCACCGGCACCGCTCTTGCTGCCCTTGGCGGCCTTGACGGGGAGGGCGCTGCGCAGGGGCGGTCCATCGGGGTGACTGAGCAGGGATTCCACCTGTTTCGACACCGGGCCCCTGCTGAGGCCCTTGATACCCCGCTGTTTGCACAACTCCCAGAGCACCTTGATCGAGAGACGCTCCAGCTCCTCCCGACTGGCAGGGGCGTCCCCTTCCAGCACCGGTGGTGGCTGGCTGGTGGCCTGGGGTGTGTCGCCCAGCTCCTGCTGCAGCCCGCGGTAGAGGCGGGCGTCAGACTGGGCCAGGTCCCGCAACGTGGCCCGCAGGGTGTCAGTGAGTTGTCCCATCAGCCTTGGCCTCCCGGACCTGCTGGACCGCTGCGCTGTCCACGATCTCCACCTTGGCGAGTGGGGTCGGCTCCGGCTGATTCACGGGGCCGTTGTGGCCATTGCCTCCAAGGCTCGGTGGGGGTAGATCCTTGGTCTTCTCGATGAACTCCTGGCGCTTCTGATCCAGTTGCACCACCCGCTCCTTGGTGTGGGTCCAGCGGTTGATGAAGCGGATCACCGCCTGCACCAGGCCACCGAGAAAGGAACCGCCTTGAAAGTTCTTGCGGCCGAGCTTGTAGCGGCCGAATTCATTGACGATGTCATCACCCGCATCTTCCAGATCTCCGGCAATCGCCGTGACGATTTCCAGCATCTGATAGATGTCGCTGCGCACGGAAGCTTCCCGGGCAGCGAGATCCAGCAAGTTCTGCCTGAGCGTGGCGGTTTCATCGCGCGCCTTGATCGAGCGGCTTCTGTACTGCCCGCGGCTGATCATCAAGCTCTTATAGGAGTTGCGCAGCTCGAGGTAGACGCTGTTGAGATCCTCCCGGCTCAGGGGCTCGGGATCAGGCGGAAAATCAGAGGTGGGGGGTAGGGAAACCATACGGCTGGCCAGTCAGGGTCAATCCTGCCTCCTGCGGCACCCAGCCCCAAAGCGAATCAGGCTGCAGAACTATGCGCATGCTGCATAATCCTGGCGTGAGGGCTTGGCAGTCCTGGGTTCTTGGGCCGGAGGCTATGGGCTGCGCCTTCCCGGAAGGTTCACAGACCCACACACCGACAACGCCAGCGCGCCCCCCGTTTCGCTGCCGCCCTGGTCGCTCCCCATGCTGTACGCCTCTGGCATCCCTTCTGTGGGACAGGGTCTCGGCCGAACCCGCGGATGGTCTTGATGACGGATGTGCGCACCTCTACTGCTTCTTCGCAGGAGAAATGATCCAAATCTCGAGAGGCGGTTGAGGCTTGAGTCGTTCTTTCGCGGAGACCTTCCGTCCCATGGCCCAGATCGACCTGCTCCTGGCCGCTGAACTGGTGGTTGTCCTGCTGCTGCTGGCCACCCTCGACCGTCCGCAGCGCAAAACCTCGTTGCCTGAGTCGCCGCTGGATGCTCCACCGCAGACGGGATGGACGCCGGAGAACGACCTCCACGCCCAGCGCATCCTGCGGCTGGAGCGCCGTCGCGGTGTGCCTCGAGCACCCCTGTCCTGAGAGTGCGGAGCGATGGGGCTACTTAGGATCGACGGATTAACGATCGTTCGTCAGGCAGGGCCGTGATGTTCGGAAGTCAGGACCAGAAGGACGAGTTCGACTACTGGTACGGCCAGGTTCACCTCAGGAACCTCCCGCTGATTGGTGCCCAGAACCATGTACCCACCCAGGAGTTGCGGCACGAATGCACCAACTATGACGAGCTGAGGTGACTCAAGTCGGTTCAGGATCTCGATGAGCTGGAGCGCTGCCGTGTCATCACGATCATCAAGTATCAGTGCACCGCCAAGGTTCTGCAGCGGCGCACGGGCCTGCTGAGGGAATACGCCCGCCTCTGCGAAGACAATGCTCTCGATCAGAAGAAAGAACGCTCGCGTCTTGGTGCGCTCCTGCACAGGCTCAAGCAGGCCCTGCAGGGCAAGCAGGTTGAGGTCGATCGACTCAGCAATCGCATCAAGGTGCTGGAGGCGGAGGCCGTGGCCCTGCGCTCCGAGCAGCAGCAATCCAAAGCGGAGCTGCAGTTGCAGAAAGAGCTGGATGATCTTCGGCGTGCCTATGGGGCTGAGGTGGAGCGCCGCAAGCAACTGGCCAAGAACGACCAGAGCCTCGGCGGCCGTGTCGCCCACTCCAACCGCTATCGACGCGAGCGCGACGAGCTGCAAGAAGCCCTCAGAATCGAACGTCAGACCAGCCAGGCCCTGCGCCGAGAGCTGGAGCAGCTGCGGGGCGGTGAGCAGCTGGGCCTGGACCTCGTTGAGTGAGCACCATGGCCCGCAAGTCTTCCCCACGGCAGAAGCAACCGACGCTGGCCGACCTCAGGCGGCAGGTGTTTGCCCTGGCAACAGTCACCAGCACCAAGGAGCTCAAGCGAGCCAATGAGGATCTGCGCCATCTCGATTTCCGCTTCAAGGCCAGCTGGTCCTCAGCCCTGACGGTGTTGCAGCAGGCCGCTGCGGCCTATCCCGACTGGGACACCAATCCACCCGAGGAGTACAGGGAGTTGTTCACCGAGATTGATCAGGCGGCTGCGGCCTACAGCGCCTCGATTGATCAGGGGCTCAAGCTGAGTGCCCAGCTGCGGCATGCCGCCGACGATCTCGAGGCCCTCTCCGGTGAGCTGCTGGAGGAGGCCGAGGAGCTGAAAGCCATCGAGCAGGCCTCCCGCAAGCAGCGCCGGGCCCGCTCGCTCAACTGAGGTTGCCGCAGTGGTGCAGCGACAGCTCCAGCGCTCGCTGCGGCGCAGGGCGAGGCGATCAATCCGTTCGGTGCGAATCAAGCCCTCTTCTCGGCCCATGCTGTCTTCCTCATCGACGAGGGCGGTCCTCCAGGGCCTTGTGCTCAAGGGCTCTCGCTTTGGTGAGGGTCAAGTCACCCACCGCGAAATGGAGGACGGGCTTTCGCTGTTCCCAGTCGAGTCGTCGCGCAGGAGTCCTCAGCCTGCGCGACCGCGCAGGGGCTGGCCCAAGCCAGCCCGCCGCAGGAAATGAGACGCCTGGGGGCATTGGGTTCTATGAGCGCTGCGGCCGGCCCTTGTCGCTGGCCGCGCTGGCGCTTGCGGTCCTGCGCTTGCCACCCGTGGCTGTTGCTTCCCCATCACGATCCACCTCCATACCGAAAGGCACGTCCGGCCCCAAGGTCTCGCCAGAGGAGAAGCTGGTGGCCTCCCTGCTCGCCCTGCTGGAGGCGGGCACCACTCCCTGGCGGCGCGAGTGGGATGCCGCCGCTGGCGGGCACCACGTGAATCTGCTCTCCGGCCGTCGCTACCGCGGTGCCAATCCGGCGCTGCTCACCCTGGGCATGCACCTACGGGGTTCAGCCCTGCCCTATTGGTGCGGCTTTGCCGAGGCCAAGGCGCTCGGGGTCTTCCCCCGCAAGGGCAGCAAAGCCGTGCACGTGCTGCGGCCCCAGGTGCATCAGCGCAGCGAAGGCCAGCTGGCCGAGGCTGTTCCAGTTGATGCGGCAGGCACGGGCGGAAGTGGGGGTGCTGGCCAGGAAGCCGCCGGGCCTGGGCGCAGCTGGGTGAGCTATCGGCCGGTGCCGGTCTTCAATGCCGCCGATCTGGAGGGCGAGGCCCTGGAAGGGCTCATCCTGAAGCGCCGCCAGGTCGAGGGAGTGATCCAGCGCCCCGAGCCTGAGCGGCTGGCGTCAGCTGAGGCCGTGCTCAGCAGCTGGCCGGTGCGGGTGCGCTTTGGCGGCGATCGGGCCTGCTACCTGCCGCTGCCGGATCGAATCCAGCTGCCGGAGCGCGTGGCCTTTCATTCAGCAGCGGCCCTCTATGCCACCTGGGCCCATGAGGCGATTCACTCCACCGGCCATGGCTCCCGGCTGGCCCGGGATCTCTCCGGCGGCATGGGCGCCGAAGGCGATGGCGGCAGGGCCTATGCCCGTGAGGAGCTCGTCGCCGAGCTGGGGGCGGTGCTGCTGGGCGATCGCCTGGAAATCGGCAGTGCCAT
Organism: Synechococcus sp. CBW1006; assembly: GCF_015840525.1. Classification (NCBI taxonomy): domain Bacteria; kingdom Bacillati; phylum Cyanobacteriota; class Cyanophyceae; order Synechococcales; family Synechococcaceae; genus Synechococcus; species Synechococcus sp. CBW1006. The sequence goes on along the minus strand of NZ_CP060396.1, from coordinate 2,472,506 downwards.
GGCCAATCACGCCGCCTATCTGGGCCACTGGATCGAGCTGCTACGCGAATCGCCCCGGGTGTTGCTGCAGGTGCTCAGCGATGCCCGCAGGGCGGCTGATCTGATCTGCCCCGAGGCGCCAGAAGTGCTCAGGAGCTGAGGCCAGATGGGCAAGGCGGGCCTTGGGGCCGGCGATCACGCCACCCGGCCTGCCCCGGCTTGCGCACCGCGCAAGGGCTGACCCGAGTCGCTGCGCGACCCTTGCGCAGCGCAGGCGGCACCGGGGCTCAACGGCAATGTCGTTCGGCTATCACCGCGACTGGTGTGCCATCTGGGTTGGTGCTGGTTCTGCGGAGCACCAAGTGGCTGCCTTACTGGCGGACATCTTCAAACCCCAGACGCCGCGGGACCGGCACCGGCTGATGCTGAGCCGCTACGACATCGTGCTAGTCGCCTTCCCATTCACGGATGGGCCTGCGGCCAAGCCTCGACCGGCCCTGGTGATCACAGCCCGTGAGCGCCATGGGGATGTGTTGCTGGCCTTGCAGACGGAATCCCAGCAGGTGCTGCAGCGGGTGATCTGCAGCCAAGGCTGAGCGTTCCCCTGTTGGCCATGGCAGCTGCAATGCACGGCAGCTAGACGAAGGGACCTGACTGGCACAGGAACGATCTGCCTGAGCCTGTCTCCACCACGGGCCAAGAGAGGGTGTCGCTCGCGCACGGACACAGCTATGGCGAGGGCCATACACCACAGCCCCAGCCAACTGACCGCGACGCGCGCATGCGCCGGCTGGTGGTTTTCACGGATCCCGATGAAAGCAAGATGCTGGATGCCAAGTGCCTCCAGGCCATTCATCACCCTCGAGGCCGGCCATCCAGAAGTCCCGCGTCATTCATTCAGCCCGAACTGGCCAAGCAGCCGGCCTGCAAGCTGTACGGCAACCTGCCCGTGAACTGAGTGCGGAATCTTGTGATCGCGGGAACAGCACAGCCCTGCTGGTGCACCGTTCTGGTGGTGCTGATCATTGTTTGATCACAGCCCGGCAGATGCGCAGGGCTGCCTCCCTCCCACCGAAGAGATTCCGGGCTGCGGGCCCGATCTGCAGGGCGGTGAGACCACCCATCACATGCACGGTGCTGCCTGGCCAGCTCAGGTCAGTCTTCAGCACGGGCCAGTCGTTGACCAAGTCGATCGGACGCTGCTCCTGGAGCTGCCGCAACAGCGGGTGCTGGCTGACGCCCTGGCGGTGCCCTGTGGCAAGCCAGATCCGATCGGCCTCAAGTCCATGACCATCGGTGCAGAGCACAGACCACTGATCGGAGCACCATCGCGCTGAGCGCACCTCGCAGTGTTCGTGGAGCTGCAGTGCTCCGGCGCGTTGGGCCTGCCTCAGTTGGGCGGCAGTCTCCGGCGTGACGGAGCCACCGTCGCGGGCCTCCAGCACCTGCTGATGTCGCCGCTGCATGCAGGGTTCAGCACGAAAGGCCTTGAGGTATTTGGGCCCGAGCCAGCCTGGATCAGCATCGAAGGGCCTGTGCTTCAGGGTCCTGCGACACAGCAGATGCACCAGCGCACCCCGCCGAAGCGCTCCCAGGGCCAGATGGGCGCTGGTGAGCCCGCCTCCCACGATCAGGATCCGTTGGCCCTGCAGTGGGTGCAGCGAAGGGAGATGGATCCTGTCGCTGTGCTTCAGCGCCTCGGGCGGATGGTTGCCTGCGATCTCCCCGACCCAGGAGGGCATCTGAGGCGTGCCACTCCCCGTGGCGAGCACCAATCTGCCGGCTGTCATGGTTGTGCCATCGCTGAGTGCCAGCTCCATCGGGCCGGTGCCCACCTGGGGAAGCCGGATGCGCTCCACATGGGCGGCCTGCACTCCCTCACTCAGCTGGTACTCGGCGATCACCTGGCGACAGAACTGCGCAAACAGATCGGTGTGGGGGAGGCCATAGGGACCCTCCAGCTGGCGGCTGCGCTGCTGCCTGTGCGCAAAGTTCCGCAGGGCATTGGGGTTTGGATGGGGGTGATGGGGCGAGGGTGAGCGCAGCCAGGGGATCTCGTAGCGCTCCATCTGTCGCTGCCAGCGGCTCAGCCAGCGGCCGCTGGGGTCCACGATCCGCAGGCGCCGATGCAGCCGCGGTCGTTTCTGGAGCAAGAGACAACTGAGGGTGAGAGCCTGGGGCCCGGCCCCGACAATCACGATGTCAGCCATGGGTCGAGAGGTTTGCCCTGCTGGCAGGAGCTGCAGAGGCCGTGGGGCTTGAAGGTGTGGAACACGGGCTTGAACCCCTGCAGCAGCACCTTGGTCAGGCCGAAGCCGCCGGTTCCCGCCAGGCAGATCGGCATCGGTTCGCTGTGGCCACAGCTCACGCAGGTGAGGTGACTGTCGTCGCGCTCCAGGGGGGCATCAACGCTCTCCCCGTTGGGCAATTTGCGGCAACGGACCAGGCCTGCTGCCGGGGCCCAAGGGCCTGCCGGGCCTGATCGGATGGATGGGCGTGGTGAGCCTTGGGCATGACACCAGGTGTGCAACCTGCTAAAACGAGAACCATTCTCATTATATGGGGGCACTGCCTCCCCTGCCCCTCCATGGTCTTCTCCAGCCCTGTTCCCGCTGCCGAGCGGCTGCCGGTGACCGTGCTCACCGGTTACCTCGGTGCCGGCAAAACCACCCTGCTGAACCGGATCCTCACCCATGAGCACGGCCTGAAGGTGGCGGTGATCGTGAATGAATTCGGCGAAGTGGGCATCGACAATCAGCTGGTGGTGGATGCCGATGAAGAGATCTTCGAGATGAACAACGGCTGCATCTGCTGCACCGTGCGCGGTGATCTGATCCGCATCATCGGCAACCTGATGAAACGGCGCGACCGCTTTGACCATCTGGTGATCGAAACCACTGGCCTCGCCGATCCAGCGCCTGTGATTCAGACGTTTTTCGTGGATGAGGATCTGCGCGACGAGCTGCGGCTGGATGCGGTCGTGACCCTGGTCGATCTCAAGCACGTCGAGCACCATTGGGACACAGAAGAGGTGCAGGAGCAGCTGGCCTTTGCCGATGTGCTCGTGCTCAACAAACGGGATCTGGTCGACGAACCGGCACGCCAGGCCATCGAGCGCCGCGTGCGTGCCATCAACCCCGTGGCGCGTCTGCTCACCAGTGAGAAGGCGGATGTGCCGATGCAGGAGCTGCTGGGCGTGGAAGCCTTTGAGCTGGAGCGTGCCCTGAGCCTCGATCCGGGCTTTCTGGCCGAGGAGCACGACCATGAGCACGACGATGCCGTCGGTTCGCTGGCCCTGGTGGAGGAGCGCCCCATGGACCTCGAGAAGCTGGGCGGCTGGATCTCCGATCTGGTGGCCAGCCGCGGTCCTGATCTGTTCCGGATGAAGGGCATCATCCAGCTGGACGGCAAGGACGAGCGCTACGTGCTGCAGTCGGTACACATGCTCATCGACGGGGATTTCGATCGCCCCTGGAAGCCGGGTGAGCGGCGCCGCACCGAATTCGTGATCATCGGCCGCGATCTCGATGCCGATGGCCTGCGCGCCGGCTTCCACGCCTGCGTGGCCTGAATTGGCGATGGCACCGACAGCACCCCTGGTGAGCGAACGGCTCTGCGGCGATCTGCAGCAGCCGATCACGGCCCTGGCCTGGTCGGCCGATGGCGAGTTTCTGGCGATCGCCAGCGCCGGTGGCGAACTGCTGCTGCTCGATTTCCGCGCCGGCTGTGAGGAGCTGCTGCGGGGCGAGCGCGACAGCAGCCTGGATGTGGTGGGCTTCAGCGACGACGGCCAGTTCCTCATGGCCACCGGTCAGAGTGGTGTGCTGTTGCTGTGGGAGCTGGGCGGCACAGGCGTGCGCCCCCTGGCCTTTGCACCGATGCCGCTGGGGGGCGGCTGGATCGACGCGGCGGCCTGGCAGCCCGGTGGCCTGCTCCTGGCGGTGGCGGTCGGGCGGTCTCTGCGGCTCTGGGATGGGGCCAGCCGCCGCTGGCAGGAGCCGTCCATGAATCTCCCCGGCACGATCCAGGCCCTGGCCTGGAGTGCCGATGGGATGCAGCTGGCGGCCAGTTGCCATGGGGAGCTGGTGCTGTGGCAGCCGGCTCGGAGTGCTCCATCCGAACCCCCGGCGCGCAACCCCATCGGCTCGGCCGGACTGGCCCTGGCGTTTTCGGCGCCAGGGCACCATCTGGCCTGCGGGATGCTGGATCGTTCCCTGCTGGTGTGGCCGGAGGATTGCCACGGTGAGCCCTGGCAGTTCAGTGGCTTCCCGGCCAAGGTGCGCCAGCTGGCCTGGAGTGATCAGCCGGGGCGCTTGGCGCCGTTGCTGGCCAGCGCGGCGGCAGAGGCTGTGATCCCTTGGACCCAGGTGAGGCAGGGCTCGAAGGCCTGGCAACCGGAACCGCTGCTCTGGCATGAGAAGCGCGTCAGTGCCCTGGCCTTTGCGCCCGGGAGCACCATGCTGGCGAGCGCCTCCAGCGATGGCACGGTGGCGCTCTGGGATGGGCGAGGTCAGCTAAGAGTTTGCTGAAAAACCAACCCACGAGCCAGTTTTCCACAGGCATCAGTGGATTTCCGGCTCAAAAAGACGGATCGGCGGCTATCAGAGCCGCAAACAGCCCGATTTCGGCATCGTTGGCCTCTCTGCAAGGCATTGGTTGAGGCCTATTGGGCACACCTCTGGACAACGGGCTGTTCATGCCGCCTCCATCGCGGGCTTGAGCAGGTTGCCCAGGCGGATCAGGTTGTAGGCGATCACATGCAGGCCAAACACGGCGCCGACCTTCTCGGTACCGCGCAGTTTGAACTGGCGCAGCCCTCCGAACGCCTTGATCCAACCAAACACCTTTTCGATCCCCCGGCGGGCGTTGATCGATTTGGAGTAGCCCACGTGACGGGTGGTGCGGCCATCAATGGCTGAGCCACCGCTGCGGGCCGTGTTCTGGGCCACGTGGGGCGTGACACCGATCCGCCGCATCTCAGCGACAAACCCTTTGGTGTCGTAGTTCTTGTCGGCGCCGACGGTCTTCTGGTGGGCACCGGTGAGGTCTGCTGCCATCTCTTTGGCGGCATCCCGCTCACCGGTGCCCGTGGCCTGGGTGACGCGGCAATCGACGATCAGGTCGTGGCGGTTGTCCATGAGGACATGGCCCCGATAGCTCAGCTGCGCTGGATGGGCATTCGATTTCCGGGCCAGCCGTGCCTCAGGATCGGTGCTGGAGCGGTGGGTCTCGTTGCTGAGCTTGATGCCGCGAAAGTCCCCTTTGGCGCGCTTCTTTCCCTCTTTGGGAGCACCGAATCCTTCGCCAGGACCTGTGGGCGGAGGCGGAGGATCCTCCTGGCCATCGATCCGCTCCAAGGAAGCGTGTGACGCCCAGGCCTGGAGCAACGTGCCGTCCACCGAAAAGTGCTCGTCACTGAGCAGCGGTTTGACCTCGGGTGCTCCCATCAGCTTCTCCAGGAACAGCCCCATGACGTCGTCAGTGAGGAGCCGATCACGATTCTTGGTGAATGTGGTCGGATGCCAGATCGCATCGTCAGGGCTCAAGCCCACAAACCAGCGGAACAGCAGGTTGTAGTGGACCTGCTCCAGCAGCAGCCTCTCGGAGCGGATGCCGTAGAACGCCTGCAACAACGAGGCCAGCAGCAGCTGCTCTGGCGGCACCGATGGTCTCCCTTCTGAGGCATACAACCTGCAGAAGGTGGGATTGAGTCGATCGAGGGCCTGATCCGCCAGCTTGCGAATCCGCCTGAGTGGATGGCTGGTCGGGATCCGCTCCTCGATCGAGACGTAGGAGAACAAGGAGCCGCTGCGCTCCTGCTGACCTCGCATCAAACCTGGGGCAGTTGCCCTATTTTCGCAGAGGCGGCGGGGTTTTTCAGCAAACTCCTAATGCAGCCCATCGAAGGGCAGGGCAGCGGGTTCAATGTTTTGGCCTGGCGACCGGATGGACGCCATCTGGCCGCCGGCGATGCCCAAGGGCGCTGGTGGTTGTGGCCGGTGTCTGTGCCGGCGCGGGAGCGGGAGCGCGGTTCTATCGGTCGTGGCTTTGGCGGATCCGCACCAGTTGCCACCGGGTCGTAAGCCCTGTCTGGCAAGGAGGGGACGGGGCCTGGAGAGCCACGGGGACAGCACGAGCGCGGTCACTGCTGGTGCGATGGCTCCATGTCCCCCGGCTTGCGGGTGCTGCGCCGCATCGCAGGACGGATCGACCCCGGGACCGTAGCCTGCGAGAATGATTCTCGTTCGCTGGCAAAGAGTCATGTCGCTGCTCCTGTCGCCGGGGCCTGACCCTCTGCTGATCTGATGGCCTTGGATGCGCGGGACGCTGCTGGGCAGGACCCCTGGGAGCAGGGACCCTCAGCCGTAGAGCAGATGCGTTTCCAGCGGATGCACGATGGGCTGCTGCGCCGCCGGGGCAGCCTGAGGGGTCAGCAGGAGCAGCTCTGGGCCTGTCTCCAGTCGATGCAGAGCCTGACGACGGCCGTTGTTCACCAGCTGGCCGGAGAGCTGCCATCCGTGGAGCGGCAGAGCATGGGCAGGCAGCGGGTTCTCCGCGACCTTCGGGTGTTGCAGGCCTGGTTGCTCTCGGTGGAGGTTCTGCTTGAGCGCACCGATGAGGTGGAGTGGCCGCAGATGGTCGAGCGCCTGGCCCGGGAGCTGGTCGGCGAGCTGGCACCCGATCCCCATGAGGCGCAGCGGTGGCAGCTGAATGAGTTGCTGGAGCACAGCAGGAACAGCCGTGATGACTGAAGGCTCAGGCCCGCTGCGGCCGACGACCAAGGGGCCGGTGAGCCAGCAGCTTCGCGGCAGGGTGCAGGGCTGCGTCACCGGCCTGGCCTGGGGACCCTGGGCAGCCCAACTGGCCATAGCCAGCGCTGCGGGTGAGTTCATCCTTGTCGATTTCGCAGCCGGCGTGGATTGGCCCTGCTCCAGGCCAGTGAAACCGGCGGTCAGGGCTTCGATGCCCTGGGATTCTCCAGCTGTGGCCGCTGGCTGGCCGCAGGCGGCGAAGACGGCGTGCTGTCGCTCTGGCGCCTGGACGGTGAGGTGCCGGTGCAGGTGATCGTGCCAGCAGTCGAGGGCTGGATCGACCAGCTGGCCTGGCAGCCGGATGGCCCCCAGTTGGCCGTGGCCAGGGGAGCGGAGGTCTGGATCTGGCACAGCGAGGACCAGGTCTGGTTGCCGCCGCTCTGCAGCCCGGGCGGAGCGGTGATGGCCCTGAGCTGGAGCCCAGCGGGCGATCAACTGGCAGCGGGCACCGGCCAGGGGGTGTGGATCTGGAGCCTGTCCCTGGCATCACCAGCCAGCGCGGAACCTCTGCGACTGGAAACGGGCTCGGCCGTGCTCCAGCTGGTGTGGGGCGTGGATCCGCCTTGGCTGGCGGCGGGTCTGCTGGATCGGCGCTTGGTGCTGTGGCGGGATCTTCAGCAACCGATGCTGGGGGTCGCTGACCTGCCGGGCAAGATTCACGCCCTGACGCTGGGGCGATGGCCTGTGGTCCTGCCGAGGCCCCGATCGTCACGGCATCGCGGGATGGCACCGCGGCGTTCTGGAGCGCAGCCGGCTCCCTGCTGCAGGTGCTCGAACTCGATGGCCAGCCGCTCACCAGGGTGGCCTGGCGATCCGACGGCAAGGCCCTGGCCGCTGGTGGAGGGGAGGGTGACTGGGTGCTGTGGCCCCTCGATCCGAACGAGGAGGCCAGGCCATGAGCGCGAGGGAACAGTGGCCCGTCGCCTGCATCCACCACCTGCGTTTCAACAGCGATGGCTTGATCCCTGCCATCGCCCAGGACTGGCTCGATGGTGCGGTGCTGATGCTCGCGTGGATGAACCGGGCCTCGCTGCTGGCCACGTTTGAGACCGGCCAGGTGCACTACTGGAGTCGCTCGCGCCAGGAGTTGTCGCACAAGGGAGCCAGCAGTGGTCATCTCCAGCTGCTGCAGGGATTTCGCTACGACTGCGACGCAGACGCCCTGCTGCTGAGCGTCGAGCAGGTTGGCGACGTGGCCTGCCATACCGGGGCGCGGGGTTGTTTCTACGAGACCGGTGCCACCCCAACAGCAGGTGGTCCGGCGGCACTCGCTCCACCGGCGGATGCCCTGAGCGAGCGCGCCCAACAGCGCCGGCTTGATCCAGCCATCAACCCCATGCAGGAGCCGATGGCGAAGCTGCGGCAGGCATCCGAAGCGCTGGCCCGGCAGTGGCAGCAGCCACCAGGGAGAGACGACACGGCCTGCGCACTGACGTTGCTGGATGCCCTGCAGGACAGCCTGAGCGCGCGCGGAATCCCATGGCACGACGTCCTGCGGCAGGCCCTTCGCTCACCGCTACTGTGAGAATGGTTCTCATCCTTAGCAGCCCGCTGCCCGCCGAGCTGCCCCGTTCTCTCCGTCGTTTCTCTTGATGGCACCCATCCACGCCCTGTTGATCCGCGCAGGCGCAATCTCCCTCTCGCTGCTTCTGGCGGCCTGTGGAGCGCCGCAGCAGAAGGTGGAGAGTTCCTCAAGCGGCGCCAAGCTGCCGGTGGTGACCACCTTCCTGCCGATCACCCTGTTCACCAGGGCCGTCGCCGGGGACTGCGCCACGGTGACACCGCTCATCCCTGCCAATACCGGGCCCCATGAGTTCCAGGGCAGGCCCAGCGATCTGACGGCCTTGCGCCAGGCCCGGGTGCTGGTGAAGAACGGGCTGGAGATGGAGAGCTTCCTCGACAAGCTGGTGGCCTCAGTCGGCAACAGCCAGCTCGCCGTGATTGATTCCAGCCGCGGCATTGCCACCATCGACTCTCCGGAAGGCGAAGCGGAGCACGGTCATGAGCATGGCTCTGACCATGACCAAGGCTCTGGCCACGAGCATGGAGAGGACAAAGGGCATGGTCATGCCCATGGGGCGGTCAATCCCCACATCTGGCTGGATCCGCTGCGGGCCGTGCAGCAGGTGGAAACCATCCGCGATGGCCTGGTCAAGGCAGACCCCAGCTGCGCCGAGGGGTACAAGCGCAATGCAGCTGCGTACATCAACCAGCTGCAGAAGCTGAACAGCGACATCGCCGCTCAGCTCAAGCCCTACAGCGGCAAGACCTTCATCGCCTTCCACGATTTCGCCCCATACTTCGCCCAGCGCTACGGCCTGAAGGCCGAGTTCCTGGTGGATGTGCCGGAACTGAACCCCAGTCCCGCCGATCTGCAGCGGGTGGCGGCTGAGGTCAGGACAACGCAGCTCAAGGCCCTCCTGAGCGAGCCCCAAGAAGGTCAGCGCTCGTTCAACACCCTGGCCCAGGATCTTGGCGTGAAGATCGTTGTGTTTAACCCGCTGGAAACCGGCAGCCTGGATTCCGTCAAGGATCCGGGAACCTATCTGCAGGTGATGCGACAGAACGCAGCCGGTCTGATTCAGGCCTTCGGTGGTTGAGGGCTGATGGGATCCTCCCCGGTGGTGCAGGTTCATAACCTGAGCGTTCGGCGTGACGGCCTGCTGGCCGTCGATGGGGTCAGCTTCTCCCTGGCCCCGGAAACCGACACCGCCCTGGTGGGGCCCAATGGGGCGGGCAAAAGCAGCCTGGTGGCGGCCCTGCTTGGACTGTTGCCCAGGTCAGGCGGTTCGGTGCAGATCCTGGGCCAGGAACTCGGTCCAGCCGGAGAGCTTCCCCGCTCGGTTCGCTCCCAGATCGCCTATCTGCCCCAGACCCTGGCCTTGCAGGGTCGGTTTCCCCTGACGGTCTGTGAGTTTGTCGGGTTCGGCTTTGATCTGCCGGGCCTGAACCTGGCCTGGCTGGGTGGAGGCCGCGAGGGCCGCCGCCAGGCGATTCAGCAGGCCTTGCAGCGTACGGGCTGCGGCGCTCTTGGCGAGCGGCTGCTGAGTGAACTCTCCGGTGGCCAGCTCAAGCGGGTGCTGCTGGCGTTCTGTGTGGTGCGCCCCCGCCAGTTGCTGGTTCTGGATGAGGCCCAGGCTGGTCTGGATGTCCCCTCAATGGAACAGTTTCACCAGTTGCTTCTCGAGCTGCGCCGTCAGGAGGGCTGGACCGTGCTGCAAGTCTCCCACGATCTCGAGATGGTGCGACGCAGCTGCGATCAGGTGCTCTGCCTCAACCGCCGTCTGCGCTGCAGCGGCAGCCCTGATCACACCCTCAGCCCCGAACGGCTGCTGGAGCTGTATGGACCGAACGTGGTGCCCTACCGCCACCAACACAGCAACGCAGGTCCGCAGCAGCCATGACGCATCTCACCGTCATCCCGGACATCCTGGCGGAACCCTCGATGCAGCGGGCCCTGCTGGGGGGACTGCTCACCGGCGCTCTTGGCGGGCTGCTGGGCAGTTTTGCCGTCTTGCGGCAGCTCTCCTTTTTCAGTGATGCGCTGGGGCATTCGGCCCTGCTGGGCATCAGCCTGGGCATCCTGCTGGGGATCAACCCGACCTTGGTGTTGATTCCCTTTGCGGTGCTGTTCGCTCTGCTGGTGAACCAGTTGGTTGCCCGCAGCGGTCTGCCCGCAGACGCCCTGCTCAACATCGTGTATTCCACCTCCCTCGCCTTTGCGGTGGTGGCCCTGAGCCTGGTCGAGACCTACCGCGGCGGCATTCAGCAGCTGCTGTTCGGTGACATCCTCGGCATCAGCCGCAGCGATCTGACGGTCATCGGCCTGTTGCTGGTGGCGGCCTTGGTGTATCTGTCCCTTAGCCTGCGGGCGCAGGTGCTGCTCACCCTCAACAGCGACCTGGCGGGGGCCTTCGGGGTGGGGGCCAGCCGACACCGCCTGGCCTTCATCGTGCTGCTGGCCGTCGTGGTGGCCGTGTCGATCAAGGCGGTGGGCGTGCTGCTGATCAGCGCCTTCGTCGTCATCCCGGCCTGCGCTGGGCGGCTTGTCAGCCGCCGCTTTCCGGTCTATGCCCTCGTCTCGGCGGGCCTCGGTGGCGGCTGTGCCCTGCTCGGTCTGCTGGGTTCAGGCCTCACCAACCTGCCCTCCGGCCCCTGTGTGGTCATCGTGCAGTTTGGGGGATTCCTGCTGGCCCTGATGGTCAGCCAAATGACCCGTCGCCCGACAGCAACTGCCGAACCAGCAGGGCGCCGAATTCCTGATGCAGGCCCAGCCGCCCCGGGATCACGCTGAGCTGATCCGCCACCCAGGCCAGGGCCTCCATCTCCATTCTCGAGCGCGGTGGTGCCTCCGCCGCCAGGACCACCTGCAGCGGGCAGTGGAGCATCCGGGCCTGGTGAAGCCACCAGTCGCTCTCCTGTGCTGGATCGAGGCCGCCTGTCACAAAGGCCGCACTGGCGAAGCGCGCCCCCGGGCGGCGGGCCAGTTGCTGCTGCTGCCGAACCGGCTCTGGGGACAACAGGTCAGGGTCCACCCAGACGTGACGGCGCAACATCAGCTTGAGAACGGCCTTGCTGGTGTTGAGCCGATACAGCGCGGGGCCGATCAGCGGTGCGGCGACCAGCTGCCGCAGCCAGCGGAACCGTTGTGGCGGCCTGGGTGGATGGTGTGGAGGTAGGAGAGAACAGCCCGGAGTGCCGAACGCAGCAGGGAGGCGTCGTAGCCGATGGCCGGTCGATCGCTGTCGCCGAAGCCCGGCCAGTCAAGACTGGCGAGCTGGCGCTGATCACCGACGGCCTCCGCCAGGGGCTTCCATTCGCTGCGGCTGGAGACGGTGCTCAGCGCCGGCAGCAGCAACCAGAGTGGTGCCGTTCGGGGCCCGGAACGCTCCAGCATGATCCCCAGCCGGTGTCCGGCCAGATCCAGCTGCAGGCGTTCCACGGTTCCCCCGAAAGCAGGCGTCACGCGAACCCCCGTCCTCTCGATCCAGCCTGTTGGCCCACCGTCCTGAAGGCGATCCTGTCGCTGCCTGGGTCATAGAGGGTGTAGCGGAGGCCGGAGCCGATGCCGATCACCTTGCGCTGTGGCACCACCTGCTGAAGCTGCTGTTCGCCGGCCAGATCCCGCACGGCGGAGGCGATCCCCCCACCCGAGAGCTCCACGCTGAACTGCTCGCCGCTGCGGGCGGTGAACAGGCGGTTAACATCCATCCGGGTGAGCCGGTCCAGCAGCAACAGCGGCGAGCTGTCTGGACCCAGGTTGTCGCCCACATCGGCAGAGCTGCCATGCAGCAGGGCGCAATCCAGTTCGATGAAGCCGAACTGCAGGGCTGCTAGCCAGGCCAGATGTCCTGGATCAACGGCCTGCTCCAGCGCCTCCACGGCGGCCTGGCCGAACTGCTGACGCAGAGGGTCAGCCCGCCGCTCCCCGCGATAGCCGCGTTCGGCGAGCAACTGCTCTTCCCACCAGCCATAGATGCACTGAGGCGCCAGCTCTCCGCGGCGGGGATCCTGTAGCCGAGCCAGCAGAGCATTGGCATCCCTGTCGGGACCAATCAGATCACCCAACACAAACAGGGTGTCGACTCGGCCCAGCTGGCGCAGATCCCGTTGAAGCGCCTCGTAGAGCGCAAGGTCGCCCTGCAACCCACTCACCAGTGCCCAGCGTGCCATCAGCGCTCACACACGTGGCTGGCGTCATCGGCCCGCTCGGCGTACTCAAAGCCATGGCGCAGACGCCAGGCGAACACCGGCGGCAGTCCAACCTCAACAATCGCCCTGCAGGTGCGCTCTACGTCGTAAGGCACTTCGCGGATCTCGACGTTGCCGGTGACCTCGTCGTGAATCACATAGGTGGCGTGGGTGTTGCCATGGCGCGGCTCACCCACAGAGCCGGCGTTGACGATGCGGCGCACGGGCAAGGCCATCTCCCGCTCGGCTGGTGACTGCGGATCCGTCGACGCCTGCACGCGCACACGGATGACGCCATCCCGCAGCTCACGAACGTAGGGGCGGTGGGTATGGCCGCAAAACAGGGTGTCGGCATCGGCCGTCTGCACCCGCTCCAGAGCGGCAAAGGCATCCATGTCGGGCAGCAGGACTTCGTGCTGACTGTTGGGACTGCCATGCACAAACAACAGCCGATCGCGTCGCAAGGACATCGGCAGGCTGGCGAGGAAGGCCTTGTTCTCCTCGCTCAGCTGCTCGGCAGTCCATTGATGGGCCTGATGACCGCGCCGTTCCGCCAGCTGCGAGGGGTAGCTGCACTCACAGGAGTTGAGCCCCTCGATGATGTCCTCATCCCAGCAGCCCTGGCAGCAGGGGATGGCGCGCTCTCGAACCAGGGTCACGACTTCATTGGGCTGGGGGCCATAGCCCACCAGATCCCCCAGGCAGGTGATGGTGGCGATGCCGAGCTGATCGATGTCCGCCAGCACCGCCCCCAGAGCGGCCAGGTTGGCGTGCAGACACGAGATCACAGCGTGGGCCATGGCGATCAGGCGGAACGGGTTGGTTGGGTGTAGCGTTGGCGCAGAGGAACCTGCTGCTGCTCCAGCACGGCATCGCTGAGCAGGCAATTGGCGACCGTGGCCTCGATGGCCGCAGGGTCAAGGTCCTTGCCCTGCACCACCAGGCGGGACAGGCGATCAGGCCGGCCGTTGGGCAGGGCGATGGTCTGCAGGGGCAGAAACTGGGATCCCTCCTGGCTCACCATCCAGTTGCAGAAGAACGCCCGGCCATCGGGCAGGTTCATCAGGGCCTTGGCGCGGTAAACATCGCCATAGGCCCCATTCACCAGTTCGAACCAGAAGCTGCTGAGGCTGGCGGGATCCCAGACGGCGGCGTTGAGGTTCAGGCTCCAGACCTGCAGATGGCTGAAGTCGAGCGTGTCCTGCTGGGGCAGCTCAGGGTCTCGGCCGAAGTGCAGATGGCGATCGGGAGTGAGATGGAGGGCTTGCAGCTGGGGCATGACCCGCCGATCCACGCCCGCCAGGCCGGCCTGCGCCGGCGGATGGAACTGGGGCAGCTCGATCAGCGCGAGCAGGCCGGCGGGATGGGGTGCCAGGGCCTGATCCAGGTCACTCAGGTCCAGCAGCTCCGGGCACTGGTCCAGCAGGAAGGCGCGATCGATGCCACCGTCCCTGGCCTGGGCAAGACCTTCGTCGGGATAGCCCGCAAGCCGCAGATACCCGGAAGGGCCGGAATGGCTCTGGATCTGGTTGAGAATCCAGCTGGTTTTGCCGCAGCCCGGAGGCCCAGAGAGCAGGAGGGTCTGGCTCATGGCGCCGCCACGCAGGCCTTGAGCTGGGCCTTGATGGTTGCCTGATCGATCCCTTTGCCGATCGCCACCACCTTGGAGTGGCGATCTGAGCCCTCGGGCCAGTCGGAATCGTCGATCGTGAAGCGCTTGCCGCACAGGTGAAACAGGTGCCGGCGCTGGCTCTCGCGGAACCAGAGCACCCCCTTGGCGCGGAACACCGATGCAGGCAGTTGCTGATCGAGAAAGTGCTGGAAACGGCGCAGGTCGAGCGGGGCCTGCACGGCCAGGCTCACGGAGCTGAATCCCTCCAGCTCAAGGGTATGGGCATGGTGGTGATGCGCATGGTCATGCTCGTGGTGATGGTGGTGATGCCCATCGCCAGGGTTGTGGTGGCTGTCCTGGTGGTCATGGCTGGGATGTCCGGGTTCGTGCTGCTGGCGCTGATCCTCATGGCCCAGCGCGTCGCCCCGGGCCTCCTCCTGGGCCTGCAGTGCGGCCAGCCGGTCGCTCTCGAACAGGCCCACACTCAGCAGCAGACCCAGGGGCACCTCACCGCGGCAGGCCCGCAGGATGCGGGCATCTGTCTTGATCGCCCGCAGTTCAGACTCCACCACGGCCAGGCGCTGCTCATCCACCAGGTCGGCCTTGTTGAGCACCAGGATGTCGCCGTACACCACCTGGGCGCGGGCGATCGGGCTCTCCATCGCGGTGGCACTGAAGTGCTCGGCATCAATCAGGGTGATGATCGAATCGAGCCGGAGCCGGTCTCGCAGGTCGCCGGCCATGAACGTCACAGCCACCGGCAGGGGGTCAGCGAGGCCGGTGGTCTCCACCATGATCAGATCAATCGGTTCGGGGCGCTGCAGCACCCGGTGCACAGCCTCCAGCAGCTCACCATTGATCGAGCAGCAGATACAGCCGTTGCTGAGCTCGACCATCTGATCACTGGTGGCCACCACGAGCTCGTTGTCGATGCCCACCTCACCGAACTCATTCACCAGCACAGCGCTGCGCAGACCCTGCTGGTTGGTGAGGATGTGATTGAGCAAGGTGGTCTTGCCGGCGCCCAGGAAGCCGGTGAGCACAGTCACGGGCACGGGGGCCCGCATCAGCTCCATCGGTTGGGGCATGACCGCGTCAGAGACTGAGAACGGTTCTCATTCTGCCCGATCGGCGGCGGCCTTGAGCGCTCCGCCTACCCGTTGCGGGCAGTCCCTGGGGCGCAGCGCCTGGAACTGGGACTGGGACTGGGACTGGGACTGGAAGACTGTGTGCAAGTGCACAACTGCTTCCCGTGTCCTCGTCCGAGCGTCATTGCACCTCCAGCCGAGAGGGCAAGGTGATGCTGTCCTGCTGGATTCCGGAAGACCTGCGTCAGGAGCTCGATCGCGCGTGGGCCGAACAGGGTCTGAGGCCCCATGGCCGTACGCAGAAGGGCATGGAACAGATGATTATCAAACACTTTCTGGCACACCAGACCGTAGACCAGTAGGCCGAGCCACCGAATTGGATCGTTACGTCTTGGAGGCGCTGATTGCCTGGAAGTTGATCGATTCGCCGTTGCTGCTGAACCTCGACACCTGGGCTTGACGTGGGCATCAAGCACCACCGTGGGTATCGAGGCGTTGCCGCTGGCGAAACGCGGCAGCAGGGCCGTACGGCGGGGCTCTCGCCGGATGATCGCCAGCGGCCATGAAGCCCGCAACGATTGAGTAGCGCTATCGGTGGGCAGGCGTCAGGCCCCGGCGGATTCAATCCTGGAGAAGCTCCAGCGACTTTGCTCGCAAATCTCCGGGACGGCACACTAGCCAATGCGGCTGAAACCTTGGCCGACAGGCAAAGCTTCCAGCTCAATCGGGAGCAGTGGGAGGCATTCGTGGCTGCCCTGGATGCTCCACCCCAGCGGAATCCGCGGCTGGCGCGGTTTTTGCAGAAGCCCAGCGTGCTGGAGGGGGTGTTGCGGAACAGTCGCCTGCTGGCGGCATCCGCGATCGCCGGCATCCGCGTCTTGGCGGTGCATGCCATTGATGAAGGCGCCCGAAGCTTCTACGAGCACTTCGGCTTCCGGCCATCGCCCAGTGACCCGCTGCACCTCTTCGCGCTGCTCAAGGTTCTGCAGGGCATCGCCGGAGGCTAAGTAGTTGGCGAGCAGGAGGCCCAAACGGTGGCACTGGTGAACCAGGCCTACCCATCGGCTTCATCGCCCTGTTGTCTTCCCATGTCCCAATCACCATCTCTGTGGGCTTGTCTGGGTTTTCCCCGTTTCGACTGGCGATTGCCCGGTGGTCGGGTGCGGGTCGACAGCCCCTTCGAGCTGTTCCTGGAGCGGAGGGAACGGGGCGAGAGCTGGGGGCTGGCCCAGCCATTGGGATCCTCCGACGGACTCACACTGGAATGGGTCACCTATCCCTTGCCGCTTGATCCGTCCTGAACAGACCGGGACTTCCTCGCGCTCAGGCTGATCAGGGTGGCGGCGAGCACGCAGCCGGCCCCGATCACCACCGTGCCCGTGATCGGTTCGGCGAACCACAACACACCCCAGAGCGTGGCAAAGACCACCTGCACGTAGTTGATGGACGTGGCGCGTGCCGCCGGTAGTGCGGCCAGGCCCTCCGTGAGCCACACCTGACCCAGTTGGGTCAACAGCCCCACGCCGATCAGCCAGAACCATTCGGTGAGGGTGGGCCAGACGCCCTGCCCCCAGAGCAGTGGCAGGGCCACAGGCACCGAGATGAAGGGGAAATAGAACACGATCACCAATGGGTGCTCACGCACCGAAAGGCGCCGCACGCTCACATAGGAGAGGGCGGTGAGCAGGGCCCCTCCCAGGCCGATCAGCACCGCCAGCACGGGTAGGTTCCGCACCGTTTCTCCCATCCATTCGGGCTGCACCACCAGGGTCACCCCCAGCCAGCCGAGCAGCACGGCGAGGCCGATGCGCTTGCGGAGGGGTTCCCCGAGCAGCAACCAGGCGGTCAGCGCCGTGAGGGTCGGATAGGTGTATTGGATCAGGGTGGCGGCGGCCAGGGGCAGCCGTGCCAGGGCCTCGAAGAACAGCAGCAGGGCGCCGGTGCCCAGGGCCCCCCTGAGCATCAGCAGGGGGTGTTGGTGGCCCCAGGGCGAGATCTGGGCTTGCTGGAGCATGGCGAGGGTGATCGCCAGGCTGATCACGGAACGCACCAGCACGATCTCCGCCACCGGCAGCCGACCGCCGAGATGCTTCACGCACACGGTCATCAGGCTGAAGGCCAGGGCACAGGCCACCAGCAGTCCGCAGGCTCGCCATTCCTCATCCGACTGTCGACCACGCAGGGCCTTGAGCAGGCTCGCCATCCCCATCCAGCGCTGATCGCCTGTCAACCATGCCACCCGGCTCCGGGTCTCGCAGAATGCGGGGATGGCGATGCCCAGGCTCCACCCGCGCACGATTGACGCCGTCAAGGAACGGGCCGACATCGTCGACGTCGTCGGCGAGCACGTGGTGCTCAAGAAGAAGGGCAGGGAGTTCGTGGGGATCTGCCCTTTCCACGACGACAGCAAGCCGTCCATGACGGTGTCCCCGGCCAAGCAGTTCTATTACTGCTTCTCCTGCGGCGCCGGCGGCAATGCGATCAAGTTTCTGATGGAGCTGCAGCGCCGCAGCTTCAGTGACGTGGTGCTGGAGCTGGCGCGCAAGTATCAGCTGCCGGTTGAAACCGTCGAGGGCCCCCAGCAGGAGCGCCTGCGGCAGCAACTGTCCCGTCGTGAGACGTTGCAGCGGGCTCTCACCTTGGCAGCCGGCTGGTTCCGCAGCCAGTTGAAAAGCGCCGGCGGCGCTGAGGCCCTCGCCTATCTGAAGGAGAAACGGGGGCTGCGGGAGGCGACGCTGGAGCAGTTCGGTCTCGGCTATGCCCCGGATCAGTGGGATGGGGCCGCGTCCCTTGGCGTGGTGTAAATCCCGAGGCCCGATTGCCCTGGACTGAGGGAGAACAGGGGTGAATGACGGGCTGTCATTCTCGAGGCGCATGTGCACCTCGTTATTTCACGATGAATCCAGACGATTGACTTGTCAAGTCTTTCGTCTGGATTGCCGATCGGTTGTGGGCTACACCTGCAATCTTGGTCGTGACGTCTGCGGTGCCGGCCCCCGGGCGGTGATCGCCGCCGCTGCGCCCTGTGGGGGCGCTACGGCGCGATCTCCTGGGGCCTGAGGCTCAGGCCGCTGCTTCTTGCAAGGAAGGCTGCGTGGGCAGCTCCGCCAGTGAGGGGATGGCGGCCATGCTCTCGGCGGAGAACATGCGCCGGCCCTCCAGCTGCCAGTGCTCGTCCTGCTCCAGCAGCACAGCCCCCACCAAGCGGGTGATCGAGGCGTCATTCGGGAAGATGCCAACCACCCGAGTGCGGCGTTTGATCTCCTCATTGAGGCGCTCGAGCAGGTTGGTGCTCCAAGTCTTTTTCCAGTGTTGAGGCGGGAAGTGACGGAAGGCGAGCACGTCTTCCCGGGCGTGCAGCATGAGCTCAGCAGCCTTGGGGAAGCGATCCACCAGTGAGCTGGCCAGATCGTCCCAGCGGGCCTCGATTTCGTCCGTTTTCTCCTGGGCGAACACTGAGCGCAAGGCAGCGGTGACCATGCCTTGGTGGGCCTTGGGCACCCGTTGGAGCAGGTTTCTGGCGAAATGGACCCTGCAGCGCTGCCAGCAGCTGCCCTGCAGCATCCGCCGGATCGCCTTGGTGAGGCCCACGTGCGCGTCGCTGATCACGAGCTTGACCCCAGTGAGGCCGCGCTCCTTGAGCGAGCCAATGAACTCGCTCCAGAAGCTCTCGGTTTCGCTGTCGCCCACCTTGATGCCGAGCAGCTCGCGGCGACCATCGGCATTGACGCCCATGGCCACCACCACAGCCCTGGAGCAGACCTGCATCGCCTTGCCGAGACGCCCGTGGAGATAGGTGGCATCGAGGTACAGGTAGGCGTAGCCGGTGGCCTCAAGGGGGCGGTTCAGGAAGGCCTGCACCTGGATGTCGATGTCAGCGCAGATGCGGCTCACCTGAGATTTGGAGATGCCGCTCTGGACTCCCAGGGCGGCCACCAGGGCGTCGACCTTGCGCGTTGAGATGCCGCCGACATAGGCCTCCATCACCACGCCGTAGAGGGCCTGGTCCACACGGCGGCGCGGCTCCAGGATCGAGGGCAGGTGGCTGCCGGAGCGCAGTTTGGGGATGCGGAGATCGATGTCCCCCACCTGGGTGGCCAGGGTGCGCGGCCGGTAGCCGTTGCGGTAGCCGAGCCGCTCCTCGCTGCGCTCATGGCGCTCTGCGCCGAGCACGGCAGCGACCTCCAGCTCGATCAGCTGCTGCAGGCCGTGGCGCACCAGCTCGGGGATCAGCTCACCGGCGCTGCTGCCATCCAGTAGCGGCGCCAGCTCAATTGCGGCACCATTGGACGTGGGCATGGTTCGTCTGGTTGAGGTAGTGCTCAAACCAGGGTCACGGGCCTGCCCACCCCTTGCAACGCTGGCCGCTGAGCGGAACGTCTGAGGTGCGCGCTCAACCCCGGCTACGCCGGGGTTGAGGTCCCCAGGGATTTACACCAACACAGGGGACGCAAGCGTGGGATGGTCTGCTCAAGCATCTCCAGAAGGTGGAGGGACTCGCTCCTGAACTGCTCGAAGCGGCGGGGCTGGTGGTGCCGCGCAAGGGGGGGAATGGCTTTTACGACCGCTTTCGCCATCGGGTGATGGTGCCGATCCACGACCGCCAGGGCCGGGTGATCGGTTTCGGTGGGCGCAGCCTCGATGGCGGCGAACCGAAATATCTCAATTCACCGGAAACGGAGGTGTTTGAAAAAGGCAAGCACCTGTTTGGATTGGATCGGGCCGCCAAGGCGATTCGCAAAGCCGATCGCGCTGTGGTGGTGGAGGGATACTTCGACGTCATCGCCCTTCACGCTGCCGGCATCACCAATGCGGTGGCGTCTCTGGGCACGGCGCTCAGCGGTCAGCAGATCACCCAGCTCTGCCGTTGCACCGACAGCAGGCGCATCATCCTCAATTTCGATGCCGATCGGGCCGGTGTGCGTGCCGCCAACCGGGCGATCGGTGAGGTGGAGCAGCTGGCCCTTCAGGGGCAGCTCGAATTGCGGGTTCTCCACCTGCCCTCGGGCAAGGATCCGGATGAATTCCTCCAGGAGCATGGCGCCGGCGACTACCGCGCCCTCCTGGATCAGGCGCCGCTCTGGCTCGATTGGCAGATCGAGCAGGTGCTGGAGGGGTGTGATCTGGATCGGGCCGACCAGTTCCAGCAGGCGGTGTCAGGGATGGTGCAACTGCTGGGCAAATTGCCCCAGTCCGCACTGCGCACCCACTACCTGCAGCAGGTGGCCGAACGCCTCAGCGGTGGTCAGAGCCGGGTGGCCTTGCAGTTGGAAGACGACCTGCGTCAGCAGGTCAAGGGGCAGCGCTGGCATGGCCGGGCAGCCCGCTTTGAACAGCCGGGCGAGTCGAGTCAGCGGGAGCGTTGCGAAGCCCAGCTGTTGATGCTGTATCTCCATTGCCCGTCCCATCGGCCGGAGATCCGGCGCGAGCTGCGTCAGCGGGAGCTGGAGGATTTCGGCCTTCAGCACCATCGCCTGCTCTGGGCGGCCATCAGTGAACTGGAGGAAACCAACCTGGGTGCGGGACGGCTGGAAGCGATCAGTCGGGGCGATGATCCCGGCGATGCGCTGGCCGATCTTGAATTGGCGCGACTGCTCACCGATCAGTTGTTGCTGGAGAACAGTGCTCTGGTCACCAGGCTGACTCCGCTTCTGGAACCAGGCGAGTTGCAGCGACTCAGCCTGGAGCATCCTCTGCAGCAGCTGCGAGGCACCGCTGCCATGCTCGAGCGCCAGAAAAGGCTTGCGTCCCCTGTGTTGGTGTAAATCCCTGGGGACCTCAACCCCGGCGTAGCCGGGGTTGAGCGCGCACCTCAGACGTTCCGCTCAGCGGCCAGCGTTGCAAGGGGTGGGCAGGCCCGTGACCCTGGTTTGAGCACTACCTCAACCAGACGAACCATGTCGAGTCACCCCGGGGAACTTCCCCCCGAGGTGCTCACAGAACCGTACGTGACACTCTCGCGTCATACGGCTCCCATCATCCACATGCCACTTCACTGACTCGACGCCAGTGCGCGAACAGATCACGATGTCCAGACCTGATCCTGGCAAGTACTCGCCAGCTTTGGAGCCGACGACCCCGCAGCCTTTTGTACTTCTGCCGTAACCAGGCTGCAATTCTGTCATCCAGGTAGCGATACAACTTCCTGATCAGTTCTGTCCTATAGAAACGACCGTAGTACTGAATCCAGCCACGAATCACTGGATTCAGCACTTTAGCGATCTCCTCAAGCGACAGATACACGAGCGATGGAAGCCCTATCGACCTAATCCTCTCCCGCATACGCTGGAGAGCCTGCGGACTCACTGCCGGCAAAAAGCCTGTGTAGATGACTCCGCGAGAATTGCGAGACACACGTGGCCGAAACGCGAAACCAAGAAACGTGAACGTGACATCAGCAAACGGTGCCCGGCGGTTGCTATCCCTGCAGTAGACCACCTGGGTCTTCTGGGGATGAAGCTGGAGGCCACAGGACGCAAAGCGATCCTGCAATGCCTCCAGCAACCGCCGAGCTTCCTTCTCGCTGTGGCAATGACAGATCACATCATCTGCATAGCGCTCAAAGGCAATGGCCGGGTGGCTCCGGCGCATCCACACATCAAACGCATAGTGCAGGAACAGATTGGCCAGCAGTGGACTGATGACACCACCTTGCGGTGTGCCCCGGTCCCTGGGATGGAGCGTGCCATCCGGCAACAGAACCGGTGCCTGCAGCCATCGTTGCAGGTAGAGCACCACCCAGCGCTCGGAGGTATGGGCCTTGATCGCGCGCATCAACAGGTCGTGATCGATAGCATCGAAAAACCCCTTGATGTCGAGATCGAGAACCCAGTTGGACCTCCAGCAGCGCTGACGGCAGACCTCTACTGCCTGATGCGCTGACTTGCCCGGTCTGTAGCCGTAGGAATCCTGATCAAAGATCAGCTCCAGCTCTGGCTCCAGCACCTGCTTGACCACCATCTGTGCGATGCGATCAGCAACCGTCGGGATACCCAGCGGCCTGACGCCTCCACCGGATTTGGGAATCTCCACACGCCGAACTGGTGGCGGAAGATAACTTCCTGATGCCATCCGATTCCAGAGTTTGTAGAGATTATTCTCCAGATCCTTGTTGAAGTCGTCCAGGCTTTGGCCATCCACACCGGCCGCCTGTCCGTTCCGTTTCACCTGTTGATAGGCCTTCCAGACCATCACCTTGGTAATCGGTAGCGGCTTGTCTGTTGTCATCCCATTCCTCCTGCCGTAGGCAGTTGATGGGAGACTCCAAACGGGATGATGCAACCCCTTGGCTCCGAGTCCGTTACAGACCCATCATCGCTACTACGGGTTGCTCCGCCCCTGCCACAGACATCGGTATTGACCCTCATGGTGGTGACCACTTGGGATGTTCCCTTGGCATTCCATGGCAGGTTCTCACGTTCCGCATCAGGGCCTGCGATGAGCTCGTGCCGTCTATACGCCGGCTGCCGTGTGGTCCATAGACAGGCTCTGTCCACACTGATCCAGGAGATTTGGGCCGCCTCCCGTTTTGGCAGCGTCTGAAATAGATATCGGCGCGTCATCAACGGTTCGCTTGCGCTCACCTTCTCGTCGCACACCTGACGGATCCAGTCCGCCGTTTCCCCGTCGCTCACCACCACGTCTTTTGAACGCAGCAGCACGGGGTGGTTTGGTACCAGCCCCTGCAGGCCGATCCCGGGAGGCCACACTCCCATCCCCGATGCAGTTTCATCAGCCTTGGCTTTCACCTGCTGACTCGTGACACACGCCCACGTCCAATCGTGCCGCAATTGAGCTGGCGCCGCTACTGGATGGCAGCAGCGCCGGTGAGCTGATCCCCGAGCTGGTGCGCCACGGCCTGCAGCAGCTGATCGAGCTGGAGGTCGCTGCCGTGCTCGGCGCAGAGCGCCATGAGCGCAGCGAGGAGCGGCTCGGCTACCGCAACGGCTACCGGCCGCGCACCCTGGCCACCCAGGTGGGGGACATCGATCTCCGCATCCCCAAACTGCGCTCCGGCAGCCACCTGCCCTCGATCCTGGAGCCGCGCCGCCGTGTGGACCAGGCCCTCTACGGCGTGGTGATGGAGGCCTATGTCGGCGGCATCTCAACGCGCAAGGTCGACGCCCTGGTGGCCGCCCTGGGAGTCCAGAGCGGCATCTCCAAATCTCAGGTGAGCCGCATCTGCGCTGACATCGACATCCAGGTGCAGGCCTTCCTGAACCGCCCCCTTGAGGCCACCGGCTACGCCTACCTGTACCTCGATGCCACCTATCTCCACGGGCGTCTCGGCAAGGCGATGCAGGTCTGCTCCAGGGCTGTGGTGGTGGCCATGGGCGTCAATGCCGATGGTCGCCGCGAGCTGCTCGGCATCAAGGTGGGCGACAGCGAAACCGAGAGCTTCTGGAGCGAGTTCATTGGCTCGCTCAAGGAGCGCGGCCTCACTGGGGTCAAGCTCGTGATCAGCGACGCGCACGTGGGCCTCACCAAGGCGATCCGGCGGATGCTGCAGGGCAGCTGCTGGCAGCGCTGCAGGGTCCATTTCGCCAGAAACCTGCTCCAACGGGTGCCCAAGGCCCACCAAGGCATGGTCACCGCTGCCTTGCGCTCGGTGTTCGCCCAGGAGAAAACGGACGAAATCGAGGCCCGCTGGGACGATCTGGCCAGCTCACTGGTGGATCGCTTCCCCAAGGCTGCTGAGCTCATGCTGCACGCCCGGGAAGACGTGCTCGCCTTCCGTCACTTCCCGCCTCAACACTGGAAAAAGACTTGGAGCACCAACCTGCTCGAGCGCCTCAATGAGGAGATCAAACGCCGCACTCGGGTGGTTGGCATCTTCCCGAATGACGCCTCGATCACCCGCTTGGTGGGGGCTGTGCTGCTGGAGCAGGACGAGCACTGGCAGCTGGAGGGCCGGCGCATGTTCTCCGCCGAGAGCATGGCCGCCATCCCCTCACTGGCGGAGCTGCCCACGCAGCCTTCCTTGCAAGAAGCAGCGGCCTGAGCCTCAGGCCCCAGGAGATCGCGCCGTAGCGCCCCCACAGGGCGCAGCGGCGGCGATCACCGCCCGGGGGCCGGCACCGCAGACGTCACGACCAAGATTGCAGGTGTAGCCCACAACCGATCGGCAATCCAGACGAAAGACTTGACAAGTCAATCGTCTGGATTCATCGTGAAATAATGAGGTGCACATGCGCCTCGAGAATGACAGCCCGTCATTCACCCCTGTTCTCCCTCAGTCCAGGGCAATCGGGCCTCGGGATTTACACCACGCCAAGGGACGCGGCCCAGAAAAGTCTCAAGCGCTGTCGCCATCTGCTTGAGGCCTGGAGTGGCCAACGGCTGGAAACGCTCGAACGCTGCATTGCCGCCTTGATTCAAGAGGAACAGCAGGACCCCCAGCCCTCGGTCGACATGGAGCAGCGCATTCAGTCGATGTTCGAAACGCTGAATGTGGATGCCTTGCGTTTTCAGCAGTTGTATTACAGCGAGCGTCAACATCTGTCTTTTCTCGATCAACAGCGCTGCGCCGGGTCTGCAGCGCCGACCGTCACCCAAACTGAGACGCTTCCACCGGCAGCTTGATGGGCATCTTTGAGCGGTTTCTCAGTGTGTGGGTGGCCTTGGCGATCCTGGCCGGCGTGGTCCTCGGTGCGGCTGTGCCCGCATGGCCGGAGGCGATCGCTTCCCTGGAGGTGGCTGGGATCAACCTGCCGATCGCTCTGCTGATCTGGGGGATGATCTATCCGATGATGCTGGCGGTGGATTTCGCCGCGATCGGTGGTCTCAGCCGTCAGCCCCGCGGTCTGCTCATCACGGTGGTGGTGAACTGGCTGATCAAACCCCTCACGATGACGGCGCTGGCCTGGCTGTTCATCCGCGGCTTGTTTTCCGCCTGGATCCCTGCCGAGCTCGGGGATCAGTACGTGGCCGGCATGATCCTGCTCGGCGTGGCTCCCTGCACGGCGATGGTGTTTGTGTGGAGCCGTCTCAGCGACGGAGATGCCAACTACACCCTGGTGCAGGTGGCGGTGAACGATCTGATCATGGTGTTCGCCTTCGCACCGATTGCCGCCCTGCTGCTGGGGGTGAGTGAGGTTCTGGTGCCCTGGAACACCTTGATTGCCGCTGTCGGCTTGTTTGTGGTGGTGCCGCTCACGGCCGGCTGGCTCACCAGGGTGTTTCTCAACTCGCCCGGTCGGATTGAGCGGCTGGAACAACGCCTGAAACCGCTCACTGTGGTGTGCCTCATCGGCACCGTGTTGCTGCTGTTCATGGTGCAGCTGGATCAATCCTGGCGGATCCCCTGGCCATCGCCCTGATCGCCGTGCCCCTGATTCTGCAGACCTATCTGGGGACTCCTGAAAAATCCAGATCCATTGCGCCGCAGCTGGTCTCAAGCATGAGAAACCGCTAAAGTAGCCGTGAATCAGGCAATCCGTGATTGCCTTTACTCCTGATCGCTCAATATGTACCGGAGGCACAATAACGGTCAGATCTCAATCAAGGAGTTCCACCTGCCATTTGGCGGCACACTTGATCCCGAGAATCGCTGGGTTCAACTGGAGGGGCTGATCCCATGGGATGAGCTGGAAGAAACCTATGCCCCTCAATTCAGCGCCACAATTGGCGCTCCAGCCAAATCAGTGAGAATGGCCTTTGGTGCTCTCTACATCAAACAGAAGTTAGGGCTCACCGACGAAGAGACAGTCCATCAGATCAGAGAGAACGCCTATATTCAGTTCTTTCTCGGCTTTGCGGGCTACACAGCTAAGGCACCGTTTGATGCCTCGATGATGGTGCACTTTCGCAAGCGTTTTTCTGACGAGGATCTGCGCCGTATCAACGAGCTGGTGGTGCAGCGCGGCAAAGAGATCCTTCTGGAAGCACTTGCTCAGACAGCAGACGATGACGACCATGATGATCGTGATTCCAGTGGAGGAGGCGCTCAGCTAGAACTTGATGCGTTGATCAAGCCTGCTGACTGGCCAGAAGGAAAGAATTGGGGCACTCTCACGATTGATGCCAGTTGCACTCCTGCCGACATCACCTATCCCAGAGACCTCAAGCTCCTCAACGAGGCTCGCACAACGACCGAGCGAGTCATTGATAATCTGTGCAGTCAGTCATCGGGATTCAGGAGACATCGACCGCGCTACGACCGTGGCCTTGCTCGTGCTCATTTCCTCAGAGTCGCGAAGCAGAAACGGCCACGCCGACGCAAGGTGAAGGCTTCCATTAAACATCAGCTTGGCTATGTGCGCCAGAATCTCAAGGCTATTGACGCTCTGATCGACTGTGGGGCAAGGCTTTCCGAGCTCAAGAGGCATTGGTGGCAGAAGTTACTGGCCTGCAGCGAGCTGGAGCGGCAGCAGAGCCTTCTGCTCGACTCTCGGACCAACAGCATTCCAGATCGCCTGGTGAATCTTGTGCAGACCCATATCCGCCCAATGGTGCGAGGCAAGGCACGTGCTGCGGTGGAGTTTGGTGCCAAGATCAGCGTTTCGGTTCAAAACGGCGTATGCGTTCAGGGGTCGGGACGCCCCACCGCACGAATGCAAGCCTGATCGCTCACCGCTGAGCGATCAGAGACTCTTCCTTGTCCTTTCTTCTGCCTTCAGGGATCGCTCAGCAGTGACGGCATCACCCCATCGCGGTGATGGGCGATCCAGGCCTGCTCCAGGAACTCCCAGACATCCCGCCCCTGTTGCCTGAGGGTAGTGGTGACCGTGAGCAGGCGGCTCCGGCAGATCGCACCTTGGCGGGATTGGACTCCTTGACTGATCTTGCGCTGAATCACCGATTGGCGCAGGGCACGTTCTGCGGCGTTGTTGGTGGGCTCTATTCCCTCGTTCTCCAGGAAGGTCCACAACCCACCTGTCACCTTCTGGAGCTGCTGGCACGTGCGCACTGTGCTGGCCCAAGGCGTTCGCTCGCCGCGCTGGTAGCCGAGCTCTACTACCCGCTGCAGCGTGGTCTCAAAGGTCTGGCGGATCGGCCGGCAGCTTTGCTGCAAGGCGGGCCAGTCAATCTTTCCCTCCTTGTAGCGGTGCCAGTGGCCAAACAGCTGCTGCTGCAGGCCCAGCAGCTGGGCTCCGAATTCAGCGCTGGCGCCCGGGCGTTCGGCGATGGCCGTCAGGTCGCGGATCAGGTGCGCCCAGCACAGCTGGCGCTGCTTGGTGGGCAGGTGGTTGTAGGCCGAGAAGCGATCGCTCACCACAATCCCGCCAAAGGCGTTCCCCAGCAGCTCGATGGCAGCGGTCGTCGATCGACTCAGCCCTTGCACAAATACCGTCACCACGGCGGTGACCATGACCCACTGCCAGCCCCGCTTTCCAGTGGGATTGTTGCCGTCGGCATTGCCGGTGGGGGCGCCAGTTTCATCTACGTAGGCCACCGGCTGCACGCGGGCAAAAGCAAGGGCCTCCTGCATGGGCTGCTCCAGTGCTGCACTCAAGCGCTGGCGGACCCGTGCAATCGCGCCGCGGCTCATCTCCACTCCTACCAGCTGCTGGAGCAGGGCCTGGGTCTTGCTGAAACTCAACGGAAAGGCACTGCCCAGCAGGCCCACCAGTGCACTGAGCCTTGGGCCGTAGTGACTGGCCTCCACATCCGCCGGCAACGAGGCGCAGGTGCTGGTGGAACAGCAGGGGCAGACCAGGCGATGCAGCCGGTGCTCGATCACCAGCGGGGTAATCGGCGGGATCTCGATCACCTGATGGCGCAGGGGATCGAGATCCTCTCCCTGGAGCAAGGTGCCACAGCGGCGGCAGGCATCAGGGTGGTGATCCACCACCTGATCCACCCGCTCGATCGACAGCAGCTCTGGTCCGGATCCGGGATGGCCCTGCTGGCCGCCCCGCTTGCGGCCACTGCCCTTGCGCCGTTCTGGCGGCTTAAAACCCAGACCATCACTGGAGGGAGGTTTGGATGAGTTGCGAGAGCTGCGTCCGATCCGCTCACGCAGGTTTGCCAACTCGGTGGCCAAGGAGGTGAGTTGGCCGCGCAACAGCTCGATCTCCTGCTGCTGGGCGTTGATCAGCGCTCTGACGCTGGCGGGAGTTTCCAGCCAGTCGGCTTCTGGAATTCCAGCCGGATGTGCGGTCATCACAGGCGGGTCTCTACCTGAGATGCAACCGGAAATCAAGCTGTCGTCAAGGGTTCAGCAGGGCCGATGTTCGCCGCGAGCTGTCACGCCCCCTGAACGGATACAAAACGGCTTTCCGTTCTTGCACCGCATCAGCTGGAACCCCTACAACGAAGGAGAAGACCTGATCGCTCAGGCGGAAAAATACAAGCTGGATACAGGATCATACCCAGAGCGCATCTGCGCCGACCGGATTTACATCACGGCCAAGAATAGGCATTTCTGCACGAGGAACGGCATTCGCCTCTCCGGCAAGCGATTGGGCCGCCCGCCCAAGGATCCTGATGTCACTACTACACACAAGCAGCAGCTCCGATCTGATCAAGCACGACGCAATGAAGTGGAAGGCGTCTTTGGCTCTGGAAAGCGCAAGTATTCGCTGGATCTGATCAAGGCTCGTCTACCAGCTGGTGCCGAATCCTCCATCTCGATGGCCTTTGTCGTGATGTGCGCGGAGAAGGTCTTGAGGCTGCTGCGCCTCTTTTTTGTCGTTCTTTTTGGGTGGATCTACAGCTTTCTTATGGCCTGGTCAGCGATCAGAGCGCCTGAGGGCATCTGCAAGCCAGCCTTTTGAGATCTGGCCCACTTGATGTCACCGCGCTTGCCGGCCTGATTAACGCGAAGCAAACGGACGAATCCGGCGCCGATGGGCCGAGAATCTTTTTCAGGAGTCCCTATCTGATCTTCTGGATCAGCGCCCAGTGGATGCGCCTCTGGAGGCAACCGCATGCGATTGCTGCGCCTGGAGCGATGATCGGAGCATCGAATTTTTTCGAGCTGGCGGTCGCCGTGGCCATCAGTCTGTTCGGTCTGCAGTCCGGCGCTGCGCTCGCCACCGTGGTGGGTGTGCTGGTGGAAGTTCCGGTCATGCTGTCGTTGGTGGCGATCGCCAACCGCAACCGTCGTCTGTTTCCCACGGGCCATGTCTGAATTTTTTGAAGCGATCTGGCACGGGGAGGGCATCGGCGATGGCGGCGACCTGCAGGAAGCCCTTCAGGCCTACGTGGCGGTGAAGCCCGTCGACAACGACTGGATCGAGGCCTGTGCCGCCGAAGGTGCAGCCCCTCGGATCGAACGCTTTGCCTCCTTCGACGCCTATCTGGACAACGAGGATGCCCTGGAGACGATCCCGGTCACACCGCAGATGATCGTGGTTGCGATCGAGCAGCTCCCGGTCTGATCTGATGACAACGTCGTCGTTTGATTTCGCCAGCTGCACCCCCGTCAACCACCTCTGGCCAGCACCGATCTGCTTCGGGAGCAGACCGACCTCAACAGCCATGGCGAGCGCATGGTGTTGCTGTTCAGCCAGCGCGAGCAGGCTGTGCAGCTGCTGCAGCAGGCTTGGTAACAGTGATTCTGACGATCAAGCTGAGCTATCTATCGGCCATCCATGAGGGTGGCTGCTTCTGGAGTAGAAATGTCACAGTCTCGACATCTTTCGGATCAAGCGTTGACAACGCTATTTTCGATTCGCTAAAAAAATAAAGATTGATCCTTGATCCAAGGCATGAGCTTTTACTTCAGTTCTAATCAGATTTCTGGATTCAAAGCAAATCCAAGTTCGATTACCCTGAATAATCCCTCAGGGTTGATTTTTACACGGGTTGATTCTGGGCAAAGTTCATATGAAATTTTCTTATCACCAGGAAAAGATAATGTAATAGATAATGTCAATAATTTGAATCCCATTGTCTTTGAGAGTCGTGGCGCAGACAGGAATTCCATTGCTCAAGCCAATTTTTCATTGGATAATTGGCTTGAAACCGAGGGTCGATCCATATCAACTTCGCAAATTGCTATCAATTATGATACTGTTAATTCTATTTTTAACCCTGGTGATTACACGCTGAAGATCAGGAAAAAAGGCACCTCCGAAATTATTGAAGCCAAAACATATGAATCAAGTGCCAATACTTTACTAGCTACTTTCGAAAACGGAGTTGAAATTCAGCTTTCATCTTTAAACACTGTCATTCAGCTTTCATCTGATGCCCTAAGTAAATCATGGGCAAGCGACCTGAAATATTCAAATGCCAATTTTCTTACTGCTACTAATACGCTCAGCAGCAATGATCCATCAGGGTATCCACAAATTGAACTGAGTCAGCCAATAACAGACACAAAGGGGCGTATCAAGGTTGCCTATCAATTCAATCAATATGATCCTCTGTTCGGCATTGGTGGCATCCATCCAATCATTGAAATTGACGAGAATGGTCGTGTTATTCCCAAAGCTATCGATGAGATTTCAAGAAATCAACGTATTCCTTCTTATAGCAAGGTGTACAATCATGAGATGCAAAAACCTGGTGGAGATACAACTAAAGCTACAAATGCAGCTAATGCTTTCCCTTGGTACGCTGCAGTTATCAATGATCCCACTTCAACAGCTGAGAACCAACAATCAGCATCATACTTTTACTTAAATGGTAGCCTAAGGAAAGGTTTAACCGATCAATCTGATCAGTATGACTTGAATTTAGTCAATGGAACCAATAACAACCTAGACCCTTATGGTCGTTATCCAGATACTGTTGGAGTGGCTGGAGCAAGCTTTCTAGATTTTCAATTTGTTACCACATTATGGGTGCCAGAAAGCTCAGTCTTTCGCCCTAAAGGAGGTGGCTTTGATCCTAATAATCCGTTTTATACAGACTTTCAAAAGTCTAGTAATACCCAATCCGGCGCTCTTGAAGGGTTTGCAAAGCAAAAAGACGGTAAATATACCTTCACAATCCCTGAAGGTAAAGATATCGAGTTCTACAATCCAGAAATAGGCGAAGGATTGCTCAAAACAGTTTATCCTGATGCAAAGGGCCAATCAACGCTGAGCTTCAGCGATTGGTATAAAAATTGGTGGGAAAATAATACTTTGAAAAACCTATTCCCGTGGACTGGTAATGGTTACACCTATGATTGGTATTATCCGACTGACAAAAATTGGTTTACTAATCCGCAGCTTGGGCCTGGAGTTGGTGAACTTGTGCAATCCTGGGCGCCAGATAACCCCAAAGATAGCAACGATTGGATGTACGAAGTTGTGGATGTTCAGACAATCCCAGAGGCTATGGGTGCAGAGTCAACGGCAGTTGGAGCGAATTGGCAATTAAATATCAAAAGATTGGGCGTTCTCGATGCCACTGTTTACATTTATGAAGCTGACTCTATAACCGGCATGATAACAGATAAAGAGAAGAATCAATTTCTTCCCGATCAAGATTTCTATCTTAGTAAAGCCATCGAAACTGCTACGCTCACATTCGACTCGTCCGAGCTTCCTGCCTATCGTGGTGAAAAAACTTACGCTATAGAGGAACTCGAAACAAATAAAAATTATGGCTTTGTTGTCGAAGTTAATGGAAATACTTTCGGAACTTATGGACCCACATCAAGTCAATTTGTCGGCCTGTCCTCGTTAAACTCCGACAGTTCACTTTCTATTGGCTTTGAGGAAACTGTTAATGGAGACAATGACTTCAATGACTTGATTTTTACTGTTTCAAATTTGATAGCTTAAAAAATTAAAAAATGAAGTTATTACTTAAAACTTTAGTCTAATAATTGAGTTGACAGCCAGAATCGAACCTATGCCGAGGCTTGAATAACCCACCTTTGATGCCAGACCACCCCCGCCGTGACCGTTCTCCAGCCGACGATGGTCTTTATCTTGTTCCCTACTGGGTGCAAGGAGGACGAACCTGGTTAGTGATTCTGGCTGCGCTTCTCGGTGGAGGAGCGATTCTGCTGTCTTCAGCTGCCTGGTTCGGGCGTCGTGGATTCTCAAGCGGTTTTGGCTACGGTGCGGCGGCAACAGTCTGCTCGTTGGTCAGGGACGACAAGGTCCTGGCCCCCGAGGCGGCTTCCACCCAACTTCAGGCATTGAAGGTCAGCTTCGCCAGAACCGGTGTGATCGATATCAGCCCTTTTCAAGATGGAGTCAGCGAGGTGGTCGCCTCTCTCGATGATTGTGCGTTCCTCTCCCCTCGCTGACGTCATGTTCAGGCCCGACCACCGGCACATTGCCAGCTCGGATGTTGGCCTTGGGCAGTCCATGAATGGTTTCCACCCATGCCGCAGCTGATCGCAGCTGATCCCCTTGGGTCACTTCACACCATAGGACGCTTCACTGGGAACGTGGCTTACAGTGATGATTTAATCCACTGAATAGTTGATGGATGGTAGCGCGTTAATTGAATCCACAAGGGAAAGTCTGCACAAGCTTGCCAGCCTTGTCGTTGACTCTCGTTTGATGATTGTGGCTGGTGACCTTTCACCGGGCTTCATGGTTGTTGCCTATGAACGAATCAATCCAGGACTCCGCCTTGTGTCTTTGTGCACATGCGCATCAGAAGCTCATGATTTGATTCTGGAGCATCAACCTAGCCATCTGATTATCTGCAGTGATCTCGAATCCGGAGATGGATCTCAACTTGCAGCAGAAATCAAACGTCAGCATGCTACGAAACGCGTCATGCTGATCCAGCGTTCTCCCCATATAGGAGGGAGCAGAGAAGCGTGGACGGCCGGTTGTGAAGTGATTGTTTTACGCCGGAAGACAGGAGGTGGACGACTATTTGATGCCTACCGTACCCTTTTTACCGACGGAGCCTTTTGTGATCCTGATCTCCAGCGACAATTGCTTCGTAGTGACTGTCATCCTCAAACCGAAAAAATAGAAAGCTTGACCACGCGGGAGGAGGAAGTTCTCGTCGAAATTGTCTACGGTCTCACGAACGGCCAGATCAGCGAACGATTGGGCATCAGTGAGGCGACGGCAAAACGGCATGTGTATAATCTGATGCAAAAGTTAAATGTCAGCAACAGGGCTCACCTTGCGACACGCGCCTTACGTACTGGCCTATGTAGTTGGGGACTGGCTGATAACGGCCCGCCGCGAATGTCACTATCATCAAAATAACGCAATCGCCTGCACTTGGGACTCGTAAATATTCAGATACAGGGCCTACAACTTTTGATGGATGTCTCAGTGCGACTCCAGTCGGACAATGAGGAGGCATGTACATCCTGTGTTCATCAATGAACGACCATTCGAGGATCTTGGCTGGTACCTCCGACTCTCAGCCACCAGTGCTATCGGCCTCAGAGAAGAGTTTCTGGAGTGGCAGAAGCGGCATTGGCTTCTCAGTGGATTCCTTGGGCCGATGGGATGATCAGGCGCGGCTGGAGTCAGCCCTGCAGGAAATCACTCGACTCGGATTCGACACGATTCGCACCTGGGACACCAATGCCTACACGGGTCGGATCCTTGAAGCTATCAGTGACCTGGGCCTCAACCTGAAAGTTCAAGCAGGCATTTATCTCCGCAAAGATAGCGATGCGGAGCAGAAGATTGTCTCTGCCTTGCAAACAATCAACTCCCACCCTGACCTGGTCATCGGAGTCAGCCTAGGGAATGAACAACTGGCCGACTGGAACAATACGGGCTTAACGGTTGCCGATGTGATTCAACACGTTAATTTTTTCAGAGAGTTCAGCGATATTCCGCTGACGTATAATTTTTCGGGAGAAACGCTTCGCGGTAACAGTAGCTTTTGGGCTCAGAATGGCGAAGAGTTGTTGAGAAAGCTTGACTATATTAACGTTCACTCCTATGCAGGCTTTTTTGATAATCGCTGGAACCCAGAGTGGACTCCAGGCAGGCAGCTTGAAGTGCTGAAGTTGGACGAGGCTTTGTTTCGCAAGACTCTCGATAACTTTGGCTTGCATAGCACCCCTCTCATTCTCGGTGAGACCGGGTGGCAAAGCGTTGGAGGTGCCCAAAGTGTTACCAATGCTGAGAATATGGAAACTTACTTTCAGAGCGCGAGGGACTATATTCAAGGAGATCTGGCACGCTTTGATGCCATGTTTTACTTTAACTTGAGTGATGAATCCTGGAAGGGTGGCGATAATCATTGGGGTTTGTTTGAAGAAGGAGGAAGTGACAGTCTTGGAGCGGCGAAGTTTGACATTGATCTCGACGTGGTACCTGAGAGCCAGTTACTGCTGGTTGCGGATTCCGGCTCAGCACGCCTGCTTGTGGATGACACCACAGGACTCGCTTTCATCCAGCAGAACGCTTCTGATCAGCCCCTTCTGATTCGCCGCAACGATTCTTACTGGCAGGGGGATATTCCACTCCAGCGCGACGATGCCGCACTTGTTTCCGCTGCCGTTGATGCAGACGGACAGCTCCGCGTTCTCGATCGCGGGCCTTGGGGCGACTTCAGCTGGATTCTCGATCCCTCTGGTCTGTTCATCGGAGAAGACGCTCCAGGTGTGCTTTCAGTACCGGAAACAGAAGCGCTCTTTCAGATTGACCTCGACGCAGACGGGATCATCCCTGCTCCCCCCAGCCCCGAGTCAGATGCACAAGACGAACGCGATCTCCGTGTGGTTGCGGATTCCGGCTCAGCACGCCTGCTTGTGGATGACACCACAGGACTCGCTTTCATCCAGCAGAACGCTTCTGATCAGCCCCTTCTGATTCGCCGCAACGATTCTTACTGGCAGGGGGATATTCCACTCCAGCGCGGCGATGCCGCACTTGTTTCCGCTGCCGTTGATGCAGACGGACAGCTCCGCGTTCTCGATCGCGGGCCTTGGGGCGACTTCAGCTGGATTCTCGATCCCTCTGGTCTGTTCATCGGAGAAGACGCTCCAGGTGTGCTTTCAGTACCGGAAACAGAAGCGCTCTTTCAGATTGACCTCGACGCAGACGGGATCATCCCTGCTCCCCCCAGCCCCGAGTCAGATGCACAAGACGAACGCGATCTCCGTGTGGTTGCGGATTCCGGCTCAGCACGCCTGCTTGTGGATGACACCACAGGACTCGCTTTCATCCAGCAGAACGCTTCTGATCAGCCCCTTCTGATTCGCCGCAACGATTCTTACTGGCAGGGGGATATTCCACTCCAGCGCGACGATGCCGCACTTGTTTCCGCTGCCGTTGATGCAGACGGACAGCTCCGCGTTCTCGATCGCGGGCCTTGGGGCGACTTCAGCTGGATTCTCGATCCCTCTGGTCTGTTCATCGGAGAAGACGCTCCAGGTGTGCTTTCAGTACCGGAAACAGAAGCGCTCTTTCAGATTGACCTCGACGCAGACGGGATCATCCCTGCTCCCCCCAGCCCCGAGTCAGATGCACAAGACGAACGCGATCTCCGTGTGGTTGCGGATTCCGGCTCAGCACGCCTGCTTGTGGATGACACCACAGGACTCGCTTTCATCCAGCAGAACGCTTCTGATCAGCCCCTTCTGATTCGCCGCAACGATTCTTACTGGCAGGGGGATATTCCACTCCAGCGCGGCGATGCCGCACTTGTTTCCGCTGCCGTTGATGCAGACGGACAGCTCCGCGTTCTCGATCGCGGGCCTTGGGGCGACTTCAGCTGGATTCTCGATCCCTCTGGTCTGTTCATCGGAGAAGACGCTCCAGGTGTGCTTTCAGTACCGGAAACAGAAGCGCTCTTTCAGATTGACCTCGACGCAGACGGGATCATCCCTGCTCCCCGCAGCCCCGAGTCAGATGCACAAGACGAACTCAACAGCAACACAGTCAGCGCTTTTGAAGCGACCGGATTCAACCAGGGTGAATTTGTTTCAACAATCGCCTTCAGCCACCGGGCGACAGTTGATCCGATTGTTGCGCCTGGAAACACAAAGTTCATGCATGCCCATGACTTTTTCGCAAATCCAACAACCGGCGCGTCGTCCACGGTGGCATCCCTGATGGATGCTTCCGACACAGCGGCAATTCCGATCAATAACATCTCCACCTATTGGACACCTAGTCTGATTGATGAGGGCTCCGACGGCGTTGGCGGTGAACAGACCTATGTCACTCCTAAGGCAACATCCATCGCTTACTACAGCGTCCTGAAGCCGAACGAACCCAGTGAGCTCGTGAACATGCCTATCGGCCTGAAAATGATCGCTGGTTCGGCTCGCCCTCAGAATCGCCAGTCGAGGGCCCAGGTGTTCTGGAACTACATCGGCGAATTAGCTTCCTATGACCACATCCCCCTTGGCGATGAATGGCGAGATCTACCTTTGCAGGCAGTGATCATTTTTCCGGAATACTGGACTGGTCAATCCCTGGATAGCCCCGACCACAAAAGCCATGTCGCCTACGGAGATGGATCTGGGGTTGGCCCCAATGAACATCCTTTGCTGATTCCCCAGCTTCAACTCCAAATTCACTACGGCAGAATCAACAACAATCTTCACCTAGTTAGTTCCGACTACATGTCATTGCCAGAAGCAGGCGGTGACCTGGATCTGAGGTTGCAACGCGGCAATCCAGATGATCTCAGTTTCCGAAACGGTGAATCGGGATTTGCGCCGGGATGGAGCATGCATGCTGATCAGATCCATCTTCCGTGGGAAGAGGTTGCACCGAATGGTGAAACGGTGGATGGCTTCGCCAGACGCGAAACTGATGCACTCATGCTGCCATTGTTCGCTGGAACGGACGGCAACTCTGTGCGAATTATCCCAACAGGTATCCAACAACCCTATTCGGCGGAGCGTTCTCCTATGCCGATGCTTGGTAGCCCTGATAATGACGTTCTGACTGGCAGCAGCTCTGATGACCGACTGGAATCACTGGAAGGAGATGACATCCTGATTGGAGGTGGAGGTGCCGACCGCTTGGTTGGAGGTGATGGTGCCGATCGGTTTGTGATTGAGTCAATCAATGAATCTACTGTGCTCCGCCCCGATGTGCTCGTCGGTTTCGCCCCTGAAGATCGCCTGGATCTGAGAGGTCTGAATCTCCAGCGCGACGATCTCATTCTCCAATCCACTGGCCCAAGCTCCTGGCTCTTGACAGCATCAGACACTGATCTAGGCATCCTGATCCGTACCGATTCAATCACCTTCGAACAGATCATGATTGATTGAGGTCAACCCCAGAGGAGCTCCACCAGCTCTCAGGAGGGAAAAAAGCGGCTTCTCAGGTGGTTTTTCCGCAAACTCTTAGTGCCCGGCCGTTCCGCGTCGGGCCGCAGGGCCTGGATCGCCTTGTCACTGAGCATGGCGGACAGCGCCGAAACGCTGGCGCAGGAGAGGATTTCGGCGGTTCAGCAAGCCAAGTGACGGTATAGACCCGGACCCGGCTGGCTATACCGTCAAAAATACCGTCATCCGCAGCGGCTGTAGCCGGTTTTCCCCGGACCTGCCCGAACAACCCAAAAGCTCAGATCGCCTGCCCTGCAGGGGTTTTGGGATTTCCGCGGATCCCTTGGGATCCTGTCAAAACGGAGAGGGTGAGAGTCGCTCTAAGAGTTTGCTGAAAAACCCCGCCGCCTCTGCGAAAATAGGGCAACTGCCCCAGGTTTGATGCGAGGTCAGCAGGAGCGCAGCGGCTCCTTGTTCTCCTACGTCTCGATCGAGGAGCGGATCCCGACCAGCCATCCACTCAGGCGGATTCGCAAGCTGGCGGATCAGGCCCTCGATCGACTCAATCCCACCTTCTGCAGGTTGTATGCCTCAGAAGGGAGACCATCGGTGCCGCCAGAGCAGCTGCTGCTGGCCTCGTTGTTGCAGGCGTTCTACGGCATCCGCTCCGAGAGGCTGCTGCTGGAGCAGGTCCACTACAACCTGCTGTTCCGCTGGTTTGTGGGCTTGAGCCCTGACGATGCGATCTGGCATCCGACCACATTCACCAAGAATCGTGATCGGCTCCTCACTGACGACGTCATGGGGCTGTTCCTGGAGAAGCTGATGGGAGCACCCGAGGTCAAACCGCTGCTCAGTGACGAGCACTTTTCGGTGGACGGCACGTTGCTCCAGGCCTGGGCGTCACACGCTTCCTTGGAGCGGATCGATGGCCAGGAGGATCCTCCGCCTCCGCCCACAGGTCCTGGCGAAGGATTCGGTGCTCCCAAAGAGGGAAAGAAGCGCGCCAAAGGGGACTTTCGCGGCATCAAGCTCAGCAACGAGACCCACCGCTCCAGCACCGATCCTGAGGCACGGCTGGCCCGGAAATCGAATGCCCATCCAGCGCAGCTGAGCTATCGGGGCCATGTCCTCATGGACAACCGCCACGACCTGATCGTCGATTGCCGCGTCACCCAGGCCACGGGCACCGGTGAGCGGGATGCCGCCAAAGAGATGGCAGCAGACCTCACCGGTGCCCACCAGAAGACCGTCGGCGCCGACAAGAACTACGACACCAAAGGGTTTGTCGCTGAGATGCGGCGGATCGGTGTCACGCCCCACGTGGCCCAGAACACGGCCCGCAGCGGTGGCTCAGCCATTGATGGCCGCACCACCCGTCACGTGGGCTACTCCAAATCGATCAACGCCCGCCGGGGGATCGAAAAGGTGTTTGGTTGGATCAAGGCGTTCGGAGGGCTGCGCCAGTTCAAACTGCGCGGTACCGAGAAGGTCGGCGCCGTGTTTGGCCTGCATGTGATCGCCTACAACCTGATCCGCCTGGGCAACCTGCTCAAGCCCGCGATGGAGGCGGCATGAACAGCCCGTTGTCCAGAGGTGTGCCCAATAGGCCTCAACCAATGCCTTGCAGAGAGGCCAACGATGCCGAAATCGGGCTGTTTGCGGCTCTGATAGCCGCCGATCCGTCTTTTTGAGCCGGAAATCCACTGATGCCTGTGGAAAACTGGCTCGTGGGTTGGTTTTTCAGCAAACTCCTAAGCATGACCACTGAGTCATGGCAATGGTTCTTGGCGTCGCAGGACGCTCAAGTTCGTATTCCCACAACACATCCAACAACACTTATGCGCTCGCGCCTCGGGCAAGCAGGACCTCCCAAGCAACACGACTAAGAGTTTGCTGAAAAACCCCGTCAAGGGCCATTCAGCCCGAGAACGCCTGACTTCGAGCCCAGTGTTCACGGGCGCTGCGCCAAAAGGACAGGCCCAAGGCATGACGGCCTCTGGGCTTTTTCAGCAGGCTCCTAACCGCCAGAGCGCCCTTCAAGGGTCAACAAGGTCGATCAAGCGACCATCCCCATCAACGATCCTGAAACGCTTCCCTGTCGCCTTTGCTCGCGCCTTGGCAGTCCTGTAGGCATCGCCCTCGTTGTGCTTCTCCTGGTAGCGATGCCATTTGCCGAACTGATCCTGGTATTGGAGAACGAACTTCATCTGGGCAAGCAAGGGCACAGGGAAAAGGAGCAGCGCCACCAGCAGGAACCTCACGAAGCGACCTCCTGCTCTTTGACGATTCGGGTAATGGTCGCCAGAGCAAGACCCGTCTGCTCCTTGATTGACCTGTAGGACTCGCCCTCCTTCCGCAAACGAAGGACCAGGGACTCCTTCTTGGCATTGGTCCTTGGTCTCCCCCCGAGGTTTCCGCCCGTCTTCCTGCGGTGCTCAACGGACTCGCGGGTGCGCTCTTGGATGAGCGATCGCTCGACCTCAGAGAGACCAGTCAGGAGACCAACGACAAGGGGTGCCATCTTCCCCAGCGCCTGAGTGTCGATCAGACCATCAAGGGTCTTCACATGGATGCCCTGCTGCTGGAGGTCATTCAGGCGATTTATGACCTCGACCTGGGAACGCCCAAGGCGATCCAACTTGGCGACAACCAACTGGTCCTGCTCGCGGAGCATGGACAGGCAGGCGCGGAGTTGATGCCGCTTGTCGAGGGTGGTGGTGCTACTGACCTTCTCAAAGAACACCTCCTCGCCTGGCTGCCCGACACATCTCATCCGCGAGATTCACGCGACAGCCAGCTGCAGCGTTTGCCGGTGAGTTGATCGCGGTTGCCGCGGTAGTTCAATCCGTGAGAACCAAGCCTGGGCTTGTGTTCGTCTGCTCCTGCGGCTGGGGATGCAGGGCTCCAGCTCCTGGAGTGGAATCGGCAGCCAGGCCATCAACCTGGCCGTGGTATCGGAGGCGAGCATCTGCAGGGTCCTCAGGCCAAGGCGCAGAAAGCTCATGCCCCGTTTCCAGTGCGGATCCACCTCTCGCCTGAGCCCCGCCAGGCTGAGGGCATAGCCCTGCAGACTCCCGGCCAGCACAGCGATTGCGATCACCACGAGCAGCCGATCCAGTCGCTGCGGGTTCCGCAGGCCGCTGTCCTCCAGCTGGAAGACTCCGGACTTTTGGTCTCGGAACAGCTGCTCACAGCAGAAGCGCCGGCCGTAGCTCCAGACCAGATCCAGAGAGGGCTTTGCGTTACTGATCAGGTACCAGGGCTCTTCCACGGCCAGGCCGGTGGGATGGGCCAACACCAAGTTGGCGCTGTGACTGCCATCAGCCCAGAGGCGGATATTCCGGAAGCCGCGGCATTGTCCGCGGCGCAGGCGCAGCCGCCTGACCTGGCAGCCCAGAGGTGCTGCGGTGCCGTGGATCTCGGTGTCTCCAGGCAGCCGCATCACATAGGTCCAGCCAGGCTTGTTCTCCAGCCAGCCGAGCAGTTCAGCGCAGGGGAAGGCGCGATCGGCCAGCAGCGTGATCGCCCCGAACCCAGCGAGCCACCGATCGGCTTTCTCCAGCAGAGCAATCGAGACCGCTGCACTGACGCTGGCACTGGGGTGTTCCAGGGCTTGCCAGAGCAGCGGAATGGCTCGGCCATGGCAGACGACCGAGACCACCACCACGCAGATCCGGTTCCAGAGCATGGTGGTGTCAAGCGCTAGATGCAAGGCCTGGTCTGGCTTGTGCCAGCCCTGGATCGCCCA
Organism: Synechococcus sp. CBW1006; assembly: GCF_015840525.1. Lineage (NCBI taxonomy): Bacteria > Bacillati > Cyanobacteriota > Cyanophyceae > Synechococcales > Synechococcaceae > Synechococcus > Synechococcus sp. CBW1006. Next base: position 2,431,525 of record NZ_CP060396.1, on the reverse strand, counting down.
GAGAATCAGTGGGCCATAGAGGCTCTCAGGATCGATCCTGCTGTTGCTCAGCCAGCGCTCTGACAGCGCCGTTGCCAGCTCGATGCCAGGCAACGCCCCAATGGAAGACGGGTCTTCCAGTGATCGAAACAGACCGTCTCACTCAGCAGCAGGCCGGCCACCATCCAGCCCAGGAGCACGAGATGACGCTGGTCGCGAACAGGGCAGTGTTGACGGAGAAAGGCGATCAGCTCACCATGGAGCTGGGCACGGGATGCCACGGGGACTTGGATTGGTTTCGTAGCCCCACGCTCTCATGGCTACCTGCCCACCCAATCAGGTGAGACCCGTTCTGTTGCAACGGGTCTCGCACTTGTGTCGGTCAACCAGCCTCCTCGCACCCCGCTGCCTTGAGGTCGTCCACCTGCGAGTCGGTGGATTGGTGCGCGGTGGAGCACCTTGCGTAACCGATTCTTCGTCCCATCGTTCGGAAAGGCACTGCCTTACGAGAACACTATACAGAAAACCAACCGAACGGGGTTTGCGAACGCGCTAAGCGGTCAAATCGGGGGATCCACTCCAAAACCGAGGGTGTTGGAGGAACCCAAGGGTTTACGAACAGCAGAAAGGAATCGGCCGCGTCCCTTTGCGTGGTGTAAAACCCGAGGCCCGAATGCCCTGACTCAGAGGGTGAACAGGGTGGAATGACGGGCTGTCATTCCTGAGGTGCAGATGCACCTCGTTCTTCCACGATGAAACAAGACGATTGACTTGTCAAGTCTCTCGTCTGATCGCGGCTGTGTTGTGAGCGGCAGGAGTCTTCTATGCAGCCCAGGGGTTACAGCGCCGGCCCCCGGGCGGCGATCGAGGCCGCTGCGCCCTGTGGGGGCGCTGCCACCTCAATCACCTGGGGCCTGCGTCTTGCACCTCTGCGGCGGCGGCGCTGAGCAGGGCCGGCAGATCCTCCAGCTCCGGGATGGCAGCCATGCTTTCGGCGGAGAACATGCGGCGGCCTTCCAGCTGCCAATGCTCGTGCTGCTCCAGCAGCACCGCGCCCACCAGGCGGGTGATCGACGCGTCGTTGGGGAAGATGCCGACGACGCGGGTGCGGCGCTTGATCTCCTCGTTGACCCGCTCCAGCAGGTTGGTGCTCCAGACCTTCTTCCAGTGAGGCTGCGGGAAGTGACGGAAGGCCAGCACGTCCTCTCTGGCCTCGTTCATGAGCTCGGTGGCCTTGGGGAAGCGCTCCGCCAGCGAGGCGGCCAGGTCATCCCAGCGGCTGAGGATCTCTCCGGCATCCTCCTGAGCGAACACCGAGCGCAGGGCGGCGGTGACCATGCCCTGGTGGGCTTTGGGGACGCGCTGGAGAAGGTTGCGGGCGAAGTGGACGCGGCAGCGCTGCCACACACAGCCCTGCAGCTGGCGCCTGATGGCCTTGGTGAGGCCCACGTGGGCGTCGGAGATCACCAGCTTGACGCCAGTCAGGCCGCGCTCTTTGAGCGAGGCGAGGAACTCACTCCAGAAGCCCTCGCTCTCGCTGTCGCCCACCTTGAGGCCCAGCAGCTCACGGCGACCATCGGCGTTGACCCCCATGGCGACGACGACGGCCCTTGAGCAGACCTGCAGGGCCTTGCCCAGCCGGCCGTGGAGGTAGGTGGCATCCAGGTAGACGTAGGCGTAGCCGGACTCCTGCAGGGGCCGGTTCAGAAACGCCTGAACCTGCTCGTCGATGTCCTGGCAGATGCGACTGACCTGGGATTTGGAGATACCGCTCTGGGATCCCAGGGCGGCGACCAGGGCATCCACCTTGCGGGTGGAGACCCCACAGATGTAGGCCTCCATGATCACGCCGTAGAGGGCCTGCTCCACCCGGCGACGGGGCTCGAGGATCGAGGGCAGGAAGCTGCCAGCCCGCAGTTTGGGGATCAGCAGGTCGATGTCGCCTACCTGGGTGGTCAGACTGCGGGGCCGGTAACCGTTGCGATAGCCGAGCCGCTCCTCGGTGCGCTCGTGGCGGTCGGCACCCAGCACGGCAGCGACCTCCAGCTCGATCAGCTGCTGCAGGCCGTAACGGGCCAGCTCGGGGATCAACTCACCGGCAGTGCTGCCATCCAGTAGCGGCGCGAGGTCGGGTGCGGCACAGTAAGTCTTGGGCGTGTGTCACGAGTCAGCAGGTGAAAGCCAAGGCTGATGAAACTGCATCGGGGATGGGAGTGTGGCCTCCCGGGATCGGCCTGCAGGGGCTGGTACCAAACCACCCCGTGCTGCTGCGTTCAAAAGACGTGGTGGTGAGCGACGGGGAAACGGCGGACTGGATCCGTCAGGTGTGCGACGAGAAGGTGAGCGCAAGCGAACCGTTGATGACGCGCCGATATCTATTTCAGACGCTGCCAAAACGGGAGGCGGCCCAAATCTCCTGGATCAGTGTGGACAGAGCCTGTCTATGGACCACACGGCAGCCGGCGTATAGACGGCACGAGCTCATCGCAGGCCCTGATGCGGAACGTGAGAACCTGCCATGGAATGCCAAGGGAACATCCCAAGTGGTCACCACCATGAGGGTCAATACCGATGTCTGTGGCAGGGGCGGAGCAACCCGTAGTAGCGATGATGGGTCTGTAACGGACTCGGAGCCAAGGGGTTGCATCATCCCGTTTGGAGTCTCCCATCAACTGCCTACGGCAGGAGGAATGGGATGACAACAGACAAGCCGCTACCGATTACCAAGGTGATGGTCTGGAAGGCCTATCAACAGGTGAAACGGAACGGACAGGCGGCCGGTGTGGATGGCCAAAGCCTGGACGACTTCAACAAGGATCTGGAGAATAATCTCTACAAACTCTGGAATCGGATGGCATCAGGAAGTTATCTTCCGCCACCAGTTCGGCGTGTGGAGATTCCCAAATCCGGTGGAGGCGTCAGGCCGCTGGGTATCCCGACGGTTGCTGATCGCATCGCACAGATGGTGGTCAAGCAGGTGCTGGAGCCAGAGCTGGAGCTGATCTTTGATCAGGATTCCTACGGCTACAGACCGGGCAAGTCAGCGCATCAGGCAGTAGAGGTCTGCCGTCAGCGCTGCTGGAGGTCCAACTGGGTTCTCGATCTCGACATCAAGGGGTTTTTCGATGCTATCGATCACGACCTGTTGATGCGCGCGATCAAGGCCCATACCTCCGAGCGCTGGGTGGTGCTCTACCTGCAACGATGGCTGCAGGCACCGGTTCTGTTGCCGGATGGCACGCTCCATCCCAGGGACCGGGGCACACCGCAAGGTGGTGTCATCAGTCCACTGCTGGCCAATCTGTTCCTGCACTATGCGTTTGATGTGTGGATGCGCCGGAGCCACCCGGCCATTGCCTTTGAGCGCTATGCAGATGATGTGATCTGTCATTGCCACAGCGAGAAGGAAGCTCGGCGGTTGCTGGAGGCATTGCAGGATCGCTTTGCGTCCTGTGGCCTCCAGCTTCATCCCCAGAAGACCCAGGTGGTCTACTGCAGGGATAGCAACCGCCGGGCACCGTTTGCTGATGTCACGTTCACGTTTCTTGGTTTCGCGTTTCGGCCACGTGTGTCTCGCAATTCTCGCGGAGTCATCTACACAGGCTTTTTGCCGGCAGTGAGTCCGCAGGCTCTCCAGCGTATGCGGGAGAGGATTAGGTCGATAGGGCTTCCATCGCTCGTGTATCTGTCGCTTGAGGAGATCGCTAAAGTGCTGAATCCAGTGATTCGTGGCTGGATTCAGTACTACGGTCGTTTCTATAGGACAGAACTGATCAGGAAGTTGTATCGCTACCTGGATGACAGAATTGCAGCCTGGTTACGGCAGAAGTACAAAAGGCTGCGGGGTCGTCGGCTCCAAAGCTGGCGAGTACTTGCCAGGATCAGGTCTGGACATCGTGATCTGTTCGCGCACTGGCGTCGAGTCAGTGAAGTGGCATGTGGATGATGGGAGCCGTATGACGCGAGAGTGTCACGTACGGTTCTGTGAGCACCTCGGGGGGAAGTTCCCCGGGGTGACTCGACATGGTTCGTCAGGTTGAGGTGGTTCTCGAACCAGGGAAACGGGCCTGCCCACCCCTTGCAACGCCAGCCGCTGGGCCAGCCACCTGAGGTGCGCGGCCCACCCCGGCTACGCCGGGGTGGGGGTGCCGGGGGATTTACACCAAGCCTTGGGACGCCAGCAAGGAATCCAATAACGCCCTGATCACCCAGCACTTCCGTATGCCTGCTGGACACGAAAAAGACCAGAAGCTCAACCTGCAAAAAATCCCTTCCGCAAAAGAAGTCAACCAAATCTGGAAAAGGCATCCGAAGCGAAAATGGACTACCAGCGCAAGAGAAACAGCAACAAAGTCGACATCCAGATCTAGATGGCAAATGCGTGATCAACCGCCGCAACGCATCGAATCACTAAAAACAAGAAATCATCTAACAATAAAGGACCAAAGAAGTGGACTTAAACACTTCATAGAAGGAGTCTTATCAAGACAATTGTCTATGCATGAAACAAATAAACCTTGCCCCAACGCGGGTTTGAGGTGGTCTGGCTTTTCTGGACAGGCCCCATCGTTAACCTCTGAGGCGGGGTACCGCCCCTGAAAGGGGCTCCCACCGATGAGCAAGCGCCGCACCCACAGCCCCGAGTTCAAGGCCAGGGTCGCCATGGAGGCGATCAGTGGCCGCAAGACGATCCAGGAGATCGCCGCCGACCACGCCATCCACCCGATCCAGGTGAGCCAGTGGAAGCGGCAGCTCCTGGACGGTGCCAGCGAGCTCTTCACCCGAGGCAAGAAGACCAAGGACAAGGAGGAGGGGCAGGCCAAGGAGGCGGAGCTGTTCCAGCAGATCGGACGGCTGCAGATGGAGCTGGAGTGGCTCAAAAAAAAGTCTCAACTGCTCTGATGCCTGTGAACTGCGCAAGCTGGTCGATCACGACCACCCCGAGCTCAGCATCAGCAGGCAGTGTGCGCTGCTGGGGCTGCCTCGATCCACGCTGTACTACCGGCCGACACCGGTCCGTGTATCGACGCTGCGGATCATGGCCAGGATCGATGCTCTCTACCTGGAGGATCCCTGCAGCGGCAGCCGCCGGATGGTGGACTATCTGGCCCAAGATGGTATCCCGATCAGCCGAGATCGAGTGCGAAACCTCATGCGGCGCATGGGATTACGGGCGATCTACCAGAAGCCCCGGACGACGGTTCCAGGTGATCCGTCCGTGCGGTTCCCCTGCCTGGTGGACCTCACGCAGGTCACGTCGGTGGATCAGGTCTGGGCGACCGACATCACCTACATCCCTCTGCAGAAAGGGTTCCTCTATCTGGTGGCGATCATGGATCTCCATTCCAGGCATGTGCTCAGCTGGAGGCTCTCCAACAGCCTTGACACGAAGTTCTGTCTGGAGGCCCTGGAGATGGCCTTGGGAGGCGGCCGTAGGCCAGAGATCTTCCACTCCGATCAAGGCTGTCAGTTCACGTCCGCTGACTTTGTGGCCAGACTCAAAGGGGAGCGGATCCAGATCAGCTGGTCCGGCAGAAAGCGGTGCTACGACAACATCCTTGTTGAACGGCTGTGGAGGACTGTCAAGTACGAGGAGGTCTACCTACGGGCATACAGCGATGGCTGGGACGCTGAAATCAGCCTGGCCCGCTTCCTGTGGCGGTATTGCCATGTAAGACCTCACAGTTCCCTTGGAGGCAAAACTCCCCACGCGGTCTACACTGAGGCCGAACCATGTTCCACCCGTCCTGGGTTAACGATGTCAGGGGCCGGAACTGTCCAATAAAAGGCACCCACCTCAGTTCACAACGGTCTTAAAAGAGGTCCACAAGAGATTGAGAGCGATTCCAAGGTATAATCAACCAAACTCCAGCACCTCCAGCACCTCCAGCACCTCCAGCACCTCCAGCACCTCCAGCATATTCACCAATTACTTTCAAATGGATCAATATATTCTTGGATTATCTTGCTATTACCATGACAGTGCTGCAGCACTACTGAAAAACGGTGAAATCGTTGCCGCAGCACAAGAAGAACGATTTTCTAGAAAGAAGCATGATTCGCGCTTCCCCAAGAATGCAGTTTCTTATTGCCTGAAGTCACAGGGAATTAATCTTGCGGACGTTAAAGAGGTTGTTTACTACGAAAAACCTCTACTCACCTTTGAACGTCTTCTGGAGACTTATTTGGGTGCAGCACCAAGGGGAGGCAGGTCTTTTGTGGCGGCAATGCAAGTTTGGTTAAAAGAAAAACTATTTTTAAAGACTGAACTCAAGAAGAACCTCAAAGAGGTTCAAGAATCGTTCGGTACCGATTCAACATATATTCCCAATCTTCTTTTTTCAGAGCACCATCTCTCGCACGCTGCTGCCGCCTTTTACCCAAGTCCGTTTGAGGAGTCAGTGATCCTTTGCATGGACGGCGTAGGTGAGTGGGCAACTACCTCTGCATGGGTTGGCAAGGGTAAGGACATCAAACCCCTTTGGGAAATCAGTTTTCCTCACTCCCTGGGTCTTCTTTACTCAGCATTCACCTACTACTGCGGATTCAAGGTCAATTCTGGCGAATATAAACTGATGGGTCTTGCTCCTTATGGAGAACCCAGATACGTCGATCAGATCAAGGAAAACCTGATTGACATCAAAGATGATGGGACATTCCGCCTCGACATTAGTTACTTCAAGTACCACCGTGGATTCCGCATGACAGGAAGGAGGTTCCACAAACTTTTTGGTCGACCACCACGCAAGGTTGAAACGGAACTCACCCAGTTCCATATGGACCTGGCGGCATCAATCCAGGTTGTGACAGAGGAGATCGTCCTCAAACTGGCAAAGTCACTTAGAGAAGAGACAGGCATCAAGAATCTATGTCTCGCTGGTGGTGTTGCGCTCAACTGCGTTGCCAACGGCAAGATTCTTCAAGAGAAGATCTTTGATGACATCTGGATCCAACCTGCCAGTGGTGATGCAGGTTCAGCACTAGGTGCCGCCTTGGTTGGATGGCATCAACATCAAGAAGAAGAGAGAGTCGTCAACACTAACGACGCCATGAAAGGAACCTACTTGGGTCCTGACTTCAGCAACGATGAGATAACCAAGTATCTAAGGCAGATCAATGCGCCATTCCACACTCATAGTGATCCTGAGTTATTTGAACGCCTAGCAGAAGAACTTGAGAAAGGTCATGTGATTGGTTGGTTCAATGGTCCGATGGAGTTTGGTCCAAGAGCACTAGGTGGGCGCTCCATCATCGGGGATCCACGCAATCAGAAAATGCAGAGCGTAATGAACCTCAAAATCAAGTACCGAGAGAGTTTTAGACCTTTTGCTCCATCAGTCCTTGAAGAAGACGTCAGCAACCAATTCGAGATGAATGCGAAGAGTCCCTATATGCTCCTAGTTGCTCCGGTCAAAAAAGAACTCTGCAGGAAAATGACAGAAGAAGAAGACAAACTCTTTGGAATTGATAAACTGAATATTCCAAGGTCATCACTTCCTGCCATTACGCATGTCGATTACTCAGCAAGAGTTCAAACGGTCAGCAACAATACAAATCCTCGCTATTACAATCTGATCAATGCTTTCAAGCAAAAGGCTGGTTGCCCGACAATCGTCAACACTTCATTTAATGTCAGAGGTGAACCAATCGTTTGCACTCCTCAAGATGCTTACAGGTGTTTTATGCGGACAGAAATGGACATACTAGTTCTTCAAAACCAGATCCTCTACAAAAGCGAGCAACCAAAGGTCGAAAAAGATGAAACCTGGATGCAGGAGTTTGAACTCGATTAATCATGAAAGAAACAATCTCTAAAAAACAACTTCGAGACTTTGGTCTGCTTATCGGACTCGGATTTCCCATCCTCATCGGTTGGTTACTGCCTTCACTTTTCGGGCATGAATTTAGAGCATGGACTCTATGGGTAGGAATTCCAGGACTGATTCTTGGTCTCGCAGCACCTCGACTGCTCCACTATCCATACAAAGGTTGGATGGCACTTGGACATGCCCTTGGATGGATTAATAGTCACATCATTCTTGGACTGGTCTTCATTCTTGTTCTACAACCAATCGCATATATCATGCGCCTCACAGGATATGACCCATTAAGAAGACGACGAAAAGGAGAGAAGACCTACAGAGAAAACCGACAAGACCACCAAACTGACCTCACCCGCATCTTTTAAATCATGGAAGCATTTCTCGACCTAGTCAAAGACATCTGGGATTTTCTGAAAGTCCGTAAGAAGTATTGGTTGACACCATTAATCATCACGATTGTGCTGATGGGGGCACTGATTGTGTTCACACAGGGTTCGGTAGTTGCTCCATTTATTTACTCAATTTTCTGATGAGAGAAAGCACTAGGATTGCAAATCTTTTAATCATGGCAATAGCGATATCTGTTCCCATTGTAGGCACAGATCAGTATTTGCGTTTTGCCAAGTTTCCCAAGGATAACGCAAGAGTAATGCTACTCTCCGGTGGAAGACTTGATTCGTCAGGTTCAGGCATAAGGCGGTACACACCTAATTCCTACTTGCGTCATTCTGCTGTTTATGGCGACGTCCTTGAATACAGTTATGGGTTTAAAACTGATAGAAATGGATTCCGAGTCACATACGAATGCAATACTGGCAACGAAGGAAGTAATTTGGTTGCTATTACCGGTGATTCATTTACAGAAGGTCAGGGTTCAAACTCCTCTTGGGCGGGAAGAATCCAAAAGAGACTATGTGATCAAGGGTATAACTCCATCAATGCATCGGTTGCAGGTTATGGCGTAGAAGGAATGAAAGATTCATTGGATTATGCCCACAAAGAACTGGGGGCAAAGAAGGCGATAGTCGCAATTATTCCCGATGATATTTATAGACCCCGCAGACCTATGATCTCTAATCTCACCTGCTCAATGTACGAATCAAGGCGGTGTGGAGACTCTGCGACGTGGTGGCATCACCCTGAAGAATTTACCCCAAAAGAACTAATCGCATTTGCAAACAGCAAATATGATTTCGGCATTTATCCGGTCCTTACAATTCTAAAAGACAAACTCAAGTTTAAGTTGAAACAATTGATTGATTACCGCAACAATAGCAGCAGTAGTGGCAGTAGTGGCAGTAGTGGCAGGCATGAAATCATAGACAAAAGCATTTCCGCAATGCATTCTATTGCCTCAACATATGGCGCCAAGAATGTATCTTTAATCATTTTGCCAACTAAAAATGACCGCGAGTTAGAAGGTTCATCTGAAGTAAAGGCGAGAAGAAGCACGGATCTCCGCGAATTTCTTAATTCCCTCCATAAAGACATCTCAGTCAAAGACTTGCGAGACTGCCCTCTTGATGCAAGGCATTTTTTCCGCATTGATGGACACCCAAACGAAAAAGGGCATAAACAATTAGGCATCTGCGCTTCTATGTAAAACAGACGTTGCGAATAGTCCTATCAGGCAAATGTTAACGCCTCTGCTTCTCTGCAGTCGCCAATTCCCAGCTACTTTTAAAGGGACTTTATGGGTCTTCAACCTGGGATGTGCTGACCCCTTTCAACGCCCCCCTTCTCGATACAACTCAGTCAGTTGCATCAGATGGAAGGAGTGAGAAGAGATGCATTAAAGACAACTCCAGTCGCTGACCTTTAACAACTCCTTCTCAAGAAACTGAATCAAGCAAGGACGCCTGATGGGTCTTTCGGACTTTTGGAGCGACTCTTGTAAAGAGAACGTCAGTGGGGTGTAGGCGCAGTGATCTCGCCCTCAAAAGCAGGTGATTCACGACGACCTCAATCCGGCCGCGTCCCTTGGCGTGGTGTAAATCCCGAGGCCCGATTGCCCTGGACTGAGGGAGAACAGGGGTGAATGACGGGCTGTCATTCTCGAGGCGCATGTGCACCTCGTTATTTCACGATGAATCCAGACGATTGACTTGTCAAGTCTTTCGTCTGGATTGCCGATCGGTTGTGGGCTACACCTGCAATCTTGGTCGTGACGTCTGCGGTGCCGGCCCCCGGGCGGTGATCGCCGCCGCTGCGCCCTGTGGGGGCGCTACGGCGCGATCTCCTGGGGCCTGAGGCTCAGGCCGCTGCTTCTTGCAAGGAAGGCTGCGTGGGCAGCTCCGCCAGTGAGGGGATGGCGGCCATGCTCTCGGCGGAGAACATGCGCCGGCCCTCCAGCTGCCAGTGCTCGTCCTGCTCCAGCAGCACAGCCCCCACCAAGCGGGTGATCGAGGCGTCATTCGGGAAGATGCCAACCACCCGAGTGCGGCGTTTGATCTCCTCATTGAGGCGCTCGAGCAGGTTGGTGCTCCAAGTCTTTTTCCAGTGTTGAGGCGGGAAGTGACGGAAGGCGAGCACGTCTTCCCGGGCGTGCAGCATGAGCTCAGCAGCCTTGGGGAAGCGATCCACCAGTGAGCTGGCCAGATCGTCCCAGCGGGCCTCGATTTCGTCCGTTTTCTCCTGGGCGAACACCGAGCGCAAGGCAGCGGTGACCATGCCTTGGTGGGCCTTGGGCACCCGTTGGAGCAGGTTTCTGGCGAAATGGACCCTGCAGCGCTGCCAGCAGCTGCCCTGCAGCATCCGCCGGATCGCCTTGGTGAGGCCCACGTGCGCGTCGCTGATCACGAGCTTGACCCCAGTGAGGCCGCGCTCCTTGAGCGAGCCAATGAACTCGCTCCAGAAGCTCTCGGTTTCGCTGTCGCCCACCTTGATGCCGAGCAGCTCGCGGCGACCATCGGCATTGACGCCCATGGCCACCACCACAGCCCTGGAGCAGACCTGCATCGCCTTGCCGAGACGCCCGTGGAGATAGGTGGCATCGAGGTACAGGTAGGCGTAGCCGGTGGCCTCAAGGGGGCGGTTCAGGAAGGCCTGCACCTGGATGTCGATGTCAGCGCAGATGCGGCTCACCTGAGATTTGGAGATGCCGCTCTGGACTCCCAGGGCGGCCACCAGGGCGTCGACCTTGCGCGTTGAGATGCCGCCGACATAGGCCTCCATCACCACGCCGTAGAGGGCCTGGTCCACACGGCGGCGCGGCTCCAGGATCGAGGGCAGGTGGCTGCCGGAGCGCAGTTTGGGGATGCGGAGATCGATGTCCCCCACCTGGGTGGCCAGGGTGCGCGGCCGGTAGCCTGTCCGGCGACGATTAGGTAGGCGGGTCCGCGCAACTACATAGGCGGGTCTCAGGACGCGACAACAGGGTTCCGATTCCGGTCTGGAGCCCTGCCATGCCCGCCCCTCTGTCGTTGCGGATCAAGGAGCGGTACATGGCAAAACGGGCCAATGGGCTCAGCCAACAGGTGGCGGCTGATGCGGCGGGGATTTCGGTGCGCAGCGCGCAACGGATCGATCGGGGTGAGCTGCAGCCCGAGGGGCAACAGCAGCAGCGGGGTCGCCATTGGCGCACCCGAGCCGATCCCCTGGCCGAGGTCTGGGAGAGCGTGCTGGTGCCGATGCTTGAGAAGGCGCCGCAACTGGAACCCCAGACCCTGCTGCTTCACCTGGAACAGCTCAGGCCTGGCGAGGAGTGGTACCGGCGCAAGCGGACCCTGCAGCGCCGCGTCGAGCAGTGGCGGGCCCTGCACGGCCCGGCCCAGGAGGTGATGTTCCTGCAGCAGCACCGGGCCGGTGTACTGGGGATCTCGGATTTCACGTTGCTCAAAGGTGAGCCGATCACCGTGGCGGGGGAGGTGCTGGAGCACCGGCTGTTCCACTTCCGCCTGCCCTATTCGGGCTGGTGCCATGTGGCGGTGATCCACGGCGGCGAAAGCTTTGTCGCCCTATCCGAGGCCCTGCAAAACGCTCTCGCTCTTTGCGGTGGGGTGCCGGCGGAGCACCGCACCGACAGCCTGAGTGCTTGCTTCCGCAACCGCGACGGCAGCTACGCCGGCGATTACACGAGCCGTTACCGCGAGCTGTGCGCCCACCTGGGGGTGATCGCCACCCGCAACAACCGCGGCGTTGCCCACGAGAACGGCGCGATCGAGGGCCCGCACCGGCACTGGAAACATCGGCTGGAGCAGCAGCTGATCCAGCGCGGCAGCCGTGATTTCGCCACCGAGGCCGACTACCGGCAGCTCGTCGCCCAGGTCACCAACACGCTCAACAGCCGCTACCAGGTGCAGGGGAACCTGGAGATTGAGCAGCTGCATCTCCAGCCCCTGCCGGTGGAGCGCTTTGCCGACTACGAGCCGGTGGTGGCGCGGGTGCGGAGCACCAGCACGATCGAGGTGCGCTCGGTCACCTACAGCGTCCCCTCGCGGCTGATCGGCCAGCAGCTGACGGTGCACTTGCGCCATGACCGGCTGGATCTGTTCCTGCGCAGCAAGTTCGTGGAGACCCTGCCACGGTTGCATCGGCGAGCGGGAGAAAGCGGGCCGTTGCGGCGGATCGATTTCCGCCACGTGATCGAGAGTCTGCGCCGCAAACCCCGGGCGCTGCTGCGTGCCCAGCTGCAGTCCGACCTGCTCCCCGGAGAGACCTGGCGTCAGTTGTGGCGCTTGCTTTTGGCGGCCCTGCCGCCGGATGAGGCCGCCAAGGTCATGGTGGACGCCCTCCATGTCGCTGCCCGGACGGACGATCTGGCCGGTGTGGAGCGGTATCTGCGGCGTCAGCTCCGCCGCGGTGAGCTGAACCTCACGGCCCTGCGCGATCACTACGGCCTGCGGCCCCCCCGGGGCCTGGCGGCCATGCCCCAGCTCGACATCCCCGAACACACCCTCAGCAGCTATGACGAACTCCTGGTTGGAACCCCCGAGCAGGCCGGCACTGGAAACGGCTCTGCCATCGGTGTTGAAACAGTTGAAACTGCCCCAGTTCCGCAGCCAGTGGCAGGCGGCCGAGCAGCAGGCCACAGCCGCTGGCTGGAGTCCAGCCAGCTACCTCTATGTGCTGGCAGAGCAGGAACACCAGCAGCGGCATCAAGCCCGTCAACGGCGGCTGTTGCATGAGGCCCAGCTGCCGGTCCCCAAGACCCTGGCGGACTACGACTGGAACGCCATCCCGGATCTTGAGCGTCCTCAGATCGAGCAGCTCGCCCACGACACCGGCTGGCTGGATCGGGCCGAGAACCTGCTGCTATTCGGTCCCAGCGGTGTGGGCAAAACCCACCTGGCAGCAGGCATCTGCCGCAGCCTGATCGCCCTGGACCGCACGGCGCGGTTTTTCTCCGCCACCACGCTGGTGCAGGAGCTGCAGCGCGCCAAAGCCGATTACGCCCTGGCTAAGGCCCTGACCCGACTGGATCGCTTTGCCCTGCTGGTGATCGATGACATCGGCTACGTCCGCAAGGACGAGGCCGAGACCTCGGTGCTGTTCGAGCTGGTGATGCACCGCTACGAGCGCAGATCCCTGTTGGTGACCAGTAACCAGCCGTTCAGCGAGTGGGAGAACGTCTTCTCCACCAGCGCCATGACCGTGGCAGCGGTGGACCGGCTGGTGGACCACAGCACGCTGATTCAGATCAATGGCGAGAGCTACCGCCGCAAACGGGCACGGCGGATTGACCGCTCCAGCGCAGGCTGATTCGTCGCCGCGACCAGGCGTCAATTACCCGCCAACCACAAGCCAACCCCTGGCGCCAGGTGCCGGTGATGAGCTCCGCGCTGCCGTCGGACCGTGGGGTCCGCCGGCTCGTGCGCTCCGCTGCAGCGCTCAGGCGGGACAGCAGCAAGAGCACCGGCCAACGGGCTTGACGCCTGGGGCCGATCAGAAGATCCCGGCTGAGGTGGGTGCCTTTTATTGGACAGTTCCGGCCCCTGACATCGTTAACCCAGGACGGGTGGAACATGGTTCGGCCTCAGTGTAGACCGCGTGGGGAGTTTTGCCTCCAAGGGAACTGTGAGGTCTTACATGGCAATACCGCCACAGGAAGCGGGCCAGGCTGATTTCAGCGTCCCAGCCATCGCTGTATGCCCGTAGGTAGACCTCCTCGTACTTGACAGTCCTCCACAGCCGTTCAACAAGGATGTTGTCGTAGCACCGCTTTCTGCCGGACCAGCTGATCTGGATCCGCTCCCCTTTGAGTCTGGCCACAAAGTCAGCGGACGTGAACTGACAGCCTTGATCGGAGTGGAAGATCTCTGGCCTACGGCCGCCTCCCAAGGCCATCTCCAGGGCCTCCAGACAGAACTTCGTGTCAAGGCTGTTGGAGAGCCTCCAGCTGAGCACATGCCTGGAATGGAGATCCATGATCGCCACCAGATAGAGGAACCCTTTCTGCAGAGGGATGTAGGTGATGTCGGTCGCCCAGACCTGATCCACCGACGTGACCTGCGTGAGGTCCACCAGGCAGGGGAACCGCACGGACGGATCACCTGGAACCGTCGTCCGGGGCTTCTGGTAGATCGCCCGTAATCCCATGCGCCGCATGAGGTTTCGCACTCGATCTCGGCTGATCGGGATACCATCTTGGGCCAGATAGTCCACCATCCGGCGGCTGCCGCTGCAGGGATCCTCCAGGTAGAGAGCATCGATCCTGGCCATGATCCGCAGCGTCGATACACGGACCGGTGTCGGCCGGTAGTACAGCGTGGATCGAGGCAGCCCCAGCAGCGCACACTGCCTGCTGATGCTGAGCTCGGGGTGGTCGTGATCGACCAGCTTGCGCAGTTCACGGGCATCAGAGCAGTTGAGACTTTTTTTTGAGCCACTCCAGCTCCATCTGCAGCCGTCCGATCTGCTGGAACAGCTCCGCCTCCTTGGCCTGCCCCTCCTCCTTGTCCTTGGTCTTCTTGCCTCGGGTGAAGAGCTCGCTGGCACCGTCCAGGAGCTGCCGCTTCCACTGGCTCACCTGGATCGGGTGGATGGCGTGGTCGGCGGCGATCTCCTGGATCGTCTTGCGGCCACTGATCGCCTCCATGGCGACCCTGGCCTTGAACTCGGGGCTGTGGGTGCGGCGCTTGCTCATCGGTGGGAGCCCCTTTCAGGGGCGGTACCCCGCCTCAGAGGTTAACGATGGGGCCTGTCCAGAAAAGCCAGACCACCTCAGACTCCATGGCAGAGGACCGGGCCAGGGTGGCTCACTTTTCGCTGTCGCCTCCCCCTGCCATGGCAGGGGGAGGACCCGGGGTAACCCGCCTACGTAATTGACGCGACCCGCCTACGTAGTTGACATCGGGCAGGTAGCCGTTGCGGTAGCCGAGCCGCTCCTCGCTGCGCTCATGGCGCTCTGCGCCGAGCACGGCAGCGACCTCCAGCTCGATCAGCTGCTGCAGGCCGTGGCGCACCAGCTCGGGGATCAGCTCACCGGCGCTGCTGCCATCCAGTAGCGGCGCCAGCTCAATTGCGGCACGATTGGACGTGGGCATGGTTCGTCTGGTTGAGGTAGTGCTCAAACCAGGGTCACGGGCCTGCCCACCCCTTGCAACGCTGGCCGCTGAGCGGAACGTCTGAGGTGCGCGCTCAACCCCGGCTACGCCGGGGTTGAGGTCCCCAGGGATTTACACCAACACAGGGGACGCAAGCCTCAATCCAGGTCGTGGAAGTTCCCCTGAGCGTCCCAGACGCCTTTGAAACGGGTTCTTTTGCTGGGGTTATAACGAGGCGAATATTCAATTCTTCGACCTCCTGAAGGGGCACCAGCACCCTTTGCATAGAACCTTCTGCTGGTCATGAACGAGACATCATCAAACTTCAGACCACGCTGCTTCCTGATGCTGCTTGCCTTGGTCTTTGCCTGATCAAATCCTCTTGCTGTTCCAAGGACTGCCCTTGTCTTCTTATTGAAGATCACGAACTCAGCGTTTGGGTTGTAGTCCTCACATAGATCAAGAAACTCTCTGAAGTTGATCACAGCATCAACCTCTTGTTCTGCTTGAGCAGTTTGAGATCTGCTGCTGTCCTTGCTTCTAGATACTGCTCCAAATTCAGGAAGTCAGTCTTTGCGAGGATCTGTTTGAGATTATTTTCTGTATTTTTACTTGTAATCTTGATATCCATACCTATGTCTTCGCTTGACTGCATCTAATATTTTTCTTGCTGCTCTTTTGATTCTACTTTCAAAGACCCTGACACCTTGTTGAGGATCGATTGGATTGGGGTGATATTTAGATCGCCCTCTCCGCCTGGGATCTATTGCTCTTGGGTTGATCTGATCCCAGTCTTGAAGACCAGGGTCATCCTCCAAGTCCTGCAGGTAAGAACCGTCTTTCATCTTGTCCCTTAGACGCTTGATGATTTCACGGTCTTCCAGGTATGCCTTGTAGAGCAATTCAACATAATCACGAAAAGTCATTTACCAGTCCCCTCTATGTTCAATAAATCATTCAGTTTTTTGCTCATACTGCAAGTGATCTTGCTCATATATTTTCTGTTTCAAGTGTTTGATTTCATCGCTGATCCATGAATAGGCAAGTTTGAGATCAGGGTGAACACGATATCCAGATGTTTCTTCTATGTGCTTCCTTTTTGAAAGCAAATAGTTGATCTTCTGTTCGTGCTGCTCTCTTATTGCCTTATCCATTTTCTCTTAGAAACTAACTTGTGGCATTTTCAACATGGTGTATGCATTACGAATTAGATGCTTATGAAGATCACTTCTGTTCATACTGTAGTGATCCATCAATTCTTCTTCAAACACCAAGAGATCTCTCTCTTTTTCCTTGTAAGAAATATGGGTCTTAGATGGGAGCGAAGATAATCTAGTATTACTTCTTTTGTGTGGGTATGCAAGTGTAGATCTGTTCATTTGATATCCAATAGATTTCAATATCTGGAACGCTAAGACAGCAATTCCGCAAGTATTTATATTGCAATAAAAAGGTGATGCGGGAACTCAAACCGCCTAGAAACGCTCAAAGGACTCTTAAGAACCAAAATAATGCCTGAAGACCGCCAAAGTCTATTTATACAATTTACACCCAATAAATACACACAGTTAGTAAATTGACACAAACCAGTTAATACTGAGATCGCAAGCATTTGATTGACTTGATAAGAAGATAGTGATAAACTACAAACAAGAAGAATCAAGATAGATATGCATCTTACCGACAGGGAAAGGCAGGCAATTTCAAGCAGAGATACTCTCACGGATCAAGAGAAGAGAGAAAAGATCAAAGAGTGGGATCTTGAGGTATGGACTGCTTTTACACCCAATGTCAAAGCACACGAGAAGAACTCAAATGCATATTGGTGCTACTGCCCACACTGCAAAAAAGGAAACGGAAAGACTGGTATCCACAACCTCACTGGGTTGGTCTATCCGCATAGCAATGGAGATGGTCTGGGTTTTGCCTGCAAGGCATGCGGGACCAAGCATCCCAGGGTCTACGAGTTCCTCGGCAAAGGTTCTGCCGCAGCAGAGGAATATGCCTGGAAACGCTTTGAGATTGATGCTGTGGGCAAGGGTTGGTATTGCCCTCACCCACAACGCTGGAAAGAGATCAGCGAACTAGCAGGTAAGAGACGAGCAGCGAGATACAAAGCGGACTACGAACGCAAGAGGCAAGAGAACAAGGTTGCCTACGCACTGCGTGAGCAGGAAGCACTGAAAGAAGCAAAACCCAAATCACCTTCATGCCAAAAGGGGTCATGCAGCGTCTCCAAGGACGAAGTGGCAAGAGTGAGGTGGTCTGGCTTTTCTGGACAGGCCCCATCGTTAACCTCTGAGGCGGGGTACCGCCCCTGAAAGGGGCTCCCACCGATGAGCAAGCGCCGCACCCACAGCCCCGAGTTCAAGGCCAGGGTCGCCATGGAGGCGATCAGTGGCCGCAAGACGATCCAGGAGATCGCCGCCGACCACGCCATCCACCCGATCCAGGTGAGCCAGTGGAAGCGGCAGCTCCTGGACGGTGCCAGCGAGCTCTTCACCCGAGGCAAGAAGACCAAGGACAAGGAGGAGGGGCAGGCCAAGGAGGCGGAGCTGTTCCAGCAGATCGGACGGCTGCAGATGGAGCTGGAGTGGCTCAAAAAAAAGTCTCAACTGCTCTGATGCCCGTGAACTGCGCAAGCTGGTCGATCACGACCACCCCGAGCTCAGCATCAGCAGGCAGTGTGCGCTGCTGGGGCTGCCTCGATCCACGCTGTACTACCGGCCGACACCGGTCCGTGTATCGACGCTGCGGATCATGGCCAGGATCGATGCTCTCTACCTGGAGGATCCCTGCAGCGGCAGCCGCCGGATGGTGGACTATCTGGCCCAAGATGGTATCCCGATCAGCCGAGATCGAGTGCGAAACCTCATGCGGCGCATGGGATTACGGGCGATCTACCAGAAGCCCCGGACGACGGTTCCAGGTGATCCGTCCGTGCGGTTCCCCTGCCTGGTGGACCTCACGCAGGTCACGTCGGTGGATCAGGTCTGGGCGACCGACATCACCTACATCCCTCTGCAGAAAGGGTTCCTCTATCTGGTGGCGATCATGGATCTCCATTCCAGGCATGTGCTCAGCTGGAGGCTCTCCAACAGCCTTGACACGAAGTTCTGTCTGGAGGCCCTGGAGATGGCCTTGGGAGGCGGCCGTAGGCCAGAGATCTTCCACTCCGATCAAGGCTGTCAGTTCACGTCCGCTGACTTTGTGGCCAGACTCAAAGGGGAGCGGATCCAGATCAGCTGGTCCGGCAGAAAGCGGTGCTACGACAACATCCTTGTTGAACGGCTGTGGAGGACTGTCAAGTACGAGGAGGTCTACCTACGGGCATACAGCGATGGCTGGGACGCTGAAATCAGCCTGGCCCGCTTCCTGTGGCGGTATTGCCATGTAAGACCTCACAGTTCCCTTGGAGGCAAAACTCCCCACGCGGTCTACACTGAGGCCGAACCATGTTGCTTGCGTCCCCTGTGTTGGTGTAAATCCCTGGGGACCTCAACCCCGGCGTAGCCGGGGTTGAGCGCGCACCTCAGACGTTCCGCTCAGCGGCCAGCGTTGCAAGGGGTGGGCAGGCCCGTGACCCTGGTTTGAGCACTACCTCAACCAGACGAACCATGTCGAGTCACCCCGGGGAACTTCCCCCCGAGGTGCTCACAGAACCGTACGTGACACTCTCGCGTCATACGGCTCCCATCATCCACATGCCACTTCACTGACTCGACGCCAGTGCGCGAACAGATCACGATGTCCAGACCTGATCCTGGCAAGTACTCGCCAGCTTTGGAGCCGACGACCCCGCAGCCTTTTGTACTTCTGCCGTAACCAGGCTGCAATTCTGTCATCCAGGTAGCGATACAACTTCCTGATCAGTTCTGTCCTATAGAAACGACCGTAGTACTGAATCCAGCCACGAATCACTGGATTCAGCACTTTAGCGATCTCCTCAAGCGACAGATACACGAGCGATGGAAGCCCTATCGACCTAATCCTCTCCCGCATACGCTGGAGAGCCTGCGGACTCACTGCCGGCAAAAAGCCTGTGTAGATGACTCCGCGAGAATTGCGAGACACACGTGGCCGAAACGCGAAACCAAGAAACGTGAACGTGACATCAGCAAACGGTGCCCGGCGGTTGCTATCCCTGCAGTAGACCACCTGGGTCTTCTGGGGATGAAGCTGGAGGCCACAGGACGCAAAGCGATCCTGCAATGCCTCCAGCAACCGCCGAGCTTCCTTCTCGCTGTGGCAATGACAGATCACATCATCTGCATAGCGCTCAAAGGCAATGGCCGGGTGGCTCCGGCGCATCCACACATCAAACGCATAGTGCAGGAACAGATTGGCCAGCAGTGGACTGATGACACCACCTTGCGGTGTGCCCCGGTCCCTGGGATGGAGCGTGCCATCCGGCAACAGAACCGGTGCCTGCAGCCATCGTTGCAGGTAGAGCACCACCCAGCGCTCGGAGGTATGGGCCTTGATCGCGCGCATCAACAGGTCGTGATCGATAGCATCGAAAAACCCCTTGATGTCGAGATCGAGAACCCAGTTGGACCTCCAGCAGCGCTGACGGCAGACCTCTACTGCCTGATGCGCTGACTTGCCCGGTCTGTAGCCGTAGGAATCCTGATCAAAGATCAGCTCCAGCTCTGGCTCCAGCACCTGCTTGACCACCATCTGTGCGATGCGATCAGCAACCGTCGGGATACCCAGCGGCCTGACGCCTCCACCGGATTTGGGAATCTCCACACGCCGAACTGGTGGCGGAAGATAACTTCCTGATGCCATCCGATTCCAGAGTTTGTAGAGATTATTCTCCAGATCCTTGTTGAAGTCGTCCAGGCTTTGGCCATCCACACCGGCCGCCTGTCCGTTCCGTTTCACCTGTTGATAGGCCTTCCAGACCATCACCTTGGTAATCGGTAGCGGCTTGTCTGTTGTCATCCCATTCCTCCTGCCGTAGGCAGTTGATGGGAGACTCCAAACGGGATGATGCAACCCCTTGGCTCCGAGTCCGTTACAGACCCATCATCGCTACTACGGGTTGCTCCGCCCCTGCCACAGACATCGGTATTGACCCTCATGGTGGTGACCACTTGGGATGTTCCCTTGGCATTCCATGGCAGGTTCTCACGTTCCGCATCAGGGCCTGCGATGAGCTCGTGCCGTCTATACGCCGGCTGCCGTGTGGTCCATAGACAGGCTCTGTCCACACTGATCCAGGAGATTTGGGCCGCCTCCCGTTTTGGCAGCGTCTGAAATAGATATCGGCGCGTCATCAACGGTTCGCTTGCGCTCACCTTCTCGTCGCACACCTGACGGATCCAGTCCGCCGTTTCCCCGTCGCTCACCACCACGTCTTTTGAACGCAGCAGCACGGGGTGGTTTGGTACCAGCCCCTGCAGGCCGATCCCGGGAGGCCACACTCCCATCCCCGATGCAGTTTCATCAGCCTTGGCTTTCACCTGCTGACTCGTGACACACGCCCACGTCCAATCGTGCCGCAATTGAGCTGGCGCCGCTACTGGATGGCAGCAGCGCCGGTGAGCTGATCCCCGAGCTGGTGCGCCACGGCCTGCAGCAGCTGATCGAGCTGGAGGTCGCTGCCGTGCTCGGCGCAGAGCGCCATGAGCGCAGCGAGGAGCGGCTCGGCTACCGCAACGGCTACCGGCCGCGCACCCTGGCCACCCAGGTGGGGGACATCGATCTCCGCATCCCCAAACTGCGCTCCGGCAGCCACCTGCCCTCGATCCTGGAGCCGCGCCGCCGTGTGGACCAGGCCCTCTACGGCGTGGTGATGGAGGCCTATGTCGGCGGCATCTCAACGCGCAAGGTCGACGCCCTGGTGGCCGCCCTGGGAGTCCAGAGCGGCATCTCCAAATCTCAGGTGAGCCGCATCTGCGCTGACATCGACATCCAGGTGCAGGCCTTCCTGAACCGCCCCCTTGAGGCCACCGGCTACGCCTACCTGTACCTCGATGCCACCTATCTCCACGGGCGTCTCGGCAAGGCGATGCAGGTCTGCTCCAGGGCTGTGGTGGTGGCCATGGGCGTCAATGCCGATGGTCGCCGCGAGCTGCTCGGCATCAAGGTGGGCGACAGCGAAACCGAGAGCTTCTGGAGCGAGTTCATTGGCTCGCTCAAGGAGCGCGGCCTCACTGGGGTCAAGCTCGTGATCAGCGACGCGCACGTGGGCCTCACCAAGGCGATCCGGCGGATGCTGCAGGGCAGCTGCTGGCAGCGCTGCAGGGTCCATTTCGCCAGAAACCTGCTCCAACGGGTGCCCAAGGCCCACCAAGGCATGGTCACCGCTGCCTTGCGCTCGGTGTTCGCCCAGGAGAAAACGGACGAAATCGAGGCCCGCTGGGACGATCTGGCCAGCTCACTGGTGGATCGCTTCCCCAAGGCTGCTGAGCTCATGCTGCACGCCCGGGAAGACGTGCTCGCCTTCCGTCACTTCCCGCCTCAACACTGGAAAAAGACTTGGAGCACCAACCTGCTCGAGCGCCTCAATGAGGAGATCAAACGCCGCACTCGGGTGGTTGGCATCTTCCCGAATGACGCCTCGATCACCCGCTTGGTGGGGGCTGTGCTGCTGGAGCAGGACGAGCACTGGCAGCTGGAGGGCCGGCGCATGTTCTCCGCCGAGAGCATGGCCGCCATCCCCTCACTGGCGGAGCTGCCCACGCAGCCTTCCTTGCAAGAAGCAGCGGCCTGAGCCTCAGGCCCCAGGAGATCGCGCCGTAGCGCCCCCACAGGGCGCAGCGGCGGCGATCACCGCCCGGGGGCCGGCACCGCAGACGTCACGACCAAGATTGCAGGTGTAGCCCACAACCGATCGGCAATCCAGACGAAAGACTTGACAAGTCAATCGTCTGGATTCATCGTGAAATAACGAGGTGCACATGCGCCTCGAGAATGACAGCCCGTCATTCACCCCTGTTCTCCCTCAGTCCAGGGCAATCGGGCCTCGGGATTTACACCACGCCAAGGGACGCGGCCACCATGTTCCACCCGTCCTGGGTTAACGATGTCAGGGGCCGGAACTGTCCAATAAAAGGCACCCACCTCAGAGAACGCGAGCGGTTTGCCTCCAGACACGTCAGGCGAAGTCAGGAACGGTGAAGTCTCTGCCTTCCTTGAACCCACTACTAAGACATTTGTCATCGAAGAACTGATGTAGATAGAACCTTGGTGGGTCCTCCAAAGAAAGAGATGCAACGAACTGATTAAGGTTTCAGACCGCATTCATTTTCTAAAAAAAATCCGCCCCAGAAATTTAGGCGGAATGGGTAACTAAATCTAATCAGTTAACAGAAGTCACATTACTGCTTATCGACTGGTGCTGAATCAATAACAAGCATAAGAAGAAGAAAACTTAAGACCATCCTCCGTCAAACAAAAGGTTCCATCCAATCGTTTGTAAGGGTGTTGCGCATGAAGAACAGCAAGAGCATCAAAAGTTGATTGGACAAGATCATCCCAACCATCACCAACACCATCTCCCCAAATGATGTCATCAACCTTGTCATCAAAGTAGATGCCAGGTTCATGGTTAATACCATCTGGTGTATCAAGGAACGAAATCTGTTCCAAGTTGTTGGTCTTCATGAAAGCGACCAACGAGTCACAGGATCGAGCAAGAGTCATGTTCAGCAAAGAAAGAAAGTGCGCATTAATATTTGTTCTCGGTGTTCTCTCACCGATAGGGTTTTAAGTCGGTTTATCGACTATTAATTACTCAGTTAAGCAGCAGAAATCTTCTGGGAGCACCAATCTTCAATGTCGGAACGAATCCAGACCACAGAACGAGCACCCAGAAGAATCTGCTTCGGGAAGTCACCAGCATCCATCAAGCGATAGATGCTGGACTTAGACAGACAGGTCATCTCTTTGACCTGAGGCAAGCGCAAAAAGGCGCAGCGATAATGAGACATTGGCAAAAAGCAAAGGACTTTTTAGTGGATTGCTTTTTGTCTTGTTAGACAGAGATCAGGTCGGGGATGTCTGATCGAAATACACCCTCTCGGGTAGGCACTTATTTAATTTGTATCGCAGAGAGGGTTGCTCGATTCACCCCGTTTCGATGAGATAATTATAAGGCGACTAGAGCGCCCCAGAAGCGCCCCTGTGCCAGTTCTTTTGACCCTCAGAGGCAGGGGCAAAGCACCCTCAAGACCCAAGGCGTAGCAGGAGGTCTCAGAGGGTCTTTTCGACAACGAAAAACCTAGAAAAATTGGCACAAGGGTCGTCTCAGAAGGTCCTAATTGACCTTTCAGACCTTGAGACCCTGGGCAAGCAGAGCGTCACACCAAGCGACCATGAATCGTCTGCGCTCATCAAGCATTTCTGAACGGTCATACGCCATCCGTATCTTGTCCCCGATGCTGTGGGACAACTGCCTCTGAATGATCTCAGCGGGGAACCCCAGAACCTCCTGACCTGCTGTCATCGGGATTGCCCGAATGCCATGAGCATTGAGCACACCCTTGTATCCCATGCGCACGAGGTGCTGATTCATCGAGGAAGGGTTCATGTGCCCCTTGCTCGCTCCTCTCGGTGAGGGGAAGACAAATCCGTTACCCGTGCCGAGTTGCCTGAGCGTTTCCAGCACCTCCCGCAGCGGATCGGTCATGGGGATCAGATGGGCATCTCCATTCTTCATGCGGGCACCAGGGATGACCCAGAGGTCCTGGGAGGCGTCCCACTCCTCCCAGCGCATCCCAGAGAGCGAACTCGCCCGTAGGAAGGTCATGAAGGCGACTTTCAAGGCGCAGAGAGTCACCACAGACCCATTCGCCTGGTTGCCTTCTAGATCCTCAAAGAACTGAGGCAGTTGCTCCCACAGCAAGGCAGGGCCGCCTGAAAGTCCGTCCAGCTTGCCCTTGGCGCCCCTGCCGCGGCCTGGTTTGCTCGCGGGACCAGCCCCTCAGCAATGCCCCAGACCGCTGCTCCCGCTGTTGATTTCAACGCCGATGCCGACCTGATCAGCTTCCTCAAGGCCATCCCCGATGGCCGTTACCGCCGCGGGGTGCGCTACCCGCAGTGGTACCTGCTGCTGGTGGCGGTGCTTGGGATCCTCAGCGACTGCCGCAGCTCCCGCGATCTGGAGGCGTTCGCCAGGCGGCACCGGGAGGTGTTGAACCAGGCCCTGGGGCTGAATTTCAAGCGCTGGCCTTCGGACGCCACCTTCCTCTACCTGTTCAACAAGGCGCACCTGCAGCAGTTCGGCGAGGTGCTCCAGGCCTGGATGATCAGCCATATCCCAGGCGGTACAACGGCTGTGGAGCAGTTGGTGTGCGATGGCAAGACCCTGAAGGGTTCAGCCATCGAGACCGATGACGGCAACCACCGCTTTGTCGCCCAGGTGACGGTCTACGCCCGAGCCCTCGGTGTCGCCTTGGCTCAGAAGGCCTACGACACCCATGAATCGAGCGAGCGAGCAGCGCTCAAAGAGCTGCTGAGCACGATGGATTTAGAGGGCAAGCTGATCCAGGCGGATGCCCTGCACACGACGCAGGCGTTTTTCGCTGGTGCCTCGAGCAGGGAGCCGACGTCGCCCTGACCGTCAAAACGAATCAGCCCAGGCTCCATCGGCAGATCAGCCGCCAGTTCGAGGGAAAACGTCGGATCCCTTTCACTGCAACGGATCAGGAGAAACGCCATGGGCGTGACACGCGCTGGGAGCTCAGGGCCAAGGAAGCCCCCGATCACATCAAGGAAGCCTGGCCGGGCAGCGCCTGGATCGTGAAGCTGATCACCACGACCACCAAGCGCAACGGCAAGCACAGTGTCACCAGGCACTTGTTCATCACGACCGTTCGCACAGCTCCAGAAGGCCTGCTGCGCCTGATCCGGCAACGCTGGAGCATTGAAAACGAATGGCACTGGGCCCGCGACACCCAGCTCGGTGAGGACGCCCACCGCTATACCCATCGCATCGGTGCACCGGTGTTTGCGTTCCTGCGGACCGTGGTCATGAACCTGCTGCGGCGCGGCGGCTACCGCTCGATCCGACGGGGGCTCCGGGAACTGGCTTACGACATCAGAGGGATGCTGGCGTTGGGCGGGGTTCAGCTCGCGGGAGCGAGGTTGGAGTGACTTTCAGGCAACCCTGCACAGCAAGGTTGGGTGCGGAGTGGGTTTGTGCTTGCCCTTGGTGCCTCTGCTCCCAAGGGCAGGGTTCTGGTCGCGCTCCATCCATCCCTGATCAATGGCGTGGTCAAAGACCATCCGCAGCACCATCAGGGACTTCTTCGCTTGAACAGGTGCCCTTGCTTCCACCAGGCGGAAGTAGTCCATGACCAACTCGCGCCCCTTCTTGCCAGAAGGACCTTTGCCGTCCCAGCAGAGGTGCTCAAGCGCGGTCTCACCCCCGAAATGCGGGAGGACTTGATTGCGGAGCAGGTTCGGGTATTCCTTCTGCGCTGCCTTGGAGGTGGCAGAGGCGAGATATGACTCACACGCCTGCTGGAGGGTTGGTCCAGAGGAGTGCTGGATCAGTGCCTGCTTCTCCTGACGCTTGAGGTCTCTGGGGTCTTTGCCGTTTTGCTTGCTCCAAGACCTGATTCGGTCCCACTCGTCACGCGCCTCCTTGAGGGACCATTTCCCGACGCCTCTGCCATAGACACCAATCCGCACGGGCACTTGCTTGCCCTGCCTGCCAGGGGGAAAGCGCATCCGCCCCTCAAAGGACTTGCCGCCGCCCCTGGAGGCGGACTCGATGACTAAGAAGAGGGAGTCACCAACGGAGACATTGCGCCTGCGGGGACCTGCCTGCTCTGCCTTGACCTGAGAGTCAGAGAGCGGCATCTCAGCAATCCAACAACACCAATTTTATCCAACAACACAAGGTCTATTTGGCCGCGTCCCTTTGCGTGGTGTAAAACCCGAGGCCCGAATGCCCTGACTCAGAGGGTGAACAGGGTGGAATGACGGGCTGTCATTCCTGAGGTGCAGATGCACCTCGTTCTTCCACGATGAAACGAGACGATTGACTTGTCAAGTCTCTCGTCTGATCGCGGCTGTGTTGTGAGCGGCAGGAGTCTTCTATGCAGCCCAGGGGTTACAGCGCCGGCCCCCGGGCGGCGATCGAGGCCGCTGCGCCCTGTGGGGGCGCTGCCACCTCAATCACCTGGGGCCTGCGTCTTGCACCTCTGCGGCGGCGGCGCTGAGCAGGGCCGGCAGATCCTCCAGCTCCGGGATGGCAGCCATGCTTTCGGCGGAGAACATGCGGCGGCCTTCCAGCTGCCAATGCTCGTGCTGCTCCAGCAGCACCGCGCCCACCAGGCGGGTGATCGACGCGTCGTTGGGGAAGATGCCGACGACGCGGGTGCGGCGCTTGATCTCCTCGTTGACCCGCTCCAGCAGGTTGGTGCTCCAGACCTTCTTCCAGTGAGGCTGCGGGAAGTGACGGAAGGCCAGCACGTCCTCTCTGGCCTCGTTCATGAGCTCGGTGGCCTTGGGGAAGCGCTCCGCCAGCGAGGCGGCCAGGTCATCCCAGCGGCTGAGGATCTCTCCGGCATCCTCCTGAGCGAACACCGAGCGCAGGGCGGCGGTGACCATGCCCTGGTGGGCTTTGGGGACGCGCTGGAGAAGGTTGCGGGCGAAGTGGACGCGGCAGCGCTGCCACACACAGCCCTGCAGCTGGCGCCTGATGGCCTTGGTGAGGCCCACGTGGGCGTCGCTGATCACCAGCTTGACGCCAGTCAGGCCGCGCTCCTTGAGCGAGGCAATGAACTCGCTCCAGAAGCCCTCGGTTTCGCTGTCGCCCACCTTGAGACCCAGCAACTCCCGGCGGCCGTCCGCGTTCACCCCCATGGCGACGACGACAGCCCGTGAGCAGACCTGCAGGGCCTTGCCCAGCCTGCCCTTGAGGTAGGTGGCATCCAGGTAGACGTAGGCGTAGCCGGACTCCTGCAGGGGCCGGCTCAGGAACGCCTGCACCTGCTGGTCGATCTCCTGGCAGATGCGACTGACCTGGGATTTGGAGATACCGCTCTGGGATCCCAGGGCGGCGACCAGGGCATCCACCTTGCGGGTGGAGACCCCACAGATGTAGGCCTCCATGATCACGCCGTAGAGGGCCTGCTCCACCCGGCGACGGGGCTCGAGGATCGAGGGCAGGAAGCTGCCAGCCCGCAGTTTGGGGATCAGCAGGTCGATGTCGCCTACCTGGGTGGTCAGACTGCGGGGCCGGTAACCGTTGCGATAGCCGAGCCGCTCCTCGGTGCGCTCGTGGCGGTCGGCACCCAGCACGGCAGCGACCTCCAGCTCGATCAGCTGCTGCAGGCCGTAACGGGCCAGCTCGGGGATCAACTCACCGGCAGTGCTGCCATCCAGTAGCGGCGCGAGGTCGGGTGCGGCACAGTAAGTCTTGGGCATGGTTCGTCTGGTTGAGGTGGTTCTCGAACCAGGGAAACGGGCCTGCCCACCCCTTGCAACGCCAGCCGCTGGGCCAGCCACCTGAGGTGCGCGGCCCACCCCGGCTACGCCGGGGTGGGGGTGCCGGGGGATTTACACCAAGCCTTGGGACGCCAGCGTCTATTTCCAACAACACATCCCACAACACAATTTTGGGACATCCTGGTTTTTGAGGGGACCAACCAGGACCACAGAGCACTAAAGAAGTCCCTCACCGCATGGGGTTTGGGACTTCCGTGGTCTTGTCGGGACCTTCTCTGAACGGAGAGGGTGGGATTCGAACCCACGGAAGGTTTCCCTTCAAACGATTTCGAGTCGTTCGCTTTCGACCACTCAGCCACCTCTCCAGGCACCCCATCCCGAAAGCCTGAGGCCAGAGGATGCAAGGGCGACACGGCCAGCAGGCCATGACTGCTGCACTCTAAGGATCAGCCCGCCTCAACCCGTCTGCAGGGAGCCGCTGAGGCCGCTGGCCCTCCAGCCTGGGGGCAGGGTTTGCCTGCGGGAGGCGAAGTTGCCACTCCACCAGACCCGCTCAATGTTGCCGTCCGCCAGGCTGTGCTGATCGCCCTGGCGGGGCCTGAAGCCGAGCCAGATATTGGCGGGCCAGCTTGCCGGGGTGCTTCGCTCCCAGCTCCACAGGGCCTGGCGATCCGGCAGCAGCAACCAGCGCTGCCGGCCCACCCGGAGCTGAAGGGCGCGGCTGTCCACCGCGACGGCGGAGGCCTCCAGCCCCTCACTGCTGAGGGTCTGCCCCGGCAGCAGCGGCGGGCCGGCCTCGCCGGTGCTCTGGACCAGCTGGGCCAGGTCCTGCCAGCAGGTCGGCCCGTCGCTGGCCACGGGATCGAGCAGCAGCAGCCAGTCGTAGCGCCGGATTCCCAGGCCGGTGGCGAGGCTGCGGGCCTGGTGACAGCTCAACCCATCGCTGCGGCTGCTCACCAGGGCCGCCCTGCCGCCATGGCGGGCCACCAGCAGGTCGCGCGGCCCCTGGTGCACCAGCAGCATCCGATCGGCCGCCAACCAGGCCAGATGCAGAGTCACGGCGATGGTGATCAGCGCAGCTCCCAGCTGGCGCCAGCGCCGCGCCAGTTGCGGCAACAGCAGGGCCAGGCTGCCGAGGGCGAGCAACAGCACCAGAACCGGCTGCGGACGGCCGGTCTGCCACTGCGCCATCGGCAGCCGGGAGATCTGCTGACAGATCAGCAGCAGCAGCTGGGCCAGCAGCAGCAACGGTTGGACCAGCACCGGCAGCACCGCAGGCAGCAGCACCGCCACCAGGGCGAGGGCCATCGCGCCGAGGGTGAGCGGCGAGAGCAGGGGTGCCGCCAGCAGATTCGCCGGCACGGCGTAGAGCGGCACCACACCGAAGTGGAGCACCTGCAGGGGCAGGGTCCAGGCGGTGGCGGCCAGGGGGATCGCCAGGGCTCCGCCCAGCCAGGTGGCGGCCCGTCCCGTTCCCCAGCCTTCCGGCAGAGCAGCGCCAAGGCAGCCCTTCAGCCAGCTTTCCAGTGGACCTGCGGTGAGGATCAGACCGGCGGTGGCGCCCACGCTCAGCTGAAACCCCACATCCGCGAGCCAGCCAGGTCGCAGCAGCAGCATCGCCACCACCGTGCACAGCAGGATCGCCACCGGCCGGCCGCGGCGGCCGCTCTCCAGCAGCAGCAGGGCGCCGCCTCCCATCAGAACGGCCCGCACCACCGAAGGCTGCGGGCCCGCCAGCAGCAGGAACAGGGCCAGGGCGCCAGCGGCCAGGGTCAACCTGGGCAGCCTTGGCAAGCGGCGTGCCAGGGGCAGGACAGCTCCCAGCAGCACACTGAGGTGAAAGCCCGAGGCAGCCAGGGCGTGGGAGAGCCCGGCCACCCGAAAGGCTTCGCGCAGATCAGCGGGCAGCGGCACCACGGCGCTGCCCAGCACCAGGGCCGCCAGCAGGCCGCCCCGCTCCGGGCCGCCGACCGCAGTGAGTTGCCGCGCGATCCGGCGGCGCAGGTCGGCGATCGGCGTGGCCGGCCGGCTGAGCACTTGCCAGCGCTCCACCTGCATCTGAGACCAGATGCCCTGGCGGGCCAGGCGTTCGGCGGCGCTGCTGAGCAGGGGGTGCGGCGCGCTGGAGGGGCGCCGCAGCCGGCCGGACACGGTCAGGCGCCAGCCCTGTTGCAGGGCTGGGCAGGCGTTGAACAGCAGTTCGCTGCGGCCTGCTGCCGTCTGGAGAGGAACGCGGCAGGGTCTGCTGGCGCCGCTGGTGCCTGCGCCGCCGTTGCTCCCTGTGCCGCTGGTTTCAGTGGTGCTGGTTTCAGTGGCGCTGGCGGTGCTGAAACGGGGATCACTCAGCAGCCAACCGCTGAGCTCCACCTCCAGGCTTGGCTGGGTGGCCGAGAGCCGCAGGGAGGGATCCCCTGCGGCAGGCCCGGTCGGTTCCAGGGCAGATCGACCGGCGAGCAGCAGGACCAGGGCGAGGCAGGCCAGCGGCAACCCCAGGCCGGGCCGGTTGTGGGTGGCTTGCATCGATCGCGCTGCACTGGGATGCAGCGTTCCCCAGGGCCGCCACAGCGCGATTCAGAACTGGGGAATCTGCAGCAGCAGCTCGCATAGCTGCGGACTGGGAACGGACTGACCGACCAACGGGGCCACAATCGCAGCCACCGGCCGCAGCCGACAGGGCCAGACCGCCCGTTCACTGAGGCGTCCCACCTGGAAGCTGCCGAGGATCAGCACGGCCATCAACAACGAACGGCGCAGGGGCGGCATGGCGCGCTGCTCAGGCGGGCACCATGGCGTCCTCCCGCTGCTCCTGCGGGTGCAGCGCCAGCCACTCCTGCCGCTTGTCGGGGCTGAGCAGCGGGAAGCCGAGGCTGCGGCGCTCCTCCAGCCAGGCCTCCGCCACCTGCCGGGCCAGGGTGCGGATCCGGCCGATGGTGGCGGTGCGCTCGGTCACCGAGATCACGCCGCGGGCCTCCAGCAGGTTGAAGGTGTGGCTGCACTTGAGCACGTAGTCGAGCGCCGGGGCCGGCAGCTTCTGAGCCACCAGATCGGTGGCTTCGGCTTCGTAGAGGGCGAAGAGCTGCTTGAGCCGCTCGGGATTGGAGGCCTCGAAGTTGTAGGTGCACTGGCCCTTCTCGAAGGGCAGCCAGATGTCGCCGTAGCTGCGGTTCCCATCCCAGCTCAGCTCCCAGATGCTCTCCACATCCTGCAGATACATGGCGAGGCGTTCGAGGCCGTAGGTGATCTCGATCGACACGGGCCGGCAGTCAATGCCGCCGCACTGCTGGAAATAGGTGAACTGGGTCACCTCCATGCCGTCGAGCCACACCTCCCAGCCCACGCCCCAGGCGCCGAGGGTTGGCGATTCCCAGTTGTCTTCCACGAAGCGGATGTCGTGATCAGCGGGGCGGATGCCGAGGGCCTCGAGGGAGGCGAGGTAGGTCTCCTGGATCGCATCCGGTGAGGGCTTGATCAGCACCTGGTACTGGAAATAGTGCTGCGCCCGGTTGGGGTTGTCGCCATAGCGGCCATCGGTGGGGCGCCGACAGGGCTCCGGATAGGCCACAGCCCAGGGCTCGGGGCCGATCGCCCGCAGCACCGTGTGGGGACTCATCGTGCCGGCTCCCTTTTCGGTGTCGTAGGGCTGAAGGATCAGGCAACCCCGTTCGGCCCAGAAGCGGTTGAGGGTGTGGATGATGTCCTGGAAGTGCATGGGGGGAGATCTGCCCAAGGGCGGTGAGGGCATTGTCTCCCTTGGATCGGGCCAGGAGCCCCTGCAGGGAGCTGGGACCACGGAGATTGCCTCAGCGCGAGGCTCTGCCTCAGCCAGGGGCGGCTGCGTCAGGGTGGAGAGGTCTCGAGCAGGCGGCTCAGCGACTGGTTCACCGACTCGCGTGGGTGGCTGAGGTCTTCGAACTGTTCCGGTGGCAGGGCCTTGCTCCACAACCAGCCCTGGCCATGCTGCACTCCGAGGTAGCGCAGACATCGCCCTCGGCGCAGACATCGACGCTCATGCCCCGGCAGCCTCCCAGCAGCCAGTGCAGGAAACCCTGGCGGTAGAGATCGGAATGCCGTGAGACACGATGCCGCGATCCACCTTCACCTTGCTGTCGTTGACGATCGAGATTCAATCGGGGAGCCGTCAAGGCCTGGTCTTCGGTCACGCCACCAGTTGCAGCAGGCCCATCTGCCCGCCTGCAAGTGTCCGATGCCGCGCCAGGGAAAACCCGGCGCTCTGCGCCAGATGTTCCTGATCCGGGCCGCTGGGGAAGCGGGCCAGACTCGTTTCGAGGTAGGCGTATTGCTCCTCCAGTCCGACCTGGCGGGCGAGGGGCACCACCAGGCGGCGCAGATACAACCTCTGAAAACCCTTCTGGAACCTGTCTTCAGGCCGGTTGAAATCCAGTACGGCGGCACGACATCCCGATCGCATGACTCTTCGCAGTTCCTTGAGGCCGGCGGCGGGGTCGGCCAGGTTGCGCAGGCCATAGGCCATCACGGCGCCGTCGGCCCAGCCATCCTCCAGGCCCGTTGCCAGGGCGTCGCCCTGGCTCCAGCGCAGCCGCAGCCAGGGCGAGGCCTGGCTGCGCTGCTCCGCCAGCCGTAACGGGGCCGCGGCTGCATCCAGACCAAGCACAAGTCCTCCTGGCCTCACCTTCTCGGCCAGAACCAGCGCCAGATCACCGGTGCCGCAGCACAGGTCAAGCAGGCGCTGGCCGGGCTGTGGCTGCAGCCAGGCCACGGCCTGTCGCTTCCAGATCCTGTGCAAACCGAGGCTCAAGGCGTCGTTGAGCCGGTCGTAGGCGGGGGCAATGCTCTCGAACAGATCACGCACTGCGGTGGGATCGCCCGGCATCACGGAGGTTTTCAGGAGGTCGTCTCGTCCCAGGGGAGCACAATCGCATCGAGGCTGATTCCGCTCTCGATCCCAGGGGTCTGAGGGGCTGGTCCCTGGGCCTGCAGGCCACTCGGTCCCGTGAGGGTGAGCAGCATCACAGTGGCCAGGCCCACGGCGGCCGAGCAGACCATGCAGCCGGCCAGCATCAGCGAGAACTCCTGACGGTCGTTGGCCGCCTGCATCAGCTGCAGGGCCCAGGCCACCAGCGCCACCACCGCGGCCACCATCACCAGGGCCAGCAAAGTGGTAACAGCAGGTGAGAGGGCGAGCAGGGAGGTCAAGGGAGTGGGAGGCGCACGGTGCGGTTCGGCACCGACTCAATGTAACGAAGGTTTACAGAGCTTCGCGGCTGTTGATCTCGTTCGGAGGCTCCTGAACAGGGCGGATCGGCAAGTGCCGGTCCAGCAGGTCCCGCTTGATCTCCTCCACCGTCAGCACGCCGTCGTGCAGCAGGGAGGCCAGCAGGGCCGCCGAGGCCTCGCCCTGCTCCAGCGCCGCGGCGATGTGGTCGATGCAGCCGGCACCGCCGGAGGCGATCACCGGGACTTCCACAGCGGAGGCCACGGCGTGGGTGAGCTCCAGGTCATAGCCGCTCTGGGTGCCGTCCCCATCCATGGAGGTCAGCAGGATCTCGCCGGCGCCGAGTTCCACCACCCGTCGCGCCCAGCTCACGGCATCGAGTCCGGTGTTCTCCCGCCCCCCCTTGACGTACACGTCCCAACCGCCGTCGGTTCCGGCGCGCCGGCGAGCATCAATCGCCACCACAATGCACTGCGCCCCGAAGCGTTCAGCACCGGCGGCCACCAGATCCGGCTGGCGCACCGCCGCCGAGTTGAGGCTGATCTTGTCGGCACCGGCCCGCAGCAGTTCGGTGATGCCGTCCACGCTGCTGATCCCGCCCCCCACCGTGAACGGAATGGTCACGGCTTCGGCGGTGCGGCGCACCAGGTCCACCAGGGTGGCCCGCCCCTGGTGGCTGGCGGCGATGTCGAGGAAAACCAGTTCATCGGCGCCGGAGGCGCTGTAGCGGCAGGCCAGCTCGACCGGATCGCCGGCATCGCGGAGCCCCACGAAATTGACCCCCTTGACGACACGG
Organism: Synechococcus sp. CBW1006; assembly: GCF_015840525.1. Classification (NCBI taxonomy): domain Bacteria; kingdom Bacillati; phylum Cyanobacteriota; class Cyanophyceae; order Synechococcales; family Synechococcaceae; genus Synechococcus; species Synechococcus sp. CBW1006. The sequence goes on along the minus strand of NZ_CP060396.1, from coordinate 2,397,841 downwards.
CCCTCGGCCACGTCCAGGCAGGGAATGATGCGCTTGGCAACCACGGGTGGCAGGCAGGGGAGGAGGGGGAGGTCGGGCCTGAGGTGAATGGAGCGGAGCTGTTAAGGTTGCGCCACTTTTCCACCGCGCCGGACATGTCCCAGGCTGCCATCACCATCGGGTCGAAGGTGCGGGTCACCCGGGTTCGCGACCGTATTCCGGCCGATCTGGTGGCCATGCTCAAGGCGGATGCCACCGGTACCGTCCGCGATTTCAAGGTGACAGACGGCAAGGGCATCGGCGTGGTGGTCGAGCTTGCCGGTGGTGCCACCTCCTGGTTCTTCGACGACGAGATCGTGCCGCTCTGAGCAGCGGCATCTCTGTTCGGTCTTCATCGACGTCCTCCCTGCATCCACCGTGAGCGAGAGTCCACAACCCAGCGGGTCTCCGGACGTCGCGTCTCCGGCACCGGCCGCTGGAGGGGCTGCTCGCCAGTTGCTGGGCATGAAGGGCGCCAGCAGCACCAGCAGCATCTGGAAGATCCGGTTGCAGCTGATGAAGCCTGTCACCTGGATTCCCCTGATCTGGGGAGTGCTCTGCGGCGCAGCTGCGTCCGGCAACTTTCACTGGACCCTGCCGCAGGTGGGTGCTTCGTTCGCCTGCATGCTGATGAGCGGGCCCCTGCTGGCCGGCTACACCCAGACGATCAACGACTACTACGACCGCGAGATCGACGCAATCAACGAGCCCTATCGGCCGATTCCCTCCGGCGCCATTCCCCTGGGCCAGGTGAAGGCCCAGATCTGGATCCTCCTGTTGGCTGGACTCGCCGTGGCCTGGGGGCTCGATCTCTGGGCCGGCCACACCACGCCGGTGCTGCTGCTCCTGGCCCTGGGGGGCTCGTTCGTGAGCTTCATCTACTCGGCACCGCCCCTGAAGCTGAAGCAGAACGGCTGGCTGGGCAACTACGCCCTCGGAGCCAGCTATATCGCCCTGCCCTGGTGGGCTGGCCAGGCTCTTTTCGGGCAGCTCACCTGGACCACGGCCCTGCTCACCCTCGCCTATTCCCTTGCCGGTCTCGGTATTGCTGTGGTCAACGACTTCAAAAGCGTTGAAGGCGACCGTGCCCTCGGTCTGCAGAGCCTGCCGGTGGTTTTCGGCGTTGAGAAGGCCAGCTGGATCAGTGCCGGCATGATCGACATCTTCCAGCTGGCGATGGTGGCTGTTCTGATCGCCATCGGCCAGCATTTCGCCGCCGTGTTGCTGGTGCTGCTGGTGATCCCCCAGATCACCTTCCAGGACATCTGGCTGTTGCGGAATCCCATCGCTTTCGATGTCAAGTATCAGGCCAGCGCCCAACCCTTCCTGGTCCTCGGCATGTTGGTCACGGCTCTCGCCATCGGTCACAGCGATCTGGTCGGCGCCGCCCTCGGCTGATGTGAACCCACGCACTTTCCAGTTGCTTCGCGCCGGCCTTGTGGCCGCTGTTCTCGGCTCCGGGCTGGCCCTGGGCCAGTCCGCCCTGGTCGCCGCGGTGGATCGGCAGCTTCCCGATGCGCGCCGCATCAGCAGCTTCAATCGTCCAGGGACGTTCACCATCTTTTCGGCCGATGGCCAGGTGATCCAGAAGCTGGGTCCGGCCACCCGGGAGAAGTTGGTGGCGGGCCGCATGCCCGAGCTGGTGCGGCAGGCCTTCATCGCGGCCGAAGACCGTCGCTTTTATCAGCACAACGGCATCGATCCGCTTGGGATCGGCCGGGCTGCGCTGCGTAACCTGAGCCGGGGATCGGTGGAGGAAGGCGCCAGCACCATCACCCAGCAGCTGGCCCGCACCGTCTTTCTCAGTCAGGACCGCACCCTGCTGCGCAAGCTCAAGGAAGCTGCTCTGGCCGGCAAGCTCGAGCGCCAACTGACCAAGCAGCAGATCCTTGAGCAATACCTCAACTTCGTCTATCTCGGTTCCAGCGCCTATGGCGTCGCCGATGCGGCCTGGATTTACTTCTCCAAGACTCCCGATCAGCTCACCCTGCCGGAGGCGGCCCTGATTGCTGGGTTGCCGCCGGCACCCTCGGTCTATTCACCGCTGGTGAATCCCGACCTGGCCCTGCAGCGGCGCTCCATTGTGCTGCGCCGGATGCGGGAAGCTGGTTTCCTGGATGCGGCTCAGGAGGCGGAGGCTCAGGGTGCACCGCTGGCCCTCAAGCCCGCCGAGCCCAAGTACTGGGTCAGCAAGGCGCCGTATTTCACCAGCTGGGTGTCTCAGGAGCTCACCAAGGTGCTCACCCCCGAGCAACTTGAGGTGGGTGGGCTGACGATTCGGACCGGCCTCAACCTGGCCTGGAATGACCAGGCCCAGAAGACGATCGACACCTACGCCACCGGCGCCATGGAAGGGGCTCTGGTGGCGATGGAGCCGGGCACCGGCCTGGTGCGGGCCATGGTGGGGGGGAACGATTTCGCATCCAGCCAGTTCAACCGCGCTGTTCAGGCGCTGCGCTCACCCGGTTCCACCTTCAAGCTTTTCGTTTATCTCAGCGCCCTTCAGGAGGGCATGCGGCCGGAGACTCTGGTGCTCGACAAAGCCCGTTGCTTTGCCGGTTACTGCCCAAAGAACTTCGGCAATCGCTACATGGGCCGGGTGCCGATGGTGGTGGCCCTCCAGAACTCGCTCAATATCGTGGCGGTGGGACTGCTGCAGCAGCTGGGTTTCGACAAAGTGATCGCCACGGCCAAGAGCCTCGGCATCACCCGCGAGTTGGGACGCTTCTACCCAATGGCGATCGGGGCCTACGAACAGACGGTGCTCGACATGACTGCCGCCTACGCCGCAATCAATAACCGTGGGGTGTATGTGAGTCCCACCCCCTTCGAGGAGATCTATGGCCCCGATGGGGAATTGCTCTGGAGCCGCCGCCACGATGGTGATCGGGGTCATCGCGCCGTCGACAGCGACATCGCCGACGCGATGACCTGGATGCTGCAGCAGGCGGTCCGCTCCGGTACCGGTGGGGGCGCCGCCCTGGCGGATCGACCGGTTGCCGGCAAGACCGGCACCTCGGAGGGAGGACGGGATCTCTGGTTCATCGGCTCGATCCCCCAGCTCACCACCGGTGTGTGGCTGGGGTATGACAACAGCCGCGAGACCCGCAACACCAGTGTGGTGGCCACCTACGCCTGGAACCACTTCATGAAGCCGGTGGTGAAGGGGCTGCCGGTGCGGCAGTTCCCGCCCAAGCCGGTGCTCACCGGTCGTTACAAGCCCACCAAGCCGGCTCCCGCCAAGGGGCCTGCAAAGGGGCGGCCAGGATCTGCCGCGCAGGAGGCCCCCGATCCGGCATTGCCGCGCGCCGATTCGGCCGACTCCCGCCAAGATCCTGCCCCGCGTCCTGCAGCGCCGTCACGCCAGGCCTCTCCTGATCCCCCCCCCTCGCGTCCAGCTCCCGATCGTCCGCCAGGCTCTGTTCGCCAACCGTCGGAGCCGGATGGTGGATCCCAGCCCTCTCTGAATCGGATTCTCGACGACGTGCGTCAACAGCCAATCGCCCCGCCACCGGTTGCTCCGCCACCGCCACCACCACCGCCACCAGTGGAGCCGCAGCCCCAACCCTGACTTTCACCATGGGCAGGACATCGCCACGCAACAGCTTCAATCAGGCTGCAGTGGTCAATGCTGCGGCGTAGAAGCCATCGCCTCCCATGGCCGAAGGCCAGCGTTGCCACTGCTCGATCAGCACCAGCTCGGGGTGCCGTTGGCTCAGGGAGGCGATCTGCTCGCTGTTTTCGCTTGGATGAACCGTGCAGGTGGCGTAGACCAGCCGTCCGCCGGGCTTGAGCAGCGGCAGCAGCGCCTCAAGCAACTGCCGCTGCAACTCCACCAGCTCGTCGATGGCGGCTGGAGACATCCGCCAGCGCGCATCGGCATGGCGCGCCAGGGTGCCCAGGCCCGAGCAGGGGGCGTCGACCAGGAGCCGGTCAAAGCTGCCGATCCAGTCGGGTCGGGCCGCTGCCAGGCTGAGTGCATCGGCGGCCAGGGTGTGGATCGAGCCGAGACCCAGCCGCTGGGCGCTGTGCACCAGTCTCTGCAGCCGGCCTTCGGAGCGGTCCACGGCCCAGATCTCGCCCGTGTCGTTCTGGCGCTCGGCGATCTGGATGCTCTTGCCCCCGGGGGCGGCACAGGCATCAAGGATGCGCTCGCCCGGCAGGGGGGCGAGCAGCGGCACCACCTGCTGGGCCTGGCGGTCCTGCACGCACCACCACCCCTCGGTGTAGCCGGGCAGCTGGCGCAGGTCGCCGGGATGTCCCCCCAGGCAGAGGGCTTCGGGGAATCCCGCAAGGGGCTGGGCCGTGACGGCCGCTGCAGCCAGACGCTCGCGCAGAGCCTCGGGGCTGGAGCGCAGGGGATTGACCCGGATGTCGAGATGGGGAGGGGTGTTGCAGGCCTGGCCGAACGCTTCGGCGGCCTCCGGCGTCAGCCATGAGGGGATCAGCTCAGCCAGCCAGTCCGGCAGGGAATGGCGCACGCCCCAGGCCTGAGCTGGATCGGCCGGCAGGCTGAGGCCGCTCCAGGGCACAGGGGGCTGCAGCTCCTGGGCTTCCCTGGAACGGCTGCGCAGCAGGGCGCGCAACATCCCGTTCACAACGGGGGCCAGGCGACCCAGCTGGGCCCGCTTGGCCAGTTCCACCGTGGTGCTCACCGTCGCCGAAGCTGGAATTCTCTGGCTGAACAACAGCTGGTAGAGGCCCAGGTGCAGCAGCCAGCGCAATTTCGGCGGCTGCCGGAGGGCCGGAACGCGGCCGAGCCGGTCGATCCAGGCATCCAGCAGCCGCCGCTGCCGGATCGCTCCATAGGAGAGCTCGGTGGCCAGGCCCCGGTCGGAGCCTTGCAGGGGGCGGCGTGCCAGTTCCCGTTCCAGCGCCACATCGGCGTAGGCCCCGGCCGCCACGGCCTGCAGCACCTGCCAGGCCACCTGGCGCGGTGCCAGGCCAATGCCGGGATCCGCTGCTGGGCGGCCGGCGGCGGCGACGTCGGTGCGGGGATCAGCCAAGCGGCGGTTGCGGAGCCTTCCAGAGATAGCGCCGCAGCGGCAGCCGCCCCTCGGCATCCACGGCGATCCCCTCGGCCAGCAGCAGTTGCCGTTGCATCCAGTCCGAACCTTCGCGGCTGGGGCTCATGCTGATGCGCCCCTGGGCGTTCACCACCCGATGCCAGGGGACGGGGGTGGGCAGCGGCAGGCGACGCAGTGCCCAGCCCACCTGACGAGCACAGCCGTAGGCGCCGATCAGCTCGGCGATCTGGCCGTAGGTGGCCAGCCGCCCAGCCGGAATCTGGGCCACGGCGTCCCAGACCCGTTGATCGAAGGTCGCTTCCGCCATCGGCGGCCCGCGGTAGAGGATGCTCCCAGCCTGCCGTGCTGTGGCACCCGCCTTCATGCCCCTGCTACCCCGCCGTTTCGAGCGCCTCAAGGCCGTGCTCGATTGCCGCATGGGTGATCTCACGGTGCTGCTCGAGCAGGTGGAGAAGCCCCACAACCTCTCGGCGATCCTGCGCAGCTGTGATGCGGTGGGCGTGTTGGAGGCCCACGCCGTCTGCCTGCAGGGCCGCCTGCCCACCTTCAACAGCACCGCCCAGGGCAGCCAGAAATGGGTGCCGCTGCAGCTGGAGACAGACGTGAACGTGGCGATCCACCGCCTCAAGCAGCGGGGCTTCCGTCTCTATGGCACCCACCTTGGTGTGGAGGCCGTCGACTACCGCCGCTGTGATTTCACCGGCCCCACGGCGTTCGTGCTGGGCGCCGAGAAGTGGGGCCTCAGTGCCGCCGCCGCCGCCCAGATCGATCAGGCCGTGATCATTCCGATGCGTGGCATGGTCCAGTCGCTCAACGTGTCGGTGGCCACGGCCACCCTGCTGTTCGAGGCCCTGCGCCAGCGCCAGGCCGCTGGAACGGTTCCCACGGCAGGCGAAGGAGTGGCGCCGGAGCGCTACCAGCGGCTGCTGTTCGAGTGGGCCTATCCCCAGGTGGCCGCCTGGTGCCGCAGCCAGGGGCGGGCGTATCCGGCATTGTCGGAGGCCGGCGAGATTGCAGAGGAGCTGCCGCGGACAGTGCGGTTGCGGTGCTGATGCTTCTCATCAGCGCTGCCATGGGTTGCCGCAGAGCTCAGCCCCGTCCCTCTTCCTCGAAGCGGTTGGCGCTGGGCAGCCAGACGGCCACGGCCAGGGCGGCGAGCTCCAGGGGGATCTGCCGGCCGCCCAGCAGCACCACCATCACGCAGGTCACCGCGAAGATCTTTTCGAGCATGCCGATCACGTCATCGGTGTGACGACTGCCTTCGCTCCAGAGCACCACGCCGGACAACAGCAGCACCACATCCAGCCACCAGGGCATGGCCGCACCATCTACTTGAGGATTCCACTATGGCGAGGTCGTCGCGCGGCTGCACAGGGGATGAACAGGCCCTGCAGTGGGGCTGTTTCAGAGGGCGTTGCGCTCGGTGTCGTTGCCGCTCAACCAGCTCTCCAGGCCCTCCCCCAGGAACGAGAGGCCCAGCACCAGCACGAACATGGCCAGGCCGGGATAGAGGGCCGTCCACCAGATCCCGGTGGGTAAGGCCGTGAGGGCCTGCTGCAGATCACTGCCCCACTCCGGAATGGTTTCCGGCAGGCCCAGGCCGAGGAAGCCCAGGCCGCCCAGCACCAGCACCGCATCAGCGGCATTGAGGGTGAGCAGCACCGGCACCGAGGTGATCACATTGCGCAGCAGGTAGCGCCGCAGGATCCAGATCGGTCCGGCGCCGAGGGATCGGGCCGCCTCCACGAACAGCTCCGCCTTCACCTGAGCGCTCTGATTGCGCACCACGCGGAAGTACTGGGGCACGTACACCACACAGAGCGCCGCGGCGGCATTGGGCAGGCCGCGGCCGAGCAGAAAGGCCAGCACTACTGAGAGCAGCAGCACCGGCAGGGTGTACATCGTGTCCATCAGCAGCACCAGCAGCCGGTCCACCCATCCCCCCAGGTAGCCGCTGATCATCCCAAGAGGCACCCCCACCACCAGAGCCAGCAGCAGGGCGATCAGCACCACCTGCAGGGCCACACCGCTGCCGGCCAGGGTGCGCACGCAGACATCCCGGCCGAGGCGGTCGGTGCCGCACCAGTGCCCCCAGGAGGGGGCGGCATAGATGGGGTTGTCGAGGCCGGCGTTGGGATCGGCCAGAACGCCCAGATGGATGGCCAGCGGGGTGAGCAGGGCCACCAGGGCGTAGGCGAGCACGATCCCCACACCCCAGCGGGCCATCCGGCCGGAGAGGGTTCGGGGCTGCCAGCGATGGATCACGGCCGCGGCGGACGCGCGGGCGCATCCGGGAAACTCGCTCCATTCAACCGGTCATCGCCTGGAACCGGTCGCTGCAGGCAACGGGGCCGGCAGAGATGACTGAACAGAAGGCACTTAGGCTGGCTTCGATTGCCGTGCAGGCCTGGTTCTGCCGCTCCGGTTGCCCCATGCCCCCGCGCCTGCTGATTGTCGACGACGACCCGGAACTGCGTCATTTCCTGGTGGCCGAACTGCTGGCGGATGGCTACATCTGCGATGAGGCGGCCACCGGCCAGCAGGCCCTGGGACAAATCCGCAGAGAGCCTTGCGATCTGGTGCTTCTCGACTGGAGCCTGCCCGATTTCAGCGGCGTTGAAGTGTGCCGGCGGATGCGCCGCAGCGCCATCACCACGCCGGTGTTGATGCTCACGGCCCGCGACGATGTACGCGAACGGGTCGAGGCCCTCGATTCCGGAGCCGACGACTATCTCACCAAGCCCTTCTCGATCGAGGAGTTGCTGGCCCGCATCCGTGCCAGGCTGCGTCGCACCGGCCTGGATGAACCGGACGATGGCTGGTTACGGCTGGCCGATCTGGCGGTGCATCCCGCCAGCCGGGAGGTGAGACGAGGGGAGAAACAGGTTCAGCTCACGGCCCGCGAGTTTGATCTGCTCCATCACCTGATCCGTCACCCCAACGAGGTGCAGGAGCGGCGCCTCATCCTCGACACCCTGTGGGGCGCGAACTGGGTGGGTGACGACAACCTGCTGGATGTGTATGTGCGCTATCTGCGCAAGAAACTCGAGCCGGTGGGCCGCGCCACCCTGATTCAGACCGTGCGCGGCGTCGGCTTCATGCTCAAGGAGGGTCCGGTTCGCACCTGAGGGTCCGGTCCTGGGCGGCTGGCGGCAGACCGTGCGGATGGCAGCTCCAGGCGGAAGTCAGCGCCGCCGCATGGAGCTGACCGCACGGTGACGGCTCCGCCCATCGCCTCCATCAGCAGCCGCACCACCGAGAGACCCAGGCCGCTGCCGCGGGTATCCACAGACGCTGAGCCCCTGAAGAACCGCTCGAAGATCGTGTCCTGCTCCTGCGGCGTCACTCCCGGTCCCTGATCCAGCACGTGCAGCACCAGCAGGCCTCTGGGCGGGCCAGCTTCATAGTCGGCCCGCAGGGTGATCAATCCGCTGCTGTATCGCAGTGCGTTGTCGATCAGGGCTGCCAGGCACTGCTGCAATCGCTCCGGATCGCCGTTGGCCTGAGGAAGGGTCATGGCTTCGGGGGAAGCGAGCTGCAGGCGACCGCCGGCCTGCTGCTCCAGCCGTCCAAACGCTTCCAGCAACATGTCTTCCACGGAAAGGGGCTGGAGCTGCAGTTGCAGCCGGCCAGCGTCCAGGCGAGCCAGATCGAGCAGGTCGCTCACCAGCAGGCCCATGCGGCGGGCTTCCGTGCAGATCACCTCCAGGGAGGTGCTGAAGGATTCCGGGGCATTCAACGCGGTGGGTTGGGCGGCGGCGGCGGGGTCGGCACCGGCCAGCTGGCGCCGCAGGCTCTGGGCGTGGCCCGAGATCAGGGTGATCGGGGTGCGCAGCTCATGGGCGACACCATCCACGAAGGAGCGCTGCTGCAGCCATGTTGCGGCCAGACGCTCCTGCAGGGCATTGAAGGAGCTGGCAATCGGGCGGAGTTCCTGCGGCTCCGCCTCCACATCGAGCAGTTCGGCCTGCTGGGGCGGGGTGGGAATTGCCGCCACCTCCCGGCTGAGCTGGGCCAGGGGTTCGACAAGGCCGCGGCGCAGCACCGGTCGCAGCAGGGCGCCGGTGAACAGGGACGACAGTCCGGCGGCGGCAATCAGCAACAGCTGCGAAAGCCGTTCCCGTTCCACCGAGTCCGTCACGTCCTGTCGCAGCTCCAGCAGGGGGCGATCTCCGGCGATCGGGCCGATTCGGGTGCGGCTCACCAGCAGCACCTGGCGCTCGCCATGCAGCAGCAATGGCGCGCTGGAGGTGCCGCCGGCCGGCAGCAGGCGCACCGTCAGACCCGGTAGCTCCAGCATGGAGTGGATCAGCTGCTCCAGCTGGGCCGTGCTGGAGACGCGCTCCAGCAACTTGCTGCTCAGGTGCTCAATCAGCTGAGCATGGCTCTGGCGGCGCTGCAGGGAGGTGAGGGTGTGGTTCAGCGCCAGCAGCAGGCAATAACCGGCCAGCACCGCCAGCAGGGTGGTGGATTGCAGCCACAGCCGCAGGGATGGCTGCGCACGCATCACGTCGTGGCGGAGGTCGGGGTCATTGTGCGGCGTGATAACTGCTGCGCACCAGTGGCCCGCTGCGCACCTGCGCGAAGCCGAGGCTGCGGGCGATGGCGCCGAGCTCCTCGAAGGCGGCCGGGCTCCAGTAGCGGGCCACGGGGATGTGGGCCAGGGAGGGGCGCAGGTACTGGCCCAGGGTGAGTCGCTGGCAGTCGGCCCGGCGTAGATCGTGCAGCGCTGCGATCACTTCGTCCATGCTCTCGCCCAGTCCGAGCATCAGCCCGGATTTGGTGGGAATGGCGGGAGCCAGTTGCCGCGCCGCCGCCAGCAGCGCCAGGGAGCGGCTGTAGGTGGCGCCACGCCGCACCTCGCCCTGCAGCCGCTCGACGGTCTCGAGGTTGTGGTTGAAACAGGCGGGTCGGGCGGCCAGCACGGTGGCCAGGCGCTGCCTCTGGGCGGCTTCACCGGCTGCCGGATCAGGGTGGCCGCCCCAGAAGTCAGGGGTGAGCACCTCGATGCCAACTGTGGTGTCACGGCGCCGGATCGCCGCCATGGTGGCGGTGAACAGGCTGGCGCCGTGGTCGGGCCTGTCGTCGCGGGCGACGGCGGTGAGCACCACGTAGCGCAGGCCCAGGCTGTGCACGGCCTCCGCCACCCGCTCGGCTTCCCCGGGGTCGACGGGGGCCGGCGCCTGGCCCTTGTCCACCTGGCAGAAGGCACAGCTGCGGGTGCAGATGGGTCCGCCCAGCAGGAAGGTGGCGGTGCCGGCGGCGTAGCACTCGCCCCGGTTGGGGCATCGCCCCTCCTCGCAGATGGTGTGCAGACGCTGCTGCTTCACCACCGCCTGCACCGCCTCCAGGTTGCTGGCTGAACCCACGGGGCGCCGCAGCCAGCTCGGCAGCCGTTCCCGGGGGGGGATCGCGGCGTAGCGGCTGGTGGTTGAGCTCATGGCGGCGGCAGATGGTTAGGGCAGTGGCCTGGATGGCAGGGCAGAGGTCGGGGAGTGGGCTCTCAGGCAGTAGGCTGTCAGGCAATGAGCCGATTGGAGGGGGATGGCCCTGGGCGGCGGGCTGAGCGGCGGTGGATGCACTCAACCCATCGGCCTGCGCCCCTCCAGGGCCCGGGCCAGGGTCACCTCATCGGCGTACTCCAGCTCGCTGCCCACGGGCAGGCCATAGGCGATACGGGTCACGCTGGTGAACGGCCGCAGCAGGCGCGCCAGATAGAGGCTGGTGGTATCGCCCTCGACGCTGGGGGTGAGCGCCAGGATCACCTCACTGATGCTTTCGCGATCGACCCGTTCCACCAACGGCTGGATGCGCAGGGCCTCCGGGCCGATGCCATCCATCGGGGAGATCAGGCCGCCGAGCACGTGATAAGTGCCGCGGTATTCGCGGGTGCGTTCCATGGCCAGCAGATCGCGCGAATCCGCCACCACGCAGATCAGGCCGTTGTGGCGTTCCTCCTGCCGGCAGATCTCGCATTCGGGATCGGCGGAGAGGTGGAAGCAGCGCCGGCAACTGCCCACCTGGCTGCGGGCGGCCAGCAGGGCATCGGCGAAGGCGCGGATCTGCTCCTCCGGCTGGCGCAGCAGGTGCAGGGCCAGGCGCTGGGCGGTGCGGGGGCCGATCCCGGGCAGGCGTTCGAACTGATCGATCAGCCGGGCCAGGGGGCGGGTGAAGCCGCTCAGGGATCCGCTGCAGGTGGCCGGAATCTAGGCCCGTCGCCCCGGGCTGTGGCCCGGCGGCTCTGGGTGCCTGGGGCGGTTGGAGAATGGAGCGCGATCCGCCGCGCCCGTGTCATGCCCTTCCTCGCCTTCAGCTGGTCCCGCCTGCGGCCGGCCCTGACCGCCCTGCTGCTGGGGGTGGTGCTGGTGGGCTGCAGCGCCGCGGCAGCGGGGCTCAACTCCTTCCAGAGCCCGGATGGTCGCTATGCCTTCCTCTATCCCACCGGCTGGACCCGGGTGCAGGTCAGTGGCGGCCCGCAGGTGGTGTTCCATGACCTGATCAACAGCGACGAGACCCTCAGCCTGGTGATCGGTGAGGTGAACCCCACCAACGACCTCGAAGCGCTCGGCAGTGCCGTGGCGGTGGGCGAGACCCTGCGCCGCACCGTGATTGCTCCAGCGGGCAGTGGCCGCGAGGCGGATCTGGTGCAGGCCGATGAGCGACAGGTGGGCGGCCGCACCTTCTACGACCTGGAGTACGCCGTGCACCTGCAGGACCGGGACCGCCACGAACTGGCGACGGTGGTGATGGACCGCGGCCGCCTCTACACCTTTGCGGCCAGCACCAACGAGGTGCGCTGGCCGCGGGTGAAGGGCCTGTTCCAGCAGGTGATCACCTCCTTCACCCTTCAGATCTGACCATGTCGGCGGTGCCACAACCAGGGGATCCGGGTCAGCGTCCGGTGCTGGTGGTGGGCGGCGGCATTGCCGGCGGCTTGCTCGCCCTAGCCCTGGCCGATGCGGGCCTGGCGGTGACCCTCGTGGATGAGGGCTTTTCCCGTGCCACTGCCCTCAGCTACGGCGGCGTCGCCTGGTGGGCCGGGGCTCCGGGTGCGCTGGGTGCCCTGATCCGCCAGGCGCCGCAGGCCTGGCGTGCCCTGGAGCATCGTCATGGTCCGATCGGCTGGCATCCCTGCGGCCTGCGCCTGCATGGCGGCAGCGTGCTGGAAGGGTTGTGGCGCCCACCCTTCGCCCGGGTGGATGCGGTGGCGTTCCGCCAGGCCCTGGCCCGGATGCTGCCGCGAGCCGGCATCACCGTGCTGGCGGATCGGGTGCTCGGTCCTCTGGAGCGGGTGTCTGGAGGGTGGCGGTTGCGGTTGCAAGCCCAGGCGGATCTGGAGGCTGATCAGGTGGTGCTGGCCGCCGGTGCGGGCTGCCTGGCGCTCTGGCCGGCGCTGGGCCAGCGGCTCCGGCTCAGCTGGGCCGGGGTGCTGGCCCTCGAGGCGATGCCCGCTGGCCGCCCCCCTGCCGGCAGTCGTTGGTTGGAGCAAGGACGGCGCGGGCGGCTGGTGCAGCCGCGGCACTGGCGCCGCCGGAGCCTGGAGCAGCAGGCGGCGACGTTGCAGCAGGAGGCCTGGATCGTCGATGCCGGGCTGGCGCCCTGGGGGAAGGGGGTGCTGGTGGGGCAGATCAGCCTGGTTCGCCCGCCGGCACGCCAGGCGGAGCCGCCCGATCCGGCCTGGATGGAGGAGCGCCTGCGCCAGGGCCTCAGCCAGCTGGAGAAGAGTCTGGGGAGCCTCGCCGGGCCGTACCGGCAGGTGCCGGTGACCTTCTGCGCCGGCGGAATCCCCCTGGCGGGCCCGATCGATGCGGCACCGGGACTCTGGGCCTTCACCGGGTTCAGCGGTGCCTTCGCCCAGGTGCCGGTGCTGGCGCCGCGGCTGGCCCAGGCCATCGCCCTGGCAGCCTCCAGGCCGAAGCCCGGCTGACAGAGCTGCCCGGATCCAGCAAGCTGGCCGCCATGACGATCACCAGCCCCGACTCCGGTGCGCCCCCGCCGGGCCCCGAGTCGTCCGCCGGCCGGGGGGCGCGCTCGCTGCCCCACCGCTGGGCGGGCCTGAGCGATCACGACCAGGTGGGGGTGTGCCTGGCGGCCGTGGCTGGCGCGCTGGGGTGCTGGGCCCTGTTCTGGCCGGTGCCCACCGAGGTGACGGGGCAGGGGGTGCTCGTCTATCCGAACAACGCCGGCCTGCTCAATGCCCGCTCTGGCGGCCAGGTGCGGCAGGTCTTCGTGCAGGTGGGGGATCGGGTGAGCCGGGGCCAGGTGCTGATGGAGCTCTACCTGCCGGTGCTGGAGAAGGAACTGCAGCAGCAGAAGGGCAACCTGGCCCAGCTCGAGCTGCAGAACCGTGAACTCGATCAACGGGACCGGCTGCGGCTGGCCACCGAGCGGCTCAGTGTCGACACGGCCCTGGCCAAGCTCGCCGACGACCGCGATCGCTTCGAGGCCCTGCAGGCCACCTATGCCGACAAGCTGCGCAACCTGCGCTGGCTCAGCCAGCGGCAGGTGGTGGCGCCGCTCTCGAGTGAGGTGGTGGGTGCCGAACAGGGCTTCACCACCACCAGCGTCAATCTCGATGCCACCCGCACCCAGGAGAAGGAGGTGCTCACCAGCTATGAGCAGGTGAAGCTCACGATCGACACCCAGGCACTGCAGCGTCGCTACCAGATCGACGATCTGAAGCGCCAGGTGCGGGTCACCGAGGCCCGCATCGCCTTCGACGGCAAGGTGGTGGCCCAGCGCGACGGCAGGCTGCTGGATCTGCAGGTGATCGAGGGCCAGACCGTGAGCACCGGCCAGCGGCTGGGCACCCTGGGGCGAGCCGCCGCCCCCACCGCCCACGAGGCCCCCCTGCGGGCCGTGGCCTTCTTCGCACCGGCCGATGCCCGGCGGCTCCCTCCAGGACTGCCGGTGGAGGTGGTGCCCCTCTGGAACCAGCGCGGTCGCTTCGGCGGGATCGTGGGCAAAGTCAGCCAGGTGCTCACCCTGCCCGCCACCGAGGAGGACATCTCCACCACGATCGGCAACCCCCAGCTGGCCCAGGAGCTGGTCAGCAAAGGACCCGTGATGCGGGCCGAGATCACCCTGGAGCGCGATGCCACCAGCCTCGACGGCTACCGCTGGACCCTCTCGCGCGGCAGTGGCGTGTTTCCGGTGCGGGACGGACTCACCATTGCCAGCCACGCCTACGTGGAGTGGCGATCACCGATCAGCTACCTGATCCCCGGCCTGCGCTCGATCACCGGTGGCTACCGCAGCCAGGGGATGGACCGGCGCTGGAACCTGCCCTTCCTGCGCCAGCCCGACACCCTGCCATGACTCCCTCCCCCCGCCGCCCTCTTCTGCGCAACGGGCTGCTCCAGCAGGAACTGCCCTGGCTGACCAGCGAGGTGGTGCTGCTGGTGGTGCTCTTCAACGCCAACCCGCCGGAACTCTGGTTCTGGCTGGTGGTGCTGCTGGTGATCCTGGGGTACCGGATCGAGCGCTGGTGGTCATCCCGATCGGGTCGGGACTGAGCCAGGTCCGTGACTCAGCCTGGCCGTCTGTGGAAGCGCCCCAGGATCAGGGCGATCAGGATGGCGATGTAGAGCTGGCCCGCGATGGTGATCACCACGGTGATCACCTGCCCGGTCACGCTGGCGCTGCGGAGGACACCCGATCCCACAGTGGTGAGGATCGCGAAGGAGGCGGCCATCAGGGCCGGTTCCATCGCCACAGCGTCGGCGTTGTGCTGGTTCAGCACCGGCAGTGAGGAGATGGCGAAGGCGCCGGGATGCAGCACCCACAGGGCGATCAGCATCACGCCGCCGGCGATACCGACCAGCAGATAGCCGGAGGTGGCACCCATCACCACGGCCAGGGTCACGAAGGGCTCGCGCACCAAGGTCTTCACCTTGCGCATCAGCGCCAGCAGAAAGAACAGCAGCCAGGCGATCACATGCGGCACCGTCACGATGCGCCCCACCGCTGGATCGAAGCTCAGGGCCAGATGCCACACCCCCTCCAGAGCGATCGCCACGCCGCCGAGCCCATAGACCAGCGGCCGCGTGCTGACCAGGGGCGAGTACCGCGTCACCGTCGTGATCAGAACCACCGCCAGGCTGATCAGCAGCAGCGAAAGCAGCCAGACCTGCGACTGACAGAGCGGCAGCAGCAGAATCAGCAGCACCTCGGTGGTGAGGGTGAGGATGTAGCCCCGATGGCGGTGCCGGAGCCTCTCGATCTGCTCGTGGGTGAAGGGCATGGTGGCTCCGGTCAGGGCCTGGGGGTCGGAGGGCGCGGCTGGCTGAGCTGCAGCTCGGTGAGCTGCAGCTCAGGGGCATAGGGCGCCTCGGGATCGCGGGAGACCGGCAGCAGTTCCCGCAGCAGCCTGGCGTAGGTGAGGTTCACGTCTACGGTGGCATTGAGCCGCTGCACCAGGCTGTTGATCAGCCGCTCCTGGGTGATCGACAGATCCACCTCGTTGGAGAGGCCGGTGCGGTAGCGCAACCGCACATCGCGGAAGGCCTCCATGGCGGCCGCCACGCCGCGGCGGGCGGAGCTCAGCTTGGCGAGGCTGGCCTCGTGGTTGAAGAAGGCCTGCTCCAGCCGCAGGCGGATGTCATTGCGGCGGGCGGCGAACTGCTGGGCCGCGGCGGCTTCCCGGCGGGCCAGGCTCCGCACCCGCGCGGCGGTGGTGCCGCCATCAAAGAGCAGCCAGCGCAGGGTGAGTCCGATCGACCAGTCGTAGCCGTTGGTGTTCAGCACGGGGATGACCGTGCCACCGCAGCAGCCGCCGCCACTGACGCTGATGTCGAACTGATTGGTGTTGGTGCCGTAGCCGCCGGCGGCGGCGAACAGCGAGAGGGTCGGCAGCAGGGCGGCGGCGGCCGCGTCCTTCTCCCGGGCCAGGGCCTCGCGGGTGGCCAGCACCGCCTCCAGTTCCGGGTTGTCGCGGTACGCGGCCAGCAGGCTGGCCTCCAGGTCGAGGGGCCAGCGGGGTTGCACCTGGATCGGATCGGAAGCGCTGGGGGTCACCTCCGGCGGCAGGTTGAGCACCACGCCGAGCTGGCGCCGGGCCACGGCCCGGTCGGCCAACGCCTGGATCAGCAGCTCCTGGTCGCTGGCCTCGATGGCGCGGCGGCGCAACACATCCAGCCGCGGCACCAGGCCCGCCTGCTTGAGATCAAGGGCGTCCTGAAGGATCACCAGGTCGTTGCGCACCGTGGCGTCGCGGATGCGCACCAGCTGGTCGGCCTGCTGCAGCTGGTAGTAGGCCTCACTCACCTGCAGCTGCAACCGGCGCAGGTCGTTCGCGTAAGCCTGGCGGCTCTGCTGCAGGCGGGCCCGGGCGGCTCTCACCTGGGGCGTGCGGGCGAAATCGAGCAGCGCGTACTGCAGTTCCAGGCCTGCCTGAACGCTGTTCACCGATTCATTCAGGTAGGCGCCGCCGCCGGTGGGCACCGTCAGGGCACCGCCGGTCGGCTGGCCCGTCGCCGTGGCCAGACCATTGGTCGAGAACTGCGGCCCGAAACCCAGCCTGGTGTTGCCCACGGGGGAATAGAAGCTGGTCCCGCTCTGGCTGCTGCCGCCGCTGGCCACCGCACTGATCCGGGGCCAGTAGGTGCCCAGGGCCGCCTGCAGCTCCGCCAGGGCCGCTGCCACCTGCTCGCGCTGGCCCTGCAGTTCGGCGCTGCCCCGAAAGGCCATCGCCAGGGCCTGCTCCAGGCTCAGGCCCTGGATCGAACCCCGCCCCAGCTGCTCAGCCGTGGGCAGGCTCAGGGGCGCGGGCACGTCCAGTTCCGCCGGCAGGGGCCCGGAGGCCTCGCGGTTGGGTGCCAGCAGGGTCTGCGGCAAGGGCGGGGTGGCGTTATCTGCGGCGGCTGGTGCCTCTTGCTCTTGCGGCAGCAAGGTGTCGAGGGTGCGCAGCTGCTGGTCGAGTTCCCGCCAGCTGCGCTCCAGCGGCTCGGTGGACCCCTCGGGCAGCGACGTCGACCGGTTGGCCTGGGCCTGGCTGGGGGCGAGCAGCCCCGGCTGGCCCGGCCCCACGGCCATCGCCGGCAGCAGCAGCAGGCCAAGCAGCGGCACGTGGTTCAGGTTGCGGTTGCCCTGCCGGCCACCTCGGCTCCTGCCCATCCGCTCCGATTCGTCCCGTCTGATCGGCGCCAGTCTCATCGGCGTCAGTCTGAACGCTGCAAGCCTGATGGATGCAAGTCTGATGGCAGCCAATCTGGTGGACCCGGCTCAGAAGGTCAGGGTGACCTGCAGGCCGCTGGAGAGGATGCCTGGCCAGGCCCCGCGAGCGCCCGGATTGACGATCCACTGCAGGGTGGGCTGGAGATTGAGGTTGTCATTCAGGCGAAGCTGATAGCCCAGCTCCACCACCCCCTCCTGGCCCAGCGGCGGCTGGAGTCCGGGGCTGAAGCCGGTGCGGGCCATCCCCAGGGCCAGCAGATCCCGGGGGCGCCCCGGGAAGGGGCCCAGCACCACCACGCCGGTGCTGAGGTTGGTGCGGATGGAATTGAAGGCCGGATCCAGACCGAGGGTGGCCGCGAACCAGAGCCGTCGATCGCTGCCGGGCCCGCTGCCCACCGGCAGGCTGAGGCTGCTGTAGAGGCCGCGGTTGGGGCCGCTGCCGAGGTAGCCGCCCAGTTGCAGTGACCCCGGCGGCAGCTGCAGCGGCGCGGATGGGGGCAGCGATGGGGGCTGGCTGCTTGGCTGCAGCCAGTCGGGCGTGAGTTCCAGCTGCACCATCTGCAGCCAGCCCCCCGGCCCTGCCATGGATCCTTCGATCCAGAACCGACGCACCTGGGCGGCCATGGCTGTCAGATCGAAGCCGGCCACGTCCAGTCGCAGCTCCTCGGAGGGGCGGAGGCTCAGCACGGCGCCCGGGGCATGCAGGGGGGCCACGGGGAAGTCGGCGGTGCCGAGACCGGGGGCCGTGTTCAGGGCCCCATGGACGTAGTAGCTGGCCAGCGGTGCGGTGAAGAACTCTGGATCGAGCGAGAGCAGGCCGGCCCGCAGGCCCCAGGAGCCTGGGAGGGTCTCGCGCCGGATCTCGGCGGCGCTGAGCCAGAACCCCGGCGGATCGGCGAGCTGCTGCAGGGGAATCACCGCGCCGATGGATTCGGCGTAGTTGGGGTTGCCGTTGATGAAGGTCAGATCTGTCCGCATCGACCAGCGGCTCGCCTCGGAGCCGGACTGCCGCCAGGGAAGGATGACGATCTGCAGGGTGGATTGCTGGATCCAGCTGGCCCGGGAGGCCTTGCCCCCGACGGGATTAGCCATGGGTTCGGCCTGGATCTCCAGCTGCAGCTGCAGCCATTCCGGCAGCCCCAGCCACTCCTGCAGGCTGCCCCAGCCCGTTGGTTCAGGCGTGGCTTCCGTGGATCCAGGACTGGGGGCCGCAGGATCAGGAGCTTCGGGCAACGGTTCCGCCAGGGTCGGCGCCATCAGCAGCGCCATCGCCGCGCCCAGGGCTCCCCAGGGGCGGACTCGCTTCATGGCACCAGCTGCCGCCAGCGGGATTCGCAGTGCAGCAGGCAGGAGAGCACCTGCTGGCAGGCCATCAGCCGCCGGGCGATCCGCTGCAGCCGGCCCAGATCCATGGCGGCGAAGCTGGGATCGCGCAGCCAGTGATCGGCCACGCTCCAGCTGGCCGGGGCCTGGAAGGGAGGCGGGTGCTTGAGCGATTCCCCCGGCTGGAGCACGATCCGGCACCATTGCCCCAGCTGGGCGGCGGCGGCCTCGAGCAGTTCCGCCTCCGCCAGGCGCAGGGCCGCCAGGGAGGCCACCTGGCCAAGGGGAGGGGGCTGGCGCTCAAGGGTGTCGAGGGCGCCGATCAGGCTGGAGCAGGCGTCCTCCAGCAGGGAGAACCCCCGCAGCAGGGGATGGCGGCTGGGATGGTCGCCCAGCTCGGCCTCCACCATGGGGCGGCCGCGGCGCAGCAGCCCCAGCTGGCGGCGCAGCTCCACCGTGCGTCGATGCTGTGGATCGGCTTGGGTGGTGGGTGTGGCTGCGCTGGTTGGCTTCGCGGCGTGGCCTTGCTTCGCCGTGGCCCCGCTCAGATACAGCTGTGCAGCCGCCGCCTCCAGACCCTCCGCCAGAGATCCCAGAAGGACGTTCCACTGACTGCGGGTCTGCGTCACCGCCTGGCTGGGCCAGAACAACCGCAGGCTCAGCAGGGCCATGAGGATGCCGACACAGGTCCAGAACAGCCGCAGCGGGATCCACCAGTCGAGGTCATCGCCGTGGACCAGCCAGCCCATCACCAGCACCAGGCCGCCCACCTTATAGCCCACCCGCAGCCCCAGCCACTCCCCCAGGGCGCGCAACAGGCCCAGGGCCAGGCCGAGGGCGAGAGCGAGGGGCAGCTCCCGGAGGCACTCCTTGGTCACCACCAGCAAGGCCGCTCCCAGCAGGGTGCCGAGCAGCCGCTGGCGGCCGAGCCTCAGGGAGTTGCCATAGGTGCCGGTGCCCACCGCCAGCACCGCCAGGGTGGCGTAGAACCCGAAGCCCAGGGGTGCCAGCAGTCCGAGGGCGTTGGTCAGCCCGGTGGTCACCACCAGACGCAGCTCGTCGCGGCGGATCAGCATGGAACGGTGGGGGGGTCGAGCCGGCGCAGCCGCGCCAGGGTCTCAACGGTGGAGAGCAGTCGTTGCTGTTCTTCGGCCAGGGCCAGCAACTGCAGCAAGGGCCGCCCGTCGCGCAGGGCCGCCTCCTGCCAGAGCTCGGGGCGGGGGGGCACAGGGTGTGCCCTGCTCCCCTCCAGGGCGGCGGCCAGGTCGGCCAGCACCTGGCGCAGGGGATAGGGGCCTGTGATGGCCGGGTCCGTCTCGGGAGGCGGCGTTGCTGGCGGCAGGTTGGAGAGCAGACGCTCCCACTGAACCCAGTGGTGGCCGAGGGTCTGCCAGAGGTTGAGCCGTTGGCGCCAGCGCCGGCGCAGCAGCCAGCGACGCCGGGGACCGCGCATCTGCTCCTGGGTGAGCTGACTCATGCGCAGCCAGGTCTCGGTGAAGTCGGCCGGCGGCAGGGGCGGTGGCGCTGGGGCGAGCTCGATCAGCCAGCGGCGATGCTCCTCCAGCTGGCACCTCAACTGCTCCCAGAGCCTGTCTTCGATCTCCTGCAGTTCCCTGAGGCCCTGGCGGGGCCAGAACAGCAATCCCACCAGAATGGCAATCACGCAGCCCAGGGCCGTGTCAAGGGCGCGGTTGAACACGTAGTTCCAGTTGAGGAGCACGTGGTCGGGAATCATCAGGAACATCACGCTCACCAGGCCGGCAGTGCCGAGGGAGCTCTGCCAGCCCAGCATCCGCAGCACCGGCACCATCAGCAGCAGCGACACCAGCACTCCAATCCAGCCCGACAGGATCGTGTGCACCAGAAAGGTGATCAGCCCGCCGGTGACGGTGCCGAGAATGCGGGACGTGGCCGCGTGCACGGTCTGGTCGTCGTTGTCGTCGACCACGACGATCACCGCCATCAGCGGATACCAGACGAACTCGATCCGCTCCCACCACAGGGCTGCGGCAGCGGTGATCGTGGCCGAGATCCCCAGCTTGAGGCTGTTGTGCAGCAGCGGGGAAGACACGGGGGCGCGCAGCTGCCGCAGCAGGGATGACCGGCTCAGCCTATGGCCCGCGCTCAGGCCTCAGAAGTGGTCAGGTCTCAGAACAGGAAGCGGTAGCGATCGTCCTGCGGATTGGTCTCGCCATTGTCAGCGGCCTTGCTTCCCTCGGCGCCGGGCTCGGCCTGCGGCCAGGTGGCATCCCAGTAGCTGATGCCGTCCCGGTAGAAGGGGCGGCCGTCCAGCCGTTCGGTTTCCAGGCTGGTCATGCCCATCGCCGTGATCAGTCCACCCATCTCCATGGGCCCCAGATCGGTATGGAGATCCTTGCCGGCGGCAGCCAGGATGGCCGGCAGCCGCACCAGGTTCTCCGGTCGGGTGAGCTTGCGGAACAGGGCTTTGAGGGCCAGCTGCTGACGCTCCAGCCGGCCGATGTCGCCCATCTCATCGTGGCGCCAGCGCAGGAATCCCTCCAGGTCCCGACCCTTGAGGGTCTGCAGACCGGGCTGGAGGTCGATATGAAGCCCCTGGCTGTTGTCCACGTAGTACAGCCTCTTGGGCACGTCCACTTCGATGCCGCCGAGCACATCGGCCATGCGCCGGATCGAGGAGAGATTCACCTTGACCAGATGGCTGATCGGCCGTCCCATGCGGCTGGAGAGTTCCTGTTTCACCAGATCGGCGCCCCCCAGGCTGTAAAGGGCGTTGGCCTTGACGCCGCCGTACTCCACCGTCTCGATGTAGCTGTCACGTGGCACCTGGATGATGCGGGTCACACCGTTCTCCACCCGCAGAACCGCCATCACGTCGGTGTTGCCACCACCGACATCCGTACCCAGCAACAGCACATCCTGATGACCGAAATTGGCCCAGCCCGCAAAGGGGTTGGTGATGCGCTTGTCCTCGATGTGATTCTCGATGGACAGCCAGCGACTCAGGGGACCGGCGAGCAGCAGACCGCCACTGAGGCCCAGCACCACGGCCACAGTGACGGGCCCGCGCTGACCTCTCTTGGGACGGCGCTGCGCCGCAGATGTCTTCATGTTGGAAAACTTATGTCAGGCATCGAACCGCAGGGGCTCGTCCGGCAGGAGACCGGCCTGGACACGCCAGAGGCCGGCGTAGGCACCGGCGGCGGCGATCAGGTGCTCATGGGTGCCGCTTTCCACGATCTGGCCCTGCTCCAGCACCACGATGCGATCGGCATGGCGTACCGTGCTGAGGCGGTGGGCGATCACCAGAGTGGTGCGATCCGCCGTGAGCCGCACAAGCGAGCGCTGGATGGCCGCTTCGGTGTCGTTGTCCACGGCGGCGGTGGCCTCATCGAGGATCAGCACCGGAGGATTCTTGAGGATGGCGCGGGCCAGGGCGATGCGCTGGCGCTGGCCTCCGGAGAGCCGCTGGCCCCGCTCCCCCACCACCGTGTCGTAGCCGTGGGGCAGGGCGGCGATGAAGGGCGCGGCCTCGGCCAGGGCAGCGGCGCGTTCGATGGCGCTGCGGGATGCGTCGAAGCTGCCGTAGGCGATGTTCTCGGCCACCGAGCCATGGAAGAGGAACACCTCCTGGCTGACCAAACCGATGGCGTGACGCAGGTCATCGAGCCGCAGGGTCTGGATCGGGATCCCATCGAGCAGGATCTGGCCCTGCTGTTGTTCGTAGAGACGCAGCAGCAGCTTCACGATGGTGCTCTTGCCTGAGCCGGTGGCGCCCACGATGCCCAGGGTGGATCCTGCCGGTACCTGCAGGTTGAAGTTCTGCAAAATCGGCGGGCGCTCGTGGTAAGCGAAGCCCACCGCCTCGAAGCGGATCTCGCCCCGCACCCGGGAGCGTGGCAAGTGGCCATCACCACCGGGGATGGCGATCGGCGTGTCGAGCAGATCCAGCACCCGGTTGGTCGACGCCATGCCCCGCTGATAATCGTCGAGGGTGCGGCCCAGGGTGGTGAGGGGCCACAGCAGACGCTGGGTGATGTACACCAGGAAGGTGTAGGGCGCCACTCCGAGGGTTCCGCGCCACACCTGCAGCCCGCCGACCACCAGGATCGCCAGGAAGGCGAACAGGATGGCGAAACGGATCAGCGGCACGAAGCCGGCCGAGAAGCGAATGGCGCGGCGGTTGCTCTGGCGGTAGGCCTCGCTCTGCTGAAACAGGCGATCGTTCTCCCAGCCCTCGGCCACGTAGCTCTTGATCGTGAGCATGCCGCCCAGATTGGTGGCCAGGCGGCTGGCCAGATCGCCGGCCCGCTCGCGCACCTCCTGGTAGCGGGGAGCGAGGCGATGCTGATACCCCAGGGAGCCCCAGAGGATCACCGGCACCGGCAGAAACGACACCCCAGCCACACCCGGTGAGATCCACACCATCGCCCCGCCCACGGCCAGCACGGTGGTGATCAGCTGCAGGATCTCATTGGCACCGTGATCGAGGAAGCGCTCCAGCTGGTTGATGTCGTCGTTGAGGATCGTCAGCAACCGTCCGCTACTGCCCGCCTCGAAAAAGGCCATCTCGAGGCGCTGGAGATGGTCGTAGGCCTCCAGGCGCAGTTCGTGCTGCACGGTCTGGGCCAGGTTGCGCCAGAGCAGACCGTAGAGGTATTCGAACAGGGATTCGGCGGTCCAGATCAGGAATGACAGCACGGCCAGCACGGCCAGCTGGCCCGGAACCGAGACCACGCCCAGATCGGCCAGCCAGGAGTTCTGCTGTTTCACCACCACATCGACCGCCAGGGCGATCAGCACCGGTGGAGCCAGGTCAAAGAGTTTATTGAGCACCGAGCAGGTCGCCGCCAGCCAGACCTGCCGCCGATGGGGACGCAGGGTGCGCAGCAGGCGCTTCAGGGCAGGGGTGGAGCCGGTGGCAGGCCGCATGCGACGGGTTGGCGGTGAAGATGTTTGCCAGGAACGGTTTGTAGCGGTGCACCGGGGGTAGAACGACGACATCCCAGAAGGGAGATGTTCATGACCCGTTCACGCGCTTTCAATCGATTCCATCGTTGGACAGCCAAGGTTCGTCGCCATCATCTGCGGGCGGCACTTCCTGAGAGCCTTGAGGGCCAACCGATTGCACCTTGCCCAGGAGCTGAGTTGCGTCGCCGTGCCTGGCAGGTCGATCAACTCGATGAGCTTGAGACTGCTCAAACTGAACTCCTGGAAATCTGACGCTGCCACGCTTGTGACGATCAATCCGTGCCTCAAGGCACGATCAGACAACGGAGTCCGTTCCTGAAGCTTGATCGTTGGCCTGATCCACCTGATGGTACCGGGATCATCTCCGTCGTCGTGATCCAACCGATTAGAACCCCTTGGAGCGCAATGCACCAAGGGGTTTTTGTTTGGATCGCAGAGGTGCGAAGGGTGCAGAGCGACTTATCCCATCGTTAGGCGTCAGGAGAGCACCAATGGGCCTGATCCCTTGGGGCGCCATCGGATTCCAGTCGCTTCACCAGCGGTTTCCGCTACCTCCGCCGTAGCCACCGCCACCTCCTCCAGCACGATTGCCACCCCGTGCACCGCCGCCACCACCGCCTTCCCGGGGCGTGGCTTTGTTGACGCGGATCATGCGGCCCATCCACTCGACGTCCTGAAGGTCGTCGATGGCTTTCTGCTCAGCGGCATCGTCGCTGAGCTCAACGAAAGCGAAGCCACGTTTGCGGCCGGTTTCCCGATCAAGGGGCAGGCTGCAGTTGCGCACCTCTCCGTATTGACCGAAGAGATCAAGGAGATCCTCCCGTTCAGCCTGGAACGAGAGATTGCCGACGTAGATAGTCATTCAATGAACTGGACCTGGAACTGATCCGCAGATAGCCGTGTGTCCCTGGGAAGGCCCTTGAGAGCCAGGAGTCCGTACCGGAGCCGTTTGGAAAGGCCGTGCGGTCCAACCCTGCTGAGCGCGCCGAGGGGAGCCTGGACATCAATGAATCGCCATCAGCCTACTCGGAGGTCCCATCCCTGATCTCCCCTTGAGCGGGATGGAGAAGCGTGAAGAACTTGCGAAGGGATCCTGAAGAACGGCCATCGATCCCCGGTCCTGTCCCATTGTCAGCGAACCCTGATCCAGTTCCCATTAGTCCTATGGCATGCCCTGTCCCCTGGAGCCTGGCGTGGAGCGATGACGGTGAGCTCGCTGCCCAGGACCGCTTTGACCTGCTGCAGAGCCTGGTCTGTGTCGAGACCAGCGAGGTCCAGCCCTCCCTGATTGCCGCTGTCGAGCGGCTGTCCGTGACCGAGCTCAGCGTGCTGTCCAGTGTCGATGTCACCCGGTCGTGTGCCTGAGCACTGTGCCGGCGTGAGGTCAGTGCCCTTGCCGAGGGAAGCCTCCCCTGGAGCGGTGATCGTCACGACCTCCTGACCATGAAAAAAGCCGCTGCGGTTAGCAGCGGCTTCAAGACGCAGGGGGCTGCGGTGGATCGCTTCAGGCTCAGGAGAGCTTGGTGATCTGCAGCTCGCGGTTCATCACCCGCAGCCGGCGCAGATTTTCGAACACGTCTTCGGGCATGCCTTTGGGCAGGTCCACAGTGCTATGGGCGTCGAAGATGTGGATCCGGCCGATCATCTTGCCGGCGATGCCGGCTTCATTGGCGATTGCGCCCACGATGTTGCCGGGTTTGATGCGATCGCGCCAGCCCACCTCGATCCGGAAGCGATCCATGTCCGCATCCACGGGGGAGACCTCCTGGCTGCGGGGGGCTCCGGTGCTGCGACCATCCCGGCCGGCGGGGCGCCGCTCAATCGTTCGGCGTATGCCGCCATCGCGATCGCGCGGACTGCCGCTGCGGCTGTCGCGGGCGGGGCCGCGGGCCGCGGGCTGGCTCCACTGCTCGTCTCCGTGCAGCAGCAAGGGCTTCCCGACCAGGCTCATCTGCAGAGCCACCAGGGCCAGCTGGTCGCTGCTCACCTCATGCTCCTGCGCCACGCGTTGCAGGATCTCGCTGAGCAGGGCGCGCTCCTCCTCGGTGCCGATCGGAGTGGTGAGCCCGTTGGTGAGCTTCTGACGGAGCCGATCAAGGCGGTTCTGGTTGATGGTGGCGTTGCTGGGCACCTCCATCGGCTCAATGGCACGGCCCACGGCCCGCTCCAGGCCTCCGAGGAAGCGCCGTTCGCGGGGGGTGAGGAAGAGGATCGCCTCGCCGCTGCGGCCCGCCCGGCCAGTGCGACCGATGCGGTGCACGTAGGCCTCGCCATCAAAGGGCATGTCGTAGTTCACCACCAGGCCGACGCGTTCCACATCGAGGCCGCGGGCAGCCACATCGGTGGCTACGAGCACGTCGACCCGGCCGTCCTTGAGCCGCTCGATCGTGCGCTCCCGCTGCGCCTGGGGCACGTCGCCGTTGAGCACGGCCACCTCGTAGCCATGGCTTTCGAGAAACTCAGCCACGGTGAGGGTGATCGCCTTGGTGCGGGCAAAGATGATCGTTCCCTCACTGGACTCGGCCTCCAGCACCCGCTGCAGCACCGGCAGCTTGTGGGGGCCGTGCACCATCAGGTAACGCTGACGGATTCTGCCGCCGTCGGCCGCCTTGGTGCGGATCGTCACCTCCGCCGGCTGGCGCAGGTAGTTGTGGGAGATGCGCCGGATCTCGGCCGGCATCGTGGCCGAGAAGAGCACCACCTGGCGCTCGCTGGGCAGTTGCTCCAGCACCCACTCCACGTCGTCGATGAAGCCCATGCGGAGCATCTCATCGGCTTCGTCGAGCACCAGGGCACGCAGGCCGGAGAGATCGAGAGTTCCCTGGCGCATGTGGTCCATCACCCGGCCAGGCGTGCCCACAACAATCTGTACGCCGCGCCGAAGCTGCTGGATCTGGTCGCGGAAGTCGGCGCCGCCGTACACCGCCAGCACGCGCACGTTGGGCAGGCGGGAGGCGTAGGTGTTGAAGGCATCCGCCACCTGCATGGCAAGCTCCCGGGTGGGGGCCAGCACCAGGACCTGGGGTTTGCGTTGCTCGGGATCGAGACGGGCCAGCAGGGGGAGGGCGAAGGCGGCCGTCTTGCCGGTACCGGTCTGGGCCTGACCCACCAGATCCCGGCCGAGCAGCAGCTCGGGGATGGCGGCTGCCTGAATCGGTGACGGCTGTTCGTAGCCGATGGCGCTGAGGGTTTCGAGCAGCTCGGAGGCAAAGCCGAAACTGGCAAAACCGGAGGGTGCCGCAGGCTCAGGCTCTGATGTAGTGCTGCTCTTCAGGGTGTCTGTGGATGCAGCGGCGGTCACCGGCTTGACATCACGGCTTTCGCGATTGCTGTTGTCGTGATTCAGGTCTTCAGCGTCAGCGTTGTCGCTGGCTTGGAGGGGTTCAGCAGAGCTCGGCAAATCGCTGGTCAGCAGTTCTGCAGAGGTTGCGATCGAGTCAGCGGCCACAGCCAAGCTGGCCTCGATCAGGCTGGCGGCGTCAACGCCGGTGACGGCGCACAGGGTGCTGCCGCCTTCTTGAGATGGGGTCACGGGATGTCCGGGCCTGGGAAATCCTTCAACGCAGGCCGGCAGAGACCCAAGAATTGGAACTTGAAATGGTGTCGAACATCAGCAATCTTCTGCGGCTTGCTGGCTGCCGTGGATCGGCGGCTCCTGCGCTGCAGGGTTGTGCGGACTGAGGCTTGATCGGATCGGGATGAATGAATGGTGGTCCCAGCTCCGGTCCTGTGGTTCGACAGCTCACCTGAACTGCCACGCCCTTCATCAAAGGGTGAGGCTGCACCTTACACGCGACCGTAGTCATCGGCAAAGCGCTCAATGTCGTCTTCCCGTAACAGGGGGCCGCGCTGCACCTCGATGATCTCCAATCCTTCGCTGCCCGCTGCCGCCCGGTGGATCGTGAGCGGCGGAATGATCAGGCTGCTGCCCGGTTCGAGCGGCTGGGTTCTGCTCAGCGGCGCGTCACCCAGTTCCACGCTGCCCTGGCCCAGTACCACAAGCCAGTGCTCCAGGCGATGCTGATGCCGCTGCCGACTGAGGCGCTGATGCGGATCAAGGTGCAGGCGCTTGACCCGATAGCCGGGCCCTTCCGCCAGAAGCTCGAACCAGCCCCAGGGACGCTGCTCCGGTGGCTCAACAACGGCCCGATCAGACACCGCTGTGTCCAGGGCCGTTCCTGACTCCGATACGGGTCCAGACATCGGCAGAGGTCCAGCCAGAGAATCAGGTCCAGGTGGAAAAGAGCAGCTCAAATCGATCACGGCCATGGGCTGTTGATCGGCGGATTGCGGATGAATGATCACCAGCCTGGGCAAGTCGAGTCGTTCACCGGCATCCTGGCTCTTGCATGGGCTGAACAGGCCGGGATGATTCATCTGAATCTTCCAATTCGGCTGAACCTGCTTGACCTTCATCAGCAGACTCGATGGGTCGAGCCTGGGAGCCCGCCTGGGTTCGACCAAGGATGGCGATCCAGCTGAGCTGCACCTTCGAGCTCAGGACTTGGAACGCTTTGGAAGGGGGTGGTTTCAGAGCCGCCTGGGGCCGGGGCGTCCAGGTGGCGGTTCTCCGAGAACCTTTGGGGCACCTCGCTCGCGTTCGCCACAGAGGGTGAAGGCGGGGTCAGGGATGCAGGAAGGAATCGCCCAGGACGATGAACATCCTGATATCGATTTGGAGAACTCCCAGGGGGAGAGACTATTGGAGCAGGGGCTCTGAAACCGCCGGTTGGGGGATAGCTCCCTTCCCGGTTGAGAGAAGTATGAATCGCTTGGCAATGGCTCGCGCGGGCCGTTCATGTTTCGTTGACAGGTTGCGCGATGTGGTGCTGTGTAACGCCCGTGCAGCATCGGTATTCAGGCAAGAGCTGGCACACAGCTCAGGTACTCAGATCAGATCGTCAGGTCAAAGACTCAGGTGAGTGGAGCCGTGATCAGCAGGGCTTGGTGGCGGGCCCGGGTCAAGGCGGTGTAAAGCAGGCGAGGATCGTCGCGCTCTGGATCCGGCAGCAGCACGATCACCGTGTCGGCTTCGCTGCCCTGGGCCTTGTGCACGGTGAGGGCGAGGGCCGGTTCCACCGCCCCTGCCATCTGGGCCGGATGCAGCCAGCGCAGATGGTCTTGGTTGGATGCTGCGGCGCGGTCTGGGCCGCCTGATGCGGCAGCGAACAGCAGGCGCCGCGCGCCGCCGCGTCTGTGCACCACCACGCCCAGATCGCCATTGGCCAGGCCCAGATCGGGCAAATTGCGGCAGCACAGCACCGGAGTTCCCGGCGGCCAGGCGCCAGGACCGGCCGTGGCGGCGTCGCCGAGCAGGGCCTGATGGATCGCTTCCACTCCCCAACGCCCCCTGCGCACAGGCGTCAGGATCAGCATCTCCCCCAGCGCCTCCAGCAGAGCACTGGCCCCATCGGTTGGCTGGCTGGAGCTGGCCATGGCGGCGGCCAGGCTGGCCAGCTGCAGCTGCCTGCGGCGCAGGGGTTCCAGCAGCGCCGCAGGCAGGCCCCGGACTGGATTGGCTTGTTGCCACGCCAGATTGCCGCTGGAGCGACACGCCTCAAGCTGGCTGGCCAGGCCGTGCAGATTGCTGCCCTGCGGGTCATGGCCTTCCCGGCCGCGCAGCCAGTTGGCCAGCTCGGCGATGGCGCCGTGGTTGCGGTAGGTGGTGGTGAGCTGCACAGCGGCCTCCCCCAGCGCCTTCAGCCGTGCCGGTCGCTGCAGTTCCAGCAGTACCGGTCCGGGACCCACCGGCGGCAGCTGGGCAGGATCTCCCACCAGCACCAGCCGACAGGTGGCCGGCAAGGCGTCCAGCAGCGCCTCCATCAGGGGAAGATCCACCATCGACACCTCATCCACCACCAGCAGATCCAGCTGCAGGGGCCGGTGGCGGTGTCGTCCGAATCGCTCCCCGTTGCTCTCCAGCAGCCGATGCAGGGTGCCGCAGGGGGTGCGGCGCAGCTTGCCGGCCACAGCGGGGGCGAGGCAGCCGGCACCATCCTCGATCGCCTGCAGCAACCGGGCCGCGGCCTTGCCGGTGGGGGCCGCCAGCTGGATCCGCAGGGCGGGCTGCAGGCTCAGCTGGGCCGCCAGGATCTGAACCACGGTGCTGGTCTTGCCGGTGCCGGGGCCGCCGCCCAGCAGCACCAGGCCGTGGTGCAGAGCGGCGGCCACCGCCCTCTGCTGCGTCCGATCCAGGCCTGCAGCGGCGGCACGGTCGAGGGCCAGACGCTGCGGGCTGGAATCGGCGATCGCCGGCAGTGGGGATCGGGCGCGTTGGATCAGGCTCTCCATCACCCCCTCCAGCTGCTGGTGCCAGCGGCGCCAGCGCACCAGCCGGCCATCCACCAGCACCAGCGGTGCTTCCGGAGCCTCGTTCAGCTGGATGGCCTCGGTGCTCAGGGGCGAGTGGGCGAGGGCCTGCCGGTGCCGCTGCGGCCAGTGGCTGGCTTCCACCTCCGCCGGTGCCGGTCCCTCCAGGTCCAGGTCCAGTTCGCCCCGCTCCAGCGCGCTGCCAAGGGCGGCCATCACCTCCAGCAGGGCCGGATCCAGCGGCGTTGCGGTGCACTTGCCTGCGTTGATCTGGGTGGCGTAGAGGCGTGGCAGGGCCTCCAGCAGCAGCTCGGCCAGGCCCAGTCCAGCGGCGGCGGAGGTCATGCGGTGGTATTCCGAACATCGCTCTCGCGAACACCAGTCTCCCGATCACCGCGCTGCAGCAGCGCATCCAGGGCCAGCAGGCGCTGCAGCGGTGGTCGTTCCACCACCATGCCGGGCACCTGCTCGGCCTGGCAGGGACCCGGGGCACCGCGCAGGAAGGCGTACACCCAGCCGCCCAGGTGCCGCTGCGGCCGGTATCCCGGCAGTCGCCAGCGCAGGTAGCGATGCAAGGCCACCAGGTAGAGATGCGCCTGCAGCAGATAGTGGCGCTCCACCATCTGGGCCGCCATGGCCTGGCGGTCGTAGTGGGCGGGTCCGCAGGCCAGCGGCCGTCCTTCCGCGTCCCGTTCCCCGATCCAGTTGCTTTTCCAGTCGAGCACCCACCAGCGCTCCCCCTGGCAAAACACCAGATCGATCGAGCCGGTGAGGAAGCCGCGGCTGGCCACCTCCAGCCCGCCAAGGGACCTGGCATAGCCGGCATCGACCAGGCCGCCCGGATGGGCGGCGAACACCTCGGCCAGGCCGGCGGCCGTGACCTGCGGAGGGCGCCGGTAAGGCTTCTCAAAGCCATCACGGGGCAGCTCCAATCCGTCGGGAGGCTCGATGGCAAGGGGCAGATCGAAGCTCATCTCGTTCAGCCGTTCCGCCAGGGGCAGATCCGCCAGCCCGAACGATCCCAGCTCCCCGCCCAGGGGGGTCTGGCGCAATTGCTCAAGGCCGGCCAGCAGGTTGGGTTGCAGCTCCGGCGCCAGGCCAGCACGCTCCAGTTCCTGCTGCACCACCGCCACGCTGGCTGGTGTGTCCGTGGGCTGGCGGTAATCCAGCCGCTCCAGGATGCGGTGCAGGGTGTCTCCAGGACCGGCGCCGCGGGGGAACTCCGCCAGTGGTCCGTGGCGGGACCAGGGCTGCCCGACGACCGTGGCGTTCGGCAGACTGCGTTCTGAAGCCGTTAAGGGCTTGCTGTCCTGATCCTTGGTCCTGGCGCTTTGGGCTGGGGTTTGGCCGCTGACGCCCTCAGCGCTGCCCAGAACCTCGGTTTCGCCCACCAGGCCATCGGTGTCGCGCCCCTGCTCGCGGGCCTCCGGCGCCAGGGAGGCGGCCCCGTGGGTCCAGCTGGAGTAGCTGCTGCGGCCCCAGCTGGTGTCGATGCGGTGGCGGGGCAGGGGGCCGCCCTCCAACGCTCCCTCGGGCGCCGGTCGCTGCCAGCGGCGGCCAGGCGGCGGCAACTGGGCCGGATCGAGGCGCTGCAGGGGCAGGTCATCCTCGTTGCGCGGCTGGCCGGAGGCGTCCTGGAGCCAGGGCGTCAGGGGGTTGTCGGTGTGCTTGGCGGGCAGGGGATCGAGCCAGCCGAGCACCAGCAGGTGCTGGGCCCGGGTCAGGGCCACGTAGGCCAGCCGTTCCCGTTCCTGCACCTGGGCCTGCCGGTCGGCGAGGGCGGCCTGGCGGCCTGGGCCCCAGTAGGGCGAGAGATGCAGGTCGAGGCGCGGCGCGGCGCTGCCCGGTGGCCGCCAGCGACGGCCCAGCTCCCGTGGGCTGCTGGTGGGGGCCGGTGGGGCGTGCCAGAGGTAGGGACACAGCACCACCGGATACTCCAGGCCCTTGCTGCGGTGCACCGTGACCACCGCCACGGCGGAATCGGCCGCATCGCTGTGGAGCTGATGGGCCTCCGGAACCTCGCGATCGGGATCGAGCCGCAGCCGCCGCAGCCAGTCCGCCGCGGCCGCGGCCGGCAGGGCCTGCTGATGCATGCGTTCCTGCACCAGTTCGGCGGCCTGCTGCAGATCGGCCAGCAGCCGTCCCCCCAGTGACAACCGTGCCAAGCCGGTGGTGCTCAACAGCTGGGAAAGCACCCCCATCAGACCCTGACGGGGCAGCAGCTGAGCGAGCCGGCCGAGGCGCTCGGCCAGTTCGGCCCAGGCCTCCGGCGTCGCCGTTGCCAGCTCCGTGGCACTCCAGCCCAGCAGCGGCGACGCGGCCAGCAGGCGGCGGCGGCCGTCGCTGGCCGGGTCGGCCAGGGCATCGAGCAGGCGTTGCAGGGTGGTGGCACCCTCGCTGGCGAACACATCGCCGCGGCTCACCAGGCGGCTGGGCAGTCCACGCTCGTCCAGGGCCCGGCGCAGGGTTTCGGCCTGGCTATGGGTGCGCACCAGCAGGCAGAGGTCCTGGGGTTGCAGCGGGCGCGTTGGGGCGGGGCCCTCGTCCGCTGCGGCGGTGCGGAGGCGCAGATCCCGCTCCAGCAGCTGCAGGCAGAGGCCGGCCATGGCCTCGGGCAGCTCGGCCTCCTGGGCGCAGGCCAGCAGCTGCAGCGGTCTCTCGCCGGCGGGCAACACCAGCTCGCCCTTGGTGGCGCGCGAGAGAACCTTGGGCGCTGGCAGCTCCGACCGCTCCAGCCCGATGTGCATCAGGGCATTGAGCCCCTTCACCAGGGGCTCCGCAGAACGACGGTTCTCCCGCAGGGCATGGACCGCGTCAGCGCGGTGCCGGGCCAGGCGATAGGTGGCCAGTTCGCCGCCGCGGAAGCGGTAGATCGCCTGTTTGGGGTCCCCCACCATCACCAGCAGGTGGTGGCCCCCCGTCGTGAAGGCTGATTCGAGAATTCGCCACTGGATCGGGTCCGTGTCCTGGAATTCGTCAACCAGGGCCACCCGGTAGCGCTGACGCACGGCCGCGATCAGGGCGGCATGGCGATCCCCCTGGGGCCCGGGGTCCAGGCCCAGCAGCAGGTCGCCGAATCCCATCTGGCCGTTCTGCCGGCGCCGCCGCCGCAGCTCCAGGCGCCCCCAGTGGCCGAAATGGAGCAGGGTCAGCTCCGCCGGCCCGTCCACCAGGGCTGCGATCGCCTCCATCAGCGGCGCTTCGGGCAGGGTCTTGCCCTCCCCTTCCATCGGTGCGGTCAGCTTCACCCAGGGTGCGGGGTGGAAGTAGTCGCGCAGCAGGGCCTTGGGGCTTCTGGCGGTGGTGCCGCCCTCGCGCAGCTCCAGCACCATGGCGTAGCTGGGAGTGGTCTCCAGGGAGGCGATCCAGTGATCCACCTGGGCGGCCCGGTCTGTTTTCGGTTTGGCGGCGTAGGGCGTTGTCTTGGTCTGGATGCCGAGCGCTTTCCAGTCGGCCGGCAGGCGGCGGAAGCTCTGCTCCAGTGCGGCGCCGTGCTCCCTCCACTCCTTCACAAAGCGCTCCCACAGCTGCGGCCACAGGGCCGTGAGCTGGGGTGCCAGCGGTTGGTCGGCCGCCATCGCCGCCGGCAGGGCATCGAGCTCCAGGGCCGGGTCGCCGTCGAGCTGCCCCAGCAGCTTCTGCAGACGCTGGAGCCCCAGGCCGCGGCTCTGCAACCCCGCCAATAACTCCGGCGCCAGGCCGAGCACCTGTTGCTGCCAGTAGTCGTGGCAGACCTGGCGGCTGCGTTCGCCATCGTCGTTCTCCAGCTCCACCGCCGGACCCAAGCCGGCCTCCAGGGCACGGCGTTGCAGG
Organism: Synechococcus sp. CBW1006; assembly: GCF_015840525.1. Taxonomy (NCBI): domain Bacteria; kingdom Bacillati; phylum Cyanobacteriota; class Cyanophyceae; order Synechococcales; family Synechococcaceae; genus Synechococcus; species Synechococcus sp. CBW1006. Next base: position 2,364,227 of record NZ_CP060396.1, on the reverse strand, counting down.
GTGCGGCGGCAGAAGCCGTGGATGGTGGTGATGTCGGCCCGATCGAGCTCCTCAAGGGCAAGCAGCAGCCGGCCCCGCAGCCGGTCGCGCACCTCCGGGTCTGGGGGTTGCAGGGCCAGCCAGTCGGCCAGCACCTGGTCGGGGGGCTGGGTGGTCGCAGCGGCGGGGGTCTCCAGCAGCGTCAGGGCCTCCTGCAGCCGGCGGGCGATCCGGTCGCGCAGTTCGGCGGCGGCGGCTTCGGTGAAGGTCACCACCAGCAACTGCTCGAGGCTGAGGGGCTCCTCCTCTCGGGTCACCAGCCGCAGCACCAGATGGGCCAGGGCAAAGGTCTTGCCGGTACCGGCGCTGGCTTCAAGCAGCTGCACTCCCGGGGTGAGCGGCACCGTGTTGGCATCGAAATCGAGAGCGGCACCCTCGAGATCGACGCCCTCGATTGCGGTGGCTTTGCTCATGGCCTGAGCTCCTCCCAGACCTGCAGCAGTGGTTGATGCAGGGCCAGGGCGTGGGCGGTGCAGGGCCCCTGCAGCAGGGCACGGCCGCTGAGGCTGCGGCCGAAACAGAGGGCCATCACCTCCTCATCCCGTTCCGCCTGCTGCTCAGGGCCGCCTTCCCATCGTTTGCAGGCCGCGGCGGCCCCGGAGCCGGCCTTCTTCGCTTCGGCGGCGGCGTAGGCCCAGCCCGTTTCCGGCGGCACCGGCCAGCAGATCCGCTGGAAGGCCTGGCGCCACTGGCGCAGGTTGTCCAGGGCGGCGGCGGCCTCCGCTGGGCTGGGGGGGCTCAGGCGCTCGCGGGCCCGGAAGCAGGCACCGTCGCGGCCGATCAGCAGGGCCTGGCGCGGGCCGGCGCCGGCGGCGCAGGCCAGCAGCAGCTCCAGCCAAAGCTGCAGCCGCTGGCGGCAGCGGGGGGTGGCGGTGTGGACCAGCACCAGCTGGTCGCCGCGCCAGCTCAGATCGCCGCAGAGATCCTGATGGCGCAGCGTCTCCTGACGCGGCTCCCCCAGCCCGGCCAGGCAGGTGTGCAGCGAGGTCCAGCGCTGATCGAGTCCACTGCTCTCCAGCAGGCCGGCGGCACCGGGCGGCAGCACCCCCTGGCCCCGCTGTCGCCGCGGCCAGTCGGGAGGCGGTGGAGGTTCCGGTGCTGGGTGTTCCGTGCCAGCCAAGGTGTCGACTGCCAACCGGTCCAGTTCCTGGCGCAGCAGTCGGGCCCGCTGGAATTCGTCGAGGCTGAGATCTTCAAGATCATCGACCCGGCGGGCCCATTCGCGCGGCCGCAGCCCCAGGCTCTCGAGCCAGCAGTCCTGCGGGGCCTGCAGCCAGGCGAGCAGGTCAGCAAAGGCTTCGCCGGCGGCAGAAGGCTTGGTCTTGTCGGTGGCGCTGACGGTCAGCTGGTCGCGGCCGGGGGCGGCCAGGGCCGCGGGCGGTTCACTGCGCTGCTCCTCCAGCAGCCGGCGCGCCTGCAGCAACCGGCGGTCGCTGCAGGGGGCGGGACGATCGCCTTGAGGCAGAAAGTTGCGCCGCTCCAGGGGATTGGCGCAGTGGTTCCAGCGCAGCCGGTCCACGGCCTCCTCTCCCAGCTCCTGCTCCAGCAAGGCCAACCACTGGCGCACCGGCGTCGAGGGGCTGAGGGCTTCGCCGCTGCGTTGATCGCGGCTGCTCCAGGTGATCAGCAGGTGCTGGCGGGCCGAGAGCAGGCTTTCGAGCAGCACGTAGCGATCCTGATCGGCGGGGCTGGGATCACCCAGCTGCCGTTGGCGCTCCATCAGGTGAAAGCCGGGCCGCTCGACCTGGCGCGGGAACTGACCGGTATCCAGCCCCATCAGCACAATCACCCGATGGGGAATCGCCCGCATCGGCTCCAGGGCGCTGATCGTCAGCGCCCCACTGCGGTGGCCGAAGCGGCCGCTGTCGGCACTGAGCTGCTCGCCCAGCACCTCCGCCACCACGGTGGCATCGAGGATCAGCGCACTGGAGCCGGCCACACGCAGCCAGTCGGCGATCGCCCCCTGAATCAGCGGCAGCTCCCAGGCCCGTTCGCCACCGGCTCCGAACAGCTCCTCCAGCAGCTGGCGCAGCACGGGTGCCCAGGCCGCCGGGGTGCGGCCCTGGCCCAGCAGCCCCAGCCAGCGGCGCAGGTCCTGGAGGAACAGCAGCCAGCGAGTCTGCTGTTCCAGGCTCCCAGCCAGCGGCAGGGGGGAGCACTCCGCCGGAGCCAGCCCCGGCTCCGCTGGCAGCACCAACCCCAGCAGCAGCCGGTCGATCGCCCAGCCGAGGCTGTGGGTGGGGTCGCCAGCACGGCTGTCGCCGTCGAGGCCCCAGCGGAAGCCGGCCCGTTGCAACAGCGTCGTGATGGCGCCCGCCTCGCTGGCGGGGATGCGCCGGTTCTCCAGCAGTGGCGAGCAGCCCAGCAGACCCTCGAACCCTGAGGCGGTGAGCCGTTCTCCGCCGAGCGCCAGAAGGCCCAGCAGCCCCTGGGCGATGCCGGCCTCGCTCTGCTGGCTGCGGTCGGTGAGGCGCCATGGCAGCGCCACGCCGGTGGCGTCGGTGTCACCGAACACCGCGGCCACCAATGGCGCGAAGGCCTCCACCTGGGGAGTCATCACCAGGATGTCGCGCGGGGCGAGACCGGGATCGGCCGCCATCAGTTGCAGCAGCCGATCCCGCACGATCTGCACCTGCCGCAACGGCCCCGGACAGGCGTGGAACTCCAGGGAGCGATCGCCCGGCGGAAGGCAGAGTGGTTCGGCGGCCTCCGGCTCCACCAGCTGCTGCTGCCATTGCTCCAGCAGCGTGGCGGCGCGTGGCGCCTGGACAGCAGAGCCGTGGCGGGCCATGGTTGCAGCGCCCAGGAACAGATCCTGTTCCTCCCAGGCACCCAGCTGGGTCTCCCCTGATCCCTCCAGCAGCTGCTGAAATTCGGCGCCCAGCCGCCCGAAGCGGGCTTCCAGGCGCGGCGCCTCCAGCAGCCAGTCTTCCCCAAGGGGGAGCTGGGCCAGGCCCCCATCACCCCGCCGTTTCCAGAGCTCACGGCAGGGGGTGAGCAGGTAGATCTCCACATCCAGAACCCCCGAGAGGGCCTGCAGCAGCTCCACCTGAACGGGCGCCATGCTGCTCAGCCCGAACAGCCGCAGGGGCCTGTCGGGTCTCAGGGTCGTTGGCAGAGCTCCATCGGGCCACGGCTCGCCAGGCAACCGGTCGGCAGACCACTCCCGTAACCGTTCGATCGCCTGGCCCACCCGCAGACCGAACGGCGGCACCGACAGATGCTCGGCCAGCTCCGCCAGCAAGAGGGGCTGCCACCGCTGTGCCGCACTCAGTTCCCGGCCGCGGCCGTCCACCGCCCGGCCCTCGATCCAGGCCCCCACCATCGCCGGCCGGTAGAGGGTGTAGTCGTCGAAGGCGTCGGCGATGCTGCGGCCCAGCTGCCAGAGCGACCGGTCGAGGGTCTCTGGCCGGCCGCTGCCATGACCTCGTTCGTCCAGCCAGCGGCGCAGGGGCAGGGCCTCCGGCCGCTCGATCAGGGCCGGAAGCCGCTCCAGCAGCGGCCAGACCAGCTGGCTGGCACGCCAGGGATCGGCTGCGACCGGCGCTGGGGCGGCCTGGTCAGAAGGGGTGTAGACGCTGGTGTGGTCATCGGCGTTCAACAGGCTCTCCACCAGCTGGCGCAGATGGCTGCCGGGAAAGGGAAAGCGCAGGTTGGCGGCGATGCCCCCCAGCCCAATCGCGAGCTGTTCCCCCAGCCAGCGGCTGGTGGGCCAGGTGTTCACCAGGATCTCGACACGCTCGAACGGTCCGGGCGGATGCGCCAGCAGCTGGGCGGCCAGCAGCTGGGCCAGTACCTCGGCCCGGTTGCTGCGATAGAGCGTCAGCACGGTGGTCTGCCCTTAGAAGCGGCCGCCCGCCAGTGCTTCCGGGTAGGGCATGCCGGGCGGCAGTGGGCAGAGATCCAGACCGCTTCTGAGACCCGGCACCGCCCTGTGGCGACCGGTTTCGGGGCAGTAGGCGGTGAGTTCGCCGCCGTAGCAGGCGGCCGTGTCGATCATCACGATGCCGTTGAGGCGCCGCAGCTCTGGCCCTGGGGTGTGGCCCACCACCACCTCGCCGAAGCGGCCGTCGTAGGCCTGCCAGAAGGGCAGGCGGATGCGCAGGTCGGGCGTCCAGTCCACCGGATCGAAGCCGGCGTGGGTGGCGGCCCAGCCCTGCCCCCAATACACCAGCGGCAGGCTGGCCAGGCGATCACGCCAGATGCGGCAGAGGCCATCGCCCAGCTGGCGGTAGGTGTCGCAACCGGCCAGGGCCTGCTGGCCGAACCAGTGGCCCTGGTCGAGGGCCTCGAGCAGCGCCTGCTCGTGGTTGCCACGCAGCCAGACGGCCCGGCCGCTCAGCACCAGCTGCCACACCATCCGCATGGTGCGCTCGATCTGGGGGCCGCGGTTGATCACGTCGCCACAGAACACCAGCCGATCGTCAGGCGGCAGCGCTCCGATCAGCCTCTGCAGGGCATCAGCACAGCCATGGACGTCCCCGATGACCCAATGGCGTGGGGGACGTGAAAAGGGCGTCATCAATCGGATGCGTTAGTCAGAGTCTTGCCCCGGGCCGGTCGGATTGTCATCTTTTCTCTCCTGGCCATGCAGCGCAGAGGGCGCCATCGTTCGCTGAGATCGCTGATACGGTGCGGCCTGGAGCTGCGATGGGATGGATCCAAAAACTCTGCCACCGAGTCAGCGGGTGAAGCTTCTCGTCTCGGCCCTGAATGGTGCCAAGCGCACCAACGAGGCCCTGGCCCGCTGCAGCGATGGCGAGGCCATGCTCGATGTGCTGCTGGATGCCTCCGCGAAGCTCGGCCTTGGCCTCAGCCGCGACGACCTGATGAACACCCCGCCGATCCGCGACTGGATCTGGTGGAAGAACAAGGAAGCGCCGCTCACGATCGGCGACAGCAAGCCCCGCTACCAGCAGGATGGTGGCCAGGGGCGACTCGCCTCCGGATCGGAGGGGGAACCGGAACGCAAGCGCTTCCTGGGGTTGTTCTGAAGCCCCTCAGGCCAGGCTGGCCAGGGCATCGGGGATGGACGCGCTCGGGGCCTCGAACGATCCCTGGGCGACGAATTCCAGGCGCAGTTTCATGAAGGTGATGAACTTCTCATCGGTGGAGACCACCGCCGCGGCCGGGCGAGGCACGGTGGCGGCGATGGCCGCCAGTTCGGGCGCCTCGAGGAAGGCCGGCCGCTTCACCAGCCAGAAATCGATGGCGCGTCCCTTCTCGCCGTAGTTGCTCACCCGCTCGCGCAGCACTTCCTCAAGCGGCTCCTCGACGGTGAGGAAGGCTTCACTGGCGGCGACGAAGTGGTACGTGCTCATGGGTGGTGGCTGCCGAACAGGGGGTCGCGGCGGGGATTCTGAATCAGCGCCTTCATCTGCCGCACCGCCGTCTCCAGGCCCACCGCCAGGGCGCGGGCCACGATCGTGTGGCCGATGTTGAGTTCCTCCATGCCCTCGATCGCTGCCACCGGTTCGACGTTGCGGTAAGTGAGGCCGTGGCCGGCATTGACCCGCAGCCCCAGCTGGCGGGCGTGGGTGGTGGCCTCGATCAGGCGGGCCAGCTCCAGCGGTTGCTGCTCCCAGGGGGCTTCGGCGTAGGCGCCGGTGTGGAGCTCCACCCAGCGGGCGCCGCTGGCGACGCAGGCCTGCAGCTGGGCCCCGTCCGGATCAACGAACAGGCTCACGCCGATGCCGTTGTCCTGCAGATGGCCCACCAGGGCGCGCAGCGGATCGATCTGGCCGGCCACGTCCAGCCCCCCTTCGGTGGTCACCTCCTGGCGCCGTTCCGGCACAAGGGTGACCATGTCCGGCCGCAGGCGCAGGGCGATCGCCTCCATCTCGGCGGTGGCCGCCATCTCCAGGTTGAGGCGGCTGCGCACGGTGGCGCGCAGCAGTTCCACGTCCCGGTCCTGGATGTGGCGCCGGTCTTCCCTCAGGTGCACGGTGATGCCATCGGCCCCGCCCAGCTCCGCCAGCAGGGCGTGGGTGACCGGATCGGGCTCGACCGTGCGACGGGCCTGGCGCACCTGGGCGATGTGATCGATGTTGACGCCGAGGCTGGCCATGAACAGGGAATGGGGGCGGGGGGCCGAGTTTATGAAGGGCCGCAGGCGTAACTGCCCGTGGCGCTGCCCGTGGCCGCGGCGGGCTTCTTAAGTTGAGTGCAGGCGACGTTTCGCGGTGATCGGCGGTTCGGTGTTGGCGCAGACCGAGAAGCCGTGCAGCGGCCATCCCTTCCATGCAGTGGAGTCCCACGGCTCGGACTGTTCATCAGAGCCGGCACCCTCTTCAAGCCTGGCTCTGCGCGGCGAGGGTGGCTCCCTGCGCGAGCGCGGCCTCTGCAACGGCATCAATCCCTGGCTGGCCCCGCTGGCCATGGTTCTTACCCAGGACGTGGCCCTGAAGGGTTTCTTCTCCCGACTGATCGTGCAGGGGGCCGAGCATTTGCCCCATCTGGGGCCGGTTTTGCTGGCTCCCACCCACCGGGCCCGCTGGGATGCGCTGATGCTGCCCTTTGCCGCCGGTCGACGCGTCACAGGCCGCGATTGCCGCTTCATGGTGACCATCGATGAAATGCGCGGGCTGCAGGGCTGGTTTCTGCACAGGCTCGGCTGCTTCCCGGTGAACCAGAGCCACCCCACCCTGGCCAGCTTGCGCTACCCCCTCGATCTGCTGGCCAACGGGGAGCAGCTGGTGGTGTTCCCCGAGGGGCGGATCCGTCGGGAGGACGGCCCGATCCGCCTGCACCAGGGGCTGGCCCGCCTGGCGCTGATGGCTGCCGGTCAGGGAGTGGATCCGGCGGTGGTACCGGTGGGCATCGCCTATGGGCACGCCGCGCCGCAACTCGGCGATCCGGCTGCCCTCCAGTTCGGCGAGCCGCTTCGGGTGGAGGGGCAGGGCCGCGCCGCTGCCCTCTCGCTCACCCACCGCCTGGCCGACGCGATGCAAACAGCTGAGGAAGCGGCTCGTGCAGCGGTGGGGCGACCACTGCGGGTCTCATAAAGTCCCACCCAGTCATTGGCCGTCCCGTGCGCAGGCTCTTCGCTGCCCAACGCCTCATCCGAGCTGGGCGCCATGCCGGTGCTCTGGCCGGTTCCGTTGCCCTGGCCGCTGTGCTCGGTGCCCCTGTGCTGGTGGCTCCGGCCCAGGCCCAGCAGGAGGAGCCCCAGAAGGCCCTCGAAGCCTCCGGCAGCGCCTTCAATCTCGAGTCGGTGCGGGCGGTGATCGCCCGCGGTGATGCGGCCGCCGCTGCCGGCAACCTCACCCAGGCCCGCAAGGATTACGACCAGGCCCGGGATGCCACCCGCCGCCTGCTTGGTTTCTACCGCGATCTGAGCGGTTCCTTCCGCGGCCTCGATGCCCGGATCCCGCGCGAGATGGATCGGAAGGGCCGCGAAGCCCTCGAAACCCTCGCCCAGGTGAACCTGCGCCTGGCGGCCCTGTTCCGGCGCCAGAACCAGCCCGAGGTGGCCGTGCCCCTGCTGGTTGAAGTGGTGAAGGTGATGACCCCTACCAACGAGGAGGGCCGCAAGGCCTATCAGAGCCTGGTGGAACTGGGCTTCGTGACCACCCCCTACGGGGCTCCCTCCACCCCGGCCCCCTGAGGCCCGCCTCGCCTGATCCAACCCGGAGGGGGGACTTTCTCGTCGGCTGAGAGAGCGAGTCCCTAGATTCCGCTCCGCACAGTGCTCGTTCACCGCCCCCATGGTTCATCCGGATCAGGTCAAGGAGGCGATCAGCCGGGTTCTGCCCGATGCCAGCGTGTCGGTGGAGGATCTGACCGGCGGTGGTGATCATCTGCAGGTGTCGGTGGTCTCGGCTGCCTTCGCCGGACTGCCGCGGGTGCGCCAGCACCAACTCGTCTACGGAGCCCTCAAGCAGGAACTGGCCAGCGAGGCCATCCACGCCTTGGCCCTGCAGACCTCGGTTCCCGCCTGAGATCGGATTTTCCGCTCTTTGTGAGCATGCCTGTGTCTGACCGGCTGTCTGGTCAGGTCGGGCCTTTGATTCCGGCGACCCGTTTCGCCATGTCCTTCACCGTTCCCCCCTCACCCCATGGACGCCAGTCTTCAGCAGCGCATCGAGACCCTGGTCGGCAGCAGCCCGGTCTTCGTGTTCATGAAGGGCAGCAAGCTGATGCCCCAGTGCGGCTTCTCCAACAATGTGGTGCAGATCCTCAACGCAATGGCGGTGCCGTTCGAAACCTTTGATGTCCTCTCGGACATGGAGATCCGCCAGGGCATCAAGGAATTCTCCGACTGGCCCACGATCCCGCAGATCTATGTGAACGGAACCTTTCTGGGGGGTTCCGACATCCTGATCGAGATGTACAACTCCGGCGAGTTGCGCGAAACCCTGGCGGTGGCCCTGGCCTCCTGAAGGCCTCGAATCCCGGCGCGACGATCCCGAAGCCCAGAAGCGATGACCCCGAATTGACTCAGTGCCGCTCCATCTCGTAGAGGGAGCGGGGGTCACCATCGGGGCCGATGAAGCTGGAGGGATCAAGGATCCAGCGATCGATCAGTTCCTCGAGGCGGCGCTGGGCCAGGGGGTCGAGCACGGCCGTGCGCCGCAGGGCGTGCAGGTAGCCATCGGCATACAGACGCAGCTCCGCCGGCCCGTGGTAACGGCTGGCCAGCTCCTGGCAGGCATCGCAGAGCGACTGGAAATGGCGGATGGCGTCGGGGTGCTGGAGGGCGGTCATGGGGGGCAAGAAACCCGGGGCCGGGACACCGGCGCACAGACGGGCTGAGGCGTTCGCTGCGGAGGGAGAGGCAGGGGACAGAACGAAAGGCATCAGGCGATACCCGTTTTCCCCTTACCCTGCCAGTAGCGTATCGGCAACAGGGGGGCAGGGGTGGACCTGAAGACCCAACAGAATCAGGCTCCAGCCATCAGCCAACCGAAACGGGTCTTGGTGGTGGACCCCCATGCCACCTTGCGCACGGTTCTGGCCCAGCGGCTCCGGCAGGATGGTCATCTGGCTGCCGCCGTGTCCACGGCGCGCGAGGCTCTGGATGTCTGTCAGGAGCAGGCTCCTGACCTACTGGTGAGTGCGGAGCTGCTGGAGGAAAGTTCAGCTCTGCGATTGGGGGCCATGCTGCGTTGCCCAGTGATGGTGCTCACCGCCCGTTCGGGCTCTGAGCCAGTGGTGGCCCTGCTCGATGGTGGCGCCGACGACGTGTTGCGTAAACCGTTCGGTCTGGAGGAACTGGCGGCCCGCTGCCGCACCCTGCTGCGCCGCAGTGGCAGTGGCCTGCAGGAGCGGGTCTGTGTGGGGCCTCTGGAAGTGCATCTGCTGCTGCGGCAGGTGACCCTGCGGGATCAGCCCGTGGAACTCAGTCCTCGGGAATTTGCCCTGCTCTGTGCCCTGTTGATGCCCCCCGGGGTGGTGCGCAGCCGCCAGGAACTGCTTCGCATGGCCTGGCCGCCGTTCAGTGGCGGTCCCCGCTCGGTGGATACCCAGGTGCTCACCCTGCGCCGCAAGCTCGAGCAGGCCGGTCTTGGCGAGGGCGGCGGCATCGAAACGATGCGGCAGCAGGGCTATCGCTTCAGCCTCGACACCCTTCCCGATCCTGTACCGGACGCTGCATCCGACCAGCTTCAGCTTCACCAGCCCCACCAGCTCGGTCGGCTGAACTGACCCTCAGGATGGAATGCTCAGGCAATCGGCCTGACAGCCAAGGCCATGATTTCGCCGATCAACAGTGCAACGACCAGCGCCGCCAGGAGCTGGTAGGTCCAGGGTGGGCTGATCCGGCCGATGGAGCTGGTGTCGAGCCCTGTTTGTTGGCTGAAGCGGCCCAGAAAGTCTTCGAAGGCGGCAACCCGCTGTGGCAGCAGGGTGGCCGCTCCTTTCGTATTTCGCACGTAGTAGACGCGCCCCCCCTGGCTGGTGGCCACGGGCGTGAGGCCGCGCACCTGGCTCCACTGCAAACTCCAGCCGCGGCGCAGCAACCAGCGGCACCAGGCGGGATGGCCCACCCGCAGCCCCTGCGCGTCCAGCTCGACCCGCTCGCTGGTGACCGCCAGCACCAGCAGCAGACCCAGCGCCACGAGCACGGCCATGGCCAGACGCAGCCCCTCAGGGGCGAGGGGCGGCAGGGGCAGCACCAGAGCCAGGTAAAGCCCCAGCAGGGTCAGCCGGATCAGCGGCGCCATCGGATGGATGGCCGGATCCTGGGCCTGCTCCGGGGTCATCGGTCGTCGGCGGAGCCGGGCAGCGGTTCGATCACGGCGCTCGGTTGGTAGCGGCCGCCGAACACCTCCGCTTCACGGCCCTTCCAGAAGGCACCCAGGCGCATCAGGTCGGCATGGGCGTCCTGGAGGCTGGTCAGGTAGGCCTCCGGCTCCATCTCGTCCTTGGCCTCCTTGAGCTTGGTGAGGCGCAGCAGGTGCCACATCCAGGGTTTGCCCATCTCGCCGCGGGCTTCGAGGTAGCGGGCCAGGTCTTCGGAGCTGGGGGTGGGGACGGAACTCATCGGCTGGAAGCCGTCGCCCGAGGGCGCGCGACGGCAGGAACGATGGTCACGCTATGGAGACATCCCCGCAGCTGCGAGAGCAGCACGGGCGGTTTTCCGCTGGTTCTGAGCTGACCAGTTCTGTGCGGATCAGCTGGACAGCCAGCTCCCTTCAGGCGGGCAGCGCCCAGGGGTTGAGGCCCAGATCGGCGCCGATGCGGTGGGCACAGGCGAAGCCGCTGAAAGCCACGGCATTCAGCCCCTGGCCGGGGAAGCAGGAATCCCCCACGCAGTAGAGGCCGCCGATGCCGGTGCGGTTGAAGGGCATCGGCAGGAGGCCCGGCAGGGGCAGGGCTGGAATCGGCCCGTAGCTGCCGCCCATGCGCCCGAGAAAACGGCGGTGGGTGCGGGGCGTGCCGATCTCCTGCAGGCGGATGGCTCCGGCCAGGCCGGGCAGGATCGCCTCCAGGCGCTGCACCAGCCGCGCCGCGTCCGCCTCCTTCTTGGCGCGATAGGCGGCGGGGCTGAGCTGGCGCCAGTGCTCGATGGCGCTGGGGGTGAAGGTGTGCACGATGTGGCGGCCCTCCGGCGCCAGGGAGGGATCCAGCAGGGTGGGGATCGACACGAAGATCACCCCCTGTTCCTCCTCCATCTGCGACCAGTCTTCGAGCAGCAGGTGGTGGCAGTGCAGGCCCGCGGGGATCAGCGAGGCCTCCACGCCCAGGTGCAGCGACAGGAAGGAGGCGGAGGGTCTGTAGCGGCGACGCCAGGTGGCTTCGGCCCTGGGGGTATGGGCGGCATCCACCAGCGGCTGGTTGACGGATCCTTCAGCGTCGGGCGCGCCGGCGAAGGTGTCCCAGCGGGTGGCATTGCTCACCACCCGCCGCGCCTGGATCGTTTCGCCGCTGGCCAGCTTCACGCCCACCGCCCGGGCGTTGGGCCGATCGCCTTCGAGCAGCACCTCGGTGACGCGGGCCTTGTAGCGGATCGCGCCGCCGTGCCGCTCCAGCCCAGCCACCAGCTTCTCGGCGATCATCCCCACGCCGCCCCTGGGGTAGTTGATGCCGCCGGCGTGGCGGTCGGAGAACACCATGCCGGCGTTGATCATTGGCGTGCGATCCGCCGGCATCACGCTCCAGCAGAAGCACTCCATGTCGATGAACTTCAGCAGGGCCGGATCCTGGATGTGCCGGCGGGCCACGTCGCCCACGTTCACCGGCAGCCAGCGGGCCAGGCCGAGGCAGGCCAGCGGTGCACGGAAGAACACCTTGGCCAGGTAGGCCGGATCCTCGAGCGAGAGCAGCGGCATCGCATCGAGGCAGCGGAACACCTGCCAGCAGGTGTCGTAGAAGGCGCGGATGCCGCGGGCTTCGTGGGGGAAGAGGGCGGTGAGATCGGCGAGGAAGGTATCGTAGTTGCGGTCGACCGCCACCTCCAGGCCGTCGGGCAGGTGGTAAGCGAGCTGGGCTGGATCCGGCACCGTGGCGCAGCGTTCGCCCACATCCGCCAGGGCGCGGGTGAGCAGGTTGGTGTGGCCCTTCTCGCCGAAGCCGAAGATCATTGAGGCGCCCACGTCGAAGGTGAAGCCCTGCCGCCGGAAACTGCCCCCCGAGCCTCCCGGGATCAGGTAGCGCTCCAGCACCAGCACCCGGGCGCCCTTGGCGGCCAGCTGGGAGGCGGTGACCAGCCCGCCGATGCCCGAGCCGATCACGATCACGTCCCAGTCAGGCCTGTCCACCGGTGCTGCGAGGGAATCGCTCACGTCTTGCCAGCATCGCCGCCGCAGACCCTAGGTGCCGGCCTGGCTAGAACCGGGCGGTAGCCGCAGCCCCCCTCGATGCAGATCACCGTGTGGCAGGCCGACAGCGTCGGGGCTGCGCTGCAGCGCAGCTCGGCGCAGCTGCTGGAGCCAGGCCCCGATGAAGCGCTGCTGGAGGTGCTGCACGGCGGCCTCTGCCACAGCGATCTGTCGATGATCGACAACAGCTGGGGCATCAGTTCCTATCCCCTGGTGCCTGGCCACGAGGTGGTGGGCCGGGTGGTGCAGGTGGGCGAGGGGGTGGATCCCTCCCTGGTGGGCCAGCTGCGGGGTCTGGGCTGGATCGCCGGCTCCTGCCGCCATTGCAGCTGGTGCCTGGGGGGCGAGGCGAACCTCTGCGCCGATCTTGAGGCCACCGTGGTGGGCCGCAGCGGTGGCTTCGCCAGCCATGTGAAGGGCCATCAGGACTGGCTGATTCCGATTCCTGAGGGGCTCTCGCCGGCCGATGCCGGTCCACTGTTCTGCGGTGGCATCACCGTGTTCGCCCCCCTGCTTGATGAGGCCGTGTCGCCCACGGCCCGCGTGGCCGTGATCGGCATCGGTGGGTTGGGCCACATGGCCCTGCAGTTCGCCAAGGCCTGGGGTTGTGAGGTCACCGCCATCACCACCCATCCGCAGGGCAAGGCCGCTGAGGCCGCGGCTTTCGGAGCCCATGGTGTGCTGGCGCTCTCGGCCCTGACAGACCATCGCGGCCGCTTCGATCTGATCGTCAACACCAGCAATCACAGCCTCGACTGGGATGCCGTGGTGGGGGCCCTGGCACCGCGGGGGCGGCTGCATCAGCTCGGGGTGGTGACCGAGCCGATCCCCCTGCAGGCGTTTCCCTTCATCGCCGGCCGCCTCCAGTTCACCGGCAGTCCCACCTCCTCCCCCGCCAGCCTGCGGCGGATGGTCGACTTCTGCGCCCGCCATGGCATCAAGCCCCAGGTGGAGCACCTGCCGATGGCCGAGATCAACACCGCGATCGAGCGGCTGCGCCAAGGGGATGTGCGCTACCGCTTTGTTTTGGACGGTCCTGTTTAAGCGGTGGTTGCCTGAAGGGCAGTGGCCTGAAGACCGGCTGCCTCAAGGCTGGCTGGCTGGAGACCGGCCATCTGAAGACTGCCCGCCTGATAGGGCTCCAGATCAGACAGGGCCCGGTCGCGGTAGGCGCCGTAGCGGCGGCGCTTGTCGCGGATGCGTTCGGCCAGCTCGGGCAGCAGGCCGAAGGTTGGCGGCATCGGCTGGAAGCCGCCGCGCTTGCCTGAGCCGCCGCAGGGAGCCTCGGCGATGAAGTGGGTGAGGGCGCCGATCATGGTGGTGGCGGGCAGCTGGATCGGCTGCTCACCCCGGGCCAGCCGGGCGGCGTTGGTGCCGGCCAGCCAGCCGCCGGCCACGGCCGCCGCATAGCCCTCGGTGCCGGTGATCTGGCCGGCGGCCAGCAGGGTGGACCGGCTGCGGAACTGCAGGGTGGGATCGAGCAGCTGGGGCGACTCCAGGAAGGTGTTGCGATGCATCACGCCGAAGCGCACGAATTCAGCGTTCTCCAGCCCCGGGATCAGGCGCAGCACCCGCTTCTGCTCGCCCCATTTGAGGTTGGTCTGGAAGCCCACCAGATTCCAGAGGCGGCCGTCTTTGTCTTCCTGGCGGAGCTGCACCACGGCATAGGCACGGTTGGCGCGGCGCACGTCGCGGTCGTTGACATCGCCCCAGCGGGGATCCCAGAGACCGATCGGCTTGAGCGGCCCATAGCGCATGGTGTCTTCACCGCGGCGGGCCAGCTCCTCGATCGGCAGGCAGCCCTCGAAGAAGCTGGCGCTCTCCTGCTCGAAATCCTTGAGCTCGGCCTGCTCAGCGGCCAGCAGCGCCTCTCGGAAAGCGAGGAACTGCTCCTTGTTCATCGGGCAATTGATGTAGTCGGCATCGCCCTTGTCGTAGCGGGAGGCGCGGAAGGCGCGGCCCAGATCGATGCTCTCGCCCTCCACGATCGGACTGGCGGCATCGAAGAAGTGGCAATCGGCCCGGCCGGTGAAGGCGCGCAACTGCTCCGCAAGCGATTCGCTGGTGAGCGGTCCGGTGGCCAGCACGGTGATCTGATCGGCCGGCGGCAGGTCCACCTGCTCGCGCCGCTCGATCGTGACCAACGGATGGGCTTCCAGGGCGGCGGTGAGGGCAGCGCTGTAGCGGCCGCGATCCACAGCCAGGGCACCTCCGGCGGGCACCGCGTGGGCATCGGCGGTGCGGATCACCAGGGAACCCAGCCGACGCAATTCCTCCTGAAGCAGGCCAGCAGCCCGATCACTGGAGAGCGCACCAAAGCTGTTGCTGCACACCAGCTCAGCGAAGTCAGCGCTGTGGTGAGCCGGGGAGCGCCGCAGCGGCCGCATTTCCACCAGCACAACAGAAAGTCCGGCCTGGGCGATCTGCCAGGCCGCTTCAGTGCCGGCGAGTCCGGCACCGATCACCAGAACCATGAAGGGATCAGGCGCGGGCGCGCTTGATCATCAGCTGCAGCTGACCCACGGCGGCGCGGCCGATATGGAACACGGCCCAGGCCGCAGCCAGAACGATCGGAGTGGCAACCAGCAGCAGCCGCAGGTCCATGGCTTGAAAAGGGGAATTTGGAGGGATCTTAAGGCCAGGCTGGCATTCAGAAGCCCCGCTCGCTGCTGCGGCCGGCATGGGCCTGCGCCAGCTGGCGATAGCGGTGGGCATGCTCTCTCTGCTCAGCGATCGCCTCCGGGCTGAGCTGGCGTTTCACCTGGGCCGGTGCCCCCATCACCAGGGCGCCGGCCGGCACGTCGCGCGTCACCACCGAGCCGGCCGCCACCAGGGCGCCAGCCCCCACGGTGACGCCATTGAGCACGATGGCGCCGATGCCGATCAGGCAGCCGTCTTCGAGGGTGGCGCCATGCACCACGGCCCGGTGGCCGATGGTCACGTCGGCGCCGATGGTCACGGGCTGGCCGGGATCGCCATGCAGCACGGCGCCATCCTGCACGTTGCTGTTGGCGCCGATCACGATCGGGCAGACATCACCGCGGGCCACCGCCGTGGGCCAGAGGCTCGCCCCGGTGGCGAGATCCACCTCACCGATCACCACCGCCGAATCGGCCACCCAGGCCTCCGGGTGGATCCGCGGCTCGGGCCAGGGGAAGGGGGCCATGGAGCGCGGCTGGCAAGGAAATTCCATTCTCGGTCGGCTCGCGATCGGCCTGCGATCGGCTGACGATTCTCCGCCCGCTTGGACGGGACCCCCGCCGGGTGATACGTTCGCTTGGAGCCCGAAAGGGCTGCCATGGGTTTCGCCCACTGGCGGGTCGCTAGCTCAGCGGTAGAGCACTCGGCTTTTAACCGATTGGTCCTGAGTTCGAATCTCAGGCGACCCATGATTCATGTCCCGCCATACTGTTGGACTGCAGTGCAGTTGATCTCGACCAAGTTCACGGCTTGCGCTCGTCTCGCCTGAAGGCCATAAGGGCACCTCGATAAATCAACAAGCCAATGCAATATGCCTAATCTGAGCTAATATTAGATTGATGACATTCTAATTCTGCAGTGGGTCAGAGAGGCTTCTGGGACGTATCCGTTCAGGGGGCGTGACAGCTCGCGGCGAACATCGGCCCTGCTGAACCCTTGACGACAGCTTGATTTCCGGTTGCATCTCAGGTAGAGACCCGCCTGTGATGACCGCACATCCGGCTGGAATTCCAGAAGCCGACTGGCTGGAAACTCCCGCCAGCGTCAGAGCGCTGATCAACGCCCAGCAGCAGGAGATCGAGCTGTTGCGCGGCCAACTCACCTCCTTGGCCACCGAGTTGGCAAACCTGCGTGAGCGGATCGGACGCAGCTCTCGCAACTCATCCAAACCTCCCTCCAGTGATGGTCTGGGTTTTAAGCCGCCAGAACGGCGCAAGGGCAGTGGCCGCAAGCGGGGCGGCCAGCAGGGCCATCCCGGATCCGGACCAGAGCTGCTGTCGATCGAGCGGGTGGATCAGGTGGTGGATCACCACCCTGATGCCTGCCGCCGCTGTGGCACCTTGCTCCAGGGAGAGGATCTCGATCCCCTGCGCCATCAGGTGATCGAGATCCCGCCGATTACCCCGCTGGTGATCGAGCACCGGCTGCATCGCCTGGTCTGCCCCTGCTGTTCCACCAGCACCTGCGCCTCGTTGCCGGCGGATGTGGAGGCCAGTCACTACGGCCCAAGGCTCAGTGCACTGGTGGGCCTGCTGGGCAGTGCCTTTCCGTTGAGTTTCAGCAAGACCCAGGCCCTGCTCCAGCAGCTGGTAGGAGTGGAGATGAGCCGCGGCGCGATTGCACGGGTCCGCCAGCGCTTGAGTGCAGCACTGGAGCAGCCCATGCAGGAGGCCCTTGCTTTTGCCCGCGTGCAGCCGGTGGCCTACGTAGATGAAACTGGCGCCCCCACCGGCAATGCCGACGGCAACAATCCCACTGGAAAGCGGGGCTGGCAGTGGGTCATGGTCACCGCCGTGGTGACGGTATTTGTGCAAGGGCTGAGTCGATCGACGACCGCTGCCATCGAGCTGCTGGGGAACGCCTTTGGCGGGATTGTGGTGAGCGATCGCTTCTCGGCCTACAACCACCTGCCCACCAAGCAGCGCCAGCTGTGCTGGGCGCACCTGATCCGCGACCTGACGGCCATCGCCGAACGCCCGGGCGCCAGCGCTGAATTCGGAGCCCAGCTGCTGGGCCTGCAGCAGCAGCTGTTTGGCCACTGGCACCGCTACAAGGAGGGAAAGATTGACTGGCCCGCCTTGCAGCAAAGCTGCCGGCCGATCCGCCAGACCTTTGAGACCACGCTGCAGCGGGTAGTAGAGCTCGGCTACCAGCGCGGCGAGCGAACGCCTTGGGCCAGCACAGTGCGCACGTGCCAGCAGCTCCAGAAGGTGACAGGTGGGTTGTGGACCTTCCTGGAGAACGAGGGAATAGAGCCCACCAACAACGCCGCAGAACGTGCCCTGCGCCAATCGGTGATTCAGCGCAAGATCAGTCAAGGAGTCCAATCCCGCCAAGGTGCGATCTGCCGGAGCCGCCTGCTCACGGTCACCACTACCCTCAGGCAACAGGGGCGGGATGTCTGGGAGTTCCTGGAGCAGGCCTGGATCGCCCATCACCGCGATGGGGTGATGCCGTCACTGCTGAGCGATCCCTGAAGGCAGAAGAAAGGACAAGGAAGAGTCTCTGATCGCTCAGCGGTGAGCGATCAGGCTTGCATTCGTGCGGTGGGGCGTCCCGACCCCTGAACGCATACTCTGGGACGAACAGCAAAGAGTCGCAAAGCTCAAGGAGAAGAAGCCGGTTCTTCAGCGACTTTCTGAATCGATCCCTTGGGATTCATTCCGCCCACTGCTTGACAAGGGCTATGTCCATGAGCGCAAGACTAATGCAGGGCGCAAGAGGATTGATCCGCTGATCCTTTTCAAGATGCTCGTTCTCCAGCAGCTTTTCAACCTCAGCGATGAAGAGCTTGAATTTCAGGTGAATGACAGGCGCTCCTTTGAGGAGTTTGTCGGGCTTGGTGTGATGAACAGCATTCCTGATGCCACCACAGTCGCCTTCTTCAGAGAGCGACTGCGCAAGGCGGAAGTTATCGAGGAGCTCTTCGAGATGTTTGAGGCATACCTCCGCTCCCAGGGCCTCCAAGCCCGCGGTGGCCAGATCATCGATGCAACTCTTGTTCCGGTTCCCAAGCAACGCAATACCCGCGAGGAGAACAAAGAAATCAAAGCCGGGAGGCTGCCGGAGGGCTGGGATGAAAACCCAGATCGCTTGCAGCAGAAGGATTTAGATGCTCGCTGGACAAAAAAGAACGGCATCAGTTACTACGGTTACAAGAACAGCATCTGTATCGATGTTGACCATGGATTCATCCGCCGATATGCTGTCACTCCTGCCAACATTCACGACAGCCAGTTGCTCCCACGCTTGCTGGATCCAGAAAACGAACATGACTTTGTTTGGGCAGACTCAGCGTATTCAGGTGAATGCTTTGAGGATCTTCTGAGTCTAGGTGGCTTCGAAAGCCTGATCCATGAAAAAGGTGCTCGCAATCATCCTCTCAGCGACAAAGCCAAGGAACTGAATCGTGTCAAGTCGTCAATCAGAGCTTGTGTGGAGCATGTCTTCGGCTGCATGACTATGTCCATGGGTGGAAAACTGACAAGAAAAATTGGGCTAGAAAGGAATGATGCTTGGTGGGTCCTCAAGAACCTGACCTTCAACTTCCTTCGTTATCTCCAGCGCTCTTCCCATATAGCAACTGTTGCATGAATCTCCCAGAGAAGCTCCCATGGTTCAGGAGATCTCGTCAATAGACGATATAAGGCTCTCATGCTCTGCCGCCTCTTCGGCGGCTTTTTCGTGTCCACAGAGACCTTGCGAATAGCTGATTATTCGAGGTGGCCATAAAAGATCGCCGGCCGCAATGAAGCGCATTCACAACCCGGGCTTTGACACTGTCCCACTTTGGGTGCTGACCCAACCATGAACGTCGTGTCGTACCAGTGCACGCCCGGCCTTGCCAATCACCCCAGACCTACAGTCATGCCGATCTGAATACCTTGCTGCTGGTCCATCAGATCAGCCTGCCGGTGGTGAGGGAGGACCCCCTTTCTACGGATGTTTGTTGCCGAACCCTGCACCGCGATGCCCGTGTCGATCCGCTCGATGGGTGGGGTACTGGACTGTACTGCCAGAGGCTGAGTACAGACCAGTACCCCTGCGAACGAGGCTTGGTGGCGGCGGTGGAATCGACCACGGCGCTCCCGATCAGCTGAAGCAGTTCGGATAGATCATCCAGGCCGACAATCTGGATTTTGCCTGTCCTGTCCAAGCTCTGAATGGCGCGACCGACGCCGATGCCGCCGCCGGCATCGGACACAACCCAACCCCAGAGCGCCAAGGCTCGGATCGGCGGTGAAGTTCAGCGTTGAAGTTCAGCGGTGAAATCTGACTGTGTTCAGCACCCGCCCTGCGAATCGAGGCACTGGGAAAAGAGGATGTGCGTCTTGCAGAGGTGCAGACGGCTTCATCTCTGGGCATCGGATCGACGGGCGGTGGCCGACCCGTCCTTCAAAGGAGCTTCAGCGATGTTATGCAGGGCATTCGTGCTCGAGAATCGCGCCGGCCTGAATGGATTCCTGCACGGGCGTGCTCAAGGGAATGAAGCAGGGCCTCCTGAGAAAGGAAGAACCAGCCCCAGGTCAGCAAGGTGGGGAGGCCCTGCTTTCAGAGTCTGATCTTGGCCTCTGGCCCCTGGGCCAGTTCGGGTCGGTTGCCGAAGTCAACGCTGCCATCGCCCCACAGCCCGTGAAGCTCGAGCCCTCGCGCTGCTGGGAGGTGTGGTGTCTCCCTTCGATGACGTGGTGAACGACGACAACAGCGCTTCCATTGTCATCGAGTTTCACAGGGGCAAGTTGTCGCTCTACGACAATCCAGTGATGGTGATGACCAATGCACCACGGTTTGATTGGCATTTAACCAATCTCGATAACTCTACGGTCCTGAGCAAGATCGATTGACCGACAGTTCACTTCGGCGACTCCATGGCGGTTCAACCGGATTCCGGAGTTGCGACCCCGGGCCTGCCTGCATCCAACACCTCGGTGGGGCACTTCGTACGCGCGGCGTTCTACGCCCAGTACACGGAGAAAGCCAGCACGCCGGACAGGGCTATGACGACGCTGGCCCATGGAATGAACAATGTCGATCGGCCATGCGGAGGCACAATCGATCGTCCTGAGAGATTGCCATGATTTGGATCATACTAGGTTTGAACTTTCAGCCCTTGCCGGTGCAAGCAGTCCGCTGATCGTGCCCTTGCAGCAGACTGGCAGCAAGGCGGTAGATGGCACAGCGGCTCTGATGACGGCTTGAACGCCATGACAGCCGGCTTCATGGGCTCGGGACACGGAGCCAGCACTGTTGGAGCCACCAGTGGGCGGAAGGATCGCAGTCGAGACGAGGCAGCCCCATGCGGGCCTGCTTGCGGCTCTGAGACAGCGGTGGCACTCATTCAGTGCAGCCGCTCGCTTCCCTTGGCCACCCGCGCCGTTTATACCTTCGCCCGCTTCCCGGATGCTCCAGTGCGCCATCTCACCCTTCATCACGACGGCTATCCCACCGGCGCCGCCTGGAGGTTTGCCGCGGCCCTGCGCCAGGGCGGCAACGCCTCGACGTTCCTCGCCGCTTTCGTGAGCTCCCAGCCAGGGGCGGCCCCTCTGGCTGGAGCCGACCAGGCCGCCGATGCCGACTACCGCTATCTGTTGACGCTGGTGGGCCGCCACGTTCCCCGTCTGCAGGTGGAATGCTGGCGCCGGCTGCCGGGGGCGACCAGCTGGCAGCGCCGCTGCGGCCCGATGCTCCTGGCCACCTTCATCCAGCGCTTCCTGCCCGGTGATCCGCTCCCCATGGGCAGTCAGCCCTTGCCGGCAGCGTGCATAATGCGTACAGAGACATAACCCTTCCGCCGTGGGTGTTGCCGGGTCCATGCCCAGTCCTCAGCTCCTTGAGGAGTACAGCCAGTTCTTCCGGCTCCTGAGTGAGCCGGCCCGGTTGCAGCTGCTCTGTCACCTGCAGAAGGGGCCGATGGATGTGGCCTCCTTGATCGAGGCCACCGGTTTCTCCCAGTCGCACATCAGCCGTCAGCTGGGCCAGCTGCAGCGTGCCGGGCTGGTGAGCTGTGAGCGCGATGGGGTGCGGATGATCTACCTCGCTGATGATCCCTTGGTGCAAGACCTCTGCACCCTGGTCCAGACCCGGCTGAAGCAGCGGCTCGAACAGCAGCTGCAGCAGCTCAGGGCTGCCTGAGCTCTCGGCTCAGCAGGTTCCGGCCGGGCCGGCTCCCGATTCGGCCTCGCTGCTGTCCGGTTCGCGATAGTCCAGCCGCAACAGGTGCACCAGCGGTGCAAAGGGTTTGAGGTAGCGGCTTTCGTGGGGCTTCCCGGGCAGCATCCGGTTCCAGTAAAGCCACGGCAGCAGGCGGGTCTTCATCAGCCACATGCTCCAGCGCGGCTTGGTGGGGTCCACCAGGAAGGAGCTCACCGGCTTCTGGCTGTAGTCGAACTCCGCCATCACCACGTTGCCGTAGCCGGTGATCAGGGGGCACACGGTGTAGCCGTCGTACTGAGCGTCCAGGGGCTTGCCATCCAGGAAAGCCAGCAGATTGGCCGACACCACCGGGGCTTCTCCTCGAACGGCACCGGCTGTCTTGGAGGTGGGCAGGCCGGCCACATCGCCCAGGCAGAACACATTCGGCCAGCTGGGATGCTGCAGGGTGAACGGATCTGCCGCCGCCCAACCGCCAGGTCCATCGCCCGCCAGCGGGCTGCCAGATACCACCTCCGGTGCTGTCATCGGTGGCACGGCGTGGAGCATCGCGAAGGACAGTTCCTCGATGCGGCTGCCGCCGCCGGCCTCCTGCACTTCAAACACCGCCACCTGCTCCTCGGCCCGCACCTGCTTGAGGTTCCAGCCGAAATGCACTTCGATGCCGCGGTTCCGTACCACCTTCTCCAAGGTGCGTGCATAGGCCGGCACGGAAAACAGAGACGTGAGGGCAGAGCAGAAGATCACCCGTGTGTTCACCCCCACGCCGCTTCTGGCCTTGAAGTGATCGTCGGCCAGATACATCACCTTCTGCGGTGCTCCTCCGCATTTGATCGGTGTTTCGGGCACGGTGAAGATCGCGGTGCCGCCCTGGAACTGTTTGATCGTTTCCCAGGTGTAGGGGGCATAGCGGTGTGAGTAGTTGCTGCACACCCCATGGCTTCCCAGGGCCTCCGGAAGACCCGCGATGCGCTCCCAGCGCGATTGCAGACCCAGGGCCATCACCAGGGTGTCGTAGGTGAGGATCTCACCGCTGCTGGTGGACACGGTGTTGGCCCCAGGATCGAAGCCCGTCGCGGCAGCCTGGATCCAGGTCACCTCGGTGGGGATCAGCGAGGCTTCGTTGCGGCGGGTCTGCTTGAGAGCCATGATCCCTCCCCCTACCAGGGTCCAGCCCGGTTGGTAGTCATGAACAGTCGATGGCTCAAGGATCGCGATCTCAATTCCGAGACGCTGCTGCAGAAGCAGGTTGGCCACCGTGATGCCGGCGCAGCCCCCTCCGACGATCAGGATCTGATGATGACGGGAAGAGGACGCCATCAGAGCCAACACCGATCAACAGGTTCCAGGTATCAAAACTAACAAGCCATCACCAGCGGCAAGGGGCTGGGCTGGGGCAGCAGCTCAAGCCCACCAGGGTTTGCTGCCATCTCAGAAGTCGGTTTCTGTCCAGGTCACTGGAGCGAAGGTGAGCAGGTTGAGAGCTCTGGGTGTCGCTCGTGGATCTGTTCATGGCAGGCACGCCTGAACGAACCACGGGCCTGGAGTGATCCCGGCCCGTGCGAGGGAGCGTCTTAGGAGTTTGCTGAAAAACCCCGCCGCCTCTGCGAAAATAGGGCAACTGCCCCAGGTTTGATGCGAGGTCAGCAGGAGCGCAGCGGCTCCTTGTTCTCCTACGTCTCGATCGAGGAGCGGATCCCGACCAGCCATCCACTCAGGCGGATTCGCAAGCTGGCGGATCAGGCCCTCGATCGACTCAATCCCACCTTCTGCAGGTTGTATGCCTCAGAAGGGAGACCATCGGTGCCGCCAGAGCAGCTGCTGCTGGCCTCGTTGTTGCAGGCGTTCTACGGCATCCGCTCCGAGAGGCTGCTGCTGGAGCAGGTCCACTACAACCTGCTGTTCCGCTGGTTTGTGGGCTTGAGCCCTGACGATGCGATCTGGCATCCGACCACATTCACCAAGAATCGTGATCGGCTCCTCACTGACGACGTCATGGGGCTGTTCCTGGAGAAGCTGATGGGAGCACCCGAGGTCAAACCGCTGCTCAGTGACGAGCACTTTTCGGTGGACGGCACGTTGCTCCAGGCCTGGGCGTCACACGCTTCCTTGGAGCGGATCGATGGCCAGGAGGATCCTCCGCCTCCGCCCACAGGTCCTGGCGAAGGATTCGGTGCTCCCAAAGAGGGAAAGAAGCGCGCCAAAGGGGACTTTCGCGGCATCAAGCTCAGCAACGAGACCCACCGCTCCAGCACCGATCCTGAGGCACGGCTGGCCCGGAAATCGAATGCCCATCCAGCGCAGCTGAGCTATCGGGGCCATGTCCTCATGGACAACCGCCACGACCTGATCGTCGATTGCCGCGTCACCCAGGCCACGGGCACCGGTGAGCGGGATGCCGCCAAAGAGATGGCAGCAGACCTCACCGGTGCCCACCAGAAGACCGTCGGCGCCGACAAGAACTACGACACCAAAGGGTTTGTCGCTGAGATGCGGCGGATCGGTGTCACGCCCCACGTGGCCCAGAACACGGCCCGCAGCGGTGGCTCAGCCATTGATGGCCGCACCACCCGTCACGTGGGCTACTCCAAATCGATCAACGCCCGCCGGGGGATCGAAAAGGTGTTTGGTTGGATCAAGGCGTTCGGAGGGCTGCGCCAGTTCAAACTGCGCGGTACCGAGAAGGTCGGCGCCGTGTTTGGCCTGCATGTGATCGCCTACAACCTGATCCGCCTGGGCAACCTGCTCAAGCCCGCGATGGAGGCGGCATGAACAGCCCGTTGTCCAGAGGTGTGCCCAATAGGCCTCAACCAATGCCTTGCAGAGAGGCCAACGATGCCGAAATCGGGCTGTTTGCGGCTCTGATAGCCGCCGATCCGTCTTTTTGAGCCGGAAATCCACTGATGCCTGTGGAAAACTGGCTCGTGGGTTGGTTTTTCAGCAAACTCTTAGTGACGCAGCTGGCTCCACGGAGCAGCCAGCGGCACCGGCTCAGTGATGGATCGACTGGGCGAGATTCAAAGTCTCACTAACCGATCGCTGGTGCACTCAGGGCAACGGGCTGGCTTTCCACTGCGGCAAGATCGAGCGGGAAGTTATGGGTATTGCGTTCGTGGATGGCCTCGATACCAAGACCGCCGCGGTTGAGGATATCGGCCCAGGTGTTGATCACATGGCCTTGATGGTCGAGCACTGAATGGTTGAAGTTGAAGCCGTTGACATTGAACGAGAAGCTGATCACGGCCAGGGTGGCAAACCAGATCCCCACCACAGGCCAGGCTGCCAGGAAGAAGTGGAGGCTGCGGCTGTTATTGAAGGAGGCGTACTGGAAGATCAGGCGGCCGAAGTAGCCATGGGCGGCCACGATGTTATAGGTCTCTTCTTCCTGACCGAACTTGTAGCCACGGTTCTGAGACTCGCTCTCGGTGGTTTCCCGCACCAGGGAACTGGTCACCAGGGAGCCATGCATGGCAGAGAACAGGCTGCCACCAAAGATGCCGGCCACGCCCAGCATGTGAAACGGATGCATGAGCACATTGTGCTCGGCTTGCAGCACCATCATGAAGTTGAAGGTGCCACTGATCCCCAGGGGCATGGGGTCTGAGAAGGAGCCTTGCCCGATGGCATACACCAGCAGCACGGCGGTGGCGGCACCCACGGGGGCGCTGTAGGCCACGGCAATCCAGGGGCGCATGCCCAGGCGGTAGCTCAGTTCCCACTCGCGGCCGAGATAGGCATAGATGCCGATCAGGAAGTGGAAAATGATCAATTGATAGGGGCCGCCGTTGTACAGCCACTCATCGAGGCTGCTGGCTTCCCAGATGGGGTAAAAGTGCAGACCGATCGCATTGGAGCTGGGCACCACCGCGGCCGTGATGATGTTGTTGCCGTAAAGCAGGCTGCCGGTCACGGGTTCGCGGATGCCGTCGATGTCGACGGGCGGAGCGGCGATGAAGGCAACGATGAAGCAGATGGCTGCCGCCAGCAGGGTGGGGATCATCAGCACACCGAACCAGCCGATATAGAGGCGGTTGCTGGTGCTGGTGATCCAGTCCTTGAAGGACTCCCACGGGCGGCTCCGGGATGGAGCGACTGAGGCAGACGTCATCGACACAGGAGCAAAGGGAGAATGGAAAGCGGAGGGGCCGGCCCTGCCGGGAGGGCGAGCCAGCCAGCATCCGTCTCTTCCTCATACAACACTAACGTTGAAAGCGCTTTAACGGAGCAAAGGAGAATAAGTAGTTGTGCCTGAGTTTTTGGCGTGCTGCTGCGGCCCCGCTCTCCCCTTTGGGCTCTGTCTTTCTCAGCTGTCCACGCTCCATCCGAGTGGGGCCATGTCCCTCGACCAGGGGGCTGCCTTGTCGAGCAGACTGGACAATGGCGGTGACTTCCGTCGGGTTCACGTCCCGCCTGGGGCTGGCTGGTCTCAACTCCTTCGACCCGGTGCGTGCCAGGCATGAAACATTCCGAAGCTGCAGAGGCCTCTGCCCAGGGCGGGGCCCAACGTCGGCGCTTTGGTTCGGCTGGCGGATGCCATGGGCCGTCAACCAAGCCTCCAGGCTCCGCCTCCGTCACGGTGGCGTTGCTGGGCCTGCCCAACACCGGCAAGTCGACGCTCTACAGCCGGCTGACTGGTCGCCATGCCCATATCGCCAACTGGCCCGGGCTCACCGTTGATCTGCTCTGTGGCGATCTGCCGCCGGCCGCCGATGGTCGTCGGTTCGAGCTGGTCGACCTACCAGGTATCCACGACCTCAGTGGCTCCAGTGAAGACGAAGCAATCGTCCAGAGTTACCTGCAAACAACCCCGCCGGATCTGGCGCTGGTGGTGATCAACGCCAGTCAGATCAGCACCCAGATCGCCCTGGCCCTGCAGGTGCGAAGCCTGGGCGTTGCCACCGTGCTGGCGCTCAACATGAGTGATGAAGCCAGACGTTATGGCATCCGCATTGACCACGCTGCCCTGAGTCGGCGGCTGGAGATGCCGGTGCTGGCGATCAACGCCAAGAGTCGTGAGGGCCTGGAGGCGCTGCTCCACACTCTCCATACCGTCCAGGCAGACCCTTGCCCCACCATTGCGGCCGCTTCACCTGTCGATGAGGCGCTGGATCGGCAGGTGGCGGAGCTGCTTGCAGGTGTCGTGGTGATGCCGCCGGACAGGCGTGTGACGAGAAGCCGCGGCCTCGATCGGATTCTGCTCAATCCCGTGGTGGGCCCGCTGGTGTTCCTGGCGATTGTGCTGATCATGTTCCAGGGGCTCTACATCGTTGGTGGCAGCCTTCAGGAGGTTCTGGGGGTGATCTTCGATGCGATTGAGAGCCACCTGATTGTTCCTCCCCTTGCGAACCTCGGCACCCCGGAGTTGCTGCAGGGCTTTCTGGTGGACGGCGTCTGGATGGGTGTCACCACCGTCGTCAGTTTCACGCCGCTGATCTTTGTCTTCTATCTGGTGATGGCTGTGGTGGAAGACTCGGGCTATCTTCCACGGGCCGCCTTTCTGATGGATGGCTTCATGCACTGGCTCGGCCTGGATGGTCGCGCCTTCGTGCTGCAGGTGATGGGTTGCGGCTGCAATGTGCCGGCAATTCTAGGCACCCGCGTGATCCGCGATCGCGCCATGCGGTTGCTCACCATGCTGGTGATTCCGTTTGCCCTCTGCCAGGCGAGGCTCACCGTCTTCATCTTTCTGGCTGGAATCTTTTTCCCTAAACCCTGGTGGGCTCCTGGGCTTGTGGTCTTCGCCTTTTATCTGCTCAGTTTCCTGGCGGCGATCATCACAGGACTCCTGTTCAAGCGAGCTTACCGCAGTGATGAGGCTTTCGTGCTGGAACTGCCGCCTTATCGCCAGCCGAGCCTGGGCACGATTCTGCAACGGGCCTGGATGGAGATGCTCAACTTCGTCACCAGCACGCGCCTGTTCATCGTGATCGGTGCTGCGGCGGTGTGGTTGCTGACCAACCTTCCCCCGGCGGCGGCCTTCGGCAGTGGCGCCAGTCTGGCGAGTGCCATCGGTGGGCTCTTTCAACCGTTGCTGGGCCCGATCGGTATGACCCCGGATCTCACGGTGTCGTTGTTCTTCGGTTTCATCGCCAAGGAAATCCTGCTGGGGGCCATGGCTGTGATCTACCGCACCAGCGAGAGCGGCCTGGGAACAGCGATCCAGAGCGCGATCACACCCTTGCAAGCGCTCAGTTTCATGACCTTCACCCTGCTCTACACCCCCTGCCTGTCAACAGTGGCGATTCAGCTGAAGGAATCGAAAAGCAGGATGTTTGCGCTCATGTCCGTGGGTTGGTCGCTGTCGCTGGCCTGGTTGATGGCTCTGCTGGTGTATCAGGCCGGCGGCTGGCTGCTGGCCTGAGCGGCTTCATCGGCGCAGACCTCCATCTGCCTGGCATGCTCCTGGCGCAGCATGAACTCGAACATGCCATGGGCGAGATGGAGAATCCCGCCAGGTCTGCCACGCCGGATCACTTCGAGGCGAACACCCGGTTTGATGCCCATCGCCTTCAACCGCTGGCAAAGCGCTGGATGGCCTGGCAGGGTCTGCAGGGTGACGTGGTCGCCGGCAGAGGCCTGGCTGAGGATCATGGCTGCGCGACTGCTCCGGGCGCTGAACAACTCTAGGTCCCGCATGGTGGATTCCTGGGCGAGCCTGCTCGGTTCAGCTGACTGGATGGTCGGCTGCCTCTGCAGGAGCCCGGGGCAGTGTGCTGATGGCGGCGATCATGTCGGGGATCAGCACCAGCTCCCGATCGGCCCCACCCTGCATCGGCACCAACAGCCTCAGGGGCAGGGCGGAACTGGGCCGTGGCATCAGCTCCGCCAGATCGAACTGAGCCGATCCATCGGGAATGGCCGTCTCCCCGGCGGGCACCATTTCCTGGCTTCGGTTGGGCAGCTCCCAGTGATTGCCCATGGTGTCCTCGATGGCGACAGAGCGGCCATGATCCGGATGCTGATCCGGGCCCAGGTCATTGAGCCGCAGTCGCCAGCCGGCCTCGAAATCCGGATCAGGCTGCTCGAACAGGCTGACCAGCCAGCGATCGCCGCTGGTGTCGCCCTGCGACCAGCGCTGAATATCGGCTGCAGCCTGAGCCGGTGGGGCAATCCCCAGCCCCAGGATCAGAAGGAAGGCAACAAGGCGGACCATCAGCAGGGCCTGCCAGCACCGGCGCCAGGATCGCCGCACTCCCAGATCTGGCCCGCAGGCGACCAGGACAGAGATTCTCATGACGGCAATTCCGCATCACGACTTCATCACGCTAGCGTTTTGAATGAATCCGGAGCTGATCGTGCGTCGCACCTGATCTTCGGAGTCGTGGTGGTCACAGCCCATCCCAGCTTCGTTCTGGCGGCTGAGCCAGGTTCTGCGCCTGTGGATTCAATCGCCCCTTTCAAAAGGGGAACGGCGGGCAGGTTCGCCAGACCTCCTGAGATTTCAGGGCTCGGCGATCTGCACGACCTCGACAATCTTTGCGGCATGGTCGCTGCCCATTGACCGGAGGGGAGTGCCGTTCTTCATTCATCTGGAGCATCAGAGGAAGGTGACAGCAATGCAGGACCACGTCGGTCCATTCCGTCTCCATAATTCTGTAGATCGGCTTGGTCTGGACGGTATTGCGGAGTGTGATGGGCTGTCGCCATCGGGATGATCCTGAGGGAACGATCGATTTCAGGGTCGATGTCGGCCAAGGGGATGATCAGGTTCGTTTCGCTGATGGCCTGACCGTGCCGGTGCAGACCTCCCGCGATCAGATCACGTTTGAGGAGAAGGAAACCAACAGTTTCCATCTCTCCGACAACGATACTGATGATGTTGCTGTTGGAGTTCCCAGTCCAGATGCTCGGGCCCTAGGAATCCCCTTTCGGGTTGCTCCCGTGGTGATTCATCTCGACCATCGCCACGACCTGAAGCACCGCACCACGATCGCCCGCCGTACCCTCAGTTTCGAGGACCATGAGCTGGTCAAGCCAGACGTCCTGGGAGCCCGATGGATGGATGGGCGTTGTCATGAAGTCCCGCCCCGCTGATCCGCAGCCGCAGCCGCAGCCGCAGCCGCAGCCGCAGCAGGCATTGTTGAGCAGCGTGGCGGAACTGGAGGATGTTCCTAGGTTGAGGCGGTGACTGATCCCGCTCCCGACCCTGCGTCTCAGACCCGGGCTCTGTCGCTGCTGGCGGAGATGAGCCTGGCGGAGAAGCTGCATCTGCTCGATGGCGACACCCCGTTCTGGGCCGGCATGGTCGACATCGCCACCCGGGATGCCTCCCATCGCCATCCCTGGCCCACCGGTTGCCTGCCGAGGCTGGGCCTCAAGGGGCTGCAGTTTGTCGATGGTCCCCGCGGTGTGGTGCTCGAAGGGGGTGCCACCACCTTTCCGGTACCGATCGCCCGCGGTGCCACCTGGGATCCCGAGCTGGAGGAGAGGATCGGCGAGGCGATCGCCCGCGAGGCCCGCAGCTTCGGGGCCGACTGGGTGGCCGGCGTGTGCGTCAACCTGCTGCGCCATCCCGGTTGGGGCCGGGCCCAGGAGACCTATGGCGAAGACCCGGTGCATCTGGGTGCCATGGGAGCAGCGATGACCCGCGGTCTGCAGCGCCACACCATCGCCTGCGTCAAGCACTTTGCGCTCAACTCGATCGACAGCTCCCGCTTCCTGGTGGACGTTCGTGCCTCGCAGCGGGTGCTGCATGAGCTCTACCTCCCCCACTTCCGCGACTGCGTCAAGGCCGGCGCCGGCTCGGTGATGAGTGCCTACAACCGGGTCAACGGCGAATGGTGCGGACAGCATCCCCAGCTGCTGAAGGACATCCTCAAGACCCGGTGGGACTTTGGGGGATTTGTCGTCACCGATTTCATCTTCGGTGTGCGGGAGGGGGTGCGGGCTCTGCTGGCGGGCCAGGACCTGGAGATGCCGTTCCGGATGATCTTCGAGGGCAGCCTCAGCGAGGCGGTGGCGGATGGGCGCCTGCCGATCCAGCGCATTGACGAGGCAGTGCTGCGGCTTTTGCAGGCCCAGCTCACGGTTCCTCCAGGCTCCTATCCGATGTCCCTGCGCCACTGCGCCGACCATCGGCAACTGACCCGGGAGGCGGCCACCAAGTCGATCGTGCTGCTGAAGAACGAAGGATCGGTGCTGCCCCTGCGGGGTCTGCGCTCCCTGGCCGTGATCGGTCCCTATCTGGCGGTGGTGAACCTGGGCGATCGGGGTTCCTCGGATACTCGGCCTGAGCCGGGATCGGTGGTCACACCCCTGGCGGGCCTGGAGGCCGCCGCCCCGGAGCTGCGGTTGGAGGTTGCCGATGGCGCCGACCCCGAGGCGGCCGCGGCCCTGGCTGCCGAGTGCGACGCGGCCCTCCTGGTGCTGGGGCTGGACTGGCGCCTGGAGGGAGAGCACATCCATCCCGGTGACATTGCCCCGATCCTGCAGCAGATCCCCCCGCCGGATGGCCTGCTGCGCCTGGGGCGGAGCCGGGTGTTGCCGCTCTGGCGACCCGTGGCCCGCCTGATCGCCTGGATCACCAGCTACGGCTCGGCCAGGCGGGGCGGCGACTTCGCTGCGGGAGATCGCACCGGGCTGGATCTGCCGCCTGAGCAGGTGGCGCTGATCGAGGCGGTGGCCGCCGCCAATCCCCGCACCGTGGTGGTGCTGATGGGTGGTGGCGCCATCCTCACCGAGGGGTGGCACGATCGGGTACCCGGCCTGCTGCTGCTCTGGTACCCGGGGCAGCAGGGCGGCGAGGCTCTGGCTGACGTGCTGCTGGGCCGGGTCTCCCCATCCGGGCGCCTCCCCTTCACCGTGCCCACCGATGCGGCGCATCTGCCGCCCTTCGAGCCCCGCGCCCAGCAGGTCACCTACGACCTGTGGCATGGCTACCGCCGCCTGCGGCGCGAGGGCCATCGCGCCGCCTATCCCTTTGGCTACGGACTCTCCTACAGCCGTTTCGAGCTGGCAGACCTCACAGCTGCGATCGAGCCGCAGGCCGGGGAGGAGGGCGAGCTGGTGGTGGAGGTCACGGTGCGCAATGGGGGCGCGATGGAGGCCGATGAGGTGGTTCAGGTCTACCTGGAGCCGCCCGGCCGGCAGGTGGAACGCCCCGCTCGGGTGCTGGTGGGCTTCCAGCGGGCCAGCCTGGCGATGGCAGAGCAGAGGCGCCTCGTGCTGCGGATCCCGCTGCGGCGGCTCGCCTACTTCGAGGAATCCAGCGATGGCTTCGTGCTCGAACCGGGGCTGCACCGGCTGGTGGTGGCGCGCCATGTCGAAGACGCTGGACTTGCCCTGGAGTTGCAGGTCGAAGGTCGCTTCCTGGGCCGCTGACGCCAGCAGCCTCAGGCTGTTCTGGCTCGGTCGCGGGTGCTGAAGGTGCGGCCCTTCCAGCTGACGCGACCGCGCTCGAGGTTGAGAATCGCCAGCACGAAGACGCCGATGAAGAACAGAACGGGGATCGGGAACACGAGGTTGATCCAGCCGAAACGACCCACCCGGCGGGTGATCAGCAGCAGCTGCAGCGCGTAGGCCCCGTACACAACGGCATTGGGCAGCAGGGCCGGATCGCCCACCATCGGCCAGCCCAGCAGGGAGGCCGGCAGGCACCAGGCGGCCCAGAACAGCCCCGACAGCCACAACAGCACCGCCAGCATCCAGGGCCAGCGCACCTCGCCAGCGGCGGTGGCGAAGTTCTTGCCGAAGCCCGTCACTATGTCGCGCAGACCACCGGGATACATGCGGTAGTCGATCGCGCCGAGGCCGAGGAAGGCGCTCACCGGCAGGCCCGCCTGTTCATAGCAGTGGCCTAGAAACCAGTCTTCCACCACCTTCCCCGCCACGGCGGCATGGCCGCCGCTGCGGTCGTAGTCGATGCGGCTGGTCACCAGCGCCGGACCGAAGGCGACGCCACTGCCCTGGCCCAGGGGCACGGCCATCAGCCCCACCAGATTGAACAGCACCGAGAGCTGTTCATAGGGCTTCTCCGTGCGGTGGTAGGGCTGCACGGACACCAGCCCACCCAGTGTCTGGTGCTTCGCCAGCAGCCGTTCGAGGAAGCTCGGCAGGGGCTCGGTGTCGGCATCCAGGAACACGAGCACCTCGCCGTGGCTGGCTCGTACGCCGTTGTGCAAGGCCCAGGTCTTGCCGCACCAACCCTGCGGCAGCGGCGGCGGTTGCATGACGGTGATCGGCAGCTCCTGGGCACACTCCATGGCGATCGAGGCGGTGCGATCGGTGGAGTGGTCGTCGATCACGATCACCTCCAGCGGCCGTACGCTCTGCCGGTTCAGGGCGGCCAGCAGGTTGGGCAGGGTGGTCTCCTCATTGCGGGCCGGGATCAGCACCGAGACCCGCGGCACCTGACTGAGGGAGGCCTCCGGCAGCAGGGGCATGCGCAGGGAGAGGAACCAGCCCAGCAGCCAGCGCACCAACAACGAGATACCGAGCAAGTCGATCAAAGGCCTGCCTGCCGGATCACCCCAACGCTATGCGGCTTCCCCTGGGGGGCCAGTAGGGATCCCCGTTCAGGGCCGCAGCAGCTCCTGGGCCAGGGGCCGGATCGAGGCGGGGTCACGCAGGATCTGGGGATGGGTCCAGACCGGCAGCATGGTGCGCTCTCCCACCGGCAGCACGGCACGCCATCCCGGCAGCACGGCCAGATCGATGGCGGAGTAGAAGCTGTGGCAATCGATCCCGCGCAGGGCGTCCTGATCGCTGTTGAGCTGCTGTAACAGGGGGCTGCCCATCTTCAGATCGGCGATGCCGGCCACCAGCTGGCGGGGCCACAGTTCGGCCGTGAGCGTGCCCTGCTGCGGACTGCCGACGCTGATGAACCGCCGGGTGCGCCGATAGCCCCCCAGCAGCTGGATCCAGGTGCGTGCGATCACACCACCGATCGAGAACCCCAGCAGATCGATGGGCTGATCCAACCCGAAGGCCGCCTCAATGTGGCTGCCGAGCAGAACGGCTGCCTCTTCGATCGGTGTGCGGCCCAAGCGCAACGGCAGATCGGGGATCAGCAGCGGATGGCGGCGGTCCCCCAGCTCCCGTTTCAACCGATCAAAGACCTGCGGGCTGTCCAGCAGCCCATGCACCAGCACCAGGGGAGGGGCCGACGGCGCCGGAGCATCGGACGCGAGCGGTGTGGCGGCGACGGCGGGTGCAGGAGAGGGAGGAGAAATCGTGGGTGCCCCGCAGGCGTCTGGAAAAAATTCAACGGCATTCCTCCGATTTGCAGAAGAGCCGACCGGGAGTGGAAACCGGCACGGCGTCGCGTGATCCCCGCTCGATCCAGGGCCTTGAGCAAGGACTGCTCCTGCAGAGGCAGCTAGAGCAGTGCCCGTCCCAGCCGCCATGCTTGTGGTACCCGGGTCTGGCTTGTGATGCCAGCGTTTGCCAGTGAAGGACTGGCGGGTGCAGGTTGCGTGCGAAAAACTGGGGAGAATCCGGTCGTCTGCCCCATGGCGCCACTGCGTTGCCACCTGCTGATCGGTCCACCCGCCAGTGGCAAGACCACCCTGGCGCGAGCCCTGGCTCCCCTGCTCAGTGGCCCCGGCCAGCCACCTGCGGTAGTGCTTTCCACGGATGCGATCCGCGCCGAGGTGTTCGGCGATGCGGCCGTTCAGGGGCCCTGGGGCGACATCCAGCAACGCCTGCACCAGCGCCTGCAGGAGGCGGTGGCCAACGGCAGCCCGGTGATCGTGGATGCCACCCATGCCAGGCGGGCCTGGCGGCTGGCGATCACCCAGGCCCTGTCGCTGCCGGTGGCCGTGGAGTGGATCGGCTGGTGGCTCCATACGCCCCTGCCCACCTGCCTGGAGTGGAACCAGCGACGCGAGCGCCCCGTGCCGGTGCCGGTGATTCAGGAGATGGCCGCCGCCCTGGCCGATTCCCATGCCGGCCCAGAGCGCAGCGAGGGCTTTGCGGCGATCTGCGCCCTGGTGCCCTGCCACCATGACGATCTGGTGCCGGTGCTGCAGAGCGAACTGGCCGGTCTCGACAAGCGGATTCGATCGTCCCGCAATCGCGAGAATCGGCTGCAGCGACACGGGTACTCGCGCCTGCTCGATCTGGAGCGGCTGCTTCACCTGATTCGCCTGCTGGTCTCCTTCCCCGATCTCGATGCCTCCGATCCAGGGACGCGGGAGGAACTGGAAGCCTGGGTGTCACCACCGCCGCAAGGGGACCTGGCCGATCGGGCCGCAGCCTATCTGCGCCGTCTGCATGGCGACTGCTACGCCGATGCCGCAGCCCTCCGCCGTGACCTGCTCTGGCTCGAGCAGAACGGCTTCACCAGTGCTGTGGCGGTCGATGCACCGATCCAGCTGCTGGAGCCGGGACCGGCGGATCAGCCGCTGCGGCGCCCGGCTGTGCCGGCCAGTGGGGGTGTGCACGGTGGCTCGCCGCCCATGGCCGATGGCCCGGTGTTCCTGCGGGTGATGACCCTGCTGCGCCACATGTTGCAAGCCCCCTTCGATCGGGCGGGGGAGAAGGGGAGCAATCTGCACCAGCACCTGATCGCCCAGATCGAAGCGATTCCCGGCGCCTATCTCCGCGGCGAAAGCGCCACCCTGCGCAAGGACATCGAAAAGATCCTCACCCCCTACGGCTTCCGCTCCCGCAACGACAACGTCCGCCATGGCTACTGCCTCGGCACCGCCATCCTCTCGGCGGCGCGGCTGCGGGAGGTGCACGACGTGGTGCGCCAGGCCGCCGGGCGACTCGCTGATCCCTCGGCCCAGGAGCTGCTGACCGAACTGGATGAACGGCTGGGCTGGGCGGGACTCGACATCAGCGAAGCCCTGCCGGTGCGCAGCTATGCCCGCCACTCCATCCTCGAAGCCGCCCTTGTTCGCAGGGAGTCGCTCGCTGCGCCCCGGCAGGCCGAGCGGATCGAGACGGCGATCGTGGAACACCGGCGGGTGTGCCTGGAGCGGTTCGCCTCCGCCGGCAGTTTTTCAGAAAGCCCTCAAGGGATTCTGAGGGTGTGGCCGCTCCAGTTGATCTTCCACAACATCGGTTGGTATCTCCTCTACGAGGACGACCAGGTGGGGCAGGCGGAGGGATTGATCCGCAGCGAGCGGCTCGATCGACTGGCTCTGACCCGCAGCGAGGGGCGGTTGCGCCGCAGTCCTGAGGAGCATCGCCGCTCCCTGCAACGGGTCGAGCGCCTGCTGCACCATTGCGGCGGCATCGACTTCGGCGAGGAGCTGGCGCCGCAGCTCGCCATCGCCAGCAGCTCAGCGCGGCTGCGCGACACGGCCCTGGAGACCCTGCGCTTCTCCTGTACCGCTTCGGCTTTCGCCTTCATTCGCGAGGGGGTGGCGCGCTACCCGATCGAGCACACCCGCTTCTCCCTCCCCCAGGCGGGTGATCGCTGGTGGCGCCACCCCAAGGCGCCCCATGTGCTGAGGCCGAATGCAAAAGACGACAGCCATCCCTATCCGGTGGAGCTGGACCTGCCCAGCTGGACGGTGGCCCGTGATGTGGACCTGCGCAACTGGCTGTTCGGCTTCGGACGCGAGCTTCGCATCGAGGCACCCGATGGGATGCGTCAGGAGTTGCTGCGGCATGTTCGAGCTGCCCTTGCGGTCTATGGGGAGACGGACGCCGCGCCGCCGCGCAGGGCCGCTGGGGCCGCCGAGCCCAGCAGGCGGCAACCGGAAGCACCGCAGTTTTTCTTCTCCAATCGATGCCTCAGGGACTGAAGCCAGGTGCGGATCGTGAGTCTCTGCCCTGGCCCCACGACAGACCGATCGTCGCGCGCCACGTCAGCGTTGCGTCGATCGCGTGGTTCTGCATGGCGCGCGGTTCAGGCCTGCTGCGCTGCAGTCGGTGCCATCAGCTGTCGCCTCCGTGCAGGCGATCAACATGAACGCTCTGCGTTTCTGGGTGTACAGCAGGCCCAAACTGATTGTAAATCGCCACATCGGCGGCATCGCGGCCATAGCCGATCACCACATAGCCACCACGAAGCTCGGTCTGCGTGGCATCAAAGGTATACCAACGCCCTGCAATGTAGGCTTCAAACCAGGCGTGCAGGTCCATGGGCCTGAGCCCATAAAGATATCCAGCCACCAATCGTGCTGGGATGCTCAGGCTGCGGCAAAGAGCAATGCCAAGGTGAGCTAGATCGCGACAGACTCCCGATCCTTTTGCATGGACTTCCGTGGCTGATAGGGGAATGTAATTGATGCCTGGTTCATAACGAATCGTGCTGCGCAACCAGCATTCAATTGCCTTGACCTGGTCGTAGCCGAGTCGTTGTCCGGCTACAATATCTGCGGCCATGAGGCCGAATCGGTCGGATTCGCAATAGCGACTTGGCAACAGGTAGCTGAGCACGTTTTCGGGAAGATTCTCGATGGTGACAATGGGCGCCCCCGGCGCCTGGTCAACGTGGTCAGCGGTCAGTACTTCGGATGTGGTGTGAATGGCAAGCGGGCCCGGGAGGGCAACCAGTCGCTGGCAGAGATTGCCGTAACCATCCGTGTACTCGAATACGGGGATATAGGGATTTAATCTGTATTCTTCCCGAGCGATCCATTGCTGAGCGCCACTGCGCAATCGCAGCATCAGAATGAAGGGGGTTGGCGCTGTGATAGTGAAGGTTAAACTACAGCCTGTGCGCAGCCACATGTGGCAGGCTAACCAGCGAAATCCTCTCTCAATCTAGCGGCTCAGATCCTGCTGCAAAGCCGTGCAGCTCTGTCTGCAGGCCTGTGTGCGCGTCTGCTGTCGATGCGGTACGGCATTTGATTCAGATCGGCAGCCTGTGTCAGAAATGTGCCGGCAGCGTCAGTATCCCCAGCGCGGCGGAACCTGAAATCCGCCATCAGTCTTGCAATCATCAGCCCTTCAGCCGCAATCCCTTCACCAGGGGTGCCGCCAGCATCAGCATCAGGCTGCGGCTTTCCAGCGGAGCCCCGGACGGGCTCCACCGCTCCGGACGGGCAGGCAGATCCAGGCCCGCAGGCAGGGCCGTATCGATCACCCGCATCCAGCCGGCGGGGCAGGGGGGCAGGTCGAAATGCATGGCCTTGCCATAGGCATTCATGCCGCACCACAGCAGCGGTCCGTGGTGGGGATCGTGCAGGCTCCAGGCCAGGGTGTGGGACCAGCTGGCCCAGTCGGGCTTGCGCAGCTCAACCCCGTGCCACTCCCGCCACAGATGGGAGGGTTCCGAACCGGGCGCTTCTTCCACCAGGCCATCGAGAAAGGGCGCTTCCGGGTTGAGCAGGGCCGCCAGATGGCGACGCAGGGTGAGCAGTCGTATCACATAGGTGCGCAGGGCCAGGTCTTCGGCATCGGGCTGCCAGTGCATCCATCCGAGCGGATTGTCCTGGCACCAGGTGTTGTTATTGCCCCCCTGGCTGCGGCGCACCTCGTCGCCCATCAGCAGCATCGGCACCCCTGGCGCCAATAACAGCGAGGCCAGCAGATTCCTGATCTGGCGATCCCGCAGGACGCTGATGGCGTTGTCGGTGCTGGGCCCCTCCACCCCGTGATTCCAGCTGTTGTTGTGGTTATCGCCGTCGCGGTTGTCCTCGCCGTTGGCGAGGTTGTGCTTGCCGTTGAAACTGACCAGATCAGCCAGGGTGAAGCCGTCGTGGGCGGTGAGGAAGGTGATGCACTGGCCCGGATGCACCGGCACAGCGGTGAACAGATCGGGGCTGCCGCTGAGCCGCTGCCCCACCGGCCAGCAGGTGCGATCGTCTCCCTTCCAGAAGCGGCGCAGGTCATCGCGAAAGCGGCCGTTCCAGGTGGCCACTCGCCGGGCGGGGAAGTCGGCCAGGCGATAGAGGCCGCCACAATCCCAGGGTTCGCTGATCATCTTCAGATCACTCAGCTCCGGATCGGCCTCCATGGCCTCGAACAGGGGCGGATCATTGAGGGGGGCCAGCTGCTCGCCGCGGCTCAGGGCGATGCCCAGATCGAAGCGGAAGCCGTCGATGCCCAGCTCCACCGCCCAGCAACGCAGGGATTCGAGGATCAGGCGCCGAACCAGGGGCCGGTTGGCAGCGATCGTGTTGCCGCAGCCACTGACGTCGAGATAGTCGCCGCGCTCGTTCTGCTGGTAATACAGGCGATCGCCAAAGCCCCGCCAGCTGAGGGTGGGGCCGGCCTGGTTCCCCTCGGTGGTGTGGTTGTACACCACATCCAGGAGCACCTCCAGACCCGCCTGATGACAGGCCATCACCAGCTGCCGCATCTGCTCACGGGCCTGCAGCGGGTCGTCCCCCTGCAGGTAGGCGGGATGGGGCGCCATCCAGCTCAGGGGGCTGTAGCCCCAGTGGTTCAGGCGACCGGGTGGCGCATCCTGGGGATCGAAGGCCATCACGGGCAGCAGTTCGATCGTGGTCACCCCCAGCTCCCGCAGATAGGGGATGGTGTCGATCAGCCCCAGCAGGGTGCCCTGGCGTTCGGCCGCCACCGGAACGCCGCCCCCCTGGGTGAAGCCGCCCACATGCAGCTCGTAGATCACAGTGGACTGCCAGCTGTGGCGAGGACGCGGAGCGGCGACGAAATCGAAGCGATCCCGCTCCGTCACCACGCCCTTGAGACAGCAGGCGGTGTTGGGCACGCTGCCCACGGCCGTACCGCGCCGATAGCTCTGCCAGCCGGCGATCGCCCGCGCGCAGGGATCGAGCAGCACCTTGGAGGGGTTGAAGCCGTGGCCGCCCGGCTGGATCGGTCCGAAGACCCGGTAGGCGTAACAGCAGCCGATCCCGACACCCTCCACCTCCACATGCCAGTGGTCGCCGGAGCGATGGCGGTGGTCGAGCTCAATCACCCGATCCGGCTCGCTGGCCTCTCCATGGGGGAACAGGAGCAGCTCAAGCCGCGTGGCCGCGGGGGCGGCCACAGAAAAATTCACGCCATGGCTGGTGGTCGCGGCTCCCAGGGGCCAGGGATGACCGATCCGGATTGAAGACAACGACCCGGCCTTGGGCGTGATCAGGCTAAGGCAGACCCTGCCACACGCCACGGGCACCGCCACTGCAGCACCGGCGGCAGGACCGGATTCAATGGAGAGCCCATTGCCATGGCCATCCTGTCCGCACCTCCGATCGATCCGGGCCGTCCTCCCCTGGCTGTGCTCCCCGGACTCTGGTGCTTTGCGCCCAATCGCGACTGCCAGGGAGGCACCGCCTGGCTGCTCGCCCTGGCGGATGGCGATCTGCTGGTGGACTGCCCCGCCCTCAGCGAGGCCAATCTCACCTTTCTGGAGGCACGGCCGGCCCAGGGCCGGATCGTGCTCACCAGCCGCGAGGGCCATGGCCGGGTGCGGCGGCTGAAGGAACGGCTGGGCTGGCCCGTGCTGGTGCAGGAGCAGGAGTCTTACCTCCTGCCCAACCTGCAGGACCGGGTCGACTGGGGGGAGGAGGCCGAGCCGGCCCCGGGGCTGCGACTGCTCTGGACCCCCGGCCCCACCCCAGGCTCCTGCGTGATTCACGTCCAGGCGCCAGCGGCGGCGGGGCTCGACATCCTGTTCTGCGGCAGGCTGCTGGGGCCCACGGCACCGGGGCGACTGGTACCGCTGCGCACTCCCCGCACCTTCCACTGGCCGCGGCAGCAGCGCAGTCTGGTGCGGCTTCGCCAGTGGCTGCCGCCGGCCTCACCCCAGTGGATCGCCTGCGGCGGCGGGCTTGGTGCCCTGCGGGGCGACAAGCTGTTGGCCGGCGGCAGTTCCCTGATCAGCGAACTTGCCGAACAGGTCGCTACAGCGGCTTGACGGGGGTATCCCCACTCTCCAGACTGGCCGAGATCCCTTGCGGCAAGCCGTCTGTCGAGTTGCCGACCGGGATCAGTGCCCATACCATTGGCGCGCCCCACCCAAAAACGGCGGTCGGAACCCGCGCCGATCAGCCAGCCCTCCACCGCCGACCTGAGATTTTTCACCGTCCGATGAACAAAGCAGACCTCGTCAACCTCGTGGCAGCCCGCACGGAGCAGACCAAGACCGATGTGGCCCAGGTGGTCGACGCCCTGATCGACACCATCATCGATTCGGTGGTGGAAGACAAGAAGGTGTCGATCCTTGGATTCGGCTCCTTCGAAGCCCGCAAGCGCTCGGAACGGCAGGGACTCAACCCCAAGACCGGCGAGAAGATCAAGATCCCGGCCAAGAAGGTTCCTGCCTTCACGGCCGGCAAGATGTTCAAGGACCGCGTTCAGGGCTGAGTCCCCGATTCATCCCCCTGGATCAGGTGCGGTCCTGCAGGGCCGCTTTTTTTCTCGCTGAAGCCCACGTTTCTCCGTGCCCTCCCTTGCGTTGCCCCGCCATCTGCAGGCGCAGCTCGAGCAGGGGATGGAGCTGCGTTCGCGCAGCCGCTACCGCGGTCGTTACGCCCCCTCGCCCACCGGCCCACTGCACCGGGGCAATCTGCGCACGGCTCTGCTGAGCTGGCTCGATGCCCGCCTGGCCGGCGGGGAATGGTTGCTGCGACTCGACGATCTCGACACGCCGCGCAACCGAGCCGGAGCTGAAGACGGGATCCTGGCTGATCTTCGCTGGCTGGAGCTGGACTGGGACGGGCCGGTGATTCGCCAGAGCGAACGCCGCGGCCTCTACGCCAGCGTGCTCTCAGCCCTGCGCCGGGCCGGGCGTCTCTACCCCTGCCGCTGCAGCCGCCGTCTGCTGGCGGACATCTCCGCGCCCCATGGCCAGCCGGCGGTGTATCCGGGGTACTGCAGGGAGCGGCTGCCCCAATGGGGCTTCCTCCAGGAGCGGCTGCCCAGCTGGCGGTTGCGGCTGGCGGAGGGGGCGCTGCTGTGGCCGGAGCGCCGTGGGGCTCCCGGCCGGCTGGATGCTGCCACCGAGGTGGGGGATGTGGTGCTGCGGCGCTCCGATGGTTTCGTGGCCTATCACCTCGCCACGGCCGTGGATGAGCTGCTGTTCGGCGTCACCGATGTGGTGCGGGGCGAGGACCTTCGCTGGGCCAGTGGTGCCCAGGTGGCGGTGATGGCTGAACTGGGGGCCACGCCACCCCGCTACTGCCATCTGCCGCTCTGGCGCGACGGGCAGGGCCGGCGGCTGAGCAAACGGGAGGGAGCCGAGGGAGCGGCGGGCCTGCGTCAGCAGGGTCTTGATGGGCCGGCGGCGATCGGGCTCCTGGCCGCGAGCCTGGGGCTGGTACCGGATGGCAGCCGGATCAGCAGCGCCGAGTTGCTCAGTGAGCTGTTGCGTCAGCTGAGCAGGCAGGAGCCGCGTGCCGATGACCTGGCCTCAGACCTTAAGAGTTTGCTGAAAAACCCCGCCGCCTCTGCGAAAATAGGGCAACTGCCCCAGGTTTGATGCGAGGTCAGCAGGAGCGCAGCGGCTCCTTGTTCTCCTACGTCTCGATCGAGGAGCGGATCCCGACCAGCCATCCACTCAGGCGGATTCGCAAGCTGGCGGATCAGGCCCTCGATCGACTCAATCCCACCTTCTGCAGGTTGTATGCCTCAGAAGGGAGACCATCGGTGCCGCCAGAGCAGCTGCTGCTGGCCTCGTTGTTGCAGGCGTTCTACGGCATCCGCTCCGAGAGGCTGCTGCTGGAGCAGGTCCACTACAACCTGCTGTTCCGCTGGTTTGTGGGCTTGAGCCCTGACGATGCGATCTGGCATCCGACCACATTCACCAAGAATCGTGATCGGCTCCTCACTGACGACGTCATGGGGCTGTTCCTGGAGAAGCTGATGGGAGCACCCGAGGTCAAACCGCTGCTCAGTGACGAGCACTTTTCGGTGGACGGCACGTTGCTCCAGGCCTGGGCGTCACACGCTTCCTTGGAGCGGATCGATGGCCAGGAGGATCCTCCGCCTCCGCCCACAGGTCCTGGCGAAGGATTCGGTGCTCCCAAAGAGGGAAAGAAGCGCGCCAAAGGGGACTTTCGCGGCATCAAGCTCAGCAACGAGACCCACCGCTCCAGCACCGATCCTGAGGCACGGCTGGCCCGGAAATCGAATGCCCATCCAGCGCAGCTGAGCTATCGGGGCCATGTCCTCATGGACAACCGCCACGACCTGATCGTCGATTGCCGCGTCACCCAGGCCACGGGCACCGGTGAGCGGGATGCCGCCAAAGAGATGGCAGCAGACCTCACCGGTGCCCACCAGAAGACCGTCGGCGCCGACAAGAACTACGACACCAAAGGGTTTGTCGCTGAGATGCGGCGGATCGGTGTCACGCCCCACGTGGCCCAGAACACGGCCCGCAGCGGTGGCTCAGCCATTGATGGCCGCACCACCCGTCACGTGGGCTACTCCAAATCGATCAACGCCCGCCGGGGGATCGAAAAGGTGTTTGGTTGGATCAAGGCGTTCGGAGGGCTGCGCC
This sequence comes from Synechococcus sp. CBW1006, assembly GCF_015840525.1. Classification (NCBI taxonomy): domain Bacteria; kingdom Bacillati; phylum Cyanobacteriota; class Cyanophyceae; order Synechococcales; family Synechococcaceae; genus Synechococcus; species Synechococcus sp. CBW1006. The sequence continues at coordinate 2,321,768 of NZ_CP060396.1, read as the reverse complement.
AGTTCAAACTGCGCGGTACCGAGAAGGTCGGCGCCGTGTTTGGCCTGCATGTGATCGCCTACAACCTGATCCGCCTGGGCAACCTGCTCAAGCCCGCGATGGAGGCGGCATGAACAGCCCGTTGTCCAGAGGTGTGCCCAATAGGCCTCAACCAATGCCTTGCAGAGAGGCCAACGATGCCGAAATCGGGCTGTTTGCGGCTCTGATAGCCGCCGATCCGTCTTTTTGAGCCGGAAATCCACTGATGCCTGTGGAAAACTGGCTCGTGGGTTGGTTTTTCAGCAAACTCTTAAGGAAGGTTTCGGGATCAGAACAACCAAAATCGCCCACAGTTGAAGCATCTCGGCGGCTGGCTCTGCAGCTCTGCTCCGCCGCCACCGAATCGACGAGGACCGGAGATGCAAAGCCCAAGACCCCATGCAGCCATCGGAGCCGATGCCGAAGCCAGCACGGCTGTGATGGCCAGTGGCAAGGGCTACAGCAGCATGTCAACCCAATGCCGCCAATGCGGCGGCAGCGGCATCCTGCGCCACGGCGATCAACAGTTCCGCACCTGTCTCGACTGCCTCGGGCAGGGCCAGCTCAGGACCACAGAACAGGGCAACACGCTGCGGAGGCTGATCGAAGGGTCCTGGAGCGGCCCGCTGTCACGGGGGCTTTCGGACCACATCACCGTTGTGACGAACGCTTCTGCTTCCAGATGAAGAAGCCGGCCGTGCCCACCACGATCGCCAGAGGAGCTGCGGTGAGCAGCAGCAGGGCCACGGCTGTCCAGTCGGTGTACATGTCCGGTGGGATCAACGCCTGGCCATCATCCCAGCCGGTCTGCGCCATTCCACACTGATGACATCCGTCCCGTTCGAGCTTCCGATGGACAGGCTGTCCCTGCGCGTTCTCTCTTTGGGTGAACAGCCTCTGCGAGCTCTGTCTCTGCGGGTACTGATCCGGGGGCTTGCCCCTGCCGCCGCCCTCGCCCTGATCGGCGCGGGTGCGGGCCAGGCCGGCGTGGTGTTCCAGAACTGTGTGCAGGATGCCGATGGCGGCATCACCTGCGACACCCGGCCCACCGGCAACACCCTGATGGACGACGAAGCCGCTCGCTTCGGCCTGTTCGACGAAGCCAGCCCGGGATGGAACGAGTTCGATCCCTACCAGGGGTACGACGACATGTTCGGCGGCAACGAAACCTGAGAGCGGCTCGCTGACAGCGGCGGCTGACCTGGCTAAAGCAGACGCAGGGATCAGCCGCCTGCCCGTCGTGCCCGAACGTTCCAGCGGCGATGCCCAGCGGGGGGAACGCCATGAGCCGTGAGCCCGTCGTGCTGCGCTGCTGCAGTGCCAGCAGCTGCCGCAGCGCCGGCAGTGAACGGCTGCGCAGGGCCTTGCTTGCGGCCCGCGCCAACGGCGAAGCCGGTGAGGCCGCCGTGCTGATCCGAGCGGTGGGCTGCCTGAGACTCTGCGGCCGCGGGCCGCTGGTGGCCCGCGACGGGCCTCGCGGAACGGAGCTCTTCGGCGGCCTCGGCACCGAGCAGGCCGCCGATCTGCTCGCGGGTTGTCAGGCCCGCCTGGAGCCCCATCGCATCGATCTGGATCAACTCACTTTCCAGCTGCAGGAGCCCGATGTTGACGGGCAGAATTCGGCTGTGATGGACGGCGGGGAACCTGCTGTCGGCTGGATGACAGAGCCGCACCATCGCGAGCGCCTGCCATGACCGACCCAGTGGGCCGCCCCCCCGGCCATGGCCAGGGCAGAAGCACCGACCCCACCTACGACATCCTGCGCAGCGAGAGGCAGCCGCTCGGGGCCCTGTTCAGGCCCGGCTGCGTGGCGGTGATCGGTGCCAGCGAGCGGCCCGGCAGCGTGGGCCGCACCCTGCTCTGGAACCTGATCCGCTCGCCCTTCGGCGGCACGGTCTATCCGGTCAATCCGCGGCGCCACAGCGTGCTGGGAGTGCGCTGCAGCGCCAGCGTGGCGGAGATCCCCGAGCCGGTGGATCTGGCCCTGATCGCCACGCCGGCCGCCACCGTGCCCCAGCGGCTGGCGGAGTGCGCCGCCGCCGGGGTGAAGGCGGTGATTGTGATCTCCGCGGGCTTCCGGGAGGTGGGGCCCGCAGGGCTGGCGCTGGAGAACCAGCTGCGCGAGACGCTGCGCGGCTCCGGGTTGCGGCTGCTCGGCCCCAACTGCCTGGGGCTGATGAACCCCCGCCTGGGGCTCAATGCCACCTTCGCCTCCGGCATGGCGGCGCCAGGCCATGTGGGCTTCCTGAGCCAGTCCGGGGCGATCTGCACCGCGGTGCTCGACTGGAGCCATCAGCAGGGGGTGGGCTTCAGCGCCTTCGTGTCGATGGGCTCGATGCTGGATGTGGGCTGGGGCGATCTGATCACCTATCTGGGTGACGATCCCGCCACGCGCAGCATCGTGATCTACATGGAGGCGATCGGCGATGCCCGCGCCTTCCTCTCGGCTGCGCGCGAGGTGGCGCTGACCAAACCGATCGTGCTGATCAAGGGCGGGCGCAGTGCCGAGGCGGCGCGGGCGGCGGCCTCCCACACCGGGGCCCTGGCGGGCAGCGACGTGGTGCTGGAGGCAGCGCTGCGGCGCTGCGGCGTGCTGCGGGTGGATCGCCTCTCGGACCTGTTCGACCTGGCCGGTGTGCTGGCCAAACAGCCCCGACGCCCCAGCGGCCGGCGCCTGGCGATCGTCACCAATGCCGGCGGCCCGGGGGTGCTCGCCACCGATGCCCTGGTGCTCAGCGGCGGCCAGCTGGCCCAGCTCTCGAACGAGAGCCTCACTGCCCTCGATGCGGTGTTGCCGGCCCAATGGAGCCATGGCAACCCCATTGACATCCTCGGCGATGCCGATCCGGAGCGCTACGCCCGCACCATCGAGATCGCCCTGGCCGATCCCGGCAGCGATGGCCTGCTGGTGATCCTCACACCCCAGGCGATGACCGATCCCACCACCACGGCCCAGCGCCTGCGGCAGCTGGCCGAGGCCAGCAGCAAGCCCCTGCTGGCCAGCTGGATGGGGGGCGACGAGGTGGCCCGTGGGGTGGCGATTCTCAATGCCGCCGGGATCGCCACCAACTCCTACCCCGACGCCGCGGCCCGTCTGTTCATCGCCCTCTGGACCTTCAGCTACAACCTGCGCGGTCTGTACGAGACCCCCGCCCTGCTGCCTGAGGCCGATGAGGGTGCCGGCGCAAGAGCGCCGGACGACCATGCCGCCGGTCGCCGCGTGCTGGAGCGAGCCCTGGATGAGGGCCGTGAGCTGCTGAGCGAGACGGAGGCCAAGCAGGTGCTGGCGGGCTACGGCATTCCGGTGCTGGACACCCGCCTGGCCCGCAGCGCCAGCGAGGCCCGCGCCGCCGCCGAGGCCATCGGCTTCCCCGTGGTGCTGAAGCTCAACAGCCGCACCATCACCCACAAGAGCGATGTGGGTGGTGTGTGGCTGGATCTCGCCAGCGGCGAGGCGGTGGAGGCGGCCTTCACCGCCATGGCCAGCCGGATCCCGGAACAGTGCGGGCCGGAAGCTTTCGATGGGGTGTCGGTGCAGCCGATGCTGCAGCGGCAGGGGGGCCTGGAGCTGATCGTGGGCAGCAGTCTCGATCCCCAGTTCGGGCCGGTGATCCTGTTCGGCAGCGGCGGAACCCTGGTGGAGGTGTACCGCGACAGCGCCGTGGCTCTGCCGCCTTTGAACACCACCCTGGCGCGGCGGTTGATGGAGCAGACCCGCGTCTACCGCGCCCTGCAGGGGGTGCGCGGCGGCCCGCAAGCCGATCTGGAGGAGCTGGAGCGGCTGTTGGTGCGGCTCAGCCAACTGGTACTGGAGCAGCCCGCCATCCGCGAGATCGACATCAATCCGCTGCTGGTGCGGCCCGGCGACCCGGTGCGGCCCCTGGTGGCTGTTGATGCGCGCATTCTGATCCAGCCAGTGGCGGGCGCCACCTGTCCCCTGCCCCGACCGGCCATTCGCCCGTACCCCAGCCAGTACGTGCACCACTGGCGTCTGCAGGACGGCAGTCCGGTGACCATCCGCCCGATCCGGCCCGAGGACGAACCCCTGCTGGTGGCCTTCCACCGCACCCTTTCGGAAGAGAGCGTCTACTACCGCTACTTCCACATGATGTCGCTGAGCCACCGCATCACCCACGAGCGGCTGCTGCGCATCTGCTTCACCGACTACGACCGGGAGCTGGCCCTGGTGGTGGACCGGCGCGACCCCGATTCCGGCGAGCACCGGGTTCTGGCGGTGGGGCGGCTCAGCCGGATGCATGGCTCCAATGACGCCGAGTTCTCGATGCTGATCAGCGACCCGTATCAGAGGCAGGGTCTGGGAACCGAGCTGCTGGCCCAGCTGCTGCGCAGCGGCCGCGATGAAGGTGTCGACCGGGTGACGGCCGAGATCCTGCACGAGAACGGCGCCATGCAACGGGTGTGCAGCAAGCTCGGGTTCAGCCTGCGCTCCACCCCCGAGGTGATGGAGGCCTGGATCGATCTGGCCACTGCATCGCTTCCCGGTGATGCGGTGCCGGTTGATCTGGTCGACGCTGATCAGGCTGGCCCTGATCCGGTCGGCGCTGATCCGCTCGCCAGCAGGGTCTCAACGTGAGCGGCGGCGCCGCCCGCCAGGCCCTGCAGCGCGTAGCCCCCCTCCAGCACGGACACCAGCCGGCCATCGGCGTGTTCGCTGGCGATGTCCAGGCAGAGCTGGGTGAGGGCGCCATAGTCGCTGTCCTCGAGCCGGAAGCTGCCCAGGGGATCGTCCCGGTGGCTGTCGAAGCCGGCCGACACCAGCACCAACTGGGGCCGGAACCGCTCGGCGGCGGGCCGCAGCACGGCGGTCAGGGCCGTGAGCACCGCCGGGCCGTCACTGCCGCCGGGCAGGGGGCAGTTGAGGGTGAAGCCCAGGCCCGGACCCTCCCCCCGTTCCGTGGCGGCGCCGCTGCCGGGGTAGTTGCCCCATTCATGCACGCTGGCGAAGAGCACGCTGGAATCGCGCCAGAAGATCGCCTGGGTGCCGTTGCCGTGGTGCAGGTCCCAGTCGATGATCAGCACCCGCTCCAGGCCATGCACCACCTGGGCATGGCGGGCGCCCAGGGCCACGTTGTTGAAGATGCAGAACCCCATGCCCCGATCGGCCTCGGCATGGTGACCAGGGGGGCGCACCAGGGCGAAGGCGTGGTTCACCTGGCCGCTGAGCACCGCCTCCACCGCTGCCAGGGTGCCGCCGGCCGCCAGCCTGGCCACATCTTCCGACGCGTCACAGATGGTGGTGTCGCCGGTGGAGAGTTGCCTGGCGTCGTAAGCCACATCGCGGCGCACCGTCTCCAGATAGCGGACCGTGTGGCAACGCTGAAGCTCCAGGTCCGTGGCGGGCCGGGCCCGGATCAGCTGGCAGCGCTGCCGCAGGCCGCGGCGCTGCAGTTCGGTTTCGATCGCCTCCAGCCGCCGCGGGCTCTCGGGGTGGCCGCTGCCCGTCTCGTGCAGCCGGAAGGCCGGATCGATCACCAGTCCCGTGGCGCCCATCGCTGACGGCCTCCAGGCCAGACTTCCACCACATTCGCTGACAGCCGTGCCGGCGCTGGCTAGGCCGGTGGCAAGACCGCGCCTGTCGCGTCAGCCCATGACCGCGCCGCTCTCCGCGCCACCATCAGCGCTCCGCCGGGCGGATCTGCTCCCCAAGGCGGTTCTCCCTGCCGAGGCGGTGGAGCGCACCTCGCGGCTGATTCGTCAGCACCGTGGCCGCTCCGATGCCCTGATCGAGGTGCTGCACCAGGTGCAGGAGCTCTACGGCTATCTGCCGCCGGGGGCCCTGGCCCAGGTGGCGCGGGAGCTGAAGCTGCCCCTGGCCCGGGTGTTCGGGGTGGCGAGCTTCTACCACCTGTTCCGGCTCGAGGCCCCCACCGCACACCGCTGCGCCGTGTGCCTGGGCACCGCCTGCTTCGTCAAGGGAGGTGGGGAGCTGGCGGCACGGCTGGAGCGGCGGCTGGGGCTTCGGCTCGATGATGCTGCCGGCAACGGCACCTGGGCCCTGGAACACGTCAGCTGCCTGGGGGCTTGCGGCCAGGCGCCCGTGCTGGTGGTGGATGGCCACCTGGAGGCCCGCCTGCCGGTGGACGATCCGGCGGCCCTGGATGCACGCCTGGGCGCCCTGGGGCTCTCGGCAGACGACGTTTCCGGCGCCGATGCCAGGGCAGACGGCAGGGCAGACGGCAGTGGAACCGGGGCACGCTGATGGCTTCCTCTCCCCGGATGCAACTGCGCTGCTGCGGCGCCAGCGGCTGCCGGTCCGCCGGTGCCGAGGCCGTGCGGGCGGCCCTGCTTTCCGCCCGCGACCAGCTCGGCGGCGCCGCCGAGGCGGTGTCGATCAAGCCGGTGGGCTGCCTGCGGCTCTGCGGCCGCGGCCCCCTGGTGGCCCTGGACCGTCCCGAGCCGAGCGGCGCGGAACCGGCCTGCCGCACCGAGCTCTATGCCGAGCTCAGGCCCGAGCAGGCCTTCGACCTGCTGGCCCGGGCCACCGGCAGGGGTGATGCCCTGGCAGCCCAGCGCCTCGACTCCGACCATCCCTTCTTCGCCCTGCAGAAGTCGGTGGTGCTGGAGGGCTGCGGTGTGGTCGATCCCGAATCGATCGACGATGCCCTCAACCACGGCACCTACGCCCAGCTGCGACGGGTGCTGCTGGACTTCAGCCCCGAGCAGGTGCGCGAGCAGGTGAAGCGCAGCGGTCTGCGCGGCCGCGGCGGTGCCGGCTATCCCACCGGCCTGAAGTGGGACACCGTGGCCCTGCAGCCGCCTGGCCCCCGCTATGTGGTGTGCAACGCCGATGAGGGCGACCCCGGCGCCTTCATGGATCGCAGCGTGCTGGAGAGCGATCCCCATCGGCTGATCGAGGGGCTGGCGATCGCCGCCTACGCCGTGGGCGCCGAGCAGGGCTATGTGTATGTGCGAGCTGAATATCCGCTGGCGGTCGAGCGCCTGCGCCTGGCCCTCAGGCAGGCCCGCGCCAAGGGGCTGCTGGGGGCTGGCATCGCTGGCAGCGGCTTCCATCTGCGGCTGGAGGTACGGGTCGGTGCCGGCGCCTACGTGTGCGGGGAGGAAACGGCACTGCTGGCCTCGATCCAGGGTCAGCGCGGCACGCCCCGGCCGCGCCCCCCCTTCCCCGCCCAGTCGGGCCTGTGGGGTGCCCCGACCCTGATCAACAACGTGGAGACCCTGGCCTCGATTCCGGTGATCCTGCGGGAGGGGGGCGACTGGTACGCGGCCATCGGCACCGAGGGGAGCAAGGGCACGAAGGTGTTCGCCCTCTCCGGTGCCGTGCAGCGCACAGGCCTGGTGGAAGTGCCGATGGGCACCACGCTGCGCACGGTGGTGCAGACCATCGGCGGCGGCGTGCCCGGTGGGGAAGGTCCAGACAAGGGGGTCAAAGCGGTGCAGACCGGCGGTCCTTCCGGTGGCTGCATTCCTGCCCACCTCCTCGACACGCCGGTGGATTACGAGAGCCTGCGGGCCCTCGGCTCGATGATGGGCTCGGGCGGCCTGGTGGTGATGGGCGAAAGCACCTCGATGCCGGAGGTGGCCCGCCACTTCATGCGCTTCAGCGTCAACGAGAGCTGCGGCAAGTGCGTGCCCTGCCGTGCCGGCACCGTGCAGCTGGCCCAGATGCTGGATCTCTTCGTGGAGCGGCGGGCGTCCCTGGTCGACCTGGAGCGCCTCGAGGAGCTCTGCAGGATGGTGGGCGCCACCAGCCTCTGCGGTCTCGGCCAGGCGGCGCCCAACCCGGTGCTCAGCACCCTGCGCTACTTCCGCCAGGAGTATCAGGCGGCCTGCCGGGATCCGGACCAGTGCGAACCCTTCGATGCCTGCCTGCTCAAGGAGGGGACCCGATGAGCGTGCACACCCTCACGGTGGATGGCGAAGAGGTGGCCGTACCCGATGGGGCCACGCTGCTCGATGCGGTGCGCGCCGCTGGCGCCGAGCTCCCAACCCTCTGCCATCTCGATGGCCTCACCCCGGTGGGCGCCTGCCGCCTCTGCCTGGTGGAGCTTGAGGGCAGCGGCAAGCTGCAGCCGGCCTGTGCCACCGCCGCCGGCGAAGGCATGGCGGTGCTCACCCAGACGCCCCAGCTGCAGGCCTACCGGCGCATGGCGGTGGAGCTGTTCTTCGCCGAGGGCAACCACGTTTGCGCCTTCTGCGTGGCCAACGGCAACTGCGAGCTGCAGGACGTGGCGGTGGCCGTGGGCATGGATCACTCCCGCTTCCCGTATCAATACCCCCAGCGCCGGGTGGACGCCTCCCACCCCCACTTCGCGATCGACCACCACCGCTGCATCCTCTGCACCCGCTGCATGCGGGTGTGCGATGAGATCGAGGGCGCCCACGTGTGGGACGTGGCCAACCGGGGCCGCGAGTGCACGATCATCGCCGGCCTGGATGAGCCCTGGGGTGAGGTGCAGGCCTGCACCTCCTGCGGCAAGTGCGTGGATGCCTGTCCCACCGGCGCCATCTTCCGGAAGGACGACACCACCGCCGAGAAGCAGACGCACCGGGAGCGGCCCCAGCTGCTGCGCGATGCCAGGGAGAAGCGCCAGTGGCAGAACCAGTGACCGCCCCCAAGTTGCGATTCGCCACCGTGTGGCTGGCCGGCTGCAGCGGCTGCCACATGTCGTTTCTCGATCTTGACGAGTGGCTGTTCGAACTCGCCAGGCACGTGGACATCGTGTTCTCGCCGGTGGCCAGCGACATCAAGACCTATCCCGAGCAGGTGGATGTCTGTCTGGTGGAGGGGGCCGTGGCCAATGCCGACAATCTCGAGCTGGCCCTGCAGCTGCGCCAGCGCACCCGCCTGGTGATCTCCTTCGGCGACTGCGCGGTGACCGGCAACGTGCCGGCGTTGCGCAACCTCTGGGCCGAGGTGGATGGCGGCAGCCGCCAGAGCGTGCTGGATCGCGGCTACCTGGAGCTGGCCGACCGGGGAGCCCAGCATCCCCATGCCCCCGGCATCGTGCCGGAGCTGCTGGAGCGGGTGTTGCCGCTGCACGAGGTGATCCCGGTGGATGTCTTTCTGCCCGGCTGCCCGCCCTCCGCCGAGCGGATCCGCGCCTGTCTCGAGCCGCTGCTGCGGGGGGAACGCCCAGAGCTGGCGGGGCCCGACCTGCTGCGGTTCGGTTAGGGACAGGCCCTGATCAGCCTGCCTCAGAGGCCGGTCTCCAGTTCCAGGGCAGCCCGGCTCAGATTCCGCCGGTAGATGGCGGTCGCCTCGGCGGAGCGGGCCAGCTGCAGGTTCCGCTGCGCGATCAACACCTCCGTGATCGGGGCCAGACCGGCCCGGTAGCGCAGCAGTGCATCATCCACGGACCGCTGGCCAGCGGTGATCGCTGCTCGGGCCGCAACGGACTGGGCACCTGCGGCCTGGTGGGTGGCGTACCAGGTTTCCACGCTCTGGATGATCGCCTGCTGGGCCTGCTCGATGGCGATCTCGGCCTGGGCGAGCTGGCGGCGGGCCAGGGAGATCGTGTCGCGGCTCTGGCCGCCGTCGTAGAGGGGCTGGCGCACGGTGATGGCGGCGCCCCAGTCGGTGAAGCTGCCCGAGGCGCTGCCGCTGGTGGTGGCGGTCGGCAGGTTGACCCCAAGGCCACGGCCATTGCTACGGCTACTGCCACGGCCACTGTTGAGGCTGGAGGTGGCGCTCGCGCCGGGGATGTCCAGCCAATCTCCGCTGATGCCTCCACCCAGAAGCAGTCCCACGGTCGGTAATCGGCCGGCCCGGGCCAGCTCCACCTTGGCCTCCTGCGCCTGACGCCGGTGTTGCAGGCTTTCCAGGGCCGGCCGCTGGGCCAGGGCTTGCCGCAGGCTCTCGTCCAGGGTGGGTTGCCAGGCTGGGTCGGGCTGCAGCGGGTCGCTGGGCTGAATCCGGGTTGCGGCCGGCAGATTCAGAAGCCGGGCCAGGGCGCTCAGGGCAATCGTGTGCTGGGCCTGGGCTTCCGCAAGCCCCTGCAGGTCGGACTGGATCAGGGCTTCGGCCTGAAACGTGTCGATGCGGGGCGCCAGACCTTCGCGCCGGATCGCGTTCACGTCGCGCAGCAACCTCTGGGACACGGTCAGGGAGCTTTCCCACACGGGAATCTGGGCAGCGGTTACCTGGGCCGAGAGGTAGCGGCTGAGGATCTCGAAGCGAGCGACACGTTGCTGTTCCGCCTGCTCGGACCGGGCGGCCTCCAGATCGGCCCTGGCGGCCTGCTGGATCGGGCTGCGGCTGAAATCGAGCAGGGGCACCCGCAGGATCAGCCCCAGATTCACAAATGTGTTGTTGATCAGCGCTGAACTGTCGGTGCCGAGGTTGAGATTCAGATCACCGATGGTGGGCAGGTTGGAAATGAAGCCGATGTTGGTGTTGACCTGGGCAAAGGTCCCGAGGGCGACCAGGTCGAGCTTGGGCAGAAAACGGGAGCGGGCCAGCCCAACCAGGGCCTGATTTTCCTCCACCGTGATCACCTGACTGCGCAGGCTCAACGACCGTCCCAGCCCCAGCTCCAGGGCCTGCTGCCGGCTGAGGGTCAGGAGGGAATCCGTTGCAGACGTGTCGATCGGGGCGGCAGCCCAGCAGGGAAGAAGACCGGAGGCAAGGCCCTGGGTCAGGATCGCGAACGTGCCCAACCAACCGAACCGGTGACCCAAACCCTGAACCAAGGAAATTTGGCAGAGCCTAAAGTAGATAAGGTTGATCGATTGCAGTAACGCCAGGCGTGATGGCCAGCTTGGATTGGGCCCCACGTCTGTTGCCGATGGCCCTGGTAACCGGAATGGCGGGTGCTTGGGCGCTGTCACCGGCTGTAGCGGTGAAGGTCGAGGGCAGTGCCGTGCTGCTCCAACCCGAAAGCCGATCGGGATTTTATGCACGGTCACCGGGCCAGGTGCAGCAACTGCATCGGCGCATCGGTGATGTGGTGCAGCGGGGTGATCTGCTGGCCAGTCTGAGTCGGTTGGACCAGGCGGCGGCGGGTGCGGGTGCGGTAGGACCCAATCCCAATGCCCTGGTCCGCCAGGGAGAGGCGCTCACCCGCCAGCAGGAGGCGATTCGTGCTCAGATCGCGGCCCTTCGCACGTCGAATCAGCCGGTGCTGAAGCAACTGCAGGCCCTGGAGAACCTGCGCCGCGAGGAGGTCATCCCCCGCTACAGCCCCCTGTGGGTGGGAGCGCAGGACCTCTATCTCCGCAACCAGAGCCAGATCAAGGCCCTGGAGGCACAACTGGCCCAGATCGATGCCAGTCGCGCCGAACTGGAGGCCCAGCGGGAGGGCCAGGATGTGCTGGCACCCCGCTCCGGCCGGCTGCTGAGTCTGGCGGTGAGTCCGGGCCAGGCGGTTCTGCCGGGACAGCGGCTGGGCACCCTCGGGCCCGGCCCCCGGGAGGAAAGCCGGCCTCGCCTGGCCACAGCCCTGTTCAGTGATGCCGATGCCGTGAGGCTGCGCCCGGGAGCGGCAATTCAGCTCGATCCCCTCCTGCAGACGCGGGATCGTTACGGGGGAACCTCCCAGCGCTTCGGCTCACTGGAGGGGCGCATCCTGGCCATTTCACCCGCCACGGCCGACCTGGCGGAGGTGAGCCGGGCCGTGGGTGATCCCGAGCTGGCCGAGAGCCTGATCGCCCGCAGCCGTCAGGCCGCCGTCGGCGAAGGTGGCGATCCCCTGGCCACCGCAACCGACAAGATCACCGCTCCGGTGCAACTGGTCACCGTGGCGCTGGAAGCCGCCGCCACCCCCAGTGGCCTGCGCTGGAGCAGCGGTCAGGGCCCCGATCTGCCCCTGGAGAACGGCACGCCCGCCAAGGCCAAGGTGGAGGTGGAGCGCCGTTCTCTGGTGAGTTTCGTGTTGCCGTTCCTCCGCTGGCTGGGGGGTGCGGAGCGATGAGAGGGGTCTACCGATGAAGCGTGCCAACCGATGAACCACCGTGATCGATGGTTGGCGCCCTGGCGCCAACCCGCCCCCTGGATTGCCCTGGTGCTGCTGGTGATTGCCATCATCAGCTCGCCACCGCGGTTGTGGTTCTGGGTGGCCCTGCTGCTGGTGGTGCTGCTGGTGGGCTGGGCGCAGGCCCTGCGTCCACCCCCCTCCTGAATGACCCAGCTGCGCGCAGCCCTGGTGATCGGCCTGGCGGCCGCCTTTGCCGGTGCCGTCTGCGGCGGGATCGGCCTGAGCGGCGATGCCATCGCCTATGGCTCGGTGATCGCGGCCCTGGTGGTGCGACCTGATTTCAGCCGCTGGCCCCTGGCGATCTATCCGGTGCTGCTGGTGTTGGTCGGGGTCTGCATGGCGATCGGGGTGAGCGTGGGTCTGGCCCTGGCCTCCGTGCCGCAGGTGTTCGTGTTCGGACTGGTGGCGGCGTTGATGCAGGTCCTCACCTTGATGCTGCCGGCAAAACTGCGGCTGCTGTCCGGGGTGATAGCCGTGGCGGGGGTGCTGCCCCTGCTGAGCAGCTCGCCCAGCTGGAGTGCCTGGGGTCAGGAGTTGATCGCCATCACCCTCGGCCTGGTCACCGGCACCGTGATACAGGTCGCCTTTGCACCGGCAGTGACGCCCCAACCCGTCGCGGCGGCCCCGGAGAAACAGATGGATCCTCCCCTGGCCCAGAGCATGCGCCAGGGTCTGGCATCGCCGTTCTTCTGGCGAAAGCTGGTGTTCGCCAGCCTCGCCCTGGCCATCGGCGAGGGTGTGGGCGCGGTGACGCCGAAATACCTCTACTTCGGGGTGGTGCTGCTGCTGAACGACAGCATCGGCGACACTCTCGCCCGGGTTCGGGACCGCATGGTGGGGGTCAGCCTCGGCATCCTCATGCCCCTGCTGGTGTTCAACACCCTGGGGATGGGGAGCCTGCAGACGGGACTGGTGATGGGCGGGACGGCGGCCTTGCTGATCGCGCTCAACGGCACCGCTTACCTGCGCACCGCGCTGATCTCCAGCGGTGTGGCCTTCATCGGCTATGGCCCCCTGGTGGCCTGGTACATCCCGAATCGATGGATCGATTACCTGATGGGTTGCGGCCTGGCCCTGGCTGTTGGCCTGTTGCTCTTCCCAAACTCCGCCCTGCGCCGTTACAACCAGCTCAGGGGCGACCCGAGTGCCTGTCCCCAGGAGCTGGAGCGTTGCTTGCCCGCTGCTCGAGAGGAGGCCAGCTGGCTCGGGTTGCCGATGCCGGAGCTGCCCAGTCCGGCGCCCACCCGATGACGCTCATGTCCCCCTGTCTCGGTCAGACCAGGCTCAGGCCTGCCGTGGTCCTTGGTTTCTTCGCAGCAGCGCTCCCAGCCGTTGCCCAGGCCCGCCCCCTTGAGACATCCAACCGCTGCATGGGCCTGGCGGGTCAGTTGGGCCTTGGCTTGGGGATGCTGATCGTCACCGCCATGGTTCACGCCCTGGTCACCGTGATTCAGGCAGAACTCACCCACCGGCCACGACTGAACGCCTGGTGCGCCCGCCGCAGCTGGCGCCGGCTGCTGGTGATTCTGGTGATGGCCTTGCTCACGGCCCTGGCCCTGTTGGTGGAAATCCTGCTTTGGGCCCTGGTGTATCGGGGTCTGGGGTTATTCCCTGGCCTGGGAGGAAGCCTCTATTTCTCGGGGATCACCTACACCACGTTGGGTTATGGCGATGTGACCCTGCCGGCCTGCTGGCGTCTGCTCAGCGTGGCGGAAGCCGTCAACGGTGTGCTGATGGCCGGCTGGAGCACTGCCCAGCTGGTGTACGTGGTGCAGCGCACCATGTCGTTGCGCCTCGAGGCCGAAGGCCGACTCACAAGCCACCCCATCGCCCGGAACGGCGATCCCGGCTGAGGCCAGCCAGGCAGCTGGATTCGGGCCATGCTGAAGGTGGTGGCTGGGCTTCGGCTGAGGAGATCGCATGACCCGCACGATCACGATCGATCCCGTCACCCGCATCGAGGGTCACGCCAAGATCACCCTCCACCTCGACGACGACGGGCGCATCGCCGATGCCCGCTTCCACGTGGTGGAATACCGCGGCTTCGAGACCTTCTGCGAGGGACGGCCCTTCACCGAGATGGCCGGCATCACGGCGCGGATCTGCGGCATCTGCCCGGTGAGCCACCTGCTGGCCGCTGCGAAGACCGGCGACAAGCTGCTGGCGGTGCAGCCACCGCCGGCGGCGCGCAAGCTGCGGCGGATGCTCAACCTCGCCCAGATCTGTCAGAGCCACGCCCTCTCCTTCTTCCACCTCAGCAGTCCTGATTTCCTGCTGGGCTGGGAGAGCGATCCGGCCCACCGCAATGTGTTCGGCCTGATGGCGGCCGATCCCGACCTGGCGCGTGCCGGGATCCGCCTGCGTCAGTTCGGCCAGCAGGTGCTGGAGCTGCTGGGCGGCCGCAAGATTCACTCGGCCTGGGCTGTGCCCGGCGGCGTGCGCACCCCCCTGAGCGCCGAGGCGCGGCAGTGGATCCTGGAGCGGCTGCCGGAGGCCAGGGCCACGGTGGCCCTGGCCCTGGAGATGTACAAAACGCTGCTGGATGGGCCGTTGCAGCACGAGCAGCGCTGCTTCGGCGACTTTCCCTCCCTGTTCATGGGCCTGGTGGGGCCAGGCGGCCGTTGGGAGTGCATCGACGGCCTGATCCGCTTCATCGACAGCGACGGCCGGATCGTGGCCGACGACCTCTCGGAAGACGACTACGTCTCGTTTCTGGGCGAGGCGGTGGAGAGCTGGAGCTACCTGAAATTCCCCTACTACAAGCCGCGGGGCTACCCCGATGGCCTCTACCGGGTGGGTCCCCTGGCACGGCTGAACGTGTGTGAGGCGATCGGTACCCCCTGGGCCGATGCCGAGCTGATCGAGTTCCGCCAGCGCAGCGGCACGGCGGCCAGCGGCGGTCGCGTTGTCACCTCCTCCTTCGCGTATCACCACGCCCGGCTGGTGGAGATCGTCGCCTGCCTGGAGGGGATCGAGCAGCTGGTGGCCGATGACAGCCTCATGGAGGGCCGCATCCGCGCCCGTGCCTCCCTGAACGCCCAGGAGGCGGTGGGGGTGAGCGAGGCCCCGCGCGGCACCCTGTTTCACCACTACCGGGTCAACGATGACGGCCTGATCACCCGGGTGAATCTGATCATCGCCACCGGCCAGAACAACCTGGCCATGAACCGCACCGTGGTCCAGATCGCCCGGGAGTTCATCGCCGAGCCGGTGGCAGCCGAGGCCGAGATCCCCGAGCCCCTGCTCAACCGGGTCGAAGCCGGCATTCGCTGTTTTGATCCCTGCCTGTCCTGCTCCACCCACGCGGCAGGCCAGATGCCCCTGCGGATCGAGCTGCGCGCTGCCGATGGAGCGCTGCTGGCGGCGCGGCAACGGCAGTGATGGCGGCTCGCCGGCGGTACTGATGGCAGCGGAGCCGACGGTTCTGGTGATCGGCATCGGCAACCCCCTCCGCCAGGACGACGGGGTGGGCCGGTGGCTGGTGGAGGACCTGGAGCAGGACAGCCGGGCGCAGGAGTTCCTTGTGCAGCTTGAGCTGCGTCCTTGCCACCAGTTGTTGCCGGAACTGGCCGCGGATCTGGCCCGCAGCGAGCGGGTGCTGTTCGTGGATGCCTGGCTCGCTGACGCCGGCGATCGAGGAGCTAATCAGCCGCGTCTGGAGCGGTTGGCATCCGTGTCTTGCCAAGGGGAGCGCTGCCCTGAGGGCGACGCGGATGACAGCGTGGAGGGCGGTCTGGGTGCGCATCGCTGCGGGGCCGAGCAGTTGCTCCAGCTCTGTGCCCGGGTCTACGGCCATAGACCGGCGGCCTGGGTGCTGCTGGTGCCGGGCGAGTCTTTCGGCCATGGCACCCACTGGTCGCCACGCCTGCAACGCCAGGTGCCCGAGGCCCGTGCCCTGCTATGGCGCTGGCTGGCCGGGCCGGAGGACGCATGCACGAACTGAGCCTGCTGGAGCAGCTGCGGGATCTGGCGGTGGAGCAGGCCCTGGCCCACGGCGGCGGTCGGATCGTGGCGATCACCCTGCGGATCGGCAGCCTGGCCGGCGTGGAGGCCGAGGCCCTCCACTTCGCCCATGCCGTGGTGATGGAAGGCAGCCTGGCGGAGGGCTCCACCCTGCGGATCGAGCCCGTGGCCGCCAGCTGGTTCTGTCAGGTCTGCGCCTTGGAGTTCAGCGGCGCCGGTGGCGACCCCACCTGCCCCGGTTGCGGCGCCATCAGCCGGCAGCTGCGGCATGGACGGGAGCTGGAGCTGATCTCTCTGGAACTGGAGGTTCCAGAGCAAGCTGTTTCAGACATTGAGTCTCTGGATTCGGCGGCGGATTCCTTTCGGGATCCGTGACGCCGCTCACAGTTGGACCTCAGAGCCACTGCATGCCGGGAGTCTCCAGCAGCTCCTGCGACGGCCAGGCCCCCAGCCACTCAAAGCGGCTCGCCAGGATGCCCCGCAGGCCGGAGTGCTGACGCAGCTCCTGCTCCGCCGCCCACTCGCATTCCTGCACCTTGGCTTCGCCCAGCCCCAGGGCCTCCACCAGCCGCCGGTACGCCACCCGCTCCATCGGATTGATGCTGGAGGCGTCGCCAGGGCTGGTGCTGACACGAATCATCATGAACGCCAGTTTCAGGGCCAGCTGGCGATCCGCTTCGGTCTGCAGGCGTTGCACCAGCTCCTCGATCCCCTCCATCTGCATGGCCTCATCGGCCAGGGCCTCGGCAGTATCAGCAGCGCTGAGCGGATCCACCTCGGGCAGGAAGTAGGTCGCCACCAGCCGCTGCAGCAGTTGCTTCTCCTCGGCAGCGAAATCCCCATCCGACCAGGCCACGCAGCAGAGGATCCGCAGCAGATCGCGGTCGGCTTCCGGCAGGAGTTGCGAGGGAGTCGGCATGACCGTCGCGGCAGGATCGGATGGCGGCATTCTGATCCTGGCCCCATCCTTGGGATCGGGGCTGCTACTCCGGATCGGGGTCTGCCGATTCCTGTCCGAGCTTGATGGCGCCGAATTCCATGGCCAGCTCGTCATCGAACTGATCGGCGGCGCTGGCCACGTTGAGCAGCATCTGCAGAAAGACCGGTGGATCCAGACCAGGCAGGCGGCGTTCCTCGGCCACCACGAGCACGTCCTGATCGACACCGATCGAGCAGCCCACCACGATCCGGTTCAGCTCAAGGCAGCGGCGGTACAGGGCCAGCAGATTGCCGCAGGGAAGTTTCAGCATCGGCGAGCGGACCTCCAGAGTCAGCTCGCCCAGCACAGGGTTGGGATGGATCGCCACCTCGATCGGGGCGCTGCCCACCTGAAAGCTCCAGTCGAATCCCTCCTCGCCATCCTGCCGCTGACCGCTCACTCCCAGGCTCTCGAGCACCTCGTCCACCAGATCCACCGCTTCTTCCACCGGGCTGACCGGTTGTGGCGGCAGCGACAATCTCGCCACCAGCTCCGCCAGGAATCGCGGCAGTGTTGCCAAGGGGACACAGGCAGGGAATCGATCCCGTCAGGGGAGCCGGCCGCTACAGCGTGGCACCGCAGACCGCACAGTACCGCTGCTGCGGCTGGCAGAAGCTCCCGCAGACCGGACAGGCGCTGCTCGCCACTGGATCGGCAACGGGATCGGCAGCTGGATCGATACCCGGATCCACGACACCATCTGCTTCCAGCCCTGAGGGCTGCGGGGCTGCAGGCTCCTCTGCCGACTCCTCCTCAGCAGGCTCCACGCTGGGATCAATCCGGGCCAGCAGGGCGCCGCAGTGATCGCAGTAGTCAAGGTCGCGGCTGGCCGCTCCGCAGACGCTGCAGTACTGCAGGACACCCTGCTGGCGTTCCTGCCGGTACAGATTGAACAGCTGGTAGAGCCGAACGGCCGGAACAGCGAAGTTGAGCCCCTCCGATTCCAGCCGCGTGCAGGCAATGATGCCCACCAGCTCGGCATGGACGTCGTAGAGGGGGCCGCCGCTGTTGCCTGGGTTGATCGCCGCATCGATCTGGAGAAAGCGGCGCCCCTCGATCTCCCGGTCCACGCCGCTCACGATTCCCTGGGTGAGCGTGTAGTCGAGTCCGAGCGGATGGCCGATCGCATAGACCGTTTCCCCGATGGCAGGCAGCCGCCCCGCTGGGGCGCGATCAGCGATCAGGGCCCCATGAATCCCCCGGCAGGTGTCCGCGGCGGTGGCGGCATCCAGCTGCAGGAAGGCCAGGTCGCAGTCGCGGAAGGAGCGCACGATCGGCGCCGCACTGCAACGCCCATCCCGGCAGCGGACCTTCGCATGGCTCCAGCCTTCGATCAGGTGGTGACTGGTGGCGATCAACCCGGATCGACTCAGCACCACACCGGCGCCCATCCCGTCGGCCACCTCGACGGCCACGACGGCATCGGCCCTGCGGAGGAAGACCTGCCGGGCACTCAGGACCTGAGCGTGTCTGCTCATCCGAGGGCCCGCAGCCGGCTGGGCCGCAGCAGGATCAGCGCCAGCGGCCGCTGGCGTAACGGGCCAGGATCAGACTGCTCCAATCCGTTGTTCGTTCCTCGTGTTTGCGATCGTCTCCATTCTGATGGGAGGTCTTCTGGGAGGTCTGCTCGGCTTCGGCCTCGGTCGTGGCGTGCCTGCCCTGGTCCAGGGCGGTGGCCGGCTGGCCCGCCGCCAGAACCAACTCGGCATGGGCCTGTTGCTGATGGTGCCGTGGCTGGTGGGGGCGCTGCTGCTGCTGAAGGCGCTCACCGCCCCGGGCTTGCTGGTGCTGGCAGGGGGCTACTGGCTTGGCATGGTCGTGGGTCGTCGGCAGCTGGGGCTCTGAATTGGCGACAGATCCGACCAATCAGATCCGCAGCAGAAAACCCTCGCGGCGATGGAAATCGGCTTCGGGGCCAGGGTGGTCCAGGGCCCAGGTGCTGAGGGCGCCGCCGCGGTGCTCGATCACGGCGCTGATGCCGACCTGCACGGAAGCGGCTGCCGCCAGAGGTGGCGGCAGGTGGCAGTGAAACGCGAGTTCCAGCTGCTGGGGGCTTTGCTGGCTGAGAAAGGGCAGCGCCCTGACGCTGGCTTCGGGGGTGAGGCCGAGGCGATAGCCCTCGAGGCGATAGACGTTCCAATCGCCCGAAGGCGAGAGATTGATCTCCCAGTAGCGATCGTCCCCTTCCACCGCCAGGAAGGCCTCCAGGCAGGTGTGCATCCAGAGGCCATCACAGCGCTGCGGCTGTTGTGCCGGTGGAGGCACCAGCAACTCGGCAAGAGGGGCCCGCAGGCAGTAGTGGATCCGCAGCTCCGGGCCCAGGCGCTGGATGAAGCCCGTCAGGGAGAGTCCCGGCAGACATGGGTCGGCGGTGGGATGGTCGGGTGTGGCGGGGGCGCTGCGGAACGGCACCAGGGTGAAGCTCTGGGCCTCCGGCTGCAGCTGGGGTTCCATCTCAGGCTCCGACTGGACTCCCATCTCAGGCTCCCCCCAGCCGCTTCAGCAGCGCCCGAATCGGTCCTTCCTGCGCTTCGATGCTTTCGACAAGCCGGAACTGCACCTGGGCGCGCCGGAGGTTCTGGAGGGGATCGCTGGTCTTGAAATACACGTTGCCAGCCAGATGATCGCTGAAGAAGCGCAGACCCAGTTCAAAAGCGATCAGCCGGATCGCCGCATAGAGATACTGGTGATCGGCGGTGGTGAGGAACTGCCGGGCCACGGACAGATAACCCTCCAGCAGCGCTTCGCATAGCCCCAGATCGAACTGCACCGCCTCAGGATTACGGCTTTCCTCACCGAGGGTGTTGCAGCAGGAACGCAGGCAATCGCCGATGTCGTAATGAACCAATCCCGGTTTGACGGTATCGAGATCTATCAGGGCGATGGCCTCGCCGCTGGCGGCATCCAGCATCACGTTATTGATCTTCGGATCGCCGTGAATCGGGCGCAGCTGCAGCTCACCGCGGGCCTTGGCCTCCTCCAGCACCGGCGCCAGCGACTGGCGGCTCTCGATGAACTGCTGACACCAGTGCTCCTGCGCCGAGGGCGGCGCTGAACAACGACCCAGCAGCTGGTGGTACTGGGCCAGGTAGGTGGGGGTGATGTGAAATCCCTCCAGCGTGTCTGCCAGCTGATCGACCGGGAGATCACTGATCAGGTGATGAAACATGCCAAGGCCATAGCCCACTTCACGCGCCTGCGCCGGATCCCGGGCCATCTCCAGGCTGCGGGCGGCCGGTACATAAGTCATGGCCCGCCAGATCTGGCCATCGCGCTCCACCCAGGGATCGGCAGAATCGGTTGGGGTAAGGATGTGCGGCATCTCCCAGGAGCGCCTGCAGGCGCCGCTGTGGTCGGGATCATCCGGAAGGTCCTGCAGACGGGCGGCGACATGCCGGGTCACGATCTGCATGTTGCGCATCACCAGCTTCGGCTGGCGGAAGACCTCCCTGTTAAGGCGTTGCAACACGAGGGGTGGTTGGGTCTGTCCAGCCAGCGACACCAGAAAGGTGTCGTTGACATTGCCCTGCCCCAGGGGCTCAATGGCGATGATGCCCGCGCCGGGATGAAACTGGGCGGCGATCTCACGGAGCTCGTGCCCATGGGCGACCGAAGCCTGGATCATGGGTCTCGGCCGCAAACCGGGCCGCAGCCTGACACGCTTCCGCCAGCCTGGGTTCAGCCGTGGTGACAGCGCGCCGACAGACTGCCATGGGTGAACGAAACCTTTACGGCCAACTCCGGCAAGCGCCTCACGACGGCTGTCTCTGATCCAGGGGCGGCGACGATTCCGCAGGGCTTGGTGTCTCCAGCAGCTGAATCTGAAACAGCACATCCTCCAGCGCATCGGCCGCGCTGATGCCGGCATGGCGCGGTGGGTTCTCCGTTGTGCAGCAACTGGGCAGGGGCGCCAGGACCGTCCAGGGGCGGGCGTGGCAGAACTGCACCACACTGAGCCGCTGCTCGCTGCTGCCTGGAGGTGCCACCACCCGGTGCCAGCCGGCTGGGATCAGGCCATTGCTGAGCCGCTCCAGCATCAGGCCGCTGTTGAGGATCACCCGCCCAGACGGCGGCAGGGCATCCCGCCACTGGCCCTGCACCTTCACCTGCAGGCCCGGCCCCGTGGCCCGCGGCAGGGCCGTGATCAGGTTGATGTCGCCGTGGGCAGCCGCCCACAGGTGCGATCTGCTGGGGGCCTGCGCCATTGGTGGGTAGCGGATCGCGCGGGTGAGGGTGGGGGCGTCCTGCACCATCTCCTCAAACAGCGTCTCGGCGCAGCCGAGCCCCAGAGCGATCACCCGCAGAACGCGCCGTTGCAGATCAGCCACGGCAGCATGAAAGTGGCCCAGTACGGCCGTGATGCCGGGCACCACCTGCTCGGGTAGCACCGGTTCGGGATAGAGATGGGGATAGCGCCGCCGCAGGGGATGAGCCGCCGCCAGCGGAGCGGCCCAGTTGAGCATTTCCTTCCAGTCCGCCTGCTCGCTGCCGGCGGCCGTTTCCACCAGAAGCCCCGTGTAGCCGGTCTGGCCATGGCTGCCGGGTGCCCGGAAGCGCTGCTTGACCTCTGGCTCCAGGGCGAAGAACCGCGCCAGCATTCCGTAGGCGGTATCGAGCAGGTCCTCGGGCAGATCGCTGCTGGTGTAGACGAAGCCCGTGGCCAGGCTGCGGCGCACCCCATCCACCACCGCCCGCCGGGCAGCTCCATCGCCGCGTTCGAACCGGAGCAGATCGACATCGAGAATCTCTGGCTCCTGGACCATGGCGGGGTTCCCCGGACTGGCTAGAGCGGAAGTATCCCGCCCCTGCCCGCCATGGACTTCACCCAGAACTTCGCCCATCCCCGCCTGGCCTGACCCCAGCGCTGGAAGGCTCTCAGGCGGCCGGCAGCAGGTCTTCCGGCCGTAGATCCGGCCGGCGCCGCAGGGCGAAGAGGGTGCCGGCGTTGCCGCGACAGAGGCGCAGCTCCTGGTCGAGCACGGTGATGTCGAGCCAGGCCGGCGTGGCCTGCCGCACCCGGGCCAGCAGCTCGGGGCGCCAGGCCCCCAGGGTGGGGCCGATCCAGCCGCCCCGCTCGAAGCGCACGCTCACACGCTGGCGGCCTTCGACGGCGATGGCCGCCACCACGCTGATCGCCGCCACTCCCCCCAGGGGTCCCCGCAGCCGCAGCAGATTCATGGCCCGGCCGGCCTCCGGATCGAGCACCTGCAGATTCTCCAGCCAGGGGGCCTCCCGCAGCCAGGGCTGGGAGCTGCTGCTCCAGAACAGCTCCCAGACCCCGCGCAGCAGGGCCCGGTCCCGTTCCAGATCCGCCGGCTGCAGCCGCTCCAGCTGCTCCACCACGGGCCGCAGATCCCGGCGCTGCGGCGGTGGATGGGCCTGGGCCTCGAGCAGGGCCCGGCGGCAGGCTTCGGCGGTGTCGGGTGGTGCGGTCATGAGCGGGGCGAGGTTCAGCGGTCGAGCAGCGGCAGCACCAGGCTCACCAGCGAATACACCACCGCCGGGGTGAACAAGTAACTGTCGATCCGATCCAGAATGCCGCCGTGGCCGGGGATGGCATCACCGGAATCTTTCAGACCGGCATCCCGCTTCATCATCGATTCGGTGAGATCGCCCACCAGGGCGAACAGAGCGACGACCCCGCCGAGCACGCCCCCCACCAGCCAGCCCCAGCGCCAGCCCAGCAGCACGCCTCCGAGCACACCCACCAGCACGGCACAGCCCACTCCGCCCAGGGCTCCCTCCACCGTCTTGCCGGGGGAAATCGGCGAGAGGGGGTGCCGGCCCAGGCGGCGACCGATCATGTAAGAGCCGATGTCCGTGGCCACGATCAGCAGGCAGGCCAGCAGCATCAGCGCCATGCCGGGGGTGAACAGCGGCGGGGCTGAGGCCAGATTCGGGGCCAGCATCGGATCGGCGAGCTCGCGCAGCTTGATCCAGTAGCTCGGCAGAAAGCCCAGATAAAAGAGCCCGAAGATCGAGGCGGCGATGTCGGCGATCGTGCCGGTGACCGGCTGCAACAGCAACCAGCCGCAGATCACCGCCCCCGACACCGGCAGCACCGCCGCTGACAGGTCGACCGCCAGCCAGCCGCCGCCATCAGTGGCGGCCATGGTGGTGAACAGCAGGATCTGACAGGCCACCAGGGTGGTTTTGGTGGCAGGCCGGATCCCCTTGAACTGGGCCATGCGGAAGAACTCCAGCAGCCCCAGATGCACGATCACGCCCAGGGCCACGGTGAACCACCAGCCGCCCAGCAGCACCACCACCAGCCCGAACCCCCCCGCCGCCCAACCGCTCAGCAGCCGGGACAGGGAGGTGGCAGTGCGGGGGGACGGCAGCAAGACGGGGGAATGGCAGGGACAGGCAGGAGGGCGGCGGCCGATTGTCGGGGCCGACCTTCAGCGCTCGGCCGCGATCAGAAACAGCGGCTCGGCCGCGGCCAGCTTCGCCTGGCTGCCGCGCCGCTGCATGCGGTGCACGGTGGCCTGCACCACATGCACGTCGCGGGCCTGCAGCTGGGTGAGGGTGTCGGTGGCATCCACCAGACCCTCGAGGCTGGTGGTGCTGATCACCAGCCGGCCGCTGGGGGTGAGTGATGGCCACACCGCCTGCAGCACCTCACCGAGGGGACGCCCCACCTCCAGCACCACCCGATCAGGACGGGGCGGCAGGGTGTGGAGATCGGCGGGGGCCTGGCCGGGGTGGATGTGGAGGTTGGGGATCCCGAAGCGGCGACGGTTGCGCTCCAGCAGGGCGATCGCCTCCGGATCCCGCTCCAGGGTGTGCACTTCGCCGGCGGGCATCAGCCGGGCGATCTCCAGGGCCAGGGCACCGGTGCCGCCGCCGATGTCCCAGACCAGCGAATCGGCGCGCGGCCGCAGGTGTGCCAGCAGCATCACCCGCAGTTCCAGGGGGGTGGGGCTGAAGCCCGGGGCATCTTCAAAGGCGTTGTCCGGCAGCCCCGGGGTCACGAAATCCCAGAGGTAGCGGCTGCCGTCCTGGTCAGCGTGCGAGCCCGGAGAATCGTGGCCGGGTTCCGCCATCTGCCGTCTCATCCGGCCACAACCGCCACCGTATCAGCGATCTGGCCGGGCCAGAGCCGCCGCTGCCTCTGCAACCAGCTGGCGCGGCTGGCGTCGATCCGTTCTCCGGGGATCAGCAGTGGAATGCCGGGTGGATAGGGGCAGAGCGGCTCGGCGGCGATGCGTCCGCAGGCCCGCTCCAGCGGCACGAACTCGCGGGGGGATCTCCAGGCCGCGGCCAGGGGAAGCTCCAGGCAGGCCAGAGGCGGCAGCGGCGGTGGCTCGAAGGGTGGGGCAGGATCGGCGCCGAGCGCCGTGCGCAGGGCGGCCAGGTGCTGCGGCAGCCGGCGCAGGCCAGCCGGCGGGCAGGTGCCGAGGCAGAAGGTGAGCGTGCCGGGTTCCGGCAGTTCGGCCACCACGCCGCGCTCCATCAGCCAGTCATCGGCCTCGAGACCGTTGATCCCCAGGGCGGCGGTGTTGAGCACGAGTCGCAGGGGATCCTCCGTCTCCACCAGCGGCAGTTGCCTCTGCCGCAGGGCCTGCTGCAGCCGTGCGGCCAGCGCCAGAGCCCGCTGATGCTGACGCTGGCCCGCCCGGCTGCTCCGGTGGCCCAGCGCTGCGGCCGCGGAGGTGAGCAGCAGGGCACTGGGGCTGGAGGTCTGCAGCCAGAGCAGGGCCCGCTCGATCGCCGCCACCGCGACCCGCTCGCCCCGGCTCAGCAGCGCAGCGCTCTGGGCAAGGCCCCCGCCGCTCTTCTGCAGGGAGAGCACCTCCAGATCGGCCCCGGCAGCCAGGGCCTCACCCCAGCCATGGGCGCCATCCACCAGCACCGGCAGCCCCGCGGCGTGGGCCTGGGCCAGCAGCGGCGGCAGATCGGCCCGAAACCCGTGATAGGTGGGGCTGACCAGCACCAGTGCCGCGATCCGGCTACCTGGCAGCCGGGCCTGGGTTCCCGGCAAGCCCGGAGCAGAGGCGGCCTGCAGCAGCCGCTCCAGCAGCTCCGGTGTTGGTGGATGCCACAGGCCGGTGGCCGGATCGAAGGGCACCTCGTAGAGCAGGGGTTCGAGTCCGCCCAGCACGCAGCCATGCAGCAGGCTGCGGTGCAGGTTGCGGGGCAGCAGCACCCGATCGCCGGGCTGGCCGAGGGCCAGCAGGGCCGCCTGCAGCAGGCCGCTGGCCCCGTTGACCCCGAACCAGCAGCGCTGCGCCCCGAGCAGCTCAGCGGCGAGGGCCTGCGCCTCAGCCACCGCCCCTGTGGCCTCCAGTGGTCCGCCGAAGCGGGGCAATTCGGGCAGATCCCAGCAGCCGGGCGGCTGGCGCAGCAACTGGCGCAGCTCCGGAGCCAGGCCCCGGCCGCGGCCATGGGCCGGCAGATGCAAGGCCAGTTCGCCGCGACCCGCCCGCAGGGCCGCCAGCAGCGGTGCCGCCGGACTGGACTGCGGTCGGAACCAGGGCAGGTCGGGAAGCAGGGTCACTGGATCGCAGGTCCCTGGGCAGACATTCCTAGAGTTTCCTCTTCCCAAGGGCCAAGACCCAGGAGCCACCGCCATCACTGCGTCCTTTGCCCAGACCCAGGCTCCCGTCGAGGAGCTGGTGCCCTCTTACGACGCCAGCGCTGACCGCCGCTGGCTGCTGCGTCGCCCCTGGCTGCTGATCGCCCGGCTGGTGGTGGTGCTGAGCCAGCTGGGCGGCCTGGCCCTGGTGCTGGTCGTGCAGGGCAACAGCCGCGATCGGGCTGTGCAGCAGCGTCTGGCCCGGCGCATTCTCACCACCCTCACCAACCTGGGCCCCTGCTTCATCAAGGTGGGCCAGGCGCTCTCCACCCGTCCCGACCTGGTGCGGCGCGACTGGCTGGAGCAGCTCACCCAGCTGCAGGACAACCTTCCCCCCTTCGATCACGAGACCGCCCTGGCGCTGATCGAGGCCGAGCTGGGCGCTCCGTTGGAACAGCTGTTCGAGGAGTTCCCCCATTACCCCATGGCCGCGGCCAGCCTCGGCCAGGTGTACAGGGCCCGGCTGGCCGATGGCCACTGGGTGGCTGTGAAGGTGCAGCGACCCAACCTTCCTTACATCCTGCGCCGCGATCTGGCGATCATCCGACTGCTTGGCGTGGCGGCAGCCCCGATCCTGCCGCTCAACCTCGGTTTCGGATTGGCTGAGATCATCGATGAATTCGGCCGCACCCTGTTTGAAGAGATCGACTACCACTGCGAGGCTGATAATGCCGAGCGATTCGCTGCTCTGTTCGCTGACCACCCGGAGGTGATCGTTCCGCGGGTGTACCGGCAGCTCTCCAGCCGTCATGTGCTCACGACCCAGTGGATCAATGGGGTGAAGCTTCAGAACCGGCAGGAGCTGGAGGCGCGCCATCTCGATCCCGCCGCCCTGATCCGCACCGGCGTGATTTCCGGCCTGCAGCAACTGCTCGAGTTCGGCTATTTCCACGCCGATCCCCATCCGGGCAATCTGTTTGCGCTGCCTGGCAAGACCGGAGCCATGGGCCATATGGCCTATGTGGATTTCGGCATGATGGACTCGATCAGTAATGCCGATCGCCTCACCCTCACCGGTGCGGTGGTGCACCTGATCAACCGTGACTTCGCCGCCCTGGCCCAGGACTTCATCGATCTCGGCTTCCTCAATCCCAATGCCGACCTGACCCCGATCCTGCCGGCACTGGAGGAGGTGCTGGGCGGGGCGCTTGGCGAAAATGTGGGCAGCTTCAACTTCAAGGCGATCACGGATCGCTTCTCGGAGCTGATGTTCGACTACCCCTTCCGCGTGCCGGCCCGCTTCGCCCTGATCATCCGTGCCGTGGTGAGCCAGGAAGGGCTGGCGCTGCGGCTGGATCCCAGCTTCAAGATCATCCGGGTCGCCTATCCCTATGTTGCTCGGCGCCTGCTGGCGGGGGACACCGCCGAGATGCGCGAGAAGCTGCTGGAGGTGATCTTCGACCGCGATGGCCGCCTGCGCATCGAGCGGCTCGAAAATCTGCTGCAGGTGGTGGAAGGCGACCAGACCAGTCCGGATCTGCTGCCGGTGGCCACCGATGGCCTGCGGCTCCTGCTTGGCCCTGGCGGCAGCAGCCTGCGTCAGCGTCTGCTGCTCACCCTGGTGCGGAACGACCGGCTCCACACCGAAGATCTGCGGGCCCTGCTGGGTCTGATGCGCCGCACCTTCTCAGCCCGCAAGCTGGCCAGCGGGGTGCTCGCCCGGCTCAATCCCCTGGCCGCCGCAGCCTGATCAGACCCAGTTCTAGGGTCGCGGCACCGTCCGACCGATTCCGTGAGCTTCCTCGCCAGCGGCCCATCCTCTCTCTGTTCTGCCGTTGCGGTGCTGGGCGGCAGCTTCGGTTCGCCGAGTGGCGCCCCCGATCCGGCCCCGGTGAATCTGTCGGAAGCGGCTCTGGATGCCGCCAGTGGCCTGTTCGGCGACCTCGATGCCGATGACATCTTTCTGGAGTACGCCACCCTGGTGCAGCCTCCGTACCTGCTGGCCGGTGCCGGTCTGGCGATCGCGGTGCTGTGCGGGCTCACCTTCGCCCGGCTGGTGCAGAATCGCCTCGATGGCTGGAAGCAGGACCGCCTCAAACTCCTGCCGCTGGGCCAATGGGAAACCACCCTGCCCTATACCGGCCTGGTGATCGGCGTGACCCTGTTCATCGGCGGCAGCCTGCAGGTGTTCGGATTCTCCGCCGGTGCCGCCCTGTTGGTGTCGTTCGTGCTGTCGATGCTGACAGCGGGAGCCCTGTGGGTGCAGTTGGAGCGCCTGATGGAACAGGTGGAGAATGGCAGCTTCAAAGCCGTGGACTTCGACAACTTCGACCAGTTTTTCTGAGGCGGGATTGTTCTCCATTCACTTTTCTGAAGTCCAGTTCTTCGAAGATCTGTTCTTCGAAGTCCAGTGCTTCGGCATCCAGCTGTTCTGAGGAATCGATCAGGCCACCAGGTATCCCTGCAGCAGCTCGGAGCGGGAACGGATTCCCTCCAAAGCTCGCCGCTCGATGTTGCGGGTTTTGTCGCGGCTCATGCCGAGGGTCTTGGCGATCAGGGTGAGGCTCATCGGCTCGTTACCGTCGATGCCGAACCGCATCTTCAACACCCGTCCCTGCAGTTCCGGCAACTGCTCCAGCAGGGAGCTCAGATCGCCCCGCAGGCACTCGCCATCGACCAGCTCCTCGGGCAGCACGCCATCGCCGGCCAGCAGGTCGAGCAGTTCGGTGTCCTCACTGTCGCCCACCTTGGTTTCCAGGCTGACCGGCTGGCGGGCCCGGCAGAGCAGCTCCTTGACCTCGTCTTCCGGCAGTTCGACAAACACCGCCAGCTCGGTGACGGTGGGGGTGCGGCCCAGCTCCTGGCTGAGCTCCCGTTGCCCCTTCTTGAGCTTGTTGAGGGTCTCGGTGATGTGGATCGGCAGGCGGATCGTGCGGCTCTTTTCGGCGATCGCCCGGGTGATCCCCTGGCGGATCCACCAGTAGGCGTAGGTGGAGAACTTGTAGCCGCGGGTGGGATCGAATTTCTCCACGCCCCGCACCAGCCCGATCGTGCCCTCCTGGATCAGATCCAGCAGTTCCATGTTCCGCTTGGTGTACTTCTTCGCCACACTCACCACCAGCCGCAGGTTGGCGGCCACCATCCGCTCCTTGGCGCGGCGGCCGTTGGCGAGCCGGCGCTTGAGCAGGGCCACCGTGAGACTGGCTTCAACGGCCAGCTGCTCCTCACTGGGCGGCTGGCCGCCGCAACGCAGAGTGAGTTCCTCGCGGAGTTCTTCGAGGGCCATCAGCTCCTGGACCTGACGGCCGAGGGTGATCTCCTGCTCGTGGGTGAGCAGTGGTACCCGGCCGATGTCGCGCAGGTAGGAGCGCACCAGATCGCCGTGGGGCCCCGTGGCGGAGCCGGCGGTGGCAACCAGGGAGAGGGAAGGCATGGGGTGGCGGAGTTAGGAAACTTGCCTGTTTCGTAAACCTACCATCAAATTCCGGAATCGTTCCGCCTTGCGCGCAGGACAATGGGCGCAGGGCCGCTCACCCCTTGCCATGGCCGCCGAACGGTTGCAGAAACTGATCGCCGCCGCTGGTCTGGGGTCGCGCCGCCGGGCCGAAGACTGGCTGCGCCAGGGGCGGGTGCGGGTCAATGGCGTCGTGGCGGAGCTGGGCGAGCGGGCTGACCCGCAGCTGGACCGGGTCGAGCTGGATGGCCATCGTCTTGGCGAGCGGCTGCCGGCGCGGGTTCTGCTGCTCAACAAACCCGTGGGGGTGCTCTGCAGTTGTCACGATCCCCACGGGCGCACCACCGTGATGGACCTGCTGCCCCTGGCCTGGCGTCAAGGCGATGGCCTGCATCCGGTGGGCCGTCTCGATGCCGACAGCCGCGGCGCCCTGCTGCTCAGCAACGACGGCAGCTTCACCCTGCGGCTCACCCACCCCCGTTATGGCCACCGCAAGACCTATCGGGTGCGGGTGGCCGGACGCCCGGATGCCGCGACCCTGCGCCGCTGGCAGGCCGGGGTTCAGCTCGACGGACGGCCCAGCGCGCCGGTTGGGCTGCGGGTGCTGCGCCAGGGCCGCGAGAGCTGCCTTCTGGAGCTCGAGATGCGTGAGGGGCGCAACCGCCAGATCCGCCGGACTGGCGAACGCCTCGGCCATCCCGTGCTGGATCTCCAACGCACGGCGATCGGTGATCTCACACTCGGTGATCTGGCGGAAGGCCAGTGGCGCGAGCTCGACCCACAAGAATGGGAGGCTCTGGTCGCGTCTGCGTGAACCTCCGCCCCGGTAAGCCCTCGACGCGCTCCGTGCCGCGGCGCCTGTTGGGCTGGCTCCGGCGTTCCCGGCCCGAATCCCCGACCGGCGGTCCCAGCGGGGTCGAACAGGATCCGCTGCTGCTGGCCGGACGGCAGCTGCGGGAGCAGCGCGAGGCCCGCGGCCTCAACCTGCGGGAACTCGCCCAGGAAACCCGCATCAGCACCCCTGTGCTGGAGGCGCTCGAGCGCGGCTGGCGTGACCGCCTGCCGGAGGTGACCTACCTACGCACCATGCTGCCGCTGATTGAGCGATACCTGGCACTCCCCCCCGGGAGTCTCGATGCGGCCCTGCCTGCGCCGGTGAACGAGGCCCGGCCTTCCAGTCGCCGGATGCTGCTGCAGCGCTTCACCCCCGGCTCGATCGATGTCTTCACCACCTGGCAGGGCACGGTGCTCTACGGCCTGCTCACCCTGGGCCTGGTGTACGCGGTGAACCTGCAGCAGCAGCGCCTCGCCGCCGAGGGGTTGCTGAGCTCGCGGCCGATTTCCCCCCTGCCCCGTTCCGAACAGGTGCGGACCCAGGATCCAGCCGCGCAGCTGCTGGCGATTCATCCGGAGTTGCGTCCCCTGACGCTCACGGCCAGAGGTCAGGGGCTCCCCCAGCTGCGGCGGGAGCTGGCCAAGGGAAGCCCGGAGACGCTCGGGGTGCTGAGCCTGGAGCTGGCCGCCCCCAGCCAGGTGGAGATCACCCCCTCCCAGGGAGGAAACACGCGTCTGGAGGGCGTGAACGGCACGCTCAGCCTGCCGATCCTGCCGCCGTTCGAGCTGCGGATCGAACCGGCCGCGGCGGCACGGGCGGTGCGCTGGAACGGGGCGCCGCTGCCCCCCCTGGCTGGCAATCCCGCTGGCCGCTTCCGCTACCCGGCCGTGATCGCCGCCCCCCCGGCCCCAAAACGACCGGAGACTCCCGTCGCTCAGCCCGCTCCTCCCAGACCCACCGGCGAGGAGCGTCCGTAGCGATCCGCCAGCCGGCCGAAACCGAGCAGCGGACCTTTCAGGTCACTGATCGATCGATTCAGGCGCCAGCACCAGTTCCCACCGGTGGTTCCAGGGGTGTTGAAGCGGGCCCGGTCGTCCAGTTCCAGCAGGTCCTGCAAGGGCACCACCACCAGTTCGGCCTCGGTGGCCAGGGCTGCCTCCAGCAGTTGCCAGCCCGGCGCCGTCACGTCAGCGCCGACAACCGCGCGGACCCGGTCGCGGCCGCCCTGATCGAGCCCATCCCACCAGCTGCGGCTGGTGGCGTTGTCGTGGGTGCCGGTGTACACCACCCAGCGGTTGCCGCGGTAGTTGGCCGGCAGGTAGGGATTGTCCGCGTTGCCATCGAAGGCGAACTGGAGGATCTTCATGCCGGGCAGGGCGAAGCTGTCGCGCAGCGCCTCCACCGCTGGCGTGATCACCCCCAGGTCCTCGGCGATCAGGGGCAGCCGGCCATCGGGGAGCAACCCGCCGCGCCGCCAGCAGTCGAGCCAGAGCAGCGCCAGCAGGGGCCAGCCTGGGGAGGGCTGCCAGGTGCCGTTCTGGGCGGTGGTGTCGCTGCCGGGGATGCTCCAGTAGGCCTGCAGGGCCCGGAAGTGATCCAGCCTCAGCCGGTCGAACAGCTGAAGCTGGCGACCCAGGCGCCGCAGCCACCAGCGGAACCCCCCCAGCCAGTGGGCGCTCCAGCGGTACACCGGGGTGCCCCAGAGCTGGCCGGTGGCGGAGAAGTAGTCGGGCGGAACACCGCTCTGCTGGGCGAGGCTGCCGTCGAACTGGAGGGAGAACAGGGAGCGGTGACGCCAGACATCGGCGCTGTCGTGGGCCACATAGAAGGGCAGATCACCGATCAGCTGCACGCCGCGGCGGTGGGCATGGCGCTGCAGCCCATCCCACTGACGCTGCAGATGCCACTGCAGCAACCCCTCTTCCAGCAGGGCTGGGCCGTGTTGTTGATCGAGGGTCCGCAGGGCACGGCTGTGGCGGCGGGCCAGGGGGCCGGGCCAGTTCCACCAGGGCTGGCCCTCCTGCAGCCGCCGCAGCACCATGAAACGGCAGTGGTCCCGCAGCCAGGAACGCTGCTGCCGGCGCCAGCGGCCAAAGCGCTGTTTCTGGTCCAGCGGCTGGCTGGCCCAGCGCTGGACCAGCAGACGACCCAGGGCCGCCGCCCGGGCTGGGGCCAGGCTCAGGTCGAGCGGTGCCGGCCCGGGAGCTCCAGCGGAGCTCTCAGCCATCGGCTCGGAGCCATCGCTCGGCAGGGCCTCCAGATCGCCAGGCTCGAGAAAGCCCTGGGTCACCAGATCGTCTGCATCCAGCAGCCAGGGATTGAGGGCCGACCCGCTGGGGGAGCTGTAGGGGGAGCCGGTGCCGTCGGTGGGGGCCAGGGGCAGCAGTTGCCAGGCAGCGATGCCCTGATCGGCCAGGAGGTCGATCAGGGCATGGGCGTGCGAACCGAAGGTGCCGCACACCGGCGTGCCCGGCAGGGCGGTGGGATGCAGCAGCACCCCGCAGAGGCGGTCACTCATGGAGAGGGGATGCGGTAGCGCTCAACGATCCGACGGGCGAAGGCGGGGATATGACGCTCCGCCATCTCCGGGTGATGGCGCCGCAGCCACAGGGCATTGCGGGTGAAGTGGGAATCAATCGAGAAGCGGCCGTACTCCAGACCCTGCGGGCCCACCCGCTGCACCAGGAAACCGACCAGTTCGGCCAGCCAACGGGGCAGTTTCAGGGCCTTGTCGTAGGCGTCGATGCCCTGCTGCACGGCGGCACGCCGATCACCGCGGCTGGTGACGGGAGCGGTATCCAGCTCGGGCTCCACCAGATCCAGCAGCACCTGCCCCCTGGGGTTGCGCACCGTGATCCACTGGCGGCCGAAGCTGGCCCCCATGTACCCCACCACCAGATCGGCACCGGCATTGGTGTAGTCGAAGCAACTCAGGCAGCTGGGGGCGAAGACATCCTTGAGCTTCGGGGTGTCCAGCCCGAAGAACGGAACGGTCTCCTCGCTGCCGTCGCTGTGGCGGAAGTGGATGCGGAAGTCCTGCATGAACTCGTAGTGCACCACCGTCGCGGGAGAGCGGCTGGCGCTTTCGAGGAAGGTCTGCAGGCCTTCGCGGCTGACGTTGTCGACGCAGGGCAGCCCCAGCACGTAGAGCTCGTCGAGAGGCAAGGTCGTCTGCACGGCCCGCAGGGCCTGGATCTGACAGCCCACGCCGATGGCCAGCAACCTCTGGATGCCGCTGCCGGGCAGCTGCTCCAGCACTTCAAGGTTGGGCGAGAGGGTGGGCTTGTTGACCCGGGCCGCCAGCACCTGCTCGGCGGTGCGGGCCAGTACCGGCACGGGGGTGAAGCGATCGTCAGGGCTCTGGCCCACGCAGAGCACGGCATCGACAAGACCGGTCTCCAGGGCTCGCACGCCGATCCGGCTGACGATGCCGGTCCACTGGGCTCCGGCGATCGGCTGCTGCAGCCGGGCCGAAAGCATCCGCTGCTGCACGCCGAAGTAGAGCTCGTCCTCGTCATCGAGCCGGCGGCTGCGACCGTGGGCGGACGCCTCCATGGTCTCGAAGTTCTGGCTCAGAAAGGCGCAGGCGCGGCGCACGTAGGCCACCCAGCGGGTGTCGCAGAGGCCGCACTGACTGCAGAGGTCCTTGGCTGGATAGACGCTGCCCTTGGCCAGGGGGCGGGACCGCTCGTGCGGTGGCGTGGCGGAGCCCGCGGTGGCGCCGGACGGCGTGCTGGAGGCTGCGGTCAAGGAAGGGGGGTGGGCTGACTCCACGGCCCACAACCTATCGGCCACCCGGCCCAGCGGGGCAAATCCCCGGGCTGAGCCAGAGTGGGGGCCACCAGCCCTGCGGGCACCATGCCCCCCATGCGGGACACCGACCCTTCCACCTCCAGCTCCTCAGCGGAACATTCCGCCGCGCCGCGGGTCCGCCCCGTCGGCAAGGGCCATCGCTGGCGAGCCCTGGGCCGTGTCGTCATCGCCCTCGCCGGCGCTGGTCTCGGCATCTCCGTGCTGGGCTGGATCTGGCCCGTTCAGGACTCCCGCAGCCCCGACGACCGCCCCAGCACAGCAAGCGATCTGGCCGAGCCACCACGCCGGCCGATCACGTTGCTGGTGGTGGGGCTGGATTCCGATCGCCTGCCTGGCTCACCCCAGACCCCGCCAGCCACCAGCGCGTCGCCCGCTCAGGACACCGCCGCGAAGGACAACGCCACCGCCGCCAAGCCTGCCCCGAGCCCCAACAGCGACGCGCTGCTGCTGGTGCGGGTCGATCCGGAAGGTCCTCTGCAGGTGCTCGGCCTGCCCACTGAACTGGCCGTGAATCTGCCTGGTCAGAAACGTCCCCAGGCTCTGGGCAGCCTCTACCGCACGGGCGGGGTCGCCCTGACCGGCGATGCGGTGCGCGAACTGCTGAAGCTGGAGCCCGGCGAGCCGGACCGCTATCTGGTGCTCTCCCGCGCCGGACTGCGCAGCCTGGTGGATGCCCTGGGCCGGCTGGAGGTCAATCCACCCCGCAAGATGCTCTACGAAGACAAGGCGCAGGGCTACCGCATTGATCTGCAGAGCGGTCTGCAGCAACTCGACGGTGCCCAGGTGGAGCAGTTGCTGCGCTACCGCGATCCCAGCCTCGGCGAGCTCAGTCGCCGCCAGCAGCAGGAGCTGGTGGTGCTCGCCCTGATTGAGAGCCTGGCTCAGCCGGCCCGCTTGGCCAATCTGCCGGACCTGGTGCAGAAGCTGCGCAGCGAGGTGGACACGAACCTCGAGCCCAGCGAGACCCTCAGCCTGCTGGCCGCTGGTCTGGCCCGCCCTGGGGAGGTGCGCTTCCTGTCGCTGCCGCTGGGGCCGGCCAAAGCGACATACGGCGGCCTGCGGCAGCTCGAGACCAAAGCCCCCCTGCCGCCCTGGAAGACGAAGACCTGAGCGGTCCATGCTCAGTCCAGCTCAGCCTGTAGCTGCAGCCAGCGAGCCTCCAGGCTGAGCCGCATGGCGTCCATGCCCTGTTCGGTCCACTCCTGCTCGACGGCCTCCGACAAGACCGCTTCAGGCCGCCCAGCCTCCGGTAGCCAGCCGATCCAGGGCAGTCCGTCACTCCGGCGCCGGGCTGGCTCCCAGGGGCCACCGCCCTGGATCAGGCCGAGCAGGGGCACCTGCCACTGCCGCAGCAGGGCTGTGGTGGCCGCGGGAGCGCCCGTGGCGAGGCTGTCGGCCGGCAGCAGCAGCAGGCTGGGTTGGCGCCAGCCCCCCAGCGCCTCGGCCCAGTGATGCGTTGCAGCGCTGGCCGGATCCTCCAGCAGCAGGCCCGGATCGCAGGGGAGCGCGGCCAGCCAGGGGCCGACGATGGCCTCCAGCTGATGCAGGGCCTGGTGGGGGCAAGCGGCCGGCGTCAGGGTGTGCAGCGGCAGGCCCAGGGCCGCCGCCAGCCGTGGAGCCTGGTCGCTCAGGAGGGCCGCCACCTGGTCGGCTCGGCCGCTTGAGGCCAGCACCACTCTCAGGGGCGTGGCCAGGCCGGAAAACTTCACGCTTGTTCGCACTGGCTGGGACGGGTCGCTTCTACCATCGAAACTCCGCCGTCGCGCTTGCGTCCGCCGTGACCAGTTTCTTGACCGCTGATCGGGTGGAGCAGCAGTCCAGTCCCACCCAGTCAGCCCAGGACACGCGGCGGCTGCGGCTGTTCAGCGGCTCCTCCAACCCCCATCTGGCCCGCGAGATCGCCGCCTACCTGGGGGTTCCGGATGGCCCGTGCGTGATCAAGCGCTTCGCCGACGGCGAGCTGTACATCCAGATTCAGGAGTCGATCCGCGGCTGCGATGTTTTCCTGATCCAGCCCACCTGCGCTCCGGTGAATGATCACCTGATGGAGCTGCTGATCATGGTGGATGCCTGCCGCCGCGCCTCGGCCCGGCAGATCACCGCGGTGATCCCTTATTACGGCTACGCCCGCGCCGACCGCAAGACCGCCGGCCGCGAATCGATCACGGCCAAACTGGTGGCCAATCTGCTGGTCAAGTCCGGTGTGGATCGGGTGCTGGCGATGGACCTGCATTCCTCCCAGATCCAGGGGTATTTCGATATCCCCTGCGATCACATCTACGGCTCACCGGTGCTGGTCGACTATCTCCGCACCCGCAACCTCGGGGAGGTGGTCGTGGTGTCGCCGGATGTGGGTGGGGTGGCCCGGGCCCGCGCCTTCGCCAAGCAGATGAACGATGCCCCCCTGGCGATCATCGACAAACGGCGCAGTGGTCACAACGTGGCCGAGAGCCTCACCGTGATCGGGGATGTGGCCGACAAAACCGCCGTGTTGATCGACGACATGATCGACACCGGCGGCACCATCTACCAGGGCGCCAAGCTGCTGCGGGAACGGGGTGCTGCCCGGGTGCTCGCCTGCGCCACCCATGCCGTGTTCTCGCCGCCGGCGGTGGAGCGCCTCTCCACCCCTGGCCTGTTCGAAGAAGTGGTGGTGACCAACAGCATCCCGTTGGTCCCGGAGCGCTCGTTCCCGCAGCTCCAGGTTCTCTCGGTGGCCAACATGCTTGGAGAAGCGATCTGGCGTATTCATGAAGAGAGCTCTGTCAGCTCGATGTTCCGCTGAGTCGCAGCATCCCCTCTACAGGCTGCTGAGACTGGGCGGCGCCCTTGCGCTGGCAGCAGCCTTCGTCTCCGGCCCTGCGGCCGTCCCAACCGGTGCGGTGGAGCGCGATCGGCGAGCTCCGGCCCCCAATCGCTCCGCGCCGCAGTCCCAACCCCGCCCGCGCCTGCAGGATCTGCTGCAGGCCAGTGGTGGCCGGCGTGTCGGGGTGTGGCTCACGAACAGTCCGAGCCCGCTGTACTACGACGCCGGCAGGATCGAGCGGGCGGTTCAGGAGCTC
Source organism: Synechococcus sp. CBW1006 (assembly GCF_015840525.1). NCBI lineage: Bacteria > Bacillati > Cyanobacteriota > Cyanophyceae > Synechococcales > Synechococcaceae > Synechococcus > Synechococcus sp. CBW1006. The sequence goes on along the minus strand of NZ_CP060396.1, from coordinate 2,285,172 downwards.
GCCGATGCCGGCTTCAACACCCTCTACCCCAACGTCTGGAGCCGAGGCACCACTTTCCACCGCAGCCGCTGGGCGCCCATGGAGCCGGCCCTGCTGCGGGCCGGTGCCGACCTCGATCCGATCTGCCGGCTCACCCAAGCCGCCCAGCGCCGCGGCCTGCAGGTGATTCCCTGGTTTGAATACGGCCTGATGGAGCCGGCCGATGCGGAGGTGGTACGCCGCCATCCAGAGTGGCTGCTCCAGCGGCGCGATGGCAGCAGCCTCTATGCGATGCATGGCGCCGATCTGCGCACATCGCCGCTGAAGGACCTGCGGGTGTGGCTCAATCCGGCCCATCCGGGAGTGCGCAGCCGCTTCATCGGTCTGGTCAGCGAGATCGTGCAGCGCTGCGGAGTGGACGGCATCCAGCTCGACGACCACTTCGCCTGGCCCGTGGATCTGGGCTACGACCCCTACACCCGGGCGCTCTACCGCGCCGAGACCGGCCGCGAACCACCCGACAACGCCACCGACCGGGACTGGATGCGCTGGCGGCGGCAGCAACTCACCGGACTGCTGCGGGATCTGCGCAGCTCCCTCGGCAAGCTGGATCGGGATCGGCGCACGGTGGTGAGCCTCTCGCCCGGCCCGTTCCGTTTCGCCTACAACCACTGGCTGCAGGACTGGGAGCTGTGGGCGCTGGGGGAACTGATCGACGACCTGGTGGTGCAGAACTACGCCTATTCCGTGGCCGGTTTCGCCAAGGATCTCAATCAGCCGGCCCTGGTGAAGGCGCGGCAGTGGGGCATGCCGGTGGAGATCGGCATCCTGGCCGGCTTCGGGGGCCGCACGCCGCCGATGAGCCAGCTGGAGGAGAAGGCGCGCCTGGCGGCCCAGCGGGGCCACGGCGTCATTTACTTCTACTGGGAAGGGCTCTGGGGCCAGCACGCCGGACCGGAGGGGGGCGCCCAGAGGAAGGCCGCTTTCCGCCGACTGCATGGGCAGATCTTTCGCTGAAGGCTGTTTCGCTGAGCCGCGGCTCGCCTCGGCCATCGTGCTGTGCCCGCTGAAGCGCCCTCAGCCCAGGCACTGCTCCACCACCTCGCGGGTGTTGGAGGACAACGGTGCGGCCGCCAACAGGTTCAGGGCCTCGGCCATTCGCTCGCGCCGCTCGGGGCCATAACTCCGCCAGCGGCTGAACACCTTCGCCAGGCGTGAGGCCGTGATCGGGTTGCGGCCGTCGAGGGCGGCGATCTGCTCCGCCAGGAAGCGGTAGCCACGGCCATCGGCGGCATGAAAGACCACCGCGTTGCCTGCCAGGCCGCCCAGCACCGCCCGGACGGAATTGGGGGCCATGGGATCGAAGCGCGGGTGCTCCAGCAGACGCGCCACCCGTTCCAGGCCATCGGCGAAGGGCGCCCCGGCCTCCAGGGCGAACCAGGCATCGAGGATCACGGGCCGGTCCTGCCAGCGCTCAAAGAAGGCCGCCATCGCCTCCTGCCGCTCCGGGATGGCATGGGCCTGCAGCGCCTGCAGTCCGCAACGGGACAGGGTCATCGATGGCCCGTGCACCGCATCCCGGGCCATTGCTGCCATCGCCCCGTCGCCGGCGGCGATCCGCCAGGCCCAGATCCGGCCGGTGAGCATGCGGGCGCCGCTGCCCTGCGGCCATTCCATCCCCCAATAGGCCCGGCAGCGTTCCAGGGTGTGGGCCAGCAGCTCGGCATGGGCCTCACCGAAGCGGCGCTGGAGGGCCAGCCCGGCAGCGACCAGGGCCGGAGGATCAGGTTCCACCATGGCCTCCTCCAGCTCCGCCATCCCAGGAGCGACCAACAGGATGCTGCGGCTCGCCTCCGCGAGGGAGGGATCGCTGAGGATGCGGCCGAAGGCATCGATCAGCTCCTCCTCCAGCTGGTCATGGGGCTGCCCGCTGGCTCGGGCGACCAGGGCCTTGCGCAGCAACACCTGGCTCGCATCCCAGCGAGCGAAAGGGTCGCTGTCGCTGGCCAGCAGATGCACCAGCTCGGCGGTGGAACGACCGATCTCCAGCCGAACCGGAGCCGAGAAACCCCGCAGCAACGACAGGGCCGGCGGATGGCCCTCCGGCGGCAAGCCCTCGAAGCGCAGCTGCTGTTCCGCCTGATCGATCACCAGCAGGCGGCTCTCCTTGCCCCAGGCGCCCTGAAGCTCGGCGGCGGCCGCCTGCGAGGGCGACTCCCCGGCCAGGCGCAGGGGCAGGGGCTGGCCCGCCCGATCCACCAGGCCCAGCACCAGCGGAATCACCAGGGGCTGCTTGTCGGGCTGGCCCGGCGTGGGCGGGGTGTGCTGCCGCAGGGTGAGCTCCAGCACCCCCGCCGCACCATCCCAGCGGCGGTTCACCTGCAGCACCGGCGTGCCGGCCTGGTGGTACCAACGCCGGAACTGGGCGAAATCGAAGCTGGCAGAGCCGGCCGCTGCGTCTTCCATCGCCTGCACGAAGTCCTGGCAGGTGGCCGCGGTGCCGTCATGGCGCTCCACATAGAGGGCCATGCCGCGCTGGAAGGTCTCGGCACCAAGCAGCGTGTGCAGAGCGCGAATCAGTTCCGATCCCTTTTCGTAGATCGTGGTGGTGTAGAAGTTATCGATCGCCTGGTAGTGATCCGGCTGCACCGGATGGGCCGTGGGGCCGGCATCTTCGCGGAACTGGGTATTGCGCAGCAGCGAGACATTCTCGATTCGCTTCAGGGCCGCTCCATGCAGGTCCGCGCTGAAGCACTGATCGCGAAAGACGGTCAGCCCCTCCTTGAGCGAAAGCTGGAACCAGTCGCGACAGGTGATGCGATTGCCGGTCCAATTATGAAAGTATTCGTGTGCGATCACACTCTCGATCCGCTCCAGTTCCGCATCGGTGGCGGTTTCGGCATCGGCCAGCACCAGCTTGGAATTGAAGATATTCAGGCTCTTGTTTTCCATCGCGCCCATGTTGAAGTGGCGCACCGCGACGATGTTGAACTCATCGAGGTCGTACTCCAGGCCGTACACCTGTTCATCCCAGGCCATCGCCCGTTTGAGTGAAGCCATGGCATGGCCGGTGTAGGGGCTGTCGCCCGGTTCCACGTGGATCCGCAGCAGCACGGAACGACCCGAGGCTGTGGTGAACTGATCGCGCACCTCCTCAAGGCGTCCGGCCACCAGGGCGAACAGATAGGAGGGTTTGGGGAAGGGATCGTCCCAGATGGCGTAGTGGCGTTCGGCTTCGCTGCCCGCTTCGGCCTCGAGACTTCCGGTTTCGACACAGTTGCCATTGGAGAGCAGCACCGGGCAGGCGGAGCGATTTGCTTCGATCCGCACCCGGAAGCGGCTGAGCAGATCCGGGCGGTCGGGGTGGAAGGTGATGCGCCGGAACCCCTCGGCTTCGCACTGGGTGGTGTAGAGCCCGCCACTCACGTACAGGCCTTCCAGGGTTGTGTTGGTCTCGGGGTGCAGGCGAACGCGGCTGTGCAACAGGAACGGCCGCGCTGGTGGCTCCAGGATCCGCAACTGCCCTTGCATGTGCTGGATCGCCGCCGCGGCGACGGGCTCGCCATCGAGGCTGAGATCGAGCAGCTCAAGATCGAGCCCCTGCAGCAGCAGGGACTCGGGATGGCCGTCTTCCGTCGGCACGGCCGCCGGATTGGGCCGGAACGCCAGCGCTGCCTCCACCTCCGTGTGGTCAGGGAACAGCCGCACCGTCAGGTCGACGCGATCCAGAAGGAAGGGCGCGGGACGGTAGTCCGCGAGGCGCACAACGGCCATGGAGTTGGCAGAGCGGGGGGAATCGGCCTGGATGGCCAGCGAAAGAACAGAAACCGCGCGGGGCTGAGCCTTGCGACGGTTGAGACAACTCGACCTATGGGGCCGTGGGCCCCGGGGCGGCCGCGCCCCGAGGCGCTGGAGCTGCCTCGCTCTGCTTGAGAGCCTCCTGCACCTTTTTCATCACCTCGGGTGGCACATCCTTGGGGCACACCTCGGAAGCCCCAAGCACGGCCGAATTGATCGAACCGCGCCGCAGCTCCTCGATCGAGAGGGGCTTGCTGCCGACCTGCTGGATGGCGCCATCGTGCTGGCCCTGGATCAGCTGGGCGATGGTCTCACCAGCGATGCTCACGGCCTTGTCGAATTCCACCCCGGCTGAGCGGGCGATGCAGACATTCACCGCCGCGATGCTGGTGTAGAGCGACATCTCCTCCTCGGTGGCAGGAGCCGCCAGGGCGGCCAAAGGATCCAGCACCAGGGGGAGTGTCAGAAGAGGGGCGGCCAGAAGAGGAGTAACCAGCAGGGAAAAACGACGGCTTAGCAGGGAGGTCAAGACTCTGGCCATGGTGAGCCTCCATGCTGCTGCATCGTTCCTGGGCCGTCAGTCGGACGGGACAGCCGCAAGCGTGTCGCTTGGCAGACGGGAATCGTGATGGGTCTCCACCAGGTGGAGGCTGCCGTCCAACCAGGCATAGATCGAGCGGGCCCGGAAACGATCCTGATCCACCAGGCGGATGTGATCGAGGATCTGCCAGCCCTCGTCGATGGATTTCAGGATGAGTTCATGCTCGTCCACCTGGCGGAGCTGGGATTCAGTGGGAGACCTGAACGGGTAGCCGCAGGACCCTTGCAACTGGTGCCCACAGAGGTGGGCGGTGATTGAGCCCGCACGCTGGTAGCCAGGCTTGCGCTCGATCAGGCCCTCGGCGTGCTCCGACCACCAGGTGAAGCGGTAGGCGGTCTCGCCCTCGATCGAGGGGCTGATCTCCTCGATGCGCAGCTGGATATCGAGCTGCAGGATCTCGTCGTCGGGAAAGTAGAGCGTGCGCCGCGACCGCCACAGCCCCAGGTTGCGGTGGAACCAGCGCCGCAGGCTGCTGTCGAGCTGGATGCGGCTGCGGTGAATCGGTGCGGGCATGCCCCCCTCCGAGACGGGAATCCTTCTGCCGATCAGAGGATGCATGAATGGAGCTCGGTTTGGAGGTCTGGATCGGGCCTGCCCTCCCCTCGCCACGGTCTAGACGGGTTCTGCCAGATTGGCCACCCGGCATAGGGTGGACTCTGCTGCCTGGGAGGCGCGGCTGTGGCGGCGGAACCTGTGCTGAATGCCCCCGTAAGCGGCGAACGCTTGCGCGACACTGCTGACCATGCCGGTTCGCCACCCCACCAGTGGCCACCCTCCGCTGCGGAAGATCACGGCCCCGAAGCGCCTGTCAGGGGGCTGAGACTCCTGCTGGTGGCCACGCGTCAGCACCTGGCCGGACCCGATCTGCGCAGCCTGATGCGCTATCTCAAAAGCGAGGACTGCACCGCGGACCTGCGATTGGAGGTCGTGGATCCGGTGCTGCATCCGGAGCTGCTGGAGCTGCACCGTCTGGTGGCCACACCCGCCCTGGTGAAACTTGAGCCTGCTCCGAAGCAGGTGTTTGCTGGCAACACCCTCACCCAGCAGCTGCGCAACTGGGTGCCGCGCTGGCAACAGGCTGAGGTCGCGGCCACCCTGGCCGTCGGGCTTGAGACCCCCCTGGTCGACAGTGGCCGTACACCGCGCGAGCAGCTTCTGGAAGATCAGCTCCTGGTGATGAGGCAGGAGAACGAGACCCTGATTGAACGCCTGGAAGGCCAGGAAAAGCTGCTGCGGATGGTGGCCCACGAGCTGCGAACCCCGCTCACGGTGGCCAAACTGGCGCTGCAGAGCCACTGCCTCGGCCAGATCGATGAGATCCGCTTTCGGGACGTCTTGCGTCGACGTTTCGACGACATGGAGTCTCTCTCCAAGGAATTGCTCGAGGTGGGCACCACCCGCTGGGAAGCCCTGTTCAATCCCCAGCGCCTCGCCCTGGGTCATGTGGCAGCGGAGGCCATCCTTGAACTCGAGAAGCTCTGGGTGGGCCGGGAAGTGGAACTGGTCACCGACATCCCCGGTGACTTGCCGGATGTGTTTGCCGATCCACGCCGCATGCGCCAGGTGTTCCTCAACCTGCTGGAGAACGCCTTCAAGTACACACCCGGTGGAGGCCGCGTCAGTTTTCGCCTCTGGCACCGCACCAGCCAGTGGGTGGAGGTGATCGTCTGCGACAGCGGCCCTGGCATCCCCGACGACGAGCAGGAACGGATCTTCCAGGACAGGGTGCGCCTACCCCAGACCTCCGGCAGCACATCCGGCTATGGGGTTGGGCTGGCGGTGTGCCGCCGCATCGCTGAAGTGCATGGTGGCCGCATCTGGGTGGTCTCGGAGCCCGAGCGTGGAGCCTGTTTCCATGTCACCGTTCCTGTCTGGAATGGCCAGGTGCGTTCGCCTAACCCTTCCAGCTAGACACCCTCGGCAAAGGGATTGCGGCCCGGCGTTTCAGCTTGACGAAGGGTCCGTCCGAACCGTAGGTTCTCTCCATCGGCGAGGCGGCATCTAACCGTTCCCACCGAGTCCATGCCCCCATCGTCTAGAGGCCTAGGACACCTCCCTTTCACGGAGGCGACAGGGGTTCGAATCCCCTTGGGGGTATGCAAGATCAGCGGCATAAAAGCCGCTTTTTTTGTGCTCAGACGTTCTGCATTCCAATCTGGCATCTTCCTTCTGAGCCAGATTTGGTTTGCCACGTTGCAGGCTTTCTGCAGTGGCGCGGATTCAGGGGCAGAACCGTTGACTCAGGCCTGCAGGGCTGCTCGCCTGAGGGCCTCCTGCTGGACTCCACGCAGATTGGCGGCGAGATCGTCGCGCAGACGCTGCTCGATCAGGCCGATCGGCATGCCGGGTTTGCCTTGCACCAGCAATTCGTACAGCAGGGAGGTGCCGGAGGAATCCCGGTCCACGATCCATGCCCCCTCGAAGCGACGGAAATCGCCACGCACCATTCGAAAATCCAGACGCCCCTCAGGCTGACGCTCCTGAAGCTCCAGCTCCACCGCCGCGCTGAAACGCAGACCGCAGAACTGCTGGGTCCCGATCTGCTCCAGACCCACAGTGCAGCCTCGGCGCCAGAGCAGCCGCGAGACGGCCAGGTTGGGGATGAAGCGGCAGAGCCCTTCGTAATCGGTGAGAACGGTCCAGAGCCAGCCAGGATCCAGATCAAGACGCAACTGGACCGCGAGCCGCCTGGTCCCTTGGGGAAGACGCTCCATCTCCTGCTGGATGGTGTCGAGTCTGCAACTGGGTTCGCTGGAGGGGAGTTGCAGGGCGCGGGAGAGGGAGACGGGAACGGAAACGGTGGCCAAGGGCTGCACCAGAACGGTTCGTGGGGAGGGTTGGCGCCAGCCGAGCACTCTGGAGTGGGATCGGCCTGGAAGCTGCAACCCTAACCGCGATTGGGAGTGGCAGGCACAGATTCTCTATGATCAAACCGATTTTTGAGAGGACTGAGCTCGAATGCGTGTCTCCACCAGCGCTGCCACTCAGTCCGATGGGCGGATGTTCACCGTTGTGGTCCAAGGCTTTGGGGTGGGCCGGCAGCGCCAGGGGGAGCGTCGTTTCACCGTCCCCTACAACCGGATGCAGGCCCTGGTCCAGACCATCGCCCAGCAGGGTGGACGCATCACGGCCGTTGTTCCCGCCGACCAGGGAGCCACCCAGGCTGAGCCGGCTCCGGCTGCCGCTCCTGCCCCCGAGGCCCCATCCCCAGCACCCAAATCCGTGAAAGCAGCTCCGAGCCACGCCGCCGTGCCGGTCAACCTCTACAAGCCGAAATCCCCTTTCGTCGGCACTGTCACCGAGAACTACAGCCTCCTGGCGGAAGGCGCCATCGGCCGAGTGAACCACATCACGTTTGATCTGGCCGGCGGTGATCCCCAGCTCCACTACGTGGAAGGCCAGAGCATCGGCATCATTCCCGACGGCAGCGACGCCAACGGCAAGCCCCACAAGCTGCGCCTCTATTCGATCGCCAGCACCCGCCATGGCGACAACATGGCGGGCCACACCGTGTCGCTGTGCGTGCGTCAGCTGCAGTACGAAAAGGACGGTGAGACCATCAACGGCGTCTGCTCCACCTTCCTCTGCGATATCGAACCGGGCGCCAAGGTGAAGATCACCGGCCCGGTGGGTAAGGAGATGCTTCTTCCCCAGGATGAAGAGGCGAACGTGATCATGTTGGCCACCGGAACCGGCATCGCTCCGATGCGGGCCTATCTGCGTCGCATGTTCGAACCGACCGAGCGCGAGAAGAACGGCTGGAACTTCCGGGGCAAGGCCTGGTTGTTCATGGGAGTCCCCAAGACCCCCAACCTGCTGTATGACGCCGACTTCGAGCACTATCTGAGCCAGTATCCCGACAACTTCCGCTACACCAAGGCGATCAGCCGTGAGCAGCAGAATGCCAAGGGCGGCCGGATGTACATCCAGGATCGGGTGCTCGAGCATGCCGATGAGATCTTCACCATGATCGAAGATCCCAAGACGCACGTCTACATGTGCGGTCTGCGCGGCATGGAACCCGGCATCGACGAGGCCATGACCGCCGCTGCCTCGGCCAAGGGAATCAACTGGTCTGAGCTGCGTCCCCAGCTCAAGAAGGCCGAGCGCTGGCACGTCGAGACCTACTGAACGAGACCGGATTGATCCGCAGATCTGCTTCGAACGTCAAGAATCGTTTGACCCAAATCAATCAGGCCTTCAGAACTGACAAGTCCGCCTTTGGCGGACTTTTTTTATGGCCAGCATTTTATCTCTGTTTGAGGCCATTCTTTGTGGTTGTTGTTTGCGGCCCATGCGTGTTGTGAGCACGGGTCATGCCTGAGCGGCCGGAACCTGCGCGGATTGTGAAGCGACAGGCGCGGCCATGATCAGGGATTCCCGACAGAAGCCGCCGAAAACCGATGCGCTCCAGCGATGGAGCCCCGCCCTCGTTAAACAGGAGGGAACAGGCGCCTGGATCCCACGCGATGACCGTCACCCTCACCAATCCGCTCCGGGTCGGGCTCCGTCAGGAGCGGGTGATCCCGCCGCAATGTCTGGTGATCTTCGGGGCGAGCGGGGATCTCACCCACCGCAAGCTGATCCCGGCTCTGTTCGAGCTGTTCCGCCAGCGCCGCCTGCCCAGCGAATTTGCCGTGCTGGGTTGTGCCCGCCGTCCCTGGAGCGACGAGGAATTTCGCAGCCGCATGGCGGAGGCCCTGGCCGAGGATGTGGAACAGCACCAGCAGGCCTGGGCCCAGTTCGCCTCCGGCCTGTTCTACGAGCCTGTGGATCTGGAGCAGCCCGCCGACGTGGTGCGCCTTGGCCAGCGTCTCGATCAGATCGATCGGCAACGGGCCACCCGTGGCAACCGCACCTTCTACCTCTCGGTCTCGCCTGCCCACTACGGCAGTGGCTGCCGTGCCCTGGCGGCGGCTGGCCTGCTCGAGGATCCGCAGCGCAGCCGGGTGGTGATCGAGAAGCCCTTCGGCCGTGATTACGGCAGCGCCCAGGAGCTCAACCGCATCGTGCAGGCCTGTGCCAAGGAGCGCCAGGTCTTCCGGATCGACCACTACCTCGGTAAGGAAACGGTCCAGAACATCCTTGTTCTGCGCTTCGCCAACACGATCTTCGAGCCGATCTGGAACCGCAACTACATCGACAACGTCCAGATCACCGCCGCCGAAACCGTGGGCGTGGAAGAACGGGCCGGTTACTACGAAACCTCGGGTGCCCTGCGGGACATGGTGCAGAACCACCTCACCCAGATGCTGGCGCTCACCACCATGGAGCCGCCGGGTCGCTTCGATCCCGAGGCGATGCGCAACGAGAAAGCCAAGGTGCTTCAGGCCGCCCAGCTGGCCAATGAGGCAGAACCCTGGAAGTGTTGCGTCCGCGGCCAGTACGCCGCTGGTGGCAGCGCCACCAGGCCCCTGAGCGGCTATCGCCAGGAACCGGGAGTGAATCCGAACAGCACCACCGAGACCTATGTGGCCATGAAGCTGTTCATCAACAACTGGCGCTGGCAGGGGGTCCCTTTTTACCTCCGCACCGGCAAACGGCTGCCCAAACGCCTCTCGGAAGTGGTGCTCACCTTCCGCCAGGCACCGGTTCACCTCTTCGATGCGGCTGGGGGTGCCCCCACCCCCAACCAGCTGATCCTGCGCATTCAGCCCGATGAGGGGGCCGAGTTCCGCTTCGAGGTGAAGGCACCGGGCTCAGGCATGCGCAGCCGTCCGGTGGATATGGGCTTCTCTTACGACGAGTCATTCGGAGAACCCTCCGACGAGGGCTATGTGCGCCTGCTGGCCGACGCCATGCTGGGCGACGCCACCCTGTTCACCCGCAGCGACGAGGTGGAGGCCGCCTGGCGCCTCTACACACCCCTGCTGGAGCTGATCGAAGAAGCCCCCTGGCAGTTGCCGGTGCATCCCTACGAAGCCCGCACCTGGGGACCCGCCGCAGCCGACAGCCTGCTGGCCGACGACGAGCTGGCCTGGCGCCGTCCCTGAAGTCTCCAGACCAACCCCCAACGCTTCAGATCCCGCGCCCTCCGTCTGTTCACCATGTCCACCCAGCTCACCCTTCAGGCGCCCCTGGAACTACCTCCCTCCGAGGTGACTCCTTACCTGGAACGCCTCTGGACCCACAACCTCGAGGGCTCCAGCGGCGCCGCCACCTTCACCCTGCTGGTCTGGGATCCGGCCTGGCTGGAGCAGCACCTGATCCGCACCGGCCGCCTCGATGGCCCGATCACCGGCCTGCTCAGTGACGACCTGGTGCGTGAGGCCGTCGCCGCCGTACCCGACTGCGGCCTGCCGCCCAGCACGGCCCCGCTGGCGCCGGATCTGGCCTGGTCCCTCGGCCAGCAGCCCGGCGATCGCAAGGCCAACGATCTGCGCGGCCGCCATGTGGATGGGGCGATCAGCGCCCACATGCCCCGTCGACTGATCACCCTGGCTCCCACCCTGGAGCCGGCCGAAGCCCTGGAGACCCTGGTGGCGGCCTACTGCCCCTTGCCTGAAGATGGCGGCACCCGACCGGCCTGCGGCGATGTGGTGGTGTTGCGCGGTGGCATGGCCGCCCTGCAGCAGGGCCTGGATCTGGTCAACCCGCTGGTGGGAAGTGATCTGCCCTGCTGGGTGTGGTGGAACGGCTACCTCGACGAAGCCCCCGAGATGCTCGAATCCCTGGCACCGGTGGCACGGCGGCTGATCGTGGACAGCTCAATGGGGCGGCCGCGGCGCTGCCTCGATGTGTTGGAGGAGCGGATCGAGGCCGGCCAGGCACTCAATGATCTCAACTGGCTGCGGCTGCGCAGCTGGCGCGAATCGCTGGCAATGGTGTTCGATCCCCCCAGTCGCCGGGATGCGCTCAACCATGTGGTGCAGCTCGACATCGACGTGGAAGGAACCCATCCGGTGAAGGGGTTGCTGCTAGCCGCCTGGATCGCCGATCGACTCGGCTGGCACCTCGAAAGCAGCTACCGGGTGGGAGGCGATGACCTCGGCGAGGGGATCGGCGCTGACTTTGTGCGCACCGATGGGGTGGCGGTGCGCTTCCGCCAGATGCCCGTACCGGTGGGCGTGCCCAAGACCCACCCGGGCAGCCTGGTGGGTCTGCGCCTGATCTGCGAACCGATCGGCCGACCACCTCTGTGCGTGATTCTCTGCTCGGAATCCGGTGGCTGCATGCGGCTCGAGGCCGGCGGTGTGGCCAGCATGGAGCTGGCTGAGGAGGTGGTGCCGGTGCCCTCGGAAAGCGAGGAGATGGAGGTGGCCCGCCTGCTGTCCGGCGGTCACGACAGCACCAACCCCCTGCTGGCCGCTGCCGCCCCTCTGGCTGCCAAGCTGCTGCCCGACTGAGCAACCGGCCCGGGGCCGGACATCCCAACCCCATGGCCTGCCTGATCGCCGCCCCCTCCAGCGGCAGCGGCAAGACCCTGCTCAGCCTCTCCCTGGCAGCACTGGCCCGGCGGCGGGGCCTGCGGATTCAGCCCTTCAAGGTGGGGCCTGACTACCTCGACCCGCAGTTGCTGACTCGTGTCAGCGGCCAGCCCTGCCGCAACCTCGACACCCTGCTGTGTGGCCCCGAGTGGGTGCGCCGCAGTTTCCACTGGCATGGCAGCCGGGCCGACCTCTGCCTGGTGGAAGGGGTCATGGGCCTGTTCGATGGCCGCGGCCCCACCAGTGCGGGCAGTTCAGCCGAGGTGGCCGACCTGCTGGATCTGCCGGTGGTGCTGGTGGTGGAAGCCTCGCGGCAGGCTGGTTCGATCGCAGCTCTGGTGCGGGGCTTCCGGGATCACGGGCCACCGCCGGTGCGGCTGGCCGGGGTGGTGCTGAACCGCGTCGCCAGCGACCGGCATCGTGCCCTGCTGCGGGAGGCCCTCGATGCCGTCGCCGTGCCCCTGCTGGGGATTCTGCCGGTGTCGCCCGCCCTGGAGCTTCCCTCCCGTCATCTGGGATTGCTGCCACCGCAGGAAGTCAACGACCTGGACGCGCGGGAAGCGGCCTGGGCCGCGCTGGCGGAGCACCATCTCGACCTGGAGCGGCTCTGGCCGCTGCTTTCACCGCCGGCTGCCCTGCCCCAGCAGCAGGATCCTATCCGCTGGTGCCTCACGCCGGTGGCCACTGACTCTGCAGGGGACGCTCTCAAGGGCGCCCCCCTGCCGCTGGCGATCGCCAGCGATGCCGCCTTCCATTTCCGCTATCCGGAAGCCACCGAACTGCTGGGGGCCCTCGGCCTGGAGGCTCGGGCCTGGAGCCCGTTGGCGGATGAGCCCCTGCCAGCCGGCTGCCGCGCTGTGGTGCTGCCCGGTGGCTATCCGGAGCTGCACGCCCCGGCGCTGGCGGCCGCTCACCGCAGCCTCGGCGCCTTGAGGCAGGCCGCGGCCGCCGGTGTGCCCCTTGTGGCGGAGTGCGGCGGACTGTTGCTGCTGGGCCGCTCTCTGGAAGACCAGCAGGGTCGCCGCCATGGGATGGCGGGGCTGCTGCCCTTCTCGGCCCGTCGCGGCAGCCTCAGCCTCGGCTATCGGGAGGCCGTGGGGGAACGGGACGGGCTGCTGGTGCGCCGCGGAGAGCGGCTGGTGGGCCATGAATTCCATCGCTGGCAGCTCACAGATGATCCCGAAATGTCGCGCGACGTAGCCAGCTGCGACCGGCTGTGGCAGCTTGAAGGCTGGGGAAATCCGCGGAGGGCGGAGGGATGGACGAGCGGCACGATGCACGCTTCCTGGCTGCATCTCCACTGGGCTGGTTGCCCGAAGATACCGAGACGCCTGGCCGCCGCAGCCGTCCGCGCCGCGCCCCTGACACTTCGTCCAGTTTCGTGAGCCGCCGGGAGCCGCCCACGGCCTCACCCCTGATGCGCTGGCGCCTGATTGCCCAGGGTGTGGTGCAGGGGGTCGGCTACCGCGAGGCCTGTCGCCGCGCTGCGGTGGGCCTGGGTCTGGCTGGCTGGGTGCGGAACCGACCCGATGGCACGGTGGAGATTGAAGCGGAAGGCCAGCTCAGCCAGCTCAATGACTTCAGACTCTGGTGTGACAAGGGCCCGCTCCATGCCCGCGTCAACCGGGTGGTGACCAGCCAGATCCCGGTCACCGGCGAAGACTGGTTTGAGGTGCGCTCCTGATCGACTCCACCAAGGCGACATCCACAGGCTCCTCCTTGCCCGCTGCTGCGCCTCTGGAACTGTGGTTGCTGCGTCATGGCGCCACCGCCTGGGCTCGCAGCGGCCGCCACACCGGCCGAACCGATCTGCCCCTGCTGCCGGAAGGGGAGGAGGAAGCCCGTGCCCTGGAACCGCTTCTGGCTCGCTATCGCTTCACGGCGGTGCTGGTGAGCCCCTTGCAACGGGCCTTGCGCACCTGCGAGCTGGCCGGTCTGGCCGGACAGGCCAGCCCCTGCGACGACCTTCAGGAGTGGGATTACGGCGCCTATGAGGGGATCACCACCGCCGAGATCCGCCGTTCCGTTCCGGGCTGGACGGTCTGGAGCCATCCCTGCCCTGAGGGGGAAACCCTGGAGGCCGTGGAGCAGCGTTGCCGGCGGGTGATCGCCCAGGCCGTTGCTCTGGCGGCAGCGCCGATCTCCGCTGGAGCGAACCCCGGGCCTGCCGCTGCCCCCACGCGGGTGGCCCTCTTCGCCCACGGCCATCTCCTGCGCAGCCTTGCCGGCACCTGGCTGGGGCTGGGCGCGGCCGGCGGTTCCGTGCTGGCGCTGGACACGGCCTGTATCGGTGTGCTCGGTCAGGAACGGGAGCAACGGGTGATCCTGCGCTGGAATGCCCCGGTGCAGTGGCCCTGAAGGCAGCGACCGACCCATGTCCATCCTTGCTAACGCCGCATCGTCCGTTTCGTTGCCCGCCGCCCTGCTGGGCGAGCTCGGCGCCTTCGCACTGGCGGTGGGGTTCTCTCCGGTCCATCTCGGGCTGCTGTTCCTGCTGCTGCTCGGTCCACACCCCCTGCGGCGGGGCGGCTGGTTCGTGGCGGGCTGGCTGTTCACCTCCGTGCTCACCGTGACTCTGCTGGTGACCATCGGGCACGGCCTGCTGCTGGGCATGGAGAAGGGCTCGGTCCATCGAACCGGCCTCGATCTGCTCGGAGCCGGAGCCCTGCTGGCCCTGGGCCTGCGCGAACTGCTGGGCCGCAGCGCCGCCGGTGATCAGCCCCCCAGCTGGACCAGCCAGCTGGACCGTTTCTGCGCCATGCCTCTGCCGCTGTTGCTGGGACTGAGTGGCGTGCTGCAGGTGATCAGCCCCGAAGACCTGTTCCTCTATGCAAAGACGGCCGGCAGCCTGCTGGCTTCTGGCCTGGGCCGGGGCCAGGAAGCGCTGATCACCGTGCTGTTCAGCCTTGCCAGCACCGTGCTGCTGCTGGTGCCCTTTGCCGCCGTGCTGCTGCTGGGCAGTGATCGTGTGCTGCCGCTGCTGAAGCGGGCCAAGACCTGGCTGTTTGAACGGGGCGAACTGATCGTGGCGGGGGTCAGCCTTCTGTTGGCTGGCTATCTCGGTTGGCAGGGCATTGACGGCCTGCTGCTGCCGATGAGCTGAGCAACATCTGCAGGTTGCAACCCCTCCAGGTTGCGACGTCTGCAGGAGACGTCATCCCCCCTCGAGCCAGCGTCGCCACTGCTCCTGCTCGGCGGGGTTGCCTGGACCCGCAGCCAGGGAGACCGACTCAGCGGCCCGACTCACCGCGACATAAATGAGCTGACGCCGCAGCCGTTCATCCTGGGGCCAGAAGACATCCCCATCGACGAACACCTCGCCGAAGGTGCTGCCCTGGCTGCGATGGACCGTGAGCACGGCCGCCGGCCCCAGGGAGGCAAAGGCATCGCGCAACAGAAAGAACCGCCGCCAGAGCGCCTTGCCGCCCTTGCGGCCGGCCTCGCGCGCCTCCTGGCGCAGCTTGGTCAGCACCGCCTCGAGGGCCCCACGGCCGGAGGAGCCGATCGGCGGCAGCAGGCGCAGCTGCAGCTGGGTTTCACCCGCTTCCACCGCAGCCGTCAGGGTGTCGATCAAGGGTGCCTCCTCGACGCCGAAGTCGCGCAGATCGCAGCGCTCGGGCTGCACGTCCTGCACCACCAGCTCGCGGTTGGAGCCCAGCACCATGTCGGGCTCCTCTGCCGCCTCCGCCCCCTCGCGGCAGGCCGGTGCCATCACGGCGGTGCGACTGATCAGCACCTCACCGGGGAGCACCGGCAGCTGATCGGCCATGCTTCCGTGCAGGGCTCGGCGGGCGATCGGCACCAGTTGCTCCAGCCGCCGGTTGGTGTAGCAGAGGATCCGGACCTGATCGGGGTCGGCCGTTGCGGCGGAGCCTTGCAGCGCCGCCTGGGCGGCCGTGAGCCAGGCGCGCCGGTCCAGCAACGCCACCTGTCCCTGGGGGCTGCACAGGGGCCGCAGGGGTGGCGGCTGGCGACAGGGCAGGGCTCCGAGCCGCACCCCCTCGGCCAGGCGCAGCACCGGTCCCTGATGGCGCACCACCTGCTGCAGGGCCGCTCCCTGGGCCCGCCCGATCGCGAACACCGGACTGCTCGGCTCCCCCACCGGCGGCAGCTGGGCCGGATCGCCCACGAACACCAACCGGGTGCGGAACGGATGGGCACAGCGCAGGGTGATCTCCAGCAAGGTGCCATCCACCATCGAGGCCTCGTCGACCAGCACCAGCCCCAGCGATTCAAGGGCGGCGGCGGTCTGCTCCGTTTCCTCGCAGCGTTCCAGATCCCGCTCCCGCCGCAGTTTCAGGCGCAGCAACCGGTGGATCGTGGAGGGATACCAGGTGGGCTGCAGGCCCTGCCGCTGCAGATGGTGACGCAGCACCCCCACGGCCTTGTGGGTCGGCGCCACCACGGTCCAGCAGAGGCAGGCGGCCTCCGCCAGCGCCAGAAACCGCATCGACAGGAAGGTCTTGCCGGTACCGGCGAAGCCCTGCAGCACGAAGGGGGTGCCGTCGGCGGGGGCCTCCAGCCAGGTGGCGAAGGCGGTCAGGGCCTGGTGCTGATCGGCGGTGAGCCCCTCGCCGTTGTCTGCGGGTGCTGCTGCGGCCGAGCTGCGGGAGGCTCTGCTCAACCCAGGCTGGCGGCGCCGCTCAGGGCATCAGCGATCCACGCCGCAAGATCGAGCGGAGAGCCCACCAGGCTGAGGCCGGGCAGGGCCACGGCCGGACCCATGACGCTGCCGGCCAGCACCTCGAGTCGGGTATGGCCGAGGTTTTCCTTGAGCGGCTTGATGGCAACATTGACATCAACGCCCCCCCCATCCCGCTCCAGCCAGAGGTGATCGGGCAGCCCATTGACCCGGCTGGCGATCTGCCCGGCGGCGCGGCGCACGCCGCTGGCGTCGTAGAGCACCACGAAGCAGAGGGCAGACGCCAGGGCAAAGAGGGGATCGGCAAAGCCGAGCTGCCAACCGATGGCGGCGGTGGTGCCGGTCATCAGCGCCGAATGGCTGGAGGGCATTCCACCGGTCTCCACCAGTACGGCGGGCCGCCAGCGGCGGTGGACCACCAGTTCGATCACCAGCTTCGAGAGCTGGGCGGTGCCGCAGGCAGCCAGTCCCCAGGCCAGCACACCGTTGGAGAAGAAGGCCGTCGCCACGTTCGGATCGTGGGCTGCACTCATCGATCGCGACTGGTGATGTAGTCGGCCAGGGCCAGCAGTGGCGCCGCCTTGTCACGCCAGGGCTCGAGGGCGGCCTTGGCCTCGCTGACCAGGGCATCGGCCCGCTTGCGGGATTCCTCCAGCCCCAGCAGCTTGGGGTAGGTGGTCTTGTCGGCGGTGAGATCCTTGCCGGCGGTCTTGCCGAGCACCTCGCTGCTGGCCGTCACATCCAGGATGTCGTCGATGATCTGGAAGGCCAGTCCGATGCCGCGGGCGTAGGTGCGCAGGGCCTCCAGCAACGGTTCCGGAGCGCCAGCGATCAGGGCGCCGGTCAGGACGCAGGCACGCAGCAGGGCCCCGGTCTTGTGGAGATGGATGTACTCGAGCGTGTCGAGATCCACCTGCTTGCCTTCGCATTCCAGGTCCACCACCTGGCCGCCCACCAGGCCCGGGGCCCCGGCCGCCAGGCTCAGCTCGCCCACCACCGCCAGCAACTGGGCGGCAGGAACACCGGGGCTGCGCAGGGCCACCATCTCGAAGGCCCGGGTGAGCAGGGCATCACCGGCGAGGATGGCATTGGCCTCGCCATAGACCTTGTGATTGGTGGGGCGGCCCCGCCGCAGGTCGTCGTTGTCCATGGCGGGGAGATCGTCATGGATCAGCGACATGGTGTGGATCATCTCCAGCGCCACCGCCGTGGGCAGGGCCAGATCACTCGTACCGCCGGCCAGATCGCAGGCCGCCAGGCAGAGGATCGGCCGGAGCCGTTTGCCACCGGCCAGCAGCGAATACCGCATCGCATCCCGCAGGCTCTCTGGATGCTCCGGCCCCAGCGACCCATCCAGGGCCGCCTCGACCCTGTGGCGAGCTGCCTCCAGATAGGCGGCGAAATCAAACTCCGTGCTCACCGCCACGGCCATGGGTTGCTGCGCACTGGCGGCGATTCTCTCAGGCCACAGCCCTGTCGCCACGTCTGGGCTCCTGCAGCGCGTGTGATCGCAACAGTGCGCAGTCCTCGCCTCAGGGCAGCAGGTCGGCCAGGGGCTGATCGAGGCCGCAGCGCTGGCACCAGCTGGTCACGGTGTTGACCAGCAACAGGGTCACGGTCATCGGGCCCACACCGCCGGGTACCGGCGTGATCGCGCTGGCGATCGGCTCCACCTCTTCGAAGCGCACGTCTCCGCAGAGCTTGGAACGGGCCTGAGGACCAGCCGACGGATCGGGATCGAGGCGATGGATACCGACATCCACCACCACCGCCCCGGGCTTGACGTGCTCCGCCCCGATCATCCGCGGCCGGCCTGCCGCCACCACCAGCACATCCGCCTGGCGGGTCAGGGCCGCCAGGTCGCTGGTGCGGGAGTGGGCCACGCTCACGGTGGCATCTGCCGCCTGGAGCATCAGCGCCATCGGTTGACCCACCAGGATGCTGCGGCCCACCACCACCGCCCGCTTGCCGCGCAGCTCCACCTGAGACCGAGCCAGCAGGGCCATCACGCCGGCGGGGGTGCAGCTGCGCGGACCAGGCTCGCCCTTGAGAAGCCGGCCGAGATTGAGCGTGTGCAGGCCGTCGGCGTCCTTCTCGGGATCGATCGCTGCCAGAAGGGGCCCCTCGCTCATGTCGGCCGGCAGGGGCAACTGCAGCAGGATCCCGTCCACGCAGGAATCGGCGTTGAGCTGCCGAATCGCGGCCAGCACTTCCGCAGCGGGGGTGCCGGCCGCCAGGTGGGTCAGGAAGCTGCGGATGCCCACACGGCCGCAGGCCTTCTCCTTGTTAGCCACATAGACGCCGCTGGCGGGATCGTCGCCCACCCGCAACACCGCCAGCCCCGGCGGCCTGCCGGCCCGCTCCAGCCGCTCGGCGATCACGTCGGCCAGGCGCTGCTCGATCTCCTGGGCCAGAAGGCGTCCGTCCAGACGGGTGGCCATGCACATCCGAGGCATCTCGCCATCCAGCTTGCCTGGGTTGTTCCGCCTCAGCAGTGCCCTCGCTAGCGTGTTGTCCATGGGGATTCGACAGCGTCGTGCCAGGACTCTGTGGCGACGATTCGTGCGCCTGGAATGCCCTCGACAGCCTCTGGCCACCTGGAGCCTGCAGGCCACAGCGGGTGTCCTGCTGATGTGCGTTCTGGTGGCGCTGATCACCAGCTGGCCCTGGCTCACCCAACCCAGTCTTCAGCCTGGATTTCCGGCCCCGTTCACGGCCCAGGCTCCCCGAGATGCCACCGTGGTCGACAGCGAGGAGCTGGAGCTGCGCCGCAGTCAGCTGGTGCCCCGCAGCCATGTGCAGGTGGTGGATGATCGGGCGACTCGTGAACTGAAAGACCGCCTGGAGCAGGAGCTGCGTCGCCTTCAGATCTCGATCACCTCTCCGCAACAGCGCCTTGGCGCCCAGACCCTCAGTCCAGACGAGCAGGCGTGGCTCGAATCGCTCACCCCGACCCAATGGACTGACTGGATCAAGCAGGTGCGCCAGGTGCAGGCCCGCATGCTGAGCCAGGGCCTGGTTGCGAGCGTGGCCGATAGCCAGCTCGCCAGTGCTGCTGGCCTTCACTTCGAGGGTTTGCCGAGTACGGGCCGCCGGCTGGCTGCGCGGCTGGTCTCGGAATCTGTGGCTGGTTACAGCAATCTTCGCACCGATGCGGCTCTCACCCAGCGCCGCATTGAAGATCTGGTGACCCAGCAAGGTGTTCCCACGATCGCCGTGAAGCGTGGTGATCTGATCATCCGTCAGGGAGAGGCGATCAGCTCGCAGGCTTACGACGTGCTCGATTACTTCGGGTTGGTGAGCCGCCAACCGAGGCCGTTGGCCTGGTTGCAGCACGTGACCGAGGCCATGGCCACCTGTGGGGTCATCCTCCTTGTTCTGCGGCGTTGGCGGGCCCGGGCCGAACCGCGTCATGCGCTGCTGGTGCTGGGGATGCTGCTGGGGGTTCAGGCCTTCAAGCTGTGGCTGGGTCCGGCCGCCAGCCCGATGGCCCTGCTGGTGCCGCCCACCCTGCTGCTGGCCGAGGGCTTAGGCACTGTGGCGGGGCTGGCATGGCTTGCGGGGGCCTCCCTGCTCTGGCCGCTTCCACTTGATGCGTTGTTGAACGTGCGGGTCTTGCTGGCGGCGGCGATCGCGGCGGCGGCGGCGATCGTGGCCAGCCGCCAGCGCAACCGTGCGCAGCTGCTGCAGCTGGCGGTGTTGCTTCCCACCGCCGCCCTGGTGCTGCAATGGCTGCTGGTGCAGCTGGCCGGGCTGACGGGAGTCACGGATGGCCGGTTGCCAGACGCCGCCCAGCTGCTGAGTGAAGCATTGCTGATGGGTGGCCTGGTGATGGCTGGCGTGCTCCTGGCTCCGCTGGTGGAGAGCTCCTTCGGGTTGCTGACTCGGGCGCGACTGCTGGAACTGGCCGATCTGGAGCGGCCCCTGCTGCGTCGTCTCTCCTGTGAGGCACCCGGCACCTTCGAACACACCCTGATGATTGCCGGCCTGGCAGAGGAGGGTGCTCGGGCCATCCGGGCGGATGTGGACCTGATCCGCACAGGTGCTCTGTATCACGATGTGGGCAAACTGCATGCTCCGCAGTGGTTCATCGAGAATCAGGGAGACGGGGAGAATCCCCACGACGGCCTCAATGACCCCTTCCGCAGTGCTGAGATCCTTCAGGCCCATGTGGATGAAGGTCTGAAGCTTGCCCGCCGCTATCGCCTGCCCAGCCCCCTGGCGGACTTCATTCCCGAGCACCAGGGCACCTTAAAGATGGGATATTTTTTCTACCAGGCGCGAGAGCGGGATCCATCTGTTCCGGAATCCGCCTTCCGCTACCGGGGGCCGGCTCCGCGCAGCCCTGAAACCGCCATTCTCATGCTCGCTGATGGATGCGAGGCGGCGTTGCGATCTCTTCCCCCTGGCACCTCGGAGCAGGAGGCGGGCGCAATGGTGAGGCGGATCATCGAAGCGCGCCGCCACGACGGGCAGCTGGCCCGCAGCGGACTGGGACAGGCCGATCTGGAGCTGCTGGTGCGCGCCTTTGTACGGGTCTGGAAACGGATGCGACACCGTCGCATCCCCTACCCGATCCCCGCCCGCAAGGTGTACAGCGCCTGATCAGCAAACGCCGACGGTCACACTTTCGGAATCTGGTCTGGGCTGTCTTCCTCGAATCGTTCCCAGGCCTCCAGCAGCGTGTAGGCCGCCAGCCGGCGATACCAGAGCTCAGGATCACCTCCCTGATCAGGGTGCCACTCCTGCAGCTTGCGGCGCCAGGTGGCCCGGATCAAGGGCCAGGAGCTGCCTGGAAGGACACCAAGTTCGGCGCAGGCTCGTCGGTAACGATCATGGCCCGGCTGGGCGCGCTGGGGATCGGCTTCAGCATGGAGGGAGGATGTCGGAGGGCCGGAGGAAGGCGGGGGCTCGGACTGGGACCGATGGCGCGGCCGACGTTGCAACAGCGCACTCGAGAGACCCAGCAGGCCGCGGCTGATCAGCCCCGCGCCGGCCAGCAGGAAGATGGCCGGGGAGAACAGCATCACGGTGCTGTCGAAGGCCTGCTCGAGATTGCCGCTACGGCGAGCCTGCTCAGCCATCGCCAGGATGAACCGCGCCAGGACAGTCCCGATCACCATGCTGGTGAGCCCGATCAAGAGGGAGTCCCACCAGCGGGGCGGCGGGCGATGGTGGGCTCTGCTCAAGCGGCCATCCCATCCGGCTCGATCCCCGCAGGCTACCCATGACGATTCGGAGGGTTGGCGCCGCGGCCTCGGCTCAGCAGCATGGGGACAGTCCGGCGGCCAGCCATGGCGCTCAGCTTCGCGGAGCTCCAGGCCCAGTTGCGGCAGGGCTGGGGTGGGCACTGGGGCGATCACGGCGATCGGGCCGACGCCCGGTTCGATCAATTGGTGGTGCCGTCGCTCACCATGGAGGAGCACCAGATCCAGCTGGTGACCGGCGTCCACCACTACGAAGAACGCCAGCTCTTCAATCTGATCCGGCTGCGCCATCCAGGCGTGCGGGTGGTGTATGTAACCAGCACGCTGCTGCCGGAGCTGGTGGTGGATGCGGTGCTGGAGCTGTTGCCCGGCATGCCGGCCTCCCATGCCCGCCGCCGGTTGCACCTGTTCGACACCAACGACGCTTCGCCGCGGCCGCTCACCGCCAAGCTTCTGGAGCGGCCGGCCCTGTTGGCCCGCATCCGCGAGCAGCTGCGGCCAGGGCGCAGCTTTCTGAGCTGCTACACGGTGACTGATCTGGAGCGGAGCCTCTCCGAGCGGCTGCAGGTTCCGCTGCTGGGTTGCGATCCCGCCCTGGCCCACTGGGGCACCAAGGCCGGCAGCCGTGAGTTGTTTGCCCGCTGTGGTGTGCCCCATCCTCCGGGCAGTGGCGTGGTGTTCACCCTGGAGGATCTGGCGGCAGCGGCCGTGGATCTCTGGGATCACAACCCTGGGCTGCGGCGGTTGGTGGTGAAGCTCAACGAGGGCTTCAGCGGCGAGGGCAATGCCAGGCTCGATCTCAAGCCTCTCGATCTGCCCGGCCACAGCGCCGGCCAGCGTCTGGCCGTGATGCGGCAGGCCCTGGAGCGATTGCCGATGCCGAGCCAGCACTGGCAGGAGCTGCTGGCCCGGCAGGGGGCCCTGGTGGAGGCCTGGCTGGAGGGAGGCGAGCAGCAGAGCTCCCCCAGCGTGCAGGGCATGATCCATCCCGATGGCTTCGTGGAGGTGCTCTCCACCCATGAGCAGCGGCTGGGCGGCAGCTCCGGCCAGACCTTCGAAGGCTGTTCCTTCCCTGCCCATGCCGCCTACCGCCAGCCGTTGATGGAGATGGGCCGGCTTGTCGGGGAGGCCCTCGCCGCCGAAGGGGCGCTGGAGCGCTACGCCGTCGACGTGGTGGCCCGGAGGTTTTCAGGCCATTGGGATCTTCAGGCCATCGAGGTGAATCTGCGCCAGGGGGGGACCACCCATCCCTTCATGGCCCTGCGCCACACCACTAGCGGCCGGCTCGATCCCGCCACTGGCGCCTTCCTCTCCCCCTCAGGCCAGGCCCTTTACTACGAAGCCACAGACAATCTCTGCGATCCCCGCCTGCGGGGGCTGCTGCCGGAGGATCTGATCGATCTGGTGGCCGAGGCGGGGCTGCATTTCGATCCAGCCCATCTGCGCGGCAGCCTCTTCCATCTGCTCGGTTGCCTGTCGCAATACGGCAAGCTCGGCATGACCTGCATCGGCCGCAGCCCCGAGGAAGCCGCTGCGGTGTATCAGGGCACCCAGGAGGCCCTGCTGCGGGGGGCGGGGCGATTGCAGGGCTGAGTCTGGGCTGGGCCGAGCCATTGCAGAGCTCAGCCATGGGTGGCCAGGGGAGAGGCGACCGGCCAGGATCGAACCAGACACGCCGTTTCGCCGCGATGGCACCCGCCTCCAGCAGTCGAAGCCCCTCCCTGCCCGAGGCACCCCTGTGGGTTCCCTGGCTTCTGGTGGGCATCTCCACGATGCTCGTGGTGCTGTTCGTGGTGATCCTCGGCAAGTACCGCGAGCAGAGCCGCAGCCTGCGCCAGCTGCGCGATCGGGTCGAAGGGCTGGAGCACTCCCGTGCCCTGGAGCGCACCACGATTCTGGAACAGCAGCTGCGCAGCACCTCCGAGCGGCTGCGCAAGCTTGAGTCCCTGGAGGGTTCGATCGCCAATCTGCAGGGACAACAGGATCGCCTGCGCGTCGAAGTCCGCCAGATCAGCCGGCGCCAGGTGGCTCCCGAACTGGAGATCCCTCCGGCTGTGGAGGCACCGGCCCCATCGAGCCCAGCCCCAGCTCCGTCGGCCTCATCGACGAGCCGGCCAGCCAATCCGGGTGCCAATCCCTGAAGCGGTCAGCCCTTGACCGCGTCGCCGCTGGCGTTGGGAAGGATGTAGCGCTGCAGGCCGATGAACAGCACCAGGACCGGCAGAATCGACACCACCGAGCCTGCAGCCACCAGGCGCCAGTCGAGGGAGAAGCTGCTGGCCAGTTGTTGCAGCCCCAGCGGCAAGGTGTAGAGCTGAGGGTCGTCGAGAATCACCAGGGGCCAGAGAAAATCGCTCCAGGTGCCGATGAACACGAACATCGCCAGGGTGATCAGATCGGCGCGGGCCGCCGGGATCATCACGTTCCACCATTCGCCCAGGGGGGTGCAGCCGTCGATCCGGGCTGCCTCTTCAAGCTCCACGGGCACCCCCAGGAAACTCTGACGCAACAGGAAGATGCCGAAGGCGGTGGCCGCCTGCGGCAGGATCAGGGCCCAGAGGGTGTTGCGCAGGCCGATCTGCACCATCAGCAGATACAGCGGAATCATCACCACCTGGAAGGGAATCAGGATCGTGGCCACCACCAGGGCCAGCACGAGGCCGCGACCGGCGAAACGCAGCCGGGCCAGGGGATAGGCCGCCAGGGAGCAGAACAGCAGATTGGCCAGCACCGCCAGGGCACTGACGATGGCGCTGTTGCGCAGGTAGAGACCGAGCGGATTCTCGGTGAACAGCCGCCCATAGGCCTGCAGGCTCGGCTGGGCCGGCAGCAGGGCCGGAGGGCTGGTGAAGATGTCCTCGGCGGGTCCCTTGAGCGACGTGCTCACCAGCCACAGCAGGGGCAGCAGCATCAACAGGGCCACCAGCAACAGCACCGCCAGCTGCACGCCATGGGTGAGGGAGGGACGGGACCGACCGCTGGCGGAACGGGACATGGCGCGGCGGATCGGGGGTCCCTGAAGCGGCTGAAGGCTAGCTGGGTCCACACCGCCTCAACGCTGCGCTGCCACCTCCCTGGCCTCAAGCAGCAGGTCGCCCAGCGCCACAGCTCAGAGCAGCAGGCGCAGCCCGCATTAGCTCCAGCGTTGCAGCAGCGGCAGGGAGCGGCCCATCGATCTAGAGCCTCGGAATCTCGGCCACCGGCAGGGGCGCTTTCTGGGGATGCAGAGGGGCTCGCTGGGCTCCGGCCACGAGGCGGTTGAGCGCGTTCACGAAGGCCTGGGCAGCTGCCACCACGATGTCGGTGTCGGCGGAATGGCCGGAGTAGAGCACCCCGGCGGCCCGCAGGCGAATCGTCACCTCGCCCATGGCATCGATGCCCTCGGTGACCGATTTGACGCTGAATTCCACCAGCTCATTGGGCACCCCGGCCAGCCGGTTCAGGGCCTGACAGACCGCATCCACAGGACCCGTGCCGATGGTCGCCTCGGTGCATTCGGCGCCATCGGCCGTCTGCAGGGTGACGGTGGCCGTGGGCTGCAGCCCCGTGCCGCAACTCACCTGGACCCGCTTGAGGGTGAAACGCGCCTCATCCTGCAGCTGCACCTGCTCGCTGACGATCGCCTCAAGGTCGCGGTCGCTGATCTCGCGCTTGCGGTCGGCCAGCTCCTTGAAGCGGGCGAAGGCGTCGTCGAGATCCTCGCGCTCAAGGGTGTAGCCGAGTTCCTCCAGTCTCGCGCGAAAAGCACTGCGGCCGGAGAGCTTGCCCAGCGAGATGCGGTTGTCGCTGAGCCCCACGGTGCGGGCGTCGATGATCTCGTAGGTGAGGCGATTTTTGAGCACACCGTCCTGATGGATGCCCGATTCGTGGGCGAAGGCATTGGCCCCCACAATCGCCTTGTTGGGTTGTACCGCCATACCGGTGAGATTGCTCACCAAGCGCGAGGTCTTGGTGATCTCCTCCGTGCGGACGCCCGTGAGCGGTTCAGTGCTGTCTGCCGGACGGCCCAGGAAGGGGTTGAAGTAGCTGCGCCGCACGTGCAGGGCCATCACCAGCTCCTCAAGGGAGGCATTGCCGGCCCGCTCGCCGATGCCATTGATCGTGCATTCCAGCTGGCGGGCGCCGTGCTTGACGGCCTCGAGGAAGTTGGCCACGGCCAGGCCGAGGTCGTTGTGGCCGTGCACCGAGATCACGGCCTGGTCGATGTTGGGCACGTGGGCATTGATGCCCGCGATCAGCTCACCGAATTCCGACGGCGTGGCATAACCCACCGTGTCGGGGATGTTGATCGTGGTGGCCCCGGCCCGGATCGCCACCTCGATCACCTGGTACATGAAGTCCGGATCGGAGCGGCCGGCGTCCTCGCAGGAGAACTCGACGTCGTCGACCAGCGAGCGGGCGTAAGCAACCATCTCAGCGGTGATCGCCAGCACCTCGGTGCGGGATTTGCGCAGCTTGTGCTCCAGGTGGATGTCGCTGGTGGCGATGAAGGTGTGGATGCGGCGGCGGGCCGCCGGGGCCACGGCGTCGGCACAGGCCTTGATGTCGCCCTGGGCCGCGCGGGCAAGGCCGCAGATCACGGGTCCCTCGGGGGTGCCGACGCTGGCGGCGATGCGCTGCACGGCGTTGAAGTCGCCGCTGCTGGCGAAGGGAAAGCCGGCCTCAATGATGTCCACACCGAGCCGGGCCAGCTGCTGGGCGATGGCCAGCTTCTCCTCGAGGTTGAGGCTGGCACCGGGCGACTGCTCGCCGTCGCGCAGGGTGGTGTCGAAGATCAGCACCCGGCCGGGATCGCGGGCCATGGCAGTTAAGTCGGAATGAGTATGAGTTGAGTGGAGTCTAGGGGGTCGCCTGGGCCGCTCCCTGGCGCTGGAACACGGGCGCCTGCAGGGCCTCAGCCTTTTCGAGGCGC
Source organism: Synechococcus sp. CBW1006 (assembly GCF_015840525.1). Taxonomy (NCBI): domain Bacteria; kingdom Bacillati; phylum Cyanobacteriota; class Cyanophyceae; order Synechococcales; family Synechococcaceae; genus Synechococcus; species Synechococcus sp. CBW1006. The sequence goes on along the minus strand of NZ_CP060396.1, from coordinate 2,258,606 downwards.
TCCCGCAGGCTGGCCAGGTCCACGAAGCGATCGGCGGCGTTGCGCAGTTCCCGGGCCACCATCCCCTCGGTGCTCATCACCACGATGCGCAGGCCCCGGGCCCGCAGCACCTCCACCAGCCGCTCCAGGTCACGACTGCCGCTCAGCAGCCAGACCTCGTCGGTGCGGCCGGCCACCGCCATCAGATCGATGGCGATCTCCACCTCGAGATTGGCCCGTCCGTAGTGACGGGTCTCGGCGTCGCCTCCGCCGAACTCCCGCAGGGGCCTGGTGCGCACGGTGAATCCCAGGCTGGTGAGGGCGTCCCGGAAGGGGCGCTGATCGGTGTGATCCTTGAGACCCGCGTACCAGAAGGCGCTGGCTGGTTCCCCACCCGCCTGCTCGCGGGCCAGCTCCAGCAGGCGGCGGGGATCGAAGAACCAACCCAGCTTCTGCTGGGCATAAAACATGCCGTGACCGTCAACCGCCAGGACCAGCTGCATGGGGTGGAGGGCGACAACGTTCAGCCTAGGGGCGAGGCCTACACTGCCCGCATCGCCGCAAGCCCATGGCCGCAGGGAATCTGGCCCTGGTGCTCCACGCCCATCTCCCCTACGTGCGCTCGGGGGATCCGGGATCCCTGGAGGAAGACTGGTACTTTCAGGCGCTGCAGGAGTGTTACCTGCCGCTGCTGGCCATGCTGGAGGCGGCCGCGGCTGACCCGCAGCAGCAGCCGCGCCTCACCCTGGGGCTCTCCCCCACCCTGCTGTCGCTGCTCTGCGACGCCGATCTGAACGCCCGCTTCCCGGCCTGGCTGGAGCAACGTCAGCAGCTCCTGGCTCTGGCGCCATCCACGCACCGGGACGCGGTTCTGGATCTGGACATGCGCCTCCAGGCCGCAGCAGACCAGTTCCGGGCCAGCGGCGGCACCCTGTTGCCCCGATTTCGGGCCCTGCAGCAACGGGGGGTGCTGGATCTGATCACCTGCGCCGCCACCCACGGCTATCTGCCGCTGCTGCGCCACACCCCTGAGGCGGTCCGGGCCCAGCTGCTCACCGCCATCCGCGAGCACCAGCGCCTGCTGGGGGAGCGTCCCCTCGGCATCTGGCTGCCGGAATGCGCTTACTACGAAGGTCTCGATCAGGTGATGGTCAGCGCCGGCCTGCGCTACTCCCTGCTCGACGGCCACGGTCTGCTGCATGCGCTGCCCAGACCCCGGTACGGCGTCTATGCGCCGATCTGCTCGCCGGCGGGTGTGGCTTTCTTCGCACGCGACAGTGCCTCCACCCTGCCGGTCTGGAGTGCGAGCGAGGGGTATCCCGGTGATCCGGTGTACCGCGAATTCCACCGCGATCTCGGCTGGGATCTGAGCGATGAGGTGCTGGACGAGGCCGGCATCACCAGTCGCCGGCCGCTCGGTCTGAAGCTGCACTGTGTGAGTGGCCGCGACTGTCCTCTCGATCGCAAGCGTCCCTATGACCCCGCCGCGGCCCAGACTCGCCTGGCGGAGCATGCCGCCGCCTATCTGGCCGGCCGCACGGATCAGCTGCAGGCCCTGGGCTCGGCCATGGACCGGCCGCCATTGCTGGTGGCACCGTTTGACGCGGAACTGTTCGGCCACTGGTGGTTCGAGGGGCCGGGGTTCCTGGCGGAGCTGTTCCGGCAGGCGCCTGGCAGCGGTGTGCGCTTCTGCCACCTGCGCGAGGTGCTGACCGGTGGGGATCAACTGCAGGTCTGCCGCCCCTCTCCCTCCAGCTGGGGCCAGGGGGGGTATCACGACTACTGGCTGAACGACACCAACGCCTGGGTGGTTCCCCAGTGGCATCGCGCCTCCCAGGCGATGGTGCGGCGGGTGAACCGCGGCGTGGGCAGCGAACATCAGCGCGATCTGCTCACCCAGGCCGGCCGGGAGCTGCTGCTGGCCCAGAGCTCCGACTGGAGCTTCATCCTGCGGGCCGGCACCACCACTGATCTGGCCCGTGAGCGCATCCACCGCCACCTCGATCGCTTCTGGCGGTTGATGGAGGCGATCGATCAGGGCAACGAGCTGAGTGGCAGCTGGCTGGCGGCGGTGGAACGGGAAGATGGCCTTTTCCCTCTGCTCAATGCCGCCGACTGGTCCAGCATCCCCTGATCTATTGCAGGAACCGTGAGGCTCAGAGCGTAAGCACCCGGGTGAGCAGATCCGCCTCGCGTCCGCGGGGCTCCATCAGGCCCCAGCGCACGTCCCAGGGGGCAGATCCGTACAGCTTCAGCATGGCCCCCACCAGCTCCGGCAGCGGCAGGGTGTTGGTGAGGAAGCCATACCACTGCCGATTCGGCAGGTGGAAGAAGGTCTCGAAGAAGTGGCAGATCTGCTCCTCGGGAAACCGCATCAGCTTCTCGAGGCCGAACTGATACAGGGCATGCTTGCGGCGCAGCTCCTGCGGCCAGAGGGCTCGCCAGGAGCGCCGGGCCAGCTCCGCCGTGGGGCACTGCGCATCCGCCAGAGCTTCGGCCATCGCCTCGGCCAGCACCGGCGCCCGGCGCAACAGCGCGCCCACCATGTAGCCCGAGGCGGGATGGACCATGCTGGCGGCCCCGCCAAAGCCCACCACGGGTTGATCCAGGTCAGGCAGCGGCAGATTCATCGGGAACAGGCAGAACTCCTCGTGATGGATCTCCTGCACCGCCACGCCGCGATGGCTGAGGCGGCGTTGCAGGCGCTGTTTCAGCACGGCAAAGGGAACGGCCGGAGCCAGCGCGAGGGAGGTCTCCTCCACGAAGAACACGCCATCGCCCAGATCCATCGCGTAGAGAAAGGTGGGCGGTTGCTGCCGCTCCTCCGGCGCGAGGTGGTCGGCGCGGAAATCCATCAGCACGAACTGGCTCGGATCCACCGGTGGCGCCGAAAACCGCCCCACGATTCCGTAGGCGGCCTGGCCGGCCACGGGCCCCCGATCGGGCCGCCGGACGAACACCGGCTGATGGCCGCTGGCATCCAGCACCAGTCGAGCCCGCAGCTGGCTGCCATCGGCCAGGCTCACCGTGGATTGGTGGGAGCCGTGCTCGATCCGGGTCGCCTGGCCGCACTGCCACAGCACGCCGGTGGCGCGACCCTGCTCCAGCCAGTGCTGCTGCAGCCTGTGGCGATCGAACAGGCCATAGTCCCGCTCGTGGCTGAGGGGTTCGGGCCCGAACCAGCTCACCGTGTTGCTCCAGCGGTGGGCCAGCAGATGGCTCAGCCCCAGGCTGTCCACCTCCTCGCCCCAGACCCCGTAGGTGTTCTCCCAGGGGGTCTCAGGGGGCTGAGGCGCCAGGGCGATCACGTTGACGCCGCACCTGCCGAGGGCGGCCGTGATCGCCAGCGCCGCCGGTCCGCTGCCGATCACCAGGACATCGACCATGACGGACCTCAGACCTCGGGATCGGGAACGGGCGGGAGTTCCTCCTCCTCCTCCCCCTCAGGCGCCGGCGGTACCAGCACCACCTCGCTGAGGCGGTCGCCGGAATCCAGCTTCTGAAGTCGCACCCCTGTGGCGGCGCGCGATTGCTGCGGCACCGCATCGGCCTGCATCCGCACGATCACGCCGCGCTCGCTCACCAGCAGCAATTCCTCGCCGCTGCCCACGACCTTGAGGCCCACCAGCACGTCGCCATCGCGGCGGAACTTCATGGTGCGCAGGCCCATGCCGGCCCGTTTCTGGAGCCGAAACTGATCGACCGGCACCCGCTTGCCCAGCCCACTGGCTGACGCAACCAGCACCCAGGGCCCTTCGGACGGGGCGAGTTCTTGGCCATCGGCTTCGCTATCACAATCGTCCTCGCTGATGGCACTGCGGGCGACCCGATCGGCCAGCTCCACGGGCAGCACATCCATGCTCACCAACCGATCACCGGCGCGCAGATTCATGGCCCGCACACCCCTGGCCGTGCGTCCCAGCGGCCGCAGTTCCTCATCGAGGAGACGGAAGTGGATGGTCATGCCCTGGCGTGAGCCGATCAGCACACTGTCGCCGGGCAGGGCGAGCCGCACCCAGGTGAGGGCATCGCCATCTTCCAGGGAGATGGCGATCAGACCATTGGAGCGGATATTGGCGAAGGCCGACAGATTGGTGCGCTTGATGTAGCCGCCGCTGGTCAACATCAGCAGCTGCATGCTGTCGTCGAAGTCGCTGACGGCCAGCAGGGAGGTGAGGGCCTCCTCACGCGGAATCGGCAGCAACTGCACCACCGGTGTTCCCTTGGCGGCACGGCTGCAGAGCGGCACGCGGTAGGCGGGGATGGAATACACCACACCGCGATCGCTGAACAGCAGCAAGGCATCGTGATCGTTGCAGCTGATGAACAGCTTCACTGCCTCTTCGCCCTGGCTCTTGGTGCCCGCCTTGCCGCGGGTGCCGCGGCTGGTGGCCTCGAACTCACTCACCGGCATCCGCTTGAGGTAGCCGTTCTCGGTGAGCAACACCACGGAGCGCTCGTTGGCGATCAGGTCGATGTCTTCGAGGCCGCCTTCGAGATCGAGGATCTCGGTGCGGCGGGGCGAGCCGTAACGGGTGCGGATCGCCTGCAGTTCCTCCTCGATCAGGCCCAGGACCCGCTCCCGCCTGGCCAGGATGTCCTTGTAGTCGGTGATCTTGGCGAGCAGATCCTCGTGCTCCAGCCTGATCTTGTCGGCCTCCAGGGCGGTGAGGCGCCGCAGCTGCATCTGCAGGATCGCGTCGGCCTGGATCTCGGTCAGGCCGAACTGCTCGGTCAGCGCGATGCGGGCGGTGGCGGTGTCGGCCGCGCTGCGGATCAGGGCGATGATCGCGTCGAGATTGTCAAGCGCGATCAGCAGGCCGAGCAGGATGTGATCGCGCTCCTCGGCCTTGCGCAGCAGGTAGCGCGTGCGTCGCTCGATCGTCTCGATGCGGAACTCAAGAAACACCTGCAGCATCTTGCGCAGGGTGAGCAGCACCGGTTCGCCCTTGACTAGCGCCAGCATATAGGCGCTGAAATTATTCTGGAGCGGTGTGAGCTTGAACAGATTATTCAGCACCACCTGAGGATAAGCATCCCGCCGCAGTTCAATCACGATCCGCATACCATCGCGATCCGATTCGTCGCGGATGTCGGCGATGCCCTCCAGCTTCTTGTCGTTCACCATTTCGGCGATCCGCTCGATCAGCGCCGCCTTGTTGGTCTGATACGGAAGCTCGGTGATGATCACCGCATCGCGGTCCGGACGGCCCTTGGCCTCCACGGTCTCGATCATCGCCACACCGCGCATCGTCACCGAGCCGCGGCCGGTGGTGTACATCTCGCGGATGCCCCGGCGGCCGAGGATCTGGCCGCCGGTGGGGAAGTCAGGCCCGGGAACCAGGGCCAGCAGCTGACGATCGTCGAGCTCGGGATCGGCGATCAGGGCCAGCAGGCCATCAATCAGTTCGGTGAGGTTGTGGGGCGGGATGTTGGTGGCCATCCCCACGGCGATGCCGGTGGAGCCATTCAGCAGCAGCTGGGGGATGCGCGCCGGCATCACCGTCGGTTCCTGCTGACTGCCGTCGAAGTTGTCGACGAAATCGACCGTTTCGCTCTCGATGTCTTCGAGCAGGCTGTCGGTGGTGAGGGCCTGGAGGCGCGATTCGGTGTAGCGCATCGCCGCCGGCGGATCGTTGTCCACCGACCCGAAGTTGCCATGCCCATCGATCAGGGGCATGCGCATCGAGAAGTCCTGGGCCATCCGCACCAGGGCGTCGTAGACCGCTGTGTCGCCGTGGGGGTGGTACTTACCCAGCACCTCGCCCACCACCCGGGCGCATTTGCGGTAGGGCCGGTCGCTGGTGAGACCCAGCTCGTACATCGCGTAGAGGATGCGGCGATGCACCGGCTTCAGGCCATCGCGGGCATCGGGCAGGGCCCGGCCCACGATCACGCTCATCGCATACTCCAGATAGGAGCGCGACATCTCGTTGCGAAGGTCGGCCTGGATGATCCGCCCGTCGGATTCCCCGGGGCCTGTGGGTCCGGGCCCGCTTGGATCCGCCATGCACGACCGTCTCTAGAAGACGGCAGTTTATCGAAGCCCCATGAGCCGAGCGGTTCGCACTGAGGTCGATCTGCAGCGGCGGCAGCGGCAGGGCACGTTGCGGGTCTGCACGGCCGCCGTTTTCCGGCAGCGGGTGGCGGAGCTGGGGCTGGAGCAGGCCTACGCCGCAACCGATGTGGTGGTGGCCGCCGACGCCAGCTTCATCGATCAGGGGTGCCTGTTGCTCGGCCTGGGCCCCACCGATCCCCCGATCCGGATCCGGGAGGCGCAGGTGGATGGGGTGGCGGCCCTGGCCGGAGCCGGGCCGGGCGAGCTGCTGCTGCCGATCGCCGCTGGGGGCGCCCAGGTGCTGGCGAACCTGCTGGCCGGTCAGCGGGTGAGTCTGGCGGCCACCGGCGAGGCCACGCCTCTGCAGCCCCGTCCGGAACTGCATACCAGCCTTGACCTTGATCGCATCGGCGTGGCCCGCCTCAGCCTGCATCGCGCCATCAGCGAGAACGGCGTGGTGGCCGTGAGCAGCGCCGAAGGGCTGATCCGCTCCCCCTACGGCCCCCTGCTGGGTCCCTTCGGCAACGCGTTGTTCAGCTGCGGCGGTGCCGGCAGCATCGGCCTGACGATGCCGGGCCTGGCCGGATTGGGGCCGGGGTCACCGGTGCTGGTGGCTGGTGGGTTGGGCGTGGTGGTGGGGGCGGGCAGCGGCCATCAGCCCCGGCCACGACGCCAGGCCAGCGGCCATGCCCGCACGCCCGGCGCCGTGGCGGCGGTGAGCGTGGACCTGGCCGATCTTGATCTGCGCTGGCTGCGGGCCAGCCATTTCGAGGGGCAGGGCAGTGCCCTGCTGGTGGCGCTGGCGGCACCGGTCCCCCTGCTCAGCGAGGCCGTCGCCCGCCGCGCCGCCGCGCCCCATGAACAGTTGGAGGCACCGGTGCTGGACCTGTCGATCCCGCGGCGGATCAAGCCCAGCTTCGGCGGGGTGCCCTATGCCCAGCTGCTGGCGGGTCGGGTGCAGGTCAGTGGCCGATCGCTGCGCTGCGCTCCGGCCCACAGCATCCGCCTGGCGGCCGAGATCGCCGAGGAGCTGGTGCAACGCCTGCAGGAGGGACGTTTCCCCCTGAGACTGCCCCTGCAGCCCCTGACGGAGAGAGCAGCCCTGCTTCCCCTTGATCCCTGAAGGGTGTCCCATGACGCCGGGAGACCACGCCTGCCTCAAGCCAGAGGACCGCTGAAGCCTGTGGCCTGAAGGCCCTCGTGGAACGCCTGAGAGTTCATCTCCAGGGATCTCCATCTCAAGGCCTCCCGCCTGGAACGCATGGAAAGGTCGCCGTAAGCTCCGCTCCAGCCCTGCCTGGACCCATGGTCGACAGTTCCAGCCCGATGCCGTCCGCCGAGGATGCCGGCCTGCCCACCCCCCCGGCTCCTGCCGTGGAGGCTGCGCAGGCCCCGGAAGTCACCACACCGGCAACGGACAGTGACTCGCCGCTGGCCGCCACCTTGACGGTGCCTCCTCTGGAGGGTGATGCCGGGGAGGGTGGCGAATGGCAGTTGCTGGTTTCGAAGCTGCAGGACTGGTTCGCCAGTGGCGCCGTGCAGGAGCTCTGGCAGCAGCTGCGCTCCCCGCTGATCGCCCTGGCGGTGCTGATCGGAGTGGTGATGCTCCTGAAGGTTTACGCCGGCGTGATCGGGGCGATGCAGAGCCTTCCCCTGCTGCCCGGGCTGCTGGAGCTGGTGGGGGTGATCTGGCTCAGCCGCTTCGCTGTGACCAAGTTGGTTTACAGCAAGGATCGTGAGGCCCTGCTGCAGGACTGGAGCAGCCGCTGGGAATCCTTTCGCGGCAGGGGCTGAGTCGGCGCCGTGATGTGACGGCTTGTTGATAGTTTGTCTCGATTGCGTCAGTCTCCGGTGAACATCCAGCTCGGTCGATCCCGCACCGTCCGCCGTGCCTACGGCATCGATGAGATCGCCCTGGTGCCCGGTGGCCGCACTGTCGATCCGGCGGTGACCGACAGCAGCTGGACCCTGGGTGGCATCGATCGGGAGATCCCGATCATCGCCAGCGCCATGGATGGGGTGGTGGACGTGGATATGGCCGTGGAGCTCACCAGGCAAGGGGCCCTGGGGGTGCTGAACCTGGAGGGGGTGCAGTGCCGCTACGACGACCCCAACCCCGTGCTGGATCGCATCGCCGCCGTGGGCAAGGACGACTTCGTGCCGCTGATGCAGGAGCTCTACAGCCAGCCGGTCCGGGAGGATCTGATTCGCCAGCGGATCGCTGAGATCAAGGCCAAGGGTGGCATTGCCGCGGTGAGCGCCACCCCCGTGGCTGCCCTGAAGTTCGGCAAGGCGATCGCCGAGGCCGGTGCGGACCTGTTTTTCGTCCAGGCCACGGTGGTGAGCACCGAGCACATCGGCCCTGAAGGCCAGGAAACCCTGGATCTGGCCACCCTCTGCCGCGACTTCGGCGTGCCGGTGGTGATCGGCAACTGCGTCACCTACGAGGTGGCCCTGCAGCTGATGCGTGCCGGCGCCGCCGGCGTGATGGTGGGAATCGGCCCCGGTGCCGCCTGCACCTCGCGCGGCGTGCTGGGTATCGGCATCCCCCAGGCCACCGCAGTGGCCGACTGCGCAGCCGCCCGCGACGACTATCAGAAAGAGAGCGGCCGTTACGTACCGATCGTGGCGGATGGTGGCATCGTCACCGGCGGCGACATCTGCAAGTGCCTGGCCTGCGGCGCCGACGCCGTGATGATCGGCTCGCCGATCGCCCGTGCCGCCGAAGCCCCGGGCCGCGGCTTCCACTGGGGTATGGCCACCCCCAGCCCCGTGCTGCCCAGGGGCACCCGCATCAAGGTGGGCACCACCGGCAGCCTCGAGAAGATCCTGCGTGGCCCCGCTGGCCTCGATGACGGCACCCAGAATCTGCTGGGCTGCATCCGCACCTCCATGGGCACCCTGGGAGCCCGCACCATCCAGGACATGCAGCAGGTGGAGGTGGTGGTCGCTCCGTCGCTGCTCACCGAAGGGAAGGTGTATCAGAAGGCCCAGCAGTTGGGCATGGGCAAGTGATTCCGGGCCTGTCGCAAGCTGAGATTCAGTTCGGGCGCCGGCGAGACGGGCGTTAATCTCAAGGCGTGGGGGCTACGGCTCGCACACTCCTCACACCCCCCGGCCCGGCGCGTCCGGGCTTTTTGTCTTCCTGGCCCCTGGGTCGTGTCCCATCAAGCCGTGCAACGCTTCGACGGGAGCTGTCTGGAGGATTCAGGGGCCGTTGCTAGATTCGAATCACCCTGATCCCAGTAAAGGATGTCCAGCGCTGCAGCCGTCACCGACGCCTCCTTTGAGCAAGACGTGCTCAAGAGCGACGTGCCTGTGCTGGTGGATTTCTGGGCTCCCTGGTGCGGCCCCTGCCGGATGGTGGCGCCGATCGTCGATGAAATTGCCAAGGAATTCGAGGGCAAGATCAAGGTGTTCAAGCTCAACACTGACGAGAACCCCAATGTCGCCAGTCAGTACGGCATCCGTTCCATCCCTACCCTGATGGTGTTCAAGGGCGGCAACAAGGTTGACACCGTCGTTGGAGCCGTTCCCAAGACCACCCTTTCCGGAACGATTTCCAAGTACCTCTGACTCCCTCTCTTTCCGCCCTCGACGGCTTTGGTCAGAGCCCCCTGCAGGTGCTGGGCAACCTGCTCCAGGGGCATCCACAACGCCGTCAGATCGAACGCACCATCGTCACGCTGCTGGAGATCGCCCGCAGCAGTGACGACACCAGTGAATGGCGCCTGATCAACGGCGCCATGGCGGATATCCGTGATGGACTCGCGGTGTTCCAGCCCCACCGCCAGACCCGCAAGGTGACGGTGTTCGGCTCGGCCCGCACGTCCCCCGAGGATCCCTCATACCAGCTGGCCATGGAGCTGGCTGCGGCAGCGGTGGCCCAGGGCTTCGAGGTGATGACCGGAGCCGGTGGCGGCGTCATGGAGGCGGCCAACCAGGGAGCCGGTTGTGAGAACAGCATCGGCCTCAACGTGGATCTGCCGTTTGAACAGCACGCCAACCGCTATGTGAGTGGCTGCGACGGGCGGCTGCTTCACTTTCGCTACTTTTTCACCCGCAAACTGTTCTTCCTGCGGGAAAGTGATGCCTTGGTGGTGATGCCGGGCGGGTTCGGCACCTTCGATGAGCTGTTCGAGTCCCTGACCCTGATTCAGACCGGTCGCACTCCGCCGATCCCTCTGGTTCTGCTGGCGCCGGACGGGGACCGCTTCTGGGAGGTGTGGCAGGACGACATCCGCCGCAGCCTGGTGGATCGTGGCCTCATCTCACCGGAAGACACCTCGCTGCTGCGGGAAGCGCGCACGGCCCACGAGGCGATCGCCCAGATCTGCCGGTTTTACCGCGTTTATCACGGCACCAATCTGGGCGAAGACCGCCTCGAACTGCTGATGCACGTTCCCGTCCCGATCGCGCTGCTGGCCGAGCTCAACCGCGAGTTCGAGCAGCTGGTGAAGGAGGGCACCATCAGTGCCGGTGAAAGCTGCGATGAGAACGGCATCCTGCGGCCCTGCCTCCGCTTCCAGCTCGACAAGCGCCGCATCGGCCAGCTGTATCAGCTGATCGACCGGCTCAACGGGCTCGATCTGGCCCCCTGCCCTGCCCTGGAGCAGCCCGGTGTGCGTCTGGTGGAGGCGACCCTGTGATCCAGCTCGGCCTGCTCGACTACGGCATGGGCAACCTCCACTCGGTGCAGCGGGCCTTCGAGCGTCTCGGCGCTGCGGTGGTGCCGATCCACACCGCCGCTCAGATCGAGGGTGTGCAGGCCCTGGTGCTGCCGGGAGTGGGGGCGTTTGATCCAGCCATGGACCGCCTGGAGCAGTCGGGCTTGATCCCGGCGATTGCCGCATGGTGTGGAGCTGGTCGGCCCCTGCTCGGCATCTGCCTGGGGCTGCAGCTTCTCTTCGAGGCCAGCGACGAAGGCCAACGCCCCGGGCTGGGATTGCTGGCCGGGCGTGTCAGCGCTCTGCCTCGGCTGCCGGGTCATCCGATCCCGCACATGGGATGGGCACCGTTGCTGCCAGCCCAGGCCAGTGCGCTGCTCCCCGATGGGCTACCGCCGCAGTGGGTCTATTTCGTGCACTCCTACGCCGCCGAACCGCTGGACCCGGCCTGCATCACCGCCCAGGTGGATTTCGGTGGAGTGCCGCTCACCGCGGCGGTCTGGCAGGAGCGGATCGCGGCCTGTCAGTTCCATCCAGAAAAATCGGGCCCGGTGGGCGAGGCGATGCTGCGCCGCTGGCTGGAGTGGCTCGCCCAGCTGCCAGCCTGAGAGGAGCCTCGTGAGCCTGCGTCTCAGCGGTGGCCGCACCTTGCTCAGCCCGCCGGGCCATGGGGCCCGCCCCACCCCGGCCCGGGTGCGCGAAGCGGTCATGAACATGCTGTGCCGCGATCTGCCGGATGCGACCTGGCTGGATCTGTTCAGCGGCAGCGGTGCCATGGGCTGTGAAGCCCTGCAGCGTGGAGCCGCCGTGGTGGTGGCAGTGGACAAGGATCGCCGCCATGCCGCCATCAGCCGCAGCAACCTCGAAGCTGTGGCCGGTGTGACGGCTGCCACCCGCTGGACCCCCGAACGGACCACGGTTTCAGATCCCTGCCTGACGGAGTCTCCGTTGACGAGCCCTTCGTTGACAGTGCCGAAGCTGACGGTGATTTGCCAGGAGGTGATCGGCTGGCTCAAGCGAGAGCAGGCCGGTACTGGTTTTGATCTGATCTACGCCGATCCTCCCTACCAGGCTGGGCTTTACCCGGCGATTGCGGCGGCTCTGCTGGACGGAACGTGGCTCGCACCGGGTGGAACGCTGATCTGGGAGTGCGCCAGCAACGCCCGGCCCGAGCTGCCAGCGGGATGGCGCTGCCGCGACGAGCGGCGCTATGGCAGCACCACGATTCAGCTGCTGGAGGTCAACAGACCGGTTTCAGCCGCCGAGGGCACTGCCGCGGCGGTACTGGTTCCAGGCAGCCACGAACAGCCCCACCAGGGTCACGGGGATCAGACCCAGCACGATGCCGCAGAGCAGGGGTTCGATCATGGGGAAACGCCGTGACGGGAAGCACGGCACAATTCTTCCATGCGCCGGTCGGCACTGCGTGCCTTTTCTCCATCCGTGACAGCTCCTCCCTCCCCCGCGCTGAGCAGCCCAGACGGTCTCTCCGGGATCGCGCCGCCCGGACATGACGAGAGTTCAGGAGGACGGAGACGTGGCCTGGTCGCGGCCCTGGTGGCGGTGGCTGCCGTCGCCTGCATCCTGCTGGTGCTGGTGGTGCTGCCGGTGGCACGGATGGATCCCTACACCCGCCAGACGATCGACCTCACCGGCTCGGCCGGTAACGGCGGGCGACTGTTTCGACTCAACTGTGCTGGCTGCCACGGCCTGGCGGCCCAGGGACTGGTGGGCCCGAATCTGCATGGCGTCGATCGCCGCAAGAGCGATCGCCAGCTGATCGAGCAGGTGGTGAGTGGCCGTACCCCGCCGATGCCGCGCTTCCAGCCCGATCCCCAGGCCATGGCTGATCTGCTCGCGTTCCTCCACACCCTGCCTTGATCCCTTGAGCCCCGACCGGCCGCCAATCGTCGTGGTGCTGGTGGAGCCGGCAGGCCCTCTCAACGTCGGCAGCGTCGCCCGCCTGTGCGCCAACTTCGGGGTGGACCGCTTGCGCTTGGTGGCTCCCCGCTGCGACCCCCTCGGCGAGAAAGCGGTGCGGATGGCGGTGCATGGCCGCTCCCTGCTGGAGGGGGCCAGCCGCTACAGCTGTTTGGCCGAGGCCCTGGCCGACTGCCGGCGGGTGGTGGCCACCAGCGGCCGGCTCGACGCGCCACCCCTGCCGCTGTTGCCTCCAGGCGAGGCCCTGCGCTGGCTGCTGGGGGGCTCAGCAGCGTCGGGGCCGACCGCACCCTCCTCGGCCCAGGCGGCGATGGCGGCACCCCTGGCCCTGGTCTTCGGTCGTGAGGATCGGGGCCTCAGCAACGACGAGTTGCTGCAGGCCGGCCGGCTGCTGCAGATCGGCACGGGCGCCGCCTACGCCTCGCTCAACCTGTCCCATGCCGTGGCGGTGGTGTTGCACGAGCTGCACGGCCTGCGCAGCGCGGGGGGACCAACGTCCTCTCCTCCCGGCACCGTCGGGGCGGAGGATCCCGGTGATCCCGCCACCCGGGCGGCCCTGGAGGCCAGCCTGGAGGATGCCGAGGAGCTGCTCCTGGAGGTGGGGTTTCTCTATCCGCACACCGCCCATGCCCGCATGGCCAAAGTGCGGGCCCTGCTGCAGCGCGCCCAGATCGACGAGGGCGAGGTGGCCCTGCTGCGCGGCATGGTGCGACAGCTGCGCTGGGCGAGTCGGCGGGGAAGCCCTTAGCGTCAGCCCAGCCATTGCTGTTCTCCGTGAGTGCCGGCCGTCCGCCTCGATCCAGCACCAACCGCTGGGGGCAACCCCTGAAGCTGGTTCTGCGGCTGCTGGTGCTGGGGGTGGGCCTGGGGGTGATCACCGGCACCACCTTGAAACTGCTGGCCCCCCGCCTGGCCGATGGCGCCATCCAGAAGCCTCTGGCCGATGCGAAGGTGGCCGAGAACGGCATCAAGAGCCTGCCGCTCGGCAGCTTCGAACCGCGCCAGGAGCTCACCGCCCTCAGCCAGAAATGGAGCCAGCAGGCTGCTGCCCACAAGGACCTCAAGGTCAGCGGTTTTCTGTTGGTGCTTGACGACGGCCGCTTCGCCCAACTTCAGCCTGACCTGCCCTTGCCGGCGGCCAGCTCGATCAAGACCCCGATCCTGTTGGTGGGACTCGAGGATTACGACCACGGCAAATTCCGCTGGAACGACCCACTGCCCCTCACCAAGGAGGTGGTGGGCGGCGGAGCCGGCTGGATGGCAAGCCGGCCCGTGGGTACCCGCTTCCCTTTCTACGAGGCGGCCACCGAAATGATCCGTGTGAGCGACAACAGCGCCACCAATCTGCTGATCAAGCGGGTGGGTGGCAAAACGGTGCTCAATGCCCGCTTCCAGCAACTGGGGCTGCCGGCCACGGTGGTGAACAACTGGCTGCCGGATCTGAACGGCACCAACACCACCAGTGCCCGGGATCTGGCCAAGTCGATCGCCCTGGTGGACACAGGCCAGAAGCTGAGCCAGCGTGCCCGCGACCTCTTCCGGGAGGTGATGGGAACGTCTCGCACCAACACCCTGATCCCTCTCGGACTGCTCCAGGGGCTGGGCAAGGATGCCGCCGATCCCGACAGCGAGCTGCTGAGCTTTGGGATCACCGTCTACAACAAGACCGGCGACATCGGCATCGCCTATGCGGATGCGGCCCTGATCCAGTTGCCCACCGGACAGCGGGCGGTGGCGGCCTTCATGGTGAAAGGTCCGTTCAATGATCCCCGCTCCACTGATCTGATCCGTGCCATGGCCGGTGCTGTGGCCCAGACCCTCGTCGGTCGCCGATGAGTGGTTCCCCTCCTCCCCAGAACGCGCCCTTGGGCGCCCTGTCTTTGCTCCGACTGCCGATGCTGCGCCCGCCGATGACGCGTCCTTCCCTTGCCCGCCCGCAACCTGATTGCCATCCGCCGACCCGCCAAAAGCCGGCCTTCCTCAAGCCTGTTGCCCAGTGCCTTCGCGTCCTGAGAGCGCCTCTGCTGGGACTGCTGGTGCTGAGCGGGAGCGCAGCCCTGCCCCTGGCGGCGCAGCCCAAGGCGGAGTCCAGTGCCGATGCCAAGCCGGCGGAGCCGCCGCCGCCCCAACTACGGCGCCAGAGCGTGCGGCCCCTCCCCGGCGGGCTCGATGCCGTGCCGATGATCAACGACAACAACCCCGAACTGATCCGTGGACCGGGGATCCTGCTGTCCACCTTCGCGCCGGCAGGACGGGGCGTACCGCAGGCCCACCTCAACCTGCCCCTGAACGGCCGCTTCGACCTGTTCAGCCACCACGTCTATGCCGGCAAGCCGGAGAGCCTCGATTCCACCCTGTGGCTGGCCGTGGTGGCCGCACCCCGCGGCAATCACCCGGTGACCCTGCGGCTGCTCAGTGGCTCCACGGCCCTGTCCCAGTCGCTTGATCCGGCCCAGCCCTCCGCCCCCTTCCTGCCCCTGCCGGAGTTGTTGCAACAGGGCTCAACGCCGGTCTTCTCCGGCCCAGGCAGCCGGGTGGCCACCGAGCTTCTGCAGCGTTACAGCAGTCCCCTGTTCCCGGAGCGCTGGACCCTGGCGCCCGGCAGCCTCACCACCTTGATGGTGCTGGAGATCCCCGTGCGTGGCCTCGACCCGCTGCTGAACGGCCGCAACCTGCAGTTGCGCCTTCAGAGCGATGGACCGGTGGATGTGGCCACCCTGGCCACCTTCGGCGATCTCGACACCCCGCCAGGCAGCGAAAGCTGGCAGGCCCTGCTCGAGGGCCCACTCAGCCCTCGCGAGCACACCCCTACCCCCCGCGGCCATAAGGGCGGAATCATCTATTCGCGCGTCAGCGGCGTACAGACCGGCAGCACCTGGCGTGGCCAGATCAGTGATCCCGGCAGTCCTTATCTCTCAGTGCGTCAGGCGCCGATCTCCTGGCCAATTGCCTCCCTGGAGCGGGGCAGCCTCGGCACGGGCCAGGTGCAGACGGCGGAACTGGCGGGCTTCTACCCCGGCACCGCCTGGGCGGCCCATGGGAACTACGGGGTTGAATACGACCTCAGCCTGCCGTTACGAAACGACACGGCCAAGCCGGTCCAGTTGCAACTGGCCCTGGAATCGCCGATCAAGGCGGACCAGGCCCAGGGTGGCCTCCGCTTCAATTCAGTGCTTCCGAGGGCCGTGATGTTCCGCGGCACGGTGGAGGTGCGGGGCCTGGACGATGCGGCCGGCAAGCCCGCCGGTCGGCGAAGCTTTCATCTGGTGCAGCGGGCCGGCCAGGCCGGCCCGGCTCTCGGGCGCATCAGCCTGGCGCCTGGCCAGGTGCGGCAGCTCCAGGTGCGGCTGATCTACCCCGCCGATGCCACGCCGCCGCAGGTGCTCAGCCTGCTGCCGGTCGAGCCTGACCCCCAGAGCCTGTGAAACAATCCGCTCCAATCGGCCCTTGCGGGCCCCGTCCCTCCACCGTGCAGGCAATCTCGTGAGTCAAGTCCGGAAGCGCCGGGTCTTCCCCTTCACCGCCATCGTGGGGCAGGAGGAGATGAAGTTGTCCCTGCTGCTCAACGTGATCGATCCCCGCATCGGCGGGGTGATGATCATGGGCGACCGGGGTACGGGGAAGAGCACCACGATCCGGGCCCTGGCCGACCTGCTGCCCGAAATCGACGTGGTGGCGGGCGACCCCTACAACAGCTCTCCCTTCGACCCCGACCTGCAGAGCGCCGAAGTGCGTCAGCGGGCTGAGCAGGGCGAAACCCTCCCCACCGAAGCCCGCCAGGTGCCGATGGTGGACCTGCCCCTGGGCGCCACCGAAGACCGTCTCTGCGGCACGATCGACATCGAGAAGGCCCTCAGCGAGGGGGTGCGCGCCTTTGAGCCGGGGCTGCTGGCCAAGGCCAACCGCGGTCTGCTCTACGTGGATGAGGTGAACCTGCTCGACGACCATCTGGTCGACGTGTTGCTGGATTCGGCCGCTTCGGGCTGGAACACCGTGGAGCGGGAGGGGGTGAGCGTGCGCCACCCGGCCCGTTTCGTGCTGATCGGTTCGGGGAACCCCGAGGAGGGCGAACTGCGGCCCCAGCTGCTGGATCGCTTCGGCATGAGCGTGGAGGTGCGCACCGTGCGTGATCCCGAGCTGCGGGTGCAGGTGGTGGATCAGCGCACCGCCTTTGATGACGACCCCGATGGCTTCAACACCGCTGTGCAGACCACCCAGGAGGCCCTGCAGGCGAGGGTGGTGGAGGCCCAGCAGCGCCTCGGATCGGTGGTGATCGACGATGACCTGCGCATCCGGATTTCGGGAGTGTGCGGCGAGCTCGACGTCGACGGTCTGCGCGGCGACATCGTCACCAACCGGGCGGCCCGGGCCCTGGCCGCCTTCGAGGGGCGCACCGAGGTGAGCGAAGACGATGTGGCCAGGGTGGTGGCCTGCTGCCTACGCCACCGCCTGCGCAAGGACCCGCTGGAGCAGATCGATTCCGGTGATCGGGTGGTGAAGGTGTTCTGCAAGGTGTTTGAACGGCCTGTGAGCACCGATCGGCGCGACTTCGAGCTGGCGCTGGCCGGCTGACGGCCTGCCGGCATGCGCATCCTTGGTATCGACCCCGGCCTGGCCCGTGTGGGCTACGGCGTGATCGACACCAGTGGAGGCCTGCAGCGCATGCTCGACTGCGGCATCATCCGCACCGATCCGGGCCGCAGCGAGGGGGATCGGATGGTGGAGATCGCCCGGGATCTCAGGCTGCTGATCCGCACCTGGCGGCCCCAGCTGGCGGCGGTGGAGAAGTTCTTCTTCTACCGCTCCAGCACCACGATCTCGGTGGTGCAGGCGCGCGGTGTGCTGATGATGACCCTGGCCCGCTTCAAGGTGCCGGTCGTGGAATTCCCTCCCATGCAGATCAAGCTCGCCCTGGCTGGCTCGGGCCATGCCGAGAAGCAGGAGGTGCTGGAGGCGGTGATGCGGGAATTGCAGCTGGAGATCCCGCCGCGGCCGGACGACGCCGCCGATGCCCTGGCTGTTGCCCTGACGGGCTGGTTCCAACGCTGAGATGGCGGACCCGCTAGATGCCTGCCCCAGCACCAAGGTGCAGCTGCGCACCCACTGGCGGACCCGACGGCGCGCCCTGCTGCCAGCTGCCGCAGCCGGCCTGGCTGCCATGGCCCGGCGCCACCTGCCGGCCCTGGTGCCGCCGCAACGGAGCGTCGGCCTCTACTGGCCCCTGGCTGGCGAGGCGGATCTGCGCGGGCTGGCCGACCTTTGGCCCGGTCGCATCGCCCTGCCCTGGGCCCCGGCGGCGACGGCCTCCGAGCGGCAAGTCCTTGATTACCGCGCCTGGCAGCCTGGGGAGCCGCTGCGGCCTGACGGCTGCGGCATCCCGGCGCCCTCGGATCCGCAGGCAACGCTGGATCCAGCGGAGCTGGCGCTGCTGCTGGTGCCGGCCCTGGCGGTGGATCGCCGCGGCCTTCGCCTCGGCTATGGCGGTGGATGGTACGACCGCCTGCGGATCCTGCCCGCCTGGGGGGATGTGCCGGCGCTGGTGGTGCTGCCCCAGGGTTGTGTGGTGGAGGCGCTGCCGGCCGATCCCTGGGACGTGCCCTTCCAGGGCTGGCTGAGCGAAACCGGGCTGGTGCTGGTGCCCAAGCCCTGACCCTCAGGGTTCACCCCTCAGCCCCCACAATCATTGCAACCTTGTAACTCCTGGGCGCCAGGCCGCTGAGGACGCCGTGAATTTGGCAGGATCAGAACCTCGAAGTTCTGGTCGAGCCCGTTCTGATGCGTTCTCCCGCCCTCTCCGCCCTGACCGATTCCGCCCCCGAGCGTGTGCTCGCCTCAGAGCTCCAGGCCCGCGGACAGGCTGGTGGGTCATCCAGCGATGCCCTCTCGCTGATGGTGAGTTCGATGGTGAGGATGGTGCAGGCCGGAAAAAGCAGCGATAGTCGCTGGAAAGCGTCCTGAGGTTCCCCATGCGTCTCCGTGCCGTCGCGGTTCTGGTTCCGGCAGTGGCCGGAATCCTGCTCAACCCCTGTGCCGCCAGGGCCCATGCCGTGGAGAGCAGTCTGGAGCGCCTCAGCAGCCTCAACGACGACATGATGTTGCAGAGCCACTTTTCCAGTGGAGCGCCCGTCGCCGAAGCCCTGGTGCGGCTGATGCCACCCGGTGGCGGTGATCCGATTCTGGTGGGCCGTACCGACACCCAGGGCAAGCTGCGTTTCCAGCTGCCCGCGTCGATGGCCAACGCCGAAGACTGGGAAGTGCAGGTGGATGGGGGATCCGGCCATCGCGACTACATCGAACTGCCTGCCAAGGGCGACAACCAGGTTCGTCAGGTCACCAGCCCCCTCGGGATCGACGCCGCCTGGCAGCAGGAGCTCCGTTCTCCCGGCGTGCCACTGATCACCATTGGCCTCGCCTCGCTTGGAGGCCTCCTCTCGGCCGGGACCCTGGTGCGCCTTGCCCGGCTGGGCAGCCGCCGCCAGGGCTGAGCCGATGGCCAGCGGAAGTCCCTCCCTCGACCGCATCGTCGAGAAGCTCGGCAGCACCGCCGAGCCCAGACGCCGTTACGAATACGTGCTCTGGCTGGCCAAGAAGCTGGCGCCGTTGCCCGATCAGTTCCGGCAGGACGCCTACAAGGTGAAGGGCTGTGTGTCTCAGGTGTTCGTGGTGGGGGAGCTGGTCGATGGAACGCTGCACTGGCAGGGTGATTCCGACGCCCAGATCACCAAGGGCCTGCTGGCCCTGTTGATCGAGGGTCTTGAAGGGCTGACGCCGGCGGAGGCCGCTGCGGTGGATCCCGCCTTCATCGCCGCCACCGGGCTGCAGGCGAGCCTGACCCCATCTCGGGCCAACGGGTTTCTCAACATCCTGCGGATGATGCAGTCCCAGGCCGTGAGGCTGGGCCAGCCTGCTGCACAAGACGAGGCCGGTGCTCAGGGCGAAGATCCGGCGCTGGGCAACGCTCCGGCCCTGGGCAACGGTTGAATTCAGAGCGGATTTCTAGGATCAGTGGTTTGAGGGGCGTCAGCGACATGACCATCGGCATCGGCTTGCTCGGTCTGGGGACGGTGGGAGCCGGTGTCGCCGCGATTCTCAGCAGCCCCGAAGGCCGCCATCCCCTCGTGGGCCAGCTGGCCCTGCGTCGTGTGGCGGTGCGGGATCTGAGCCGGCCTCGCCCCGTGGACCTGGCCCCGGAGGTACTCACCACAAGCCCGGAAGCGGTGGTGGACGATCCGGCGGTGGACATCGTGGTTGAGGTGATGGGAGGGCTGGAGCCCGCCCGCTCCCTGATCCTGCGGGCCATCGCTGCCGGTAAGTCTGTGGTGACCGCCAACAAGGCCGTGATCGCCCGCTATGGCGAGGAGATCGCCGCTGCCGCCGCCGCACGGGGCGTCTACGTACTGATCGAGGCGGCTGTCGGAGGCGGCATTCCGATCATCGAGCCGCTGAAGCAGTCGCTGGGCGGCAACCGCCTGCAACGGGTCAGCGGCATCATCAACGGCACCACCAACTACATCCTGTCCAGGATGGCTGAGGAGGGGGCCGCCTATGACGCCGTGCTCTCCGATGCCCAGCGCCTGGGCTATGCCGAAGCCGATCCCGCCGCCGATGTGCAAGGCGGCGACGCGGCCGACAAGATCGCCATCCTCACCGGGCTCGCCTACGGCGGCAGCGTGCCCAGGGCCTCGATCCCCACGGAGGGGATTGACCGGCTCGACTCCCGCGACGTGGCCTACGCCGCTCAGCTGGGCTTCGTGGTGAAGCTGCTGGCCGTCGCCCAGCACCTCGGCACCGCAGACGATGGCACCGAGCTGCTGGACGTGCGGGTCCATCCCACCCTGCTGCCCAGACAGCACCCTCTTGCAGGCGTGCATGGCGTCAACAACGCCATTCTGGTGGAAGGCGATCCGGTGGGCCAGGTGATGTTCTATGGCCCAGGCGCCGGTGCCGGGCCCACCGCCTCGGCCGTGGTGGCCGACATCCTCAACATCGCCGGCATTCGCCAGGTAGGTGGTGCGCCGGGCCAGCTCGATCCCCTGCTGGCAGCCGGCAGCTGGCGCCGCTGCGGGTTGGTGGACGGATCCCGCACGCGGCATCGCAACTATGTGAGACTCCAGACCCGCGATCAGGCCGGTGTGATCGGCAGGATCGGCACCTGCTTCGGCGATGCGGGGGTCTCGCTGCAGTCGATCGTGCAATTCGAAGGGCAGAACGACGCCGCTGAAATCGTGGCGATCACCCACGAAGTGCTGGAGCAGCATTTCCGTACTGCCCTCGATGCGATCGAAGCGCTGGCCGAAGTGGAGGCGGTGGCTGCCTGCCTGCGCACCCTCTGACCCCCCTGGCGAAGCACCCCGTCGATGCGGCAGAGTGACGGCCAAACACTGAAGCAATCCTGAAGAAAAGAGGCACCACCCAGCCTCAGGCAACGCCCCTCAGCCCCCGAGTCCAGGTCGCCATCCCCTCACCGACCGGCTACCCAGTAGCCGAGCGCACAACCCCGCCCCGCCGCCATCGGAAGGGTGGGGGAACCGCCGGACATCCGGGAGCGTTGTTTCTTTCCTCCCCCGACCATGACCTTCACGTCCACCCCCCCGCATCAGGGCGATTGCATCCGGATCTGCGGCGATGATCAGCAGCTGTATCAGGTGATCGGCGTTGATCAGGCCGGGAACCGCTGCTGGCTGCGCCGCTGGCCCCTTGCCCGCCATGGCTGCCCGGTTTTTGAGTTGCCTCTTCAGCAGCTCCAGCCCGGCTGCGTCACGCCAGCCCCTCATCGTCCCCAGCCTTTCGCGTCCCGTTCCTGAGACCCGCCCTGCCGGATTGTCTCTCTGCAGATGGTCAAGCCATCGTTGAAGGCGACAGAGTCCTGCCCATCACAGGCGGTCCGTTGGCCTTGAATGGCCCCACTCGAGCGGTGACCTTGTCCCCAGCTCTGTCTGATTCCGTCTTCGCCTCTGCTCTGTCGGCACCGGACCTCCCCATTTCCAGAGTCCTGGCCCCTGTCCGCTGCCTCCGCTCACACCCGGGATCTCTGCTGCCGCTGCTGGCCCTGGCGCTGCTGTTGCCCCTGTTGGCGGCCTGCCAGCCGCAGCGTTCGCCCACCCGTCTGGTGGTGGCGACCAAGAGCCGCATCGATTCCGTTGATCCTGCCAAGGCCTCCCGGATCGGGGCGATGCAGGTGCTCAGTGCCCTGGGGGACCCCCTCTACGCCGTCACCACCGATGGCCGCCTCGAACCCCGGCTGGCCACGGCCCTGCCCACGATCAGCAGCGATGGCCTGAGGGCCCGCATCCCGTTGCGCCGGGGCGTGCTGTTCCACGACGGAACCCCGTTCGATGCCGCCGCGCTGGTGTTTTCGCTGAAGCGCTTCATGGCGATCGGCACCCTCGGCTATCAGCTGAGTGATCGGGTCAAGGAGGTGAGGACCAGCGGCAGCCACGAGATTGAACTGGAACTGCATCAACCCTTCAGCCCCCTGCCGCGGTTGCTGTCGGCCATTGTTCTGACGCCGATCTCCCCCACCGCCTATCGCAACCATCTGGACAAGCCGCTGAACGAGCGCTTCGTCGGTACGGGGCCGTACAAGCTCACTTTCTTCGGCGGCCAGCAGGTGCGGCTCACCCCCTGGAGGCGCTACTGGGGCCCAAAACCTGCCAATGACGGCATGGATCTGGTCACCCTGAGCAATTCCACCGCCCTGTTCGGGGCGCTGCGCAGCGGCGAAGTCGACGTTCTGCTCTCCAGCGGCCTGGAGATCGACCACGAACAGGCCCTGCGGCGCGATGCCCTGGCCGGTCGGCTGCATGAGGCCCGCGGCCCGGCACTCTCGATCGGCTTCCTCTCGCTGCTCACCGACCAGCCGCCCCTGGACAATCCCACCCTGCGCCAGGCCATCGCCCACAGCCTGGACCGGCAGACGATCAGCCGCCGGGTGAGCCTGGGGATGCGTCCGCCGCTGCGACAGTTGGTGCCCCCCAGCCTGCCGGGTTCCGATCCCAGTGCCTGGCCCGCCTACGACCCCGCCGAGGCGCGTCGCCTGTATCGCGCGGCTGGATACTGCGACGGCAAACGCTTCAGCCTGCCGCTCACCTTCCGCTCCGACATCCCCAGTGACCGACTGTTCGCCCTCACCTGGCAGGCCCAGATGCGGCGCGACCTGGGCGATTGCGTGACCCTGGAGGTGAGCGGCATGGAATCCACCACCGCCTACGACCAGCTCGCCAATGGAGCCCTGGTGCTGTTCTTCTACGACTGGATCGGCGATTATCCCGACGCCGAGAATTTTCTCGCCCCCCTGCTGAGCTGTCAGGAGCCCCAGGGCAACCGCTGCGCCAAGGGCAACAGTGCCCTGAGCGGCTCCTTCTGGACCGCCCCTGGCCTGGATCGGGAACTGGTGCTCAGCAGCCAGGTGGAAGGCCCTGAGCGGATTGGCCTGTTGCGCGCCATCCAGCGGCGCACAGCCGCCGCAGTGCCCTATCTGCCGGTGTGGCTGATGGAGGAGGGCGCCTGGAGCGGCGCCCAGGTGAGCCCACCCCTCTTTGATGGATCCGGGCGGGTGCGGCTGGAGGCGCTGCATCGACTGGGTCCCGGAACGGCATCCGGTTCTGGAGGGGAGGCCGGCCGATGAGTCGCCGCAACGAGCTGCTGCGTTATCTGGGGGCCCGCCTGGCCCTGGCGCCCCTGATGCTCTGGCTGATCGCCAGCCTGGTGTTTCTGTTGCTGCGGGTGGCGCCCGGTGATCCGATCGATGCCCTGCTGGGCCCCAAAGCACCCGCCGCGGTTCGAGAGGCCCTGCGCCAGCAGCTGGGCCTCGATCAGCCTCTGACGGTGCAATACGGCCATTTCATCGCCAATCTCCTGCACGGTGACCTGGGGGTCTCCCAGGCAAGCCAGGAGCCGGTGGCGGCGATCATTCGTCAGAGCCTGCCGGCCAGCCTTGAGCTGGGGGTCACGGCCCTGCTGCTGGCGGCGATGGTGGGTCTGGCCGTGGGCTTCAGCGGCATCGCCCGGCCGGAGGGAAAACTCGACCTGGCCGGACGCCTCTATGGCATCGGCACCTACGCCCTGCCGCCGTTCTGGGCGGCGATGCTGGTGCAACTGGTGTTTGCCGTCTGGCTGGGCTGGTTGCCGGTGGGCGGCCGTTTCCCTCCGTCCCTGCTGCCCCCCACCGGCACCGGCTTCTACCTGTTCGACAGCTTCAGGGCGGGCAACTGGAGCCAGCTGCAGGGCACGGTGCGCCATCTGGCGTTGCCTGCCGCCACCCTCGGCCTGCTGCTCAGCGGCATCTTCGACAACGCCCTGCGCCTCAACCTCCGCCGCGCCCTCGACTCCGACTACGTGGAGGCGGCCCGCAGCCGCGGCCTGGGGGAGGCGCGGGTGGTGCTGCGCCATGCCCTGCCCAATGCCCTGCTGCCGGTGCTCACCATCACCGGCATCACGGTGGCTTCCCTGATCGGCGGGGCCCTGCTGATCGAGGTCACCTTCTCCTGGCCCGGCATCGCCTTCCGGCTTCAGGAGGCGATCAGCCAGCGGGACTATCCCGTGGTTCAGGGGATCGTGGTGGTGGTGGCGGCGCTGGTGGTGATGGTCACGGTGCTGGTGGATCTGCTGGTGGCCCTGCTGGATCCCCGCATCCGCTTCTGATCCGCCATCAGCGGCTCAGATCCTTCTGCCAGCGGCGGGCCGCTGCGGCGTCGAGCACATAGGCGCCGACGCCCTCCTGCAGTCGGTGCTGGGGCGGAAGCAGGTCAGGACCCGTCAGGCCCTGGAGGAACTCGACGCTGACCCGCAGGATCAGGTTCTGCACCCGCTGCGGCTCCACCCCCACCAGCTCCTCGCCCAGCTGGAAGAGGACCTCCCCACGGCGTGAGACCCGCACAGGAGAGAAATGGCTACCCCCATCCACCACCACGAGGCGGCTGCGGGGCTGGCTGGAGGGCAGAAACAGCTCAAGCTGCTCACTCACCGGCGGCGTGATCAGGTCGAGGCTGCCGCCCACCATCAGCAGCGGCACGCTGAGGCGATCAAGTCCACGCCGAGGCCAGAGCAGGCTGCCGAAACCATTGAGCACCACCACCCCCCGCAGTGTTCCCTCCTGAAGAGAGGGCGGCGGGCGCAGCTCCAACGAGAGATCCGCCATCTGGCACTGGAGCAGCCTTGAGAGGTTGGTGATCGGCAGGCGGCGCAGGGCCTCGCGGCAGCGGCGCTCCAGCCCGGGCTCCGGCGCAGGTGCGCTGGCCAGAAGGGCGGTCATGGCGCCAAGGGAATGGCCCATCAGCACCACACCATCTCCCATCGGCGGCAGCACACCATGGGCCTCTGCCGCCAGCACGGCCTCCAGATCGGCCAGCCGATCCGGCAGGGTTTCGGCCCCGGGCGGAGGCTTTGCTCCGGCCAGCAGGGCCCGCATGGCCCCGGCATCACTGCCAGGGTGCTGCAGCACCACGGCAGGCCATCCCCGATCCGCCAGGGCAGCTGCCAGCCAGCCCAGCTGCTCGGAGTTGCCGCCCAGACCTGGCATCAGCAGAACCCAGGGGCCTGGCGCCTCCGTGCTGCGGCCACGCCAGAGTTCCAGCGGCAGGGGAGCGTCACGGTGATCCACCGGAAGCAGCAGGCGCTGCATCTGCACCTCCGGAGCCTCGCTGAAGGCCAGGGGACGCTCCTGGCGATCCGGCAGTTCCATCCGGCGCAGCCGTCGCAGGGCCCGCTGCTGCAGACGCAGCTGGTCGCGCCACTGTTCCGCCTGGGCCAGCAGGGTGTCGAGCTGCAGGTGCAGATCGTCGGCGGGCATGGCACTCAGCAGATCCAGCACGGTGACCTCGCCCCGCTCCTCCAACAGACGCCGCAGGGTGTCCTGCAGCAGGGCGGTGGAATCGCGACCATCGGCGTCGGTGAGAAGACTGCCCACCTCCACGAGGATCCGCTGGCCGGCCCAGCTGGTGAGCAGCTGCTCGCCGAAGGTTCGGGAACGCAGCAGTGGACCCCGCAGCAGGCGGCTCAGATTGTTGCGACTGCGCCCATCCATCAGCTCCAGCCAGACCGCCAGCTCACCTTTGCTGAAGTCATCGCCAGGTCCGAGCTGGCTGTCCTGAAGTCGGGTCCGGCGGCGGCTCCAGGCCTCCAGCTGCTCCAGGTCGATCGGAATCTCCAGACCGTCGAGGTGCACGTGCAGGCGCTCTGCCGCTGCCACGGGCTCGGCCGGCAGCCCGATCAGGCCCAGCAGCAGACTGGCCAGCGCAGACCAGAGACAGCGTGCGCGGTTTGACGGAGGAAACAGCGGAGTCAGAGACGGTTGCAGAAGAGGTGGCCCGAGCGGGCTCCTGGTTTCACCAGTTTCCCGCGCCTCTGCGTGAACTGGTCCTGATCCGGCTGATCGGGTCTCTGGGGGCTGGCGGTGTGGTCTATCTCACTCCGATGGTGTTCCACCAGGCCGACTTCAGCGCCAGCAGCGTCACCCAGGGACTGGCACTGGCGGCCCTGGCCGGCACCGGTGGGCGCCTGCTCTGTGGCCTCCTGCTGGATCGGGGCCTCAACTGCACGGTCCCCGTCCTGATGGCAGTGCTGCTTTCCCTGGCGGGTGACAGCCTGCTGGCGGGAGCCTGGGGCTGGTCAGGCTTCCTGCAGGGCCAGCTGCTGCTGGGGGCGTCCATGGGGCTCTACTGGCCGGCGATCGAGCTGGCGGTGCCCTTGAGCTGCGAGCCGGTTTCTTCGGCACGGGGCTATGCCCTGGCACGCAGCGCTGATGCGGCCGGGATCGCAGCGGGGGCGCTGCTCGGGGCCCTGCTGGCCTGGGGCGGCCGGTTGCGGGGCATCTATCTGGTGGACATTGCCTGCCTGGTTGTGATGGCCCTGCTGCTGCTGCTGCGTCCTCTGCCCGATCCGAGGCCCCGATCCCTTTCCAGGACTGGTGACACCTGGCGCAGCTGGCTGCCTCCGCTGCTGCCGTTGCTGGCACTGACGGTGCTGGCCACAGCGATGCCGGCGCTGATGCAGAGCGCCCTTCCGCTCGACTTAGTGCGCGGCGGGCTGCAGCGGCCACCCCTTCCGGATAGCCAGGGCGCCCTGATGATCGGATTGCAGCTGGCATTGCTGCTGCTGCTGCAGTGGCCCGTGGGGCAGGCCCTGGCCCGTCGACCGGTGGGCACGGGCCTCGGGCTCAGCCTGGTGTGCTTCGCCTGCGGCAGCCTGCTGCTGGCAGTCTCGGCCCTCCACGTGGGTGGAGCCTGGTTGATCATGCTGGCCCAGTTACCCCTGGCGCTGGGTCAGGCTGCCTTCCTGCCGATCGCCAGCGAGGCGGTAGTGGAACTCACACCCCTGAAACACCAGGGGCTTGCCCTGGCACTGTTCTCCCAGTGCTTCGCCGTGAGCGCCCTGACCGCACCCCTTCTGGCCGGCCAACTGCTGGATCGCCAGGGTCATGGCGCCGGCCTTTGGCTGACCATGACTTTGCTGTACCTGGTGGGGTTGCGTCTGGTGCGCCTCCTACACCCCCGTGCCGCCGGCCCCAGGATCTGAGTCCGGCACAGCCGGGGCGCCACGCTCACGCGCGGCGATCCAGGCCTCATGGGGCAAGGGTTCCGTGCCGTATTCCCAGTCGTCGTAGTCGGGATCGTTACGAATCTGTTGATGCACCTCCTTCTGCGCCTCAAAGTTGTGGGGATGCTCCGGGCTGGCGAAATTCTTCGCCGACTCGATCGGTTGGCTCGACGGGGATGGCTGGGATGACGGCATTGCATGCCTCCGCTGTTGACCTGGATTCTTGCCCAGCCGCCACCGATCCGACCACAGGCTGAGATGTGTGTGGCCGGCGCGGGGGAAGCATCGAAATTCCGGCAATCTTGCATAGAGTGAAGCAGATCAGCTTCAACGGGCCGTGCAGGAGGCTTGATGACACGGCACGAGGAGCATTCTCCGCAAGACCGTCCCGACCCCGATTCTGATCGGGTGAGTGAGGAGGCACTTGGTCAGTCCTCTGCCGACATCTTGGATCCCGCCCCCCCCCGCCACCTGGATGGGCACCAGTCTGACAAGCCCCATCGGCATCTCTACCTACCCCGGAAGCCCATCCGACCATCCCCCCGGCCCTTTCTGGAGGTGCTTGAG
This sequence comes from Synechococcus sp. CBW1006, assembly GCF_015840525.1. Classification (NCBI taxonomy): domain Bacteria; kingdom Bacillati; phylum Cyanobacteriota; class Cyanophyceae; order Synechococcales; family Synechococcaceae; genus Synechococcus; species Synechococcus sp. CBW1006. The sequence goes on along the minus strand of NZ_CP060396.1, from coordinate 2,230,859 downwards.
GAAGGTGGGGTCGAGGCGTCCGGTTCACGGGTGGATGCATGGCTACCCGATCTGCACGACCTGATCGAACACGAGCGACTGGATATCCACTTTCAGCCGATCCTGTCGCTGCGTCAGAAGACCGTGGTGGGGGTCGAAGCGCTGGCGAGGCCGCACCGCATGCGCGTGGGTGAAATGTTTGCCAAGGCGGCCGCCGCTGGTCGGCTCCTGGAGCTGGATCGCCTCTGTCGCCGCAAAGCGCTGGAGGCCTACAGGCACTTGCCCACGATTGGCCGGACAAGGCCTCTGCTTTTCGTCAATATTGAGGCTTCGGTGATCGACCGAGCGGTGGTTCACTCGGGATCCATGCTGAGCACGGTGGAGTCCTACGGGATCAATCCCAACGATATCGTGATCGAGGTGAATGAGAGCAAGGTACTCGACCCCGACTCATTAAGGAAGTTTGTGGATGCGCATCGCGATCTCGGCTTCCTTATCGCCATCGACGATCTTGGCGCCGGTGACAGCAACCTCCCCCGCATTGCCCAGCTGCGGCCCCACATCATCAAGCTTGACCGCAACTTGATCGCCGGAGTGGATCATGACTTCTTCAAACAGCAAACGATCAAGTCGCTGGTCAATCTCTGCCGCAGCATTGGGAGTCTCGTCCTGGCGGAAGGCGTCGAGACCCTGGAGGAGGTGGATGCCTGCGCCTCTCTCGGCGCTGAGTTATTCCAGGGTTTTCACTTCGATCGCCCCAAGGCTCCTGTCCACCTCGACCTTCCTGCCTTGTTGCCAGCCTTGGTCTCTGCTTCGCAACGGCAGAGGGACAATGCCGTGGATACCCTCCACGCCCGGAAACAAGTTGGCAGCGTCCTACATCGACTCGCCGGAATCGCTTGCGAACGATTGCAGGACTGCACTCCCGAAAATTTTGATTTAGTTCTGAAAGAACTGGTGCAGAACAACCCTGAGATCGAGGCCATTTACCTGTTGGACAGCCAAGGGATTCAGGTGAGCCAAACCCACATGTCCCATCCAGTGATTGGCCTCAAAAGCCGGCTATTCGGTCCAGCTCCCCGCGGCACGGACCACTCTTACAAGGAGTATTTTTTCAGTCTCATCCATGCTGGGCTGCAGCGTTACACCACGGACAGCTATATCAGTCTTGCTACTGGGCGACCTTGTCGCACCGTAACCGTGGTGTTCGAGCATGATTCAGATCAGGCTTTCGTGCTTTGCATCGATTTCAAGGTTTCAACCTGACCCAGGCTTCCATCGCGTGACCCGCAGAACTGCAGGGATCTCTCCCGCCGGCAAGCCTCCTGAGAGGCTGAACCCGATCAGCAAGAACAGAACCAAAGCGGAGTGAAAGCTTGCAACCGTGTTGGCGAATACAAAGCCTTTCACAGCCATGCTCTTACTATAATTTCTCAGGACGCTCGTTGCGAAGCGAGGGTCTGACGTGCTTACTCCTTTCCCAAGGATGGAAGATCCAGCCCCGCGGACTCGAAGGGAGACTACGGCCACCCCACAGGCGCAGATTTCACTCGATACCAGCTTGTCTGAAGAGATTCCACAACAGGATGACCAGACCAGTTGCGATGCCTTGGCTGAGCTGCTGACCAATCAGGATTTAGATATTGAATTCCAGCCGATTCTTTCGCTCCGCCATCAATCTGTTGTTGGAATCGAGGCCTTGGCCAGGCCGCGCACCATGGGCCTGGTGCAGATGTTCCTGGAAGCGGAAACCACCGGTCGCATGCTGGAACTGGATCGGCTCTGCCGTTTGAAGGCCCTGGAGAGCTACAGCCGTCTACGGTTCGCCGAAGGCTGCCGTCCGCTGCTGTTTCTCAACTTCGAGTCTTCAGTGATCGATCGTGGGGTCCTGGGCTCCGGCTGGCTGCTGGAGAGGGTCAAGGCCTCGGGTCTTGAACCCAGCGACGTCGTGATCGAAGTCAATGAAAGCCGGGTACATGATCTCGAGTCCCTACGAGACTTCGTTGATACTTATCGCCGGCATGGCTTTCTCATTGCACTTGACGATCTTGGAGCAGGTGACAGTAATTTGCCCCGCATCGCCCAGCTGCGTCCCCACATCATCAAACTCGATCGCCATTTGGTGGCCCATGTGGATCGCGACTTCTTTAAGCAAGAAACAATAAAATCCCTGGTTAATCTTAGTCGTAGTATCGGCTGCATGGTCTTGGCCGAAGGGGTTGAAACCCATGCCGAAGTTGACACCTGTGCCTCGTTGGGAGCGGAGCTTTTGCAGGGTTTCTTCTTTGCAAGGGCCAGGAAAGCTGAACAGCTTGATCTTCCTAGCCTGCTGGAGCCCCTTGCTCAGGCAACACGTCAACAGCGCACCCATGCCACTGATTCACTCAAGGCCCGCCGCCAGCAGAGTTTAGACCTGCAGCGACTTGCCCAACAAGGGTGCGCAGGCCTGCAGAAGGCGAAGCGGCAGGACTTTGATGCGGCCCTTTGGGAATTGGTGGCCAACAATACCGGCATAGAAGCCGCCTACCTTCTTGATGACCAGGGAATTCAGGTAAGCGAAACTCACATGGCCTCCGATGTCACAGTGCTGCCTAGTGTCCCGTCCTGGAAATAACAGCTAAAATCAGGGGTGTCACCCGAGGTGCCCTGTGGCGCTTGGTCGTCCGATGCCTCCGCTGGTCCTCAGCGAGGACGAAGCTCAGCAGTTGCGGGCCCTTGCGAATTCCCGGTCGCTGCCGCATTCGATCGTGCAGCGAGCCCAGATCGTCCTGGCCTGCGGAGCAGGCGAAACCAATACGGCGATCGCCAAACGAATGGGACTGACGGGGATGACCGTTGGCAAATGGCGCAAGCGGTACCGGGACCTTGGACTGGAAGGGCTCCATGACGAGCTGCGGCCCGGCCGGCCCCGCACCTATGAAGACGACAAGGTGGCTGAGGTGATCAACCGGGCCCTGCAGACCAAACCCACCGACGGCAGTACCCAGTGGTCCGCGCGCTCACTCGCGGCTGCCACAGGTATCTCCAAAACAACCGTTCACCGCTGGCTGCAGACCTTCTCCGTCCAGCCGCACCGCCAGAAGACGTTCAAGTTGTCGACGGATCCTTTCTTTGTCGAGAAGGTCAGAGACATCGTCGGCCTCTATCTGAATCCACCTGACAAGGCGATGGTGCTCTGCGTCGACGAGAAGACACAGATCCAGGCTCTGGACAGGACGCAGCCGCTGCTGCCCATGGGCCTCGGTTACGTCGAGGGCGTCACCCATGACTACATCCGCCACGGCACCACCACCCTGTTCGCTGCTCTGGATGTGGCAACAGGCGAGGTGATCAGCCAATGCAAGCCACGCCATAGGCATCAGGAGTTCCTGGGGTTCCTGCGCCAGATCGAGAGGTCCGTCCCCGAGGAGCTTGATGTCCACTTGATCGTCGACAACTACTGCACGCATAAGCACGCCAAGGTGAGGGCCTGGCTGGCGCAGCGGCCTCGCTTCCACGTGCACTACACACCCACCTACGCCTCCTGGCTGAACCAGGTGGAGCGTTGGTTTGGGATCATCACCCAGCGGGCGATCCGGCGCGGCAGCTTCTCCAGCGTCAAGGAGTTGATCGCCAAGATCGAGCAGTTCGTGGCGGCCTACAACAAGACCAAGGCGCCGTTCAACTGGACCGCGACGGCGGACTCAATACTTGAAAAGCTCCAGCGACTTTGCTCACAAATCTCCGGGACGGCACACTAGCCGCCTCTTTGAGCCGGCCCGCCGCGGGTCGGATCACTCCTTCAAAGAGTATTTCTTCAGCCTCATTGATACGGGCCTTTCCCGATTCACCACAAATAGCTATATCAGCCTCGCAACGGGCAACCCCTGCCGCACCGTCGCGGTACTCCTAAGGCATATGCAAACCGCATCCAATTATGGGCACCTCGAAAAATAAGCTATATCTCCAGTGTTCTGCAGGCATGAAAAAGCCGCCATAGGGCGGCAGGCGATAGCAGTTTGCATTGGCAAGTGAACGTTTTACAGCTTTATCGGTGCCTCCTACGAGGATTCATGCCACCACTGCTGCATGGCTGATGCGCTGAAGATAGCGAAGGAAGTTGAAGGTCAAATTCTTCAGCCCCCACCATGCCTCGTTCCTTGCCAGCCCAATCTTTCGCGTCAGCTTCCCACCCATTGACATTGTCATGCAGCCGAAGACATGCTCCACACAAGCTCTAATGGCTGACTTGACGCGATTAAGAGTTTGCTGAAAAACCAACCCACGAGCCAGTTTTCCACAGGCATCAGTGGATTTCCGGCTCAAAAAGACGGATCGGCGGCTATCAGAGCCGCAAACAGCCCGATTTCGGCATCGTTGGCCTCTCTGCAAGGCATTGGTTGAGGCCTATTGGGCACACCTCTGGACAACGGGCTGTTCATGCCGCCTCCATCGCGGGCTTGAGCAGGTTGCCCAGGCGGATCAGGTTGTAGGCGATCACATGCAGGCCAAACACGGCGCCGACCTTCTCGGTACCGCGCAGTTTGAACTGGCGCAGCCCTCCGAACGCCTTGATCCAACCAAACACCTTTTCGATCCCCCGGCGGGCGTTGATCGATTTGGAGTAGCCCACGTGACGGGTGGTGCGGCCATCAATGGCTGAGCCACCGCTGCGGGCCGTGTTCTGGGCCACGTGGGGCGTGACACCGATCCGCCGCATCTCAGCGACAAACCCTTTGGTGTCGTAGTTCTTGTCGGCGCCGACGGTCTTCTGGTGGGCACCGGTGAGGTCTGCTGCCATCTCTTTGGCGGCATCCCGCTCACCGGTGCCCGTGGCCTGGGTGACGCGGCAATCGACGATCAGGTCGTGGCGGTTGTCCATGAGGACATGGCCCCGATAGCTCAGCTGCGCTGGATGGGCATTCGATTTCCGGGCCAGCCGTGCCTCAGGATCGGTGCTGGAGCGGTGGGTCTCGTTGCTGAGCTTGATGCCGCGAAAGTCCCCTTTGGCGCGCTTCTTTCCCTCTTTGGGAGCACCGAATCCTTCGCCAGGACCTGTGGGCGGAGGCGGAGGATCCTCCTGGCCATCGATCCGCTCCAAGGAAGCGTGTGACGCCCAGGCCTGGAGCAACGTGCCGTCCACCGAAAAGTGCTCGTCACTGAGCAGCGGTTTGACCTCGGGTGCTCCCATCAGCTTCTCCAGGAACAGCCCCATGACGTCGTCAGTGAGGAGCCGATCACGATTCTTGGTGAATGTGGTCGGATGCCAGATCGCATCGTCAGGGCTCAAGCCCACAAACCAGCGGAACAGCAGGTTGTAGTGGACCTGCTCCAGCAGCAGCCTCTCGGAGCGGATGCCGTAGAACGCCTGCAACAACGAGGCCAGCAGCAGCTGCTCTGGCGGCACCGATGGTCTCCCTTCTGAGGCATACAACCTGCAGAAGGTGGGATTGAGTCGATCGAGGGCCTGATCCGCCAGCTTGCGAATCCGCCTGAGTGGATGGCTGGTCGGGATCCGCTCCTCGATCGAGACGTAGGAGAACAAGGAGCCGCTGCGCTCCTGCTGACCTCGCATCAAACCTGGGGCAGTTGCCCTATTTTCGCAGAGGCGGCGGGGTTTTTCAGCAAACTCTTAAGGAGGCTCTGGAAAACCGAAGCGATTCACGGGACAATGACCCTGTGATCGCGGGCCAGGACTGGAGTGGTGGGCGGCAAGCAGCTCGACTTTTCGGACTATGAGCTGACTACTGCCAAAAAGCAGACCAAGCGGGAGAAGTTTCTTTCCGAGATGGAGGCGGTGGTGCCGTGGCAGGCGTTGATGGCGTTGATTGAGCCTCACTACCCCAAAGCGAGCAAGAAAGGCGGCCGTCCTCCATACCCACTGGCCACGATGCTGCGGATCCATCTGTTGCAGCAGTGGTATTCGCACAGCGATCCGGCCATGGAGGAAGCCCTGATCGAGGTGCCCACCATGCGCCGCTTTGCCGGCATCGAGCTGATCAGTGACCGAATCCCAGATGAAACAACAATCCTCACTTTCCGCCACCTGTTGGAGAAGCACGGGCTGGGCGAGCAGATTTTTGAGACCGTCAAGGCGATCCTGGCGGATCGGGGCGTGACGATGCGCCAAGGCACGATTGTGGATGCCACCTTGATCGCGGCGCCCAGCTCCACCAAGAACAAGGAGGGGAAGAGGGATCCGGAGATGCACCAGACCAAGAAGGGCAATCAGTGGTTTTTCGGGATGAAGGTCCATGCCGGCGTGGACAAGGACTCAGGCCTGATCCACTCGGTCGTGGTCACCGCAGCCAACGTGCACGACCTGACACCGGCAGCCGACCTCCTGCATGGTGATGAGGAGGTGGTCTACGCCGATGCCGGCTACCAGGGCATCGCCAAAAGGCCTGAGATGGCAGGCAAGACCACGGAATTCAGAGTGGCCATGCGACCCGGTAAACGCAGGGCGCTACCGGAGACGCTAGAGGGAAGGCTGCAAGATCTGATCGAAACGGCCAAGGCCCACATCCGCTCCAAAGGTGAGCATCCTGTCCCGTGTCAATCAGGTTGATGGCTTGTGCCAATCAGGTTGACCGGTGAGCCGGTTGAATTTTGCTGCGGCACCAGGCCTGAAATCCTGATGGGGCCTCGATCGTGCCCATGGCTGTCGTGGCGCGTCAATCAAGTTGTGGTTCTGGCCTCAATCTCATGGCGAGAGGGCCAGTTTTCGTGTCGCCGCCTTGGTTTTGCCGGGCTGGGCCGGTGTTGCCGTTGATCGTGGCGGCCATGACGTCCGCGTCAATTACGTTGGCGGGTTGCTGGAATCCTTGGAAACCCTTGCGGCAGCTGCCTTCTGCCGGTAGCTCTCGCCCTTGATCCCGATGATGTGGCAGTGGTGCACCAACCAGGGCCTATTAGAAGTCTGTCCCTGTAGGCCTGGACCGGTAGCCCCGGCTACGGTGTCGTGCGCGGGAACCGCCCTGCAGCCTTGCCGTCACTCCCTGCTGAGCCCGCCGCCGCTGGCGATCTGATCAGCTTTCTCAAGGCGCTGCCTGATTGCCGCATGCGCCGCGGCGTTCGTTTCCCTCAGTGGTGGATGCTGCTGGTGGCGATCCTGGCGATTCTGAGCAACGAGGGTTCTCTGGTCGGCATCGAGCGGTTTGCCCGACGTCACCGCGAGGTCCTCAACGAGCTGCTGGGCACCGATTTCGGCAAGGAGCCCTCGGATTCCACCTTCCGCCTGCTGCTCTCGCAACTGGACGTGGCTGGCTTTGAAACCCTGTTGCGCCAATGGATGTCGGCCCAGCCCGGCGTCGCTGATGACTTCGACACACTTGTGTGTGACGGCAAGACGCTGCGGGGCTCGATCGCTGAAACCGACTCTGGCGCAGCGACATTCATTGCTCAGGTCAGCCTCTACTCCCAGAGTCTGGGCGTTGCGATCGCCCAGACCACCTACGCCACTGATGCCGGCAGCGAAACCCAGGCATTGCGGCAGCTGCTGGAGGCGATCGAGCTGGAGGGCGTGCTGGTTCAGGCGGACGCGTTGCATGCCAACCGCCCTTTTTCCTGTTCCTCGCCCAGCGCGGTGCCGACTTCTTGATTGCGGTCAAACACGGACGCCGCAAAGGGTTTCGGCTGATCCGTGATCGCCTGACCTACAGCCGCAAGGTGCCCTGGGAAACCAGCCACCATGAAGCTGGCCATGGCCGCGACATCGTCTGGACGCTGCGGGCGATGCCAGCACCAGACTGGGTGATCGAGCAATGGACCGGCAGCGCCACGATCATTGCCGTGTGCAGCCAGGGCATTCGCGATGGCCGGCCCGTCGACGAGACGCGTTACTACGTCACCAGCCTGCGGACCAGCGCAAAAGCACTGCTACGCCTCGTGAGAAACCGCTGGAGCATTGAAAATTCCTGGCACTGGGTGCGTGACGTCGCGCTGCGGGAAGACGCCCACCGCTACCGGGAAACCAACGGCGTTCAGATCGTCGCCATGCTCCGCACCATGGCGATCAACAGCCTGCGGTTGAACGGGATCTGGTCGGTGACCGAGGGCATTGCCGCCTTGGCTCACGACATCAAGGGACTGCTGCGTCTGCTGGGGTGGCGTGCACCAGCAGAGCCGAGCCCTTCTGGATGACTTCTAAGAGTTTGCTGAAAAACCCCGCCGCCTCTGCGAAAATAGGGCAACTGCCCCAGGTTTGATGCGAGGTCAGCAGGAGCGCAGCGGCTCCTTGTTCTCCTACGTCTCGATCGAGGAGCGGATCCCGACCAGCCATCCACTCAGGCGGATTCGCAAGCTGGCGGATCAGGCCCTCGATCGACTCAATCCCACCTTCTGCAGGTTGTATGCCTCAGAAGGGAGACCATCGGTGCCGCCAGAGCAGCTGCTGCTGGCCTCGTTGTTGCAGGCGTTCTACGGCATCCGCTCCGAGAGGCTGCTGCTGGAGCAGGTCCACTACAACCTGCTGTTCCGCTGGTTTGTGGGCTTGAGCCCTGACGATGCGATCTGGCATCCGACCACATTCACCAAGAATCGTGATCGGCTCCTCACTGACGACGTCATGGGGCTGTTCCTGGAGAAGCTGATGGGAGCACCCGAGGTCAAACCGCTGCTCAGTGACGAGCACTTTTCGGTGGACGGCACGTTGCTCCAGGCCTGGGCGTCACACGCTTCCTTGGAGCGGATCGATGGCCAGGAGGATCCTCCGCCTCCGCCCACAGGTCCTGGCGAAGGATTCGGTGCTCCCAAAGAGGGAAAGAAGCGCGCCAAAGGGGACTTTCGCGGCATCAAGCTCAGCAACGAGACCCACCGCTCCAGCACCGATCCTGAGGCACGGCTGGCCCGGAAATCGAATGCCCATCCAGCGCAGCTGAGCTATCGGGGCCATGTCCTCATGGACAACCGCCACGACCTGATCGTCGATTGCCGCGTCACCCAGGCCACGGGCACCGGTGAGCGGGATGCCGCCAAAGAGATGGCAGCAGACCTCACCGGTGCCCACCAGAAGACCGTCGGCGCCGACAAGAACTACGACACCAAAGGGTTTGTCGCTGAGATGCGGCGGATCGGTGTCACGCCCCACGTGGCCCAGAACACGGCCCGCAGCGGTGGCTCAGCCATTGATGGCCGCACCACCCGTCACGTGGGCTACTCCAAATCGATCAACGCCCGCCGGGGGATCGAAAAGGTGTTTGGTTGGATCAAGGCGTTCGGAGGGCTGCGCCAGTTCAAACTGCGCGGTACCGAGAAGGTCGGCGCCGTGTTTGGCCTGCATGTGATCGCCTACAACCTGATCCGCCTGGGCAACCTGCTCAAGCCCGCGATGGAGGCGGCATGAACAGCCCGTTGTCCAGAGGTGTGCCCAATAGGCCTCAACCAATGCCTTGCAGAGAGGCCAACGATGCCGAAATCGGGCTGTTTGCGGCTCTGATAGCCGCCGATCCGTCTTTTTGAGCCGGAAATCCACTGATGCCTGTGGAAAACTGGCTCGTGGGTTGGTTTTTCAGCAAACTCTTAAGGTCCTTGGCGGCGGCGCTGAGCGGGTGATTGCGAGCGCCCTTATCGTGGATCAAGCTTTCGAAGCGCCCCAAGCTCAGCAGATCTTCAAAGCACTCACCTGAATAAGCTGAGTCTGCCCAGACATAATCATGCTCATTCTCCGGATCCAGCAGCCGTGGAAGCATCTGACTGTCATGAATATTGGCAGGTGTAATAGCATATCGGCGGATAAAGCCATGGTCGACGTCAATGCAGATGCTGTTCTTGTAACCGAAGTAGTTGATGCCGTTCTTTTTAACCCAGCGAGCGTCTAGATCCTTCTGCCGCAGGCGATCTGGGTTTTCTTCCCAGCCTTCCGGCAGCCTACCAGCTTTGATTTCCTTGTTCTCGTCACGGGTGTTGCGCTGTTTGGGAACAGGTACGAGAGTCGCATCAATAATCTGACCACCACGGGCTTGGAGTCCCTGTGAGCGGAGGTATGCCTCGAACATCTCGAAGAGCTCCTCAATCACTCCTGCTTTGCGCAGCCTCTCCCTGAACAAGGCGACTGTGGTTGCGTCAGGAATGTTGTTCATCACACCCAGTCCCACAAACTCCTCAAAGGAACGCCTGTCATTCACCTGGAACTCAAGCTCGTCATCGCTGAGGTTAAATAGCTGCTGGAGAACAAGCATCTTGAAAAGGATCAGCGGATCAATCCGCTTACGCCCTGCATTGCTCTTGCGATCCTGCGCGTATCCTTGGTCAAGTATCGGCTGGAATTTATCCCATGGGATCGAATCAGACAGCCGCTTGAGAACCGGCTTCTTCTCCTGGAGCTTTGCGACCCTTTGCTGTTCGTCCCAAAAACCTCTTTGGCCCACCGCTGGCATACAGTCTGACTTCCTGATTCTATCGCTATTTAATCGTAATCAACCAGCTTGCTGATTTTTCGAGGTGCCCTTATGTGCTTTGCATAGATTTTCGCATGCCCGCATCTTTTTCGTCGCATTTTTAACTTCGATATCGTCAGACATTGAACAAGAATTCCATGACATCACCTTCGGCGACTTCGTACTCCTTGCCTTCGCTGCGAAGCCAGCCACGATTGCGCGCCTCCACCAGGGAACCTGCCTCCAGAAGCTGGCTGTAGCCGATCGTCTGGGCGCGGATGAAGCCCCGCTCAAAATCGGTGTGGATCACTCCCGCGGCCTGTGGCGCCGTCATGCCGGCCGTGATCGTCCAGGCGCGGGTCTCCTTTTCACCCGTGGTGAAGTACGTGCGCAATCCGAGCAAGGAATAGGTGGCGCGGATCAGGCTTTGCAGCCCACCTTCCTCCGCCCCAAGACCGGCCAGGAACTCAGCTCGCTCCTCCTCAGGCAGCTCGATCAGCTCGGCCTCCACCTGGGCGGAAATGCGCACGGTCTCGGCGCCCTCCTGAGCAGCAACGGCCTTCACTTCGTCGACGAAGGCATTGCCGGAGGCGAGGTCGTCCTCGCTCACATTGGTGGCGTAGATGATCGGCTTGGCGGTGAGCAGGCCCAGGGGCTTGATCAGCAGGGCCTCCTCTTCGCTGATCTCCACCGTGCGGGCCGCTCCGCCCTGCTCCAGCACGGCCTGGATGCGGGCAAGAGCTCCGTCCTCGAGCTGCGCTTCCTTGTTGGTACGGGTCTGCTTCTTGAGCCGCTCGCGCCGCTTCTCCACCTGGGCCAGATCGGCCAGCCCCAGCTCGAGGTTGATCACCTCGGCATCACGGGCAGGGCCTACCGAACCGGAGACGTGAATCACATCGTCGTTCTCGAAGCAGCGCACCACGTGGACGATCGCATCGACTTCGCGGATGTTGGCCAGGAATTTGTTGCCCAGTCCCTCCCCCTGGCTGGCCCCCTTGACCAGGCCGGCGATGTCGACGAACTCAACACGGGTCGGGATGATCTCCTTACTGCCGCTCACCGCTGACAGCTGCTCCAGTCGAGGATCCGGCACCGCAACCACGCCCGAATTGGGTTCGATCGTGCAGAAGGGGTAGTTGGCGGCCTCGGCCTTGGCGTTGGCCACGAGGGCGTTGAAGAGGGTTGACTTGCCCACGTTGGGCAGTCCCACAATTCCGGCTTTGAGCATGGTCCGAATCTAATCGCTGCCAGCCAGGCGCCAGTCGGATCCAGAGCTGCGGGGGAGATCCGTCCCGGTGAACAACCCCAATCACGCCGCGGACCCGAAAGACTGGGGCACAGTCGGAACCAGGCCCATTCCCGTCCTCGCCCCCCTGCGGCCGCGTCGCCGGCCCGAACCCGCCCCCACCGGACATCCCAACATCGACGGGCTCACCGGGAGCCCGTCAGTCAAGCCCCTCTGGCGACGGCGACGTCTCTGGGCCGGCACCCTGGCAGTGCTGGTCGGTCTGAGCGGCACGGCGGTCTGGTTGCGTCAGTCGGGCCAGAAGGGCCGCAATCTCGATCCATACACCGTGCTGGCCCGCCAGGGCTCCCTTCCCAGTGTGGTGAGCGCCAGCGGCGAACTGGATGCGGTCAGGCGGGTGAACGTGAGCCCGAAGCGGCAGGGGCTGCTGCAGGAGCTCTACGTCGAGGAGGGCGACCGGGTGCGGCAAGGCCAGGCTCTCGCCCTGATGGACTCGGGTGATCTCAATGAACGCCTGAAGGAACTGCAGGCCAATCTGAGCTCGGCCGAGGCCCAGCTGGCCCGCACCCGCAGTGAATGGGAGCGCCGCCGCCAGCTGTTCGCCAGCCAGGCGATCAGCGCTGACGACTATCAGCGGGCCCTGGGGGCCTTTCACGTGGATGAGGCCAACGTGGCGGCGGCTCGTCAGCGGCTGGAGCAGCGTCAGGTGGAACGGGATGAGCTGATCGTGCGGGCCCCCTTCGATGGGGTGATCACCCAGCGGTTCGCTGACCCTGGCGCCTTCGTGACACCCACCACCACAGCGTCGGCCACGGCCGGTGCCACCAGTTCCTCGGTGGTGGAGCTGGCCCAGGGGCTGGAGGTGCTGGCCAAGGTGCCCGAGAATGACATCGGTCGGCTACGGGTGGGCCAGATGGCCAGCGTGCGGGTGGATGCCTTCCCCGATCAGCGCTTTGCGGCCCGGGTGCGGCGCATCGCGCCGCGTGCGATCAAACTCAACAATGTCACCTCCTTTGAGGTGAAACTGCAGCTGATCGATCCGCCGCCGGAGCTGCGCATCGGCATGACCGCCGACATTGATTTTCAGGCCGGTCAGCTGCGCTCCGAGACCCTGGTGCCCACCGTGGCGGTGGTGACCGAAGCAGGCAAACCTGGTGTGCTCAGGGTCGGCCCCGAGCGCGAGCCCACCTTCCAGGCCGTGGAGCTCGGATCCAGCAGCGGCAAGGACACCCAGATCATCACAGGCCTCAAGCCTGGTGAACGGGTGTTCATCGATCTTCCTCCCTGGGCCAGCAAGCGTCCGCAGACGGACTGAGTGAGGGTGGACGGACGGACAGCAGGCCAACTAGGGACAGGCCGACTGAGCGTCCCCGCCATTGAGAAAACTGCGAGCGGCCTCCAGGATGCGTCCGCTGGCCTGCCCATCGCCGAAGGGGTTGTGGGCCTGGGCCATGACCGCGTAGGCCGCGGGATCCTCCAGCAGGCGACTGGCCTCCCGCAGGATGTCGCCCCTGTTGGTGCCGATCAGACGGGCCGTGCCGGCCTCCACCGCTTCGGGACGCTCGGTGGTGCGGCGCAGCACCAGCACCGGCTTGCCGAGGGCTGGAGCCTCCTCCTGGAGGCCGCCCGAATCGGTCAGCAGCAGCGCGCAGCCCCGCATCGCCGCCACCAACCTGTCGTAGTCGAGCGGTTCGGTGAGGAAGGCGCGGGGATGGTCGCCCAGCAGGGCCTGCAGGGGCTCCCGCACGGTGGGGTTGCGATGCAGCGGCAGCAGCAGGGCTGTGTCGGGAAAACGCTCCAGAAGATCGAGAAAACCCTGGCCGATCTGCTGCAGCCGTTCGCCCCAGTTCTCGCGACGGTGCACCGTGGCCAGGAGCACCCGCTGCCTGCTCCAGTCGAGGCCGGGCAGATCCCAGTCCGGGGCCGTCTCCGCCATCAGCAGCAGAGCATCGATCACCGTGTTGCCGGTGGTGAGAATGTCGCCCACCACGCCGGAGGCGCGCAGATTGCTGGCCGATTGCGCCGTCGGCGCGAAGTGAAGCTGGGCGAGCTGGGAGATCAGCCGGCGATTGGCCTCCTCAGGGAAGGGGTCAAGCAGGTTGTCGGTGCGCAGGCCTGCTTCCACATGCCCAACGGGGATCTGGCCATAGAAGGCCGCCAGGGCTGAGGAGAAGGCCGTGGTGGTGTCGCCCTGGACCAGCACCAGATCAGGGCGGTGCTCGGTGAATTCCTGTTCCAGGCCCTGGAGGGCGGCGCAGGTCACGTGGGTGAGGGTCTGCTTGGGAGCCATCAGTGCCAGATCGTGATCGGCCTGCAGGCCGAACAGCTCCATCACCTGGCTCACCATCTCGCGGTGCTGTCCGGTGAGCACCACGCGGGTGGTCAGGTCCGGGGCCTGCTGAAAGGCACGGATCACCGGGGCCAGTTTGATCGCCTCCGGCCTGGTGCCCAGCACGATCGTGACCAGTGGCATCCCGCCCCCCAGCAGCAATGCCCGGATCCTAGGGATGGTGGCCTCCCGGCCCGATAGGGGCGAAGCTGGTTGTACCCGACCCGTTCCGCTCCGGCATGGCCCAGGCCGACTCTCCTTTTCCGCCTTCGCCCTTCCCCCCGACCGGAACCTCGGCTCTGCCCTCCCCTTTTCCCGGTCCCGCCCAGCCACCACCCCCTGCTTCGCCTGGTCCGGGGCTGCAACCACCGCCGCCGCCACCATTCGCCCAGCCTGTCTCCACCCCTGTTGCATCGGTTGGACAGGAGGCTGGTGGGTACGGAAGCCAACCGGCCACCCTCGAGGACATCGTGCGCCTGGCCCACGAGCGGAACCATTCAGATGTCCACCTGGGCGTCGGCGAAGAACCGCGCTATCGGGCCCGCGGAGAGATGGCGCGCACCGGTTGGCCGGTCACCGACGCCGCGACGTTCCAACGATGGCTGCGCGAGATGCTGACGCCGGCTGAGATCGATTCCTTTCAGCGGGACAAGGAATTCGATGGAAGTTTTGCTTTCCCCTTTGCGCGAGTCCGCATCAACGTGCTCGATTCGTTGCGGGGGCCGGGGATGGTGTTGCGGTTGATTCCTCAGAAGATCGCGACCCTGGAGGACCTACACCTGCCCCCTGTACTCAAGAAGCTTTCTGCCCTTCCCAAGGGCATGATCCTGGTGACCGGTCCGACTGGCTCCGGTAAGAGCACCACTCTGGCGGCGATGATCGACTGGATCAACCGCAACATGACCCGCCACATCATCACGATTGAAGATCCGGTTGAATTCGTGCATGAAAGTCGAGAGTCCCTAATCCGCCACAGGGAAGTTGGCCAACACACCAAGCACTTTCACAATGCCCTGCGTGCCGCTATGCGGGAAGATCCGGACGTGATCCTGATCGGTGAAATCCGTGACCAGGAAACCCTGGCCACGGCGATCGAAGCGTCCCAGACGGGTCACCTGGTGTTTGGAACTCTGCATACCAACTCTGCTGTGAAGACCGTGGAGCGGGTGCTGGGGATGTATCCCCCTCAGGAGCAGGATGCGGTGCGGCGGGCGGTGTCCGAAACCTTGCTGGGGGTGATCGCCCAGGGCCTGATCAAGACCACGGACGGCAAGAGGGTTGCGTTTCACGATATTTTAATCAACACAGATGCTTGCAAGGATTACATTCAGCGAGGCGAACTCGGCGAGATTGAAGACATCATGAATCGCAGCAGTTTCGAGGGCATGGTAACCGCCAATCAAAGCCTGATCAAGCTGGTAGAAGATGGTCGCGTGGAGGGCGTTGATGCATTGGCCGTCAGCCTCAGGCCAAACGAGCTTGCTCAGGCCCTGCGTGGAAGGACATGATGCGCTGAAGGGATCAATCCGCCTGCCTGAATCGGTGGAAATTCAGTCAAAGTCCTGACAGGATCAGGCTCAGTTCGTTGTAAGGAAAGGCACCGATCAATGCCCAGCCGCCAGGCGTGCGATCAGAAGAACCGAGAGCCCAACGGATAGTCCCAGCATCGCCAGTCGGCCGTTCCAGATTTCCGCCTGGGGCGTAAAGCCTCGTCGCCAAGCGTTGAGCTCCTCCGGTCCAACCGGCTCAATCACGGTCTCAGACTCAACCCCGCCCGGAAGGGAAGCCTCCATCGGCGTCACAGCAACCTGACCTGAATCGCCCTCCACTGAACCTGCGGGCACCTGATCCGCCTGAACAGGATCGGTCGTGCCCACAACCTGGCCCTCCTCAACCGGCGCCATGACGACCAGTCCTCAGCGAATCATTCCACCCTAGGGCGATCAGAAACAAGCTGTTGCCTCATACAGGCGCTCCGCCTGCACCAGCGGCAACCGCGGCGCCACCCCCAGATCCATGGGGCTGCGGCAGCCCTGCGAGAATCTCTGGGCCGCCGCCACCCCCACCATGGCGGCATTGTCGGTGCAGAATGCCAGCGGCGCCAGACGCCATTGCAGATCGGCCTCGGCGCAGCTCTGCTCCATCCGTTGCCGCAGGCGGCGGTTCGCCGCCACACCGCCTACCAGCACGATCGTGGCCAGGCCCTGATCGCGGGCACAGCGGCAGCTGCGGTCCACCAGCACGTCCGCCACCACCTGCTCAAAGCTCGCCGCCAGATCTGCCACGGGCAGCGGCTCACCCGAGGCCTCGAGCGACCTCACGAGGCGCAGCATGGCTGTCTTCAGGCCGCTGAAGCTGAAGTCATAGGGGTAGAAGCCTCCCTCCGGCCTCGACACCCGCCCTTTGGGCAGGGCAAAACGATGGGGATCGCCCGCTTCGGCAGCGGCCTGAATGGCGGGTCCTCCGGGGTAGGCCAATCCGAGCAGGCGAGCCACCTTGTCGAAGGCCTCGCCGGCGGCGTCGTCATGGCTGCGGCCCAGGGGTTGATAGCGCCCGGGACCCTCGACCCGGATCAGTTCGGTGTGGCCACCACTCACCAGCAGCACCAGATGGGGCCCCGGCGTCAGCGGAGATCCGAGCTGCACCGAGCAGAGGTGCGCCTCAAGGTGATGCATGCCCAGAAACGGCAATCCATGCAGGCGGGCCAGGGTGCGGCCCGTGACCGATCCCACCAGTAGGGCTCCCACCAGGCCCGGCGCCACCGTGGCGGCGACCGCATCCAGCTGAGGGAGCGCCACACTGCTCTCGGACAGCACGGTGGCGATCAGCTGGGGCAGCGCCTCCACATGCCGTCGCGAGGCGATTTCAGGCACCACGCCGCCGAAGCGCGCATGTTCCTCAACCTGAGAAGCCACGGCATGGGCCAGAACGGTGCGATCCCGCACAATCGCCGCTGCCGACTCGTCACAACTTGTTTCGAGGGCAAGAATCGTGGCCATGGACTCTGGGGGCCGCTCCTACTGTCCGGTCGTGACATCCTGCCCTGCGGCCGAACTCCCTATGCGCCGTCTATTCGCCGTCGTTCTTTCCGCCTTTCTCATCTTTGGCTTCGCTCCGTCCGCCAGGGCTGATGTAGCCGGTTTGACCCCCTGTGCCGAGAGCCCGCGGTTCCAGCAGCGGGCCGGCGCCGCCCAGACCGAGCAGGCCAAAGCTCGCTTTGCGATGTACAGCAAGGCCGTCTGCGGCACCGATGGTCTGCCCCACCTGATTGTGGATGGCCGCTGGAGCCACGCCGGAGACTTCATGATCCCTGGAATCGCCTTCCTGTATATCGCCGGTTGCATCGGCTGGGCTGGGCGCTCCTACCTGCAGGCCATCCGTGGCACCAAGGACGCCACCACCAAGGAAATCCAGATTGATCTCTCCCTGGCCCTGAAGAGCACCCTGGCAGCCGCCAGCTGGCCGATTGCCGCTTTTGGTGAATTCACCAGCGGCAAACTGCTCGAGTCCGACAACAAGGTCACCGTGTCGCCCCGCTGAAGGCAACGGGCTGTTGATTGTCACAGCCTTTCCATCGCGGCAGGCTGATGTCCTGCTCCCTAACCGCTTCACCCTTCTCTGACATGAAGAAATTCCTGACCACCGCTCCGGTGTTCGCGGCCATCTGGTTCACGATCACCGCCGGCATCATGATTGAGTTCAATCGCTTCTTCCCTGATCTGCTGTTCCACCCCCTCTGAAAACAGATTGATTTCAGAGGTTCAGGGAAGCTGTTCCTTCAGGGCTTCATCGATATCCCTTGAACCGCCATCACTGATTCTTTGCTCAGACTTGTCTAGTCTTGGCGGCCCCTTTTGGGGCCGCTTTTTTGCTGTCATGCACGGCATTCTTGCCCCGGAGCCTGCTGGGCTGGCGAGGTTCTTTGCCTGCAGCTTGTGATACTGCCTGGCTGCCATCAGGTCCGGATAATGGGAGCAACGCTCTTATCAATGGCATGGTTTCGGCTGAGTCGATTCAGTGTTGATGCTGGGATCACCATGCTTTTTTACCCAGGGAGATCGATCAGGCAGACCGGATCAATCCGACAGATCGGGCATCGGGCCGATCAGCTCACGCCTCAGTACACGTCAGCTCTTGCTGGTGCCCAGATCCATGAGCTGTTCCAATTCCGCCAGCGCCACCTCAAGATCACCGTTCACCAGGCAGGCATCGAACTCGGCGGCGGCGGCCAGTTCCACCCTGGCGCGCTCCAGGCGCTTCGCGATGGCGGATTCGCTGTCGGTCCCGCGTCCGCGAATCCGCCGCTCCAGCTCTTCAAAAGAGGGAGGCTTGATCAACAGCTGCTGGCCGGCCGGGAAGGAGTGACGCACTTGCCGGGCCCCTTCCAGTTCGATCTCCAGCAGGACCGGCCGTCCTTCGGCGATATGCTGCTCCACCGGCTGCCGCGGGGTGCCATAAAGGTTGCCGGCGAACTCGGCCCATTCGAGGAAGCCGCCACCGGCCACCTGCGCCTCGAAGGCCTCACGGCTGAGAAAGAAGTAGTGCACGCCGTCGACCTCACCGGCCCGGGGCTGGCGTGTGGTGGCCGAGATCGACAGCCAGATGCGTGGCTGGCGCTGCAGCAGGCGGCTCACCAGTGTGCCCTTGCCCACGCCGCTGGGACCGGTGATCACGGTGAGCCGGGCGGACGACGCGGCGCGGGCCATGGAAGTGACACTGCTGCGCAGCAGAGTAAGCAGCCTCGGCTGTGAACCTCTGCCAGCGGTGATGGTGTCAACCCAACCCCTCCAGCCTCTGGATGTGACCAGCCTGCGGGCGGTGCTGGGGGAGCTGCGGGCTGCTGTGGTGCCGAGCCGCTTTGAAAAGGCGCAGCAGAGCGCCTCCCACACGGTGCAACTGGGGCTGCGCAGCCTCGACGGCATGCGCTGGCTGGAGATCAGCTGGATGGCGGAAGCCCCTCGGCTGCTGGCGATCCCGGCACCGCGCCGTCAGGGTGATGGCAGCACCCTGGCTCAGCAGCTGCAGCATGGCCTGAAGGGGCTGGCCCTGGTGGAGCTGGCACAGGACGGCTGGGAGCGCGTCGTGCACCTGCGTTTCGCGGCCCGTCCGGGCGAGCCTCCCCAACGGCAGCTGGTGGTGGAACTGATGGGGCGCCACAGCAACATCTTTCTGCTCGACGCTGAGGAGCGGGTGATGGCCCTGGGCCATCAGGTGCGGCAGGGACAGTCGCGACTGCGGCCGATCGGCAACGGCGATCCCTACCAGCCGCCGCCGCCCCTGGGCGGCGATCGCCCCGATCCGGCCGAACCGTTCGAGAGCTGGCAGCGGCGCCTGAGTCTGCTGCCCCTGCCCCTGGAACGGGCGCTGCGGGAGAGCTATCAGGGCATCAGCCCGGCCCTGGCCCGTCAGCTGGCAGGGGAGTCCGCGGAGCAGAGCGCCGCCTGGTTGGCACGGTCTGTAGACACCCTGGATGCGGCCGGTTGGTCACGGTTGTGGCAGCGGTGGTGCGCCTGGCTGAGGGCGGTGAAGGATCAGCGCTTCTGTTTCGATACAGCTGGCCCCACGGCCTACCGCTGCTGGCGGGTTGATCCGGCTGCGGCAGATCCTGCTGGGCAGGAACCGTCCGGAGAGAATCCCGCTCTGGCGGAGCCTGGGGATGGCCCGGCGCAGGCCGGCGACAGCCTCCCCATCAACACGGCCCTGGCTGGCTACTACGGCACCCTGCTGGCGGCGCGGGAGCTGCAGCGTCGGCAGCACCAGCTCGCCCAGCAGCTGCAGGCCGCAACCGAGCGTGAACAGCGGCAGCTGCACCAGCAGGAGGCGTTGGTGGAGGCGGCTGGCGGTAGTGAAGCCCTGCAGAGCCAGGCGGACGCCTTGCTCAGTCAGTTCGCCCTGTCCCGCGAGCAGATCGACGAGGCCCAGGCGCTCTACCGGCGGGCCCGCAAGCTGCGGCGCTCGCTGGCGGCAATCACACCGCGGCTGGAGCGGCACCGCCAGCGGCTTGCCTGGCTGGAGCACAGCCGCACCTTCCTCGATCAGGCCGATGGCGTCGAGCAGCTGGAGGCCCTGGCCGAGGAGCTGCGGGAAGGCCCAGGAGGACCGGAGGGAACGGACAGTCCCAGGGGCGCAGCCCTGGCGCCGCAGCCCCAGCGGCGCGCCCATCGCCGGGCGATGGCCAGGGCCATGGCCCCAGAGCCCCTGCAGGGCGCCACGGCGGCCGGCCTGATCGTGCAGGTGGGCCGCAACCATCGCCAGAACGAATGGATCAGCCTGCGCCAGGCGCGTCGCGGTGATCTCTGGTTCCACGCCCAGGAATGTCCCGGCAGCCACGTGGTTCTGAAGGCATCCCAGGCGGTCGCCGGCGACGACGACCTCCAGGCGGCGGCGGATCTGGCGGCCCATTTCAGCCGCGCCCGCGGCAACCGCCGCGTGCCGGTGGTGATGGTGCCCACCGAGGAGCTGCAGCGCATCCCCGGGGCTGGACCGGGGACGGTGCGCCATCGCGGCGGCGCACTGCTCTGGGGCGAGCCCGCCCGGGCGGCCGCCTGGCTCGCGCAGCGGGCAGCGGACAGCGACGCCCCAGAGGGCGAGCCCACGGCCGATCCCCCTAGCCTGGCTCGGGAGCCTGGACCATGAGCGACACCGACACCCCCACCACGGCACCGGAAACACCCTCCGGTTCACCCGTTGGTACAGGACCACCAGCGCCGATTCGCATCCCTGCAGCGTCGAGCGCCCTCTCCGATCAGGGGATGGCCGACAGCGGTGCTGAGACCGGGTCTGTTGACGGGGCTGATGCCTTTCCAGGGGAAGTGGAGATGACCCTGATGGAGCATCTCGACGAGCTGCGCAACCGCGTTCTGCGCAGCCTGCTGGCGGTGGCGATTGCGGCGGCGGGCTGCCTGGTGGTGGTGCGTCCGTTGGTCAGGTTGCTGGAGGTTCCGGCGCAGGGCATCCGCTTCCTGCAGCTGGCGCCGGGAGAGTTTCTGTTCGTCTCCCTGAAGGTGGCGGGCTACGCCGGCCTCAGCCTGGCCCTTCCCTATGTGCTCTACGAGATTCTCGGGTTCGTGCTGCCTGGCCTGACCCGGCGGGAACGGCAACTGGTGGCCCCGGCGGTGGCGGGATCGGCGGTCTTGTTCGTCGCCGGTCTCGCCTTTGCCTGGTGGGCCCTGGTGCCAGCCGCACTGCGCTTCCTGGTGAACTACGGCGCGGATGTGGTCGAGCCGCTCTGGTCGATCGAGCGCTATCTGGACTTTGTCCTGTTGCTGATGGTGGCCACAGCCCTGGCCTTCCAGTTGCCGGTGCTGCAGCTGCTGCTGGGCGCCCTCGGCCTGATCCGGGCCAAGGTGATGCTGGCGGGCTGGCGCTGGGTGCTGCTGGTCGCGGCCATTGCCGGAGCCGTGCTGACGCCGTCCACGGATCCGTTCACAATGCTGCTGCTCAGCGGCGCGATCACAGCCCTCTACCTGGTCGGTGTGGCCCTGGTGGCCCTGGCTGAGCGGGTGCGGCCTGCCGCTCCGGCTGCAACTGGCTGAGGCCACGGGCCAGTGCCTCTGGATCGATTCCTCTGACTGCTGCCACGTGCCGCTGCCGCTGCAGCAACGGCTCATCGCTCAGAGCAGGAATTCGCTGGCCCGTGCGGGCGGGAGTTCCAGGGCCAGATGCATCGCCTTGCCGAGGCGGGGGCGATCGCCGGTGCTGCTGAGCCAGCTGCGAACCTGCTCGGCCACTCCCATGCCGTTCAGGGCGCCCACCAGCTCCTCGATCCGATCGGCATACTCCTCGGCGCTGAGCGGAAACGACTGCTGCTCGAGATAGGCCCACATCACCTGCAGGTAGAGACGGCCGCGTCGCTGCACCAGTTGGAGGTCGTAGGAGGCTTGCCAGCGGCGCCGCAGAATCCCCACCACTTCCTCAACGGAGAGGGGGCCTTGGCGGCCGGCGGCGCCGGATTCGGACACAGGTGCAGCGCGAACTCCACGACAGCATGTTGCAGCCAGCCTGGCCTGGCCCCCCCGGTGGCGGACGTGCCGGGCTGGGCAAGGTTCATAATGGGCGCCACGTTGCCTCGGTCCCGACGACCGTCAGCCCCGCATGACCCAGATGCCTGCGAGCGATGTGCCCGGAATGGGTCGTCGGCAGTTCATGAACCTGCTCACCTTCGGTTCGCTCACCGGGGTGGCTCTCGGGGCTCTCTATCCGGTGGTGAACTATTTCATCCCTCCCCGGGCCGCTGGCAGTGGTGGCGGCACCACGGCCAAGGATGAGCTCGGCAACACCGTGACGGCCACGGGCTGGCTGGACACCCACAAGGAGGGAGATCGAAGCCTGGTGCAAGGCCTCAAGGGCGATCCCACCTATCTGATCGTTGAAGGTGCCGACGCGATCGGCAGCTACGGCATCAACGCGATCTGCACCCACCTCGGCTGCGTGGTGCCCTGGAACAGCGGCGCCAATAAGTTCATGTGCCCCTGCCACGGCAGCCAGTACGACGCCACCGGCAAGGTGGTGCGCGGTCCGGCGCCCCTGTCCCTGGCCCTGGCGAACGTGTCGGTCGAGAACGACACCGTGTTCCTCAGCCAGTGGACCGACACCGATTTCCGCACGGGTGAGAAGCCCTGGTGGGTCTGAGCCGCATCCCTTTCCTCTCCGCCCGTCCAGCCGCCCTCTCTCCCATGCGCCGCCTCGTTTCTCTTCTGCTCGGCTCTGTCCTGGCCTGCGGTGTGCTCGTCAGCGCCGCAGCCCCCAGCTGGGCCTATCCCTTCTGGGCCCAGCAGAACTACGCCAGCCCCCGCGAAGCCACGGGCAAGCTGGTCTGTGCCAACTGCCATCTCGCCAAGAAGGCCACCCGGATTGAGGTGCCTCAGGCGGTGATGCCGGACACCGTCTTCAAGGCGGTGGTCGAGATCCCGTACGACACTGCAGTGCAGCAGGTCTCCGGTGATGGCAGCCCCGCCGGGCTCAACGTGGGTGCCGTGGTGATGCTGCCGGATGGTTTCACTCTGGCGCCTCAGGATCGTCTGACCGAGGAACTGAAGGAAGAAACGGCCGGCATTTACTACACCCAGTACAGCGACGACCAGCCCAACATCCTGCTGGTGGGTCCATTGCCTGGTGATCAGCATCAGGAGATCGTCTTCCCGATCCTCTCGCCCGATCCTGCTGCTGACAGCAGCATTCACTTCGGCAAGTATTCGATCCACGTGGGTGGCAATCGCGGTCGCGGCCAGGTCTATCCCACCGGTGAGAAGTCGAACAACACGGTCTATACGGCCTCCGTGGCTGGCCAGGTGAGCGCCATCACCCCGGCCGATGGTGGCGGCACTGTGGTGGAGATCACCACCGCCGATGGCACCACCGTGAGCGACACCGTGCCCGCCGGCCCCAGCCTGATCGTGGCGGTGGGTGATGCGGTCGAAGCTGGTGCCCCGATCTCCAACGACCCGAATGTGGGCGGCTTCGGTCAGATCGATACCGAGATCGTGCTGCAGGATCCCGTGCGCATCTATGGCCTGCTCGCCTTCTTCGCCTCAGTGGCCCTGGCCCAGATCATGCTGGTGCTGAAGAAGCGCCAGATTGAGAAGGTGCAGGCCGCCGAAGGCGTCTGATGCCCTTTGCCCTGTTCACGTCTCCTGGGCCCCTGGTCTTCCAGCTGGGCCCTTTTGCGCTGCGCTGGTATGGCCTGCTGATCGCCCTGGCGGTGCTGGTGGGCCTGCTGCTCTCCAGCCGGCTGGCCCGCAGACGCGGCATTGATCCCAGCCTCGTGGCCGACCTGCTGCCCCTGCTCGTGCTCGGGGCGGTGCTGGGGGCCCGCCTCTATTACGTGAGCCTGGAGTGGCGCCAGTTTCAGGACAACCCCCTGGAAGCCCTGGCGATCTGGCGTGGCGGCATCGCCATCCACGGTGCCCTGATCGGCGGTGTTCTCACCACGATCCTCTTCTGCCGCTGGCGAGCGCTGCCTTTCTGGAGCCTGCTCGATGTGCTGGTGCCTTCGGTGGCCCTGGGCCAGGCGATCGGACGCTGGGGCAACTTCTTCAATTCCGAAGCCTTCGGCCTGCCCACCGACCTTCCCTGGAAGCTCTACATCCCCCTGGCCCATCGTCCGGTGGAATTTCTGGAGCGCACCGGCTTTCATCCCACCTTTCTCTATGAATCCATCTGGAATCTGGGGGTCTGTGCGCTGCTGCTCCTGCTCTTCCGCAGCGGCAGCCGCGGTCGCATCGCCCTCCCGGCTGGCGCCCTGAGCTGCATCTACCTGATGGCCTACAGCAGCGGCCGCATCTGGATCGAAGGGCTGCGCCTCGATCCGCTCTGCCTGTTCTCTCAGCCCCCCTTCTGCAGCGGTGGTCTGCGCATGGCCCAGCTGATGAGCCTGCTGCTGATCGCTCTGGGCGGCCTCGGCCTCTGGTGGCTCTACGGTCGCCACAGATCCCTGCCCGATCCTTCCGGCGTGTCGTCCCAGCCATGAGTGAACATCCGGTGTGGATCGTCGGTGCCGGACCCGGTGCCCCTGATCTGCTCACCCTGCGGGCGGCCCGGCTGCTCGAGCAGGCCGACGTGCTGGTCTGGACCGATTCCCTGGTCAATCCCCAGATCGCGGCCCTGGCCCCCGCGACCTGCGAACGGATCCGGACCAGCACCCTCACGCTTGAAGAGGTGATGGAGGTGGTGCTCGATCGAGCCCGCCAGGGCCGACGGGTGGTTCGCCTCCACGATGGTGATCCCTGCCTCTATGGGGCCCTGGCCGAACAGATCTGTCGCCTCGCCGACGCCGACATCGGTGTGGAGGTGGTGCCTGGCCTCAGTGCCTACCAGGCCACTGCTTCGGCTCTTCAGAGCGAACTCACGATTCCGGGCCTGGTTCAGACGATCGTGCTCAGCCGCGCCGGTGGGCGCACGGGGGTGCCGGAGCGCGAGAGCCTGGAACGGCTCGCAGCACTGCGGGCCTCCCTCTGCCTTTATCTGAGTGCTCGCCATGTGGAGGAGGTGCAGGCGGAGCTGTTGCGCCACTATCCGGCCGACACCCCCGTGGCGATCGGCTATCGGGTGAGCTGGCCGGATCAGTGGCTCACGGTGGTGCCCCTGGAGCGCATGGCGGCCGTGAGCCGGGAGAAGGAGCTGATCCGCACCACCCTCTATGTGGTGAGTCCGGCCCTCAAGGCACCGGCCGAAGCGCGTTCGAAGCTCTATTCCGCCAGCCACAACCACCTGTTCCGCGGCGGCGCCTGAATCGTCAGCTGGCGATCGGCTGCTGGGGGGCGAGCTCGGCAACTCCTGCGGTGGCCTCGCCATACAACTCCTGGGCCAGTTGGTTGCGGACACAGCCGCAACCCAGCCGCGCCACGATCGCTTCGAGGTCGATGGCGGCATTGCCGAGGCAGCAGGTGCCACCCGGTGAGGGCGTCACGTTGAACACAAGCCCGGGGATCGGTTCGAGCCGCGCCTCACCGAGCATCAGGCGGCGCTCCTGCTTGTTGATCAGCTGGGGTCTGACGCCGCCATAGCCCTCGGCGAAGCTGAGATCCTGCAGCTGCATGCCCGGCACGATCTTGCGGGCATCGGCCAGGAACAGGCGCCGCCGCAGCCAGGGCACTTCGAAGAGCAGGTTCTTGAGGATGTAGTTGCGGATATCGGTGATCTTCAGCAGCTGCCAGAACACGGCCAGCACCGCCCAGTCGAGCCGCAGCACCTGCAGGAACTCCCAGAAGGAGGCGGGCTTGTAGCGCTCCAGCAGGGGCAGCAGCAGGGCCGTGGGGCCGAACCGGGTCTTGCCGGGTGCCCGCACGTCCGGGTCGCCGTGGATGGCGGCGAAGGGCAGTTTGTCGTTCTGCACGGTGTAGACCTTGCCGCGCAACAGATCCGGCGTGAAGTAAAAGCTGCCGGCCACCGGCAGACAGGAGTACTCGAGCCCGTAGCCCATGCGTTGCGCCATCAGCAGGCTGTGGGCCCCGGCATTCACCACCACATGCCGGGCCACGATCTCCTGCACCACCTCTGGATCCGCCACCTGGCGTGCCGATGCTGAGGCTGCTCCGGCCCCAGGCGTGACCCGCAGCCGAACCCGGAAGCCCTCCCCCTCCGGCTCGATCGCCTCCACCGTGGTGCCCAGGCGGAGATCGAGGCGGCGGTCGCTGCCGCTGACCGCCTGCTGAGCCTGCTGCACAAACGACTCGGAGAGCGCCTCGTAATCCACCGCCGTGTAGGTGCGGCGAATGCCGATCGCCCCCAGGGGCTCAGGCCTGAGCTGGCCGTTCACCCGGGCCACCTGGGGCTCCCATTCAGCGATCTGCTCCTTCTCCAGCCATTCCATGGCCGGGAAATGGGGCGCAAAACGCTCGAACCGCTCCCTCAGAAAAGAGCATTCCTGCTCCCCCACGCCAAGCACCATCTTCGGGGTGCGGAAGACGCAGCGCTCGCGCGTGGCCGGATCCAGCAGGTCGGCGTAGTGAACGATCATCTCGGCCGTGCGCTTCACCCGCACAGCCTTCTCGAGGGTGTAGTTGGTCTCGATGTCACCGCAGTGGATGGTCTGGCTGTTGTTGGTGGCGCGCGAATTCACCTGGGCCAGGCGGCCATAGCGTTCCACCAGGGTCACGTGGTTGAGATCGGTGTAGCGGGCCAGCTCGAACAGCAGCGCCGTGCCGCACACACCACCGCCCACGATCAGCACATCCGTGTGCGCTGCCCCCTGCTGACCCGTTCCCACCATTGCTGCCGGTTGTTCGATCAGTGCCTGGCCTCCATGGTCGCCGATCACCACGCAGGGGTGGGGCTTGCCCGGAACCGAAGCCTGGACGGGTTGTTCGGCCGCCGTGGCAGGACGGGTGATGGTTTAAGCTCCGTTCAAGGCAGCGGTTTCCGCAGCCGCCGGGATGATGGACCATCATTCGGTTGGCCTGAGTTCAGACTCAGAACCAGACAAAAAGGGCGATTAGCACAGCGGTAGCGCACTTCCTTCACACGGAAGGGGTCACTGGTTCGAATCCAGTATCGCCCATTTTATGGATTCACTCAGCATCCCTTGGCTGGTTGATTTCAGAATCAGCTGGCAGGTTTTCATGTCATTGGGCGACACTTTTTCAGTCCATTGTGCGGCACTTTCTCCGGCCGGGCGATCAGCAGATTCTGGGTAGCAGTTCTCCGCTCAGCGGTCTGAGCACGCGGCTGCTGCCGTAGGCGGTACGCAGCAGCACGGGGGCCTCCCCCCGCTCGGGCAGTACCGAGCCGATCCAGCCGCCGCCCCAGGTCTCCAGCAGGGGGGCCACCCGATCCATGCTCTCCGCAGGCACCACGGCCAGGAAGCGTCCCTCATTGGCCAGGTGCAGGGGCTCGAAGCCCAGCAGGTCGCAGCAGCGGGCCACCGGCTCGATCACCGGGAGCTGCTCCTCCTCGATCTGCAGCGTCAGCCCGGCCGCCAGCGCCAGCTCCTGCAGGGCGCTGGCCAGACCACCGCGAGTGAGATCCCGCAGGCAGTGGATCCCCACACCCCGCTGCAGCAGCTGCTGCACCAACGGCCAGAGGGGAGCGCAGTCGCTCAGCACCGGAGGATCGAGCTGCAGCCCATGGCGGGCGGCGAGGATCGCCACCCCGTGCCGGCCCAGATCCCCACTGACCAGCAGCTGATCCCCGGCGGCAATCCGGGAGGGATGGATTGCCTGCGGCGCCTCCACCACGCCGATGCCGCTGGTGTTGATGAACAGGCCGTCCGCCTTACCCCGCTCCACCACCTTGGTGTCGCCGGTCACGATCGTGAGGCCGCAGGCACGGGAGGCGGCCACCATCGAGCCCACGACACGCCGCAACAGGCTGAGTGGCAGCCCCTCTTCGAGAATCAATGCCACGCTCAGGTGCAGCGGACGGGCCCCGGCCATGGCGAGGTCGTTGGCGGTGCCGGTGATCGCCAGGGAGCCGATGTCGCCGCCGGGAAACTCCAGCGGCTGCACCACGTAGCTGTCGGTGGTGAAGGCGAGCTGCCCCGGGGGAAGGGTCAGGCTGGCGGCGTCGTGCAGCAGCTGCTGCGGATCGGCGTAGAGGCGCCGCAGCTCCTGGTCGATCAGCTGCTGCATCAGGGTGCCGCCACCCCCATGGGCCAGCCGGATCCGGGCGTTCTCCTCCATCCGGCTCAGTTGGGGCGGTAGCGGTGGTAGGCGGCGCAGGCCCCTTCACTCGACACCATCGGGGCACCCAGGGGATGTTCCGGGGTGCAGCTGCTGCCGAAGGCGGGGCAGTCGCAGGGGCGCCGCACCCCGCGCAGGATCTGGCCGGCGATGCAGACCGACGGGTGCTGCGGCTCCTGAGACTCCTTCGGCTGCTGCGCCGCCGCAGGCTGGGGCTGCTCGAGCAACTGCGGCCGGTGAAGCCCCACCTCCAGGGCGGCATAGGCCGGGCGCAGGGCCAGGCCGCCGGCCGGGATCACCCCCAGGCCGCGCCAGGGCTGATCCACCACCTCAAACACCGCCTCGATCAGCTGCTGGGCCTCGGGATTGCCCCCTTCCTGCACCACTCGCCCGTAGGCGTTGGCCACGGCGCTCTCGCCGGCCTCCAGCAGCTGGACGCAGCGCAGGATGCCGGCCATCAGCTCCACGGGTTCGAAGCCGCTGATCACCACCGGCACCCCCTGCCGCTGCACCAGCCCCTGCAGCTCCGCCGTGCCCATCACCGCCCCCACGTGGCCCGCCGCCAGAAAGCCCTGCACCTGGTTGTCGGGTCCGCTCAGGATCGCCTCCATGGCCGGAACCACCCGCACATGGGCCGGCAGCAGGGCCAGATTGGCCAGCTTCAGGGCCGTGGCCTGGCGCGCCAGCAGGGCCGTGGCCGGGGCGGTGGTCTCGAACCCCACCGCCAGGAACACCACCAGCCGATCGGGATGGGCCTGGGCCAGGGCGATGGCCTGCAGGGGGCTGGTGAGCAGGCGCACGTCACCGCCGGCGGCCCGCACACCCAGCAGATCATCACCACTGCGGCTGCCGGGAACGCGCAGCATGTCTCCATAGGAGCAGAGGATCACCTCCGGCTGGCGCGCCAGATCCAGGGCCGCATCCAGGGTGGCCGCGGGGGTGACACAGACCGGGCAGCCCGGACCGTGGATCAGGCGGATCCCTTCGGGCAGCAACTGATCCAGGCCCCAGCGCACGATGGCGTGGGTCTGGCCGCCGCACACTTCCATCAGGGTCCAGGGCCGGGTCGCGGTGGCCGCCAGTTGCGCGGCCAGGCGCTCCACTGCAGCCGCAGAGCGGGCGTACCGCCTGTCGGCTGCCGGAACGGTCGTGCTCACCAGGGCCCCGGTGCCGCAGCGGCCGCGGCCGGGCGGAAGGTCTGCACCGCCAGCATGTAGTGAGCTCGCTCGAATTCGCTGGGGTTGGGGCAACGGCTCTGGCTCATGCAACCGATCAGCTCGCGCACGGAGCCATGGTCGTGCTCCGCCAGCCACTGGCGCAGCTCCTCCTCCAACCCGGACAGGCGCTGGGGGCCATGGCGCAGCAGCGCCCCCACCACCTGGGTGACGCAGGCGCCCGCCATCAGCAGGCGCACCGCATCGGTGCCGCGGTGTACCCCGCCGCTGCCGGCCAGATCGAGCGGTTCATGGCCGTGCAGCAGGGCGATCCAGCGCATCGGCAGGCGGAGATCGTGGGGGGTGGAGAGCAGCAGGTTGGGGCGCACCTCCAGGGTCTCGATGTCGATGTCGGGCTGATAGAAGCGGTTGAACAGCACCAGGCCATCGGCGCCGGCCTCGCGCAGGCGCCGCACCATCGCGACCAGATTGGTGAAGAAGGGGCTCAGCTTCACGGCCAGCGGCAGGCCCACCTCGGCGCGCACTTCCCGCACGATTTCCTCCACTTCGGCTTCGATGGCGGCGCTGGAGAGGAGCGGATCGGTGGGCAGGGCATAGATGTTCAGCTCGATCGCCGCCGCCCCCGCCGCCTCCATCCGCCGGGCGGTCTCCACCCAGCGGCCGGGGTGGGTGCCATTGAGGCTGGCGATCACCGGAATCGACAGATGCTGACGGGCCCAGTCGAGATGACGCAGATAGAGAGCATCACCGTCATGGCTGATCGCCGCTTCCGGCACATAGCTCAGTGCTTCGCCGTAGCTGTCGCTGCCCAGCAGCAGGTGGCGGTGCAGATCGAGCTGCTGCTGTTCGATCTCCTCCTGGAAGAGGGAGTGCAACACGATCGCGCCGGCTCCGGCCCGTTCCAGGGCCAGCAACACGTCCGGATCTTCGCTGAGGGGGCGGGCCGCCCCCACCACCAGGGGGCTGCGCAGCTCCAGGCCGAGATAGGTGGTGGACAGGTCGGGGCTCATGGCTGCACCTCCGGCTCAGTTGTGGCCACGCCGGCCAGGCTTCGATAGAGCTCCCAGCGCTGATCGACATGGGCCTGGGCCTGCCGTGCCAGTTGCCGTGCCCGCTCCGGCTGGCTGTAGCTGAGCATGCGGAAGCGGTTTTCAGAGGCCATCACCTCAGCCAGGGGCCGCCGGGGGCTGGGGCTGTCGAGCTGAAGGGGCGTCTCACCCCGCTCGCTGCGGCGGGGGTCGTAGCGGTAAAGCAGCCAGCGCCCCGCCTCCACCAAGGCCCGCTGGTGGGCCATGCCCTGGGCCATGTCGATGCCGTGGGCGATGCAGTGGGAATAGGCGATCAGCAGTGAGGGACCGGGATAGCTCTCGGCCTCGAGGAAGGCCCGGATCGTGTGCTCATCGCGGGCCCCCATCGCCACGCTGGCCACGTAGACGTTGCCGTAGGTCATCGCCATCAGGCCCAGATCCTTCTTGGGGGAGGCCTTGCCACCGGCGGCGAACTTGGCCACCGCACCGGTGGGGGTGGCCTTCGACATCTGCCCACCGGTGTTGGAGTACACCTCCGTGTCCAGCACGAGCACGTTCACATCCCGGCCGCTGGCCAGCACGTGATCCAGACCGCCGAAGCCGATGTCGTAGGCCCAGCCGTCGCCCCCCACCAGCCAGACGCTGCGCTTCACCAGGGCATCGGCCAGATCGAGCAGGCGACGGGCGCGCTCTTCATCGGGGAGGCGCTCGAGGCGGTGCTGCAGATGCCGCCGCAACTCCTGTACCCGTTGGCGCTGGGCCTCGATGCCGGCCTCATCGCTCTGGTCGGCCTCGCGCAGGGATTCGGCCAGCGCTGGTGGCACCTGCCCCTCCAGGAGGTCCAGGGCCATGCGGCGTTGCTGGTCGATCGCCACCCGTATGCCGAAGCCGAATTCGGCGTTGTCTTCGAACAGGGAGTTGCTCCAGGCCGGACCACGCCCGGCGGCATTGGCGCTCCAGGGGGTCGTGGGCAGGTTGCCGCCATAGATCGAGGAGCAGCCCGTGGCGTTGGCCACCACCATGCGATCGCCGAACAGCTGGGTGGCGAGCTTGAGGTAGGGGGTCTCGCCGCAGCCGGCGCAGGCCCCGGAGAATTCGAACAGGGGCTGCTGCAGCTGCTGCTGGCCGATCTTGTGGAGGTTGAGCCCCTGCCGCGGCACCTCGGGCAGGGAGAGGAAGAAGTCCCAGTGCTGGCGCGCCTGCTGCCGCAGGGGCCGCTGCGGCGCCATGTTGATCGCCTTGCGCCTGGGCTCGCTGCGGTCGCGAGCCGGGCACACCGCCACGCAGAGGGCGCAGCCGGTGCAGTCTTCCGCGCCCACCTGGATCGTGAAGGCCTGCTCAGCGAAGGCATGGTCGCGGGCCGGGGCCTGGCGGAAGCCTGCCGGAGCCGCGGCCAGGGCCTCGGGCACCACCACCTTGGCGCGGATCACCGCATGGGGACACACCATCACGCACTTGCCGCACTGCACACAGAGATCGCTCTCCCAGACCGGCACCTCGGCGGCGATGTTGCGCTTCTCCCAGCGGGCCGTGCCCACGGGCCAGGTGCCGTCGCAGGGGAGGGCGCTCACGGGCAGGGTGTCCCCCTGGCGCTCCAGCATCGGCGCGATCACCTGCCGCACGAATTCGGGAGCTGCAGCGAGGCGCTCCACCAGGGACGGGGTGTCCGCCATGGCCTGGCCCGACGCCCCGACGGCTAGAGCGGCGTCAGGTTGCGCATCACTGGCTTCGGCGTCAAAGCCTTGCCAGTCGAGCGGCAGCAGGTGATCGAGCGCCGCGTCCAGGGCGCGCAGGTTCATCGCCACCACCGCCTCCCCCTTGCGGCCATAGGACTTGTGGATGGCGGCGCGGATCCGTTCGATCGCGGCCTCCCTGGGCAGCACTCCGCTCAGGGCGAAGAAGCAGGCCTGCATCACGGTGTTGATGTGGCCGCCCATGCCCGCCTCCTGCGCCACCCGATCGGCCGCGATCACCCAGACCCGCAACCCCTGCCGCCGGATCGGCCGCCGCAGGGAGTCCGGCAGGCGCCGCCAGGTCTCCTGCGGATCGAATGGACTGTTCAGCAGGACGGTGCCGCCGGCCTCGATGCCCTCCAGCAGGGCGAAGCGACCGACGAAATCCCACTGGTGACAGGCCACCAGGGTGGGGCGCTGGATCAGGTAGGTGGAGCGGATCGGCCGCGGCCCGAAGCGCAGGTGCGAGACCGTGACGGAGCCGGATTTCTTGGAGTCGTAGACGAAATAGCCCTGGGCGAAGAGATCGGTGCTCTCGCCGATGATCTTGATCGTGCTCTTGTTGGCGCCCACCGTTCCATCGGAGCCGAGGCCATAGAACACGGCCCGCACCTCCCGGCTCGCTGTGCTGCGATCAGCTGTCTCGCTGCTGGCCCTGTCGCTGGTGCCTTCGCAGACGAACTCCGGATCGATCGGCAGGGAGCGGTGAGTCACGTCATCGGTGATGCCCACCGTGAAATGGTTCAGGACAGCTGCGGTTCGATCAACGGTGGTTGGATCAACGGGCGGCGCAGCCGCTCCCCCGGCCGCAGAGACGCCTGGAGTGGTCGCCAGCCCTGTGCCTCCTGGCAGCAACCTGGCCAGATGGTCGACCACGGCCTTCACCATCGCTGGGGTGAACTCCTTGGAGGAGAGCCCGTAGCGGCCGCCCAGCACCCGTGGCGGTGGCCGATCGGGATGGAGCAGCGGCCAGGCTTCGGCCAGGGCGGCCAGTACATCGAGGTAGAGCGGCTCGCCGCTGGCGCCGGGATCCTTGCAGCGATCCAGCACCGCCACGGCCTTCGCCGTGGCCGGCAGCGCGGCCACGAAGGTGTCCGCCGCGAAGGGTCGGAACAGGCGCACCTTGACCAGCCCCACCCCGCCGGGCGCAGGGTCTGAGCGGTTGAGCCACTCCAGCGTTTCGTGGGCCGTTTCGCAGCCCGATCCCATCAGCACCAGGACGCGCTTCGCATCGGCAGGCCCCACATACTCAAAGGGCGCGTAGCGGCGCCCACTGAGGGCCGCGAACCGGTCCATCGCCTCGGTCACCAGCTGCGGGGCGTCGTCGTAGAAGCGGTTCACCGATTCGCGTGCCTGGAAATACACGTCCGGGTTCTGGCTGGTGCCGCGGAGCACCGGATGGTCTGGGCTGAGAGCCCGGGCCCGGTGCTCGGCGATGGCGTCGTCGGGAATCAGCTGCCGCAGCAGGGCATCGTCGATCGGGGCGATCTTCTGAATCTCATGGGAGGTGCGGAAGCCGTCGAACACATGCAGGAACGGCAGGCGGCTGCGCAGGCTGGCGCGGGCGGCGATGGCGGCGAAGTCGCCGGCTTCCTGCACCGAGGCGGAGCAGAGGATGGCGCAGCCGCTGCCGCGGGTGGCCATCACATCGCTGTGGTCGCCGAAGATCGACAGGCCCTGGGCGGCCAGGGAGCGGGCGGCCACGTGCAGCACCACCGGCGTCAGCTCCCCCGCCAGCTTGTAGAGGTTGGGGATCATCAGCAACAGCCCCTGCGACGCCGTGAACGTGGTGGTGAGCGCGCCGGCCTGCAGGGCCCCATGCACCGCCCCGGCCGCTCCCGCCTCGCTCTGCAGTTCCACCACCGTGGGCACCGCACCCCAGAGGTTGGGACGCTTCTCATTCGCCCAGGTGTCGGCCCATTCGCCCATCGGTGAGGCCGGCGTGATCGGATAAATGGCGATCACCTCGTTGAGCCGGTAGGCCACCCGTGCCACCGCCTCGTTGCCATCCACGGTGATCCTGGTGGCGACTGGGGTCTGGGTCATGGCTCCTCGTCCTCCGCAACGATGCTCAGGGCCAGCCCCACATGCACCAGCACCTGATCGCCGACCCGGGCCTGGGGCAGGCAGGCCAGGCTCACGGCCTGACGCACCCCGCCGAAATCCACCTCCGCCACCCGCCAGAGCGGATCGCCGCCGCGGGAGAGATCAGGGGGCGCCGCCGGCTCCACCGCAGGCGGCTGGTGGGTGATCGAGAGGATGCGACCAGGCAGGGCCAGGCACATGGGCGTTCTGCACGCGGTGGGGCGGCTTCGATTCCGTTGTAGCCATGGCGCAGGAAAGGGCCCAGAGCTGACCCAGAGCCAGGCCACCGTCGTTGCTGGGCAGGAGTTCTGCGCTGAAGGGCTCCAGGCCTGCGGCCCGCAGGCCGGTGCGGCACCCCTCCAGCAGCAGGCGGTTCTGGAAGCATCCACCCGCCAGCACGACCCGCTGGCAGCCCCAGCCGGGTGCGGCCGCCTCCGCCATCGCCACCAACCCCGCGATCACGGCCCGATGGAATCGGGCGGCCTGGACGGCGCCTGCCCCAGGGCAGGCCTGGAGCGGCAGCTCCTTCAGCAGGGCCTCGAGCAGCGGCTGCCAGTCGAGCCAGCCGAGCGGCAGGCCCGCCGCCTGCGGGGCCGGTCGCAGCGGCAGGGGATAGGCCGGCTGTACGGCGCCGGGGTCTTCCTCCCGTAGTTCCGAGGCCCGGCCCTGCAGCTGCAGGCCGCCCTGCCCCTCGTAGCTGAGCACCTGGCAGAGGTCGAGCAGGGAGGCCACCGCATCGAAGAGGCGGCCGAGGCTGGAGCAGCGCGGGCTGTTGCAGCCGCCGGCGATCGCCTGCACCAACAGGTGCCAGTCCGCCGCCGTGAAGGCCGCCCGGCAGGCCGCGCCGCCGCTGTGCGCCAACGCGGCCGGACCCGCTGCGGCCAGCAGGCCAAGTGCCGCCCGGCGCGGCTCGGCGCTGGCCCGATCTCCACCGGGCAGGGGGAACGGCCGCAGGCTGGCCAGTCGCCGCCAGCGCAGCAGCGGTTCCGCTGGATTCCGGGCCGGTTTCCCTGCAGGATGCAGCCCAGGCTTTGCGGCCGGATCGATCGCAGGTCCACCGGCTTCGAGCAGCAGCAGTTCGCAGCCCCAGAGGGGCGCTGCAGGCGCACTGCCGGATGCGGGCTCGGAGCCTGATCCAACCCCGAGGCCGAGGCCGTCGCAGACCAGCAGCAGCAGCGGCGCCTGCTCCAGGCAGGCCGCCAGGCCGTGTTCGGCCACCACCGCCAGGCCATGGGCCAGATGGTGCGGCACCGGGCACAGCCGCACGCTCTCTGCCAAGCCCTGGCCCGGTGAGGCCGTAGCCACCAGATCAGCGGCGATCTGGTGGCTGCGGTAATCCGGATGGCTGTCGCAGAGGAGCGTGAGCGGCGGCACCTTCGACGCCGGCCGGACGCTCACCATCTCCGCCGCCGCCTGCCGCAGACGCCGGCTCTGGCGAGGATTGTCGAGATCGCCCAGATGGGGTGCCAGCCACACCTGCCCGTCCCTGGCGAGGGCCGGCGCACATTTGAGATCGCCGCCCAGGGCCAACCGCACCTCCCCTATGGCCATGGGTGGCGTTGCCGTGATCGGCAGGGCTTCGGGGGCGTAGCCACGGCCGCGACGCAGCAGCACCGGTCGGCCCTCGATCAGCTGCAGCACCGAATCGTCCAGGGGCCGGACGATCGGCCGGTTGTGCACCAGGAAGGCATCGGCGATGCCGGCCAGCCGGTCCACCGCCTCAGGAGGCGCGATACAGAGTGGCTCGCCACTGCGGTTGCCGCTGGTGGCCACCAAGGGTTTACCGAAGGCCGCGGCAAGCAGGTGGTGCAGCGGTGAAGCCGGCAGCATCACCCCCAGGCACGGACTGCCCGGCGCCACCGCCTCGGGCAGCGCTGGTTCCTGGCGGCCACTGGCGTGGGCCCGGCGGCCCCCGTGGCGCCGCAGCAAGACGATCGGGGCCGCCGCACTCTCCAGCACCGCCCGCTCCGCTGGTGTCAGCTGAACCAGGGGCTCGATCCAGCTGGCGGAGTCCACCAGCAGGGCAAAGGGCTTATGGGGCCGCTGTTTGCGTTGCCGCAGCCGCTGCAGCGCCGCTGGATCAGTGGCGTCCACCAGCAACTGGAAGCCCCCCACCCCTTGCAGGGCCAGGATGCCGCCGCGGCGCAGCACCGCCACGGCAGCGGCGATCGCACCGCTGGTTCCCTGACATCCACGACCTGAATCCTCCGTGGGTTGGCTGCCATCGGCAGGCCAGAAGGCCAGCCGGGGCCCGCAGGTCGGGCAGCCGGTCGTTTCGGCATGGAAGCGGCGGTCGCTGGGGTCGTCAAACTCCCGCTGGCACGCCTGGCAGAGCGGAAAGCCGGCCAGGGTGGTGTGGGCACGGGCGTAGGGCTCGGCGGTGGCGATGCTGTAGCGCGGCCCGCAGGCGCTGCAGCTGATGAAGGGATAGCCGTGGCGGCGGTTGGCGGGTTCGTTCAGCTCCGCCAGGCAGGCGCGACAGGGGGCCTGGTCGGCGGCCAGGGCCGGCGCGAACAGGCTCTCCTTCAGCCAGTGCGGCGGCTGATGCCCGAGCCGGATTCCCCTGGGGTCGCAGCCTGGTGCGGGGGGCGGGCCCCAGTGGGGTTGAAGCGACTCCAGGCGAGCCGGCGCGGGTAACTCCCTGGGCAAGATTTCCAGAAAGCGCTCCAGCGCCGAGCGACAGCCACTGAGCTGCACCACCACCGCGCCGCTGTGGTTGTCCACCACGCCACAGAGATCCAGGGCGGTGGCGAGGCGGTGCACGCAGGGCCGGAAGCCCACCCCCTGCACCACCCCGTGGCAATGGAGGGTGAGCGTGGCCTCAGGGGCGGGCGCCATGGAGCCGGGCTGGGGCCGTGCCGGCAGACAGGTCAGCGCCCCATGGCACAGAAGAACCGCGCAGGGCGGCCAGCAGAGCGTCGACTCCGGCGCCCGTCCGCGCCGAGACCTCGAGCACGGTTGCCGCCGGTGCCACCTGGCGGATGTGGCGATGCAGCAACGGCAGGTTCACCCCCACTGCTTCCGCCAGATCGATCTTGCTGATCAGCACCAGATCGGCAGCCACGAAGGTGGCGGGGTACTTGAGCGGCTTGTCCTCCCCCTCGGTCACCGAGACCAGCACCACCCTTAGCTGCTCGCCCAGGTCGTAGGCGGCGGGGCAGACCAGATTGCCGACATTCTCGATCAGCAGCAGCTCAAGCGTCTCCAGCGCCAGGCCATGGAGGGCGCGGTGCACCATAGAGGCGTCGAGATGACAGGCCTGCCCGGTGGTGATCTGCACGGCGTCGAGGCCGACGGCACGGAGGCGCGTGGCGTCGTTGTCGGTAGCGAGATCGCCCACCACCACGGCCATGGGCACGGCGCTGCCCCAGTCACGACCGAGCCGCTCGAGCAGGGCCGTCTTGCCGGCGCCAGGGGAAGACAGCAGGTTCACCGCCCGCACACCGGCTTGAGCGAACCATTTGCGGTTGGCAGAGGCCTGGGCATCGTTACGGCCCAGCAGCCGAGCAGTTAGCGGCAGGGTGACCACCGAAGGAGCAATCAGCGCCTGGGTGCCGGTGCCGATCTGGTTGCAATGACAGTCAAGGCACATGACTCAAGACTCCGCACTCCATCACCGGAAGCTAGGCAGGATGGAAGGGAACGACAGCCCATCTCATCGTGGAGGGAGGCGTCTCGGCGACAGCTTCGACACCATTGACCAGCCGCGACCAGCTGGATGTTGGCAGTCAGCGAGGGCGACGGTTGCGGTTGGGTTCCAGTGGGCTGAAGTCAATTTCATCGACTGCCGTCGCCATGGCATTGGCCTCAAGACACGCCGGCAGGAACATATACCAAGAGAGCAGAGAGGTGCACTGCTCACTCCCCTCGCACCGCAACTCGGCGCAGACATTCTGAACACCGTCGTAACCACCAAGCCGGGCGAGCCGGAAGTCCGTGGGGAGAGTGGCCAGGATTCCAGCGGCAGAGATCTCGCCATCAGCGGCATCAGCGAGAATCGCGGAACGCAGGGCTTCAACGCGATGTTCGCTCAGGCTGGCGTAAGGGATGTAGCTACGAGTCTGATTCTTGAGAAAGATCACACCGGGCTCGGAGTTGAGGAACCGGGCAAGGCCTGCGACATCGACCGAATAGAGACGAAGGAAACCGGCACGAACCTCGTCCGCCGTCCATCCAGACTTGCGCACAAGGGAGGCAATGCCGCGATCCGAAGTCCGGCCATCCTTGAGAAAAGTCTCAAAGTCTTCGCGGTCACTGCTCCATACCCCAGAGCCAGTACTCAGGCGAACAGGCACGCCAGAAAGGGCCGGACTTGCAGGAAAGTAACTGGCAACGACGAGTAGAGTTGCAATCCAGAATCGCGAGCCGATCACAGAGGAGAGTCAAGAGCGCTGGTCTACCTTTGCACAAAATTAGCCAAGGGCAACCCCGTCCCTGGAGCGCCGCAGCGATTCTTGTGACTTGGCAAGCCCGAGATCTGGGCCGTCGCGAACGGGTCGGTCAACGATCTGAATCGTTGTTGAATATGGGCATTGACTCAGAGGATTCAATGCTCTTCACGGAGCCTGATTGATTCGCCCTTTTGATCATCGGAACAAATCTGGCTGGAATCTGACTCTTCTGCTCTCTCGATGTTGCCATACTGATGCTGTGGTCTCCGGCACAGCGGCCTGCTTCGTCTGTATCAGTGGGCATGTTTATCGTTGCCAACATGTGACTTCCTCTCAAGGCACGGCTGTGTTCAGAGAACGTCCGCGTCCGCGAAATCGCTGGCTGGCAGTAACGTCTAGGTTGATGATCTATCCCTTGGCGCCATGGTGCTCAACCCCTCCCGATTGCGGGTGATCGCCGTGGGCAAGATCCGTAAGCCCTGGATTCGCGAAGGATTAGAGACCTATCGCAAACGGCTGCCCGGATTGGTGATCCATGAAGTGAAGGATTCGATCCCCGCCCGTGAGCGGGATCAGATCCTCGCGATCCTGCAACCGGAGGAAATCATGGTGGCTCTCAGTGAAGAGGGCAGCGCGCTGGATTCCATCGCCTGGGCCCATGGTCTCGATGCCATGGCCTCGGGCCGGATCGCTTTCGTGATCGGCGGAGCCTTTGGACTGGATGCTGACCTGAAGGCAAGGGCGCACAGGATTCTCAGCCTCTCGCCGATGACGTTTCCCCACGAGCTGGCACGACTTATTCTGATCGAGCAGATTTATCGTGCCCAGAGCATTCTCCAGGGCAGTCCATATCACAAGGCCTAGCGTCCAAGCTTCTGGACGTTGACCTTCACGACAGCCGGAAGTCATCCACTGCGAAAGCCTGGGGGTCGATCCCCGCCCGTCCCATCACCCTCAGGCCTGGCCGACCCAGAGGGAGTCGAAGAAGAGTGGACGACATTCCGGCCATCAAGGACGTGGGGGTGGGGGTGCTGCTGCCGATAGGGTCGCCATGGTGCAATCGCCCCATCCTCCATG
Source organism: Synechococcus sp. CBW1006 (assembly GCF_015840525.1). Taxonomy (NCBI): domain Bacteria; kingdom Bacillati; phylum Cyanobacteriota; class Cyanophyceae; order Synechococcales; family Synechococcaceae; genus Synechococcus; species Synechococcus sp. CBW1006. Next base: position 2,191,344 of record NZ_CP060396.1, on the reverse strand, counting down.
CGGCAGCCTCTGCGTCGGTTCCTGTTTCTGTTGCTGGGCGGACTGGCGTTGCTCGGTGGTGTTCAGCTCCAGCGACGGTTGCCTCACCACCTGGCGGCCATGGTTCCCGAACCAATGACGGACGTGACAACAGAGGATGCCCCCCCGGCTGTTGCACTGCCGATCGATCCTGCCCTGCCCCGGGCGGCGGATGGCCGCCACTACCCCCTGGTTCCGGAGACCCCCCAGGCGCTGGCCGACCTGTTGATGGCAGTGGAGGTGGCCCTTCGTTCGGACCACACCGATGCCTCTGATCTCCCGGCACTGGGCCATCAACAACAGGTCATCTACCGCACCCTGTCTCACCAGCCGCAACGGGCCGAGGCGGTGCGGAATCGACTCAGCGCCGATTGGCGAGGTGTGTTCGATCACCACCTGGCGGCGCGGCGCGAGTTTCTGGCCATGCACAGCGGGGGCCGCGGCTCGGCCACCTTGCCGGCCTGGCGGATCATTGCTCCGGAGCCGGCGGAGGCGCTGTTGCGCTACTACCGCGAGGCGGAAGCCGCCACGGGCATTGAGTGGGAGGTGCTGGCGGCTGTGAACCTGGTGGAAACGGGAATGGGCCGGATCGATGGGATCTCCGTGGCCGACGCGCGGGGCCCGATGCAGTTCCTGCCCACCACCTGGGCCGAACCCGGGATCGGCAAGGGTGACATCCGCAATCCCCACGATGCCATCGGAGCGGCGGCCCGCTATCTGGTGCGCCGCGGTGGCCTCAAGGACATTCGTCGGGGGCTTTGGGGGTACAACAACAGCGACAACTACGGGCGCGCCGTTCTCCACTACGCCGCCCTGCTGCGCGACGATCCGCGCGCCTTCACCGGTCTGTATCACTGGGAGATCCACTTCAATTCCGCGCTTGGAGATCTGTGGCTTCCCGTGGGCTACAACCAGACCCAACGGCTGCCGGTGGCCGCCTATCTGCGCCAGATGCCAGCCAGTGCCCCGCCCTTGGGCAGTCAAACCCATGGGCAGGGAGTTCCCCCAGCAGCGAGGCAGCCGTGTTGCGGACAACCGTGATCCATCCTGCCGAGCCGATCAGCCGAGCTCCAGACAGGCCAGCCCGAAGACTTCCTCAAGCGGGAGCTGCGGACTTGGTCCGCGATACATGCGCAGGGTCTGTCCCACCCTGTCGAAACCGAGTCCCGCCAACAACTGCGCTGCAGCGGCATTGACCTGGGGGGCATCGATCAGCACCTGCCCCGGGTGTTCCAGGAGCAAGCCACGGAGCAACCCCTCTGCCAGTGCGGGCGTGTCCGCGATCAACGGACCCACGCGCCAGCCTTCTGAGGTGGGCAACAGGCAGGGCCTGATCCGCCCGAAGCCATGGCAGCAGCCCTGCCCATCGATGAGGGCCCGCACTGTTCCGGCTGGATGGTGCAGCCAGTCGCGCAGGAAGTGAGGGCGGGGGCTGGGGGCGTGGCGCGCGTCGTAGGCCACCACGGCTGCGTCGTGAACAGCGTCAGCGCCCACCAGCGCAAGCGCCGCCCCAGTCCCTTGCCGCCACCGTGCGGAAGGTTTCGGTTGTCCTGCCGACAGGAGGCTCCAGCGACTGGTCGGAGAGGCGGCATGGAACCCCCAGCCGGCGTAATCAGCAATGCGATCGGTGGCGGCCTCCAGGCCGATGCAGGGCACGTCGGCCAGATGGTGCATGGCATGGCGCCAGAGCTGCAGTCCATAGCCCTGGCCACGCCAGGCTGGTCGGACCAGGAACAGACCGATGAATCCGTAGGCGCAGTTGTAGCGCACCCCCGCGATGCAGCCGATCGGCTCTTCTCCCAGCCAACCCAGCCACAATCCCTGCCGGTCGGTGTGGCGGTAGATCGCCACATCTCCCTGACCAGGCGCAAAGCCTTCGGCGCGAGCCCAGGCCGTCACATGGGCGATGTCGACCGGCCGCAAAGGGCGGATATCCAATCGCTGCTTCATCCACCTACCCTCCTCTTGACCGGACGGCCATGCTGCATCTCTGTCATTTCCTTGACGTTCTTCCGGCCCAGCGCCTGAACATCGACTCCCCCAACCTCTGAACACCGTTGTGACCGCAACCGCCAGCGCGCCAAGCGCGATTCTCGAGAGCCGCCAGGCCAGCACGGAAGACGCTCTGAACTGGTTCGATTCTCTGGCGCCGGTCGACGCTGCCGCCCTGATCGGCCTCTGGCGCGGAGCCGAGATTCGCACGGGTCATCCGATGGACGGCTGGCTCGAGGCCTCCGGTTGGTATGGCAAGGAGTTCGTGGATGCGGAAACGGTGCATCCGCTGCTGTTCCGGGGCGCTCGCGGTGGCATCGTGCGGGTAGTGCCCAACCCTTTGGCGATGCGAAGCCTTCGCCGGATGCCCTTTCTCAAGGCACCATTCTGGAGGCCGGCCCTGCAGATGACCACAGCCCTGCTGGCCACTCAGCACAGCTGTGCACGGCTGCGGATGGTGGAGTGCCGTGGGCAGGTGAGTGCCGCCATGGACTACGACTCCCTCCCAATCATTGACTGCTTCCGCCGCATCGACAACGACCGCATCCTTGGGATCATGGACGAAAAGGGTGTGGCTCAGCCCTATGTGTTTTTGCTCGAACGCGACGTCTGTCCGTCCCGGTATCCGCAGCAACCCAGGCCCTAGAGACCGATCCGACCTGTAGGCATCTGATGTGATGTGCGACCCGCTAAACAGTCCGCAGCTGCCACCGCGGATTCTGATCGTCGACGATGAGCGGTTCAATCGTCAGCTTCTGACAACGGTGCTCCAGGACGAAGGCATCATCAGCACGGCTGGAGGCAGCGCTGAGGCGTTGGAGGCTGTCCGGATGAATCCACCCGATCTGATCCTTCTGGATGTCCGTCTGCCGGATATGGACGGCTTTGAGGTATGCCGCCGGCTGAAGAGCAATCAGGCCACCCAGGACATTCCAGTGATCTTCATCACGGCGATGAACAATCCGGAAGAGGAGGCCCGCGGCCTGCATCTTGGCGCTGTGGATTACATTACGAAACCCTTTAATCATACCGTAGTGAAAGCTCGGGTACGCACCCAGCTTCGACTGAAGCAGCAGGCCAACCTCCTATCACGCTATGCCTTCCACGATGCCCTCACTGGCCTGGCGAATCGACGAGCCTTCGACAGACTTGGGGAGCACGAATGGAACAGCTGCCAACGTCAATCCTTTCCCCTGGCACTGATCCTGCTGGATGTTGATCACTTTAAAAACTACAACGACCATTACGGCCACGGGGCCGGAGACGATTGTCTGATCGCGATCGCTCGGTCCATGGCCTCGGCGGTGAATCGCTCCAGCGATCTGATTGCCCGTTATGGCGGCGAGGAATTTGCCATCGTGCTGCCGGAAACCGCACTTGCGCCCGCTTGCGCACTGGCGGAACGGATTCGCCATAGCGTGGAGGAGCAACATCTGCCCCATGCGGCGTCCCCCACGGCCCCCCATGTGACCGTGAGCCTTGGCGTGGCCAGTCTGGTGCCCTCCGGCGGCAGCCGAATTCGAGACCTGATCCTCCAGGCTGACGATTGCCTGTACCGGGCCAAGCGGCAGGGCCGTAATCGTGTCTGCTCCAGGGCCGGTGGTTCCAACTCAGAAGCCACAGCCGATGCCAAGGCCGAGAGCCTCCCAGCGATCGACACTCAGCCATGAGTTCAGAGCTGGCTGATCGGTTCGGGGCTTGGGGGTTCCCCGCCCTGGTCATCCTTCGGCGAAACCGGTCAGATTGGAACCATCCAGAAGCTCCATCGCCAAAGACGTCAGATGCCCTCCGCCATCCGGAACCCCATTCCCGGTCCGCTGCGTGGACTACGCCGCCGCCTTGGCCGGGTGCTGCTCGCCTGGGGAGAAGCCCTCGATCCGCCTCCACCCCCGACGGGTCCGGCGTCGTTGCCAGTGGGCTCCCTGACCAAGGCCATCTCGCCTGCCGCCGCCCAATGCCCTGCCCTGCGGGAACCGCTTTCGGTGGAGAACGCCGTTCTCAACAGGGAAATGACCGTACTCAAAAGGGAAGTGAGCGATGCCCTGGCCGCCCTCGCCGCAGCCCATGCGCTGGTCACATCGGCGCGCTTGGCTCAGGTGCAGGCCATGCGGGCTGAAGTCGACGATGGGGCTGCCTCAGCGGATGCTCTGATGGCCCTTGCCGCTGACTACCAGGGCTGGCAGAGCGACCAGGTCCGACTGTTTGATGCGCTGGGATTGGTGCTGCGCATGAAGGTGCCACCGGGCAATGTGCTTGATCAGGTGGATCCACGCCTGCACGAGCAGGCCCGTTCCCATCTCGAGGGCCTGTCTCTGGAATATCAGCGAGGCCTGTTGATGCAGCAGTTTCATCCGCCGGGTTGAGCCAGCGTGGGTTAGGCATCAGCCTGCCGGTTGTCGGTGCGTGGATGGGCCAGTCGTGTGGAACCGCTCAGGGTGAGACCTGCGCCCGGCCGTGGAGCTGCACCATGCCCCCCTCGAGGTTGGCGCGCTCGATCGTGATGTTGGGGTCCATCGGCAGGCGTGCCCGGATGCCACTGTCCACGGCACGGATCTCCACGGTGCCCCCTACAGCCTGCAGGTCAGTCTCCAGCTCGAGCAGCCCGGACTGACCCACCGCCTGGGCGGCCAGCACCAGCCGGTCCTGCTGGATCCGCAGCCGCACCAGCGGCACCAGGCCGAGCAGCTGCTCGCTAAGCCAGTCGCCGAGGGAGCGCCACTGGGGCCGGCTGAGGGAACGGGAGAGCCCTTCAGCGGTGAAGGCCACCTGGCCACGAATTCCGAACGGATCCTCCAGCTGGACTGATTGCCCCTTCAGCACATTGCCGACGGCCACCCGGATCGGGTCGGCACGAAGCTCCACCAGTTCGATTTCGAGATCCTGGTAGCGCACCCGCCGCGCCATCAGCCGCACACCGCTGAGGCGGCCGCGCAGCAGCTGCAGGGCCGAGCCCTCCAGTTGAAGATCGAGGCTCTCGATCGACTCGCACTGCTGCCGGATCCAGAGCTGCAGACCGGTGGCGATCAGTTGCATGACAGGACCGGACTCCTTCTCGGTTGGAGCGTTGGCCGCCCCTGCGGAAGGGGGAGCAGGAGTAGGGGGATCCTGGGGGGATTCGGGCAGGGGAGACGTGCTGCTCATCAAGGGTCACCCACGGGCTGCTTTTCTGAACTGGATTGCATGGGCTGCTCTGGATCCCTGCGCAGCGATGGGGTCTCGACCATGGACCACCAGGTGTCCGCCACCTGCAGGGGTTGATCGATGTGGGGAAGATGGCCACAGGCCTCCAGCTCCACAATCCGATCGCCAAGAAGAGCCAGGGCAGCCCGTTTCTGCGGTGACCTCAGGATGCGGTCGTCGGCGCCCCAGAGCACCCGGATGGGCTGATGCGGCAGGGGTTGGCCGCAGCCGGCGAAGCCGCCGGAGCGCGCGAAGCGACGCAGCGACTCTGCCCAGCCAGGAGTGCGCAGATGCAGGGAGGCGATTTCCAGCTCCGGTTCTCCCACATCTCGGTCCGGCTGGGCGAATGCACTGCGGCAGAGCCCACGGCGCACCTCTGGGAGGGAAAGAAAGCGCACCCCCAGGCCATCGAGCAGGGGCGGCAGGGGCATCGGTCTTCCCGTCAGCCCGGCTGGAGCCAGAAGCAGCAGGCGATCGATCCGAGCCGGGTGGCGCCGCGCCAGCTCCACCGCCACCGATCCACCCATGGAGGCCCCGATCAGGCTGATCGACGCATCAGAACCTGCTGCACTGGATGAAGCGATGCGCTCCAGCAGCGCCTCAAGATGGAGAAGCACACCGCGGGGGGAATAATCCCCCTTGGATGGGCGGGGGCTGAAACCGAAGCCGAACAGATCGGGGATATAGAGACGGTGCCGCCTGGCCAGCAACGGCGCCAATCGCCGGAACTCCAGAAAGGAGCTGTCGAAGCCGTGGAGAGCAAGCAGGGGCGGCCCCTGCCCCAGCACCGCCACGGGCCAGGCCATGCCGTCATCCCCCAGACCAGGCAGCGACCACCACTGCACTGAAGAGGCCAGGGAACGCCCCTCGGGATCCAGAAGGTTGAGCGCCGCCTGCTGCAGCAGCGCTTCCCCCCCGACGGCACCAGCCGCTGGCTTCAGCAGCTGGGTCACATTGACGGCCGCTCAGCTGACAGCCGATCTGTTGCCAGCGCCCGGCACACCGTGGTGCTCACCAAGGCTGCGAGGAGTTCCTCCTCGCCAACGGGGAAGGGCAGATGGTGCAGATCCGAACCCTCCTGGCAGGCGAAGGCGCAGACCGACTGCAGATCGACCAGGCTGGCTCCGGCCAGGCCCAGATCCTCCAGGGTCACCGGCAGGCCGAGGGCGCGGAAGAACGGCAGCAACTGGCGGCGCGCCTGGGCGGCGAGCTGGCTGCCGCCCACCACCTCCTCAAGCCGCAGCTGCACCAGAATCCCGAACCCAACCTTCTCGCCATGGAGGGCGCCGTGGCTGGCCCGGAGCTGGGTGAGTCCGTTGTGAACGGCATGGGCCACCACTGTCCGGCAGCGGGCACCGCCGATGCCACCGATCAGGCCAGCGGTGAGGCCGCAGGCCTCGGCGACACGGTCCCAGGCGGCACCGCCCGGCTGGGCCAGGGCCTCCACACCCTCCAGCAGCAGCTGATCACGCAGTACCCGCGCCATCTGCACGGCCTGCTGGGTCACACCGTCCTGGCTGGCACCGCTGCTCACCGAAGCCTCGTACCACTTGGCCACCGCATCGGCGATGCCGCTGGCGAGGGTACGCAGCGGCGCCTGCCGCACCAGCCGATGGTCGAACACCAGCAGATCGGGGCAACGCTGCAGCGCTACGTCACCCTGGAAGGCTCCAGTGGGGGAGTAGAGATTGGCCAGGGCTGTCCAGCCCGCGCAGGTGGCGGCGCTGGTGGGAACGGTGACGCAGCTCAGACCGAGACGATCGGCCAGCAACTTGCCGGCGTCGAGAACCTTGCCGCCTCCAGCGGCGATGACGCCGTCACAGCGGGCGGCCTGGGCCTGGAGCGCAATCGTTTCGAGATCCTCTTCGCAGCAGTCGTGCTGCAGCTCCGCAGAGGTGGGGGCACAACCATGACCCTGAAGATCCACCAGCAGGGAGGCGCGTAGGGACTGGGTGGCGTTGCTGCGGCCCAGCAGCAGGGGCCGGCGCGTCAGGGTCGCCACAGCGTCGAGGGAGTCCAGCCACGCCCCTGGACCGCGCAGAACCCTTGCCGGTGCGATGACGTGGGCAATGGAGCAGGGCCTGCCCCCCTCGGGTTCTGCCTGGGCCACGGGTTCGATCGACTGCTCCATCGGCTGCTGGATCTTGAGGGTTGTCCTCGTGGTCGGGACTGCCCGGCCGAAGACTTTGCACAATCCATAATCTAGAAGCGGCTCTGGGTGCATGAGAGCTGCTGATGGAATCGAGGAGCGACGCCCTTCAGAATCGCCGCACTGCATGGCCCCATGGCCGCGGCTGCTATGCCCTTCCTGATCAGTTCCCTGCAGATCGTCGGCGGCATCCTTCTGCTCTTCGGCGGCGGTGAATTGTTTGTGGCTGGTTCGGTGGCAGTGGCCCTGCTCCTGGGCATTCCCCAGCTGGTGATTGGCCTCACCGTGGTGTCGCTCGGCACCAGCGCCCCGGAGCTGTTCGTGAGTTTGCTCTCGACCCTGCAGGGAGGTGCCGGCGGTGATGCCCTGGCCGTGAGCAACGTGGTGGGCAGCAACATCTTCAACGTGCTGGTGGTGCTCGGCTGCAGTGCCCTGGTGATGCCACTGCGCGTCCAGAGTCGGCTGGTGCGCCGCGATGTGCCTCTGCTGCTGGGGGTGTCGATGGCCGTGTGGGGGATGGCCTCCGGCGGTCGCCTCACCTGGCAGGCCGGCGTCGCCCTGCTGGTGGGCACCGTGATCAATCTGGTCTGGGAAAGTCGCACGGCCAGCGAACACCCGGAGGAGTCGGCCGATGGGATGGAGGAGAACGAGGCCAGCTCCACACCTGTGGCCATCGCCCGGCTCGCTGCGGGACTGCTGCTGCTGGTGGGGGGATCCAAGCTGCTGGTGGATGGAGCCACCGCCGCCGCTGTGGGCCTCGGGGTGAGCAATACCGTGATCGGCCTGACGATCGTGTCGGCGGGCACCTCGATGCCGGAGCTGGTCACCTCGGTGGTGGCGGCTTACCGCGGCAAGACCGATCTGGCCATCGGCAATGTGGTGGGCAGCAACCTGCTCAACCAGTTCCTGATCCTCGGGATCTGCGCCACGGTGTCCGGCGGCCGCGGCCTGGGGGTGGATCCGGTGATGATCAGCCGCGATCTGCCGATCATGGTGCTCACCACCCTGGCCTGCCTGCCGATCTTCTGGACCCAGGGGGTGATCACGCGGCTGGAGGGCGGCATCCTTGTGCTGCTCTACGGCCTCTACCTCACTGAACAGATCCTCAGCAACAGCGCCCCCGCCATGGCGGATCCGTTCCGCTTCGTGGTGGTGGCAGCCGTGCTGCCGTTGGTGCTGGTCTTTCTCGTCTGGCAGATGCTGCGCTGGCGAGAGCAACGCAGCGGCTGAACCTGCTGTAGGGGGAATGCGTGAGAAGATCCGGAGAGTTTCCGGCCCCTGATGCGCTCCATCACCGTTGCCAAGGCGGTCCGACCCCTGTTTGGGAAGGCTCCCGGCCTGGTCTCTAGGCGCCTGGGTCTGGCCGTGACGGCCCTGCTGGCGGGCCTTCCTCTGCTCACGGCCTGCGCTCCGGAGGGCGCCACCGGTCTGGAAAGCCCGAAGATGTCTCAGATCAAGGCGCGCGGGCGGCTGATCTGCGGGGTCGAGGGCAAGCTGCCCGGCTTCAGCTTCGTCGAGTCCAGCGGTGCCTACAGCGGCCTCGATGTGGACGTCTGCAAGGCGGTGGCAGCCTCCCTGCTGGGTGATCCCTCCAAGGTGGAATACCGCGATCTCAATTCCACCGAACGCTTTGCGGCCCTGGCAAGCGGTGAGGTGGATCTGCTGTCGCGCAACACCACCATGACCCTGAGTCGCGACTCGGCTGGTGGCAATGGGCTCAGCTTCGGCCCCACCACCTTCTATGACGGCCAGGGGGTGATGGCGCCGACGGGCAGTGGCATCAACAGTCTCAAAGATCTGGCTGGCAAGCCGATCTGCGTGGAGAGCGGCACCACCACCGAGCTCAACCTGGCCGACCGGATGCGCGAGCTGAAGGTGCCCTACACGCCGCTCAAGTTCCAGACCAGTGACCAGACCTACGCCGCCTATCTGGGTAAGCGCTGCGTGGCGGTGACCTCCGATCGCTCGCAGCTGGCGGGCAAGCGCACCAGCTTCCCCGATCCCAGCGCCCATACCCTGCTGCCGGAGGTGCTGAGCAAGGAGCCCCTCACCCCCGCCACCACCAATGGCGATCCGGTCTGGGCCGATGCCGTGCGCTGGACGGTCTACGGCCTGATGCAGGCGGAGGAACTGGGGATCACCCAGGCCAACGTGGACGCCAAGCTCGCCGAGGCCAAGGCCAGTGCGAACCTGGCGGACCTGCGCCGCTTCCTGGGTGTGGAAGGGGATTTCGGCCGCCAGCTGGGTCTGCCGGCTGATTTCGTGGTGAAGTCGATCAAGGCGAGCGGCAACTACGGCGAGATCTTTGATCGCAATGTCGGTCCTGGCTCCAGGCTGAAGCTGGATCGCGGCCTCAATCGCCAGTGGAAGGATGGCGGCCTGATCTACTCGCCCCCCTTCCGCTGATGCCGGCGGCCGAGCCCCCACCGCGCCAGCCGGTGACGATCGCCTGGTGGCGCAACCGCCGGGTGTTGCCCTGGGTGATCCAGATCTTGGTCGCCCTGCTGGTGTTGCTGCTGATCGCCTTTCTGCTGGGCAATCTGATCCGCAACCTCACGGCGGCGGGGATGCTGCTGAGCTGGCGCTGGCTCGGGCAGCCCGCCAGCTTTGACATTGCCGAATCGCTGCTGCCCTTTGATGCGGCCATGCCCTACTGGCGGGGCCTGCTGGCAGGGCTGGTGAACACCCTGCGCGCCGTGCTCACCGGCCTGGTGGGGGCCACCCTGCTGGGGACAGCGGCGGGGATGGCGGCCTTCAGCAGTAACGGCCTCTTGCGGGCCCTGGTGCGGACCTACGTGGAAGTGGTGCGCAACATCCCGCTGCTGCTGCAGCTGGTGTTCTGGTATTTCGTGGTGTTCCTGACCCTGCCGAACGGCACGGCTGCCCTGCAGATTCCGGGTGTGGTGCTGGCCAAGTCGGGGCTCTATGTGGCCGGTTTCGCTGAGGGTCTGCGCTGGGCCGGGCCCCAGCTGGTCAATGGCGTCTGGCAGGCCCCCCTGCGGCTGTCGGTGGAGTTCTCCGCCCTGATCACGGGTCTGGTGATCTATTCGGGGGCCTTCATTGCCGAGGTGGTGCGCGGTGGCATCGCCGCCGTGCCCAGGGGTCAGTGGGAGGCGGCGGCCTCCCTGGGGCTGCGCTGGTTCACCACCCTGCGCCGCATCGTGCTGCCCCAGGCGCTGCGGGTGATCATTCCCGGCCTCAACACCCAGTACATCTCCCTGGCCAAGAATTCGTCGCTGGCGGTGGCCGTGGGCTACGCCGATCTCTATTCCGTGGCCGAAACGACCCTCAACCAGACGGGTCGTGCCGTGGAGGTGGTGGTGCTGCTGATGGGGGCGTATCTGATCCTGGATCTGCTGATTTCGGCGCTGATGAACGGGCTCAATCACCTCGTTCAGATCAAGGAGCGCTGATGACTCACTCCCCCGCCCATCCGGCGCGCTCCGCCGCCAATCCGTCCCGCTCCGCATTGCTGTGGCTGCGGCGCGAGCTGTTTTCCAGCCCCGCCGACGGAGCCCTCAGCATCGGCCTGATCACCCTGCTGCTGCTGGCAGGGGCGGGCTTCCTGCGTTGGGCCTTCAGCCAGGCCGAGTGGGCGGTGATCCGGCTGAACAGCACCCTGTTCGCCGTGGGGCGCTACCCGGAGGCCGAGCAGTGGCGGCTCTGGCTGATCACGACCCTGTTCTCGGCCGCCGCCGGCCTCAGCTGGGGGCTGCTGCGCGCCTACCCCCGCGCCGATCGAAGGGGCGAGCTCTGGCCCCGTAACGACCGCATTGCCGCAGCCTTGCTGACCTTCCTGGCCCTTTGGACACCCTGGTTCCTGGAGCTGTCGGCGTCGATCGCCGGCCGTTGGTGGGGCCTGGCAGCCCTGTTGCTGGCCCTGCGTTGGCTGGCGGGCCGCTGGGGACGGCGACTGCCTCCACCGGTGCTGCGCCTGGTGCCCTTGCTCTGGCCCGTGCTCTATCTGGTGGGGCTTGGCCTGATCAACGGCGGCATCGGCCTGATCGATGTGCATCCCACCGCCTGGGGTGGCCTGCTGCTCACCCTGGTGGAAGCCAGCCTGGCGATCCTGCTCTGTTTCCCCCTGGGGGTGCTCCTGGCCCTGGGGCGCCGCAGCGAGCTGCCGCTGTTGCGCTGGGGATCGGTGCTCTACATCGAGTTCATCCGCGGGGCGCCACTGATCACCCTGCTGTTCCTGGGCCAGAACATCCTCGGATTCCTGCTCCCCGGGGGGCTCACTGCCGATCGGGTCTGGCGGGCCGCCTGGGTGCTCACCCTCTTTGCCGCGGCCTACCTGGCGGAAGCTGTGCGGGCCGGTCTGGCAGCGGTGCCTGGCGGACAGCTTGAGGCGGCCCGCAGCCTGGGGCTCTCCTACTGGCTGGCGATGCAGCGGGTTGTGCTGCCGCAGGCCCTGCGGGTGGCCCTGCCGGCAATGGTTGGGCAGTTCATCTCTCTGTTGCAGGACACCACACTGCTTTCGCTGATCGGCCTGATGGAACTGCTCGGCATCGCCCGCACGGTGATGGCCAACCCCGCCTTCCTGGGCCGCAACGGTGAGGTCTATCTCACGCTGGCGGTGCTGTTCTGGATCTGCTGCGCAGCTCTGGGCCTGGGCAGCCGGGCCTTGGAACGTCGCCTGGATCCCCACATCACCGGCAGCTCCCGCTGACGCATTTCCAGCATTCGCTGATGCACCCTGAGCCAGCAGCCCAGATCAGCCTCTCGGCTCTCCCCCCATCCTTCACCGCTTCGGTGCCTTTCCGATGACTCCACCGCTGCCGCAATCTCTGGACACCCCGAATCCTCAGGGCGACGGCCGGTCCATGCCCCTGATGATCGAGGCCAGGGGAGTGCAGAAGTGGTACCCGAATGGCTTTCACGCCCTGCGCGGCGTTGATCTCTCAGTGCGGCGGGGGGAGGTGGTGGTGATCATGGGGCCATCGGGGTCGGGCAAGAGCACCTTTCTGCGCACCTTCAACGCCCTGGAAACCTTCCAGAAGGGCACGATCGAGGTGGATGGCATCGCCCTCACGGACGATCTGCAGCAGATCGATACGGTCCGGCGTGAGGTGGGCATGGTGTTTCAGCAATTCAATCTCTTTCCCCATCTCACGGTGCTCGACAATCTGATGCTGGCGCCGGTGCTGGTGCGCCGTCGTTCCCGCGAACAGGTGCGTCGTCAGGCCCTGCAACTCCTGGAGCGGGTCGGTATCGCCGAACAGGCCCAGAAGTATCCCGGTCAACTTTCGGGCGGCCAGCAGCAACGGGTGGCAATCGCCCGCTCCCTCTGCATGGAACCGCGGATCATGCTGTTCGATGAACCCACCAGTTCCCTTGATCCCGAGATGGTGCGGGAGGTGCTGGATGTGATGCAGAACCTTGCCAGCGAAGGGATGACCATGGTGGTGGTGACCCACGAGGTGCGCTTCGCCCGGCAGGTGGCCAGTCGGGTGGTGCTGATGGCGGAAGGGAGGGTGGTGGAGGAAGCCGAGCCTGAAGACTTCTTCACAGCCCCCAGCCATGAGCGCTCGCGCCGCTTCCTCGACCAGATCCTCTGAGCCGGGGATCATGGAGCCTTGAACCTTTGCAGCGCTGGGTTCAGACCCTGACGCCCTCCTCAGAGCGACCGAGATAGCGGAGCACAGCCTGGGTGCGGTTTGTCACCCCAAGCTTCTGAAAGATCGTCTGCAGATAGATGCGCACCGTTCCAGATGTGATCCCCAGATGGGCAGCGATCTCATTGTTGGTGAGGCCATCAGCGAGGCAGACGAGCACATCCCCCTCCCGGCGGGTGAGCGGCGGCAAGGCTGTGACGTTGGCTTTCAGCTGCTGCAGACCCTGATTGCGTTCGCGCAGGGCGCTTGTGGCGGTGGTATCCCACCAGCTTGCGCCTTGGCTGAGGCTGCGTAGGGCCACCTCCAGATGGTCCAGGGCCACGGCCTTATGGAGATAGCCCGAAGCCCCCATCTCCCACAGCCGCCCCACCCAGCTGACATCGTCCTGGCTGGTGAGAATCAGCACCGGCAGCCCGAAACCTGACACGATCCGCCGACAGACCTCCATGCCACCCAGGCCCGGAAGGCCGATATCCAGGATCACCACATCCACGGGCGCTTCGGCCAGCAGCTCCAGAGCCCGTTCTCCATCGGCCGTGGTGCGCACGTCCTCCACAAAGGCCTGGCGATGCAGGAATGTCTCGATCCCGAGGCTGTAGGCCTGGTCGTCTTCAATCAGCAGGAGCTTCAAGAGACTTGGTGTCAACCTCACGCCACGATGGCACCTCTGCCGGCAGAACGACCTCGAACAGGGCTCCACCTTCGGGGCGATTGGTGGCGGTGATCCGGCCATGGTGAGCCTCCACGATCTGGCGGCACAGGTAGAGACCCAGGCCACTGCCGCGTCGATCGGGATCAGCGCGGTAGAAACGATCAAATAGTTGGGCCAAGGACTCTGCAGGAAACCCGGGACCACGATCCAGCACCTGAAGGCGTAGTTCACTGTCCACAGCGACGAGAACCAGGGCAATCACATCGCGGCGGAGGGAGTGGCCGATCGCATTGAGAAGAAGGTTTTCCATTAACCGACGCACCATGGCGGCATCGCACAGCCAGGTCAGGGTGTCCTGCCCAGCCGGGAGGCGCAGCTCCAGCACAATCGACCGTTCCTCTGCCAGGGGGCGTACGGCTTCGATGGCGTCCTGTGCCAGGCCGATCACGTTCAGGGGCTCTCGATGGAGAGGCAGGCCGTCGATATCGGCGCGGAAGATCTGCAGCAGGTCCTCGATCAGCCGAAGGCAGCGCTCCTGGCTGCTCAGGATCGCGACAAGGCCGCGCAGCTGCAGGTCGTTCAGCCCATCAGGATCAAGCTCCTGGCGCATCAGTCGGGCGGTGGCCAGAGTTCCGAGCACCGGGGTCTTGAGATCGTGGGCCAGGGTGTCGATCAGATCGTGCCGAAGATCGGCCTGGGCCAGACGCACCTCCATGGCCAGCTGGCGGGTGTGCAGGCGTCGATTACGGAGACATAATTCCGTGGTGACCCCCAGTGCCAGGCAGGCCAGAAGGCGGGAGGCCAGCGGCCGCCAGGCCAGGGACGCCGGCCAGGCTGCGGTGTGCAGCCCCAGCTTCAGAGGGATCAGCGTCAGCAGGCAACAGAGCAGGAAATAGCGCATCGCTTCGGCCCGTCCGCGACGCTCCGCTCCCAGCAGAAGGGGAACGACAAAGAGATAACCCACTACCACCTGCGTCGAAGAAAGCCAGTCGGCCAGCTGAATCAGCAGGGTGAGAAAGATGATGAAGCCGCGGGACTGCAGAACCCGCACACCACCTGCCCCAGGCCTCCGGGCCGATGATCGCGCCTCCAGGGACGTGGGAGGGCGGGAGTCTGCGGTCATGCGGAGGTTGTGAAGAGCTGAATTCTGGGATCGCTCCTCAGCGCTGGGGCGCCAAACTCCAGGCACGGGGCATTGGCTCCCGAACCCAAGGCTCCTCCCCGGGAACACGCCGTGCAGGCTCTGATCGAAACGCTCCCGGATCTGATCAGCGCAGCGGTGGAGGCCAACCAGCTCTGGGGCTATCTGGTGATCGGCATGCTGATGTTCTTTGAGAACGTCGTTCCACCGATTCCGTCCGAACTGATCATGCCGCTCGCCGGTTTTCTCGTAGCCCAGGGGAAGCTGGCGCTGCTGCCGGTGGTGGTGGCCGGCCTGAGCGGCACCCTGCTCGGCGCCTGGCTCTGGTACGGGGTCGGTCGCCTGATCAGTGAAGAGCGGCTGGCACGCCTGCTGGCTCGCCATGGGCGCTGGATCGGCCTCCATCCGAACGATCTGGCCCGCAGTCGCCGCTGGTTTCAGCGCCACGGCCATGCGGTGGTGTTCTGGGGCCGGATCCTGCCGGGGGTGCGCACTCTGGTATCGGTTCCAGCCGGTCTGGAGCTGATGCCTCAGCTGCCCTTCCTGCTCTGGAGCGGGGCCGGCAGTCTGATCTGGATCCTCTTTCTCAGCCTGGCCGGCATGACCCTGGGCGAGCACTACGAGCAGGCCGCGGCCCGGATCGCCCCCTTCGCCCACGTGATCCAGGTTGTGCTGGTGCTGGCCGTGCTCGTCGTGGTGGCCCGGGTGGCTTTGGTGCTGCTGAGAACCTGGCGGGATCGCCGTGGTCGAGGCCTCGATTAGCGGAACGCGGGTTCCTCGGTGGTGGGCTGTCCCATCCCCGCGGGATCCAGGCGTTCGAGCGTGGTGATCAAGGTGATCGATACCACGACCACCACAACCGCGAATGCCGCCATGAGGCCATCGTTCCACCGCAAACCCCGGGGCGGTCTCTCCCCCATCCCTTCAAGCGGCCGACCGCAATCGGCACAGATCAGGCTGTCCCGGCCACCACCCACCCCCTGTCTGGAGCGGGCCGCCACACGACAACCGCAGGAAGGGCAAGGCAAGGGTGGAGCGCGGAACCAACCCCTATCGTCCCACCGCTCAGCGCAGGCGGTGATCAGGACACCTGATCACAAATCTTCTGATCACGAATCCTTGATGCAGACATAGGATTTTCTCGCTGCCAATCCACCCATGATCAAGCGGCACCCCTTTAGTATCAGCGGCCAATCATTGCCGTTGTCCAACCGATGCCAAAGGCCTGAACAAGCTGTCTCCCTTTTTCCTCGCCTGGCCCCGATCACCTTGCTGGGGTGAAGTGTTGTCGATAACTCCCGCATGGCACCTCATTCAGGCTTGAATGTGTCATCCACCCGATCACTCCAGGCGGCTTCCAGAGTGGCCAGGGCCTTGGCCAATGTCTGACCACTTCTGGATGTCCATGGCTGCCTTGCTTTTCCTTCCCCCTACTCCCCTGCGATGAGCGTCTTCCTGGCTCAGACGGCCTGGCTCATTCCTCTCTACCCCCTTCTCGCCGCCCTGGCCTCGCTGGCCTGGTCGTCGGGCGGGATCGCCCGAACCGGGCCAAGGCCGTGCGGTTACCTCAACCTGTTGATGGTGAGCGTGTCGTTCGTCCACAGCGTGCTCGCCCTGATCGCCCTGCATTCCAATGCCGCGGCTGGCGCCGCCGCCCTCTATCGACCTCTGACGATCAGCTGGACCTGGCTGTCGACCGCCGGACTGCGTATCGGCTTTGATGGGATCATCAGCGAACCGTCGCTGATTGCGATGACGGTGATCACAGGCCTGCATGTTCTCGTGCAGATCTACACGATTGCCTATCTGGAAATGGACTGGGGCTGGCCCCGCTTTTTCGGTTGTCTGAGTTTCTTCGAGGCCGGCCTCTGCGGGCTTGCTCTCACCGATTCGCTGTTCTTCAGCTATGTGATCCTTGAATTGCTCACCCTCGGTACCTATCTGATTGTTGGTACCTGGTACAACCAATCTCTGGTGGTGAAGGGAGCCCGCGATGCCTTCCTCACCAAGCGGGTGGGGGACCTGATCCTGCTGGCCGGGGTGATCGCGCTGCTACCGATGACCGGCACCTGGAATTTCCATGGCCTCCAGGCCTGGGCGGCGGCCCAGGCCGCCTCTGGTGATGGCTTGCCGGCGGCCTTCACCCTGATCCTTCTGGCCCTGATTGCAGGCCCGATGGGAAAGTGTGCTCAGATCCCGCTCCATCTCTGGCTGGATGAGGCGATGGAGAGTCCGATTCCCTCCACCGTGCTGCGCAATTCGGTGGTCGTGGTCGGTGGTGCCTGGGTGTTGCTGCGCCTGGAACCACTGATCGAACTCAGCCCGCTCGTCCAGGCCGTGCTGGTGGTCGTCGGGGGAACCACCGCTTTGGTGGCCTCCCTGATCGCCCTGGCCCAGGTGGATGTGAAGCGCGCCCTGTCGTTCCTGGTGAGCAGTTGGCTGGGTTTGCTGTTTGTGGCTGTGGGACTGAGTGGCATCACTGTTGCCGACCATCTTCTGCTGGTCTATCCCCTGCCGATGGCCCTGATGCTGATGTCGATCGGCACCATCGTGATCAGCAACGTCACCCAGGACCTCACCCAGCTGGGTGGGCTGTGGAGCCGCAGGCCCCTGATGGGCATCGCTTTCCTCGTTGGTGCCTTCGGCCTGATCGGTCTGCCTCCGTTCGGCGGCTTTGCCGCGCTGCGGGAATTGTTGGCCCTCACGGCCGCCAGTACCCATCCCCTGCTGCTCAGCGGCCTGGTGCTACTCACCAATGCATTGATCAGCGCGGGGCTGATCAGGGTCTTCGGCCAGATCTGGGGAGGCCGCACCACCCCCTTCACAGTCCGCTCTCCGGAAGGGCTCTGGTTGATGGTGCTGCCCACGCTGTTCCTCACCGGTCTGGTGCTGCACATGCCCCAGTTGCTGGTGCGGAACGGCATCTTTGCCCTCACGCCCCTGCCTGGCTGGGGTCCGTTGGCGGTTCCCTTGCTGCTCTCCACCCTGCTGGGGGGTGGACTCTCGGCCCTCTTCTATCTGCGGCCCCATCCCCTGGCCCATCTGCCGGCAGCCCTTGGGGGCCTGCAGGACTGGCTCGCCCACGACATGCAGACCGAGCGCTTCTATCACCGCACCGTGGTGGGGCTGGTGCTGACCCTGGCCCGCCTCAGCGCCTGGTCGGATCAGCGTCTGGTGGATGGGTTCAGCGAGGGTACCGGTGAAGCCACCCTCGAAGGCGCCCGGCGCCTCAGTCTCACCACCTCCGGCCGGTCCCAGGCCTATGCCCTGTCGCTGCTGCTGGGGGTTCTGTTGATGTCCGCCTGGTTGCTGGCCAGCCAGCCCCTCGTGCCCTTCGTTTCTCTCCGCTGATGGCACCCTCCGTTCTCCTGCTGCTGCTGGCTTTCCCCCTGGCCGCCGGCCTGCTGCTGCCGCTGCTTCCCGAGGGGCAGCCCGTACGGGTGCGCAGCCTTGCGGCTGCGGCCACGGCCGCCCAGCTGCTGGTGGGTCTGCTGTGCTGGCGCCTGCCCCCTGCTGATCTCCATCAAGACTGGGTGCCCCAGCTGGGTCTTCAGCTCGATCTCGGGCTGGATGGTCTGTCGTTGCCGCTGATCCTGCTCACCAGCCTGCTCTCCACGGCCGCCATCCTCTCGGCACCGGCTGATCAGCTGCGGCCCCGGCTGTTCTTTCCGTTGTTGCTGGCCACCAACCTGGGGGTCATGGGCGCCTTCCTGGCCCGCAACGCCCTGCTGTTCGTGCTCGCCTTCGAGCTGGTGCTGATCCCCACCACGCTGCTGGTGGCGATCTGGGGAGGTGAGCGGCGCGCCGGCGCTGCGATCCGTTTCCTCCTCTATGGCGCCGTTTCCGGCCTCGCCCTCCTGGCGGGCGTGCTCGCCTTCGGCTGGTTCAACGCCAACGGTTTCAGCTTCGGCTACGACGACCTCAGCAACGCTGATCTCTCCCCCACCGCCCAGCGCTGGATCCTGGCCCTGCTGCTGCTCGGTTTCGGCCTGAAACTGCCGGTGGTGCCGCTGCACGGCTGGCAGCCGCTCACCTACAGCCAGGCCCCCACTCCGGTTGTGATGGTGGTGGGCGGTGCGGTTTCGAAGCTGGGCGCCTACGGGCTACTCCGTTTCGCGGTGGGTGATCTGCCCGATCTCTGGGTGAGCTGGTCGCCCTGGATCGCCGCTGCGGGCGCCATCAGTGCCGTGTATGGCGCCCTCAACGCCATCGCCCAGAGCGACATGCGCCGCCTGATGGCCTACAGCTCGCTTGGCCACATGGGTCTGCTGGTCCTGGCCCTGGCGGCGGCAACGCCCCTCAGCCTGCAGGGAGCCGTGGCCCAGATCCTGGCGCACGGTCTGATTCTGGCTCTGTTGTTTGCCTGTGTGGGGCTGATCGAGCGCAAGACCGGCACCTCCTCCATACCCGAACTTTCCGGTCTGCTCAATCCCCTGCGGGGCCTGCCGTTCACCCTGGGGATGTTGCTGGTTGCCCTGATGGCAGCCGCCGGCATTCCGGGTCTGGCCAGTTTCCCTGCCGAGCTGCTGGTGTTCGAAGGCAGTTGGACCGCCTTCCCCCGCGCCACCCTGGTGTGTCTGGTGGCCTCAGGCTTCACGGCCGTCTATGCCGTGCGTCTGTTCAACCGGGTGGGCTTCGGCCGTCTGGATAACGAGCGCGCCGACTGGCAGTCGACCTGCTGGAGCGAAAGGGCCCCTGCCCTGGCGCTCACCCTGCTGGTGATCGCTGTCGGGATCTGGCCTACGGCCCTGGTGGGCTGGAGCGAGGCCGATACCGCCGCCCTGGCGGTCCGCCCCCTGATCATCCCGAACTCAATCGCCCCCGCCTCGCTGGCCATGGTGCCCTCCGGCCTCGTCTCAGCGGCCGCCCCCTCCGCTACCCCCTCGGTCGTTCTGCCGTCATGAGCACGTCTCCCGTTCAGGCCGGCGCCCCGGCCACCACCCCCCTGATCCCCCCTTCCAACCATCCCTACGCGGAGGTGATTCACCGGCTTGAGGCCGGCGGCTCAATGCTGCCGGACACGCCGGAGAACCTGATGCAGATCATCGGCATCTACAAGGCCTATGCCGTGCCGATGGATTTTTACTGGCGCGATCTGCTCTACATCGCTGAGCAGGTGTTCCTCCAGCCCCTGCCCGCCTTCAAATACCTGATCTCACAGGAGTATCTGGATCGACCCAATTCCTATGCGGGTGATCAGTCGTCTCTGAGGATCTGGCGAGGTGGAGAGAAGGCGCATCCGGAACTGCTGGCCTTCATGGAGAAGGGCGAAACCTTCCGCATGCCCAAGCTGCTCCATCACCTCTGGCACGACCGGGTGAATATGGAGTTCGCCGAGGCCTGCATGCGGGCCATGCTCTGGCACCAGGGTATGGGGGGGCGTTTCAACGACTATCTCGAATCGGAGGCCTACCGTGCCAATGCTGACCGAGCAATCCGTGCTTACTTCAAGCGCAACCCCGTGATGCTGGGCTTGTACAAGTTGTTCCCAGAGATGTTTCTGGAGCAATGCAAGCAGGCCAGCTACACCGCCAATCTCGGCCTGTTCTGGGAGGTGATGGCGCCGGTCTTCTTCGAAATGAGCGACATCTACGATGAAGGTGGCTTCCAGGGCGTTCCCGATGCCATGGACTTTTTGGTGAATGGCATCTTTGCGGTGGCAGGAAGGCCGATCTACCACCACGTCTATGTGGATGGGGAGTGCATTGAAGTCATCCCCAAAAGCGAAGGATTCACCTGGCTCTACGAAGCTGCTCTCCCGTATGTGGAAGCAGTGTTCTACCGCACATCACCCTTCCGAGGCACCAAGAGCTACAACGCCCAGGCTGGACAGGTGCCGAGCGATCAGGCTGATTTCCACTACGGAATTCTCTATGCTGACGTGTTTCCGGTGGGTTCGGCGGGCATCCCCCCCACCCTGCTGATGCAGGACATGCTGCATTTCCTGCCCCCCTACCTGCAGGAGCTCTACCGCAAGCACCGCCGCAGTGAAGAAGACCAGTTGGTTCAGCTGGGCATCACCTTTCAGCGCTCGATGTACAACGTCACCTCGGCGGTGATCCAGGCCTTGCGCTGTGCCCTGCTCTATCCGCTCGACGACACCAATCCGGAGCACCTGCTGGCCAACCGACGCTTCTTCGAGGCGCAGATGGACCGTTTCCTCAGGCCGGAGGCGCGCCTGCCCCAGGTCCAGACCCAGGACTATCGCTGAATCCGTTACCTCCTCTTACACCTATGGCCTCCATCATCGAGACTGCGCGCAGCGCGGGCTGCTTCGCCACTCTCCTCACCGCGGTGGAGGTGGCTGGCCTCACCGCTGCGTTGGAGAGTCCGGGGCCCTTCACGGTGTTCGCACCGGTGGACGATGCCTTCGCAGCCCTCCCGCCCGGCTGCGTGCAGACGCTGGTGGACAATCCGCCCCAGCTGGCCCGCATCCTGAAATACCACGTGCTGGGCGGCAACTTTTGCCGTGCCGATCTGGTCGATCAACCGGAGTGGCAGAGCCTCGAAGGGGCCCCGGTACCAATTCGCAGCGTCGAACCCTTTGAAGTGAAGAACGCCACGGTCGTCTCGGCGGACATCGTCTGCGATAACGGCATCGTGCACGTGATCGACCGCGTCATCCTGCCGGGCTGATCAGCTGCGACAGGCAGCTCGCCAGGGTCGGGCGATCCCCAGGTGATGGTGATCCATGACTGGGATCGTCAAGGCTGATGCTCCCCACCTGTACTCATGGAAGCTGGATCCCTGATTGGGGTCGCGTCACTACCAGATTCAGACAAGGGTGGCCGATCCAGATCGGGTGCTTGTGGCTCAAGAGCCAGGATTGACTGGATTGATTGTCTGACCTTATCAATGGCATCCGCAATCCTGCGGAACACAACCACCCAGTGGTCGTCCCCGGGTATTAACGTCTCCCGACCGCCGCAACGGTGACCCATGCTTGATTCCTAAGGGAGCCTGATTCGGGCTTTGGATGTCCTCATCCACCCGTCAATCCGATAGCAACACCGAGGCCTGGCCTGGCAGTGGCTGGCTCGTCTTGCTCGACAACCTACACATTCCGCAGTCCTAGTCGTCAACACATCAAGAGGATTAAATTGGCCGAATTTCTTACACTCTTCATCAAGCAGCTTCAGTCTCCAACACTTGGCTTCTTGATTGGTGGCATGGTCGTCGCCTCATTCGGCAGCCAGCTGGCCATTCCAGATTCGATCTACAGGTTCATCACCTTCTTCCTGCTGCTGAAGATCGGATTGAGCGGAGGCATCGCCATTCGCAATTCCAACCCCACCGAGATCTTCCTCCCGGCACTCGCTGCTGTGGCGCTTGGTATCGTGATCGTGTTCATCGGTCGTTACACCTTGGGGAAAATGCCAGGCATCAAGGTGCCTGACGCCGTGGCCACCGGTGGCCTGTTCGGCGCGGTCAGTGGCTCCACTCTTGCGGCGGTGCTGCCCCAGTTGGATTCCGCCAAGATCCCCTATGAAGCATGGACGGCGGCCCTCTATCCCTTCATGGACATCCCGGCCCTGGTGACGGCGATCGTGGTGGCCAGCGTTTACCTCAGCAAGAAGACCGGCAACGCTTCCGAGAAAGTAGAGATCTGGCCGATCATCAAGGAAAGCGTGCAGAGTTCTGCCGTCACATCGCTGCTTCTGGGTGTGGCCCTTGGCATTCTCACCAAGCCTGAGCCCGTTTATGAGAGCTTCTTCAACCCTCTGTTCCGCGGCTTCCTTGCGATCCTGATGATCATCATGGGGATGGAGGCCGCCCAGCGCATGAATGAGCTGCGCAAGGTTGCCCAGTGGTTTGCCATCTACGCTTTCATCGCACCCATCCTGCACGGTTTTCTGGCCTTCGGTCTTGGTCTTGTCATTCACAAGATCACGGGCTTCAGCATCGGTGGCGCTGTTGTGCTGGCGGTGATCGCCGCGTCGAGCTCGGATATCTCGGGCCCGCCAACGCTGCGCGCTGGCATTCCCTCGGCGAACCCCTCCGCCTACATCGGCGCCTCCACGGCCATCGGCACGCCGGTGGCGATCGCCATCTGCATCCCACTCTTCATTGGGATTGCCGAGATGATGCTCGGTCTTTAAGATAGTTCTCAGTCTTAAACCCTTCACAACTACAACCGCTCGGAGGTCAAAGTCATGAGTCAACAAGTCTGGAAGCTGGTGATCGTTGCGGAGGAAATCCTCTCCAAGAAACTCATCAAGCTCATCAAGGCGGCAGGTTCCACCGGCTATACCGTAAATTCAGCTGGTGGGGAAGGTAGTCGCAATGTGCGCTCCACGGGAGATCCAGTCGTCTCGCACACTCTCTCCAATGTAAAAATCGAGGTGCTCACTGGCACCCGCGAGCTGGCCGACAAGATCACCCATGAGATCGAAGCCAAGTTTTACGCTGACTACTCGATCATCACCTATATCTACCAGGTGGAAGCCCTGCGCGATCACAAGTTCTGATCTGATCTGATCTGGTCCGTTTTCTATCCCGGCTGTGTACCTGCACATGGCCGGGATTCCGACGTATCAGATCGTCCTGACGGCGGCGCGGGTTCCACGCACGCAGCGGGGACGTTCCGCGGTGTGGGAGTAGCTGACACAGCCGAATCGCTCGGCGCGGGCCAGGGAGGTGGGCCATCCGCACCAGCCGCAGGGAAGTCCCTGGTTCATCTCCAGCCGCTCCCAGATCTCCAGATCGTGGTCCTGATCCAGGAACACCATCAGCTTCAGGCCGGCCCCAGGATGGGCAGAGCCGGGTGTGAGCTGAAGCTGCCCTCGCTGGCGAGGCCCAGCGGCAGGCCGAGGATGTCCATGCCCAACTGGGCCTTGCGGCGGCAGGCGTCCTCCGCTCCCCCTGGCCGTGGCCGCCGCCCATCGAAGCTGCCGAGCTGATCGGTGTCGAGCCCCACGGGCCGCTCCAGATCCAGCTGCAGCAGGGTGCGAAACGGGCGGGCGATCGCCCGCGCCGGTTGCGGCAACTCCAACCTGCTGAACATGGCCTCGGGCTTCTCCACTCCCAGTGATGGCCAGGTGGTGCTGCACGGCAACCGGATCACCAGGTCCGGCCCCGATCGAATGGTGGTGTTCCAGGGCTATGCGTTGCTGCCCTGGTTCACCGCCTACGAGAACGTCTACCTGGCGATCGATTCGGTCAAGCCAGATCTGTCGGCGCGTGAGAAGAAGGAGATCAACCGGGAGCACCTCGCCATGGTGGGGCTTACCGAAGCGGCCGAGACAAAGATCCCGCAGCTCTCCGGTGGGATGAAGCAACGGGTGGCGATCGCCCGGGCCCTGGCGATCCGGCCGGAGGTGCTGATGATCACCCATGACATCGACGAGGCGCTGTTCCTGGCTGATCGGATGGGGGTGATGACCAACGGCCCCTCGGCGAAGATCGGTGAGATTCTTGAGATCACCTTCCCGCGGCCCAGGAACCGCGAGGAATCATGGAGGATCGGATCGATTACGGCCTGCGCAACCAGGCACTCGATTTCCTCGACAGCCGCTTCGCCCACGACGACAGCGCAGCCTGAGGGGCCTCAGGGCGCCGCCACCGTGAGCTTCGATTCCAGGTCCTGGGTGCGGCCCTCCGCCAGATCGAAGGCCTGGCGCAGGGTGAGCTCCAGGCCGCCACGGCCATCGAGGCGCGCGGTGAACCCCGCACCGTCCCGGGGCAGCCCATCGATCACCACGCGGCTCTGGGCATCACCGCTGCTGAGTTCGCCGTATAACCCGAAGGCGGGACCGCATCGCATCAGCACCCGGCCGCGCCAGATCGCACTCGGCGCGGCCCCGACGGAATAGGTGATCCGGCCCTGGGCCGCCTGCAGCTGCAGAACCGCCGTGCGGCCGGCCAGTCCGCAGGTGGCGGTGGCGTCGCCGGGCCCTGCTTCTGCAGCGGTGGACTGCCGCACGTCGTGGCGCACCAGTTCGAGGGAGCGCCACTGCGACTGGCGCTCCCGGAGATGACGGCCAAAGCGCTGGCTGTTGCGCCCTTCAGCCAGCAGACCCTGCACGATCACGCCACACAGGAGCAGGCCCAGGCTGAGCGCCAGCAGCAGCTCCAGCAGGGTGAAGGCGGTGGCTGGAGATGGCTGGCATCGGAGGCGTTGCATGGTGGTCACAGGGTGGGATCCGGTCGGCACTGGTCGCTGATCGGCGTGGCTCCGGGATCGCCGCCGTAGCGGCCGAGGCGCACGACCCCCAGAGGCAGCGCCATCACCAGGCAGCGGCGTAGCTCCGTGCCATCGGCGGAGAGCACCACGGTGCCGCCGTCGAGCACCAGGCCATTGCTGCTGAATCGCACCAGCTCCGGCAGGTTGTCGACCAGGCGGATGGCCCCGCCATCGATGGCCTCGGTCAGATCGATGCGCCCCTCCCGGCAGGCCGGCAGGCTGCCCGCCGCAGGCTCCTGCCAGCCATCGGCCGTGAGGCTCAGGGCGCAGGGTTCACCACGTCGCTCAGCGCCGGCGCGCCCTTCACTGAGCCCGAGCAGCACCCGCCGCGCCGCGCTCTCCACCCGCAAGGTGGCCAGCGAGCCCTGGGCCCCTCCGATCGCCATAGCTGCGAGCAGCAACAGCACCACCACCGTGACCAGCAGCTCCGCGAGGCTGAAGCCTGCTGCCGGAGCGCGCCAATCCGGTTCTGGCCAGAAGCGGCGCCTAGGGAGTGCCATCGTTCCCTCCCGCTGTCGTCTGACTCAAGGCGACGGTGCCCCTGGCCAGGTCGGTGCTCGAGGTGGCGCTCAAGTCGGTGCCAGATCCTGCTGAGCCTGGATCCTTGGCGGCTGCATCAGGCGCTGATGGATTGCTGGTCGCTGGATCGGTGGACGCTGGGTCTGTGGGTGTTGGATCTGTCACTGCTGGATCTGTGGTGGCTGGATCGACATCCACCGGTGGGTCCAAGGGAGGGTCCGGCGGGGGGGCCGGCAAGGCTTGCCGTGGCTGGCTCCTGCAAAGCCCCAGGGCGATCGGATGGAGCAGTCGCTGACGCTTCAGGGGCGGCTCGGTGCTGCTCAGCTGCAGCAGCAGAGCTACGCCTCGCTGTTGCACGGTCCGCTGCACCCCCTCCTCCGTCACCGGGGTCTGGGTCAGCAGAGCCAGGGCCCGCTCCGCAGCCTCCGGGCAAGGGAGTGCGGGATCCATCTGCCCGGCAGCGTTGTGGAGCCGGGCCAGGCTGGCAACCAGTTCGCTCTCCAGACGGGTGGAACCCAGGCGCTGCTGATCTATCCGCTGGCTCCAGGTGGTACCCAGGCCCCAGAGGTGCAGGGAGCAGCTCGCGGCGCCGGACACAATCACGGCGGCCACGGTGGTCTCGAGCAGGCTCATCGCTGCGTCCCCCGCAGGCCCAGCTCGTGCAGTCGCTGCACCCGCCAGGCTTCAGTGGCGGTGTCCTGAGCCAGCATCACCACGAACTGGGCCCTTGGGGAGGTCCCGCCGGCTCCGGTTCCGGCCAGCTCCAGCTCCAGGGTCTGGACCAGCTGCCTTTCGCCCGACCCTGGCGCTTCGGCTGCCAGGTCAGCGCTGGGCTGCCAGTGCAGCAGGCGATAGCCCATGGCCGGCTGATCCGGAAGATCGATGGTCGCGGCGATCAAGTGCTCCCGACTGGCCGGATCCGTGCAGCTGAGCCCGCTCTCGGACCAGTCCGCCAGGGACAGAGGCAGCAGGCAGGGATGCTGCTGCACCAGGGTGGCCACCAGCTGCTCCGCCGCCGAGGCCAGGTCATCCTCCGCCTGCCGCGATCGGCTGGCCGCCACCAGGACGGCCTGCCCCTGCAGGGCAGTGGTCTGGATCGACAGTCCACTCAGCAGCAGCACCAGGGCTGTGCCCATGGCCAGGGGCAGGGCAAAGCCACCGGATGGCTCGATTCCGGCACGTCTTCGCACTCCCCATGGTGTCCTCCACGGTGCCTGCTGTTCCATCCCGATGCATCAGCAACGACGCCATCAGGGTTCCCCACCGCGGACAGGGGATTGCCAACAGGGGGCGATCCGGTGGGAGCGCAGTCCTACTGGTTGAGTTTGAGTACGGCCATGAAGGCTTCCTGAGGAACATCAACCTTGCCCATCGCCTTCATCCGTTTCTTGCCCTTGGCCTGCTTCTGCAGCAGCTTCTTCTTGCGGGAAATGTCACCGCCGTAGCACTTGGCGAGCACGTCCTTGCGGATGGCACTGATGCTTTCCGAGGCAATGATGCGGCTTCCGATCGAGGCCTGGATCGGGATCTTGAACTGCTGGCGCGGGATCAACTCCTTCAGTTTTTCCACCAGTCCCTTCCCTACATTGTAGGCCTTGTCGCGGTGCACAATCGTTGTGAGCGGATCGGCCTTTTCGGAATTGATTAACACATCAAGGCGTACCAGCTCATTTTTGCGATAGCCAATCAACTGGTACTCCATCGAGGCGTAGCCCTTGGTGCGACTCTTCATCTGATCAAAGAAATCAGTCACCACTTCTGCCAGCGGCATCTCGTAGTGGAGGGTCACACGGTCGGTGGTGATGTACTTCATGTCAATGAACTCGCCACGGCGCTCCTGGCAGAGTTCCATCAGGGTGCCGTTGTAGGTGTTGGGGGTGTAGATCTCCAGCTTCACATAGGGCTCTTCGATAGACTCACGCTTCTGAGGATCGGGCAGGGTGGCTGGATTGTCCACCATCATCATCGAGCCATCCAGCATGTTCACCCGGTAGATCACCGATGGCGCGGTGACGATCAAATCCAGGTTGTACTCCCGCTCCAGCCGCTCCTGCACGATTTCCATGTGCAGCAGGCCGAGGAAGCCGCAGCGGAAGCCGAAGCCCATGGCGCTGCTGGTTTCCGGCTCATATTTCAGGGCGGCGTCGGAGAGCTGCAGCTTGTCCAATGCCTCGCGCAGATCTGGGTACTGATCCGCGTCGGTGGGGAACAGGCCGCAGAACACCATCGGCTTGGCCTCGGTATAACCGGGCAGGGGCTCGCTGGCCGGGTTGTTCACCAGAGTGATGGTGTCGCCGACGCGGGCATCAGCCACGGCCTTGATCGAAGCGGCGAGATAGCCCACCTCCCCGGCATGCAGGCTATCCACCTGGCGCTGATCGGGGGCCATCACGCCCACTTCATCCAGCTCATAGGTTTTCTTCGACGCCATCAGCAAGACCTTGTCTTTTTTGCTGAGGGAACCGGAGATGACGCGGAAATAGACGATCACACCCCGGTAGGGGTCGTAATACGAATCGAAGATCAGGGCCCGCAGTGGATCATCCACACGATCCTCGGGCGGCGGGACCCGGTCGACCACGGCCTGCAGGATGTCTGGCACCCCGAGGCCGGTCTTGGCCGAGCAATGGATGGCGTTGGAGGTATCCAACCCGATGATTGCCTCGATCTCTTCGCTGATGCGCTGAGGATCGGCACCGGGAAGATCGATCTTGTTGAGAACGGGAATGATCTCGAGATTGTTCTCCAGCGCCAGATAGACGTTGGCCAGGGTCTGGGCCTCCACGCCCTGGCTGGCATCCACCACCAGCAGGGCTCCCTCGCAGGCCTGCAGGGAGCGGCTCACCTCATAGGAGAAATCAACGTGGCCGGGGGTATCGATCAGGTTGAGGATGTAATGCTCACCATCGGCTGCTTTGTACTCCATCCGCGCGGCCTGGAGCTTGATCGTGATGCCCCGCTCCCGCTCCAGCTCCATGTTGTCAAGAAACTGCTCCTGCATGTCGCGGGCCGCGACAGTGCCGGTTTCCTGCAGCAGTCGGTCGGCCAGGGTGGATTTTCCGTGGTCGATGTGGGCGATGATGCAGAAATTGCGGATCCGCTTAACGGGAACATCGGTCATCGCGCGGGCAGATCCCTTCGGGGCACCGGAAGAGTCTCGATCCTAGAAGGGCTGTTGTGCCCGGCTGGAGGCCCCACCCTGGCCAAGGGAAGTGGAGCTGCCTAACCTCCTGCCCATGTGCAGCTTCAGCTGGAGGCCTGAAGGATCTGCCAGCGGGGTTCTCCAGGCTCTGCACGGTTCTTCCGCTGCCTAGCCCCGGGGCACCACCGGGCCTGCCCTGACTGGTCTGGGCTTCTTCGTTCGCCTGCCATTCCGAAGCGATCCATGACACAGCGCGTCGGCCATGAGGCAGCCCTGTTCGCAGCCGCCCAGGACGTGGCCCGTCGCCGCGGCAAAGTCGATCCCGGACGGCAGGCCTCCCTGGAACGATCCCGGCACACGCAGATCGGCTACGCCCTCAGCGATGCGGATGGCGAATTGATTGCCAGGCTGCCGATGTGGGCCGTGCAGCGTGCGGTCAGTCAGCGGGCCCGGTTGCTTTCGAAACTTGCGGAAGGCCGAACGCGCTGGAGCGGCATGGCTCTGGGCGACCAGAAGGTGCAGTTCCGTACCAAACCCTTCGAGATCCGAGCCCTTGCCTGGGCACTCTCCACCGGACGGCGTGTTCCTCCCGGCCAGTTCGACCGGACCACGGTCCTCTACGCCGTCGTGCTGCTGCTGCTGGCCGTGCTTGCTGGACTCATCTCCCCGCCACTGCTGCTGCTTGGGCTCCCCTCCTTTGCGGCCTATCTGGTGGTGAGCCTGCGACGGCACGCCGATTACCGAAAAAATATTCAGGCCCTTGTGATCCGCTGGAAGGCAGCAGGGAAACAGGATCCCAGCGACAGTCTCTTCTCCGAGCTGGATCACTCCTGAGCGAACAGCTCCGCGGCAACCAGCCCGGCGGCGGTCTTTCTAAGGTGAATCTGACGACCGACGCATGGAAGCCATGAGCACCGACACCCCCACCTCCGAATCCAGCGCGCTGACCGCCGATCCACGCGCGCTCACCATCGAGAATGTGGAGAGGGTGCTCGATGAGCTGCGTCCCTACCTGATGGCGGACGGCGGCAACGTGGAAGTGGTGGAGATCGATGGCCCGATCGTCAAAGTGCGTCTGCAGGGGGCCTGCGGTTCCTGCCCCAGCAGCACCATGACCCTCAAGATGGGCATCGAGCGCAAGCTGCGTGAATCGATTCCTGAAGTGAGCGAAGTGGTGCAGGTGCTCTGAAGCCGGCCTGGCAGAACAGGGCCGGAAGTCCTGATCCCCGGCCCTTAGGCTGCCGGCAACTGCCCCTCTGACTGTGCTGGATCAGCGCCTGCTGCGCGATAACCCCGAGTGGATCAGCCAGCAACTCGGGCGGCGCGGCATGGTGCTCGATCTTGGCGATCTGCAGCAGACCGCCCAGCAACAACGCGATCTGGAAGAACAGCGCAGCGACCTGCAGGCCGAGGGAAACCGGGTTGGCAAGGAGGTCGGCCAGCGCATCAAGGCAGGCGCAGACCCCCGCGGCGAGGCTGTCCAGGAGCTGCGCGACGCCGGCAACCGTCTCAAAGGGCAGGTGGCGGAGCTGGATGAACGGGAGAAGCAGCTCTCGGCCCAGCTGCGTGACCGGCTGCTCACCCTTCCCAACCTGCCGGCGGCTGAAACGCCGGATGGTCGCAGCGAAGCTGACAACGTGGAGGTGAAGCGCTGGGGAACCCCGCGCGAAGCCTCCGGCCTCCAGGAGCACTGGCAGATCGCCGAGCGGTTGGGGCTGTTCGAGACCGAGAGGAGCGTGCGCATCGCCCAGAGCCGTTTTGTGACCTTGCTGGGCCAGGGCGCACGGCTGGAGCGGGCCCTGATCAACTTCATGATCGATCTCCACGCCAGCAAGGGGTACCGCGAGGTGCTGCCGCCGATCCTGGTGAACAGCGCCAGCCTCACCGGCTCGGGCCAGCTGCCCAAGTTCGCCGAGGAAAGCTTCCGCTGCGCCGACGACGACCTCTGGCTCACCCCCACCGCCGAGGTGCCGGTCACCTCACTGCATCGCGATGAGGTCATTCCGGCCGACCAGTTGCCGCTCCGCTACGTGGCCTTCACCCCCTGTTTCCGCCGCGAGGCCGGCTCCTACGGGCGCGACACCCGGGGGCTGATCCGGTTGCACCAGTTCCACAAGGTCGAGTTGTACTGGTTCTGCCACCCCGATCACTCCGAGGCGGCCCATGCCCAGCTCACGGCCGATGCGGAGGCCGTGCTCGAGGCCCTGGATCTCCCCTACCGCACGATCGAGCTCTGCACCGGCGATCTGGGCTTCTCGGCGGCCCGCACCTATGACCTGGAGGTCTGGCTGCCGGGCGCCGGTGCCTATCGCGAGATCTCGAGCTGCAGCACCTGCGGCGACTTCCAGGCCCGCCGCTCCGCGATTCGCATGAAGGAAGGCAAGGGCACCCGCTTGGTCCACACCCTCAACGGCAGTGGTCTGGCGGTGGGGCGCACCATGGCCGCCCTGCTCGAGAACGGGCAACAGAGCGATGGCAGTGTGCGGCTGCCGGCGGCGCTGGTCCCCTACTTCGGCAGCGACCACATCGCCAGCACCTCACCCACCACAATGGGTTGAACTGCGTGGACTTAGCCTGCATGGGTGTTCTCACCGCACTGGCGATCCTGGCTGGTCTGATCGTGGTGCACGAAGCGGGTCATTTCTTTGCCGCCACCTGGCAGGGCATCCGGGTCAGCAGCTTCTCGATCGGTTTCGGCCCGGTGCTGCTGGAACGCCGCCGCCGGGGCGTGCAGTTCGCCCTGCGGGCCATCCCCCTGGGGGGCTTCGTCGCATTCCCCGACGATGAGGACGACTGCGCCTTTCCCGCCGATGATCCGGATCTGCTGCGCAATCGGCCGCTGCCCCAGCGGGCCCTGGTGATTGCCGCCGGCGTGATGGCCAACCTGCTCCTGGCCTGGCTGGTGCTGGTGGCCCAGGGCGTGGTGGTGGGCATTCCAGCCGGCTTCAGTGCCACTCCCGGGGTGCTGGTGGCGGCGGTCCAGCCCGGTCAGCCTGCTGCTGCCGCGGGCCTGCTGCCGGGGGATCGGATCGTGCGGTTGGAGGGCGTGGAACTCCAGGGAGGCCAGCAGGCCGTGGCCGATCTGGTGGACGAGATCAAGGCGGCGCCGCAACGGAGCCTGCGCCTCGAGGCGGCGCGCGGTGACGGCCGGGTCACTCTGGAGCTCACCCCTGACGATCAGGGCGGCATCGGCCGCATCGGCGCCCAGCTCCAACCCAACGGCAGCGAGGTGTTCCGGGCCCCCACAGGCCCGCTCGAACCGATGCTCCAGGCCAATCGCCAGTTTGCGGTGCTGACCCGCCGCACGGTCGACGGGTTTGTCACCCTGGCCACCCACTTCGGTGAAACCGCCGGCCAGGTGTCCGGTCCGGTCAAGATTGTCGAGATGGGTGCCTCCCTGGCGAAGCAGGGCGGCGACAGCCTGTTTCTGTTCACAGCGCTGATCTCGATCAACCTGGCGGTGCTCAACGCCCTGCCGCTCCCCCTGTTGGACGGTGGTCAGTTCGTGCTGCTGCTGCTGGAAGGTCTGCGGGGGCGACCCCTGCCGGACCGCCTCCAGATGGCGTTCCTCCAATCCGGTTTCGTGTTCCTGGTGGGGCTGAGCGTGGTGCTGATCGTCAAGGACACCAGCCAGTTGCCCGCCATCCAGCAGCTGATGAGCCGCTGAGGGATGCGCTGCTGAGTCCTGGCCCCCGCTGGGGCCGAAGCCAATCCTCCGAGCCAACCAGTCACTTCAGAGCGCCGCGTCGATGAGTACGCCACTGGTCATTCCCCACGATGCGACCAGCGATCCACCGGGCAGCCCCCATCGTTCCCCGGGACCTGAACTTCAGGAGCACACCTCCGCAGCCACCGCGCCAACCACCTCTGCGGGGCTTGCCGCTGCCGGCCGTCGGTCCCGTTTCCCCACACCACGGCAGCGGGCACCGTTGCTTCTGGAGCGACTGGGGCAGCTCTATCCCCACGCCACCTGCTCGCTTGACTGGCGGACGCCCTACGAACTCCTGGTGGCCACGATGCTCTCGGCGCAGTGCACCGATGAGCGCGTCAACCAGGTGACCCCGGCCCTGTTCGCGCGCTTCCCCGATGCCGCCGCCGCCGCCGCCGTGGAGGGCGAGGACGTCGAGCCCTACGTGCACGCGACGGGGTTCTTCCGGAACAAGGCACGCAACATCGTCTCCAGTTCACGGTTGCTGATCGAACGCCACGCTGGTGAGGTTCCCCAGACGATGGAGGAGCTGCTTGAGCTGCCGGGCGTGGCCCGCAAGACAGCCACGGTGGTGCTGGCCCATGCCTTCGGCATCAACGCCGGTGTCACGGTGGACACCCACGTGCGCCGGCTCAGCCAGCGGCTGGGGCTGAGCAAGCAGCGGGAGCCGCAGCGGATCGAGCCCGATCTGATGAAGCTGGTGCCGCAGCCCGACTGGCAGAACCTCTCGATTCGGCTGATCTTTCACGGCCGGGCGGTGTGCACGGCCCGCAATCCCCTCTGCCAGACCTGTCCGATCGCCGATCTCTGCCCCAGCCATCCCGAACGGCGCCTGGGCCGCCGATGAGGGGGCGTCCAGCTGATGGCTGTCCAGCTGACCAGTAAGCTGATCCATTACCCGTTCCGTACCAGCTCAGAGCGCATGGCGAAGAAGTCGATGATTGCGCGCGATGTGAAGCGCAAGAAGATGGTGGAACGCTTCGCCGCCAAGCGCGCTGCGCTCAAAGCTGCTTTCGAGGCTGCTGCCGATCCGATGGAGCGCCTGGAGATCCATCGCAAGATCCAGGATCTGCCCCGCAACAGCGCTCCCTCCCGCATGCGGAACCGCTGCTGGGCCACCGGCAAGCCCCGCGGCGTGTATCGCGATTTCGGACTATGCCGCAACCAGCTGCGTGCCCGTGCCCACAAAGGTGAACTGCCCGGAGTGGTGAAGTCGAGCTGGTGATTCGCTTCAGCCCCTGAGGCCCGTTGGCAGCTGTTCAACCCGGCGCCCCAGCAGGGGCGCTTTTTGTTGGCTGGACTGGGCTGGCCAATAAAATCCATCAGCATCGCCGGGGTCCGTCAGGTCCGGATGCGAGAATGGACATTGACAAAAAGGACATAAGCGCAAGTGCAAGGACAAACTCAGTCGATCTCCTTCGATGGTCGGGAGATCCGGCTGACCACCGGTCGGTTCGCTCCCCAGGCGGGGGGTTCGGTGATGGTCGAGTGCGGCGATACGGCGGTTCTGGTCACCGCCACCCGCTCCGGTGGACGTGAAGGCATCGATTTTCTGCCCCTGATCTGCGACTACGAGGAACGGCTCTACGCCGCCGGTCGCATCCCGGGCAGCTTCATGCGGCGCGAGAGCCGTCCCCCCGAGCGGGCCACCCTGATCGCACGGCTGATCGATCGGCCGATGCGGCCGCTCTTCCCCAGCTGGATGCGCGACGATCTGCAGATCGTTGCCACCTGCATGTCGCTCGATGAACGGGTTCCGCCCGATGTGCTGGCGGTGACCGGCGCTTCGATGGCCACCCTGCTGGCCAAGATTCCCTTCCATGGCCCGATGGCGGCGGTACGCGTGGGCCTGCTGGGCGACGACTTCGTGCTCAACCCCAGCTATCGCGAAATCGAACGCAGCGAACTCGATCTCGTGGTGGCAGGAACCCCTGCCGGCGTGGTGATGGTGGAGGCGGGCGCCAACCAGCTGCCCGAGCAGGATGTGATCGAAGCCATCGACTTCGGCTACGAAGCCGTGAGCGAACTGATCAAGGCCCAGCTGACCCTGCTCAAGGATCTCGGCATCGAGCAGGTGCTGCCTGAACCCCGCAAGGACGACATCACCCTGCCGGCGTTTCTGGAAAAGGAATGCGCCAAGGCCATCGGTGAAGTGCTCAAGCAGTTCTCCCAGACCAAGGCCGAGCGCGACGAAAAACTTGATGCGATCAAGACGGAAGTGACTGAAAAGATCGCTTGCCTGAATGACGATGATGCCGTGAAGGTGGCGGTGAGCAGCAATGGCAAGGCGCTGGGAAATACCTACAAGAGCCTCACGAAGAAGCTGATGCGCGCTCAGATCCTCACCGAGGGCAAGCGTGTCGATGGCCGCAACCTCGATGAAGTGCGCCCGATCAGCGCCGCCGCGGGCGTACTGCCCAAGCGCGTGCATGGCTCGGGCCTGTTTCAGCGCGGCCTGACCCAGGTGCTCTCCTGCGCCACCCTCGGCACACCGAGCGATGCGCAGGAGATGGACGATCTCAATCCGTCCAATGAAAAGACCTACCTGCACCACTACAACTTCCCCCCCTATTCGGTGGGTGAAACCAGGCCGATGCGGTCGCCCGGTCGCCGCGAGATCGGTCATGGTGCCCTGGCTGAGCGGGCCCTGATCCCCGTGCTGCCCAGCAAGGAGAGCTTCCCCTACGTGCTGCGGGTGGTGTCGGAGTGCCTCAGCTCCAACGGCTCCACCTCGATGGGATCGGTCTGCGGCAGCACCCTGGCCCTGATGGATGCCGGCGTGCCTCTCAAGGCCCCCGTGAGCGGCGCCGCCATGGGTCTGATCAAGGAAGGCGATGAAGTCCGTATCCTCACGGACATCCAGGGGATCGAGGATTTCCTCGGAGACATGGACTTCAAGGTGGCTGGCACTGAGAAGGGCATCACCGCCCTGCAGATGGACATGAAGATCACCGGCCTGGCCGTCACCTGCGTGGCCGAGGCGATCAACCAGGCCCGTCCAGCCCGCCTCCACATCCTCGAGAAGATGCTCGAGGCCATCGACAAGCCGCGTGACATCCTCAGCCCCCACGCGCCGCGCCTGCTCAGCTTCCGCATTGATCCCGAGCTGATCGGCACCGTGATCGGCCCCGGCGGCCGCACGATCAAGGGCATCACTGAGCGCACCAACACCAAGATCGACATCGAGGATGGCGGCATCGTCACGATCGCCAGCCACGATGGGGCTGCCGCTGAGGAAGCGCAGCGCATCATCGAAGGCCTCACCCGCCGCGTCAGCGAGGGCGAAGTGTTCAGCGGTGGCGTCACCCGGGTGATCCCGATCGGTGCCTTCGTGGAAATCCTGCCTGGCAAGGAAGGCATGATCCACATTTCTCAGCTCTCGGAAGCACGGGTCGAGAAGGTGGAAGATGTGGTGAAGGTGGGTGATCAGGTCACCGTTCGCGTCCGCGAGATCGACAACCGCGGCCGGATCAACCTGACGCTGCGGGGCGTTCCCCAGCAGGAGCCTGTCGGCGTCTGATCAGGTCGGCTCTGCCACCTGGGCCGGCCCTGAGGGGCCGGCTTTTTGATGCTTTTTTGCCTTCACGCCCTGTTGAGCTCACGCGTCCACTCGATGGCCAGGCTTGTCGCGCGATCAGGACTCAGACCGCGAATCCAGGGTCGATCACGGCCATCGCTGCTGAGGCCCGCTCGCAGAGCGCCGCATGGCTGGGGCCATGGCTGGCGATCAGGCAGCCAGCCTGGCGCACGTCGCCATCGTTGTAGGAGAGGGGACGGCCATCGGCATGGGTGAAGGCCCCACCCGCGGCCATCAGCACCGCTTCAGGAGCCGCCATGTCCCAGTCCTTGGGGGCACTCTTGCCAGACAGTGAGATGTAGAGATCGGTTTCGCCGCGCAGAATCGTGGCGACCTTGCCGCCGACGCTGCCGATTGCCTTGGTGTCGCCCAGGGCCAGGGCCTCCAGAAGATGCTCCAGTCGCTGGTCTCGGTGATTGCGGCTGGCCACCAACACCAGGTCGCCGAGGTCGCAGCGGTTGCTGAGGGCTGCTGGAAACTGCTCGCTGGCCCGGTTCTCACGCCAGGCTCGTCCCCCGCCATCGGCCCCGACCCAGCCGAACCAGAGCTCCTCCATCTCCGGGAGCAGCACCACCCCCAGCACGGGGCGATGGTCTTTCACCAGGGCCAGATGCACGGCGTACTCACCGGTGCCCTGGAGGAAGTCCTTGGTGCCATCCAGTGGGTCAAGGATCCAGAGCCACTCGGCGGCCAGGGACTCGCCGTCCCGCAGCTGCTCGCGAGCGGTCTCTTCGCTCAACAGGGTCCAGCCGGCCTTGGGGTAGGCGGCGGCAAGACCGTCGAGCAACCAGCTATTCACAGCCAGATCAGCTGCAGAGACAGGCCCTTCGCCGCCTTCGTCCACACTCAGGGCTCTGGGGAAGCCGTAGGGGGGCTGCTCGCCCCGGGCATAGGCCCGCAGAATGTCTGCCGCACCCCAGCTCAGCCGACGCAACTCCTGGAACAGCTGCTCGGGTTCAACGCCGGATGGCAGGGGTAGGGAAGCCGGCATCATGGACAGACGGAAAGGGGCACCGGGACGACCGAGCGCCCCGCGAGGTGCATTGTGCAGGAACCTGAACCCGCTGCCGGCGTGCTCTATCTGGTGGGAACTCCCATCGGAAATCTCGGTGATCTTTCCCCCCGGGCCCGCCAGGTGCTCTCGGGCGTCGACCGTATCGCCTGCGAGGACACGCGCCGCAGCGGCCTGCTGCTGCAGACCCTGGGCCAGAAGAAACGCCTGGTGAGCTTTCACCAGCACAACCAGGCGACACGGATTCCCGAACTGGTGGCGGCATTGCAGGCCGGCGAACGACTGGCTGTGGTCAGCGACGCCGGTCTGCCGGGCATTTCCGATCCTGGTGAAGAACTGGTGGCGGCAGCGCGGCAGGCGGGGCTGGAGGTGATCTGCGTGCCAGGTCCGAGCGCGGTGACCACGGCCCTGGTGAGCAGCGGCCTTCCCAGCGGCCGCTTCTGCTTCGAAGGGTTTCTGCCCACTCGGCCCAGCCAGCGGCGGGCCCGTCTGGAGCAGCTGAAGAAAGAGGAACGGACCCTGGTGTTCTACGAGGCTCCCCACCGGCTGGTGGATCTGCTGGAGGATCTGCTCGCCGTCTGCGGCGATCGAGCTCTGCGGGTGGCCAGGGAGCTGACCAAGCGGCATGAGCAACAGGTGGGCCCCACGGTGAGCGCCGCCCTCGCCCACTTCCGCCAGGTGCCCCCCCAGGGGGAGTGCACCCTGGTGCTGGGCGGAGCCGTCCCAGCGCAGCCACGCCTCTGGAGCGAAGTGGAGTTGAGGAGCCAGCTACAGGAGCTGGTGGCCGATGGGCGCAGCAGCAAGGAGGCCGCTCGTGAGGTGGCTGAGCGCAGCGGCCACAACCGCCGCGATCTCTATGCCTTGCTGCACCGCCGCGAACCGGAGCTGGACGCCCCGCATGATTCAGACTGCCCCTCACCACCTGGCGGGTCCTGATCCCGATGCTGCTGCGCCTGCGCCTGCTGTGCTCCACGGTGATCGGCAGCGGCCTGTTGCTGTTGGTGCTCTGCCTGGGGGCCCAGAACCTAGAGGATCGACCCAGCCTGCAGCTGGGCTTTGGTCGCACGGCACCGCTGCCGAGCGGTTTTCTGGTGGGCATGGCTCTGGTGCTGGGCATGGTCAGTGGCGGCACCAGCGCGGCGATCCTGCTCCCCCGCCGCCCTTGAGGCTTCCCAGAGGGGCAGCGTGATCTCAGCCGGCGCGGCCGGGACCCGCTTCGTGAAGAAGCTCCGTTTTTCCTGCCTTGGGCCAGTCCATCAGGTGCACTCTGGAGAGGTGGTTGGTTCCGCTTCTTCCCATGCAGACCCTCCTGCGCGTGGTTCCCTCAGCGACGATCCAGGCGCACGTCGGGCAAGATCCCGGTCTTTCGGCCCTGCTCGAGTCTCTGGAGCCAAGCACAGAAGACTTCGAACCCGATCTGGATCTGGACTGGGATCTGGATCTGGATCTGGATCTGGACTGGGAGGAGTCGCCACCGCCTCGCAATCCTTTCCTTGTGGCCCTGGAGGTGCGGGCAGCCATGCTGCGGGAAGCTCTGCTTCAGCAGGCTTGCCTGCCTCGGGGCCAGGTCACGTCGCCAGAGATTGTTTCCATGGACGATGTTCGCGAGGAACTGAGCAGCATCGGAGTGCTTCTCGCGCATTTCCAGACCATGGATCCGGCCTGATTGCGCGGATCAGACCGCACGGACCTGACAGGGTTCCGGTTGCTGGGCTGGCTTATGGGTTGATTGCGCCAGAGACCCTTGCTGGAGTCGCCTGCGAGCTTTGATGGCTTGTCGTCTTGGCAACACTGCCTTCACCAAGTCTGCGGCATCCTCCGATTGAACGGATCCAGGATCGCCAGAGACCCAGACCCATGACCAGTAATCGGGCAGACCATCCACCCTCCCCTTCACGACATGCCAGCGTTGCCAACCCTGGCCGGGTCCTCTGGCCCCTGGCCCTGGAAGATCTGATCAGTGCCCAGGCTCGGCGCGCCCATGATCCCAGCGAAGGCGGGCTCTCCCTTCAGGAGCCTGGCAGGGCATAGAGGGCACCTTCGACCACCAGACGCGTGATGCCCTGCTTCAACAGGTAGGGAGCCGTGAGCTGAAACACCGCCACATCCGGTACTTTGATCACCCGTTGAGTGCGGCCGCACTGGCGTTTTGCGTGGCGTGGATTGGCGAACACGTGCAGGGCCTGGCGATCCTGCTCCTCGTCAGCGAGGGGTTGCAGATCGCTGAACTCCCGCAGCGGTCGGGCCTGTAGCTCCACCGTCTTGTCAACCAGCATGTAGACGCTGCTGGGCAACGTCGCTTCTTCCAGTGGCTGGGCTTCGATCGACGGGCGTGTGTCATCGACGACGGTGGTCGTCAGTGGAATCACCAGGAACACATCGGCGTCGTCGTCCTCCCCACCATCCATGCTGTCCTCGTCATCGCTGGTATCCCCGTCGTCCCCGAAGTCATCGGCATCGTCGATGGCAAGGCCGGTGGCGGCTTCGTCGTCCTCGCTGCTCTCGCCGCCATCGTCGCTCTCGCTTTCGATGGTGCTGTTGGCTTCCTGGGGCGCCACGGGCACTGCAGCGTCGAGGACCTGTGCGCTGGGGATGGGGAGGTCTGGTCCAGGCTCCTCTGGGATCAACGTCGGCACCGCGACATCCGCAGTGGCCTCCGCGGCGACCGCACTGCCGCGGCGACCTCGCCTCTGCTTGAGCCCCTCGTATTCGGCTGGATCGAGAGACGCCTTCACCACCCGGCTCACGGTGATGGCACTGCAGCCATAGATCCCCGCCAGCTCCTGGCTGGTGTCTCCGTTACGAAAACGGGCCACCAGCTCTGTTTTCTGCGCTTCGCTGAGCCGGGTCGCCGCCATGGCGCGAAAATCGCAGGGTTGACCAATCTACGTCCCACCAGCACGGGCACCTGCCCACAAGGCATCATTGGAAGACCTGGCCCAGGCCAGCGAGCTCCCTTAGCTCAGCCGGATAGAGCAGCTGCCTTCTAAGCAGCCGGTCGATGGTTCGAATCCATCAGGGGGCGTTGGGGCGAGACTCCTGTCACCTGCTTCTTGAGCCTGGGTCGAGAAGCGGTTGCCGAGGCCAGCCCCGTGCCCTGACAAGAGTTCAGTCACGCTCCAGAGCTGTGCTGAGCCACTCCAGGCGACGGGCGTTGACCCCGAGATCGGAATCCCCGAGCCGCGATACGGAGCGGGCCTGCACCTGCTGGTGGACAGGATCCGCCAGGAGCTCGAGATCGTCCACGAAGCCGAATAGGCTGCTGGTGGCGGTGGCATGCAGGTAGTTGGACTGACGCTCCACGATGCGGATCGCTTCGGTGGCCTCAAGCCGGGATGCCAGGAACTCCACGGCAGCATCGGGATCGGCAACCGACCAGTTCTGACGCGCGCAGTGCGCTGAGCTGGCACAGGGTGACAGCGAGCCTCCGTGGATGCCGAGATCAGCCGGCAACGGTCCTTCCAGGTGAAACATCGAGGCCAGGGCCGCGGACGGTGCGCCCCAGCCCACCAGGAGCACAATCAACAGGGGCAGAAGCAGGCGCAGAAGCATGGTCAGGAGCGGCGGCGCGATGGGAATTCTGCCCATACTTGCGGCAGCAACGCGCGACACCCCATGGCCCTCGGAGATGAGACCT
Source organism: Synechococcus sp. CBW1006 (assembly GCF_015840525.1). Lineage (NCBI taxonomy): Bacteria > Bacillati > Cyanobacteriota > Cyanophyceae > Synechococcales > Synechococcaceae > Synechococcus > Synechococcus sp. CBW1006. The sequence continues at coordinate 2,150,818 of NZ_CP060396.1, read as the reverse complement.
GCGTTCCCTGCCGGGACGGGGCGCCCACCCTCACCCCAGAGGAATGCGATGCCGTGCTGCAGGAACTGCCGGGCTGGGAGGTGGTGGACGCCCACCACCTGCGCAAGGCCTGGACCTTCCCGGACTTTGTCTCCGCCCTGGCGTGGGTGAATCAGGCTGGTGAGATCTGTGAACGCCAGGGCCATCACGCCGAGTTTCAGCTCGGTTGGGGCCATGTCGAGGCCGAGATCTTCACACATAAAGTGGATGGCCTCACCAGAGCTGATGCCGTTCTGGCGGCACATTTCGACGCGGCCAAAGAGGCTGCCGACGCCAGCATGCCGCAGGCATAGATCTGCAGCTGAAGGATCGCTACTTCGAGTATCCCGTCAACACGCTCCTGGCTGGACCCAGACCTTTTAGTGGTTCGTTTTGCTCTGATGATGTCATCTCGTTTGATTGGAACGGCTTGATTTCGATCAGCCTCTTTGGGGCTGTCTTGCCAGCGGCTCAACTCAGGACTGACGCACCAGAAGATGACGGCGGAAGCCATCGAGCATCCGCAGCCGTGCCGGAGAGGAGGTGCAGCGCCGCGACGTGAGCAGATCCGAGGTGGTGGCAGCGATTTCGGCCACGGGCATGCAGCGCGACAGCTCCCGTTCAAGACGCTCGAACACCCCGTTGGTCTCGGCCTCATTGCCCTGGTCTGCCGCCTGGAGGGTGGACCCGTGGGCGGGCGTGGCGGCGTTGCTGGCCATCAGCCCGTCCAGGGTGGATAGCAGGACGGTCCGCCGCCAGGTGAGGTAAGACGTCATCAGCTGTGGATCGATTCAGCGCAACACCAGTGTGATCACCTCGCCGGAAGCTGCGCCAATCTGACGTGATCTTTCTTGATGCCCAGTGCTGATCACGATGGCATCGTGATCAGGTTTTCAACACGTCAAATCGGCATGAACATGCCCTCTCGCGTGTGTCTTTAAGCACATCTCTGTCCGATGATGGCTAATCCGCTGGTTCACGCATGAGCCCCGTGAGGTCGCTGCCACGGGCTCGGCCGCTTCCCCTGGTGCTGTGGAGCGCGGTCGTACGGCTGTCTGGCGATGCGTCTGGGGTGGTCCCGGCCGGGTTCAACGGGATCGCGACCGGATGCCTTGGTCAGCGGACACCCATCCAATGCCGCTCTGGCTGATCAGCGAACCAGCACCGGTCACGCCTCTGCCAGGCAGCGACCAAGCCTCTGCCAGGCATCACTCAATCCGACGACGAGGGCGTTGCGGTGAGCCGCTCGTAGAGCCACCAGCCCAATCCTCCCCACACCACTGTCCAGCCCACGAAGGTGGCGAGGGTGCCCAGCTGACCGGTCTCGAGCGAGTAGACACCGACGTGGAGCAGTGCGGCGTCGATCAGGGAGCCGCCGATGCCCCAGCCCAGCACCCAGGTGAACAGAAAGCCGATGGCGGCGAGGTTGCCGGTCATGCCTTGCCCAGTTCCAGAGATGGAAGAGGGACAATCTGCCGTGGTCTTGTCCGCGGTGTTGGATGTCTTGGCCTGGAGGTGCGACCTGCCTCGGGCTCACAGGAGCCCTCAGGGCAGCACTTCAAGTTCGCTCACCCCGTGCTGCTGCAGCAACGCCGTCAGCGTCAGCAGATCATCTGCATGGATCATGCCGATGCAGCCATCGGTGCCGCTCTCGCTGCCATGCCCCGCGCTTGGATCGAGATGGATGCCGAGGGCACGGCGATCGGTGGGGAACTGCGGCTCCAGGCCGATCCAGCTGATGCGGCCCAGCTCAACCGGCAGATCATCGGACCCTGCCAGGGAGACGATCTCGGAGACGCGGTAGTGCCCGGGGGGCAGGGGTGAGCGGCTGCCGAGGCGATGGCGATCTGCCTGCTGCCGATCCGCCCGTCCCGCAAGGGCCGCATAGGACCGCAGGGGTTCTCCCGGCAGCTCCAGCTGCAGTGCCCAGACAGGATCGCCACTGCCCGGCAGGACGCGATCCGTGCGCCGCAGCCGCATCAGGCCTGCCGCCTCCGCCGCTGGGGCCAGGGCTGCCAGGCCCAGACAGGCCAGCCCAAGGGCCACCCGAACCGCGGTGATGCCAGGAAGTAACGGGCGCGTCGTCGACACCATGACGGCCAGGGAAGGGGAGCCGGTCGTAGCGCCGCCCTGACGGCCCCACCAGGGGGTGTGGGGTCAGCACTGGAACTGCCCGTGCGCTGGTCATCGCCTTGGATGGAGGTCATCGTGTGGCTACCGATCAGCAGCAACCTGCCTGTTCCAGCGTGAGCCTCCTTCTCAACATCCTCTGGTTTGTCCTCGGCGGCTTTGTGATGGGGGTGGGATGGTGGCTGGCAGGCCTCGTCGCCGCCCTCACGATCGTGGGGATTCCCTGGGCGCGCGCCTGCTTCGTGATCGGCAACTTCGCGTTCTGGCCGTTCGGCTATGAGGCCGTCAGTCGTCGGGAGCTCACCGGCCAGGGCGACTTCGGAACGGGGCCGCTGGGGTTGGTGGGGAACCTGATCTGGTTCCTGCTGGCCGGCTGGTGGCTGGCGATCGGCCACCTCAGCTCCGCCTTGGCCTGCTTTGTGACCATCGTGGGAATTCCCTTCGGCATCCAGCACATCAAGCTGGCTTTGATCGCCCTGGCACCGATCGGGATGAAGGTGGTGCCGGTCACAACCCCAGCAGGGGCCGGGCGTTATCCGTGAGTTGCCAGGCCACAGATGGTCAACGAAGTCAGGCTTGAGGGCACCCAGAGAGGCCCCATAAAAATTCTCCAATGAACTGGAGAGAGAGCCGAGTACGAAAAATGGAATTAAAATATAAAGTTGAAACCAAATTCAACCAAATATCTTGTTGAAACAAGCCCAAACAAAAACAGTGATTAATGGAGCCAAGCGGATTCGAACCGCTGACCCCCTGCATGCCATGCAGGTGCTCTACCAGCTGAGCTATGGCCCCATGCTTGCAAGAAACGAACGAAGTTCTGGTGACTTCGCTTGGCCCGGAGAGCCCCGTCGCTCGCCAGGAGACTTTACACCGCGGCCTGTCCTGGCTGGATGGGTTCCGTCGAGCTGTTGTGCAGACTCAAAGCTGGCGCCACACGGCCACGAGGCGACCCTGGATCAGCACCTGGTCGGCGGGCAGCACGATCGGTTCGTAGGCGGGATTGGCGGCCTCCAAGCGGATCTGGGTTCCATCGGGATGGAAGTGCTTGAGTGTGGTCCCGCTGCCGGGCACCTGGGCGCTGACGATGGTGCCGGGCCGAATTCGGCTGGCATCGCTGACCGGTTCCATCAGCACCATGTCACCGTCAGCGATGTGGGCGCCCACCATCGAGTCTCCATTCACGGTGAGGGCAAACAGGCCACGACTTTCCAGCAGCGGCGCGATGTCGAGCCGGTCCTGGACATCGTCGAAGGTTTCCACCAGGCCTCCGGCCGCTACAGCACCAAGCACCGGAATTCCCTCGGAGCGCTCGCCCAGCAGCTGCAGAGTGCGGGCCTGGCCCTCCTGCCAGGTGATCCAGCCCTTCTGCTGCAGATGCCTCAGCCGGCTCTGGATCGGGGCCGGCGAACGCAGGCCCATCGCCTGCATCATCTGCCGGATCGAAGGACTGTGGCGATGGGCGGCGATATACCCCTCCAGCCAGTCGTACAACTCGCGCTGGGCCGATGTGAGCGTTTCCAGGGTGGAAGCGGCAGGAGGAGGGAGTACCGGCACAGATCATCGAGCACCTGATACATCTGTATCGCTCTGGGGCCACTTTTGTCCAGAGATCGGCCGGCCGGATTGGAACCCGGAGCCACTCAGAACGCCCCCAGCACCGCCGCCAGCAGGGCCTGCTGCACATGCAAGCGGTTCTCCGCCTGATCAAACACCCGGCTGGCGTCACCCTCAATCACGCCGGCACTGATCTCTTCGCCGCGGTGGGCCGGCAGGCAATGCAGCACGATCGCCCGACTGTCCGCTTCGGAAAGGAGCGCTTCATCCAGACACCAGCCCGCAAAGGCCCGCTCGCGTTCCGTCTGCTCCTGCTCCTGGCCCATTGAGGCCCACACATCGGTATAGAGCGCCTGGGCGCCGCGCACGGTTGCCACCGGATCGTGCAGCACCTCCAGGCGGCAGCGATCTCCGGCCAGGCTTCGGGCCTGCTCCACCACGGCCGGATCGGGCAGAAACCCCTCCGGACAGCCCACCCGCACGTTCACCCCCAGCAAGGCGCCGGCGATCAGGAGGGAATGGGCCACGTTGTTGCCGTCGCCGACGTAGGCCAGGGTCAGGCCCTCGATCTCCCCGAAGGAGTCCTGCAGGGTGAGGTAATCGGCCAGGGCCTGGCAGGGATGTTCCAGGTCGGTGAGGGCATTGATCACCGGGATGGAGGCCCAGTGCGCGTACTCGGCCAGCTCCTGCTGGGCGAAGGTGCGGATCGCCAGGGCATCCACGTAACGGCTCAGCACCCGGGCCGTATCCGCCACCGGCTCTCCGCGCCCCACCTGGGTGACCGAGGGGTGGAGATCAACCGTCTGCCCCCCAAGGCGCGCCATCGCCACCGTGAAGCTCACCCGGGTGCGGGTTGAGGCCTTGGTGAAGATCAGGCCCAGCGTCTTGCCGCCCAGGTCGATGCGGCGTTGTCCACTCTTGAGTTCGGCGGCCAGCTGCAGCAGGGCCAGGGTCTGATCGCCGCTCAGATCAGCGGAGGAGAGGAGATCCGATCCGCGCAGGCCGCTCAGCAGCGAGGCGAGGCTGGAGAGCTGGGAGGTCATCGCCCCATCTCAAAGAACCCTTATCCGGGATTGGGGGCCCCGCCGTCAAGGGCGGAGACCCGGAAGCATCCGGGGCGGGACGCTTCCCTGTCTGGGACTCAGGCTGGGCTGAGCTGATCTGCACAGCTGACAGCCTCTTCCCCCTGGGGCATGGTGCTGGAAGCGAGCAGATCCTTGAGATCGTCGCCTTCGATCACCTCCTTCTCGAGGATCTTCTCGGAGATCGAATCGAGCAACCCACGGTTGTGGTTCAGGATCGACAGGGCCCGTTCATGGGCCCGATCCACCAGGGTGCGCACCTCCTTATCGATCGCCTGGGCGGTGGCGTCACTGACGACACGGCGGGGGTTGCTGGGCCCACCGAGGAAGCGGCTGCCGCCCTGCTTGTCGTAGGCGAGGGGCCCAAGGGTCTCGCTCATACCGTAGGTGCCCACCATCTGCTCGGCGATGTCGGTGGCGCGCTGCAGATCATTGGCGGCGCCGGTGGTCACGGCACCGAAGACGATCTCTTCAGCGCTGCGGCCCCCGAGCAATGTGGCGATCTGCCCCTCGAGATCGCCCTTGGAGTTGAGAAAGCGTTCCTCCGTCGGCAGCTGCAACGTGTACCCCAGGGCTGCCATGCCGCGCGGCACGATCGAGATCTTCGCCACCTTGCTGCCGCCTGGCATCAGGTGACCCACGATGGCGTGGCCCACTTCGTGATAAGCCACCACTTTCTTCTCATCGGGCTGGAGCACTCGGCTCTTCTTCTCCAGGCCGGCCACCACCCGTTCGATCGCTTCGTTGAGGTCGCCCTGCTCCACACTGGTGCGGTAGGCGCGGGCCGCCAGCAGGGCGGCCTCGTTGACCAGATTGGCCAGATCGGCGCCGGCGAAGCCACTGGTGGCCTGGGCGATCTTGTCGAGATCAACGCTGCCCGACAACTTCACCTTCTTGGCATAGATGTCGAGAATCATCTTGCGGCCTGAGAGATCAGGCCGATCCACCAGGACCTGGCGATCGAATCGGCCGGGCCTCAGCAGGGCGGCATCGAGCGTTTCGGGCTGGTTGGTGGCCGCCAGCACGATCACCGGCTTGTCCTGAGCGGCGAAGCCGTCCATCTCGGTGAGCAGCTGGTTGAGGGTCTGCTCCCGTTCATCATTGCCGCCGACCACACCCATCGACCCGGAGCGGCTCTTGCCGATGGCATCGAGTTCGTCGATGAAGATGATGCAGGGCGCTTTCTTCTTGGCTTCCTCGAACAGATCCCGCACCCTGGCGGCACCGGCACCGACGAACAGCTCGACGAACTCGGAGCCCGAGATGATGAAGAAGGGCACACCGGCCTCACCGGCCACTGCTTTGGACAACAGGGTCTTGCCGGTGCCGGGAGGACCCACCAGCAGCACGCCCTTGGGAATGCGGGCGCCGATGGCGGCGTAGCGCTCCGGGGTCTTGAGAAAATCGACGATCTCGGTGAGCTCCTGCTTGGCCTCATCGACGCCAGCCACATCGGCGAAGGTGACGCGCGATTCCTCATCGGGCACGTAGACCTTGGCCTTGCTCTTGGTGAAGCTGAGGGCTCCCTGGGCGCCGCCGCCCATGCCACTTCTCCTGGCGAAGAACTGAAGCACCAGAATGAAGATCAGCGGAGGCACCACCCAGCTCAGCAGCGTGGTGAAAAAGTTTGGTTTTTTGGGAGGAGCAGCGGCGAATTCAACCCCATGCTGCTCCAGGCGCTGGGGTAGCTCCATGTCAAAGATCGGGGTCGTGGCCAGCACCGAGGGCGCGCCTTCTTCCTCAGGGCTCTTGAGTTCGTAGCGGATCTGGTCCTGGGTGATGTACGCACGTTTGACGTTGTCGTCGTTCACCTGATCGATGAACAGCGAATAGGGCACCCGCGGCACCTGCTGCATTCCCTGCGACGGCAGGAAGTTGCTGAACAGCAACAGCACACCGAAGCCGATCAACACCAGATTGATCACTCCGAAGCGCCGGTTCGGACCTTTGTCGTCCTGGCGGATGGCCATCGTCAGTCGTCCGTAGTCTGACCAAACTAAGGGTCCTTGCTGCAGGGGAGCCCCGAGGGCGGGGTGGGAGAACCGAACGGCGGCCCCACAATGCAGGCAACCGAGGCGGCTGCATGCATCTGCTGAGTCCAACTGATCTCAGTCCGGATCGACGGCGATCTCGCCGACATCGCTTTTACCGCAACCTGCTGCTGCTCGACCTGTTCATCCTGGGCTGCCTGAGCCTGCCGGCTCCGTTCAACCGGCTGGCCCATCTTGTTTACGGACTCCTGCTGCTGATTCTCAGCCTGCAGCTGCGCGAGACGCTGCGGCCCGGCGGCCGCCGCAGCAACGATCTGGCCTTCCGCCTGGTGGGGCTGGCCTGCTTGCTGTCGATGGTGTTCTGGTCGTTCACGCCGCTGGAGGTGCGCAACAGCGGCCTTCCCCTGCTGCTGCTGATCACCGGCTTCATCGCCTGGAGCCTGCAGCGGCTGATCCTGTTCCTGTCGGAGGAAAAGCTGATCAACCAGAAGGTGTTGATGGGGGCCGTGGCCGGCTACCTGCTGCTGGGCCTCACGGCCGGCATGGTGGTGACGGTGCTGGAGACCCTCCAGCCGGGCAGCTTCATCAGCGCCAGCGATCAAAAGCCACTCATCCTGCCAGGGCCGACCAGTTCATTGGAAGTGCCGTGGAACCTCGACTTTGTGCGTCTCACCTACTACGCCTTTGTCTGTATCAGCACCGTGGGTTTCGGCGACATCCTGCCCCAGACGCCAGCTGCGCAGATGTTCACGGTGCTGTTCACCGTGGTGGGGCCGCTGTACATCGCGGTTGTGATGGGGATCCTGATCAGCCGCCTCACGGTGCAGGAAAGCGAAGTCCAGAAGAGCCACCCGCCGCTGCGGGACGACCCCTGAGCACCTGGCACGCTGTGGGCTTAGGACTGAGACACCCATCGGACCTGATTCATGAGCCTTGATCAACTCGATGCCTTTCTCGCCCGCGCCCGCGCCGATGCCGACCTGCAGCAGCGGCTGAATCAGCCCCTGGAGTTGGCCGCTTTTCTGGCCCTGGCGGCGGAACAGGGCTACCAGCTCAGCGAGAGCGACGTGATCGCGGCCCAGCAGCGTCAGGAGAGTGAGCTCAGCGATGAGGAACTGCAGCACCGCACAGCCAGCGAGGCCTGCCGCCTGCGTCACTTCATTCCCAGCTGATCTGGTCCAGCACAGCCACTCCATCGACTGATCCGCCGCCGCGAGCCTGGTAGCCCCTTACCCTTCGGCCCCCGCTGAGCTCTCCTGCGGATCCTCGTTCTGAGGCTTGGTCTGGAGCACCAGCCTGGTCGGGAAGGGCATCGCGGCGCCCTGGCTGGCCACGACCCGGCCGATCCGCTGAAGGATCTCCTGCTGCAGCTCGTAATAGGCATCGGAGCTGCCGCCCCCGAAGCACTCCAGACGGAGATCGAGGCTGGATTCCCCGTATCCCACAAAATGCACCCGCCTGGGCAGGGATGGCTCCACCCCCGGGCATTGGGTCAGTTCCTCGCGCAAGGCGGAAAGGATCGGCTCCAGCAGGGGCTGATCGTCGTAGCGGATGCCGAACGTCACCAGCACCTGACGGTGATCGCGGCGCGCACCGTTGAGGATCGCCGAGCTGGCGAAGGTGGCATTGGGCAGATAGAGAGGCTGCTGATCCGGTGTGATCAATTGGGTGTAATACAGCCCGATCACCTTCACCGTCCCCTGCAGGGACTGGCTCGGCACCTGGATGAAGTCGCCGATCACAAAGGGGCGGTTCACATACAGCATCACCCCGGCCAGCAGGTTTTCCACCAGGGTGCGGGCGCCAAACCCGAGGGCGGCCGCACCGAAGCCACTGGCGGTGAGCAAGAGCGTGGGCGACACCCCCATCAGGCGCAGCACCTCGAGTGTCGCCAGCAGCAGCAACGTTCCCGTGATCAGCTTGTTGAGCAGGTCCTGAAGAAAGTTGCGGTCTGCCTGGCTGCGTTGCTGCAACCACTCCAGGTTTTCTCCGGCATGGGCCAGCAGGGCGCTTTTGCAGCGCAGCACTGTCCAGACCAGTCCGAGGATCAGCACCACCTGCCGCACCTCGCTGCCGTTGCGGCTCAGATCCCAGCCCAGGCGCTCGAACCCCCACCAGATCAGGGTGCCCAGCCCGATCGTGAGGCTGACACTGAGGCGCGCCCGCAGCAGCAGGCGCCGCGCCAGACCGCTCGGCCGTGCCAGCCGGGCCAGTTGGTCCATCCCGATCCAGACGACCACGGCCAGCAGCAGGCCGCTCAACAGAAGACCAAGGTCAAAGGGCAGGATGATCACGAGGCAGGGGCCTCCAGGCGCCAGAGCAGGTCGCCATCCAACACGGATGGCGGTCTTGCAGTCCATGCGGCCACCTGGTCCATGGCCGTGAAGCCGAGATCATCCAGGGGTGTGAAGGCGGCCAGACCACCCATTGGTTTTGGTGCGATCACGGCCACGATCTCCTGCACGGCCCCGACCCGCAGGGCCGCCGCCGCCAGAGCAGGGCCGCATTCCCACAGCACCTGGTTGCAGCCGCGCCGGGCCAGGGCCTCGAGCAGCTCCGTGGGTTCGCAACGGCTCAGCACCAGCCGTTCCACACCGCGTCGATCCAGCTGGAAGCGCCGCCGCGGCTGGGCTTCGTACCCGTGGGCCACCAGGGTTGCGGCGTCAGCCTGGTCCCAGAGACGGGCCTGCTCCGGCAGGGCCAGGCTGCGGCTCAGCACCACCCGCAGCGGCTCCGGCGAGCGTCGCCCCCGGCTGGTGAGCAGCGGGTCATCGGCTCGGACCGTGCCGCCGCCGACGATCACCGCATCGCAGCTGGCCCGTAAGTGGTGCACCCAGTCCCGTGACGCACTGCCGCTGATCCACTGGCTGGCGCCATTCGGGAGCGCCGTGCGGCCATCCACGCCCATGGCCCACTTGAGGATGGCCAGGGGGCGACCGGTCTGGACCCGATGCAGAAAGGCGCGGTTGAGGCGTAGGGCTGCAGCTTCCGCCACGCCCACGATCACCTCCAGGCCCGCCGAGCGCAGCTGGGCAATGCCACGGCCGGCCACCCGGGGATCGGGATCGGCCATGGCCACCACCACCCGCGCCAGGCCCGCGCGGATCACCGCCTGGCTGCAGGGGGGCGTGCGGCCCTGATGGCAGCACGGCTCCAGGGTCACGATCAGGGTGCCGCCGCGGGCCCGCTCACCGGCCTGCACCAGCGCGCCCACTTCGGCATGGGGTTCGCCGGCCGCGGCATGGAAGCCTTCGCCCACGAGCTGGCCGCTTCGATCCAGTACCAGGGCCCCCACCATCGGATTGGGACTGGTCCGGCCGGCTCCGAGGGCGGCGAGCTGCAGGGCCCGTTCCATCCAGCCGTGCCACTGGCTGGAGGACGAGCAGTAACCGATGCCCGCCCGTGGGCTCGGCAGAGGCGAGGTCGGCAGGCTCACACTGGCTCCGCGGCGTCGTTGAGGCTGCGCCACTCCGCCACCACGTAAGGGGGCACCGGCAGGTCGGTGAACACTCCCCTCAGCTGCAGCCGCAGCGGCCGGTTCTGCTGCAGATCGGCCAGCAAGGGCGCCAGATCAAACTCAGCGGCCGCGGCCCGACCATCGCCGGCCAGGGCGGTGCTGGCCAGGGTCACATCGGCCAGTTGCCAGCTGAGGCGGCCGCTGACCACCTGCAGGTTGGTGGGGTGGTCGAGCCTCACCTTGCCGGGGTAGCCCACCAGGCGCAGGATCAAGGGGCCGCCGACCGGACCCTGGCGGTAGGCCACCACCTGCCAGCTCTGACCGTCGAGGTCCCGCAGGCTCTCGAGGCTGCGGACTACCGGGATGCTGTTCTGATCCGGATGGGCATGCAGCTGGGCCATCGCCAGCGCTGGCCAGCCCAGCCAGCAGAGCAGACCCAGGATCAGGGCCAGGCCAGGCTGGAGTGGGTGGGCCCAGCGCCGCTTCAGGGGAGGCACGTTCAAGCTGGCTGCTCCCTGTGCAACGGCCAGGGGGCCGGCTGTTCCGCGCCGGGAATCGCCTGCCAGTCCGTATGGGTGGCCCACAGGGCCCAGATCGCCATGGCCCGCAGGTAGTGGCAGGCGCGGAAGGTGTTCACCGCCGTGATCGCCTCGGGGGTGCGGAACTGCAGGCCGCCCCCATAGACCTGCTGCACCACGGCGCCGGTGATCGCGAAGGCGGTGCTGCTGTCGCCCATCAGCCGGTAGTAGGCGGCCAGGCCGAAGTTGATGCCGGTCCACACCTCCAGCGGGTGGGTGCCGTTGGGATCGAGGGGCGTGCCGTCGCGACGCAGGCCATTGGCCACACCGAGGCTGCCACCCCTGAACCCCTCGAAACAGGCTTCCTTGACGGCGTTGAGGGCGGAATGGGCCCGATCGTCGGCCACCACGGCGGGCAGACCGAGCAGGCGGGCGTAGAAATCGCCGCAGAGCTGGTCGGCCATCACCACGGGGGTGCCGCTACAGGCATCTATGGCGTAGTACTCGCCGTTCCAGAGCAACCGGTCGAAATTGGCGCGTGACTGCTCCAGCCAGCCGCTGAACTGCCGTTGCTCCTCTGAGGTATCAAGGCCCAGCTCCAGCTGGAGGCGCTGGCCCATCGCCAGGGCCGCCTCCAGGGCCGCGATCCAGAGCGCACCGCAATAGGCGCTCACGCCCTGCAGCGGCCAGTCGTCGAAGGTCTGGTCCGGGGCGCCGCCGTTGTCGGGCAGGCCGTCGTCGTTGGCGTCAAAGGTCTTGAGGTAGCGCAGCGCGTCCACGGCGGCCGGCCAGCACTCCGCCAGGAAGCGCAGGTCTTCTCCGGTCGGTGCGAGCCGGAACGTGCGCCAGACCTGCAGCACGAAGTCGCTGGCCAGATCCTTCCAGAGATTGCAGTCTTGATAAGCGGTGTAGTTGGTGGCATCCCAGGGCCGCTCGTTGGGGGCCCCGAGGTCGTGGGGTGTGGCACCAGCCACCTTGCGGGCGGCCTCGACGCGGCCCCGCCCCTGGGTGAAATACCAGCCGATCGGCCGCGGTGTGGGGTCGGCGGCGGGGATGGCGCGGGCGAAGCTGCGCAGCACGCTCTTGTCCAGCTCCGGCCAGAGCTGCAGCAGAGCGAAGGAGCCGTAGAGCCGCACATCAAGGCTCTCGTACCAGGCGTAGTCGAGGCACTCCAGCACCCCGAAGCGGCCCACCGGATCGGCGGGACTGGCAGCGGTCCAGAGGCTGCCGCCGCTGGCCAGGTCATAGAGCTCGTTGAACAGGGCCATGCGCAGCGGCTCCGGCAGGTCGGTGCGCTCCAGCACGGGCTGCTGCCAGGCGTCGATCCGCTCCAGCCAGCCGCGCCAGTCCCGCAGGGCTTCGGCGGCGATGGCGGCGGCATTGTCTCCCACCGCACCGAAGACATCGGTGTAGCGACGCAGGGCGGTCGTGCCGCTGGCGAAGGCCGTGACCGGCAGGTCCCAGCTGATCACCACTGGGATCTCGACCGTGGCGCCGGGCTCCAGGCGCAGCTGCACCGCCAGGGCGGCACTGGCGGGATCGTTCTCCGCACTGCGGCGATCGTTGTCGCCATCGGGGATGGAGCCGTCGCGGGCGAAGGGTTCCCAGAGTTCGGCGCCACTGCCAGCCGGGTTCCAGCGGCTGCAGCGCTGAATGCGGGCCCCCGGCACGCCGGCTGCCTCCAGGGCTGCGGCATCGGGCACCGCCAGGCACCACTGCCCTTCCCCTTCGGCGATCGGCTCGCTGCGCTCGCCCTCCAGCAGGATCCCCTGCAGGCCCGGCTGATCGATCCAGCGGTTACGCTGGCCGCGGCTGTGGCCGATGGCGGGCACGTAGTTGTGCTCGGGGCTGCCGTCGTCGCGGAAGTGCACCGAGGCGGAGGGATCGGTATTGCGGAACCAGCCCACGGTGTTGCGCCAGCTCAGCAGCAACGACAGGTCCAGGGGGCGGTCGCTGGGGTTGTGCAGCGTCCACACGAACACCGCCACCGGATAGCTGCTGCGCTGGTAGTCGCCCGGCAGGATCGGACTGAAGGCCTCGCAGCTGAGCTCGGCGGCGAACACACCGCTGTAGTGGGTGGCGCTGAGGGGATAGCGGGCGGCGTAGGTGCCGGTGGTGGTCTCGGCGGTGCTGGCGGGGTACCAGCTCCAGCTGGTCAGGGGCTCGCCCGCCTCGGGCCGGGAGGCGTCCAGCGGCGGCTTCACGGCCAGGGCATGGGCGCGGCTGCTGCTGCCATCGCTCTCGAACAGGGCGAACTGGCAGTCCGGCAGGGTGCCGAACCAGTGCTCGCCGCCGTCCAGGTGCCAGAGGTTGACGCTGCCATCGGGGCCTCGGCCGATGCAGCCGGCGCCGAAGCCCCCCAGGGGCGTGCCGTGGTTGGGGCCGTCGTCGAGGTTGCTGGCGTAGCGCACGGTGTAGGGCGCGTCCCAACCCAGACCAAAGGGTCGCGACCAGCTGGCCACCGGAGGCTTCCAGGCCGTGCCGGCGCTGCGGCGGGACCCTTCAACCGGACGGGATCCGGCGTCCCGCAGCAGCGATGTCAGGGCGGACAGGCCAAAACGCGCCATGCAGGTTCTATGGATGCCCCCAGCTTGTCAGAGCTGGGTTGTCCCGTTCGATCACGGCTGCCACTCCTGGGGCTTCGGCGCCGGGAAGCCCCCATTCACCTCCTGATCCACCAGGGCATCGAGGGTGACGGCGGAGCGCACCAGGGCCTGATAACGCAGCACCACCCGGCGGTTGCGCTCGATCCAGGTGCCGGCATCGCCATCGGGCAGGCCGGCACCGTCGCCGGAAAGCAGCTCCAGGTCGCCCTGCTGGGCCAGCAGGGCGAGCACCAGATCGTGGATGCGCTGGCGGCGGTCATGCATGGCGGAGTGGCCGACGGACTCCCGAGGGAACGGAGTTGAGCATCATGGCCAGCACTGGCCGTGGCAAGCCCTGAGCGAACAATCCTGGCTGGATGTGGTGGGCACCGGTGCCGGCGGCATGGCCAGCCTGCCGGCGGCGGCACAGCAGTTGGTGCGCAAGGCTGCGCTGGTGGCCGCCCCGGCTCGCCTGCTCGACGAGCTGGAGCTCTGGTCGAAGATCCAGGGCCCGCAGACCACTGAGACCCTGACGGAGGCTGCAGGACTGTTCTCCGCCAAGTCAGCCATCACGGGTTCAGGCGCTTCGGACGCATCCGGACCAGGTTCTGGGCCTCTCCTGATCGCCAGCGACAGACCCGCCGAACTGATCCCCCGGCTGCAAGAGGCCTTGGCCCAGAACTGCCGCGTGGTGCTCCTGGCCAGCGGCGATCCGCTCTGGTTCGGCATCGGCCGGATCCTGCTGCAGCACTTCAGCCCGGAGCAGTTGCGCTTCCATCCCGCCCCCAGCTCCCTGCAGCTGGCCTTCGCCCGCCTCGGCCGCCCCTGGCAGGACGCCAGCTGGATCAGCCTGCATGGCCGTGATCCGGCGCCGCTGGCGGCGGCGCTGCAGAAGCGTCCTGCCGCCCTGGCGGTGCTGACCGATCCGGGCCGCGGTGGAGCTGCTGAGGTGCGCAGCCTGCTGCGGGCCTCGGGCCTGGAGGCGGCCTACGGCCTGTGGGTCTGCGAGCGGCTCGGGCATCCAGCCGAGCGGGTGCAGCGGCTGGCGCCTGCCGCGGCCCTGCCGGAGGATCTCGATCCGCTGCACCTGGTGGTGCTGCTCGCGGAGGCGCCGCCGCCGCCGGATCCGCTGGCGTTGCCCCTGTTCGGGCTGGCCGATGGGCTCTGGCTGCAGCACGACGACCGGCCGGGTCTGATGACCAAACGGGAGGTGCGCATCCAGCTGCTGGCCGATCTGGAGTTGCCGCCCAGCGGTGTGCTCTGGGACCTGGGGGCGGGGGTGGGCACGATCGGACTGGAGGCGCTGCGGCTGCGGCCGGCTCTGCAGCTCTGGGCCGTGGAGAGCCGCAGTGGATCCAGCGCCTTGATCGAAGCCAACGCGGCACGGCTGGGCGTCCGACCGGCCGCCATCCTCGAAGGCCGAGCGCCGGCGGTGCTGGAACAGCTGCCCGATCCCGATCGGGTGCTGATCGGCGGCGGCGGCCGAGATCGCGGTCCGATCCTCGAGGCTGTGATGGGGCGCCTGCGGCCCGGCGGCAGAGTGGTGCTTCCCCTGGCGACCCTGGAAGCCCTGGCGGACCTGCGGCCCCGGCTGGAGCAGGCCGGTTTCTGCCTCAGCGTCAGCCAGCATCAGGCCTGGCGCGGGGCTCCCCTGGCCGAGGGCACCCGCCTGGCGCCGCTCAATCCAGTGCTGGTGCTGACCGGAGTCAAGCCCGCCCTTCAGAGCAAACCGCGGTAACGAACGAAGAGCTGCACCATCGCCCAGGAGCCCAGCGTCACCTTGAGGGCGACCAGAATGTTGAGCAGGGGAATCCACCCACCGCTGGCGAGGCTGCCGAAAGCCCCCTGCGGCGGCGCCAGGCCATCCAGGGCGAGGAACGCCAACAGCACGAAGGCGATCACGGCGGCCTTTTCCCAGAGATCGGCCCGGTAGCGCTTGTACAGACGGTCGAAGGCGGCGGCGGATCCACTGATCAGCAGCAATCCGATCGCGGTGCCACCGGCGACCCCGGCGGCGAAGCCTCCTCCTGGGGAAAGATGGCCCCGCAGGGCGAGTTCCACCCCGATCAGGGCTGAGATCGTCGCTCCCAGGCGGCAGAGCGTCACCGATGGGGGGTCGTCGAGGGAGCGGACCCGTGCTGCGGCGACTTCGCCGGCAAGAACAAAGCGAACGCCGAGCGAGGCCAGGGTGAACACCACCACTTCGGCGACCGTGTCGTAGAGCCGGGTGTGGAGAATCACGCCCGACACAAGGTTGGGAACGCCGGTCTGGGAGGTGATGCCAGCCAGCAGGGAAGTCAGCGGCTCGGCCGCGGGCAGGGGCGAGCTCAGGGGCGCCAGGCAGAGCGCGATCGCCGCCAGCAGGTAGAGCCAGGTCATGGCCGCGGCTCCAGCACCAGCTCCCCGCCGTCGTCCTGCCAGCGCTGGAAGCCCTCGAGAGCCCGCAACTTCTCCGCCAGCTGGGGGTTGCCGAGTACCAGCCGTTGCCCCTGCTCGATGCGGCCGTGGCAGGGCATGGGTCCGCTGGCGCTGGCCTCAGACCTGGAGAGCAGGCGAAGACGAAGGTGCAGAGGCTCCAGCCAGGTGCGCAACAGCTGGATCCGCTCCTCCTGCAGGGGCTCGCCCTCGGGCACGGACAGCAGCAGCGCCATCGAGGAACGCAGGGCCACGGCGTAGAGCGTTGTCGAGAGCAAGGTGCCCACCAGTGCCTCAGTCAGGGCGACATCGGGAGCGCCGAGCAAGGCATAGAGCAGGGTGGCCACCGATCCCAGGATTCCGCGCAGCACAAGGGTCTGGTAGGGGTTGGACTGGCTCACCAGCAGGATGGCGGTGAGTGGCAGCAGGGCCGTGATCGGCAGCAACAGATCGAGATCGCTGGCCAGGGTGAAGACCTGGTTCATCGCGGCTCCCCCTGCGGGTTGCGGGAGAAGCCCGTGGGCCTTCTGCGCGATTGGGAACAGGTCGCCAGCACATAGCCGAAAATAGTGTTCCACAGCATCAGTGCCAGCAGCCCCAGGGTGAGCAGCGGCCACTGCCGCGGAATGCGCAGCAGCAGACCCAGAAGCATCAGGGCCGAGCCGAGGGTGTCGGCCACCGAAAGGGCATGCAGCTTACGGGCATAGCTGGAGGTCTCCAGCAGGGGCCAGGTTCCCCAGAACCAGAACACCAGGCCGGTGCCGAGCAGCAGCAGGCTGGCGGTTTCGCTGATGGCAGCCAGGCCCATCACCGCTCCTCCCGCAGCAGATTGGCGAGCAGCAGCATGCCCGCATTGCCGGCGCTCAGCACGATCACCCCCACCAGGCCGAGCATCCAGTCGCTCCTCACCACCGAGACAACGAGGATGATCAGGGCCACCTTCGAGGCGATGCTCGCGAAGGCGGCCAGCCGGTGCCAGACGTCCTGCTGGCGGCAGGCAACGGCAATCGGAATCAGCAGGGCCAGGACCATGCCCCAGAGCAGCACGGTCATGGCGTCTCCTCGGCTGATGGCCTGAGCGTCTGCCGCCGGGGAAGCAAGGCATGGACGCGGTAATGCTGGCCATCGGGCTCCAGCCCCAGGGCGATCGTGAACGGCGTGAGGGTGATGCGGAACACGTCCAGGAAAATCAGCAGCGGAATGCTTCGATTCGTCACCGGTTCCTGGATCAGACGCTCCTCCAGATCGACGGCCACCATCAGCCTCAGGGCCTCGCCGTAGGCCTGGGGGACGGCCGCCAGACTGAGCCAGAGGGCGCGCACCAGCTCTCGCAGGGGCAGCGGCCTCGATCGGGCTCTCGGCAGAGCCAGGGCCACGGCCACACCGATCAGCAGATTGAGACGACCGAGATCGGCCGTGAGCAGGCACCAGAGCAGCAGCCGGAAGCCGGTGCTCAAGAACAGAGGGAGGAGTCTTCTCATGGCTGCAGCGCCACCATCAGGGAGGCCCCGACAATCCCGACGCTGCCGACAAGATCCTGGAAACGTTCCAGGTCTGGCAGCCTCAGCTGGCCCAGTCGGCGCAGCGGCTCCAGGGTGCGGTGGACGATCAGGGCCGCCAGCAGAACCAGGGCGGTCTTGGCGGCACCCTTGAGGATCGAGCTGGACAGATCAGCCATCGAGGCTGTCGAACCAACCAAGGAGGCCGACCCACCCCACCCGGCGATGGGCAGAAGCACAGTCAACAGCAGCAAGGCCGCCAGCAACAGAACGACCCCGGCAGACCAGGAGGCCCCCGATCGGGCTTGCTCCAGCGCGGCGTCCGGTGCGGCTGGGTCATGGGGAAGAGCCGCTGACAAGGGGGTGCCCCAGAGGCGGACATAGACCGCTGCTGTGCCCACCATCAGCACCGTGGTGACCAGGGCCGTTGGCCCGGCAATCGCCTCGTCCAGCTGTTGCTTGGCGAGGTATCCAAGCAAGGGCGGCGCCCCCACGATCGAGAGGGACGCGATCCACAGGGGCCAGGCGACTGCAGCCGGCAGGGGCCGACTGACCCAACCCAGCAGCTGGCGGCTGGGGAAACGCCGTGCCAACAGGAAGAGAGTGGCCTTGGCCAACCCATGGGCCAGGGCATACAGACCAGCTGCGGCCGGCACCAGAACCACAAAGCCCACCTGGGAGAGGGTGCTCCAGGCCAGCAGGCGCTTCGCATCGGTCTCCACCAGCGCGAACAGGATGCCGAGGGCCGCACTGGCCAGGCCGATCGGGACCATCACGGCCGAAAGCGATGGCACGACATCCATCAGACGCACCAGGGGGCAAAGTCCGCCGGCGACGACCACGCCGGAGAGCAGGGCAGACACCTCAGCCGGCGACTCGGCATGGGTGCGCGGTAGCCACAGGCCCGAGAGGAACAGACCGGATTTGGTGAACAGGCCCACCAGCAGCAGGGCCAGGGCACCACCACCGCTGGTGAGGGCCACCGCTTCGAAGCGGAAGCTGCCCTGCTGGAGATAGATCACCGCGGCACCGATCAGATACAGGGTCATCACCGTGTTGCCGATCAGCAGATAGCGAAGCCCCACCCAGAGGCAACGATCCGATCGGCTCGTGAGCACGAGCAGGAAGGCACTGACCCCCACCACCTCCAGGCAGACATACAGGCTGATCAGATCAACGCTGACGAACGCTGAATTGAGGCCGCCCTGCAGCACCATCATCAGCAGCAGAAACGGCCCTGTGCTCGGCCGTTGCCAGCCATCCAGCAGCACCGCGCCGCAGACCAGGGCATTGAGCAACAGGAAGGGAACAGCCAGGGCATCGGGCGCCAGCGCGACCCCTTCAGGGCCAAGAAGCAGGAGCGTGGCCGGCATGGCCTGAAGCCCAATCGCCGCGGCGATGGCAGCAGTGGCCAGCACACAGCCCAGGGCCAGCCAGCGAGCCAGTGCCGGCAGCAGGGCGGCCAGGAAAGCCGCCAGGAACGGCAGCAGCAGCCATGCGGTCAGGATCGTTTCAGGGGAGAGGGCAGCGATCACTGCGTCTCCTTGATGTCGAAGCTGGCCAGATCGAGGCAGGGATCGCGCAGGGAGAGACGCGAGATCACCACCAGCAGCAGGGCCTGGATCGACAGGCCGATCACGATGGCCGTGAGGATCACCGCCTGCGGGATCGGATCGGCCCAGGCCGACACCCCCAGCGCCTGGATGGCCCCATCCGGCGTTCGTCCGAGGATGGGGCTGCGCAGGCCCGAGCGGGCTGCCAACAGCACAAACAGCGCCACAACGGCACTGCCCATCACATCCATGGAGAGAACCTTGAGGAAGAGGTTGCGCCGCAGCAGCAAGCCAACCAGTCCGGCCAGCACGGCCAGGAGAATCAGAAGTTCCAGAAGCCGGAAGGCTTCCATGCGATCAGGTGGCCCGGGGGACAGCCGGGACGGAAGCGGAACAGTAGCGATCCCGGCTGAAAACGGACTGGGGCAGCCGGTGACACCTGATTGCTGCCACGGAGGGCGACTAGGGAGACAAGGAAGGTCCAGAGGGAAGGGGCTCCAGCTGGACGCGGGTCCCGATCACAATGGCCTGGGCTTCCGCCTGGCCCGCCGCCAGCTCGATCACCCCGTCCACCGCCTGGTCGGGGCCGTAGCTCCGGCAGGGAAGATGGGGGCAGGGTTGCGTGTTGGTCTCGATCGCGATCACCTGGCCATCACGCACGAAGAGCATGTCCAGCGGTTCGGGCGTGCGGTGCATCCAGAAGCGGGCCAGGGCCGGGGGGTCGTAGGGGAACCACATGCCCCGCAGGGGCGGCAAGGGGGGACGCAGCTGCAGGCCGAGGGCCTGCTCGCGGGGAGCATCAGCCACCTCCAGGTCGATGCAGCGATCGGCCTCCAGGCACCAGCGAGCCTCGATCGGCAGAAACTGCGGCGCAGCCTTGGGGGCGGAATCCGTTGCAGGGGGGCGGGTGGTGGCTGGGGGATCAGTGCCAGCCCGGGCACACCGAGCGGCCAGCACCAACACCGTCATTCCGATCAGGCGAAGTCCACGCAGGGAGTGTTCTCGGTGGATGCTCATCCACGGCCCTCCAGCGTCGGCAGGCGCTCGGCGAGACAGTAGCCACGGCCCCGCACGGTGTGGATCAGGCGCCGCTCGCCACCCTCTTCCAGTTTCTGGCGCAGATAGCGCACGTACACCTCAATCACGTTGCTGGCCGTGGCCTGCTGGTCGTCCCAGACCTCCCGCAGGATCTGCTCGCGGCTCACCACCTCCCCGGCATGGCGCAGCAGCAGCAGCAGCAGCTGGTATTCCCGCGCCGTCAGAGCAACGGACCGGTTGCCGCGCTTAACCTTACGGCCGCTGGGGTTGACCCGCAGGTCGGCCACCTGCAGCACCGGCAAGGGCGTCGTGCTGCGGGTGGCCAGCTGCAGATGGAGCCGCAGGCGGGTGAGCAGATCACTGGGTGGACTGCTGGAGAGCCAGTAGTCGTCGGCGCCGGCGGTGAGGCAGCGGGAACGGCCTTCCACCGAATCCGTTGCGATATCCAGCAACACCGGGATCGGACCCCAGCGGCGCCGCAGCTCCTGGATCTGGGGGGCCTGATCGGATGAGAGCAGGGCCGCGTCCACGTTGGAATCGTGATCCAGGGCGGTGAGGGGCTGATAGCCCGAGGCCGCCAGCCGCTCCGCCAGGGCCACCGCTTCAGGACCCAGCAGCAGAACGGCGGAGCTCATCGTCCCTGCTCCGGTGCCGACCCCGGCTTGGCCACGTGGGGTAAACCCCAGCCCAGCTTGTTGCGCAACACCTGGAAGAACTCGTGGGCGGCCAACCGCACAAAGCGCACCGGATGGTCGCTGCGACGGATCAGCACGCGATCTTCCGGCCACACATAGCAGCCGGCGCTGCCGTCCACCACCATCATCAAGCGCTCTGGTGTGGCTGGAAACACGGTCACCGGCTCCCGATCGTTGAACACCAGGGCGCGGGAGGCCAGGGAATGGGGTGCGATCGGCGTCAGCTGCAGCACCGGGCAGTCCGGCGTGATCACGGGGCCACCGGCGCTGAGCGCATAGGCCGTGGAGCCGGTGGGTGAGGAGAGGATCACGCCATCGGCGGCGATGTCCACCGGCGCATGGCGGCCGATCGCGATCTCGAAGTGGCACATGCTGGTGAGCGGTTCGCGGTGCAGGGCCATCTCGTTGAGGCAGAGCACCTCCCAGCGCCGCTGCTCACCGCGCATCACACTCACCACCAGCAGAGTGCGCTCCTCCACCGTCCAGCGGCGTTCGATCACCTGCTCGATCACGGCATCGAGGTCCTTGAGGTAGGCCTCGGCCAGGAAGCCGAGGTGTCCCGTGTTGATCGTCAGGATCGGCACGCCGATCGGCGCGGTCTGGCGCGCCGCCGAGAGCACGGTGCCATCGCCCCCGAGCACCACGGCCAGCTCCATGTCCGCGTTGAAGAGGGGCGGAACGCAGGCCGCATAGCCGAGGCTGCGCAGGTGCTGGTCGGGGTTGGCGAAGCCCACCATGCCGCCGGAACTGCTCACCCGCACCACCTCGAAGCCACCGTTCTGGAGGCGCTCTTCGATGGCGTTGGCCGTGGTGATGGCCAGGTCCTTGCCGTCGTTGACGATCAGTCCGACCCGGGGCACCGATCGCAGGCAAGTGGCAAGCTGAGTTTATGGGCGCCGTCCGGCCGCTGACGGGCCCCGTTCACAAGGCGCAGCCGCCCCCTCAGCCGGCCGAGCCACTGTTGCCTCAGAAAGGGCAGAGCACCGGATCAAGGCAACGGCTCAGAACTGCTCAAGGAAGCGGAGGTCGCTGGTGAACAGTCGGCGGATGTCGTCGATGCCGTGGCGCACCATGCAGAAGCGCTCGACCCCCAGGCCGGCGGCGAAACCGCTCCAACGCTCCGGGTCGAGACCCAGACCCTGCAGCACCGCAGGGTCGACCATGCCACACCCCATCACTTCCAGCCAGCGGCCCCGCCATTGCACATCCACCTCGGCGGAGGGCTCGGTGAAGGGGAAGTAGCTGGCCCGGAAGCGCACCGGCAGATCGCCGAAGAACTGCTGCAGGAAGGTGGTCACGGTGCCGCGCAGGTGGCTGAAATCCAGCCCCTCGTCGATCGCCAGCACCTCCACCTGGTGGAACACCGGCGAGTGGGTGGCATCCACGGCATCGCGGCGATAGACGCGGCCGGGGGCCACGATCCGCACCGGCGGTGGGTTGTTCTCAAGGTGACGGATCTGCACCGGTGAGGTGTGGGTGCGCAGCAGACGGTCGCCGGGCAGATAGAAGGTGTCCTGCATGTCCCGGGCCGGGTGGTGCTCCGGAATGTTCAGGGCGGTGAAGTTGTAATAGTCGGTCTCGATTTCGGGGCCTTCCGACACCCGGTAGCCCAGCCCGGCGAACAGGTCGACGATCTCCTCCACGGTGGCGATCAGGGGATGGCGATGGCCCGGCGGCACAAAGCTGCACGGGGCGGTGACATCCAGCGTCTCCTGGGCGATCCGTTCGGCCAGGGCGGCCCCCTTCACCGCCTGCAGCCGCTCGGCCATCAGGCCCTGCACCTGCTCCTTGAGCCGGTTGGCGCGCTGACCCACCAGCGGACGCTCCGGAGCGGGCAGCTTGCCCATGGCCCCCAGCACCCCTGACAGGCGTCCTTTTTTCCCCAGCAGACCGACCCGCAGCTCCTCGAGAGCCTCGGCGCTGGCGGCCGAGGCAATGGCGTCGGCCGCCTCCGCCTCGAGCCGATCGAGCTGGCCTACGAGCTCCTGCAGGCTGACGGGGGCGCTCACGGCAGTCACGGGACGGGTGATGGGGATGGCCGACTGTAAGGAGGCGCCCTGTTTAGGTTGCCAGCAGCCACAGCAGCCAGAGCACACCGATGGCACCGCTCCGGATCCTGATCAGCAACGACGACGGGGTCTTCGCCGGCGGCATCCGTACCCTCGCCGCGGCAGCGGCGCAACGGGGGCACCAGGTCACGGTGGTGTGCCCGGACCAGGAGCGCTCCGCCACCGGCCATGGCCTCACCCTTCAGACCCCCATCCGGGCGGAACGGGCCGACGAACTCTTCGCCGAGGGGATCACCGCCTGGGCCTGCAGCGGCACCCCCAGCGACTGCGTCAAGCTCGCCCTGTTCAGCCTGCTGGATCAGTGGCCCGATCTGGTGCTGTCGGGCATCAACCACGGCCCCAACCTCGGCACCGATGTGCTGTACTCGGGCACCGTCAGTGCGGCCATGGAGGGCACGATCGAGGGACTGCCCGCCCTGGCGGTGAGCAGCGCCGATTTCCAGTGGCGCCAGTTCGAACCCGCTGCCGCTCTCGCCCTCGATGTGGCCGAGATGCTGCTGGCCTCCGGCTGGCCCCAGGGATCCCTGCTCAACCTCAATGTGCCGGCGCTGCCGCCGGAGCGGATCGGAGCGCTGCGCTGGTGCCGCACCGCCGTGCGCCGCTACACCGATCAGTTCGACAAGCGCATCGATCCCCGCGGCCGCACCTATTACTGGCTGGCAGGTGAGGTGGCCAACGATCTGGAGGCCACGGCGGCGGGGCCGGGCGAGTGGCCGACGGACGTGGCCCATGTGGCCGAGGGGGGCGCGTCGCTGACGCCCCTGCAACCCGAGCTGTTCTGGCGTGGTGATGCCATAGCCCTGCCGCCCTGCGAGAGCCTGCGGCCCAGCCGCAAGCTCGACTGAACCCTCCTGGTTAGACCGTGCCGCCGTGCGGGGTCACCTGCCGTTCAGGCCGTGCGGGAGATGCGCTGCAGCATCCAGAGGGTGAAGATCAGGCCGATCAGATGGGCGAACAGCACCTGGGTGTTGCTCAGCACCGAGAGCATTTCCAGGGAGGTGATCGGATAGTTCGTGATCCGCCCATTCGGGGTGCTCATCACCCCGCCGAAGGCGAAACCCGCCTGCATCGAGGCCTGCACGAACAGACTGCCCGCCAGGGCCTGATAGCCCACCGCCGCCAGGGTGAGTCCGACCAGATCGGCCAGCAGCCCGCGTTTGATCAGACGGGCGGTTTCGCCGCGGCTGGGCCGCACCGGACTGGCCAGGGCGCGGCCGCAGCGCACGATCAACCAGCCTTGCCAGAGGCTGAACAGCAATGCAAAGAACGACAGCGTGGTCAGGGAGAGGCCGGGCCCCAGGCCCAGGGCCTTGTCGGCGCGGGCCGCGATCTGACCGCCGATGTTGTTGAACAGCAGCACCCCCACCACCACGACCCCCAGCACCAGCTGGGTCCAGAAGCGCACCCAGCCCACCCGCCGCAGGGCCGCGGAGATGCGCTGGAGATCAAGAGGGTCGGCCATGGAGCGGCACCGAAGCTCCCCAAACTTGCCATGGGAAGATCAGCCCCTGACCTGGAATCGGCCCTGTCGCCCTGCCCCCACGTTCCGGACGCCTGACGCATTGATCCCTCTGCGATCCCCCCAGGACGCCTTTCGTCCTTCCAGCATCGCCCTGGGCAGCTTTGACGGCCTGCATCAGGGCCACCGACGGGTGATCGCGGCGATCACAGGCCAGAACTGCCCCAGTGGCTGCACCCCCACGGTGGTGAGCTTCTGGCCCCATCCTCGGGAGGTGCTCCATGGCGACACCCGCCTGAGGCTGGACCTGCCCGCCGAGAAGCTCGCCCTGCTCCAGCCCCTGGCGGTCAGGCAGCTGGTGTTGATTCCGTTTGATCGCGCTCTGGCCAGCCTCAGTCCTGAAGCTTTTGTCGAGCAGGTGCTGGTCGATCAGCTGCAGGCGCGCCGGATCGCGGTGGGGGACAACTTCCGCTTCGGGGCGGGCCGCCGCGGCGACGCCCAGGACCTGGCCCGGATCGCCGCCGGGCATGGTGTGGCGGTGGCGGTGCTGCCGATGCTCTGGGATGGCAGCGAGCGCGTGAGCAGCAGCCGCATCCGCCGGGCTCTGGCGGCCGGAGAGCTCGACGAAGCCCGACGTCTGCTGGATCGTCCCTACCGCTTCTGCGGCCAGGTGGGCAGCGGCCGCGGTCTGGGGCGGACCCTGGGCTGGCCCACGGCCAATCTGCAGGTGGACGGGCGCAAGTTCCTGCCCGCCGAAGGGGTCTATGCCGCCTGGGCCTGGGCGCATCAGCCTGGCAGCGATCAGGCAGACGGCAACACAGGGGCATTGGCGGAGCGAGCTGCCAGAGCCGGGACAGAGGCCCCCAGGGAGGCGATGGCGGCGGTGATGAACCTGGGTCCCCAGCCCACGGTGGATCCCCAGGCCCCTTCCGCCGTGGAGGTGCACCTGCTGGATCGCCAGCTCAACCTCAACGGCCTCGCTCTGACGGTGGAGCCGTTGCGCCTGCTGCGCAGCCAATGCCGATTCAGTGGTCTGGAGGAACTGGTGGCGCAGATCGGCAGGGACGCTGACCAGGCACGTCAGATCTGCGCGGCGATCGTGCCCGACCCAGACCCCTGGAATGCTGATGGCTGAAGCTCTCAGCCGGCCGGATAGGCGTGGGTGAGCCCCCAGCCGATGAAGGCGGCGATGCCCCCCAGGAGCAGCACTCCAGACACCAGCACCAGCATCGGGTTGTCGCTGCCGCCCTGCTCCATCTCGACTGGTTCCTAGGCTCTCCCACCCTACCCAGGTCGCACCCATGGCGGGTTCTCCCGCGCCGGATCAGGTGGCAATTCATCGCCTGATCGACGCCAACCTCGACCGGGCGCGCGAAGGCCTGCGGGTGCTCGAGGACTGGTGCCGTTTTGCCCTGGAACGCGGGGATCTGGTGGTCCGCACCAAGGACCTGCGCCATCGGCTGGGCCAGCGCCATGCCGATCACTACAAGCTGGCCCGCCGCACCGCGACCGATCCGTCCACGGGGCTGGGCCATCCCGCCCAGGAGCAGCGCCGCACCCCGGATCAGGTGATCGGTGCCAATGCGGCACGGGTGCAGGAGGCCCTGCGGGTGATCGAGGAATTCGCTCGCGCCGGCGATCCTGAGCTGGCCCAGGACGCTGCGGCGATCCGCTATCTCCTCTACGACCTGGAAGTGGAACTGCTCCAGGCCTCAGAGCCCACAGCCGACCCAGCTTCAGCCACAGCCCCAACTCCAGACGCAGCCGCTTCGCGGCGCCAGCGCCTCACCGCTTGCAACCTCTATCTGGTCACCGCACCGGTGCCCGATCTCGCCGGTGTGGTGGAGGCCGCCCTGCGGGGTGGTGTGCGCCTGGTGCAGTACCGCGCCAAGGAGGGCACACCGGGGCTGGATGACCAGCGGCGCCTCCAGGAGGCCCAGGTTCTGTGTGACCTTTGCCGTCAGCACGGTGCCTTGTTCCTGGTGAATGACCGGATCGATCTGGCCCTTGCGGTGGAGGCCGATGGCGTCCATCTCGGCCAGGGCGATCTGCCGGTCCCCCTGGCTCGGCGGCTGCTGGGTCCGGAGCGGTTGATCGGGCGCAGCACCCATGCCCTTGAGCAGTTGGAGCAGGCCGTCGCTGACGGCTGCGACTACGTGGGGGTCGGTCCGGTGATGGCGACGCCCACCAAGCCCGGCCGCGAGCCCGTCGGGCTGGCCTACGTGCGTCAGGCGGCAGCCCAGAGTTCGATTCCCTTCTTCGCAATCGGGGGGCTCACGGCAGAGCATCTGCCCGCCGTCCTGGCCGCCGGTGCCCGTCGGGTGGCGGTGGTGCGGGCCGTGATCGAAGCGGAGGATCCGGCTGCCGCCGCCCGGCATCTGCTCGATCAGCTGGACGTGGGCGGGCCAGCCGACACCCATACTCATCGGGTCCTGAAGCACCAGGAGATCCCCTCGTGACCACGCCGCCGGAGCCCCAGGAGCTCATCCGGCTGCAGGTGAATGGCGAGGAGCGACGCTGCCCGGCCGGCCTCAATCTCGAGCAGGCCCTCGTCGCCCTCGGCTACCGGCCCCAGCTCGTGGTGGTGGAGCTCAATGGTGAGATCCTGCCGCGCCGGCAGTGGCCGGAGCACCGGGTCGTGGAAACCGATGGGCTGGAGGTCGTCACCATCGTGGGAGGCGGTTCCTAGATTCGTTTCACCCGCAAACGGCGTCCCTGGTGTTCTCCCCGCGACCAAACCAGCCCCTTCGGAGCAACAGACCCGGCCAACGCCCCCTGCGGCGATTGTTCAGCTGGCTGGCGATTCCCCTGCTCGTGGCGGGGCTGTTGCTGGCCCATCCGGATCCCAGCTGGGCCGCTAGAGGCGGCCGCATCGGCGGCGGCAGCTTCCGCTCTGCCCCCTCGGTGCCTCGCAGCTATGGCGGCGGCAATCTCGGCGGTGGCGGTTATCGCGGTGGGAGTTACGGCAGAGGTTTCGGCGGCGGCATCGGCTTTCCCTTCCTGATTCCGATCTTCGGCTTCGGCGGAGGGGGCCTGTTTGGTTTCCTGATCCTGATGGCGGTGGTCGGCGTTCTGCTCAACGCCGTCCGTGGCATGGGGAATGGCCCGAGCCTCGGCAGTGGCAACGGCGTTGCCTACCCGTCCCGCCCGGATGGTCCCGTCACGATCGCCCAGGTTCAGGTCGGTCTTCTGGCCACGGCTCGGCAACTGCAGCAGGATCTCCGCAGGCTGGCCGCCAGTGTGGATACGGGGACCAATGCTGGCTTGCAACGGGCCCTGCAGGAGACCACCCTGGCCCTGCTGCGCCATCCGGATCTCTGGGTCTATGCCCACAGCGATGTGGGTCAGGTGCCCTTTGCCAGCGCCGAATCCACGTTCAACCGCCTTTCCATGGCCGAGCGCAGCAAGTTGTCACGCGAGGTGACCAGCAATGTCGGCGGTCAGCGCCTCAGCGACAGCAGCATGACAGCTGGCGACAGCGACGCCACCAGTGATTTCATCGCCATCACCCTGTTGGTGGCAACCCGCACCAAGCTGGCGCTGAAGGGTTCCGATACCGCCGAAGACCTGCGCCAGACCTTTCAGAAGCTGGGTGCCGTGGGCATTGAAGATCTTCTGGCCCTGGAAGTGATCTGGCAGCCTGATGGTGCTGGCGACGTGCTCAGCACCGAGGAGCTGCTCACCGCCTATCCAGATCTGCAGCACCTCTGATCCGCAGGATGCGCAGCGCCGCCATAGCGGCGCCGTAGCCGTTGTCGATATTGACGACGCTCATTCCTGGGGCGCAGCTGGCCAGCATGCCGTGCAGGGCTGCCATCCCTCCGGCGCTGACGCCGTAGCCCACCGAGACCGGCACACCGATCACCGGCTGCGGCAGCAACCCGGCCAGCACCGTGGGCAGGGCTCCTTCCATGCCGGCACAGGCGATCAGCACGGTCGCCTGTTGGAGCCGTTCCAGCTGGCTCTGCAGACGGTGCAGCCCGGCTACCCCGACATCCAGCACCAGCTCCACGGGCACGCCATGGCAGGCCAGGGCAAGGTGAGCCTCGGCCGCGACACCCAGGTCGCTGCTGCCACCGGTGAGAACGATCACGCGGCCGAGCTCCGGATCGGGCGGCGGCGGTGCCGGCAGGGTGAGGCAGCGGGCCTCTGGGTGGTGC
Source organism: Synechococcus sp. CBW1006 (assembly GCF_015840525.1). NCBI lineage: Bacteria > Bacillati > Cyanobacteriota > Cyanophyceae > Synechococcales > Synechococcaceae > Synechococcus > Synechococcus sp. CBW1006. The sequence continues at coordinate 2,122,592 of NZ_CP060396.1, read as the reverse complement.
AGCGGCCGGTCTGTCTCCTGGCCTTGGCCAACGAAGCTCTCCAGAATGGCCTCGGCTTTGTCGGGGGCCACGCGTGTCACCAGGGCCAGCTCGCCCTGGTCGTAGAATCGGCGCAGCAGGGTCACAATCTGCTCGGCGCTTTTGTGTTCCCCCCAGATCGCCTCCACCATGCCGAGGCGTCCGCGCCGCTCGAAGTCGAGGCGGGCCCAGATCTCGCTGCTGAGCCCGCTCATGGGCGCAGGATCTGCAGTTCGCCCTCCTGAACCAGTGGGAAGGGATTACCCGCGGCCTGTCCGGTGGCCGAGCGGGCCAGTTGCTCGAACTGCTCCTGTACCGCCTCCACCTCCTGGGGGGCGATCGCCTTCCACTGCTCGCGGCTGGCCCAGCGAATCAACAGCAGACCCTCCTCCCGCTCCTGATCCCAGAACAGATCACGGCCCAGGAACCCATCCTGTTGACGCAACCAGGGCTCCCAGCTGCCGCGCTCCGCCTCCAGCCAGGCCTGCTGGCCATCAGCCGGAACCTTGACGCGCAGCTGCTCCACGATCGCCACGTCATAGCCACCCTCGGGATCGGCGAAGGCGGCAATGCTGACCTGCGGATGGGAGCCCAGCAGCACGATGAGGAGCCCAATGGTGCTGAGGACCCTAAGGAGCCAGACACGGGGTCGGCGAGAGCCCATCAGCCGGCGCTGGGGCGCTGCAGCAGAGCCACCGCATGGCAGGCGATGCCCTCTTCACGGCCGGTGGGGCCGAGCTGTTCGTTGGTGGTGGCCTTGATGCCCACCTGGTCGGGATCCAGGCCCATGCAGGTGGCGATCGCGGCACGCATCGCCGTGATGTGGGGTTTGAGCTTCGGGCGCTCAGCCACCACCACCGCATCGACGTTGCCCACACGCCAGCCCCGCTCCGCCACCAGAGCCACCACCTGCTGGAGCAGCTGCAGGCTGTCGGCGCCCTTCCACTGCGGGTCGTCCGGCGGGAAATAAAGACCGATGTCCCCCAGGGACAGGGCACCGAGCAGGGCATCCATCAGGGCATGGACCAGCACGTCAGCGTCGCTGTGGCCGTCGAGGCCCAGGCCGGCTGGATGCTCCAGGGTCTGCCCCCCCAGGATCAGGGGGCGTCCTGGCACGAGGCGATGGATGTCGTAGCCGTTGCCGATCCGCAGCTGCATCATGGAGCGCCCATGGTGGCCGCCAGTCTGTCCTGCCGGAGCCTCCTGCACGAGCCAGCGGGCATGCAGATCCGGCCGCCGCGCGGCGGTGCGCTGCAGCTGTTGCTCAGCCCGCCAGCGGGCGATGGCGCCATGGTCGCCGCTGCGCAGCACGGCCGGCACGGCCATGCCGCGGAAGTCGGCCGGCCTGGTGTAGTGCGGATGCTCCAGCAGGAGGGTGCTGTGGCTTTCCTCCTCCAGGCAGGCCTCGGTGCCCACGGTGCCGGGCAGCAACCGCACCACCCCGTTGATGATCGTCGCCGCCGGCAGTTCGCCGCCGGTGAGCACGAAGTCGCCGATCGACACCTCTTCATCGGCCAGGCTGCGAATGCGCTCGTCGAAGCCTTCGTAGTGGCCGCAGAGGAACAGGAGCTGCTCGTAGTCGCTGGCCCAGCGGCGCAGATCGGCCTGGGTCAGCGGCTTGCCCTGGGGGCTCATCAGCAGCACCCGGCGCCGCGGCACAACCGGAATCGCCTCGACGGCCGCAAACACCGGCTCCGGCTTGAGCACCATGCCAGCCCCGCCTCCGTAGGGGATGTCATCGACCTTGCGGTACTTATCGGTGGCGAAATCCCTCGGGTTGTGAACGTGCAGCTCGGCGATGCCGGCCGCGAAGGCTCGCCCGATCACCCCCAGCCCCAGCAGCGGCGCAAAGGCCTCCGGGGCCAGGCTGACCACATCGAGGCGCATGGCCATCGGCTTCAGACCGCCGTGGCGCCAGGCGCGGCCGCACGGCTGACCCGCCGGATCTCGGAGCTGAAGCTGGCGCGGCCGGGGCTGCCATCGGAGCGGTGTTCCACGGTGCTGCGCAGCCGCAGGTTGGGCTTGGTGAACCAGATGCGCTCGCGCACCTCCGTGCCGCCGCTCTCCAGCCGCAGCTCCAGGCTCCCGTCCGGCCACAGCTGCCAATGTCCCGCTGGGCTGGTGCCGGAGGCTGCCGCTGAAGCCCGGAATCCACCTTGCCGATCGAAGACCAGGCTGCGTTCGGGGTGCCCCTTCGGGGCGATCAGCAGCCCACCGGGTTCCGCAGGGTGCTCGGCCCTGAGGTAGGTCACCACCAGCTCGCCGCGCTCGGAGCTGTGCCACTCATCACCATTGGCGCCCTCTTCCAGCTGCCCCAGGCCAAACAGACTGCGCAGGCTCATCCATTCGCCCGCACAGAGCTGCAGGAAAGCCGTCAGATCACTGGGCGGAAAGGGAGCATCCGTTGACGCCGCCGGGACAGGAGGCGTGGAGGCGGCAGCGCTGGCGCCGGGGCTGGCGTCGACCAAGGCGGATCGGTGCACGATCGTCCCATCCTCTCAGCCGCCCTCCCGATCGCCTCAGTCGCCGCGATAGCCCAGTTCCGCCAACCGTGCCGCGCTGCGCCGCCAGTTGGGCACCACCTTGACGAACAGCTCGAGATAGACCGGTCCGTCGAACACCTTCTGCATCTGCAGCCGAGCCCCCTGGCCGATCTGGCGCAGCATGCTGCCCCCCTTGCCGATCAGGATGCCCTTCTGGCTGGCCCGTTCCACCAGCACCGTGGCCAGTACGGCCGTGCGGGGGCCGTCATCGACGATGCGATCGATCTGCACCGCCACCGAATGCGGCACCTCCTCGCGGGTGTGGCAGAGCACCTGCTCGCGGATAAGCTCGGCCAGCAGCAGTTGCTCCGGTTGATCGCTGGTGGCATCGGGGGGATAGAGGTGGGGGCCGATCGGCAGATCGGCGGCCAGAGCCTCGACCAGCTCCGCCGTGCCGACTCCCGTGAGGGCACTGACCGGATGGAGGGGCCAGTCCAGCCGTGGCGCAGCGGTTGGCCCGACGTCGTCCCCAGGGCTGGCGCCAAGCGTGTTGTCGCCGGCCAGGAGCTGCCGGTAGGTCTCCGCCAGCTCCCGGGCCTGCTCGGGCGGCACCAGATCGCTCTTGTTGAGGGCCACGTGCACCGGCACCCGGGCGTGGCGCAGCAATTCGACGATGAAGCCGTCGCCTCGCCCCGCGGGCTGGCTGCCGTCCACCAGCAGCAGCACCAGGTCCACCTCCCCGATCGCGCCCCGGGCGCTCTGGACCAGCCGCTCGCCGAGCAGATGGTGGGGCTTGTGGATGCCGGGCGTGTCGAGCAACACCAGCTGAGCGCTGGGGGTGGTGAGGATGGCCCGCAGGCGGTTGCGGGTGGTCTGAGCCACCGGCGAGGTGATCGCCACCTTCTCCCCCACCAGCTGGTTGAGCAGGGTGGATTTGCCCACGTTGGGGCGACCGATCAGGGCCACAAAGCCGGAGCGGAAGCCCTCGGGGGCCAGGCCGAAGCTGCTTCCCCCGGCGGCCGGGGGCTGGGGAATCGGCAGCAGACGCCCACCTGCTGCTGCGGTGCCCTCGGGGCTGGGTTGGGGCGACGACGGATCGCCGGGGTGACTTGGCTCCATAACCTCAACACTGCCAGCAGACGGTGCCGACCCCATGGATACGTCCACCCCCCTTGCCCAGCCCACCTTCCCGCAGGCGATGGAGATCACGGCCCAATGGCTGGGGCTGTGGGAGAGCGGCGAGCTCAGCGACGAGGTGCTGGCCGATCGGGTGGGGGAGCTGGTGGCCAGCCGCGACGGAGCCCGTGGCTTTTTCGTAGTGGCGCTGGCGGGCGATTGCCCTCTGATGGACCGCCTGCCCGAGCCGCTGGTGCTGCAGCTGCGGGCCGCCGGCGATGGAGTGGTGGATCTCACCGCCCGCAACCTGGCGATGAGCACCGCCATGACCCTGCACCACAGGCGCGCCGGCGATGATCAGCAGCGTGCCGCCTCCGGGCGGGTGGCGGCACGCTGCACCGAGCTCATCCGCCTGCTGGAACCCCTGGCGGTGAAGACCCGTCTGGAGATCCTGTTGGCGGCCGCCCGGAACGGCTCCGGCACCGATGTGGATTTTCTGGATCGCTGGGGCTACGACACCGAGCAGCGCGCGGCCATTGCCGAGGCAATCGAGGCGGTGGCCGAGGACTGATCGCGAGCCAGACAGTTAATTGGCCAGCCAGCAGCCAGGCAAGCACGTTATTTCACAGAAAGGCACACAATTGACACTGCTGAATCAATATCAATCAGTGCCCCCCAGTTCGGGCACGTCCCATGAAAAAGCGCCCCTTTAGGGGCGCAGAAGAGATTCGAGGAAAGATCAGCAATGACTGCTTTTCAGGCCTTGGGATCAATCGTGCTGGGATTCAGTCGCGACGGCCACCACCCTGCAAGGCGATGATCAGGCGCAGAATGAAGATGAAGAGGTTGATGTAGGTGAGGTACATCCCCAGGGCACCGGCCAGATACTGGTCGTCGGTGTAGGACCTGGGCATCGTGTAGAAATCCAGGAATGCGGCACCGACAAACAGCACGGTGCCGAAACCGGCGATCATCAGTTCAAAACCACCGGTGCTGAACATGCCCGGGGCAAAGATGCTGCCCACAACCTGAACCACCATGGCGATGATCAGGCCGAGCAGACCCAGACCCACCACGGCTCCAAGGGCCTGACCGATGCTGTCGCTCATGCGGCGTCCCAGCACCGACGCCACCACAAAGGTGATGCCAGTGGCCAGGGCGGCTGTGCCTACGGCACCGATACCTGCAGAGGCAACGGCGTAGCCGACGATGCCACTCAGAGTGAAGCCCGTGATCAGGCTGTAGGCGGCCAGCAGCGGCAGAGCGGTGCTGTTGTTGCCCTTGGAGGCCACATTCTGGGCCACGAAGAACAGGATGAAGTTCCCGATCAGAGCCACCCAGAACAGGGGCATGTACAACGGGCTCGACATCATCGAAAGCCCACCCAGCACCCCGCCAGCGGTGAGCACCATGCCACCACCTACGTAGGGCAGCGCCTTGCTGACGACATTGGGCCCAACGAGGGCGCTGGAATTGGCCTCGCGGATCGCTTCCTGGAAATTGCTGCTGGCCGGCATGGCTCACCAGTTCTGCGTACTGACTCATCCTGCCAGCCAGTGACGGGGGCCGGTTGATGCGTTGGTGCGGATCTCCCTATCGTCGGCTGCTGGAGCCGGAGGGCGCTCCATCCCTGCGGGCATAGGCCTGCACCAACCGCTGCACCAGTGGATGCCGCACCACATCGGCAGCTGTGAGGGTGCAGATCGCCACCCCCTCGACCCCCTGCAGCACCTGGGCGGCTTCCGCCAGGCCACTGGTGACCCCAGGAGGCAGATCCACCTGGGTGGGGTCGCCGGTCACCACCATGCGCGAATTCTCACCGAGGCGGGTCAGCACCATCCGCATCTGACCCGCCGTGGTGTTCTGCGCCTCATCGAGGATCACAAAGGCATCGACCAGGGTGCGGCCTCGCATGTAGGCCAGCGGTGCCACCTCGATCACACCCTTTTCGAGCAGCGTGGCGGTGCGCTCGCTGCCGAGCAGGGTATGGAGGGCGTCGTACAGCGGCCGCAGATAGGGATCCACTTTCTGCTGCAGATCACCGGGCAGGAAGCCGAGCCGTTCTCCGGCCTCCACAGCGGGCCGGGTCAGGATCAGCCGTTCCACCTTGCGCTCGTGCAGCATCCTCACCGCCAGAACGGTGGCGAGGAAGGTCTTGCCGGTGCCGGCAGGGCCGAGGGCCAGGGTGAGGTCGTGGCGCTCCATGGCGTCCACGTAGGCCTTCTGCTTGAGGGTGCGGGGGCGCAGCAGTTTGCCGCTCTGGCTGCGGGCCAGCACCTGATCACTGAGGCGCGCATGTTCGTGCTCCCGGCCCGTATCCAGAGCCTTGAGCGCGGTCTGCACGTCCACCCGGGTGATCGCCTGTCCCTCCTGCCACAGCGGGCGAAGCAAATCCACCAGGGCAGAGGTGCGCTCCAGCTGGGAGGCCCGCCCCTGCAGCACAAGGTCGAGCCCGCGCAACACAAGAAGCGTCCCGGTGAGGGACTCAAGGTGCCGCAGGCTCGACTCGGCTTCCCCAGCCAAGGCAAGGGCTGCCTCGGGGGAGGGGAGCGGAATGGAGAAGGTCTGGAGCCCCGCCGCTTCGGCCATGGGGCGGCCGATCAGGCTTCTACGGCGGCGGGTTCGGGTTCAGCGGTCGCTGCTGCCGCCTCAGCGGCCTTGGCAGCGGCTTCAGCGGCGGCCTGCTTGGCAGCGGCCTCACGGGCGGTGGCCTGCTTGGCCTTGCCAACCACCTCGGCGGAGCGGATCGTCTTCTCGATCAGACCACCCTTCTCGAGTAGGTAGCGCACGGTGTCCGTGGGCTGGGCGCCCTGGCTGAGGCGCTTGCGGATCGCCTCGGTGTCGAGGCGCGTCTCTTTGGTGCGGGGGTTGTAAAAACCGAGTTCCTCGAGGGGATGGCCATCCCGGCGTGAGGTGCTGTTGGTGGCCACGAGGCGGAAGCTCGCTTCCCGCTTCTTACCGAACCGCTTCAGGCGGAGCTTGATCATCGAGGCTGTGCCGCTAGGTGTCCAAAGGTCGAATCTACCTCTCAGACCTTCACCCCCCGCAAGAGGCCCTCAGAGTTGCCCGAAGCCCTTGCGCTTCTTGGCCGGCCGGGCCGGTTTCGGCGCGCCGCCACGGCCAGCAGGCGCCCCCATCCCGGGCATTCCGCCCATGCCAGGCATCCCTCCCATCCCCGGCATGCCGCCCATGCCGGGAAAGCCCCCCATGCCAGGGAATCCCCCAGGCATCCCTCCCATGCCCGGCATGCCACCCCGGCTCATCTGCTGCATGAAGCCGCGCATCTTCTGGAAATCGGTGAGCACCTTGTCCACCTCGGCGGGGCTGTGGCCGCTGCCGGAGGCGATGCGCCGCCTGCGCGAGGGCTGGGAGGCCAGCAGATCGGGTTGCTCCCGTTCCTGCTGGGTCATCGAGCCGATCATCGCCTCGATCTTCCTGAGCTGCTGCTCGCCCTGCTTGAGCATGCCGTCGTCGATCTTGTTCATGCCCGGGATCATTTTCATCAGGCCGCCCAGGGAGCCCATGCGCTTGATCAGGCGCATCTGCTGCACGAAATCGGAGAAGTCGAAGGTGGCCTCCTGCAGCTTCTGCTGAATGCGGGCCACATCGGCCAGCTCCACCTCCTTGGTGGCCTTCTCCACCAGGGTGAGCACATCACCCATGCCGAGGATGCGGCTGGCCATCCGTTCCGGGTGGAAGGGCTGCAGCGCCTCCACCTTCTCGCCGGTACCGATGAACTTGATCGGGGCACCACTCACCTTGCGGATCGAAAGCGCTGCCCCGCCTCGGGAGTCGCCGTCGAGCTTGGTGAGCACGGCGCCGGTGATGCCCACCTGCTCGTGGAAGGCGCGGGTCAGTTCGGCCGCCTCCTGACCGATCATCGAATCCACCACCAGCAGCACCTCATCGGGCTGCACGGCTTCGCGGATCCGCACCATCTCCTCCATCATCGACGTGTCGATCTGAAGGCGGCCGGCCGTGTCGACCAGCACCGTGTCGAAGCCCTCCTGCCGCGCTTTGGCGATACCGGCTGCGGCGATGGCCTCAGGCCTGGCCTCGGTGCCCAGGCTGAACACCTCCACGCCGATCTGGCCGCCCAGGGTCCTGAGCTGTTCGATGGCAGCCGGGCGGTAGACGTCCGCTCCCACGAGCAGCGCCTTGCGGCCCTGGTCCTTGAGGTGCAGGCCGAGCTTGGCGGTGGCGGTGGTCTTGCCGGCGCCCTGAAGGCCGGCCATCAGGATCACCGTGGGAGCCCCCTCCGTGCCGCCTGCCGCCAGGGGAGCGTTCTCGCCCCCCATGGTCTCCACCAGCTGTTCATGCACCAGCTGGATGAACTTCTGATCGGGGCTGATGCCACGCACCACCTCCGACCCCACGGCCCGGCTGCGCACCTCGTCCACGAAGGAGCGCACCACCGGCAGGCTCACATCGGCGTCGAGCAGAGCACGTCGCACCTGCTGGAGGGCCCCCTCGACGTTGGTTTCGGTGATTTTGTCCTGACCCCTCAGGCTCTTGACGGCGTCTTCAAAACGCTGGGAAAGCTCGTCGAACATGAAGGGCTGGCGGAAGGGGCTGACGGAAGCAGGCTGACGGAAGACGCGGCCGGAGTCGGGGCCTCCAGTGCCTGCGATCGTAAAAACTCAGCGTCGGTGGTGATCTCCCGGTGGAGCGTTCCCCTCTGCCGCGGATGGGAAGATCAGCCCCCTCGGTGGAAGCTCACCAGCTGCCAGGGACCGTCTTCACGGCCAAACACATAGGTGTTGGTCAGTGTGAAGGGAGGGGTGGTCTCGATCACGGCGCCATCGGCAGCCAGGGTCTGATCGGAGTAGCGCAGCTCAGCCACCAGCACGACCCGCCGGGGCGACTGCTCGGTAATCCGCAGATCCAGCACCTTGGTGTCGATCACCTGGCGCCGATCATGAGCCTGGTCCCGTCGCCTTTCGCCCTCAACGGCAGCGGCCTGGTTGGAGCGAGCCACCGCTTCGAGGGCAACTGCCGGCTTGTCACCGGCGAGTACCGCCGCTTTTGCAGCCAGCCACCCCTCGAGCAAGGCACGCATCTGAGCTTCGCTGGGCTCAGCCGCCTCCAGGGGAAGAGCCTGGGCTGGCGTCGGCATGGTTGCGGAGGGCTGTGCCTGGGGTTGTGTTGGCGCTGCAGTGGAGCTTGGGGACGGAGTCTTCTGAGGAGCTGCAACTTGAGAATCCTGTCGACCCTGATCAGCCACGTGGGGACTCCAGAGCCACCAGCCGGTCGCCAGCAGCCCCCCCCCCACCACCAAGGCCCCACCCCACAGCAGGGGCCGGGGCAAGGCGGCCAGCTCAGTCGAGATCCTGGAGACCGCTGGCTCCCACAGGTTGGACCGCAGCTGGGCGGGATGGAGATCGGACCAGCGCAGGAGCGGCACTTCCTGCAGGTCTGGATCCTCCGCCTCCATGTTCTGTTCGAACTGGGGGGTCATTGATGCCCGGGACAGCTCTTCTGGAAAGGGGTGGTGAGGATCGCGGGTGAGGTCCCAGCCTGGCACCATCGACTCAGCCAGTGGAGGAAGGGGTGCAGCACCGGTGAACAGGCTTCCGGCGGCGGACAAAGCGGCAGGAGTGGCTGGGGACATGGAAGAGCCAGGGGAATTCACAGGCGTCGAGGCCAGACTTCCGCCGGTCGCGGTGGCTGGCGGGGACAATGCCGCAGATGTCGTGGCCGTCACTGACTCGGTCGCAGGCCTGGGATGCTCGGCTTCGGCCCGGCGACGTCGACGGTCCTGGCGTTCCACGAAGCTCTGCACGTCACGATCATTGAAATAGGCGTCCAGGTCAGGTTCGGAGTCCAGGTCGCGGTAGCCGGTGAGCACCTCCCGGGCCAGCCAGTCGCGGCACACGGCGCAGAGCCGAACCAGGAGTGGATCCTCCCCATCAATGGCGTGGTGTGGGTTCTGAGGCGCTGTGCTGGAGAACAGCGCCTCCGCCTGATCCACGTCTCCAAGCAAGAGCAGCAGACAGGCTTGATCGGTCTGCTGGGGTGGTGGCGCACCTCGGATAGCCAGCCGCTCCAGGGCCGCGGCGATCCGTTCGGGTTTGCGCTGGGCGAAGCCGCTGGCAGTGAGAGCCTTGCAGGCCAGAAGTTCGGCGCGGGCCGACCCCGCCCGTGACCAGCGCTCGAACAGATCGAGTTGCTCCTGCAGGGTGAGGAAGGAACGGATCTGGGCCAGAAACGCCAGGAATTCCTGGGGGCTGAGCATCGTGCTGGCTTCACTGTCCATACCACCGCGCTGCTGCACCAACTGCTCCAGCAGAGCCATACCTTCATTCCGCTGAGCCACGGCGGCCAGGTCACGGCTGAGCAGATCGAGGATCCGGTACGGCAGGAGCTGATCGCGCTCCGTGGCCATCTGGTCCCGAAGGGCTGCACACTGGCCCATGCGTTGCAGCAGTTGCAGGCCACGAGTCAAGGTCTGGGAAGCGGCTTCATAGCGGCGTTGACGGCGATATTCGGTTGCGGCTGCCTGGCTGCTCAGCCCAGCCAGCAGCGTGAGATCCGCCTCGCGGCCGCTGCCAAGAGAGGGTGCCCGAGGGGGCTGCAGGCACCGCTCAGCCTGCTCGAAAGTCTCCAGAGGTTGACCGGCTTCAAACAGCAGGAGAAGCCCGCCCACCTCGTGGGAACTGGATACCTCCAAGGCTGCCATGGCCTGGGCGTCGTCGCCCACAAGGGACGTGAGATGGGATTCGTAAGTGCGCCGTCTGTCTTCATCGGTGAGCAGATCGGCACTGGCGCGCAGCAGCTCACCCCTTGCATCCAGCGTCTCATGGGTGAAACCCTGGTCGGGAGCCCGATCGAGCCTCTGCTGCAGGGTACGGAGCACAGACTGGGCGTCTGTGGTGGGGGTGACACCGAGCAGACGGAAGTGATCGATCGGCAGTTCCAACCAGGCATCCGCTCCTGGGAGCCGACTGTAAGCAGGAGAAGCAATCTGGACAGCCGTTCGATGTCGGACCCCGTACAGTCAGCAACACGCTTCAGCATCCGGGCCCGTCATGACGCAGGAGATGGCCGCAGAGACCACCGCTATGGGCAGTGCCATCCCCTCCGGAGCCGGCAGCCATGCCGAGCGCCTGTCCTCCCTTTACCCCTCAGGCAATCTCAGCATCAGCCGCGAGGAGGGTCTGATGCTCTACCGCGACATGACCCTGGGGCGGCGCTTTGAAGACAAGTGCGCCGAGATGTATTACCGGGGCAAGATGTTTGGGTTCGTGCACCTCTACAACGGCCAGGAGGCTGTGAGCACGGGCGTGATCAAGGCGATGAAAGCCCAGCACGACTGGTTCTGCAGCACCTATCGCGACCACGTGCATGCCCTCAGCGCCGGTGTTCCTGCCCGTGAGGTGATGAGCGAGCTGTTCGGCAAGGCCACAGGCTGCAGCAAGGGCCGTGGCGGTTCGATGCACCTCTTCTCCAAGGAGCATCATCTGCTGGGGGGCTATGCCTTCATCGGCGAGGGCATTCCCGTCGCGCTCGGTGCCGCGTTCACCAGCCGCTACAAGCGTGATGCCCTCGGCGATACCGACAGTGACTCGGTCACAGCAGCCTTTTTCGGCGACGGAACCTGCAACAACGGCCAGTTCTTCGAGTGCCTGAACATGGCGGCACTCTGGAAGTTGCCCATCCTGTTTGTGGTGGAGAACAACCGCTGGGCCATCGGCATGGACCATGACCGTGCCACCAGTGATCCTCAGATCTGGCGCAAAGCGGCCTCCTTCGGCATGGCCGGTGAGGAAGTTGATGGCATGGATGTGCTGGCCGTTCGGGCTGCCGCTCAACGCGCCGTGGAGCGTGCCCGGGCCGGCGAAGGCCCGACCTTGCTGGAATGCCTCACCTATCGCTTCCGTGGCCACTCCCTCGCCGATCCAGACGAGCTGCGTGCCGAAGCTGAAAAGCAGTTCTGGGCTCAGCGCGATCCTATCAAGCAGCTGGCTGCTCACCTCACCAGCCAGGGATTAGCCAGCGGGGACGATCTCAAGGCGATTGAAAAAGAGATCGATGCCGAAGTGAGCGATTGCGTTTCCTTTGCACTGGATGCGCCCGAGCCCGATCCAAGCGAACTGACCCGCTACATCTGGGCGGAAGACTGAAAAGCCGCACTGCCGACACTGAGTGCTCGCAGGTCAATAATCTGGGGGCTATCGGCGGGTGAGATTCCGCAGTTTGCGCAGCGCCTTGAGCTCCACCTGCCGTACCCGCTCGCGGGAGACATCGAGCCGGCGCCCGATCTCGGCCAGGGTGTGGCGCTCTTCGCCTTCAAGGCCGAAGCGCAGCTGCAACACCTCCTGCTCCTGCTCGGTGAGCTGACTGAGCCAACGCCCCAGCTGTTCCTGGTGCATCCCCCGTTCGACCCGATCCAGCGGTTCCTCACTGCTGATGTCGGCGATCAAGTCGCCGAGGAAACTGCGACCTTCGTCACCGCTGACAGGCGCATCCAGGCTTGAGGTAGTGAGCGCCTGACGCAGCAAGGAGTCGAGCTCCTCGAGTGGCATATTGATCGCCTCAGCGATTTCGCGGCGACTGGGCATGGCGCCTAACTTATGGGCCAGCTCCAGGCTCACACGGCGCACGGTGGTGAGCCTTTCGCTGAGATGAACCGGCAGACGGATAGTGCGCGACTGGCAGGCGATTGCCCGGGTCATGCTTTGGCGGATCCACCAGAAGGCATAGGTGGAGAACTTGTACCCCCGAGTGGGATCGAACTTCTCCACAGCGCGCTCGAGCCCGAGGGAACCTTCCTGAATCAGATCGAGCAACTCCAGGCCCCTGCCTTGATATTTCTTGGCGACGCTCACCACGAGCCTCAGATTCGCTTTCATCATGCGCTGCTTGGAACGACGCCCCAGACGCAGAATCCGACGCTGCTTCTCCGTTTCCGCGTCGGGCTCTGGCTCACAGTCGCGTTCGCCCCGCTCCAGCAGATGCATCATCGCCTGCACCTGGTTGCCCAGTTCAATCTCCTCGGCTGCGGTGAGAAGAGGCTCGCGACCGATCGTGGCGAGATACCAGCTGATCGAATCACCGCCACGCCGGCGACTGGAGTCCCCCGTCTTCAGGGATGAGGTCGCCATTGGGGAAGGGTCGGAGGCTGGAATGTCGACTATCCACGAAAAGGATGAAAAGGGGCTGTACTTTCAACAACCCTTCAGGTTGTGACAGCAAAACCACACAGTCGAATCGTTAGTCCAGTCTCAAATCAATCTTGCCGTGGTTAATGCTGTTGTGCGGCTCGCAAGTGTGCGGATTTCTTGACTTTCCTCACTGTCGGTAACGCTGCCGCCACCGCTTCCGGTGTGGCGGCCCCCTCCCCCTGCTGACGCACCACCAGGCCACCGGCCTCGGCATGGGCCAGGGCCGCGCCGGCCAGCAGGACCGGCAGCGCTTCCAGGTCTGCTCCGGCCGCCAGCGCTCTGCCCCCCACCCCAGCGGCGAAGCCGGCCAGCACATCGCCCAGCCCAGCCCTGGCTGCGCCAGGCCAGGCTTTCAGCAGCTGCCAGCAGCGGCCATCAGCCGCAGCCACCACGCTGCGGGCACCCTTGAGCAGCACGGAACAGCACGCCAGAGCCGCCGCCTGCCGGGCGGCTTCCAGTGGCTGCAGGTCGCCCAGATCGGGAAACAGCCGGTTGAATTCACCGCGATGGGGCGTGATCCAGGTGGGTCCGCCGCGTCCTCGTAACCAGAGAATCCCAGGCGCCTCGCCCGGCTCACCGCTGGATGCGGCGAGCCGGTTGAGGCCGTCGGCATCAAGCACCAGCAGCCCGGGGAAGGCCTGCAGCTGATCCCAGAAACTCTGTTCCGCCTGCCACAGCCTGGCTTCTGCGGTTGCCGCGGCCGCTCCCAGCCCCGGTCCCAGCAGCACCGCATCGAGACGATCCAGCGCCCCGGCGCCCAGCCCCCCCAGCGCCAGTCCACCTTGGGCAGTGCTGCCCAGGCTGGCCTGCAACACGGTGTGGGGCTGCACCAGCCAGAGCCGCTCCGCCACCGCCTCGGGCAGCGCCGCCCGCAGGCTGCCGACACCGCTGGCACTGGCGCCGCTCAAGGCCAGGATTGCAGCACCGCGGAAGGTCTGGCTTCCAGCCACCACCAGCAGGCGACCACGGCCGTACTTGGCGGCGGTGGGATCGATCTGGGGCCAGGGGAGGGCACCCAGATCGGAAGCAGCCATGGCGCCACCGATACCGAGGAGTTGGCTCGGCGGCAGGGAGCCAAGCAGAGTCGCAGCCAGACCCAGGTCGATCCGCCGCAAACGCCCCACATAGGGCAGGGCCGCATCCTGCACCAGGCCCTGCTTCCGCAGGCCGATGCAGAAGGTGGTGTGGGCCACGGCAGCCCCGTCCCCCAGGCAGCGTCCGGAGTCGCTGCAGAGTCCGCTGGGCACATCGATCGCCAGCAACTGCGCCGGTTGTTGCTGCTGGCGATGCGCCAGCAGCTGCTCCAGGGCTGGATCCAGCCGGCGGGTCTGGCCCACCCCGAACAACGCATCGATCCAGAGGGCCCCATCGGCCGGGTCGGGCTCTCCTTCCAGGGCGGCTATGCCCAGCCAGGCGGCGTGGCGGCGATGGGCTTCGGTGAGCGGTTTGAGCCGCGGCCAGGGGCACCAGATCCGCACCGGCCAGCCGGCCAGATGCAGTTCCCTTGCCACCACCAGGCCATCGCCTCCGTTGTGGCCCGGCCCCACCAGCACCAGCACGCCGGCCCTGCGGGCCCGCCCGCGCCAGGCAGAACCGATGCGCACTCGCTCAGCCACCGCCAGGGCAGCCTTCTCCATCAGGGCCTCGACCGGCAGGCCGGAGGCGAACAGTTGCTGCTCCAGCGCAGCCATCTGGGCACCGCTGACCAGCAGGTGATCCGCATCGCGCCGGGGCCAGCAGGGCGCAGGGGGGAGGGGCGACAAGGCGGTGATGGCGGCACGGTTTCATGATGGAAAGCCTGCGGCCCGCCGACAGCCGCGTACTGCCTCCAGGTCTTGACCGTCCATCCCGCTCCACTGTCTTCGCCGTTGCCTGCGCCGCTGTCTGCTGAAGGCGTGACTGCGTCAGCCGATACCGCCCTCCGCGCCGTGGCCGCCCCGGTCACCCCTGCCGGAGCTGAGGCGCTTGAGCGCCTGCGCCGCTGGCCGGGAGAGCATCGGGTGGCCGTGGGCCTCTCCGGTGGTGTCGACAGCTCCCTCACGGCGGCCCTGCTGGTCGAGGCCGGCTGGCAGGTGGAAGGGCTCACCCTCTGGTTGATGAGCGGCAAGGGGGCCTGCTGCGCCGAGGGCCTGGTCGATGCGGCCGGCATCTGCGAGCAGCTCGGCATTCCCCACCACGTGGTGGATGCCCGGGAGCGCTTCCGCGAACAGATCGTCGATGTGCTGGTGCAGGGCTATGCCTCCGGGATCACGCCGCTGCCCTGCTCGCGTTGCAACCGGGAGGTGAAATTCGGCCCGATGCTGGAGTGGGCGCAGCAGCACCGCCGCATCGAGCGCATCGCCACCGGTCATTACGCCCGGGTGCGCCATGCCGATGCCGGCGATCCACTGCCGGTTCCCACCAGCGCCGCTGCAGAGGGCGCGACCGTGGCCGGGCGCCATCAACTGCTGCGCGGCCTGGATCGCCACAAGGATCAGAGCTATTTCCTCTACGACTTGCCCCAGGAAGTGCTGGGGCGGCTGGTGTTCCCCCTGGGGGAGCTGACCAAGCCGGACACCCGGCTGGAAGCGGCGCGCTACGGCCTGCGCACCGCCAGCAAGCCCGAAAGTCAGGACCTCTGCCTCGCCGACCACCATGGCTCGATGCGGGCGTTTCTGGACGCCTACCTGCCGCCCCGCCCGGGCGAGATCGTGCTGGCCGACGGCACCGTGGTGGGCAGCCACGACGGCATCGAGCATTTCACCATCGGTCAGCGCAAGGGTCTGGGGGTGGCCTGGAGTGAGCCGCTGCATGTGGTGCGGCTCGATGGCGCCATGAACCGGGTGGTGGTGGCTCCGCGGCGGGAGGCGGCGCGGGACCGTTGCATCGTGGGGGCGATCAACTGGATCTCCATGGCTCCGCCGGCGGCGGCGCTGGAGGTGGACGTGCAACTGCGCTACCGCAGCGCCCCCGTGGCAGCCCGGCTCACCCCCCTGGCCGCCCAGCCAGACGACGGGGCCCATGGCCGGCCCCATCGCTGCCAGGTGGAGTTCGCCGAGGAGCAGTTCTCGATCACCCCCGGCCAGGCGGCCGTGTTCTACGCCGGCGAGGTGGTGCTGGGGGGAGGCCTGATCCAGGCTCACCAGGTTTGATCCAGGTGCTCCAACCGGGAGCTCACCAGTAGGGATCAGCGGCCAGCTCCACCTCCAGGCTGCCGCCGGCACTGGCCGGCACCGTGGCGATGCAGGCACGCACCACCTGGCCGTTCACCTCGATCTCGCAGGCGCCGCAACTGCCGCCGAGGCAGCCGGTGGGAATCGACTGGCCCGCCTCAGCAGCCGCCAGTAGCCAGTCGCAACCCATGGCCGCCTGACTGACGCGACCATCGGGCCAGCGGATCGTGATCGTTCGGCGTGTCGCGGGGTCCGCCATCGCTGCCCTCAGGGCACCATCTCGCCATCGGGCCCGGCCACCCGAAGCCGGAAGCCGCTGGCTTCCAGCACCACCTCGGCGCAGGAGCGCAGGCTCCAGCGCTCGAGACCAAGATCGATCGGTGGCTCACCGGGCGCTGGCGGCAATGATCTGAGGCTGATCAGCAGCCCGTTCACCCCATCGTCATCCCGCAGGGGCACCACCTCGAGCCCGGCGATCACGGGAACGGGCCGCCGATCCAGGGCGGCCGCCAGCCGCAGCAACAGGGCCATCGATGCCACGGTGCGGCGCTGGTCGCGCCCCTCGATCAGCTGCCACGACTCATGCCGCTTCTTGGGCAGCCCGCGGCGGTGATACCGGGCGATCGCCGCCACCATCAGATGTTCGGCCTGGGAATACCCCAGCAGCTCGCCGTAGCGGATCAGATACCAGGTGTGTTTGTGGTAAGCAGCGATGTTGATGTGTTTGCCGCAGGTGTGCAGCTGCGCCGCCGCCCAGAGCAGCTGGCGGCCATAGCCGCCGTATTCGTGGTCGTGGTGCAGCAGGCCACGGGTCTGGTCGTAGAGGCTCACGGCCAGTTCGGCCACCCGATCGGCCTGGGCCCGGTCGACGCCGTACGACTGGGCGAGATGACGGACCGTGCGCTGGCGGATCGAGCTCTGGAATGAGAACCGGTCGCCCAGCAGACCCTGCCGCAGCATCCAGTCCACGATCAGGCCCTCCCGCAGGGCGCGGTCGCAGACCACCAGGGCATCGGCCTGGAGCATGGTCATGGCGGTCTGCATGATCAGCACGCCGGGCACGATGATTTCGGCCCGCCGCTCGTTGATCACCGACAGAGCGCGCCGCTGCTCCGGTGTCATGGCGAGCAGCTTGGCCACGATCTGATCGACCTTCTGGCGATCGAGCCGGTAGCCCTGGAACTTCAGCGGTGGCTTGGCCTCCTCGGCGGCCGCCAGGGCCGCCAGGGCCATGGCGGTGCCGCTGGTGCCCACCAGCACGGGCTTGCTGCCGGCCGGCAACGCCGCCCTCACCTGGGCCACGGCGGATTCCAGGGATCCCTGGATATAGGCCTGCAGGAACTTCCTTCGCTCGTCTGGCAGTGGCTCCTCGCGGATGAAGTCGCGCTGCAGCCGCACGGCGCCGATGCGGGTGCTGGTCAGGGCGCGGGAATCGCGGCTGTCCGCCAGGATCAGCTCGGTGGAGCCGCCACCGATGTCGATGATCATGTGGGGCTGCTCGCCGAAGCTCATCCCCGAGAGCACGCCGAGGTAGATCAGACGCGCTTCTTCGGGGCCGCTGACCAGATCCACCTCCAGCCCCAGCTGCTCCTGGACGGCCTGCAGGAAGTCCTTGCCGTTGGGGGCTTCGCGCACGGCACTGGTGGCTGCCGTGACGATCTGTTCGGCCCCATGGCTGGCGGCCAGATCGCGGCAGTGGCGCAGGGTTCGGAAGCCCCGCTCGATCGCCGCCGCACTGAGATCTCCGGTTTCGGGATCCCGTTCCCCCAGTCGCGTGGTCGATTTCTCAGCCAGCACCACGCTGAAGCTCTGCAGCTCCGGATCCACCTCGGCGATCAACAGGTGGATCGAGTTGGTGCCGATGTCGATCGCCGCCACCCGACGCAGGCCGGCCGAGGCGACAGGAGGGATCTGGGCCATCGGCAAGGCCGCCGGGACAGGGGCGGCGTCACTTTGCCACCCCGCACCAGACCTAGGGTGCTGGCGAGCACAACCGCTGCATGGCTCCCAGTCGCCTGGCTTTCCACGGCATCGCCGACCGACTGCGGGCCTGGATCGAGCTGCTGCGGTGGCACAAGCCGAGCGGTCGGCTGATCCTGCTGATCCCCGCCGGGTGGGCTCTCTGGCTCACCCCCCAGGCCCCCCCGGAGCCCGTGTTGGTGGGGTTGATCGTGTTGGGTGGTCTGGCGGTGAGTGGTGCCGGTTGCGTCGCCAACGATCTCTGGGATCGGCGCATCGATCCGCTGGTGGAACGCACCCGCCATCGCCCCCTGGCCGATGGCCGTGCCGGGGTGCCGGAGGCGGTGCTCCTGCTGCTGATCTGCCTGCTGCTGGCCTTGCTGGTGGTGCTGGCCCTGCCTTCAGATGGTCGCTCGCTCTGCCTGCTGCTGGCGGTGGCCACCCTGCCGCCGGTGCTGCTCTACCCCTCCGCCAAGCGCTGGTTCGCCTTTCCGCAGTTGGTGCTGGCCCTGTGCTGGGGCTTCGCCACCCTGATCCCCTGGGCGGCCGCTACGGGCAGCCTGGCCGGCGGAGCGCCACTGCTGCTGGTGTGGCTGGCGGCCGTGAGCTGGACCTTCGGCTTCGACACGGTTTATGCCATGGCCGATCGCGATGACGACGCCGTGCTGGGGGTCCGCAGCAGTGCCCTGAGCCTCGGGGCCCAGGCGCCCGCGGTGGTGGCCGGCTGCTACGGGGTCACCGCCCTGACCCTGGCGATCGCGGCGGTGTTGCAGTCGATCAGCCTGGCGTTCTGGCCGCTCTGGCTGGCGGCCGCTGCGGGGATGCAGCGTGAGGCCTGGGCCCTGCGCAGCCCCTCCCTGCCCCGCTCCCGCTATGGCCGCCATTTTCTGCGGCAGGTCCAGCTGGGCGGCCTGCTGCTGCTGGCCCTCGTGCTGAGCCGGGGACCGGCATGAGCCAGCTGCGCTGGCCGCAGGACTGGCCCCGTCCGCTGCGCCGGGGGGATCGGGTGCAGCTGGTGGCGGCCAGCTCCGCTCTGATCGGCCCTGATGCCCCAGACCGGCTCACGGCAGGTGCAGCGTTGCTGCAGCGGTGGGGGCTGCAGCTGGAGCCCTCCCAGCCGGAGCGTCTGCTGGGGCGCCGCTGGGGCTACCTGGCCGGCCGCGATGCGGAGCGGGCCGCGGACCTGGACGCCGCCGCCGCCCTGTTGGCCTGCGTCAGGGGGGGCTGGGGCTCCGCCCGACTGCTGGAACGGCCGCTGTCACTTCCGAACGGCTGGCTGCTGGGCTTCTCCGATGTCACCTCCCTGCTGTGGGCCCAGCAGGCGCGGGGCCACCGTGGCGGCATCCATGGACCGCTGCTCACCACCCTGGCGACGGAACCCCGCTGGAGCCGGGAACGGTTGCGGGCCCTGCTGTTCGGCGAACCCCTGCCGCCGCTGTCTGGCGTGGGCTGGCAAGCCGGTGTGGCCGAGGGGCCGCTGTTGGTGGCCAATCTGACTGTTGCCACCCATCTGCTGGGCACAGCCCACCTGCCGGAGCTGCGGGGGGCGATCCTGATTCTTGAGGATGTGGGCGAGGCGCCCTACCGGATCGAGCGGATGCTGACCCACTGGCGCCTCTGCGGTGCTCTGCAGGGCCTGGCCGGCATCGGCTTCGGCAGCTTCCTGGGCTGTGATGAGCCCATCGAAGAGCCACCACAAGACGACGAGGTCGAAGCCAACGGCTCATATCAACACGACGGCGCGTCCGAAGACAACAGCCTGATCGCGGCCCGCGGAGCCGCCGGGCGCTTCAGCCTGGAGCAGGTGCTGCGCGAACGCACCCAGGATCTGGAAATCCCCGTGGTGGCTGGCCTGCCGGTGGGCCATGCCCCCGGCAACGCCGCCCTGCCGATCGGGGCACCGGCCCGGCTGGATGGCCGGCTCGGCACCCTGGAGGTGGGTGGGATCTGAGCCGTGGTGCGGTGGTCAGCGGCGGAGTGGTCAGCGGCGCAGTGGTCAGCACTCATCCGGCCGCCCGCTGGGCCAGCACCGCCTCGGCAATCGTGAGATCAAAGGGCGTGGTGAGCTTGATGTTGGACGGCGGCGCCTGCAGCACCTTGACGGGTTTTCCGAGCTTTTCGAACAGGGCCGCGTCGTCGGTGACGCTCCAGCCCTCGGTGGCGGCGATCGCATGGGCCTGGCGCAGATCGTCCACCGGGAAGCCTTGGGGCGTCTGGGCTGCCCAGAGGTCGCTGCGATCGGGGGTGGCTTGGATCGTGCCCGCATCGTCCACCTGCTTGATCGTGTCGGTCACGGGGGTGGCGGCGATCACGGCGGCGCCGGCGGCCACGGCCTCGGCGCAGCGGCTCAGCAGCTCCGGCTCCACCAGGCAGCGGGCTCCATCGTGGATCAGGACCCCCTCGGCCTCGGTGGGCAGGGCCGCCAGGCCGCGGCTCACCGATTCCTGCCGGGTGTCGCCGCCCACGATCCACTGCACCGGCAGCCTGGGCCCGGCTGCCGCCACAATCGCCGCCACGGCCTCCTCATCCACGGGCTGACCCACCACCCCGATCCAGCGGATCACCGGACAGGCCAGGGCCGCATCCAGAGTCCAGGCCAGCACGGGACGACCGGCCACCGCCAGCAGGAGCTTGTTGCCCTCGGCCCCCATACGGCGGCCGCTGCCGGCGGCGGCGATCAGCAGATGCACAAGCAGCTCCCGGAACGACGGGCAGATCAGGAACTGCTCCATACAATCAGGCCGCGATGCCCCGCCCAACGCCTGATGCGCGCCCTTTTTCTGATTCCAGGCGACAGCGTCAGCCAGTTGCAGGTTCTGCCGGCGGTGGCGGCAGCGGCGGATCAGCTCGGGTTCCAGGTGCAGGTGGCCTGCAGCCCTGAAGCCGGGACCGTCTGGAGTCTGTTGCCGGCCGTGGAGAAAATCCTGCCGATCGCCTATGGCAAGGCCACCCTGGCCGACTGGACCAACCTGCTGGGCCTGGTGAGGGATCCTGATTTTCAGCTCTGTATCAACCTCGTGGCCAGCGGACCCGGTGGCCGTGCCATTGATCTGCTGCTGTCGATGAGCCACATCCCCACCCGGGTGGCGGCGGCGGGGTTCTCGGCCACCGAACGGATTGTTCCCTCCAGCCAGGGCTGGATCGATCAGCGCCTGGAGGCCTACCTGCGCCCCGTTGGGGTGCGGTTGGATGCCGCGGCCTACCGCCTGCCGATCGCCAGGGCGGATCTGGACAAGGCCAGCGCTGCCCTGCCACAAGGCTCCGGGCCGATGCTCCTGCTGGCACCAACCGGCGGCGCCGGCGACTGGCCGGCTCCCCACTGGCAGGCCCTGCCGGAGCGCATCCAGACCCGCCTCAGCGATCTGCGCAGCCTCACCCTGGAGCCCACTGCGCCCAGCCCGAGTTCCGGCTCCCTGCGGCGGCGGGCTGCCCAGGTGGCCGCCGCCGACGTGGTGCTGGCCAGCGATCCCGTCACGATCGAGCTGGCCCTGCTGTGCGGTGTGCCGCTGGTGGCCCTGGGCCGCGATCCGGCCAGCCTGCCCCAGCGCCAGGGGGTGACGGGCCTGGGCGAGGCCGCTCAGCTGCAGGAGCTCTCCATCGACCCGGTGCTTCAGGCCCTGGGCCTCGGATGAGCCGAGACCGGATGGGGCTGGCGCCATGATCCCTGCTCTGCGGCGCCGGCGCCGTCCCCCATCCACCCGGTTGCGACGCCCCTGGCGCACCCCGATGGTCGCCCTGGCGATCGTGGTCAATCTGTCTGCCCTCGGCTATCGCCTGACCGAAGGATGGGACTGGGGCGATTGCTACTGGATGGTGGCGATCACGATCAGCACCATCGGCTATGGGGAGGTGGAGCCCCTCTCCCCGGGTGGTCGTCTGGTGACGGCCCTCTCGATCATCGGTGGCCTGATCGTGGTGCAGCTCACCATTCAGGGGGTGCTGGGTCTCACAGAATCGGGCTACTTCCGGCGCATGCGCCAGCGCCGCTTTCTCCGCTGGATCGAGACGATGCAGAACCACGTGATTCTCTGCGGCTACGGGCGGATCGGTCGGGAGATTGCCGAACAGATCAGCAGCGAAGGGGTGTCACTGCTGGTGGTCGAAATGGATGAGGAGCGCAAGCGGGAGGCGGAAGAGAGGGGTTTGCCGGTGCTCAGCGCCGATGCCACCCTCGACGAGACCCTGGTGGAGGCCGGCATCCACCGCTGCCGCAGCCTGGTGGCGGCCCTGCCGAGCAATGCCGCCAACCTCTACGTGGTGCTCAGTGCCCGTGGCCTGGCGCCCGGCTGCCGCCTGATCGCCCGCTCCGACAGCGAAGAAGCTGAGCGCAAGCTGCGCCTGGCTGGTGCCGATCAGGTGGTGAGTCCCTATGTGGCGGGTGGACGCACCATGGCGGCC
Organism: Synechococcus sp. CBW1006; assembly: GCF_015840525.1. Taxonomy (NCBI): domain Bacteria; kingdom Bacillati; phylum Cyanobacteriota; class Cyanophyceae; order Synechococcales; family Synechococcaceae; genus Synechococcus; species Synechococcus sp. CBW1006. The sequence continues at coordinate 2,100,302 of NZ_CP060396.1, read as the reverse complement.
ACAGCCCTGCGCCCCCTGGCGGTGAGCTTCATGGACCTGCTGGCCGGCTCCAATTGCGAGGTGGAGGAGTTCCAGCTCAGCAGTGATCCCCGCCTGCTGGGCGATCTCAGTGGCCGCACCCTCGCCGAACTGACCCTGCGACGGCGCACCGGCGCCCTTGTGCTGGCGATCCGCAATCCGGAACCGCCCAGTCAGCCAATACCCACCTACCGCGGTGCCCCCGTCCTGCCCTCGCCGGTCACCCTGATCGCCAATCCCGATGGTGATGTGCGCCTGGGCCCGGGCCAGCTGCTGGTGGCCCTGGGCAGCAAGGAACAGCTGCGCGCCCTCGCCGACCTGCTCGGCCCGGCCCTGGAGGCTGTCGAGACCATGCAGGAGTGAGGGGGGCGTGGGCGGCACATACGATCGGGCCCACCTTGACCTGATTGGCCATGTCCGGCGGCTTCCCCACCACTTCCCTGGCTGGCCAGGTCGCCCTGGTCACCGGGGCCAGCCGCGGCATCGGACGGGCCATCGCCCTGGAGCTGGCGGCCAGCGGCGCCACCGTGGTGGTGAACTACGCCAGTTCACCGGAGGCTGCCGCCGCCGTGGTGGCGGAGATTGAGGGCCAGGGCGGCAAGGCCTGGAGCTATCAGGCCAACGTGGCCGAAGAAGCGGCGGTGGAGTCGATGGTGAAGGCGGTGCTGGAGCGGGAAGGGCGGCTTGACGTGCTGGTCAACAACGCCGGCATCACCCGCGATGGGCTGTTGATGCGCATGAAGACCAGCGACTGGCAGAGCGTGATCGACCTCAATCTCACCGGCGTGTTCCTCTGCACCCGCGCCGTGAGCCGCACGATGCTCAAGGCCCGTGCCGGACGGATCATCAACATCACCTCCGTGGTGGGCCTGATGGGCAACCCCGGCCAGGCGAACTACAGCGCCGCCAAGGCAGGCGTGATCGGTCTGACCCGCAGCAGCGCCGCCGAATTCGCCAGCCGTGGTGTGACCGTCAATGCAGTGGCTCCCGGTTTCATCGAGAGCGACATGACCAAGGACCTGGCCAAGGAACCGATCCTGGCCGCGATCCCCCTGGCGCGCATGGGCCAGCCGGTCGAGGTGGCCAGCGCCGTGCGATTCCTGGCGGCCGATCCGGCCGGTGCCTACATGACCGGCCAGGTGCTGCAGGTGGATGGCGGCATGGTGATGCGCTGAAGGGTGCCGGGCTGAATCCTGCTGCAAAGAAGGCCGCTGCGCTGAAGGCCGCTGCGGTGAACTGATCGACGCAGAAGTGCCTTGACCTGGGTCGATCAGTCGTTGGCGGTCGAGACCGTTGGGGGGCGGAGGTCAGAGGTGGTCGAGGAGTCTGCCTGGAGTGGCTGACCCAGATCGTCCCGCAGCCGACGGATTCTCTGCAGCAGTTGAAGCCGGCGGCGGCGGGCGGTGATTGTGAGAAACAGCCGGATCGGCACGTAGACCAGGGCCATCAGCAGGCCCAGGGCTGCGATCAGCAGGAAGACCATGGCATCGGCCTTGGAGCTGGCGGCCAGGGCACTCTCGGCGGTGGCACTGTCCAGTGCGCTCTGCAGCAGATCCTCCATGGCTCGCGTAGGCTCCCGGCCCTCTGCCCTTGGTTGACGCTACTGGCCATGGGGCCGCTGGGACAGGGGCACGGGCAGGCTGATTCGGCATTCACCACCACCTAGGCACTGCGGCTGGACAGTGCGCTATGGGACGCTGAACCATCTGTTGTTCTGCTCTCCCCGATGGCCAAATTGATCCAGTTCGCCGATCAATCGCGCGAATCTCTGGAACGGGGGGTCAATGCCCTGGCCGACGCCGTGAGGGTCACGATCGGTCCGAAGGGCCGCAACGTCGTGCTGGAGAAGAAGTTCGGCGCTCCGGACATCGTCAATGACGGTGTCACCATCGCCCGGGACATCGAACTCGAGGATCCCTTCGAGAACATCGGCGCCAAGCTGATTCAGCAGGTGGCCGCCAAGACCAAGGACAAGGCCGGTGACGGCACCACCACGGCCACGGTGCTGGCCCAGTCGATGGTGCGGGAAGGCATGAAGAATGTGGCCGCTGGCGCCAGCCCGGTGCAGCTGCGCCGCGGCATGGAGCAGGCCGTTGCCCTGGTCGTGAGCGGCATCGCCGCCCGTGCCCAGTCGGTGGCGGGAGACGCCATCCGCCAGGTGGCCACCGTGAGCTCCGGCAACGACGACGAAGTGGGCGGCATGATCGCCAAAGCCATGGACACGGTGAGCGCCGACGGGGTGATCACCGTGGAGGAGTCGAAATCCCTGGCCACCGAACTGGAGATCACCGAAGGCATGGCCTTCGATCGGGGCTACAGCTCCCCCTACTTCGTGACCGACCAGGAGCGGCTGGAGTGCGTCTATGAGAATGCCCTCCTGCTGATCACCGACCGCAAGGTGAGCAGCGTCGCCGATCTGGTGCCGGTGCTGGAGGCCGTGGCCCGCAGTGGCCGGCCCCTGGTGATCCTGGCCGAGGAGGTGGACGGTGAGGCCCTGGCCACCCTGGTGGTGAACAAGAACCGCGGCGTGCTGCAGGTGGCGGCCGTGCGGGCTCCCGGCTTCGGCGATCGCCGCAAGGCCATGCTGGAAGACATCGCCATCCTCACCGGCGCCACCGTGGTGAGCGAGGACAGGGCCATGAGCCTCGAGGCGGTGACCCTCGCGGACCTGGGAACGGCCCGCCGGATCACGATCACCAAGGACAGCACCACTCTTGTGGCGACCGATGATCACCGCCAGGCGGTGGTCGACCGGGTGGCCGCGATCAAGCGCGAACTCGATGCCACCGACTCCGAGTACGACTGTGAAAAGCTCAACGAGCGGATCGCCAAACTCGCCGGCGGCGTGGCGGTGATCAAGGTGGGAGCCCCCACCGAAACCGAACTGCGCAACCGCAAGCTGCGCATCGAGGATGCCCTCAATGCCACCCGTGCGGCGATCGAGGAGGGCATCATTCCCGGGGGCGGCTTCACCCTTCTTCAGCTGGCCTCGGAGCTCGATGGCCTGCTGGCGAGCAGCAGCGGCGATGCTCGAACCGGTGTGGCGATCGTGCAGCACGCCCTGGGTGAGCCGGCGCGTCAGATTGCGGTCAACGCCGGTGCCGATGGTTCGGTGGTGACCTCCGAGTGCCTGAGCCGGGGTCAGGGCTACAACGCCGCCACGGGTAGTTACGAGGATCTTCTGGCCGCTGGCATCGTCGATGCCGCCAAGGTGGTTCGTCTCGCCCTGCAGGATGCGGTGTCGATCGCAGCGCTGCTGATCACCACTGAAGCGGTGATCGCCGACAAGCCCGAGCCCGCTGCTGCCTCCCCTGGTGGCGACATGGGTGGCATGGGCGGAATGGGTGGCATGGGCGGTATGGGCATGCCCGGCATGGGCGGCATGGGGATGCCCGGCATGATGTGAGGCCCCGGTGGGTGTGGGTCAGTCGGCCCACGCCCCTCCTGAGGCCCAAGCGTCAGTGCACCAGCTCCCGCTCAGGCGCGCAAGCGCTTCACGTAGGCCGCCACCTGTAGATCCACTCCGGTGATGGCGGTGCCCACCACCACGGCATCGGCTCCTCGGCTGACAGCCTCAGCGGCCTGCTCGGCCGAGGCGATGCCGCCCTCGCAGACCAGGATCACCTCCGGAGAAAGCTGGCGGCGCAGGGGCTCCAGCAGATTCCAGGCTGGAGGTCTGAGTCCGGAGGTGTCTTCCGTGTAGCCGTACAGAGTGGTTCCCACCCAGTGGCAGCCCAGGGCGGCAGCCCTCAGCCCATTGGCGATGCCATCGACATCGGCCATCAGGGGAATGCCCATCGCCCTGGCCCGCGCAACGATCTCGGCCAGGGTTTCGTGCTCCGGTCTGGGGCGATCGGTGGCATCGATGGCCACCACATCGGCTCCTGCCGCCCACACCTGCTGCAGGTCCTGCCAGCGTGGCGTGATGTACACGGCGCTGCCGGGAAGGGTGCGTTTCCACAGCCCCACGATCAGGGCCTGTGGGCAGCGACGACGCACGGCACCGATGTGTTCGGGGCTCTCCAGCCGCACCCCGATCGCGCCCTGGGCCAGGCTGGCTTCCGCCATGGCTGCGATCACGGACGGTTCACGCATCGGTGATCCTTCCGGCGCTTGGACGGACACGATCAGGCCGCCCGCCAGAGCGGATCGCCCGGGCACAGAGCGGACGGACAATGGATCGAAGGCCGCGGCGGAAGTGCTGGTCATCATTCAGGCGAGTTTGCGATCCAGAAGCGGGCGGATCAGCAGAAACAGGCCGGCCGCCAGGGCGGTGAGGATCAGCAGGCAGGTGGTGGTGGTGAGTGAACCGTAGGGAGCCTCCATCACCACCGCCGACAAACTGACCTGGCCGGCATAGGCGGCGCGGATCGGCTCGATCGCGAAGGTGAGCGGATTGATCGCGGCCAGCCAGCGCAGCCAGGCCGGCATGAAGGCCAGCGGCGCCAGGGCGGTGCTGGCAAACAGCAGCGGCAGGTTGGCCACGAAGATCACTGCGATCAGCTCGATGTGGCCGGGAAGGGCAAAGGCGAGACCGAGGCTGAGGGCCGTCACCGCGAACACCAGCAGCAGCAGGGTGACCAGCACCAGCAGCAACCCCGCACCCCCCGGCCAGCCGTAGCCCAGCAGGGCGGCGGTGCCCATGATCGCCAAGCTCTGCACCAGGCTGAGGCTGGTGATGTAGAGCACCGACGCCAGCACGATCGAGCTGCGTGAGCGCAGCGGCGCCACCAGCAGACGGTTGAGGAAGCCGAACTCCCGGTCGAACATCACCGGCAGCCCGGCGTTGAGGGCGGCGCTGAAGGCGGTGAACACGATCACCCCCGCCCCCAGGAAGCGGCCATAGCTCTCGCCCCCCGGCAGCAGCCCCGTTGGCGCATTGGCGAACAGGGCACCGAAGAGGATCAGCCAGATCAGCGGCTGCAGAACGCCGGCCACCAGGGTGGAGGGGCGACGCTGCAACTGCAGGAAGAGGCGGCGGGTGAGCGCCAGGGTTTCCTGACGGATTTCGGCAAAGGCGGAGGGCTCTTGCTCCGCTGGGGTGCCGGCTGAGGGGTAGGAAGGCGTGGCGCTGGTCATCGGCGGATCGGCGGCGGATCGGAAAGCAGGGCAGCCGGACCAGAACGGAACCGGGTGCAGAACAGTGGCGGAGGAAGGAGGAAACGCTTCGCGGCCAGGGGTCAGCGCATCGCCTGTTTGCGTTCGGCCTTGGGATCGCGGCTTCCGGCCACGGCCAGCTCGGCATCCATCAGGGTGCGGCCCGTGGCCTGCAGATAGACATCGTCAAGGCTGGGGCGGCTCTGGGCCAGGGCGAACACCGGCAGATCGGCCTGCATCAGCTGATGGCGCAGGGTTTCGAGCACGGCGGTGTCGTCCACCACCAGATTGAGCGAGTAGCCCTGGGCCCGGTTCACCACCACCTGCCGCACCCCGCCACAGGCCACCAGCAGCCCGCGCACCCGCTCGGCCTCTTCGGCTGTGCTGAACTCCCGCACCCGCAGGGTGACGCGGTCGCCACCGAGGGCGCCCTTGAGCTCGCTGGGGGTGCCTTCGGCGATCACCCGGCCAGCCTCCACGATGGCCAGGCGATCGGCCAGGGCATCGACCTCCTCGAGGTAATGGCTGCTGAGCAGCACCGTGGTTCCTTGATCCCGCAGCTGACGTAGCACCTGCCAGATGGCAGAGCGACTTTCGATATCCAACCCCACGGTGGGCTCATCCAACACCAGAACGCGGGGGCGATGCAGCAGCCCGGTGGCCAGGTCCAGGCGGCGACGCATGCCGCCGGAATAGGAGCCACAGCGACGATCGATCCACTCCTCCATGCCCAGCAGGTCGATCAGTTCGGCGATGCGGCGATCCCGCTCGCTGGTCGGCAAGTGGTAGAGGTCGCCCTGTAACCGCAACAGCTCGCGGCCGCTGAGGATCTTGTCGATCGCCACTTCCTGGGCGACGTAGCCGAGCAGCCGACGCACCTGGCGCGGCTGGGCCAGGGCATCGACTCCGGCCACCGAGACAGTGCCGCTATCCGGGGCCAGCAGGGTGCAGAGGATGCGCAGGCAGGTGGTCTTACCGGCTCCATTGGGCCCCAGAAGGCCGTAAAGGCAGCCCTGGGGCACATGCAGCGAGAGGCCGTCGAGGGCCTGCACGCTGCCGTAATGCTTGCTGAGGTGCTGGAGCTCGATCACCCGCTCACCACTCCTGGAAACCACGCATGGTTGGCCAATCTAAGGAGAACCGGACGGGCCATCCGACACAGCAGTGATCCAGGCCGGAGCATCAGGACAGCCCCAGGCCCAGCAGCGGGGTGAATGCCACCAGGCTGAAGGCCTCCGCCTGAGGGGATCGGGCCATCACCAGCAACAGGCAGATGCCGAACAGATAGAGGATCGACCAGCGAAACAGGTTGCGAGCACGCTGGGGATCGTTGGGGTCACGGCTGAGGGCACCGCTGAGTTGCAGCAGGCGTGCGTTGAAGGGCACCACCAGCAGGCCATAGAGCAGGCCGCCGCTGGGCAGGGCCAGCACGCCGATGCCACTCGCCAGCACGGTGGCCCAGGCATAGCGACCGATCGCCAGGGCGGTGACGGCTTCGCCCTTGACCACCGGCAGCATGGGAATGCCGACCGAGCGGTAGTCATCCTTGAGAAGCAGAGCGAGGGCCCAGAAATGGGCGGGGGTCCAGAGCATCACCAGGCTGAACAGCCACCAGCTCGACCAGGTGGGCAGGCCACCGGCGGCCGCAGCCCCCACCAGGGGGGGAATGGCTCCGGCAACGCCGCCGACCACGATATTGCGTGGTGTGCGGGGTTTGAGCAGGGCCGTGTAGAGCAGCACATAGCTGCATAACCCCAGCAGAGCCAGCGCGGCCGCCAGCGGGTTGACCCCCAGAACCAGCACCGCCACCGAGGCGGAGGTGAGCAGGATGGCCAGCAGGAAGGCCTGGCGCTGGGCGAGCCGACCGGAGGGCAGAGCCCGTCGGCTGGTGCGCTGCATGCGGCCGTCGAGTTCCTGCTCCCAGAGGCAATTGAGCACACCGGCGGCGGCAGAAGCGAGGGCACCGCCCACCAGGGTGCAGATGATCCGCAGCGGATCGAGTGGCCAGCCCACCGAGAGGGCCATGCCCGCCAGTGTGGTGGCCAGAAGCAGGGGAATCAGGCGGGGCTTGGCCACCTCCAGCCAGGCGGGCAGACGGACCGACCGCGGCACGGCGGGACGGGAAACGGCCGCCAGAGCCTCAGGGTTGACGCTAACCATGGGCCACCTTCGCGGACAGGGATGGATTGGGAATGCCGCAGGCCGCCGGAGCGTCTGCAACGGAGCTCGGTACCGCACTGCGACCGAGAATCGCGGCGAGGACGGCCACCATCAAGGCAGCAACCAGCTGATGGGCCACGGTTAGGCCGGGGACCTGAAGCTGCTGGCTCAAGGTGAGGATTCCAAGAACAACCTGGGCGGCCACCAGGGCCGTCGCCCCCAGGGCCAGACCCTGGAGATGGCGGCAGCGTCGCGGCAGGGTGAGGCTGCCGATCGCCATGGCCAACAACGCAGCGGCGGCCGGGTAGGCGCCGATGCGGTGGGCCAGCAGCCAGCGGCAGGCATCGCCCGCTGAGAAACAGCGATCGGCGGCCCACTGGCTGGCCATGCTCCCGCCCAGAACGCACTGTGCGAAGACCAGAACCAGCGCCAGACTGGACAGAACCCGGAACCAGATCGGTGGGGACTCAGCTGGGGCTGCCAGCCGCTGATAGCCGGCGCTCATCAGAGCCACCAGGGCGAGGGCCGTGGCCAGATGGGCGGTGACGATGTCCGAGGCCAGCAAACGGGTCACGGTGAGGGCACCCAGTGCCCCCTGAACGGCCACCATCAGCAGGGCCGCTGCACTGAACCAGGGCAGCCAGGCGGGCAGCAGGCGTCTGCGCAGCAGACTTATGGCGCAGAGCACCAGCAAGGCCACCCCGACCAGGAAGGCATCGAGGCGGTGAAACCACTCCAGAAACACCTGCATGTTCATCTGCTGACCAGGCAGAAGCACGCCATAACAAAGCGGCCAGTCCGGGCAGGCCAGACCAGCCTCCATCACCCGTGTTGCGCCGCCGATGGCGACCAGGGCCACCAATGCCACAACAAGGTGGGAGAGCAGCAGCGCCAGGGATGTGATCAAGGAATCCCTACGGGGAGCCATAAAGTAGCCAGTTCAAAAGCGTTGCGATTCCCTCACGTCTCATCGCTTCGTTCCAGACGTCACCTGACCCCCGTTTCGCCGTTGCATCGGAATTCACTGCCGGATCCGGCGACTGGATCAACTGACTGCATTCAGTGACTGGATCCACTGCCGCAATCCAGGCCCCATAGGCTGGCTGCTGATCTGATCTGCCCCGGTGACCATTCCCACCTCCCTGATCACGCTGGTTCTGGGCATGGTGCTGGTGCTCGGTGGCCTCTGGGTGGGTCAGAACGTCAATCTGCTGCCCGTGGACGCCAGCAGCAATGCCCCGGTCTACGACGCGCTCTTTCAGGTTCTGTTCAGCATCGGCACGATCCTGTTCGTGGGGGTGACCGGCTTGCTGATTTTCAGCCTGGTGCGGTTTCGTCGTCTTCCCGGCGATCGGGGCGACGGCCTGGCGATCGAAGGCAATCTGCCCCTGGAGATCCTCTGGACCGCGATCCCCGCCGTGGTGGTGCTGTTCGTAGGCATCTACAGCTACGACATCTATGAGCGCATGGGCGGCATGACGCCCCTGAATGGACATGAAGCCATGCATGGCGATGTCTCGTCCGTGATGCTTGCTGAGCACCAGCACCAAGGCGGCGATGCCTTGGCCGCTCCAGCCCTGCTTCACGAGGGGGCAGACAACAGCGCAACCCTGCTGGCCGATGACCCGGGCGAGGCTCAAGCGGAACGCGTCTGGGGTGGCATCAGCACTGCCTCGGGCGATGCCTTGCCCGTGGAGCTCACCGCCATGCAGTTCGCTTTCATCTTCCATTACCCGGACAGCTCCATCACCAGCGGGGAGCTGCATGTGCCGGTGGGTCGTCCCGTGCAGCTGCGCATGGAAGCCCGTGATGTGATTCATGCCTTCTGGGTGCCCCAGTTCCGTCTGAAGCAGGACGTGATCCCCGGCCAGCCCACCGTGATGTCGTTCACCCCCACCCGCCCTGGCACCTACCCGATCGTCTGCGCCGAGCTCTGCGGCCCTTACCACGGCGGCATGCGCACCAACGTGGTGGTCCATGAACAGGAGGCCTTCGAGGCCTGGATTCACCAGAACGCCCCGGCGGCGCCCAGCACGGTGGCCCTGGCAGCGGCCCCGCCGACTGGCTGAGATCACGAAGTCTGATCAAGCTTTTTCAGACCCACCGGCCTCGGCTCCCGACTTTCGATTCCGCCACCCCTGTTTCCATGACCGTCGCCAGCCCCGAAAGCTTCCAGGGCAGCCTGCAACCCCAAGGGTGGCTGCGCTATTTCAGCTTCAGCCTGGATCACAAGGTGATCGGCCTTCAGTACCTCGTCACCGGCTTCATCTTCTATCTGATCGGGGGTGCTCTGGCTGGTGTGATCCGCACCGAGCTGGCCAGCCCCATCTCTGATTTCATCAGCCGGGATACCTACAACGAGGTGCTCACCCTGCATGGCACGGTGATGATCTTTCTCTGGATCGTGCCGGTAGTGAATGGCGGCTTCGGCAATTACCTGATTCCCTTCTATGTAGGTGCCAGGGATATGGCATTCCCCCGGCTCAATGCCGTGGCCTTCTGGATGATCCCTCCAGCTGGAATCCTTCTGATCAGCAGCTATTTCATCTCGGGTGCAGCTCAGTCCGGCTGGACCGCCTATCCGCCGCTGAGCATCACCACCCCTGCGGCGGGGCAGGTAGTCTGGATTCTGAGTGTGTTGCTCCTTGGGGGCAGTTCGATCTTCGGGGCGATCAACTTCATCGCCACTGTGCTGAAGCTTCGTCAGCCTGGCCTGAAATTGATGCAGCTACCGATGTATTGCTGGGCCATGCTGGGCACCAGCATTCTGGTTGTGCTTTCCACGCCTGTTCTCGCAGGCACTCTGATCCTGCTCAGCTTCGATATCGTCGCCCACACCGGCTTCTTCAATCCTGCCCTGGGCGGCAACGTAGTGGTGTATCAGCACCTGTTCTGGTTCTATTCCCACCCGGCTGTTTACATCATGGTGCTGCCGGCCTTCGGTCTGGTGAGTGAGATCCTTCCGATCCATGCGCGCAAGCCGCTGTTTGGTTACACCACGATGGTGTATTCGATCCTGGGGATTGTCTTTCTCGGGTTGATCGTCTGGGCGCACCACATGTTCACCAGCGGCACACCGCCTTGGATGCGGCTGTTCTTCACGATCGCCACCTCCTTCATCGCCGTGCCGACCGGCATCAAATTCTTCAACTGGCTGGCGACCCTGTGGGGCGGCAAGATTGCCCTGAACAGCGCCATGCTGTTCTCCTGCGCCTTCATCTTTCACTTCGTCTTTGGCGGCATCACTGGCGTTGCCCTAGCCCAGGTTCCGTTTGATATTCACGTCCACGACACGTATTTCGTGGTCGGACATTTTCATTACATTGTCTATGGCGGCACCGTTTTCGTGATCTTTGCGGCGATCTACCACTGGTACCCCAAGTTCACCGGCCGCATGCTCAACGAAGACCTGGGGCGGCTTCACTTCCTGCTCACGTTCGTTGGTTTCAATCTCTGCTTCCTTCCCCAGCACTGGCTTGGTCTCAATGGCATGCCCCGCCGTGTCGCCGAGTACGACCCCGCCTTCACCACGCTCAATCAGGCCAGCAGCGTTGGCGCCCTGCTGATGGCGGTCAGCACGTTGCCCCTGCTTTACAACGTGATCTGGAGTGCCTTCCGCGGCCCCGTGGCGGGAGACAACCCCTGGCGCGCCCTGACTCCCGAATGGCTCACCTCCTCGCCGCCGCCGGTTGAGAACTGGGTAGGAGCGGCTCCGCTGGTGCATGAGCCCTACGCCTATGGCATCCCTGCCGACCAGATCGATCTCGACGTCACCAGTGGCAAGGATCTCTGGAGCGGCGGGCGGGGCTGAGAGACCCACGGGTCAGCTTCTGCTGAACAGCACCTTCTTCTGAACTGGCCCATGATGCTGGTGATCTGATCCACCACCGTTCCCCATTCCGCAGCCCCTGCTCCAATGACCAGCCTCGCCTCCTCCTCCACCGTCGTCAGTGCCACGAGCCTGGCTCCTCCTGCTGATGCGGTGGAGCATGGTCATGGGGATTTCCGCATGTTCGGGCTGCTGCTGTTCCTGGTGGCGGACGGCATGACCTTTGCGGGATTTTTCGCTGCTTACCTCACCTTCCGTGCGGTTAATCCGCTCCCACCGGGATCGAACTACGAACTGGAACTGCTGCTGCCCAGTCTCAACACCGTTCTGCTGGTGGTGAGCAGTTTCACGTTCCATCGCGGTGGCAAGCAGCTGCTGGCCGGAAACCGCAGCGGCTGCCGCCCCTGGCTGCTGCTCACGGCAGCCCTCGGCAGTGCCTTCCTGGCCGGCCAGATGGTGGAGTACTTCTCCCTGCCCTTCGGGCTCACCGAGAACCTCTTCGCCAGCACCTTTTACGCGCTGACCGGTTTCCATGGCCTGCACGTGACCCTGGGAGTGATCTGCATTCTTGTGGTCTGGTTCCAGACCCGCGATCGGGGTCGGGTGAGCACCAGCGAACCCTTTGGGCTCGAAGCAGCAGAGCTCTACTGGCACTTCGTCGATGTGATCTGGCTGGTGCTCTTCGGTCTGCTCTACGTGCTCTGAGCCTCACCTGCGCTTGCTGGTAGGGCACCCGTCTGGGCACAATCGGCGCAGGCCGAAGCCCTCCAGTCCGTACCAAGCCCGCCCCGATGTCCTACAGGAACGGAACTACCTCGGCCCGCACAACGGACGCACGACCCGCCCAGAGCCAGGACATGCTCAAGGGAAAGGAACTGCTGGAGCGAGCTCGCTCGTTGAGCAACCGTCCGGAAGAGCAGATCGCCCGTGCCTGCGGCTACGTGGGGCCCAGTGGCCGGGTCCTGAAGAAAAGTTTTTATCGCGCCCTGGTTGAAGCCAAGGGTTATCGCCTGCCGGAAACGCCAGGTGGCGGCGGTGGTGCTGGCGGTGGCAGCAAGGGACGCCAGGCCGAATTCCGCACCCGGGTGCATGGCAACGGAAATCTTCTGATCGGCCAGGCTTACACCCGACGCCTCGGCCTGGTGCCCGGCCAGGAATTCCGCATCCAGCTCCATGCCGAAACCGGATCGATCTGGCTCGTCGCCCTTGATGGCAGTGAGGACCAGGCTGATCAGTCGCAGGAGAAATCCGATCAGACCCATGACCCTGATCAGGCCCAGGACGAGTCCTGATCCCGTCCTCAGCCGCCGACGTCAGAGCCTGCTTCGCCGTCGTGGAAGCTGGCGCTGAAGGTGATCAGATCGAGGCCGCTGAACAGGAAACTCACGCCCACGAGCACCCCAAGCACCCAGCTCAGGTTCCAGAACTTCATCGTGAGGATCAGCAACCCCAGCACCAGGGTCACCACGCCGTTCACCAGCCCCCAGCCCCAGCCCATCAGGCGCTGATGGGCCAGGGAGGCCACGATGACCACGGCCCCCTCCACCAGGAACACCAGACCCACCGCCAGGGCCAGGGACGCCACAGGGGCAGCCGCACGCTCGGGGCCTGCTCCCATCTGATGGAGCATCCAGAAGCCCGTCACCACGAACAGGGTGGAGACCAGCAGGCGGGAGAAGGTGAGCCAGCGGCGCAGTTGGCGCGCCCGCAACAGGTTGGTGATCCAGCCGACCAGCCCGCCCACCAGAAAGGCCACCGCCACCATGGCGGTCACCCAGATCGAGGCCACAACCGGAAAGAACAGGGCCAGCAGCCCCAGCACCAGCATCAGGATGCCTTCGGCCAGCGCAAAGCTGCGCAGGCCGCGGTCGACGGAGAGCAGGGGGTCAACGACCGCCATCGGCGAAGAGTCAGAAGAGATTCCCGGACCTTAGACAGGGCCTCTGTCCCCGGCTCCTAGCCCCAGCCATGCTCCGCCAACCAGCTGTCGCTGAGATCCTGCGCCGGCGCTGCAGCGGCTGGTCTGCCCCCCTCCAGCAGGAGCCGCTCGGTGTACTTGGCCAGCAGATCCGCCTCCAGGTTGACCCGGTCGCCGAGCCGCCGCTCCGCCAGGGTGGTGGAGGCCCAGGTGTGAGGGATCACGGCGATCCAGAAGCGGTCACCGCCGGGATCGCAGCCCGCCACCGTGAGGCTGATGCCATCAACGGCCACGCTGGCCTTCTCACAGATATAGCGGCCGTAGGCCGGGTCGTCCCAGGCCAGTTCCAGGCGCCAGGAGGCGGGTTCGCGGCTGATGCCCCGCACCCGCCCACCGCCATCGACATGACCGCTGACCAGGTGGCCGCCGAGGCGATCGGCCAGGCGCAGGGCCGGTTCGAGGTTGACGTGGGCCTGTTGGTCGGCCTTGGCGGCCAGGCCGGTTCGTGCCAGGGTCTCCGCACTGACATCGGCGCGGAATCCATCGGCGAACAGTTCGGCCGCGGTCAGGCACACCCCATCCACGGCGATGCTGTCGCCGAGGGCCACCGACCCCAGCGGCGCGCCGGCCTGCATCAGCCAGCTCACCCGCACTCCCTGGGGGCAGCGCTGCAGCCGACCCACGGCCTGGACCAGTCCGGTGAACATCGCCGCTCCGGTTCTGCTGGCCATAATCACCCAGGCAGAGGATCCTCCCAGGAGAAGCATCCGCATGGTGGAGATGCGCATCGCCGGGATCGCCCTGGATGCGGCCAGTCGGAGCCCGATCGTGCTGTTGCGCGATCCCTCCGGCCGCCGCCAGGTGCCGATCTGGATCGATCAGGCCCAGGCCCAGAACATCATGGCGGGCCTCAACCAGCAGCGTCCTCCCCGTCCGCTCAGCCACGACCTGATGGCCAACCTGATGGCGGTGGCTGGCCTCAGCCTGGAGCGGGTGATCATCCACACCATCGAAGACAACACCTTCCGGGCCGTGCTCAAGCTGCAGGACAGCGAGGGCGAGGCCAGCGAGCTCGATGCCCGTCCCAGCGACGCCATCGCCCTGGCCCTGCGCACCGGCAGCGGCATCTGGATGCTGGAGGAAGTGGTGGCCGACGCCTCGATTCCGGTCGATGCCGAAGCCGACGCCGAAGACCAGGAGGACTTCCGCCGCTTCCTGGAAACCACCAGCCCGGCCGAACTGGTGCGGCAGCGCCGCCGCGCCCAGCCCGACCTCCCCAATGGCCAACAGCTTGGGGAGGGTGGAGGGTCGAACGATGACGACACCACAGATCCCGGCGGATCCGGTGCCCCCTCTGCCGGCTGACACCGCTGACCGGTCCCTGGAGTCCGGTGGAAGCAGCCTGCGGCCCTTCGGGCGGGCGCGGCCGGTGTCGCCCTTCACCCTGGGCACGATGCGGGCCCTGGACAGCCCCGCCCAGATGGAGGCGGTGCTGCTGGCGGCCGTGGCGGCCGGCATCAATCACATCGAAACCGCCCCGGCCTACGGGCCGGCGGAAACCTTCCTGGGCCAGGCCCTGGCCGCCCTGGAACGACGTGACCGCCAGGCTCGCGCCCACCTGGTGCTCACCAGCAAGCTGCTGCCCGGCCCCGACCTGTCGACGGCCCAGGCCCAGCTGCGCGCCTGCCTGAAGCGGCTCGGGGTCGCCCGGCTCGACAACCTGGCCGTGCATGGCCTCAACACCGCCGACCACCTGGACTGGGCCTTGCGAGGGCCTGGGGCCGAGCTGCTCGCCTGGGCCGAGGGGGAAGGGCTGGCGGTCCAGGTGGGCTTCTCCAGCCACGGCAGCAACGATCTGATCGCCGCGGCCCTGGAGTCAGGCCGTTTCGGCTTCTGCTGCCTGCATCTGCACCTGTTCGATCCGCAGCGGTTGCCGCTGGCCCGCGCCGCCCTGGAGGCCGGGCTGGGTGTGCTGGCGATCTCCCCAGCCGACAAGGGCGGCCGCCTCTACGACCCGCCGCCCGAACTGCTGGCCGATTGCGCGCCGTTCCAACCGCTCGAACTGGCCTATCGCGTCCTGCTTGAGCAGGGGATCTCCACCCTGAGCCTGGGGGCCTCCCAGCCCGGGGATCTGGTCTGGGCCCGCCGCCTGACGGCCGCCGCAGGCCCGCGAGGCCAGCTCAGCCCAGACGAGGCCGAGCCAGGGCCCGAACCAGCGCCAGATCCAGGTCCAGGTTCAGGTTCCGTTTCAGGGCCCACTCCGGTCGATCTGGCTGTGGAGCGGCTGCGGGCTTCAGCGGCCCAGCGGCTGGGCGAGGAGCGGTGCGGCCAGTGCCGGGCTTGTCTGCCCTGCCCCAGCGCCGTGCCGATCCCGGAACTGCTGCGGCTGCGCAACCTGGCGGTGGGGCACGGCATGGTCGCCCATGCCAGCGAGCGCTACAACCTGATCGGCCGGGCCGGCCACTGGTGGGAAACCCTCAACGCCGAGGCCTGCCGCCAGTGCGGCGCCTGCCTGCCGCGCTGCCCCCACGGCCTGCCGATTCCCGATCTGCTGGCGGATACCCATCGCCGCCTGGCGGCGGCACCGCGGCGACGCCTCTGGGGTTGAAGATCGCCTGAGTCCGGGTACAGCATCAGGCTGCTGCCTCGCAGGGTTGCGCAGGGTTGCTTTGAAGGGCTTCAGGGGCTTCCTCTGTCCGGGGCCGCCCGACTTAGGGGGCTGACGCGTCCCAGAGGTTCTGCAGCATCAGCCTCTGGCGGACATCCAGGGGCGGCAAGGACCAGCAGCGGCGCAGCAGCTCCGGCCGAGGCAACAGCAGCTCAGCGGTCGGGCGCGGCAGCTTGGCCAGCAGGGGCTCCAGGGCCGCTCGGGGCAGTGGAGGCACCCAGCCGGCGATGAGCAGGCTCTGCAGAAGGGGCGGCTCGAGAATCGCCGCCAGCCATTCCAGTGGCGGCGCCACCGGATGGCCGGCAGGGCGCAGCAGCAGGTTCCAGGCCAGGGGCGCGCCGCTGGCCGGCAGCAGGATCCGCAGCCGTGGATCGCGGCGCAGCAGGGGAATCAGCCGCTGGGCGGGCAGCACCGCCGCCTCGGCATCCCCCGCCAGCAGCAGGTTGAGGCCGTCGCGGTCGTCGTGGGCGAGAGCCTGACGACGCAGCTCCCGCAGGCGATCCAGATCCACGGCGATGGCCTCCGGCCCGCCTGCCGCCAGTTGCATCACCAGCCGCGGGCTGGAGGGGAGCACCAGCTTGCCCCGCAGGGTGGGATCGAACAGCAGCGACCAGCCCTCGCGGCTGCGGGCCGCCAGATCGGGCCGGCTGCGCAGCACCAGCACCCAGGGGGTGAAGGCCCAGGGATAGGCCAGGGCCGGTGCCCCTTCCGCCTGGAACAGGCGACTCACGAGGGCCGCTTCCGGTGTGAGCCGGGCCAGCAGGGCTGGAGCCGCCAGGGGCTGCCAGCGGGAGGGGGGCAGGCTGGTGGCCCAGCCATCGGTCAGCTGCACCAGGTCCGCCTTGGAAAGGGCGGCGAGCACGGCGGCGGGATCCTCCAGAAGATGCGAGCGCCAGGGGTCCTGCAGGTGTTTCAACCAGGCGGCGGGCAGCTCGCCGCGGCCGGACAGGAGCAGCGGTCCATCACCCCGCTGGCAGGAGGCCAGCAGCGGTGCCAGAAGCGAGACCGCTGCCAGGGTGCGGGCCCCCCGGCCGGCTCCCTGAAGCACCTGGCGCCGGCTCCAGCCGGAGGCCGACGAGGAAGCCCGTGCAGCCGGGGTTGGTTCTGCTGCGTTGCCCATTCCGGCGACCCTAGAGGCGCCCCTCCTCCAGAAGAAGGCCACAGGCCTGGTCGCAGGCGGCCGCCAGATCCTCCAGATGGCCGCCGCTCAGCGACCAGAGCATGGCCAGGCCGCCGGCCCCCACCCCTTCCTTGACGTAGCCGTGCTCGTAGTCCTGCAGGGCGCGCTGGTGGCAATTGTGGAACCGCAGCTCTGAGGCGAAGGCCAGGGGTTGCACCTGCCACCGCGCCCCGATGCGGTTCAGAAGCTCCTGCAGATCGCTGTCTGCCTCCGCCGCCACCCAGGCGGTGGTGCCCAGGGCCACCCGGCCCACCAGGCGGCTGCGCTGATCGGCCGGTGTGAGCGCCAGGGCGATGGCCAGCACTGCCGCCATCTGGCTGCCTCCGGCCAGGAGCACCGGAGGATGGGCTGGATGGGATGGAGATACCTCGCCCAGGCCCTGCCCCACCTGCCCCACGTCCTCCAGCAGCCCCAGCAGCAGGCCCGCCGCCAGCGGCTGCATTGGATCCCCCACCGCAGCCAGAACGCTCACCGGATCGCTCGGCCCTTGCCCCAGGCCGGCACGGGCCAGTCCCTGGGCGACCAGATGTGTCTTGAGCGCATGGGCAGGCTGGTGCAGGCTGCCGCTCACCAGGCCTTCAGCGGCCACCCCCAGCCCCGTCAGCACCGCCTGGGCCGTGGTGGTGCCGCCAGGCACGCATTCGGCGATCACCAGTGGCCGGCTCCCCAGCCGTCGGCCCCAGCTCCGGCCCAGCTCCAGCAGCTGCTCCACGCGCCGCCGCTCCATGGCGCGGCCGCTGCTCAGACAGGCCGCCGGGCCGCAGGCCCCTGGCAGACGCACATGCGGAACCGCCGGCCTCACCGGACAGCCCAGGTCGACCACCAGCGGATCCATGCCCAGCGTCTGCAGCACCACATGGCCGATCAGGGCCGGACTGACGCCGGCCGGCAGCGGCGGCAGGGCATGGGGACGGTGTGCGGCGGGGCCGAGCCGCAGCAGCTCCGCATCCGCCGCGGCTGTGCTTCGCCGGGAGGCGGGAGTGGCACCGGCGGCGGAGATACCCGGCACTGCTGCCGTCTCGGTGGCGGCCAGCAGCAGCAGCACGTCGGTGGCCCGGCAGTTCACCGAGAACCGCTCCAGCCAGCCCTGGGCAACGCCGGGCTCGCCCGCCAGGCGACGGATCACAGCGGATCGAGGGCCACCAGGGCCCGCAGGGCCTCAGGGGGTTCGCCGATCGGCGACTGCAGCCGTGGAAAGATCCAGTAGGCCACCGCATGCAGGGCCAGAACCACGATCACGTTCTGGATCAGCACCAGCAGGAGGGCGGCCAGCTGGACCTGCAGCAGCTCGAAGCCCGCCCCCATGCCCAGGAGGCCGCCGATTCGCTCCAACAGGCCGGCGGCGGCGGTGGTGATCACGACCCAGAGGTTTTCCCCCACCAGCACCGAGAGCACCACCACGCGCACCAGGAAGCCGGCCGCGCCGATCAACGCACCCACCGGCCAGGTGAGCCACCAGCTGGCCTGGCGCCGCCAGCCCCAGCCAAGCCAGAGGGCCAGCAGGCCATAGGGAAAGAGCACCAGGGGGCCCCGGATCGGGCCCATCAGGGCCACCAGCAGCAACGCCGTGACCACCACGCCCTCGCTGGCGCAACGCCAACCATGGCGAAGCTGCAGCAGGGCCAGCGGCAGGGGCAGGGCGAGGCGGAAGAGGGGACTGCCTACCGGCAGGTAATACAGCGCCATCCACAGCAGCGCCGTGGCGGCGGCCAGGTAGGCGGTCTCCATCAGCTGGCGGGCCTGGCGCTGGCTGAGGGGCGGGTTGCTGCGCACGGGGAGACGGCTCAACGGGCTGCTGCGGACGAGGGGCTCATCGGGGGGCGGGCGCCGGGGTGCTGATCGGAGCGGCGGGGGCACTGGCTGGGGCGGCTGCCGGCACCCGCTCGATGCTCTCCACCTCAAACGAGAGACCGGCGGCGCGCAGGGCCTGCGTCAGGGCCTCGGCCGGCGCGGCGGGATCGGCCTGGGGCAGCTGGATCGTGACCCGGTAGGGAGCTGGGGTGGAAGGTCGCACTTCACTGGGTCCCTTGCCGGCTGGCTTGCTGCCGGCTCCGCCGGCAGCGGCGGTTCCAGCCGATGGATCGGCTGGGGCAGAGGTCGTCTTGGACGGGTCAGTCCTGGCTGGGCCTGGGGTCGGTGGTGCCGTTTTGCCCTGGCCTGCCTTTGTCTGGTCAGCCGGCACAGGAGTGGTCAGCACCGGTGTTTCCGGCGTGGTGCCGGCAGTGCTGGAGGCGGCGGCGGGAGTCCCTGTCCCGGCTGGATCGGCGTTGCCGGCACCGGGGAAGCTGCCTGCCAGACGAGCCCCGAGGGGGGAGCCGCTGCAGCCGCCGGCCAGCAACGCCAGCAGGCCTGCCGCCAGCAGAGGCCGGAGGGGGCCGTGAGCGGGAGTGCTCAACTGCCGGCCGCCTTGATCACCCGCACGGCACTGGCCCGCAGGCGACCGGTCTTGGTGGTGGCGGGGGGCTTTTTCGCCGCTGGTTTGGCTGCGGAGGTGCCGCTGGCTGCATTCTTGGGGGTTCCGGTTTTGGAAGCGGTGCCTGTCTTGCCGGCACCGGTCTTGGCCGCAGTTGCTTTCGAGGAAGCGGTCTTGCGGCCCTTGCCCTTGCCGCTGGCCGCCTTGGCCCCCAGCAGCTCCACGGCCTGCTCCAGGGTGATCGTCTCGGCGGTGATGCCTTCCGGCAGGGAGGCATTCACCTTGCCCTGCTTCACATAGAGGCCATAGGGCCCATCGAACACCTGGATGGCCTCCTCGGCGCCCTCGGGCGTGCCCAGATCCTTGAGCGCCGTGCGGCCACCGCGGCCGCGCTTGGGCATGGCCAGCAGCTCCAGGGCCCGCTCCAGACCCACGGTGAGCACATCGTCTTCGGCCTTGAGGGAGCGGTAGTCCTTTTCCCCCTTGCCCTTGTCGTGCACCACGTACGGACCGAAGCGTCCCAGACCCGCCTGCACCTTGCCGCCATCGGGATGCTCTCCCAGCAGCCGCGGTAACCGCAGCAGGCCCAGGGCATCGGCGAGGCTGAGCTCCTCAGGCTTGACACCCTTGGGCAGGGAGGCCCGTTTGGGCTTGGGGTTCTCGTCGCTGACCTGGCCCTTCTGCACATAGGGGCCGTACTGGCCGAACAGCAGATAGACCGCTTCTCCGGTTTCAGGATCCTCCCCGAGGGATTCGGGCCCCTCAGCCTTCTGCTTGAGGATCAGCTCGGCCTTTTCCGCATCGAGATCACCGGGGGTGATCTCCTGGGGCAGGGTTGCCTTGAGCAGCTCTTCGCTGCCGTCTTCGCTGACGCGCTTGGTTTCGAGGTAGGCGCCGAAGCGGCCGATCCTCACCACGCAGGGCAGGCCCTCCAGCTCCACCGTGCGCGAGACGCCGGGGTCGATGTCCCCCTCCCTCTGCTGCACCTGGGTTTCGAGGCCGGTTTCGCCCTTGTAGAAAGCCTCGAGATACGGCAGCCAGGACACCTTGCCGTGGGAGATCTCATCGAGGGTGTTCTCCATGCGGGCGGTGAAACTCGTGTCCACCAGATCCGGAAAGTGCTCCTCCAGGAGTCCGGTCACGGCGAAGGCGGTGAAACTGGGAATCAGGGCGTTGCCCTGCTGAGTGGCATAGCCCCGGTCCACGATCGTGCCGATGATCGAGGCGTAGGTGGAGGGTCGACCGATGCCCTCCTTCTCAAGCATCTTCACCAGGGCCGCTTCGCTGTAGCGGGCGGGGGGCTGGGTCTGGTGGCCGAGGGCCTCCACGGCCTTGCAGGACGGGCTGTCCCCCACCGCCAGGGCGGGTAGCAGCACTTCCTGGCCCTCCAGGGCGGCATCGGGATCGTCGGATC
This sequence comes from Synechococcus sp. CBW1006, assembly GCF_015840525.1. NCBI lineage: Bacteria > Bacillati > Cyanobacteriota > Cyanophyceae > Synechococcales > Synechococcaceae > Synechococcus > Synechococcus sp. CBW1006. The sequence goes on along the minus strand of NZ_CP060396.1, from coordinate 2,079,605 downwards.
CCTCCACGTAGGCCCGGAAGAATCCGGCGAAGTCGATCCGCTTGCCACCGGCGCGGAAGTTGGCGGTGCCGAGGCTGCCGCCGGCCGCCACCTCCAGTTCCACGCTCAGCATCGTCAGGCGGGCATCGGCCATCTGGCTGGCCACCGTGCGTTTCCAGATCAGCTCGTAGAGAGCCAGATCGCGGCCGTCCAGGCCGGTGTCGCTGGGGGTGCGGAATCGTTCGCCGGCAGGCCGGATCGCCTCGTGGGCCTCCTGGGCGTTGCGGGCCTTGGTGCTGAACTGCCGCGGTGCCGGGCTGAGGTAGTCCTTGCCATATTTCTCGCTGACGCAGCTGCGGGCGGCGGTGATGGCCTGATCACTGAGGTGCACCGAGTCGGTGCGCATGTAGGTGATGAAGCCCCGTTCGTAGAGGCCCTGGGCGGCGCGCATGGTCTCGCGGGCCGACAACCGCAGCTTGCGGTTCGCTTCCTGCTGCAGGGTGCTGGTGGTGAAGGGGGGCACGGGTCTGCGCACCGTGGGTTTCTCCTCCACCGTCTTCACCTTCCAGGTGGCGGCCTGCACGGCGTCCTGGAGCTGGCGGGCTTCGTCCTCGGCCAGCAGCTTCACGGTGCTGCCAGCCTTGATCGCGCCGGTGGTTTCGTCGAAGTCACTGCCGCCGGCGATCCTTTCGCCGCGCAGATGGGTGAGTTTGGCCTCGAAGCCACTGCCGGCCTGTTCCAGAGCGGCCTTGAGGTCCCAGTAGCTGCCACTGCGGAAGGCCCGCCGCGCTCGCTCGCGTTGCACCAGGAGGCGCACCGCAACCGACTGAACGCGTCCGGCCGACAGGCCCCAGGCCACCTTCTTCCACAGGAGGGGGGAGAGGGTGTAACCGACCAGCCGATCCAGGATGCGCCGCGTTTCCTGGGCGTGCACCAGCTCCATGTCGAGCTCGCGGGTCTGGTCCAGGGCCCGGCCGATCGCCTCCTTGGTGATCTCGTGGAACACCATCCTCTTGACCGGCACCTTGGGGCCGAGCAGCTGCAGCAGATGCCAGCTGATGCTCTCGCCTTCCCGGTCTTCGTCGGTGGCCAGCAGCAACTGATCGGCGCCCTTGAGGGCCTCCTTGAGCTCCTTCACCACCTTTTTCTTGTCCTTCGGCACCACGTAGAGCGGTTCGAAGGCATTGGCCGTGTTGACCCCCAGATTGGCCCACTTCTCGCCCTTGTGGGCCGCCGGGATCTCGCTGGCGTTGTTGGGCAGGTCACGCACGTGACCCATCGAGGCCTCCACCCGGAAGTCCTTGGGCAGGAAGCCACGGATCGTGCGGGCCTTGGTGGGGCTCTCGACGATGACCAGGGTGTGGGCCACAGAGACGCGACGGACCGGTTCCCTCTTTATCGCATCGACCAGCCGGTTGCCGTGTGTCGCTTTCTCGCCCCCCTGTCAGGAAGCCTCGGACAGGGTGCCGTGGCTACCAGGCGGCGCGGCTACAGTCCGCAGCACCGGATCCCTCCCTCGTCAGCTGCCGCGATGTTTCTGCCCGGTGTTCTTCCTCCCGCCGTGGCGGACAGTGCCTCGACGGCTGCGTTCTCCCCTGGGCTGAGCCTGCAGCTCCATGCCGGGGCGATCGCGCCGGAAGCGGCTGTGTTGATTGCCCTGCTGGCCTGTCTTCTGGTGGACCTGGCAGGCGAAAAAGCTGCGAGCCGTTGGGTCCCCCCTCTCTGTTACGCAGGTCTCGGCACGTCGCTGGTGCTGCTGGCCCTGCAATGGAATGGTCCGCAGGAGCCTGCGTTCCTCGGATCTTTCCTTGCCGACAACCTAGCGATCGCGTTCCGCGCTGTGGTGGCAGCCTCCACCCTCTTGTCCCTGCTGCTGAGCTGGCGCTACGTGGAACAGAGCGGCACGCCGGTGGGCGAGTACGCCGCCATCCTGCTGGCCGCAACCCTCGGGGCGATGTTCCTGTGTGGCGCCACGGATCTGGTCAGCATCTTCATCTCGCTTGAAACCCTGTCGGTCTCCAGTTATCTGCTGTCGGGCTACATGAAGCGTGACGCCCGCAGTTCCGAAGCAGCGCTGAAATATCTCCTGGTCGGTTCAGCGGCGGCGGCCGTGTTTCTCTACGGCGCCTCGCTTCTTTACGGCCTGACCGGTGGTGGCACCACCCTCACCGATGTGGCGGCCGCACTGCAGACGAGTGCCTCTCCGGTCACAGCCCTGGCCCTCGTGTTCGTTCTGGCCACGGTGGCCTTCAAGATCGCCGCCGTGCCGTTCCACCAGTGGACACCGGACGTGTACGAAGGATCCCCGACTCCGGTCGTGGCCTTTCTCTCGGTGGGCTCCAAGGCTGCGGGTTTTGCCCTGGCTCTGCGGTTACTGGTGGGTTGTTTCGAGAGCTTCGATGCCCAGTGGAAGCTTCTCTTCACTGTGCTTGCCGTGCTGAGCATGGTGCTCGGCAATGTGGTGGCTCTGGCCCAGACCTCCATGAAGCGGATGCTGGCCTACAGCTCGATCGGACAGGCCGGTTTTGTGATGATCGGTCTGGTCTGCGGCACCGAAGACGGCTTCGCGGCGATGGTGCTCTATATGGCGGCCTATTTGTTCATGAACCTGGGCGCCTTCGCCTGCATCATCCTCTTCTCGTTGCGTACGGGCAGTGATCGAATTGCCGATTACGCGGGTCTGTATCAGAAGGATCCTCTGATCACTCTCGGCCTCAGCCTCTGTCTGCTGTCGCTGGGCGGCATCCCGCCGATGCTCGGCTTCTTCGGCAAGATCTACCTCTTCTTCGCCGGCTGGGCCGACCACCAGTACCTCCTGGTGGTGGTGGGTCTGGTCACCTCCGTGGTGTCGATTTACTACTACATCTCCGTGATCAAGATGATGGTGGTCAAGGAGCCCCAGGAAGCTTCCGATGTGGTGAAGGCTTATCCAGAGATCAGCTGGAATCTCGCCGGTCTCCAACCGCTCCGTGCCGCCCTGATCACCTGCCTTCTGGCTACCGCCGTGGGCGGTGTGCTCTCCAATCCGCTGTTCACCTGGGCCAACAGCACCGTGGCGGGCACCCCTATTCTCATGCGCGCGATCGGTTGACGGTGGCATCGGAAACTGGCGTCGGCGACCCCGTTGCCTGCCTCGATCATGTGAGCAAGATCTACGGGGTCGGTGACCAGGAGGTCCGTGCCCTCGACGACCTCAGCCTCACCGTCAACCGGGGCGATTACCTGGCGGTGATGGGAGCCTCCGGATCCGGGAAAAGCACGGCCATGAACATTATTGGCTGCCTCGACCGCCCCAGCGGCGGCAGTTACCGCCTCAATGGCACGCCGGTGGAGCGGCTCGACGACGACCAGCTGGCCGATCTACGCAACCGCGAGCTCGGCTTTGTGTTTCAGCAGTTCCACCTGCTGCCCAACCTCAGCGCCCTCGACAACGTCGTACTGCCAATGGTGTACGCGGGAATTCCAACGGCGGAGCGGAGTGAGCGTGCCCGCCATGCCCTGGAGCAGGTGGGACTGGCCACACGGATGAACAACAGGCCCAACCAGCTCTCGGGTGGTCAGCAGCAGCGGGTCGCGATTGCGCGGGCGATCATCAACCAACCGGCCCTGCTCCTGGCCGATGAACCCACCGGGGCGCTCGATTCCCACACCACTGCTGAAGTGCTCGACATCTTCGATGACCTGCATCGCAACGGCATGACCGTCGTGATGGTGACCCACGAGGACGATGTGGCAGCCCGTGCTGAACGGGTGGTGCATTTTCGCGACGGGCATATCGCCGACTGACCATCCCTCAGCGGCTAATCCCACAGAGCCGGATTTGTTCAGCTCGCCTTGCTGGCGGAACTACCCGGTCCGGCTTGGGCCGACGGCCTCTCCAGGGTCTGCAGCAGCTGGCCCATCAGCAGGGCAATGGCATCGCTGCCCACGGCAGCTCCGCCTGGATCAAGGTCGCCAGGGTCGACGGCCACCCAGCCGCCATCCTGGGGAAGGCGCAGCTCGAAATGCAGATGAGGGCCTGTGCTCATGCCGGTACTGCCCACCCGGCCGATCACCTCACCCTGCCGTACCTGATCGCCTGCTTTGACGTAGAGCTCGGACAGGTGCCCGTACAGCGAGCGGCGGCGGGGGCGGTCGTGCTCCACCTCGATCGCCAGGCCGTAGCCGCCGGCAGGACCACTGCTCACCACCCGGCCGGAAAGAGCCGCCACCACTGGTGTTCCCTCCGGTGCAGCAAGATCGCGCCCTGCATGCATCAGCCAGTTGCCCAGAAGCGGGTGCAGTCGCCAGCCGAAGCCACTGCTGGTCACCGCCGACCCGATCAGAGGGAACAGCAGACGGCGGTTGCCGTTTCCGGCGATCGGGGCTGGCCGGGGGGTGACACGGAAGACCTGGGCCAGACTGAAGCTGCCGTCAGGGCCCGCCAGCAGCGCCGATACCGGCACTGTGAGCGGCGGCAGCGGCTGGCCATCTCCGCCGATCCGCGCGAAGCCTCCCTGCTCCAGGCCGGCAACCTGCGTTTCGGGACCACGACCGCGCCACCGCACCACCAGGCCGGTGCGGCATTCCTGGGCGGAGAGAGCGCCGCTGCTGCAGGCCTGCCGATGGGCCGGCAGCCCCTGGGGATAGATCGAGCCCGCTGAACGGACCCTGTCCCGCTCGGCAGAGGTCACCACTCCCTGGCGCACCAAGGCGTCGAGGGAAGCATCGAAGCGGCTGGGTGCCCGGGCTGGGGTGGCCTGGGGATCGGGGCGCAGCGGCTGGGGATCGAGGGCCGTGATCGGCCTCGGATTCCGTATCTGGGGATTGGGCGATTGCGGGGTGATCGGCCGGGCCGGCAGGACACGGGCCGGAGGGGTGGCCGGCTCAGGAGCCGCGGCGGATGGCGGAGCGATCAACTGAGGTGGCGGAGCCACCGGTGCTGAGAGATCGGCTGCACTGCCGCCCTCAGCGGGGGAGATGGCTTCACCCCAGGCCAGGCCGGCCGCCGTCAGGGGCAGCAGCGCCACCATGGCGATGAGGGTCTTGGCGGAGAGCACCGTCAGAAGGAAGGCAAAGGAAAATCTGATCTTGAGTTTAGGCAGCTCGGTCAGTCACCCAGAACTCAGAACCGGCGTTGCAGGAGGATGCGCTCCGCGCCACGCTGCAGCACCAGGCTGCCATTCGTCGACAGATCCACCGCCTTCCAGGCCACACCACCGTGTAGCACCGGCGCCACTGGAAGCAGCAGTCGCTGGCGGGCTTCCCGCAGCACCCGTCCTGGCGCAAGGGCGTGGGTCGCCGCCCACTCAAGGCCCCGCAGCAGATGGGCCGCCAGGCCGGTAGGAGCGGTAGCCCGGGCGGCGGCGCTGCCGCGCCAGCTCGGCTGGGTCGCCGCCAGGGCCGTCGCCACAGAAATAGCCCCCGGCGGCACCGGGTTGATGCCATTCAGGCCCACCCCGACCTGGGCCCAGCGCACCTGCTCGCCCCGCAGCCGCAGGCGAGGCAGGAGGCCAGCGATCTTTTGCCCCTCCACCAGAAGATCGTTGGGCCATTTCAGCTGCACCGTCAGGCCCAGGGCCTCGAGTTCCAGGGCCAGACCCACCGCGACCGCCAGGCCAACCGCCGCGCCGCGGGGTGGCGGCAGTGCCCAGGGCAGGGCGGCACTGAGCCACACTCCCCCGGCTGGAGATTGCCATGGGCGTCCCCGTTGCCCCTGGCCGAACCGCTGACGGGAGGCCAGCACCGCCCGCGGCGCGAATGCCGCCGACCTGGCGCAATCGGGTGGCACCGCCGTCAGCCAGGCCTCCAGTTCCCGCTCGGTGCTGGCGCAGATCGTTCGATGGCGCAGCCACCAGTCGGGGAAGGCGGAGGGGTCAGGCTGGCTGCGCTGCAGCCGCCGGCGGGCCCGCAGCACGGCGGCGGCACTGAGGGGCGAGCGTCGGGCCCGAAGGCTCACAACTGCCGCAACCAGGCCCCGATGCGAGCAGCACCGGCCTCCAGTTCCTCGCTGGGATGCACCAGGGCCAGGCGCAGCCACCCCTCACCGGCCGCCCCGAAGCCGTTGCCGGGGGTGAGGGCCACGCCGGTGGCCTCCAGCAGGGCGGCGCCGAAGGTCTCGGAATCCCAACCACGGGGCCTTGCCGCCGGTGGCAGGGCCAGCCAGAGGTAAAGGGCCATCGAGGGGCGCCGCACCGGCCAGCCCGCTGCCTCCAGAGCTGTCGCCATGCGATCACGCCGCTCCCGGTACACGGTTCGCAGGCGCTCGGGCCAGTGGGGCTCCTGTTCCAGGGCGGCGATTGCCCCGGCCTGCAACGCCAGGGACTGGTTGAAGTCCACCACTCCCTTGAGCTGACGCAGGGCCGTGATCAGCCACTCGGCTCCGATCGCAAAGGCCAGGCGATATCCCCCCAGGCACCAGCTCTTGGAGAGGGAGAAGAACTCGATGCCGCAACGGCGCCAGCCGGGATGGCGGAGCAAGGCCGGCGCCTCCCCCTCAAGCGCCAGATCCACGTAGGGGTTGTCGTGGGCCAGCACGATGTCGTGGCGCAGGGCGCGGTCCACGAAGGGATCCAGCCAGTCCTGGGCGCCGGTGGTGGCGGTGGGGTTGTGGGGAAAGCCCAGCACCATCAACTTCAGGGCCTGCCACTGGCTGGAGGAGAGCTGCTCGGGATCCGGCCGCCAGTTCCGCGCCGGGTCGAGGGGCAGGAACACCGGTCTGGCCGAGGCCAGGTGCAGGCCGCCCCGGTGGGAGGGGTAATAGGGATCCAGCAGCAGGGCCTGGTCCCCTGGATTCAGCACCGCCAGAGGCAGGTGGGCGGTGCCTTCCTGGGAACCGACCAACAGGAGCACTTCACGCTCCGGATCCACGGCCACGCCGAAGCGGCGCTCCGCCCAGGCGGCGGCGGCCTCCCGGAACGGCAGGGTGGCGGCATGCAGGCAATAGGCGGCACTGTCGGACCGCTGCAGGGCTGCAGCGATCGCGCTGATCGCCGCCGGCGGGGGTGGCAGGTCAGTGGAGCCGAGCGAGAGGTCGAGCAGGGGAGGCAGCGATGCGCCTGCTGTGGAGGCCTCCCGATTCAGACGGGCGACATAGTCAGCCTTGCGGCTGTCGTTGCGGGCGAAGACACCGCTGCCCAGCTGCGACAGACGCTCAGAGATGGGCATCCAGGAAAGCCTTGAGCTGCGGCCTGGCCATGGCGCCTTCGTGGCGCGCCACTTCGACGCCGTCGCGGAACAGGATCAAGGTGGGCAGTCCCTGAATCTTCTGGGCATCGCGGGTGGCGGGATTGGGATCGGCCTCCAGCTTGCCCACCAGCAGACGGCCGTCGTATTCGGAGGCGGCCCAGTCCATCAGCGGCGCCATCAGGCGACAGGGCCCGCACCAGGGGGCCCAGACATCGACCAGAACGGCCCCCTCAGCACCGAGTACCTCCGCTGCAAAAGTGGCATCGGTGACCTCGGCAACGGGCACGGCGGCAGAAGGAACGCTGGGTGAATTGTATGGACGGGGCCTGTGGATCCGGCGGATCAGAGCCCATGGATCCTGCGGATCAGGGCCCATGGATCCTGCCGAATCAGAGTCTGTGCCTGGATCAGAGCTTGTCGATCGAGCGCTTGAGTTCTTCCAGGTCGGCATCGACTTCCGCCACCTTGACCGGCTCAAGCTGCGGCATGGGGCCCTCGGCCGGCGGCAGGCCAGCCGCTGAGGCGCCGCCTTCGAGTCGGTTGCGCAGCGCCGCCAGCTCGTCGTCCACGTCATTGCCACCCTGCAGGGCCGCGAACTGGCTCTCGAGATCGGCACCGGCCAGCTCGGCCGCCGCCTGGCTGCGCGACTCCTGCTCCAGCACCTTCTCCTCCATCCGCTCGAAGGCGGCCATGGCGGAGTTGGTGCCGAGGTTGCCCACGGCGCTCTGCAGCTGCTCCTGGGCCTTGGCGGCCTGGGAGCGGGCCTTGAGCATGTCTTTCTTGGTCTTGGCTTCGGCGATCTTGCCCTCGAGCGCCACCAGGCTCTTCTTGAGGGTCTCCACCTGCCCCGCCTGCGACTGCAGCTGGGTGTTCAGTGCCGTGGCCGTGTCCTGGTAGGTCTTGCGACGGGACAGGGCCTCCCGGGCCAGATCCTCCTCCCCCTTCTTGAGGGCCAGCTCGGCGCGCTCGTACCAGATCTTGGACTGGGCTTCGGACTGCTCGGCCTGGTTCTGGATGCGCTTCTGAGAGGCGATGGCGGTGGCCACGGCCTGGCGCAGCTTCACCAGGTCGTCCTGCATGTCGGCGACCGACTGATCCAGGATCTTGGCGGGATCCTCCGCCTTGCTGACCAGGTCATTGAGGTTGGCCCGCAGCAGGCGGCTAATCCGATCAAAGAAGCCCATGGATCACGTACGGGGCAAGGCCCGAGGGTAGCGGGCATCGCCGGGGAACTCTGGATCGGTTGCCCACACCTAGGCTCGATCCATGGCCCCTCAGACCGGGAAGCCCGCCGCCGCAGGCGAGCCGCCAGAGCCCAACCAGCCCGACTCCCGGCCAAGCCCGGACGGCCCCACGATCGGCGAGAGTCTGTCCCGCAAGCTCAGTGCGGCAGGGCGCCAACAGCGGCCGGCGAGCAGCCGTCGGCGTGCGCGCAACCCTGCCGCCGCCAGCCGCCGCATCGGCTCGGTTTCGGTGCTTCTGCCGCCGCCGCGCCCACCGGCAGAAGCCCTCGCCACCTGCCTGGAGGCTCTGCAGCAGCACTGGCGCCAGGAGGGCCAGCTCGCTGCCCTCTGGCAGGTGTGGCCGCGCCTGGCGGGTGCCCAGCTGGCCCCCCACTGCCAGCCGCTCAGCTTCCACGGGGGACTGCTCACGATCGGGGCGGCACCGGGGCCGTGGCTGCAGGCCCTGCAATACAACCGCCATCAACTGCTCGGTGCCCTGCGCGGCGCCGGCTTCACGGTGCGCGATCTGCGGGTGCAGCAACACCATGCCCAGCCGTTGCCACCGGCGGGCACCACGATCGAAGCCGAGACCTGGGCGCAGCACCCCAGCCGCGTCGATGTTCATGGCCTCGGCGTCTGTCCCCGTTGCAGCAGCCCAGCCCCCCTGGGGGAGATGGGGCGTTGGGGACACTGCAGCTTCTGCCGCCGTCAGGCCCTGGCAGAGGCCGCCGCCGCCGCTGATCTGGCGCGAACACGGGCTGCAGCTGCCGCGTCTGGACTCGGTCAGTAGCGTTCCGGCCGAGGATCCTGCCAGTTGGGGCGCTCTCCCGCGGCATACAGCTCAGCGGAGCGCCGCTGCAGCTGGCTCCGCTGCAGGCGCCAGAGTCGGTACAGCCCGTCACTGCCCAGCTCCTGCGGTTCCAGCCCCTGCCAGTGGGGCAAGCGAGCCGTGCCCTGATCGATCACGACCAGCACCGTGGGTGCCTGCCGCGGCCTGGAGGGCTCCTGGCCGGCGCGGTGCTCGAGGCGCAGCCGCTCGTTGAGGTTGAGCAGCGCCGCCTGGGATTGCCCCTCGTACAGCACCACCTGGCGGGCGTAGTAGTGCAGCGACGGTTTGAGAATCCCCACCATCGCCAGGGGTTCGGGCAGGCCCTGACCCGATGGCGGCGGCAGGGCGCGCACCAGCTCCGCCATGCGCCGTACCGGTTGCCCCCGCAGGCGGTCGCCCAGCTCCCAAAGCGGCGTGATCGCCAGAGGGACGAAGGGCAGGATCGCCAGTTGCAGGACCAGCAGCGCCATGGGAGGCCGGCGGCGGCGCAGGAACCAGGCCAGGCCACCGGCGAGGGCGAAGCAGGCGGCGGCGATCAACAGCCGGCGGCTGGCCAGGATCTCCGCAGGCAGGGTGGGCAGCTCCGGATCGTTGATCGCCGGTACCCAGAGGGGGCCGGCCAGGAACACGGCTGCCAGCAGCAGCGTCAGGGCCAGAGTGGCAGACCAGGCCAGGCGCTGGGCCCGACCCCCCCAGCCCGCCTGGGCCGCCTGGGCTATCAGCAGGGCGGCGGCGGGGGTGGCCGGCAGCCAGTAACTCGGCAGCTTGGTGGCGGCCGCCGTGAAGAACACCAGCACCGCCAGCAGCCAGCAGGCGGCAAAGCGGGTCAGCGACTGCTCGGGCGGCAGGGGCTGGGCCCGGCGTCTCCAGGGCAGGGGGCCAACTCCCCGCACCAGACCGAGCAACAGCAGCGGGGTGACCGGCAGGCTGGCCACCACCAGCACCGGCAGAAAGAACCACCAGGGCTGCAGGTGATTGTTGACCACCACGCTGAAGCGCTGGAGGTTGTGGTAACCGAAAAAGCTGTTCCAGAACGCCTCGCCTTCCACCAGCAAGGCGGCTCCGTACCAGGGCAACGCCACCAGGGCCGTGAGGGTCAGACCCCGCAGGGGACGCAGCCGCCGCCAGAGCCCGGCCAGATCGCCTTGCAGCCAGCCGAAACCCAGCAGGGCCAGGCCCAGCAGCACCACCGCCACCGGGCCCTTGCTGAGGACCGCCAGGCCGAGCATCAGCCAGGTCAGCCACCAGGCCCCCCGCGGTGCCACGTAGGTGCGCCAACTCAGCAGCAGGGTGGCGCTCATCAGACCGCAGAGCAGGGCGTCGCTCACGGCGATGCGGCCCCAGAGCAGCACCAGTGGGGAGAGCGCGAAGGCCAGCGCCGCCGTGAACGCTGCGGTGAGGGCGGAGGGCACAGGGGGCGCGGAGCTCGCGGGCTCCGGCTTGTCGACACTGGACGGCCAAGGGGCCTGAGGCCAGCGCCAGAGCGTGTCGGCCAGCAGCAGCATCACGGCGATGGAGCTGAGAGCCGAGGGCAGGCGCGCCGCCCAGGTGCCGAGTGGATTCCACAGATCCTGCCCCGGCAGCAGGTAGCCCAGCCCCATCAGCCAGTACACCAGAGGAGGCTTGTCGTAGCGGGGTAGTCCGTTCACCCGCGGGATCAGCCAATCGCCGGTTTCGGCCATGGCCCGTGCGGAGGCGGCGAACAGGGGCGGGGTTTCATCCACCAGTCCGCTGCTCCCCAGTCTCCAGAGGAACAGCACCAGGCCACAGGCCAGCAGCGGCAGCCAGAGCTGCAGGGGCATCCGCCGCGCTGCGCTGGTTCGCGCTGAGATGGGCCGCGCCGAAAGCAATTGCGCCGATGGGTCCTCGCCGAAGCTGTCTGCCAAACGGGCCAGGGGCGGATCGGCCGAACCTAGGTCCCTTCGCAGGGGGGCTTGGCCAGTACGGCGTCGAGCCAGGCCTCGATCCGGCCGGCGAACGCCGAGCGGGAGCAATGGCTCTCCGCCCAGGCCCGTGGCTGGTGCCGGGGGATCTGCCAGGCCCGTTCCACCGCCTTTGTCAGAGCCTCGCCATCATCTGGTCGAGCCAGGCAGCCATTCACCCCCTCCTGCACCAGTTCCCCCGGTCCGCCGCGGGCGTAGGTGGCCACCGGCACACCGCAGGCCATCGCCTCCACCACCACGTTGCCGTAGGCCTCGTTCCACTTGGGTGTGTTCAGGAGCACGGCGCAGCGCCCCATCTCCTCCTGCAGGCGCTCGGTGGGCAGGAATCCACGCCAGTGCAGGGTTCCGCCGGGTACGGAGGCCTCGACCCGGCGCGCATAGGCCTCGTCTTCGCGCACGCCCCAGATCCAGAGCGGCCGCTGCAGCGTGGCCGCGACGGCGGCCGCATCCTCCAGCCCCTTCTCCGGTGCGATCCGGCCGGCCCAGCCCAGCACCGCATCGGCGTTGGGCCGGAAGTGATAGCGGTCCAGATCGAAGCCGTTGCCCACCAGCCGCGGCGCTCCTGGAAGGTCAAAATCCGCCGCCTGGCTGGCAGTATGAAAGGCCAGATGCTGCGGATGACTGCGGGCGATCTCAGCGATCACGGCATCCATGGCCGTGCTCACGGACCCCATGCTCACCAGGTGGGCGAGGGGAGTGCTGGTGTGAGGGGTCAGCCAGAGAGGAAGCCAGTCGTAGGCGAGGTTGATCAGCACATCGAAGTCGCCCTGCTCGGTCAGGGCACGACGCCAGAGGTAGCCCAGCAGCGCCTGGGCCGGGATCTGCACGGCGGCCTCGCGGCGGCAGTGCTGCCAGCTCGGCTGGCTGACACCGCCCTCGCACCAGAGCTGAGCCGCCTCGCAGCCGGCGGGCAGCTCCGATTGGGCTCCCGCCAGCACGGTGACGGCATGGCCGCGCTGCAGTAACCCTGCCACCAGGGAGGCGGCCGTGAGCTCCACACCCCCGCCCAGGCCGCTCCCCAGCCAGCCCACCGGTGTGCTCACCACCAGGACCCGCATCAGCTCGCCTCCGAAGGAGCCGCGACGGCTGCCGGGAGCGCGTCGCCGTGCCAGAGGACCTGGCGCCGATGGATCAGAACCACAGAGATCAGGGCCAATGCTGTCCCGAGCCATTGCAGGGGCTGCAACGATTCCTGGAGGAAGAGCACGCCGCAGAGCAAGGCGAATACCGGGGTCAGAAAGGTGAGCGCCGTGAAGCCGGTCAGATCACCGCTGCTGGCGAACCAGAAAAACAATCCATAGGCCAGGGCACTGCCGAACAGGCTGGCGTACGCCATCAGTCCCCACTGCAGCGTGTCCCAGTCCGGGCCGCTGGCCGGATCGAGCAGCACGGCCACCAGCAGCGGCAGACCTCCCAGCAGCATGTGCCAGCCCGTCACCGCCACCGGATCACTGCGGCGGGTGGCATAGCGGCAGAGCACCGTGCCCACGGCCATCGCAGCTGCGGCCCCCAGCATCCAGAGCTCGCCGTGGCTCCAGGGCCTCACGCCGAGAGCGGCTGGGCCCTCCAGCCACCAGTGGCGCAGCACGGCCGCCGGCAGGCCGAGACAGAGGATGCCCACCAGCCCAAGCAACAACCCGAGCCACCCCACCGGATTGATCGCCTCGGCGAACAGCGTGCGGGCCAGCAATGCCACCAGCAAGGGCTGCGAATCGATCAGCACCGACCCCAGGCCAGCGCCCGTACCCCCCAATCCCTGGGCCAGCAGCCCCTGAAACAGGGCACCATCCACCAGGGCAAACAACAGCAGCCAGGGGCGATCGACCGGATCGACCCGCAGGGAGCGGCCCAGGAGCAGGGCGGCAAACAGCAGCACCAGCCCCGCCGGCAGCAGGCGCAGACAGGCAAGGGTGAGGGGGGAGGCGCCCGCGAGCAGGGGCTTCATCGCCGCCATGGCCGTGCCCCACAGCGCGAAGGGCAGCACCATCAGCACTCCACGCCGTGGAGCCCAGCCGGGGCTGTCGAGCGCGGAACCTGGGTTGGGCATCGGGCACGCCAGAGGTCTCCTTTTTAAGATCCCCGCACTACACACCGCTCAGATGGTCTGGCCCTGGCGCCGCAAAGCACGTCGCACCATGACACGCATCGCCATCGAGGGGCCGATCGCCGGACCCACCCGCCAGCGGGTGCTGAAGGCCCTGCGACAGGTGGAGGAGCGCGAATGCCCGGCCCTGCTGCTTCGCATCGACAGCCCCGGTGGCACCGTGGGCGACAGCCAGGAGATCCATGCCGCGATCCGGCGCCTGCGCGACAAGGGGTGTCGGGTGGTGGCCAGCTTCGGCAACATCTCCGCCTCCGGCGGGGTCTACGTGGGCGTCGCTGCCGAGGCGATCGTGGCCAACCCCGGCACGATCACCGGTTCGATCGGTGTGATCCTGCGAGGCAACAACCTCTCCCGCCTGCTGGAGCGGATCGGGATCCAGTTCGAGACCGTCAAAAGCGGCTTGTTCAAGGACATCCTGTCGCCGGATCGGGCCCTCACGGAGCCCGAACGCCAGCTGCTGCAGGAGTTGATCGACTCCAGCTACGGCCAGTTCGTGGCCGCCGTGGCCGAAGGGCGTGGCCTCAGCGAGGAGGCGGTGCGCAGCTTCGCCGACGGCCGGGTCTTCACCGGCGCCCAGGCCCTGGCCCTCGGCCTGGTGGATGCTCTGGGAGATGAAGAGGTGGCCCGGATCAAGGCTGCCGAGCTGGCGGATCTGGATCCGCAGAAGACCCGGCCGATCACCTTCGGCAAAGCGCCCAAGGGCCTGGCCAGCCTGATCCCGGGCCGTGCCCTGCTGCAGCGGCTCGGTGAGCTCGTGAGCCTCGAGTTGGCCTGGAGCGGCCAACCCCTGTGGCTGTATCGCCCATGACGGCAGCCGTGCAACTGCGGGCCCTGCGCGGCGCCACCACCGCCACAGCCAACACCGCCGAGGCCATTGGTGCGGCCGTGATCGAACTGATCGATGCCCTTGTGGAGCACAACCGCCTTGAGGGGCCAAGGGTGCTCTCGATCACCTTTTCGGTGACGGCGGACCTCGACGCCTGCTTCCCCGCCGCCTACGCACGCCGGCGTGAGGGCTGGGAGCATGTGGCCCTGCTGGATTGTCAGCAGATGGCCGTACGTGGCGATCTGCCGCGCTGCATCCGCCTGCTGGCCCACGCCTGGATGGACGGCACCCTGGCACCGGTTCATCCCTATCTGCGCGAGGCGGTCAGATTGCGGCCCGACCGGGCGGTCGGGGCCATGTGAGTTGCATCTGGTCACACCTTCCACCTCCATCGCCGACCACCGCAGGCGCCGCGTGCCGATCGGCTCTGCCGAGAATCAGGCGACTCCCCCACACCCCAATCTCTGTCATGTCACGTCCTCGGAGCCTCCTGGCCCTGGCGGCTTCCGCCGGCCGCGCCCTCAACCCCCTTTCGTTGCGTCGTTCACACCGCAGCTCCCTACCCCTACCCCTGTCAACTTCACAGACAGCCTCCGCCATTGGCCGACCCCTCAGGGATCGACCTGCCTTGGCCCACCTGGCACTGGGAGGCCTGGCCCTGGGTGGACTTCTGACCACCGTTCTCACCCCGCAGCCTCCTGCCCTGGCCCAGGGAACCCCAAGCCTGATGGAGTTCCGCTGGGAGAACAACCGCGATTATCGCAAGCTCTATTACTTCATCACCGAAACAAGCCGTCTCAAACGCTCGGAGTATTACCTGCTGTTGCGGCCCAAAGACCGCAAAACAGCAATCCTGAAGCTGAGCATCTCAGTTCCCGATCACTTCGACGTCAAGATCGATCCCAAGCGCGTCAAACTCTGCGAGATGAAAGAGGGTGGCATGCTGTCGCGAACCCGCTGCGAGAAGGAGATTCCTGCCACGATTGAAATCTCTGAGAACGGCAAGGCGATTGAGATCTTCCCGGATACCCCAGTCTCTGATCAGGGCACGATCGGGGTATACATGAACATCTTCAATCCCTACAACATCGGCATGTACCAGTTCAACGCTCTCGCCCAGGCGCCTGGGGACGTGCCGATCTCTGGCTACCTCGGCAGCTGGCTGATCCAGATCGACCCCACCAACTGAGGCTGGAGTCGGAGCCTTGGGGCCGTTTGATAAGTTGGCGGATCGACGTGATCCAGAGGAGCTGATCGGCTGCCATGACCAAGCGCACTCTCGAAGGCACCAGCCGTAAGCGCAAGCGGGTCTCAGGCTTCCGGGTACGGATGCGCAGCCACACCGGCCGCCGTGTGATCCGCACCCGCCGCCGCCGCGGCCGCGCCCGCCTGGCGGTCTGAACCCCGGCCTTCGCCGGCTGGATCAACCGCTCTGATGGCCCTGCCCTACCAGCATCGTCTCAAAGGGCACCGCGCCTTCGATCTCCTGTACCAGAAGGGCCGAAAATTTCATGGCCCTTTTTTGCTGCTCCGCCTGATCGAAGCCAGGCCGGAACTGCTGCCTCCTCCCCAGCGCCTGGCACCTCCATCTGCCTGGCGCTGTGGTGTTGTCGTGAGCAGCAAGGTGAGCAAACGGGCCGTGCGGCGCAATCGGATCCGGCGTCTGCTGCATCGCCAACTGCTGGAAGCTCTCGCCCCAGCGTCGCAGCGCAGCCTCTGGTTACTGCTCAGCGTCAAGCCGGGCAGTGCTGAGCGGCCGGGGGAGCTCCTGCTGGGAGAATGCCGTGAGCTGTTGCTGAAGGCAGGCCTCACCGCATGACGGCAGACGACAAGACTTCCGCCTCCCCGGCCTCCGCTCAGGTGGCCTCTGCACCAGCCGCTGCAGCGGCCAAGCCCGCCACGCCTGGCACCACGATCGAGGAATCCGTTTTTTATGAAGGCGGGCCCGCCCGGGGCGACCTGGTCGTGAACCTCCTGTTCGGCCTCACCCTGATCGGCCTGCCGTTCGCCGTTGGAGCCGTTGTGCGCGCCCTCTGGCTGCGTTACCGCATCACCAGCCGCAGGATCTCCGTGAGCGGAGGCTGGCTGGGGCGCGATCGCACCCAGGTGGTCTACAGCCAGATCCGTGAGGTTCGCTGCGTTGCCCGTGGCCTCGGCTTCTGGGGCGACATGGTGCTGGTGCTCACCGATGGCTCCAAGCTCGAAATGCGCTCGGTGCCGCGCTACCGCGAGGTGGAGGCCTACATCGAGGAGCGGCGCCAGGCCAAGGGAGGCGGCAGCAGGAAACCGGCCACCAGCCAGGGCTTCGGCGGCGGTGATGCCCTGAGCGCCTAGTCACGTCCCACCCCGGCCATCCGGTCCAGCTTTCGGGCACACTGAGCCCTCTGTCCCGTCACCCCCCAGCCACCCCCGCCGTGATCGGCTACATCTCCGACAACCTGCTCCTCCCGATCCTCGATTTCTTCTACGGATTGGTGCCGAGCTATGGCCTGGCCATCATTGCCCTCACGGTGGTCATCCGCCTGGCCCTCTTCCCCCTCAGTGCAGGCTCGATCCGCAATGCCCGGCGCATGCGCATCGCCCAGCCGGTGATGCAGAAGCGGCAGGCCGAGATCAAGAGCCGCCACGCCAGCAACCCCCAGAAGCAGCAGGAGGAGCTGGGCAAGCTGATGAAGGAGTTCGGCAGCCCCCTGGCGGGTTGTCTGCCCCTGCTGGTGCAGATGCCGATCCTGTTCGCTCTGTTCGCCACCCTGCGGGGCTCACCGTTTGCAGACGTTCCCTACACGATCAACCTCAAAGTTCTTCCGGCCGACCAGATCGCGGCGGTGGAACCCAAGCCGTTCAACAGTGCCAGCCATTCGATCTTCGTCACCTCCACCAGCCATGTGCCGGTGATCGCCAGCCTCGAGGGTGGCAATCGCCTCGGGGTGGGCGACACCGCAATGGTTCAGCTCCATACCAAGACCGGTGAGAGCTTCGCCTCGGTGCTTTCAGGCGTGGAGAACGGTGAGGCCTTCTCCCCCAGCTGGAGCGTGACCAAGGGTGAGGGGGTTGTGCAGGTGGGTCCGGACGGCACCATCAAGGCCCTCAGCGAAGGCGATGCGGTGGTCGAGGCCAAGATCCCGGGCCTGGCGGCCCGCAGCGGCTTCCTGTTCATCAAGGCGCTTGGCCAGGTGGGCTTCTACACCGATGGCAGCGTCAACTGGGATATCGCCATTCTGGTGGGGGCCTTCGGCGCTTCCCTGTTCATCTCCCAGATCCTCTCGGGCATGGGGATGCCCCCCAACCCACAGCAGGCCACGGCCAACAAGATCACTCCGGTGATGATCACGGCGATGTTCCTGTTCTTCCCGCTGCCGGCTGGGGTGCTGCTCTACATGGTGGTGGCGAACGTGTTCCAGGCCCTGCAGACCTACCTGCTCACCCGTGAGGCCCTTCCTGACAACCTGCAGGCGATCCTTGATCAGCAGCTCAGCCAGCAGACCGTGACTGCCACGGCCACGGCCGGAGGTGCTGGCCGGCTTCCCTTCGAGCCCAAGGGCAAGAAGTGAGGCCAGGCTGATGCGAGCCGCTGCCCAGATCAGTTCCGGTGACCCGCTGCAGCCCGTAGCAGTTGCCGACCTGAAGTTGCTCGAGTCCGGCCGCAGCTGGCGGGTTGATCAACACATCGCCGATCTGGACAGCCTCACCCCCGTTCGCGGCGTCGTCTCGGCTGTCCATCGCGGCAACGTGCTGCAGGTCGAGGGGGAGGTGGAGACGATCGTGACCCTCTGCTGCGACCGCTGCCTGCAGCACTTCAACCATCCGCTGCAGGCATCCACCCAGGAATTGCTCTGGCTGGGCGAGACCTCTCCCGAGGACAGCGAGGTTCTGGAACTCGATCCCGACGATCTGGGTGAACAGCTCGATCCTCGCGGCAGCTTTGATCCGGAGCGATGGGTCTTCGAGCAGTTGCACCTGCGCCTGCCCTTGGTCAATCACTGCGGCACCGCCTGTCCGGGCCCCCCGCATTTGGGAGATGGTGATCGCACCGTCGATCCCCGCTGGGCAGCCCTGCAGGGGATTCAGCCTCCTGAATGAGGACCCGCCTCGCACCCTTCTGCCTGGATTCGACACCATCTCCGGCCCCATGCCCCCCACCCTGGTCGACCAGCTGGATCTACTGATCCGGGCCCGCACTCCCATCCTCTGGATCCGCAGCCTTGAGGAGGAGCGGGTCGTGGCCTTGCTGGGGCAGGTGGCCGATCTCCTGGGCGGGCGCACCCTGCTGGAGTGGGATTTCATCGGCGGCCTCAGCGGGGCTCCCAACCGCCTCGGTGAAGCAGCTCGCAATCCGATGGCGGCGCTCGATGCCCTCTCCGGCCTTGCACCGGAACAGGGGGCCATCCTGTTGCTCAAGGACTTTCACCGCTACGCCGAGGACGCGGGCATCTGCCGGCGGCTACGCAACCTGGCCAGCCAGCTGCGCCAGGTTCCCCAGACCCTGGTGATCAGCGCCCCGGACTGGACCTTGCCTCGGGAGCTGGAGGACAGCATCACGGTGCTGGATCTGCCCCTGCCCGATGCCGCCGAGATTTCGCGATTGCTCGGCTCGATCGCCCGAGCCAGCGGCGCGCCCCTGGCATCTGAGGTGCTCGAGCAACTCACCGCCGCCTGCCATGGCCTCAGTGAACAGCGGGTGCGGCAGCTGGCCGCCCGTGCCCTGGCCCGCCGCGGCCAGCTCGGCCTGGACGACCTGAACGAGGTGCTGGAGGAGAAGCGGCAGGCGATCGCCCGCAGCGCCCTGCTGGAGTACTGCCCCACCGAGGCCACCCCGGCCGATATCGGCGGACTGGATGCCCTCAAACGCTGGCTGGAGCAACGCCGCAGCGCCTTCAGCGAGGAGGCGCAGCGCTATGGGCTGCCCCTGCCGCGTGGGGTGTTGCTGGTGGGTCCGCAGGGCACGGGCAAATCCCTCACCGCCAAGGCGATCGCCCACGGCTGGAGCATGCCGCTGCTGCGCCTCGATGTGGGACGGCTGTTCGCCGGACTGGTGGGTGCCAGCGAGGCACGCACCCGCGAGATGATTCAGCGGGCCGAGGCGATGGCTCCCTGCGTGCTCTGGATCGATGAGATCGACAAGGGCTTCGGCGGCGACGGCCGCAGCGACGGTGGTACCAGCCAGAGGGTTCTGGCCAGCCTACTGACCTGGATGGCCGAAAAGACCAGTGCGGTGTTCGTCGTGGCCACCGCCAACGCGGTGGAACGGTTGCCGGGCGAACTGCTGCGCAAGGGCCGCTTCGATGAGATCTTCCTGCTGGATCTGCCCAGCCGCAGTGAACGGCGGGCGATCCTCGATCTGCAGCTGCGCCGCCGTCGGCCGGATCACGCCATTGCCATGGAGGTGGTGGTGGATCGCACGGCTGGCTTTTCCGGTGCCGAGCTCGAGCAGACGGTGATCGAGGCGATGCATCTGGCCTTCGGTGAACAGCGGGATTTCGGTGAATCCGACCTGATCGCCGCCGCCTCCCAGGTGGTGCCGCTGTCACGAACCGCCCGGGAGCAACTGGAGCAGCTGAAGCAGTGGGCCAGCGCTGGGCGGGCCAGGCCTGCCTCGCTGGGGGCAGAGGCTGGCAGCCCCTTCGCAACAAAACCGCAACAGGAATGATTGCGGGGGGTAACAAACCCCGACACCCGGTAACAAGCGCAGCCTGGAGCCCGGGTTGCCCTGGTTGGGGCCCCTACGGTCTGCCCAACCACAGGTTCGCCGTGATTCCCAGCCCCACCCCCCGCCCCCGCAGCGAAGTCGTCACTCAGCTGGCCGTGGCCTGCCTCGGCGCCGGTGTGGTGACCAGTGTGGCGGTGGCCCAGGGCCAGAATCCGCTCACGGCGCTGGGGATCACCCTGTTCTCGGCCGTGGCCGCCGTGATGCTGGGTCAGGTGCTCTGACCAGTCCCGCCGGTCGGACCGGTGTCGTTGGTTTGGACCCCAGGGCTGTCACGGGTCGTTGACGCACGCTGCAGAAAGGCACGTTCCACGTAGCCCAGCTGCCTCTCCAGCGTCACGGTCTGAGCCTGAGGGGTCCCATGCGCATCACCGATGGCAGGCTTCCAGGCCGAGCTTTCGTTGGCCAAAGCAGCCCGAAGTTGCCAACGGTGGCGGAAGCTGCGGCCTGCCAGCCGCCGCACAGCCTTGATCTGCTCGTCACTGAGCCGCTGGTGATCCAGGTGTCGAATCGCGGCACTGTCGATGTGGATGGGCGTGAGTTCGGCGCTGGCCAGAACGGCTGCCTCATCAGTAGGCGGCAAGACGGTTTGCTGCCGCAGAGCACGGCGGAAGGTCACGGCTCCGACGACAGGCTTGCTCTGAAGCCGCAAATTCGCGGTGGGAACCCCACGGGCCGCCAGATGCTCGATCACGGGGGCGCTCAACTGATAGCGAACCTCCTGGTAGACCTGCTGGCTGAAGACGTTCTGCACCACAAACAGCAGGATGAAGCCAACCAGGGCAGCGATCAGGGGCGTGGTGATCCAACCCGAGGCGATGCGCAGCAACACCATCCATCGAATCTGACGCACGCCCCTCAACCCCTGCAGCAGACCGATGCCGATCACGGCCCCCACCACCGCCTGGGAGCTGGACACCGGGATCAGAGGGATTGGAGGCAGGCCGAGGCTCACCACGAAGTGCGACAGCGGGGCTGACGAGAACACGAACAGAACCAGGGAGTTAGCGACCACCACCACCAGGGCCCCCAGCGGTGACAGGGTCATGAGGCTGCCGCCAACGGTGGTCATCACCCGGCGGGAATAGGTATAAACCCCAACAGCAATGGCGATCGCACCCAGGAAAAACAATTGCTGCGTTCCTGAGACCTGGTAGCCCCCAGCCAGGCTGAGACTGCTGAAGGGAGAGGCATCGAGAAAGACCCCCATCACATTGCCGATGTTGTTGGCCCCGAGGCTGTAGGAGCCAAACATTCCGGCCAGAATCAATCCGGTGCGCACATCCGCATCCAGCCGCAGCAGGTGTGGCCGCCGAAACCGGATGAATCGCACCGTGAAGGAATAGAGGGCGGCAGAGAAGATGCCGGCAAGAACTGGGCAGAACACCCAGGTTCCAAAGATTCGGGCCAGTTGATCAGTGTCGGTGATCGATCCGCTGAAGACGTTCCAACCGATGATCGCCCCCACCACCGCCTGGGTCGTGGAGACCGGCAGCCCCAGTTGCGTCATCCAGAAAACCGTGATCGCTGCCGCCAGAGCCGTGGTGAAGGAGCCCGGCAGAGCATTCACCGCTCCCAGCTCGCCAAGTCCCTGACTGGCGGCAGCGCCGGCGGTGACGGCGCCAATGATCACGAAGACGCTGCAGAGAAAAGCGGCCGTGGAAAAACGCACCATGCGACTGCCCACCGCCGAACCGAAGACATTGGAGGCATCGTTGGCACCCAGGGACCAGCCGAGAAACAGGCCGCTGGAGAGAAAAACCAGGCTGGAAATCAGATCCATGACGCACCGATGATGAGACTCTGCCAGCAAGACATTCCTTAGAGGGCCCGCTTGATCGCATAAATCGATAGTTCATCACTGACATCCTCTGCCAGGTCGGCAATGCCATCAATGGCATCGACCGCATCGCGTACATGCAGCTTCTGGACCAGGGAAAGGCTGGAGGAGAAAATCATTCGCTTCAGCCTGATTGCCGAACGGTCGGCTTCAGATTCGTAAACACGAATCTCGTAGATGTGGTCGCGAACTGCCGATGGATTTCGGAAGAATGCGCGTGCCGCCATGATGGCGGCCTGAACACTCTTGGTGACTACAGCCAGAAGATTCTTGAGCTCTTGAAGGAATTCCACTGCCCCCTTGTCGACCGTTGGATACTCAATCATGAACTCCTGGTAGCAATCCACGATCACGTCCAGCAGGCCGTAGAGATCGCTCAACAGGCTCAAGACATCCCCTCTGAAATCGGGGATCAACATTTCGCTGTAGAGCGTGCCCACAACGGATCGGCGGATCTCGTTGCAGCGGGCCTTCAGGTCATTCATCTGCTGAAGCTTTTCATCGCAGGCGTCGTTGACGCCCCGCTCCACCAGCAATAGCAAACCCGACTCGAAGTAAATCACACCTTCGGATAATTTATCGAGAAATTCATCAATCTTTCCCTCGAGGAATCTGGTCTTGCCGAACAGCTGCGGTGTTTCCTTCGACATGACGGCCCGAGGGTCTGGCGTACTGAAACAAGCGAGAGGTCTGGCCAGCAGCCCCATCTGCCACCAAGTTAGGCAGAGGCCTCTCATGGCCAAGCAGGCTCCACATACCGACACCCCCGTTGCCGTGATCGATCCCATGCCGTTGCGAGCGCAGATGCCTGCCCTCGCCAACAAGACCTACTTCAATTACGGCGGCCAGGGCCCCCTGCCCTCCGCTTCCCTGGAGGCGATCACGGCCGCATGGACCACCATTCAGGAGCTGGGGCCGTTCAGCGGGGCTGTGTGGCCCTACCTGGAGCAGGTCACGACCTCACTCCGGCAGCGGCTGGCCTCCTGGTTCGGGGTGTCGTCCCAGCGGGTGGCCCTCACCGAAAACGTGACCAGCGGCTGCGTGCTGCCGTTGTGGGGGTTGCCCTGGGAGCCGGGTGATGAGCTGCTGATCGGCGATTGTGAACATCCCGGTGTGGTGGCCGCCTGCCGGGAGCTGGCCCGGCGCCAGGGGTTGAGCCTGGCCACCCTGCCTGTGCAATGGCTGCGGAGAACCGCCTGTTCCGGTGATGCCGCCGCTCTGGAGCAGGCGGTGCTGGAGCAGCTGCAGCGCTGCCTGCGACCCCGGACCCGCCTGGTGGTGCTCTCGCACCTGCTCTGGAATACGGGCCAGGTGATGCCGATCGCGGCAGTGGCGGAGCGCCTCGCCGCGCACCCCCGCCGGCCCTGGCTGCTGGTGGATGGGGCCCAGTCGCTGGGAAGTCTGCCCCTGGCGGATGCTGGTGCCGCCAATGGGGCCGCCGCCGCCGATATCTACGGCTGTACCGGCCATAAGTGGTGCTGCGGCCCGGAAGGCCTGGGAGCGGTGGTGCTCTCCGAGCGACTGCTGGCAGAGGCTCACCCCACCTTGATCGGCTGGCGCAGCCTCCGCAACGAAGGCGAGGCCGGCAGCGACTTTCACCGCGACGGCCGCCGCTTCGAAGTGGCAACCTCCTGCACACCACTCATGGCCGGGCTGACGTGCTCCCTGCGGCTGCTGGAGGCCCAGGGCAGTGCGGAGCAGCGGCTGGCCCGAATCCAGCACCTGAACCGGCAGCTCTGGCATGGGTTGGGAACGTTGCCCGGAATTCAGCCCCTGCTCACGGCTCCGCCGCCGGCCGGGCTGGTGAGCTTTCAGCTGGATGCGGCCCAGGCCGGGGCCAGCGGCGGTGATGCCGCCCGTGCCACTGCGTTGGTCAAGGCCCTTGGCCAGAGGGGCGTGTGGATCCGCAGCCTTGATGATCCGATCTGCCTGCGGGCCTGCACCCACATCACCACCACCGAGGCGGAGGTGGAGCTGTTGCTCCATTGCCTCGCGGAGATTTTGGCCGGGGAGGCCAGCGTGAGCTGACCTCCAAACCCTGAAGGTGAGGTCGCGATGGCGCGACGCGACCCTCAGATGGGCTCCGACGGAATCGTTCCGTCGACGGCGGTCTCGTGGGTGAGCAGGTTGCTGTAGACCCAGCCGGCCAGCAGGGCACCGGCGATCGGGGCCACCCAGAACAGCCACAGCTGACCCAGGGCCTCGCCGCCCACCCAGAGAGCCACACCGGTGCTGCGCGCCGGATTGACCGAGGTGTTGGTGACGGGGATGCTGATCAGGTGGATCAGGGTGAGCGACAGACCGATCGGCAGACCCGCGAAGCCCACGGGGGCGAGCTTGTCGGTGGTGCCGAGGATCACCAGCAGGAAGATGAAGGTGAGCACCACCTCGATCACCAGGGCGGCAACAAAGCCATAGCCACCAGGAGAGTGCGCCCCGAAGCCATTGGTAGCGAGGGGATTGCTGCCGGCCAGCTCAAAGCCGGCACGGCCCGAAGCCACCAGCAGAATCAGGCCGCCGGCGATCACCGCACCGATCACCTGGGCGGCGATGTAGGGCAGCAGCAGAGAGCCGCGGAAGCGACCGCCGGCCCAGAGGCCGAAGCTCACGGCTGGGTTGATGTGGCAGCCGGAGATGTGTCCGATGGCATAGGCCATCGTCAGCAGCGTCAGTCCGAAGGCCAGGGAAACGCCGAGGAATCCCAGCCCCAGGGGATTGGCGGCAGCGTTGTCGTAGGGGAAATTGGCCGCGAGCACCGCACTGCCACAACCGCCGAGCACGAGCCAGAAGGTGCCGATCAGTTCCGCCAGAAACTTCTTCGACACGGGAATGTCTTGGGCCATCAGTGAAGGTATCGCGTTCGCAAGATAGGGAGCGACAGCAGCATTGACCTGCGGACTGTCACAAAGATCAGGTGATCTCAGGACGCCACGGCCCGCAGCGCCTTCTCGGCTTCTTCACGGTCATCGAAGTGGATCTTGGTGGTGCCGAGAATCTGGTAATCCTCGTGGCCCTTGCCCGCGATCAGCACCAGGTCCTGCGGGCCGGCCAGGGCAATGGCGCCAGCGATGGCCCGGGCCCGATCCACCTCCACGTCCATGGACGTGCTGACCGGGATGCCGGCCAGCACGTCCTCAAGGATCGCCTGGGGATTCTCGGTGCGGGGGTTGTCGGAGGTCACCACCACCTGATCGGCCAGGCGAGCCGCGATCGCGCCCATCAGGGGCCGCTTGGTGCGGTCGCGGTCGCCGCCGCAGCCGAACACGCAGATCAGACGGCCGCGACAGAAGGGCCGGCAGGCCAGCAGGGCGCTCTCCAGACCATCGGGGGTGTGGGCGTAGTCCACCAGCACCGCCGGAGCCGGTGGCCCACCGGCCAGGCTCACCCGCTCCATCCGGCCGGGCACTCCGCGGAAGCTTGCCAGCCCCTCCAGCAGCTGCGGCACTGGAATGTTCTGCTGCACCAACACCCCGACCGCCTGCAGCAGATTCATCAGATTGAAGCGGCCCACCAATGGCGAGCGGAAGGCTCCTGATCCCCTGGGCGTCACCAGGGTGCCGCGCACACCGGTGGCGTCCATCACCAGATCGGTGATCGTGAGTTCCATGGTGGGATCCTCGAGGGAGCTGCGCCAGCAGAGATCCCCCCGCTGCTGACGCAGGTACTGAGCGAGGCGGTGTCCCCAGGGATCATCCACGTTCACCACGGCGCCGCCGGCCAGCAGCGGCTCTTCGAACAGCCGACACTTGGCCGCGAAGTAGGCCTCCATCGAGGCGTGGTAGTCGAGGTGGTCCTGGGTGAGGTTGGTGAACACCGCCCCGGCGAAGCGGCAGCCGCTGACCCGCTCCTGATCGAGGGCATGGGAACTCACTTCCATGGCGCCGATCCGGGCACCGGCCTCCACGGCCTGGGCCAGCTGGGCCTGGAGCACATCGGCGAACGCCGTGGTGTGCTGCGCCGTCACGCTGTGACCGGGCCAGCGGTTCGCGAGGGTGCCGAACAGGGCCGCCGGCTGACCGGCCTCGCTGGCCAGATGCTCGATCAGATGGGTGGTGGTGGTTTTGCCATTGGTGCCGGTGACCCCGATCAGGGCCAGGCGCTGGCTGGGTTGCTGCCAGAAATCGGCAGCCAGCCGACCGGCCCAGTGGGCGACGGGATCACTCACCACCACCACCGGGTCGTCTTCGCCTGGTGGCCTGGCGGCTGCGGCTTCCGGGCCGATCACGGCGGCCACTGCACCGGCGGCCAGGGCCTCGGGCCAGAAGGTTCCGCCATCCACCTGGGCACCGGGCAGTCCCACGAAAAGAGTGCCCGGCTCGACCCGGCGGGAATCGCAATGGATGCCCAGCACCTCGGCGTTGGCACAGGCCGGCGGCACCGCCAGGCCGGCACGAAGCAGCAGCGGGTGGAGCAGCGGATCAGGCAGCGGATGCATCGGCAGCGCCGGAGCTGGAGACGGAAGCCTTTCTAGACGCCTGGACCGGGAAATCCGTTCTCCTGCAACCAAGTCCGGAGACGGGGGCCGGCCAGGCGCGGCGAGACCCGCGGCAACTCGCGCCGCGTGCCGTCCTGCTCGATCGCCAGCACCGGCACCGTCAGGTCGTAGCGGGCCTTGAGGGCGGGATCGCCATCCACATCCAGGCACTGCAGTGGCAGGGCTGGCTGCAGGGCCCGCAACCGCTCTTCCAGGCCTTGGCACAGGCAGCAGTCCTGGCGGGTGTAGAGGATCAGCTCAGCCATGGCTTATGCGGGGGCAGTCGGGAGCGCTTCAGTCGGGAACGGGATCGCAGCCGCAGGGGGTGAAGGGATGGCAACGCAGCAGCCGTCCCGCGGTGAGCCAGCTGCCACGCCAGGGTCCATGACGGCGGATCGCCTCAAGGCCATAGGCGCTGCAGCTGGGGATGAAGCGGCAACGGGGTCCGAGCAGCGGCGAGATCCAACGGCGGTAGATGCTGATCAGTCCGAGCAGCAGCAGGGCCAGCCAGCGCGTGGCCCACCCGCCCTGGAGGGTGTCAGCCATCGGATCGCCGGCTTCGGCCAGGGTCTCCAAGCCTGGACTGGGAGCCAGGCCGAGGGCTTCGGGGCCAACCGATAGGATCGATCGTTGGCGCTCCAAGACAAGGGCCTGCAGGACAGCGTCCAGCTTGCTCCATGACGCGGTCGCCGCTCCCCCTGTCCTGGGGGATTTCCGTCCCACGATCCAACCTTCATGTCTCGCTACCGCGGCCCTCGTCTGAGGATCACGCGGCGCTTGGGAGACCTCCCCGGTCTCACCCGTAAGGCCGCCAAGCGGTCTTATCCCCCCGGTCAGCACGGCCAAGCCCGTCGCAAGCGCTCCGAATACGCCATCCGCCTGGAAGAGAAGCAGAAGCTTCGCTTCAACTACGGCATCTCCGAGCGCCAGCTCGTGCGCTACGTCAAGAAGGCGCGCGCCCAGGAGGGTTCCACAGGAACCAACCTGCTGAAGCTGCTCGAGAACCGCCTTGACAATCTTTGTTTCCGCGTGGGCTTTGGTCCCACGGTGCCTGGTGCCCGCCAGCTGGTGAACCATGGCCACGTGACCGTGAACGGCCGCGTCGTGGATATCCCCAGCTACCAGTGCCGGGCCGGTGATGTGATCGCCATCCGTGAACGCAAGCAGAGCAAGCTCCTGGCTGAAGCCAACCTTGCCTTCCCGGGTCTGTCCAACATTCCCCCCCATCTTGAGTTCGACAAAGCCAAACTCACCGTCAAGGTGGGTGGCAAGATCGAGCGCGAATGGGTGGCTCTGGAGATCAACGAACTCCTGGTGGTTGAGTTCTACTCCCGCAAAGTCTGAGGTCGCCATCCGGCTGCCTTCAGCAGCTCGATATGGCGTCAGGCCCTCGCCTTACGGCGAGGGCTTTTTTGTGGGGGCTTTGTTGAGGTCAGTCTTTTTGAGAAGTTTTTTCGTGGCAGCTCTTCGCCCGTAGCCCTCCTATTCGACCCGTCACCCCTTGTTCGAGCAGGGTGCTCACTGCTGAGCCGTGCCCCGCCTCAGGCTTTCGTCCAGTTAGCGGTCGTCTATGCCCCTTCGATCAGCGTCTCCAGAGCAGCGGTCACATCGGGCTGCCGCATCAGCGCTTCGCCCACCAGCACCGCATCGGCGCCGGCGCTCTGCACCCGGTCGAGGTCGTCGCGGTTGAACAGGCCCGATTCGCTCACCAGCAGGGCCCCCTTGGCGCGCACCTGGGCTCCGTAGCGCTGCATCAGCTGCTCGGTGGTGGCCAGATCGGTGTGGAAGGTGCTCAGATCACGGTTGTTGATGCCGATCAGCGTCACCCCGTCGAGGGCCAGCACCCGCTCCATCTCGGTGGCATCGTGCACTTCCACCAGCACCGCCAACCCCAGACTGCGGGCCACCTTGAGCAGGTAGCCCAGGTCTTGATCGGTGAGGATGGCGGCGATCAGCAGGGCCGCGTCGGCGCCGGCCGCACGGGCCTGGTACAGCTGATAGGGGCTGAGGATGAAGTCTTTGCAGAGCAGCGGCAGGGCCACCACCTGGCGCACCTGCACCAGCACCTCGAAGCCGCCCTGGAAAAAGGTCTTGTCGGTGAGCACCGACAGGCAGCTGGCGCCACCGGCCGCGTAGCCGGCGGCAATGGCTTCGGGGTCGAAGTCTTCGCGGATCACACCCTTGCTGGGGCTGGCCTTCTTCACCTCGGCGATCACGGCGGGCTTACGGCAACTGGCCCGCAGGGCCGCCACGAAGTCCCGCGGGGCCGGCAGGTCGACCACCTGGGCCTTGAGCTGCTCCAGGCTCACCCGCTCCCGCGCGACCGCCACCTCCCGGTCTTTTTCCCAGACGATCTTCTCGAGGATGTGGCGGGGTTCAGCCTCCGGATGGGGAATGCCGTAGGTGAGGTGGGCCACCTTCACGGGGGGATTGGGCGGGCGGCGGCGGATCTCCATGCGGCTTCAGAGCGGGGAAAGGAAAAGGAGAAGGAAGGCGGTCCGGCGGGCTGAACCCTCAGCCCACGGCCATGGCGGCCTGCTTGTAGGCCACTTCCACCACCTCGCTGAGGGTGGGATGGGTGTGCACTTCGCTGGCCAGCTGCTGGACGTTCTGGCGGCGGGCCACGGCGTTGGCGATCTCCTGGATCAGATCAGCGGCGTGCAGGCCGTAGATGTGGGCGCCGAGCACTTCGCCACTGCTCTTGTTGAACAGCAGCTTCATCAGACCATCGCTCTCCAGCTCAGCCAGGGCCTTGGAGTTGGCCTTGAAATAGCTGCGCACCATGCCCAGCTCGAAGCCGTCACGGGCCGCCAGCGCCCTGGCGTCGGCTTCGCTCAGACCCACCGAACTGATCTCGGGGTGGGTGAAGGTGGCCGCCGGAATGGAGCGGTAATCAATCTCCCGGCCATGGCCCAGGATGTTGTCGATGGCCACGGTGCCCTGGGCGGCGGCGGTGTGGGCGAGCATCATCTTGCCGGTCACATCGCCCACGGCCCAGAGGTGGGGAACCGGTTCTCCATGCACGAGCACGCGCATCCGGTCATCCACCGGGATGAAGCCGCGGTTGGTCTCCACCCCCACGGAGGCCAGGTTGAGGTCCTTGCTGCTGGGAACCCGGCCGGTGGCCACCAGGACCGCATCGACCTCCAGGGTTTCGACCAACTCGCGGCTCTTCATGTCGGCCAGTTCAATCATGACCGGGCAGCCCGGTGTCACCTTGCGCGCCAGCAGGCCCGATCGAGCATCGATGTCGCGGCCGTCGATCAGCTTACGGGCCGCGATCTTGGCGATGTCGGGATCGAAGGTGGGCATCACCCGATCCAGGGCTTCAATCATCGTGACTTCACAGCCCAGGGCTGTGTAGACATCGGCAAACTCCAGTCCGATGTAGCCACTGCCGATGATCGCCAGCCAGCGGGGCAGCCACTCCAGGCTCACCGCTTCGTCGCTGGTGAACACGGTGCGGCCGTCGGTCTCGATGCCAGGTGGCACGAAGGGTTCCGAACCGGTGGCGAGGATCACCTCGCGGGCGGTGTAGGGGCGCTCGAGGCCACTGCCGCTCTCCCGCACCACCACGCGCTGCACCCCATCCAGGCGGCCCTTGCCCCGCAGGATGGTGGCGCCGGCCCGCTCCAGGGACTTGGTGAGATTGCCGCGGATCGTGGCCACCAGCTGGTTGGCGTGGTCGGCGATTTTCTGGCGTTCGAAGCGCACCGGCGCCGCATGGATGCCGAAGCCGGCCAGATGCTCGGCATCGGCCAGCTCGCGCACCCTGCCGCTGGCGGCCAGCAGAGCTTTGGAGGGCACACAGCCGCGATTCACGCAGGTGCCACCCATGTCGCGGGATTCGACGATGGCGACGCTCAGACCATGCTCTGCGGCATGTTTGGCCGCATCGAAACCGCCGTAGCCGGCGCCGATCACGATCACGTCGTAGTCGAAGGTCGCGTCGCTCACCGGGGCCGCTGCATCACTGATGCGGCATTCTCTCCTGTGGCTGGCTCCCGCGTTGCAGGATCCCCTGCCGCCAGCGTTCGAGCAGCAGCGGCGCTGCCGCCACCGCCACGTTCAGGGATTCCACCGCTGGGCTGTGGGGAATCGTGACCCGATGGCTGGCGAGAGTCAGGAGGTCGCTGCTGAGGCCTCCGCCTTCGTTGCCCAGCAGCAGGATCGTGGGCCGGCGCCAGTCGAGCTGCCAGTAAGCGATCGGGGCCTCCTCCGCCTCCAGCGCCGATGGCGCCATGGAGGCCACCACCTGATAACCAGCCTCCCGGGCCTGGCGCAACCGCAGCCGCAGCTCATCCTCCTCGAGGCGCTCCAGCGGCAGCTCCAGGGCGGATCCGGCGGAGGCTCGCAGCACCTTGGGCTGGAATGGATCGGCACCGCCGGCAAGCCAGAGCCGCTCCACCCCCGCCGCCAGAGCCGTGCGCATCAGGGTTCCCAGATTGCCGGGGTCCTGCAGCCGGTCAAGGACCAGCAGGAATGCGGGCAGCGTGCCATTGACGCAGAGGGGCAGCGGCAGGGTGAGCACCACCCCATCGGGGTGCTCGGTGGTGGCGGCAGCGGCCAGCACTTCGTCGCTCACCCGGTGCAGGCGCGTGCTGGCAGGCAGGGCCGCAACCAGCTCGGGGTGGCTCCCTTCCCAACGGGTCGTGAGCAGCAGATCACAGGGCCGCAGCCTCAGCCGCAGGACTTCCTGCAGCAGGTGCGTGCCCTCAAGCAGCATCAGGCCTGCATCACGGCGGCCTCGAGGATGGTGCAGCTGGCGCAGGTTCCGCACCAAGGGGTTTCGGCGGCTGCGGATCAGACCCTCGTCGCGGCTCAGGCTTTCCTCGCTGCTCAGCCCTTCCTCGTCGGGCTGCTGTCCAGGGCGATCCACGCCCGAATCAGAAGCTCTGGTGGCGCCGGACATGCATGTGATCGCGAACGAGGACGGACCCATCACCGATGTCAAGACCATTGACCACAGCGACTTCACCTTGGAGGCCTTCGGCCTCGAGGTTCTCGATCAACTTCTTGATGACGATGTCTTCAACCGTGGACTGATCAAAGGAATCAGGTGTAAGTCTCTCAAGAAACTTACCGACTTTGGAAGCAACGACCTCGGAGGCGTTGGTGATCTTGAGGACGATCATGAGAAAAGTGCGGATGGGGAGACTTGAACTCCCACGACATTGCTGCCACTAGTACCTGAAACTAGCGCGTCTACCAATTCCGCCACATCCGCTGGCGCGCCGCTCGTTGCGACTGGAAGACCATACGGCATGGTCCGCCCTCCCTCCAATACCGCCTCCGGGAATGCTCGCCATCGGCGTGGGCTGACTGGGCTGACGACGGCAGCGGATCGTGGCTAGGCAAGGGACTCGGGACGAGACAGTTCAAGGGGCGGCCGTCTAGACGGTCACACCGATCATTGTCAAGATGCCGCAACCGAAGACGGGACAGCCGCAGCCATGACCTACACCATTGTCCCGCCCCAGAAAATTCTCAATCCCCAGCTGGAAATTGCCGGCGGTCATGCCCTTTCCGGCGAAATCCGCGTCAGCGGTGCCAAGAATTCCGCCCTCGTGCTGATGGCGGCCTGCCTGCTGACCCGTGATCCGATCAGGCTGCGCAATATCCCTCCCCTCACCGACATCACGGCCATGGGAGAGATCCTGGCGGCTCTTGGAGTGCAGGTGATCCGTCAGGGAGAGGCGATTGAGCTGAACGGTGATCACATCAACCAGTCCACCGCTCCCTATGAGCTGGTCAACAGCCTGCGGGCCAGCTTCTTCTGCATTGGCCCCCTGCTGGCCCGCACCGGCATGGCGAAGATGCCCCTGCCCGGTGGCTGCCAGATCGGATCGCGGCCGGTGGTGGAGCACGTCAAGGGGCTCAAGGCCCTGGGTGCCCAGGTCACGATTGACCATGGCGTCGTCACGGCGGTCGTGCCCGGTCAGGGACACCGTCTGCGGGGCGGTCGCATCCATCTCGATTGCCCGAGCGTCGGGGCCACCGAGACCCTGATGATGGCGGCCGCCCTGGCCGAGGGCGAGACCAGGATCGACAACGCCGCCCAGGAACCCGAAGTGGTGGATCTGGCGGGCCTGCTGATCGCCATGGGAGCCCGGGTGCGTGGCGCCGGCACCCAGACGATCACGATCGTGGGTGTCGACCGCCTGCACGGCACCGACTACGCCGTGATCCCCGATCGGATCGAAGCCGGCACCTACCTGCTGGCGGCGGCGATCACCCGCTCCCATCTGCGGGTCGCCCCCGTGATCCCCGAGCACCTCGGCGCCGTGATCACCAAGCTCGAGGAAGCCGGCTGTCGCATTGAGAACGACGGCATCGGCCTCACCCTGCGGGCGGACAACGTTCGGGCGGTTGATCTGCGCACCCAGCCTTTCCCCGGCTTCCCCACCGACCTGCAGGCTCCGTTCATGAGCCTGCTCGCCACGGCGGAGGGCACCAGCGTGATCACCGAAAACATCTTCGAGAATCGGCTGCAGCACGTGGCTGAGCTGCAGCGCATGGGTGCTTCGATCCGCATGAAGGGCAATACCGCCTTCGTGGAGGGCGTCTCCCGGCTGAGCGGTGCACCGGTGCAGGGCACGGATCTGCGGGCCTCGGCGGCGATGGTGCTGGCCGGTCTGGCCGCCGAGGGCATCACCACCGTGCAGGGCCTCGAGTACCTCGATCGCGGCTACGCCGACCTTGAGGGCAAGCTCAATGGTGCCGGCGCGGCGATTCGGCGCACCAGCGCCGGCTGATGACGCCAGCCCAGGAAGGGGCCCCACGTAGGATCTGAGGCATGGGAGCGTGCCGGAATTGGTAGACGGACTCGACTCAAAATCGAGCGCCTTCGGGCATGTGGGTTCAAGTCCCACCGCTCCCATCTCGCCCCAGCGTTCCACCATCCGCTTCAGCCATCGTGTCCATCCCTCCGGCGCCCCTTTCCCCGGTGATGGACACCTATGCCCGCTTCCCCCTGGAGCTGGTCAAGGGCAAGGGGGTGCATGTCTGGGACAGCCAGGGCGACCGCTATCTCGACTGTGTCGCCGGCATCGCCGTCTGCACCCTTGGCCATAGCGACCGGGTGTTGAAGCGGGCCCTCTGCCGCCAGCTGGGCAAGCTGCAGCATGTCTCCAACCTCTACCGGATCCCGGAGCAGGAACAGCTGGCGGCCGCCATCACCGCCCGCAGCTGCACCGATCGGGTCTTCTTCTGCAATTCCGGCGCCGAGGCCAACGAGGCCGCCATCAAGCTGGCCCGCAAGCATGGTCATGGGACGCGGGGCATCACCCAGCCCCTGATCCTCACGGCCCAGGCCAGCTTTCACGGCCGCACCCTGGCAGCCGTCACCGCCACCGGTCAGCCCAAGTATCACCAGGGGTTCGAGCCCATGGTGCAGGGCTTCCGCTACTTCCCCTACAACGACATCGCCGCGTTCGAGGCCCTGCTGGCCGACTGCGAGGCCGAGGGGCCGACGGTGGCGGCCGTGCTGATTGAGCCGATCCAGGGTGAGGGCGGTGTCATCCCCGGTGATCCAGTTTTTTTTGCTCGGTTGCGCCAGCTCTGCGACGAGAAGCAGATCCTGCTGATCTTTGACGAAGTGCAGATCGGCGTGGGCCGCAGCGGTCGGATGTGGGGCTATGAAACCCTCGGTGTCGAACCCGACGCCATCACCCTGGCCAAGGGGCTGGGGGGTGGCGTGCCGATCGGCGCCCTGGCGGTGAAGGCGGCCGTTGACCACTTCCGTCCCGGCGAGCACGCCAGCACTTTTGGCGGCAACCCACTGGCCTGCCGGGCCGGCCTCACGGTGCTGCGCGAGATCGATCGGCGTTCGCTCCTGCCCCATGTGGAGCAGATGGGGCAGGTGCTGCGGCAGCTGCTCGAGGAGCTGGTTCGCCGCCATCCCCACCTGCTGGAGGGATGCCGAGGCTGGGGCCTGCTCCAGGGACTGGTGCTGCGTCCGGAGGCCCCCACCGCTCCCGAGATCGTCAAGGCGGCCATGGCCCAGGGGCTGCTGCTGGTGCCCGCCGGCCCCCAGGTGGTGCGCTTCGTGCCGCCGCTGGTGATCCAGGCGCGTCACCTGCACAAGGCGGTGAAGCGCCTGGAGAAGGCCCTGCTCAGCCTGGCCTGACGGGGTGGCCCTCGATGCCTTCGCCGACCTGATCGAGCCCTTCCAGCGGCGCGGTGTCGACCTCGGTCTGGAGCGATTGACGTGCGCCCTGGCGGACCTCGGCCATCCGGAAGGCCGCTTCCGCACCGTGCAGGTGGCTGGAACCAACGGCAAGGGATCGATCGCCACCCTGGTCCACGCGGCCCTGTTGCAGGCCGGGATTCGCTGCGGGCTCTACACCTCTCCCCACCTGGTGAGCTGGTGCGAGCGGATCCGGCTCGGCGCAGCGCCGATTCCCGCCCCGGAGCTGCGCCGCCAGCTTGAGGCGCTGCAGAGGGTGGGGCAGCGGCACCGGCTCACCCCGTTCGAACTGGTCACCGCCGCCGCCTTCTGTGCCTTTGCCGAGGCAGACCTGGAGCTGGTGGTGCTGGAAGTGGGGCTGGGGGGGCGACTTGATGCCACCACGGTGCATCCCCGGCGCGAGGTGATCGGCTTTGCCGCGATCGGCATGGATCACGCCGAATTTCTCGGATCGGATCCCGGCCAGATTGCCGCGGAGAAGGCCGGCGTGTTGCGGCCGGGTTCTGTGGCGATCAGCGGCCCCCAGAGCCCAGCCGTGGCGGCGGTGTTGCAGGAGCGGGCCGAGACGGTCGGGGCGGAGTTGCGCTGGATCGAGCCAGCCGTGGCGGCAGATCGGGGTGACGATTGGCTCCACAGCGATGGACTCACCTACCGCTGCGGCCTGAGTGGAGCGGTGCAGCGGCACAACAGCGCCGTGGCCCTGGGGATGCTGCGGGCGCTGATCGAAGGCGGCTGGCCGATCAGCGAGGAGGCGATCGCGGCGGGATTCGCGGCGGCCCGCTGGCCCGGCCGGCTGCAACCCGTGCACTGGCAGGGCCGCTCCCTGCTGCTGGATGGGGCCCACAATCTGCCGGCCGCCGAAGCCCTGCGCGCTGAGCTCGACCAGCGGGCTGCCCAGGGAACGATCGCGGCGGCAGGGGAACGGATCTGGTTGCTCGGCATCCTGGCCAACAAGCAGGGGCCGGCGATGCTGCGGGCTCTGCTGGCCCCGGGCGATCGGGCCTGGATCGTGCCGGTCAGCGGCCATTCCTGCTGGAGCCAGGACCAGCTGGCAGAGGCCTGCCCGGAGCTGGCCAGCCAGCTGCAGGCGGCGGCGGATTGGGCCTCGGCCCTGAACACCCTGCCGCCTGCTGGAACGACCCCGCTGATCGTGGCGGGTTCCCTGTATCTGATCGGCAGCCTTCTCGCCGTCGCTGCGACAGAGTGAAGCCAGACGCCGCCAGCACCGTGATGCCTGTCGTTCAGCTTCCGGTGCTCCGCCAGCCCGCGGCCACGACGCCCCGGAGGTCGCGGGGGGCATCAACGGGCTGTCGCAGCGGGCTGAAGCAACTGGATCTCGTCAGCGGACTCAGGGGACTGTTGGGTGGGCTGTTGGCCTGCACCCTGCTGCTCCTGCTGCTGCCGGCCGGTTTGCCGCCAGCTGCCGCCCTCGACACCGCCGCGGGGGTTGGATTGCAGGAGCGGGCCCTGTTCCAGGAGAGGGTCGACTACACCCTGACCAACCAGAGCGGCCAGGACTTCAGCGGCCAGGACCTGGCCAGCTCCTCCTTTGCTGGAGTGGTGGGGCGTCAGGCCAATTTCCACGGCGCCGACCTGCATGGGTCCATTCTCACCCAGGGCGCCTTTGCCGACGCTGATTTCAGCGGCGCCGACCTCAGTGATTCCCTGATGGACCGGGGCGATTTCAGCGGTGTCGATTTCCGGGGCGCGGTGCTGCGCGGCGCGATCGCCTCCGGGAGCAGTTTCGCTGGTGCCAATGTGACCGATGCCGACTTCAGCGACGCCCTGCTGGACCGCTCTGATCAGAAACAGCTCTGCCGCAGCGCCGAGGGCACCAACCCGATCACTGGGGTTGACACCCGCCTCAGCCTGGACTGCGGCTGAACCCCTAACGACTGACCGGTCAGCGCTTTCATGATCAGGCGGCGTTGGAGGCGCCCGTTGATCGGGCCGCATCCAGATACCAGCCGCGCAGCTTGCCGGGATTGAGCAGGCCGGCAGGGTCGTAGAGGGCCTTGGCCGCCACCTGATCGGTATCGACCACGCCAAGGCCGCCATCCTCGACGCTGATCACGTGCGGATTGAAGATCAGCGCTCCAAGGCTGCGGCAATGGTCCATCAGGGCTTGCAGGCGTTCGTTGTCGTGCCAGCGCAGCAGCGGCAGCCCTGCCAGCCGCGCCGCGCCGGACTGCCGCACGGCCTCCAGGTGCCAGAGCACATCGCCGCCCCAGCTGTCTCGCAAGGCCTCCAGCGCTGGCCCCTCCGGCTGGGGCAGGAGCATCTGCAGGTAGGTCCAGCCAGGGGTATGGGCCCGCCAGTGCAGGGTGGTGTGGTTCCAGGTGAGCTCCCGCAGGGGCAGTCCACGGCTCTGACCCTGGGGCGCCTGCCAGCAGACACTGCCACCTCGCTGGGCCAGCCAGTGCGGCAGCAGATCAAGGCTGTCGGGGGCGGCCAGCAGCAGCAGCCGATGCTCTCCCGCCTGCGGCGACGGACACCCCTGCGGCCAGGGGGAGCGTTCGGCGATCGGTGCCTCCAGCAGGCAGAGGGCATTGAGCAGCAGCGCCGTGGTTGGCAACTCCTGGGCCACGGCCAGGGCGTCCTGCCAGTGGGAGAACCCCACCACCAGCTCCTGCCACGCCACCGCTTCGGTGGTCGCCAGGGTCAGGGCGGTGAGGATGCCATTGGTGCCGTACGCGTGGTTGAGCGGGCGGCTGGCCTCCGCATCCAGCTGCAGCAGCCGCGGTTCCGGCTCCAGGGTCACGATCTCGAGCCCGAGCAGATGGCCTGGATCCCGCAGAAAGCCCCAGCGCAGCGATCCGATACCACCGGAGCCACCGGCGATGAAACCACCCAGGCTGGAGGTGCGGTAGGTACTGGGCGCCAGGCGCAGCGCCCGCCCATGGCCGGCCAGCTGCTGATCCAGGGGGGCCAGCAGGCAACCGGCCTCCGCCGTGATCACCCCGCTGTGGGGATCGACCCGTCGCAAGCGGTTCAGGCCGGAGAGATCGAGCACCACCCCACCAGCCAGGGGGACGCACTGGCCGTAATTCCCGGTGCCGGCACCCCGCAGCGTCAGTGGCACGGCATGGCGGGCACAGGCTGCCGCCACCACCATCACCTGATCGGTGGAGTTAGCGCTGACCGCCAGCTGGGCGCTGTGGTTCTGAAGCAGCGGCACCAGCACCGGCGAGTAGTCGTGATAGTCGTTGGAGCGCCGCCGGAGCTCACGGGCCATGGCAGCCGTCTGGTCCGCCTGCTGCGGCCCCTGATCACCGCTGGCCGATGGCAGGGGGCCCACCAGCGGCAGATCGGGGTGATGCCGCGCCAGGTCTTCGGCGAGGGCACGCACTGTGTCGACGGAACAGTGTCCCGCTGCCGCCAGCAGGGCCGCGGCGTCGTAGATGCTGTGGGCGGCTGGGCTGGGAGCCTGGGCGCTGGGTTGCGGCGAGTCTGTCGAGGGCATGCAGGGAGGTGATCAGCTCAGGGGCTGGGATGGGCGGTCATGCCCCCCACACTGGCCAGAACGGCCGCCGGCTGCTGCGACAGCGGTGGTGGCAACCAGTGACCGCCTCGCAGCACCCGTCGCTGCGGTGAGCGTGCCAGCACCTCGCTCCAGGAGCAGGCCGCCAGCACGACCAGGTCCGCCGGCCCCCCCTGGCGCAGCACCCCGTCCCAGGGGAGGCGCAGCAGCCGCGCCGCTTCGGTGCTGAAAGGAGCCAGCCCCTGGCGCAGCCAGGGGGCCTGATGGCTGGCGGCCACGCTGAAGCGCAGCACCTCGATCGGATCGAAATCGCCGCCGGGGAACCAGGGATCCTGCACGTTGTCGCCGCCGATGGCCACCAGCACCCCGGCGGCCTGCAGTTGGCGCACCGGCGCCTGGGGCCGCAGCCGCGGTGTGCAGCCCGGCCTGCGATCCAGCAACCAGTGGTTGGTGCCCGGCAAGGCCACCACGGCCACACCAGCGGCGGCGAGCTGATCGAGCAGGGGCCTCAGTTGCCGTTCCGGCAGCAGCGCCAGGCTGCTGGCGTGGCTGCAGGTGATCGGCACGGAACAGGGCTGGTGGCGCAGTGCCTGGAGCAGCATCCGCACGCCGCGGGCCTGACCCTTGTCGCTTTCGTCGATGTGCAGATCGATGCCGCAGCCGTGGCGCTCCGCCAGCCTCAGCAAAGCCTCCAGGGCCCGCTGGTCGTCGCGGCTGGGGCGATAGGGCGGGCCGAGCACACCACCGAGCAGTCCACCCGTCGCTGCGACCCTTGCCGCCAGGGCCTCGCCAGCCGGAGTGCCCCAGTGAGCCAGGGGCACCAGGGCCACCAGCTCCAGCTCCAGCCGATCGGCCCAGCGGAGGCGAAGCGCCTCCAGGGCCTGCCAGCTGGGCTCCCACCAGGCACCGAGGCTGTCGATGTGGCTGCGCATCGCCCGCAGGCCCTGCCGCCAGGCCCGCTCCAGGGCCCGTTCGCCCCGCCCGTGAATCTGCTCCTGGGTGCGTTCGTTGGCCTCGTTGCGATTGGCTGCCATGGCACCGGCGATCGTCCCGGACCGGTTGGCATGGCGCGCCCAACTGAAGGCTTTATCGAGGTGGGCGTGGGGTTCCACCAGGGGTGTGAGGGCCAGGGGCAGGGCGGCGGGATCGAGCCCGTGGTGGGGGCAGCCTGGCCAGGCCTCGATGGCCGCGATACGCCCATCGACACAACGCAGACGGACGGCCACCAGTCCATCGGCATCCGCTGCGGGCAGGCCCGTCAGGCCCGGATCGAGAAGCTGGCGCGGCAGCTGCAGGTCCAGGGCGCTAGGTGGGGCTGTCTGGTCAGGGCCGGCTTCGGGATTCAACGCCTGGCCTCCTTCTCCTGACCCTTCGGGTCTGGGCGGCGTTCTTCACCGGCCTCAAGCACCCAGAAGTGTCCAGCCATGGCCAGGGTCGAGACGGTGTAGTGGGGCAGCCGCCAGTTGGGCAGGAGCTGCTGGCCACCGATCTCGGTGCTGTAGAGACTGCCCACTCCGAAATCGATGCGGCGACTCTGGCTGCGGGCCAGCTGGCCGAGCACTCCGTGCTGGGCCCTGACCAGGCCATGGCAATCACTGATCACCAGTCGGATCATCAGCGGCAATCCCTTCTCGCTGCAGAGCTCTTCGGAAGCCATCGCCGCCAGCCGATCGCCGGCAAACCGTTCGAACTCGTCGGGGCCGGGGTTGGTGGCCGCCAGGCCAGCGACCCCCAGGAGCACCACGGGCAGGCCCACGAGCCAGGGTGTCAGCGATCGGGAGGGCAAGCGAGGTGATGACGTCGGTGCACAGGTTCGCAAAGTTCAGCTCTGGGGAGGGACCGGCGCTGCGGCTCCGGCTGGAACCGGTGGTGCATCGGCCTTGAGAAAGTCCTGAGCTCGGCACTGGCTGTAGCGGGAAACGGCCTGCTCCTGGAGCGCATCGCCTTTCAGGAGAGCGGGATTGCGGCGGCGCAGCTCGGCCAGCTGTTGCTGCTGCTGGGCTTCCAGCACCATCCGCCGCGCCCGGTGGCGAGCCTCCCAGCGTCGCCGCCGCTGCGACTCCGCCTCCCTCCAGGCCGCGAGAGCCGCCTCGTAACGCTCCCGATCGAGTTCCTGGTCTTCAGGCCGATAGCGAGCCTCAAGCTCCTCATCAGGGGGCTGTGGTCGTGGTGCGGGGGTGTAAGCCTCCAGGCGCTGATCGGCGAGGGTCTGCCGGGTGCGGCGCAGCTCCGTCACCAAGGCGAGCATGGGCTGGCGCTGCTGACGGCAGCGGGCCAGATCGGCCTGCAGCCGTTGCTGAGCCTGCTCCCGTCGCCGCCGTTCCTGGGCTGCCTCTGAGGCCAGGCGCTTGTCCACACCGGGCAGGCAGCGCAGCTCGCGCCAGGGCCCCAGCAGGGGAGGTCCCGAAGCAGCGGCCAGGTTGCGGCAACGCTGCCGGCCAGCCTCACTCACCCCAACCCCTGCCAGGGCACAGCTGCTCAGCAGCAGGGACAGGGCCAGCAAGGGCGTGACCAGGCGGAAGGGTCTCGCGACCAGACCGTCTCCGGCAGGGGGTGGGTCAGGGGAGGGGAAGCGACCGGCAGCCACGCGGTCTAAACCTGCATTGGATCGGCATGGACGCTAGAGCCCGAGCCGGGCGATGGGTTGACTCGTCCCAGGGCACCCTGCCGGCACGCCATCCCGGCAGGGTGGTCATGCGCTGTGGTGCAGCCTGTGCTGATGTAAGTTCTGCCTACCCACGGCGGGCGTCGCCAAGTGGTTAAGGCAGCGGCTTGTGGCGCCGCTATTCGGGGGTTCGAGTCCCCTCGCTCGCCCTCTTTCAGACCGGTGGCTTGTCCACCGGTTTTTTGCTCTGAAGCGTGATCGAGTCGCAAGCGCTGCAGGGGTGCCTTGTCGTTTCGCTTTCCGTCTCCGGCTTCGGTGGACCAGGCGATTCCTGTGCCATGGAGCGTGTCTGAGACGCATCGTGCATGGGCCGGTTGGACCAGCCCCGAAGTCCTGATCAGGAAGCCTCTGTCTCCTGATGCTGGCCCCCCAGGGCATCCAGGAGCCGATCGGCACCCGGCCAATCCCGCACCGGATCAGCGCAGACCAGCCCGGTCTCCTGCTCCACGGCCACCATGGCCGCAGCGGCCTGATCGGCGGTGAGATGGGCGGTGTTCAGAGCAATCGCCGCCACCCGAGGCGGGGGTGTGAGCCCCGGACGTCCCAGGGCAGCCACCGCTTCCAGGGTGGCGATCAGCTCGGCCAGCGCGGGCAGGGCAATGCTGGGGTGGCGCTGGATCGTGGTCTGGCCGGCCCGATGCACCAGCAGCAAGGCCGTGGGCTGGCTGCCACGCAGCAGGGGCAGGGTGGCGGTGGAGCCGGGGTGGCAGAGGGATCCCTGCCCTTCCACAACAAGCAGTCCCTGGCTGTTCAGGCCATCCGCCGCTGTCAGCACGGCCTGCTCCACCGCCCCGGCGGCGTAGTCCACCCGCACCGCATCAAGGGGAATGCCACGGCCGCTGATCAGGATGCCGGCCTGACCGGTGCCCACGAACCGGGCCGGCAGACTCCTCCTACCTGCGGCGGCGACCAGCTCCAGGCAGGCACTCATCTTCCCGACCGCCATGTCACTGCCCACCGCCAGCACCCGCCGGCAGGGCAGGGTCGCCGCCCGGGCCGACCCCACCACCAGGCCGGGTGGCTCCTGCCGCAGATCCCAGATCCACTGGCCGGGCTGCAGCCGCGCCGCCAGCTCCGGATCGTCGCCGAGGCGAGTGTGCAGGCCACTGGCCACGCACAGGCCCGCCTCCAGGGCCGCGGCCACATCCCCCCAGAGTGCCGGCGGCAACTTGCCGCCGGCGGGGGCCAGACCCACCACCGCCACGCGAGGTCCGAGCGGCAACGCCTCACGGAGGCTGGCCAGAACCGGCAGATCCCGGGGGATTCCTGTCAGCTCCTGAACGCGGCGACCGGCGTTCTCCGGGTCAATCACCGCCACGATCGGCCCATGGCGGTAGCGCAGCATCGCCAGGCCGGTCTTGCCGCCCTGATCCGTGAGCCCGCCGTGCTGCAGCAGCACGATCGGTGCGTCGTCCGTCAGCACGGCAGGTCCCCTAGCGAGGTTTCGGCAAGCCCTCCGTCCACCCCAATCCCCGGGCGATCGGACGGCCGCAGCTGGTCTCCCTCAAGCTCTGGCCCCAGGAAGGGATCGTCGACAAGGTTGAGGTGGCTGTCCAGATCGGGCCAGCGCACCAGTGGCAGCAGCTGGGACGCGGCGCCGTTGAGCAGGGCCGCATCGGAATAGCAGCCGAGCATCACCCCCAGTCCAAGCCGCTCGGCTGTGCGGGCCATCAGCAGGGCCTCGCTCAGACCACCACTCTTGAGCAGCTTGATGTTGATGCCGTCCACGTAGGGGGCCAGCCGCAGCAGATCCTCCACATTCCAGCAGCTCTCATCGGCCACCAGCGCCATCGGACAGTCGAGCTCCAGGGCGGCGAAGCCAGCCGTGTCCGCCTCCGGATCGCTGAGCGGCCCCAGGGGCTGCTCCACCAGCACCACGCCCTGGTGCTCCAGCCAGGGCAGCAGCGACCGGGCCGTTTCGAGGCCCCAGCCACCGTTGGCATCCACCTGCAGCTCACAGGGCTGCCCCGTGACCTGGCGGCGGCGCTCCAGGGCCACTGCCACCGCCTCCACCAGCTGCCGGTCGTGATCCGGCCCATCGGGGCTGCCGAGCTTGAGCTTGATGCGGCTGGCCGGCATCGCCTCCCACCAGCGCTCCAGCCGTGCCAGCACCGCCGCCACCGTTCCTAGGCCAAGGGTCACGCTGGTGGGCTCGCCGGCCTGGCGGTCCAGACCCCAGAGGCGCCAGAGGGGCTGGCCCAGCCGCTGCCCCCACCAATCCCAAAGGGCCAGGTCGACGGCGCAGCGCGCCGGCGGTGAGAGGTCTGCCAGCAGGGGCTGCAAGGCCTGCATCGGCTGGGGGGCCAGAGGCTCGATCCGGGGCAGGAACGCCGCGAGTTCTACCGCCAGTGTCTCGGTCTCGAAACAGCGGTGGCCGGTGTCGAACCCGCCG
Organism: Synechococcus sp. CBW1006; assembly: GCF_015840525.1. Classification (NCBI taxonomy): domain Bacteria; kingdom Bacillati; phylum Cyanobacteriota; class Cyanophyceae; order Synechococcales; family Synechococcaceae; genus Synechococcus; species Synechococcus sp. CBW1006. Next base: position 2,036,790 of record NZ_CP060396.1, on the reverse strand, counting down.
GTCTCCCCACGACCGATCACGCCCTCATGTTCGATCTCCAGCAGGAGGTGCTGCACCGCCGCCGTAGTGCCGCGGCTGATCGCCAGCGGCACCGCCTTGGTGAGGGTGAAGCGGAGTAACAGGCAGCGCATGCCAGCCAACAGCCCGTCAGGACAGTCAGATTGGAGTCACGCTGACACAATCACCGACGAGGCACCACATCGGTAACAGGAAGCACAGATTCGCGGGCCGAGGTGGCCTCAGATCACGGCAATCCAGACCCCTGCGATCCGCACCTTTGCGGCCCTGTTCACTCCATGCCCCATAGCGATGCGACCGCCTCGGCTATTCAGCAAATCCTGGAGGAGGTACACGCCCGCTTCCTGAACCTGCGTGACGGCGCTCCAGCTGACTACATCCCGGAGCTGGCCAAGGCTGATCCCGATGACTTCGGCATCGTGATCGCCACCACCGATGGCCGGGTCTACGAGGTGGGACAGACCCGCAAACTGTTCACGATCCAGTCGATCTCGAAGCCGTTCGCCTACGGCCTGGCCCTGAAATTGCTCTCGGCCGATCACATGCAGACGAAGGTGGGCGTTGAGCCCTCCGGCGACGCCTTCAACGCCATCAGCCTCCATCCGGTCAGCGGAATTCCCCGCAACCCGATGATCAATGCCGGCGCCATTGCCACCACGGCCCAGATCTGGGCCCACGATCCGGAGCGGGCCGAATCGATGCTGCTCGATTTTCTTTCGGACATGGCCGGCCATCGCCTGGAGGTGGATGAGGCGGTATTCCGTTCCGAGCGGGACACGGGGCACCGCAACCGGGCCATCGGCCATCTGCTGCGCAACTTCGATGTGATCAATGCCTCGCCGGAGCCCGGCCTGCAGCTCTATTTCCGCCAGTGCGCGGTGAAGGTCACCTGCCAGGACCTGGCGGTGATGGCGGCCACCCTGGCCTGCCAGGGCCGCAACCCACGCACCGGTGTGGTCACCCTGGATCCGGCGATCACCACCAATGTGCTGGCGGTGATGGGCAGCTGCGGCATGTACGACTACACCGGCCAGTGGCTCTACAACGTGGGCATGCCGGCCAAAAGTGGTGTGGGCGGCGGTGTGATGGCGGTGGTGCCCGGACGGGTGGGCCTGGCCGTCTACTCGCCGCCCCTCGATTCCTTCGGCAACTCCAGCCGCGGCATCGCCGTGTGTGAGGAGCTCTCCCATCGGCTGGAACTCCATCTGTTCGACCAACCCGCCCGCAGCGGCACCACGATCCGCTCCTCGGCCACCGGCAAGAACCGCTACTCGCGCCGATGGCGGAGCGCCGCCGAATTCGGCCATCTCGATCGTCATGGGGAGCGCATCCGGGTGCTGCAGGTGCAGGGGGTGCTCGATTTCGCCGCGGTGGAGGAACTGTTGTCTCACCTGGAGGCCAGTGTCATCTCCGAGTCGTTTGTGGTGATGGATCTGGCCCAGGTGGTGGGCCTGCCGTCGATCAGCGCCGGCCTGGTGCTGAACCAACTGGAGCTGCTGGCCCAGCGCGGCATCCGCTGCCTGCTCTGCCGGGGCGAGCATCTCGAGGGTTTCTGGCCAGGGGAGTCAGACACCCTTCCCCCCGACTGGTTCACGAGCCTCGACACGGCCCTGGAAACAGCGGAAAACCTGCTCCTTGAGAAGCTGCGGCTGGAAGACGCGCCAAACGCCCTGGAGTCCAACACGATCCACCTGCTCGAGGTTTTGCCGGAGGCCAGTCGGGCGGTCCTGGAACCATTGCTGGAACGGCGATCCTTCACCAAGGGTGAGGTGGTGTTCCGCCGTGGTGATGCCGGCCAGGAGCTGTTCCTGATCGAGGCGGGTTGCTTCAGTGCCGGTGAAGAACTCCAACCCGGTAAACGCATCCGTTTTGCCACATTCAGCACCGGCGTGAGTGTGGGGGAGATTGCCTTTCTCAATGGCACACCCCGCACCGCGGACATGGTGGCCGAGGAAGATGGCAGCTGCCTGGTGCTCCAGCGCGAGGCCTTTGACCGGTTGCATGAGGAGCGGCCGGATTTGGTGATCGAGATCCTGCTGGCCCTGCACGGGGATCTAGCCCTGAAGCTCCAGCGTGCCAACCAGCAGCTCTCGCTGCTGGAGCAGCGCTGAGCCTTCCAGAGCCCCACGGCGGTTGATGTCCGAAACTGGCGTCATGCAGGCCCCCTCCCGCCCCCAACACCCCGTCCCCGCAGAGCCGCTCTCTGCTCCTGTGCTCGACCCGGCAAAGCCACAGCAACGCGGCAGCTACTGGATCACCACCTTTGGCTGCCAGATGAACAAGGCGGATTCCGAGCGGATGGCAGGGATCCTCGAAGCGATGGGCTACGCCCCCGGCCGTGATGAACACACGGCCGATCTGGTGCTCTACAACACCTGCACGATTCGCGACAACGCCGAGCAGAAGGTCTACAGCTACCTGGGCCGTCAGGCCCAGCGCAAACGCGCCAACCCCCATCTCACCCTGGTGGTGGCGGGCTGCGTCGCCCAGCAGGAGGGGGAAGCGCTGCTGCGCCGGGTGCCGGAACTGGATCTGGTGATGGGTCCGCAGCACGCCAACCGGCTCGACACCCTGCTGAGCCAGGTGGAGAGCGGCCAGCAGGTGGTGGCCACCGGCGATCACCACATCCTGGAGGACATCACCACGGCCCGGCGGGACAGTGCGGTCTGCGCCTGGGTGAACGTGATCTATGGCTGCAACGAGCGCTGCACCTACTGCGTGGTGCCTTCGGTTCGGGGCGTTGAGCAGTCGCGCCGCCCCGAGGCGATCCGCCTGGAGATGGAAGGGCTGGCGGCGCGGGGTTACCGGGAAGTGACGCTGCTGGGCCAGAACATCGACGCCTATGGCCGCGATCTGCCCGGCATCACCCCCGAGGGGCGCCGTCAGCACACCCTCACGGATCTGCTCCGCTTCGTGCACGACGTGCGGGGCCTTGAGCGGATTCGCTTCGCCACCAGCCATCCCCGCTATTTCACCGACCGCCTGATCGACACCTGCGCCGACCTGGAGAAGGTGTGCGAACACTTCCACATCCCCTTTCAGAGCGGCGACAACGACGTCCTGCGGGCCATGGCCCGCGGCTACACGGTGGAGCGCTACCGGCGCATCCTCGACCGGATCCGGGAGCGCATGCCCGATGCCGCGATCAGCGCCGATGTGATCGTGGGTTTCCCCGGTGAGACCGATGCCCAGTACCGGCGCACCCTCGATCTGGTGGAGGAGGTGGGCTTCGATGCGGTCAACACCGCCGCCTATTCCCCCCGACCCAACACCCCCGCCGCCGCCTGGCCGGACCAGCTGAGCGAAGCAGTCAAGGTGGAGCGCCTGCAGGAGCTCAACGCCCTGGTCGAGACCCAGGCGAAACAGCGGAGTGCGCGCTACGCCGGCCGCTGCGAAGAGATCCTGGTGGAGGGCTCCAATCCCAGGGATCCGGCTCAGATGATGGGGCGCACCCGCACCAACCGGCTGACGTTCTTCCCGTCCAGCCGGCCTGATGGCAGCGTGATAGCTCCTGGTGATCTGGTCTCGGTGCGGATCGATCAGGTGCGTGCCTTTTCACTCAGCGGCGCCGTGCTCTGAAGCGATCGCTGATACCTTTGGCCCCTCTTCTCTGCCTCGATGGTCGTCGCGCCCACCCACCTCGGCCTGGTGTTCGGGGGGGCCTCCGGTGAGCACGCCGTGTCGATCCGCTCCGCCAACACCGTGGTGTCGGCTCTGCGCCGCGGTGCCAACGCCGAGCGCTATCGGCTCAGCTGCTTTTACATCGATCCCCAGGGCCGCTGGTGGCCGCCGGACGTGGCCGAAGCCGTGCTGGCCAAGGGAACACCTGCCGAACCCGGCGACCTGCCCCAGGCGCCCTCCCGCCCAGGCTTCCAGGGCTTTCCACCGGGTGCTCTGGAGGTGGAGGTGTGGATCCCCGTGTTGCATGGCCCGAATGGGGAGGACGGCACCATCCAGGGCCTGTTCACCCTGATGGGCGTTCCCTTCGTGGGCTCCGGCGTGCTGGGTTCCGCCGTGGGCATGGACAAACAGGCGATGAAGGCCGCCTTTGCCGCCGCCGCCCTGCCCCAGGTGCCCTACGCCTGCGTCGATGCCGCCGAACTCGCTGAGAACTCCGAGGCCCTCTGGACCCGCCTGGAGCAGCAGCTCGGCTATCCCTGCTTCGTCAAGCCCGCCAACATGGGCTCCTCGGTGGGAATCAGCAAGGCGGTCGACAGGCCAAGCCTGATCGAGGGCCTGCGCCAGGCCGCCGCCCTGGATCACCGGCTCGTGGTGGAGCAGGGCGTGGTGGCCAGGGAACTGGAATGTGCCGTGCTGGGGGGTGGAGCCAGGCCGTTGCAGGCATCGGTCGTGGGCGAGATCCGCTTTGATGCCGACTGGTACGACTACACCGCCAAATACAGCGAAGGTCTCAGCCACACTGTGATCCCAGCCGAGTTGGCACCCGAGGTGAGTGAGCGGATCCGCAACCTCGCCATCGCCGCCTGCCGCGCCGTTGGGGCCACAGGCCTGGCCCGGGTGGATTTTTTCTACGACGAGGCTGGTGCTGAGCTGCTGCTCAATGAGATCAACACCCTGCCGGGCTTCACCTCCCAGAGCATGTACCCGATGCTGTGGCAGGCCAGCGGCTTACCGCTTGAGGAGTTGTTGCATCAACTGGTGCAGGGCGCGAGAGAATGGGCTATGGCATCGGCAGCTGGAGACCCAACCCCATGACGCACGGCCTGCTCTGGCTTCCCCTGCTGCTGATCTTCATTCTCCTGCCGGCCCTGGGCTGGCTGGAGCGGCGTCGCCAGCACCTCTTCCGCACCTGGGCCGCCGGTTCGGAACTGGCCAAGCTGGATGGCTGTGGTGCCGCACGGCTCAAAGAGGGGGTGCTGAGCTGGAGCCGTTTTGAAGCCGGCACTCTCAAGCAGGCGGATGCCTTTCCGATCAAGCAGCTCGAACTGGTGGAGCTGCTGTCGCTCCATTCCGGTGAAGCGCCGCTCACCGATGAGAGCCATGGCAGTTGCCGGCTGCGGCTGGTGGGCGATGGCCGGCAGATGGATCTGCCCTTCTCCGATGCCGATCGGGCCCGCCGCTGGATGGATGAACTGATGGCGCGTTCCCGTTGCGACCTGTGAAAGCAGGCTCCCTGCAACCGGGGGTGGAACGGCGGCGTGAGCTGCGGCGCCAGCGTCGCCAGGAACGCCTCCGGAACACCTGGCGCCTGTTGGTGCTCAGCGGCCTCACCGCCGGCCTGGGCTACGTCCTGTTGCGCCAGGGCTGGACCCTCACCCGGCCTGATCAGGTGGAGGTACTGGGCAGCCGTCAGGTGAGCCGCGAGCAGGCCATCCAGGCCGCCGGCCTGCGCTTCCCACAGCCGTTGCTGACGGTCCATCCCCACGCCCTGATGGAGAGGCTTGCGGCGGCCCTGCCGGTGGAGAAGGTGCAGGTGAGTCGCCTGATGCTGCCGCCACGACTCCGCATCAACCTGGTGGATCGCCAGGCCGTCGCCCGTGCCGAACGCCGCACGCCCAAGGGCCTGGAGCAGGGTTACGTGGATCGTCTTGGGAACTGGATGAGTGCCCGCCAGAAGATCGGCGTCCCGTCGGCCGAGGTGATGGGCCTCAAGGTGGTGGGATGGAACGAACGCCATCGTGGCTCCCTGACGCAGCTGCTGGAGAATCGCCAGGCGATTGGGCCAGATCTGCGCCAGATCCGTTTCGAGCCGGATGGCTCCCTCTGGCTGGATACGGCCAGTCTTGGCCGCATCCGCCTGGGTCCGATGGACGGACAGTTGGAGCGCCGCCTGGCGGTGCTGCGCCACCTGAAAGAGGAGCTGCCGGCCCAGGTGAAGGGCCGACGGGTGCAATCGATTGATCTGAGCGATCCGAACCAACCGGAACTGGGCCTGCCGGCTCCAGCCCGTGGTGCGTCGGCCGCCAATGCTCCGGGGGCACCGGCGCCGGTACCGATCGGTGCCCAGTGAGAGGCCTACGGCGGTTTCCCGGGCTGGTTTTGGCCAGCACACCCACACAGGGCCTTGTCATTTCAGGGTTTCAACTGGAATCTATTCACCTCGATTCGGTGCTGGACGCCTTCCGCCGACATAATGCAGCCGCAGACCAACGGCACATGCCCTCCGATGCAGCATGACCAGGACCGACAGTTGCACCTGCCGGCCCATTCCGGCCATGCTGGACTACATGTCGACGCCGACTTGAGACAGACACTCGTGAGCAGCAACGGCATCGTCCCCAGTCAGTCCGCCCGCATTGAGGTGATCGGTGTGGGTGGAGGCGGAAGCAATGCCGTCAACCGCATGATTGCCTCCGACCTCCAAGGGGTCGGCTACCGGGTTCTCAATACCGACGCCCAGGCGCTGCTTCAATCTGCGGCTCAGCAACGGGTGCAGCTTGGCCAGAAACTCACCCGCGGCCTCGGAGCAGGCGGCAATCCTGTGATCGGCCAGAAGGCCGCCGAGGAGTCGCGCAATGAGCTGCTGGAGTCGCTTCAGGGTTCGGACCTGATCTTCATCGCCGCTGGCATGGGCGGCGGCACCGGCACCGGGGCGGCGCCGATCCTGGCCGAGGTGGCCAAGGAATGCGGAGCCCTCACGGTGGGCATCGTCACCAAACCCTTCAGTTTCGAGGGTCGCAAGCGCATGCGTCAGGCGGAGGAGGGCATCGCCCGCCTGGCCGAACATGTGGACACCCTGATCGTGATCCCCAACGACCGGCTGCGCGAAGCCATCGCCGGGGCTCCTCTGCAGGAGGCCTTCCGCGCCGCCGACGACGTGCTCCGGATGGGCGTCAAAGGCATCAGCGACATCATCACCCGCCCTGGCCTGGTCAACGTCGATTTCGCCGACGTGCGCTCGGTCATGTCCGAGGCCGGCACTGCTCTGCTGGGCATTGGTGTGGGGTCGGGTCGCTCCCGCGCCATCGAAGCCGCCCAGGCCGCCATGAGCAGCCCCCTGCTGGAGGCGGCCCGCATCGACGGAGCCCGCGGCTGTGTGATCAACATCAGTGGGGGTCGGGACATGACCCTCGAGGACATGACCACCGCCTCTGAGGTGATTTACGACGTGGTCGACCCTGATGCCAACATCATCGTCGGCGCCGTGGTGGACGAAGCCATGGAGGGCGAGATTCACGTGACCGTGATCGCCACAGGCTTCGACAGTGGCGGTCCCTACCGCGTGGAGCGCCCGGCGGTGACCCAGTTCACCCCTGCCGAGACTCTCAATGCCGACAGTTCAGACCAAGGCGCCAATATCCCCGCTTTCCTGCTCAAGCGCCAGACTCGCGCCGACTGAGTTCCTGCTGCCAGAAGGCGATCTGGGAAGAATTTTCACAACCTAGACATCCGCTTGAACCAGTGGTTGAGACGAGTTCTCTTCCAGTCCAGACAGCAGTTGTTCAACAGGCAGCTGTCAGGAACCTCCCTGGTTTCCTGGTTGCTACCGCTTGAGCGGAGCAATGTCTGAGAGGCCAGGTTCTGAGTGAAGGGATCATCACTCCGGCTGGAGGAGTCTCTCGCTCCAACAGTTGCCGGACTTCACTCTCCTGTTTCCCCTCCGATGACTTATCCGGAGGACTGTTGCAATCGAATGGGTGACCCGGAGTCCACGCCTGCTCTGAGCATCCCGTGTGGCTGCTCCCTTCCGGTCCTGACCAGATTTAGGCGTCAGGGCCGCGTGGGTCCGAGTCGAGGCAATGCTAGCAATGGGCCCTCCGCTGCCGTTCCGCCGTGCCCCTGCGCCCCGGTGATCTGCTGAGCCGCAAGCAAGCCGGCCTGCCGATCGCCATCCTCACCGCCTGGGATGCCCTCTCCGCGGCCCTGGTTGAGGAGGCGGGGGCCGATGCCGTGCTGGTCGGCGACTCCCTGGCCATGGTGGTGCTGGGGCATCCCACCACCCTGCCGGTGACGCTGGAGGAGATGCTGCACCACTGCCGGGCGGTGGGGCGGGGTCTGCGGCGGCCGCCGGCCCATCAGCCGCTGCTGATCTGCGATCTGCCATTTCTCAGCTATCAGTGCGGTCCCGATCAGGCGATGGCGGCGGCCGGCCGGGTGCTGAAGGACAGTCCGGCCGCCGCTGTGAAGCTGGAGGGGGCCGAACCGGAGACCCTGGCCGTGATGGACCGGTTGGTGCGTCATGGCATCCCGGTGATGGGGCATCTCGGGCTCACCCCCCAGGCCGTGCACCAGCTTGGCTATCGCCAGCAGGCAAACGATCCAGCCAGCCAGGAGCAGCTGAAGCGGCGTGCCAGGCAGCTGCAGGAGGTCGGCTGCTTTGCCCTGGTGCTGGAACATGTGCCATCGGCTCTGGCCACGGAACTCAGTCGGCAGCTGCTGCTGCCGGTGATCGGCATCGGCGCCGGCGATGGCTGTGATGGCCAGGTGCGGGTCACCGCCGATCTGCTTGGTCTGACCCACCGCCAGCCACCCTTCAGCCCGCCGCTGATCGATGGCCGCGGCCTCAGTGTGGAAGCTCTTCGGGGCTGGGTCGCGGGGCTGAACGCTTCGCCTGCCGCTCCTCCCACCCCTGATACCAGTCCAGCAGCTCCCGCAGCACCGCATTGCTGAGGGCAAGCCCCTTGGGATCGCTCAGGCGCCAGCGGGGGCCCTCGATCAGCAGCTGCCCGCCCTCCAGGAAGGACTGCAGTCGCTCTTGCAACGCGATCAGATCAGCTGCCGCCAGCCCATGGGAGCGGGCCAGTGCGGCCAGATTCACCCCCTCCCGCCGCCGTAACCCCACCAGCAGGCGCTCATCCAGCGGCATCCCCATGCTCTGGCTTGCCCCTGCGGCATCGGCGTTGTTCGGATCGGCTGCCGCGGCCAGCCAGGTGGCATAAGCCTCGCGGGTGCGAGGGCGGGCCAGCCGCGCGCCATCGGGAGCGCTGGTGGCCCCCATGCCAAAGCCCCACCAGCCGCCTCCGCTCCAGTAGACGCGGTTGTGGCGCGAGGCATGGCCAGGTCGGGCGTAGTTGGAGATCTCGTAATGGCCGTAGCCGGCAGCCTGAAGCCGCTCCCAGGTGAGCTCCATCAGATCCGCACCAAGATCCCCGTCCGGCAGATCCAGATTCCCCTGCTCCAGGCGACGGGCGAACACCGTGCCCGGCTCCACGATCAGGTCATAAATCGAGAGGTGGGGAGGCGCCTGGGCCACCGCCGCCTCCAACTGGGCCCGCCAGTGGCGTTGCACCGCCTCAGCGGCCCCAGCAGCGGTCTCTGAGGCCTCTGGGGCCGCCAGCATCAGGGGCAGACCCTGGATCAGATCCAGGCTCCAGCTGCGCAGGCTGCCGCGTCGTTGGGCGGCGGCCAGCCAGCCGCAGGCCTCCAGCAGATCAGAACGGCGGTGCCGCCGCCCCAGGCCCGCCAGCACGGTGTCGTCGAAGCTCTGGCCCCCCAGGCTGACCCGGTTGATGCCCGCCGACAAATAGCCCTCCAGCCGCGTCTGATCGAAACTGGCCGGATCGAGCTCCAGGCTGAGTTCGGCGCCTGCCGCCAGCCCATAGCGCCTCTGCAGCGACGCCAGCAGCCCCTCCACCTGCTCCGGCGTCAGCAGCGACGGTGTGCCGCCGCCCAGGTACACGGTGGAGAGGGATGGCCCCGGGGGCGACGCGGCGATCTCCGCCTCCAGCAGGGCCAGATAGGCGGGAATCGAGGGTGAGCGGCTGCCATCGGCCCGATCCCCCAGGGGTACCACCGGGAAGTCGCAGTAGAAGCAACGGCGATGGCAGAAGGGAATGTGCAGATAGGCACTGCGCGGTGGCCATGGCCATGGGGCCGTCATGGGCGGTTACCTGGCGCAGCCAAACAGGCGGGGATCCGGCATGCTGCCCGCACCTGCACATTGAGCCCCACCGGGCGGATGCTGGACACCCTCATCCTGATCCTGTTCCTGATCTCCGGCGCCGCCACCGGCTGGCTGGGCGTTGATCTGCTGCCCGAACCGCTGCTGCTGCAGGTCACCAACCTGGAAGGTCTGCGCTGGGTGATGGGGGGCTTCGGCGCCTTCTTCGGGCTGATCGCCGGTATCTTCTTCGGCCAGCTGCGCCGCCGCCTGATGGCCCAGGTGCGCAGCATGCCCACCGATCTGCTGGTCAGCCGGGCGGTGGGGCTCATCCTCGGTCTGCTGGTGGCCAACCTGTTATTGGCTCCGATTCTGCTGCTGCCCCTGCCGTGGGAAGTGGTGCTGGTGAAGCCATTGGCGGCAGTGCTCAGCAACGTGTTCTTCGGTGTGTCCGGCTACAACCTGGCCGAGGTGCATGGCCGCACCCTGTTGCGCCTGTTCAATCCGTCCAGCACCGAAGCGATGCTGGTGGCCGATGGCGTGTTGCAGCCCGCTACGGCCAAGATTCTCGACACCAGTGTGATCATTGACGGCCGCATCCGTGGCCTGCTGGATTCGGGGCTGCTGGAAGGCCAGGTGATCGTGGCCCAGGCCGTGATCGACGAGCTCCAGGCCCTGGCCGACTCCGGCAATGCCGAGAAGCGCGGCAAGGGGCGCCGCGGCCTCAAGCTGCTCACCGAACTGCGCACCGACTACGGCCGGCGGCTGGTGGTGAACAGCACCCGCTACGAGGGCGCCGGCGCCGACGACAAGCTGCTCGCCCTCACCGCAGACACCGGCGGCACTCTGTTGACCGCCGACTACAACCTGGCCCAGGTGGCCCAGGTGAAGCAGCTGCGGGTGCTCAACCTCAGCGAGCTGGTGATCGCCCTGCGTCCCGAGGTGCAGCCCGGCGACGGCCTGCAGCTGAAGATCGTGCGCGAGGGCAAGGAGGCGGCCCAGGGGGTGGGCTACCTGGAAGACGGCACCATGGTGGTGGTGGAAGACGCCAGCGGTCGCATCGGCGAACGCCTGCCGGTGGTGGTGACCGGGGCTCTCCAGACTCCCTCCGGTCGCATGGTCTTTGCCCGCTGCGAACCGCAGCCCTCTGGCGGCAAGACGGGCGGAAAGCCGACCCCCACAGCCCCTCGCGGCAGCCAGACCAACCCCCGCTAGGCTCCTGGCCAAGCCTCAGGTGCTCAGCGGATGTCGGTGTCGGCCCCCTACTACGGCGATTCAGCCGTCCTGCGCACGCCGCCGCCGGACCTGCCCAGCCTCCTGCTGAAGGAGCGGATCGTCTATCTCGGTCTGCCCCTGTTCAGCGACGACGATGCCAAGCGGCAGATGGGCATCGACGTGACTGAGCTGATCATTGCCCAGTTGCTCTACCTGGAGTTCGACAATCCGGAGAAGCCGATCTTCTTCTACATCAACTCCACCGGCACCAGCTGGTATTCGGGTGATGCCATCGGCTTCGAGACCGAGGCCTTCGCCATCGCCGACACGCTCCGCTATGTGAAGCCGCCGGTCCACACCATCTGCATCGGCCAGGCCATGGGCACGGCCGCCATGATCCTGTCGGCCGGCACGAAAGGCCACCGAGCCGCCCTGCGTCATGCCTCGATCGTGCTGCATCAGCCCCGCAGCGGCGCCCGTGGCCAGGCCACCGACATCCAGATCCGGGCCAAGGAAGTGCTGCACAACAAGCAGACCATGCTCGAGATGCTGGCCGCCAACACCGGCAAGAGCGTCGAGCAGCTCTCGCGCGACTCCGACCGCATGACTTACCTCACGGCCGAGGAAGCTGTGGAGTATGGCCTGATTGACCGGGTGCTCACCAGCCAGAAGGATCTGCCCGGCCCCGCCAAGGCGGCCGGCATCAGCTGAGCCGATCAGTTTCGTTCCAGTGCGGCCCCGGCCGCCATCCCCCAGTTCCCCTCCGCCACTCGCACGTCGTCATGCCCATCGGCACCCCCAGCGTTCCCTACCGCTTGCCCGGCAGCCAGTACGAGCGCTGGGTCGACATCTATACCCGCCTTGGGGTGGAGCGCATCCTGTTTCTTGGCTCCGAGGTGACCGATGCCGTGGCCAATGCCCTGGTGGCCCAGATGCTGTATCTGGATTCTGATGATAACTCCAAGCCGATTTATCTCTACATCAACTCTCCTGGTGGATCGGTGACCGCCGGCTTGGCGATCTTCGACACCATGCAGTATGTCAAGAGCGATGTGGTGACCATCTGTGTTGGCCTGGCGGCCAGCATGGGCGCTTTCCTGCTGGCCGCCGGCACGAAAGGCAAGCGGCTGGCGCTGCCCCACAGCCGGATCATGATTCACCAACCCCTCGGCGGCACCAGTCAGCGACAGGCCTCGGACATTGAGATCGAAGCCAAGGAGATCCTGCGCATGAAGGACATGCTGAACAACAGCATGGCTGAGATGACGGGCCAACCCTTTGAGAAGATCGAGAAGGACACCGATCGAGATTATTTCCTCAGCGCCGCTGAGGCCAAGGATTATGGACTGATTGATCGTGTGATTGCCCACCCGAGCGAGGCCTGAGCCGTGAAGGATGCAGCGGCATCCTCAGAACAGGAGCAGGGGGCGTCAGCTCATTCCACCAGGAATCTCCTGCCGGGGCTGCCGCTGGTCGATTCACCGTTGTTCCCCACTCTCCGATCCAAGGGTGCGTTTGGCCAATATCTCGCTGCAGCGGAATCCCTTCACAACAAAGGATATGCCATTGTAGATCTTGATGAAGCCACGATTGCAACCTTTGCGGAACCTATCTGCAGCTCCCTGAAGCCATGCTTCGATCTTGCTGCTTGGCGCCACTCGACGGATCACCATTCCCTTCGCATCCAGGATGCCTGGAAGAACGAAGCCAGCGTGAGGCATCTGGCGCTTCTTCCTGAAATCCTCGATCTTCTGGAGACTGTCTATGGGCGCAAACCCTTTGCCTTTCAGACCCTCAATTTTCCAGTCGGAACTCAGCAGCACTTTCACAGTGATGCGGTCCACTTTCACAGTGAGCCAGCCGGATTCATGTGTGGAGTCTGGATTGCCTTGGAAGACATCCACTCCGATTCAGGCCCCTTGGAGTACTTCCCATGCAGTCACCGGCTTCCCTACCTCCAGCTTCGCGATATCGGCAAGCAGGTGTCGGACGACCTCCCAGCCACTCAGGAGATTTTCCATGCTGTCTGGCAGGCCATGGTCCGCAGTGAAGGACTGCAGAAGCTGACCTTCACGCCTCGGCGGGGTCAGGCGTTGATCTGGGCGGCCAATCTGTTGCACGGGGGGGCGGCCGTCAGGGATCGGGGCCTAACGCGATGGAGCCAGGTCACCCATTACTTCTTCGAAAACTGTCTTCACTACACGCCTCTGCACAGCGACTGGCCATGGGGCTCAATCGCCTGGCGCAGGCCCCTGGATGCGGCGACCGGTGCGATCAGACCAGTCACCATCCCCGACTGGAAAGACGATGCTCTGATCGCACGGTTGGCCGACTTCACTCCTGAGAACTATCTGACGGTCAATCCTGATGTGAAGGCAGCGGGGGTGAATCCCTGGGTCCACCTGCTTCGGCATGGATTGCGAGAAAGACGGTCCTGGTGACGTCTGCTTGAAGGATCCCCTTGGGCGCAGCCGTACACTCGCCGTTTGCCCTGCCCGCCGCCGGATGGCCCAGCTCTTCTACGACTCCGATGCTGATCTCAGCCTGCTGAACGGCAAGACGGTGGCGATCATCGGCTATGGCTCCCAGGGCCATGCCCATGCCCTCAACCTCAAGGACAGCGGCGTCAACGTGGTGGTGGGCCTGTATGAGGGCAGTCGCTCGGCCGACAAGGCCAGGGCCGATGGCCTGGAGGTGCTGAGTGTGGCCGATGCGGCCGCCAAGGCCGACTGGATCATGGTGCTGCTGCCCGATGAGGCCCAGAAAGCGGTGTATGAGGCGGAGATCGCGCCGCACCTGAGCGCCGGCAAGGTGCTGAGCTTCGCCCATGGGTTCAATATCCGCTTCGAGCTGATCAAGCCCCCCGCCGATGTGGATGTGGTGATGATCGCCCCCAAGGGCCCTGGGCACACGGTGCGCTGGGAGTACCAGAACGGCATGGGCGTGCCTGCCCTGTTCGCCATCCACCAGGACGCCTCCGGCAATGCCCGCGGCCTGGCGATGGCCTACGCCAAGGGCATCGGTGGGACCCGTGCCGGCATTCTCGAGACCAATTTCAAGGAAGAGACCGAGACCGATCTGTTCGGTGAGCAGGCCGTGCTCTGCGGTGGCCTCAGTGAGCTGGTCAAGGCTGGCTTCGAGACCCTGGTGGAGGCCGGCTACCAGCCGGAGCTGGCCTACTTCGAGTGCCTGCACGAAGTGAAGCTGATCGTCGATCTGATGGTGAAGGGCGGCCTCACCGCCATGCGCGACTCGATCTCCAACACCGCCGAATACGGCGACTATGTGAGCGGTCCGCGCCTGATCACGGCCGACACCAAGGCCGAGATGAAGCGCATCCTGGCCGACATCCAGGACGGTACCTTCGCCCGCAACTTCGTGGCCGAATGCGAGGCCGGCAAGCCCGAGATGACCAAGGCCCGCAATCGCGACGCCGCCCATCCGATCGAGCAGGTGGGCAAGGGTCTGCGTTCGATGTTCAGCTGGCTCAAGGCCGCCTGATCCCGACCCGGCGCCTGTCACCATTCTGGGTCCGTGCCCTGCCGGCACGGACCGTTGTCGTGACCGCCCCATGCGCTCGCTCCGCCTCTCCCTGCTCTGGGGCAGCGCCCAGGCCGGCACCAGCCTCACCCTGGCCTCCACCGCCTGGATGGTGAGCGGCCTGACGCCGTCGCCGCTGCTCAACAGCCTGTTGCCGGCCCTCGGCACCCTGCCGGTGCTGTTGCCGCTGCGGCGCCGAGCCTCCGGCTATGGACTGCAGCTGGTCAGCGTGATGCTGCTGCTGGGCGTGAGTCTGGGCAAGCTCTCCGGCTGGCCGGCCACCGGGCTGCTGATGGCGTCCCTTCTGGCGGTTTTGCTGTTCGGCATCGGCGGAGAACTGAGCCAGCTGCCGTTGCAGCGGCGCCTGCTGCGCTCGCCAGGACTCTCGATCGAAGGCCTGCGGCAGGGCAGTGACCTCGGCTCCCTGGCGGGCAACCTGCTCACGGCCGTGTTGTTTCCGGCCGTGAGGCAGTTCGTGCCGGCTCTGTTGTTGCTGCTTCCCCTCGGGGCCACTGCTCTGATGCCGCGGGAGCAGGCTCCGGTTGGCTCGGCTGATGGCGCTGCGGAAGCGACTGCCGCGGCTGCGGCCCTGCCCTCGATGGCCCCGCTGCCCCTGGATCGCCACTGTGTGCTGCAGGGGCTGCTGTTCGGCAGCCTCTTCGCGCTGCTGCCCCTCTGGGTGCGGGCCGTGGGGGCAGGCAACTGCTTTGACTTCGCCATGGTGCTGGCGGCCTACGGCGTGGGCCGCAGCCTTCAGGGCCGCCTGCCGGTTCTGGCGACCTGGGCCCGCTATGGGCTGATGGCTGGCCTGCTGCTGCTGACCCAGGTTCAAGCCTTGCCGGGCTGGGGGGCGGTGCTGCTGTTCGTGCCCATCGGGGCTCTGGCTGCCGCCGCTGATGGAGCCTTGGTGGATCGCCTGGCCGTTCGGGGCGACGCTCCCCTGCGCTGGCAGACCTTGCAGCGCTCCGGCGCTGTGGGCGGCCTGGCCGGCAGCCTGGCGATGGGCCTGCTCACCCAGTCGCTGGGCCTGGGCCAAGCCATTCCGCTGCAGGTGCTCGCCTTTGTGGCGATGGCGCTGCTGCTGGGCCGGCCGCCACGGCCTGCGGTCTCCAGCTGAGCGATGGAGGCCTCTGTCCTGCCGCCGCTGCTGCGGCTGGTCCCCCTCGCCCCGATGCTCGCGGTTCTGGCGGGCGTGGCCCTGGATCGGCTGGTGGGTGATCCGCAGCGCTGGCTTCACCCGGTGCAGGTGATCGGCTGGGGCATCGGATGGTTCCGTCGGGTTGCTGAAGATTGGGCGGGCGATCGGCCCGGACGCTTGCGCCTGGCTGGCACCGGCCTCACCCTGCTGGTGGTCGGTCTGAGCGGCCTGGCTGGTTGGCAGGTCGAGCGGCTGACCCTTGTGCATCCGGTCGCGCTGCCGCTGCTGGTGATCGCCCTGGCCAGTGCTCTGGCCGGCCGCAGCCTGGAGCAGGCTGTCCAGGCCGTCGTCGCGGCTCTGCCGCCGTTCACGTCAGGGCGCTCGCCCGCTGATCTGGAGCTGGCCCGCCAGCGGCTGGCCTGGATCGTGGGCCGCGATGTGGATGGCCTGTGCCGCTCTGAGATCCTGCGGGCTGCCGCGGAAACCGCCAGCGAGAACGCGGTGGATGGTGTGTTCGCGCCCCTGTTCTGGATGCTGCTGGGTGCGCTGCTCTGGTGCGCCTGGCCTGATCGTGCTCTGGTCGTCCTGCCCGGCCCCCTCTGCCTGGCCTGGAGCTTCAAGGCGGCCAGCACCCTGGATTCGATGCTCGGTTACCGCCAGGGCCGTCTGCGTTGGCTCGGCACCGCCGGCGCCCGCCTCGATGATCTGCTCACCTGGCTGCCCTGCCGGCTGGTGGCCCTGAGCCTGCCGTTGGCGGCGGGTCGGCCAGGTTCAGCCCTGGTGAATTGTCGCCGGGCTCTGTTGCAGGGGAGGCCGGACCCGTCCCCCAATGCAGGCGTCTCTCAAGCCGCCTATGCCCTGGCAGCGGATGTGCACCTGGGGGGGCTGAACCATTACGGCGGCCTACCGAAGCTGAAGCCGGTGCTCCATGCCGCCGGAAGGCCCGCCGATGCACTGGCGGTGACCCGCATGCTTCAGCTCACCAGACGGCTCACGGGGCTGTGGTTGCTGTCGGCCCTCGCCATTGCCCTTGGCGGTTGCATTGACGTGACACCGTGGTCGACTCAGTAAGCGCCGCGGTCCGTGGGGTCGAGGATGACACTGAAGGTGCGCAGGATGATGCGCAGGTCCATCCAGAAACTCCGGTGCCGCGCGTAGGACACATCCAACTTGACCCGCTTGGCATAGGTGAGGTTGTTGCGGCCGGAGACCTGCCATAGGCCGGTCAGACCGGGCCGCACGGCCAACACTTCATCCATACGGTCGGCGTAGCGATCCAGCTCCTTTTCCACGATCGGCCGCGGACCCACCACGCTCATCTCACCGCGCAGCACATTCACGAACTGGGGCAACTCGTCGAGGCTGGAGCGACGCAGGAATTTGCCGAGGCGGGTGATGCGTGGATCCTTGCGCAGCTTGAAGTCGTTGCGGTATTCCTCCTCCAGATCGGGCGATTCCGCCAGCAGGGCGGAGAGCAACCTGTCGGCATCGCGCCGCATCGTGCGGAACTTGATGCAGCCAAAGCTGCGATAGCCCCGTCCCACCCGCTGCTGCACATAGAACACCGGCCCGCGGGAGGTGAGCCTGACCAGAAGGGCGAGCAGCAGGAACACCGGCGCACCCAGGCTGAGCACCGCCAGCGAAAACACGATGTCGCCGCTGCGCTTGATCACCCGCGAGCGCCTCGACTGCAGGCGAATCAGCTGATGGGCGGAGGGTCGCTTCACCAGTATGAGCGGGGAGGGCAGGGACAGCCGCCGCAGGGTTCCTGGCGGGGCCGTCCAGGCACCGACCAGGGAACCACCCCCAGAGAAAGCAGGGGAGGGTGCGGCGGAGATGGACGCGGACCCTGCGTTGGCAGGTCGGGAGGCAGGGGCAAGAAACGTAGCGGCAGACGGCAGCGAAGCCGCACGGCGGTGGCGGCAATCTAAAAATCGGAGTCAGGCCGCCCCATTCATCGGTGGCAGCTCCTCCAGAGGCACAGGGGCCCTGGCATGGGCGAGGCGGTGGCGATGGGCTAGCCACAGGGTCTCCAACCGCTCCTGCATGCGGCGACGGAAGCAGGCCGGGGAGAAACGCTGGGCCCAGTCGTGCTGGGCGTCAGCGGGAAACCGCCGCCAGAGCCGCTCCGTGTGGAAGTGATCCAGGGCCGCCGCCAGGCTCTCCACCGATTGATCAGGGAACAACAGCCCGGTGGGCTGGGCCGCGCCGCTCTCCAGACAACGCACACTATCCAGCAGACCGCCCTGCCCCAGCGCGATCACAGGGGCGCCGGCCGCCATTGCCTCCACCGGCGCGATCCCGAAATCCTCCAGCCCCGCATAGACGTAGGCACGGCACTGTTGCAACCAGGTGGTCACCTCATCGGCGGGGCGGTGGCCGAGAAACTGGACGTTGGGGCCTGCCATGGCTTCGAGTCGCCGTCGTTCGGGCCCATCGCCGATCACCACCAGCGGTAACCCGAGGCGATTGAAGGCTCCCACCACCAGATCGACCCGCTTGTAGGGCACCAACCTGCAGACGCTGAGATAGGTGTCGCTGCGAGGCTGGTCCCAGCGGAATCGAGCCACCTCGACCGGCGGATGCACCACCGTGGCGGTGCGTCGCCAGCAGCGCTGGATCCGGCGGGCAGTGAAGCGGGAATTGGCGATCAGATGGTCGACCCGGCTGCTGCTCACCACGTCCCACTGACGCAGGCGATGCAGCTGGCCGCGGATCAGCGGTCCGAGCGGACTGCGCGCCAGGGCGGAGCGCGCCAGATAGGCATGCATCTGATCCCAGGCGTATCGAACCGGCGTATGGACATAGCTCACATGCAGCTGATCGGGTCCGGTGATCACACCCTTGGCCACCAGATGGTTGCTGCTCAGCACCAGCGGGTAGCCGCCCAGGTCGAGCTGCTCGATCGCCAGGGGCAATAGGGGCAGGTACTGCTGCACATGGCTGACGCCCCACGGCAGCGTCTGGATGAAGGAGGTCTCAATCCGCCGGCCATGCAGCCAGCTCCCCGGTCGCTGACTCTCCCCATCCACCAGGGCAAAGAGCTGGGGATGGAGCAGGGCATCGAGCTGCTCGACCACGGCCTCCGCCCCCCCCACCGCCCGGGGTGTGAACCACTCGTGCACCAGCGCGATCGAGGTGGGCAGGGCTGTCATGGCGGGAAGGTTAGGCGGCCTTCATCACGAAAACTCTCAGCACCTTGCCCCCTCTGGGTCAGCTGTCGAAGCTGGGGCCACCACTTGGGAGTTCCCGCTACGGGTCACCATGCCCATCCGCGAACTGCTCGAAGACGCCCTGCAGGAACCTGCCATCGGCACGACTCCCTGCTTCAGCTGGCATGCAACCCCGGTCGGTATCGCTGCGCTCTGGTGTGCCGGTGAGGCTCCATCGGCTCCTCCGTTCGATGACGCCCTCAAGGAAGGTCTCCAGGTGGGGCTTGACCTGAGCCGGGAGGAACGTGAATTCCATCAACTCAGCTCAGGGCTGGTGCTGCTGTTCCACTCCTGAGGGGGACCAGCGAGCTCGCCTGCCACCACGCACCACTCGTGCACAACCCAGCGCACGCAGCCCTGGCGCACCAGCGGATCGCAGGAGACCAGCCGTTCGGCCTCGTCGCGATCGCTGGCCATGAACAACAACATCCCGCCAGCTCCACTGAGGCCCTGACGATCCCTCCAGTAGCCGCTGCTGGGGCGATGACCCGCAGCCTCCAGCTCAGCCAGCCAGCCCCGATGGGCCGGCACCGCCGCATCGAAGCGTGCCTTGTCCACGATGCCCTCCTCGAGCTTCACGAACCAGCGCTGTCTTGTCGCCCGCTCCACTGCGCCCATGCCGCTGGCCCCAAAATTAGGAAGCGCTGTCGTATCCAAGGGTGCTGTCGTGACCTGAGGCGCCAGATGCTGAGGTTTAGAGTCTCGTCACCGGGGCGTGGCGCAGCTTGGTAGCGCGGGTGCTTTGGGAGCACAGCGCGAGACAAGCAAAGACGCAGTGATCGCAATCGCTCTCGGGACACAGGGAAGGCATATGAGAGCTGGTGAGAGCTGATGACGTCAGTCCAGGGCGCCCTGTGAGCCCACTGACGACTTCCCGGAGATCGCTCTCCAACCCCAACGTCTCTATCCAAGCAGCTGCACCAAGCGGAGAAAAGTCACCCCCGAGAGCGCCAAATCGAAGCACCAGCAAAGTGACCCCTAGGAAAGAATGAATATCATTTTCAATGATTGCGGCGCCTGACGGGCAAGTGGCTATCCCGCATGGCTTAAGCGACGAAATCACTGCCCAAGCCTGGTCGGCCTGAGCCAGTCGTCCGAGGGCCGATTGACAGGCTCCTCAGCCCCACCCCACCCCTGAGGGAAGGGTCCGCTCTCGGGGGAATGCCCTGACCCCTCTGCTCGAGCCCCTGGTCGGCCCCAGGAGCACTTGGAACGGCCTTCAGATGGCCTGCACGGTCCTGCCCGGCGCCGTTGGGGCATGGGGGCCAGCCTGGGCCGGCTAGCCCGCAGTAGATCCGCCAGGCTCGCCTGTCCCCCGAGGGCGGAGCGACGGACCATGCACGGTGCGGACGATCAGCGGCTCGATCCCTCGCGCGGATCCGCCTCCCCTCCCTTCTCCACACCAGCAAGCGCGAGCGAGCGCGTGTGGCGATTTACGGCCTCGGGGGGGGGCAACCAAAAGCCATCCTCCTTATTGAGAATGGTTATCATTAGCCAATGCTGCTCGGCCTGGCCGGCTCCCCGCCGCTCTGCCCGTGGAAGAAATCGGAAATTCCAGGAAGATCAATGGCTAAATGCGGTCACGGAACGGTGTACCCCACTGTCTTGGCGGCAGCCATTTCCGACCTCGAGGGGATGGCTGCCGCTTGTGGCTACGAGCAACCTCGCTGGCTCACGATCACACCGTTTTGCGAGCTTGTAGGCGTACCGCGCCAAACGATGATTGGTCGCCTGTCTTCCTGGTACGCCCACTGCAACAGGGGTGGCTACAAGCCTTGGACCGATCCTCTGGTATGTCCGATTTACCGGCGTGGTTCACTTCCTGGTCTGCCGCGCCGAGGTCGCCCGCCTGGATGTTGGCTGCTTGATGCAACCAGAGAACGGGCGATTTGGATCCATCTGAGGAACTTCAGTCGATGGAGTGATCAGGAGCGAAGGCGTAAGTGTCTTCGCGACCTCGGGGGACTGCACCAGAAGCAGCTGTGACTTGTTTGTGTTGACGAGTAGGTGCTTGGCAGGGGTGACTTTGCCCCAGCCAAAGGCAACAGATTCGACCAGGGAAGGCTGAGAGCTCGGGATTCTCAATAGGGGCCATAGCTGAGAATCAAGAAGGGGGCGGCTGGCGTCTACTGGAAGCCGGGTGTCGAGATCGCTTGCGGGCCCTGGGAGGTTGTCGTATCTTACGAAAGGACAACCACCGAGAGCGGCGATGCCCAAGACATGCGGCTCCGGTCAGGCCCGAGTGCTCTCGCCGGAGCAGCTGGATCAGCTGATTGCGGCGGCGCCCAATCCCGAGCACCGAGCCCTGTGGAGCGTGATGCGATTCACGGGCAGTCGCACGACTGAGACGCTGAGACTGCACTGGGGCGCTATTCACAGCGACCGAATCGTCTTCGCAGCCGCCACCACCAAGACCCGCCGCACTCGCGAGCCTCTGATCGCACCGCGCCTGGGGGTGGAGCTGGACCAGTTCCGGCTTCACTGGGAGGAGCGCCACCGGCGCCCTGCCCGCAACGGGTCGCTGCTCTTCCTCAGTCCTGGGAGCGAGAACCAACCCATGACCCGCCAAGCGGCCGACAAGGCCCTGCGGCGGGCTGTGGCGGCCCTTGGACCGGACTTCCCGTCAGGGGTGTCTCTGCATAGCTTCCGCAGAAGCCTGGCCACGACGATGGCGCAGCGTGGCGCGAGCTTGAGAACCGTTCAGCGATTCACGGGGCACGCCAGTCTTGGTCAGCTTCAGAACTACATCGACGTGGCTGAGGCCGACGAAGAGGCGGCGCTGCGGCTTCTGGACTGAGTTCAGGAGTCTTGATTTGGAAGGGTTGTTGACAAAGCAAAGGGGGTAGAGGGAGGCAGGGGGAGGCCAGGAGCCCCCCCCCTTCCCCGATCAGTGAGACAGGGGTTCTATCTGCACGGGATGACCATCCATCAAGCCACCATTCCCATCCCTTCCATCTGTGGGAACGGGGTTGGCCGGCAAGCTTCCGGGTCGAGGCCCGTGAAGGCTGCGACGTTCTCCTCGTCCGCGCAAGGCTCCAGGGCCAGGATCGCCTCGATGTCGAGCTCCTCAGGCTCCTGCTCCTGCTCGTCCCTCGCGCACGCGCCCGCACGCGCACGCGTAGAGGGGGAGAGACCCGTTTGTGTCCATAATTCCCCTTCGCCGATACTCGTTGCAGCGGAAGGGTTCTCAGCGATTCCTTCCTCCAGTAATTTTGGACACCTTCCGAAATCTTCCACCTGTTTCTGAGAATTCGGTATCAAACCGATACCGTTTTTGCCCTCCAAACTGGTGGTTTCACCCCCCTGTGTCCATAATTCTGGGGTCGATGTCCGTAATTCCTCGACCTTTTCTGGTATCGCAGTGATACCAGATTCTCCAGAACTGGTGGAAGATTTCGGAAGTCCAGGGGATAGTCCCCCCGTTCTCACCCCGAGACCGTGAGACTGGCTTTCGACCCCCGAATAATTATGGACACGCCCCTCAGCATCGTCGGGAATCGAAGACCCGTGTCCATAATTCCCCTCCGCCGAAACCCCTTGCGCTGGAATGGATTCCGAGGACGACGGAGCCGCAGAAGCCGAATTATGGACACAATCTCTCTCTAGAGGGTTTCCGCTCTCGGGGGGCCGCCCCTCTCCCCCTCCACCGAACACCTGGGCCAGGAAGCGGATCGTTTGCGACTCAGTCTGAGACGCCACGTCGCACCCGGCCCAGCGGTAGAGCTGAGCTGGCCGCCCCGCCTTGTCGGGATCCGTCCACCCGGCCTCAGCGATCAGCTTCGCCTCGATCCACTTCTTGATCCAACGCTGAACCGTACGCCGGCCGACCGGGCCATCCCCCGAGCCCGACCCCTGCACCCGAGCGTCGATCCCGAGCTTGATCTCCGTCGCCGTCATCGGCTCGCTCGCCTCCTTCAGCAGTGACAGCACCAGCGAAGGCCCGGTGACATCGCCGGTCCCCTGCCGCCGCTCCTCCAGAGGAGTGAGATCACTGAACGTCAGCAGCTCTTCGAAGTTCTCGGAGACCAGGAACCGCGCCCCGTCCCGCATGCCGCGAGACTTGCCGATCTGGAGGATCTTGCTTCCCGCAGGGAAGTCGCCCTGCTCCTCGGTCTCGAGCTCCTTCAACTCCCAGGTGTCATCCACCGCATTCCGCAACACATCGGTGCCACGGAACGTCGTCCCGTCCTTCTTGTTGTGGTGGATCCACAGGAAGCACGTCGGCGGAAACTGCACCCCGTTGAACCGCGCCATGTCGTACACCGTCCTGGCGTACTCCTTGTCGTTCTCCGAGTGCGCCGCGTTGTTGCTCGCCGATGACAGCGAGTCGATGATCACCAGCTTCGGCTGCAGCTCATTGAGCAGATCGATCAGCTCCAGCTCCTGCTCCACATCCCAGTTCCAGACCGCCTTCATCCAGTGGCTGTCCCTCCCCTGGATGTCGATCCCCTGCTGCTTCAGGTAGGCCACGTACCCCGAGGGCGTCATGTCGTTCCCCAGCAGCAGCACCTTCCCCGTGGTGGTCGGTGCGAAGTCAGCACCCCTGATGCGGGTGGGCTCCCCGTGACCGACCTTCCGCGCCAGCGCCAAGGCCAGCTTGGTCTTCCCGAGACCGCCACGGGCGTGGAACATCACGCTGCTGGGACAGCGGAGGAAATCAGGAATGATGTAGTCGGTCTCGGTGATGGCGCTAAGCTGCTCAGGGGTTTGAACCTTGATGTCAGCGGTCAGCTCACCGATGTAGAAGCGCTTGTAGCTGTCGTAGATCTCGCGGCCGTTCTTGAAGAGGTAGAAACCGCTGACCTGGGCGTGAGCCCACATCAACAGACGGGCTTGTTCCTTGTTAGGAGTGGCCTTGTCGATCTTCCTACACTCTTTATACAACCCCTCCAAGTCCTGCGCCGTAGGCACCTTATTCGCTACACGTTGCGTCGGCAGGACATCATCTGGATACGTAAACCCCAATTTTCCTGCAATTTCAGCGACGTACCCCTCTAGCGTCGGCCCTGTCGGATTCTCTGCATACGGGTCGTTGGTCTTGGCCGCATGCACGAACTTCAGCACGTCGCCGCCGACAGCGCAGGCGTGGCAGTACCAGACCCCCGAGTTCTTGTTGACCTGGAACGCAGTCCCTGACTCCGATTTGTGCCAGGGGCAGCCCGACATCCAGTGCGCCTCGCCGCCCTCCTTGTCGAGCCAGCCGTACTCGTCAAAGACCGGGTGCTTGTAGATGAGGTCGCGGAGCTTCGGCCGCAGCAGGGCCTGGACCTCCTCCTTGAAGAACCAGCCCCGGATCTGCGGCGGGGGAACAGCCGTGTCGCCGTGCGTCTCGTTGAGCTGCTTCTGGTCGTCGCTGTTCAGCCAGGTGACCGGCTTGCAGTGCGGTAGCAGCAGCTCGATCAGCCAGCGCGGCGCGTCGGCGGGCCGCCCCTCGTTGTAGCTCAGCCAGCGGTAGCGCCTGTAGTTGCTGCCAGGGCGCGGGCTTCCCGGCAACACCGACTGGCAGCGGTTGAACCGCAGTACGACTTCCTCGTAGGCCGGTTGATCGTCAACCCGCTTGATCCTGTTCTTGTCGCCGGTCCCCGGCTCCCAGTCCCCGGTCTCCCGCAGGATCAGCGTGTTGAAGTCCCGCAGTTGCGGCACCAGCGCGGCTGGAACCTTCCAGAGAATCTGCCGCCGGCCCCGCTTGCCTGATGTCCAGGCCATCGTGGTCTCCCGGCCCCGCTTCTCGTAGTTCTCCTCGCCGATCGCGGCTTTGAGCCGAGCCGCCGCTGTTAGCCCGTCGATGTCCAGGGCGATCAGGCCGCCGCTGGCTTCGCCTGTGATCACCCCGAGACCGCGATACCGGTGGTCCTTGTCGTACTCCTGCATCAGTTGAGTGAGCGAAAGTCGGCTCTTCGACCAACCTTTGAGGTAGGTCGCTTTTCCATCGACGGGAATGCACGACCAGTCAGGAGGGAGCACCCCGGCTTTGAGCTGCTGCATAGCAGTACCAGTGGGCTTTTGGGGTACGGAAGTGTTGTCACTGGAAGAATCACCATTGCCTTCAATCGGGGATTCGTTGCTGGTCATTACGTGAGTCGGGGGAAGCTGGCGACAAAATCCAAGTCATCAAGTCAGCTGAATGTTGCCATTCAACTGATAGGCGTAGACACCTCATAGATCCCCTGCGCCAGTGGAACAAGGACCTAGGCGATGTGGCCCGCTGCTTGATTCGTGTCGCGGTTACTCGTCATTTTGGCGGAAATCTTGGCAGATATTGCTAGCGAAGATGTACAGTCTATGCTCGATAGTTGTTGCTAGCATCAAAATGCATGAGGGTGTAGACAGCAAAGACGCCTATGGCTTATCAGTTGATCGCCGCTCGGATGCATGTCAATTCCACTCTCTATTGAGCATTGGGCCTTCAGATGGCGCGGGAGGCATTACATCGACACCCCTCAAGTTCGCTACAAACCAAAAGACACGATCCTGAGAAGACATCAGACCGTTCTTGCTCATGCAGTCACACCCACGGCATGCTGTCTCTGACCTCCCACTGCCATGCACGCCAGTCCATCCCCCGCCCTGGGCGCCTCTCCCGAGCCCGATCCCCTGCACGAGGAGTTCCTAGGCGCTCTGGAAGCCCTGGGCGGCTCAGCCGGCAACGGCAGGCTCCAGGAGCTCCTGGGCTGGGAGGAAGGCACCTATAACGCAGTGCGAGCGGCTCTGCTAGCGACTGGGATGATCGTCCCTGGACGCGGCCGGGGAGGCTCAGTGGCTCTCGTCACCGGCAACCCGACGCCAGCCGGGAGAGCATCCGATCCCAGCCGATCCACCCAGCAGCGCACAAGCGTGTCAACCGCCGCCCCCCTCGGCCCCCAGCCCACCGGCAAACAGAACCTCTCGGCCTTCATCTGGTCAGTCGCTGACCTGCTGCGGGGCGACTACAAGCAGAGCGACTACGGCAAGGTGATCCTGCCGTTCACGGTGCTGCGCCGGCTCGACTGCGTGCTGGAGCCCACCAAGGCCGCCGTACTGGAGGAGAAGACCCTGCGGGAAGGCCAGGGCCTGGACCCCGAGCCCTTCCTGCTTCGCAAGGCAGGGCAGAACTTCTGCAACACATCCAAGCTGTGCCTGAAAAATTTGAAGGGCGACGCGGACAACATCGGCGAGAACCTGCGGGCCTACATCCAGGCGTTCACCCCGGCGGTGCGGGACATCTTCGAGAGCTTTGAGTTCCACCTGCAGGTGGACCGGCTGGAGAAGGCAGGGCTGCTGTACCTGGTCTCCGAGAAGTTCGCCCAGATCGACCTCCACCCAGACAAGGTGAGCAATGCCGAGATGGGGCTGGTGTTCGAGGAGCTGATCCGCAAGTTCGCGGAACTCTCCAACGAGACCGCCGGGGAGCACTTCACCCCACGGGAGGTGATCCGCCTGATGGTGAACCTGATCTTCATCGAAGACGATGAGGCCCTGACCCAGCCCGGCATCGTCCGTAGCCTCTATGACCCTGCTGCTGGGACCGGCGGGATGCTCAGCGTGGCGGAGGAGCACCTCACGGGCCACAACCCCACAGCGCGGCTGGTGCTGTCCGGTCAAGAGCTGAACCCTGAGTCGTACGCCATCTGCAAGGCGGACATGCTGATCAAGGGGCAGGACATCAACAAGATCTGCTTTGGCAACACGCTGTCTGACGACCAGCTGCCGGAGGCGAAGTACGACTACATGCTCTCCAATCCGCCGTTTGGAGTGGAGTGGAAGAAGATTCAGAAGGAGATCGAGCGAGAAGCGAAGCTGATGGGCTTCAGCGGCCGCTTTGGGCCGGGGCTGCCCAGGGTAAGTGATGGCTCGCTGCTGTTCCTGATGCATCTGATCAGCAAGATGCGGCCTGCCTTGGAGGGTGGTAGCCGCTTTGGCATTGTCCTCAACGGTTCACCCCTGTTCACCGGTGGGGCGGGCTCGGGGGAAAGCGAGATCCGCCGGTATGTGCTGGAGAACGACCTGGTGGAGGCGATCATTGCCCTGCCCACGGACATGTTCTACAACACCGGGATCAGCACCTACATCTGGATCCTGACTAACCGCAAGCCGGTGGCGCGGAAAGGGAAAGTACAGCTGATCGATGCCAGCAGCTACTGGCAGAAGATGCGCAAGAGCCTGGGCAGCAAGCGCAAGGAACTGAGCCCCGAGCACATCGAGGTGATCACCCAGCTGTTCGGTTCGTTCGAAGAAGCTGAGAAGGACGGCAAGCCGATCAGCAAGATCTTCCCCAATGAAGCCTTTGGCTACCGCACGATCACGGTGGAGCGTCCCCTGCGGGATGAAGCAGGCAAGGTGGTGGTGGGCCAGAAGGGAAAGGCCAAGGGCAAGCCCCAGGCGGACAGCAGCCTGCGGGACACCGAGAACGTGCCTCTCTCGGAAGACGTGGAGACCTACTTCGCGCGGGAGGTGCTGCCCCATGTGCCGGACGCCTGGATCGACCACGAGAAGACCAAGGTGGGCTACGAGATCCCCTTCAACCGGCACTTCTATGTGTTCACACCCCCGAGACCGCTGGAGGTGATCGACGCTGAGCTGAAGCAGGTGACGGATCGCATCCTGGAGATGATTGGGGGGCTCTCACATTGAAGCCCAGGGTCATCATCATCGCCGGGCCCAATGGTGCAGGGAAAACGACATTTGCACGCGAGTACCTACCGCTGGAGATCGGGATCACCACCTTCATCAATGCCGATCTGATTGCGGCTGGTCTGTCTCCTTTCGCTCCTGAGCTGGCAGCACGTCGGGCAGGGCGTTTGATGCTGGAAGAAATGGATCGTAGTGCAGCAGCGCGTGAGAGCTTTGCGTTTGAAACAACATTGGCTGGCAAGGGATATGTGCAGCGCATTAGGGACTGGCAAGCTCAGTGCTATTCCGTAAAGCTCATTTTTCTGTCTCTGCCGACGGTGGAGCAGGCCGTGACCCGTGTGCGGTTGCGAGTGCGTCAAGGGGGACACACCATCCCAGCGGAGGTGATCGCTCGTCGCTTCAAGGCAGGGCTCCACAATTTGGAAACCCTCTACAAGCCACTGGTGGATGAATGGCAGATGATTGATAATGGTGGTGCTGTTCCGCAGTTTCTCAGTGAGGGAGGTCGGCCATGACTGCTGGATTCCAGAGCCAACGCCATGACGCTGACCTCGAGCGCGTCTCCGCAGCGCTGCTTCGTGCTGGGCAGCGTGCCCGTGAACTGGCCCGTCAGACGGGAACAGGAATTGCTGTGACGATCAGTGGTGAATTGCAGGTGCTGACGCAGCACCAGCTGGATATTGAGTGCCCAGGCCATGAGCCAGAAGCTCCGCTTCAACCATGAGGCAGACAGAGTCTCATCCTTGCTTGATGCCAACCATTCAAGAATTCCGGATGGTTCAAGCCACCGCAAGCAGCGACCAGTGGATGAACGGTGCCAAGAGCAGGAAGAGATACGAGGCTGAGCTGAAGCAGGTGAAGGATCGGATCCTGGAGATGATTGGAGGGCTGACGGCATGAGCTTTCCGAGGTATCCGGCCTATAAGGAGAGTGGCGTGGAGTGGCTCGGGGAGGTGCCGGAGCATTGGAACCTCTCAAAGCTGGGAATGCGATGTGCCTTCCAGCCTGGCAAGGCGCATGAGCCATTTGTCGCAGACGACGGTCAATACATTTGCGTAAACTCCAGGTTTGTCTCTACTCAGGGAGAGAAAGTCAAGAGGTGCTCAGAGAATCTTACCCCTGCGTCGATCAATGATATCTTGATGGTGATGAGCGATTTGCCGAATGGCAGGGCACTTGGGAAAGCCTTCTATGTCAGCAATGACGATCTATACGCCGTCAATCAGCGCGTCTGCCGACTCACGCCTCTTGAAGACCACCCTAAATACGTATTCTATGTTCTTGATAGGAATCCGGGGCTTCTATGGTTTGACGATGGGGTCAATCAGACTCATATTCCAAATTCTGGTTTCACCAAGCTCTTTCTCTCAGTTCCTCCACTAGAGGAGCAAATATCTATTGCTTTTTCCTCGACCACGAAACCGCCAAGATCGATGCCTTAATCGCCGAGCAGCAGCGGCTGATCGAGCTGCTCCAGGAGAAGCGTCAAGCCGTCGTCTCCCATGCCGTCACCAAGGGGCTGAATCCTGATGCGCCGATGAAGGACTCAGGCGTGGAGTGGCTGGGAGAGGTGCCGGAGTATTGGAGAGTGACGCGATTGAAGCACGCAACAGTTCTGGCAGTCGACTGCCCGCATGAAACTCCTGTATACAGCGAAGATGGTGAGTATCTTGTAATCAGGACTGCTGATGTGGACAAGGGCTCCTTGCTTGAGATGAGCATGAAGCGGATTGATAGAAGTGAGTACAAGCGAAGAGTCCGCAGGGCAACTCTCTGCAAAGACGACATCGTCTATGGAAGGGAGGGAGAGCGATGGGGGCATGCAGCGCTTGTCCCCTCATCCGACAATTTTTGCCTTGGCCAACGAATGATGCAATTTCGTTGCAATCAAGTATGGAATCCAGGGTTTCTCATGTGGATGCTTAATTCTCAAGCTGTCTATCTTCAGGGCGCCTTGGATACAGTTGGTGTGAGGTGGTCTGGCTTTTCTGGACAGGCCCCATCGTTAACCTCTGAGGCGGGGTACCGCCCCTGAAAGGGGCTCCCACCGATGAGCAAGCGCCGCACCCACAGCCCCGAGTTCAAGGCCAGGGTCGCCATGGAGGCGATCAGTGGCCGCAAGACGATCCAGGAGATCGCCGCCGACCACGCCATCCACCCGATCCAGGTGAGCCAGTGGAAGCGGCAGCTCCTGGACGGTGCCAGCGAGCTCTTCACCCGAGGCAAGAAGACCAAGGACAAGGAGGAGGGGCAGGCCAAGGAGGCGGAGCTGTTCCAGCAGATCGGACGGCTGCAGATGGAGCTGGAGTGGCTCAAAAAAAAGTCTCAACTGCTCTGATGCCCGTGAACTGCGCAAGCTGGTCGATCACGACCACCCCGAGCTCAGCATCAGCAGGCAGTGTGCGCTGCTGGGGCTGCCTCGATCCACGCTGTACTACCGGCCGACACCGGTCCGTGTATCGACGCTGCGGATCATGGCCAGGATCGATGCTCTCTACCTGGAGGATCCCTGCAGCGGCAGCCGCCGGATGGTGGACTATCTGGCCCAAGATGGTATCCCGATCAGCCGAGATCGAGTGCGAAACCTCATGCGGCGCATGGGATTACGGGCGATCTACCAGAAGCCCCGGACGACGGTTCCAGGTGATCCGTCCGTGCGGTTCCCCTGCCTGGTGGACCTCACGCAGGTCACGTCGGTGGATCAGGTCTGGGCGACCGACATCACCTACATCCCTCTGCAGAAAGGGTTCCTCTATCTGGTGGCGATCATGGATCTCCATTCCAGGCATGTGCTCAGCTGGAGGCTCTCCAACAGCCTTGACACGAAGTTCTGTCTGGAGGCCCTGGAGATGGCCTTGGGAGGCGGCCGTAGGCCAGAGATCTTCCACTCCGATCAAGGCTGTCAGTTCACGTCCGCTGACTTTGTGGCCAGACTCAAAGGGGAGCGGATCCAGATCAGCTGGTCCGGCAGAAAGCGGTGCTACGACAACATCCTTGTTGAACGGCTGTGGAGGACTGTCAAGTACGAGGAGGTCTACCTACGGGCATACAGCGATGGCTGGGACGCTGAAATCAGCCTGGCCCGCTTCCTGTGGCGGTATTGCCATGTAAGACCTCACAGTTCCCTTGGAGGCAAAACTCCCCACGCGGTCTACACTGAGGCCGAACCATGTTCCACCCGTCCTGGGTTAACGATGTCAGGGGCCGGAACTGTCCAATAAAAGGCACCCACCTCAGTGCCACTTCGCCGCACGTGAACGTAGGAACCATTTTAAACTTCATACTTGCTGAGCCGCCAGCGGCCGAACAATCTTCTATTTGTGATTTTCTCAATGAGGTTTCCGCTAGCTTTGATAATTTGATTCGCCATTCCTCTTCTAGCTTGAGCTTGCTCCAAGAGCGTCGCTCCTCCCTGATTTCCTCTGCTGTCACGGGCCAGATCGACGTACGGGGGCTGGTGCCCGTGGACGCAGCCGCATGAACCATTCATCCATCGGCAAGCTCCAGCGAGTTCCTCTGCGTGAAGTCTGGAAGCATGAGGCTTACGACTTCACCCAGTGGTTGCAGGAGAACATCGACATTCTCAACGACTCCCTCGATCTCAACCTCATCACTGCAGACCGAGAGCAGGCAGCAGGATCGTTCAGTATTGATCTCGTTGCTGAAGACGAAGATGGCACCACCTACGTGATCGAGAACCAGCTTGAAAAGAGCAATCACGACCACCTAGGCAAACTGATCACCTACCTAACCGCAAGGAGTGCCCGAGGGGGGATCTGGATTGTTTCTGAACCTCGGCCCGAGCATGTTGCTGCTATGGCTTGGCTTAATGAGTCTCCCAGTGCAGATTTCTACTTGGTGAAGGTAGAGGCTGTACGGATTGGAGATTCGCCAGCAGCTCCACTCCTTACCCTGATCGTTGGCCCATCGGAGGAGGCGAAGTCAACCGGGCGGGCCAAGCAGGAGCTATCGGAACGCCATGAGATCCGCAAGCGATGGTGGGCGGCCCTTATCACCCAACCTGGTGCAAAGCTCCATGCTCACATCACCCCAGGAATTAGTAGCTGGCTAGGTGCTTCATCTGGTACTCCTGGACTGACTTACTGGTATGGGGTGACCAAGGCCAACTGCACTGCCGAGCTGTATATCGATCGTGGAAAGGGCAACGATGAGCAAAATAAGCGTATCTTTGATCAGTTGAAAGGGTTGCAGGCAGAGATCAATAGCTCCATCACTCTTCCTGTCACCTGGGAAAGGCTTGATGATCGGCGGGCTTGCCGAATTCGAATCAGTCTTCCTGGTGGCTACCGTTCACTAGAAGATGAGTGGCCTGCAATCCAAGCGAAGCAGATCTCAGCCATGAACGAGCTGGAGCAGGCCCTTCGGCCAGCCCTCAAGAACATCCGTTTTGGCAGTCAGGAGACAGCCGGATGAGTCTGCACAAGGAAAGCGCCTTTGAAACTGAGATCTGCGACCACCTCGGCAGCCACGGCTGGCTCTACACCGAGGGCGATGCCGCTCACTACGACCGCAAGCTCGCTCTCTACCCACCCGACCTGATCGCCTGGGTGCAGCAGGCCCAGCCCGATGCCTGGGAGACCCTGCAGAGGAACCACGGCTCCAAGGCCGCAGACACCCTGCTGCAGCGGGTGCGCCAACAGCTGGATCTGATCGGCACCCTCGATGTACTCCGTAATGGCGTCGAACTGCTGGGACTGAGCAAGGCCCTCAAGCTGGCGGAGTTCAAGCCCGCCCTGGGCCTCAACCCCGAGATCCTGGCCCGCTACCAGGCCAACCGGCTGCGGGTGGTGCGCCAAGTCCGCTACTCACTCCACAACGAGAACTCCATCGACCTGGTGCTGTTCCTCAATGGCCTCCCGGTGGCCACGGTCGAACTCAAGACCGACAACACCCAGTCCATCGAAGACGCGATCTGGCAGTACAAGAAAGACCGCAACCCCAAGCCGCCAGGCCAGACGCCCGAGCCCCTGCTCACCTTCCCCAGCGGTGCCCTGGTCCACTTCGCTGTCAGCAACCGCGAAGTCCACATGACCACCAGGCTGGCGGGCTTCTCCACGGTGTTCCTCCCCTTCAACCGTGGGTCAGAACCCGGTGGCAAGAACTGCGGTGCCGGCAACCCCCTCACCGATGGCCATCGCACCGCCTACCTCTGGGAGGAGGTCTGGCAGCGGGAGAGCTGGCTGGAGATCCTCGGTCGCTACTGCATCGCGGAGCGCAACAAGAAGAAGCAGATCTCCAGGGTCCTGTTCCCCCGCTACCACCAGTTGGTCGTCACCCGCATGCTCCAGGAGGCGGTGCTGGCAGAGGGCCCTGGCCACAAGTACCTGGTGCAGCACTCAGCCGGGTCCGGCAAGACCAACTCCATCGCCTGGACTGCCCACTTCTTCTCCGAGCTGCACGACGCCAACGACCAGAAGGTCTTCGACTCGGTGCTGGTGGTCAGCGACCGCAATGTGATCGACACCCAGCTGCAGGAGGCCCTGGAGTCGTTCGAGCGCAAAAAAGGGGTCGTCGCTTCCGTCACCAGTGAGGACGGCAGCAAGAGCACCCAGCTCGCCGAAGCCCTCAGCGGCGACAAGAAGGTGGTGGTCTGCACCATCCAGACCTTCCCGTTTGCCCTGCAGGCCGTGCGTGATCTGGCCGCCACCGGTGGCAAACGCTTTGCCGTGATCGCTGATGAGGCCCACAGCTCCCAGAGCGGAGAAGCGGCCACCAAGCTCAAGCAGGTGCTCTCCGCTGCTGAGGTCACCGATCTGGAGGACGGCGGTGAGGTCTCCATCGATGACGTGCTGGCGGCCCAGATGGCTGCTCGGGCCAAGGAGAGCGGCATCACCTACGTGGCCTTCACCGCCACGCCCAAGGCCAAGACACTGGAGCTGTTCGGCAGACGCCCCAACCCCAGCGAGCCCGCTGGGGACGGCAACCTGCCGGAGCCGTTCCACGTTTATTCGATGCGGCAGGCGATCGAGGAGGGCTTCATCCTCGACGTCTTGCAGAACTACACCAGCTACAAGCTGGCTTTCCAGCTGGCCCAGCAGGGGCAGGCCATCTCCAACGAGGAGGTGGAACGCAGCGCGGCCCTCAAGAAGCTGATGATCTGGGTCAAGCTTCACCCCCACAACATCGCCCAAAGGGTTCAACTGATCGTTGAGCACTTCCGTCAGTACGTCTGGCCGCTGCTCGACGGCAAAGCGAAGGCCATGGTCGTCGTCGCCAGCCGCAAGGAAGCGGTGCGCTGGAAGCTGGCGATCGACAAGTACATCAAGGGCAAGGGCTACCCCCTCGGCACCTTGGTGGCCTTCAGCGGCGAGGTGAACGACCCCGAGAGCGGTCCTGATGGATTCACCGAGCACAGCCAGGCCCTCAACCCAGGGCTCAAGAGCGACATCCGCGAAGCCTTCAAGGGGGAGGACTACCAGATCCTGCTGGTGGCGAACAAGTTTCAGACCGGCTTCGATCAGCCCCTGCTCTGCGGCATGTACATCGACAGGCGGTTGGCTGGGCTCTGAGGTGGGTGCCTTTTATTGGACAGTTCCGGCCCCTGACATCGTTAACCCAGGACGGGTGGAACATGGTTCGGCCTCAGTGTAGACCGCGTGGGGAGTTTTGCCTCCAAGGGAACTGTGAGGTCTTACATGGCAATACCGCCACAGGAAGCGGGCCAGGCTGATTTCAGCGTCCCAGCCATCGCTGTATGCCCGTAGGTAGACCTCCTCGTACTTGACAGTCCTCCACAGCCGTTCAACAAGGATGTTGTCGTAGCACCGCTTTCTGCCGGACCAGCTGATCTGGATCCGCTCCCCTTTGAGTCTGGCCACAAAGTCAGCGGACGTGAACTGACAGCCTTGATCGGAGTGGAAGATCTCTGGCCTACGGCCGCCTCCCAAGGCCATCTCCAGGGCCTCCAGACAGAACTTCGTGTCAAGGCTGTTGGAGAGCCTCCAGCTGAG
The DNA here is from genome assembly GCF_015840525.1 of Synechococcus sp. CBW1006. Classification (NCBI taxonomy): domain Bacteria; kingdom Bacillati; phylum Cyanobacteriota; class Cyanophyceae; order Synechococcales; family Synechococcaceae; genus Synechococcus; species Synechococcus sp. CBW1006. The sequence goes on along the minus strand of NZ_CP060396.1, from coordinate 2,002,305 downwards.
CACATGCCTGGAATGGAGATCCATGATCGCCACCAGATAGAGGAACCCTTTCTGCAGAGGGATGTAGGTGATGTCGGTCGCCCAGACCTGATCCACCGACGTGACCTGCGTGAGGTCCACCAGGCAGGGGAACCGCACGGACGGATCACCTGGAACCGTCGTCCGGGGCTTCTGGTAGATCGCCCGTAATCCCATGCGCCGCATGAGGTTTCGCACTCGATCTCGGCTGATCGGGATACCATCTTGGGCCAGATAGTCCACCATCCGGCGGCTGCCGCTGCAGGGATCCTCCAGGTAGAGAGCATCGATCCTGGCCATGATCCGCAGCGTCGATACACGGACCGGTGTCGGCCGGTAGTACAGCGTGGATCGAGGCAGCCCCAGCAGCGCACACTGCCTGCTGATGCTGAGCTCGGGGTGGTCGTGATCGACCAGCTTGCGCAGTTCACGGGCATCAGAGCAGTTGAGACTTTTTTTTGAGCCACTCCAGCTCCATCTGCAGCCGTCCGATCTGCTGGAACAGCTCCGCCTCCTTGGCCTGCCCCTCCTCCTTGTCCTTGGTCTTCTTGCCTCGGGTGAAGAGCTCGCTGGCACCGTCCAGGAGCTGCCGCTTCCACTGGCTCACCTGGATCGGGTGGATGGCGTGGTCGGCGGCGATCTCCTGGATCGTCTTGCGGCCACTGATCGCCTCCATGGCGACCCTGGCCTTGAACTCGGGGCTGTGGGTGCGGCGCTTGCTCATCGGTGGGAGCCCCTTTCAGGGGCGGTACCCCGCCTCAGAGGTTAACGATGGGGCCTGTCCAGAAAAGCCAGACCACCTCAAAGGATTAGACTTTCTGGCAAAAGCCATCCTCCGATTGCTAGAGTCCTCTTGACTGCAAGCAAGGGGACTACGCATCATGAAAAAAAGAGTCCTCTTCATTATCGATGGATATCCTTGCCTTTCCCAGACATACAAGGAGAATGAAATTAAATATGCCTCTCTTTCTTACGAGATCGTCGTGGCATCCTTTGGATCCTCTCCAGCCAAGTACAGATCACACCATCCATACTTACCAATAACGTCCACGGACGACCTAAAGAAAATAATCAGAGAGTTCCAGCCAGATATTATCCATGGTCACTATTTTCACAACCTTCCATTACTAGACATGGCCTCTCGGATGGCCGGCGGAGCCCCTTTTACGATACGAACCCATTCATATGACCTAATTAATATTCCGCCAGAGAGACTTAAAGAGCTAGCTACTTATTCTAAGTCGTCAAGATGCTATGGCATTATTTGCTTTCCCTTCTTACGCAGCCTATTGACACAAGCGGGAGTGCCCGAGTCAGCCATAGTCGCTGACTTCCCAGTCGTGGATTACTCGAGATTTTACGATAGGTCACAGAATGGCTCATATGTATTCAATACTGGTGCAATGATCCCCAAAAAAGACATTGCTTCCTACGCAATAATTGCGAGACTTCAGACATCCAAACGTTTTTTATATTGCCCCGTTGGCCACAACAACAGTTCCTGTGAGAGGAATTTTTCAGAACTCAACTCTAGACTAGGAAGCCCAGTAGATTTAATTGCAAATGTAGAGCCATATGACATGCCAAAGCTCTACAAATCTTGCGAATGGCTTGTTTATACAGCGAATTCATCTCTGGCAACGGTAGGCTGGCCGATGGCTATTGCAGAAGCGCAAGCCAGCGGATGTGGTGTTTTAATGCAGAATATCCGTCCTGACATCCAAGACTACATTGGGGGAGCAGGCTTTGTATTTAACGAAATCACAGAAGCTGTTGACATCCTGTCCAGTCCCTATCCTTCGGAGCTCCGCGAGCTTGGCTTCAAACTTGCGAAAAGATCAGATATCCGTGTTAACATTCAGAAGCTCTTCCGATTGTGGGAAAAGTAATATAAGCGTAGCCAGTTCATACGCTCACCCAATCTTGCAGTCGGCTTGATTACTGAATCGATTAAGTGTGATGCCATATACCGATCAAGTAACTTATGGCCACCTCGAATAATCAGCTATTCGCAAGGTCTCTGTGGACACGAAAAAGCCGCCGAAGAGGCGGCAGAGCATGAGAGCCTTATATCGTCTATTGACGAGATCTCCTGAACTATGGGAGCTTCTCTGGGAGATTCATGCAACAGTTGCTATATGGGAAGAGCGCTGGAGATAACGAAGGAAGTTGAAGGTCAGGTTCTTGAGGCCCCACCAAGCATCATTCCTTTCTAGCCCAATTTTTCTTGTCAGTTTTCCACCCATGGACATAGTCATGCAGCCGAAGACATGCTCCACACAAGCTCTGATTGACGACTTGACACGATTCAGTTCCTTGGCTTTGTCGCTGAGAGGATGATTGCGAGCACCTTTTTCATGGATCAGGCTTTCGAAGCCACCTAGACTCAGAAGATCCTCAAAGCATTCACCTGAATACGCTGAGTCTGCCCAAACAAAGTCATGTTCGTTTTCTGGATCCAGCAAGCGTGGGAGCAACTGGCTGTCGTGAATGTTGGCAGGAGTGACAGCATATCGGCGGATGAATCCATGGTCAACATCGATACAGATGCTGTTCTTGTAACCGTAGTAACTGATGCCGTTCTTTTTTGTCCAGCGAGCATCTAAATCCTTCTGCTGCAAGCGATCTGGGTTTTCATCCCAGCCCTCCGGCAGCCTCCCGGCTTTGATTTCTTTGTTCTCCTCGCGGGTATTGCGTTGGCCGCGTCCCTTTGCGTGGTGTAAAACCCGAGGCCCGAATGCCCTGACTCAGAGGGTGAACAGGGTGGAATGACGGGCTGTCATTCCTGAGGTGCAGATGCACCTCGTTCTTCCACGATGAAACGAGACGATTGACTTGTCAAGTCTCTCGTCTGATCGCGGCTGTGTTGTGAGCGGCAGGAGTCTTCTATGCAGCCCAGGGGTTACAGCGCCGGCCCCCGGGCGGCGATCGAGGCCGCTGCGCCCTGTGGGGGCGCTGCCACCTCAATCACCTGGGGCCTGCGTCTTGCACCTCTGCGGCGGCGGCGCTGAGCAGGGCCGGCAGATCCTCCAGCTCCGGGATGGCAGCCATGCTTTCGGCGGAGAACATGCGGCGGCCTTCCAGCTGCCAATGCTCGTGCTGCTCCAGCAGCACCGCGCCCACCAGGCGGGTGATCGACGCGTCGTTGGGGAAGATGCCGACGACGCGGGTGCGGCGCTTGATCTCCTCGTTGACCCGCTCCAGCAGGTTGGTGCTCCAGACCTTCTTCCAGTGAGGCTGCGGGAAGTGACGGAAGGCCAGCACGTCCTCTCTGGCCTCGTTCATGAGCTCGGTGGCCTTGGGGAAGCGCTCCGCCAGCGAGGCGGCCAGGTCATCCCAGCGGCTGAGGATCTCTCCGGCATCCTCCTGAGCGAACACCGAGCGCAGGGCGGCGGTGACCATGCCCTGGTGGGCTTTGGGGACGCGCTGGAGAAGGTTGCGGGCGAAGTGGACGCGGCAGCGCTGCCACACACAGCCCTGCAGCTGGCGCCTGATGGCCTTGGTGAGGCCCACGTGGGCGTCGCTGATCACCAGCTTGACGCCAGTGAGGCCGCGCTCCTTGAGCGAGGCAATGAACTCGCTCCAGAAGCCCTCGGTTTCGCTGTCGCCCACCTTGAGACCCAGCAACTCCCGGCGGCCGTCCGCGTTCACCCCCATGGCGACGACGACAGCCCGTGAGCAGACCTGCAGGGCCTTGCCCAGCCTGCCCTTGAGGTAGGTGGCATCCAGGTAGACGTAGGCGTAGCCGGACTCCTGCAGGGGCCGGCTCAGGAACGCCTGCACCTGCTGGTCGATCTCCTGGCAGATGCGACTGACCTGGGATTTGGAGATACCGCTCTGGGATCCCAGGGCGGCGACCAGGGCATCCACCTTGCGGGTGGAGACCCCACAGATGTAGGCCTCCATGATCACGCCGTAGAGGGCCTGCTCCACCCGGCGACGGGGCTCGAGGATCGAGGGCAGGAAGCTGCCAGCCCGCAGTTTGGGGATCAGCAGGTCGATGTCGCCTACCTGGGTGGTCAGACTGCGGGGCCGGTAACCGTTGCGATAGCCGAGCCGCTCCTCGGTGCGCTCGTGGCGGTCGGCACCCAGCACGGCAGCGACCTCCAGCTCGATCAGCTGCTGCAGGCCGTAACGGGCCAGCTCGGGGATCAACTCACCGGCAGTGCTGCCATCCAGTAGCGGCGCGAGGTCGGGTGCGGCACAGTAAGTCTTGGGCATGGTTCGTCTGGTTGAGGTGGTTCTCGAACCAGGGAAACGGGCCTGCCCACCCCTTGCAACGCCAGCCGCTGGGCCAGCCACCTGAGGTGCGCGGCCCACCCCGGCTACGCCGGGGTGGGGGTGCCGGGGGATTTACACCAAGCCTTGGGACGCCAGCTATTGCGTTGCTTGGGAACCGGAACAAGAGTTGCATCGATGATCTGGCCACCGCGGGCTTGGAGGCCCTGGGAGCGGAGGTATGCCTCAAACATCTCGAAGAGCTCCTCGATAACTTCCGCCTTGCGCAGTCGCTCTCTGAAGAAGGCGACTGTGGTGGCATCAGGAATGCTGTTCATCACACCAAGCCCGACAAACTCCTCAAAGGAGCGCCTGTCATTCACCTGAAATTCAAGCTCTTCATCGCTGAGGTTGAAAAGCTGCTGGAGAACGAGCATCTTGAAAAGGATCAGCGGATCAATCCTCTTGCGCCCTGCATTAGTCTTGCGCTCATGGACATAGCCCTTGTCAAGCAGTGGGCGGAATGAATCCCAAGGGATCGATTCAGAAAGTCGCTGAAGAACCGGCTTCTTCTCCTTGAGCTTTGCGACTCTTTGCTGTTCGTCCCAGAAGCCTCTCTGACCCACTGCAGAATTAGAATGTCATCAATCTAATATTAGCTCAGATTAGGCATATTGCATTGGCTTGTTGATTTATCGAGGTGCCCTTAAGCCATCTCACCGCACGGGTTTCTCAGGCATTACTACTTTCGTTTGGTGTGAATGCCGCGGCATCTGGGCGAGAGCTGATGCTAGCTGGCGGAGCGATTCGCGTTGCGGGACCGTGTGCAGGAGTGGGGCAGATCGCACAGCTCTTGGTGATAGCCGGAATTTTTCTGCTCGCTTTTCCGTTGCCCTTTCATCGCAGCCGATTCTGGATGCTATTCGCCGCTCCCCTGGTTGCTTTTTTCGGCAACGTTGTACGGATTGTGCTTTTGGCAGTGATTAATGCAAGCAACTGGACAAATAAGGACTGGTGGTTTGATTTCTTTCATGAGGACACCGGCTCGATGGTGTTCGCTGCGATTAGCGTAAGTGTGTTTGGTTCTCTCTACATCACAGTTCTAGAGAAACAATTGCGGCTTCTCGATGAACGCTGATGCTCCCTCACCCCGGCTGCTGATTGCCGTACTGTTTGGGTTAACGACTGCTGCTGTGTGTGTCCTGCTATATCTTCTTCTTGCCCCATTGCCATTGCCAGCGCCATTGCAATTAGATTTAACAGAAGCGGTAATACCTGGTTTCCGGATAAAGCCGCTAGTAGGCCATGATTCCTTTTCAGGCCGCAATTTCTCACGCAGTCAGCTGCATCGTTTTGAGGTCAAGGCTGTGGACGGTGGGCTCCCCTTAGAGTTAACACTCGTCAACCTACATAGTCGCAGCCACAAAAACTTTCAGTATGCGTTCAGGGGTCGGGACGCCCCACCGCACGAATGCAAGCCTGATCGCTCACCGCTGAGCGATCAGAGACTCTTCCTTGTCCTTTCTTCTGCCTTCAGGGATCGCTCAGCAGTGACGGCATCACCCCATCGCGGTGATGGGCGATCCAGGCCTGCTCCAGGAACTCCCAGACATCCCGCCCCTGTTGCCTGAGGGTAGTGGTGACCGTGAGCAGGCGGCTCCGGCAGATCGCACCTTGGCGGGATTGGACTCCTTGACTGATCTTGCGCTGAATCACCGATTGGCGCAGGGCACGTTCTGCGGCGTTGTTGGTGGGCTCTATTCCCTCGTTCTCCAGGAAGGTCCACAACCCACCTGTCACCTTCTGGAGCTGCTGGCACGTGCGCACTGTGCTGGCCCAAGGCGTTCGCTCGCCGCGCTGGTAGCCGAGCTCTACTACCCGCTGCAGCGTGGTCTCAAAGGTCTGGCGGATCGGCCGGCAGCTTTGCTGCAAGGCGGGCCAGTCAATCTTTCCCTCCTTGTAGCGGTGCCAGTGGCCAAACAGCTGCTGCTGCAGGCCCAGCAGCTGGGCTCCGAATTCAGCGCTGGCGCCCGGGCGTTCGGCGATGGCCGTCAGGTCGCGGATCAGGTGCGCCCAGCACAGCTGGCGCTGCTTGGTGGGCAGGTGGTTGTAGGCCGAGAAGCGATCGCTCACCACAATCCCGCCAAAGGCGTTCCCCAGCAGCTCGATGGCAGCGGTCGTCGATCGACTCAGCCCTTGCACAAATACCGTCACCACGGCGGTGACCATGACCCACTGCCAGCCCCGCTTTCCAGTGGGATTGTTGCCGTCGGCATTGCCGGTGGGGGCGCCAGTTTCATCTACGTAGGCCACCGGCTGCACGCGGGCAAAAGCAAGGGCCTCCTGCATGGGCTGCTCCAGTGCTGCACTCAAGCGCTGGCGGACCCGTGCAATCGCGCCGCGGCTCATCTCCACTCCTACCAGCTGCTGGAGCAGGGCCTGGGTCTTGCTGAAACTCAACGGAAAGGCACTGCCCAGCAGGCCCACCAGTGCACTGAGCCTTGGGCCGTAGTGACTGGCCTCCACATCCGCCGGCAACGAGGCGCAGGTGCTGGTGGAACAGCAGGGGCAGACCAGGCGATGCAGCCGGTGCTCGATCACCAGCGGGGTAATCGGCGGGATCTCGATCACCTGATGGCGCAGGGGATCGAGATCCTCTCCCTGGAGCAAGGTGCCACAGCGGCGGCAGGCATCAGGGTGGTGATCCACCACCTGATCCACCCGCTCGATCGACAGCAGCTCTGGTCCGGATCCGGGATGGCCCTGCTGGCCGCCCCGCTTGCGGCCACTGCCCTTGCGCCGTTCTGGCGGCTTAAAACCCAGACCATCACTGGAGGGAGGTTTGGATGAGTTGCGAGAGCTGCGTCCGATCCGCTCACGCAGGTTTGCCAACTCGGTGGCCAAGGAGGTGAGTTGGCCGCGCAACAGCTCGATCTCCTGCTGCTGGGCGTTGATCAGCGCTCTGACGCTGGCGGGAGTTTCCAGCCAGTCGGCTTCTGGAATTCCAGCCGGATGTGCGGTCATCACAGGCGGGTCTCTACCTGAGATGCAACCGGAAATCAAGCTGTCGTCAAGGGTTCAGCAGGGCCGATGTTCGCCGCGAGCTGTCACGCCCCCTGAACGGATACAACTTTCAATTGGCAGCCCTCACACATGGGGCGGACTCACCGGCAGGTTTGGAGCTGCGGCAACGACGCGTTATTTCTAAGTCTCCAGCAGTAGCGATCGGTAATTTGTCTGGTAAGCAGCCTAGAACAGCTTTACAAAGCTGTCTGATTGACGGCAGCCGCATCACCGATTTATCCAGCATTGAGGGAGTCGTTGGCGGTGTGACCCAGGATGAACTTACTGGCTTGCTTAGGCCACGCCATAGGAGTGGTGCGACACTACCTCTGTTGCAGCGTATTTTTGCAAGGCTTCTGAATTTAGAGCCCAATGTGCGCTGGCAGTGTTTGCTGGTGAGCGTAGCCACATCAGAGCCAGGACAAGCAGGCGAAGCTGCGCTTTTCGAGTTCTGGCGGGCATCAGCCCACACATTATCTCTGCTTGCCCCTTAACAACACAACTTACAATAGCTGAGTTGAGTGCAGTATTGAAGACAGCGATACTTGCAGGCTCGTATCCAGTTTTATATCGTCGTAAAAATCGCTCAAGATCAATCGCGCATCCCAGGCTCGCACGCTATTTCACTCTTAAAGCAGAATCACTATGCACTTGAATGACATGCCAAGCGAAGCACTTGTAAGGCTAGAAATTCATGAAATTCGCCTCTTTGTAGCAGAATACTAAACGCTTTGGCGCTCCAAGGCCCCAGCTTCACAGCGGTACCGCCAGCGCAATTTGCCAGGAGCGAGCCGATGCCTACGAGAAGCTCCGCTAGGCTCATCCAAGACGCTGGAGCCGATCCACTCGCTGCTGGCGCCAACCCGAAGACGTGTGGATCAACAAGCCACCAGAGGAACCAGATCCGATCCTCGCGCTACCCTTAATCGAGGCCGCCTGAATGGCAGCCAAGGAGTGACATCTTCCCTGAAAGTCACCGCCCTCTGCCAGGAAAGTTGACGCCTCTCCATCCCGATCACTTTTTCCACCAGGGGGCTTGAGGGAGCAGAGCCATGCGGCGCTACAGCGATGCCGTCAAAGCTGATGTGAGGAGGCGGATGAGTCCGCCCATGCGGCAGAGCGTGGCCCAGATCTCAGCAGAGCTGGGCATCCACGTGATCACCCTCTACAAATGGAGGAAGACCTGGCGGTTGCAAGGAGAGCTGGTGCCGGCATCCGATAAGGTCACTGACGGCTGGAGCGCTGCCGACAAGTTGACGGTGGTGCTGGAGACGGCCGGGTTGAACGCCACTGAGCTCAGTGCCTATTGCCGCGAGCGGGGGCTCTTTCCTGAACAGGTGGAGAGCCGAAGGCTGTCCACGCATCGTACTGAGGGCGCGTAGTCTCAATGAAGCCACTTTATTGATAGCCACTAGTACCTATTCATTCATTGATATGCTGGTCGATAGCACTTGGACATACGTCATGCCCTGTCGGCAAGGTTTCTCTGTAAGCTCTTACCACCAACTGCCCAAGCTCATGACAAAGTCGAAAACTAAAATGCCATCCACAGTCGCAATTGTAACCAATCATAAGCAGTACAGTTGACTTGACTGGACCATGCTAAACATTGAGAAAAGTATCATTGCATGAGGCCGGGCTATGGTGAAAAATGCCGCGAATAGACTTCAAGCTTCTCAAAATCTAAACTCTTATGTCCTAAGGGAGATTAGAAGGGTTCTCTCGCTCCAAGAAATAAGTCAGAATGTTCTCGAAGAGTTTGCAAGATATGTAATTGCCAACCACAATAAAAAAGAGCCCACTCTAACCACTGCTGCAATAAAGAAAGCTGTCTATGACCATTTTGGGGTCGGAGAGAAGCGCACAGTCGCCAATCTGCGGAAAAGCTCCCGCTTCTTAATGGAGACAGAAGGCATGGAGATTCCCGCTCTCTCCAGCAGTGAAGGCTGGAAAGCCCTGTACAGAGAGTTTATTGGCTATCTCCCTAGCGAAGAATATCAAGCGGGTTATGGATGTATCAATGGCGTCAACATCTTCCAGTATTTCAAGCCATGGCGAGTCTTTGGACTTGACCCGGAAAAGGCTACACAGCAGGACAAGAAAGATGCGTACTATAGGCTAAGCAAGATCTATCATCCTGACAACAAGGAGACGGGGGATGGACGAATATTTGACCTAATTAATAACATGTATGCAAGTATCACCGCGGAGGCTTGAGGCGCATGACCAAAGCTGCTTATGAAGGGTTCTCCCTATGCGAAGAAGCTGTTGCAAAGTGCTTGGAGATCTCCAGAGAGGAGCTTGACGAGATTGTTGCACATTTCGATTCAGATCCCGATGATCAGTGGGATCTTGTCGAGGGAGAGCACTTTATCTTCGTCAACAAGTCTTTGGGGGAGAGAGCCTTTTCCCTCCGGGGGGCTCATGCCATAGCTGAATACATTAGAGCTACGAAGCCAAGCTCGTTCTGGGAAGGTTTTCTTGAGTTTGTGACTAGGCACAAGACTCGTATCAGAGAGTCCTTAGTCGCTGCCCATATTGTACAGAATAGTTCATCTCTTATCCTGAGATCAAAGCGCCACTACCTTTCAAAACCTGACACTACCAAGATCCTTGGTACTAGTCCTGCTCGCCTTAATCGCTCATTTCAGGAGCTTCAAGCAGCCAGCATGATGAGGCAAGGTGTTGATTTCCTCGATGAGGAAGGCAAACGCTTTTACTCGATACGAGGAGTTAGTCGATTGGCGGAGGACCTTGGTAGTAAGCTTACTTCAAGAGAACGACAGTTATGGTGCCAAGCTGTCAGAGTAACTGGCAATAAAACCATCAAGATGCTCGCCAGCGCAGAGGATCAAAGGCAAGTGAGAATCACAAGGGCGTGCGAGCTCGCTAAGCAGCGTGACAAGAAAACCTGTGTCATAACTGGAAGGAACAGAAAGAAGGAGGACAAGACTAACTTGGTCGCCCATCATCTGTATTCCAAGCAACATTACAGGCATCTTGCTGACAGCATCGATAATCTCATAACTTTATGTTCGGAAGTGCATGAGCAGTTTCACGGATGGAATGGCGGATACTCCAAGCGGTGCACACCAGATGACTTGATTCAGTTTGTCCAGCAGATTTATCCCCAGAGCTCTGGCCGTGTGACGATGATTGTCATGAATGCAAAGATGAAGCTTGGCGAGCAGTCGCAAACTGCCTAGTTGCCCATCTTGGGGTGCTGCATTGCTCGGTGTGGCCTCCATTCAGGAGTGGCACCCACCTCAGAGAGCTCAAGCAGACCGCCAATGCCGAGATCTCCCCTTCGAGCAGGAGGGCTACCGACAAACTCAAGGTAGTGATTGAGACCGCTGGCTTGAACGCCATCGAGCTCGGGGGCGGGGGGGGGGGAAGCTCTCCGTGGACGCCCTCGCCAGGCTTGCCCTAAGATGTCTCGTGGGCGTCGATGCAGGCCACTCGGATGGTTACGGCTTGTCCGGCAGCGTCTTTCATCCGGATGGTGTCGCCATCGCCCACCGAGATCAGGGTTACAGGACCGCTGGGCACTGTGGAAGCAGGGCGCCGCTGTGACAGTGGAACTGACGTACTCGGAGCCGGAGCCCTGATCAGTGCGCTGGTGGTCCCACGCGGAGAGCAGCTGCCACCGCTACTGAGGTCGTCTGGTTTTTCTGGACAGCCTCCATCGTTAACCTCTGAGGCAGGGCACTGCCCCTGAAAGAGGCTCCCACCGAAGAGCAAGCGCCGTACCCACACTCCCGAGTTCAAGCCTAAGTTCGCCATGGATCAGCACTGGGTTCCCGCGCAGGAGCCTGTTCATTAGCTCGTGTTGGCTGCTGCGGGGCGTGGAGCCGACCTCGCCCTGACACGCAATGGACTATTCATGGAAGGGACCCAAGGGAGCTTCCCGTGTCCAAAGCCCAGCTCAACGCCTTCATGGTCAAAGTGGCGGGCGATGCTGCCCTCAAGGCCCAGGTCGACGCCGCCGCAGATTCAGCAGCGGTGGTCGCCATCGCTAGTGGAGAGGGTCACAGCTTCACGGCAGCCACCTGGTCCCGTCACGTTCGTGGCTAAGGGGTGATCGACGCCTCAAATCCGGGTCTCTCACTAGATGACAACTGCCATCAGCACCATGCTGATGGTCTTTCCGATTCGGCATTGCCGGTCTTGTGGGCTTGCCTGATCTTTACCAGCCTGCCGATAAAGTCTGGAGGCTGTCATGTCTTGAGCCTGACCTTTGCGCGCAGCGCCCTTGAACTCTGGGCTCGAAGTCAGGCGTTCCCGGGCTGAATGGCCCTTGACGGGGTTTTTCAGCAAACTCTTAGGAGTTTGCGGAAAAACCAGCTGAGACGTCGCGTTTTCCCCTCCTGAGAGCTGTTGCAGCTCATTTCGGTCTGGTTTTCAGGGTTTCAGCGGTTCAGAGCACGCGTTTCGGTGTGTTTGGCCCCTCTGGGGCACCCTGATCACTGCCGTCTGGGCACACTTCTGGGCAACCACCTGTTCACGCCGCCGCCATCGCCGGTTTGAGCAGGTTGCCCAGGCGGATCAGGTTGTAGGCGATCACGTGCAGGCCAAACACCGCACTCACCTTTTCGCTGCCGCGCAGCTTGAACTGGCGCAGGCCGCCCCACTGTTTGATCCAGCCGAACACCTTCTCAATGCCGCGGCGGGCATGGATCGACTTGGCGTAGCCCTGGTGGCGGGTGGTGCGGCCATCGATGGCGGAACCACCAGATCGGGCGGTGTTCTGCACCACGTGCGGCGTCACGCCGATGCGGCGCATCTCGGCGACAAAGCCCCTGGTGTCGTAGTGCTTGTCGGCACCGATGGTTTTCTGGTGGGCACCGGGACTCAGGGTGCCATCGTCGGAAAAGTGCTCGTTGCTGAGCAGCGGTTTGACCTCCGGCGCTGCCAGCAGCTTCTCCAGGAATCTCCCCATCACCTGCTTGTTCAGGAGCCGCTCCCGGTTCTTGGTGAATGTCGTCGGATGCCAGATCGGATCATCCGGGCTCAGGCCCACAATCCAGCGGAACAGCAGGTTGTAGTGGAGCTGCTCCAGCAGCAACCGCTCTGAGCGGATCCCGTAGAACGCCTGCAGCAACGAGGCCAGCAGCAACTGCTCCGGCGGCATGGAAGGGCGGCCTTCTGAGGCATAGAGCTGACAGAAGGTGGGATTCAGGCGATCGAGGGCTTGGTCCGCCAGCTTGCGAATCCGCCGCAGCGGATGAGTGGCCGGGATCCGATCCTCGATCGAGACGTAGGAGAATAGTGAGCCGCTGCGCTCCCGTTGACCTCGCATCTGGGCTGGGCAACTGGCCCATTTTCGCAGAGATGGCCGGGTTTTTCAGCAAACTCTTAGGCAGCCCGTCGGCTCTTCACCTCTACATCTACGCTTGTCCAACGGGCTTGCGCTTCTCTTATCTGCTGCGGCGCCCACAAGACACGACCTGTCTTCCCCGGTGTTGTTTTTATGAAATGGATACCAGCCTCTAGCCTTCCCATTTGGCGAAGCCTGTAGAGCGAAGCGCGTGAGATGCCAACTTCAACAGCGGCCTTCTCTGCACTTACCCAAGGCCCCGCATGTACTGCGGTAGTCATGAGATCAGTATGTAGAGATTGACAGCCTTCTGGAGTTAGCGGTGTTGCGCCGCTTCGGCTGCGGCACTCTGCCTCACGCAGAGCCAATAGGCGATTGCCTTACACCAGATCCCTGCCGAGGGGTGCTGATGCGTCCGCCAGGAAGGACGTCTGGCGTGCTTTGAATCTACACGGGCTTGCCTCAATCTGTCAACCGTCGGTAATTGAGACCCCTATTGATTGCAGCATCGATAGTCTCTTGATCACTCCAAGTGCCATAGACCGATTGATGTGTATTGACTGAGTGCCCCATCAATGCAGCAGCAATCCTCGGGCTTAATCCATAGCTTTGATGCGCCCTTAGTGCATAGCCGTGTCGGAATCCATACACAGTGCAACCCATGCGCGCAAGGAGCTGCCAAGACTCCTGTCGCATGAGGTAGCGCCTGGCTGCTTCTGCCACGCCTCCTCCAAATGGCGGCAGCGCCTCACCAGCCACCAAGCGGTCGCGCAAGGACCACTCCTGCTCCCACTCGGGATGGAGAGCCCTGAGCGGCCGGGGCTTGGTGACCCCTCCCCCGCTGCGCTTCTGGTAGTCACACCACAACTGCCCATCAGGCCGAGGCCGCAGATGTAGCAGCTCCACTGGCCGTAGCCCGTAGGCAGCGATCAGCCGCAGTGCGTAGCTCCATCGCTGGCCAGCCGCATCAATGGGAAGAGCCTCCAGTAGACACAGAATCTGCTCATCCGAGATCGGCACTGCCACTTCCTTGCTCGACAGGGCTTCTCCGACGAACCGGCTCAGGCTGCTAGGTGGTGTCCACCGGTCGGGCGGCAAGAGATCCTCGTCACAGGCCCAGCGGAGCATTGCCGCAACGTGCTGGATTGCGATCTGGCGGCGGCGGGCGCCTGCAGGCCACTTCTCCCCAAGCGTGCAGAGCAACTCCTTGGCGTTGGTCGACCCTTCGACCACCTGAGACAACCGCTTCTCGGTCTGCTTGTAGTCCTTGGCCCAGGTGGTGGGTTTGATTCGCCCGCTGCGGACTTTGTCTTCACCGAAGCGGGACCAAATCCCCATGAGGTCTGGGGTCCCTGCTGGGGGGGCGGGAGCCGCCTTCTGGGTGCCGGTAAAGGGAGCAGCGGCTTCGACCAGCGAAGACCCTGCTGCAACCTGCTCCACGATCCGCTCTACGGCCGCTTGGATCTCCCGAGCCTGGGCCGGAACCCACGCATATGGCAGCACCACGGAGCGGCGGCTTCCATCAGCGAAGCGGACGAACAGCTTCGCCTTGCCCCTCATGGGGCTGACGCACCAGGCCCGACCCACGGACGAGAGGAGGTTGGCCCGCAGCCCCCGCACCCACAGCGCGGAGGCCGCTTCCTGCTGCTGGGATGCCATGAGCGCTGAGAGCTGTGAGAGCTGAGTGAGAGCTGAGTGAGAGCTGAGTGAGAGCTGAGGGGAGCCTAATCGGGACAAATGGCGACAAGCTGCGACAAGTGGGCAGCCAGGGCTATCCCAATGGCCAGAAGCTCTGCAGTGCCTAATCTCAGGCCACATCAGGCGTGGCGGGCCACCACCACGTAGTGTGGTGGCCAACGGGGCGTGGCGCAGCTTGGTAGCGCGGGTGCTTTGGGAGCACTAGGTCGCAGGTTCGAATCCTGTCGCCCCGACTGACTTTTCACCGATCGACCAAGGGAGATGGGAGAGATTTGGGGAGAGATTCCCGCTCCGCTCCCCGCCGGGTGATCTCTCCCGCTCCAGATGGGAGAGGTTCTCTCCCGTGCTCGGTCGGACCGGATGGGCCACTGAAGCCTGATTGCCGTGAGGCCTCCAGGATTGAGGTCCTGATCCGCCAAGGGCCGAGGTTGTGTCCAATCGCCTGATCATTTCCGACAACCGTGACGACCCGGGCAACCCGCTGGTGCTCGATGGTGAAGCCATTGACGCAGCGGCGCGGGATCCCCTGGCGATCGGCAAGCTGATGGTCGATCAGGTCTGGGCCGAGGGGAGCGATCCCACAGGTGGGGGCCTGTACTACGAGCGCAGCAGCAACCAGCACCGGCGGCTGCAGGCCTTTGAGACCGGCAGCGAAGACTTCATGACCGGCGGCTGGGTGCGGGTGCTGGCCAGCGCCGAGCAGGTCCGCAAGGAGCGTCCTGGGATGGAGCGTGCTGCCAAAGCTGGCCTGGTGAAGATCCATGGCACCCACCGGGGCGTGCTGCTGGTGGAGTTCATGGACGTTCCCTGGGGCTGAGCAACCGCCGCAGGGCTCCGGTCGGATTCGCTGAGCGCACCTCTCGGTGCGACGACGGCCGTCCTTCAGCGTGCCACGGCTGCACCGTGGCGTGCATCGGCCAGCCGCCGCCGCCCTCCGCTCCGGGGCCGGTGTGGGGGTGGTGGGCAGAGCCGCTCTCCCGCGACTGCGGTGGCCGGGCCTTCGCTCGCGTTGATGGGGAGGAGGAAGGCCCCAGGCTTCCTCGCGCGGCTGCGCGGTCAGCTGGGCATTCCGTGCGGAATCTGGCGGGTCTGCTTATCAGCTTTCCGATCCATCAGCGCATGGCTTTGCTTTGCGTAGATCCATTGCCCCGCAAGCACTCTGCTCGCCTCTCAGTGCGTTTGTACTGGTAGAATAAGACCTGCGCCAAAGGCCACGAGCCCATCGCCTGCGGCAACGAAATCCTTGGACAACTTGCCCCGTTCGTTTGCTCTGTAGCCCATGAGCTTGTCCTCT
The DNA here is from genome assembly GCF_015840525.1 of Synechococcus sp. CBW1006. Lineage (NCBI taxonomy): Bacteria > Bacillati > Cyanobacteriota > Cyanophyceae > Synechococcales > Synechococcaceae > Synechococcus > Synechococcus sp. CBW1006. The sequence continues at coordinate 1,986,697 of NZ_CP060396.1, read as the reverse complement.
GCTGCAGTGGCCCAGGCCGCTGCATTGTCTCTTCCTGGCCTGTTGCCGCCGCCGGCGTTGGCCCATCGCTCGGTCGTCATCGTCGCCGCTGGTGGCCGTGATCTCGTCTGGCCCCAGGAGCGCATCGCCTCCGCCCTGCTCCAGCGCAGCGGTGGCCGGCCTGTCCATCTGCTGCTGCATGGCGGGGCCCGTGGCGCTGATCGCGCTATCGGCCGCGCCGCCCATCAGCTCGGCTGGCGGGTCCAAGAGCTCGCCGCTGATTGGCGCCGCCATGGCCGCGCTGCGGGCCCCATCCGCAATCGCCTTCTGCTCGAACAGGCCCTGGTGGAGGCCCAGACCCACACCTCCCCAGCGTTCAGCGCCTCGGTGCTGGTGATCGCCTTCCCCGGCGGAGCAGGCACGGCCTCGCTGGTGCAGCAGGCCCGCCGCTGCTCCTCCCGTGCGCCGGTGCCGGTGGTGGTGATGGAAGTACCGCCGCCCTTCTCACCGGAGCCCCTCGCCGCCTGAGCGGCATCCGCCGCCCCGTTCCTCTTGTTCCTCGTTCCCATTCACATCCCCATGGCTGTTCTCACTGCCCCCGCCGCTCCTCTCTCCCCATCTCTCCCCCAGGCCGCCGGGCCGTCCTGCTCCCTGCAGCGCACCGGTTCGCTCTGGCAGCTGGGCATTGAGGCCCAGGAGCTCACCACCGCCATCGGCCAGCTGGCCGAAAAGCTCGAAACCGATGACGACGACGCCCGATCTCATGCCCTCGCTGAGTTGGAGGCCGCCCTCCTTGCGGAAGAGGGCAACAAGCAGGCTCTCGCCGCCAAGGCCGATGCCACCTGCTGGGTGATCGAGCACCTCCGCGGCCAGGCCGCCTACCGGCAGCAGCAGGCAAAGCGGCTCACCGATCTCTCCCGCTCCGATGCCAGCCGGGCCGACGCGCTGGAGGAGTCGCTGGTGTTTGTCCTCACCCAGCTCCAGCCGGCAGCCACCCGCTTCTCGTTCCCGAATCACGAGCTCACCTCCCGCAAGTCCTCTGCCGTGGTGATTGACGACGAGCAGGCCCTCGATCCCGCCTGGTTGAGCTTCACCACCACCAGCAAGCCGGACAAGGCCGCCATCAAGGAGGCCCTCAAAGCTGGCCAGCAGATCACCGGTGCCCAGCTCCTCTCCCGCCGCTCCTGGCGCATCTGCTGAGGGGGCAAAGCCCCCTCACAGGTGGGGTCCTGGCTGAGCAGCCGGGGCCCTCTCCCCTCCTCACACCATTGCTTCCAACGCCATGACCGTCGCCGTTCCATCCGCCAACGGTGCCCGCACCACCAGCCGCCCTGCTCCTCCTCGACCCAACCAGAGGCCTCCATCGGCCCTGGAGCTGATCCGCTCTGCTGACCGCGCCGAGGAGGCCCTACCAGAAGCTGACTCCGCTCCCCAAGCTCATCCCTCCGGCTTCTCCCCAGAACAGCTCGCTGCACTCTCCGCTCCCCTCGATCGAGCCAACGTCCGCCAGCGGGAGCAGGGCCGCAGCCGTGTGAGCTATCTGGAGGGTTGGCAGGTGATCGCGGAAGCGAACCGCATCTTTGGCTTTGATGGCTGGCAGCGGCAGACGATCGCCCTCCGCTGTGTCGCCCAGGCCGAACGGTTGATTGGCCGGGACCAGAAGCCTGGCTGGGGTGTCACCTTCACCGCCCGCGTGCGCGTCACCGTCACCGCCGGAGGCCTGGTGCCTCTGGTCCGCGAGGGGAGCGGCGCTGGCCACGGCATTGACGTGGATCTGGGCCAGGCCCATGAATCCGCCCTCAAGGAGGCCGAGACCGACGCGATGAAGCGGGCGCTCATGACCTTCGGCAACCCGTTTGGCCTCGCTTTGTACGACAAGGCGCAGAGGCAGGTCAGCAGCGCAGGAGGCCAGGGTGATGGAGCTCAGCGGCCAGGCGGGCAGCGGCCTCCCGTGAGCCGGCCGGCAGCTGGCGCTCCTACTGCCGCCGGAACATCCCCGGCCCAAGGCCGCACCCAGGCCGCGGCCCCCACACAACAGCCATCAGCCCCGGCTGATCCCGGCCAGCAGGCCCTCGATGCCGACACGATCCAGCACCTCCACACCAGCCTGCGGGCTCTCCCCAGGCCCCAGCTGGAGAGCCTCACCCGGGCCTTCCGCAAGCGATTCCAGATTCCCGAGGAGGCGGTGACCATCGCCGATCGGATCAACCAGAGGCGACACCACGACTGGATCGAAGCGTTTTTGGTGTCGCACCGGGAGGTGCGCTTGGCAGACCAGCACCAGGCTTGTCACCAGGCCGGCTGACCTCACCAGCTGTGACAAGCCCGCAGCCGCAGCCAGGCAACATCTGCGGCTGCGGCGCGACCTCCATTTCAGATGGGCCAGCCATCCTCAAGGAGGTCAGCATCCGGGTTGTTGTATCTCTTGACAGCGTCCAGCCAGTCCGGCAGCTCATCCTTGATCTGCTGTTTCAGCGAGGTGAACTCTTCAGGCTTGATCAGCCCTCGCTCGGCCATGAAGCCATAGAACTTCTTCAGGCTGGTGGCATTGGCCTTGACCGTGGTTTTGTTGGACCACATGGCCTTGTGAATAAACCAGTCGCCAAGAAACTCGCCAACACAGCTGACTCCATCGGCAGGCGTCAATAGATCTGCGTAGAGCAGGAAGTGATTCAAATAGAAGTCCAGATTGGTGCAATGGCTTCTGATCGTTGCCGCGCCAAGGCCAGCCTTCTTGAGCCAATGACTGAATTCGCCAAGAAGGGCTGCATTCTCCTGGCGGATCTGTTGACAACGTTTGTCGTACTCCGATTCGTCGTCGAGCATCAGATTTCGCTCATCGGTGCTGGCCCTGCCGATGCCGGTCGCATCGGCCATGGACTTCCACCCATGTTGCCGGGAGTACGTCAGCAGCCGAGGAGGACGTTGCAAGAGGCTGTAAGCATGGCCCGATGGCACCGCGGGGAGGCATGAACAAGCCGGTCGCTGGCCGGTCCCGCGGGATGGCGGACACCGCAGCCGAGCCCACCGAGGTGCTGGCCGGCTCGATCGAGCGTGTCACCTTCCACAACCCCAGCAACGGCTTCTGCGTGCTGCGCATCAAGGCGCGCGGTCACCGCGAGCTGGTGACGGTGGTGGGCCATGCCGCCGAGATCAGTGCTGGCGAGTGGGTCACGGTGAGTGGCACCTGGGTGAATGACCGGGAGCACGGCCAGCAGTTCAAGGCCGCCTTCCTGCGCTCCTCACCGCCCACCACCGCCGAGGGGATCGAGAAGTACCTGGGCTCCGGGATGATCCGCGGCATCGGCCCGATCTACGCCAGCAAGCTCGTGGCGGTCTTCGGGGCGGAGGTGTTCGAGGTGATCGAACAGGCCCCCGAGCGGCTGCGGGAGGTGCCGGGCATCGGCAAGGTGCGCGCCGGCCGGATTGCTCAGGCCTGGGCTGATCAGAAGGTGGTGCGCGAAATCATGGTCTTCCTGCACAGCCATGGCGTCGGCACCGCCCGGGCGGTGCGGATCTTCAAGACGTACGGGAACGACGCCGTGCAGGTGATGGCGGAGAACCCCTATCGCCTGGCGCGCGACATCCGCGGCATCGGCTTTCGCACCGCCGATGCCATCGCCGCCCGCCTCGGCATCGAACCCACCGCCACGATCCGGCTGCGGGCGGGGATCAACTACGCCCTGCTGGAGGCCAGCGGTGATGGCCACTGCGGCCTGCCCACCGCCGAGCTGCTCAAGCTGGCGGGTGAGCTGCTGGCGGTGGACCGCCCCGATGAAACCGGCTCCAGCAATCGCGAGCCGCTGGAGCCGGAACAGATCCAATCAGCCCTGGATCTCGAGCTCGCAAAAGGTGCCGTGGTGGCGGACAGCCTGGCGGACGAGCCGGCGATCTTCCTGGCCCACCTGCACAAGGCCGAGCGCCAGATCGCCGAATCGCTTCAGGAGCTGGCGCAGGGGGCTCCGCCCTGGGGCGTGATCGACTCGGCCAAGGCAATCGGCTGGGTGGAGCAGCGGCTTGGCCTGCAGCTGGCCGCCAGCCAGCAGGAAGCGGTGGAGCAGGCCCTGGCCAGCAAGGTGTTGGTGATTACCGGCGGGCCAGGGGTGGGCAAGACCACCCTGATCAACGCCATCCTGCAGATCCTGGCGGCCAAGAAGCTGCGCATCCAGCTCTGCGCCCCCACCGGCCGCGCCGCCAAACGCATGGCTGAGGCCACCGGCCTGGAGGCGAAAACGATCCATCGGTTGCTGGAGTTCGATCCGGCCAGCTACGGCTTCCGGCGTGGCGCCGAGTTGCCGCTGGAGTGCGACCTGCTGGTGGTGGACGAGACATCGATGGTGGATGTACCGCTGATGGCCTCGCTGCTGGCGGCGATCCCGCCGGAGGCGGCGCTGCTGCTGGTGGGCGATGTGGACCAGCTGCCGTCGGTGGGTCCAGGGCAGGTGCTGGCCGATGCGATCAACAGCGGTGCGCTGCCGGTGACGCGGCTCACCGAGGTGTTTCGCCAGGCGGCATCCAGCCGGATCATCACCACTGCCCACGCCATCAACGGCGGCACCATCCCCGATCTGCGGGCCCCGGCCGAGGGCGTAAGCAGCGACTTCTACTTCCTGCCGGCCGAGACGCCTGAGCAGGCGGTGGCCCTGATCTTGAAAGTGGTGGGCGAGCGCATCCCGGCTCGCTTTGGCCTCGATCCGATCGCCCAGGTGCAGGTGCTCTGCCCGATGGCGCGCGGCGGCTGCGGCTCGCGCTCGCTGAACATCGAGCTGCAGAAGCTGCTCAACCCAGATCCGCCCGAGCACGTGGAGCGCTTTGGCTGGCGGTTCGCGCCGGGCGACAAGGTGATGCAGATCGCCAACGACTACGAGAAGGAGGTGTTCAACGGCGATGTGGGCACCATCGATTCGATCGACTCAGACAACAGCGAATTGAGCGTGTTGTTCCCAACCAACGAGGCCGGCGCCGCAGGCGGCCGGGCCGTGATCTATGGCTGGGGAGAGCTCGACACCCTGGTGCCGGCCTATGCCTGCACGATCCACAAGAGCCAAGGCAGCGAGTACCCAGCGGTGGTGATTCCGCTGCTGACACAGCACTACGCGATGCTGCAGCGGAACCTGGTGTACACGGGCCTCACCCGCGGCAAGCAGCTGGTGGTGCTGGTGGGCCAGAAGAAGGCCCTGGCCATGGCCGTGAAGAACCACCTGGGGCGGAAGCGCTACACCAAGCTGGCGGAGTGGCTCACTCCGGAGCGGCTTTCAGCGGACATGGGTCACAACCACGGCAGTTGACAACGCCTGCAGGCCTGGCAAAAAGAGGCTGTCGATCCACCCAACTCCCGCATCATGCTGACCGGTTCTGATCTTCTGGCGAAAGTCAAGGAGCTGGGCGATGCCTCCAAGTCTGATCTGGTACGGGGTTGCGGCTATGTGAGCACCAAGAAGGACGGCACGGAGCGCCTGAACTTCACGGCCTTCTATGAGGCGCTGCTGGAGGCCAAGGGCATGAGCCTGGGCACCGGAGCGGGTGGCGGACGTGGTAAGGCAGGCCGCAGCCTGAGTTATGTGGCCAAGGTTCAGTTCAACGGCAATCTGCTGGTCGGCAAGGCCTACACCGCTCAGCTGGGCTTGGAACCCGGCGATGAGTTCGAGATCAAGCTGGGCCGCAAGCAGATCAAACTCATCCCCCTTGGCGCTGCAGAAGAGGATTGAGCGACGGTTTCCAGCACAGGGGGCCTGCGGTGTATGGCCCCTGAGGGCCGTTGAACGAGACAATCGACTCCGGCCGCTGCTTGTCCCTGGCCACGCACACCACCCCCCTGCAGATCCGCCCCTATGAAGCCGCCGACTGGCCGGCGGTGTGGGCGCTGCTGGAGCCGGTGTTCCGCGCCGGTGAAACCTTCCCTCACGACCCGGCCATCACCGAGGCGGAAGCTCAAGTGGCGTGGGTGGAGCAGAGCCAGGCGGTGATGGTGGCCGTGGATGCCGCGGGTGCGCTGGTGGGCACCTACTACCTGAAGCCCAACTCCCTCGCCCTCGGCGCCCACGTCGCCAATGCGGGCTACGTAGTGGCCGACCACTGCAGGCGCCAGGGAATCGGCAGCAGGCTCTGCCAGCACTCCCTGCAGGCGGCGCGGCGACTGGGGTTTCGGCTGATGCAGTTCAACCTGGTGGTGAGCACCAACACGGCCGGCATCCGCTGCTGGCAGCGCAACGGCTTTCAGGTCGTCGGCACTCTGCCTGGGGCGTTTCGCCACCGGCAACGGGGCTATGTCGATGCCCTGGTGATGGTGCAGGCGCTGGTGGAGGGGCCTGGAGCATGAAGGTGGTGCCGTTGCGCCTGCAGCCCGGCGATGACCTGCGCCTGGCTCTGGAGGCCTGGATGGGAGCGCAGCAGGAACTGGCCGGCTGCGTGATCAGTGCCGTCGGCAGCCTGTCGCTGGCCCAGCTGCGCCTGGCAGGAGCGGCCGAGGCCACGGCGATCCACGGCGAGCTGGAGATCGTCAGCCTCTCGGGCACCCTTTCGCCCGATGGCGCCCACCTGCACATCGCCATCGCCGACAGCAGCGGTACCGTGATCGGCGGGCACCTCTGCGCCGGCTCGCTGGTGCGCACCACCGCCGAGCTGGTGGTCGGCCTGCTGCCGGAGTGGCGCTTCCGGCGAGAGCTGGATCCAGCCACCGGCCACGCCGAGCTGCGGATCAGTCCTGGGGATCTGAGCTGAGGGGCGGCAACCGCCGCTCCACCTGCAGGAATACCAACCAGGCCACGCCGGCACTGATGCCGCCGGTCCAGTCGTTGCGGAGCAGCTCCACGATCGACACCGTGCTGGCGCCGATGCGCAGACCGCGCAGCAGGAAGCGGCCCAGTTTCTCCAGCGTGTCGCGGTTCTTCGTCATCGGCTCAGAATGCGTCAGCTCAGGCCGCCGATGGTCAGCACCACCAACTGGCGCAGCTGCTGCAGTTCGGCTGGGGTGATCTGTGAGTAGGTGGCTGCGGTGATGCGTGTCTTGGCCACGCAGGTCAGGCTCTGCGGGAGCAGGTCGCTCACCTTCTTGCAGCCGTTGCTGGGACTGGGCTGCAGCACCACCGTCAGATCGGGGATCGCCAGGGCTGGGTCGCCTGTCATCGGCACCACCAGCACCGTGGGGTAAGCGGGGTCAAACAGCTCGATGTCCTGCACCACGACAGCCGGCCGGAGCTTGTTCGGCTCAGGGGGCTGGGGATCCTGGGCGGGGTGGTCTGGATCCTTGCGCCAGTCAACGGTGACGATCTGCCCAGCCTTGAGCTCCACGCTGGTCGTCAGCGGGTGATGGGCTCAGGGGTGGCCCAGTCGTCAATGAAGGCTTGGGCCTCAGGATCAGCCGCGATGTGATCGGCCACCATTTTGCTCTGGGCACGGATACGGGCTCGCAGGGCATCCATCGCGCTCACCGAGCTGCTCACCGCCACGATTCGTCTGCCGCCGCGTTGGCGGCGGCGAATGGAGAAGGGAGCTTCCGGCTCCTGAATGGCTGAATCGGCTGGGGTCATGACGGCAGCGGCTCTCGCCGACCGCATAGACGTTGCCTCAACCTTAATCGCGGTGTCAGTGTTGGGGTTCATGGCTGCAGCCGCTCGTCCAGCAGCGTCAGGGCCAGGGCCTGTTCACGGGCGCTGCCGCCGCGCACCGCATCGAACAGGGCCAGCAGCTCCCCCAGGGCCGGGTTGCGCTCCGCTGCCTCGGGAACACTGGGATAGAGCGGGTGGAAGGCGATGCCGCGGGCTGTTCCCTTCTTCCACGGCCACACCGGTGGAGGGTCGTTGCCCGGCCGGATCTGCGCGTTGAGGGGGGAGGCGGCGTAGCCGGTGGGAAGACCGCGGCTGAGCCCGCCCTGTGTGGCGGGAAAGCAGTAGCGAGCGCCGTGCTGCACGAAGGTTTTCAAGGCAGCACGAACCACCGCGGGCTTGCCGGCCTCATCCTTGATCGCCAGCCTGGCGGCGACGGCCCGCTCTACGGCTGCATGGGTTTCTGAGGCCGTCATCCCAAGCTCAGCGCCAAGGGCTGCGTAGGTGGGCGCGGGTCCAGGATCCAGGGCAAGGCGCAGCAGCACCACCAGGTCCTGCGGACGCAGGACGAGCTGGGGATTGGACGGTGAGCGGGCCACGGACGCAGAGGCCATTCGGCATTCGCGAATAGCGAATCTAGGGCGCCTGTCGCGGGTTGTCTGCTCTCTCAGGCCTCTGGAGCAGCCGGCGACAGCAGCCGCTCGATCGCCTCATGGGGCACGCCCACCTGCTGGGCGATCAGCAGCACCAGCTGCTCCAGGCGATCGAGGCGCTGCTCCAGGGCCTGCAGCTCGGCACCGCCAGCCTTGCTCCCCGCGGCCTTCCCACCTGCGGTGGTTTTGGTCTTGGGAGGAGGCAGCAGGGACAGGGGCGGCGGGCCGTTGGGATCGGCCAGCAGCAGGCCCACCATCAGATCTTTCCTGGGGCGCTTGGGCACCTTGATGCCCCTCTGGGCGCAAAGCTCCTGCAGGGCGTCGTTCTTCAGGGCCAGGAGTTGGGCTTCCGTAGCGGGTGTGCCGCCCTCCTGCTGGATCAGGGCGCGGGGTTCCTCGACTGCCGTGGCGCTGTCGCCCAGCTCTTCCGCCAGGCCGCGATAGAGCCTGGCATCGGCCTGAGCCAGCTGCTGCAGGGTGGAGCGCATGGTGTCGGCGATCTCACCCATGGTCGTCGGCTCCTTTGGCTTGATCCTGGATCTGCGGCTTGCTCTCTGGATTGGGCTGGTTCAGCTGTGGCTGCTGAGGGCCTGTGGGCTCGGCCGGGCGTGGGGGCTGAATGCCATTGGCGCTCAGGTCGATGGGCCGCTGCGCACTGTCCCCCGGCGGTGTGGGTGTCCCGGCTGCGGGTCCGTGGCCGTTGCCATTGCCGCCGTGGGGTGGCGGTGGCGGGAGCAGATCCTTGGACTTGTTGATCAGCTCCTGCTGCTTCTGCTTGAGATCGCCAAGGCGGTCTTTGGTGCGGCCCCAACGATTGATGAAATGAATCACTGCACGGACGAGATCACCGATATACCCGCCACCTTGAAAGCTATGGCGACCTTTCTTGTAGCGACTGAAGCCATTCACCAGATCATCGCCGACATCTTCAATGTCACCGGCGATGGCCGTCACGATCTCCAGGAGCTCATAAAGTTCCTTGCGCTGGGGCAGATCGCGACTGGCGAGGGCCGTGATCCGTTCCTTGAGCAGGGCGGTTTCATCCTTGGCCTTGTTGGCCAGACGCCGATGCTGGGCGCGGCTTCGCATCAGGCTGGAGTAACAATTGCGCAGTTCCAGGTAGGTGCTGTTGAGCTCCTCACGTTCAAGAGGTTCGGGATCGGGCGGGAAATCGGAGGTTGGGGGCAGGAAGACCATGCCGTGCTGCACATCGGCTTCCATCCTCGGAACGCAGCTGCAGGTGACAGCGATGGCAAGGAGGCTGGATCTATGCGTGGGGTGAATAGTTCCGGCATCGCCCCTTATGACGACTGAGGCGAGAAGGGTGCTGAACGAGCTGCAGATCCGCAGCAATCTTCACAATGTCGCCGGAATCTGCCAAACAAAGCGGAATCAGTCCGCCTACGAGCGCCAGCTCGCTGCCCTGAAGCCACTCAACCGTTCACCTCATCAATGGTGATCTCCTGCTCCCAGGCTTTGGCGATCGAGCGATCCAGCCTCCGCAGCAGCGCCACGAAGCTCTCCCCGTCGCGCCGCACCAACATCACCGGACAGTCGTAGCTGGTGCTGGCGGAGGCCACGCAGTCGATCGGGCCGACGCGTCCGACCGAGATGTCACCGCCTTCTTCCAGGATCGCTTCGATGTTGGGATAAGCCATGAACTGTCTGGTGTGGGGGGCTTAAGAGTTTGCTGAAAAACCCCGCCGCCTCTGCGAAAATAGGGCAACTGCCCCAGGTTTGATGCGAGGTCAGCAGGAGCGCAGCGGCTCCTTGTTCTCCTACGTCTCGATCGAGGAGCGGATCCCGACCAGCCATCCACTCAGGCGGATTCGCAAGCTGGCGGATCAGGCCCTCGATCGACTCAATCCCACCTTCTGCAGGTTGTATGCCTCAGAAGGGAGACCATCGGTGCCGCCAGAGCAGCTGCTGCTGGCCTCGTTGTTGCAGGCGTTCTACGGCATCCGCTCCGAGAGGCTGCTGCTGGAGCAGGTCCACTACAACCTGCTGTTCCGCTGGTTTGTGGGCTTGAGCCCTGACGATGCGATCTGGCATCCGACCACATTCACCAAGAATCGTGATCGGCTCCTCACTGACGACGTCATGGGGCTGTTCCTGGAGAAGCTGATGGGAGCACCCGAGGTCAAACCGCTGCTCAGTGACGAGCACTTTTCGGTGGACGGCACGTTGCTCCAGGCCTGGGCGTCACACGCTTCCTTGGAGCGGATCGATGGCCAGGAGGATCCTCCGCCTCCGCCCACAGGTCCTGGCGAAGGATTCGGTGCTCCCAAAGAGGGAAAGAAGCGCGCCAAAGGGGACTTTCGCGGCATCAAGCTCAGCAACGAGACCCACCGCTCCAGCACCGATCCTGAGGCACGGCTGGCCCGGAAATCGAATGCCCATCCAGCGCAGCTGAGCTATCGGGGCCATGTCCTCATGGACAACCGCCACGACCTGATCGTCGATTGCCGCGTCACCCAGGCCACGGGCACCGGTGAGCGGGATGCCGCCAAAGAGATGGCAGCAGACCTCACCGGTGCCCACCAGAAGACCGTCGGCGCCGACAAGAACTACGACACCAAAGGGTTTGTCGCTGAGATGCGGCGGATCGGTGTCACGCCCCACGTGGCCCAGAACACGGCCCGCAGCGGTGGCTCAGCCATTGATGGCCGCACCACCCGTCACGTGGGCTACTCCAAATCGATCAACGCCCGCCGGGGGATCGAAAAGGTGTTTGGTTGGATCAAGGCGTTCGGAGGGCTGCGCCAGTTCAAACTGCGCGGTACCGAGAAGGTCGGCGCCGTGTTTGGCCTGCATGTGATCGCCTACAACCTGATCCGCCTGGGCAACCTGCTCAAGCCCGCGATGGAGGCGGCATGAACAGCCCGTTGTCCAGAGGTGTGCCCAATAGGCCTCAACCAATGCCTTGCAGAGAGGCCAACGATGCCGAAATCGGGCTGTTTGCGGCTCTGATAGCCGCCGATCCGTCTTTTTGAGCCGGAAATCCACTGATGCCTGTGGAAAACTGGCTCGTGGGTTGGTTTTTCAGCAAACTCTTAAGGGCAGTTGTCAGCCGTCTGGTTCGGAGAGCTGCAGCATTAACGTCGAGGCGCTGAGCGGCGAGGGGCGAAAGCCAAGCGAGCGGTAGAACGCAGCCGCCTGCTCATCGATCGCGTGCACGAGCAGGGCTCTGGCGCCAATCAGGCGCCGAGCGGCCAGGCTGCGCCGCAGCGCATCGGCCACCAGGGCGCGGCCGAGGCCCTGGCCTTGATGGCGTCGGTCAACCGCCAGGCGGCCCAGCACTACAACGGGAAGCGGGTCCGGCATGTTGCGTCGCAAGGCACCAGGCACCTCTGCCAGCACGATTGCGCCAGCCGACAGGCAGGCGTAGGCGATCACGTTGCTGTCCTCGTCTGAGCAGACCACCACGGTGCGCGACACCCCTTGGCGCTCATTGGCCAGGGCCCGCTGCTGCAGCCAGCGGTTCAATGCGGTGTTGCCGCAGTCGAAGCCTTCCAGCTGATGCTGGGGGCCGAGGGGCTCAGGCGGGCGCATGCCACGGCTGCGGCAGGTCGAGCAGGCGCTCGATGCTGGCCTGATCCTGGGCGGCAGCGCCGGAATCCTCCAGATCAGCCAGCAGGGCCGTGGTCTGCTCCTGCGTGAGGGAGAACAGTGTGCGATCCAGGAGCACATCGCGTGCCCGTTCCTGGCAGCTGCGCAGGATGAATTCGGTGCGGCTGATGCCTTCCGCCGCAGCGGCCTGATCAATCAGCTGGCGCTGCTCAGCCGAGGCCCGCAGCTGCAGCACCTGATCGCGCGCCATGACCCTCCGCTCTGGCTGTCATTACATTGTAGTGCGACTCCTCAGGCTGCTCATACACCGCCAAGGCAGTCTCCAGCTTCTGCCGGTGCTCATCCCGCAGGGCCTGAGGGCTGTCGATGCGGATGCCGGCGCCAAAAGCAAACAGCCAGGTGCGCAGGTCGATGTCAGCCGCCACGGTCCAGCTGGGGAGGTCCAGCTCCACCGGATAGGGGTGGCTGTCGGCCGGCGAGCCGGGCTGCAGTACATGCGGTGCCTTGGGGTGGTGCCACCAGGTGTCGCCAGGCAGGGGGAGCGAGAGGCGGGTGTGCTCGATCGGGTAGCGCTGCAAGCCCTCACGCACGAAAGCGAAGCACCAGCCCTGGCAGCAAAAGCGCAGGGTGACCATCTCCCGCTCGCGACTGCGGCCGCGGGGATGGCACAACCGCAGCTGGGCCGCCAGGTCGTCGCCGAAGTAGATGCCGCCGCTGTGATGCAGCAACAGCTCCAGCCGCTTGAGGCCCTGGGCGTGGGCCTCCTCACTGCGCCGGTTGCCGCGTTCGCTGCGGCGCAGGGCCAGGCGATCGAGGCGTTCGCAGCGGATCAACCCATGCTCCTGGCCGGGGCTGTCCTCTTCAAACACGAGGTACCAGCCGATGGTGTGAAAGAGCAGCTGCAGCGGCCACACCCGCAAGCTCCCCAGGGGGCTGCCGGGGAAGGAGCCCACCGAGGCGTAGCGCTCCAGCTCGATGCGGCGCCGCTCCACAATTGCCGTCTCCAGCGCCTCGGCCTGGCGCTCGGCCGCCAGGGAGTCGGGCCGCACCAGGGCGCTGCTCACGATCGAGCGGTTGGCGAACGCCCGCACCGGTGCCGTGCCGTCCACCGTGATTCCTCCCCAGGCGAGCCGCTGCTCCAGCTCCCGCAGCAGATCCTGGGCGGTGGGATCGGCAAGGCGCCCCGCGGCCTGGCTCACCACCCCATGGATCTCCCGCAGCCGGTGGGCCGACAGCAAGGCGGTGCCGATGGCATAGCCGTGGCGGACGTTGTCGTTGCGGGGCCGGAAGCCATAGGGGGTGAGCAGCTTCTCGAGGTCCTTGCGCAGGGTGGCCGCCTCGGAAGGGAGGTAGGCCCCGGGGATGGCCTCGGTGCGCTCGATCAGGTGCTCCGGCAACGCCACACCCTCGGCCTGATCAAAGGGCTGCTGCAGCAGATGGCGCAGCAGGGTGAACACCCGCACGAACACCGGCGCATCGCCAGTGGGTGGGTAGCCACCATGCACGCCACCCCGCCAGGGGGCTCCGGCGGGCGGCTGGGGTGGGGTTGGCGCCAGCTGGATCGGCGCCAGGGAGGGCTCGGCGCTGCAGAAGCCGTTGGCCTCCAGCCAGGCCAGATCGGAGCGGATGGCAGCTGGATCGCCGTAGCACTCGCCATGCAGCCGGCGCAGGTAGGCGGCGGCCTGATCCGCCAGGTCGCCCTCCGGCAGGGGCGACACGATCGCCTCCAGCTCGGCGCGGGTGGCGGGGTCCGCCGCGGAGAGTTCGGGGAAGGTGGTGAGCAGCCGCAGCAGATGCAGCAGCCGCTCCAGATCCAGGAGGCGCGAATAGCCGTGGAGCTGGAAGCGCTTCTCGCGGTTCCGGGCTGAGCGGATGCGGTGATCGAGGCGGGCCAGTTCTTCGCGCAGCAGGGCCTCCAGCTCGCGGCCGTGGGTGGGCACCACCGCCACCACTGCCGCGAAGCCCTCCGCCCGAGAGGGGCCAAAGGCCGGATCAGCCAGGGCGGCGGACATCTCGCGGATCACCGGCTCGGGCACGAGGCGCTTGCGGGTCTGGTTCCACTGCAGGCAGGTGGACAGCGGCGTGTAGAGCCACCAGCCAATCCACTCCACCGGAGCCGGCAGGCTCAGGGCCTGGGTGATCGCCAGGCGCCAGGGGCGGCGGGCATGGGTGGCATCGAGGATCACTGGGATGCCGGCGGCCACGGCATCCCGGAGGCGCTGGTGCAGCAGGGCCTCGATGTCGCGCCAGGGGCCTTGCACCGCGGCATCGCCAAAGAGCTCGTGGCGCACCACATCGGTGGAGAGCACCACGGCACCGGTGAGCTGGGCCAGCACGCCGGCCAGGGTGGTCTTGCCGCTGGCGGGCGGGCCGATCAGCAGGTGGCAGCGCAGGGGCGCTGTCGAGGGCATGGCAGAGAGTCAGGCATGGACCGCAGCCTGGCGGCAGCGGCATGCAACGGCAAGCCTCTCCATGCGAAAGAGCAGATAGAGATCGTTGCTATCACTGAGGTCTGCTGAGCGGCTTTGCTATTTCGCAGGGGAAAGCGCTCAAAAGTGGCCGGCGCTGCTGAGGCTGCTCCCAGCGCCGCATTCGCCCCATGGCTTCCCCGCGCCCCCCGTCGCTGGCCCAGGCCCCCCACTACCGCCTGCCGGAGTTGCTGCACGACATCCGCCTGCTCGATCTGTTGGAGCTCTGCGGCACCACCGTGCAGACCAGCCGGCTGCTGCAGCTCAGCCAGCCCACCATCAGCCGCCGCTACCGGATCCTCTCGGAGGACTTCGGCCTGGTGCGCGATCGCCGCCAGCTCTGGGGCTGCGGCTACGGCACTTCGGCCTCGATGCGACTGCTGCGGCTGGGCTGCCGCGCCCATCGCCTCGCCGCTGGCGTGGCTCGCATCGGCAGTGATCTTCTCCATCACCCGCTGCTGGCGGGCTGCCCCTGGCTGCTGCCCACCCCCCAGCGGTTCCGGGCGGCAGCCAACTGGCTGGAGCTGGTGCGTCAGGGCGTGCTCGATGGCGCCCTGCTCTCGGGTCTGGAGCTGGAGGAGGCACCAGGGATCAACCGCCAGGAGCTGGAGCTGCTGCCGCTGGGGGAGCTGCCCCTGGCCCTGGGGTTCTGCCCAGAGGCGCCAGTCCTGGTGGGTGCCGTGCCGGAGGTGCTGGTGCCAGATCGGGGCGTCGCGCCCGGCCTGCGGCGGCTTCTACGAGAGCTGGGGCTGACGCTGCGCAGCGGTGGCAACAGCCTTCAGACCCCAGACGACTGGATCTGCCGGATCCATGGCAGTGCCCTGGCGCTGGTGGTGGCGGATTGGGAGGCACACACCTGGGCTTCCTTGCGCCGCAGCCCCTTGACCACAAGGCCCCAGAGTCCGGTGTGGCTGGCGCTGCTGTCCGACTGGCAGGAGCACCCAGTGCTGCGCCACACCGCCCAGGAGCTGGGGCAGATGGGCAGGTTGCAACAGCTGGAGGGCTGAAAGTATGCGCCCCGTGCATAGATCCGAAACTCGCGGCTCCAACTGCTTCTGGTCTGCTGCCGCATTGCTTCCGCTAGCGGCAGACTGGCCGCAGCGTCCCCACACCCCCATGCCAGTCCCGCCGATGCAGGCGGTGAAACCATGAGATCGAGCTCCCCAAAAATTATCCCCAGTGAGGGCTGTGTGGTCCTCTGCCGCAGCCACCGCTGGCTGGTGGAGAAGGTGGAGCCGTCCGAGCACCCCGAGGGGGACACGGTGGTTGGTCTGGCCTGCCTGGATGACGACGCCAACGGCCAGCGGTTGGAGGTGTTCTGGGAGCGGGAAGTGGATGCCCTGGTGTTGGGTGAAACCACCTGGGACACGGTGGGGCAACGCGGCTTTGATCAGCCTCAGGTGTTCGGCAGCTACCTCAACACCCTGCGCTGGAACTGCGTCACCAGCACCGACCCCGGCCTGTTCCAGGCGCCGCTGCGGGCGGGGATCGACGTGAAGCCCTACCAGCTGGAGCCCTTGCGCAAGGCGCTGCGGATGCCGCGGGTGAGCCTGTTCATCGCTGATGACGTGGGTCTCGGCAAAACGATCGAGGCCGGGCTGATCATGCGCGAGCTGCTGCTGCGCCAGAAGGTGCACCGCGTGGTGGTGGTGGCGCCCCCTTCGGTGGTGCTGCAGTGGAAGGGGGAGATGGAGAGCCGCTTCGGCCTGGGCTTTGCGGTGATGGACCGCCAGTACATCGCCGAGATGCGCCGCCAGCGGGGCTGGGGCATCAACCCCTGGGCCACCCACACCCGGTTTGTGCTCAGCCAGGCGTTGGTGCGCGATGAGGCCTATGCCGGCCCGCTGCGCGACTGGCTCGGCGATGAAGGCAAACAGGCGCTGCTGATCCTCGATGAGGCCCACAACGCCGCACCGGCGAGTGGCTCCAAGTTCGCGATCGATTCCAAGCTCACCCGTGCCATGCGCGATCTGGCCGGGCGGTTCGAGCACAAGCTGTTTCTCTCCGCCACACCCCACAACGGCCACAGCAACAGCTTCTCCGCCCTGCTCGAGATCCTCGATCCCACCCGCTTCTGCCGCGGCGTGGCCGTGCGCAAGCAAGACCTGGAAGACGTGATGGTGCGCAGGCTCAAGGAAGACCTGCGGCAGATCGGTGTGGACCTGCCGCAGCGGCTGGTGACCCCCGAGGTGATCGATGGCCTGCCGAGCGACAACCCCGAACTTCAGCTGGCCGAGCTGCTCAGCCGCTACCGGGAGTTGCGCAACCAACGGCTCGCTGCCGCCGGCAAGCGCGAACGGGCGGCCGAAAATCTGGTGATCTCCAACCTGCAGAAACGCCTGCTCAGCTCGATTGCCGCCTTTGATCGCACCCTCAGCGTGCACATGCACACCTTGGAGAAACGCGCGGCCAAAGCGGAACAACGGCGCCAGGTGCGTCTGGATGCCCTCGATCTGCTGCAAGGCTCCATCGATGGCGACGACGAACGCGCCGACGGCAACGAAGAGGACCTGCTCAAGGAAGCCGACGCCCAGCACGAAGCCGCCCTGGCCTCGGCACTGGAGGCCAGCGAGGAGGAATGGGCCTTGCTGCGCCAGATGCAAGCGATCGCCCAGGAGGCGCGCTACGAGCCCGACAGCCGCGTGCACCGCCTCGAGCAGCTGATCCGCGACCACCTCTGCCCGCAGCTGGGGCAGCCGGGGGCCCCGTGGAGCAACGAACGCCTGCTGATCTTCACGGAATACGCCGACACCAAGGACTGGCTGGAGCGCCGGGTGCGCGAGCTGATCGCCGAAAGCGATCAGGCCGAAGCCCGCATCGCCACCTTCCATGGCGGCATCGGCGATGAACGGCGCGAAGCGATCAAGCGCAGCTTCAACAGCCCACCGGAAAGTGACCCCCTGCGGATCCTGATCGCCACCGATGCAGCGCGGGAGGGCGTGAACCTGCAGAACCACTGCAAACGGCTGGTGCATTTCGACGTGCCCTGGAACCCGGGGCGGATGGAGCAGCGCAACGGCCGGATTGATCGCACCCTGCAACGATCACCGCAGGTGTATTGCCACTACTTCGTGCTGCCCCAGCGCCCGGAAGACACAGTGCTCGACACGGTGGTGCGCAAGACCGATCAGATCCGCAGCGAACTGGGCTGCCTGCCGCCGGTGGTGATCCGCAAGCTCAACGACCTGCTGGCCAAGGGCATCAACCCCACCGCCCTGGCGCACACGATCGCCGAGATCAAGGGGCTGGATCAGGAGGATGACTTCCGGCTCACCCAGGTGCTCCTGGAGGAGGAACTGGAGGGCAGCCGCGAACGCAAGGAGGCCCTGGAGAAACAGGTGGGAACGCTGGAGCGCTACCTGGAGCGCTCTCGCAAGTGGCTGCATTTCTCTACAGAGCAGTTCCGCGACGCGCTCAACACCAGCCTGCAGATCACCGGTGAGCGCCACGGCCAGCAGACCCTGGCGCTGCAGCCGCGCGATCCCCAGCAGGCAGCGCAGGATCCCGAACGGGCCATCTGGGAGTTCCCCAGCGCCACCGAGCTTCCGGGCGGGGAAGCGGCCTGGGGCGATGTACTTGATGCCCTGCGACCGCCGCGCCAGCCGGGGCAGAAGCTCTGGCAATGGCGGCAGGACACCCAGCTGCAGCCGGTGGTGTTCCGCGATCCGCAGGAGGTGAATGCCGATCGCGTGCACCTGCATCTGGAGCATCCGCTGGTGATGCGCTTGCTCAACCGCTTCCTGATGCGCGGCTTCCAGAGCGATGCGCTCAGCCGCGCCGCAGTGGTGGGCACGGCCGATGACACCGCCAAGCTCGTGATCCTGGCTCGCCTGAGCCTCTACGGCCATGGCGCCTCCCGCCTGCACGATGAAGTGCTCGCGGTAGCGGCCGAGTGGGATCCCAGCGATCCCCAGCGCCGGCTGCGCAAACTCAGCAGCGAGAAAACCAGTCGCGCCCTGGAGGATCTGGAGACGTCGCTGCGGCAGCGCCTGGAGGCACCGGAAGGGATCAGCGCCGCTCTCCAGAACAACCTGAGCGTGGATGTGGCTCACTTGCGGGAAGCTCTGGATCAGAAGGTGGAGGAACGC
Source organism: Synechococcus sp. CBW1006 (assembly GCF_015840525.1). NCBI lineage: Bacteria > Bacillati > Cyanobacteriota > Cyanophyceae > Synechococcales > Synechococcaceae > Synechococcus > Synechococcus sp. CBW1006. The sequence goes on along the minus strand of NZ_CP060396.1, from coordinate 1,968,395 downwards.
CGCCAGGACGCGGCCGCCAAGCTGGCCAAACGCGCCGACGATGAGGTGGCCCGCTTCATCAAGGTGCTGGAGGAGCAACGCAAGCGGATCACCAGCACCCGCAGCCGCACCAACGAGAACCTCGATCAGCTGTTGCTCGATCTGGGTGGGATCAAGGAAGAACGCCGCCAGCTGGAGGACAACCGCAAGTACTGGGAGCAGCGCCTGCAGACCATCGACAGCGACCTCAGCCACGAACCCGAGCGCATCCGCCGCACCTTCGAGCTCCGCACCCACCGGGTGGAACCCGCCGGTGCGATCTACCTCTGGCCTCAGGAGGTGGCCTGATGCAGGGACATCGCAATGGCGGGGAAGGCGGCCTGCAGGGCACGGTCCTCCGTGATCAGATGCACGCCCAACTGCTCCGCAACGGCCACGAACTCACAGTCGTAGGCACTGCAGCTGCTCTGACTCACCAGATGCAACACATGCTCCGAGGCCACCGCTTGCTCCTCACTGGCGAGAAGCACCTCGGCCTTCTGCATCAGCGCCAGAGCCGCTGGCAGGCTCAGCAAGTCACGGCGAACATGCTGCGTAAGAACGTTGCGGAACTCGCTGCGCCAAAGCGGCGGTGTGGCCCAGTGCCGATCGTGCCGCCGCAAGGCTTCAGCCTGTTCGGTTTTGGGGCCAGGCAGCAGCAGGTAGGCCACCACGTTGGTATCCACAACGATCACGGCCGCCCTTCCCGCTTGAAGGCATCGATGGCCTCAGGGTTAAAGCTGTGGGGTCCCAGGCTCTCGCGCAGGGCTCGGATCTCCGCCAGCTCCTCCTCTACGGATGTGGGGGGTGCGGCCAGGCCCGCTTCCAGGCACACGATGGCCTCATTGTTGAGGCTGCGCCGATGCCGCTTAGCGGCGGCAGCCAGCCGGGCGTGGAGCGCATCGGGCAGGTTCTTGAGGGTGAGCGTTTTGGCCATGGCAACCAGCGATCCACCGGTGGTAGCACCAGTATGGAACCGTTTCGGTTGCGCGAACGATCTGGCGGGGGTGCGCTGATGGCTTACGGAACTCCCGGCATCCACACCCACGAGCAATGGCTCGGCCTGGTGCAACCGGTGGGCCTGGTGGTCGCCCCGGCGGTGCTCAACAAACTCGAGCTGTTCCCCAACCAGGGCACGGCCTATCTCTCGACGCGGCAACGCCAGCTGGAAGCCCTGCTGGAAGAGCGCGACACCGCGGCCGGTGAGCCGATCCAGGTGGTGCCGGGCTTTGGGCAACTGGCCACCGAACTGCTGGATTGGGGCGAGGCCGACCTGCTCAGCGCCGATCAGCTTCAGACCATCCCGGAGGTGGTGCTGAGCGAATACGGCGAAACCCTGCGCCCCACCCACGGGGTGCCGAAGTTTGAAGGCGAAGGCCTGCAGGCCCTGGTGCTCGACCTCACCGCCCTGGGCGAATGGGGCCGCGCCTTCGATCAACCCTGGAATCCCACCGGCAACGGCTGGGATGCCACGCCGCAACAGCGTTTCGAGCGGCTGCTGAAGGAAACCGAACATCCGATCGGCATCCTGTTCAACGGCGCTGATCTGCGCCTGGTCCACGCGCCGCGAGGTGAATCCAGCGGCTGGCTCACGATGCCCCTGGAGCCGATGGCCGAGGTGGCGGGCCGGCCGATGCTCGGCGCCCTGGAGCTGTTGCTGGGGGTCGATCGGCTATTCGGTGGCAACCCGGAGCAACGGCTGCCGGCGCTGCTCGCGGCCAGCCGCAAGAACCAGAGCGAAGTGAGCACCCGCCTGGCCGAGCAGGTGCTCGAAGCCCTGTGGGAACTGCTGCTGGGTTTTGACGACGCCGAACGGCTGGCGCAGGACGCCGGCCGCACGGTGCTCGGCGATCTGCCCCACAGCGATGAGGGCCAACAGCAGCTCTATGGCGGCCTGATCACGGTGTTGCTGCGGCTGGTGTTCCTGCTCTACGCGGAAGACGAAGCGCTGATGCCCGCCGATTCGCTCTACGGGCAGCACTACAGCGTCAGCGCCCTGGCTGATCGGTTGCGCCAGGAGCGGGTGGACCACCAAGGGGCGATGAGCGATCGGCGCGGCGGTTGGGCATCGCTGCTGAGCCTGTTCCGGCTGGTGTACGACGGCGGCGGCGCCGATCCGGCCTACCTGCCGGCGCGCCACGGCGAGCTGTTTGATCCCGATGCCTACCCCTTCCTGGAGGGCCGCGATCCCTACAGCAGCTATCAGGACGCGATCCTCAGCAACCTGCCCGCCATCAGCGACGACGTGGTGGAGAAGGTGCTCAGCAAATTGCTCTGGCTCGATGGCGAGCGGCTGAGCTATCGGGCTCTCGATGTGGAGCAGATCGGCTCGGTGTACGAGGGGATCATGGGCTTCCGCGTGGAGCAGGCCCACGGCCCCAGCGTGGGGATTACGTATCGGCCGCCGCGCCAGAAGATCACGATCACGGTGGTGGTGAATGCGGATCAGCTGCTCGCTCAGAGCGCGGGCAAACGCGAGAGCTGGCTCGATGAACAGGCCGGCGTGAAGCTCAAACTGCCGGCCAGTGTGAAAAGGGAGCTGAAAAGCGCCAGCAGCCTCGCCGAGCTCTGCCTGGCGCTCGACAAGAAACTCTCCCCCCACACCCCGCGCGGGCTGCAGCCGGGATCACTGATCCTGCAACCCACCGCGGAGCGGCGCCGCAGCGGCAGCCACTACACCCCGCGGGCGCTCACCGAACCGATCGTGGCCGAAGCGTTCCGCCCCTGGCTGCAGCGCTGCAACCACCAGCCCACGGCGGAGCAGATCCTCGATCTCAAGGTGTGCGATCCGGCGATGGGATCCGGTGCCTTCCTGGTGGCGGTGTGCCGCTATCTGGCCGGCTGGCTGGTGCAGGCCTGGGAACGCGATGGCTTCCCCGAGGGCTTCCGGCAGGACGCCGACAAAGACACCGTGGCCCGCCGGCTGGTGGCCCAGCAGTGCCTGTATGGGGTGGACAAGAACCCGTTTGCGGTGAACCTGGCACGCCTGAGCCTCTGGCTGGTGACGCTCAGCAAAGACATGCCCTTCACCTTTGTGGATCACGCCCTCAAGTGCGGCGATTCGCTGGTGGGGTATTCCGTGAAGGAGATCCAGGCGGCGATGCAGGAGGTGCAACTCGCTCTGTTCAATGAACAGAACCAGATCATCGCCCAGCTGGGAACCAGCCGGCAAAGCAGCTTTGCCGAAGACAGCCTCTCGGATGAGAGTTACGACCGCAAGAAGGCTCTGCTGCTGCAGCAGATCAAGGCCGCAGATGGCCTGCGTCAGGTTGGCGATCTGATGGTGGCCGCCTTCTTTGATGCCAAGAAGCCGAAAGAACGCGCCGATAAGCAGCAGGTGTATCTGGCAATGCTCAGTGGCGCCTTTGCGGACGATGGGCTACAGGATTCCGTTCAGGAGATCCGCGAGCGGTTGGCGGCGGGCGAGAAGGGGATCACGCCGTTTCACTGGCAGCTGGAGTTTCCGGAGGTGTTTCGCGAGGGGCGGGGTGGGTTTGATGTGTTCGTGGGCAACCCTCCCTTCGCGGGGAAGAACACCATTGCCGAAGGCAGCCCGGAAGGCATCCTCGACTGGTTCAAGCAGCTGCACCCCGAGAGCCATGGCAATGCCGATCTCGTGGCCCATTTCTTCCGCCGCTGTTTCGATCTGCTCCGACCCAGTGGATCACTGGGGCTGATCGCCACCAACACCATCGCCCAGGGCGACACGCGTAGCACCGGCCTGCGCTGGATCTGCCTCAACGGAGGCACGATCTATGCGGCCCGCAAGCGCTACAAGTGGCCGGGCGTGGCGGCCGTGGTGGTGAGCGTGGTGCACCTGCGCAAGGGCGCTTATTCCGGCGCCAAGCTGCTGGAGCGGCGGCCGGTGGAGCAGATCACGGCCTTCCTGTTTGCCAACGGCGGCCATGAAGATCCGAAGCAGCTAGTAGCCAATGCCGGCAAGAGCTTCGTGGGCAGCTACGTGCTGGGCATGGGCTTCACCTTCGACGACTCCAGCCCGGCCGACGACGACACGCCCGGCATCCCCTCGCCAATCACCACGATGGAGCGGTTGATCGGTGAGAACCCGAAGAACGCTGAGGTGATCTTGCCTTACATCGGCGGGGAGGAAGTGAACAGCAGCCCCACGCATGCGCATCACAGATATGTGATCAACTTCGGCGAGCGCAGTGAGGAGGAGTGCCGGCGGGAGTGGCCGGAGTTGATGCAGATTGTGGAAAGCAAGGTGAAGCCTGAACGCCTGAAGGTCAACGACAAAGGAGCGAAGCAGAAATGGTGGCTATTCATCAGGCCAAGGCCTGAGCTGAATGCAGCCGTCGAAGGCAAAGCAAAAGTAATCGTCACCGCGAGGCATCAGCCGAACTGGCAGCTTGCCTTCATGCCACCAACATCTGTCTTTTCGGAGGCCATGGTGGTCTTCGCATTGGAATCAGCGGCATGGATGTTGTTGTGTCAGTCCGATGTACATGAACTCTGGGCTCGATTTCTAGGTTCGTCCATGAAGGATGACCTACGCTACACACCTTCCGACTGCTTCGAAACCTTCCCCTTCCCCGCCGCCCTGCTCGACGCCAACGCTAACGATCCCACTCTCGAAGACACACGCCAGAGCCTCGAAACCAGCGGCGAGCACTACCACCAGTTCCGCGCCGAGCTAATGGTGTCCAATAACGAAGGCCTCACCAGCACCTACAACCGCTTCCACGATCCAGCCGAAACCAGCCCAGGCCTGCTGGAGCTGCGCCGCCTCCACGGCGAGATGGATCAGGCGGTGCTGCAGGCCTACGGCTGGAGCGATGTGCCCACCGGCTGCGGCTTCGGCCTCGACTACCTCGACACCGAAGAAGACGCCCAACTCCCCGACGAACTGCAGGAGTGCATCGACAGCGGCGAGTTGTTCTTCTCGGATGCTGGCGATGCCCTCGATTTCCAGGGCCAGCTGGAGGCCTACGGCGCTATCACCGGTCGCCGCAAGCTGCCCTGGCGTTACCGCTGGCCCGATGCCGTGCGCGACGACGTGCTCGCCCGCCTGCTGGCCCTCAATGCCGAGCGCTACGAGGAAGAGGTGGCCCAGGGATTGCATGGCGGTAGTCGTCGGGGAGGCAGTAGCTCCGGGGGCAGCGGCACGGGTCGGCGCCGCGGGCGGCCACCCCGCAATCCCCAGCCCGAGTCGGGCCAGACTGCCCAGATCGGCCTGGCGCTATGACCCACGCACCCGCCACCACGATTCGCCAGCGCCACAACGCCCTTCGGCCAGAGGTCCTTGCCGTGGCGCACCGCCATGGCGCCTCCAACCAGCGGATCTATGGCTCCATCGCCAAGGGGCAGGTGCACGCCGGCAGCGACCTTGATCTCCTGGTTGACCTGGCCTCCGACCAGTCTCTGCTAGGGCTGATCAGCCTGCGCCAGGACCTCGAAGACCTGTTGGACTGCCCGGTGGACGTCACCGAGGCAGAAACGCTGCATCCGCTGATTCGTAGCGAGATCCTCGATCAGGCCTTGGCACTGTGAGTAAGGATCAGCTCTACCTCGAAAGCATCCGCGACTGCCTGGAACGCATCGCTGAGTACACCGACCTTCGGGCTGCCAATCCCGAGATTCCCTGGCGGCAGATTGCCGGCATGAGAGACGCGCTCATCCATGACGATCTCAAGGTGAATCTTGCCCGTGTCTGGCGCACCGTCGCCACTGATCTGCCGCCCTTGCGGGCGGCCGTGCAGCGCCTGCTCAACCGATGACCCTCGTCGTTCTCGCCAGTTGTGGCGATAGCTCCTGATCTCGCTCGCCGATCAGGCTTCCTGCCCTCGTCCTGTCTGCAACCCAACCACCACACCACCCCCACGACAAGCCATGGCCAGAAAGTCGAAGTCAGCTCGGGGCCTCAATGCCCGTGGGGCCAAAGGGGCACCCCGCGAAAAGCTGGCCAAGGCTGCCGGCTTTCGCAGTGATGCCGAAATCGCCGAGCTCTTCCCCCAGAACCGCCTGAAGCAGGTGCGGCAGCTGCAGCAAAGCCTGGCCGACCTGGTGTCAACGCTCAATCTGGGGGATCAGGGCGCCTCTGCCGTAGCCAGCCACTACGGCGCACTGGTCCGAGCCCTGGCCAATCGTGAAGCCCCCGATGCGTCGAGCCCCCCAGAGCCTGCCAAGGGCGCTGACACCTCTGCTCGGGCCACGAAGCAGGCCTCGCTCGCCACGGATGCCTTGCGGCAGATGGTGCTCGAAGCAGTGCAGACCCCCCTGGCCCTGTTGCCATCGCTGCTCGCAGACGACAGCCTCAGCGATCAGCAGAAACTCCAACGTCTGGGTGTCTACACCGCAGCCCTGGAAGCGGTCTATGAGCCGCTCGACCTTGAACCCATCGGTGAACCCGGAGAGGCCACCCACTTCGATCCCCGCCATCACGACAGCGCTGCTGCGTTGAGTAAGGGAGATGCCTGCACCATCCGCCAGATCGGCTTTCTCCGTGGCGATGCCGTGGTGCGCAAGGCCGTTGTTGTGGGTGCGGAGTGATCAGCCATGCTTCAACACCTCGCCATTGACCTCGGCAACACCAACACCCTGATCGCCACCCGTGATCAGGAGGGCCGCGAAGCCCTGTTGCACCTGCCGCGCATCTCCCAGCTCGACACCCAGCTCTCCAGGAGCCCGGAAAAACCCTTCACCTTTGTGCCCTCGGAAGTGTTTCACTCCGACGACGGACCGGAAGTGGGTGCTCGGGCCTGGGCCAAGCTCTCGGAGGATGAGCGGCCCGACGCCTACCGGCGTTACGGGCGCAACTTCAAGCGTCAGCTGCTCGACTCCTTTGTGCAAGCGCGCCATGGCGAAGAGGGCCACCGCAGCCTGCTGGAAACCAGCACCGATTTCGTGCGCGTTCTCTGCCACGACCTCAAGCAGGAACTGGAGGTGGAGTTCGGCAGCAGCCACGTCCCCAGCCTGATCCTCACGGCGCCCGTGCAGGCTCCCTCCGAGTATCGCGCCTGGCTGCGGGAAGTGTTCAGCGCCAACCTGCAACCCGAAGCGATTCGCCTGATTGACGAGTCCACCGCCGCTGCGCTGTTTTACGGCGAAGAAGCCTTCGGCAGCCGTGTGCTGATCGTGGACATCGGCGGTTCCACCTCCGACATCACTCTCGCTGACATCGGTTTTGCCGGTGACGGCACACCAGAGGAAGCACGCCTGATCACCAAGACAGGCACCTTTGTGGGCGGCTCCACAATCGACGACCTGATCGCCGAGAAAGCCTTTGCACTCCAGGGCCTCAACCCGCCCTCCACCTTTAACCGCAAGACGTATCTGCGTGCCATTCGTGCTGGCGAGAAGGTGAAGAAGAAGCTGAGCTTCAGCAAGCGCGCCTTGGAGCCTTACGAAGACCTCCAAGCCGGCCTCACCATCAACATGGCGTTCCGCAATACCGACCTCGCGTCGATGATCACGGACTCGACCATTGCATCGTCCTTGAAGGACCTGGTCCAGGAGACCGCAACCGAGATCCAAAACCGAGGCATCGCGCAGAACTCCATCAGTGGCGCGATCCTCGTGGGTGGCTGCACCATCTGTCCCCCGATACGCACCGTTCTCAATGAGGCCTTTTCAGGCCTTGATCTTGAGCTCTCCGACTCCCCTACAGAGGAAGAGCGTTTTGCTGCTGTGGTCTTCGGTGCCCTGCGCAGCGTCGATGCGCCCGTATCGAACGACTATCTCCTCCACGACTATGCCATCCGGCTTCGGGCCGTCAATGGCAACTTCGTCTACCAGACACTGTTCCGCCAGGGAACGGTCTTCCCCTGTCTTTCCGACTTTGCGCTGAATTCGGGGCGTCAGACCAGAGAACAGGTTGGCATCCGCATCTCCGTGGGCGAGCTCTATCGGCAGCCCCGGCGGCTGGATGATAGTGCTAACGAAACGGAGACTCCTGGCCCTTTGGTGGCCAACGAGTTTCGCCCCCTAGGAACAGGCGGCCACCTGGTGGTGATCCCCGTGGATCCCAACGCCCCCGTTGGGGACAAGCGCTACCGCATCACCTTTGCGATTGATACGGAACGCCAGCTTCGCATTACGGTTGACGACACCGTGAACCAGATACGCCTGTTCGACAATCAGGTGATCGTGGATCTCAATGAGTCGGCCGCACCTGCCGTGATCCCAACAACGCCTCCCCCTGCGATCACCTACACGGGAACACAGAAAGTCATCGAGTTGAATCCGAATCCTGGCTACAACAACCTGGAGATCGAAGTGGCCAATGTCCTGCGAGACATGGCTATCGAAGGATACCTGATATCGAATATCATCCTCGGGCAGCATCTGCACGAAGTAGATCACCTATTGATTACTCCATCAGGAGAGGCGTATATCATGGAATGCAAAAACTACAGGGGCACATGGACGGGTGGCATCAACTCTCAGTGGATCTGCACCGCCCCTGACGGGAGTGAGCGCGTCATTGCGGCGCGCCCAGTAAACCCCATGCTTCAGTGTCGCCGCTACATCGGTGATGTATTGCGGCGGTTGGCGAGCGAATACCCCGATGTTCAGTTCAGCAAGGCCTGTCTCGTGATCGCCCCAGACCACGCCCATCTTGATGGCGTCAGTGGCTGTGGCACCAACTTAATGAATGTCTCAGCCCTGCCCGCATTCATCACCGCGATGGAAACCAGGCGTCAGGATCGCCCAAGGGTCGACCTGGATCCTGATCGGTTGCGCAAGGCATTCTATTTGGTTTGAGCATCAGGATGGAGGTTTTGGGTAGTGAGCCGGAGCAGCGTTAGTCCATGGGCCTGAGATCCTTCCTGAAGAACACAGCTCGTGCCCTTGGGCTGCTCAGGTCCTCGTCGAAGTCAGGGGCTTCACACGAGACGGATTACGCTATTGCCCTGGATCGCATCGAGCAGCAGATTGTTGAGGCAGTCACCTGCCGTGACAGCATCAAGTTGCTGGATATCTGGTATGAGCTGTCACTCTGGAAGGCACCTCCTCCGAAGACTGACGTACTGAAACAGCGCTTGGCTCAACTCTTCGAGGAGTATGAAGGCCAAGCCTTAAATCCCAATGCGTCCTCCAGCACTCTTCTAGTGCTGAAATCGCAGATCAGCACCAAGCAAAGAAGCGAGCGGCAGCAGGCGGATAAGGAGCGCCAGGCCAAGGCAGAAGCTGAACGCCTGGCCCGAGAAGCAGAAGCCCGGCGGGCGGCCGAAGCAGCCGAACGCCTCAGGCAGGAGCAAGAGCGCCAGGCCAGAGCAGAAGCTGAACGCCTGGCTCGAGAAGCAGAAGCCCAGCGGGCGGCCGAGGCAGCCGAACGCCTCAGGCAGGAGCAAGAGCACCAGGCCAGGGCAGAAGCTGAACGCCTGGCTCGAGAAGCAGAAGCCCAGCGGGCGGCCGAGGACGCCGAACGCCTCAGGCAGGAGCAGGAGCGACAGGCCAAGGCAGAAGCTGAACGCCTGGCCCGAGAAGCAGAAGCCCAGCGGGCGGCCGAGGCAGCCGAACGCCTCAGGCAGGAGCAAGAGCACCAGGCCAGGGCAGAAGCTGAACGCCTGGCCCGAGAAGCAGAAGCCCAGCGGGCGGCCGAGGCAGCCGAACGCCTCAGGCAGGAGCAAGAGCACCAGGCCAGAGCAGAAGCTGAACGCCTGGCTCGAGAAGCAGAAGCCCAGCGGGCGGCCGAGGCAGCCGAACGCCTCAGGCAGGAGCAAGAGCACCAGGCCAGGGCAGAGGCTGAACGCCTGGCTCGAGAAGCAGAAGCCCAGCGGGCGGCCGAGGCAGCCGAACGCCTCAGGCAGGAGCAAGAGCACCAGGCCAGGGCAGAGGCTGAACGCCTGGCTCGAGAAGCAGAAGCCCAGCGGGCGGCCGAGGACGCCGAACGCCTCAGGCAGGAGCAGGAGCGACAGGCCAGGGCAGAAGCTGAACGCCTGGCCCGAGAAGCAGAAGCCCAGCGGGCGGCCGAGGACGCCGAACAGATACGGGAGGAGCAAGAACAACAGGCCTCAGCAGTCGACAGCGATCAGGACATCCTTCCGATAGACCCAGATGAACTAGCGACAGAACGGCAGGAACTTCGGCGACGCATCGATGCGGTGCGGCAAACGCTGCAGGAGCGACAGACCCGGAGCGCAGCCGATGATGCGTGGGTTGAGGATTTTCCTCCTCAAGACCTTGCTGTCGGCGGAGTAAACCCACTCTCTGGTCCAGGTCTTGATCTAGAACCTTTGGCCGAGGACGTTGTTCCTCTACAGAGTGAACAAACAGGCCAGGCACCTTCCTCTGATCAGAGCCAGGAGAAACCAAGCTGGCCCAAGATAACCATCGGAGAGCTATCGCTCTCGATACGAGCCACCAATGCCTTGCATTACGGTGGCTTTCGCACGGTTGCCGACCTCGCCGAAAAACAACAAGACGATCTGCTTAACGTAAGAAACTTTGGGCAGAAGAGCCTTGATGAGTTAATCACAGGACTCGAGAAGAAGGGAATTCCATTCCCCGTTCTAGTCATAGCACAGCCTGATTGCCAACAAAAACAAGCAGCCACAAACAACCAGGACAGCACGACTAGCCTGTCATCAGTCACAACGGCGCTCCAAGATCTGGGAATCCCACAACCCGTCCTAGGACCGCTATTGCGTAGCGGGATGAAGACGCTTGAGGATTTAGCCGGCAAGACCGAATCTGATCTTTCTGCAATCCGAAACCTTGGTCCAATCGGGATTCAGAGGCTCCGTCGAGCCCTCGCCACCATTGGCCTCGGGCTTCCATTCCAGTTAACTGACTTGGATCTGCCTACGTCCCAACACAGCGAATCCCATCAAGATTTTCGGCCTGCTGGAGACAGTCGAAAGCAATGCAGGGAAACCGTCATAGCGTTAATCGGCAATACAGCCGCGAAGTGCTTAGCGGGAGACCCTGATAACCCAGAAGAGGCCATTGAGGAATTGCTCCAGAACAGCGATATCATTCATGGCCAGGCCTCACTGGATACAGAGCTGAGAATACTGAGGGAGTGCCTTGGAATTATCGAATCACTAATCGGCCCATCACTCCTCAACGATCATCTTCACAATCTTGCCTGGGAGGAATCAAAACGGCACTTGCTTGCGCGCTACGCGCAAGAACTTGGCGATGGCACGTCGAAGTCCTGGATCAATAGCCTTCAGAGAAGTATCAAGAGAGATGCGGATCGGGGCTGGTCTTCTTACATCAGAAGAGCTTGCGGCGCAACCTATCAAGCCATTGGCGACCAGCTTGCACCCCCAGTCACCCGAGAGCGTGTCAGGCAGCTGCTTAACAGGGTGGCCCTCGTCATTGGTGTTGCGCCAGATACTCTCTCCGCACGAATCCAAGGCAACGTTAGCGAGCATGCAAGAGCCAGGCAGCTTGCGAGTATTCGGTCCTGGCTCGACCGTTTCGGGCGTCTTGCATTCAAAGGCGATCAGCCACAGGGCGACGAGGATCTGGAATGCTGGGACGCGACCCTGGCAATGAACCCGAAACAGCGGCTGGACATCTATCAGAAACATGCCATCCCTGTTCCAGATAACGAGTGGGATCTGCATTACGAATGGATCTGCAACAGCAGCTTTTCCATGGGGAATTGCTACTGGAAAGATTTTGAGTGCTTAAGGCAGTTTCTCTTGCGGCATGCAGCGGCACTGGGGCATCCCACAGCGATGCCCAAACAGACATCGCTACCCCGTCGCGTGGGCCGAATTGTTCAGGACTTTGGTGGCCAGAGCAAAGTTGCGCGCACTCTAGGTCTCCGGTATCAGGGCCAACTCGTGGGTGAAAATGGTGGTCGAACTTATTGGACCGAGGACAAGCTTTCCAAGCTGTTGGATGACGTCAATCAGTTCCACAATCAAGACCTGTCACTGATGCCGTCCTATGCCCAGATCTACGAGTTCTTCAAAGAGCAGATCGACGAACCGTATGCTGGCAAGAATCCTGGCTCACCTATCGCCGGAATGACACGGCAGGGTCAGCTGCACTGGAGCGAAGTGGCCAGCCGTTTTGGCAAACAGTTCGTCGCAGGATCATCGACAGCCAACATTACACTGGCCTACATCAAGGCCTTTGTTCGTGATCTAGGGGAACATCTAGAAGCCCTCACCTCCTCTGAGCTCTATGTACTATTCCAGGCGCAGGGCATCAACCGGGGAGACAAAGAGAAGTTCAGCCGCACATTTGATTTGCTTGTCGATGCGGTCCAATCCGGCATGGTCAAACGCGAAGACCTTCAGGCCTGGGCTGACAATAATGACGTCGACTCCATCAATGGGCTCCTGGAATTCGGGTCCAGCTTGAAGGCCGAAACAAATCAGGCGGACAAAGAGGCTCTACTTCTGCAAAAGCGCTCGAAGCAGCTGCAGCGTGAATTCGCTGAGGAGAAGCACATTGCCCTGATCTCCAGCGATGATCTACCGCACGTCGATCCCGTTAAAACCCTTCTAGCGTTAGACAAAGCCGCGAGTGTGGTAGAAAGCACTGCTACAGATGCCGATCGCATCGAGTTCTTAAAAGCAAAAGCCACCGCAAAGCTCTGGGACGCCTGCTTCGCGGATGCAGACGCTTTGATTGACCGGCTTCAAGCCATGAATGTCGAGGCGGATACTTACAGTAGTGAAGTGCGGTCTTCCTTCCTTGAGGAGTACGAAGGGGCTCGCTCTCTAGAGATCCCACCCAGCTACAGATTCTGCGATCTGAAGGGTCGTCCACGGCAACCAAAGCTCATGCAGCGCCTCGTGGCATTTCGTCTGAAGCGAGATTACAGGCTGCTCAACCTCAGCGGGACAGGGACCGGCAAAACCCTCTCAGCTGTATTTGCGGCTCAAGTCTGTGGTTGTAGGCGGATTCTGATTTCTTGCCCAAATGGAGTGGTCTCTAACTGGCAACGCACATTCAGCTCTGCATACCCCGATGCAGTCATCCATATTAAGCCTGATGATTGGCAGCTGCCAGAGCTTGATGATAGAGCTCATGTGGTCATTGTGAATCATGAGAGATTCCAAAATCACTTCATGCAATCCCTGCTTGAATTCTGCCTTGGCTTTCGGGCTGACCTGATTGTTATCGATGAGATCCATCAGGCCAAGCAGCGAGATAGGGACAAAACCAGCCAGCGACGGCACTTAATGGATCAGTTCATATTTACGTCCGGCAATCTCAACAGTGAGCTGCGTGTCCTTGGTCTGTCGGCCACACCAGTTATCAACAACTTGCTTGAAGGGCGTTCTCTGATTGAGCTGGTGAGCCAAGAGGCTCTTGATGGCGTAGACGAGGAGATGGACCTCAATGCCTGCATGAATCTTTATCAGCATTTTATTGTGCACGGCATTCGCATGAACCCAGGGCAGCTGCCGCGCACGGAGCTTGTTCTTATGGATGTGGATGCCACACAGGTCCTGCCGCAGATCATTGGCGCCACCAGACGCGGGAGCTTCCACGATGTGGAGCAGTTGTTGGTGCAGCCAAAGCTCGCCGCCTTGGATGCTTGTCTTAAGCACGGCGAGAAGACAGTAATCTTCATCACATACATCAAGAACACGCTGGATCCGCTGTGCCAATGGCTGAAGCAACATGGCTTCAGCCATAGTGTCTACACCGGTGGTGATAAAGAAGCCCGTGAGTCGGGGTTTGATGATTCCTTAGATGAGTTCATCCGGGGATCAGCTGACGTCCTGGTGGCTTCCATTCAATGCGCTGGCACCGGTGTCGACGGCCTTCAGTCAGTTTGTAACCAGGCAATTTTTCTGCAGCTCCCGTGGACTTCAACGGATTTCGAACAGGCCATCGGACGATTGGATCGAGATGGCACAGAGTTTGATTCAGTGAAGATTTATCTTCCCATCACGGATATCTATCTTCCCAATGGCGACCGTTGGAGCTGGTGCCGATCGAAGTTGGATCGAATTCGCTCCAAGCGTGATATCGCCAAGGCAGCCGTGGATGGAGAAGTGCCTGATGAAGTCTCAATGATCAGCCCCAGCAAGGCCAGCGAGTATTGGCTTGGCTGGTTGACGCGTCTGGAGAGCGAGTGTCTGTGATGACAGGCTTTCAGCTGACTGGTGAGGCCGTCATTCCTCTGGGGGTCTTCTCGATTACGGCGTGGTCTTTCGCACGACGGCTGTAGTCATTTCGTCCCCGGTGTTGCAAGACTGCCCCCATGACCCGTACCTCTGTATTGCGCCCCCAATCCGAGCCTCCTCAAGGCTCTGCTGAGGTCAGAGATCAGCTCGTGACGGCCCTGGAGCTGGAGCTGATCGGCCCCACCCAGCGGGTGCTGCAGGCCCTCGGGCCGGAAGGTGAGGGATTGGACTCGGAAGCCCTCGATCGGCTGCCCAGCAGCTGGTACCCCACCGGCTTCCTGGTGCCCACCGAAACCGATCTGTCGCTGAAGTGCGACGACACAGCCGATGACGACTTCGCCGGGGTGGACGGGGTCGATCAGCGCAAACCCAAGAAGCCCAACACCGAGTACAAACCGGGATCGGGCGACGACGGCGGCAATAGCGAATCCGGGCCGGCCAGGCCCCAGCTGTTCGCCTCCTCGATCGGCGTGAGTGTGCTGCTGCCTCCCGGCGGGGAGCTGCAACTCATCGCCCGCTGGGGCGACTACGTCCGGCTCGCCGAGGCAGCCAATCCCGATGCCGCCGCCAGCATCGCCCGTGAGGAGCCTGGATCGCGCGAGGCATCTCGCGAGCAGCAGATCTGGCAGCGCACCTCCCACGAGGAGGCGTTGGCCCTCAACCACAGCGAGATCACCGCCACCAGAGGCCTCACCGGCCGGCCCTGGCCCAACAGCAACGGCCTGCACCTGCGCTGGCATTGCCGCCCGGCACCCGCCAGCCAGGGCTATGCCGCCGGCACCGTGGCCGTCACGCTCTTTCTCACCAATGAGCGCAAGAAGGCCATCACCCTCGTGGAGCGCGATCAGCAGTCGGCCTTCCAGGCCGAGCTGGAGCTGCGCTGTCCCCAGGGCTTCGTGGCACGGCTTGATCCACACGCGGGCCGTGCCAGCGGCGACTGGGATGAGGCCGTCAATGCCCTGCAGTTCCGCGATGCCCGCGAGTACGGCGTGGGCCACAACGTGGGCGTGGAGGTGGAGACCGCCCCGGATGGCGGCTGCACACGCCTGCGCACCACCTGGATCCCCCAGGCCACTGTGGAGAAGGTGGTGCCCCGCGCCGATGTGGGCTGCGAGCTGGCCATGGAGGAGCTCGACCGCCTGGCCAGTCAGGGCTTCGAGGCCATACGCGCGGCCCTGATGCCCCTGGTGGATCGCTACCAGGAGTGGATCGAGCAGCAGGCCGCCGTGGCCGGGCTCAATGCCCAGCAGCAGGCCACCGCCGAGCAACTGCTCGCCAATGCCCGCAGCCAATCCCAGCGCATCGCCCGCGGCATCGAGGCCCTCGCCGAGCCCGACATCCGCGACGCCTTCGCCATCGCCAATCGCACCATGGCGGCAGCCGCCCGCCAGCGCTATGGCGTGATGCAGGGCCTCAAGGCCGACGACCCATCACTCCGGCCACCGGCCTGGCGGCCCTTTCAGCTGGCTTTCCTGCTGATGAATCTGGTGGGCATTGCCCGGCCCAATGATCCGCAGGTCGATCCCCAGCGCGAGCGTGAGAACGTCGACCTGCTGTTCTTCCCCACCGGCGGCGGCAAGACGGAGGCCTACCTGGGGCTGGCCGCCTTCACGCTGGTGATGAGGCGCCTGCGCCATGGCGGATCCCTGCAGGCCGGTGGGCTGAGCGTGCTGATGCGCTACACCCTGCGCCTGCTCACCCTCGACCAGCTGGGCCGCGCCTCCACCCTGATCTGCGCCCTCGAACTCGAGCGCCAGAAGCAACCGGAAAAGCTCGGCAGCTGGCCATTTGAGATCGGTCTCTGGGTGGGCCAGGCCGGCACCCCCAACCGCATGGGCGGCAAGGGCAACAACAACGAATCCACCGCCCGCCTGCGGGTGCGCGCCTACAACGACGGCAAGACCCCGATCAAGCCGATCCCGATCGACACCTGCCCCTGGTGCGGCGTGGAGTTCGGCAAGCGCTCCCTGCTCGATCCCAGACCCTGCGGCACCGCCGGGGTGTTCAACCTCTTGCGCCAGGGCCGCCCCGATGGCGACAACCCCGAAGAGCTGCGTGTCGCCTGCCTGAACCGCGACTGCGCCTTCAAGGGCACCACCGGCCGCAACTATCTGCCGCTGGTGGCCGTCGACGACATGATCTATCGCCGCCTGCCGTCGTTTCTGATCGCCACCGTCGACAAATTCGCCTCACTCCCCTGGGAGGGCCGCAGCGGCAAGTTGTTCGGCAAGGCCACCCATGTGCTCGATGGCCAGGGCTTCTACGGCCCCGCCGATGGCGACGACGCCAGCAAGGGCGTGCGCCTCGCCGATCGGCTCGATCCGCCTGATCTGGTGATTCAGGACGAGCTGCACCTGATTTCCGGCCCACTCGGCTCCATGGCAGGGTTGTACGAGGCCGTGATCGATGAGCTCTGTAGCCGCGATGGTCTGCGGCCCAAGATCGTGGCCTCCACCGCCACCGTGCGCCGCGCCAGTGAGCAGATGCGGGCGCTGTTCGGCCGCAACGACTCCTCGATCTTTCCCGCCCCCGGCCCCGATCGCCGCGATTCCTTCTTCGCCGTCACGGTGCCGGCCGATCAGGTGCCTGGGCGGCTCTATGTGGGCCTGAGCGCCCCGGGCCGCAATGTGAAGGCTCTCTTGCTGCGCGCCTCACTGGCCCTGATGAGCGGCGCCCAGCTGGCCTGGAAGGCTGCCGAAAAGCAGCGCACCGCTCAGCGCAAACGCGGTGAGACACCCGGCCCGAACCCGGCCGATCCCTACATGACCCTGCTGGGCTACTTCAACACGATCAAGGAGCTGGGCATCAGTCGCCGCCTGATCGAAGAGGAACTCACCTCCCAGCTCGCCACCCATGGCGAGCGGGTTCGCCTGGGCGACAAGGCAGAGCGGAGTGCCAACCGCAAGATCGCCAACATTCCGCTGGAGCTCACCTCCCGCGTCTCCACCACTGAGGTGAGCACCACCAAGGATCGCCTGGCCCGCAGCTTCGACGACAAGGAGCGCGTGGATGTGGCCCTGGCCACCAACATGATCTCGGTGGGTCTCGACATCACCCGCCTCGGCCTGATGCTGATGCTCGGCCAACCCAAGACCACCGCCGAATACATCCAGGCCAGCAGCCGTGTGGGCCGGGATTCCGAGAAACCTGGTCTGGTGGTGGTGCTGCTCAACCCCAACCGGCCGCGCGATCGCTCCCACTACGAGCACTTCGCTTACAGCCACGACGTCTTCTACCGCGATGTGGAGGCCACCAGCGTCACCCCCTTCTCGGAGCGTGCTCTGGAGCGGGGCTTGCCCGCCATCACCGTGGCTCTGGCGCGGCACCTCAGTGATCAGCTCACCCCGTCCAGCCGTGCCGGTGATGTGGCGGCCCTGGCCGAGGTTCGTGAAGCCGTGGCGGAGGCGCTCAGGCGGCGGGTGGCCATCGGCCTGGTCCATGTCCCTGCGGATGCCGATGCCCAGGCCTCCTCCGTGGCGGAGCAGGTGCGTCACATCGTCGACGACTGGTGTGCGATTGCCCAGAAGCACGGACGGATGGAATACGGCCGGGAAGACGGTGTGTTGCCACCGTTGCTGCGCACCCCGCTCGATCCCCAGTTGCTGGAGCTCGACGACGAGCGAGAAAAGCAGTTCAAGGCCAATCGCAGCCTGCGCGATGTGGAACCGTCTGCGCTGCTGCTTAAGGACCGCCTGCAGACCACCACCCGAGGCTGACCGTCATGCCCGCACCCCAAGGCACCAGCAATCACCCGGTGGGCGAAGTGCGCCATGGCCAGCTGATCACCACCTATGGCCCCGGCGCCATGGTGGACCTGCCCGATCGTTCCGTGGTGATCGGTGGGCTCAATCTCTGGCATTACAGCCGCGACGACGACAGCTGTTACATCGATGAGCCCAGGCTGATCGCCAAGCTGCGCGGCCTATTGGGTGTGGGCACCCTGCTGCTCAAGCGCCCCCCCAGTGAAGACGACGACTTTGCGCAGAAATTCAAGAGCAGCAGCGGCATCCGCTCACCGCAATTTCCGCTCTGGTTCGTGGCGCAACCCAAGAAGGAGCCTTTCCCTCCATTCATTGACGAATCCGGCAAGCGTTACCGCACCCGGCCGCTGATCCACAAGGAGCGCCTGGTGAAAGACAAGCTGCCCTGGCGGGAACCCGGTGGAACGAAGCAAGATCTCGACGTGGTGCCCGTGCGCTTCGTGCAGTGCTGCGCCAACGGTCACCTCAGCGACATCGACTGGGATCGTTTCGCCCATGGCGGCGCCCGGAGCAACTGCCAGGAGGATCTCTGGCTCGATGAGGCGGGCGCCGGCAACGACTTCAATGAGATCTACGTGCGCTGCCCCAAATGCAAAAAACGTCAGGCCCTGGCCAGCACCAAGGGAGACAACGGCGCCTCGCTCCTGGGTCAGTGCCGTGGCCATCGCCCCTGGCTTGGCAACTTCAGCACCGATGCCGTGCCCTGCACCGATGAGAAGGGCAAACCCCGCTACAACCGGCTGCTGGTGCGATCGGCCAGCAATGCCTACTTCCCGGAGATGGTCGGAGCCATCTCAATTCCAGAAGCTGAGGATCCGCTGCGGCAGTTGATCATCAGTCACCTCAGCGATTTCGAGAAGATCACAACCGCCGAGAAACTCAGCCTGGCACTGGAAATGGACCTCATCAAGGAGCGGCTGGCAGCCCCCTTGCGCGAGCGTGATGCGCATGAGGTGATGGCGATCCTGGACGCCGTGCGCGGCAGCAGCACCGACACCCGCACCGAGAAGCAACCGGCGCTGAAGCTGCAGGAAATCAAGGCGCTCTATGCCCCGTCTGCATCGCTCGGATCTTCAGATCCAGCCAGCACCTTCCACGCCGAGATCCTGCCACTCACTGGCAAACCGACCTGGTTCACCGATCGCTTTGATCGGGTGCTCAAGGTGCATCGTCTGCGCGAGGTCATGGCGCTGATCGGTTTCACCCGGCTGGAGCCGATCGTCAAAGGCGTGGATGGCGATCCGATCGATCAGCACGACATCGGCGCCAAGCGCGCTGACATCAATAACAAGGAGCTCGATTGGGTACCCGCGATCGAGAACTTCGGCGAAGGTCTGTTTCTTGGCGTGAGCGAAGCAGCGCTGCAGGCCTGGCGCCAGGGCGATGGCGTGGTGCAGCACAGCTCCAAGCACCGTGAGGCTTGCAAGCTCTGGAACCGCGACCACGGCCTCAAGGCCAATGAATTCGACTGGCCTGGCGAGGCCTACCTGATGCTGCACAGCCTGGCCCACCTGCTGATCACCACAGCGGCGCTGGAATGCGGCTACGGCGCCTCGGCGATCAAGGAGCGGATCTACAGCTTCCCGGGCCAGGGATACGGGATCCTGCTGTACACCAGCGGCAGCGGATCAGAAGGCACCCTCGGCGGGCTGGTGTCGCTGGCTGATCGCTGTGACCAGCTGGTAGCCGCCGCCCTCGAGCGGGGCCGGCTGTGCTCCAACGATCCGTTCTGCTCCATGCACCAGCCCGAGAGCGATCTGGAGAAGCGCTACAGCCACGGCGCCGCTTGCCACGGCTGCCTGCTGATCGCTGAAACCAGCTGCGAGCAGCGCAACCAGTTCCTCGATCGCGCCTTCGTGGTGCCCACGCTCGATGTGGCTGACGCCGCCTTCTTGCCCGAGCAGCTGCCATGAGCCAGCCCCTGCTGGCCCTCTCCAGCGGCGAACTGCAGCGCCTGGCGGCCTGCCTCAGGTCACAGCCCGCCACCCCTGGCGAGGCAGCGCTCAGCCAGCACCAGATCGCCTCCGATCGACCTGAGCTGCGGCATGCCTTGCTCGCCTGGCTGGATCAATGGAGTCAGCGGGGGGGCAACAACTCGAGCCTGGAGCTCACCGTTGCGCTGCTGCTGGAGCAACGCCGGGGCCAGGGCAGTGGCCAGGCGGAGCTGGTGTGGTCAGGGCCTCAGGGGGGAGCGGGCGACATCACCCGCGATCAGGCAGTGCTGATCCGCGAGATGGTGGAGCGCTGCCAGCAGCGGCTGCTGATTACCACCTTCAATCTCTGGCGGGGCGGCTTCATCGCCGAGCTGCTCGATCGGGTGCAACAGCGGCTGGTTTCCAACCCGGAGCTGGAGGCCCGCATGGTGGTCAACATCCCTCGCCCGAGAGGCAGCACCGTGCTGGCCGATCAGCTGCGTCAGGCCTTCGTGCACGACACATGGCGACACCTCTGGGATCCCGACCGCCCCCGGCCGCGCGGCTATTTCGATCCGCGCGCTCTGGATCTGGCCCGCGAGCGTCCCAGCGTGTTTCACGTGAAGTGCTGCGTGGCCGACGACGAGCTGCTGGTCACCAGCGCCAACCTGAGCGACAGCGCCCAGCTCGACAACTGCGAGCTCGGCATCCACTTCCCCCCTGGCCAGAGCCTGCCTGGCAACAGCCGTGCCGACGCCGTGTGGCAGCACTTTGATCGCCTGATCCAGCGGCAGCCGCCTGCGCTCGTGCCGATCGAGCAGCCCCTGCCAGAGATCGGTTGACCAGAACTCAAGCGATCAGTGAGCCGCTGACTCCTCTCTGCCCACAAGATCAGCCACAGACACTGCCTCCATGGGATAGGTGATCCGATCCAGAATCACCTGGATGCGCTCCCCAAAGCGCTGCGCCTGCTCATCCACCAGCTGCGCCGCCAGATCGGTGTCACCGCCGCTGCGCAGGGTTTTCTGCAGGATCGTCTGCCGCGACAGCTCCACCAGCTGCTCCACCCGCACCACCTGCTGCCGCAGGGCCTGCACGATCAGCTCCCGGTAGATGATGCAGTGGTAGAAGCGAAAGTCTGGTTCCAGCTGGCCCATCTCCTGGGCAATGGCGAATCGCAGATCCTGGAGCTCCCGGTAGGCGGCCTGCACACTCGCCAGCGCTGTGGCCTCATCCACCGGAGTGTCCCCGCCGGTTTGACGCACAGCTTTGTTGGCCTGGGCCTGAAGTACCAGCAGCTCCCGCAGCTGGGCGCCGATGCCTTCGATGTCGTCGCCCAGCCGGTTGAGCACCGGCCCGATCGAGCCGCTCAGCTCTGCGAAGCGGTCCTGCAGGATCGCCAGCTCCTCCCGCATCTGCGAGAGCTCCTCAGCCTGCAGGGCAGCACCTGCTTCGGGGGCCGGGGGATGGATTTCAAGCCAACGCTCACCCAGGCCCGTGCGGTCGCCGGCCAGTTGCACGAAGGCCCGCTCCACATGGCCCAGCAGCGGTTGCGTTTCGATGCCACCCAGCACCTTGAGGGCCTGCTCCAGGCCGGCCTGCACTGGAGGTGGGATCGTGGCGGCCGACACCAGGATCATCTGCGCGCTGGCCTGCAGTTCCATCGGCATTTCTCCCAGGCGCAACACCGCCGCATGCCAGGAGAGGGAGTGAAAGGCCGTGTCGGCCTTGGAGTGGGAGGCGTGGTGACGGTCCTGCTGGAGCTTGATGCACAGCCCTCGGGTTTCCTGCAGCAATCCGGTGAAGCGGCGCAGCTCACCGGCACCCTCTGGCTTCAGCCGCACCTGCTCGGGCAGATGACGCCAGAGATCGTGAATCAGGCTGCCCGTGCGCCGCGTGCCGCGGTCGCTGCTCAGCAGCACCTCCCAGCGCTCGTAGAACTTGTAGGGCTCCGGCTGGATCTGGCTCAGCAGTGCCTCCAGCTCCTGGCGGGCCTGGTGCAGATCATCGGGTTCCTCCCGTTGATACGCCCTGATGTTGCGGCCTTCGCTCCTGAGGTCTTGCAACACCTGCACCTTCACCGGCACCGCCAGCTCGAGCAGCGCCAGCAGAAGCCTCCCGGCCAGAAGGGCAAGGCCGCGCTCCTTGTCCAGGGACACAGCTGCTTGAAGACTGCCGTAGTCCGTGGGCTCGGGCACCTGGCGGCCGCTGCCAATCGAGTCATTCTCTCCCAGCCGGATGCATTACAGATCGGATCCTCCAAGGGAGGAACCCAACGAGGAGGCGCCCATGGGCACTGGCGATCACGCCACCCGGCCTGCCCCGGCTTGCGCACCGCGCAAGGGCTGACGCGAGTCGCTACGCGCCCCTTGCGCGGTGCAGGCGGCGCCGGGGCTGAACGGCTGTGTCGTTCGCCAGCCCAGCCATGGCCGCCACTTCCCTCAGCCACTCCTGCCCGATCCGCATCATCTCGGTGCATCTCCTTGATGCCGCTGGCCGGCTACTGCGGGTGCTGTTCCTCGATCGCGAGGGGCACATCTGCGCCCAGCCGCACTACGTGCCCCGGGAAGATGCCCTGATCCTGGCCTCCAATCAGCAGAGGGTGCTCGGCTCTCAGGCCGAGGTGCGGGTGCTCTGAGCATCCCTGGCCGGAGGCGTTTGCCTCCGGCTTTCAGGCGCGGTCGCGGGGGGTCTGGCTGCTCCAGGACTCGACCTCTCCTGCAGCGGCAGGGGAGAGGTGGGATGGCCAGCAATCCGGCGCACACCCACCGGATCCCTCGGCCAGTCCTCCCGCCGCGTCAAGGATCAGGCCATGCGCCCTCCGGTGTCGGGCGTCCTTGTCTCGGCGCTGCGGCCAGCCGGTGGGGGTGGGGTTCTTCGCCGTCCTGCCGATGGCTTCCCCCGCTTCCTCCCTCAGCCGCTCGGCCCTCAAGGCCTGTGATGCCCTGGTGCTGGAGCACCTGCCTCTCGCTGATTCCATTGCCGCTGCCGCCGCCCGGCGCCTGTTCCCGCTGGTGGAGCGGGAGGATCTGATCCAGGTGGCCCGCGAGGCCCTGGTTCGCTCCGCTCCTCGTTGCAGAGCCGATGAGCCCGCTGCGCCCTATCTGCGCCGCTGCATCACCGGGGCCCTGCAGCATCACCTGCGCGATCGCGTGCGGCTGGTGCGTGTGCCGCGCCGCCTGCACGAGCAGGGTGAATGCCCGCTGCGGCACCTCAGCCTTGATGCCAGCGTTGATGGCGAGCCCTGCCTGCTCGATCAGCTGGCCGCTCCACAGCCCGAGCCGGCCATCAGCGAGGCCATCCATGGCCTGGCGCTGGAGCAGCTGGTCGATCAGCTGCCCGCCGCCCAGGCCACAGCCCTGAGGCTCACAGTCCTTGAGGGCCTGTCGCTGCGGGCTGCGGCGGAGCGGCTGGAGATCAGCGCCATGTCGGTGATGCGGGGCCAGAAGAAGGCCAT
This sequence comes from Synechococcus sp. CBW1006, assembly GCF_015840525.1. Taxonomy (NCBI): domain Bacteria; kingdom Bacillati; phylum Cyanobacteriota; class Cyanophyceae; order Synechococcales; family Synechococcaceae; genus Synechococcus; species Synechococcus sp. CBW1006. The sequence continues at coordinate 1,945,177 of NZ_CP060396.1, read as the reverse complement.
CGCTGCCCTGCGGCAGCAGCTGGTCGGCGGGGGCTGAGGCCCTTCCTCTATTTCTGCCAGAGCCGTTCAGGCAGCGGCCGAGGCCGGCAGCGGATTGGCCGCACCAGCGGCTTGAGCATGAGCGGGATCTGCAGTTGCTGGTCGACCGAGTGGGCAGCGAGGGCTGCCAGGAGGCTGTCGCGGTCGCCTTGAATACGGAGCATGGCGGTGGCTGAAAGTGCTGCCCAACAGCCTGATCTGGCCGGCCCACTTCGCCAGCGCAGAAGGTGACAGGGCCGGGCAACCAATCGCACAACCGCGGCCATCGATCGCAGCAGCGCTGATGTGCCGCGGACGATCGGCTGCGCTTTGAGGTCGGTGCCGCAGGCCCTTCCATGCTCCGCGCCTTGGCAAGGGTTTCACCAGCCAGCAGGGCTGGACGTCGGGCTCCGCTGCGCTCCGCCATTCGCTGGTGGCTGGCCCTTGCCTATCGGCGCGGCTGCAGGGCGGGTCCTGCGTCACCCCTCCTGTGGCTGCTGCCGAGTCCCACCGTGCCTCCCTGTCCTTCCCATCGGACAACGGCAAAACCGGCCCGATCGCCGTCTCCAGCACCAGCCGTCACACTTGCCCCTCCAGCTGCCCCCTGGCTGGCGATCAGGGCTGCTACGCCGAGGCGGGCTTCCACACCCGGCTGCACTGGGATCGGCTCAGCCGCGGCGAGAGCGGCCTCCCGGCAGCAGCTTTCATCCTCCAGGTGATGGCACTGCCGGCCGGCATTCTCTTCCGCCACTGCGTCGCCGGTGATCAGTGGCCCGATCCGGCCGATCCGCTACGCATCGATCAGGCCCTGCTGCTCCAGCTCGCTCGCGCGACCAGGCATCTGCGGGCCGCCTGGTCGTTCACCCACTTCCCGGTGGGCCCAGCCAATCAGGCCACCATCCGGCTGGCAGCGGCCAAGGGGCTGGTGGTCAATGCCTCCACCGAGTCCCGCTCCAGGGCGGCGGCGTTGGTGCGGCAGGGCATCCCGGCGGTCTGCGTGGTGCCATCCGATGCGCCGGCGGTGTTCCGCCATGAGGGCGTGCGGTTCGTGGCCTGCCCCGCCAGTCGCAGCGGCCGCAAGGTGCAGTGCATCAGCTGCGGCGGTCGCTTTGGCCTGCCCCTCTGCGCCCAGGCCGAGCGGGGGTTCGTGATCACCTTCCCCGCCCATGGCGCCCGCGCTGCGGCGGCGGCGGCCCACTGCAGCTGAGCGGGCTTGCCCACCCCTATGGGCTGGCCCCCATGGGGTCTTGCGCCGGCCCTCTCCAGTCTGGGGCCTTCCTGCGTCAGGCCCCTGCTGGGATCGGTCCCGTCGCTGCGCCGCTCTCGGCGCCGATTCCATGGCCACGCTCACTGCTGCCGCCTCGCCGTTCTGCCGGATCGCACCGGAAGGTGCGTTCTGCAGCCCAGAAGAGGATCTGTTCCTGCTGCTCGAATCCAGCCTCAAGGCGATCGAGCGGATCCTGCAGCTGCGGCGGGGGCTGCCGCTGCGCCGCACCTGGATCGAGCAGCCCTATGGCGAGGAGGAGATCACGATCCTGGAAGAGGAGGTGATCCCCGCGATCCAGCAATGTCTGGCGCGGGTGGATGAGCTCGATGAGCGGCTGCTTGCCCAGCAGGAGCTGCTGCAGCGCTGCCAGCAGGAGGCCGATCGTGAGGCGCTTGGTGAGATGCGGCTGCAGATGGCCTGATGCCCAGGGCCTGCCAGGAGCCCTGATCCCGGCTTCTTCCCCTGCTGTGCCTCTCAGGCAGTGGTAAGGCGGTCCTTGGGTGGCGGTGGTCCACGGCGCAGGAGAGCACGTCCCCGATGGTCCGCCCCGCAGCCAGCAGCCACCAGCGGCGGCGGGCTGGCAGCGCCCCAGCGTCAAGGCCAAGACGAGCACCTGAGCGGTGGCCTTGACTCCGTGGCTTGGGGGCGTGGAGGGGGGCGTTTCTTCTCCAGCTCGCCATGGAAGCCACCACCACTTCCTGCCGGTCCCGCCAGCGCAAGCCACAGTGCCGTCATCCCGTGCAGATCGCCCGGCAGCTGGTGCTGTTCTCCCTGCCGGCTCCACAGCCGATCGGCTGCTGCTGGGATCTGATCTGCCCAGAGGCCGGCTGGGAGGAGCCGCTGCGCTGGAGCGTACGAAGCCAGCCCGCTCTCAGCGCCGTGCGCCAGTGGCGGGCTCGAGCTGGCTGAGCTCCTGGGCCTCAGCGTCCTGCAGGTGCTGCACCCAGGCCTGGCGCAGATCGTTTTGGGTCACCCGATAGCCCAGCCGGCGTGCGGTCTGCAGCAGCTCATTGCGGGAGCTGCAACGGCGCAGGACGCCCTGGAGTTGGGCATTGGCTTCTGCATCAACCACCAACCGCTCCAGATCCGACCAGCTCATCTCTCTGCGCTCTGGGGGCATTGGCACCATCGCTCAGGAGGCGAGGTTGGCCAGGTTCGGCAAGGCACGCTGGGCGAGATCCGTTGCGTTCAGCTGGGACGACCTCCTTGGGGGCTTGAACGCCGCAGGCTCAGATCCCCTTGCCCCACCGCCACCATCAACCTTGTGGGGCCAATGAGCAGCTGCAGGTGGCCCACTGCAGCTGAGGGGATCCAGCAGCTCAGCGCATCAGGTCATCCACCAGCGCATCCGGAAGGGGGGCGGCAGCGGCCAGGGCCTCGGCCTCTGTCACCAGGGCGGCCTTGGTCAGGCTGCTGTCCAGCAGCACCCCGTAGTCACGGGAGCAGTGCTCGATGATCTCGGCCTTGTTCATCGCCCCGAAGTCCGGCACGGCGGCAACGGGATCAGCGATGGCGTCTGGCCCTGGCTCCACCTCAGCGTTGTGCTCGGCGTCCGGCTCGCGGTCGAAGGCGGAATTGGAGTCGGAGTCGGAGTCGGGGTCGGTTTCAGCGGCATCAGCCGGCTGGTCCTCAAGCGGCAGCTCCGGGCTGGGAGCAAGCGGTTGCTCCGGCTCAGGCGCGATCGGCAGCTCCGGCTCCGGTTCAGGCGCCTGCACCGGCGCTGATCCCATGCTCCAGCCCAGCGCCTGCCAGCCGGCGGCATGCACCGCCCACACGTAGATCTCCTCCTCGCCCTTGTGCAGCAGCACCCAGCCCGTGCGCGGATCGATCGGGGTGGCGCTGCTGATGGTCGTGCTGGTCATGGCGATCAGGCAGGGATGGTTGCGGTCAGGCCCACGTGCAGATCCGCCGGCGTCGAGGGCGTCACCACAGCCTTGGCGAAACAGATGCACGGCCACTGCACCCGCGTCTGATCGGCGGCGGCGATGCTGATGTCACGCCCATTCAGATACGCCTCCACCCGGCCGCCTTCTGCCGGCAGCGACACCTTCACGGCGCTCACGAACGTGCCGGTGCCACCGTCGATGAGCAGCGGTGCCAGCTGCAGATCCACCGTCACCGCCGCGGTATGGCTGGAATGGCTGGCCACCAGCGTGAAGCGTGCCGCCGCATCGAGCTTGGTGCTCAACCGCACCACCTCACCGCTCACGAACTTTTTGGGGGCGGGGCGCAGGGCGCCGTGGGCGATCACACCCACCAGGGTGGTTTCAGCATCAATCAACGGGTTGCCGCGATGGGCCTGGGGAATCGAGGGCATGGAGAAGCTCCGGAACGTGCAATCAGGGGGCTGAGGGTCGGGATCGGGTCAGCGCAAAGCGATCAGGGTGTGGCGATCAAGGCGTTGCGATCAGGGCGTTGCGATCAGCGGTGGCGTGATCCCATGCAGCCGCCCCGCCGCGCGCGGATGCAGCACCGCAAAGCCCACGTACCAATCCACCCGCGTGCGGAACACCGGGGCATCCGGCACCTCCCCCAGATCCCGCACCGAGATCCCATAGCGCCCCTGGAACGGTCCCTGCAGGCCGGTCACCCCCTGATCGCCCAGCGCCAGGCAGTAGATCGAGCTGCTGCCGCCCGCCTCGCCATAGCCCAGCACCTCACGGCCCTGGGCGTCGCGATCGACCGTCAGGATCTCGCAGTCCTGGTAGCGATGCACCGTCATCCCCAGGGCGTTGGTTTCCGCCACGTAGGAGCAGCAGTTGCTGCTGCGCGCCAGGGCATTGAGCTGGCGACGCATCGCGCGGCCCATCAGCAGCACCTTGGGCCGGCCCATGCCGTCCACCGCATCGATCAGTTCATCGAGCAGGTCAAAGCCCAGCGGCTGGTTGCCGTTGTCGATCGCCATCCCATCGCCCGCCGGCAGCCGCCGGGCCAGGCCATCAAACGCCCGCGCATCGGCACTGGCATCGCCGTTCACGATCGTCGCCTCCAGGGTGAGGCGCATCGAGCGGATCTTCATTTCGATCTGGCTGGCCCGGGCCTCCGGACCCATCAGATCCACGATCGAGCGGTCCACATCCACATCCCCACCAAAGAGGTGCACCGCCTCAGCCCGCTGGTCGATCACGCCGTAGCTCTGGCTGTAGCCCTCGTTCACCGCCCGGAACCCCACCGAGGGCAGCTCCTGCTCGGCGACATAAAAAAGACCGCTGCCGTTGATGTTCAGAAAAGGCAGCCGTGCCAGCAGTTCACCCTCCGCAAAGGTCTTGAGCACAGCGAGGTGCTCCAGGCGGGTTTCGTACTTGGCCGCCTCGATCAGGGTGAGGCCCATGACAGGGAGAGGTGGGGCCCGGCCCCATGCAGGTCACCTGCTATTGCCGAGGCGGCAACAGCAGAGGACTGCCCAGCTGCCATGACCGCCACCGCCGCCTCTGCATCCCCGCCATCGCCTGCAGCCCAGGCGCCATTCAGCGCGGAGCGCTGGCGCCAGTTCTGGGACCACTGGCAGGCTCAGCCCCAGCAGCTGGACGGCATCGAGCAGCTGCGCCAGGCCGTCATTGCGGCGCTGGCGTCCCAAGGCTTGGTGTAAATCCCCCGGCACTCCCACCCCGGCGTAGCCGGGGTGGGCCGCGCACCTCAGGTGGCTGGCCCAGCGGCTGGCGTTGCAAGGGGTGGGCAGGCCCGTTTCCCTGGTTCGAGAACCACCTCAACCTGACGAACCATGTCGAGTCACCCCGGGGAACTTCCCCCCGAGGTGCTCACAGAACCGTACGTGACACTCTCGCGTCATACGGCTCCCATCATCCACATGCCACTTCACTGACTCGACGCCAGTGCGCGAACAGATCACGATGTCCAGACCTGATCCTGGCAAGTACTCGCCAGCTTTGGAGCCGACGACCCCGCAGCCTTTTGTACTTCTGCCGTAACCAGGCTGCAATTCTGTCATCCAGGTAGCGATACAACTTCCTGATCAGTTCTGTCCTATAGAAACGACCGTAGTACTGAATCCAGCCACGAATCACTGGATTCAGCACTTTAGCGATCTCCTCAAGCGACAGATACACGAGCGATGGAAGCCCTATCGACCTAATCCTCTCCCGCATACGCTGGAGAGCCTGCGGACTCACTGCCGGCAAAAAGCCTGTGTAGATGACTCCGCGAGAATTGCGAGACACACGTGGCCGAAACGCGAAACCAAGAAACGTGAACGTGACATCAGCAAACGGTGCCCGGCGGTTGCTATCCCTGCAGTAGACCACCTGGGTCTTCTGGGGATGAAGCTGGAGGCCACAGGACGCAAAGCGATCCTGCAATGCCTCCAGCAACCGCCGAGCTTCCTTCTCGCTGTGGCAATGACAGATCACATCATCTGCATAGCGCTCAAAGGCAATGGCCGGGTGGCTCCGGCGCATCCACACATCAAACGCATAGTGCAGGAACAGATTGGCCAGCAGTGGACTGATGACACCACCTTGCGGTGTGCCCCGGTCCCTGGGATGGAGCGTGCCATCCGGCAACAGAACCGGTGCCTGCAGCCATCGTTGCAGGTAGAGCACCACCCAGCGCTCGGAGGTATGGGCCTTGATCGCGCGCATCAACAGGTCGTGATCGATAGCATCGAAAAACCCCTTGATGTCGAGATCGAGAACCCAGTTGGACCTCCAGCAGCGCTGACGGCAGACCTCTACTGCCTGATGCGCTGACTTGCCCGGTCTGTAGCCGTAGGAATCCTGATCAAAGATCAGCTCCAGCTCTGGCTCCAGCACCTGCTTGACCACCATCTGTGCGATGCGATCAGCAACCGTCGGGATACCCAGCGGCCTGACGCCTCCACCGGATTTGGGAATCTCCACACGCCGAACTGGTGGCGGAAGATAACTTCCTGATGCCATCCGATTCCAGAGTTTGTAGAGATTATTCTCCAGATCCTTGTTGAAGTCGTCCAGGCTTTGGCCATCCACACCGGCCGCCTGTCCGTTCCGTTTCACCTGTTGATAGGCCTTCCAGACCATCACCTTGGTAATCGGTAGCGGCTTGTCTGTTGTCATCCCATTCCTCCTGCCGTAGGCAGTTGATGGGAGACTCCAAACGGGATGATGCAACCCCTTGGCTCCGAGTCCGTTACAGACCCATCATCGCTACTACGGGTTGCTCCGCCCCTGCCACAGACATCGGTATTGACCCTCATGGTGGTGACCACTTGGGATGTTCCCTTGGCATTCCATGGCAGGTTCTCACGTTCCGCATCAGGGCCTGCGATGAGCTCGTGCCGTCTATACGCCGGCTGCCGTGTGGTCCATAGACAGGCTCTGTCCACACTGATCCAGGAGATTTGGGCCGCCTCCCGTTTTGGCAGCGTCTGAAATAGATATCGGCGCGTCATCAACGGTTCGCTTGCGCTCACCTTCTCGTCGCACACCTGACGGATCCAGTCCGCCGTTTCCCCGTCGCTCACCACCACGTCTTTTGAACGCAGCAGCACGGGGTGGTTTGGTACCAGCCCCTGCAGGCCGATCCCGGGAGGCCACACTCCCATCCCCGATGCAGTTTCATCAGCCTTGGCTTTCACCTGCTGACTCGTGACACACGCCCAAGACTTACTGTGCCGCACCCGACCTCGCGCCGCTACTGGATGGCAGCACTGCCGGTGAGTTGATCCCCGAGCTGGCCCGTTACGGCCTGCAGCAGCTGATCGAGCTGGAGGTCGCTGCCGTGCTGGGTGCCGACCGCCACGAGCGCACCGAGGAGCGGCTCGGCTATCGCAACGGTTACCGGCCCCGCAGTCTGACCACCCAGGTAGGCGACATCGACCTGCTGATCCCCAAACTGCGGGCTGGCAGCTTCCTGCCCTCGATCCTCGAGCCCCGTCGCCGGGTGGAGCAGGCCCTCTACGGCGTGATCATGGAGGCCTACATCTGTGGGGTCTCCACCCGCAAGGTGGATGCCCTGGTCGCCGCCCTGGGATCCCAGAGCGGTATCTCCAAATCCCAGGTCAGTCGCATCTGCCAGGACATCGACGAGCAGGTTCAGGCGTTTCTGAACCGGCCCCTGCAGGAGTCCGGCTACGCCTACGTCTACCTGGATGCCACCTACCTCCACGGCCGGCTGGGCAAGGCCCTGCAGGTCTGCTCAAGGGCCGTCGTCGTCGCCATGGGGGTCAACGCCGATGGTCGCCGTGAGCTGCTGGGCCTCAAGGTGGGCGACAGCGAGAGCGAGGGCTTCTGGAGTGAGTTCCTCGCCTCGCTCAAAGAGCGCGGCCTGACTGGCGTCAAGCTGGTGATCTCCGACGCCCACGTGGGCCTCACCAAGGCCATCAGGCGCCAGCTGCAGGGCTGTGTGTGGCAGCGCTGCCGCGTCCACTTCGCCCGCAACCTTCTCCAGCGCGTCCCCAAAGCCCACCAGGGCATGGTCACCGCCGCCCTGCGCTCGGTGTTCGCTCAGGAGGATGCCGGAGAGATCCTCAGCCGCTGGGATGACCTGGCCGCCTCGCTGGCGGAGCGCTTCCCCAAGGCCACCGAGCTCATGAACGAGGCCAGAGAGGACGTGCTGGCCTTCCGTCACTTCCCGCAGCCTCACTGGAAGAAGGTCTGGAGCACCAACCTGCTGGAGCGGGTCAACGAGGAGATCAAGCGCCGCACCCGCGTCGTCGGCATCTTCCCCAACGACGCGTCGATCACCCGCCTGGTGGGCGCGGTGCTGCTGGAGCAGCACGAGCATTGGCAGCTGGAAGGCCGCCGCATGTTCTCCGCCGAAAGCATGGCTGCCATCCCGGAGCTGGAGGATCTGCCGGCCCTGCTCAGCGCCGCCGCCGCAGAGGTGCAAGACGCAGGCCCCAGGTGATTGAGGTGGCAGCGCCCCCACAGGGCGCAGCGGCCTCGATCGCCGCCCGGGGGCCGGCGCTGTAACCCCTGGGCTGCATAGAAGACTCCTGCCGCTCACAACACAGCCGCGATCAGACGAGAGACTTGACAAGTCAATCGTCTCGTTTCATCGTGGAAGAACGAGGTGCATCTGCACCTCAGGAATGACAGCCCGTCATTCCACCCTGTTCACCCTCTGAGTCAGGGCATTCGGGCCTCGGGTTTTACACCACGCAAAGGGACGCGGCCCTCGACCAGGTGAAGCTGCAGATCTGGGTGCTGCTGCTGGCGGGTCTGGCCGTGGCCTGGGGTCTCGATCTCTGGGCCGGCCACAGCACTCCGGTGGTGCTGCTGCTCGCCCTCGGCGGCTCCTTCGTGAGCTACATCTATTCGGCTCCTCCCTTGAAGCTGAAACAGAATGGCTGGCTCGGCAATTACGCCCTCGGAGCCAGTTACATCGCTTTGCCGTGGTGGGCCGGCCAGGCCCTGTTCGGCCAGCTCACCTGGGCCACCGCCATGCTCACCCTGGCCTACAGCCTGGCGGGGCTGGGCATCGCCGTGGTGAACGATTTCAAGAGTGTGGAGGGTGACAGGGCTCTGGGCCTGCAGTCGCTGCCGGTGGTGTTCGGCACGGAGCGCGCCAGCTGGATCAGCGCCGGGATGATCGATGGGTTCCAGTTGCTGATGGTTGCTGTTCTGATCGCAATCGGACAGCATTTTGCTGCCGTGCTGCTGGTGTTGTTGATCGTGCCTCAGATCACCTTTCAGGACATTTGGCTGCTGCGCGACCCCGTTGCTTTTGACGTGAAATATCAGGCCAGTGCCCAACCCTTTCTCGTGCTCGGCATGCTGGTGACCGCCCTGGCCGTGGGCCACAGCCCCCTGACGCAGGCGATGTGAAACGCCGTCGCCGTCACTGGGTGTTGGTCGGCGCGACTGCCGGCTTCATCGGCATCGGCGTGGCCCTGAGCCAGGCTGTGATCACCCAGGCCCTCGATGCCACCCTGCCCGATGCCCGCGGCATCGCCCGCTTCAATCGCCCCGGAACCCTCACCCTGCTCTCCAGTGATGGCCAGGTGATCCAGAAGCTGGGCCCTGCGACGCGGGAGAAGATCGCTCCGGGGCAGATGCCTGAGCTGGTGAAGCAGGCTTTCGTGGCTGCGGAAGATCGACGTTTCTTCGAGCACAAGGGCGTGGATCTCTGGGGCATCGGCCGGGCCGTGGTGACGAACCTGCGCCAGGGCTCCGTGCGTGAAGGCGCCAGCACGATCACCCAGCAGCTGGCCCGCATGGTGTTCCTGAGCCAGGACCGCACGATCACCCGGAAGCTGAAGGAAGCGACCCTGGCCTACAAACTCGAGCGCCAGCTCAGCAAGGAGCAGATCCTCGAGCAATACCTCAATTTCGTGTATCTGGGCTCGAGTGCCTATGGCGTCGCCGATGCCGCCTGGGTGTATTTCTCCAAGCAACCGGATCAGCTCACCCTGCCGGAGGCGGCCCTGATCGCCGGTTTACCGCCGGCGCCATCGGTGTATTCACCGCTGGTGAACCCCGATCTGGCCCTGGAGCGGCGCTCGATCGTGCTCGATCGCATGCAGCAGGCCGGCTTCATCACGGCCGGTGAAGCGGCGGCGGCGCGCCTGGCGCCACTCGATCTCAAACCGGCGACGCCGAAATACTTCAACAGCGCCGCCCCCTATTTCAGCAGCTGGGTGGCGCAGCAGCTGCCCACGCTCCTCACCCCCGAGCAGCTCGAGGTGGGCGGTCTGCAGATCCGCACCAGCCTCAACCTCGCCTGGCAGAACGAGGGCCGCCAGGTGGTGAAACAGTTCGCTCCCAATGGCACGGAGGGGGCGCTCGTGTCGATCGAACCGGGCACCGGTCTGGTGCGGGTGATGGTGGGAGGCAAGGATTTCAACACCAGCCAGTTCAACCGAGCCACCCAGGCGCTGCGCTCTCCAGGCTCCACCTTCAAGCTCTTCCCCTATGCCGCGGCGATCGAGGCCGGTGTCAAGCCGGAAGACATCTTCAACGATTCCCCCCGCTGCTGGGGTGGCTACTGCCCGAAGAACTTCGGCAGCAAATATTTCGGCCGGATCTCCCTGGCCGATGCCCTGAAGAACTCGCTCAACACCGTGGCGGTGCAGCTGCAGGAGAAGCTGGGCTTCGATCCGATCATCACGATGGCCAACAAGCTCGGGATCGGCACCACCCGGCCCTTAGGCAAGTTTTATCCGATGGCCATCGGCGCCTACGAACAGACGATTCTCGACATGGCGGCGGCCTACGCGGCGGTCGCCAACCGCGGGGTGTATGTGAAACCGGTGGCCTTCGAGGAGATCCGCGGCCCGGGGGGTGAGGTGATCTGGAGCCGCCGTGTGGATGGGGATCGCGGCCGCCGAGCGGTCGACAGCGATGTGGCTGATGCCATGAACTGGATGCTGCAACGGGTGGTGCAAGGCGGCACCGGCGCCGCCGCCAGGCTCGATGATCGCCCCGTGGCCGGCAAGACCGGCACCTCGGAAGGCGCCCGTGATCTGTGGTTCATCGGTTCGATTCCCCAGCTCACCACGGCCGTCTGGTTCGGCCATGACAACAACCGTGACACCAAGAGCAACAGCGGTGAAGCCGCCTGGGCCTGGGGCCGGTTCATGACCAAGATCAAGGGTCAGTTTCCGGTGCAGAACTTCCCACCCAAACCCGTTCTCAAACGCAGCTTCAAAAAGCCGGGTAGCAAGGCGCAACCACCGAAGCAGGCCCAGCAACCCCGGGAGGTGCCGTATCGGGGCTATGAGGTCGACCCGGACCCGAGTATCTGGGACCCGAAACCCGAAACGACCGCCCCCGAACCGGCGCCCCGGCAGGCACCGCCACCGCGCGACGTGGCCCCAGCAGGAGGCCCCCCGGTGGACGAGTACTTCAGGCCCCTGCCGGTGCAGTGATTCCCGGTGCGGTGATCACCGCCGCATAGAAGCCATCGCCACCATCGGGATCGGGCCAGCGCTGCTGCTCCGACACCAACGTCAGCTCGGGATGGGCGGCGAGCAAACCAGCGATCTGGTGCTGGTTCTCCGCCGGGTGGATCGTGCAGGTGGCATACACCAGCCGGCCACCGGGAGCGAGCAACGCCAGCATCGCCTCCAGCAAGCGCGCCTGCAGCGGCAGCAGTGCGGCGATCGAGTCGGGCGTGACACGCCAGCGGGCATCGGCATGGCGGGCCAGGGTGCCGAGACCGGAACAGGGCGCATCGAGCAGGATGCGTTGAAACGCACTGCGCCACTGGGGGCGCTGCCGCAGCAGCTCGCAGGCATCGGCCGCCAGCGCGTTCACAGACGCGCAACCGAGCCGGGCCGCATTCGCGGCCACTCGCTGCAGGCGACCGGCGGAACGATCCACCGCCCACACCTCGCCGCGATCACCGATCAACTCGGCCAGATGGGTGGCTTTGCCGCCGGGTGCGGCACAGGCATCGAGCAGCCGCTCGCCGGGCCGGGGCTCCAGCAGGGGCGCCACCCACTGGGCGGCCCGGTCCTGCACACACCAATGCCCCTCGGCATAGCCGGGCCACTGGCGCAGATCACCAGCGGATCCGAGCACCTGCAATCCATCGGGGCACCCCGCAATCGGCCGGATCTCGAGCCCGGCAGCGTCCAGGGCTGCCGACACAAGAGCCGGCGTGCTGCGCAGGCGGTTGACGCGCAGATCCAGGGGCGGCACCTGATTAGAGGCGGCAGCGATGCGCTCCACCGCGGGCATGGCGAGCGCCTGGCTCCACTCGCCGTCGGCCCAGGCCAGCAACTCCTGGCAGAACCACAGCGGCAGCGACTGCTGTAGCGACAGGCGCTCCGCCGCATCGGCGGGCAGCGCCAGGGTGTCGCCCGCCGCCTGGGCCCGCAGGGCAGCCCGCAGCAGACCATTCACCACCGGCGCCAGCCGCGCCAGACGATGCTGCTTGGCCAGCTCCACCGTGGTGTGCACCGCAGCGGCGGCCGGGATCCGCTCCATCCAGAAGAGCTGATAGAGGCCCACGTGCAGGAGCCAGCGCAGCCGGGGCGGCTGCTTGCGGGCGGGCACCTTGCCAAGCCGATCCAGCCAGGCGTCGAGCCAGAGGCGACGCCGGATCGCCCCATAGGCCAGCTCCGTGGCCAGACCACGATCCGTAGCAGAGAGACCGGCACCGCGCAGGGCCCGCTCCAGCGCCACATCGGCATAGGCGCCGGCCGCCACCGCTTCCAGCACCTCCCAGGCGACCCGGCGCGGCCCCAGCCCGGTGGCGGTGTCCACAGTGTCGGCAGCGGCGTCAGCCATGCGATTCAGCCATGCGATCGGGTGGACGGGGGAGCTCCAGAGCTAGCGCTCCGCGGATCGCCTGCGGCTCCGGCGTCCAGAGGAAGCGCTTCAGGGGCAGACGCCCCTCGTCGTCGACGGGAATGCCCTCGGCGATCAGCATCTGACGCTGCATCCAGTCGGATCCCTCACGGCTGAGGCTCATCGCCACCCGGCCCCGGGCATTCACCACCCGGTGCCAGGGGATCGGCGATGGAAGGGTGAGCCGCCGCAAGGCCCAGCCCACCTGGCGGGCGCAGCCATAGGCACCGATCCAGTCGGCCACCTGGCCGTAGGTCGCCAACCGTGCAGAAGGGATTGTGGCCACAACCGCATGAACACGGGAGTCAAACGCTGCCGTCATCACACTCCTCTTGCTTCCGAAGCGGTTTCGGAATCCAAGCATTCACAGATCATTCCTTGAAAAGAATCATAATCAGAGCGTGAGTTCATGAATGGAATGCTGAACACATTATTGGCCGGACTTGGTTCAAGCCTCACCTTACTGCCCCCTGCCATTCCATCTGAGACCAACAAAATCTTTGAACCATCGAAATCATCACCATCCCCAGCATTAATCAGCGGTCTAGGGCAAGGTTTTTGCTGGGCTCATATTCCTGCACCGAATGGACCGGTGACCAAACTCACCAACTTTTGCGGGGGCGGTGGAGAAGGCGCGAGTGATACCAGCTGTTCTCCATTCTTTTATCGACCATTCCAGTTCAATCTCGATCAAAATCCAGTCCTGAAACCAGTGTGCGGAGGCAGTCCCTATGAAGATATCGTGGCTGGAGCCCAATGGAACATGGGTGCTCGAACGTGGGCTAGCTTTCCGAAAAGCAATCGAAAAGACTATTGGGTCTTCCACAACTGCGACGGCGCGGGAATTCAACCCGATTGCTTTGGAGATATCAAATATATTGAGCGATTTGACGGGGGCAATACTCAACCAGGCTGCCTAAAAGGTCCCCATGGACGCAATCACTGCACCTTCACCCACCCCAACTCCAAGACAACCTTTGGACAGATGCGTTACTGGGCTGGCTGGTATGGATTGGGTGACGACGTACGCAGTGGGGCTATTTGCGGCGCTGGCCCAGGCAATGCTCGGCCCTGGTACCAACCTGTCTGCGACAAGATCATGGCCATTCACAAATCCGGCAATCCATATGACAACGTCAAAGGCAAGATCCATACCTTCAGCTTTGCCCTCTACCCATGGGTCTGCGAACAGGACTCCAGCATGCCGAACGCAAATTTCACATCGCCAAGCATGGATTCCTATGGGGTGAAATACGGCTGGAAATGCTATGCTGATAACGAGCCTGGGGTCAGCGGAAAAGGCTGGCCTCCTTTTGTTGAAATCTACTTCGCCGGACTCTTTCTAGAAAGCCCTAACAAATATGTTTTGCGACTCGACAAATGGATGATTGACAACAGCGACACTCCAAAGCTTATTGGAGAGGGCTACAAAATCTATCCCTGCAACTCCGGCGATGAATGCGAATGGTGAAATCACAAATTTAGACACTCAGAAACCTGCCAGCAAGATCCATTTCACGATGTGATCGGTAGGAATCCCCCCCTTCTTGAGGCCGCTGATCAGCCCATCATGCCATTGCTTCCCCGTCGATTCGAGCGCCTGAAGACGGTTTTGAACCAACGCATGTCTGATCTGACCGTGCTGGTGGAGCATGTGGAGAAGCCCCATAACCTGTCGGCCATTCTGCGCAGCTGCGATGCCGTGGGGGTGCTGGAGGCCCATGCGGTGAGCCTGAGTGGCCGGCCGCGCACGTTCAACAGCACCGCCCAGGGCAGCCAGCGCTGGGTGCCGCTGCATGACCACGCCGACATCGGCACCGCCGTGGAGCACCTGAAGGCGGGGGGCTTCAGGCTGTATGGCACCAACCTGGGTGTGGAGGCGCGCGACTACCGCGACTGCGATTTCACCGGCCCCTGCGCCTTCGTGCTCGGGGCGGAGAAATGGGGTCTGAGCGCTGCCGCCACCGCCCTGATGGATCAGGCGGTGTTCATCCCGATGCGGGGCATGGTGCAGTCGCTGAATGTGTCGGTGGCGACGGCCACGCTGCTGTTTGAGGCGCTGCTGGAGCGGGGTGGCGTCGATCGCTACACCATGGAGCAGCTTGCCCAGGGCCGTGGCGACCTGGATGGCTATCTGGAGCTGTTCGAGCCCTCCCAGCTCACCTGGCCCGACACCGCCGCCGAGGTGGCCGGCCATCTGCTCCGAGGCGGTCGGGCCGAGCAGGCCCTGACGGTGCTGGACCATGCCGCCAAGGCGAGCCAGATCATGGAGGCCGAGTCGTGGCACGCCACCCGCATTGCTGTGCTCGAGGCCTTGGGTCGCTGCGAGGAGGCGCAGCAGCACCGCTGGCAGGTCTTCTCCAAAACCCTCTCGATTCCAGTGCTGCGCGAGTACCTGCAGCGGCTGGATGACTTCGCCGATGTGGAGGCCGAGGAGCAGGCCCTGGCGGCGGCAGAGCAGCATCCCTTGCCGCTGGCGGCGCTGCAGTTCCTTGTCTTCTGGCCCAGCCTGCCCCGCGCGGCTCGCTACGTGATCGAGCACTGCCACGACTGGGATGGCGATGCCTATGAGATCGTCGAACCTGCAGCTGAGCGCCTCAGCGCCGACCATCCTGTGGCCGCCAGCCTGCTGCTGCGCTCCATGGTGGTGTTCGCCCTGTCGATGGGCCGCTCCAAGCGCTACCGCTACGCCGCCGAGAACCTGCGGCAGTGCGAGCGGCTGGAGGCCCGCATCGACGACTGGCAGGGTTTTGAGAGCCACAACAGCTTTGTGGGGCGATTGCGGGAGGCCTTCGCGCAGAAGTGGAGCTTCTGGCAGCTGCTGGAACGCTGAGCCCTCGCAGAAGCACCCTGTTCACTTGTTTTCCGACTGGATTGCGGTTACGCGGATTGCAAGTAGCCTGGGAATACTCAGAATCCAAGTGCTGTGTCCTCTGTCCAGGCCGCTGAGGAGGAGGTGGTCATCCGTGCCCCATCCCAGCTGGCGCAGCTGCTGATCGCCCTGCGCCGTCAGTGCGGTCTCAGTCAGTCGGTCCTGGCGCAGAAGGCCGGTGGCATCAGCCAGGCACGACTTTCGGCCCTGGAGCTCAATCCCGGCCGTTTCACCCTGGAGCGGTTGCTGCTCATCCTCGCCGCCCTGGATCTGGAGCTGGTGGTGCGGCCCCGCCGGCGCCGCACGGAACCGGCGGAGTGGTGATGGGCCGCCCCAGCCACACGCGGCAGCTGGCCGTCTGGATGAACGGCGAGCGGGTGGGGGAATGGCGCGTACCGGGACGGGGCCCGCAGGAGTTCCACTACGACGCCGCCTGGCTGGTCTCACCTCAGTTCCGGCCCCTCTCGCTCTCGCTGCCGGTTGGCCTCGGCACGCCTCCGCTGCGAGGGGAAATGGTGGAGCAATGGTTCGCCAACCTGCTCCCCGACAACGAGACCATCCTTCGGCGGCTGCAGCGGCGGTTCTCGCTGCGGGGCACCAGCGCCTTTGAGCTGCTGGAGGCTGTGGGGCGCGACTGCGCCGGAGCGGTGCAGCTCCTGCCCCCTGAGGAAGAACCCGCCGGCCTGGATCGCATCGAGGCCACCCCGCTCTCGGATGAAGCCATCGGCCGCCTGCTGCGGGGAGTGGTGGCAGAACCGCTGCCGGGAGACACGGCCGGCGCCGAAGGGGAACTGCGCCTCTCGATCGCCGGAGCCCAGGAGAAAACAGCCCTGCTCTGGCATCAAAACCGGTGGTGCCGTCCCCAGGGCAGCACCCCCACCACCCATCTGTTCAAGTTGCCGATGGGCCGGGTGGGCAGCGGCCAGATCGACTTCTCCTCTTCGGTGGAGAACGAGTGGCTCTGTGGCCGGATCCTGGCGGCCTACGGCCTGCCGATGGCTGCCAGCACGCTGGCCAGCTTTGACGGCCAGCGCTGTCTGATCGTGGAGCGCTTTGATCGGCGGCTGCATCCAGGCGGCAACCACTGGCTGCGTCTGCCGGTCGAGGACTTCTGCCAGGCCACCGGCACGCCGCCGGAGCAGAAATACGAAAACCAGGGCGGTCCGGGCATGGTGGCCATCGCCGAGCTGCTCGCCCAGTCCGCCCAGGCAGCAGAGGATCTGCGCTGCTTCTTTCAGGCCCAGGTGCTGTTCTGGATGCTGCGAGCGATCGACGGCCACGCCAAGAACTTCAGCCTCTTCCTGCTGCCGGGCGGCAGCTACCGACTCACCCCGCTGTACGACGTGCTCTCGGCCTGGCCGGTGATCGGCAAGGCAGCCGGCCAATGGCCCGAGCAGGAGCTGCGCCTGGCGATGGCCTGGCATGGGACCAAGAGCCGCACCAGCAAGCCCATGCAGGTGCAACTCCGTCATCTGATCAGCACCGCCAGCCGGATGGGGCTGGGCGCCGAGGCCGAGGCTTTGGTGGCCGACCTGGTGGCCCGAACCCCCGAGGTGGTCGCCACGGTGCAGCAGGAGCTTCCCAGCGGCTTTCCGGAGCCATTGGCCGGCGCGATCCTTGATGGACTGCAGGGCTCTGCCGAGCGTCTGGAGAAGCAGCTCAGTTAACCCTGAGCAGCTCAATCGCGAGCACCGCGAGGCACGTCATCCTGCGCGGAGGTCCTGCTCCATCCGCTGCGATGCCCGCTCGAATGCGGCATCCACCTCGTCATCTCCGATCCAGCGGCTGTAGGCGGCAAGGTGCGTCTCCAGGCTGTGCCCCATGGCCGCCGCGACGAATTTGGTGGGCAGCATCGGGCAGAGGGTATGGGCCCGATGTGCATAGGCATGGCGGCAGGAGTAGAGCACTAACTTCTCGCCCTGTTCTTCGTAGCGACGCCGCAGCTCGCGCCAGAGTGCACGGCGGCGCATGTAGAGGCCCATTGAATCGGCACCCAGGCCCGGTTTCATTGGGGGGAGGCGATCCGAGCGGAAGGTGGCCTCCAGATTCCAGGCAGCAGCCCACGGATCGCAGGGCAACAACCGCAGCGGCCGTGGCTCTGTCTTGCCCCGACTGGACACCTTGGAGTAGTTGCACCAAAGACGCCCGTTGCGGACTTCAAGGTGCTGCAGTTCCTCCGGGCGCAATCCATAGGCGGAGAGCAGCTGAAACGCGTAGCGCCACTTGGGATCAGGAATCGCCTCCACCAACGATTGAATTTCGTCCACCGTCAGTGGCGTTGTCACGGAGGTCGTCTCTCGCCGTCTGCCCACATAGGGAGTCAGATCAAGAGGGGGTGCCCAGGTTGCAGGGAGACGGCCCGTATCAACACCCCAGCGCAGGAGTGCAGCGGTCTGCTGCACCTGAAGCTGCCGTCCCCTGCACCCAGGCTGATTCGCCCAGGGAGCGGTGATGGCCTCGAGGAGCTGCACCGGTGTCTGGCAACGATCGACCGCAGCCAGGATCAATCGCATGCGGCGGACATACGTGTTGGTCCAGGTCGTTGGCTTGATCTCGCCACTGCCGATCTGTACCCGTTCAGGAGTCGGGACAGCTCGCAACGAACATCGGGCTTGCTGAACCCTTGACGGTGGCTTGATTCCTGGTTGCATCTCAGTAAGAGACTCCTTGCGATGACCACCCCACCGGCCGGGATTTCAGAAGCCGATTGGGCCGCCACCCCGGTGGGAGTGAAGGCTGGATTTCTTGAGCTGGTCAGTCAGTGCCAGAGGCAGCAACAGGAGATCGAGCAGCTCCGCATCCAGCTCACCGCCCTGGCGACCGAACTGGCCCATCTGCGCGAGCGGATCGGCCGCAGCTCCCGCAATTCTTCCAAGCCTCCCTCCAGTGATGGCCAGGGGTTTAGGCCGCCCGAACGACGCAAGGGCAGTGGCCGCAAGCGCGGCGGCCAGCCGGGCCATCCCGGATCTGGGCCGGAGCTGCTGCCGATCGAGCGGGTGGATGAGGTGGTCGAGCACCACCCCCAGGCCTGCCGCCGCTGCGGCACGTTGCTACAGGGTCAGGATCCCGAGCCCTTGAGGCACCAGGTGATCGAGATTCCACCGATCACGCCTCTGGTGATCGAGCACCGGCTGCACCGCCTGGTCTGCCCCTGCTGTTCCACCAGCACCTGTGCCTCGTTACCGGCGGAGGTGGAAGTAAGCCATTACGGTCCCCGGCTCAGTGCTCTGGTGGGTCTGCTGGGTAGTGCCTTCCCGTTGAGTTTCAGCAAGACCCAGGCGCTGCTGGATCAGCTGCTGGGGGTACAGATCAGCCGGGGAGCGATGGCCACTATCCGCCAGCGCTTGAGTGCAGCACTGGAGCAGCCCATGCAGGAGGCCCTTGCGTTTGCCCGTCAGCAGTCGGTGGTCTATGTCGATGAAACCGGTGCCCCCACCGGTAATGCCGATGGGGGCAACCCCGATGGCCGGCGCGGCTGGGAGTGGGTCATGGTGACCGCCATGGGGGTGACAGTGTTCTTGCAGAGCCTGAGCCGCTCGGCTGCCGCCGCGATCGACCTGCTCGGGAATGCCTTTGGCGGAATTGTGGTGAGCGATCGCTTCTCCGCCTACAACCATCTCCCGCTGGAGCAGCGCCAGCTGTGCTGGGCGCACGTGATCCGCGATCTCACTGCCATCGCTGACCGTCAGGGCGCCAGCGGTGAGATTGGAGCGGAGCTGCTGGGCCTGCAGCAGCAGCTGTTTGCCCAGTGGCACCGCTACAAAGACGGAACGATCGACTGGTCCACGTTGCAGCAGGGCTGTCGGCCGATCCGCCAGGCGTTTGTGGGCACGCTGCAGCGGGTTGTGGAGCTGGGCTGCCAGCGCGGCGAGCGAACGCCGTGGGCCAAGACGGTGCGTACCTGCCATCAGTTGCTGCAAGTGAGCGATGGCCTCTGGACCTTCCTGGAGATTGAAGGGATCGAGCCCACCAACAACGCAGCCGAGCGTGCCCTGCGCCATTCGGTGATTCAGCGCAAGATCAGCCATGGCGTCCAATCCCGCCAGGGTGCGATCTGCCGCAGCAGGCTGCTCACGGTCACCACCAGCCTGCGGCAACAGGGCCGTGATATCTGGCAGTTCCTGGAGCAGGCCTTGATCGCCCATCATCGCGGCGGTGAGATGCCATCGCTGTTGCCGAATCCCTGAGCCGGCCGTCATCGATCGTGGTGTCTGTGGTTGCTCGTTGATCAGCGATCAAGGGTGGAATGCTGCGCTGCTGCGTAACGGCCCCTGAACGGATACGCCGATCTTTCGCTCACGGAAGGCTTCCACCAACGCCGGCCAGTTGATCAGCCCGGCATCCACGCGGGAGGGATCCTGAGAGTCGTCATCGCTTTGGTCTGCGCAGAGACCCGCAATGACAGTCTCGATCGGCTTTCCGGCAACGAGGTTGCGATAAACGGCGAGGGCGGCATCCCGGATCGCGTCAACGTTCTCCGACGACCAGTCGATCGGCAGCGGCACCTGACGGCGGCGTCCGTTCCCCAGCGACTCAGCGATGTTGACGCGCGCCTTGCCCCGCTTCTCGTTGACCGTGATCCCAGAGCGGCATCCCTCCTGGGAGAGGCTGTGGGAGAGACCAGCCCTCAGAAGCGATACCCAGTCACCCGGACGAGGCATGGGAGAGATTTTGGGAGAGATTCCGCCCCACAGAGTGGCACGCTGCGGCATCGGGAGCCAAGCAGCGGCACCGTCAAACACAGTGGCAGACTGCTTTTTGGGGCGAGATCCCAGCACTGGCCTGGCGTTTGCAAATCAGCAACACGCGAGCTTTGGGAGCACTAGGTCGCAGGTTCGAATCCTGTCGCCCCGATTCCAGTTACACCAAGGGCTCTCGGGAAATCCGAGAGCCCTTTTTCATGCCCGGTTTTGGACCGTCGTGCGCATGATGTGCGCAAAATCCAGGCCTGTGCGCAGGCTGCGCACCAGCGGGAATGGCCGGACAGTGGCTGACAGGGGCGGGCCCGATAGCCTCCCGTGCACTCGGCCGGCGCCTCCTGGGTCCTCAGGTGCATCCCCAGCCCCTGCGGGCACACCTGCCATCAGCCGATGCATTCCTGTCATCCCGGCCTCTGGGCCACGGCCCGCGAGGCCCGTGAACACCTGGGCGTGAGCGAACGAACCCTGGCCCGCTGGCGCAACAGCGGCCTCTTTCGAGCAGGTCAGCACTGGCGGCGCAAGTTCCCCAGCCCGAACTCCCCGGTGTTGAATCACCTGGAGCACTGCCAGGTGGCGATGAGCAAGGCCACGGCCCGCCAGGCCGACTTGCTGGAAATCGGCCTGGCGCAGACGTCTGCGGGCAAGAGCTTCAGCAGGCCTCGACCAGCAGCGGATCCCAGCCGTGGTGCACCTCCAGGGCATCGTCGATACCGATCAGGGCCTCGGCCCGGCAGGACCGTCGTAACGACACTTTCACTGGGCCTGCTGCTGGAGGCTGCGACCCGGCTGGAGCATTTACAGCTCGCTGAGCAGATCCTGCTGGCCTGGCACGGCCTGGCTGTGACCGGGGGAGGCCGGAAGGGCCAGTGAGACCGATCGGGCCCGCTGCGGCCAGAGGCGGAGAAGGAGGCGTTGAAGGAGCAGCACAGGCACAGACGCGGGACCCCTGAGGGTTCCGGGCCGGCCTTGGCGGCTCATGCGGACATCGGGCGCGGGCTGCGGATCAACCCACGGTTTCCACAGGTGGTCCGTAGGCCGCCAGGGTGCGATCGGCACTGAACAACCGCAGGCCTTCCACCTGGGCCTGCACCACCAGGAGGCGGTCGAACGGATCGCGGTGAAGCCATGGAAGGTGCTGGACGGCCAGGGCGTGTTCGGCGCGCACAGGCAGCTCGCGGAATCCCTGGCCAAGCAGACCCAGGCGCAGGGCAGCAGCTTCCACCTGGAAATCGGCTCGCCCGAGTGACGACTTGATCGCCACTTCCCAGAGGCTCACCACGCTGAGGACCAATTGCTGGGCCGGATCAGCCAGAAGGCCGGCCACGGCTGCTGGCAGGCGCTTAGGTTCAATGGCCCACCAGAGCAGCAGCTGGGTGTCCAGGAGCAGGGGCAGAGGCTCGGTTCGGGTCACGATGGCCTGATCAGCCGAACAGATGGTCGATCTCGCTGGCGAAGTCAGCCTTCAGGTCGGCACGGGCCACGGCGGCACCCTGCAGGAACCCTCCTCGCCGGACCTCGGAGGGGTTGTGCACCGGCACCAGCCGCACCAGTGGACGGCCAGCCTTGGCAATCACCACCTCCTCCCCTTCAAGGGCCTGCGCCACGTAGCGGGAGAGGTGGGTCTTGGCGTCGTGGAGGTTCACCTGCATGGCCAGGGTCCGCAATGGAATCAACTTAGTCCAGGTACGGCTAAGTTTAATCAATCAAAAATGGAGCCGAGTCAACCGAAACGGAAGTGGAATGACGGTGGATCCTGTCCAGCCGCCGTGGCCAACGCAAATCCAGCTGCAGATGATGGCGGATACGACCCGGAAGCGATCAAGGCTGGGATCCTGGCTGAAGTTTCCGACCTGAAAGAGACGGCCCAGTCGTTCGGCTTCCAGGCCATCAAGGACGGCACCTGGTTCGCCAAGTTCATGCAGAGCTGCCTGAGCAGCTATGACCGTAAGGTGATGGAGAAGGGCGGGGCCGCCTACCTACGGGGCAAGTACCCCGGCCTGCCCACCGATGCGATCGCAGGCAAGCTCTGTGAACTGGCCGAAAAGTATGCGGCCGTTGCCGGTGATCTGTCGGGTGCCGAGGCCAGTGCTGAGGGAAGGGATGGGAATCAAGGCCTATGGGCCGAAAGTGGCGCGAGCTCAGCTGGTGCGCCTGATCCATGGCAATACCCCGGCAATCCAGGCAGCGGCAAGAACGGTGCTTGGTCCACGCATCGCCAAACAGATCACTCAGAAGGCGATCATCAAAACAGCGGTGCCGATCGTGGGCACCGCGATCTCAGCGGGCTGGAATTATGCCACCACCCGGATGATGGGTACACGGGCGCGGCATGGCGTTCGGGTGACAGCAGCCCTACGGGAAAGAGACTCAACACCTGCAAGGGCAGATCGGAAAGAATGAACAGGCGGAAGTGGCAGTGCTGGAAGAGCTGATGGCAAGGCCGCCAGGTGTGTCTCGACGCTGTGGCCCATGGCGGCGGCCACCATCGGCGGAAGTTCGCAGATCAGATGTGCACGGTGGGCATAGGCGTGTGGCATTAAGGCCAGCCGTCTCCATCACCACCGTGAACTTGACGGCAGCGCCCCAGCCGTCAGGGACCTTCTCGGATGCCGGCACCACTTCCCTCTGCAACCGCCAGGCCTTCCTCCATTTGTAGAGAGTGATCACGTGGATGCCCAGCTCTTCTACAATCCGGGGTCATGCTCTGCCTGTGCAGCGGGCTCATCCGCCTCCTCACTCACATCAGCCTTGTCGGCCTCGCTGTAACGACGCATTGCTCTGCTCCATCAAGCCCCCGGATTTAGGAGTTTGCTGAAAAACCCCGCCGCCTCTACGAAGGCCGCGTCCCTTTGCGTGGTGTAAAACCCGAGGCCCGAATGCCCTGACTCAGAGGGTGAACAGGGTGGAATGACGGGCTGTCATTCCTGAGGTGCAGATGCACCTCGTTCTTCCACGATGAAACGAGACGATTGACTTGTCAAGTCTCTCGTCTGATCGCGGCTGTGTTGTGAGCGGCAGGAGTCTTCTATGCAGCCCAGGGGTTACAGCGCCGGCCCCCGGGCGGCGATCGAGGCCGCTGCGCCCTGTGGGGGCGCTGCCACCTCAATCACCTGGGGCCTGCGTCTTGCACCTCTGCGGCGGCGGCGCTGAGCAGGGCCGGCAGATCCTCCAGCTCCGGGATGGCAGCCATGCTTTCGGCGGAGAACATGCGGCGGCCTTCCAGCTGCCAATGCTCGTGCTGCTCCAGCAGCACCGCGCCCACCAGGCGGGTGATCGACGCGTCGTTGGGGAAGATGCCGACGACGCGGGTGCGGCGCTTGATCTCCTCGTTGACCCGCTCCAGCAGGTTGGTGCTCCAGACCTTCTTCCAGTGAGGCTGCGGGAAGTGACGGAAGGCCAGCACGTCCTCTCTGGCCTCGTTCATGAGCTCGGTGGCCTTGGGGAAGCGCTCCGCCAGCGAGGCGGCCAGGTCATCCCAGCGGCTGAGGATCTCTCCGGCATCCTCCTGAGCGAACACCGAGCGCAGGGCGGCGGTGACCATGCCCTGGTGGGCTTTGGGGACGCGCTGGAGAAGGTTGCGGGCGAAGTGGACGCGGCAGCGCTGCCACACACAGCCCTGCAGCTGGCGCCTGATGGCCTTGGTGAGGCCCACGTGGGCGTCGGAGATCACCAGCTTGACGCCAGTCAGGCCGCGCTCTTTGAGCGAGGCGAGGAACTCACTCCAGAAGCCCTCGCTCTCGCTGTCGCCCACCTTGAGGCCCAGCAGCTCACGGCGACCATCGGCGTTGACCCCCATGGCGACGACGACGGCCCTTGAGCAGACCTGCAGGGCCTTGCCCAGCCGGCCGTGGAGGTAGGTGGCATCCAGGTAGACGTAGGCGTAGCCGGACTCCTGCAGGGGCCGGTTCAGAAACGCCTGAACCTGCTCGTCGATGTCCTGGCAGATGCGACTGACCTGGGATTTGGAGATACCGCTCTGGGATCCCAGGGCGGCGACCAGGGCATCCACCTTGCGGGTGGAGACCCCACAGATGTAGGCCTCCATGATCACGCCGTAGAGGGCCTGCTCCACCCGGCGACGGGGCTCGAGGATCGAGGGCAGGAAGCTGCCAGCCCGCAGTTTGGGGATCAGCAGGTCGATGTCGCCTACCTGGGTGGTCAGACTGCGGGGCCGGTAACCGTTGCGATAGCCGAGCCGCTCCTCGGTGCGCTCGTGGCGGTCGGCACCCAGCACGGCAGCGACCTCCAGCTCGATCAGCTGCTGCAGGCCGTAACGGGCCAGCTCGGGGATCAACTCACCGGCAGTGCTGCCATCCAGTAGCGGCGCGAGGTCGGGTGCGGCACAGTAAGTCTTGGGCATGGTTCGTCTGGTTGAGGTGGTTCTCGAACCAGGGAAACGGGCCTGCCCACCCCTTGCAACGCCAGCCGCTGGGCCAGCCACCTGAGGTGCGCGGCCCACCCCGGCTACGCCGGGGTGGGAGTGCCGGGGGATTTACACCAAGCCTTGGGACGCCAGCCTCTGCGAAAATAGGGCAACTGCCCCAGGTTTGATGCGAGGTCAGCAGGAGCGCAGCGGCTCCTTGTTCTCCTACGTCTCGATCGAGGAGCGGATCCCGACCAGCCATCCACTCAGGCGGATTCGCAAGCTGGCGGATCAGGCCCTCGATCGACTCAATCCCACCTTCTGCAGGTTGTATGCCTCAGAAGGGAGACCATCGGTGCCGCCAGAGCAGCTGCTGCTGGCCTCGTTGTTGCAGGCGTTCTACGGCATCCGCTCCGAGAGGCTGCTGCTGGAGCAGGTCCACTACAACCTGCTGTTCCGCTGGTTTGTGGGCTTGAGCCCTGACGATGCGATCTGGCATCCGACCACATTCACCAAGAATCGTGATCGGCTCCTCACTGACGACGTCATGGGGCTGTTCCTGGAGAAGCTGATGGGAGCACCCGAGGTCAAACCGCTGCTCAGTGACGAGCACTTTTCGGTGGACGGCACGTTGCTCCAGGCCTGGGCGTCACACGCTTCCTTGGAGCGGATCGATGGCCAGGAGGATCCTCCGCCTCCGCCCACAGGTCCTGGCGAAGGATTCGGTGCTCCCAAAGAGGGAAAGAAGCGCGCCAAAGGGGACTTTCGCGGCATCAAGCTCAGCAACGAGACCCACCGCTCCAGCACCGATCCTGAGGCACGGCTGGCCCGGAAATCGAATGCCCATCCAGCGCAGCTGAGCTATCGGGGCCATGTCCTCATGGACAACCGCCACGACCTGATCGTCGATTGCCGCGTCACCCAGGCCACGGGCACCGGTGAGCGGGATGCCGCCAAAGAGATGGCAGCAGACCTCACCGGTGCCCACCAGAAGACCGTCGGCGCCGACAAGAACTACGACACCAAAGGGTTTGTCGCTGAGATGCGGCGGATCGGTGTCACGCCCCACGTGGCCCAGAACACGGCCCGCAGCGGTGGCTCAGCCATTGATGGCCGCACCACCCGTCACGTGGGCTACTCCAAATCGATCAACGCCCGCCGGGGGATCGAAAAGGTGTTTGGTTGGATCAAGGCGTTCGGAGGGCTGCGCCAGTTCAAACTGCGCGGTACCGAGAAGGTCGGCGCCGTGTTTGGCCTGCATGTGATCGCCTACAACCTGATCCGCCTGGGCAACCTGCTCAAGCCCGCGATGGAGGCGGCATGAACAGCCCGTTGTCCAGAGGTGTGCCCAATAGGCCTCAACCAATGCCTTGCAGAGAGGCCAACGATGCCGAAATCGGGCTGTTTGCGGCTCTGATAGCCGCCGATCCGTCTTTTTGAGCCGGAAATCCACTGATGCCTGTGGAAAACTGGCTCGTGGGTTGGTTTTTCAGCAAACTCTTAGGGATGAGAGGGGTGACATCGTTCCTGAAACCGGGGGCCACTGCCTGCACGGAAAGCTGAGTGCATGGCCAGGAAATACACAAAAGTCCAGGCACTGGAACGCCAGCGTGAAGCGGCACAGATGATGGCGATCGGCATGACCCGCCGAGAGATCGTTCAGCATGCTGCGGAGAAATGGGGAGGGGTCGCGCCAGGCAGACGACTACATCGCCCGTGCCCATGATGGTCTTCACCAGGACTGGGACTACGAACGCCCGCAGATACTGGCAAAACGGCTCTCCCAGCTCGCCACGCTACAGCAGGAAGCCAGGAAGGCAGGGCAGCTGCAAATTGCACTTGGATGCATCAACACTGCCGCGAGACTGGCGAATTATGTTCCCGAGTTTAATTCAACGACATGCCGCATCTTCATGGATACATTGTTATTGCTTTCTCTGTCAGCCATTGCAGGCTGTGCTGAACCGCTCTACTGCATCAACCAAGCCGTCAGATCCGTAGCGATAAGTCATCCTCAGGCGGGGGCAAGATCGCCACCTTGGCAGCAGCTCTTTAGACCTTGGCTTTGTCTTACAATAAACTGGAGATTCCACAAAAGAGGCGACGTTGACCAAGTCAGACAGGCTGCTTGATCTAGCCAAGAATCAGAAGAGAAGCTGAGATTCGGACCGACGCATCTACCATAAGCCACTGGTCAATAGCGAAAAGGGCTAGTCCAACCACCGGATAAGATCGTGGCTGGGCACGATCTATCCTTGATCGCTGGGTCGTTGAGGGAGCCGTCCTCGGATCGGTGGATTGGTGTTATCTGTCTTGACAGCTTCCGGGCAAGGCATCCATCGAATCTCTCTCAACATTGAGTCTCCCGCACGGGTTGAGCTGGTCATCTTCAGAGCCTAAGAAGACCGCTGATGGCGAGGTAGATGCTGAACCCGAAGCAGAGAGCAGCATTGATCTGCCGCTGATGGCGTTCGCTCCAGCGACTGAGGGCCAGAAGACTACGCCGGCCTGATGAGCCCGCCAGCGCCAGGGCTAACGGCGGGCCCAGGGACGGGAGCAGCGTGATCAGACTGACCAGCGCCGCCATCAAGGCCCGCGTCATGGCTGAAACTCCAGATCGGGCCAAATCTTGAATCGCAGATAAGAACAACACCAAGCTGGTGAGATTGGCGGCCATGAGACCCATACCAAGCAGCAAAGAAGCGCGCAGAGGATGAGCAACGGGCGAGGATATGGCAGCCTTCTGATGTTCGGGCCGCTGCAGCATCTCAATGCCGAGAACCACCAGCACGATCGCCAGCACCAGGTGCAGGCAAGCTGAAACTGGGTCGGGGCCAAGGGTCCTGGCTGGAAGAGCTGCTCCTGTGGCCAGGCCCAGCACCGCCCAGACGGCCACAACCAGGGCCGAGCCCAGGGCAAAGCACCATCCCCGACGCAGGCCGGACCCTGGGCCAGTGAGGGTCAGCACCTGACCCACCAACAGCAGTGGGCTCACGGCTGCCCCCAAGGCCAGGGGCAGCACTTCAAGCGCGAGAGAGGTTGGCGAAGGAACCATGCGCAGAGGCTTTCCTCCATACTCTCAGGCTCTTGGATACACCCCCAAGCGGAGACTTCATGCCCTGGCGTCTGCTGGCCACGACCCTTCTCATCCTGGGTTTGCTGATTCAGCCGCTTGAGGCGAATGCCGTGCAGGCCCCTCCATCCTGCCAGGCGGGCATGGAATGGATCCCCGGCGGCACGTTCCGCATGGGGTCGGATGATCACTACCCCGATGAGCTCTCAGCCGATGCGGTGACGGTGGAGGGTTTCTGCATCGACCGCCATGAAGTCACCAATGCCGAGTTCGATGCATTCGTGAAGGCCACGGGCTATGTCACCGTCGCGGAACGGCCGATCCCCAAGGATCAGTACCCCGATCTGGCTGACGATCAACGTGCTCCCGGTGCCCTGGTCTTCGAAAGCCCAGCTCCTGGAAGTGAAGTCGCCTACCTGAGCTGGTGGCACTGGACTCCTGGGGCAAACTGGCGGCATCCGCAGGGCCCCGAAAGCGATCTGGAAGGCCTCGCCAACCATCCCGTCGTACAGGTCGCCTTCAGGGATGCCGAGGCCTATGCCGCCTGGGCCGGCAAGGAGCTTCCCACCGAAGCCCAGTGGGAATTCGCCGCCAGGGGCGGCCTCACCGATCAGATCTTCAGCTGGGGAAAAACCTATTCAGCGAAGAAGGCCAACACCTGGCAAGGGGAGTTCCCCATCCACAACAAGGAGAAGGATGGCTACTTCGGCACGGCCCCGGTGGGGAGCTTTCCGCCCAACGGCTACGGGCTCCAGGACATGACCGGCAACGTCTGGGAGTGGACGCAGGACTGGTATCGACCCGGCCACCAGGGCATGGCCGATCATGTGAATCCAGCTGTGACAGAGCAGGAACTGAGTTTCGATCCCCGCGAGCCAGGTATCGCCAAGCACGTGATCAAGGGTGGTTCCTTCCTCTGTGCGAAGAACTATTGCAGCCGTTACCGCCCGGCGGCCCGGGAGGCTCTCGAACCGGATACGAGCACGTCCCACATCGGCTTTCGACTGGTCACCAGCCCTACTGAGGGGTAGTCGTTGCGACTCAGCTGGGCACGCCTGCTCAATTCGGGCAAAAAAGTCAGCTTCTCGGCCTCGTCCCCGACCATTGCATGGAAATACTTGATTACCCATAAGCCTCCGCAAGCCTGAGATCCCGCTCCGTGCAAGGCATGCAGCAGCAGACTGCATTGGCGATGCGCTCGGTCATCTCAGCTATGGCAAAGCGCCGATTGAAGCGGAAGCAGAAGCCGCCCAGGTAGCGCTTGGCGTACTTGTCAAAGTTGAAGGCATGGAAGGTGCCGTTGAAGCTGGTCTTAAGGTTGCCCAGCAGGGTGTTGATCCAGCGGAACTGCGGCAGGTCGTTGGGGTGCTTGCCGGTGGTGACATTCGCCTTGTGGTGGCAGTTGGCCGTTGTCACGGCGCGGAAGCAGGCCAGGCCATCGGAGAGTACATCGCTACCGGGAGTCAGACTATTCAAGGACCAGTTAGCGATCGCCTCTGAACTGAAGCTATTCACCGGCGCGATCTTTGCGTGGATCGGATGGCCGGACTCGTTCAACGAGACGGCTGCCACGATCGGAATCTTGTTTTCTGATCCGCGACCCACCTTGCCGCCAGTGCGTTCTCCGCCGAGGTAGGCATCATCTATCTGAATCTTTCCCCGCAGCAGATACTCCTCCTCCCGTTCGCTCATCGCCCGCAGGATCTTGTTGTGAAGCAGCCAGGCGGTGTCGTAGTTGACGCCCAGGTGACGACTCAATTCCAGCGAGGAGATCCCGTTCTTGGCCTGGCCGATCAGATAAAAGGCCAGGAACCAGTTTGTCAGAGGGAGCTTGGTGGCCTGCAGGATCGTGCCGGCCGTGAGTGTTGTCTGATGGCCGCAGTTGCGGCATTGGTAGCGCTTGAGTCGTCGGCCGTAAACCAGGCCATGCTCATGCCCATTGCAGCGAGGGCACCGGAACCCATCCGGCCAGCGAGCCTTCTCCAGAGCAGCCTCACATTGCTCCTCTGTGCCGTAGAGCCGCTGGAACTCAGGCAGAGACAGGCCCTTCTGGAACTGGATGCCGTTGCGCGCCATGGCCAGAACAGTATCTGCGTACCACTCTAGTCGGGACAAATGGCCTGCACGGAGCGAGCTGGGTAATCAAGATTGCCGATCGCCCAGGAAACCGCCGAGAAACTGGGAATGGGCTCCATGATTCTCGATGCCAGTGGCTTCGGGACCAGCACGACCGATCAGTCGGAACGGTTGGCAGAGTCGATCGAGACAGCGGATGGATTCGCCCAGGTGTTCCCTGAGCATAAGTTTCAGATTGTCGATGTCCTCCAGCAGCACGGCCACATCGTCGGCATGACAGGCGATGGCGTCAACGATGCACCCGCGCTCAAAAAAGCCGACTGCGGCTCGCCGTTTCGAATGCAACAGACGCGGCGCGTGGCGCGGCCTCGATCGTGCTGATGAAGCCGGGACTGTCCGTGATGATCAAGGCCATCAAGGCAAGTCGCAATATCTTTCAGAGGATGATCAGCTACGCGATCTACCGCATCGCCGAAACGCTGCGTGTTCTGCTATTCATGACCGTCTCGATCCTGGTTTTCAACTTTTATCCCGTGACCGCAGTCATGATCGTGATGCTGGCCCTACTGAATGACGGCGCCATCTTGTCGATTGCCTACGACAACGTTCATGTCAGCAGCGATCCAGAACGATGGCATATGCGCACGGTCATGGGGATCGCGGCAGCCTTGGGCGCCATTGGGGTCGTTTCAGCGTTTGGCTTGTCTATCTCGCGGAGCGCGTCTTTCATCTTGACCGTGCCCATAGTCAGACCCTGATGTATCTGAAGCTCTCCGTGGCTGGACATCTGACCATCTTCCTCACACGCACGCGCTGGCCTTTCTGGTCCATACGACCGGCACGGGTTCTGCTGTTGGCCGTTTGCGGCACGCAACTGGTGGCAACGCTGATCGCGGTGTATGGATGGCTGATGACCCCGCTGGGGTGGGGTTGGGCCCTGGTGGTCTGGGGCTATGCCCTGGCTTGGTTCTTGGTTAACGATCGCCTGAAGTTGATGGCTGATTCGATCCTCAGCCCACAACTTCATGCCAATTGACCAGGAGGCAACGACGACGCCAATCCGAGCCGGCCATGCCGAGCTTGGAGCGGCCCTGGCCAGGATCGCCATAGCGTTTGTGCGGAGCTCGCCCCCTTGCCTCGCCTGCCCCTTGCGCCCCCAGTGCCCGTGATCCAGTTCCTCCACACCGCCGACTGGCAGCTCGGCAAGCCCTACGCCCGGGTCAGCGATCCCGACAAGCGGGCCCGCCTGCGCCAGGAGCGTCTGAGCGCCATCGGACGGCTGGGGCAGGTGGCGCAGGAGCAGGGGGCCGCCTTCATCGCAGTGGCGGGTGATCTGTTCGATTCCCATCAGCCCACCCGCTCCAACGTGTCGGCCGCCTGCAGCGCCATCGGGGCCCTGGAGCTGCCGGTGCTGGTGATTCCGGGCAACCACGACCACGGCGGCGCCGGCAGCCTCTGGCAGGAGTTCTATTTCAAGGAGGAGCGTCAACAACTGGCCCCCAACCTGCATGTACTGCTGGAGCGCCAGCCGTTGGAGCTGGCCAGCCTCGGCCTCGGCGCCGGGGTGGTGCTGCCCTGCCCATTGCTGCGCAAGGCCGAACCCGTCGATCCCACCGCCTGGTTGCGCCACCTGGACTTCAACGCCTGGGCAGACCAGCCCCGCATCGTGCTGGCCCATGGATCGATCCAGGGATTTGGCGCTGAAGACAGCAGCGACACCGACGACGAGAATCCGCCGGTGCCCACCAACCGCATCGATCTGGCCCGCCTACCGGCCGGGGAGATCGACTACATCGCCCTCGGCGACTGGCATGGCCTCAAGCAGGTGAGCCCGCGGGCCTGGTACGCCGGCTGTCACGAGATGGACCGCTTCCCCCGCAGCGCCGCGTACCGCTCCGGTCAGGTGCTGATGGTGAGCGTCTCGCGAGGTGGGCAGCCAGAAACCTTTCCGGTGCCCACCGGTGGCATCCGCTGGCATCAGATCGCCCACCGGTTCAACAGCGACGCCGACCTGGAGCGCCTGGAGCAACTGCTGCGGGATGCCATCGGCTCCCGCAGCAACGAAGACCTGCTGCTGCTGGAGCTTGAGGGCAGCCTCAGCCTGGCCGCTGCCGGCCGCCTGCAGGATCTGCTGCAGCGCCTCGAGGCCCGCCTGCTGCGCCTCAAGCGGCGCGACCACACCCGTGTCGCCCCGGATGCGGCCGAACTGCGTCAGCTCACCCGGCGCTCCGGCGATCCGTTGGTGGCCCGGGTGGCCCAGCGACTGCAGCAGCTGATCGAGAGCGGCCCGGAGGACACCGCGGAACTGGCCCGCATGGGCCTGCGCGAACTGCACCGCGCCTGCGAGAGCCACTGAAGCCCATCAAGCAACGAGGACACACCAACCCATGCGCCTGCTTTCGGCCCGCGTCCGCGATTACCGCCTGCACCGTGACCTGACGGTGGACTTTGATCCCCGCTTCACGGTGATCGCTGGACCGAACCAGTCGGGCAAGAGCACCCTCGCCGAAGCCCTGCACCGCGCCCTGTTTCTGCCGGTCAAGACCGGTGGTGCCGTGCTCGATGGCATGAAGACCGATCCCTTCTTGGCCGATCCCGAGGTGGTGCTGGCCTTCGCCGCCGGCGGCGACACCTGGACGCTGCGCAAACGCTTCGCGGGCAGCCGCGGCAGCATCGCCTTGCAGGACTCCGGCGGCCGCAGCCTCCAGGGCGATGCCGCCGAGGAACGGCTGGCTG
Organism: Synechococcus sp. CBW1006; assembly: GCF_015840525.1. NCBI lineage: Bacteria > Bacillati > Cyanobacteriota > Cyanophyceae > Synechococcales > Synechococcaceae > Synechococcus > Synechococcus sp. CBW1006. The sequence goes on along the minus strand of NZ_CP060396.1, from coordinate 1,912,841 downwards.
AACTGATCGGCACCGCCGCCGTGGCCCGCAACCGTGCTGCCGCAGACCAGCTCAAAGAGCGGTGGGGCCATCTCTGGGTCTGGCAGGGGTCCGCCAGCGACAACCCCCTGGCGCTCAGCTCCAGCGCCTATGACCACGACCGGCTGGTGGAGCGTCTGCAGGCCGGTGCCGACCTGGGGGTGCAATCGCCCCTGGATCTGGCGGTGCTCGACGACATTCAGACCCGCTGGGCCACGGTCTTCACCCCAGGCAGCGCGACGCGTGCTCCCCAGCTGCGCCGGGGATCGGAGTTGCAGCGGGCCCGCGAGGCGATGCAGCAGGCCGAGGTTGAGCTGGCCGCCATCGGCGACACGTTGCAGCAGCAGGCGCAGGCCCAGCAGGCCTATGCAGCGGCGACTGAGCTTCAGGACCGCCTGGCCATCGAACTGCCGCAGCGCCGCAAGGAACGCCAGGCCCTCGAGGAACGCCTGGGGCGCAGCCGTGAGCTCCAGACCCTGATCGACCAGGAGGGCCCTCTGCTGGAAGGGCTGCGCAAGCAGCTGGACGAGCAGCGGCGCGACCAGCAGGAACTCCAGCAGCAGGGCCAACGGGTGGCCGCGCTGGAAGCCGCGCTGGCGCCAAAAGCCGCAGAGCACGGAGCCCTGTGCAGCAAACTCCCGGCGGCTGAGCAACAGCGGCAGGCGGCACGTACCCAGCTCGATACCCTGCGGCAGGCCAGCGCAACCGGCACGACCGCCGCTGAACAGATCGAGCAACGGCTCAGCCGTGTCCGCCTGCAGCTTCAGAAACAGGAACTGGCGCAGCAGCTCTCCAGGGTCGAGCAACTGCAGGCAGACCTGACAGGCCTGGAGAAGGATCTGCAGCGCCTGCCCGCGATCGATGCCAAGGCGGTGGAGGCCCTGCGCCGATTAGGGGAAACTGTCCAGACCAGCCGCGCCAGGGCGGAGGCCATGGCAACGGGCCTCGAGGTGATCCGAGCCGGCCAGTCCATCCGGGTGGATGGCGAGGACCTGACTGCCGGCACCACCCGGTTGCTGGCCGAACCGACCGTGCTGAGGGTGGGCAACGACGTGGAGTTGCGGCTGGTGCCCGGTGGTGGCACCACCGCCGCTGCGGCGCAGCAGAAGCTGCAGGACGCGGATGCGGCCCTCGGTAAGGCCCTGAGGCTCTGGCAGGTGAGCAGTGTGGAGGAAGCTGCCACCGCCGAGCGTCGGCGCAGTGACCTGCTGGCGGAACGGGAACGGCTGGCCGCTCAGCGTGGTGCCGAGGATCCGGCGAGCATTCGCCAACGCCTCACGGCCCTGGAGGCACAGCTCGCAGCACAGCCCGCCGATCCGATCGACGACACGGCGTCCGATCAGGACTCGACAGCCCGGCTCGCTTCCCTGGAGCTGGACCTGCAGAACGCCCGTGCCGTCCGAACCCAGGCTCTCGCCGCGGAGCAACAGCAGCAGCGCAGCCTGGAAGCCAGCGAAGCGGCGCTGGAGGCCCTCAAGGCCTCGATCGAGACCACCAGCCAGGCACTCCGCGATGGGGAGTCGCAGCTGCTGGAGGCCCGGACCCGCATCAATGCCGTGCTGCAGCGTTGCCGTTCCGCCGCCAACCTGGAGACGGTGATCACCGAGCTGGTCACGCGCCTGCAGCAGAGCGAAGCCAGGCTCGCCGCGCTGGTAGCCGAGCGGGCCGCCCTCGAGCCGGACCACCTGGATCTGCAGGCCAGGAGCCTCGATCGGGCCATCGCCACGCTGCAGCAGCAGGAGCGTGAGGCCCATGAAGCCCGCATCCGTGCCGAGAGCCGACTGCATGGCGATGGACGCATCGATCTGCAGGCTGAACTGGAGCAGAAACAGGCCGAACTGGAATCGCGGCGGGTGGAGCGGGAGCGCCTCGAACAGGAGGCCGGCACGCTCAACCTGCTGCGCCAGCTGCTGGAGGAGGAACAGAACGCCATGGCAAGCCAGTACGCCGCTCCGTTGACGAAGCGCATCGCCACCTACCTGGCCCATGTGTTCCCGGATGCGCCCCGCACGGCGCTCTCCTACGACGCCCGCCATGGCTTCCAGCAACTGCAATGGCGCCGCGGCGGTGAAGCCGCCTTTCCATTCGAGGTGCTCAGCACCGGCGCTCGGGAGCAGTTCGCCGCCGCCCTGCGGGTGGCGATGGCCGAAGTGCTGGCCGGGGCCTACGACGGCAGCCTGCCGCTGCTGTTCGACGATGCCTTCGCCCATTCCGACCGGGAGCGGCAGGCCGGGGTGGTGCGGATGCTGACCGAGGCCAGCGCCCAGGGTCTGCAGGTGGTGCTGCTCACCTGTGACCTGGAACGCAGCACGCTGATCGAAACCGCCACCCAGGTCAGGCTCGGGTCCGGCTGAGGCCGCCGAGGCCCCGCCTGAGCCGGAAACGCTGCAGCGCTGCAGCGAGATCCTCCAGGCGCACCGGCTTGGTGAGGAAGTCATTCATCCCGGCACCCTGGCATTCCTGGCGCTGCGTCTCGAACGCATAGGCCGTCAGGGCGATCACGTACAACCCCTGGAAACCGCGCCGGCGCAACTCACGCGTGGCTGAAACCCCATCCAATCGGGGCATCTGGATATCCATGAACACCAGATCAATCCCACCGGCCTCGATCCGCTCCACGGCGGCCTGACCGTCGGCAACAAAGTCAGCCTTGAGGCCCAACTTGGCCAACATCAACTCAATCATCCGCTGATTGACGCGACCATCTTCCGCCACCAGGATTCCGACACCTTGAAGGCCTTTCACCTGTGTTTCTGACAGCACCTCGGATTGCTTTTCCGAGGGCACCTCGGCCAGGGTTTCTGACAGCAGCTCGACTTGCGGTTTCGATGTCGCCGGCTTGTTTGCTTTCAGATCCACCGGATCAGCTGATTCAGGTTCCTTCACTGTGGAAAGCGCTGACCGCGCCGGGGCCAAGGCGAGGCTGAAGGGAATCGTGGCCGTGAAGCAACTCCCTTCACCGAGCCTGGAGACCACGGCAAGATCACCACCCATGAGCCTGCAGAGGCGGCGGGTGATGGCCAGACCAAGGCCGGAGCTGCGGCCATCCTGATCCCTCAGGGACTGACGGGTGAACTCTTCAAACAGGATGGCCTGAAAGTCGTCGGAGATGCCAAGGCCCGTATCCGTGACCTTGAAGCCAAGGTCAACACCATCCTCACCACGCGGCGAAGACTCGACAACGAGACTGACGCCACCGGCATCCGTATATTTACAAGCATTGCCGAGAAGATTGAAGAGGATCTGACGCAACTTGACCTCATCCCCAAGCAGCCATCTCGGCGCCTCTGGAGCCAGCGAAACCTCGAGCGTCAACGCCTTGGCATCAGCCGCCTGACGAAATAAAGTCTCACAATCCTTGATCAACAGGTGGAGATCGAATCGCCTTAACGCCAGCTTCAAGCGCCCGGCTTCAATGCAGGAAAGGTCGAGAATGTTGTTGATCAGGCCAAGCAGATGCTCACCGCTCCGCTGGATCGACTGGGTCAGCTCGCGCTGCTGCTCATCCTGATCGGTGTGCATCAGCAGCTCCGTCATGCCGATCACCACATTCATCGGCGTCCGAATCTCATGGCTCATGCTGGCCAGAAATCGGGTTTTCGCCTCATTGGCCGCCATCGCTTCATCCCTCGACGCCTTGAGCTCACGGGTGCGCAGCTCCACCTGCATCTCCAGATCATCCCTGGCTGCGATCAAGCGCTCCCGGGCTTGAACAATGGTGCTCTGATCCCGGAAGGTGAAGATCAAGGAACTCTGGCCCGGCAGGATCACCGTGGCCCAGGACACCTCGATGACACGGCGTGGCGGCGCTGTGGTCATCTCCCAGGTCACTGTTCCGTTGCTGTCCAACGTCCAGAACGGCAACAACGGCAACGGTTCAGCATCACCGAGTTGATAGCGGGCCGGCAACAGCTGGATCAGCGGGACGCCCAGGCACTGAAGCCGGAGCCGGTCGACGAAGCGCTCGAACGGAGCATTGGTCCATTCGACAACGCCCTGTGAGTCAGTGAAGACCAGACCCTCTTGCACCACACCGAGGGCCGCTTCCATCCGCCCCAGGGTGGAACGCAGCGTCGAGATCAGTCTCTGGGGATCCTCCAAAACGCTCAAGCGGGGGGACGCCGATCCCCGGAACGCGCTGATCGCCGGTCGATGATCGCGTTGATCACGCCTACCCGTTCGATCTCTCCGATCACCTTAGCCGTGGTGTGCGGGGAGGCCCCAGGCAGACAAAGCCATCCCTAACCGAAGGGATGGCGCGCGCAGATGTTGTCGAGCGGCTTCACCAGAGGGTGGGACCGCGACCGCTACCCACCTGGCAGCCCATCTGGGACCCCAGCAGTGCACCCAGGGGGACGGCCCAGGTACGGCCGTCGTCGCGCGAGGCTGCATAGCCGACGCCGCCGCCCACCAGGCCGCCCACCAGACGGCCCACATTGCAACGTTGATCCAGCTGGGCCTGCTCCACCACCGGATCAGGGCCATACACCTGGGCGGTCTCACCCCACCGCTGGCTGGGCTGGGGAACGGGAGGGAGCGGGGCGGGGCGGCCATAGCCCCAGTCCCAGGGAGCCGCGGTGGCCGCCAGTGGGCTGAACAGTGCCGTGGCCACAGCCGCCAGGCCAAGCCAGCGGAGAGACCGGGCACGGCGGAGCGCGGAGGCATTGCCGGTGGTGGAAGGAGCAGCGATGGATGCGCCGGTGATGGATGCGCTGGTGATGAATGTCGTCATGGTGAACATGTGAGGAGGACCTGGAGAAAGGCCGGCTCTGCCAGGCCTCCCTCCAGCACGCCCCTACGGAAGCAAGCCCGGATTGCAGGGCTGTGACCGCAACCCCAGGGGTTCTGACCAGATGCAACTGCCCTGCGCGGCTGCCCTGCGCGGCTGCCCTGCGCCGCTGTGCCTCACCGCAGGCCGATGAATGCATCGGCGTCAGCGATTTGCCAGCGTGGAAGCACGCCCGCGCGCCGGGCCGTTCCCGCCACTCCCCAGCGCCGCCATGACCAACCGCACCGCGGTCCCATCACCCCTGGCCGTGCCCGTGGCCTCGATGCGCGAACCGGTGGAGCGGGGTGACACCCGGCCCGCAACCTGGCGGCTGCAGCAGCTGGAACGGCTGGAACGGCTCCTCGCCACCCACGAAGAGGAGGTGCTGGACGCGCTGGCGGCCGATCTGGGCAAACCCGCCGTGGAGGGGTTCTTCGAACTGGTGGCCGTGCGGCAGGAACTGAAGCTGTGCAAGCGCCAGCTGCGGCGCTGGATGGCCCCCCATCGCGTAGCGACGCCCGTTTCGATCAAACCCGGGCGCGCCTGGTGGCAGGCCGAACCGCTGGGCTGTGTGTTGATCATCGGTCCCTGGAACTATCCATTCCAGCTCTGCCTGCATCCGCTGGTGAGCGCCCTGGCCGCCGGCAACAGTGGGGTGCTCAAGCCCTCCGAGCACGCTCCCCATACGGCGGCCCTGATCGCGACCCTGATCGAGCACACCTTTGATCCCACCGTGGTGCAGGTGGTACTCGGTGATGGCGCGGTGGCTGCGCGCCTGCTGCAGGAACGCTTTGATCACATCTTCTTCACCGGCGGCGAACGGGTGGGGCGGCTGGTGATGGGCGCCGCAGCCCAGCACCTCACGCCGGTGACCCTGGAGCTCGGCGGCAAGAGTCCGGCAATCGTGCTGGCCAACGCCGACCTGGCGATCACGGCCCGGCGGCTGGCCTGGGGCAAGGGACTCAACGCCGGCCAGACCTGCATCGCCCCTGACTACCTGCTGGTGCAGGCCCCCGTGCGAGAGGCCCTGCTGCAGGGCATCAGTGCGGCGATCACCCAGCTCTATGGCAGCGATCCACTGGCCAGCCCCGACCTCGGCCGGATCATCAATGCCACCCAGTTCGAGCGGCTGGAGGCGTTGCTGCAGGGTGCCCGCAGCCGCGGCCAGGTGCTGGTGGGGGGCCGCAGCGATGCTGGCAATCGCCGGATCGAGCCCACCCTGGTGGCCGTGAACGGACCGGACGATCCGCTGATGCAGGACGAGATCTTCGGCCCGATCCTGCCCGTGCTTTCGGTGGAGGATCTGGAGGAGGCTCTCACCCTGGTACGCCGACGTTCTCGCCCCCTTGCCCTCTACCTGTTCAGCAATGACTCCGCCAGCCAGGAGAAGATTCTGGCCTGCAGCAGCTCCGGCGGGGTGTGCTTCAACGATGTGGTGTTGCAGGCGGGCATCCCCGATCTCCCCTTTGGCGGCGTAGGGGCGAGCGGCATGGGCAGCTATCACGGCGAAAGCGGCTTCCTGACCTTTTCCCATCGCCGCAGCGTGCTGCGGCGTCCGTTCTGGCTGGATCTGCCCGCTCGCTACGCCCCCTACGGCGACAAGCTGGCCCGGCTACGCCGGCTGATGGGATAGGGCCTGATCGGCGCTGTGCAGGCAGACGCAGGCTGAGCCGCCAATCTCACGATCAGCAGACGTGATCAATCCTGGGACTGGGCGGAACCGGGTGGGACCCTTAAGGTGCCGCCAGTTTCTGGTGCAGCCATGCGGCGCCCCCTCGCTGCCCTGGTTCTCGCGCTGGCCCTGCCGATGCCGTCGCTCGCGGCTGAGGTGGTGGTCAAACCGGGCGAAACCCTGTCCGAAATCGCCAGCCGTCACGGCATCAGCCTCACGCGGCTGATGCAGATCAACGGTATCCGCAATGCCGATCAGGTGGAAGCTGGCCGGCGGCTGACCGTACCCAGCGCTCCATCGACAGGGCGGAGCACCGCCAGTGGCGGCAGCGTGACCGTGAAACCAGGAGAGAGCCTCTCGGAAATCGCAGATCGCCATGGCGTGAGCCTGAGCAGGTTGATGCAGATCAACGGCATCCGCAATGCCGACCATGTGGAAGCAGGTCGCCGGTTGGCCTTGTCGTCAACCACCAGCCGCAGCGGCTCCAGCAGCGCAGCGCCGCCTCCGGCTGGAAGCAGCATCAGCGTGCAGCCGGGTGAGACCCTCTCCGAAATCGCCGATCGCCACGGCACCTCCGTGAGCCGATTGCTGCAACTCAATCGCCTGGCCGATCCCGATCGGGTCGAGGCCGGCACCAGGCTGGTGTTGCCCGCCAAACCCGTCACCAAGGCCACCGCAAAACCCGCCGCTCCAGCTCGCACCTATGATCGCAAGGCCAGCGAACACGTGGTGCGCAGCGGCGAAAGCCTGTCGCAGATCGCCGATGGCTATGGCATCAGTCTGACCAACCTGGTGGCCATCAACCGGATCACCGATCCCAACCACGTGGAAGCAGGCAGCCGCCTGCGCCTCAAGGGCACGGCCGCTCCCGCTCCCAAACCGGCTGCGCCCCGACCAGCCGCCGCCCCCAGACCACCGGCCTCCCAGGCCAGCACCAGCCCACAGACGACCAGCGCCTCCACGGCCACCGCAAAACCGGTCTCGGCGTCACAACCTGTCGCTGCAGCACAACAGGCTCCTGCTGCACAGCCAGCACCCGCAGCCCAGGTCGCCACTGCCACTCCAGCAGTGAAACCAGTCCCGGCGAAGCCTGCCGCCGCCCAACCCATCCAGGCCAAGGCCACAACGGCAACCGCCGCCGCAAAGCCATCCCAACCGGACTGGCGCACCTACGGGCCGTTGCAGGTGGACTGGGCCAACTGGCAACCGATGGGCGGCAGTTTCGTGACCCCCAGCCTCAATGGCGAGGGACAGCCGCTCTACCTGGCCATCAACTGTTCGGCACGCCGGCTCAACGCCACCGGCCAGTCGGGGCAGTGGAAGAGCTGGGACCCACCCCAGAGCGAGTTCGAACAGCAGCTGATCACCGACCTTTGCAAGACCCGCACCAGCTGATCTGACCTGAACCGCCGATCCGCGTCAGCCGGCCCAGGGGAGGGGCCAGGGCTCCCGCAGGAAATGTTCGCCGCTGACCCGCAGCCACAGGCGCTGCGATCCGTCGTCACTTTCGTGGATCAGCTCCTCCTGCACCAGCCGCCGCACCAGCCAGGCCCACCGGTCCTCCGGCTCCCCATGGGCCTCGGCCAGGTCTTCCACCAGGCTGCGCAGATCCCGGCCCCGCCGTTCCTGCAGAGCCCCGAGCAGACGCACCGCCGGCTCCGACCAATCCTGCCGGGAGGGCTTCTCCAGGCAATTGTCACAGCGGCCGCAGGGATGGCTGATCTCTCCCACCGCCATCAGCAACGCCTGCTCGCGACAACCCTCCCCCTCCGCCACCGCCTCCATGCGGCGTAACTGCCGCTGGGCCAGCTCCGCCCGCTGATCCTCAGGCTCGCGGCCCGACCCTGACACCCCACCCCGGTCCTGCTGGGTGGAGGCCCGGATGGCCCAGCCGAGGCTGGTGCGATCGATCGGATCAAACAGCACCAGACAGCGGGCTGGCAGACCGTCGCGGCCGGCCCGGCCCGATTCCTGCAGGTAGCCCTCCGGACTGGCGGGCAGATCGAGATGGAGCACAAGGCCCACATCGGGCCGATCCACCCCCATGCCGAACGCCATCGTGGCCACCAGCACCGGCTGGGGGGAGCGCTGGAAATGCTCCAGCGCCAGCTGGCGACTCTCCGGATCCATGCCGGCGTGATACGCGATCGCTTCCACTCCCGCCAGCGTCAGCCGCTCGGCCCACTGCTCCACGGAGCGGCGGGTGCGGGCATAGATCAGCACCGCGCCACGGGCCTGCTGCACCGCCTCCAGCAGCAGCGGCAACGGATCGGCCGGGCGACGCTGCATGGCGTAGGCCAGGTTGTTGCGCCGGGCGGAACGCACCTGAATCAAGGGGCGCTGCAGCCGCAGCAGCCGGATGATGTCGGCCCGCACCTGGGGCGCCGCCGTGGCACTGAGGGCCACCAGGGGAACGCCGGGACAGAGCTGCCGCAACTGGCCCAGCCGGCGGTAATCGGGCCGGAAATCGTGGCCCCAGGCACTGATGCAGTGGGCCTCGTCCACCGCCAGGGCCACCACCCGGCCCGTGCCCATCACCTCATCGAGCAGCTGACGGCTGGCCTCCCCCTGCAGCCGTTCGGGGGCGAGATAGAGCAGCCGGAGCCTGTTGTCCCGCAAGCGCTGCAGCAGTGCCCGCCGCTCCGGCAGGGAGACTCCACCGTGCAGGCTGGCCGCCGCAATGCCGCGGCGCTGCAACTGGTCGACCTGGTCCTGCATCAGGGCCACCAGGGGGGAAATGACCAGCACCAGGCCACCTCGGACCAGGGCCGGCAGCTGAAAACAGAGCGACTTGCCGCCCCCGGTCGGCAACACCGCCAGGCAATCGCGTCCGGCCAGCAGGGCCTCCACCACAGGCCGTTGCCCGGGCCTGAAGCTGGACCAGCCGAAATGACGCGCCAGGGTGGCGGTGAGGGGGTCCGGGGCCGTTTCAGCAGTTGCGGCGGCGGTTGCAGCGATCGAACCTGCGGCGCCTGCGGCCGTCTCCGCCCGGATGGTGTCCATCGCCACCGCTCAGCCGTGACACAGGCTACCGCCGCCCTCCGGCAGGGGCCTGAACCAGGGCCTGAGCGAGGTGCCTGAGCGACCGTTGCAAAGCCCATCGATTCCTGATCGATTCCCTGCAGAACCCAGGGTCCCGCCGCTACCACGGTTCAAGGGACGCGAACGGTGACACCAGCATGGCCGAACCGCTCCTGCTCACCCTCGATCAGGGAACCACCAGCTCCCGGGCCACGCTCCACACCGCCAGCGGCCAGAGGCTGCTCAGCTGCAGCGCCCCCCTGACCTGTCGCTACCCCGCCGATGGCTGGGTGGAGCAGGACGGGGAGGAGATCTGGATCAGCCAGCTCACGGCCCTGCAGCAAATGGAGCAGGCCCTCACCCCGGAACAGCGGCGGGCGGTCGTGGCGGCCGGCATCGCCAATCAGCGCGAAACCACCCTCCTGTGGGAGCGCCAGAGCGGCGCCTTGCTGGGGCCGGCGATCGTGTGGCAGGACGGGCGCACCGCCGGGATCTGCAGCCACTGGAGGCAGGAGGGGCTGGAGACACTGCTGAGGCAGCGCACCGGGCTGCTGGTGGACCCCTACTTCAGTGCCAGCAAGATCGTCTGGCTGCTGCAGCACCAGGCCGCCGCCGCCTCGGCCGCCGCCAACGGCAACCTCTGCTTCGGCACGGTGGACAGCTGGCTGCTCTGGCGCCTCAGCGGCGGCCACTGTCATGCCACCGACCGCAGCAACGCCAGCCGCACCCTGCTGATGGACCTGGAACGGGGCTGCTGGGATCCAGAGCTGTGCGCAGTGCTGGGAATTCCGCCAGAGGCCCTGCCGGAGCTGCACCACAGCGGCGACGCCTTCACCACGATCGCGGCCGGGTTGCCCTTCGCGGGGGTTCCGGTCCAGGCGGTGCTGGGAGACCAGCAGGCGGCAACCCTGGGCCAGGGCTGCCTGCAGCCCGGCGCCGCCAAGTGCACCTACGGCACCGGCGCCTTCCTGGTGAGCAACACCGGCCCTGAGATCCGCCGCTCCAGCCAGGGCCTGCTCAGCACCTGGGGCTGGAGCATGCCCGGGAGCAGTCCCACCTACTGCCTCGAGGGCAGCCTGCTCAACGCCGGCACCGTGATCCAGTGGCTGCGGGATGGCCTCGGCCTGATTCAGCAGACCGAGGAGGTGAATGCCCTGGCGGCCTCCGTGCCGGACAGTGGCGGCCTCATGCTGGTGCCCGCCTTCACAGGCTGGGGCACACCCCACTGGGATCCCTACGCCCGCGGCCTGATGATCGGCCTGGCTCGCGACACCAGCCGCGGCCATGTGGCCCGGGCGGCACTGGAGGGCATTGCCCTGGCGGTCGCCACCCTGGTGGAACTGGCCGGCGACGCCCTGAACGCCCCCCTGCAGCACCTGGTGACCGATGGCGGTGCCGCGGCCTCCGATCCGCTGCTGCAGGCCCAGGCCGACAGCACCGGCCTGAAGGTGTATCGCCGCTCAGACCTGGAGAGCACCAGCCGCGGTGTGGCCTTGCTCGCGGGGGTGATGGCCGGGGTGGTGCCTGGACTGGAGGCCTGGAATCAGGTGCCCGGCGAGCCCCCCCCACGGTGCTTCCAGCCGCAGCTGACGCCGGAGCAGCGCCACCATTGGCGGCAGCGCTGGCGCGAGGCGGTGCGCCGCAGCCTGGGCTGGGCAGATCAAGACCATGAACACGATCAGAGCTGAGCGAAGCAAGCCACCGAACGGCTCTGGCCAGCGCAGCCCCCTCACCACGGCCACGCAGCCGCGCTGTCTCCCGACATCCCGTCCTTCCCCATCCCCATGCCGAGCGACCGTCCGCCCATCGATCCAGACGCGAGTTCGCTGACCGGTCCCTACGACCTGCTCGTGATCGGGGCCGGCGCCACCGGAGCCACCCTCGCCCTGGAGGCCGTGCGCCGCGGCCTGTCCGTGGCCCTCGTGGATGCCCGCGACATCGCCAGCGGCACCAGCAGCCGCAGCACCAAGTTGCTGCACGGCGGTGTGCGCTACCTGGAGCTGGCCTTCCGCACCCTGGATCGGCGTCAGCTGCGGCTGGTGCGCGAAGCCCTGGCGGAACGGGGCCACTGGCTCAAGGCCGTGCCCTTCCTGGCCCATCGGCTGGAGCTGCTGCTGCCCACCCGTCAACCACTGGCACAGGCCTATTACGCCATCGGTCTGGGGCTTTACGACCTCCTGGCAGGCCGGGAATCGATCGGTGGCAGCCGCTGCGCCCAGGCGAAGGAGGTGCAGCGGCTGCTGCCGGATCTGGCACCTGACCACAGCGGCGTGCTCTACAGCGACGGGCAGTTCGACGATGCGCGGCTGAATCTGCTGATCGCCCGAACCGCCGCACGCCACGGGGCCCTGGTGCGACCCCACACGCCGGTGGTGGAGCTGCTGCAGAAGAACGGCCGACTCTGCGGCGCGGTGCTGGAGGCAACCGACGGCCAGCGCAGCCAGGTGGAGGCTCGGGTGGTGGTCAATGCCGCCGGCATCGGCGCCGACGCCGTGCGGCGCCTGGCGGCGCCGGATCTGCCATCACGGCTGCAGGTGAGCCGCGGCATGCACCTGGTCCTGGAGCAGGCCCTGTGTCCCGCCGGCACCGGCCTGCTGGTGCCTTCCACCGACGACGGCCGGGTGCTGTTCATGCTGCCGTTCTTCGGGCGCACGCTGGTGGGCACCACCGACACCGCCTGCCCCGCCGCCGCTGCCGAGCAGCCCAGCCCAGAAGGAGAGGCCTATCTGCTCGACTATGTGCGCCGCTGGTTCCCATCGGTTCAGAGCCCGCAGGTGAGCAGCCGCTGGGCCGGCGGACGGCCGCTGCTGCTGCCGGATGAGGCCGCCACCAGCACCGCCGGCGTGGTGCGGGAGCACAGCGTCGAGCGCCTGCCCTGCGGACTGGTCAGCGTGCTGGGGGGGAAGTGGACCACCTGCCGCACGATGGCGCTGGAGGCGCTCGCCGCCGTGACCGCCGAACTGGGTCAGACCCTGCCGGCCCCCAAGGCCGCGCCGATCGTCGGCAGCGCCGCCGATGCCGCCCAGACCACAACCGGGCTCGCCGCCCTGCGGCTGAGGCTCACGGAGACCCTTGAGGAGCAGCTCGGCCCAGCCGGGGCCGCCGGCTTGAGCGCCCATCTGCTGGCCAGCCACGGGCTGGAGGCGGAGGCCGTACTGGCCTGCGCCTCCCATGCCGCGGAACGGGAACCGCTCAGCAGCGTGATTCCGCTCACAGCCGCGGAGGTGCGCCACATGGCCCGCCACGAATGGGTGCGCGACCCTGAGGACGTGCTGGCGCGGCGCTGCCGCCTCGCCTTCGTGGACACCGCCGAAGCGGAACGGCTGAAGGAGCCGGTGCGACAGCTGCTGGACGAGGAGGGTGTGCACGCAGGGTCATAGGGCTGGGGACCAGCCGCCTGCCTCACTCCCCCACCAGCCACCAGAAGAAGCCATAGGCAGGCAGATACACGAACCAGGCGTCGCTGGCCGCCGGGAATTCGCAGCCCCAGAGGGTGTCGCGCATGCGGCTGCCCTGCCAGCGCCCCAGTTCCAGCTGGGTGGACGCACCGGCAGACGACACGTTCGCCGCCACCACCACGGTCATCGACGGCTGGGGGGCGTCCCCGTCCTGGCACTCGGGGCAATGGCGGGCATAACAAAGAACGCCGGGATGGCCGCTCTCAAGCCACACCACGTCGCCATGGCGCAGGGCCGGCAGCAGCCGCCGGCTGGTGAGCATGCGGTGATGCCAGTTGAGCAGGGAGCCGGAGAGCTGTTGCTGCACCTCCACGTTCACCATGCGGTAGTCGAAGCCCGGCGCCGTGATCGGCGGCAGCACCAGCAACGGGTCGGGAGCCGTCGAAAAGCCACCGTTGGGGGCACTGGTCCAGGCCATCGGCGTGCGGTTGGCGTCGCGGTCCCGCAACCCCGGCCAGTCGCCCATGCCCAGTTCGTCGCCGTAGTAGAGGCAGGGCAGGCCGGGCAGGCTGTAGAGCAGGCCATGCAGCAGGGTGTTGGGCCGGGGATCGCCATTCAGCAGGGGGGCGAGCCGACGGTTGATGCCCCAGTTGAGCCAGTGGTCGCGCCCTTCCGGGAAGCCGTTGAGGATCGCCTCGATCACGCTCTGCTCCACGAGATGACCATCACCGAGCCAGAGCTCGTCGTGATTGCGCAGCGGCAACGCCCAGCGGCAGCCGGGCACCATCTCCTGGGCATGGCTGAGGCAGTGGAGTAAGTCGTCGCAGCGGCCATGGGCCACGGCGGCAAACAGATGGGCCGTGAGGGCGAAATCGAAGGCGGCATGGAGTTCGTCATCCGCCAGGTAGGGCGCCGATTCGCGCACCGGCTGGATCGCCTCCGCCAGCAGCAGCACATCCCGGCCGCAGGCGTCCACCCGGGAGCGCAGGCGCCGCAGGAAGGCATGGGTTTCGGGCAGGCCCTCACAGCGGCTGTGCTCGGCTTCGAACAGAAAGGGAACCGCATCGAGGCGGAAGCCATCCACCCCCTGTTCCAGCCAGAAGTCGACCACCTGCAGCATGGCCTCCTCCACGGCGGGGTTGGCGTAGTTGAGATCGGGCTGGTGACGCAGGAAGCGATGCAGGTAGTACTGGCCCGCCATCGGGTCCCATTCCCAGTTCGACGACTCGAAATGGCGGAACAGCACCGGGGCGTCGGCGTAGCCGCGATCGTCGTCGCGCCACACGAAGAACTCCCGCTCGGGGGTGCCGGGGGCCGCCCAGCGGGCCCGCTGAAACCAGGGGTGCAGCACGCTGGTGTGATTGAGCACCAGATCGAGGATCAGGCGAATACCGCAGGCATGGGCCCGATCCAGCAGCAGCCGGAAGTCGTCCAGGTTGCCCAGGTCCGGATGGATGGCCGTGAAATCGGTGATGTCGTAGCCCCCATCCCGCAAGGGAGACGGATAGGGGGGTGTCAGCCAGATGGCATCAATACCGAGCCACTCGAGGTACGGCAACTTGTCGATGATGCCGGCCAGATCACCGATGCCATCGCCGTTCGCGTCGGCGAAGCTGCGCGGCATCAGCTGATAGATCACGCAGCCTTCCCACCAGTGGGGCACGCGGCCCAGCGGCCTGGGCGGAACCTTGCGACTGCGGCGGGAGGAGGGGGGCGACATCGTGGGGCAGGAACGGGAACGATCAGGCCACCGCGGCCCTCATCAGTCCGGCAGACGCAGGCCGGAGCGGCCATCGAAGCGATGGACCCGCCGGGGCTCCCAGCCCAGGCGCAGCTCAGCCTCCACCGGCTGATCCCCGTTGCACACCCAGCGCAACGGTCCGTAGGACGTGGACAACAGCAGCTGCTGGCTGGCGCCATGCCATTCGCGGCTGAGCAGACGGGCCGCAATCCCCCCCTCCGCAACGGGATGAAGATGCTCCGGGCGCACCCCCAGCAGAGATCCATCGGGCTGGGGAAGCAGATTGATCTCCGGCCGCCCGATGAAGCGGGCCACAAAGGCGTTGGCGGGCTGCTCGTAGAGCTGCTGAGGGGTGCCGCACTGCTGCAGGCGGCCGTCCCGCAGCACGGCGATCCGATCGGCGATGCCCATGGCCTCCTGCTGGTCATGGGTCACGTACACCACCGGGGCACTGCCGCCACAGAGGATCGTGCGCAGCTGGGGCCGCAGTTCCTCGCGCAGCTGGGCATCGAGATTGCTCATCGGCTCGTCCAGCAGGAAGACCTGCGGCCTGCGCAGCAGAGCCCGGGCCAAGGCGACCCGCTGCCGCTGCCCGCCCGACAGATCGGCCGGCCGCCGGCCACGCAGCTCGTCGAGCTGCAGCAGCGCCAACACCCGATCCAGCTCGCGCTCGATCGTGGCCCGGGCCACCCCGCGCATCTCCATCCCGAGAGACAGATTCCGCGCCACGCTCAGATGCGGATAGAGGGCATAGCTCTGGAACACCATGCCCACCTGACGCCGCACCGGCGGCAGGGTCGTGATGTCGCGGCCCGCCAGCAGGATCCGCCCCGCATCGGGCCAGTCCAGGCCGGCGATCAATCGCAGAATGCTGCTCTTGCCGCAACCACTGGGGCCCAGCAGCGCCAGGCAATCGCCGCCTGCGACGGTGAGATCGAGATGATCGACGATCGTGCGCGTCCCGATCCGCCGCAGCAGCTGCTCAAGCCGCAGGCTGCCAGCCATGGCCGGACTGGCTGTCGCTGCAGTCACCGTGACTGACGCAGGCGTGGCCGGAGTAGGTGTCGTCATCCCTTGATCGCCCCCTGGGTGAGCCCCGCCACGATCGGCCGCTGGAACACCAGTAGCAGCACCAGCAGCGGCACGCTGCCCAGCACCGTGGCGGCGGCAAAGGCTCCGTAGGGCACGGTGTACACCGAGGAGCCGGCGATGCGGGCCATGGCCGGCGCCAGGGTGAGCAGCTCGCTGCGGCTCAGCCAGGTGAGGGCGATGGGGAACTCATTCCAGCTGAACAGGAACACCAGCAGTGCCGTGCTGAACACCGCCGGACCGAGCAGCGGCAGCAGGATCCAGCGCAGGCGCTGCAACAGGCTGAGCCCCTCCAGCACAGCGCTTTCCTCCAGTTCCGGGGGCAGCTCAGCAAAAGCCGCCTGCAACAACAGCACTGCCAGGGGCAGGGACAACCCCGCATAGGGCAGGCAGAGCGCCAGCAGGTTGTTGGCGAGCCCGAAGTGACGGGCCACCTCCAGCAGGGCCAGGAACAGCAACACGTAAGGGAACACCGCCGTGGCCAGCAGAGTGCCCCCCATCACCAGCCGCAGCGCCCCGGAACGCCGTGCCAGGCCATAGGCGCAGGGGATGGCCAGCAGCAGGGTGAGCAGCGTACTGACACCGCCCACCAAGGTGCTGTTGAGCAGATAGCGCCAGAAGGGAGGATCTCCCGTGAGGATCTGGGTGTAATTCGCCAGCGTCCAGCCGCGGGCCAATCCAGCCCAGCCCGCCAGCAGGGCTTCGGGAGTGCGCAGCGACGTGTAGAGCTGCCAGACCATCGGCCCGAGGCTCCAGAACAGCAGCAGCCCCACCGCCAGGACTCGGCCGAAAAGGGCTGAGGCGGGAATCGAACCGGCACCACTGGCCACGGGGCTTCTGGCCATGGGGCCTCCAGGCATGGGATCCGAGGAACGAGAGGGAGACGTCATGGCGGAGATCAGCGGCGTTCAGGCCTCGGCGGCTCGCCGCCACAGCAACAGCAGAAGGGCAGAAAGCAGCAACAGCAGGAACATGCCCAGCATCACGGTGGCGCTGTAGCCGAAATCGAGGAAACGCATGGCATTGAGATAGGCGTACACCGCCAGGCTCTCGGTGCTGCCCGCTGGCCCACCGCCGGTGAGCACCGCGATCAGATCAAACACGCCCAGGGCCTGGGCGAGTCGAAACAGCAGCACCAGAAAGATGTAGGGCCGCAGCAACGGCAGGGTGATGCGCCGCAAGGCCTGCCAACTGGTACCACCCTCAAGCGCCAGAGCTTCGTAGAGATCGGCGGGGATCATCTGCAACCCCGCCAGCAACACCAGAGCCACGAACGGGGTCGTCTTCCAGACGTCCGCCACCACCGCCGCGATCCAGGCGAGCTGGGGAGACGCCAGAAAGGGCAGCGTGGCCAGCCCGACGCTCTGGAGCAAGCCGTTGATCGTCCCGTTGGGATCGTTGAAGATCCAGCGCCAGCCCAGGGCCATCACCGTGGTGGGCAGGGCCCAGGGCAGCAGGGTGAGGCTTCTGACCACCCCCCGTGCCGGCCAGCGCTGATGCAGCACCAGGGCAATGGCCAGGCCAAGCAGCAGCTCCAGTCCCACGGAAACGCCGGAGAAGCGCAATGTCTGACCGGCGTCCTGCCAGAAGCGGCCGTCCCCGAGCAGCCGCTGCCAGTTGGCCAGGCCCACCGGCACGGGCTCCAGGCCCGTGAACACCGACTGGGCCTGCAGACTCAGCCAGCCGTAGTAGCCCATCGGCCAGACGAACACCGCCAGCAGCAACAGCAGCGCCGGGGCGATCAACGCCAGGGTGACGAGATTGGCGCGCAACGTTCGGCTCATGCCCCCTTCGCCTCTCCACCGGTGGACTCCAGCAACAGGGTGCTGGCCTGGCCCGCCCGCCCCATGGCCTGAGCGGCCGGCAGTCCGCCGGTGATCACATCGCTCAGCTGCCGCTGCAGGATGTCGCTCAACTGAGCGTAGGCCGGCGTGATCGGCCGCAGAACGGCGTATTCAAGGGCCCGCAGCTGCTCCGGCAGGGTTGGGGAGGCGGCCAGCAGCTCCGGATCCTCAAACAGGGCCGTCAGGGTGGGGGTGTTGCCCCAGTCCTTCACCAACCGGCGCTGGCTGTCGGCTCCAGTCAGGGCCTGCAGCACCTCCACCGCCTGATCAGGATGGGAGCTGCCGCGCAGCACCGACAGGCCCCAGCTGCCCTGGGTCGCGGCGGGGGACTGGCCAGGCTCCGCCACCATGGTGGTGACCCCCACCTTGCCGGCCACGCGGCTGCCCGGCTTCTGCAGCTCGCTCCAGGCATAGGGCCAGTTGCGCATGAAGGCGACGTCGCCGGTCTCAAACGCCTGCAGGGTCTCCGGTTCAGCGAAATTGGCCACCGCCGCCGGGCTGATGCCGTCGACGAGCAGCTGCCGCAACCAGCCCGCCGCTGCCGCCGCCTCGGGTTGCTCCAGCCCCAGGCCCGGCGTCAGATCCGGCTCCCAGCGACCGCCAAAGCCGTGCAGCACCTCCAGAAAATCACAGATCAGGCCCTCGTACTGGCGCCCCTGCCAGACAAAGCCCCAACGCACCCGACCCTGCTGCTGCAGCTGCTGAGACACGGCCACAAGTTCGGCGGGCGTCCGGGGTGGGCGCTCCATCAGATCGGTGCGCCAGTAGAGCAGCCCCATCGAGGCCACCATCGGCACCCGCCAGAGATGGCCATCGATCACGTTGCCCTGCCGCGCGCCGGACACCACACCGGCCAGGGGATCGGGACCGAGCCGATCGTCGAGGGGCAACAACCAGCCGGCAGCGGCGTACTTGGCCGTCCAGCTCACATCCATCAGCAGCAGATCGTAGGGGCTGTCGCCCAGCAGCAGGCTGCTGATCGCCAGATCCGAGACGGATTCGGTCTCGAAGGGACCACGGGTCACGGCGATGGTCAGCCGCGGATGGCTGCGGTTGAAGGCCTCCACCGTGGCGGCGGTGGCATCGACGAAGGGCGCCGGCATCAGCACCCGGATCGTGACCGCGGGCCGGGCCACGGCGATGGACACCGGCAGCAACAGCGCCACCACCAGGGCCGCCAACAGCGCCAGCGCCAAGCGCCGAGCCCAGAGCTCGCGAGACGGCCGGGTCACAAGGCCCGCAGAACGCCCAGCTGCTCCTCAGCCCAGTGCTGCACGGTGAACGTCTCCACGGCGCCGGTCATGCCGTCCATGCGGCGGCGCTGCTCCTCGAGCGGCATCACCAGAGCCGCCGCGATCGCCTCATCCATGCTGCGGTGCGAATACGGGTTGGTGAGCAGGGCGTCCTGCAGCTCCACCGAAGCACCACTGAATTCCGAGAGCACCAGCACCCCTGCCTGGCCGCGGCGAGCCGCCACATATTCCTTGGCCACCAGGTTGAGGCCGTCCCGCAGCGGGGTGATCCAGCAGATGTCGGCCTGTCCGAACCAGGCCACCAACTCTTCGTAGGGCGTCCGCACCGTCGACAAACGCACCGGTGTCCAATCGATCCGGCCGAAGCGGCCATTGATGCGACCCACCACTTCCTCCACCGAGCGCTGGATCTCGTCATAGATGCGCATGCCACTGGCAGCAGCCACGCAGGCCAGGAACAGCTCGACACGGCCATGCCAGTCGGGCTGGTTTTCGAGCAGGCGCTCGTAGGTGAGCAGCATCTCCTCGTTGCCCTTGGTGTAGTCCACCCGCGAGGCCGAGAGGATCAGGGTGCGGCCCTCGTGCTGTTCGGCGATCGTGCGCGCTGTGGCCTGCACCGCCGGCTTGTCGGCCAGGGCCCGGATCAGGTCGGGGGAGGTTCCAACCGGTGAGGACACCAGACGCACCTGCCGGCCCTGATGCTCCAGCCAGGGGATGGCCATCGGTTCAGCGAGGGCACTGCCGGTCCGCCGGAACTTGTCCTCCACCGCCACGGCTGCCCCAGCCGTGGCGCCGCGCAGGGAAATGGCCGCATGGGCGAAGTTATTGGCATAGCGCGGGATGTGGAAGCCCACGAGATCGCAGCAGAGCAGGCTGTCGACGATGGCGTCGCGCCAGGGAAGGATGCTGAACACATCACACGAGGGAAAAGGCGTGTGATGGAAGAAAGCGATGCGCACATCCGGCCGCTGACGCCGAATGAAGGCCGGTGCGAGCCAGAGGTTGTAGTCATGCACCCAGATGGTGGCCCCCGGAGCCGCCTCTTCGCAGGCCGCCCTGGCGAACGAAGCATTCACCTGCTCAAAAATCTGCCAATCGGAATTATCAACGCTGAAATAACCAGGGAAGGAATGCAGGATCGGCCAGAACGACTCCTTCGATGTCACATGATAGAAGCTTGAGATCTGCGCCTCGGTCAGCGGCAGCCGCCGCAAGGTGATATTCACCGATGCGCGGATCTGCAGACGCTCATCCGAAACGACGACCCCCTCGTCCGCCTCCTTGCGCCAGGCGATCCAGGTTCCCCGCGGCTGCTCACGGAACAGATTCCGCAGGGTGGGAATGATGCCGTTCGGACTGGTCTGATCCACCCAGTGGCGGGTGCCGTCGACGTCGATCTGCTCGTCGTAGGGCGAGCGATGATACACCAGCACGAAGTCGCTCTGGCCGTTGATGCCTCCACTTGCGTAGGTGCTGCCACTTGGGCTGCTGCCTTCGCTGGCGGGATTCGCCGGATGGCGAGCTGAATCGAGAACAGTCATGCTGAAAAAAGACAATAGAATCGAAACTGGTCCAACAACTGAACAGCAGGGTTCAGGCAGACTGGTCTGAAGGCGCTGGAAGGCTGGATAGACAGAGCCTGAGATCGGCATCCCTTAGAGCCCCAGGTGCTGTCGAAGTCCTGGTGGCCTCGCGATGTGACGACACACGGGGATCCCAAGCTGACGTCGACAGGGGTGCGAGCAGAGCAGGGCCCACCTCCCGACTGTGCTCGCTCGAACTCGCAACCTGGGGAATCCAAGCGATGGGGGGCAGCGCCTGAGGTCGCGTCGCACAGCAGCCGCGTGGACCGGATGGCACGACCAGATCGCACCACGGATCTGGCCTAACAGGCTGGACGCGATGGCGGAACCGGGTGGATTCGAGGCACAACAACGACACCATCTCTTCGTTCCACCAGAACACACGTTCCTGCGGCTGTCAAATCGTGTCGGCTCAGGGCAACGGCGGGGGCTGCAATTGATCGTGGGCTTCCTCGACCAGCTGCAGCCGCAGCCGCTTCCCGCCGGCCAGCTCGCCGAGGGACACCCGCAGGGTGCTGCCGCTGAGGGTCTGCAACGCATTCAGCAGCTCACGCAGGTGGGGCGTGCTGCTGCCGCTTTCCACCCAGAGGCGCTCGTACAACCCTCCCAGCCGACGCCAGCTGGTGTGGAGCTTGAGCACCGCCGCCTCCAGTTGCTGGGCCTGCCCCACCGCATCAGCCAGCAGGCCGAGGGCATCGAGGCGCTGCGCCTCCTGCATGGCCTTTTCCAGATCGAGATGGTCGTGCTGAAACGCACGGACCGCCAATCCGGCTTCGGCAGCCTTGCGCAGCCAGCGGGCTGTGAGGGTCACATCCTTGACCCGATCCAGCTCAGGCTCATCCTGCAGCACGCGCCGCAGATCCTGCTGCTGCTCCTCGGGCAGCTGGGCCAGCTCCTTGACCAACGGAGCCACCACCCGGGGCGCCAGCAGGTTTTCGGCGGTGCGCTGGCGGATCTCCTCAGGCAGCAAGGGGCTGGTGGCGGCCGTGAATTCGTCGGCGAGACGCTTCACCTGCTTGCGGGTGATCTGCTGGCCCTCATTGGCGGCCTCACTCACCATCTGCTGCACCTCCGGCTCCGCCTGGGCCGTTTCGAGGAAGGCGCGCTTGGAGAAGAGGTTGACGCTGGCTTCCTCCAGCAGGCCGCCACCCACCAGTCCATCGGCAGACTCGGCCAGCTGGATGAGGGTGTAGGCCCGGGTCTTGCTGATCTCCTGCTCCCGCAACCACTGCAGGAAGCCGGTGCCGCGGCCCTCACCGCCACGCTTCTCACGGTCACGCACCGCCCGCAGGATCCTGCCTCGCCAGATCTCGGTCTGCAGATCGAAGCGATCACACACCTGCCAGGCCGCCTCGAGGCGGGCCAGAAACTCCATCGTGCTGATCGCATCGGAGTCCGGATCCGGAAGCTCGAGGCTGAGCGCGGGAGCCTCGATCGGATCCATGGCACGAACACGGTGGCGAGAGGCGATCGTGCCACGGCCCCAGGACGGCGACGAATCGTGACGCGCTTCCGCCAGCACCACGGCCCACGGGTAACGTCCCGTTGACAGCCACCCACTTCACGCGCAGCGATGGCCATCTCCCGCGGCGACAAGGTGCGCATCAAGCGCCCTGAGTCCTACTGGTTCAACGACGTCGGCACCGTGGCGTCGATCGACACCTCCGGGATCCGTTATCCCGTGATTGTGCGCTTCGAGAAAGTCAACTACAACGGTTACAGCGGCTCCGAAGGCGGCATCAACACCAACAACTTCGCCGAGTACGAACTCGAGAAGGCCTGAGTGCCAGGGCGATGCCTTTGCTGCATGGCGTCCTCAATGCGCTGATCCGTCTTCAGGGCAGGTCAGCCCAGCAAAGCCGTTCCGCTTGACCCCGGAGCGGGAGGCGGCACGAGCGCCGGGCATTCAGCCTGAATCACCTCCAAACCCCTCAATCACAACCGAAGCAAGGTCAGCCTGTCTGGGATTCCAGGCAGGCTTTTTTGGTATGACGCGGCCAGGAGACAGGCAGACCCATCCACCGAACGAGCGCGCCAGCAGACCGCTGGGTGGCACGATGAGGCCATCCCCTGCGTCGCAGCGCAGTCCGACCAGATCCAAGAACCCGTGCCGGAGCTGCCCGAGGTCGAAACCGTCCGCCGCGGCCTGGAGCAGCAGACCCACGGCATGACGGTGGCCACCGTTGAGGTGCGCCTTGCGCGCACCATCGCCAACCCGCAACCTGCCGAGCTCTTCTGTGCAGCGCTGCAGGGCTGCCGCCTGGAGCATTGGCAACGGCGCGGCAAGTACCTGCTAGCGGCCCTGGCCGACAGCGCCGGCATCAGCGCCGGGACCTGGGGGGTGCACCTGCGCATGACCGGCCAGTTCCTCTGGCTTCCAGAACCAGCAGATCCCTGCCGCCACACACGGGTGCGGATCTTTGATCCGCACGGCCATGAACTCCGCTTCGTCGACACCCGCAGCTTCGGGCAGATGTGGTGGGTGCCCCCTGATCAGGCTCCTGCCGAAGTGATCACCGGACTGCAGCGACTCGGGCCTGAACCGTTCAGCCCTGAGTTCACAGCCAGCCATCTGCAACAGGCCCTGCAGGGTTCGTCACGGCCCATCAAGAACGCCCTGCTCGATCAACGGCTGGTGGCCGGAGTGGGCAACATCTATGCCGATGAATCGCTGTTCGAAGCCGGCATCAGACCCCACACTCCAGCTGGCGAGCTGAAGCGTCCTCAGCTGGAACGCCTGCATGGGGCCCTGCTGAGGATTTTGCGGGCCAGCATCGGCGCCGGCGGCACCACCTTCAGCGACTTCCGTGATCTCACAGGCACCAATGGGAACTATGGCGGTGTGGCCTGGGTCTATCGACGCGGCGGCGAACCCTGCCGCCGCTGCGGCACCGTGCTGCGCCGCGACAAGCTGGCCGGGCGCAGCAGCCACTGGTGCCCGCTCTGCCAGCAGTGAACCCGGGCGCCGCGACGCGCTTGGATGGATGGAGTTTCCGAACGATCCGGTTTGGAGTCCCTGGCGACCCAACTCACTGAGGCCATGGTTGCCATCCACCAGCGCGGTTGGTGCGATGGCACGGGAGGCAATTTCAGTTGTGTCAGGCAGCAGGAGCCCCTGCAGCTGTTGATGGCACCCAGCGGCGTGGACAAGGGCTCGGTAGAGCCCGAACAGTTGATCCTCGTCGATGGGAACGCACGCGTGATCAGCGGACACGGCAAAGCCAGTGCCGAAACCCTGCTGCATCTGGCGATCGTCGCCGAGGCTGGCGCCGGGGCCGTGCTGCACACCCACTCCCAGGCGGCCACCCTGCTTTCATCCTGGGCTCTGGGCCAGGAGGAGAGGGCGGAATCAGGCTGCGCTGCATTGGCGATCAGCGGCCTGGAGATGCTCAAAGGCCTGCAAGGCGTCAGCACCCACGCCACCACCATTCACATCCCCGTGCTTCCCAACGATCAGGACCTGCAGTCCCTCAGCTCAGCCGCTCGGCCACACCTGGCCCAGGCACCGCATGGGCTGTTGATCGGAGGTCACGGGCTCTACGCCTGGGGCAGGGATCTGGGCGAGGCCCAGCGCCATCTTGAGATCCTCGAATTTCTTCTCGAACAGCGGTGGCGACGCCTGCTGCTGCAGAGCCTGATGCCCCCCATGCCCGGCCGTGAGCATTCCGACGCAGCCATCACACAGCGACACGACGTTCAGAAGGAGACAAACCATGCCTGAACCCAATCGCGCCACCAACAACCAAGCCAGCGGAGCCCCTGGCGTGCTTTTGCCCGACACGACGACACACATCCTGCTGGACATTGAAGGGACCACCTGCCCGGTGAGCTTTGTCAGCGAAGTGCTGTTTCCCTATGCCAGGTCCAACCTCGCATCTTTTCTGAAAAGCCAAGGTCAACAGCCAGCCGTCATAGAGCTGGTACAGGAGTTGCAGCAAGCCTGGGACCTGGAGAGTGACCCCGAAGCAGTGCAACTGCGCAGGAAGTCATCAGGCAAGGATCCAGAGCCTGGAACGGGAATAGCAACAGAACCTGCTATTGCTAACAATGGCAATCGCAATAGCAGTGTTACTGCCAGCCCTGGCTCTGCCCCTAGTGAGATTGTCAACAATCAGACATCCGGAAGCGCTTTCACCGGTGAATTCAATTCTTCAAGCCTCAACGCAACAAGAATCCATGCGCTCGTACCCTATCTGGAATGGCTGATTCATCAGGATCGCAAACTCACCCCTCTCAAGGAGCTTCAAGGACTGATCTGGGAGCACGGCTATGCCAACGGGAGTTTACAGGGGCCCATTTACGCCGATGTTCCACCAGCCCTGCGTGACTGGAAGAATCAGGGACTACAAATCGCAGTGTATTCTTCCGGCTCTGTCCGTGCACAGCAACTCATCTACCAATACAGCTGCTTTGGAGATTTGCGCCCTTGGTTTTCGGCCTGGTTCGACACTCGCATAGGTGCGAAACAAAGAGCAGAGAGCTATCGATCCATTTGCACCGAACTTCAGACGGATCCCAGCAGGATCCTTTTCATCAGCGATGTCACCTTCGAACTGGATGCCGCAGCAGAGGCTGGGTATGCAGTGCTGATTAGCGAACGTGAGGGAAATCCGCCGCAACCCTGCCATCCGTACACAAGCATCAAGCGTTTTGACGCTATCCGATCAATCATGATGCCCTAACAGTTCCGAATCCCTGAAGGCAAAGCCATCTGAGTCAGCAGACTCTCTCTAGGGAAGGCTGCTGCTTGGGGAGGCTGCTCTTGGGGAGGCCGTCAAGCGGGGAGGCCATCGATCCCCAGGCACACGAAAACGCCCCCGATCGCAGCCATCAGGCTGCCATCGGGGGCGTCGTCGTGGAGCAAAGTTTGACCTGGCATCGAGCTATTTTCGCAGGAGGCTACCCTCCAACTATCGTTGCCGCTGCTGCGTTTCACAACCGAGTTCGAGATGGATCGGAGTGGGTCCACAGCGCCATGAACACCAGGAAAGCAAACGGCCTCTTCAGGCCCCTTGCCGGTCTTTGCCCCCAGGTTGAACCCTGAGAACTGCATAGGAGCGGTTGACAAGCAACCGGTCTGGGATCCAAAAGCTTTGAGCGCGTGATCCCTGTGTCATCCGGTCAGGATGGCAAGGGATGGAATGGTCAAGCCCTCGGTCTATTAGTACTCCTCCGCTTCACCGGTTACCCGGCTTCCACGTAGAGCCTATCAACGGGTGTTCTTCCCGTGACCTTACTGGCTTATGCCATGGGAACACTCATCTTGAGGTGGGCTTCCCACTTAGATGCTTTCAGCGGTTATCCACTCCGCACATGGCTACCCAGCGTTTACCGTTGGCACAATAACTGGCACACCAGAGGTGCGTTCCTCCCGGTCCTCTCGTACTAGGGAGAAATCCTCTCAATGTTCCTGCGCGTGCACCGGATATGGACCGAACTGTCTCACGACGTTCTGAACCCAGCTCGCGTACCGCTTTAATGGGCGAACAGCCCAACCCTTGGGACCGACTTCAGCCCCAGGTTGCGATGAGCCGACATCGAGGTGCCAAACCTCCCCGTCGATGTGAACTCTTGGGGGAGATCAGCCTGTTATCCCTAGAGTAACTTTTATCCGTTGAGCGACGGCCCTTCCACTCAGAACCGTCGGATCACTAAAGCCGACTTTCGTCCCTGTTCGACTTGTAGGTCTCACAGTCAAGCTTGCTTCTGCTTTTGCACTCGTCGGCTGATTTCCAACCAGCCTGAGCAAACCTTTGCGCGCCTCCGTTACCTTTTAGGAGGCGACCGCCCCAGTCAAACTGCCCACCTGATACTGTCCGGTCCCCGGATGACGGGTGACCGTTAGAACCCTAGCTCTGAAAGAGTGGTATCTCACCGTTGGCTCACCATGACCCGCAAGCCATGGATCAAAGCCTCCCACCTATCCTGCGCATTCAGAGCCCGGGCACAATACCAAGCTACAGTAAAGCTTCATAGGGTCTTTCTGTCCGGGTGCACGTAGTCCGCATCTTCACAGACAATTCTATTTCGCCGAGCCTCTCTCCGAGACAGCGCCCAGATCGTTACGCCTTTCGTGCGGGTCGGAACTTACCCGACAAGGAATTTCGCTACCTTAGGACCGTT
Organism: Synechococcus sp. CBW1006; assembly: GCF_015840525.1. Classification (NCBI taxonomy): domain Bacteria; kingdom Bacillati; phylum Cyanobacteriota; class Cyanophyceae; order Synechococcales; family Synechococcaceae; genus Synechococcus; species Synechococcus sp. CBW1006. The sequence continues at coordinate 1,886,331 of NZ_CP060396.1, read as the reverse complement.
ATAGTTACGGCCGCCGTTCACCGGGGCTTCAGTCGCCAGCTTCGCTTGCGCTGACCAGCTTCCTTAACCTTCCGGCACTGGGCAGGCGTCAGCCCCCATACATCGTCTTGCGACTTAGCGGAGACCTGTGTTTTTGGTAAACAGTCGCCTGGGCCTCTTCACTGCGACCACCTTGCGGTGGCACCCCTTCTCCCGAAGTTACGGGGCCATTTTGCCGAGTTCCTTAGAGAGAGTTACCTCGCGCCCCTCGGTATTCTCTACCACCCCACCTGTGTCGGTTTCGGGTACAGGCCATCATGCCTTAACGGGTATAGGGCTTTTCTTGGAAGCTTGACGTCACCCACTTCGCGGCCGTAGCCGCTCGCACTCACGCCTCAGCTCAAGCTGTTTTCGCCAGCTCTCAACGCCTCGAACGCTTGGACCAGTAACCAACTTCTGGCTGGGCTAGCCTTCTCCGTCCCCCTTCCCAAAACATGACAGGTACAGGAATGTTGACCTGTTGTCCATCGACTACGCCTTTCGGCCTCGCCTTAGGTCCTGACTAACCCTCCGCGGACGAGCCTGCCGGAGGAACCCTTAGGGTTTCGGGGCATGGGATTCTCACCCATGTTTTCGCTACTCAAGCCGACATTCTCACTTCCATGCAGTCCACGCCCGCTTACGCTAACGCTTCACCCCACATGGAACGCTCCCCTACCATCGGAATCTTACGATTCAAATCCGCAGCTTCGGTACAATGCTTAGCCCCGTTCATTTTCGGCGCAGGATCGCTCGACCAGTGAGCTATTACGCACTCCTTTGAGGATGGCTGCTTCTAGGCAAACCTCCTGGTTGTCTGGGCAATCCCACCTCCTTTATCACTCAGCATTGATTTGGGGACCTTAGCTGGCGGTCTGGGCTGTTTCCCTTTCGACCATGGAGCTTATCCCCCACAGTCTGACTGCCTAGTTACACACAGGGTATTCAGAGTTCGTCTCGATTTGGTACCGCTCTCGCAGCCCGCACCGAAACGGTGGCTTTACCCCCCTGCTGGAGCACTAGACGCTACGCCTCAACGTATTTCGGGGAGAACCAGCTAGCTCCGGGTTCGATTGGCATTTCACCCCTAACCACAGCTCATCCGCTGATTTTTCAACATCAGTCGGTTCGGACCTCCACTTGGTATCACCCAAGCTTCATCCTGGCCATGGTTAGATCACCCGGGTTCGGGTCTATAAACACTGACGATCGCCCTATTCAGACTCGCTTTCGCTATGGCTCCACCATTCCCGGTTTAACCTGCCAGTGCCTATAAGTCGCCGGCTCATTCTTCAACAGGCACACGGTCATCCTATGAGTAGGACTCCCATTGCTTGTAAGCTCACGGTTTCATGTTCTATTTCACTCCCCTCCCGGGGTTCTTTTCACCTTTCCCTCGCGGTACTGTTGCGCTATCGGTCACACAGGAGTACTTAGCCTTACGAGGTGGTCCTCGCGGATTCACACGGAATTTCACGTGCTCCGTGCTACTCGGGATACAGCTAGGCCAGTTTCGCTTTCGAGTACGGGGCTTTCACCCTCTCTGGCGCGCCATTCAAACGCTTCCTCTAACGTCCCTGGTCCACGTTGCTGTCCCACAACCCCGATGGGCGAACCCATCGGTTTAGGCTCTTCCCCGTTCGCTCGCCGCTACTGAGGGAGTCGTTTTTACTTTCCTTTCCTCCAGCTACTAAGATGTTTCAGTTCGCTGGGTTGGCTCGCGCCGCCCTATGGATTCAGGCGGCCGTTCTAGGGGTTGCCCCATTCGGAAATTCCCGGATCAAAGCGTGTTTCCAGCTCCCCGAGACTTATCGCAGGTAACCACGTCCTTCATCGCCTCTGTGTGCCAAGGTATCCACCGTGAGCCCTTTGTAGCTTGACCATAATCACAACTCGCGTTTAGCTTGTTGAAGGCTATTCTTCTAGTGTCTAAGCTCTCAATCAAGAGATCTCAGACAGCCAGAATCAAACTCCTGCTTGGTGGCTTGTGGCCATGCCAGACAGAAGACACGAGCTGTACTCGGCTCTAACTCAAGAATCACTGGCTTTCCTGTTTCTCTCATATTGAGGCTTGCACCTCAATCTTCCCTTCGCTTTCGCTGGGATGCCGCAGCCGAGGCCACGACCAGAGAGAACCGGAAAGTCAGCGTCTATGAGATGCTTTCTTTTCCAGACTTTTCCTATGCAGTTGTCAAGGTTCTTGCTGAATGCCCATCCTTGCGGACAGGGAATCCAGCATGCTTTCAACCACTCAGGGAATGAAAACAGGCTGGAATCGTCACCAAGACGTCAGGATCACACCAAAGAAATCTCTCCTTTGCTTCCGTGAGGGCGCTCGTCAGTGTGGAATGGAGGTTAGCGGACTCGAACCGCTGACATCCTGCTTGCAAAGCAGGCGCTCTACCAACTGAGCTAAACCCCCAAACACGAATGGGCCATCCTGGACTTGAACCAGGGACCTCACCCTTATCAGGGGTGCGCTCTAACCACCTGAGCTAATGGCCCAGGAGTTCGACCTCGCGATCGCGTCAAAGTTGTGTCTCACCTGATTGATGATTCAGTATCGCTACCATTTCATCTCTCAAGTTTCAACACCGCCTCAACAAAAATCGTTGGGGTGTGACCTAGACAAAGTTTAGGAACTGAACCTGCTTGGACGGACATGTTGCCATTCCGCTTCCACAGTTGAGGTACCGATCGACCTAGAGTGACAGGATCATGGCCTGAAAATAAAGTATTCAGACATCACAATCAGTTTGTCTCCCTGTTAGGAGGTGATCCAGCCGCACCTTCCGGTACGGCTACCTTGTTACGACTTCACCCCAGTCATCAGCCCCACCTTCGGCATCCTCCTCCCTTACGGGTTGGAGTAACGACTTCGGGCGTGGCCAACTTCCATGGTGTGACGGGCGGTGTGTACAAGGCCCGGGAACGTATTCACCGCAGTATGCTGACCTGCGATTACTAGCGATTCCTCCTTCACGTAGGCGAGTTGCAGCCTACGATCTGAACTGAGCCACGGTTTATGGGATTTGCTAGCTCTCGCGAGTTTGCTGCCCTTTGTCCGTAGCATTGTAGTACGTGTGTAGCCCAGGATGTAAGGGGCATGATGACTTGACGTCATCCACACCTTCCTCCGGTTTATCACCGGCGGTCTCTCTAGAGTGCCCAACTCAATGCTGGCAACTAAAGACGTGGGTTGCGCTCGTTGCGGGACTTAACCCAACATCTCACGACACGAGCTGACGACAGCCATGCACCACCTGTCACTGCGCTCCCGAAGGCACTCCCTCGTTTCCAAGGGATTCGCAGGATGTCAAACCCTGGTAAGGTTCTTCGCGTTGCATCGAATTAAACCACATACTCCACCGCTTGTGCGGGCCCCCGTCAATTCCTTTGAGTTTCACACTTGCGTGCGTACTCCCCAGGCGGAACACTTAACGCGTTGGCTACGACACCGAGGGGGTCGATTCCCCCGACACCTAGTGTTCATCGTTTACGGCCAGGACTACAGGGGTATCTAATCCCTTTCGCTCCCCTGGCTTTCGTCCATGAGCGTCAGTTATGGCCCAGCAGAGCGCCTTCGCCACTGGTGTTCTTCCCGATATCTACGCATTTCACCGCTACACCGGGAATTCCCTCTGCCCCTACCACACTCTAGCCTTGTAGTTTCCACTGCTGAAATGGAGTTAAGCTCCACGCTTTAACAGCAGACTTTCAAGGCCGCCTGCGGACGCTTTACGCCCAATAATTCCGGATAACGCTTGCCACTCCCGTATTACCGCGGCTGCTGGCACGGAATTAGCCGTGGCTTATTCCTCAAGTACCGTCAGATCTTCTTCCTTGAGAAAAGAGGTTTACAGCCCAGAGGCCTTCATCCCTCACGCGGCGTTGCTCCGTCAGGCTTTCGCCCATTGCGGAAAATTCCCCACTGCTGCCTCCCGTAGGAGTCTGGGCCGTGTCTCAGTCCCAGTGTGGCTGATCATCCTCTCAGACCAGCTACTGATCGAAGCCTTGGTAGGCTCTTACCCCACCAACTAGCTAATCAGACGCGAGCTCATCCTCAGGCGAAATTCATTTCACCTCTCGGCATATGGGGTATTAGCGGCCGTTTCCAGCCGTTATCCCCCTCCTGAGGGCAGATTCTCACGCGTTACTCACCCGTCCGCCACTAACCCGAAGGTTCGTTCGACTTGCATGTGTTAAGCACGCCGCCAGCGTTCATCCTGAGCCAGGATCAAACTCTCCGTAGTAGTCTTCCCCCTTTAAACGTCAGCTCTAAACTTTCGCTTGAGCTTTCATCGCAGAGAAGTTTGTCGCTCACCCAAATCCTGCACTGGCGCACAGTCTTCAGTTGGGACCACCTTTCGACTGACCGAAAGGGTTCGAGAGTGCACACAACTGTTTCGCTTGCCGTCTAGACCTCTCTATCTGGATCTCTCCGAACAGATTCTTCCTGATGGTTCACGTCACAATCCCGTGACTTTCCCAGATCTCAGATCCGGTTCGCTTCAGTCACCCACAGCTGGTTTTCACCCAGTTCTGACCCAAGGCGTGAGACCTCAAGGCAGCACCACATCACTGCAGGTTCCCGTCGCTTAAAATGTTTGACGGGACCTCACACCTCTACCGCTCGTTTCGTCATCCTCGACACCGCATCCAACGGGCTTTGACTCCACACTGGCGCCAGCACAAGGCTGGTCCACTGCAAACTCAGAACCGTTCGATCCGATCAGAATGACGCGGTAGAAGCGTCAGTTCCTAAACTTTTCAATTGTCCAGGTGCTGCCTCCACTCCCTTGGCCTCTCGGCTCCGGGTCGTCTCGGCGCGTCGCCTCTCAGCGACTCAGGAAACCTACAACACCGGTGGCTCGCGCCTCCTTCGTCGTAAGCACGCACCCTTCACCCTTCCAGGCAAACGGCACTCGCCCTCAGTGCCTCGCAGCACCGAAGACTCTGCGTTTCCACCGGTGCTCTCGCTCCCGGTGTGCTGCGCAGTCCAAAACCATACCCCATACACCTTCAATCGGGCAAGCCGCCCACTGATGGGGCCTTTCACCGCTTGCCTGGCAGTCCCGACCTCTGAAAGCCAGCTCAGCCGGACCGGCGCCGGCCGAAGCATCTTCATTGGAAGGCACAGGGGCCTGGAGCAGCGACGAATCAAGCGCCAGAGGGGAACAGGCAGGAAACAGAGAAAGGGGAAGGCAGGGATGGTCGGACAAAACCCGGAACCCCTGAGCACCCTGATCTGGTCGACAGGCTGGGCGGACCTCCGCTCAGACTCAGACGCGAGCGGGGCAGGGACGTCTGAACCTTTGTTGCATGCCAAGACAGCTGCAGTCGCAGACACAACCCAAGTCCAAGCTCCCGATCCAGGCCTGGACCACATCGCCAGCTACGGATCCAGCCCTGGCCCTGAGGTCTCCTTCTTGGACCTGAGACCTCCTTCTTAAACCTTGCAGGGCTGCGCCGAAGCAGCTGTGCGCATGGAAAGCTCTGCTGCAGCGATCAGGCCCCATGCATTCCTGAATTGTTCCAGCCGTGGTTCATGGCCGGTACAACGTTTCTACCGTTGGCCCAAGCTCCCATGGAGGCCCGTGTCCCGACCGTTCAGCCAACAGCACCAAAGGGTTCGGCCCAGCTCCAAAGAAGACGCCGTGGTGATCCGCGCCCAGGAGCACTTCGAGCGCACCCTGGTGAGGGTCAAGGGTGAACTGGTGGGATCGGTGGCCGCGCTCGACCATCCGCGCCGCTCCGGAGAGGCCAATTACGGCGAGGTGTTCCTGCGGGACAACGTGCCGGTGATGATTTACCTGCTGCTGCAGGGCCGTTTTGAGGTGGTGCGCAACTTCCTCTCTGTCTCGCTGGAACTGCAGAGCAACGACATCAAGACCCGCGGTGTGTTTCCCACCAGCTTTGTGGAGCAGGACGGGGTCGTGCTGGCCGACTACGGCCAGCGATCGATCGGACGGATCACCTCAGTCGACGCCAGCCTGTGGTGGCCCATCCTCTGCTGGCTGTATGTGAAGCGCAGCCGTGACATGGAATTCGGTGCCAGTCAGCAGGTGCAACGCGGCGTGCAGTTGCTGCTGGACCTGGTGCTGCATCCCACCTTTGAGGGCACGCCCGTGCTGTTCGTGCCGGACTGTGCCTTCATGATTGATCGTCCGATGGATGTCTGGGGCAACCCGCTGGAGGTGGAGGTGCTCCTCTACGGCTGCCTGCGCAGCTGCTGCCACCTGATGGAACTGGCCCAGCGTGACCGCATGAGCCGACTGCTGCATCAGCGGATCGAACTCACCCAGGAGTGGATGCATGATCTGCGATCCTTCCTGCTGAAGCACTACTGGGTGACCAGCAAAACGGTACAGGTTCTGCGGCGCCGGCCCACCGAGCAGTACGGCGACCACCAGCACGAGAACGAGTTCAATGTGCAGCCTCAGGTGATCCCCCCTTGGCTGCAGGACTGGCTCGAGAACCGGGGCGGCTACCTGATCGGCAATATGCGCACCGGCCGGCCGGACTTCCGCTTCTACAGCCTCGGCAACTCCCTCGCCTGTCTGTTCGGCCTGATCACGGCACCCCAGCAGCGGGCCCTGTTCCGGCTGGTGCTGCACAACCGCGAACATCTGATGGCGCAGATGCCGATGCGCATCTGCCATCCCCCCATGGAGGCCGACGAATGGATGAATAAAACGGGATCAGACCCAAAGAACTGGCCCTGGAGTTATCACAACGGCGGGCACTGGCCCAGTCTGCTCTGGTATCTGGCCGGTGCTGTGCTTCTGCATGAGCAGCGCCACCCCGAGGCGGACGTGCTGCTGATGGGTCAGATGCGGGCCATGATGGAAGAGTGCTACTGGGCCCAGCTCAACCAGCTGCCGCGTCAGCAATGGGCCGAGTACTTCGACGGACCCACCGGCACCTGGGTGGGTCAGCAGGCACGTACCTACCAGACCTGGACGATCGTGGGCTTTCTGCTGCTGCACCACATGCTGCGAGTCAACCCCAGCCAGGTGAGCCTGATTGATATTGAGACCCCTTGAAGAAAGAGCAGCGCAACCCAGCCTGGTCAGATAGCGAGCGATGCACGTGCAACAAATTCGCTGCATGAAAAAACCCCGGAATCTACCGGGGCTTCATTAGTAGCAGACTGTTTGCTCGTCGTTATAGCAGCTGATCAGAACAGGCCGAGGGTCAGAGATTTGTCGATCGGCAAAGCGGCTCCAATGCCGAGATAAATCGTGAAGACGGTGCCGAACAGAAACGCTGCCATGGCGACCGGGCGACGGAAGGGATTCTGGAACTTGTTGAAGCTCTCGATGAAGGGAATCAGCATCAAGCCGAGGGGAACCATCGTTTGCAGAGCAATGCCCAGCAGCTTGTTGGGCACAACCCTCAGGATCTGGAAAACCGGGTACAGGTACCACTCCGGCAGAATTTCGAGAGGAGTGGCAAAGGGATCAGCCTTATCCGCCAGCATGGCGGGATCAAGCACGGCGAGCCCAACCACACAGGCGATGGTGCCCAGGATCACCACCGGGAAGATGTAGAGGAGATCGTTGGGCCAGGCTGGTTCACCGTAATAGTTGTGGCCCATGCCCTTGGCCAGCTTGGCCCTCAGCTTGGGATCGGTGAGGTCAGGCTTCTTGAGGATGTGCATGACGGAGGCCGTGAAAGGGGAGCCGGCAAGCCGGCGTGAACCTGGAGTTGAAAGCTAGGAAGGAGACAGGCTCGAGGGAGGCAGCAAGCCAGACCAGTCCTGCTGGATTGCAACACTTCGCAAACCGGAGCCCAGGCCAAGGGTGGCCTGGACCGGCCTGGATCACAAGGGACCAGAGATTCCTTGCTTGCGAATCATCAGGAAGTGCATGAGCATGAAGACAGCCAGCAGCCAGGGCATCACAAAGGTGTGCAGGCTGTAGAAGCGGGTCAGCGTGGCCTGGCCGACACTTTCACCACCCCGCAGCAGTTCGACCATGAAGTCGCCCACCACAGGAACGGCTGCCGGAACGCCACTGACGATCTTCACGGCCCAATAGCCCACCTGATCCCAGGGGAGCGAGTAGCCGGTGACACCGAACGACACGGTGATCACGGCCATGGTGACGCCAGTGATCCAGGTGAGCTCACGGGGACGTTTGAAACCACCGGTGAGATAGACGCGGAACACATGAAGAATCAGCATCAGCACCATCATCGAGGCGCTCCAACGGTGGACCGAACGGATCAGCCAGCCAAAACTGACATCCGTCATCAGGTACTGAACCGAGGAGTAGGCCTCAGCGACCGTGGGCTTGTAATAGAAGGTCATCGCAAACCCAGTGGCGAACTGGATCAGGAAGCAGACCAGGGTGATGCCGCCAAGGCAATAAAAAATATTGACGTGCGGCGGCACGTACTTGGCGGAGATGTCGTCGGCGATCGCCTGAATTTCCAGGCGCTCCTGGAACCAGTCGTATACAGGTGACGACTTTGCGGCAGGAGAGGAATTCGCCATGCAGCGGGCGGCTTGGGTTGCGAGAGTCTACCGACCGCCCGAAACCCTCCGTGAGCGCGCAACGGCAGCCCCCCCCGCCGAACCGAATCCCGCCCCAGAGCCTGCAACGCCTTCTGCGGCGCGGGCTGGGGCTCACCCTGGTGCTGAGCCTGCTGCTGACGCCCTGGACAACTTCGGCGGCACTGGCCCTGAACGACGCCCAGCAACTGGTGGTGGAAGCGTGGCGGCTGGTGAACCAGAGCTACGTGGACCCCGGTCGCTTCGTGCCGATTCACTGGCGACGGCTGCGCCAGAAGGCCCTGGAACAGCCGATCAGCAGCTCGGCGGACGCCTACGCGGCGATCGAAACGATGCTGACCCCCCTCGACGACCCCTACACCCGGCTGCTGCGACCCGCCGAATTCAGCACCCTGCAATCCGCCACGCAACAGGGCACCGTGACCGGCGTGGGCCTGCAGCTTGGCCTGCGTGCCGCCGACGAGCAGATCGTCGTGATCGCCCCGCTGGACGGCTCTCCGGCCGCCGATGCCCACATCGCCAGCGGTACGGAAGTGCTGGCCGTGGATGGCATCGACACCGCTGAACTGGGACTCGATCTGACCGCAACCCGGCTGCGGGGCCCCTCCGGCAGCACCGTTCTGGTGCAGCTGCGGGACCCGCAGGGTCAGGAGCGGGAGGTGGAACTGGAGCGGCGCCAGGTGGACCTGCGGCCCGTGCGCAGCAAACGGCTGCGCCAGGGCAACCTCACCCTCGGCTACCTGCGCATCACCCAGTTCAGTGAACCGGTGCCGGAACTGGTGCAGCAGGCGATCGCCGACCTGACAGGCAAGGACATCGAAGGCCTGATCCTCGATCTGCGCAACAACTCCGGCGGCCTTGTGAGCGCCGGGCTCGCCGTGGCCGACGACCTGCTCAATGGGTCGGTGATCGTGGAGACCGAAGACCGCGGCGGCATCGGGGACCGGCAGCAGGCCCATCTCGGCGTGCTCTACGACGGGCCCATGCTCACCCTGGTGAACGGCGGTACGGCCAGTGCCAGCGAGATCCTGGCCGGCGCCCTGCAGGACCAGGAGCGCAGCCGGCTGGTGGGCAGCCGCACCTTCGGCAAGGGCCTGATCCAGACCCTGATTCCCCTGGGAGACGGCAGTGGTCTGGCGGTGACGGTGGCCCGCTACCTCACACCGGATGGTCGCGACATCCAGAACCAGGGCATTCGGCCTGATCTGGAGCTAGGGGCGCCGGAACCGCTCGATCCGGGGGGTGAGGACGACACCTGGCTGGAAGAGGCCCAGCGGCTGCTGACCCACCAGATCCAGCAGGCACAAGCGCCGACCCAGACCCAGTGATCGGCCAGCGCACCTATCACGATCCCCTGCATGGGGCCATCCAGCTCGATCGGCAGGATCCGGCCGAAGCCCTGGCGATCGACCTGATCGACACCGCACCGTTCCAGCGGCTGCGCCGGATCCGCCAGCTTGGGCCGGCGTTCCTCACCTTTCACGGCGCCGAATCCAGCCGCTTCACCCACTCCCTCGGAGTGCTGCATCTGGCCCGCCTGGCCCTGCAGCGGCTGATCCGCCACGATCCCTCCCTGGAGGAGCACAAGCCCGTGCTCTTTGCCGCGGCCCTGCTCCACGACCTGGGGCACGCCCCCTTGAGCCACACCGGCGAGGACATGTTCGGGCTGCGCCACGAGCGCTGGTCTGCACGGCTGGTGCGGAATCACCCGGATCTGCGGAAGCGCCTCGATGCGGAGGGCGCCGACACCGCGGATGCGGTGGCGGATCTGCTGGAGCACGGCCGCTATCCCCGCCAGGCGATCCGGGCCCTGGTGAGCAGCCAGCTCGACTGCGATCGCCTCGACTACCTGGTGCGGGACAGCTACAGCGCCGGCATCCGCTACGGCCAGCTCGATCTCGAGCGCATCCTGGCGGCCCTGACGCTCGCGCCCGACGGCAACCTCGCCCTTCATCCCAAGGGGCTGATGGCTGTGGAGCACTACCTGGTGGTGCGCCAGCTGATGTATCGCAGCGTCTACAACCACCGTCTCAACGTGGTGTGCAACTGGCTGCTCAGCCAGGTGATCGCCGTGGCGCGGCGGCTGGGTCCAGGGCAGGTGTTCAGCGACATGGTGATGGGCCGCTGGCTGTGGCACAGCGACGCGCTGGACCTGGAGACCTACCTGGCCAACGACGACCTGCGCAGCGGCTATCACCTGCTGCGATGGCGGGAAGAGGGGCCCGAGGAACTGAGGGAGCCCTGTGCCCGCCTGCTGGATCGGCGCCTGCTCAAGGCCACCGACGTGAGCGATCTGGCCAGCACCCAGCGGCTGGAGCTGCTGGCCGAGGTGCAGGGGATGGCCCGGCGGCAGCAGCTGGTCGCGGAGCGCTGCTGCGGTCTGCAGCAGAGCCAGAACCGGGGCTATCACCCCTACAAAGGGGGGCTGCGGCTCTGGGATGGCGAACGGCTTGAGGCGCTTGAAACCCGATCGCCCCTGGTGCGAAGCCTGATCCAACCGGTGGAGCAGGCCTGGCTGATCCATCCTGCGGAGGTGCGCGAGCCCCTGCAGCAGCGCCTGGCGGAACTGCACACCTAGCCTTCGCGGCAATCGAATCCGGAACGGATGGCAGCGGTGTTCCTGGCGGAGGCTCCGGGCCAGCCCCACCGGCTGGTGCTGAACACCACGCCCGATGGGGCCGACGGAGTCGAAGAGGTGCGCTATGCCCTCGGGGCCTCACCCCCACCGGGCTGGGTGGAACTGGAAGCCCTCGATCTCAACCTCAACCTGCCGCAGCTGCGGGCCATCCAGGAGCTGCTGGACACGGCCGGACATGGCCTGCTGCGGGTCATCAGCCGCAGCGACGACACCCTGGTGGCCGCGGCCGCCCTCGGCGTCGAGAGCGGTTGGCCACCGCCACTGCGGAACGCTGAGCCCGGAGCCGGTCCAGGCGAGAGCCCTGCCTCAGCCGCGGCTTCCACAACCGGCCCGGAGCTCGAATTCCTGATCCATCGGGGCACCCTGCGCTCCGGGGATCATCTGCAGGCCCCCGGCTCGGTGCTGCTGCTGGGGGACGTGAACCCCGGAGCCCGGATCAGTGCCGCCGGCGACGTGCTGGTCTGGGGCCGGCTGCGGGGCGTGGCCCATGCCGGCTGCCAGGGCGATGACCGGGCCCGGATCGTGGCCCTGCAGCTGCGCCCCCTGCAATTGCGCATCGCCGCGGCCGTGGCCCGTGGCCCAGCGGAGCCGCCACCGCCTGGCCTGGCGGAGGAAGCCCGGTTGATGGACGGAACGATCCGGATCGATCCCGCCGGCCCCCAGCTGCTGCGGCCCCGGGGGAGACTGAGCGCAGCCGAGCGGTTCAGCGGTTGATCAGCCCGAAGCCGCCCAGCACCCCGGCCACCGCCATGAACCACAGGGGGGAGATCCGGGTGCGCAGCATCAGCACACACACCACCACAGACACCACAACCCCGGGGGGGTTGTTATCGGCGGTGTGGAGGATCTTCAGGCCCACCGCGAACAGGATGCCGAGGGTGATCGGCCCCAGACCCCGCTCAAAGGACACCCGCCAGGGGGAGTCGCGGAAGCGCTGCCAACCCAGGCAGGCCAGCACCATCAGCAGGGTGGAGGGCAGCAGGATGGCGCATTCGGCTCCGTAGGCCGAAAGCAACGCCCAGAAGGGACCCTCACGCTGAGCCGCCCCCAGGCCAAGCAGGCCCACGATCATGGAGCTGGGTCCAGGAGCCGCCTCGGCCAGGGCGTAGAGATCGGCGAACTGGGCATTGGTGAGCCAGCAGAACTGCTCGACGCTGAGATGGTGGTATTCAGCCAGCAGCGTGTTGCCGCCCCCCAGGGAAAACAGCGACAACGACAGAAACTCACCGATCACGCGCAGCAGGCTGCCCAGATCCGAAAGGGACGCCGGAGTGCAGGCCTGAGCCGCGCCCAGAAGCCGGGTCGATGGGGACAGCCAGATCTGAGGCGGCATCAGGAAGGGCCCGATGGGGTTGCGCCTGGGCGGGGCCAGTACCAGGCCATCGCCAGCGGACCCAGCACCAGCACCACCGGCACGAGGCGCAGATGCCCCAGGGTCAGGGCCAGGAAGGTGACGGCCGCCAGCAGCAGGGCCATGCGGTCGCCCAGATAGGTGTGCAGGATCTTGAACCCCATCGACAGGGCCATGCCGGCGGCGGCGGCCACCACGCCGGCAAGCACCCGATCCACCGCCGGCAGCCCATGCAGCTGGAAATAGGCCAGCCCCACCAGCATCAGCAGGCTGAAGGGCACCAGCAGCATGCCGGCCAGGGCCACCAGAGCGCCGGGCAGGCCGCGAAACCTGGTGCCGATGTAGATGGCCATGTTGATCTGATTCGGCCCCGGAAACAGACGGGCCACCGTGAGCCCGGTGATGAAGGCCTCGTTGCTCATCCAGCGGCGCTGTTCCACCACGATCCGCTGGCTCCAGGCCGACAGGCCACCGCCGAAGGAGGAGAGGGCGACCTGGAGCATGCCGCTGAACAGGGCCCGAAGCCCGGGAGGCGGGGCCAGGGAGAGATCCTCGTCAGCGGGATCCTGAGCAGGGAGGGGCACACCCTCAGGGGGGACACCCATCAGTCGTGCACGAAGTGGGGGTCGGGCGGCAGCTCACCCGCCTCATGCAGGCTCGGATCCAGCGGGTCTGGAGCGTCGTATTTACAGGCCTGCTCCCAGTCGGCCTCAAAGGTGGCCTTGAGGCGCTTCACCACCGCGGGGGCATCGCTCTCGATGCCGAGTTCACGCCGCAGATCAAAGGCGCTGCGGTCGATATTCATCGAGCCGGTCTGGGCAAAGGCCCCATCCACCAGGATCAGCTTGGCGTGCAGCTTGAGGTGCCTCTGCCGGCGCACCTTCACCCCGAAGCGCCGCATCACCCGCAAGGAGGAGAAGGTGTCGTAGATATCCCAGTCGCTGATGCCGTGCTTGCCGCCGCACAGCACCCGCACCTTCACACCCCGCTCCCGCGCCGACAGGATGCGCTCCAGGATCACCGCATCCACGAACTTGGGATGCTGGATCCAGAGGGTGCGACGGGCCGCGTCAACGATGCGGGCCATCTGACCTCGGCTGTGCATGCTGCTCCACACCAGGCCCACGGAGAGATCGGGCTGGAAGAAGGTGCGGTTCCAGTCGGCCTCGAAACCAGCGATCACCTGCTCGATCACTGGGGCCGCGTAGGTGACCACGCCATAGTCGCGGGTCTGGGTGAAATATTTATCCGACAGGTTGAAGGTGGCGATCAGGGCACAGTCGCGATCCACCACCAGCGACTTCTCATGGGTCACCGGAAAGGCCTCACTGGTCCAGGCCACGGCAATCCCCCAGCTCTGAAGGCGGGCATAGGTCTCATCGTTCCAGCGGTCGCCGCCGGAGGTGTGGGGGTTGAGCATCACCCGCACCTGGACGCCCCGCTGGTGCGCCCGCAACAGGGCCTGCTCCACCGCCTCGGACTGGAGCTTGAACTGCTTGAGACGCAGCTCCGAACGGGCCTGGTCGATCAGCGCCACCACCGCATCGGCCCCGTCGTCCGGCATCACGATCAGGTGCTGATGGCTGCGGATCGTCACCGGCGGCGATGCGGCTATCGATTCGGCCACGCGTCTATCCCGGGCAAGGGGAACGGAAGGAACCCCGTTCTATCGGGGTCCGGCTCCGCCGGCCCGCATCAGCCAGCACCACCAGCGCCTGGCGGTGGCCTTAAACTGATCCAACGCCAGCCAGTGCCGTGACCGCCGCCCCGACGCGCATCATCCTGATCTGCTCTGGAAAAGGCGGAGTGGGCAAGACGACCCTCACCGCCAACCTGGGCATCGCCCTGGCCCGCCAGGGCTCCCGCACCGCTGTGCTCGACGCCGATTTCGGCCTGCGCAACCTCGATCTCCTGCTGGGGCTTGAGAACCGGATCGTCTACACAGCCCAGGAGGTGCTCGCCGAGACCTGCCGCCTGGAGCAGGCGCTGGTGAAGCACAAGCAGGAACCCAACCTGGCTCTTTTGCCGGCGGGCAACCCGCGGATGCTGGAGTGGCTCACCCCGGAGGACATGCAGCGGATCGTCGCCCTGCTGGCCGAGCGCTTCGACATCGTGCTGATCGACTGCCCCGCCGGCATCGAAGATGGCTTCCGCAATGCCGCCGCCGCGGCCCGCGAGGCGATTGTGGTGACCACCCCGGAGGTGTCCGCTGTGCGGGATGCCGACCGGGTGATCGGGCTGCTCAACACCCAGGGGATTGAGCCGATCCAGCTGGTGCTCAACCGGGTGCGGCCCAAGATGATGCTCAACCAGGAGATGCTGGCGGTGAGCGATGTCACCGACATCCTGGCCCTGCCGCTGCTGGGGCTGGTTCTGGAGGACGAGCAGGTGATCGTCTCCACCAACCGGGGCGAGCCGCTCACCCTGAACGGCAACGGCTCACCGGCCGCCAAGGCTTACCACAACATCGCCCGGCGGCTGCGGGGCGAGACCGTCCCCCTGATCGATCCGGCCAAGGAGGGACAAGGCCTGCGGGCCAAGCTCGGCCGACTCATGCAGACCCGGATTTTCTGAACCGATGACCCTGCGCGATTTCATCAACCGACTGCTGGGTCGTCAGCCCGCCAGCGCCACCATGGCCAAGCAGCGGCTGCAGCTGGTGCTCGCCCACGACCGCAGCGACCTCAACCCGGAGCTGCTCGAGAAGATGCGGAGCGAAATTCTTGAAGTGGTGTCCCGCTACGTGGAGATCGACGTGGAAGGGGGGGATGTCAGCCTTGAAACGGAGGACCGCGTCACAGCCCTGGTGGCCAACCTGCCGATCAAGCGGGCCCGTTCCATCCCCCTGGCCGCCGTTGCTGAGCCGGCGGAAGGCTGACCCGGCGCATTGCTGAGCCGCCACAACGCTGAACCTGTCCGCGCTGGGGAATCCTGCAGACAGCTCGACCAGGCTCGATGGATCTCTGCACCAACACCGCTCCATTCCCCCTGTTTCCGCTCACTCCAGCGGAACAGCGGGTGCTGCAACAGCTGCGCAGTGGCTGCAGCAACAAGGGCATCGCCGCTGTACTGGTGGTGAGTCCGCGCACTGTCGAGAGCCACATCTCGAACCTGCTGGCCAAGACCGGTTGCCGCAACCGCACCCAACTGCTCCTGTGGGCGCTGGGGGAGCGATAAAGTCTGCCCGGGCCAGATGGCCCGGCCCTTGCCGGCTTAGCTCAGCGGTAGAGCAGCGCTTTTGTAAAGCGAAGGCCATCGGTTCAAATCCGTTAGCCGGCTTCCTCACTCCCAGAACAGGTCCGGTGCAGGAGTCACTGTTCAAGCACCGACTGTGGCGGCCCGAGGAACGATCTGACCCAATCGCTCGGGTCAGGGCCCTCAACTGGCAGGCGACGACCGCTCGCCATCCACCTGGTTCTGCTGCTCGAGATAAAGCAGGCAGTCAGCACTGCTGGGAAAGATCCGGAACACCTGGATGGTGCCGGTGGTCTCCAGAATCACCCGCAACTGGCTGTTGAGGCTGCAGAGGAACAGCTCCCGCCCCTGCCGGCGCAGCCTCTTGAGTGCGGTGATCAGGCAGGAGAAGCCGCTGCTGTCCATGAAGGTGATGGCGCCGCAGTCGATCAGCACAGAGCGGGGATCGCCCACTGTGAGGCTGTGAATACGATCGCGTAGATCGGCGCCGGTATCGGCGTTGATGAAGCCCTTCGGCCGAAGGATGTGCAGTTCAGCCATGGGTCTTCGGCGCCCGGTGCGGACAGTCAAGGACCAGGGGCCGCCAGCACCTGGGGAGCGGCATGCCAGAAGAACAGCCAGTGGCGCCCACCATCGTCGCAGCCGGCCTCAGCTCACACCCCTGGGCCCAATGAAAAGCCAGGATGATCACAGACCTTTCTGGACCCACTGTCCTGGTACCCACCGGTTCGATGGCCAACGACCAAGAGCTGCCTCCTCCGGTGCTGCCTGAGCATGAGGGCGCGATTCTGCCGGTTCCCCCCACCCTGCCCACCACGGCGAGTCTGGAGGCGGCCCTGGAAGCGATGCGTTCCAGCCTTCGAGAGGTCAGCGACCCCTCAACAGAAGAGGAACAACTCACCGGCAACTGCGTACTGGTGCTGGAAGGGGAGCAACTGGTCGGGATCCTCACCGAACGGGATGCGGTGCGGTGGGCGTTGAGCGACCTGCCCCCCCACCAGATTCTGTTGGGGGCGGTGATGACCCATCCGGTGATCAGCAGGCAGCGGCATGAATGCCTCGACATCCTGGCGACCATGAGCCTGCTGCGCCGGCACCGGATCCGCCACCTGCCGATCGTCGACGAGCGGAACCAACCGGCAGGCATCGTCACCATCAGTAGCCTGAATCGTGTTCTGAAGGAAACCTTTTTCCTGCGTTTTCGACAGGCTGTTGAGGTGATGAGCACCGCCGTTGTGACGGTGCGTGCCCAAGACACGCTGCGCCATGCCATTCAGACGATGGCGCTGCGGGGCATCAGCTGCGTTGTAGTGACGGAACCGATCACTGGTCGACGTGGCCCCAGCCGTGAACGTCCGATCGGCATTCTCACCGAACGCGACATCCTCCAGATGCGCCGGCTTGACCTCGCCCTCGGCACGACTCGGGTGGAGGAGGTGATGAGCACGCCTCTGTCCTGTATTCACCCCGCCGACGACCTGGCCGCCGTGCGGGATCGGATGCAGAAACTTCGCATCAGGCGAATGGTGGTGGCCAATGATGCCGGCGAACTGGTGGGACTGATCACCGAGAGCAATCTGATGCAGAGCATCGATCCCGTGGATCTCTATGGCGTCTACGAGATTCTGCAGCGGCAGGTGAACATCCTCCGTGAGGGGCAGTTCCAGCTGCTGAGTCGACAACGCTTCGACCTCTCCCGTGCGCTGGCCAACAGAGAGTTCAAGCTGGTGTATCAGCCGCTGCTGAATCTGAGCCAGGGAAGATCCAATCAGCCGAGGCCCTGATCCGCTGGACATCACCCCAGCACGGCACAGTTCCCCCCTGCGATTTCATCCCCCTGGCGGAGCATTCGGGCTTCATCGTGGAGCTGGGTGACTGGATTCTCGAAACCGCCTGTCAACAGATCCACCAGTGGCTGATGGAAGGCGGACAGCCGATCCAGATCGCCGTGAACGTGACGGCCCACCAACTTCTGGAACCTCAGTTCGTAGCCAAGCTGCTGGGCATCGTGGAGCGTGCTGGCATCCCCCCGGCCCTGTTGAAGCTGGAACTCACCGAAAGCGTGCTGGTGGAGAACACCATGGCAACGGCCCACTGCTTCCAGGAACTCCAGAAGCAAGGCATCCAGATCGCGATCGACGACTTCGGCACCGGCTACGCTTCACTCTCCTATTTACAGCACTTCAGCTTCGATACGTTGAAGGTGGATCAGAGTTTCGTGCGCGGTATTCAAAGCAACCCGAAGGCCCAGGTGATTGTGCATTCCGTGCTCGACATGGCAGAAAAGATGGGGTTTAAAACCGTTGCCGAGGGCGTGGAATATCCTGAGGAGCTGCAGTGGCTGCGTGATGCCGGTTGTCAGGTGATTCAGGGCTATCTGATCGGCAAACCCTTGCCACCCGAACAGTGGGAGCCCGAGTGGCTGTCTGGTGCTGTCCTGCCTCTGATCGGCGCCGCGACCGCATCAGATGGTCGTGGGGATCGTCAAGTACCCGCGCCAGGCCGATGACCTTAAGCTCCGTTGGCAGGGAGGGGTGCGAGAAGGCTTGCACAGAGAGATTTTGAAGCTGGGCTGGCCAATATCCTCGAAGCCGAATGTTTTGCGTTCTGCGCCACCCCTGCGGCTTCTGCGGGAATTCCTGCCGATCGCAGCCCTGCTGAGCGGGCTTGTCAGCCTGGCGATCTGGCCATTAGTGCGTTCGATCGAACAAGGAGAGGTTGCCACCTTGACAGCAGAAGCCAGGGGGGCGTTGCAGGAATCCAGGAGCGATATCGAGTGGCGTTTCTTCGAAACACTGGCCGACATTCGCGTGATCAGCCAGCTGCCCCGGGTACGGGAGGCCGTGAACAGCCCTACGCCAGAACATCTCCGTCCCTTGAACGGGATCTTCCGAACCTTCATGGAGTCCTATGGGCGCTACAGCTCCTTCACCCTGGTCAACCGGCAGGGCAGATCGTTGGTGCATGAGGGGCCAGCAGACCTAACGCCAGGTCTTGAAGAGTCCACGACGTGCGCCAACCTGACTCAGGGCCACGAGGCCTTGCTGGCCAAGGCCTGGGCCTTGGATCCGGGCCAGTTTGTCGTCAGCCCCGTGCACTGGTACCAGGGGACTCCTGAAAAAGATTCTCGGCCCATCGGCGCCGGATTCGTCCGTTTGCTTCGCGTTAATCAGGCTGGCAAGCGCGGTGACATCAAGTCGGCCAGATCTCAAAAGCATGGCTTGCAGATGCCCTCAGGCGCTCTGATCGCTGACCAGGCCATAAAAAAGCTGTAAGCATTCAGGGGTCGGGACAGCACGCGGCGAACATCGTCTCTGCTGAACCCTTGACGGCGTCCTGATTCCCGTTTGCATCTCAGGCAGAGACTGCTTGAGATGGGCGCCCCTCCTGCTGGCATTTCCGAGGTGGACTGGTTGTCGTGGCCAGCTGGTGCCAGGGAGTTCATCCTGGCTCAACAGGAGGAGATGGTGCAGCTCCGCGTCCAGCTCACCGCCCTGGCGACCGAACTGGCCCATCTGCGCGAGCGGATCGGCCGCAGCTCCCGCAATTCTTCCAAGCCTCCCTCCAGTGATGGCCAGGGGTTTAAGCCGCCCGAACGACGCAAGGGCAGTGGCCGCAAGCGCGGCGGCCAGCCGGGCCATCCCGGATCTGGGCCGGAGCTGCTGCCGATCGAGCGGGTGGATGAGGTGGTCGAGCACCACCCCCAGGCCTGCCGCCGCTGCGGCACGTTGCTACAGGGTCAGGATCCCGAGCCCTTGAGGCACCAGGTGATCGAGATTCCACCGATCACGCCTCTGGTGATCGAGCACCGGCTGCACCGCCTGGTCTGCCCCTGCTGTTCCACCAGCACCTGTGCCTCGTTACCGGCGGAGGTGGAAGTAAGCCATTACGGTCCCCGGCTCAGTGCTCTGGTGGGTCTGCTGGGTAGTGCCTTCCCGTTGAGTTTCAGCAAGACCCAGGCGCTGCTGGATCAGCTGCTGGGGGTACAGATCAGCCGGGGAGCGATGGCCACTATCCGCCAGCGCTTGAGTGCAGCACTGGAGCAGCCCATGCAGGAGGCCCTTGCGTTTGCCCGTCAGCAGTCGGTGGTCTACGTCGATGAAACCGGTGCCCCCACCGGTAATGCTGACGGTGGCAACCCCGATGGCCGGCGCGGCTGGGAGTGGGTCATGGTGACCGCCATGGGGGTGACAGTGTTCTTGCAGAGCCTGAGCCGCTCGGCTGCCGCCGCGATCGACCTGCTCGGGAATGCCTTTGGCGGAATTGTGGTGAGCGATCGCTTCTCCGCCTACAACCATCTCCCGCTGGAGCAGCGCCAGCTGTGCTGGGCGCACGTGATCCGCGATCTCACCGCCATCGCTGACCGTCAGGGCGCCAGCGGTGAGATTGGAGCGGAGCTGCTGGGCCTGCAGCAGCAGCTGTTTGCCCAGTGGCACCGCTACAAAGACGGAACGATCGACTGGTCCACGTTGCAGCAGGGCTGTCGGCCGATCCGCCAGGCGTTTGTGGGCACGCTGCATCGGGTTGTGGAGCTGGGCTGCCAGCGCGGCGAGCGAACGCCGTGGGCCAAGACGGTGCGTACCTGCCATCAGTTGCTGCAAGTGAGCGATGGCCTCTGGACCTTCCTGGAGATTGAAGGGATCGAGCCCACCAACAACGCAGCCGAGCGTGCCCTGCGCCATTCGGTGATTCAGCGCAAGATCAGCCATGGCGTCCAATCCCGCCAGGGTGCAATCTGCCGCAGCAGGTTGCTCACGGTCACCACCAGCCTGCGGCAACAGGGCCGTGATATCTGGCAGTTCCTGGAGCAGGCCTTGATCGCCCATCATCGCGGCGGTGAGATGCCATCGCTGTTGCCGAATCCCTGAGCCGGCCGTCATCGATCGTGGTGTCTGTGGTCGCTTGGTGATCAGCGATCAAGGGCGGTGAATGCTGCGCGGCTGCGTCACGGCCCCTGAACGGATACAAAAAGCTGTAGATCCACCCAAAAAGAAGGACAAAAAAGAGGCGCAGCAGCCTCAAGACCTTTTCCGCGCACATCACGACAAAGGCCATCGAGATGGAGGATTCGGCACCAGCTGGTAGACGAGCCATGATCAGATCCAGGGAATACTTGCGCTTTCCAGAGCCAAAGACGCCTTCCACTTCATTGCGTCGAGCTTGATCAGATCGGAGCTGGTGCTTGTGTGCAGTGGTGACATCAGGATCCTTGGGCGGGCGACCCAATCGCTTGCCGGAGAGGCGAATACCGTTCCTCGTGCAGAAATGCCTATTCTTGGCCGTGATATAAATCCGGTCGGCGCAGATTCGCTCTGGGTAAGATCCTGTATCCAGCTTGTATTTTTCCGCCTGAGCGATAAGGTCTTCTCCTTCGTTGTAGGGGTTCCAGCTTATGCGGTGCAAGAACGGAAAGCCGTTTTGAACCGAAACACTGATTTTGGCTCCAAACTCCACCGCAGCACGTGCTTTGCCTCGCACCATTGGGCGGATATGGGTCTGCACAAGATTCACCAGGCGGTCTGGAATGCTGTTGGTCTGAGAGGCGAGCAGAAGGCCCTGTTGCCGCTCCAACTCGCTGCAGGCCAACAACTTCTGCCACCAATGCCTCTTAAGCTCGGAAAGCCTTGCCCCGCAGCCGATCAGAGCATCAATGGCCTTGAGATTCTGCCGCACATAGCCAAGCTGATGTTTAATGGCAGCCTTCACTTTGCGGCGACGTGGTCGTTTTTGCTTCGCCACTCTCAGGAAATGAGCACGAGCAAGGCCACGGTCGTAGCGAGGTCGATGTCTCCTGAATCCCGATGACTGACTGCACAGATCATCAATGACTCGCTCGGTCGTTGTGCGAGCCTCGTTGAGGAGCTTGAGGTCTCTGGGATAGGTGATGTCGGCTGGAGTGCAACTGGCATCAATCGTGAGAGTGCCCCAATTCTTTCCTTCTGGCCAGTCAGCAGGCTTGATCAACGCATCAAGTTCTAGCTGAGCGCCTCCTCCACTGGAATCACGATCATCATGGTCGTCATCGTCTGCTGCCTGAGCAAGTGCTTCCAGAAGGATCTCTTTGCCGCGCTGCACCACCAGCTCGTTGATACGGCGCAGATCCTCGTCAGAAAAACGCTTGCGAAAGTGCACCATCATCGAGGCATCAAACGGTGCCTTAGCTGTGTAGCCCGCAAAGCCGAGAAAGAACTGAATATAGGCGTTCTCTCTGATCTGATGGACTGTCTCTTCGTCGGTGAGCCCTAACTTCTGTTTGATGTAGAGAGCACCAAAGGCCATTCTCACTGATTTGGCTGGAGCGCCAATTGTGGCGCTGAATTGAGGGGCATAGGTTTCTTCCAGCTCATCCCATGGGATCAGCCCCTCCAGTTGAACCCAGCGATTCTCGGGATCAAGTGTGCCGCCAAATGGCAGGTGGAACTCCTTGATTGAGATCTGACCGTTATTGTGCCTCCGGTACATATTGAGCGATCAGGAGTAAAGGCAATCACGGATTGCCTGATTCACGGCTACTTTAGCGGTTTCTCATGCTTGAGACCAGCTGCGGCGCAATGGATCTGGATTTTTCAGGAGACCCTACCAGGGCCAGGCGACCAAGCCAGCCTGCCAACCACTGATGGAGCTGGCCGTGCCAATGGGTAGCTCACCTGGGAAGGTTGAGTTTGTCCTGTTGGTTCACATTCTGCTCAACCCTTTGCTGCAGGAGCAGCAACGGATCCTGCAGCTGCACAACATCTCGGTGTTGTCGGCCATTCTGGATCCCCAGGGCCGCCCCATCAACAGCAACACCACAGCATCCGGTCACATCGGAGGCTCCGAGGCCTGGACTGCAAGACCGGATCCTGAAGCTTGGCTCGCGATCCGGCGCATCTTGTTCGAACAGAACATTTTCCCAGCCTCCCTGCGGACGGACAGGCAAGGCTTGTTCATCTTTTCCCAGGTGAACCCACTCAATACCAGGCGAGTCCCTGGCCAGCAACTGGAGGATGGCACGACCCGGCCGAGCCGGCAGATTCTGGCCATGGAGGCCAAAGACTGGCCCTGGGTCTTGCTCATCCAGATCCCGAACAAGACCCTCCAGACCCACGAGTACCTGGGGACAAGCAAGGGATGGACGCTGCTCGTGGCTCTGTACCTGAGCGCAGCGCTTGTGGCCCTGAGCCTGGCCTATGCCCGTTTGCTGAGGAGACTCAGTCAGGAGGATCTACTCCGTCACAGCGCCGAGCTCGAACTGCTTGCCCGCACAGACAGCCTCACCGGCCTGCCCAACCGCCGCAGCCTCGAAGAGCTGGTCAATTACGAACTGGCGCGGTGGCAGCGCCATCAAATCCCTCTGGCCGTGTTGATGCTCGATCTGGATCACTTCAAGACTGTCAATGACCAGAACGGGCACGCGGTGGGTGATGCCGTGCTGGTGGCCTTCAGCCGCACCTGTCAGGCTGAACTGCGGAACACCGACACCCTCGCCCGCTGGGGTGGCGAGGAATTCCTGGCCCTTCTCCCCAACACCGACCATTGCCAGGCCGAAACCCTGGCGGAACGACTCCGCCAGGCCGTTGCAGCCCTGTCGATCCCCGTGCTGGAGACTGCCGACCCAGCGGAAGCCCCATCGCGATCCGCCGCGACGTTGCGCATCACCACCTCGATTGGGATCGCATCGTGCCATGACGATTCCGGCAACTTCGACACCCTGTTGCGGGAAGCGGATGAAGCCCTCTATGCCGCCAAGGAAGCCGGTCGCAACTGCATCCGCTACGTACAGACTGGCCTGCAGACAGCCTCGGAGTGGTGTCCCAAGTGAAGGACCAGCCACATCTGTTCGGGGCTGGCAGCTCAGGAATAGAAGTTGGGAAACGGCAGAAGGCGCGAGCTGATTCCTGATGGCTGGTCAGCGTTCGCCTGCAAACAGCCAGACAGCGGCTGCCAGCACCAACCAACCCAGGGGGGCCAGGTTGAACAGCTCGGTGCCAATTCCCATCAGCGGGGTCAGAAACCAGTGCACCACGGCCATGGTCAGCACCACCACCAAGGCCAGAATCGCCATCGTGTCAGGGGTGCCGCAGCTCTGAGGGCAGTAGAGCACCTTGCCGCAGAACCTTCCAGCCTCCTGGTTCGCTCCAGGCCACCACGGTGCTGGCCTGCCCCGATGCCGCCGGCCAAGGCAGGGGAGCCAGCAGGGGCAAATCCGGAAACTGATCAGCCGCCTCGTCTGCTGTGGTGGCCGCCGGTTCCCCTGAGCGATTGGCGCTGGTGGTGGCCAGCGGGCCGCTCAAGCGCAGCAGGGAGCGGGTGGCCGCACAGTCGGGCACCCGCAGCCCGAGGCTGTGGCCGCCGGGATGGAGCGCCTCCACCAGGGCGCCGCGGCAGGGCAGCACCAGGGTGAGGGCCCCCGGCCAGCCCTGCTTGGCCAGGGCGAGCCACTCCTCCTGCCAGACCAGAGGCAGGCTGCGGCGGAACTGATCCAGATCCGCCGCCATCAGGATCAGCGGCTTGTCCGGGGGCCGGTGCTTGAGACGCCAGATCTGGCCGGCGTGCTCAGGTCGTGCCGCCAGGGCAGGCAGGGTATCGGTAGGGAGGAGGGCCGCGCCCCCCTGCTGCAATCGCGCCGCCAGGGCAGGGGCATCGAACAGGGGCATGGCGGGATGGCGGACGGAAACCGCGACGGCCAAGGGTCTAGCGGGCAGCTGGCGGCTGTGGGGCACGCCGGGCCAGCGCGAAACGGAGATTCCCCTCCAGATCCGCCGCTGCCTCCACATCCTGCAGAGCGGCTGCGACGAGCAGGGCCAGCACGGCGGCACTCTGATCATGGTGATGCTCCAGCAGCAGCAGGCCACCGGGTGCCAGGGCCTCAGCAGCGTTGGCGGCAATGCAGCGCAGGGCCGCCAGACCATCAACACCGCCATCAAGAGCCAGGCGGGGCTCGTGATCGCGCACCACCGGATCGAGCGTGTCGACAACCGCGCTCGGGATGTAGGGGGGATTGGCCACCACCAGATCGAGGCGACCCCACCAGGGCCGCAGCGGCTCCCACCAGTGGCCCTGCAGGGGGGTGATCTGCTCTTGGACGCCACCAAGCTGCCAGTTGCTGCGAGCGATCGCCAGGGCCTCAGCGCTCAGGTCCACCGCCAGACCAAGGCTGGCGGGCCAGGCACGCGCCAGG
This sequence comes from Synechococcus sp. CBW1006, assembly GCF_015840525.1. NCBI lineage: Bacteria > Bacillati > Cyanobacteriota > Cyanophyceae > Synechococcales > Synechococcaceae > Synechococcus > Synechococcus sp. CBW1006. The sequence goes on along the minus strand of NZ_CP060396.1, from coordinate 1,861,451 downwards.
GCCAGGGCCAGGCAGCCCGAGCCGGTGCCGAGATCAGCCCAGAGCAAGGAGGAGTCAGTTGGCGGGCTCAGCGCCAGGGCCAGCTCCACCAGCAACTCGGTCTCCTGGCGGGGGATCAGCACCCCTGGCGCGACCTGGAGCTGCAGATCGCGCCAGGGGCAAAGGCCCACCAGGTATTGCAGGGGCACGGCCGTGGCGAGGTGCTGGTTCCAGAGCCCGGCGAGATCCTCAAGCGAAAGGCGCAGGGTCAGCTGCCGGTCTGGGTGAAGCCGCAGGGCCTGCAGTTCAGACCAGGCCACCCCTCCGGCCAGATCGAGCAACCAGTCGAGGTCGGCCGCATGGCCTCCCTGCCCCAGGCAGCGGCGGCGCCACTCCAGCAAGGCCGTGGCACTGACGCGCAAGGGGTTGGACGGAGCCACGCAACGGCAAGCGGCGACGCGGCCGGCCTCGACTGATTCCAGGATGCTGCGCCCCTCAGCTGGGTCGCCAGCAGAGGCCCGGTTCAGCCTGCAGCACCCCCGCCAGTTCGAGCTGCAGCAGGGCGGTGACCAGCTGATCAGCCGGGCGGTCGAGGCGCTGGCAAAGCTGCTCCAGCGAGGCACCGGCCCCCACCGCCTCCAGCAGGGCCTTGGCCGGTTCCGAGCAGATGACTGCCGAAGCCCCGCTGCCGATCGCTGTGGGGAGCCCGGCGCCTTTGCGGGCTAGGGGGCCGGGCCCCAGCTGGCGAATCAGATCGCCGGGCTCCAGCAGCGGCGTCGCGCCGCGGGCCAGCAACCGGTTACTGCCGGCGGCAGACGCCTTGCCCGTATCGGCCGGCACCACCCAGAGCGGCAGTCCCTCCCGCCAGGCCCGTTCGGCCGAATGCAGGGCACCACTGCGCTCGGGGCACTCCACCACCACCACAGCGGCGGCCAGGGCAACCTGCAGGCGGTTGCGTTCGGCGAAATGGCCCGGACGCACCGCCGCACCGGGAAGCTGTTCGGTGACCAGCAGGCCCCGCTCGCCCACCTGATGCTGGAGCCGGTCGTGATGGCGCGGATAGACCCGGTCCAGCGGTGTTCCCAGCACCGCCACCGGCGCTCCTGAGCCGCGCAGGCAACCGTCATGCACCGCTCCATCGATGCCTTCAGCCAGGCCGCTCACCACTGGCCAGCCCGCTCCCGCCAGGGCCTCCCCCAGCTGCCGCGCCATGCTGAGGCCATGCAGGGACGGCCGCCGGGTGCCCACCACCGCCACCGCCTGTCGACGCCGCAGCGGCGCCCAGAGACTGCCCCTCCCGCGCCAGTGCAGGGCCAGGGGCGGACGCTCCAGCCAACGCACGGCCGGCGGCAGGGATGGATCGCCAGGCAGCAGCAGGCGGCGATCCTCGCGGCGGTGCAAAGCCGGATGCAGAAGGGGATCGTCTCCCCAGGAGAGCCGAAAGGCCACCACCTGCTCGGCGAGCCGAGCACCCCAGCCGGGTAGAGCCTCCAACTGGCGGCGGGGCGCCCGCCAGGCCTCCTCCAGGGACCCGCAGCCCTGCTCAAGAGCCTGCAATCGCTGCCAGCCCAGGCCTGGGCAGCGGCACCAGAGCCGCCACCAGAGCCGCCGCCGCGCCGGCCAACCCATCAGTCGCTCGCCCGAGGCGAACGACTGGGGCGAGGCCTGCTCTGCGGGAGAAAGAGGCTCTGAGGAAGGCTGCTCAGAAGGCAGAGGCCGAGGACGTACAACGGCCGGGACCTCCGCTTGAGTCACCTCCGCCACCCCTGACGCTCGGGGCGGCTTGCCAGGGCCACCAAACACAACGGTCACCAACTTCCCCAACGAACCGCTCGCCGCTGAGAACAAACGTACTACCGACCGACCTGGTTCGGGCCCATCTCCAGGCGCTCGATCGCCTTGTGCAGGTCATCCGGGAGGCGACGCAGCAGCCGGCGACGTTCCGGGCCTGCCGAGAGATCGACCAGCACAAGCTCGACCCGCGCCTCGGCGGCAAGTCCTCCCGCCGGACCCAGAAAACGGCTGTGCCAGGGAAGTCTCACGCCACTGCGGGGCAACACCTCACTCCAGAGCTCCACCGTGTCGCCATGCAACAGGGCCTGGCGGTAGTCGATCGTCAACGAGACCACCGGCAGCTCCAGCCCCCGCGCCGCCAGATCCCGGTACGCCAGGCCTGCCGCCGCCAGCGCCTCCACCCTCGCCTCCTCAAGCCAGGCCAGATAGGCGCCATGCCACATCACGCCAGCGTGATCGGTGTGCTGGGGCAGAACCCGACGGCGCAGACACCATCCGCGATGGGGGGCGGTGCCGGTCTCGATCCCGGAGGCGGGGATTTGTCTCTGCATCACGGTCTGCACCAGGGGGCCCTGTCTGCCCATCCATCGGCCATAGGCTGCCGCAGAGCTGGACCTGTCCTGTGTTCCGCAATCTTCTGATCGCCGATTCCGGCAAGGGTCATGTGGAGGAGATGGTGCGCATGCTGCGCGACATCCCCCCCTGCCGACAAGCCCGGATCAACCTGCTGCATGTGGTGCCCGAGCAGGCCGGCGAAGACTTCCAGGAGCACTGGCAGAAAGCTGCGGGGATCGTGGCCGAAGCGGTGCAGCGGCTTGGACTCAACCCCGGCGATGTGAACACGATCATCCGCCAGGGGGACACCAAGCAGACCGTGCTGAAGGTGGCCGATGAGCTCAATGCCGATCTGATCGTGATGGGCTCCCGCGGCCTGGGACGTCTGCAGTCGATCCTGAGCAACAGCGCCAGCCAGTACGTCTTCCAGCTCTCCACCCGCCCGATGCTGCTGGTGCGGGACGACCTCTATGTGCGCCACGTCAACCGCGTTCTGGTGACCGTGGACGGAACCGGCGTCGGCGATGACGCCCTGCGCATGGCCTGTGAACTGGTGCGCGACATCCCCGGTGGCAGCCTGATCGGCGTCCACGTGACTCGGCACGACATCACGCCATCCCGGGGCGGCAAGAGCCCGGTGGACGAGGTGCTGGAAAAGGCCGTGCTGCGTGCCCGGGGCTTTGGCGTCGAGATGCAGACCCTGCACCGCACCGGTGACATCGGCCGCACCGTCTGCGCGGCCGCCGAGGAAGCCAAGGCAGATCTGCTGGTGATCGCCTCCCAGGACCGCAGACCCCTGGTGGCGCAAGCCCTTGTCGACCTCGACAGACTGCTGGGCAGTTCGGTGAGCGATTACATCCGCGTGCACGCACCAGCCCCGGTGCTGCTGGTTCGCGAACCGGAAGGGCGCCGCTGAGACCAGAGCCCGTCGGATTGATCAGCCGTGGCCTCTGCTGCTGAGCGCTCGCCTCTTCGTGAGCAGTTATGCAGTGAGCGGGGCCACAGCAGGAGTCCGGAAAGACAGCCGGCAAACCAGGAGCGGTGCTTCCTCAGACCCGAGCAGATAGAGACCAGACAAGGGAACCAGCGCCAATCGGGGGCCAGAACAAGCATGGCCACCCAGGGCGTGCAACCTCGGCCACCGCCAGAGCTATGCCAGTGGCAAAACGGGCATCAAGGCTCCAAGCAAGCCAGAGGCCTGGCTGGTAGAGAGCCAGCCAGGCCTGCTGACGCCTGAAGACAGCTTGAACTAAGGCTCAGATCACCCCAAAGACCGATCAGCCGCCCTGACGACTGCTGGTCTGGATGTAAAGAATGATCAAAAACACCGCGGGCACCAGAACAAACAGCAGGCTGGCGACGAAACCGAGATCGTTGGTTTCCATGGCAGTGTTGGAGATCCTGGGAGGGTATCACCGCCATTCGGCACTCTTTTCGGCCCCTTCATCGCTCGTTGTGATGCAGCCCTCTCAGCCCTCAAGCGGATCGCTGGGAAGGTCAGCCAAGTTGCCGTCAGCCTCGGCGCCTTCCGTTGCGATCTCCTCAGGGGATTCGATCGGCTCGGGTGGAGCGGGCCAGGCGGTGGGCCCCTCGGGCAGTGGTTGCTGGCTGACCTTCGCCAGCACAGCGTCGCGATCGGGAAGACCCACCTGGGGGCGGGTCAGCACCAGCACCGAGCGGTTCACGAGGGTCTGACAGGCGAGTCGCCAGCCCTGGGGCCGGCGGCGCAACTTCTGCTCTTCCACCGCCGTGAGCGGGCTCAGGGCCGACGGCTTCTCCCGACCCTCCACGATCTCCACAAAGCAGGTGATGCACTGGCCGCATCCGCCGCAGTTGCCCAGCTTGCCCTTGAGGCCATAGAGCTCCAGCCCCTGGCGCAAGGCCACCTCGCGCAGGTTCTCACCCGGGTAACACTCCACATCCTGACCTTCACGCACGAATCGGATCACGGGCATGGGGCTTCTATCCAGCTCAGCCCCCATTCTGAAACCGGCAGTTGCGCTCCGTAACTCAGGCTCCCGCCCGGCCGGGAACAACCCTTACGATCACCAGAACTGATCGTCTCAATGGCTTTTCAGCCAATGGGTCAATCGTTGCTGGCCAACCCCATCGACGGATGGGCGACGGCCAGCTCCCTGTTTCCCCGGACCTAACCCCCATGGGATTGCCCTGGTATCGGGTGCACACGGTCGTGATCAACGACCCGGGCCGTTTGCTCGCCGTGCACCTCATGCACACCGCTCTGGTTGCCGGCTGGGCCGGCTCCATGGCGCTTTATGAGCTCGCCATTTTCGATCCCTCTGACCCGGTGCTCAACCCCATGTGGCGCCAGGGCATGTTCGTGATGCCCTTCATGGCGCGTCTGGGCGTGACCGGCAGCTGGGGTGGCTGGAGCATCACCGGTGAAACCGGTGTGGATCCAGGCTTCTGGAGCTTCGAGGGTGTGGCTGCGGCACACATCATTTTCAGTGGACTGCTCTTCCTCGCCGCCATCTGGCACTGGACCTTCTGGGATCTCGAGATCTGGCAGGACCCACGCACCGGTGAACCGGCCCTGGATCTGCCCAAGATCTTCGGGATCCACCTGCTGCTGGCCGGCCTCGGCTGCTTCGGCTTCGGTGCCTTCCACCTGACCGGCGTCTTCGGTCCAGGCATGTGGATCTCAGACCCCTATGGCGTCACTGGCCACCTGGAGGCTGTTCAACCCGCCTGGGGCCCAGAGGGCTTCAACCCCTTCAACCCGGGTGGCATCGTTGCTCACCACATCGCCGCCGGCATTGTGGGGATCATCGCCGGCATCTTCCACATCACCACCCGACCCCCGGAACGCCTCTACAAGGCTCTGCGGATGGGCAACATTGAAACGGTGCTGGCCAGTGCCATTGCCGCCGTGTTCTTTGCAGCCTTCGTGGTGGCAGGGACCATGTGGTACGGCTCCGCTGCCACCCCTGTCGAACTGTTCGGCCCCACGCGTTATCAGTGGGATCAGAGCTACTTCAAGACCGAGATCAACCGTCGGGTTCAGACCGCACTCGACAACGGCGCCAGCAAGGCCGAAGCCTATGCCGCGATTCCTGAGAAACTCGCCTTCTACGACTACGTCGGCAACAGCCCTGCCAAGGGTGGTCTGTTCCGCGTCGGTCCCATGGTGAATGGCGATGGCCTGCCCACCAGCTGGCTGGGCCATATCTCCTTCACCGACAAGGAGGGCCGTGATCTCGAAGTGCGCCGCCTGCCCAACTTCTTCGAGAACTTCCCTGTGGTTCTCCAGGACAAGGACGGCATCGTCCGCGCTGACATCCCCTTCCGCCGGGCTGAAGCCAAGTACTCCTTCGAACAGACCGGAGTCACCGCCACGGTCTATGGAGGCGCACTCAACGGCCAGACCTACACCGATCCTGCAGACGTCAAGCGGTTGGCCCGCAAGGCCCAACTGGGTGAAGCCTTCGAATTCGACCTCGAGCGCTACCACTCCGATGGCACCTTCCACAGCTCCCCGCGTGGCTGGTTCACCTTCGGCCATGCCACCTTTGCACTGCTCTTCTTCTTCGGTCACATCTGGCACGGTGCCCGCACCCTCTACCGCGATGTGTTCGCCGGCATCGACCCCGATCTCGGCGAGCAGGTGGAATTCGGTCTCTTCCAGAAACTGGGAGACCGCTCCACCCGTCGTCTGCCGGAGGGCTATGCACCTCCTGCCGGCTCCCCGCTCAGCTGACCGCCAGTTCCTTCGAGGTAACCCATGGAGAGCTTCGCTTACATCCTGATCCTCACGCTGGCCATCGCCACCCTGTTCTTCGCCATCGCCTTCCGCGATCCCCCGAAGATCGGTAAGTGAGAGTCCACTTGCGGCTCCAGGGTCGCTTTCCAACCCCCGCCACGGCGGGGGTTTTTTCTTGGCAGCACCTGGCAAAGCCATGCGATCTGGAGCAATGTTCCGTGACTGTTGCAACACCGGGCAGCATCTGTCGCCCCGCTGGCTATTGCCGAATCAGAGGATCGCTGTCTAAGCTAAAGAAATACGCGTCGCACCTTCAGGGATGCAATGTCCCTCCTGCCAACACACGGACAGTCGGGTGCTCGAATCCCGTGCGGCCGATGTCGGGCGGAGCGTCAGACGCCGCCGCGAATGCCTGGAGTGCAGCTTTCGCTTTACCACCTATGAGCGGGTCGAAACCGTACCGATCACCGTGGTGAAGCGCAGCGGCGGTCGTGAGATCTTCAGCCGCCACAAGGTGTTGCATGGACTGATCCGCGCCTGCGAGAAGACCGGTATCGAACCGGCCTGCCTCGAGAGTGTGGTGGAGGAGATCGAAGTGCACCTGCAGCAGCGGGGTGGACGCGAGGTTCCCAGTGCCGAGATCGGGGAACTGGCCCTGCAACGCCTGGGGGATCTGAGCGAGGTCGCCTATGTGCGCTTCGCCTCCGTGTACCGCCAGTTCCAGGGCATCAGCGATTTTGTGGCGGCCCTCGATGGGCTCAGCCGACGGGATACGAGCAGCACCGAAGCGCGGCAGCCGGTCTCCCTGGCGGCCGTGAACTGACCCTGAAAGGCAGAACGGGGCGACCTGCCTGTAGGTTGGGAGATTGCGTTGGTTTCGCTGGCGGGCGGACGCAACGCTCCCTTCCCATCTGCCGCCGGCAGACCGCCGTTTCAACATGACCGTAACCCCTTCCGAAGCCAGCGCTCTGGAGAGCACGGCCGAGATCGCTGCAGACGTGGATCAGGCCTTCGCCGCCGACACCGAACTCGATCTGGGCATTCCGGAAGAGGTGCCCAGTGCCGATGACCCCAGCAGCCGTGCCGTGAGCCGCGACCTGGATGGCGTGGGCTTCACCCTGGATGAATTCGCAGCACTGCTCAGCAAATACGACTACAACTTCAAGCCCGGTGACGTGGTGAACGGCACCGTGTTCGCCATGGAGCCCAAGGGCGCCATGATCGACATCGGCGCCAAGACCGCTGCCTTCATGCCCCTGCAGGAGGTGTCGATCAACCGGGTCGAGGCGCTCAGCGATGTGCTCGAACCCGGGGAGGTGCGCGAATTCTTCATCCTCAGCGAGGAGAACGAAGACGGCCAGCTCACCCTCTCGATCCGTCGCATCGAGTACCAGCGTGCCTGGGAGCGGGTGCGGCAGCTGCAGAAGGAAGACGCCACGATTCACTCCGAGGTCTTCGCCACCAACCGCGGTGGTGCCCTGGTACGGGTCGAAGGTCTGCGCGGCTTCATCCCCGGCAGCCACATCAGCACCCGCAAGGCCAAAGAAGAGCTGGTGGCCGACTTCCTCCCCCTCAAGTTCCTGGAGGTGGACGAGGAGCGCAACCGCCTGGTGCTCAGCCATCGCCGCGCCCTGGTGGAGCGCAAGATGAATCGCCTCGAGGTTGGCGAAGTGGTGATCGGCACCGTGCGTGGCATCAAGCCCTACGGCGCTTTCATCGACATCGGTGGCGTCAGCGGCCTGCTGCACATCTCCGAGATCAGCCACGAGCACATTGAGACGCCTCACACGGTGCTGAATGTGAACGACCAGATGAAGGTGATGATCATCGACCTCGACGCCGAGCGTGGGCGGATCTCCCTCTCCACCAAAGCCCTCGAGCCCGAACCCGGCGACATGCTCACCGACCCCCAGAAGGTGTTCGACAAGGCCGAGGAAATGGCGGCCCGCTACAAGCAGATGCTGCTCGAGCAGGCTGAAGACAACGAGCCCATGGGCGTCACCCTCGACTGAGCCACCCCGTTTCCGTTCTGCTTGACCGCGCAGCATCCGTCCCCTTGCCCATGGCCCACCTGACGCTGCGCGGCCAGCCCCTCGGCCGCTTCGCGGCGGTGCTGTTCGACAAGGACGGCACCCTCAGCCACAGTGAACCGCTGTTGATCACCCTGGCCGAGGCCAGGGTTTTTCATGCGGTGCAGCGCCTGAACGCCGTCCATCCGGAGCGGGTCCACGATGGCAGCAGCACCGAACTGGAGACCCTGCTGCGCCGGGCCTACGGCCTTGATCAGCACGGCGTCCATCCAGCCGGCACCACGGCCGTGGCTTCGCGCGAACACAATCTGATCTCCACCGCCACCGCCCTGGCCCAGGTGGGGGTCGGCTGGCCCGAGGCGTTGGCGCTGGCGCATGCCGTGTTCAGCGACACCGATGGGCTGCATGGGGAGGGTGCCGCCGCTGCGCTCCCCACCAACGGACTGATGGAGCTGCTGACGGCGCTCTCTGGCGCCGGCCTGCGTTGCGGTGTGATCAGCAATGACGGAACCGCCGGTATCCACCATTTCCTGCATCACAACGGGCTGAGCGGCTTCTTTTCGGCCAGCTGGAGCGCCGATCACCAGCCCTGCAAACCGGATCCTGGTGCGGTGCATGGGCTGTGCGACCTGTTGCGGGTGAAGCCTGCCGAGTGCCTGCTGATCGGAGACGCCAACAGTGATCTGCGCATGGCTCTGGCGGCAGGGCTCCCCACCGCCCTTGGGTACACCGCCGGCTGGCAACGACGACCACCACTGGACCCCCTGTTTCCCCAGCTGCAGCACTGGTCTGAACTGGCCGTCATGGGGACGGACGGGGCGAGCGTTGTGAGCAGCGCGATTTCAGGCTGCAGCACTGCCGAATAAGCTGCTCGACTGATCCATCAGCCAGCGTGGGATGAGCCGTTACGTCTTTACCTCTGAATCGGTCACCGAGGGGCATCCCGACAAGATCTGCGATCAGGTGAGCGATGCGGTACTCGACGCGTTACTGGCCCAGGACCCCGCCTCACGGGTGGCCTGCGAAACGGTGGTGAACACCGGCCTCTGCCTGATCACCGGTGAAGTGACCACCACCGCCCGGGTGGACTTCAACACCCTGGTCCGCGGTGTGATCCAGGAGATCGGCTACGAGGGCGCCCGCGCCGGCGGCTTCGATGCCAACAGCTGCGCCGTGCTGGTGGCCCTTGATCAGCAGTCGCCCGATATTGCCCAGGGAGTGAACGAAGCCGATGACCACGACGGTGATCCGCTGGATCTGGTGGGTGCCGGCGATCAGGGCATCATGTTCGGCTACGCCTGTGACGAAACCCCGGAGCTGATGCCGCTGCCGATCAGCCTGGCCCACCGGCTGGCGCGGCGCCTGGCGGAGGTGCGCCACGATGGCACCATCGGCTACCTGCTGCCCGACGGCAAAACCCAGGTCAGCGTGGTGTATGAAAACAATCAGCCGGTGGCCATCGACACCGTGCTGATCTCCACCCAGCACACCGCCGAGATCGACGGCATCAGCGAGGAGAACACCCTGCGCGAGCGTATTGCCGCTGATCTCTGGGATCACGTGGTGCTTCCCGCCACCGCCGGCCTGACACTCCAGCCCCGCAAGGAAGCGACCGACGACGGTCCATCCACCCGCTTCCTGGTCAATCCCACCGGCAAGTTCGTGGTGGGAGGCCCCCAGGGTGATGCGGGCCTCACCGGCCGCAAGATCATTGTCGACACCTACGGCGGTTATGCCCGCCACGGCGGTGGTGCCTTCTCCGGCAAGGACCCCACCAAGGTGGACCGATCCGCCGCCTATGCCGCCCGCTACGTGGCCAAAGCCCTGGTGGCCGCCGGTCTGGCGAAGAAGGTGGAAGTGCAGCTCAGCTACGCCATCGGCGTGGCCCGGCCCGTGAGCATCCTGGTGCAGAGCTTCGGGACCGGCCGCATCAGCGACGAGAACCTCACGGCGCTGGTGCAGGAACACTTCGATCTGCGCCCCGGCGCCATCATCGAAACCTTCCAATTGCGGGAACTGCCCGCTCAGCGCGGCGGCCGCTTCTACCAGGATGTGGCCGCCTACGGCCACTTCGGCCGCACGGATCTCAACCTTCCCTGGGAAGACGTGGCCGCGATTGCCGCCACGATCCAGCAGGCCACCAGGGATCTGGTGGCTGCGGCCGCCTGAAACCAGGGTTCAGCGGTCGTCTGTTCGGCAGCACCCATCGATACGCCAGCCCCCTGCAGTGATCCAGGCCCAGCGGACTGGTCGCTTGGGGTTGACCTGGGCAGCAGCGGCCTACGGATTGCCTTGATCGATGGGGCCGGCCAGCGACAGGCCGACGAATCCTGCGACTACCCCGCTCCGTTCCCGGATCCCGGCGGCTGGCGCACCGGTCTGATCACCCTGGTGCAGCGGCTGCCGCGGCCGTGGCGCCAGCGGATCGGCGCCATCGCCGTGGACGGGACCTCCGGCACGCTGCTGCTCTGCCATCCCGATGGCGCCCCCCCCGCCTGCCCGTTGGGCCAGGCCCTCCCGTACCACCAGGCCTGTCCAGACAAAGCTGTCGAATCAGCCACCCTGGCCGCAGACTGCACCGCCGCAGCGAGTCCCAGCGGCAGCCTGGCCCGGGCCCTGCGCCTGCTGGATCAAGCGGCAGCAGCGGGCTACGGGCCTGCGGATCTTTGGCTGCGTCATCAGGCCGACTGGCTGATGGGCTGGCTGCTGAACGACTGGCGCTGGGGCGAGGAAGGCAACAACCTACGCCTCGGCTGGCACTTGCCAGACTCGGCGACAGGAGACGGGCACTGGGCCGGAGCGATCCACCAGCAGGCCTGGAGCCCTGCCCTGCCCCAGATCCGGCCCAGTGGCACCCGCCTGGGCCCGTTGGCGCCGGCCGCAGCGGCAGCCCTCGATCTGCCCGCCAGCTGCCTCGTGATCGCCGGCAGCACCGACAGCAACGCCGGGGTGCTCGCCGCCGACCCAGCCCCGGACGACGGCATCACGGTGCTGGGCACCACCTTGGTGTTGAAACAGTTCAGTGCCGTGCCGGTCCGGGCGCCTGGGGTGAGCTGCCACCGGCTGGGGGGGCGTTGGCTGGTGGGGGGAGCCTCCAATGCGGGCGCGGGCATCCTGCGCCGCTTCTTCGACGACGCCACGATCGCGGCCCTCAGCCGGCAGATCGATCCAGGGCGGCCCAGCGGCCTCAACCTGCTGCCCCTGCCCGGGACGGGCGAACGGTTTCCCGTGGACGATCCGGAGCTCAGGCCTCGGCTCGATCCCCGCCCTGTGAGCGATGCGCTCTACCTGCAGGCCCTGCTGGAGGGGCTCACGGCGATTGAGCAGGCCGGCTGGCAACGGCTGGAAACCCTCGGCCTGCCTCCGGTGCGGCGGGTGATCACGCTGGGGGGAGGGGCCCGCAATCCTCAGTGGCGTGCCCTGCGCCAGCAACGGCTGGGCCGAACCGTGCTGAACCGGCCGGCGCTGTCGGCCGCCCTCGGCATGGCGCGCCTGGCCCGGCAGGGTCTGAGACTGGGCCCGTCCCCCACTGATGCCCCATGAACGAACGACTGCGCACCGTGATCTCGATGGCCCTGTTTGCGGTGCTGGCGGGATACGTGGGCTTCAGCGCCATCCGCCTGGGCCTGCTGCTGTGGCAGCGCTTCGGTGCCGCCTGACGTGAAACCGGCCGGGAAGGGGCCCGGCGCGAGCGCCAGAATCAGGCCGACCCCACCCACCTGTTGTCCCATGGCCGCCGACCCCCTCACCACCGCCGTGAGCGATCGGATCTGCAAGCACATGAACGAAGACCATGCCGAAGCGGTGCTGTCCTATGCCCGGCACTACGCCGGTATCAGCGGAGCGACCGAGGCCCGCCTGCTGGCGGTGAACCCCGATGCGATGCGGCTGGAGGTGGACGGAGCCAGGGTGGAGGTGGCCTTTGATCACCAGCTCAGCGACAGCGAGGATGCCCATCGCACCCTGGTGGCCATGCTGCGGGCGCTGCCGAAGCAGGACACCAACGCCTGAACCCGCTGGGTCCGCCTTGGGGAATCCTTTCGCCAGTTCGCCTGCCGCCGGCAGCTGCCGTTCTGGTCACCTCCCATCGTGCCTCCCCCCAGCTGTCACCGCCCGATCCGATCCAGCGGGCGCTCAACCTGATCAGCCGTCCCTGTTGCCCCCTCTGCCGCCGTGCCCGGGCCAGCACCGATGAGAGCTGCGGCGATCAGCACCACTGGCCCTGCGCCCCCTGCCAGGAGCGCCTGGACCTGCGGTTTCCCTGCCTGCACGAGAGTGCTCCACTGCCCTGGTGGGCAGTGGGCAGCTACGACGGCCCGCTGCGCCAACTGCTGCTGAACCTGCGCAAGCACGCCGATGGCGCCACCAGCCGCGACGCCATCGCCGGCCTGTTGCAGCAGATGAGCCTGGGCCTGCCGCTCTGGAAGCAGCCGCCACTGCTGGTCGCCATTCCCAGCTGGAAACGGCGCAGCAATCCCCTGCCGGCGCTGATCTGCGACGAACTGCAGCGGTTGCTCGCCTGCCGCAGCCAAGCACTCCTGGAGCGCAGCCGCCCCACCCTGGGGCAACACCACCTGGGCCGCGCCCTGCGGCTGGCCAACCAGGCGGGTGCCTTCCGCTGCAGCCAGGTCAGACCGGTGCAGTCGGGGCCGCGCCAGCCGGTGCTGTTGATCGACGACATCCTCACCACAGGAGCAACCGCCTGCGCCGCCGCCGCCGCCCTGGAGGAGAGTGGCTGGCGCGTCGCCGGCCTGCTCTGCCTGGCCCGAACGCCGGCGTTGGGTGGTGATCTAAGATCTGCGAATCGCTGAGGCGACGGGCCGGGATAGCTCAGTTGGTAGAGCAGGCGACTGAAAATCGCCGTGTCCCCAGTTCAAATCTGGGTCCTGGCATCACATTTCAAGTCAACTCCGACCGCTTTCGATTGGAAGCGTTGATGATCCCCACCCAGGGACAGACAGTCCCCATCGCCGCCGATCTCCCTTGGCAGGGAGTCATTGGACCTCAGCGCCACGGCTTCAGCCTGATTCAACCCATTGACCCGTGGAGCGCGACACCCACAACGCCTCTCACAGCACGACAAAATTGTCCATGACGCCACCTCGGGGGCTTCGCAGCCTGGAGGCCTGCCGGCCAGCAGCACCGGCCCGTCTTCACCTGATGCCGCAGAGGCAGCCCTGAACCATGGGAAGTCCAATCGATAAGGAGACCTTCCTGGCACGGGCACGAACCCGCTTCGGCCAGCGCTATGACTATCGCGACATCGTGTACAAGAGCTACAAGACACCCATCAAGATCCGCTGCAGTCTGCACCCGGTGAAGCTGATCACGATCACGCCGGAAAAGCATCTGCAGACCACCGGGGGCTGCAAGTTCTGCCTACGCGAGAGCCGCATTCAGATGCTGGAGCGGGAGTTGCGCCGCGACCCCGCCGATCGCCCCCAGGCCCTGGACAAACCCAAAGCCTCCCGCCATGTCCCGCAAGCAGGCGGCTGAAGCAGGCTTCACCGACGCCGGAACAGCCACGTGGTGCACGGGCACAATGGGATGGTTGCTGCCGAGGCTGATGCCCGTACCGCCACTGGCCACCGATCGGTTGTATGACAACGCCGACAGTTTCGCCCAGAGCTTCGATGCCGCCTGGAAGGCCCTGGGGAACAGCCCAGAGGACGCCAACCACAGGATTGACCTGGTGCTCGACCAGCTCCGCGACCACCCCTTCATGATCAGCCGCCCGGCCATGGCCCGCCAGGTGGCTGACTTTCGGATTCGCCTCCTGGGTTTGTAAGGTCTGACGTCATGAGCAGCTCTCTCGGTCGGCTGGTGGCCATGCTGAGCGCCGGCTTCAGCAATCAGGCCCAGGCATTCGATACCCCCCCCCTCTACGCCCACATCCTGGTCCACTTCCGGCCCTTGCCGCAGCTGGCCCCGGGATCGTTGCTGCTGGAGCAGTCGTACGCCATTGCGCCGGCAGTCCCGTACCGGATCCGGGTGCTGCAGGCTGAAGAGCGGCAGGGAAGCCTGATCATCCGCAACCAGGCCCTGCGCGATGAACGTCGCTTCTGGGGTGCCATCGACGACGCCGAGCGACGCGACCAGATCGTCGCCGACGATCTGCTTCCCCTGGAAGGTTGCAATTACGTGGTGCGCGAACAGGGCGAAGGATTCGTGGGCGAGGTGGAGCCGGGTTGCCGCTGCCTGGTGGAACGCAAGGGCAGCACCGCCTACCTGGTCAGCAGCTTTGACATCGATAGCCGCGGCATGCGCACCATTGACAGTGGCCATGACCCCAGCACCCACGAACAGCTGTGGGGATCGCTGGCAGGCCCGTTTGAATTCAGCCGCACCCACGACTACAGCGCCGAGATTCCTTCCTCCTGGGGCGACACCTTCCGGATCTGAATACTGTGGGGGCCTGTCCTGTCAGCCCTGGACAAGGCTCACGAAACATAGAAGAGCGACATCAATCTTGAAATCGTGAAGCGATGTAATAAGCCGCGCCGAACGGACCCATTTCCGCCAGAAGCCCCATACCGTTCAGCACGTTATTCTCACCAGGCATGGCACTGCCCCTTCTCAGCACCAACCCCACCGCGATCAACGCGAGAGTCCAGGGATTCACCACAGGAAGTGAGCAGGATGCCGGGCGACTGGCACAGCGACTGCCCAGTGAAACCGCCGCTCGTAGCCGGGAAGAGGTCGATGCTCTGATTGAGCGGGCCTATCAGCAGATCTTCTTTCATGCCTTCCGGGTCGACCGCGATGCGGCGCTGGAATCGCGGCTGCGCAACGGCCTGATCAACACGCGCGACTTCATTCGCGGCCTGTTGTTGTCGCAGGCCTTCCGAGATGGCTTCTACCGCTGCAACAGCAACTACCGCGTGGTTGAGCAGATGGTGGGCCGCGTTCTGGGACGGCCGGTGCATGGCCAGCAGGAACAGATTGCCCTCTCGATTCTGATCGCTGAACAGGGTCTTCCAGGCCTGATCGACACCCTGCTCGACTCCCAGGAATATCTCGAGGCCTTTGGTCTTGACGAAGTTCCCTATCAGCGCAACCGGGTGCTGCCAGGACGCGCCATCGGCGCGATTCCCTTCAACCAGCAGGCACCGCGTTACGACCAGTACTGGCGCGAAGCCACGAACCGCCGGGCCCCAGCCGGCGGACTGGGCTCGGGAGCACGTTTTTCCGGCGAAATCACCTCGCCGTCCTGGAAGGGCGGCAAGCCTCCGGAATGGGCCCAGCGACTCTGGCTGGGACTGGCCGCCGTGGGTGCTCTGGAAGTGGGCCGGGTGCTGCTGACCACCGCCGGAGCCATGCTGAGCACCGGTCCCTGAACGGATCAGGCCGTTTGTTGCGCCAGAGGAACCTCGTCATCCATGAAGGCCTGTTCCTCCTCCTCCGGGAACGGATCAGGCGGGCAGGGATCAGGCGTGAGCATCACCACCTGATCAGCACTGGCAGGTTCTGGCCTGACCGTGTCTGGCTTGGCGGCTGACGGGCTGGCCACTGCGGCAGGAACCACTTGCAGCCTGGCGGGGGGTGCGGCCTTGGATCGCGCCTCTTCCCCACCCAGCAGGATTTCCAGTCGCTCCAGCCGATCTTCGGTCTCCAGCAGGCGCAGTTCCGTTTCCTCGGCCTGATGGACCGCCGCCGCGCTCTCAGCCTGCAGCCGCTCCAGGCTGCGGGCTTCCTGGGCATTCAGCCGCTCTTCCAGATCGAGAAGGCGATAGGTGAGCGTCTCAGCGACCTGCGACAGGGATTGAAGCTGCTCGGCAAGTCGCAGGGCGGGATCGGCAGCCTCGGGAGCCTTTGCCATCACGAGGAGTTCGCAGATGTGGGCGGATGGTATCGGCCCTGCCCAGGCTGGCCAGAGGGGATAGGCCGCAGGCAGAGAGCCAGCCAGAGCGGGCGAAACAATTGTGGCCACCTCGAATAATCAGCTATTCGCAAGGTCTCTGTGGACACGAAAAAGCCGCCGAAGAGGCGGCAGAGCATGAGAGCCTTATATCGTCTATTGACGAGATCTCCTGAACTATGGGAGCTTCTCTGGGAGATTCATGCAACAGTTGCTATATGGGAAGAGCGCTGGAGATAACGAAGGAAGTTGAAGGTCAGGTTCTTGAGGCCCCACCAAGCATCATTCCTTTCTAGCCCAATTTTTCTTGTCAGTTTTCCACCCATGGACATAGTCATGCAGCCGAAGACATGCTCCACACAAGCTCTGATTGACGACTTGACACGATTCAGTTCCTTGGCTTTGTCGCCGAGAGGATGATTGCGAGCACCTTTTTCATGGATCAGGCTTTCGAAGCCACCTAGACTCAGAAGATCCTCAAAGCATTCACCTGAATACGCTGAGTCTGCCCAAACAAAGTCATGTTCGTTTTCTGGATCCAGCAAGCGTGGGAGCAACTGGCTGTCGTGAATGTTGGCAGGAGTGACAGCATATCGGCGGATGAATCCATGGTCAACATCGATACAGATGCTGTTCTTGTAACCGTAGTAACTGATGCCGTTCTTTTTTGTCCAGCGAGCATCTAAATCCTTCTGCTGCAAGCGATCTGGGTTTTCATCCCAGCCCTCCGGCAGCCTCCCGGCTTTGATTTCTTTGTTCTCCTCGCGGGTATTGCGTTGCTTGGGAACCGGAACAAGAGTTGCATCGATGATCTGGCCACCGCGGGCTTGGAGGCCCTGGGAGCGGAGGTATGCCTCAAACATCTCGAAGAGCTCCTCGATAACTTCCGCCTTGCGCAGTCGCTCTCTGAAGAAGGCGACTGTGGTGGCATCAGGAATGCTGTTCATCACACCAAGCCCGACAAACTCCTCAAAGGAGCGCCTGTCATTCACCTGAAATTCAAGCTCTTCATCGCTGAGGTTGAAAAGCTGCTGGAGAACGAGCATCTTGAAAAGGATCAGCGGATCAATCCTCTTGCGCCCTGCATTAGTCTTGCGCTCATGGACATAGCCCTTGTCAAGCAGTGGGCGGAATGAATCCCAAGGGATCGATTCAGAAAGTCGCTGAAGAACCGGCTTCTTCTCCTTGAGCTTTGCGACTCTTTGCTGTTCGTCCCAGAAGCCTCTCTGACCCACTGCAGAATTAGAATGTCATCAATCTAATATTAGCTCAGATTAGGCATATTGCATTGGCTTGTTGATTTATCGAGGTGCCCTTGTAACGATTCTGAAAGCCAGCCCGGAGAGAGAAACCGCCCCCATAGGATCCGGCTGAAGCCTCTTGGTCAGAACCGCCAGCGGCTTCCCACGCCACCGGACGTCTGCCGATGACGTCCTCGGCACCGTCTTCTGCCTGTCCGCTTCCGCCCCCCGGCCCCTCACGCCCATGACTCTCGCCAACGCTGCCTACCTGGGCATCGAGCGCTTCTCCAATGCACGGAACAAGGAGAACTGGACGAACGGAACGGAGGTGGATAAGTCCACCCTGATCCGGGCCGTCTACCAGCAGGTGCTCGGCAACCAGTACATCATGGAAAGCGAGCGCCTTGAGGGTCCCGAATCCCTGTTCCGGCGCGGCTACCTGAGCGTGCGTGAGTTCGTGCGTCAGGTGGCCAAAAGTGGCCTGTACCGCCAGAAGTTCTTCGAGAACTGCAACGCCTATCGCTTCATCGAGCTGAATTTCAAACACCTGCTCGGTCGCGCTCCCCAGAACAAAGCAGAGATGCTGGAGCACTTCACCATTCTCCAGGAGCAGGGTTTCGACGCCGAGATTGACTCGTACATCGACAGCGCCGAATACCAGAACCGCTTCGGTGAGGAGATGGTTCCTTACCTGCATGGCTGGGACTACTCCATTGGCCAGCAGGGCCTGCAGTTTTCCTACATGCTGCAGCTCAGCCGCGGCGCTGCGGCCTCGGTCAAGGGTGACATCCTCAAGAATCAGTCCCGCCTCAACCCCGCCGTCCACTCCGAAGCTGCCGTTCCGGTGGTGAGCCCCAACGCCAAAGGCTCCGTGTTCCGGAAGGTGCAGGCCGATGGCGTGACCCGCATGGGTGTAGGCGCGTCCGAGGAAGGACGCACCTTCCGGGTGGAGATCACCGGCTTCAGCAACTACCGTCTGCACAAGCGCAGCAATCGCGTGCGTTTCATTCCCTTCGCAAAACTGCTGGCGTACCAGCAGCAGATCCACCGGGAAGGCGGTCGCATCGCCAGCATCACCCCGGTGAACTGATCGCTTACTTCCATTCCCTCGCTGTTTGAACCACCATGAAAGTTTCTGCCGGTTCCCGGGGCACGAGCTTCAGTAGCGGCCGTCAGGTCACCATCCAGGTGACCGGGCTCGCTCAGAATGATTTCGTACGCAGCGCTGATTGCGTCATGCAGGTGCCTTACACCCGCATGAATGAGACCCTTCAGATGGTTAACCGCATGGGCGGAAAGGTGACGAGTGTGTCAGTGAATGGCGGCGACCTGCCCGGCGCCGGCGGAGCTGCGCCCCGCAAGAAAGCCAAAGGCTGAATCCTCCGCAGTGCTGCAATCCGAACGGTGCCCTGCACTGCCCGGCCCCAAGGCCCCCTGACGGGGGCCTTTTTGCTGCGCGGATCTGGCCATCCCCATCGGAGCACCCATCCCATGGCGAGACACAACGTTCATTGCGATACAAAGACAGTCAGGTCCGGCTGTCCACCACGAACCGACCAACCCGCCCCCTGGAGCAGAGCCACTGCACCGCAGCCGATCTGGCCAGTGGTGACCGTTTGTGAATCACTCCTCATTCAGGTGGGGTCAGGGTCCAACAATGGTCAGGTCTTGTTGACAGAGGTTCGCCAAGAGCGGCTCCGATCAGCTGACCAGAGTGCGTGGAATCACGCCTCGACCATTCACCATCCCGACACTGAACGTCGAGAACAGGAGCTTTAACTAAATGTTCGACGCCTTCACCAAGGTTGTTGCGCAGGCTGATGCCCGCGGCGAATTCCTGAACGCTGGTCAGATCGACGCTCTGTCGTCGGTCGTTGCTGACAGCTTCAAGCGCATGGATTCCGTCAACCGGATCACCTCCAACGCTTCCAAGATCGTCACCAACGCAGCTCGCGATCTCTTCGATCAACAGCCTGCCCTGATCGCCCCCGGCGGTAACGCTTACACCCACCGTCGCATGGCTGCCTGCCTGCGCGACATGGAGATCGTTCTCCGCTACATCACCTACGCCGTGTTCACCGGCGATGCTTCCGTGCTGGAAGATCGCTGCCTCAACGGCCTGCGTGAGACCTACCTCGCCCTGGGCGTCCCTGGCGCTTCCGTGGCTGAAGGCATCCGCAAGATGAAGGACGCCGCCATCAGCATCGCCAACGATCGCAACGGCATCACCCCCGGCGACTGCTCCGCTCTGATGAGCGAGATCGGCACCTACTTCGATCGCGCCGCTGCTGCTGTCGCCTGAGGCGACCAGCTCCGCTGATCCCTGGCTGTTGCCCTCGGCAGCAGCCTCCTGATTTAGGTCCACCCTTCTTCTTCAATCCCTTCAATGAAGACCCCCCTTACCGAAGCCGTCGCCGCCGCTGATTCCCAGGGCCGCTTCCTCTCCAACACCGAGCTCAACGCCGCTTTCGGTCGTTTCGAGCGCGCCAAGAATGCCCTCGAGGCTGCCAAGGCCCTCACCGCCAAAGCCGATGAGCTGGTGAACGGTGCTGCCCAGGCCGTCTACAGCAAGTTCCCCTACACCACCCAGATGCAGGGAACCAACTATGCGTCTGACGCCCGTGGCAAGGCCAAGTGCGCCCGTGACATCGGGTACTACCTCCGCATGGTCACCTACTGCCTCGTGGCTGGTGGCACCGGCCCCATGGACGAGTACCTGATCGCCGGTCTCGATGAGATCAACCGCACCTTCGAACTGTCCCCCTCCTGGTACGTCGAAGCCCTGAACTACATCAAGGCCAACCACGGCGTCTCCGGCGACGCCGGCGTCATCGCCAACAACTACATCGACTACGCCATCTCGGCTCTCGTCTGATCCCGATCCGAGCCTTCGTTCCCTGCGGTTCGTTCGCTCCAGGATCCAACGCCCCCCTCACGGGGGGCTTTTTTGTTGCGCAGGCCCCTCGCCAGGAGGCTGCGGCTGTCAGCATCGGCAGCATCTGACCAGCAGTCTGCGGGCCATGAGCGGCAGCGGCGATTCCCAGGCCATCCAGGTGGAGGGCGATCCGATCGACGAGGCGGAAGCGCTGCGGCGCCTCCGGTGCAGCGATGATCCCTCGGCCCAGTACTACGCCGCCTGGTGGCTGGGGCGGGCGCGCAGCAGCCATCCCGACACCGTGCCGCTGCTGCAGTTCGCCCTGCAGCAGCGGCGCCCCCGTGACCCGGGAGCCGGTGTGGAGGAGAACGCAGTGGCACGGAACGCCGCCCGGGCCCTGGGCAAGCTCGGCTCAGCCGCCACACCGGCCATCGGCGACCTGCTGGAGACCCTGGACGACCCCGATGACGGTCTGCGGGAGGCGGCGGCACGAGCCCTTGGTGACCTGAGGGCCGCCGTTGCCGTCGAGCCCCTGCGGCGACGCCTGGCCAGTGGACCGGCGAGGGCCGGCGCCCAGCAGAGCAACAGCCCCCGCCTGGTGGAACCCTGCGAGGCCCTGCTGGAGGCCCTGGGCGACATCGGTGTGGCCAGCGACGAGGTGGTGGCGGTGATCCGTCCCTTCGTGGAGCACGAACGTCCGCTGATTCGCAGCGCGGCCTGCCGAGCCCTGCTGCAGCTCACCGGCGAGGCCCACTGGGGGGAGCGGCTGGTCGTCCTGCTGCAGCATCCCCAGCTGCAGGTGCGCCGCGCCGTCCTGATGGATCTCGGCGCGGCAGGCTGGCGGCCTGCCCTGCAGCCCATTGCCACCACCCTGGCGGAAAACAGCCTCAAGCTGATTGCCTTGCGGGGCCTGGTGGAGCAGGACGGCGATCCCGCCACCCAGGTGGATTCTGAGATTGCGGCGGTGCTGGAGGCGATGGATGCCCTGCTCTGAGAGCCTGAACCGATGACGATCTCCCCTTCAACAACGGGCGAAACCACCGATCTCCAGCTCCCGCATGAGCTGATCGAGCGGGTGCAACAGGCCAGCACGGCTCTGGAGTTGCTGCAGGCCACCCAGGCCCTCGCCGCCGCCGCCCACCCGGCCGCCGCCCCCTGCCTGGTGGATGTACTCGGCTTCAACAATCCAGGCGCCGCCGTGGCCGCGGTGGATGGCCTGATCGCCCTGGGACCCCAGGCCGTCGAGCCGATCCTCGACAACCTGGATGGCTACAACTACGGCGCTCGCGCCTGGGCCGTGCGGGCCCTGGCCGGCATCGGCGATGTGCGGGGCCTGGAGGTGCTCGAAGACGCCCTGGCTCAGGACATCGGACCGAGCGTGCGCCGTGCTGCGGCCCGGGGACTCGGTCAGTTGCAGATGCAGGGGCTGGAAGAAGCTCCCCGAACCGCCCTCGCGGAGCGTTGCCTGCGGGCCCTGGAGGCGAGCTGCGGCGACGGCGAATGGGTGGTGCGCTACGCGGTGGTGGTGGGACTGGAATCCCTGGCCGCCCGGCTGCACCCCACGTCGGAGCTTCGGCCACGGCTGCGCCAGGCGCTGGAGGGCCTCCGGCAGAGCCCTCCCGAGGCCGCGGCCGTGGTGCGACTGCGGGCGGAGCAGGCCCTGCACCGTCTGGAGGCGCGGCATGGCTGAACCGCGTCTGCTGTTCGTCTGCCTCGGCAACATCTGCCGTTCCCCCGCTGCGGAGGGGGTGTTCCTGCATCTGCTGGCCCGCGAGGGTCTGGAGCAGGCCGTTGTGGTGGATTCGGCCGGCACCGGCGGCTGGCACGTGGGCCAGCAGGCCGACCCCAGGATGCGGGCCGCCGCGGCCCGGCGCGGCATTGCGCTGCCGAGCCGGGCCCGCCAGATCGAGCGCGCCGACCTGGAGCGCTTCGATCGCATCCTGACGATGGACGAGGACAACCTCAGGGCGGTGCAGAGCCTGGCCCGCGCAGGACGGCAAAAATCAGAAAGGACAGACGCAGAGGCAACGGACGGGAATGGGGCAGCCCACCCTGGCGCCCTGGTCGAACCGATCACCAACCATTGCCGCCGCTTCAGGGCACGGGAGGTGCCGGATCCCTACTACGGGGGCGAGGAAGGCTTCGAGCAGGTCCTTGATCTGCTGGAAGACGCCTGCAGCGGACTGCTGGAGGACTTGCGCGCCAGTCTGGATTGAAACAGGCAGCCGGGACTGCCCATCGCATCGGCAGCCCCGCTGAGCCCCTGCAGGCGCTGGTCAGTCCTGCAGGGGCTCAGCGGGAGCCGGCCAGGCATCCTCCGGCACCCGCTCGCGGAACAGATCGACGAGCCGCTGGATCACGGCCTCGATCGTCAGGCCATCGGTGACCAGGGCGACAGCATCCTCGGCCTGCAGCAGCGGCGCCACGGCACGGGTCGAGTCGAGATGATCCCGTTCGGCGATCTGCGCTTCCAGCTCCGCTAGGGGCGGCACTGCGAACCCCCTCTGCTCAAGATCGAGGGCGCGCCGGCGGGCCCGTTCCGCAGGGGTGGCCGTCAGGAACACCTTCAGCTCGGCGTCGGGAAACACGGCGGTGCCGATGTCGCGGCCTTCCGCCACCAGACCTCCCCTGCGGCCCAGTGCCTGCTGCTGGCGTGTGAGCACGTTGCGCACGCAGGGCTGGGCCGCCACCTGCGACACGAGGGCCGTCACCGCGGGGGAGCGGATCGCCTCGGTGACATCCTGCCCATCGAGCTTGACCCGCTGGCTGCCGTCCTCCGCCAGGCTCAGCTGCAGATCGAGGAGCTGCAGCTGCGGGGCCAGGTCAGCGAGAGAGGACAGATCGAGGCCCTGGCGCTGCACCCACCAGGTGAGAGCCCGGTACATCGCCCCCGTATCGAGATAGAGCAGGCCCAGCCGCTGAGCGAAGGCACGGGTCACGGTGCTCTTTCCGGCACCGGCGGGGCCATCGATGGCAACGATCGGGGGACGGCTCATCAGAAAGGTGTGATCGATCAGGCGACTGGAGCCGCAGCGGGCAGCCACCGCCAACAGGCAGAACGGGCTCGCCTGCCGCAGGGGCTGGAGACCATGGGGCTCCACCAGCTCCCCATACTCCACTGTCAAACCCACCGCCTCCAACGGCGCGCGGACAGCCTCCAGCAATGGAGCGGCCTGCCGCTCTCCAGAGCGATAAAGCTCCGCCGCCCGGGCCAGGGCAACAGGCAGCATCGCCGCCCGCTGCCGCTCCACCGGGCTGAGGTAGCGATTGCGGGAGCTGCAGGCCAGCCCATCAGGTTCCCGAACAGTGCAGCAGCCCTGCACGGTCACCGGCAGGGCCAGATCCGCCACCACACGCCGCAGAATCACCAGCTGCTGCCAGTCCTTCTCCCCCAGCAGGAGACGATCAGGACGCACCAGCGCCAGCAACCGGGCCACCACGGTGGCCACACCCTCGAAGTGACCGGGGCGCTGGCGACCACAGAGCGAGGCCTGCAGCTGGGCCGGTGGCTGGATGCGGGTGAGGGCGGCTTCACCGCCCGGATAGATCTCCTCCGCATTCGGAGCGAACAGGGCGTCAGCGCCCGCCGCCGCCGCCAGGCCTGCATCGGCTGTCAGATCCCGCGGATAGCGCTCGAAATCCTCACCGGCTCCGAACTGCAGCGGGTTGACGAACACACTCACCAGCACGGCCGGTGAACCGGAGCCCCCCCCCCGAGCCGCCCGACGGATCAGTTCCTGATGACCCCGATGCAGTGCGCCCATGGTGGGCACCACATGGAGTGGGCGGCCGGAGGCGCGGATCTCGGTGCACCAGC
The DNA here is from genome assembly GCF_015840525.1 of Synechococcus sp. CBW1006. Lineage (NCBI taxonomy): Bacteria > Bacillati > Cyanobacteriota > Cyanophyceae > Synechococcales > Synechococcaceae > Synechococcus > Synechococcus sp. CBW1006. The sequence goes on along the minus strand of NZ_CP060396.1, from coordinate 1,837,581 downwards.
GGCTCAGCTCCGTGCGCGACGTGAGCAGGGGAAAGGGCAGGCGAGACACAGGATTGACAGCAAAAGCCCATCCGCCAGGTTGACGGATGGGCCAGGGGCTGAGGCCGGGTCGGGCTCAGCGCAGGACTTCGAGCTTCACCTGAGCAACACCGCTGGAGACCAGACCAAGATCCTGAGCGGCACCATGGGCCAGATCGATCACACGGTTTCCGTGGAACGGACCCCGGTCGTTGATGCGGACCACCGACGACCTCCCATTGCGGAGATTGGTGACCCGCACCTTGGTGCCAAAGGGGAGAGTGCGGTGAGCTGCTGTACGGGTACCGGGCCGGAACACCTCACCATTGGCGGTGCGGTTGCCGAAGAAACCGGGCCCATACCAGCTGGCCTGACCGGTGATCACCTGTGCCACTTCGGGCAGACGAACCGAAGCCAATGCCAAAGGGGCGATCGGCGCCTGCTGCATCAACGACGGCTTGGCGGGAGCCGAGGAATCTTCAACCTGACGAATGGCAACGGCTGAACTCGGAGCAGAGGAAGCAGCCAACGCCAGATCCGAAGTCCCCTTGGCTGGAGCCACGTCGATGGAAAGGCCATCCAGGGGACCGCTCAAGGTCAGTGGAGTTGTTTGGCCGACTTCCGCTATGGCAGGGAAGACAGAACCGGCACCAGAAATCAGGGCGGTGAGAACACCGAGAGAAAATGTTGCTCGCATGACAGGCGAAACTCGCCGCCCAAAGCAACTGACATCCAAGGATCAGATGACCAGTTGACGATGACTTCAAGCCTCAATTGCGGAAGAGGTAGAGGCAGAAGCCGTCGGCGGAGTTCCTATCGGGAAATGACGACGAGCAGAACTTAACCGCACTGGACCAGCCAATTGGTTATCCGTGGACAACCGATTGGCGATCAGGAACTGTCATCATTCCCCAGATTCTTGACACCTACAGGCTTCGCCCGCCCCACGCCAGCCTCGGCCCATCAGCAAGGTCAATCACTTACATAAGCTGCGCTGATTAAAACTTGTGCCGATTCGAGAATCGACCACCGAATTCGTGCGTAACGGATCGCTGGACGGCGGCAAGTCGAGGGTCGGGGAGCGAGAAGCGGCAGGATCGGTGGAAGACGAGCGACGCCTGGAGACACCCTGAATGGATTACCGCACGGCAGGAGTGGATGTGGTGGCGGGGCGAGCCTTCGTTGATCGCATCCGCAGCAGCGTTGAATCCACCCGCCGCCCGGAGGTGGTGGGTGGTCTGGGCGGCTTCGGCGGGCTCTGCCGCCTGCCCGAAGGCCTCAAGCGCCCCCTGCTCGTATCAGGAACCGATGGGGTAGGCACCAAGCTGGAGCTGGCCCAGGCCCACGGTCGCCATCACGCCGTCGGCATCGACCTGGTGGCCATGTGCGTCAACGACGTGATCACCAGCGGCGCCGAACCTCTCTTCTTCCTTGACTACATCGCCACCGGCAAGCTCAGCCCCGAGGCCATGGCGGCCGTGGTGGAAGGCATCGCCGACGGTTGCCGCCAGAGCGGCTGCGCCTTGCTGGGTGGCGAAACGGCGGAGATGCCCGGCTTCTACGGCCCCGGCCGCTACGACCTGGCCGGCTTCTGCGTGGCCGTGGTGGAGGAAGACGAGCTGATCGACGGGAGGGCGGTGCAGGCGGGCGACCGGATCCTGGCGGTGGCCAGCAGTGGTGTGCACAGCAATGGCTTCAGCCTGGTGCGCCGCATCCTGGAGATGAACCATGTCACCCAGGACACACGGCTGCCACAGACCGGAGAGCCCCTGATCGACACCCTGCTAGAGCCCACCCGTCTCTATGGGGCCCTGGTAAAGGGGCTGCGGCAGCGGCGTCTGCCGCTGCATGGCATGGCCCACATCACTGGCGGAGGCCTGCCGGAGAATCTGCCCCGCAGCCTGCCGGACGGGCTCCATGCCGCCATCGAGGCCGGCAGCTGGGAGCGACCGCCCCTGTTCCGCTGGCTGCAGCAGAGCGGCGAGGTGCCCGAAGCCGACCTCTGGAACACGTTCAATCTTGGGGTGGGTTTCTGCCTTGTGGTGCCGCAGGCCGCCAGCGAGACAGTGCTTGAGGCCTGCCGCGAGCTGGGTCACCAGTCCTGGCTGCTCGGTGAGGTGCGACAGGGCGAGGTGCCGGCGGAGGCACCACTGGCCGGTTTGCCGTACTGAAGCCAGGCGCCAGGGCGCCGGTGGGGTCATCCGCCCTGCTTAACCTTCTCCAGCGCCCGCTCCACCGCTTGCCGGCAACACGGCACCGAGGCCTGCGGACGCTGCGCGTCGCATGTCATTCGTTTTCTGAGCCCATGTTCGATACCTCCAAACGCATCACCCGGCGACGTAGCTCCGCCGGCCCCAGGCCTCCGGTCCGTCCACAACGCCCCCGCGAAGGATTCACCGGACCTCGCAGCGGCGGCCTGCGGCCCACCTTCCTGGCCCTGCGTGATCACGGCAAGGTCTACGTGGCCGATCTGCCGCGTCTGTCAGACGGCCAGCTGGCCCACGTGGCCAAGGAGGCGCAGGAGGTGCTGGAAAGCCTGCGGCGGCGTCTGGAGGAACTCGAGAGTCAGGTGTCCCTCAGCGAAGCGGAGCAGGACACCCGCATCCGGGCATCCACCAAGCGGGACGTGACCGAACGGTTCATCGGCGCCATTCAGGAGGAGCAGGAACTGCGGCGCAGCAACCCGGCGTTGCGGGCTGCCGCCGGCGAATCCCTGGCCCGTGCCTTCCTGGAAGTGGCACGCCACCGGTTACCTGGTGCCACCTTCGACTCCCTGCTGCAGGAAGCCTTGGCGGCCTGCGGGCCAGACGGTTCCGAGGAGAGCACGCAGAGCGAAGCGCCTGTATCCGTGGGTTCGCCAGCGCCACTGCTGCGACGGCTGGACGGTCCGGTCGTGGTGGCGGCAGCCGAGGAACGCCCGCGCGCCCTGCCGGTGGTCCTTACCCCAGCCCCCGAGCCGGCCGAAGCCATCGGCTGAGCAGGATCGATTCAGGCGCTCTGGAAGGGGTTGGCAGGCATGCGGACCCGATTGGCAAGGGCCAGGTCATCCAGCCCCTGACGCTCCGCCTCGCTCAGCGTCCAGGAGAGGGCCGCCGCTGCGGCGTCGACCTGCTCCGGTCGCCGCAGCCCCGGGATCGGCATGGCGCCATGGGCCCGGCACCAATTGAGCGCCACCGCCGCTGGCGTGGCCCCATGGGAGCCAGCGATCTCCTGGAGGGCCTGCAGCAACGGTTGGGCTGCCGGCAACAGCCGCCGCTGCAGGGCGCCCCGGGGACCCGACAACGTGTGGGCCAACTCTCCAGGCGGCTGGCCGAGCACCCCAAGGGCCAGGGGGCTGTAGGCGATCAAGGCGATGCCCAGCTCCCGGCAGACCGCCGCCACACCATCGGGAGCGATCGGCTCAGGGGCCAGCAGGGAGAGCTGCACCTGCAGGCTGAGGATCGGGATGCCGCGTTCAGCCAGGCGGGCCTGCACCTGCCGCAGGCGCCGCGGCCCCATGTTCGACAACCCCAGACCGGCCACCTCCCCTGCGATCACCAGGTCGGCGAGGCCATCGAGCAGCGGCGCTTCCTGCCAGGGCGCATACCGGGCCGTGCTCCAGTGCAGCTGGACCCGGTCCAGTTTCCCCTGGAGACGCCGGCGGGAAGCGGCGAATGCCCGGCGGAATCCCCCCCGCCCCCAGCGCCAGGGGAAGGGTGCCAGCTTGGTGGCCACAGTGAGCCGCTGCCGTTCCAGTGGCGAAAGGACCCCACAGCAACGGCCCAGCAGGTCCTCGCTGCGGCCATCGAAACGGCCCGTGCCGTAGGAATCCGCCGTATCAAAGAAATGGAGCCCCCGGTCCAGAGCTTGCCGGAAGGTGGCCTCCAGCTGGGGATCCTGGGAAGGCTCGTAGCCCCAGAGGAGCCGGTTTCCCCAGGCCCAGGTACCGACGCCGATCCCCGGCTGGGTGGTCTGCAGCGCCATTCCCCGAACCCCATGAACGGAAACGCCATGATCGTGCTGCCGCTCCCCACTGCCCCCAGCCCGATGTCCTCCCTGCCCGCAGAACCAAGCGCTGTTCAGGCCAGAGCCACAGCCGGCGCTGCTGTGGCGACCAAGCCAGCAGAGCCAGCCGTGCAGCCACAGCCTGATCGTGTGCTCTGCCAGCACTGTGGCCGCACCGCCAGCAACGACATCAGCTGCCAGGGCATCTGCGTGGCCGATTCGGGCTACTGAGCCTCGGCAATGCCGCCAACACGGGCAGCGGTGCCACGATGCCGATGCGCAGCATGCCGAATCTGGTGAGAGCGGCTACAGCCATGGCGCTCTGCATGTGCTTCGGCGCAATCGAAGCCCTGGTGTCCCCAGGGGCAGCTGGCAATCCCCCGGAAGATTTCGGCCGCTGGGAAACCTCAGTGAGCCACTGCCGGTGGCAAGCGCTGGTCCTTGAGGCTGGGCCGGCGCCGCCTCAAGGACCAGCGCCACAGCGCGCGGCCCGGGCAATCCAGCGCGTTGGGGCGGCCCGTCCTGCCAGCCGGAGGCAAAACTCAGACAGCCAGCAGCCCCTGGAGCGGCCGCGGCCTACGCACCCTCCGCCACCTCTGCCGAGCCTTGAGGAGAGCGCCGCAAACGAGCCTGGAGATGGCAACACGCTCTCGGGAGAGACCAGGGAGCCCCCTGCAGTGCCTGCCGAGTCACCCGCGCATGCTGCGGCAGCCCCGATGAAGGCAGCGGTCCTACCGAAGAGCAACCTCAACGGGAGGCATGACCTGCCGGTGGGCGATGAGCCCGACGCCGCGCAGGAAAGCCGGGGCTGCCAGAGCCTGCGCCTCGATCAACTGATGGAGGGACTGCTCAGCATCCAGATCATCGGCCGCGGGGGTGGCTCCCGCTTCTCGAGTGAGCAACTGGTCTTCGTGGGACTGCTGGAGCCAGGCAGTGCCTCCCTGCAGTGCCAGGCGGGTCGATGCAGCCCCCAATGGCCCCTGCGGGTGAAGGTGAGCACGGTCGCCAGCCGCAGCTACGACGACCAGGGGTTGGTGACAAGGCTGCCCAGCAGCCGCCTGGCCCGGGGGGAGTGCCGCCTCGATCGACACCACTTCCGCTGCGAAGCCCATGACGGAGACGGTGGACTGTGGCGCGTTGAGGGCGACCACTGAGGGAGACGACTGAGGGCGACGACCGAGGCCCCGCAAAGGGTTGCAACAACCACTGGCGGGCCTACAGATTTCCTTTAGGATTGGCCCATCGGAGGACGTCATGCTGCACACCACATCGCTGCTGGCCCTGGTGGGCGCCGTCGGATTCGCCCTGCTCTCGGTGATGTTCGGCATCTTCACCTGAGCGCAGGCGCGCTGCCACTCGGCTCGGAAGCCAGAGATTCAGCTCAGCCACCATGAACTCCAGCTGGAGTTCGGAACATCAAGGCGGCACCCAGATTCGAACTGGAGAAAGTTGCAATATCTTCATCATTGGACGCCATATGTGGGGGAGAAAGCGCCAGAGTGGCACTAAATCAAGGGGCAAACGCCCCTGCTCACCTTCCACTCACCTTCCAGTGGGGATAAAGTCAGTGCCTTGACCGCCGCCCAAAACTGGGGCAAAAGGAAGGTGAAATCAGGGTCACGACCTCTGCCAGAGAACTGGTCGGTGCTCAGCGTTTCCGACCTCGGCATCAAGGGGTCTTACCCCAACAATCTGAAGATTCGTAAAGTCGCACGCACGCAAAACCTCTCAGCGTCGTGGTTGCCCTCTTTAGAGGAAGACCATCGCCCTGACAAGGGGCGTGTAGGGAAGACAGGCAAGCGCGACCCTCTGCGTGGGTCTATGGGCACTCCTGACCCCTATGAGGCGGCAAAGAGGGCGGTGGAATGGGTTCAGGAACTCCAACGCTCAGCACGCATCCTCAAAGAGCAGCAGGAGGCGGAGCAGCAACACGCCCTGGAGATCTACTGGGAACGCTGGTATGCCCGTGAGAGCAGCAAGCGCAAGACCCAGCGGAACTTTGCCCGTTGGAGCAGGGACACCCGCCTGAAGTGGGATGGGCAGTCCTATGGGGTGAAGCACCAACCCTGGGCGCAGAAGTCAGTTGAGAAGATCACCGCTGCTGACTTTGCGGACTACTGGGCAGTGCTTGATGCCCGCAGGACTGCGACCAACGATATGGGCGGCACAAAGGCACAACAGAAAACGCTAATACGGGAACTGCTCAAGGAAGCACGATCTGACTTCCCACACCTATCGATTCCCGATTTCCCCTCCATTTCCAGGCAGGTCAAACAGGTTCAGCACCTGAAGCGATCTGAATGGGATCGACTAATGGGCAAGATTGTCGAACTTTCAGGCGGAGTAGCAAGGGCAGACCTCACACCCCAGCAATACAAGGCGCTGGAGTGGAAAGCAGCAAATCGCTTGAACCAGAGGAACTGGGTCGATCTCTACGACACTCTCAACCTGATGTGGTTCTTTTATCTACGGGCAGAAGACCTGCCCCGACTCCGAGCAGAATGGTTCCAAGATCACGGTGAAGAGATTATCTGTCTCCTGGAGCAGACCAAAGGAAACCGACCGCAACAACGCACAACTCACTACCGCCCTGATGCGATTGCCAACTGGAGAAGGATGAACCTCAGGCGACCAAAAGGGTTACTTGTATTTCCACACATCAAACGCTCTGAGTCGGATGTTTCAGGGACTCTCAAGAAGAATCTAAACGACCTGTTGAGGTATGTGCTCGACCAATGCGATCCGCCAATCCTATCTCAAGCGGTGACAATGACCAACATTCGCCATACGGCATTTCGCCTCACCCTTGAAGAAGTTCCTGAACTGGGTCGTCCTCCTGGGATCTATGCCTTTGCCCAAAACGGGATGACCTCAGCAGAAATGCTTCAGCGAACCTACCTGCGTTTCATCGAGGAAGAAGCAACCGCGAAGAGAGTAAGAACACAAATCAAACCTGGGCAATGGTCAATGGTGAAAAGAGTTTCGCCATAAGGATTTATCCACTCCTTTCCTGGATGGATTTCTGGCGGGATTTTTTTGAACACGAATGGAATGCTTTGTAGGTTAGGTTCCCTGCTCACTTTTCAACTGCCATCTCACTGACGCCCTTGGTCAATAGCGGCGAAGGTCTCCTGAACCTCCAGTTCCGCCAGGATGCGTTTCTGAATGTCCAACTCCCGCATCAGATAGTCGTAGGTTTCAGGTAGGTAGTGATCCAGTGACACCAGTTGATCCTCCAGGAACCGAATCTTGGAGAACACCTGCTGCTTACTTGAGTTGCCCATATGCTGCTTGAATTGCTTTCTTGAGAAACTGTTCTGGTTTCAGGCGGTTCCGCTTGGCGACCTCAAGAAGCATTTCGTATTCAACGGAGTCCAGGTAAATGGGTTTTGCCATCATCACACCACCGTCTGCTTGTATTTTTCATACCACCTGTAGTGGGTCAGGAGGAAGTGGAGAGTTCCTGTTCTGGATCGCCTCAAGGACTTGGAAAGGGACTCAAACTCCTCAAAGGTTTCCTGGTGCTTGTTGCCAAAGAAGATATTGATGGATTTGCCTTCAGGGGATAAGGTTTGATTCATATGGTTTCTGATGTGACTACCTTCTTACTATTTAGTTCCTGGAGAACTGGAGATCAGAATTTTCAATGTCCAGCACCAGGTCTGAATCCTGATGGTGCCTGAAGCGGTAGTAATCCTTGAGGTTGTAGTTGGCGTGATGCTCGCGGATCCAAGGTTTCAGGACGAACCCTTTGTTCTCCTTTGAATTGCTGGTGGAGAACCGATGAAACCCTTTGGCAACTTGATTACGGATCAACCAATCCAAACGGATCCAGGTGTCATAAGGTTCAGGGCATTCCTCAAGATGAAAGTGGGTATGGAATGCGATCTTGAAGCGTGGATTTTTGGAATCTTGTGGATTGATACACATTGGTGCCTTTTCGTGAAACCAGATGATTCGTGGTCGTCCAGGAGGATTTGGAATCTTGGTTGGTTTCGTATTCAGGAGGGCACAGAAGAACTTATTTCGGAAATGCCGTGCTTCCTTCACTGCTGTGGCGTAGTCAGTGATAAAGGGTTGCCATTGAATGCTGCCAAACCAGTGGGGTTGGAAGACCTCCTGGAATTGGTATTCAACGATTGCCTTATGGATTCTGGTGGGATCTTGATAGTTCTTGGAATCCAGTAGCAAATTCTGGATTTGGTGGTGTCCTGATTCAATCACCCGCTTCGCGTGTGATTGTTGCTCACTTCGTTCGCAACGGATTCGTGTGTAAGTCATAGTTGATTTGAGAGTTATAGTTTCGTTGAATCTCTTGTGACCACAAGGTCTTTGAGGGTTGAGAACCCTTATGAGTTCTTAGTCCTTATTCCTCTGTGGATTGGACTCTTCCCAGCAGATCCTTATTTTCTCCTCGTTCCGCCACAAGACCTCTGCCTTATGGTTTTCGGATTTGATTGTCTCCAGTAATTATATAGCAGATTTTATGTTTTGAGTATCCCTTCCTGATTGAACGCCGCCTAAGGCGGCGAGAACACATCACGGTTTTATGTTTTTCAGACCGTTTCGGGGCGTGATTATTGTTTCTGGGTATTTACCATTGAGTTTATATCAAGAAAAACAGGGGAATCACTCTGCCTCACTGATGATTCGCCGAATTGTGGAAAGTGCCAGACCCGTCTGCTCTCTGATGGAGCGGTAGGAGCACCCCTCATCCCTCAACCGCAGCACAAGGCGTTCCTTTGCCTGGTTGGTCTTAGGTCTGCCGCCAAGTTTCCCACCCGCTTCCCGCCTGTGCTGAACGCTTTCCAGCGTCCTCTCACGGATCAGTGACCGCTCCACCTCCGCCAGACCTGTCAAGAGTCCGATCAGAACAGGTGCGAACTTGCCCAGTGCCTTCGTATTGACCAGGTTGTCCAGAGTCCGAATGTGAATCCCACGCTCTTGGAGGTCGTGGAGGCGGTTGATGACGCTCCGCTGATCCCTGCCGAGGCGATCCAACTTCGCCACCACCAGTTCGTCGCCATCCACCAGGGCATTGAGTGCCGCTTGGAGTTGGGGGCGATCCTTCTCCGCCGTTCTGGTGCTGATGGTCTCCTGAAAAACCACTGCACACCCTGCCGCTTTCAGGGCAGCGACCTGGGCATCGGTGGTCTGGTGGGTAGTTGAGCAGCGGGCGTAACCAACGCTTCTGGCGGTCACTGTTCCAAGAACGGTTGTTCCAGAAACTCTACCATCCGAACACTGTTTCTGGAACGCTCAGAACCCAGTGGATTGGGTTTTGGGCGATGCTCTGGTTTCCGTTCGGTTTTTGGAACATTCGTGACAGGCGGTTTCTTGCTGCCTGTTTCATGCCATGAGAGTCGATGGGCAGTTCCAGCAGAAGCAGGAGAGATACATCAAGGCGCAGATCAATTCGCAGCAACAATTATCGAGCAGGACATAAAGAAATTGGGGCAACTATTGATTTACCTAAAGTTGGGTTGTCGGAGCAACCGAGAATGATTACGCTCATTCCTGGACGGCACCACTTTTTACTGGCGTCAGTTCAAGGAAATCATAAAAACCGTTAGAGCGGAGTTTGCTGCTCAAATACCCTGCCAATTCGCCCGACGCCTTCACTGTAATATGTCCATTGTCGTGCCATATTGGCGACCCAATAGAAGTATATTGCCCACAGACATTGTCATTGCACAAACCCAATCGAAGTGGAGCATAAAATACATTACGAGATCTCTGAGAAAGTCCTGTCGCCATTTCGTCGAATCTTGAATATGCCTGCTTTGCTTCTTGGGTTGTCTTTTCGCAATTTCTAGCGTCTGGGAAAGGGCGCCATAATTCATTTGTGCAGAGTTCGGGATTTTTCCCTGGAGGGAATGTCCCGTCAAACAAAACTATGGCAACCCCCTTTTTGTTTAGGGATTTGGCAAACTTTTCTACATGGGCAAAGTATTCTGCTTTTGCTCTCAAAAGATGGTCGCCGTCGCGCAATGCTTGACCTATAAAGACGATGTCTCCAGATTTTGCCTCTTTTTGGATCAACTTAGTGACTTGTTCCACATACTGAGAGCATTTGACCTTGGATTCAATGGCGTCGTCAATCATGCTGCCTGGCAGAAAAGCGCATCCATATCCCATGGTCAGATAATTGACCGAGTATCTCGGGAAAGTATTTTTTACTGCAATCAAGTAGTTTCTCGCATGACTGTCCCCTATCAAAAAAACCGTTGGTTTATTTCGTAGAGATCCCGACCTCAAGCAGTCGTTCATGACTTGCTTGGAAAACTCGCCTTCGACATGGCAGTATTCAATATATCTACCCTCTTTGTCATGCCACCATGTGGAAAGGATGACTGGGTTGCTTGATTTTAGCGCAATCTTGCTGGCATATCGCTTAGCGTATTGAATTGATAGTGCGGTGGAGGCGAGAATGCCTACTCCTCCAACTATTGCCAACTTTCTTGTGATCCCCTGCTTACTCTTCCGTATAGGTGTTTCTATTTTGGCGTATGAAAGCATTGCCAGACCGAGCATCACTCCGATTTGAATCGGCACAGACCACCAGTGAATGCCAATAGTCCAACGACTTATTGAAAGAATAGACCAGTGCCAAAGGTAAAGAGAATATGAGATCAGACCTACATAAACGACCTTCTCAAGAGTAAAAAAGTCATACGCCGCAGTTCCACTTTTGAGGCAGGCAATCAGAACTGCTGAAAGCGCCACAATGGATATGGTTGCTGGAACTGCCGCCGATACTGGAAGGAACATCACGCCGACCATTGCCGCAACCACCAGAAGGGGGGGAAACTGCTCCAGCGCTTGCTCAATCTTTGCTCGTTTCTGGAATCCAATGAAAATCAGACACCCTGCTGCCATTTCCCAAAACCGAGGTGGCATCAGGAAGTAGGCAGCAGGTTGATTGATCTGATATAGGTAAATGAAACTGATCAAAGAAGCAATCGTAAGTGCCCCGACCCAGAAGAAGAGATTCCGTGCTCCTTTTGCCGTCTGCTGTCCGAACCCCGAGAACCAGATCAGAAATGGGAACAGCAAGTAGAACTGTTCTTCCACCCCGAGTGACCAGGTGTGCGTGAAAGGATTTAGTTCGGTGGATTGGGCGAAGTAGTCCGTTGAAGTCCGATAGAGATTTATGTTGGAAAGTCCAAACAGCGATCTCCATCCCAGACCGAGTGCCGCCCCAGGGTCAGGATTGAAAAGTGAAATCAAAATGCTGGTGATCAAGACGAAGACCACCAGCGCAGGCACCAGGCGCTTGATCCGCCGCTCGTAAAACCCCGTAAGGAAATCCAGGAAGTTCTTGGACTCCCTGCTCGCCAGCGACGAAGTGATCACATATCCCGAAATCACGAAAAAAATATCAACACCTAAATAACCGCTGGGCAGTAGATCCTTGTTGAAGTGGTTGATGATGACGGCAACCACCGCAAATGCCCTCAGACCATCAATCTCGGGACGATATTTGCTCTTGCTTGGCGAAGTTTTATTGGTAACGGATGGTGCTGATACTGCCGCCATCTGCTTTTAGGGGGGAGCAAAACTATATCGCCACCGTTCGCTGCGGCACCTTCTGTTCTTTTCTGTCCCTCATCCACCAGTGGTCGGGAGGCGCTGATCTGTCGCCGACACGGTGCTCTCAGCGTTCCTTCGGTGGGGTACTGGTGTCCTGGCGTCCCGTGATCCAGGTGATTGCTCAGGGGGTGCTGAGGCGCCGCAGCAATGGCAGGTAGGGGCGCCAAGTGCCAGGAGGGATCAGGGTGGCGCCACAGCGTCCAGTAGGCGTTGTGGGCGCTGCGACGCGCCTCTGGGCACCTCGGAGTGGATTGGGCGCAATGAGTGGAGCGACAGGCGCTGGGAAGGTGAATCCTGGGAACCTTTTCCACGACCAGATGCGCACCCCTTGTCACCTTCCGCTCACCTTCCGCTTGAGAGGGGACTGGATCGCCAGGTCGCGGTGACCGAGGACACCAGATATGGTGCCGCGACACCTCCATCCGTCCGTCAGGGCACCAGATATGGCGTGCCTGCGGTTTAAAAAATCAGAGGCGGCACCCAGATTCGAACTGGGAGACTTCAGTCGTAAATCCCACTAACACCGGGGTCTGTGCAGTGAAAATCTCCAACTTACCTACCACTTACCTACCAAAAACGGCAAAGTGGGTTCGTAGTCGGGACCGGGCGGCAAGACCCAGGTAGGTAAGCGAGGTGGGCAAAGCAGCACTCCCCGATCACTGGACGACCCTGAACGTGTCCAAGGTCTTTGGCGTGCGTGGTTCCTACCCGCAGAACCTCAGGATCAAGCGGCAGACCCATACACGGGTTCTGTATGCGGAATGGTTACCTGACCCCAGCGACGACCTGAGACCGCATCAGGGGCGATCCAAGGGGGGTCTGGGGAAGCGTTTGACCATCCAGCGGACCACAGGTACTGAAGACCCCTACGAGGCGGCAAAAAGGTCGGTCTCTCTCTTCGGCCGCGTCCCTTGGCGTGGTGTAAATCCCGAGGCCCGATTGCCCTGGACTGAGGGAGAACAGGGGTGAATGACGGGCTGTCATTCTCGAGGCGCATGTGCACCTCGTTATTTCACGATGAATCCAGACGATTGACTTGTCAAGTCTTTCGTCTGGATTGCCGATCGGTTGTGGGCTACACCTGCAATCTTGGTCGTGACGTCTGCGGTGCCGGCCCCCGGGCGGTGATCGCCGCCGCTGCGCCCTGTGGGGGCGCTACGGCGCGATCTCCTGGGGCCTGAGGCTCAGGCCGCTGCTTCTTGCAAGGAAGGCTGCGTGGGCAGCTCCGCCAGTGAGGGGATGGCGGCCATGCTCTCGGCGGAGAACATGCGCCGGCCCTCCAGCTGCCAGTGCTCGTCCTGCTCCAGCAGCACAGCCCCCACCAAGCGGGTGATCGAGGCGTCATTCGGGAAGATGCCAACCACCCGAGTGCGGCGTTTGATCTCCTCATTGAGGCGCTCGAGCAGGTTGGTGCTCCAAGTCTTTTTCCAGTGTTGAGGCGGGAAGTGACGGAAGGCGAGCACGTCTTCCCGGGCGTGCAGCATGAGCTCAGCAGCCTTGGGGAAGCGATCCACCAGTGAGCTGGCCAGATCGTCCCAGCGGGCCTCGATTTCGTCCGTTTTCTCCTGGGCGAACACCGAGCGCAAGGCAGCTGCCCGATGTCAACTACGTAGGCGGGTCGCGTCAATTACGTAGGCGGGTTACCCCGGGTCCTCCCCCTGCCATGGCAGGGGGAGGCGACAGCGAAAAGTGAGCCACCCTGGCCCGGTCCTCTGCCATGGAGTCTGAGGTGGTCTGGCTTTTCTGGACAGGCCCCATCGTTAACCTCTGAGGCGGGGTACCGCCCCTGAAAGGGGCTCCCACCGATGAGCAAGCGCCGCACCCACAGCCCCGAGTTCAAGGCCAGGGTCGCCATGGAGGCGATCAGTGGCCGCAAGACGATCCAGGAGATCGCCGCCGACCACGCCATCCACCCGATCCAGGTGAGCCAGTGGAAGCGGCAGCTCCTGGACGGTGCCAGCGAGCTCTTCACCCGAGGCAAGAAGACCAAGGACAAGGAGGAGGGGCAGGCCAAGGAGGCGGAGCTGTTCCAGCAGATCGGACGGCTGCAGATGGAGCTGGAGTGGCTCAAAAAAAAGTCTCAACTGCTCTGATGCCCGTGAACTGCGCAAGCTGGTCGATCACGACCACCCCGAGCTCAGCATCAGCAGGCAGTGTGCGCTGCTGGGGCTGCCTCGATCCACGCTGTACTACCGGCCGACACCGGTCCGTGTATCGACGCTGCGGATCATGGCCAGGATCGATGCTCTCTACCTGGAGGATCCCTGCAGCGGCAGCCGCCGGATGGTGGACTATCTGGCCCAAGATGGTATCCCGATCAGCCGAGATCGAGTGCGAAACCTCATGCGGCGCATGGGATTACGGGCGATCTACCAGAAGCCCCGGACGACGGTTCCAGGTGATCCGTCCGTGCGGTTCCCCTGCCTGGTGGACCTCACGCAGGTCACGTCGGTGGATCAGGTCTGGGCGACCGACATCACCTACATCCCTCTGCAGAAAGGGTTCCTCTATCTGGTGGCGATCATGGATCTCCATTCCAGGCATGTGCTCAGCTGGAGGCTCTCCAACAGCCTTGACACGAAGTTCTGTCTGGAGGCCCTGGAGATGGCCTTGGGAGGCGGCCGTAGGCCAGAGATCTTCCACTCCGATCAAGGCTGTCAGTTCACGTCCGCTGACTTTGTGGCCAGACTCAAAGGGGAGCGGATCCAGATCAGCTGGTCCGGCAGAAAGCGGTGCTACGACAACATCCTTGTTGAACGGCTGTGGAGGACTGTCAAGTACGAGGAGGTCTACCTACGGGCATACAGCGATGGCTGGGACGCTGAAATCAGCCTGGCCCGCTTCCTGTGGCGGTATTGCCATGTAAGACCTCACAGTTCCCTTGGAGGCAAAACTCCCCACGCGGTCTACACTGAGGCCGAACCATGTTCCACCCGTCCTGGGTTAACGATGTCAGGGGCCGGAACTGTCCAATAAAAGGCACCCACCTCAGCCGGGATCTTCTGATCGGCCCCAGGCGTCAAGCCCGTTGGCCGGTGCTCTTGCTGCTGTCCCGCCTGAGCGCTGCAGCGGAGCGCACGAGCCGGCGGACCCCACGGTCCGACGGCAGCGCGGAGCTCATCACCGGCACCTGGCGCCAGGGGTTGGCTTGTGGTTGGCGGGTAATTGACGCCTGGTCGCGGCGACGAATCAGCCTGCGCTGGAGCGGTCAATCCGCCGTGCCCGTTTGCGGCGGTAGCTCTCGCCATTGATCTGAATCAGCGTGCTGTGGTCCACCAGCCGGTCCACCGCTGCCACGGTCATGGCGCTGGTGGAGAAGACGTTCTCCCACTCGCTGAACGGCTGGTTACTGGTCACCAACAGGGATCTGCGCTCGTAGCGGTGCATCACCAGCTCGAACAGCACCGAGGTCTCGGCCTCGTCCTTGCGGACGTAGCCGATGTCATCGATCACCAGCAGGGCAAAGCGATCCAGTCGGGTCAGGGCCTTAGCCAGGGCGTAATCGGCTTTGGCGCGCTGCAGCTCCTGCACCAGCGTGGTGGCGGAGAAAAACCGCGCCGTGCGGTCCAGGGCGATCAGGCTGCGGCAGATGCCTGCTGCCAGGTGGGTTTTGCCCACACCGCTGGGACCGAATAGCAGCAGGTTCTCGGCCCGATCCAGCCAGCCGGTGTCGTGGGCGAGCTGCTCGATCTGAGGACGCTCAAGATCCGGGATGGCGTTCCAGTCGTAGTCCGCCAGGGTCTTGGGGACCGGCAGCTGGGCCTCATGCAACAGCCGCCGTTGACGGGCTTGATGCCGCTGCTGGTGTTCCTGCTCTGCCAGCACATAGAGGTAGCTGGCTGGACTCCAGCCAGCGGCTGTGGCCTGCTGCTCGGCCGCCTGCCACTGGCTGCGGAACTGGGGCAGTTTCAACTGTTTCAACACCGATGGCAGAGCCGTTTCCAGTGCCGGCCTGCTCGGGGGTTCCAACCAGGAGTTCGTCATAGCTGCTGAGGGTGTGTTCGGGGATGTCGAGCTGGGGCATGGCCGCCAGGCCCCGGGGGGGCCGCAGGCCGTAGTGATCGCGCAGGGCCGTGAGGTTCAGCTCACCGCGGCGGAGCTGACGCCGCAGATACCGCTCCACACCGGCCAGATCGTCCGTCCGGGCAGCGACATGGAGGGCGTCCACCATGACCTTGGCGGCCTCATCCGGCGGCAGGGCCGCCAAAAGCAAGCGCCACAACTGACGCCAGGTCTCTCCGGGGAGCAGGTCGGACTGCAGCTGGGCACGCAGCAGCGCCCGGGGTTTGCGGCGCAGACTCTCGATCACGTGGCGGAAATCGATCCGCCGCAACGGCCCGCTTTCTCCCGCTCGCCGATGCAACCGTGGCAGGGTCTCCACGAACTTGCTGCGCAGGAACAGATCCAGCCGGTCATGGCGCAAGTGCACCGTCAGCTGCTGGCCGATCAGCCGCGAGGGGACGCTGTAGGTGACCGAGCGCACCTCGATCGTGCTGGTGCTCCGCACCCGCGCCACCACCGGCTCGTAGTCGGCAAAGCGCTCCACCGGCAGGGGCTGGAGATGCAGCTGCTCAATCTCCAGGTTCCCCTGCACCTGGTAGCGGCTGTTGAGCGTGTTGGTGACCTGGGCGACGAGCTGCCGGTAGTCGGCCTCGGTGGCGAAATCACGGCTGCCGCGCTGGATCAGCTGCTGCTCCAGCCGATGTTTCCAGTGCCGGTGCGGGCCCTCGATCGCGCCGTTCTCGTGGGCAACGCCGCGGTTGTTGCGGGTGGCGATCACCCCCAGGTGGGCGCACAGCTCGCGGTAACGGCTCGTGTAATCGCCGGCGTAGCTGCCGTCGCGGTTGCGGAAGCAAGCACTCAGGCTGTCGGTGCGGTGCTCCGCCGGCACCCCACCGCAAAGAGCGAGAGCGTTTTGCAGGGCCTCGGATAGGGCGACAAAGCTTTCGCCGCCGTGGATCACCGCCACATGGCACCAGCCCGAATAGGGCAGGCGGAAGTGGAACAGCCGGTGCTCCAGCACCTCCCCCGCCACGGTGATCGGCTCACCTTTGAGCAACGTGAAATCCGAGATCCCCAGTACACCGGCCCGGTGCTGCTGCAGGAACATCACCTCCTGGGCCGGGCCGTGCAGGGCCCGCCACTGCTCGACGCGGCGCTGCAGGGTCCGCTTGCGCCGGTACCACTCCTCGCCAGGCCTGAGCTGTTCCAGGTGAAGCAGCAGGGTCTGGGGTTCCAGTTGCGGCGCCTTCTCAAGCATCGGCACCAGCACGCTCTCCCAGACCTCGGCCAGGGGATCGGCTCGGGTGCGCCAATGGCGACCCCGCTGCTGCTGTTGCCCCTCGGGCTGCAGCTCACCCCGATCGATCCGTTGCGCGCTGCGCACCGAAATCCCCGCCGCATCAGCCGCCACCTGTTGGCTGAGCCCATTGGCCCGTTTTGCCATGTACCGCTCCTTGATCCGCAACGACAGAGGGGCGGGCATGGCAGGGCTCCAGACCGGAATCGGAACCCTGTTGTCGCGTCCTGAGACCCGCCTATGTAGTTGCGCGGACCCGCCTACCTAATCGTCGCCGGACAGCAGCGGTGACCATGCCTTGGTGGGCCTTGGGCACCCGTTGGAGCAGGTTTCTGGCGAAATGGACCCTGCAGCGCTGCCAGCAGCTGCCCTGCAGCATCCGCCGGATCGCCTTGGTGAGGCCCACGTGCGCGTCGCTGATCACGAGCTTGACCCCAGTGAGGCCGCGCTCCTTGAGCGAGCCAATGAACTCGCTCCAGAAGCTCTCGGTTTCGCTGTCGCCCACCTTGATGCCGAGCAGCTCGCGGCGACCATCGGCATTGACGCCCATGGCCACCACCACAGCCCTGGAGCAGACCTGCATCGCCTTGCCGAGACGCCCGTGGAGATAGGTGGCATCGAGGTACAGGTAGGCGTAGCCGGTGGCCTCAAGGGGGCGGTTCAGGAAGGCCTGCACCTGGATGTCGATGTCAGCGCAGATGCGGCTCACCTGAGATTTGGAGATGCCGCTCTGGACTCCCAGGGCGGCCACCAGGGCGTCGACCTTGCGCGTTGAGATGCCGCCGACATAGGCCTCCATCACCACGCCGTAGAGGGCCTGGTCCACACGGCGGCGCGGCTCCAGGATCGAGGGCAGGTGGCTGCCGGAGCGCAGTTTGGGGATGCGGAGATCGATGTCCCCCACCTGGGTGGCCAGGGTGCGCGGCCGGTAGCCGTTGCGGTAGCCGAGCCGCTCCTCGCTGCGCTCATGGCGCTCTGCGCCGAGCACGGCAGCGACCTCCAGCTCGATCAGCTGCTGCAGGCCGTGGCGCACCAGCTCGGGGATCAGCTCACCGGCGCTGCTGCCATCCAGTAGCGGCGCCAGCTCAATTGCGGCACGATTGGACGTGGGCATGGTTCGTCTGGTTGAGGTAGTGCTCAAACCAGGGTCACGGGCCTGCCCACCCCTTGCAACGCTGGCCGCTGAGCGGAACGTCTGAGGTGCGCGCTCAACCCCGGCTACGCCGGGGTTGAGGTCCCCAGGGATTTACACCAACACAGGGGACGCAAGCCTCTCTTCCAGCAGTGGCAAGAGTGCAGCAAGACAGTCCTGGACCTGCAGGAAAAACAGAACGAGAACTCACTTGGCGAGTACTGGGAGCGGTACTTCGCGTCTGAATCCCGAACACGGGAGACCCAACGCAATTTCAAGCGGTGGAGGCGAGAGGAGTCCCTGAAGTGGGAAGCAGAGGACTACGGGATCCGTCACCAACCATGGGCATCCAGAAGCGTTGACCTGATTACGAGTCAGGACTTCAAGGACTACTTCTCCCACCTGGAGAGACGAGCACGTGGAAGCAGCGGATCCAATGGCAGCGGGATGAAAGGGCAGCAGAAGACCCTGATCAACAAACTCCTGGCACTGGCAGAGGACGACTTCCCTGGACATGCATTCCCAAGATTTCCTGCGATCAGCAAGCAAACCAAACAGGTTCAGCATCTGACTCAGAAGCAGTGGGACCAACTCCTGGCAGCAGTGGTGGATTTGTCTCTCGACTCAGCGAGACAACTCCTGGATCCAGACGAGTACTGGGAGTTGGAGTGGAGCAAGAGCAACCGAATCAATCAACGCAACTGGGTCGATCTTTATGACGCACTTCTCTTGGAGTGGTTCTTCTACCTGCGTGCAGAAGACATGTACCGAATCAAGAGCGAATGGTTTAGGGATCAGGGGAACCAGACTGTTATCTGCAATTTGGAGACAACAAAAAAGGATCGTCCGATTCATCAGACAACCCACTATAGAAAAGACGGATTCAGATTTTGGGAACGACTCCACAGGAGGAAACCATCTGGATATCTGGTTCTTCCTCAGATCGACAGACCTGAAGGCAATCCAGCAGACAGTCACGTATTGAAAACTCTGAACTACCTCTTGAAGCACGTGATGGAGAGAACCTTTGGGGATGAGTTCCCTGCAACAGGAAGGAAGTGGACAACAATCCGGCACACAGCATTTCGTCTAACTCTGGAAGAAGACCCTGCATTGGCAATCCCTCCAAAGATCAACTCTTTTGCAGACAACGGTCACACCAGTCCAGACCAACTACGGAATACGTACCTGAGGTACATCGATGCAGAACGGACAGCAAGAGGTATCCGTTCAGGGGCCGTGACGCAGCAGCGCAGCATTCCACCCCTGATCGTTGATCAACGAGCAACCACAGACACCACGATCGATGACGGCCGGCTCAGGGATTCGGCAACAGCGATGGCATCTCACCGCCGCGATCATGGGCGATCAAGGCCTGCTCCAGGAACTGCCAGATATCACGGCCCTGTTGCCGCAGGCTGGTGGTGACCGTGAGCAACCTGCTGCGGCAGGCTTGCGTCCCCTGTGTTGGTGTAAATCCCTGGGGACCTCAACCCCGGCGTAGCCGGGGTTGAGCGCGCACCTCAGACGTTCCGCTCAGCGGCCAGCGTTGCAAGGGGTGGGCAGGCCCGTGACCCTGGTTTGAGCACTACCTCAACCAGACGAACCATGTCGAGTCACCCCGGGGAACTTCCCCCCGAGGTGCTCACAGAACCGTACGTGACACTCTCGCGTCATACGGCTCCCATCATCCACATGCCACTTCACTGACTCGACGCCAGTGCGCGAACAGATCACGATGTCCAGACCTGATCCTGGCAAGTACTCGCCAGCTTTGGAGCCGACGACCCCGCAGCCTTTTGTACTTCTGCCGTAACCAGGCTGCAATTCTGTCATCCAGGTAGCGATACAACTTCCTGATCAGTTCTGTCCTATAAAAACGACCGTAGTACTGAATCCAGCCACGAATCACTGGATTCAGCACTTTAGCGATCTCCTCAAGCGACAGATACACGAGCGATGGAAGCCCTATCGACCTAATCCTCTCCCGCATACGCTGGAGAGCCTGCGGACTCACTGCCGGCAAAAAGCCTGTGTAGATGACTCCGCGAGAATTGCGAGACACACGTGGCCGAAACGCGAAACCAAGAAACGTGAACGTGACATCAGCAAACGGTGCCCGGCGGTTGCTATCCCTGCAGTAGACCACCTGGGTCTTCTGGGGATGAAGCTGGAGGCCACAGGACGCAAAGCGATCCTGCAATGCCTCCAGCAACCGCCGAGCTTCCTTCTCGCTGTGGCAATGACAGATCACATCATCTGCATAGCGCTCAAAGGCAATGGCCGGGTGGCTCCGGCGCATCCACACATCAAACGCATAGTGCAGGAACAGATTGGCCAGCAGTGGACTGATGACACCACCTTGCGGTGTGCCCCGGTCCCTGGGATGGAGCGTGCCATCCGGCAACAGAACCGGTGCCTGCAGCCATCGTTGCAGGTAGAGCACCACCCAGCGCTCGGAGGTATGGGCCTTGATCGCGCGCATCAACAGGTCGTGATCGATAGCATCGAAAAACCCCTTGATGTCGAGATCGAGAACCCAGTTGGACCTCCAGCAGCGCTGACGGCAGACCTCTACTGCCTGATGCGCTGACTTGCCCGGTCTGTAGCCGTAGGAATCCTGATCAAAGATCAGCTCCAGCTCTGGCTCCAGCACCTGCTTGACCACCATCTGTGCGATGCGATCAGCAACCGTCGGGATACCCAGCGGCCTGACGCCTCCACCGGATTTGGGAATCTCCACACGCCGAACTGGTGGCGGAAGATAACTTCCTGATGCCATCCGATTCCAGAGTTTGTAGAGATTATTCTCCAGATCCTTGTTGAAGTCGTCCAGGCTTTGGCCATCCACACCGGCCGCCTGTCCGTTCCGTTTCACCTGTTGATAGGCCTTCCAGACCATCACCTTGGTAATCGGTAGCGGCTTGTCTGTTGTCATCCCATTCCTCCTGCCGTAGGCAGTTGATGGGAGACTCCAAACGGGATGATGCAACCCCTTGGCTCCGAGTCCGTTACAGACCCATCATCGCTACTACGGGTTGCTCCGCCCCTGCCACAGACATCGGTATTGACCCTCATGGTGGTGACCACTTGGGATGTTCCCTTGGCATTCCATGGCAGGTTCTCACGTTCCGCATCAGGGCCTGCGATGAGCTCGTGCCGTCTATACGCCGGCTGCCGTGTGGTCCATAGACAGGCTCTGTCCACACTGATCCAGGAGATTTGGGCCGCCTCCCGTTTTGGCAGCGTCTGAAATAGATATCGGCGCGTCATCAACGGTTCGCTTGCGCTCACCTTCTCGTCGCACACCTGACGGATCCAGTCCGCCGTTTCCCCGTCGCTCACCACCACGTCTTTTGAACGCAGCAGCACGGGGTGGTTTGGTACCAGCCCCTGCAGGCCGATCCCGGGAGGCCACACTCCCATCCCCGATGCAGTTTCATCAGCCTTGGCTTTCACCTGCTGACTCGTGACACACGCCCACGTCCAATCGTGCCGCAATTGAGCTGGCGCCGCTACTGGATGGCAGCAGCGCCGGTGAGCTGATCCCCGAGCTGGTGCGCCACGGCCTGCAGCAGCTGATCGAGCTGGAGGTCGCTGCCGTGCTCGGCGCAGAGCGCCATGAGCGCAGCGAGGAGCGGCTCGGCTACCGCAACGGCTACCGGCCGCGCACCCTGGCCACCCAGGTGGGGGACATCGATCTCCGCATCCCCAAACTGCGCTCCGGCAGCCACCTGCCCTCGATCCTGGAGCCGCGCCGCCGTGTGGACCAGGCCCTCTACGGCGTGGTGATGGAGGCCTATGTCGGCGGCATCTCAACGCGCAAGGTCGACGCCCTGGTGGCCGCCCTGGGAGTCCAGAGCGGCATCTCCAAATCTCAGGTGAGCCGCATCTGCGCTGACATCGACATCCAGGTGCAGGCCTTCCTGAACCGCCCCCTTGAGGCCACCGGCTACGCCTACCTGTACCTCGATGCCACCTATCTCCACGGGCGTCTCGGCAAGGCGATGCAGGTCTGCTCCAGGGCTGTGGTGGTGGCCATGGGCGTCAATGCCGATGGTCGCCGCGAGCTGCTCGGCATCAAGGTGGGCGACAGCGAAACCGAGAGCTTCTGGAGCGAGTTCATTGGCTCGCTCAAGGAGCGCGGCCTCACTGGGGTCAAGCTCGTGATCAGCGACGCGCACGTGGGCCTCACCAAGGCGATCCGGCGGATGCTGCAGGGCAGCTGCTGGCAGCGCTGCAGGGTCCATTTCGCCAGAAACCTGCTCCAACGGGTGCCCAAGGCCCACCAAGGCATGGTCACCGCTGCCTTGCGCTCGGTGTTCGCCCAGGAGAAAACGGACGAAATCGAGGCCCGCTGGGACGATCTGGCCAGCTCACTGGTGGATCGCTTCCCCAAGGCTGCTGAGCTCATGCTGCACGCCCGGGAAGACGTGCTCGCCTTCCGTCACTTCCCGCCTCAACACTGGAAAAAGACTTGGAGCACCAACCTGCTCGAGCGCCTCAATGAGGAGATCAAACGCCGCACTCGGGTGGTTGGCATCTTCCCGAATGACGCCTCGATCACCCGCTTGGTGGGGGCTGTGCTGCTGGAGCAGGACGAGCACTGGCAGCTGGAGGGCCGGCGCATGTTCTCCGCCGAGAGCATGGCCGCCATCCCCTCACTGGCGGAGCTGCCCACGCAGCCTTCCTTGCAAGAAGCAGCGGCCTGAGCCTCAGGCCCCAGGAGATCGCGCCGTAGCGCCCCCACAGGGCGCAGCGGCGGCGATCACCGCCCGGGGGCCGGCACCGCAGACGTCACGACCAAGATTGCAGGTGTAGCCCACAACCGATCGGCAATCCAGACGAAAGACTTGACAAGTCAATCGTCTGGATTCATCGTAAAATAACGAGGTGCACATGCGCCTCGAGAATGACAGCCCGTCATTCACCCCTGTTCTCCCTCAGTCCAGGGCAATCGGGCCTCGGGATTTACACCACGCCAAGGGACGCGGCCTGCGGCAGATTGCACCCTGGCGGGATTGGACGCCATGGCTGATCTTGCGCTGAATCACCGAATGGCGCAGGGCACGCTCGGCTGCGTTGTTGGTGGGCTCGATCCCTTCAATCTCCAGGAAGGTCCAGAGGCCATCGCTCACTTGCAGCAACTGATGGCAGGTACGCACCGTCTTGGCCCACGGCGTTCGCTCGCCGCGCTGGCAGCCCAGCTCCACAACCCGCTGCAGCGTGCCCACAAACGCCTGGCGGATCGGCCGACAGCCCTGCTGCAACGTGGACCAGTCGATCGTTCCGTCTTTGTAGCGGTGCCACTGGGCAAACAGCTGCTGCTGCAGGCCCAGCAGCTCCGCTCCAATCTCACCGCTGGCGCCCTGACGGTCAGCGATGGCGGTGAGATCGCGGATCACGTGCGCCCAGCACAGCTGGCGCTGCTCCAGCGGGAGATGGTTGTAGGCGGAGAAGCGATCGCTCACCACAATTCCGCCAAAGGCATTCCCGAGCAGGTCGATCGCGGCGGCAGCCGAGCGGCTCAGGCTCTGCAAGAACACTGTCACCCCCATGGCGGTCACCATGACCCACTCCCAGCCGCGCCGGCCATCGGGGTTGCCACCGTCAGCATTACCGGTGGGGGCACCGGTTTCATCGACGTAGACCACCGACTGCTGACGGGCAAACGCAAGGGCCTCCTGCATGGGCTGCTCCAGTGCTGCACTCAAGCGCTGGCGGATAGTGGCCATCGCTCCCCGGCTGATCTGTACCCCCAGCAGCTGATCCAGCAGCGCCTGGGTCTTGCTGAAACTCAACGGGAAGGCACTACCCAGCAGACCCACCAGAGCACTGAGCCGGGGACCGTAATGGCTTACTTCCACCTCCGCCGGTAACGAGGCACAGGTGCTGGTGGAACAGCAGGGGCAGACCAGGCGGTGCAGCCGGTGCTCGATCACCAGAGGCGTGATCGGTGGAATCTCGATCACCTGGTGCCTCAAGGGCTCGGGATCCTGACCCTGTAGCAACGTGCCGCAGCGGCGGCAGGCCTGGGGGTGGTGCTCGACCACCTCATCCACCCGCTCGATCGGCAGCAGCTCCGGCCCAGATCCGGGATGGCCCGGCTGGCCGCCGCGCTTGCGGCCACTGCCCTTGCGTCGTTCGGGCGGCTTAAACCCCTGGCCATCACTGGAGGGAGGCTTGGAAGAATTGCGGGAGCTGCGGCCGATCCGCTCGCGCAGATGGGCCAGTTCGGTCGCCAGGGCGGTGAGCTGGATGCGGAGCTGCTCGATCTCCTGTTGCTGCCTCTGGCACTGACTGACCAGCTCAAGAAATCCAGCCTTCACTCCCACCGGGGTGGCGGCCCAATCGGCTTCTGAAATCCCGGCCGGTGGGGTGGTCATCGCAAGGAGTCTCTTACTGAGATGCAACCAGGAATCAAGCCACCGTCAAGGGTTCAGCAAGCCCGATGTTCGTTGCGAGCTGTCCCGACTCCTGAACGGGTACAACTTCCGTGAGACCTACATCCAGCAACTACTGAAAACCATCAACGCATACGACCAGGAGATCCTGCAGCGACCGGGCTTTGCAACTGCCTTCTGCGAAGCAAGCGCCGAATGCTTTGCCCAAGGAAGCGAGGGCCTGGTGAGAGATTCCGAAATACTCTACCGGTCCTGGGATTTTGATGTTCGCCTGATTCAACGACGCGTTCATCTATGGCAAGGGCTTGACGACCGACTCGTGCCCGACGCGATCAACAAGGATGTTGCCGACCAGATGCCTGGAGCGGTTTGGCATCCGGTTTCGGGGGCCGGTCATTTCGTGGCAATCGGCTCGGCAGAGGAAATATTCGGAGTCGCCGCTGAGGAACTCTCCCAGAAGGCGTGAAGCGGTAATCATAGATTCAGAAGCCCAACATCCAGATCCAGAAGACGGGAGCAGAAGGCATTCCGTTCTTGCTTATGACCACAACCCGCTTCTAATCTGGGGCGTTAGAGAGATGGGGGCGAAGCGTTTGCGGCCCACAACTGGTATACTCCCTGTATAGCCGCTGGGTTGCTGTGCAGACGCGCGTCCAGAAATGGGGAAACAGTCTTGGGGTGCGGATCCCGCGCGGCCTGGCTGAGGAGGTTGGCCTCGGCGCTGGCTCTGAAGTTAGCTTGAGTGCCAAGGATGGCGAGCTTGTCGTGAAGCCGTCGGTTCCTGCTCGCCTCAGCCTCGACGATCTTTTGGCAGAGGTCTCAGAGGAGAACCTCCATTCCTCTATCGATACGGGCTCTGCTGTCGGTGCGGAGATCTTCTGTTGACTGCTGCGTATGTCCCTGATCGGGGTGACTTGGTCTGGCTGGAGTTCACACCGCAGACGGGTAGTGAGCAGGCTGGGCGGCGTCCTGCTTTGGTGATCTCGCCAAAGGCCTACAACGCGAAGGTGGGCTTGGCCTTGTTTTGTCCAGTGACATCACGAGTCAAGGGTTATCCGTTTGAAGTGGCATTGCCTGAGGGCAGTGGTGTGGTCGGTGTCGTCCTTGCAGATCAGTTGAAGAGCCTTGACTGGCGTGCCAGGAAGGCGAAGCTGATTGAGCGTGCTTCGTCTGATGTGCTGGCGATGGTTACAGCAAGGATCCTGCCCCTGCTTGTTCCTGACAATCCTGCCACTCTCTAACGAACAAGGATAGATCGTGCGCAGCCACGATCTTATCCGGTGTTGGACAAGCCCTTTGAGGCTTTAGACCAGTCGTCTACGGTAGATACGTCCCGCCTGAATTCAAGTCTGGTTCAGATTTACAACCAGGAGAATGGCCAGCAGCCTGGCTTCATGAGTGTTTCTGTTGCTTGTTTCGCATTGTACGACCACGGCAAAGCTGCGGCTGCATATCGTGATGCCGATCGCTCTCTACAGAGCCGCATGCGGATGCCTTCTGGCTATGAAACCATGAATATAATTTGCACTATGACTTCAGCTCAACACAACTGATGCTCAGTGATTCGGACCATCCTGGCGATCAGTGTCATCGCCTTCCCGCAAGACTGACAGAGAACCGGTGATCGTTGCAGGGGGAGCCGTGGCGACGGTATAGGAACCTTGAGCACAAGCTGCAACAGCTGAACCAGCCGCTTGCAGTTCGCATGCAGAATGCCAAAATCCCGCACGCGTCGAAACCGCCGTGGCAGTACGTGCCTCAGCAGCAGCCAGAGAAACTCGGCCCCTGGCATCGTGCGGATCTGCTCTTGGCCCCGGTTGTCCTTATAGCGGAAGCTGACCTCACCAGCGGTGTTTGCGATAATGTTCTTCTCTGGCAGAACGCCCCGATAGAGATAGCGACCCAGATAAACGAGGGCTTGCTCTCCGTGTCCGACATCCGTGCAGTCCACCACCCATTCATTCGGGAGCTGTTCTTCGCAGCGTAGACTCGCCACTCGTAGGGCCTCAAACCATTTGGCGAGGAAGACCCTCGCCAGATTGTTGGCCCAGAACAGGACGTTGCTCTTCTTCTCGCGCCACTCTCTACTCTGCTGGTTAATTGCGCCTGCGGGCACAATCAGATGGACATGGGGATGATAGTCGAGCCGGCGGTTATGAGTGTGCAGAACTGCATGGGCTCCAGTTCGGCCCTTCAGCCTTCGATCTCTTCTCGAGAACGAGTCAATAGTCTGCCATGCGGTTTTGAGCAGCAGATCATAGGTTTTGTGCTGATGATTCCAGAACAGACTCCTGAGCTGGGCCGGCACCGTGAAGGTGATCAAGAAATATCTGACTGGCAGCAACTTGCTGCGCTGCCTTTCCAGCCACTCCTGGCTCTCATGCTGTTGACAATGGGGGCAGCTGCGATGACCACAGGAATGCGGCAGAATGACGCTCTGTTGGCAGTCCTTACATTCCAGCAGCATCACAGCACTGTATTGATTCCGACAACGGCGGATGGCATTGAGGGCGTTGTGATGGCTTGGTAGAAGCTCATGGCCGTGGAGTCGCTCCAATTCGTTGCGGTAGTGATCCACCAGATCGGCGAGCAGAATCATCAGCTTTCCTCCCAGCGCAGCTGAAAGCCACCCAGCAGTTCCTCGATCCGCTCTTTCGCCTGGTCCCGGTTCACCTCGGTGAGATGGGCATACCGGGCTGTGGTTTCCGGCCTGCTGTGGCCCAGAAGCACCTGGATCGCCCTCAGATCCACGCCCAGCTCCAGCAGGTGCGTCGCGTAGGCATGGCGGAGCGAGTGCACCGTCAGGCGCTTGTGGATCCCGCACTCGATCCGCGCTGCTTTGAGGGCAGCTTGCACGCCACTGCGATCCATCGGCCTGCTTGCGGCTCGAACGGTGGCGGCGCTGCCGGAAGGGTTTGGGAACAGCAAGCGCCGGTGCCGATGCGTAGCCCAGAACCGTCGTAGGTTCTGCAGCGTCAATTCCGGCAGCGGCACATAGCGATCCTTCCCTCCTTTAGCCTGGCGGATATGCACCCGACGGAGTTGGCCGTCCATGTCACCGACTTCCAGATCCAGTCCCTCTCCAAGTCGCAGGCCCAGGCTGTAAACGGTCAGGAAGAACACGCGGTAACGGAGGCGCCGTACGCTATTGATCAGTCGCTGCACCTCCTGGCGCGTGGGGATATCAGGCAGCGATTGAACCTGCGGGGGTTTGACGATCTTGATCCACTCCAGTGGTCGGCCAAGCACATACTGATAGAAGAAGACCAAGCCCCATAGGTCTACCTTGATGCTGCTCCAGGAGTAGCTTTCGACCATGGCGCTGTAGTAGCTCTTGAGCTCTTCTGTTGAGAGATTGTCAGGGCAGCGATCGAAATATCCGGCGATGCGCCGCACGGCCCTGGCATAGCCATCAATCGTCTTACCGCGTTTTCCTTGCAACTTGAGTGAGGTGGTCTGGCTTTTCTGGACAGGCCCCATCGTTAACCTCTGAGGCGGGGTACCGCCCCTGAAAGGGGCTCCCACCGATGAGCAAGCGCCGCACCCACAGCCCCGAGTTCAAGGCCAGGGTCGCCATGGAGGCGATCAGTGGCCGCAAGACGATCCAGGAGATCGCCGCCGACCACGCCATCCACCCGATCCAGGTGAGCCAGTGGAAGCGGCAGCTCCTGGACGGTGCCAGCGAGCTCTTCACCCGAGGCAAGAAGACCAAGGACAAGGAGGAGGGGCAGGCCAAGGAGGCGGAGCTGTTCCAGCAGATCGGACGGCTGCAGATGGAGCTGGAGTGGCTCAAAAAAAAGTCTCAACTGCTCTGATGCCCGTGAACTGCGCAAGCTGGTCGATCACGACCACCCCGAGCTCAGCATCAGCAGGCAGTGTGCGCTGCTGGGGCTGCCTCGATCCACGCTGTACTACCGGCCGACACCGGTCCGTGTATCGACGCTGCGGATCATGGCCAGGATCGATGCTCTCTACCTGGAGGATCCCTGCAGCGGCAGCCGCCGGATGGTGGACTATCTGGCCCAAGATGGTATCCCGATCAGCCGAGATCGAGTGCGAAACCTCATGCGGCGCATGGGATTACGGGCGATCTACCAGAAGCCCCGGACGACGGTTCCAGGTGATCCGTCCGTGCGGTTCCCCTGCCTGGTGGACCTCACGCAGGTCACGTCGGTGGATCAGGTCTGGGCGACCGACATCACCTACATCCCTCTGCAGAAAGGGTTCCTCTATCTGGTGGCGATCATGGATCTCCATTCCAGGCATGTGCTCAGCTGGAGGCTCTCCAACAGCCTTGACACGAAGTTCTGTCTGGAGGCCCTGGAGATGGCCTTGGGAGGCGGCCGTAGGCCAGAGATCTTCCACTCCGATCAAGGCTGTCAGTTCACGTCCGCTGACTTTGTGGCCAGACTCAAAGGGGAGCGGATCCAGATCAGCTGGTCCGGCAGAAAGCGGTGCTACGACAACATCCTTGTTGAACGGCTGTGGAGGACTGTCAAGTACGAGGAGGTCTACCTACGGGCATACAGCGATGGCTGGGACGCTGAAATCAGCCTGGCCCGCTTCCTGTGGCGGTATTGCCATGTAAGACCTCACAGTTCCCTTGGAGGCAAAACTCCCCACGCGGTCTACACTGAGGCCGAACCATGTTCCACCCGTCCTGGGTTAACGATGTCAGGGGCCGGAACTGTCCAATAAAAGGCACCCACCTCAGAGAGCTTGCAGATGTTGTGCATAGAGCTGATCAAATCGCTCCTGTTCATCGTGGTTCATAACACCACCCATCGCTGATGGGACATGAAGGACAGCTGCACACCGCAAGGCGTGCATCCCTCACTGTGAGCCGCCAGGACTCAGCACAAGCGGAAACAAATGCTTCTGTTCCTTCTCAGAGGCTTCAACCAGGTCACTGTCGCTTAAAAAGTGATGAGTAGGCTATGCTTGGTCTTGATCTGCCGCGTAGCGGCTTCGTCCAACACGGCCATGCACCTGACCCGCCCCCTTCAATTTCCCGAAGCCTAATGAGATCCCGAACCAGCAGCTTTTTGCGGTCAGGTGATGGCCAGCGTTAGGCGGGTTCCAAACCTGGAGGCATGCGCGGTCTTTCTGTATGTCCAGTAAGTACTTGTGCTCACACACAATGCAGTACACATATGAAGGTCCGCATAAATCGTCAACCAACTGGCACAGCGCTCTGCAAAGTCCCTGACTCACAGTGGGTCCTGGAGGCTGCGGCCCAAGGAGTTAGCGTCTTATACGGAATGCGAAGCTATGGCTGCCAGTTTCTGCGGATTCAGCTAAGAACAAGTTGGACACCAATAAACACATGAGGTATATCTCAAATGAGAGACAAAATAAGAAACAATCAAGAACGTAATGGTTCCAAGGAGCTGGCCATAATCGACACGGGACTTGATGTTATAGGTTATTCGCCACCGGCATGCGATTCCACCAGGCGTGAGTTCCTGCAGACGCTCGCTCTTATAGGGGGAGGGGCAGCATCCACTCTAATCCTCGGCTCCAACAACGCATCAGCCGCTGACATCCCGCCAACCAATTCCTCGGTCAGCACGCCTAAACTTAATATCATCGATTACTCGAAGATCCCCCAACGATTGCACAAATATTCTGCGACAAACAGGGCGAAGAAAATTGTGAAGGCATCCATCACGATGGATACCCTGTTTTCTGGCGTCTGGCCGAGTCAGTGGTCTAGCCCGCAGGCACCGGAATTTCACGACGAAATGGAGCGTTGCAAGGCAGCGGGTTTCAAGGTGCTGGCATGCTGCCCATCGGCAGATTCGCTGGATTCTTCGATCAAGGGTGTCGCGCAGTCACTGATGTTCTACTTGAACAAGATCAGCGAGAAACCCGACAAATACAAAATTGTGCGCACGACCAATGATATCGATACCGCCATCAAAGAAAACAAGCTCGGCCTGTTCTTCACCCATCAGGGCACGGCATTGTTTGCTGGCGATGTGGATATGGTCGGGTTATGGCGGCAACTGGGCTATGGATATTGCCTGCTCGCTTATAACCAGCGGAATGCCGTCGGTGATGGTTGTTTTGAGACCGCCAACGGTGGCCTGACTGCGTATGGCAAACAGTTGATCGATGCTTACAACCGCTACGGCATGATTGTTGATGTCAGCCACACCGGTGAGCGGACATCACTCGATGCGATTGAACGCAGCAGCAAACCCGTGATCTCATCGCATTCGGGAGCATTGGCAATTGCAGACTACCAGCGCAGTCTCTCTGATACGGTGATCAAGGCGATTGCGAAGAGTGGTGGTGTGTGCTCGATCAATATGGTCGGCGCCTTTATGGACAAGACCAATCCGGATATCGTGACTACCGATGCTCTATTTCGTCATATCGACTACATGGCAAACCTCGTAGGCATCGATCATGTTGGTTTTGGTTCGGACTTCATTCCCAATGTCAACCTCACTGCTTCGCTGATTCAGACCCCGGCGGGTGCGGCCGTGTTTCCCGATGGCGGTTACAGCGCGGCGATGGGCGCCAAGGGCGTACCCACACCGGCGCCGTATCAGATCGTTGCCGCACTGGTGGACAAAATGCTGGAGAAAGGCTACTCGGAACAGGATTGCGGCAAGTTCCTCGGCGGCAATATGTACCGAGTGATGGAGGAGATCTGGATTTAGATTAAGACACCAAGGGCTTATGTGGGATTACATATTGAGGGCGTTAAATGCCTGACATCTGCATCACCTGCCTCTTGCTGGCTTCCTCCACAGAAGGCCAGCGATCCCAGCCCCAACGCCACCTAAGCCTAGAACATAACCGATAGGGATCAGAGGAAAGGCCTCCCGCAGGATGCCATCTGCATGCACATGTACGCCGATCAGCCGATAGGCGACCCAGCAGGCCATTGAACCAGCGAGCAGCAACAGCGATAGGCGGATGAGCGGGCGTTTCATGGCCGCAGCTGCTCCAGCAGGGTCTGGGTGAGCGCCAGCTCACAGCGGGTCGTGAAGATGCCGTAGCCCGTGCCCTGGAAGCTCACCGACTTGGCGTAGGCGCACACCCTGCGGCGTTCGGCGCGGAAAGCACGCGCCTGCTCGTTTGGGTCGGCACTCGTCTTGTAGAAGCCGGTGAGGTTGTCGCGCCAGAGCGTCTGGAAGGTTTCGCTCGGCACTTGCCTGGCCTCGCTGGCCACCCGGGCCAGGGCCTTCTCCAGCTCCCGGTCCATGGCCTGGAGGGCTTGCATCACGCAGCGGGTTTCAGCCACGGTGCTTTCTGATGGGGTGCAGACCTCCGCTGCTGGTGCCGGCAGCGGCAGCAGCAGCGGCACCAGGGAGGCGGCCAGCAGCAGGTGGAGACAGGTGCGCATCGTGAGGCTTTTCTCCAGACGCATTTTCCCCAGACACATTGTCATGCTGGATGCTGCTGTTCCGAGTCGCCGCGCCTCTTCCCCATGACCAGCCTGCTCCCCCGGCTCCCCCTGCTGCTCACGGCCATCGCCGGCTGCCTTGTCAGCCACCCGGCTGCCGCATGGGCAGCCCCGGCAGGCAGCAACCTCGCGGTGCTGCTTCAGGCAGCGGGCGGCCAGCCCCTGGGCCTCTACGACGGTGTGCGCTTCGTGCGGATCAACGCCACCGACGGCACCCGCATCACCGTCACGATCAACTGCGAGCAGGAGCTCTGGCGGGTGGCCCGCATTGAGCCCAGAACCGGCCGAGCGGACTTCCGCGACGATCGCTTCCAGAGTGCTGCCGGCATCGGCCGCAGCCGCTGGTGCACCACCCCCGTGCGCACGATGGAGTGAGTCTGGGCTCACTCCTCCAGCAGCTGCACCTGGTACACGGCCACATTGCTGTGGGCAAGCGAGCGCACGATCTCAGGCACCATCTGCATCGGGGTGCAGAGCGTCAGCGAGCGGCGCCTGCCGGCGGCCATCTCCGCCAGGTGCTGGGGATCGATGCTGGTGGAGCGCTGCTGCGCTGCAGCCTCAAACACCTCCACCGCTGGGCTCTTCCCGGAACCCAGCACAAACAGCACCCGCCGGGGCGTCTCGCTGTAGTCGCGGCTGAGGGCCTCCAGGGCAGGGATGTCCGGGTGTGTCATGGCCTGCTGGTGGTGGGGGATTGCTACACCCACCTGGATAATCGATTGGCTTTCCTTTGCTCCCGCATGCTCCACCGCCGCTTCCTCGCCATCGCTGCTGTCAGCGCGAGTGTCATCGCCGGGGCCTCCCTGGTGCGTCCTGCCACGGCCGCCCAGACGCTGGACTGCTGGATGAACGACAGCAAGCAGACCTGTCAGGTGAAGCCCTGGGGCAACGGGGGATTTGAGATCAGCTTCAGCGGCAGTGCCATCTATCGCTTCGTGCCGGCCGGTCCCCCCACCACCGACAACCGCCGCATGCGTGATGAGCAGGGCCGCATCTGGCTGATGAGCGGCCACCACAGCTTCACGCTCAGCGAGCAGAACGGCGACGGCAACAGAATCGCCGTCTCCAACGTCAAGAGTCGGCCCGCAGCGGCCGTGGATCACCAGGCCCACAGCAAGGTGAAACTCAGCGGCCATGGTCAGCCCACGGTGACCCTGTACGCCAAGCCCAACTACGGCGCCGCGATCGCGGGGATGGGGGTGTCGGGGGAAACGCTCGACAAGCTGGCGTGCACCTCAAACAGCCAGGGCACCTGGTGCCGGGTGGGCTACCCAGGCCAGAGCGGCCGGGTGCTGTGGGTGAACCGGGACTCGCTGATCTTCCTGGGGGACGGGGAGTAAGTCATCGCCCCTGCATTTGCTTGCCCTGGCCGGGTTCTCTGACCTGGCCTTTGCAGCTGCCCATGGAATCGGGATGGAGAAGCGCATCACCCATCACTACGGCCGCTCCCGGCCGTCACGTCAAAAGGCCCCGCTTCATGCCCTCCGAAGGGGCCCTTGCGCTGGCGCGCAAGCTGGCCGCCAGCGCGAGCAAGCAAAATGTTTATGACAAAACTACTCTCTACACATCAGGGAGGCCGCCCATGCGCACGAACATCGTCATCGACGACTAGCTGATGCACGATTCGATGCAGGTCAGCGGCGCCTGCACCAAGCGGGAAGCCGCCGAGATCGACCTTCTCACCCTCATTGTAGCCGGGCTCACCCAACATTACAGCCCAGGTGTGCCTCATTTGGCTGGCAACGTCCAGCCCTGCTCGCCCCAGCTGGGCGCCAATACCCTGGCAGCGGTAGGTTGATGCCACGGCCAGTGGAGCCAGACCAACGCCGGTAGGTCCCGCCGTCGTGCTGCCCGGCGAGAAGGCCACATGGCCAACGAACTGTTCCTGATCTGTAGCGACGAGGGACACCGTGAGCCGCCCGGCTTGGCGCAGTGCCATGACCAGCCTGGCCTCCGCTGGGGTGGGGAAGCAGCTCTCCAGCAGAGCAGTGATCGCTGGGCTGTCACCGGGGCCCTCCGCCCACCTCCCAGCCTGGATGAGAGCCTGGCCGCCCAGGCAACGTTCATCAGCTCGTTCCTGGTCAAGGATGGGCAGCTGCATCAGTGCCTTCTCGCTTGTGGCGGTATTCTGTTCTAGGTAGGGTCTCCTGAAAAATCCAGATCCATTGCGCCGCAGCTGGTCTCAAGCATGAGAAACCGCTAAAGTAGCCGTGAATCAGGCAATCCGTGATTGCCTTTACTCCTGATCGCTCAATATGTACCGGAGGCACAATAACGGTCAGATCTCAATCAAGGAGTTCCACCTGCCATTTGGCGGCACACTTGATCCCGAGAATCGCTGGGTTCAACTGGAGGGGCTGATCCCATGGGATGAGCTGGAAGAAACCTATGCCCCTCAATTCAGCGCCACAATTGGCGCTCCAGCCAAATCAGTGAGAATGGCCTTTGGTGCTCTCTACATCAAACAGAAGTTAGGGCTCACCGACGAAGAGACAGTCCATCAGATCAGAGAGAACGCCTATATTCAGTTCTTTCTCGGCTTTGCGGGCTACACAGCTAAGGCACCGTTTGATGCCTCGATGATGGTGCACTTTCGCAAGCGTTTTTCTGACGAGGATCTGCGCCGTATCAACGAGCTGGTGGTGCAGCGCGGCAAAGAGATCCTTCTGGAAGCACTTGCTCAGGCAGCAGACGATGACGACCATGATGATCGTGATTCCAGTGGAGGAGGCGCTCAGCTAGAACTTGATGCGTTGATCAAGCCTGCTGACTGGCCAGAAGGAAAGAATTGGGGCACTCTCACGATTGATGCCAGTTGCACTCCAGCCGACATCACCTATCCCAGAGACCTCAAGCTCCTCAACGAGGCTCGCACAACGACCGAGCGAGTCATTGATGATCTGTGCAGTCAGTCATCGGGATTCAGGAGACATCGACCTCGCTACGACCGTGGCCTTGCTCGTGCTCATTTCCTGAGAGTGGCGAAGCAAAAACGACCACGTCGCCGCAAAGTGAAGGCTGCCATTAAACATCAGCTTGGCTATGTGCGGCAGAATCTCAAGGCCATTGATGCTCTGATCGGCTGCGGGGCAAGGCTTTCCGA
Organism: Synechococcus sp. CBW1006; assembly: GCF_015840525.1. NCBI lineage: Bacteria > Bacillati > Cyanobacteriota > Cyanophyceae > Synechococcales > Synechococcaceae > Synechococcus > Synechococcus sp. CBW1006. The sequence continues at coordinate 1,802,628 of NZ_CP060396.1, read as the reverse complement.
GCTTAAGAGGCATTGGTGGCAGAAGTTGTTGGCCTGCAGCGAGTTGGAGCGGCAACAGGGCCTTCTGCTCGCCTCTCAGACCAACAGCATTCCAGACCGCCTGGTGAATCTTGTGCAGACCCATATCCGCCCAATGGTGCGAGGCAAAGCACGTGCTGCGGTGGAGTTTGGAGCCAAAATCAGTGTTTCGGTTCAAAACGGCTTTCCGTTCTTGCACCGCATAAGCTGGAACCCCTACAACGAAGGAGAAGACCTTATCGCTCAGGCGGAAAAATACAAGCTGGATACAGGATCTTACCCAGAGCGAATCTGCGCCGACCGGATTTATATCACGGCCAAGAATAGGCATTTCTGCACGAGGAACGGTATTCGCCTCTCCGGCAAGCGATTGGGTCGCCCGCCCAAGGATCCTGATGTCACCACTGCACACAAGCACCAGCTCCGATCTGATCAAGCTCGACGCAATAAAGTGGAAGGCGTCTTTGGCTCTGGAAAGCGCAAGTATTCCCTGGATCTGATCATGGCTCGTCTACCAGCTGGTGCCGAATCCTCCATCTCGATGGCCTTTGTCGTGATGTGCGCGGAAAAGGTCTTGAGGCTGCTGCGCCTCTTTTTTGTCCTTCTTTTTGGGTGGATCTACAGCTTTTTTATGGCCTGGTCAGCGATCAGAGCGCCTGAGGGCATCTGCAAGCCATGCTTTTGAGATCTGGCCGACTTGATGTCACCGCGCTTGCCAGCCTGATTAACGCGAAGCAAACGGACGAATCCGGCGCCGATGGGCCGAGAATCTTTTTCAGGAGTCCCTAGGTAAGGAAACTCTGACGCTCCTGTAGGAGCCCTCGGTAGTGAACGGTGGCCCTCCTCGCTGAATTCCTGGTCGGACAACCCGGCCACATTCTGATTTTGGCCCTGGTCCTGCTTGCTGGCTGGTCCCTGCTGCGCTTCTCCGGTGCCGTCAGCGGGCCGTCAGCCCGCCCCCTGTTGTGGCCTCCCTGGCCTGGGGAGTGTATGCCGCCTGGTGGGAGGCCCTGGTGCAGCTACGCACGCCTAAGACCAACATACGGGTGGATCAGCAGCTGATCTGTCCGCTGCTGGCCGCGCTGACGCTGTTCGGTTTGATCAGGGGAACCAAGGGGCAAGACGGTGAGCAAATGGTACAATCAGCATGGCCTATCCCTGAAGCGTGTGCTATGCCTCATACGCTTCCTGTCACAATCAGGCGGTCTAATCAGAATTTCTCTTTCCGCATTAACTATGGTTCGCAGCTTTCGTCAAACCTCTGCAGCCCTCGGCGCTGGCCTTCTGCTGGCGGGCATGTCCGCCCCCTTCGCCCCGGCGGCCATGGCCGAGGTGCTGGTCAGGGCCCAGGGCCGTTGCAAGCTCATGAGCGGTGGCTACGCAGCCTTCAATGGACACTGCACCTTCAAGCACAAAAAGGCAGGCAACACCGATGCCTATGTCGTGGAGCTCGATGACGGCACGGAGTTCAGCTTCTCGGGTCCTAATGTGCAGGCGCTGAGTGTGCAGACCTACGACGGAATTCGCAGCGTCAGTCACATCGCCCAGTCGGACTATGAGGTGTTCAGCTGGAACGACGGGGAACCCCGCAAGCTCTCCGTTCGGCTCGACCGTGTCGAGAACCCCGACGCCCGATTCGATGATTCCAGCCAGAAGGCTGATTCCAGCACGCTCTTGGGTGCCGCGGTGGGTGCCCTGATCGGCGGTCTGATCTCCGGCAAGCCCATCACTACGACCGAGCCGGCCCGGGAGGGCGCTCCGGTGTCCGATCTGCAATCGCTGGTGGGCGCCAGGGGGGGGCAGGCCGAAGGAACCCTGACATCGAAGGGCTACACCTACCGCGGTGGCACCAAGCTGGCCGACAGTTCCTTCACCTACTGGGAGCAGCCCTCAACGAACAACTGCGTGACGATTCGCACCACCGACGGCCGTTATCAGTCGATCACCTACACCAAGCGAAGCGACTGCAACTGAGTCATCAGCATGCTCAACCCCTGGGTCTAATCAGCCCCAGGGGTTTTATATGGAGCCTCGCCCTTCAGGCGCGCCTGATCACCCGCAGCACCACCAGAAGGATCACGGCGCCGAGCGTGGCCACCACGATGCTCCCCAGCACACCCCCTCCGAAGACACCACCCAGACCGCTGAAGAGCAGGCCACCGATCAGGGCCCCGATGATGCCGACAACCAGATCACCGATCAGGCCGAAGCCACCGCCTTTGACCAGGACACCAGCGAGCCAACCGGCAATGACCCCCACCAGCAGAAACCAGAGAACGTTCATGAGCTCTCATCCTTGTTCTTGAAGATCAACAAAAACGTAGACTCGAGAGCAAGCCAAGAGCCATGCAGGCTTAAGTTCCTTACAGACTTGTAGCAAGTCCTGGGCATTCGCCAGATCAGAGAGAATGGGGGCACTCCGAACAAGCCCCTGGAGTGGCCAGGCCCCCGCAGCTCTCTGCTGCTCCAGTCACTCCTTACCTGCCACTCAGAGGCAGCGTTCAGAGGATCGGAACCAGGCTGCAGTGTCATGCAGACACCAAGATTAAATTGGCAAGCCGTTATTTTCGGGTTTGTCAGCACTGAATAGGACCTCCTGAAAAAGGGCAAAGCGGCTGCACCGCAGTGGATCCGAGCAGTTTTCAACTGTAGAATGTGCTCAATTCGGCTCGAGATCGCCGAAAAAGCAGTCCAGAGTTTTCCACATGTATCGGCGCGAGCATCGTCATCAGCTCTCGTTTGAGGATTTCTTCTTGCCGTTTGGCGGCAAACTCTCTGGTGACAATCGCTGGATCAAGCTTGCTGAGCTCATTCCCTGGGATGAGCTGGAGGACGACTACGCGTCGCAGTTCTGCAAAGGCTTTGGGGCACCTGCCAAGCCATTTCGAATGGCGCTGGGTGCACTGATCATCAAGGCTCGTATGGCGATCACAGACGATGAGCTGGTAGAGCAACTCAAGGAAAACCCGTACCTTCAATTCTTCATTGGATTAGAAGTATTCCAGTTCTCAGCACCGTTTGATCCGTCGATGATGGTCTATTTCCGGAAGCGCCTGCCGGAGTCAGTGATCAACGACTGCAACGAACGGATCGTGCGCCATGGGCTGAATGTGATCCAGGCCGCAGGTACCGACGATGATCAAGGTGCAGACAAAGGTGGCGGTTCTTCCACGGGACATAGCAGCAATGATCACACGTCTACGCCATCGGCCAACCAAGGCACACTCTTGATTGACGCCACCTGCGCACCGGTTGACATCCGCTATCCGACTGATTTATCCCTGCTCAACGAAGCCAGAGAAGTTACAGAAAAACTGATTGACGCGATGCATCCGCCGATCAGAGAAGGGTTTGGCCTGAAACCACGCACGCACCGGAAGAAAGCCCGTCAGCAGTTTCTGGCAGTAGCAAAGAAGAAGCGCCCTCGCATCAGCAAGATTCGAAAAGCGATCAAGCAGCAGCTCGGTCATCTTGAACGGAATCTTGGCAGCATTGATGCCCTGATCGCTTGCAGCGGCTGCCTTCTGGCCGCAGGAAGGCACTGGTATCACAAACTCTTAGTGGTCAGCGAACTGGTTCGCCAGCAGAAGATTCTCTACCACTCAGACAGCAGAAGCATCCCAGATCGGATCGTGAGTCTCTTCCAAGCTCACATCCGGCCAATTGTTCGTGGCAAGGCCAGATGCAATGTCGAATTCGGAGCCAAGATCTCCATTTCAGTCACCGGTGATGGGTTTACCTACCTGGATCGCCTGAGCTACGACCCTTACAACGAAGGAGAAGACCTAAAGGCTCAGGCAAGAGCCTATCGCCGTCGTCATGGTCATGATCCAGAAGTGATCTGTGCCGATCAGATCTATCGGACTCGAGCGAACCGTGCTTTCTGTCAGCGTCATGGGATTCGCCTGAGTGGACCTCGCCTTGGTCGGCCCAAGAGCGATCCTGAGCTTGTGGCAGAAGAGAAGAGACAGTTTCTTGATGATCAGCGTCAACGTAACGCGGTAGAAGGCAAAATCGGACAGGGGAAGCGGCGATTTGGATTGGGTTTGATTTGTGAGAAGCTCGCTGCCACCCAAGGATCAGCCATTGCATTGGCTGTACTGGTAATGAACCTCGAGAAGCTGCTGGGGCTTCTTTTGATTCTTTTTACCTTCTTGTTTCAGCTACTGATCGGCACTGAATCCATCCGAAGAGGCGAGGAGCGGCTCCTGAGCAATCAACCGGCTGCAGCCTGAGCAACACTCAGAATTCAGCCAAGCTTCCCCACTTTTTGCCCCGGGGGCTGGTTCTTACTTTCTCAGGAGGCCCTGAATAGATTCGATCCTCAATGCCCTCATCGGCTTTTGCAACTTCAACACAGAGGACGATGTGCAGACCCGATCTGAATCAGATTCTTGCCAGGGATTGGCCTGCACTGCCCGTTGACCTCGAAAACCCGGGAGCCGCAGAACGAACTCGACGCCGTCGCCTGCTGGCGCAATGGTGCACCATCCAGTAGTATCACGATGTCGTTATGCCGTTGATCAATGGCTGCCGCTCTCGGGGCGTGTCGGGCGCCTGAGCAGCGGCTCACCGGCTTGATCCTGCTGCGCCAGATCGGCCTGCAGCGGCGGCACCCTTGCCACCCCCCAGCGATGACCACCTCCGCCCCCCACCTGCGCGAAGACCTGCTGACGCCGCGCTTCTACACCACCGAAATCGAGAAGGCAGCCCGCACCGATCTGGACAACCAGCGTCCGGCTTTCGAGGCGATGCTGGCCCAGATGGAGGCCGACTACAACCGCGATCACTTCGATCGACGCGTGCCGCTGGGTCGGCTGCGGGACCTCAGCCTCGAGGAAAAGGGTGCCTACGAGAGCTATCTGGTGCGCTCGTGCGTGTCGGAGTTCTCGGGCTTCCTGCTGTTCAAGGAACTATCCCGGCGCCTGTTCCAGGCCGGCCGCAACGACCTGGGCCGCCTGTTCCAACTCATGGCCCGCGATGAGGCCCGCCATGCGGGCTTTCTCAATCGCGCCCTGGTGGCCGAGGGCATCCAGCTGGATCTGCCCAAGTTGAGCACCAACCGGCCGATCACCTGGTTCCCGCTCAGCTGGGTGCTCTATTCGGTGTTTCTGTCCGAAAAGATCGGCTACTGGCGCTACATCCTCATCGACCGGCACCTCAAGGCCCATCCCGACAGCAACTTCGCTCCCCTGTTCGATTTCTTCGAGCCCTGGTGCCAGGACGAGAACCGCCATGGGGACATCTTCAACATGTTGATCCGTTGCTGGCCTCAGATCAAGGACGGGCTACGCGGTCGGTTGCTGAGCCGATTCTTCCTCTGGTCGGTGTTCCTCACCCACAGCCTCACGGTCTGTGAGCGTGATGAGTTCTATGGGCTCCTCGGAATCGATGCAAACCGGTTCGATGCCGAGGTGATGCGTCAGACCAACCGCACCGCCCGTCGTGCCTTCCCCCGGGTGTTCGACCTGGAGGGCAGCAACTACCTCGAGCTTCGCGACCGGCTCGTGGACTGCTACCAGCAGATCAAGGATTCCAGCACCAAGGGCCCGCTGGGTGTCCTGAAACAGCTGGGCCTCAAGCTGCGCTTCGCCGGGCTGTTGCTGCGCCAGTTCGCCCAGCCCATGGTTCCCTCGGGGGCGGCGTGATCGGGGCCGTCCTTGATCCCATTCCCCATGGCTTCACCCCTCATCGGCGCTGAGGCGCCACGCATCTTCATCGGCTACGACCCCCGGGAGGAGGTGGCCGTCAACGTGCTTACCGATTCGATTCAGGCCCACGCCAGCGTGCCGGTGCTGATCGCCCAGGTGCGGCTCGACCAGCTGGCGGGTGTTTACACCCGACCCCGGGATCCGAAGCAGAGCACCGATTTCTCCTTCAGCCGCTTCCTGGTGCCCTTCCTGGCCGGCTACCAGGGCTGGGCCCTGTTCATCGATGCCGACATGCTCTGCCTCGGGGACATCGCCGAGCTCTGGGCCCATCGCGATAAGCGTTATGCGGTGCAGGTGGTGAAGCACCGCCATGAATGCGAGGAGGGCCTCAAATTCCAGGGCATGCCCCAGACCCCCTACGAGCGCAAGAACTGGTCGTCGGTAGTTCTGTTCAACTGCGGCAGCTGCCGCCAGCTCACTCCCGAGCGGGTCAACACTGCCTCCGGCCTGGAGCTGCACCAGTTCCGCTGGCTGGATGACGACACCATCGGCACGATTCCGCCCGAGTGGAACGTGCTCGTGGGTGTCCAGGCGATCCCACCCCAGCCGAAGGTTCTGCATTACACCCTCGGCGGCCCCTGGTTCGACGACTGCCTCTCGATGCCGGAGTCGGATCGCTGGCTCGCAGCCCACTCCGCCATGAATCGTCCCCTCTGCCCCACCTGAGTCGGCAGCACTCCCCAACCCACGAGATCCCCATGTACGACAGCCCCGCCTACCGCGCCGCCTACGCGCGCATCAATGGAATGGTGATCGTGGGCGAAGGTCTCGCCTATCGCCATTTCCGGCAACTGGCCGAGATCTTCCCCGAAGACCGCCAGGAGCTCGATCGCCTGGCTGCCATGGAAAGCGGCCATGCCCGCGACTTTGTGGGGTGTGGGATCAACCTGGGCATCAAACCTGACCTGGCCCTGGCCCGCGACCTGTTCGCCCCCCTGCATGCCCTCTTCCTGGACGCCCGTCGCTCGGCAGACCGGGTGGGACCGCTGGTGATCCAGTGCCTGGTGGTGGAAAGCTTCGCCCTGGCCGCCTACCGCGGCTACCTGCCGGTGGCCGACCCCTACGCGGCACCGATCACCCGCCGGGTGATGGCCGACGAGGACGAGCACCTGAACTACGGCGAACGGCGGCTGAGCCCCGCGGGTGATCTCGCCCTCGACTGGTGCACCCAGGCCCTGCCGATCACGTTGGCGATCCTCAGGCCGCTGCTGCCGGATGTGGCCGCCATCGGCATGGAGGCCACGGAGCTGGTGGCGGAGTTCGCCGACCTGCTCCAGGGAAGCCTGGAGCGGATCGGCATCGGCGGGCCTGCGGCGCGTCGCACGATCGCCCGCTCAGTGGGCCGCGCTCTCGCTGCGCCAGCCCCCTGAGCAGCGGGACATCCAGCCGATTCAGGCGTTCTCCATGGCCCTCATCGGCGCCAGGGGAGCGACCGGAGGCAGATCCGAGGCCCACGGCTCCAGGCCACCGCTCGGCAGCTCCACCCTCTGGCAGTCGCCGCCGAAACGGAGCTGCAGCCAGGTGATCACAGCGGGATCGAGGGCCGCGACGGCTTCGGCGCTGCCGTCGTTCAAAGACAGCTCGCGCACGGCGGAGCAGGGCAGATACCAGAGGTCGGTGGGGCCGTCCTGGCGTGTGCGGCGCTCCAGGAACAGCTCCCTCAGCTGGCCATCCCCGCTGAGGGCTCCTTCCGGGGCCAGCAGCAGCGTCAAGGACTGGAGGGCGCGCCCGGGGGTGGCGGTGAACGGCATGGCAACCATGATAACGAGGTCAATGCAACACAACACTAGCGTGATAACGTGGCCCCGAGTTCGGCTCCAGCGCCTGGGGCATCGGTGCCTCTGTGTGTGCGTTGTCGAAAGGATGTCGGCGTCAGCCATCCCAGCTCGGCTAGTTGTGGAGATGAAGCCGGCCGCCGATGAGCCCACTCTTTTGCTGTTCGGGCTGTGGCGTTCAGATCGAACGCTCGCTCCGCCTCTACCTCCAGCAGAAAGGACGGGTACTGTGCTCCACCTGCATCGACCGGCAGGAAGAGGATCGACCGCCTCAAGCGGAGCCTGATGGATCCCAGGACGGGATCCACCGCCGCGCCTGAGCTGCCGATGACGTCAGATCAGAGGCTGATCCAGCTGCTGGAGGCGCGGTAATTCACCAGATAACTGGAGCTGCTGTCGCCGCCAAACAGGATCTCCAGCTCACCGTCAGCGGACAAGTTCTGGAGACCGATCTGAGCAACACCACTCTCCAGCTGGCCTCGCCCGAGCAAACGCCCTTGCTGATCCTTGATGCGGATGCTGCCTGTCTGAGCGGTGCGGTAGGCACGCTCGGGGCCTTCGCCGCTGTAGCCGGTGGACCATTGATCCGGCCGTGCCATCCGGCTGAGCTGACGGCGGCTCTGGCGATCCCGGCCGACGATCTTCACCTCCAGCTGAAGTTCATTGCTCTGGCCCCGCCGCAACGAAGCACGGGCCTTGGTATCGGTGATCAGATAGCTATCGCGGTAATTGGAAGCAGGCTGTTCATACCAGCTCTCCATCAAGGAGAGATTGAGCGGCACCACGGCATCCTGCTGCTCAGTGAAAGGAACGGTGGCCCCAAAACTGGAGCCCGACTCCATCACCTGGCCGAGGTACTGATATCCGCTGCCATTGTTGAGCAGCTCGGCCGAGGTCAGGGATCCGTTGGCAAATCCCAGTCGTACGATTGCCACATCCTCTGGATTGAGGGGATTGCCGGTGATGGCATCATTGCCACGGATCTCAAAATCCACCGTGTGGTTGCCGCCACGTGAGCCCATGTAGCCAGAACCGCCATTCTCCAGAATCACGCTCCCCACTTCGCCATTGTCCGTGGGAAGGAACCCGAGGCGGATCTGGGCGGTGTTGCTGAGACTGGGGCTCCATTCGCCCGTGATCGGATCGCGAGGGCGCCAATCGTCGGCAATCAGCGTCTCCCAGCCCTGAAGTGCAGGGAGGCGGGTGTCTGGGTTCAGGTTTTCGCGGATGGCGGGATCATCAACCAGCGGCTGCTCATAGCGATACAACATGCTGTGCTTTCCGGCCTTCAGGCTGGCTCCGCCGAACCCGAACCCATACGCCCCAGGGCTGAAGCCCACATCCTGACCATCCTGGTCCTGAACCAGGTACCCCCCGGCCACTCCCACCGTGGTCGGGTCAGAGTTGAGCAGGCTGATAGAGCGGCACGTTCGACACCTTCATGGCGCCGCGCAGCCCCATCGGCTGCAGCCACTCACGCATGAATGGGTTGGCATCCCCGGTGTAGGGAATCACTTCCTCGACGCTGCGCACGGCGCCCAGCGACAGGCCGATCAGGGCATTGGCGATCTTGAAGGTGGAAGCGGGCGAGAAGCGCTGCTCAGCCCGCTTGCGGTTGTGGCCGCGCAGTTCCCCGCGGCCTTCATCCAGCAGCACGAAGGTGCCAACCACACCGGCGTCGCGGAACAGGGCCGTCACGGCCGGTTCGTCTCGCCAGGGCGCTGCGGCTGCAGCTGTGGGCAGGGCCAGCACAGCCACCGCGATCAGCGTGAATGGCTTGACCATGGATGTCGGCAGGGAATGCAGGCAAGCCTCGCCCAACCCTCAGGGCAGCACCAACAGCAACTGGTGATTGCCCTCCGGATCCAGCAGCCAGGCCTCGGCACCAAAGGATTCCTGCCGCGGCGGATCTCCCACGCTGGCGCCCAGCTCCAGGGCCGCGCTGATCCAGGCGTGGAGCACGACAAGGGCACCTGTTGCATCCGCCTCTCGTTGCAGGCAGAGCGCCAGTCGCCCCGGCTGCCGCGGCTGAGGCCGGCTCCTGGATGGGGCGTACACCTCCAACCAGCCGCCGGCCGGCCAGGGGACGCGCCAGTGCGTTCCGCACAAGCCCGGCTGTGGCTCTACATCAAGCAGAGCGCCATAGAACTACGCCAGGGCGGCGGGATCGTCGGCGGCCAGCACGATTGAGGCGCTCATCCCCATGGCCACCACCAGGGCCGGCGGGGCTGGGCGGCATGGCGGCCGACGCAGAGGGGATAGCGGTGGGAGCGACCACAGCGGCACATCAGCATCGTGGCCGCCTCGCTCAGGCGCACTTCGCAGGACACCCGGCCAGTGCCCAGATGGGCGCCATCGCAGAACCAGCCCTGACGGCTGCGACCACAGCGGCAGAGCTGATGTGCCCCAGCGGGCAGTTCAAGCGGTTCCGGACCTGGTGTGGCGGCATTGGGCTCAGGCATCGGTTCAGCCCTCCCGTTGAGGCCCCAGCCGAGCGTGGGGCGGCTTCAGCGGCTCCATCTTTGACCAATTGCAGTCCCGGTGGGGTGGGGCGGGGCTGGATACGGGGAGCCGACAAGCCAACCCGAGGCAGGTTGGACGCCAAGCCATCGCGGCAGACTATTTCCAATATCTGCTTCGGAGCATCCAGTATCTGGACGTGGAGTTCAGCGCGCGTCTGGCATGCAGAAGGCGTCGGTCACCATCAGGATGCTGGAGCCCGCATCCCCAAATCGTCTGTGGTCGCTGAGGTTTATCCCCGGGATCTCCGCCTGCGGTTAGGCCTGGGGAGATCGACATCACTCCTCGCTACCGAAGTAGTCGAGGTCAATCTTCGAGATCTTGATCACTTCCTTTGTCTGGATGCCTACGCCATACTGGATCATAAGAGCAGCCAGTTTCACGCCATCGACGAGGACCAGGCGAGGATCTCTGATGCTCGCAGCAAATTGAAGAGCATCGGCAGTGAAGGTACTTGTGGTAACAAAGATCCCTTTTCGACACCCGCCCTGGGTCATGGCGCCGACAAATGCTTGCACTTTCTCGCTGGAGACTGAATTCTCAGAGTATCGCTTGGCCTGCATATAAATCTGATCCAGGCCAAGCTTGTCCTCATTGATTCTGCCGTCTATGCCACCATCAGGCCCACGTGGGACTCCCTGCATAGATTGCCTGGATCCTCCTCCATAACCCATAGCAGCGAGCACATCCAAGACCAGACCTTCAAAGGCATGGGGATCCATCCTTCGCATCTGATCGAGCAGATCAGAAGCAAGTTGATCCTTGATCAACCTCACGCCTGACTCAATTAGATCTTCAGGCGTGCTGTCTTCATTGCTGAACTCACCGCTGAGATCAGGAGGGGATTGCAATCTCAACTGCTTGGAATTCTGGTGCGCTTTCCATTCCTCAAAATTTGTAAGATCCGCTCTTTTGATCGGCCTATTCAGCGCCAGGAGTCCCCGGGCGTTAGGACCAAGAGCAAAATGCCCACGTTGCGGGCCGATCAAGGCCCCAGCCTTCCGGAGATACGACGATGCCCAACCAATGCGGCCACGGACAAGAGACTTGCCATTACTCTCCTGAGTGACAGCCATCTGCTCATCCGTTAAGCTCATCTTGCGCACAACAGCATCGATGGCATCGGAACGAGCGAGTTCGCCATGCTCTTGGAGGACTTCAAGCAGCGGTCGCATGAACTCATGAAACTTTGGGATGTCGGGCATAGTCACAACTTATCCTCCGGCTGACGGATGTAGTTGATCTCGCAACCCTTCACCAGCCTGGCTTCCTGCACTGCGGCGGCGGCGTTGAAGACATTGAACTCAAACCATTGGAAGAGATCCAGACCACGATCGAGGGTGATCTTCCAGCCCGTGTTGGTGGTGATGCTACGGGCGTGGAAGTTGGGACTGGCGTCAATCTCCCAGGTGAACGGCGTGCTGGTCCCAGCGAAGGAATCCTGTAGCTGGCCAAGGTTATCGACCTGCTTCTCCATCGCGTCCTGATCGGAGCCGGTGATCAGGTGCACGGTCACCTCGTCGCCCACTGGCGTGATCTCGTTCACCATGCGCAGGAATTCCACCAGGTTGCGGATCTGGTGGAAGGCACGGATGTAGGGGTCCCGGATGATGATCCCCGTGGCACCACGAAGATAATCGCCGAACAGGCGCCGGTAGCTCCAGCCCTTGGAATTTTCTGGTACGACCAGATGGTGCTCCTTGAGAGAGGAAGACTCGGGCTGTGGGAACGTCGCGTCCGCCTGGAGCGGGGGAGACGTGGACGCATCCTCAGGGGACTCAATGCCAGAGGCGCCGGAGGATGCCACCGGAGAGGTGGTTCTGGATTCGGTAGCCTGACTACCCTCACCAGGGGTGAGTTCTGTGGCACCACCACCCGTTTGGCTGGCGAGGGGCCGAAGGCCAGCGAAGGCCGGGTACTGCGTCTCTTCCGGTGTCAGCACCGTCACCGTCTTGCCGGTCTCCAGGTCGCGGTAGATGAAGTCGTTGGCTTTGAAGGTGTCGTCGATCCGGAGGATCTGCTCCCGCACCCGTCGGCGGCATTCCATGGCGAACTCCAGCAGCTCGGCGATCTCCTCCTTGCTGGCCTTGCCATCGGGGTGGAGGATCTTCATCAGACCCGAGAAGGTCTTCTCGAAACCAGTCTGATCGCGGGTGGATACCTCCGAGCTGATCTCAAAAAACGGCTTGTAGAGACCGGTGTAGTCCTCGGTGCGCAGGTGCTTGAGCACCTCGGCGATGTAATCCACCACAAAGCCATAGCCGGTGCAGAACAGCTCATGGCGCACCGGTGCCACCTCCCAGCCGGGATTGAAGGCATGGATACGGTCGATGAAGGCGGAATCGATGTATTTATCCGGTAGCGGCTCATAGAAGTGGGAGTGCTTGAGCATGTAGGCCACCGACTTCTGGGTGTTGCCCATGAACACCATCGAAGCCTCGGCTGAGAGCTGCTCGATACCGCGGGAGAAGGTGCGGTTGGCCATGTAGTTCTTCATGATGTCGACCAGCGTCTTGTCGACCTTCTTGTCCTTACCGGCGAATTCGTCGAAGCAGATGCAGTCCCAATAACCTACCAGGCCGATCTTGCCATTGGCATTGCTCACGAACAGCTTGGGAGCAGTGACCTCCGAGCCTGAGATCAGCATGCCGTGGGGTGAGAACTCGGCAAAGATGTGGGATTTGCCGGTTCCCTTAGGGCCGAGTTCCAGCAGATTGTAGTTGCGCTCACAGAACGGGATCAACCGGATCAGGGTGAGCAACTTGGCGCGGCGGCTGAAGTGTTCCGGATTGAAGCCCACGCTCTGCATGAGCACATCCATCCACTCATCAGTGCTGAACTTGGCCCGGGCCGCGAGGAATTCGTCGTGGTCGACGCCGGCCACCTGGATGGGTTTGACGGTGGAGATCTGCCAGGGGCTGGCCTTGGGGTCGGTGGGGAGTTCGTACTCCACGTCAGTGATCGCCCAGATGCCTCCCACCAGCAGCTTGGGGTAGCGCTTGATGAAGTCCACCTCAATAGGGACTTTCTTGAGGCCGAGGTTAGTGAATTCCACCTCATAAAAGCCGGCCTTGTCGTTGAGCTCCACGGTGAGCTTGTCGATCACCTTGTGGGTGCCGCGCTCTTTGATCGTGGACTTCACCAGCTCCGCCTGGTTGCGATGCACGTAGTGCTTGGCGAGGATGCGCCGTACCGACTCCAGGCCCTCTGCGATCAAGGTGGGGTCGTCGGTGGCGCAGTGCTGGCCCAGCAGGTACTCGAGCACATAGGTGGGCACCACCGCGTTCTGCTTCAGCTCGGTGGTGAGGTCTTTGCGGACCACCAGACCAGGGAAGTACTCGAGGATCTTCTGATCCAGGGGGCTGTGCTCAGAAGCCATGCGATGTCACCAGAGGATCTGACAGGGAAAGGTGGAGAGCTGCGGATCGGCGGTGAGCAGCACCATCCGCTCAAGCTCGGCCTGGGCAGCGAGCATGCGATCAAAAGGATCACGGTGCGGCTGGTTGTAGGCACCAGCCCGCAGGCCATGAGCCAGGGCGATCGGCAGAGCCTCGAACCCATCTGCCTGGAGCAGGCCTGGTAGATCGCCGATGACGCTGGCCAGCTCCGGCAGCTTGCCGCGGTGGTGCTTGAGGCTCAGCTCCCATACCGTGGCCGCACTCACCAGAACCGGGGTGGCGGAATCGATCAGCAACTCCCGCACCGCGCCCGAAAGTCGCTCTGGCTCGAACCACCACCACAGCAGCACATGGCTGTCGAGCAGGTAGGTCGCTGCGCTGCTCATGGAGTGGGTGCCCCAGACATCACGGGGCTGTCCTCCCATGACGCCAGCTCATCGGCATCCATCGGCTCCAACAACGCATCGGGATCATGGAGAGGGCCCTGAGTGCGCAGTCGCCCAGGGATGCGCTGCGGAGGTGGTGGGGCGAGGGGCATCAGCCGCGCCCAGGGCTTGCCCGCTTTGGCCAGCACGATGGTCTCGCCGGCGTGGGCGTCATCGATCAGGCGGGACAGGTTGGTCTTCGCCTGATGCACGTTCACGATTCGCGGCGTGGAGTGAGGCGCAGAGGGGGCGGTCTCCATGGCGTCGCGACAAACCAGCCTACTTAGTTTAGGCATGGACTAAGGCCATCAGAAGTCGTCGAAGTCGCTGCCGAAGGGCCGCTGCAGCTTCAGCTCCACAGTCTTGTAGGCCTGGGGCTGGCTGACACCCTCCAGCAGCTGCTCCAGGCGCAGCTCCAGGGTCTGGTTGTTGTAGTCCCCTGCCGCGTTGGAGAGCTCCAGCACCACCTGCTGCTCCCGCTCGCGGGCCTCGCTGGCGGCGGAATCCAGCAGCACGGTGCGGTGGGCGCAGAGCAAGGCCCCATCGGCCTTGGCGTACAGGCCGATGCGCAGCTGCAGCGGCAGGCGCTTGCGGGGTTCCACGGGCTCCAGCTGGAACAGCCCGAAGCTCAGCTTGCCCATGGTGATCTTGGCGGGCACCCGCAGCAGCTCGGCCTCCACCACGCGGCTCTCGTCCTTGCGTTCGCGCTTGAGCCGGATCACCGGCACCACCACCTCCTGCAGGGAGGTGCCGCCATGCACGAAGCGTGAGCCGGAGCCCGAACGGGGATAGCGATCGAGGCCCAGCGGGAATACCGCTTCCCAACTGCCGGCCAGGCCCAGCTCAGCGGCGGTGAACACCTTCTGCCCGGTACTGGGCTTGATGCCCGTGCCCAGGGCAAAGCGGCGGTTCTTGAAGGTGAGCTCCTTGGCCGCGGGAAACTCTGAGCGGTCGTTGGCATCCACCGGTTCCTGCTGGAACAGGAAGCCGTGGTCGGCGGTGATCACGGCCTGGCTGCCCTTGAGGCTGCTGATCTTGCGCAGGATCGCGTCCAGCTCCTCGAAGGCCTGCTCCACCGCCTGGCAGGTGTCGGCTTCCGTGTCGCGCTTGTCGCCGATCCGATCGATCCGGTTGTGATACACAACGATCACGTCGTGCTCCTTGATCAGTTCGGCTCCCTCTTTGGTGGTGGGCAGATTGAGGAAGTCTTCCGCCTGAATCGCCTTGGCACGGCCATTGGCATAGGCCTTGAGGATCTTGTCCCGGTTCTCGGTGCCGGAGGCGCTCTGGCCATCCACCGTTGCGGTGCCATCGGCGGGATTGATGCCGAGCTGAGCACCCGGGAGCAGGGCCGCCATGCCCACCTGGGTGTACGAGGGCAGCGCCCCCAGTAGGGCATCCACCTCGGCCTTCCAGCCCTTACCCGCCTGAGCGTTGAGGCGCTCGGCGTAGTCGCGGGCGGCCTCGTAGCGCAGGGCATCGGAGATCACCACAAACAGGCGCTTGAGGCTCTTGGAGCCCAGCGGTGCATGCACGTAGCGCATGTGGAACTCCTTCTGCCGCGGCAAGGCCGTGGAGCTCCAGCTGCTCAGCTGACTCACCTGATCGCTCCAGCGGTTGGTGAGCGGCAGCAGCACGTTGTTCACGTACTGGTTCTCCAACCATTCCCGCAGCGGCTTGAAGAGGGTGGGCTGCTGGTAGGTGCGGGCATGGAAAATGCAGCGCCGGTAAGCCTGATCCAGCCGCCACCAGCTGTTGCAGTAGCGCTGCAGCCCCTCCTCAAAACCGGGCACCTGCAGATCAGCCTTCGCCAGCAGCTGGCGGAAGGTGATCGCCTGCTCCAGGGCGCGGTAGCCGTGCAGGTGCTTCTCAAACCAGCAGGAGCTGCTGCGACTGCGGATCGCATCCAGCAGGTCGGCGTCTGAGGCGTCGCCCTGGAAACGCTGCAGCAGGCGGCTGAGCACAAAGCGCTCGATCAGCTCATAGCTGTCGTCGTCGTCTGGGTCGTAGCTGTCTGGCGCATCGTTGAGCTGCTCTTCAACGCGCAGCACACCGGCGAGGTGATCGCTCCACTGCTGAAAGGCACTCCTTGCGCTGAGGCTGTCCTTCCAGATACTCAGGAACACCCGGGCGTGGGGCAGCAGGTCGCCATCGGGCCCGATTGAGCTCACGCTATTGAACAGGGCAACGGCGAAGTCGCGCAGGTTGGGCTCGGGGCTGGCGTAGCCGAACTTCTCGCCAACCGCCTTCCAGAAATAGCGGCTCAGCTGGTGGTTTCCATAGAGGGTCTCCACCGGGTCGTCGCCATCGGGGTTGGCCGGATCGAGCTGCCCGAAGGCATGCAGCAACAGCTTGTCGATATCGGGCGGCTGCTTGGCCAGCACCGCCAGCATCTTGAGCCGCACCGCGGCGTCACCGTCATTGGGACGCAGCAACTCCTTGAGCTTGGTGGTGCGCACCGGTGAGCGGAAAAAGGCCTTGTGCTCCTGGGCCAGCTCTTTGAACTCCAGCGTCAGGCCCGCTTCCTGGATGTCGAGGGAGGCTCTGTCGGCCGTGAACTCATGGCCCGCCAGCAGCAGATCCAGCAGCCAGTTGTCAGGTTCGGCTGGTTTGGCGGAAGGGTTGTAGAGGAGGAAGCGCTGGTCGAGGGGGGCGCGGCTGATCGCCACCTTCACAGAGAACTCGTTGCCCTCCACCCGCAGCTTCTCGGCCTGAGCGGGCTGGTACTCCTCGAAATCGGAGGCCCACTCGCCGTTGGGGTCGTACCACAGCACGACGCGCTTGCGGGCCAATGCGGCGTCGAGGCTCTCGTGGATGCGGCTGGTGGCGGCAGGGGAGCGGGTCATGGGCAGGTATTGCCAGATCGGCCAATACATGACCAGTATTGACTGGCTGACGCCCGTTGCCAATACGTCGAGCCATGGCGCTGCCCAACCTCTGGGGCCTGTACAACCTGCGCTCGTCGCCCTTCTTCCAGGCCACGTTGCGGGTGGATTCGGAGGCCACGCCGCTGCGGCTGTTTGTGGGCCGGCAACGGGAGCGGCAGCTGCTGCTCACCACGATCGGCAGCAGTGCCAGCTCCCGCCAGGCCGTGGCCGGCCGGCCGGGGATCGGCAAAACCACCCTGGTACAGACGGTGAAGGCCGATGCTCAGGCGGAGGGGTACTGGAGTTCCGACGAGATCATCCCCATCAGCGCAGAGGTGGCCAGCGAGCAGTTGTTGGGGCAGCTCCTCTCGGGTGTGTATGACGCTGTTCTGGCCAACTGCCCCACGGCAGCGGGGCCTGAAGTGGAAGCCGCCCAGCAACTGGTCCGCAGTATTCGCCTGCGGGGCGGCGGACTCACGCTGTCGGCCTTTGGTGTGGGGCTTGGCGGCAGCCAGAGCGAAAGCGTGGCCACGCCACCAGGGGCATTGCTGCTGGACGGACCGAGGGTGTTGCGTGATCTCTTGCGCTACGCCATCGGTCGGGGCGCACGCGGCATCGTGCTGCACCTCAACAACCTCGAAAACCTCAGCGAGGCAGACGCCTCGCGGGCCGCCGATCTGCTGCGCGGGATCCGCGATCAGGCCCTGCTGCACGACGGTCTGCATCTGATCGTGGTGGGCACCACCGATGCGGTGCGCACGGTGGTGCAGAGCCACACCCAGATCCGCTCGGTGTTCAGCAATCCCCTGGTGCTGGAGCCTCTGGATCTGACTGAGGTGAAGCAACTGCTGGCCAATCGCTACGAGGCCCTGCAGCAGGATCCCGCCAAGCCATGGCGGCCCCCCGTGACTGATGCCGTGGTGCAGAAGCTTTACGAGCTGTTCCGAGGGGATCTGCGCGGCCTGTTGAAGGCCCTGGAAGATGGCATCACGGCCTTGCTGGGGCTGACGAGCGGAGGTGCCGAAGTCGCGCCTGTGGGGCTGGACGATCTCTTGCTGACCTTGCGGCAACGCAACCAGGCGGAGCTGCAGGAGCAGCTGGGCGACACGGCCTGGGAGCGGTTGGTGGCCTGGGCACAGGTGGATCCGGCCTCGATTCAGACGCAGGCCGAGTTGGTGGGGCTGTGGGTCGTGAAGCAACCCTCGGTGTCGCAGACCCTGCAGCAGCTGATAGAGGCCGGTGCCGTTGAGGCTTTGCCACGTCGTGGACGGGAGGCGATTCAGTACCTGATGACCGGCAAGGCGCGCTTGGCGCTTTGAACCTAGGACTGCTCTGATCAGCAAGAGCAGCATCACAGAGAACTAGGAATCGTGAGCAGTAGCTCGTTGTTGTCAATGAGGCGGTAGTTAGGAAGCTGACCTGACAATTCCTGTGTTCGAGAAATAATCAGGGGCACACCTTCACCGCGACGGTCCATGATGTAGCGGCGATGGCTGATGCCCACAGCAGTCTCCACAGGGCAACGCGCAAGCAGGCTGGCAATCAGCTCGTTGCGGCAGGCCTGGCGCAGAGGAAGGCTCTCGGTAGTCATCGTATTCGGCAGCATGCCCGGCGAAAAGATTTCGAGGCGATCGTCAAAGAGACGGAGTCTCACTTTGCTGCCGGGGATGGAGTAATCGCGATGGGCAACGGCATTGGTGATCGCTTCAAATACAGCCAACGCATCAAACTGTGGGCGATCAATTCGACCTCCCTCCAGCGTCTTTGCAGCTCCCGTGCGGCTGTTGCGAGCCACAAACCTGCAGGCCGCTGTGATCTGTTGATCCAGTGGGCCTGTGAGATCTGCAGCATCACGCTGGTACATGACATCCTCTCCCTGGGGCGCTACCTCGGTGCCCGCATAGGCCACAGCCTGGATGTAAGCACCCTTCAGGAATTGCTGGGGATTGAGGCTGGTCAGCAGCACTCCCGCCACTGAAGGATGGAGAGATCCATCTTCCGCTTCGACCACCAGGCCTGTCTTCGACTGCCAATTTGCGTCAGGTGATAACTGAGGCTGAAAGCGTTCGAGCAACTTGGCATCAAGATCCTCACATTGAGCAGACAAAACCGGCAGCTCATCAAATCGGATCAGGCGGCTCTGGCTGCGCTGCTGAAACAGCTGCGCCAAGTATTCAGGCGGCATAGGGCGCTTCGAGGAGCCAACCCTGTGCAAGTAGCCAGCGGGGCTCTGATGCACAAACAAACTGGGTGCGATGTCAACTCTGAGGATGGCGTGCTCCAAGCCCAGAGAATCAGGCAGGGTGAATCGCTCAATCACCGGGGCCAGTGGAGGTTTGATGCTGTCTTCAACAGCCTGGCGGACTAATGCCTCGACGAGATCAAGGCGATCAACAGGAATTCCCAGCACCTCACGCGTCTTGTCATCGATGCCGAGCAACAGGGTGCCGCCTGTTCGGCTGTTGGCAAAGGCCGCAAGCTCATCAGCCAGGTCGTTCTGCGATGGGCCTCGCACTGATGCACCTGAGAAGCGAACTTCTTTGCATTCCAGGAGGCTGTCTTCTCCCAGGCTGAGCTTTGAGATCAGATCATTGCGGCTCAGTCTCATCTCACACCTCCCGCCCAAGCCTTGCCCAGCGACGAGCCAGGGCCTCGCGGCCACCTTCCATCACTGAGCAGACATTATTCTGGATCTCAGGATCTTGAAGTGCTCCTGAACTCTGCACATAGCATTGACCACGACCGAAATCCATCACGGTAACAAGCTCAGCATCGCCATTCACAACAACATTGGGATTGTGGGTCACGATCAGGAGTTGCCTGCGCATTTTATTGGCTCGGATCTGAGCCACTACGAGTTCGGAGATGAGCTTATTGTCCAGATCATCTTCGGGTTGATCCAAGACCAGCGGAGCATCGCCGAACGAGAGTAGGAATGCCAGCAGAGCAGATGCTCGTTGCCCCTGGGATCCCTGCTGAATGGGCTCCCAATCACGGCCATTACCGCGATGGCTGTAGGTGATTCTTAAGTCATCGCTTGGCAGCCAGCAGCGAATCGCATCCGCAAAGCCAGGCTGTGCCAGCTTGCGGTCAAGATTCTTCCGAAACTTGGCTCCCAGTGTCTGGTTCTCATGTTCATCCAAGAGCGAGCGTTTGATCGCTGCCACCACGTCCAGTCGGTCGGTCGCCGAGTTCATCTGTTCCACCAAGGCACTCAGATCGCTTTCGAAGCCATTGCCATCCAGATCAAGTAGCTGGCGGAGTTGGGACCCGAATGCCTCAGGCTCATATCCAAAAGCAACAACCTCCATCCGCACATAGGGGTTGGCCTGGAGCACGCCATCGAGGAAGGCTTGGCGAAAGCCACTGCGCTTCTGGTGTGCCTGAAGCAGGTCGTGCCATTGCCGTTCGTTTGCCTGTTCCAGAGCCTGGCGCTCCAGTGCAATGCCGTCGAGTTCCTGCAGCAGTGCTTCGAGGCGATGCCGCTCTTGGAGCCACTGCCCCATCAACCCCGGGTCCGTCAGCCCGCGCTCAGCCAACTCAGACTGAAGCTGCTGCGCAGCCCGTTCCACAGCTTCGGCTCTGCTGCGCCAAGCCTGGATGCCTGGATGGTGCGATTGATCTCGTGCCTGGCGCCCGATTGCAGCGGCCAAGTGCTGCAGTTGCGCCTGTGCAGCCACTAGCGCAGCATCGATCTCCTGCCGCCAGGCCATTGCATCACTGTCGCGATCCGGATCGAACAACTCCGCGGCCCAGTCATCCAGCGGCAGCTGGCTG
Source organism: Synechococcus sp. CBW1006 (assembly GCF_015840525.1). Classification (NCBI taxonomy): domain Bacteria; kingdom Bacillati; phylum Cyanobacteriota; class Cyanophyceae; order Synechococcales; family Synechococcaceae; genus Synechococcus; species Synechococcus sp. CBW1006. Next base: position 1,782,137 of record NZ_CP060396.1, on the reverse strand, counting down.
GCGAGTTGCTCCAGCGCGGCTGGCAGGTTCTCCAGGTGTTGACGAGCGCGATCGAGTTCTCGGCGTTGCCGCACGGCTCGTTGCTGATCAGCCAGCACAGTGCCGGGATCCAACTCAGCCAGATCGTTGAGTTTGCGCCGCAGCTCGCTGAGCTCCCGTTCCCGTTCCGCCCGCTCGGCAAGACGCCCTTCCAGCTCCCGAAGACGGGAGCGCTGGCTGAGGTAGGTGCGCCGAAGCTCCTCGATGCGCCGACTTTGAGACGCCAGGCCAGCCCCCTGATCAATCATCTCCATCAGGGCGTAGCGGCCCTGATCCGCCAGAGCGGCGATCTGTCCCTGGGAGAACAGCTGAATCGGGAAGCGTTCCGCCGTGATCGCCTGGCTGGTGGAATGCTGCCATTGGCCGCTGGAGCTTAGCTCTTCCACACTCCCCTGGGGGTGATCCAGTTGCCAACGCAGGCGGTGGGGTACCCCATCGCGCTGCAACTCCAGACCAATCACAGTGTTCTGGCGTAGGCCTCCAGCGCTCGGTCCGCGAGTGGTCGGCAACTGACTGAAGGATTGAAACTGTCGATACGCCTCGGCCGATTGCCCCAGTGCTTCCAATTCGCCGGAGCGCTGTAAGACGAGTCTCAAGGAATGAACCCAGGTGGATTTGCCACTGCCACGGCCGCCGATGATGGCGTTGAACCAAGGGTTGAGGCGAAGAGTGGCAGCGGTTCCCTGACCCATGCAACGCGCGTCCGAGAGGCGCACTTCGCGCAGGACAAGCGCCGGTGGCTGGGATGGTGGCCCGAGCCTTGCTCTCCCTTGGGCCTCGTCGCCACCCCAACGCTCCACCGCACCCTCGTTGCCATCCAGCAAGGCGAGACGCAGGCCTTCGAGGGTGGGGCTGGCCATCTTTACCCAGGTATAACGAGAACCAGGAGACCGTGCTCCTTGGAAGCTATGGCTGTCGCTGCCGATCACCTTTGTAAGGTTTGCAGCCTGATCACGAATACAGGCGGGATAGGGACGATCGAGGTTCTCCCACTCCACGGCGAGCAGATCACCTATTTCCAACAACTGCTTGAGGGTGGTGGCATCGACAACACTTGCTTGGCTGCCTTCACGAACGGCAAACAAAGCTTTCCCTGTGGGACCAGGACGATCGGCGTGGGCAGGGATGGGGATGGCTCCGGCTTCACGGACAGCTGCGATGGTGTCAAACAAGCCTTTGCCGGTGACTCCATCACTGCTGCCGCGAGTTCCGGAGTACCCCACAGCCCCAAGCAGACTGTCCACATCCGCGCCAGCCCGGCTGGGATCGAATAGTGCCAGAAGATGGAAACCGCCCTGCACCGATAGCTCCACGCCAGGAAACAGGACAAGGGGCCGGAAGCCTGGCCCGGCCTCCTGCTCCATCCGTTGGTAGGCAGTCTTCAGATGATCGATCCAAGCACCTGTGTTGTGGTCGGTGATCGCGACGCAGTCGATACCGGCTGCCATGAACTGGCCCAACCAGCGCTCGGGCGTCACCTCCTCATCAGTTCCGATGGCCTGCTGCCAGTGGGGGGTGTCGTAAGAAGCTGGCGTGTGGGCGTGGAAATCAAAGGTCCACCATCGAGCACCGGGGTAGGGCCATGCTGCTGGACTGGGCGATGCTGAGCGCTGGGCCACTGGGAAGGTATCCGCGCTGATGGGGGCCTGAGTATCAAGCATGCCTCAGTTCTCCTTCGCCGCCAGCCCTGGAATCGGTGCCAGCACGTCCTGCAGCTTGAGGTAGTTCACCTTCACCCCGTCATCGAGATCGAGCTCGATGCGTTGCTGGGCCAGGGGCAATAGGGCGTCCTGCTCCCAGGCCTCGCACTCCTTGAGCACCTTGGTGATCTTCTCGGCCTCCTTGCGGGCGGCGGTGCGCTCGCGGGTGGGAAGGGAATCGTTGAGCTGGTCGAGGCCGAGCTGGGCCAGGCGGGCCTCCAGCTTCTGCAGGTAGGGCCGGAAGTAGTTGTTGAGCACCTGGTTGAGGGTGTCCTTGGTGTAGCGGTGCAGGTAGATCAGGCAGGCGAAGCCCTTCTTAGGGCTCTGCACCATCCAGTAGATCGGTCGCTTCTTGTAGGTCTGCAGGTGATCCTTGTAGAAGTCGCTGCAGAAGTATTTACGGATGTCTTTGCCGAGAGACTCTTCGATGAAGCGGAGGTTTTCGGTAACGGTGCTCTCGGGGAAGGTGACCTCCAGGAATTCGCGGGTGCGTGCAACGATGTCGTCTTCGAACCACTCACCGTCGAGGACGGGGATGATGGCATCGGCGTCGGGCTTGAATTGGACTTGGCCCAGGGGCTTGCCGACTTTTTCTTCGTAGGCGGCGAGGTGGGCGGCCTGGCTATCGCGGAAGTCGGCCAGGATCAGACTGGCCTGATCGAGGCTGTAGCGGCCCATCATGCAGCCGGTGGCGTAGGAGAGAAAGGCGGTAACATCCGTAGTGACTTCGGCGGAGGCGAGGGTGATTTGGTCCTCAGGCACCTCGGGCTGCAATTCTCCTTCCAGCCCGTAGCCAGCAATGAACAGCCGGTTGTTCTCCGTCTCCAGATCCTGCATCCGTCGGATGGCGGCGGTGCTTCGCAACTCCCAATTCCGCCACGTTGCTTCCAGCGTATGCGACCTAACATCTTCCCTTAATAACGGTTGCACCCGGAAATTCCACGATATCTCGCGATTGTCCCAGTCGACTTTGGCGAGCTCGATCAATTCATTTACGCAGGCCTCTACGTCGTGTTGACAGATGCCACTCGGCAATGGAAAGCCGTTCGCATCCTTCAGGGTGAAGTGAAGGGTTGGATTTAGAAGGGAGACAAATACATCTGTAACCTTTGAATTCAGGAGTCCAAGCAAAAAGAACACCCTGAGTTCATCGCTTCTGAAGACCGAGGGACCTGTTGTATCAAAGATAAAGCCTTGGGGATAAAAACGTGCCGAAGTTCGCCCTGAAGTGACATCGCTCCAGCTTGCGCTCTCCTTAAAATAGAAATCCCTGCTTTTCAGTCGAACATTTGAGCCTTGATTAAGGGTGGCCGTGAAGGCCCAGAGCTCCTCCCCGTTATTCTCCCAGTTGATTACAAATTCCTGATTCCCATACCACCTGCGAAAGGCCCCGCCTTTGTTTAGAGGATACCATTTGAAATCGTATCCTTCCGTGTCCTCAAGACTTTTCGCATTCTGATTAAGCAATGAGAAGGATACTTCATGCCAAAGTCGCAGAAACCGCTCGTTATCTGACGTGGCAAGACCCTGCTTTACTGGAGCATTATCCCCCAAGAGCCTTGCAGACTTAAAAGTTGCCCTTACGATAGAGCTAACCCAGTAGGCAACTGGACTGCCAGGGACTTCCCTGAAGTCATGCGATGATGCGCGGAAATACCAGCCACATTCTGGGTTTGCCACCGCCTCCCGCACCTTTGGCCCCATATTATTAGCGCCTTTAAAATCCACCAAGCGAACAAAGCCCCCCTTTGATTCAGGCCTTGCGTAATTTTCGAAGACATATGCACATATCTGAACTGTTGCGCCGTCGAAGCCGGTCAAAGGTAGTTCTACCAGTGACAGTAGCGTGCGCTCGTTGATAACCTTAGTGCGCAGATTCTCGTGCGACGAGATGTACATCCACACATTTGGAGTCATAAAGCCTGCCAAGCCCTTGGCGATGACAAGGCTCCCCCCGCGCATAGCAAAAGCAGAAAAAAGGTCGGCCTTGTATGGCTCGTAATCAGCCTGAATAAGCGACTTTAGTCGATTATTCATCTTCTTTGATCCAAGATACGGAGGATTAGCTGATATAATGTGGTACTGCTGGGTGAGTGCTTCGGCTTGTTCGAGAACACTTAGGACCTTGCGGTGGGTCTCGTGCAGGAAGAGCTGCCCCCCGCGCTCCTTGGTCTCGACCGCGTGGCGGACCTCCGCGATGGCCCGTTCGTCGAGGCACGGCTGAATCAGTGAGCCGAAAGTCTTAGCCTCTTCGAACTGACGAAGCAGCTTGAATAGGCTTTGATCAAAGAGTTCTTGTAAGCATTCAGGGGTCGGGACAGCACGCGGCGAACATCGTCTCTGCTGAACCCTTGACGGCGTCCTGATTCCCGTTTGCATCTCAGGCAGAGACTGCTTGAGATGGGCGCCCCTCCTGCTGGCATTTCCGAGGTGGACTGGTTGTCGTGGCCAGCTGGTGCCAGGGAGTTCATCCTGGCTCAACAGGAGGAGATGGTGCAGCTCCGCGTCCAGCTCACCGCCCTGGCGACCGAACTGGCCCATCTGCGCGAGCGGATCGGCCGCAGCTCCCGCAATTCTTCCAAGCCTCCCTCCAGTGATGGCCAGGGGTTTAGGCCGCCCGAACGACGCAAGGGCAGTGGCCGCAAGCGCGGCGGCCAGCCGGGCCATCCCGGATCTGGGCCGGAGCTGCTGCCGATCGAGCGGGTGGATGAGGTGGTCGAGCACCACCCCCAGGCCTGCCGCCGCTGCGGCACGTTGCTACAGGGTCAGGATCCCGAGCCCTTGAGGCACCAGGTGATCGAGATTCCACCGATCACGCCTCTGGTGATCGAGCACCGGCTGCACCGCCTGGTCTGCCCCTGCTGTTCCACCAGCACCTGTGCCTCGTTACCGGCGGAGGTGGAAGTAAGCCATTACGGTCCCCGGCTCAGTGCTCTGGTGGGTCTGCTGGGTAGTGCCTTCCCGTTGAGTTTCAGCAAGACCCAGGCGCTGCTGGATCAGCTGCTGGGGGTACAGATCAGCCGGGGAGCGATGGCCACTATCCGCCAGCGCTTGAGTGCAGCACTGGAGCAGCCCATGCAGGAGGCCCTTGCGTTTGCCCGTCAGCAGTCGGTGGTCTATGTCGATGAAACCGGTGCCCCCACCGGTAATGCCGATGGGGGCAACCCCGATGGCCGGCGCGGCTGGGAGTGGGTCATGGTGACCGCCATGGGGGTGACAGTGTTCTTGCAGAGCCTGAGCCGCTCGGCTGCCGCCGCGATCGACCTGCTCGGGAATGCCTTTGGCGGAATTGTGGTGAGCGATCGCTTCTCCGCCTACAACCATCTCCCGCTGGAGCAGCGCCAGCTGTGCTGGGCGCACGTGATCCGCGATCTCACCGCCATCGCTGACCGTCAGGGCGCCAGCGGTGAGATTGGAGCGGAGCTGCTGGGCCTGCAGCAGCAGCTGTTTGCCCAGTGGCACCGCTACAAAGACGGAACGATCGACTGGTCCACGTTGCAGCAGGGCTGTCGGCCGATCCGCCAGGCGTTTGTGGGCACGCTGCAGCGGGTTGTGGAGCTGGGCTGCCAGCGCGGCGAGCGAACGCCGTGGGCCAAGACGGTGCGTACCTGCCATCAGTTGCTGCAAGTGAGCGATGGCCTCTGGACCTTCCTGGAGATTGAAGGGATCGAGCCCACCAACAACGCAGCCGAGCGTGCCCTGCGCCATTCGGTGATTCAGCGCAAGATCAGCCATGGCGTCCAATCCCGCCAGGGTGCGATCTGCCGCAGCAGGCTGCTCACGGTCACCACCAGCCTGCGGCAACAGGGCCGTGATATCTGGCAGTTCCTGGAGCAGGCCTTGATCGCCCATCATCGCGGCGGTGAGATGCCATCGCTGTTGCCGAATCCCTGAGCCGGCCGTCATCGATCGTGGTGTCTGTGGTTGCTCGTTGATCAGCGATCAAGGGTGGAATGCTGCGCTGCTGCGTCACGGCCCCTGAACGGATACGAGTTCTTCAAGGCCCAGGGCCTCGATGTAGTCATTGAGCTCCTCCCCTTTAATACGTACATCCTGCAGTTCAAGGATCTGGGGGCGCACCAGCTGTTCCGGCTGAAAGAAGCGACGGGACTGTTCGCGGGACTTCAAGAGGAGGGCCAGCTGTGCGAGCTGAGTGGCGCGGGGGCAGATCTCCAGTCCGTAGAGATTGTTCTGAAGGATCAGACCGGGAATTTCGCTGGGCGCGTAGCCTTCCTCCTCGTAGATTAGGGACAGCAGATCGAAGGCATAGGTGAGCATATGTCCGCTGCCGCAGGCCGGGTCCAATACCTTGATCTCTTCCGGCTTGTTGATCTTCAGGAAATCCGTTTCGGCCTCGCCGTCGATGTAGTAAGGCATCTGCGCCTTCAACCCTGACGATGGCCGATTCAGCAGCCACAGCCTGCCCAGAGAGTTCTCCACCAGATAGCGCACGATCCAGTGGGGCGTGAACAGCTGGGTGACGGCCGGGATGTCTTCGGTGGGCACCGCCTTCTTGCGGGCCATCACCTCATCTTTTTTCTCGGCGATATAGAACTGATATAGCCAACCAAGGATCTCCACATCCTGGCAGTCGTCATCACTGATCTCACGGCGGAAGCTACCGGCAATCGACCCCTCACTCAGCAGGTCGTCCGGAAGCAACAACTCGCTGGCATCATCGAGACCTTCAAAAAGATTGGGCAGTAGCTCGTGATAGAAGCGGCACGTCGCCAGCACCAGTTCGCGGTAGACCTCGCCCTGGGGATCAGCACCTGGGATCGCTGTTTGGATCTGACCATCGAGCAGACCATGCAGCCGACTTTCATTGGTGTGGCCTTTCAGCGCCGCAGGCAGACTCCCCGCACGCATCAGCTTGAGCAGCTCAGGTTGGGTTTCGCCCTCTCCAGCAGGCATCAGCACCTTGCAGCCAAAGGGGTTCCAGCCACGGGCATCCAGATAGCGCAGGGCGCATAGCCGGTTGAACCAGGTGTAGGCCGCTCGCTCCAGCAGCTGCTCACGGTTCTCGGCATCGTGCTCCCTCAGCTCAGCGATCTGCTTGGCGTAGGTGCTGAGCGTGTCTGGGGTCTGACTGTGCAGCAGCAGATCGAGCTTGCGGCCTACCGCCTCCAGTAGCTGCCGGCGCATGGCCGGGGCAAAGGTCTTCAGGGCAGCGGTGTTGACGGGCATGGATCAGGGCTGGATCGGTGGGGAGGGTGGTGGAGAAAAGACTGCGGCTGCGATCAGAGACTGATCCGGTGGCCTTGATCCAGCTCGGCCTGGGCGGCTGCGCGCAAGGCATCGAGCCATTGCTGCAGCTCGGCGCTGTTGGTGATCTGGCTCAGCGGACAGTTCACCTTCAGCGCTGAAGCGGCAACCACCGTGATCTCGGCAGGCATCGGAGCGTCCTTTGGCGCTGCAAGGGCCGCCATGCGTTGCAGCTGTTTGGGCACCTCTTCCGCCCGATAGCGGTTCATCCTCAAGAGCGCAGTACCCGGCTTGCTGGCGGCTTGCACATCGGCCTTGGCCTGAGCTGTGGGGGCAAGCACCTGGGCTTGCTGCTCCTCATCCAGCTTTTGGAAATCGGAGTCGGCCTTTAGCCGTGCCTCCTGCTCAGTGATCTGTTGCAAGGCGTCAGCCTGAGCCTGCTGCAGGCGGTGTTCCAGCTGCTTCTGGAGTTCCGCCATGGCGTTGTTGGCCTGGGGGATCAGGCCGCCGGCATAGGGCTTCTCGCTGCTGAGCAATGCCCTCAGGGGTTGCACCAGATCAGCGGGCAGATCGGCGAACTCATCGCCGTAGCGAGTCTCAAATGCCTTCACCTGGTCGTAGACCGCCTTCTGGTTGCCATTGAGGAACTGCTTCAGGGGGGTGAGCAGGTCCTCTTCGGCATCGAGCCAGTTGTCCTTGAAGGTGTCCAGCTGATTGAGCAGGTAGCCGTCGTCCTTTTTGGTCATCGCCTCGGCTTGCTCGGCCCAGGGCTTCACCGCAGCAAGGAATCCATAGGTGCCGGCCTGGGCCGCCAGGTCGCGCAGGTCCTGCGCTTCCTCGCGCATCGCCATCCGGAAGGCTTCGCAGGTGCTGCGCGCATCGGTGCCGGGACTCTGCACATTGAACAGGTCCTGGTGGAACCTCTTGAGTGCATTGATCGTGCTGGTGTCGTACACCTCCTGCTTGCGCACGTTCACGCCGCCCAGCTTGCGGCTGTTGGTCAGCGCATCGATCACCTCCACGCTGCTCAGCAGTTCCTTCTCCCGCAGCTCCAGCTTTCCGAGGCGGTACAGCCGAGCGATGAAGGTGAGCGTGGCCCAGTTGCTCCAGCCGTAAGGCCGCGCCTCGAACTTGCGCACCAGGTCTTCTGCGCTCAGGCGCTCGCCCAGCTTCTGCTGGCGCTCCACCTCCACCAGCACCTCCTGCTCTGCCTCCGACAGCTGCACTGCCAGGCCGTCGAGCAGGTCGTCCTGATCTTTCACCACCGCGGCCACGGTGGTTTCACTGAACGACCCGTGCACCATCTTCAGCTTGGAGAACGCGGAGCGGATCAGCTCCTGGTAGGCCTTGCTGAACCGGGTTCTCGGATCGCCTTCCCCAACCGAGAGGGTCTGGCCGTTCACCACGAGCGCAGCCGTTCGCAGTTGCTCTTCGGCCAGGCGGGTGATCTCCTGCCGGCGTGCACCGCTCTGCTTGGCGCGAATCGCCAGGATGGCGTTCAAGGCTTCGTCTTCGCTGCCGCTGTTCTGACGCACGTAGAGGTCGGTTTTCAGCTGGCTGCGGATCTGCTCCAGCAGCCGCTCCTTGCCCGGTAACACCGCCATCAGTTCGGTGCCGCCCATGTTGCGGCTGTGCAGGATCGCCTCATTGCCGTAGTTGGGGTGCTCCGGCGTCACCAGGTTCACGGCCACATCGGTGTCCTTGCCCTTGATCAGACCGTCGTCGATCTTCTGGGAAAATGAGTAGTCATTGCCGTTGTCCTCAAAACGGATCTTGTTGCTGCGCAGCACGTCGTCAAACACAATCCGGTGCAGGGCCTTGATCACTTCTGAGTCGGACACCTCCGTGCGCTTGATCTCCTGTTCAACGTCCTTTTCTTTGTCGGTGAGGAATTCGTAGACCTCACCACTGCGCTGCAGGTAGCTCTGGCTCTCCAGGTTGATCAGCGCATCCTTCACCGCCTGCTCATGGGCGCGGATATCAAAGTTGGGCTCATTGATCAGCAGGATCGCGATATTGCGTGCCGTGCTTTTGAACTGCGGCACCCACTTGAGCAGGAATAGGGCCTTGAGGATGCGCAGCTCCAGCTCGCCCACCTGGTTCTGGGCGGTCACCATGGTCTGCTTCTTATCGCTTCGGATCACATCATTGATGCCGTCATAGAGCTGATCGAAGCTGGCCAGCCGCCCCACAGGCATCTCCTTGATTGCCTTGGCCACCTCCTGAAACACCGAGAGCATCGAGCGCTCTCCGACCGCCATGTTCCGACCTTCAAAGATGCTGTGGGTGGCCAGACTCTGGATCGCCTGCTGGAACAGGCTCAGCTGGTAGGGATGGAAGGGGTAAAGGCCGCAGAAACCTTGGCAATCACTCCAGCCCTTGAGTTGGATTGAACCGTCACCGAATCGGAACAGGGTAGTGAAGTTCTCCTTCTCCTGCTCGTAAATGCTGATCAGCTGCTCTGGTTCCTGTGGATCTTTTTCAAGAAGGCGCCGCTGAATTACCTCCTGAACGTCGGCACTTGCAAGGTTCATCTTCGTCTTGAAGCGACCTTGAATGCGGCTGAGATCGTCTGCTTGCTCAAACTTTACCTGGCCCAGAACGCCCTCTAGGTCAGCCTGGGAGGTGATGAACACGGTGGCCCGACCGTTCGTGGCGGTGGCCAGGCTCTCCACGACGGTCTGGAGGTTGAGCAGGCGACTGCGTTCCTGGCCAATAAACTGACCAGCCTCATCCACGAAGAAGTTGAGCCGAAAACCAGGGGGCTTGCTGTCGAGGTACTCCTTCACACGTTGACCAAAGTCCTCGATCGACAACTTGAAGCTGTCTTTGGCATCATCGATAATCCTGAGAGCGTCACTTTCGCTCACCCCAGCGTGGATTGAGTATGCCTTGGCGAAATCGCTTTTTGTGGCCGTTAGAACAGCTTTCCTGTCGTTTTCCCAATCAGACCCTATGGTTTCACGGTAGGTCTTCTTGAAAGAGTCAAGCTTCCCTCGCTTGTCGAGATCATATTCAAACTGGGCGATGTAGCCTTGCTTGCCATAATAGCCCTGTAGTTCGTTGAGAACCTTGAAGAAAACATCCAGAATCGGAGATTCCTTGTCTCCGCCCTTGGTGTCGAACTTCTGGTCGATGTTGAACAGGATGCTGCGAGCTGGGATTGCAGTAGCTTTCTTTAGGTCCGCCCGGAGGATTTCGTCGCCCACCTTGGGCAGAAGGATTTCGGCTGGGCGGTGTCCCTGTTCTCCCACGCGTTTCTCGATGTCGAGCATCAGCGAGAGCATCTTCAGCAGGTGCGATTTGCCCGAACCAAAGAAGCCCGAGATCCACACGCCATTGGCCGTGGGGTTGTGCAGGTAGGCGTCGGTGAAGGCACCCAGGCCCTTGCTCACCTCGCGGGTGACGACGTACTCGTCGAGTTCAACCTGGAGATGGCGCTCGTCATCAGCCTTGATCACCCCATCAATCGGGCGATCAACCGGCTTGGCGAAGAGCTCGCGGATGGTTTTGAAAGTCATGAGCTCTTGATGTCGAAATAGTCGAGGTTGGTGGCCCGGTAATGCGGGTTTTCGATCTTGCTGGCTGTCGTGGTGCCGAAGAGCCGTAGGTAGGAACCGCCGTCAGCATCCTGGGAATACTCACCTGGGAAAAAGACAACCACTGGATGGCGCACCATTGCTGGCTGCAGCGCCTCGAGAATCGTGTGGGTACGCAGGAAGGGATAGATCCGGCCTGACCCCGTGATCAGGCTGACCTGGGTGTCCTTCCCCAGCGCCTCCATCAACTTCGGCACCAACGCTTCAGTGGGCTCTGCCACGTTCTGCAGAGTGTCGAACAGATCGCCCTTGCTCCAACTCGGCTCTTTCAGCAGGACCTTTTGGAGCCACCCTTCAGATTCCAGCAGCTGCAGCACCAACTCAAACAAGTCCACGTGCTTCACCCGCAGGCCCTGCTTGCGCAGGTATTGCTCTGCCCCCTTCACCACCACCCGCAGCTGGTCTTCGTCGGCAGGGCTGTAGGTCTGGATGAAGATCGGCACCTCCTTGGCCACGCCGCGCATCTCCAGGAACTCTGGGCGGGTGAGCACCTCCTGCAGTCGCTTGTCGAGGCCGCTGACGCTGCTCATGCCGCCTTCCTCCGGGCAGCGCCCACCTTTTTGGCCGCAGGCTTGGGTGCAGCCTTGGCCTTCCCAGCCTTGGCCGACCGAGCAGTGGAGCTGAGCAGGAACCCCGCCATCAAGGCCGGATCGTCGTCCTCCAGCAGCTCCTGCACCTGCGGTGACACCAGGGGGCGCTGCACAGTGCCGAGCGTGCCGCCTTTCCCTGCCTTGCCGTACAGCAACCCGGCATCCCGCAGCATCTGCAGCAAGGCCGATCGCACCTTCTGCTGCGACGAGGGTGCCAGGGCCTCCAGCTCGGGGTGATCGCGTTCGGTGGCCTCGTAGAAGGCCGCCATGTCAGAACGGCGCAGCACGGGGTCCAGGCTGCTGAGCTTCCCAATCAGCACTTCTCGGGTCACGTCGGCCGCGATCTGGATGCGCTTCAGTACCGCCAGCCAAGCCATGGCGATGCGCTCGTCGCTGGTGCCATTCGCCAGGAGCTCCAGTTGGGGGGTAGTGAGCCGCTGCAGCCTCTGGCGCAACTCCGATTCCAGCCGTTTACCCGTGCTGGCCGAGCGGGCCTGCAGAGCGTTGCGCTCCAGCACCGCAGCTTTGGTGCGCGCCCAGTCGCCGTCCTCCTCGAGGTGGATGCCGGCAATCACGGCGGCCAACTCAGGCCGGAGACTTGCAGCGGTGAAGCTCAGGCAGTACTTCGGGGCCCTCGTGGCCGCAGTCGCCAAGTGGTCCAACGGGGAATGCTGGGCTGATCCTGGCACCGGTTGTGCGGTTCTGGCAGCCAAAAAAGCGAGCTCCAGCAAGCGATTTGACCTTCAACCTATGGCTGATCCCCTCGATACAGCGTCGATGTCCTGCGAAAGACCGCACCTATGCAGAAAGTGCATAGGCATCGGGTGGGATAGGCCTGATTGACCCCGATGGCATCACTGCGGCCAGCTGCATTCATTCGGCAGGCAGCCTCACTCACCAACAGCAGCCGCCATCACCTGCTCCTCCAGCAGGTGCTCCGCCTGGGCCCGCTGCAGATCCAGTCGCGAGATGCGGTAGCCCAGCCGCCGGGCCGTCAGGATCAGCTCCGCGCGGGTGCGGCAGCGGTGGAGAGCAGCCCGCAACGTGGAATCGGCCTCAGCCTCTGCCACCAAGCGCTCCAGTTCAGACCAGCTCATCGGCATAACCCGCCGGTTCCTGCAGGATCGCGGAGGATCTGCGCCGGCGCCAGGTTCCGCAGAGCACAGCCCAGGCTCGTCCCACTGCAACCAACCGCTGCCGCGCCTGAGGCGGGGCTGCGGAGATGCCCCACATCAGCTGACGCTCACGGCCGCAGGTAGCCGGTCCTGCCGCCATGCAGGGGCTGAGGCCCTTTGCGCCCCATCCGGTGAGCTTGCTCTGGGCCTCTCCAGCCGTCTCAACTTCAGCCACAGCAGTTATAGCCTTCAGCTCTGGCTAAGCGAGGAGTGCTGCAGCCGCGGGGTGATCCGCTTCGCGGCACTCCTGAAGACATTCGCCAACGACACAATGACCAGTCGCCACGAACGCCTGGCTGAACTACGCGCCCAGCTGTCCGAGCTCAATGCCCGCGGCAGGGCCACAGAACATGGATCTCCTGAGATGTTTGCAGTACTGGCTGAGTGGGCGCCGGTCCATGTCGCCGTGCTGGCCCTCGCCGATGAGCTGGAGGACCTCCCGCGCGAGGGTCCACAGACGCCCTGATCAGAGCACAAGATCTTCACTGAACGGGGACAGGGCATCGCTCAGCGTGGGGTGACCTGACCTTCCTGGGAATCCACAGCAGCCATAGGTCGTAGGTCGGCGTATTTCTCGTCTCTGCGGGTCCAGTGGAAGGTCTTGGAGAGCCCAGATCGATCCATCCACCACCCCAGTGAGCAAGATCACGAGACTCAGAGAGGCAGCTCACCACTGCGGCCGCTCCGGCGAATTATGGTGATGGGGTCCCCGAAACAGACCCATGACCAACACCATCCAAGCCCGTCGCCGTTCCCTCGCCCTCGGCGTCCTGCTCGTGATCATGACCGCCACGACCAGCCCGGCACACGCTGTTCAGAAGCAGCGCAGTGTCTTCTCCGGGTTAGCCAGCTCGGTCTGCACCGCCGTCATGTGGGCCATGGGTCAGTCGCCCGATACGGCCTACACTTGGTGCCAGTGATCCAAGGCTGATCGCGAGGCGGACGACAGCCGGTTGATCCACGAGGAGCATGACCTGGTCGCCCAAAGGGGGCCGTAGCCCCCGGGCGGCCGGTGGGGCCGATCAAGCCCCCTTCAACTGCCCTTCCGGAGCGGGTGCCTGGGACTCGACTTCGGCATCGAGGCAGGCCTCGAGTGCAGCATCGATCTCACCGGTGCGGGCCAGGAACTGCTCCATGGCCGGCAGCAGCTCCTCTTCCAGGAGAGCGATTTCTTCCTCACCGTAGGGATGGTTGATCCAGGTGCGTGCGATCGGCTTGCTGTGGTGCGTGCGCAGGATCCAGAGCAGGGCCCTGTGGCAGGACTCGACCAGGGCGACGGGATCTTCCCGGGTGAGGGCATCGAGAGAGGCGGACATGGGTGGTGGCGCTGGTAGCGCTGTGACGGGGCGCCCCACGCACCGCCGGGAAGGCAAGGGCGGTGGAGCGCAGCGACGCCGCTTGCGCAGCCCTTGCCCCCGGCGGACAGATCCAGAAAGGGAGTGACCTGGGCATTGTTGATCACGCCCTGCTGGACTGCTCTCAGACTTGCTGATCGAGAGTCCTGGAATTCGCACCAGGTCCAGCTCAAGGCAGAAGTTTCAGACACTGGCCGTGACGTTATGAGCCCAAAACGTCTACCGGCGACTGACCATCGGCAATCCGGCGAAGCTGGTCGTCGGGCATAGCTCTGAGCTGCCGTGTAATGTCCACGGCCTCGTCTTCATTGATGACCTGGACACGCTCAGACCGCTTGCCACGAGTTTTCTCGAACCAGATGATTGCGCTGAGATCACCTGCGTTGACCCTGTCCCAGAGCTTCTTACCGGCAACAGCGAGACCATTGGCGCGCCCCTTTTTAAGGGCTGCAATAACCATTGGTTTGTGCAGCCACGTGTAGAGGGTTCGCTCGCTAACACCAACCAGGCAGGCGATCTCAGCATTAGCCAGGCCGATGGCTGCGAACTGCTCGATCTGGTGCAGGTCGCGCGGAGTAATGGTGAGCCGTGGCCGACCACCGCGGCCTTTGCTCACCGGGGTAGTTGCACGTAACGCATCAAGCTGCTTGGCCATTGCGCACCTCAGGCAGCGGTCGAAGTCAATGCATTATCGGACGGATGGCCCTCTCGTGTCGCATGCAGAAGCAAGGGATGCGTATGCCAGCGGATCCGCTGCGGTTGAGAGGTGCCGCGATCCAGGGCGTCGATGGTTTAGATCGAGCTGATGATGGTGCTCAAGGGGTTGTCTCCAAGGCGTAGGGATGCAAATGCGCACCCGCAAAACAGGGTTGAATTACAACCAAACCTGGAGAGTGGATTAAGTGGCTGTTAACCCACAGATGCAAGCGCTTCTGAAGAAAATCTTAGAACTAGACGAATCTGGGTGGACTGTCGAGAAAGATGGGAGGGGGGGGGGCTTCCCCGTACTTATCGACCATAACGGGGAAGAAAAAAGCATCTATGGCAACGTCCTGCTTGGATCCCCAGCAGGTTTCTCGTGGCTCGGCTTCTTTTTCGCGGACGTGACTTGTGCTCACATCGGGGAATGGAGTTACTTCGTAGTCGTGACCCTGCTATCAAACATGGCACTGTCCTTCTGGCTCTACAATAACGACTTGCTCCCAGGAGGAAGGCTAGTCATTGCGCAAACCATAGCTTTCTGTTTGCATTGCCACTACGGATTTGCATGCCCATACTTAGGATTCTTGGGGACGCGACCAAATGGCTTTGAGCCCCCTTCTGGAACGCAATAATTATCGCACTGGTGCCAACACTGGCCTTAGTCATGCTATCAGGCTTGACTAGAATGTCTTGCGGGCTTCCAGGAGTTCGGTTGCTACCATTCCGGCAATAACATAAAGCAATAGCACCATAGACCAGTCTCGCGGCACTGCCGGATCGACGATCGAGCACACCCGTCCCGATCAGTGGCGATGGACAAGAGCCCTTGCTGCAGCAGCTTTTCCAGCCGGAAGCCGAGCATCACCCCAAGGCCTTGATGGCTTCCATCACGGCACCCTCTTGCTCCTCCGTCAGATGGAACAGTTCGCGGTTGTTGGCGTCCGTGATGCGCTGGGAATCCATGGCGCCATGGATCGCAGCTTCAAGAGCCCTGGCCCTGTCCATGCTGCCCACGTCCACACAGGCGAGAGTCTCGGCGGCAACAGGTAGCACGTTCTGCTCAGCATCCCGACGACGGGGGTTGGTGGTGGCGCCAACCTTGTACCAGGCGGTGCCATCAGGCATTGACCACCGCTTGAAGTAGATGCAACCAACCGTTGAAACGCTTGCGCATACGCTATTCAGCAAATTCAACAGGGCATCATCAACCCTGGAGTCATCGGAAGAACGGTCTTGATCCTCCAGCTTCCTAATGCGTCGCCTAAGCTCGATTTGACGCTCGCGACAACGATTGATCATCGGCATGCCAACCATTCCCTCAGAAGCCTCGGAATATCTTATATTCTTCTCGCAACAATCAAGCCACTCCTTAAGTCTGTTGATGTCATTGCACTCGCCAGGGTCTGACTCGCTCAAGAAAACCTCCCAAAACGCATGGGAACCGGGCCTTGCAGGCCAGTACGACCTTTCCACGAACAGCGAGAACAGCGGCTCTAATCATACAACCGGTAGATCTTCGCGGCGGCATTGATACAACCCAGGGAAATATGCAACTGGCCAAGCTTACGCGCTTGGACTTGTAACGTGCTGAGCTGTGACAAGAGCTCTGCGATCATCCAAGGGCGTTCTACTTCCCAATCAGAACGAATTTGCTCTCTGGCGATAGTAAGGTAACCATCCACGGATCTTTCCCTTACCCCCCAGTTTTCTGCAGCAAACTGCAAACAATCGCGGCGGGTACCTCCGGAGGAAACAATCTCGACCAGGGCCGCAACCCGTAGTCCCGTTGCGGTCTGGTGGCCTCGGCGCTTCGGTTCGCGGGTGGTGGGGTCCATGCCTCAGGTTTCCGGTGTGATCACGACCGTGGCCGCCGGCTGGCTGTCCTCCTCCTCAGGCTGCTCCATCAGCTGGACCACAGCAGACGGCTCGGCCCATTCAGCGGTGAGCGCCAGCGCAGCGATCAGGGGGCTACCGCCGCTGTATCAACGCCAAGCTCAGCAAGGGTGCCGTGCAACTTCTTCAGAGCGTGTTGCACTTCGCGAACGGAGCGCGCCCGGCGGCCAAACAGTGAGATGACGAACAGCGCGGCAACCCATTGCATGGCATTGGCGCTGGGGCAGGTGGTGGTCATCAGGATCCCCCCCCGCAGGGCCAGATCCAGGACTTCGGCTTGAGCACGGTGCCGCCGCTGGGGTCGGTGAGGTGGCAGTTCTCACTACGGCCCAAGTGGTCGAGCATCCGGTGGCCGTTGACCGGTGGCTTCCCGTCGCGGCGGATCTCCACCGGGCTGTTGATGGGGATGGCAGCTACGCGGTCACGGTGGTTCGGCTTGCGGCGCCGTTCCGATGTCGGCGGCGGCTGATCCGACCTATCCGACCTCCCCAAGGGAGGTTGAACCGTGAGATCCGTTCCAGTGCAAGGGATTTTGGGAGTGTTCCAACCGTTCCAACCATTTTCCGGATCGCTCCCCCGCATATGCGACACATATGCATCAGCCCTTTCGGCGCCTTGTAGAGCTCTTATCTCTTTTTCTTGTTCCCCTTCAAAAAAAGGTTGGAACAGTTGGAACGGGGCGGTCAGACGCCTGTCATGCCAAGGCATCTGGCCGTTCCAATCTCCCTGGAATTGATTGGAACAGGTTGGAGCAGTTGGTACGAGGGCCGGAACGTATCCCCACCTCGAATGGCCTCCGCCGTAGCGGAGCCGCTTCCGTTCCCATCGGACGGTCTCGCCGTGAGTAGTGAAGTCGGATGCCCTGACGATCCGCGTCACCTGCATCTGCACACGGCGATCGACCTTGCCGATGTCCTGCCCCAGTGCCTGCTCGATCAGCGTGTCCTGGCCGATCCCCTCACCGTCGGGGAGCAACTGCTCAAGCACCTTGCGGATCGGTCCCTCCCAGACGTGACTGAGCCGTGCCTCAGCGGCCCGTCCAGCTGCAGCTACCGCGGTTGGGTGATTGGGCGGAACCCAGTTCCTCAGGCCCCAGTCAACCCAGGTGGCGACCGTTGCCCAGATTGAGTCCCGGTGGTGGCGGATCCAATCGGGGCGCATGGTGCCGCCACGAACATCAACGACCCAGAACCGCCGGCTACCGGTGGTGTCGTTCAGGACTTCGACCTCATTCGAGCTACCGAACAGGACGCACCGCCGGGGATGTTCGCCGCAGGTGGTCGCCCATTTCTGCACATAGCGATCAACGGTGCGTGAGGTGAAACCCTTCATTTCGGCAGCATCACGACCCAGGAGAGTCTTTTCTGCCTCGTCAAATTCAAACAACCAAGCGGAGTTGAGTTTCTGGAGAAACTCACGGTCCTCTAGGTGCTTCGGTATGCGGGTGGCGGAGTCATACCAACCGGCGCCGGCCAGGGCGCGTATGCACTCACCCTTCCCCTGGCCCTGATCGCCCAGCAGGAGCAGCATCTGATCGTGCTTGTAGCCGGGTTCGATGCCCCGCAGATAGGCGCCGGCCAGGTGGCGGGCCATCAGCTCCTGGGAGAGGGTGTCACCGGGCAGGACGCCGAACGCGCCAGCGATCGCTTCGATGCTGAGCAGCTTCAGATCGTCACGTTGGCGCAGCCCCTTGAAGTAGGCGGCGATTGGGTTGAAGGGGTTGGCAGCGGCGACGTAGGCGAAGGTGTCCTTCGCGGCCTGCTTCGTGGTCTCCAGTCCGTGCTCGTGGGCCAGAAACGTATCCGCGAAATCGAACGCGTCCATGGGTGCACCGTTCAGCTCCACACGGCCAGACAATTCATTCAGTCGGACCGCATAGGTGCCGCGGATGAAGGACTGGAGCTGCTGCTTCGTGGGTTCGGAGGGGCAGGATGCGGCGGTGCCGTCCTTGGGTGCGGCGGCCTTGGCGGCGATGGTGCGGGCAGGCCCCACACGAACACCAATCCGCTTCGCTGCTTCGGTGGTGAGCAGCTCGGCGGTCATGTCACCCAGTCCGGCCTCATTCGCCAGGCGTGCAATGGACCGGAGTGCTTGTGGTTTCCAGTCCGTGCGTAGGTTGCGGCTCCAGAGGCTGCTGATTTCGCGCAGCAACTCACGGGCTGAGCGCCAGCGGAGCGCACCGAAGTCACCACCGGCCAGACGGAACTCGGACGCACCGCCCTTGTGGCCGGCGACATCCGAGGGGAAGAACGACAACCGGCAGCCGCGCTCCAGTCCGGCCCGGATCAGTGCGCCCCAGACGGCGGGATTGAGGCTTGCATCAGCGTCGTAGACGATCTGCTTCACCGTGGGCGCCAGCAGCCGGGTGCAGCTCACACCGGGCAGACCCTGCACGGTCTCACCGGTCAGAAGGTGCAGGCTGATTGCATCCTTGAACCCCTCCGTCGCCAGCGTGGGTTCGCCGTCGCCCACCGTGACGGGTTGCTGTTTCGCCTTGGGGCGGTTGAGGTAGCGCACGGGCTTACCGTCCGGCCCCATCGGCGGATCATCAAGGCGGCACTGAGCGAAGTCACCGCCGAAGGGCAGCAGCAGGCCGGAGCCGCGCCAACCCTTGAAGCGGAACCCTATGGTGCGCACCTCTTCAGCGGAGAGGCTGCGGGCGCCGAGCTCCAGGGCGATGGCCGGACCGGCCTCACCCACTTCGTTCAGAAGGTGGTCCCGATGCTCAGGAGACAGGCTCACAGCAGCACCCCCAGCAAGCGATTGCGCTTGACGGTGAACTGGTCGACGCGACAGCTGACGGACCGTTGTGAGTCAGGCCGGGGAATTCCTTGCGTTTGCATCGCTCAGGCCCTCCTAGGCTGAGCGGTCCGCACCGCTCTCTTGCCTGCAGGGGAGCAAGCCTGCAGTTCAAGGTCTGCGCGGGAGAAGACCTCCACCGCTGCGGGGTCAATCCGCTTGAAGCCCGTGAAGGCTTGGTCGCAGTTGAGGCGGTGCCATTGCAGTGGCGCGCGCGTGGTCAATCCACCTCGCCGGAAGTCAATGCCTTCTCGGAACGGTGAATGCTCTGACCCGCGAAGGCGAAGCAGAGTCTTGGAGTGCAACCCCAGCTGGGCTGCCATTTCGGCAGTCGTCAGCCACATACGGGGACAGGGGTCAGCCATGGGCCTCAGGCGCGTTCTCTTATCGCTTTCCTGCCTTCAGAGGGAAACTCGATGCACGAGTCGACCTGTCAGCCCAAAAAGCCAGTGGTAGCAACGCATTAGCGGATATTTCCGATGGTGCGAAGCATCTCCGCTCGCGCTGCCAAGAAATCCCTTCCGTTGATGGGGATCCCCCCATCTGCCGCGCCCGGGCATCCCGCTTCATGCGGTGGGACATGGGAAAGGCACACAGCTATTGGAAGCTGATGGCCAGGGGCCAGCACCCTTCATGTGGTGTCGGTTCCGCCGCCTACAGAGCAAGCCGGCTGCTTGCACAGGATGAGTGCCAAGCCCCAGCCGGTGAGGCCAGGAGGCCAGGAAGTCTTCAGGGGGTCGTTGTGGTGCCTTTGCTGATCCTGGTGATGCACGACACGATGCCCCTGAGTGGGCAAACCCAACGTGCACTGCGCCGGGTCATTCCTGTCCTGCGGCGGCTCGGATAGACCTTCGTACCGCTGGCGGAACTGCTCAATTCCAAGTAACCGCGGCGGCAGGAGGGTTCAGCGCAGAGCCAGATGCCACCTCGCGCAAAGGGGCACAAGTCCGGCACCTTCCAGTGCAGCCGAGCGGCTGGTGAATGGAGAAGAGCACGGCTGTAGCGCCGCTAGGGCAAAGACCGTTCGCCATGGAGACGGAGGCCGCCAAGCCGCTCCAAGCGCTACCCGCCACCCACCTTTGGTCACGCCTTTGGTCACGGATGGAAATCATGGGGGCATCAACCACCCAAAAACCCAGTCCCCACCTACTAAAAAGGCCCCTTCCAGGGCCCATGGGTCATTTGGGTGATAAGGCTGACCTCACCCCATCTCCCTTAGAGATGTCAGGCAGCCACAGGGGCAGCTTGACGGGAGAAACGAACGATGTTGTTCGCTGTTACGGGTTTGCTCTTACCGAGCAGGCTTCAGTCACCCTCCTCATACCCCGTCGAAACCATTGCAGCCCCGGGACGTGCCCGGATCCCGGCAAGCAGCCAGAACGAAGAAGGCGAATGGAGCTGAGCGGAATCGAACCGCTGTCCGAAGCACTGGTGTGGATCACCTAGTCCGGCCGAAACCGGACTCATTCATTGTGGCAGCACAGCGACGTCCGCAGGGGGCACCAACGCCGTGGGCATCACCGAACCCATCCAGGGGACAACCGCCCCTGGCGGAACCCAGCCCGGCGGCAGCTTCGCCGCCACAGCGGTGGTGCCTCCTGGGCTTGAGCAGCCCGCCGCTGCTGAGCTGAGCGCCCTCGGGGCCACGGACGTTCAGCCCCTGCAGCGGGCGGTGGCGCTGCGCTGCGACCTGGCGACCTTGTACCGCCTACACCTGCAGGCTCGGCTGCCCTTCCGGATCCTGCGGGAGCTGGCCCGGTTTCCCTGCCGCAGCCGCGAGGATCTTTACCGCGGGGTGCAGCAAGCCGCCGACTGGGCCCTCTGGTTGCCGCCCGATTGCCGCTTTCGGGTTGATGCCAGTGGCCGCGCCCCGGGGCTGAGCCACAGCCACTACAGCGCTTTGGAGGTGAAGAACGCCCTGGTGGACTGGCAGCGCCAGCACTGGGGCGAGCGCTCAACCGTGGACCTGGAAACGCCCGACCTCAGCTTTCACCTCCATCTCGCTCGGGGCCGCGGCGGGCCCGAGGCGGTGCTGAGCCTGGAGGGCAGCGGCGGCAGCCTGCACCGCCGCGGCTACCGGGCCGCCATGGGCCTGGCCCCGCTCAAGGAAAACCTCGCCGCTGGGCTGATCAGCTTCACCGGCTGGGATGGCCGAGTGCCCCTGGCCGATCCCCTCTGCGGCAGTGGCACCCTGCTGATCGAGGCCGCCTGTCTCGCCCTGGGCCGGGCGCCCGGCCTGAGCGGGCCGGGACGGCCACCGCGCCGCTTCGCCCTGCAGGGCTGGCCCGACTTCCAGCCAGACCTCTGGGAGACGGAGCTGGACCAGGCCAGGGCCCTGCAGCGCGATCACGGGCCCCAGGGGGATCCACTGGCTCCGATCGTGGGGCGGGAGCAGGATCCGAGCGTGCTGGAGCAGGCCCGCACCAACGCCGCTGCAGCCGGTGTGGACGACTGGCTGGATCTGCAGGCGGGCGACGTCCGCGATTTCGAGCCCCCGGCAGCCGCGGGAGTGCTGGTCTGCAATCCGCCCTACGGCGAACGGATCGGGGAACGGGACGACCTCGAGCAGCTCTACGCCGATCTGGGCACCATGCTGAAGCAGCGCTGCGGCGGCTGGACCCTGTGGCTGCTCAGCGGCAATCCCGAACTGACCGGTGCCCTGCGCATGAAGGCCAGCCGGCGCATCCCGGTGAGCAACGGCGGCATCGATTGCCGCTGGCTCAACTACGACATCCGCTGAGGCGAGATCCGCTGAGGCAAGATCCGCTACCGGCCGAACAGGGCTCGGCCGGTGCGGGTCAGGCCGGCCGTGGTCTGGGGCAGATAGGGGCCCTTGAGCAACTGCCCCCCCACCCGCAGAAACAATCCCGCCACCACCAGATCGATGCTGGCGGCACCGAGGGCGGCCTGGATCCAGCTCCAGCGCAGGGCTCCATGCAGCCACAGCACCAGGGCCAGCTCCGCCGCCACCAGGGCCAGCAGCACCAGGGTGAGCCCACCACTGATCAGCAGCGCACCACCGATCAGGCGGCGCCGTTCCTGATCGACCTCCTGCAGCGCGATGCGCACATGCAGGTCCATCACCGAAGTCAGTAGGGCCCCCACCCGGCCGGCCGCCACCCGGGCCGGGCCGGGTTCCCGTCGTTCCTCCTGCCGCTCCTTCATGCCGAGCGCCGCCCCGAACCGAGCAGCAGACCCACAATCAGGCCCACGCCGGCCGCGATGCCCACCGCCAGCAAGGGCCGCTCCCGCACCGGCTTCTCGATGCGGGGGCGCAGGGTGGCATTGAGATCGTCGAGCAGGCTTTCCAGCTGGCGTTCCAGGGGCTCGATGCGGTCGATCAGATGGCGGCTCTGGTCGCCGGCGACATGCAGCAGGTCTTCCAGCTGGTGATGCACGCCCTCAGCGGTACGGCCGGTCTGCTGGGCGATCACCGCGGCGAGGTCGTCAAGGCTGCCGCGGCTGGCCTCCAGGGTGTGACGCGCCACCTCCGGCCACTGCTTCTGAATGATCGGCAGCAGGGCTTCAAAGCGCTCGCGGAAGCGATCCTGCAACGACCCGGTGGAGCCATCTCGCTCAGCAGCGTTCTGCGTGGCGTTGTCCGATGCGTTGTGCGCTGCATTCTCAACGGTGTTCTGAGCAGAGGCATCTGCAGCACTCTCAGCGGCGGCCTGAGCATCGGCGGAGTCCCGGTCCATGGCGGCGACGGTGTTCGGGCGGCTCACCCAAGCTAAGGAGTGGACTTGAGCGTGGAACCACCTCCGCTACATTTCGGCTGCTCGGTGGGCGGGCCTGGTGGTTCACATCAATCAGGTCGAGCTGTCTCAGTTCAAATCGTTCGGCGGATCGGTGGCGATCCCGCTCGAACCCGGTTTCACCGTGGTGACCGGCCCGAACGGCTCCGGCAAGAGCAACATTCTCGATGCCGTGCTCTTTTGCCTCGGCCTGGCCAACAGCCGGGGGATGCGGGCCGAACGGCTGCCCGATCTGATCAACAGCGCCGTGCTGCGCCAGGGACGGGCGGCCGAGGCCTGCGTCACCGTGCGCTTCGACCTGGGCGACTGGCAGCCCGATGAGGCGGAGGCCGGCCTCGATCCCCCCGAGGAGGGTCCCTGGATCCAGGCCGGCCAGAAGGCCTGGAGCGTCACCCGCCGCCTGCGGGTGGCCCCCGGTGGCACCTACAGCAGCAGCTACAGCGCCGATGGGGTGACCTGCAACCTGCAGCAGCTCCAGACCCAGCTGCGGCGCCTGCGGGTCGATCCCGACGGCAGCAACGTGGTGATGCAGGGCGATGTGACCCGCATCGTGTCGATGAGTGCCCGGGAGCGGCGCGGCATCATCGACGAGCTGGCCGGTGTGGCCCTGTTCGACACCCGCATCGCCCAGACGCGCGCCAAGCTCGATGAGGTGCAGGAACGACAGGAGCGTTGCCGCATCGTGGAGCAGGAGCTGCTCCTCTCGCGCCAGAAACTGGAGCGCGACTGCGCCAAGGCCCGCACCTACCAGGAGTTGCGCCAACGGCTGATCACCGGACGGCTTCAGGCCCAGGTGCTGGAAGTGGACGCCGCCCGGCAGCAGCGCGACCAACTGAATCGCCGCCGCGAAGCCCTGGGCCGCCAGCAGATCAGTGATCGCGAAGCCATCGCAACCGCCGAGGCCGAGATCCAGCAGGCAGCCCTGGCCCTGGAGCAGTTGCAGGCGGAGGTGAAAGCCCTCGGGGAAGATCAGCTTCTGTCCGTGCAGGCCGAGCTGGCGGGCCTGGAGGCCAGTGGCCGCGAACTGGCCCGGCAGGCGGAGCGGCACCAGCAGGAGGCCGAAGCCCTGCAGGCGCAACGCCAGAACCTGGCGCAGCGCCAAGGCGAGCTGCGGCGGCAGCGGCAGGAGCTGGATGCCGCCGAAGACAGCGCTGCCCTGGCCACCGCTGAAGGCCGCTGCCGCGACGCGGAGGCGGCCGTGGAACTCTCGCGGCGGCGCCTGGGCGAGGTGGCGGGGCGCTCCGGCACCTGGCTGGAGGAGCAGCGCCAGCGCAGCCAGCAGCGCCAGGCCCTGCAGAACCAGCTGGGACCGCTGCTGGCCGAGCAGCAGCAGCTGGAGGAACGGCTGCGGCAGTGGCAGCAACGGCTGGACGAACTGCAGCTGGAGCGGCAGCAACAGGACGGCAGCCATGCCGAGGCCGCCACCCGCCAGCGGGGCCTGGACGAGGAGCAGACGCAGCTGCAGCAGGCCCTGGGGCAGGCGCAGCGGCAGTTGCAGGATCTGGCGGAGAACCTGGCCCTGCAGCAGCGCACCCGCCAGCGCCTCGAGGTCGAGCAGACCAACCTGGAGCGGGAGATCGCCCGGCTGGACAGCCGGCGGGACACCCTGCAGGAAAGCCGCGGCACCGGAGCGCTGCGGATGCTGCTTGAGGCCGGCCTGGAGGGCATCCACGGACCGGTGGCGCAGCTGGGGGAGGTGGAGGAGCGCCATCGCCTCGCCCTGGAGGTGGCGGCCGGCGCCCGGCTCGGCCAGGTGGTGGTCGACGACGACCGGATCGCCGCCCGCGCCATCGACCTGCTCAAGAACCGGCGGGCCGGACGGCTCACCTTCCTGCCGCTCAACAAGATCCGAGGCGGCGGCGGCGGGGCCAGTGGGGCGGCGGCCCTGCAGCGGGGAGCCGCTCCCGGCACCACCCGAGGTGCCATTGGCGGCGATGGCCTGGTGGGTCGGGCGGTGGAACTGGTGCGCCATGAACCCGTCTACGCCGAGGTGTTCCGCTACGTGTTCGGCGACACGCTGGTGTTCGACACCCTCTCCAGCGCCCGCCGCGAGCTGGGCCGTTGCCGCGCCGTGACCCTCGATGGGGAGCTGCTCGAGAAGAGCGGCGCCATGACCGGCGGCAGCCTGCAGCAGCGCAGCGGCCAGCTCAGCTTCGGCAGCGCCCAGGAGGGCGACGAGGCCGAGCCGTTGCGGCGCCGCCTGCTGGAGCTGGGCGAGAGCCTCCTCGCCAGCCGTCGGCGGGAATCGGGGCTGGCCCAGCAGCTGGAGGCACTGCGGCCGCAACTGCAGGCCCAGCAGCAACGGCTGGCGGCCCTGCAGGCCGAAGCCGGGGCCGCGGAACGGGCTGCGGCACCGGAGCGGGAACGGCAGCAGCGCCTTGATCAGCGACTGGGCGAGCTGGAGACGGCGGCCCTCGCAGACCGGCAGCGGCGGCGGCACCTGCTCACAGCCATTCCGCCCCTGCAACAGGCCCTTGCCGCCCTGGAGCAGGCCGAGACCAGCGCCGGTGGCGGCGGCGACGGGGCCCACTGGCAGGGCCTGCAGAAGGAACTCGAGAACGCCGATCGCAGCCTCTCCGAGGCCCGCCTGCAACGGGACCAGCTGCTGGCGGCGCGCCGTGAACGGGCCCTCAGCAGCGAGCGGGTGGCCAGCCAGCTCGATGCCCTCGCCGGCGACGAACAACGCCTGGCGGAGGCGGTGCGGACCCTGGTGGCTGAGCGGAGTCGCTGGAAGGAACAGCAACAGGCCGAGCAGGAGCGCCGCAGCGAGCTCGAAACCCGGCAGAGTGCCCTCCAGACCCGCTTCGGGGAGCAGCGCCGGGCCCGGGACGCCGCTGAAGGGCGCCTGGCCGGACAGCGCCAGGCCCTGCAGAACCTGCAATGGGAGTTGCAGCGCCTCGGCGAGGAACTGGCCGCCCTGGCCGAGCAGGAACGCAGCGAAGCCCTGCGGCTGGCCCAGCTGGAGCAGGCCCTGCCGGATCCACTGCCGGAGATCCCCGAGGAAGTGCGGCTGGCAGGACTGGAGACGCTGCAGGCCGAACTGGCTCGGATCCAGCAGCGCATGGAGGCTCTGGAGCCTGTGAACATGCTGGCCCTCGAGGAACTCGAACAGCTGGAGCTGCGGCTGGCCGAGCTGGCAGACCGGCTGGAGGTGCTGAGCAGCGAGCGGGAAGAGCTGTTGCTGCGGATCGAAACGGTCGCCACCCTGCGGCAGGAGGCCTTCCTGGAGGCCTTCGTGGCGGTGGATGGACACTTCCGTCGGATCTTCGCCGGGCTCTCCGACGGCGAGGGCTACCTGCAGCTGGAGAACACTGAGCAACCCCTCGAAGGCGGACTCACCCTGGTCGCCCATCCCAAGGGCAAGGCGGTGCGGCGCCTGGCGGCGATGAGCGGCGGCGAGAAGTCCCTCACCGCCCTCAGCTTCCTGTTCGCCCTGCAGCAGTTCCGCCCCTCGCCCTTCTACGCCCTCGACGAGGTGGACAGCTTCCTCGATGGCGTCAACGTGGAGCGCCTGGCGGCCCTGATCGCCAGCCAGGCCGACGACGCCCAGTTCCTGGTGGTGAGCCACCGCCGGCCGATGATCGCCGCGTCCACCCGCACGATCGGCGTCACCCAGGCCCGCGGCGCCCACACCCAGGTGGTCGGTTTGCCGCCTGCGGCCTGAGCCGCGCACGTGGGTCACAATGAGCCGACTGGACGCCAGTCGCCAGCCCCACCGCCGCCCAGCACCGGCCCCCGGACTTGACCTCTTCGATCCCCCCCGCCGCCGATCCGAACGCCTCGGCCCCCAGTGATCGGCTCTGGCTGCGCTCGGAGCTGATGGGCACCCTGGTGATCACCCGCGACACCGGACGCCGCCTCGGGGTGGTGGGAGAAGTGGTGGTGGACATCGATCGCCGCGAGGTGGTGGCCCTGGGTCTGCGCGACAACCCCCTGACCCGCTTCCTGCCCGGCCTGCCCCGCTGGATGCCCCTGGACCGGATCCGCCAGGTGGGCGATGTGATCCTGGTGGATTCGGCCGACTCCCTGGCGGAGGGCTTCAATCCGGACCGCTACAGCAAAGTGATCAACTGCCAGGTGATCACCGAGGCGGGCGAGACCCTGGGCCGGGTGCTGGGCTTCAGCTTTGACATCGAGACCGGCGAACTCACCACCCTGGTGCTGGGCGCCGTGGGCGTACCCCTGCTGGGTGAGGGCGTGCTCAGCACCTGGGAGCTGCCTGTGGAGGAGGTGGTCAGCAGCGGGCCGGATCGGATCATCGTGTACGAAGGCGCTGACGAAAAGCTCAAGCAGCTGGGCTCGGGGCTGCTCGAAAAACTCGGCATCGGCGGACCCAGCTGGGAGCAGGAGGAACGGGAGCGCTACCGCCAGTCGATGGTGCCGGTGGAGAACCAGCTCGCCGCCGGCCAGCCCGCCGCCCAGGAACAACGGCGCATCCAACCCGCCACCAGCCGCTCCTTTGCGCCACGGGAAGAGCTGGAATACGTCGAACTGGAGGAACGCCGCCAGCGCGAGCCCCTGCGTCAGCGTCGCTATCTCGATGAGGACGAGCAGGAGTACCGCTCCTCCCCCTCCAGAGGCCCTGAACGGCTGTCCGATCCCCGTGGTGACCTTGATCGCGGCCCCAGTCCCCGCGAGGATTTTGGCCGGGTGAGCGAGGAGCCGGAGATCCGGCGTGGCCCGTTGCCCAGCCGCCGGCCGGCAGCACCGGCCGATCCCCTCGACGTGGACGCCGAAGACCTCACCGATCCCTGGTGAGAGGGGCGGTCAGCCCTCACGAAACGCCAGAGATGCGGAGTTGACGCAGTAGCGCTGGCCCGTGGGACGCGGGCCATCGTTGAACACGTGGCCGAGATGGCTGTCGCAGCGCGCGCAGCGGATTTCGGTCCGGACCATGCCGTGGCTGCTGTCGGTCAGCGTTTTGATGGCGCCGCTGTCGACACCTTCCCAGAAGCTGGGCCAACCGGTACCGGAGTCGAACTTGCTGGCGGAACTGAACAGCTCGGCACCGCAGCAGACGCAGTGGTACATGCCGCTGCCCTTGTGGTTCCAGTAGACGCCGCTGAAGGCCCGCTCGGTACCACCCTGACGGGTCACGGCGTACTGCTCGGGCGTGAGACGCTGACGCCATTCGGCGTCGGACGCCTCAACAAACGACGGAGCTTCGGAACTGAAGCTGCCTGACGTGCAGCTGGCCCCGGGCTGAACATCCGACATCGCGATCAAACAGCGCTGGAGGATCAGCCTAGGCAGCGCTGATCGGGGGCAGCAGGCCTCGCACCAGCTCGGCCAGGGAGGCCACGGCACCGGGTTGGCCGCGCAGGCTGCGCAGGTCGTCGCGCAGGCCCGCCAGCCGGGCCGGATGGTCGAGCCAGTCGGCCGCCTCCGCAGCGATCTCGGCCGGGGTGATCGCCCCCACCCGCTCCGGCACCACGAGGCGGCCCGCGGAGATGTTCGGCCAGGCCAGGAAGCCGCGCTGCCGCATGCGCCAGGCCGTCAGGGCCACCCCCAGCAGCCAGCGCAGGATCGGCAACCGTGCCAGGAGTCCGATCCCGCCATCCCAGGCCTGCATCACCGCGAGATGCTGGGTCGGCACCAGCACCAGCATCGGCACCCCCAGCGCCCCGAGCTCGGCGGTGTTGGCACCCACGGTGGTGAGCGCCAGCCGACACTGACTCAGGGCCCCATGCACCGGATGGGTCTCGAGCAGGTCGATGCGAGTGCCGGCAGGCGTCACCAGGGCACGGCCCCCGGCCAAGGGGGATGGGGCGGTGCCGGAGCCAGGCGCCGGCAGAGCGCGCTCCAACCTCGGTTCGCCGGTGCCGTAGTGCTGCTGGATCGGATTGGCCGGCCCGGCGTAGGCCAGCAGCTCCTGGACCGACGTGGTGGGCGCCACCGGCAGCAGGAAGCGGCAGCCCGGCCGCAGGGCCGCCAGACGATCGGCCGTGTCCAGCAGGAAGGGCATGCCCACCTGCAGCTTGGCCCGCTTGGAGCCCGGCAGCAACGCCACCCACTCCCCCGGCGGCAGCGGAGCTTCATCGCGGGCCTGCGCCGACAGGTCGGCCATCAGATCGCCCACCACGGTGCAGCGCTGGCGCCAGCGGGGCTTGAGCCGGTCGGCCGCGGCTGGCCCCATGGCGGCGATCCGGTCGTTCCAACGGGGCCAGCGCGCCACCCATTCGGCATAGGTGAGGTGGCGATAACCGAGCCGGGCCGAGAGCAGCACGGTCCAGAACTGGTCACCGCCCAGAAACACCACCACTCCCTGACGCGGCCAGGCGGCATGGCGGCGCGGACGCAGCAGCAGGCCCCAGAAGCGGTGGGCCGGCCAGATCCGCTCGAACAGCTGCCAGCCCTCGGCGACGCCATGCTCCGCTCCGGTGGCATTGGGACAGGGCACCAGCACCAGCCGCAGACTGAAGGGTGCATCCGGAACCAGGGGCCTCAGGGGCAGGAGCTCGTGCAGCCGCCGCGCCAGGGGACGAACCCAGGTGGTGAGCTCACCCGGGCCATTGCACACCAGCGTGATGGCGGCAGTGGAATCCGGCACGGAGCGGACCACCTGATGGAGAGCAGGGTGTGAAAAAAGAGTGCGGATGGCGAGACTTGAACTCGCAAGACCGAAGTCACACGCCCCTCAAACGTGCGTGTCTACCAATTCCACCACATCCGCAGGGATCGTCTGGAGGCCAGGCTCCATCCGGGTGGGAGACGGCCGGAACCGCTCGGCCAGCAATATACCTAGCGCCCGTCCCCACGGATCTGCGCCCTGGGATCGCGTCGGGGATGGCAAGGGGGCCTGTGAGCGCTGATACAGTCCGCTCCGGCCTGCACGCAGCGGCCAGCCCGCAGTTTCCACTGCCCCGTCCCTGCCTCGTTCGCGGATGCCCATCGGCAAACTGCTGATCGCCAACCGTGGCGAGATCGCCCTACGCATCATTCGCAGTTGCCGCGAGCTCGGCATTGCCACGGTGGCCGTCTACAGCACGGTCGATCGCAACGCTCTGCACGTTCAGCTGGCCGATGAAGCGGTCTGCGTGGGCGAAGCCCCCAGCAGCAAGAGTTACCTCAACATCCCTAATATCCTGGCGGCCGCCACCTCCCGCGGTGCCGACGCCATCCATCCCGGCTACGGCTTCCTGGCCGAGAACGACCGCTTCGCCGAGATCTGCGCCGACCACGGCATCACCTTCGTCGGCCCCTCGCCCGAGGCGATCCGGGCCATGGGCGACAAGTCGACTGCCAAGGCCACGATGCAGGCGGTGGGAGTCCCCACCATCCCCGGCAGCGAGGGACTGCTGGCCACGGCAGCCGAAGCGGCCAGCCTCGCCGCCACCATGGGCTACCCGGTGATGATCAAGGCCACCGCCGGCGGGGGTGGTCGGGGCATGCGGCTCGTGCCGAGCGCCGATCAGCTGGAGAAGCTGTTCAAGGCGGCCCAGGGGGAAGCGGAAGCCGCCTTCGGCAACCCGGGCCTCTACATGGAGAAATTCATCGACCGCCCCCGGCACGTGGAGGTGCAGGTGCTGGCGGATCGCCACGGCAACGTGGTGCACCTGGGTGAGCGCGACTGCTCCATCCAGCGCCGCCATCAGAAGCTGCTCGAGGAAGCCCCGAGCGTGGCGATCAACGCCGATCTGCGGCGCCAGATGGGAGAGGCGGCGGTGGCCGCAGCCCGCAGCATCGGCTACGAGGGTGCCGGCACCGTGGAATTCCTGGTGGACCGCGAGGGCAAGTTCTATTTCATGGAGATGAACACCCGCATCCAGGTGGAGCATCCCGTCACCGAGATGGTGACCGGAGTCGACCTGATCGCCGAACAACTGCGCATTGCCGGCGGCGAACCGATCAGCGTCCGGCAGGACGAGATCAAACTCACCGGCCATGCCATCGAGTGCCGCATCAATGCCGAGGACCCTCGCCAGAACTTCCGCCCAGCCCCGGGCCGGATCACGGGCTGGCTGCCGCCTGGTGGTCCTGGCGTGCGGGTGGACAGCCACGTCTACACGGGCTACGAGATCCCACCCTTCTACGACTCGCTGATCGGCAAGCTGATCGTCTGGGGGGTGGACCGGGAGGCCGCCATCAAGCGGATGCACCGTGCCCTGTCCGAGTGTGCGGTGACCGGCATCCCCACCACGATCGACTTCCACCTGGCTCTGCTGGATCGCCCCGAGTTCCGCAGCGGCGATCTCCACACCAAATTCGTTGAAGAGGAGATGCTGCCCTTCTAGGGCGCCATGGCCAGGCCGAAAGCGCCGCCTTTGAATTGCAGAACGGCAACCAGGCCAAGGCCCTGAGCCACAGCCCCTAAGCCACAGTCGAGCTGCGCAGCAGCATCAGGGTGAGCAGACCCTGCTGGCCCACCAGCAGTTCGCGCACCAGGCTGATCAGGCCCACCCACACCACCGGGGTGACATCCACCCCGCCGATCGGTTGGATCAGGCGGCGGGTGGGGGCCAGCAGGGGCTCGGTGGGGACGCTCACCAGCCGCATCACCCCCTTGGCCAGATCGATCTGGGGGTACCAGGTGAGCACGATGCGAAACAGGAACAGCAGCGTCCAGCCCGCCAGCAGCAGCCCCAGCAGCAGGTGTGCCAGCGGCAGCAGCTCCAGGCGGGGCAAGGCAGGGGGCGTCACAAAGCTCTAAGCGGCTGGAAAGGAATCGTAGGAACCCGCCAGCGCTGCCTAAGATCGCCCTTCAAACCCTTGGCGTCTGCGACGCCATCGCCGCCATGACTCCTTCCCTCGCCAACTTCCTGAGCAGCCTCGCCTGGGGGGCGGTGATCGTGGTCATCCCGATCACCCTGGCGCTGGTGCTGATCAGCCAGAACGACCAGGTCGACCGTCGCCTCTGATCAGAACATCCACGCCGGGTCCTTACAGTGGAGCTGACGCTCCGTTGGACCGTGCGCTGTGGTTAATGCCAGTCTGAACTGGGCCAGCATCGTTGGCATCGTGCTGGCGGTAGGTGGGGCCTTCCTCTATTTCATGAGGAGCTTTAAGCCTGCACTGGCCCGCGATTACGACGTCTTCTTTGCCGCCGTGGGCCTGCTCTGCGGTGGCATTCTCTTTTTTCAGGGCTGGCGTCTCGATCCGATCCTCCAGTTCGGTCAGTTCCTGCTGGCCGGCACCACGGTGTTCTTCGCCTATGAGAGCGTGCGTCTGCGGGGCGTGACCACCGAACAGGCACGACGCTCGTCCTACTTCGAAGACGAGGACCCGATCGAACCGTCCCGCCCCCGCATGGGTGGCGGCCGCGACTACGACGACGACTACGACCGGTTCGATGAGCCCCAGCCGGTGCGCCGTGGCATCCGCTCCCGCGATCCCGACGACGGAGACCAGGACGATTTCTACCGACCCAGCCGGGTCAGCCGTGCCGCCATTCCGGAGCGTGCGGCAAGCCGGCGATCCAGTGGCAGTGACCAGTGGGACAACGCTGGTCCTGGTCCAGACGAGCGATCCGGACGCCCGCCCCGCAGAGCTGCAGGCGATCTTCGTGGTGAGACCCGGGGCGATGCCCGGGGCGAAGACGACAGGCCACCACGGGCCTCCCGCTATGCAGCAGGTGCCCCTCAGGGCGACAGCGGCAGCTTCGGAGCCCGCCGGCGCCAACGGGAGACCACCCCGGAACCGCGCCGCGGCAGCCGGCCCGGCGCCACCGATGGGATGCCACGCTCCAGCCGCCGCCCCAGTGGCTCTCCCGACACCTCCAGCTGGGGCAGCTCCACCGGGGTGGGCCCCGCCGGAACCCCTCCGCCGCGCAGCTCAGCCCAGCCGGGCCCAGGATCGCCTGGCCCGGCCCCGGGTGTTCCGCAGGGCACCTCCTACCGCAGCCGCCCAGGCGCTTCCGCATCAGTGAGCGATGCGGAGTTCACGCCGGTGAGGCCCACGGAGCCAGGCCCAGCTCCTGGCCAGACCACAGGTCCCACCCGGACCAACACGCCCAGCGACACCAGCCCGTCCCGGGATAACAGCTCCCGGTTCGACGACTGAGACCTCCAGCCGGCCTCAGCCTGGCCCTGCTGATCGGCTTGTCTGGCTGCGCCCTTCCCTGGGGGCTGCGGCGCCAGGCCGCCGTACCGTTGGGGCTGGGTGCTGAAGGCCGGGAGCAACCGGCCCTCAGCGGCGACGGACGCCTGCTCGCCTCCCTGGTCGAGCGCGGCGGCCGTACCACGGTGCTGCTGCAGGAGCGGCGCAGCGGCAAGGTGCTGCCCCTGCGCCATCTACGCACGCATCAGCCGCACGCCTCACCCTCGCTGAGCTGGAACGGTCGCTACCTGGCCTTGCTGATCCAGCGGGGCCAGCGCCGCGATGCCGTGATCGAAGATCGGCTCAGGGGCTCCCTGTTGCCATTGCGCCTGGGCGGTGATCGGGAACCGCAGCGGCTGAGCCTCGCCCCCGATGGCCAGCGGATCGCCATTGAGATGGTGGTGGCCGGCCGCCGCCAGGTCGAGGTCTACGACCTTGGCGGCTGGCTGGAGCCGGATCTGCCGGGTGCCCAGGCCTTGCAGGGTGGTGGCCCTGGCCCGCAGCCATGAGAAGCCGCGTCCGCCTGGCGAGCCTTCGGTTGATCCCGTTGGCACTGGCCGCCCTGCTGGGCGGATGTCTCGGAGGCGGGCCGCGTCCCCTGTTCGGACTCAACGCCCAACTGGCCCGGGAGGGCAGCAGCCACGACCCGGCCCTGGCAGGGCCCTGGCTGGCCTTGATCCGCGGACGGCAGGGACGGGAGCGGGCAGAGCTGCTGGATCTGCGGCGCACAGCTCCCGTGCCAGTGCCGGGCCTGAACCGGCCCGATGCCCAGCCCCTGAGTCTCTCGGTAGATCAGCGGGGAGAGCGCCTCGCCCTGGTGCGCCAGCTGGAGGGACGCACCGAACTGCTGCTCTATCGCCGCTCGTTGCAGAGCCTGCAGCGGATCCCCATCGAACCGGCCGGAGTGCCGCGCCTGGTGAGCCTCAGCGCCGATGGCAGGGTGCTGGCCGTGCAGGTGAGCCGCGGCGGACTCTGGCAGGTGGATCTGATCGAGCTGCCGTGAGCGCTCAGGGCACCAAGCCGGCCCAGTGCAGGAAGGTGTCGCGGCTGAAGGCCTCAATCAGCAGCACCGCCGCAAATCCGAGCATGGCGAAGCGACCGTTCACCCGCTCGGCATAGCCGCTCCAACCGAACGCGGGCTGGTCGGGCGTGGTGGCACTGGTCGCCGGAACGTTGGCGTCAACTGGGCTGTCGGCAGGGGCTCCGGCGGCGTCTGGGCTGGTGGCGGAGCTCATCGATTCAGGCATGGCGTCCCACGTCATAGCCGGCCGCCGGTAACAACCGCCAGCCGCCACGACCATCGAGTTCGAGAACCGTGTCGTGGAACGCCGTGAGAGTGGGGCGATGGCCCACGCTCACGAAGGCCATGTCCCGCTGGACCAACAGGTCGTAGAGATGCCGTTCGGTGGCCACATCGAGGGCACTGGTGGCCTCATCGAGCACCACGAAGCGGGGCGCGCTCAGCAGCAGGCGTGCGAAGGCGAGACGCTGCTGCTCCCCCAGCGACAACAGCCGGGGCCAGTCCTGAATGATGTCGAGATCGGGATAGCGATGCACCAGCTCCGGCAGCTTGACCTGTTCGAGCACATGGCGCAGTTGCTCATCACTGAAGCGATCGCTGGGCTGGGGATAGCAGAGCTGCTCCCGCAGGCTGCCCAGGATCATGTAGGGCTTCTGGGGAATGAACAGCAGCTCGCCTTCGGGGGGGCGCTGCACGGCACCCGCCCCAGCCGGCCAGAGGCCACTCACCAGACGGAGGAAGGAGGTCTTGCCGCAACCGGAAGGCCCCACCACCAGCAGGCGCTGGTCGGCACCGATCTCGAGGCTGAGGTCGTGGATCAGCACGCGCTGGGTGCGCGGCGGCACCAGATCCACATGACTCACCAGGATCGAATCGGGCCGCACCGCCAGGCCATCGGAACCGATCGGCGCTACCGCGCCTGCCCCCCCAGGGGAACCGGTCAGTCGCTGCTCACTCGCCTCGAGCTCGGCCATCTCACGACCGATCTCCTCGACCTTGCCCTGGAAACCCTCAAGACGGCTGATCGAAGCGGAGAAAGCGGCCAGCTGGTCGATGTTGTTGACGATATAACTCACCGAGAACAGAACCTGGCTGAAGGCAATACTGGCCTGGCCGAAGACACCGAAATCGACCTCCTTGGCGAAGTAGATCGGCGCGATCACCAGCCAGGGCAGGAAGCGGGAGAAGTAGTCGTAGGAGCGCTGGATCACACTGATCATCGCCGTCCAGACGATCAGGCGGTCATAGTTGCGAATCGCGCCGCTCAGCCGACGCCCGGCCTCCTTGCCCTCCTGACCTTCGCCGCGATAGAAGGCGATCGCCTCGGCGTTGTCACGGATATGGACGAGGCCGTAGCGGAAGTCGGCCTCAAGCTTGAGCTGCTGGTAGTTGAGGATCACCAGCTTGCGACTGGCGAAAACGATCAACGCCGTACCGAACACGGAATAGGCCAGCAACAGCAGCGCCAGTCGACTGTTGATGCTCCACAAGACGATAATGAAACTGAAGAATGTCAGCAGAGCCGAGAGGATCTCAACCGTGACACTCAGACTGGTCGAGGTGAAGCTGGCCGCATCCTGCGAAATCCGCTGATCAGGGTTATCGATCTCCTCGGCAGATTCGTCGTTGGGATTCAGAACATAGTAGGCACGATTGGTGAGATAGCGTGTCAGCAAACGACCGCTCAGCCACTCTCTCCAGAGCAGCCCCAACTTGGGGATGAGATAGCTCTGAATCGCCCGGATCGGCAAGGCCAACACCAGGCAGAAGGCATAGATCGCCACCGTTTTCCAGAATCCATCCTGGTCATAGGCCACCAAGGTGTTATCGACATTGCGGGCAACAAAGCTGATGCCCACGTTGATGCCATTGATCACCAGGATCAGCAGGGTGATCACCCCCAGCAGCAGCCACGGCAGCCAGCGCCCCTGACGCAGCCGGCCCCGCAGAGCTCCGAAGGCAGCCAGGCCCGCCACGAACAGCAGCATCACCACAGCCCCGATCGGCCCCTGCCAGATCGCGTTGATCTGCTGCGGCACCCCCGGCAGGAAGCGGTCGCGCAGGTCGGGAATGAAGGCCCCTGCCCCGGCCACCACGGCGGTGAAAATCAGCAGCGTGACTCCCACCACCACCGCCACCAGGGCCAGCACCAGCAGCAGGAACTGGCCGGCACTGCTCTCCTCCACCGGCAGGAAATAGGGCTGGGCCAGGCGCTGCAGCTTCGCGAGCTGATCGCGGAACGCCTTGAGCGGATTCATGGAGCGCAGCAGATCAGGTCATTGTCGCCGCTGCCGTCCCCTGGCCTGGCCCCCCGCCTCAGCCGGGGGGCCAGGCCAGGGGACGGCCGCCGATCACGTGCACATGCAGATGGAACACGGTCTGCCCCGCCTCGGCCCCGGAGTTGATCACCGTGCGCCAGCTGCTGAGGCCCTCCTGGCGCGCCACCTTCGCCGCCACCAGGAGGAGGTGGCCGAGCAGGGCCCCATGCTCCTCGCCGGCATCCGCCAGCTGGGCCAGGGGCTCACGCGGGATCACCAGCACATGCACCGGGGCCTGGGGGGCCACATCCCGAAAGGCCAGGCAGAGATCGTCGGCATACACCTCGTCGCAGGGGATCTCACCACGCAGGATGCGCCCGAAGATCGTGTCGCCGCTGGCCATGGCACCGGAAGGGGATGAGACGGGGGTGGCACTGACACTGCAGCGACCCCTGGCGTGATGTTGGCACGATCCTGCAGTGCGGCCCTGCAGGGCCTGGAGGCTGTGCCGGTGCAGGTGGAAGTGGACATCGCCCCCGGGCTGCCCGGCCTGCAGATGGTGGGACTGGCGGATACGGCGATTCAGGAGGCGCGGGAGCGGGTGCGGGCGGCAATCCGCAACAGCGGCCTCAAGGTGCCGCTGACCCGGGTGGTGGTGAGCCTGGCGCCGGCGGATCTGCGCAAGGAAGGGCCCTGGTTCGACCTGCCGATCGCCCTTGGGATGCTGGTGGCCAGCGGCCAGCTGCCGCAGGCGCGACTGGAGGGGATCTGGAGTGCGGCGGAACTGGGGTTGGACGGGCGGCTGCGGCCGGTCCGTGGCGTGCTGGCCCATGCCCTGGCGGCCAGCCGCGGTGGGGCCAGGGCCCTCGTGGTGCCACGGGCCAATGCCGCCGAAGCCGCCTTGGTGGAGACCCTGCCCCTCTGGCCGGCGGACACCCTGCAGGAGGTGCTGGAACTGCTGCGGGATCCCAGCAAGGCCCCGCCACCGGGATCGCTGAGCCCGGCGGCCACTCGGCAACCGGGCCCTGGAGATCAACGGGAACCCGTGGATCCCGATCGCCCCCAGGGAGGTCGCAGCGATCTCGATCTGGCCGACGTGGAAGGGCAGCAGCACGGACGGCGCGCCCTCGAGATCGCTGCGGCGGGCCATCACCATCTGCTGCTGGTGGGTCCGCCAGGCAGCGGCAAGACGATGCTGGCGCGGCGCCTGGCGGGTCTGATGCCGCCCCTGGAGCGGGACGAAGCCCTCGAACTCACCCAGCTGCATTCGGTGGCAGGCCTCCTCCGCGCTGAAACCAGCCTGCTGCTGCAGAGGCCTTTCCGCAGCCCGCATCACAGCTGCACCGCCGCTGCGCTGATCGGCGGCGGGGCCCATCCCAGGCCCGGCGAACTCAGCCTGGCCCACCAGGGCGTTCTGTTCCTCGATGAGCTCACCGAGTTTCGCCGGGAGGTGTTGGAACTGCTGCGCCAGCCCCTGGAGGAGGGGGAGGTGTGGATCAGCCGCAACCGCCTGCGCTGCCGCTTTCCCTGCCGCACCACCCTGGTGGCGGCCACCAACCCCTGCCCCTGCGGCTGGCATGGGGATCCTCAGCGGGCCTGCAGCTGTGGCGTCGTGCAGCGGCGGCGCTACTGGAACCGGCTGTCCGGCCCCCTGCTGGATCGAATTGATCTGCAGGTGGTGATGCAGCGCCCATCCGCCGCCTCCCTGGCCCGCCGCTACGGGTACGGGGCAGCGGCACAGGGAACCACCAGGTCAGGCAGTGCAGCGGCTGCAAACTCCATCTCTGCCGGGACTGGCACCATCCACGAAGGTGCCGAACAGACAGGCCTGCCGGAATCCAGCGCCATCGTGGCCGGCAGGGTGGCAGCGGCTCGCACCAGCATGCGTCGCCACAATCCGCAGGGCTGCGCCAACGCCGCACTGCCGGCGGCGGAGCTGCGCCGGGTCCTCAACCCCAGCCCGGCGGCACTGGAACTGTGGGAGGCCAGCGTGCACCACCGCCAGCTGAGCGCGCGGGCGGCGGAGCGGGTGCTGCGCGTCGCCCGCACCATCGCCGACCTGGAGCAGGCCCGCACTGAGCTTGCACATGTTGGCGTGAGCCAAGCGCTGCTCGACCAGGTGCAGTCAGACGATGCAGATTCCACCGAACGGATGCCGGTGAGCGAGCGGGCCGTGGCCGAGGCCCTCAGTTATCGCTCCTTTGACGGCCTCACGCAGGATCGGAGCTGAGCGGGGGCCAAAAGCCCTGAGCGGAGAACCCCACGGCCATGGCTCTCCACGGAAACTCCTAGCGACGCTTGCGGGGCCGATCGGTGTAGGGCTGCATCCCAACATCGGGGGGCAGGTGTTGGTCCTCCTCGCGAGGGTTGCCGAGCGCATGGCTCACCATTTCACTGAGCCAGTTGAGAAACAACGTGGCAGAGGAGGCCGGCGGAAGGGCTGTGGCGGCGGCAGGACGAGCGATCCATTCCGTACGACGGTCCATGATCCAGTAGCGATCGACACCTCCAGGGTGGTGGGAAATCACCAGACTGAACACAGGTAAAAACACTGGCAAAGCAACGCCTTGCCACGGACACGCTTCCGTCGTCCCCAGCCCGCAGAAGGTTGGACAGGCCCCAGCAGCCAAGCCCCAAAGGTTCGACAGGCCAGCAAAAAGCCCCGACTGGCGGGGCATGCAGAGATCCAGACCTGCAGAGCGTTGACGAATCCCTGAACCTCGCTGGACTCAGCGGCGGCGGCGGCGCTGCTGGGCCTTGCGCTTGTACTTCTCAGTGGGGGTTTCGTGGTGGCGCAGGCGCTTGAGGTCGGCGAAGATTCCGGCCTTGGAGACCTGGCGCTTGAAGCGGCGAAGGGCCGACTCGATTCCCTCGTTTTCGCCGACAGTGACCTGGGTCATGAAGCGCTGCAAATCAGTTCAGAGTGATTCACCCTAGCAAGCAGGCCAGCCCTCATCCCGGCTCCGCAGGAGTCACTGCGGCCTGGTTCTCCGAGGGCCAGCTATCGCGGTAGAGGTAGACGTGCCCCAGGACCCGGTTGCCGAAGTGGCGTCGCATCAGCCGCCAACCAGGCTCCAGTTCCAACTTGAGGAATCCACTGCCGGCGCCCTGGGTACGGGCCACGACCATCTCGGGCCCGACGCCGGCCTTGGTGGGCATCGCCATCAGCAGGATGTCGTCGTTGCCCTGGATCACGCTGAGGCGATAGACAGTACCCAGGTCGCTGCCACCGACGCGAACCGAGTAGCCGTTGGCATCGATGAAGCGGCTGCAGATGCCGGTGAAATCAAAGCTGCCCAGCAGGGGATTGACCGGAGCAGGCTTGCCGGACCCCACAGCGAAGCAGGGGCGAGTGGCCTTGACCTGCTCATAGATGTTGAGCTGGGCTCGGGTTCCATCACCGATCGGAGCCGACACCAGCACAAAGCGTTCCTGCTCCACTTCGCCAACCTGGAACAGGGAGCTGGCCCGCGCGACCGGGGCTTCCAACAGCGGCACCGCGGCGCCTCCGAGCAGGAGCAGGGTGGCCAGCAGGGGGCGCAGGGCTGCAGCGCCTCGCTGGTGCAAGGTGCGAGGCCTGGCAGGGAGGGAGCTCGGGAGGATCACGGTGGGACGGGCAGGGGACAGGTGAGGGAAATCGTATGCAGGGCGACCG
Source organism: Synechococcus sp. CBW1006 (assembly GCF_015840525.1). Classification (NCBI taxonomy): domain Bacteria; kingdom Bacillati; phylum Cyanobacteriota; class Cyanophyceae; order Synechococcales; family Synechococcaceae; genus Synechococcus; species Synechococcus sp. CBW1006. Next base: position 1,742,356 of record NZ_CP060396.1, on the reverse strand, counting down.
AAGCGCACCAGCCGCAGCCGCCCAATCCTCAAGCCGGCTTGTTGAGACGAATCGCCACCACCAGGGCCACAACCGTGCCGGGCAGACATCCCGCCAGGATCAGACGGGTGACGGACACCCCCAGTTCCGGATCCCCGTAGGCCAGTTCGAACACCGAACCGGTGGCAGCGATCCCGAGCAGGCAGGCCAAGGCGAGGAACACCCCCGCCAGCGGTTTCATCGGCATGGATCTGAGAAAGGATTGAGGAAGACAGGCGTAAAACTGTTTGTCTCAGTGCAGTGCGCCACTGCGTCGAGCTCAGCGCACTGAGCGGACGTCGTCACGCTGGAAGCCGTGCTCCTGCAAGCCCTCGTTGAGGCTGATCTCATCGGTGACGCGATCGACGAACAGCACACCGTTGAGGTGATCCAGTTCGTGCTGGATGCAGCGGGCCAGGAGACCATCGGTCTTGAGGCGGCGGGGCCGGCCCATCTCATCGCGGAAGTTCACCTCGACCCGGCTGGGGCGCACCACATCGAGATAGACCCCCGGGATGCTGAGGCAGCCTTCCTCGTAGGTATCGATCGCGGCACTGGCGGCGGTGATCTCGGGATTGATCAACACCATCGGCGGGGTGGCCGGATTCTCAGGATCGAGGTCAATCACCAGCAGCTGCTTGTGGATGCCCACCTGGGGAGCGGCCAGGCCGATGCCCTTGGCGGTGTACATGCTGCGCAGCATGTCGCGGGCCAGATCCCGGATGCTTTCATCCACCTTGCCGATGCGTCGGGCCGGATCGCGCAGCACCTGATCACCGAGGGTGTGGATCGCCAGCGGCGGCTGGTCCAGGGGCTCCTTGGGAACCTGCACGGCGCGGTTCACCTGCTCCGCAGATCGGGCCAACTGGGCGAAGCTGCGAGCCAAGGCGACACCTGAAACGATAGATCGATTCTAAGTGGCGTCCACCGGAGCGATGGCATGGCAAGCCAGGGGAAGACCGAACGGCCGCGGCCGAAACCCCTGCCACTGACGGCGGATCAGGTGGTGGGCCGCACCCCCGTGGTGAAGGAGCCCCGCCTGGATCAGGGGCGGCTCTTCTGGCTGGAGCAGCGTCCCCACGAAGGCGGCCGCACGACCCTGCTGCTGCAGCTTCCGCCCTCCAGCCAGGCCGACCCCGCACCGGGCCGGGTGCTGGAACTCACTCCGGGGGACTGGAACCTGCGCAGCCGCGTTCACGACTACGGCGGTGGTTGCTACGCCGTGCAGGGCGACACGGTGGTGATGGTCGCGGACGCCGACCGTGCCCTCTGGCGGCTGGATCTGGCGGATCTCACGGCAGGGCTCAGCGCGGCTCTCCCAGCAGGGCTCACGGCAGAACTCGGAACGGATCTCGAGCCGGGGCTCAGCGCAGAGTGCCCGGAGGCTGCCTCAGTGGATTCGCCCCTCCCACTCCTGCTGCCGGCCCAGCGGCTCACGGCGGCGGATCCGCAGCGCTGCTTCGCCGATGGGCTGATCGATGCCGCGCGCCAGCGCTGGATCGGCGTGATGGAAGCCGCCGGCCGCGACCATCTGGTCAGCGTGCCGCTGCAAGGCGGCGAGCCCACCGTGCTGCTGGAGCCCGACGACTTCTGCGGCTACGCCGCCCTCAGCCCGGATGGCCGCCAGCTGGCCTGGGTGGAATGGCAACAGCCCTTCATGCCCTGGCAGCGCAGCCAGGTGTGGCTGGGACGCTTCGCGGCCGACGGCTCCCTGCAGCAGCGCCAGCCCGTGGCGGGTGCCGGAGCCGCCGCAACCCATCACTGCTCGGTGTTCCAGCCGCTGTGGATCGGCAACGGCGACCTGGTGGTGGCCAACGACCGCAGCGGCTGGTGGAACCTGGAGCGCCTGAGCGCGGAGAGGATCGCCACCCTCTGGCTGAAAGGAACCACTGCCGGCGCTCTCAACCCGGCCACGGAGCCCTCCTCTCACGAGCGGCCTGACATGGGCTGGGAGCCCCTTCTGCCGCTGCAGGCGGAATTCGCCATGCCCCAGTGGGTCTATGGCATGCGGACCACGGCCTGGGACGGCGAGCAGCTGGTGGCCGCCGCCTGCCGGGACGGCCGCTGGCAGCTGGGCGTGGTGCCGCTGGACCTCACGGACCGCCAGCAGGCGGGGGCGCCGGCCCAGCCTGCGGATCTCTGGCAACCCCTGGATCTGCCCGTGGATGACCTCGCCATGCTCTGCGCCGAGGCCGGGCGGATGGTCTGTGTCGCCAGCGGACCCACCACCGGCGCAGGCCTTCTGGAGCTGGACCTGGCCAGCGGCCGCTGGCAGCATCGCCCCGTGGAACCCTGCGTTCTGCCCCCCGAGGCGCTCAGCCGGCCGGAGCCGCTCTGGTTCCAGGGCCATGGCGACCAGCCCACCCACGCCTGGTACTACCCGCCCAGCGGCGGCTCCAGCCCCCAGGCACCGCTGCTGGTGAAGAGCCACAGCGGACCCACCGGCATGGCCCGAACCGGCCTCAACCTGGCGATCCAGTTCTGGACCTCGCGCGGCTGGGGCGTGGTGGACGTGAACTACGGCGGTTCGACCGGCTTCGGCCGGGCCTACCGGGAGCGGCTCGACGGCCAGTGGGGCGTGGTCGATGTGGCCGACTGCGCCGCCGCGGCCCTGGCGCTGGTGGCTGCCGGGCGGGCAGCGCCGCAGCGGATCGCGATCGAGGGGGGCAGCGCCGGCGGCTTCACCACCCTGGCCGCCCTCTGCTTCACAACGGTGTTCCGGGCCGGCGCCTGCCGCTATGGGGTGGCTGATCTCGCTGCCCTGGCCACCGACACCCATCGCTTCGAGGCCCGCTACCTCGACGGACTGGTGGGCCCCTGGCCCCAGGCCCGGGCGCTGTACGAGGCACGCTCGCCGCTGCGGCACGCCGATCGGATCGGCTGCCCGGTGATCTTCTTCCAGGGCTCGCAGGATCGGGTGGTGCCACCGGAGCAGACCCTGGCCATGGCCAGCGCCCTGCGGGCCAATGGGGTGCCGGTGGAGGTGCGGCTGTTCGAGGGCGAAGGCCACGGCTTCCGCGACGGCGCCGTGCAGCGCGAGGTGCTGGAGGCCACCGAGGCGTTCTTCCGCAACGCCTTTGGGCTGTGACGACTTCGCGGCCAGGGGGCAGCCAGCGATCAGGCTGAGAACCACGACGGCTTTCGCCACGCAGGACGTGACCCGTGATCAATGAGCTGGAGCTGGATTTCTCCCTCCTGACTGGCTGGATGCAGACCAGCCTCGCCACGCTGCTGCTGGCCACGGGGGCGCTGCTGCTGCTGCTGCTGCTCGGCGTGAGTGTGGGTCAGGCGCTGGGCATGCGGCGCTGGGGGCTGCCCGAGGCCCTGCTGGCGGGAGCCTTCGGTCTGCTGATCGCCCCGGCCGGCCTGCTGCCCCTGCTGCCCCAGGCCGTGATCGATCTCTGGTCCGATCTGCCCCTGCCGCTGCTGACGCTGGTGTTCGCCACCCTGCTGCTGGGCAAACCCCTGCCCCGCCTGGCCGGTCTGTGGCGACCGCTCTCGGGCCAGCTGTCGCTGGCGCTCACCCTCGCCTTCGGGCAGTTCCTGGTGGGGGGCCTGGCCGTGATGGCCATGCAGCCCGTTCTGGGGGTCAGCCCGGTGATGGCCTGCCTGATCGAGGTGGCCTTTGAGGGGGGCCACGGCTCGGCGGCCGCCATGGGCCCCACCTACGAGCGGCTCGGCCTGGAGGGCGGCGAAGGCCTGGGGCTGGCCATGGCCACGGTGGGGCTGCTGGCCTCCACGCTGGTGGGCGGCCTGGTGGTGGTGCTGGCCCGCAGCCGCGGCTGGCTGAAGTTCGCCGACGTGATGGTCCACGAAGCCGTGGAGGAGGTGGTGCGGACCGCCGATCCGCTCGACAACCTCGTCCCCCGCCCCCTGGAGGCCCCCACGGTGGCCACGCCAGCCCTGGTGCGGAAAGTGGCCGACTGGGCCGTGAATCTCGGTCTGGCCGGTCTGGCCGTGCTGTTCGGCTGGGTGGCCCTGCAGGGGCTGCGCTGGATCGCCGATGGGGTGGGCGGCGGCTTTGCCCTGGTGATCGACGCCCTGCCCGTCTTCCCGCTGGCCCTGGTGGGATCGCTGCTGGTGCGATTGGTGCTGGAACGCAGCAACCAGGTGCAGTGGGTGTCAGCGCCGATCCAGGGGCTCACGGCCACCCTCTCGGCCGACCTGCTGATCACCGGTGCCACCGCCTGCCTCAACCTCTCGCTGCTGGCCCACGACTGGCTGCCCCTGACGGTGCTGGCCGGCGCGGGCCTGATCTGGAACCTGCTGGTGGTGCTGCTGCTCGCCCCCCGGATCCTGCCGTTCGACTGGTTTGAGCGCGGCATCATCGAATTCGGCCAGGCCACCGGCGTCGCGGCCAGCGGCCTGCTGCTGCTGCGCATGGCCGACCCGGATGATCGCAGCACCGCCCTGCAGGCCTTCTCGATGAAACAGATGCTGCTGCAGCCGGTGCTGGCCGGCGGGGTGGTCACCGTGGTGGCGCCCCTAGCCATCACCGCCCTGGGGCTGCCCGTCTGGACAGGGCTCTGCCTGGTGCTGGTGCTGGTCTGGATCTCGGTGGGGCTGCTGCTGGCGCGGATCTGAGCATCCGCCTCAGCGCACCATCGCCGCCACATTGCAGCCATCGACAGCAAGCTGCGCGCCGTGCTCAAGGAGGAAGCAGGAACAAGAAAGAAAGCGAAGCACTCGGCGGAAGCACCAAGGGAATCAGTGCATCAACAACAGCAGGAAATAGACACGAGTTGCATTACTTTAATTGTTCAAGCCCTTAGGCCGAGGAGCTCGACATTCCCGCCAGTCATAAATTGCGCATATCGCCAATGGCCAGGCACTAAAAGAAACTGTATCCGTTCAGGGGCCGTTACGCAGCAGCGCAGCATTCCACCCTTGATCGCTGATCAACGAGCAACCACAGACACCACGATCGATGACGGCCGGCTCAGGGATTCGGCAACAGCGATGGCATCTCACCGCCGCGATGATGGGCGATCAAGGCCTGCTCCAGGAACTGCCAGATATCACGGCCCTGTTGCCGCAGGCTGGTGGTGACCGTGAGCAGCCTGCTGCGGCAGATCGCACCCTGGCGGGATTGGACGCCATGGCTGATCTTGCGCTGAATCACCGAATGGCGCAGGGCACGCTCGGCTGCGTTGTTGGTGGGCTCGATCCCTTCAATCTCCAGGAAGGTCCAGAGGCCATCGCTCACTTGCAGCAACTGATGGCAGGTACGCACCGTCTTGGCCCACGGCGTTCGCTCGCCGCGCTGGCAGCCCAGCTCCACAACCCGCTGCAGCGTGCCCACAAACGCCTGGCGGATCGGCCGACAGCCCTGCTGCAACGTGGACCAGTCGATCGTTCCGTCTTTGTAGCGGTGCCACTGGGCAAACAGCTGCTGCTGCAGGCCCAGCAGCTCCGCTCCAATCTCACCGCTGGCGCCCTGACGGTCAGCGATGGCGGTGAGATCGCGGATCACGTGCGCCCAGCACAGCTGGCGCTGCTCCAGCGGGAGATGGTTGTAGGCGGAGAAGCGATCGCTCACCACAATTCCGCCAAAGGCATTCCCGAGCAGGTCGATCGCGGCGGCAGCCGAGCGGCTCAGGCTCTGCAAGAACACTGTCACCCCCATGGCGGTCACCATGACCCACTCCCAGCCGCGCCGGCCATCGGGGTTGCCCCCATCGGCATTACCGGTGGGGGCACCGGTTTCATCGACATAGACCACCGACTGCTGACGGGCAAACGCAAGGGCCTCCTGCATGGGCTGCTCCAGTGCTGCACTCAAGCGCTGGCGGATAGTGGCCATCGCTCCCCGGCTGATCTGTACCCCCAGCAGCTGATCCAGCAGCGCCTGGGTCTTGCTGAAACTCAACGGGAAGGCACTACCCAGCAGACCCACCAGAGCACTGAGCCGGGGACCGTAATGGCTTACTTCCACCTCCGCCGGTAACGAGGCACAGGTGCTGGTGGAACAGCAGGGGCAGACCAGGCGGTGCAGCCGGTGCTCGATCACCAGAGGCGTGATCGGTGGAATCTCGATCACCTGGTGCCTCAAGGGCTCGGGATCCTGACCCTGTAGCAACGTGCCGCAGCGGCGGCAGGCCTGGGGGTGGTGCTCGACCACCTCATCCACCCGCTCGATCGGCAGCAGCTCCGGCCCAGATCCGGGATGGCCCGGCTGGCCGCCGCGCTTGCGGCCACTGCCCTTGCGTCGTTCGGGCGGCTTAAACCCCTGGCCATCACTGGAGGGAGGCTTGGAAGAATTGCGGGAGCTGCGGCCGATCCGCTCGCGCAGATGGGCCAGTTCGGTCGCCAGGGCGGTGAGCTGGATGCGGAGCTGCTCGATCTCCTGTTGCTGCCTCTGGCACTGACTGACCAGCTCAAGAAATCCAGCCTTCACTCCCACCGGGGTGGCGGCCCAATCGGCTTCTGAAATCCCGGCCGGTGGGGTGGTCATCGCAAGGAGTCTCTTACTGAGATGCAACCAGGAATCAAGCCACCGTCAAGGGTTCAGCAAGCCCGATGTTCGTTGCGAGCTGTCCCGACTCCTGAACGGGTACAAGAAACTTTGGAGCGGTCCTGGGAGACCCAAAAGGCACAAGGAACCTCTGAATAACCTCAATGCTGGCGGTTCTCCCTGGTGAGACTCATTGCGCCGCAGCGCTCCCACTCTCTGGGCACAGGGCTATCCATAGGCTCCCTAAGAGGCTTAGGACAACAGAGTAGTGGAAGCAGACTACGTTCAGACCAAGCTACTTTAGCACCAAATAAGCACCCAACATCACATCCTGCTCTCTCTATTCATTTCCCGCCCATGAGCCACCTGCGACGCCTGCCAGTTGCTCATCACTGAGTTCGGTCATGGCCTTGCTGCCCATCTCTTGAGCCTTCAGGATCTCAGACTTGCTAATCGCATATCCAGCCTCTTTGGCAATGGCCACCACGGCATCCAGGTCTGCAGCGGCAGTGAGGTGCTCCTGCAGGGCGCTATCGCCTTTGACGGCTTCAACGAATTCCAGGAAGGCCTGGGGGAGTTGATCTTCTGGCATTTGGGTGGTGCGATAATCTATCCTCACTCTGGCACAGTCAACGGCCCTTCGACATCGCCAGCAACACCGGGGATTAAGTGTTACGTACTTGATGCCGCTGCCCCAGTGCTCACTTAAACCGCACGACAAAGCCTTCCGCCCAGGCTTTCACCAAGAGCAGATCCCGGAATCACCTGAGCTAGTAACTCTGGCGGAATGAACCACCCTGCGGGACTGCATCAACATCGGACCTCCTGAAAAAGCTATTCCTCGGCCCCGCGTCTGATCAAGAGACGGCCACGCCGTGATCATCTCAGCACGTGGCCAAACTCAGTCCCGATAAAATCGGCGGTTTGGAGCGCCTCTCAGAGGCGATACATGTCATCAGCAAGCCATGGAAAACAGCAATCAAAATAAAAGAAGCTCAAGGAGCTTCTCGAGGTTCATGACCAACAGATTCATGGCGACGGTGCAACCTGAGGTCTCGGCCAGCTTCTCACGAACAAGCCCAAGCCCGAAACTACGCTTTCCATGGCCGAACTTCCCCGCCACACCATTACGTAGCCGCTGATCATGGAGAGCAATCTTTTCACTGCAGAGACAAGATCGGGGATATCCTTGGGCCTACCAAGACGCGGCCCGCTCAATCGAATACCACGCCGCATGTAAAAGGCGCGATTGGATCGTGTCGGATAGATCTGATCAGCACAGACAATCTTTGGATAACAGCCATAGCGACGGCGGGAGGCTAGGACTTGGGATCTCAGGTCTTCTCCTTGATTGTAGGGATCCCAGCTGAGACGATCCAGGAATTCAAATCCGTCGCAGCCGACCGAGATCGAGATCCTGGCTCCGAATTAAACATGATTCCTGGTCTTGCCACGAACAATTGGCCTGATGTGAGGCTGAGCCAACTGACGATTCGATCCTGAATGCTTCTGGTGACTGAGTGGTACAGGATCTTTTGCTGCCTCGCCAGTTCCGGGTTTCCGAGCGGATCGCCTGTCGGGTGGTGGGCCAGCATCGCAGCACCCAGAGCCATGGCGGCAAGATCGTCGACATCGAGGAGGCCAAGCTCCGGCATCGCCTCCGGCAGATCGAGGCTAAGCACATTCGTTGGGACCGGAGGATGGCCTACCGCCTGCTGAGGCGAGAGGGCTGGCTGGTGAACCACAAGCGCTTGCATCGTCTCAGGCGGGAGGAAGGGCTGCAGCGCCCTACTCCTCGCAAGCAGAAGCGTTCCCGGCCTGCCGATGGCTCTGTGCGACAGCATCAAGCCGAACACCCGCACCAGGTCTGGGGGCCATGGACTTCCAGTTCGACGCCACCGCTGATGGCCGGCGGCTCAAGGTCCATAACGTGATTGACGAACACAGCCGTCTCTGCCTGGCGATCCGGGTCGGACGGCGCTGCAAAGGCCAAGGACGTGGTGGCGATGCTGAAGGACCTCACCAGCCTCTACCCAGCACCGATGTTCATCCGCAGTGACAACGGGCCGGAGTTCATTGCCCACGTCCTCCGGCGGTGGGCAAGAGCAGCGGCACCACCACGGCCTACATCGAGCCAGGATCCCCATAAAGCTTGTAGGGGAATTTGGCTTGCGCTATGGCGAGCACGGCCAGCAGCCCATCCTGGCTCAACCCTTGGGCCATCAGAAACTGACGGCTGCTGCGCAGCGTGATAGGAAATGAATGCCCCTGCGGCAGGTGACGACTTGGACGGGGCATCAGGGTGGCGGGGGGATGGTCAGGCCACGGCGGCCCAGCAGTCGCTCGTTGCTTACTGCCAGGGCTTCCAGGGGGCCAGCGAGCCTTGGCCACAGCATCCCCTGGCCAATGACACCACGATCGACTGGTGGCGCCAGGTGATCGCGGACGCTCCCTCCGGTTTGCTGCTGGGCGATCGGCTTGTGAAGACCCTGCAGTCGGTTCTGCCCCAGCTGCTGTTGCCCCAGGTGGCCGACATCCGCAGCAGTGAGCTCTATCGGCGGCTGGTGCTGCGCGGGGAAGAGGGCACCTCGGCTGCGTTGCAGGCGGTTGGTCCGGAGCCGGTGTGGCAACAGATCGGGTCCCTGAGGCTCTGGGTGGCGGCCCATCCCTGCGGCGCCATGCCGGTGCTTCTCACCCCCGATTGGTCTGACTTTTGCCTACTGGTGAGAGCCCTGGCCCATCGCTGCGAACCCGTTGCATTGGCCCATGGGGTCCACGCCCAAGCCGTGAGTGGACTGATCCATTGGGGGCTGATCCGCCGCTTCGGGCCCAAGAGCCGCGCCCAGCTGATCCTCTTGCATGAGGCACCCTATGGATCTGTGGCAGCACAGCATGTGCCGGGCATGCCTAGCAAGGACACCTGGTTGGAGACTTCCACGGCCCTGAGGCTGGAGCATGAACTCACCCATCTGGCCACCAAGCGCCTGCTGGGTGAGATGCGGCTGAACCTGCTCGATGAGCTGGTCGCCGACTGCATGGGGATGGTGGCGGCCATGGGCCTATTTAATGCCGAGCTGTTTGGCCATTGCCTTGGCCTTGATCCCAACGGCGAACCCCTGCCAGGCGGGCGCTGGGGCACCTACGTGGCTGAACTGGATGCTTGCGATGCTCGCCTGGCACTTCGGCTGGTGATGGAGCGAGCCCAGGAACTGCAGGCCTTGCTCCAGGAATATCCCGATCTGCTCAGGCCCGAGTCCGCCATGCAACGTTTGCACTGGCTTTGCCAGCAACGGCTTGATCAGGTGATCAGCGGCTGGCCGTGAGCGTCTGCTCCCCCAGTGGCACTTGGATACATCCTTAGTCCTAGTATGCCGTCCCGGAAATAACAGCTAGAATCGAGAGTGTCACCCGAGGTGCCTTGTGGCGCTTGGTCGTCCGATGCCTCCGCTGGTCCTCAGCGAGGACGAGGTTCAGCAGTTGCGGGCCCTTGCAAATTCCCGGTCGTTGCCGCATTCGATCGTGCAGCGCGCTCAGATCGTGCTGGCCTGCGGTGCCGGCGAGACCAACACCGCCATCGCCAAACGGATGGGGCTGACGGGGATGACCGTTGGCAAGTGGCGCAAGCGGTACCGGGAGCTGGGCCTGGAGGGCCTGCATGACGAGCTGCGGCCGGGTAGGCCTCGCACCTACGAGGACGACACGGTGGCGGAGGTGATCAACCGGGCACTGCAGACCAAGCCCACCGATGGCAGCACCCAGTGGTCTGCGCGCTCCCTCGCGGCTGCCACCGGCATCTCCAAAACCACCGTTCACCGCTGGCTGCAGACTTTCTCGGTCCAGCCCCACCGGCAGAAGTCGTTCAAGCTCTCCACCGACCCGTTCTTTGTGGAGAAGGTCCGCGACATCGTCGGCCTGTACCTGAACCCTCCGGATAAGGCGATGGTGCTCTGCGTCGACGAGAAGACGCAGATCCAGGCACTGGACCGCACCCAGCCGCTGTTGCCCATGGGCCTGGGTTACGTGGAGGGCGTCACCCACGACTACATCCGCCACGGCACCACCACGCTGTTCGCTGCTCTGGATGTGGCAACAGGCGAGGTGATCACCCAATGCAAGCCCCGCCATAGGCATCAGGAGTTCCTGGGGTTCCTGCGCCAGATCGAGAAGTCGGTCCCCGAGGAGCTTGATGTCCACTTGATCGTCGACAACTACTGCACCCACAAGCACGCCAAGGTGAGGGCCTGGCTGGCGCAGCGGCCCCGCTTCCACGTGCACTACACACCGACCTACGCCTCCTGGATCAACCAGGTGGAGCGTTGGTTTGGGATCATCACCCAGCGGGCGATCCGACGCGGCAGCTTCTGCAGCGTCAAGGAGTTGATCTCCAAGATCGAGCAATTCGTGGCGGCCTACAACAAGACCAAGGCGCCGTTCAACTGGACGGCCACAGCGGATTCAATCCTGGAGAAGCTCCAGCGACTTTGCTCGCAGATCTCCAGGACGGCACACTAGGACTAATCACGGTGAGCGCAGGCGGGGCAGCCTCACATCCCTCTAATCTTCTGAATGAGGACTGATTTTGTGAGATCCACGCCGCCGGGTCTTGTGAGATCTGCGAGCTGTTGTACAGACACGTTATCAGACCCTTGCCACGCGCCGCCTGCAACGCCTGCCAGTTCCTCTTCGCTGAGTTCGCTCATGGCACTACTGGCCATCCCTTGAGCCTTCGTGATCTCAGCCTTGCTGATCGCATATCCAGCTTCCTTGGCAATGGCCACCATGGCATCCAGGTCTGCAGCCGCACTGAGGCGCTCCTGCAGGGCGCTATCGCCTTTGACGGCTTCCAAGAATTCTAGGAAGGACTGGGGGAGTTGTTCTTCCGTCATTGGTGGGTTGAATATTCATTTAACATATTAGCACAACCATTGCGGCCTACACCGGTGACATTCAGGAAAGATGTCACTCCTTAGCCGCAGGGCCGCCTAAAAGTCTGTCCTGGTAGCTCTTGACAGGTCTGCCAGCATTGGGTTTGGTCGGCGGGTCTCAGTGCCCCCAATGCCCGAAACCCGCTCCACCGGAGTCGATCAGCCCGCACCGGATGACCTGATCAGCTTCCTCAAGGCCATCCCGGATGGGCGTTACCGCCGCGGGGTGCGTTACCCGCAGTGGTTCCTGCTGCTGGTGGCTGTGCTCGGGATCCTGAGCGGCTGCCGCAGCTCCCGTGATCTGGAGGCCTTTGCCCGGCGGCACCGTGAGGCACTCAACCAGGCGCTGGGCCTGAATTTCAAGCGCTGGCCCTCCGATGCCACCTTCCTCTACCTGTTCAACAAGGCCCACCTGCAGGAGTTTGGCCAGGTGCTGCAGGCCTGGATGATCAGCCAGGTCCCAAGCGGGGCAACGGGTCTGGATCAGCTGGTGTGTGATGGCAAGACCCTGCGCGGCTCTGCCGTGGAGACAGAAGACGGCAGTCACCGGTTTGTCGCCCAGGTCACGGTGTACGCCCGGGCCCTTGGCGTCGCCCTGGCCCAGACGACCTATGACACCCACGAATCCAGTGAGCGTGCGGCGCTGAAAGAGCTGCTCAGCAGCCTGGATCTCGATGGCGTGTTGATCCAGGCGGATGCCCTGCACACGACGCAGGCGTTTTTCGCTGGTGCCTCTCCCAGGGGGCCGACGTGCTCCTGACCGTCAAATCGAACCAGAAGACCCTCTACCGCCAGATCGGCTGCCAGTTCCAGGGAAAGCGTCACATCCCTTTCACTGCAACAGATCACGAGAAGCGCCACGGGCGCGACACCGTCTGGGAACTGCGAGCCAGAGAGGCACCGGAGCACATCAAAGCCAACTGGCCCGGCAGCGCCTGGATCGTTGAGGTGATCACAGGCACCCTCACCCGCAAGGGCAAGCGCAAGATCAGGCACCACCTGTTCCTCACCAGCGTGCGCACCACGCCACAAGCCCTGCTGCGCCTGATCCGTCAGCGCTGGAGCATTGAGAACGAATGGCACTGGGCCCGTGACGTCCAGCTGGGTGAGGACGCTCATCGCTACGCCAACCGGATCGGGGCCCCGGTGTTCGCCTTCCTGCGAACCATCGTGATGAACTTGCTGCGGCGGGGCGGCTACCGCTCGATCCGCCAAGGCCTGCGGGAGTTGGCCTACGACATCAAGGGAATGCTGGCACTTGGCGGCGTGGCCAGCCGAGGGAGCTTGGGCTGATCACACTTTTAGGCAGCCCTGTCCTTAGCTGCCATTCAGACGGCCTTGATAAAGCGTATCGCGAGGATCTGACCTGGTTCATCTGGTGGCTTGTTGATCCACACGTCTTCGGGTTGGCGCCAGCAAAGAGTGTATCGGCTCCAACGTCTTGGATGGGCCTTGCGGGCCTTCTCGTAGACATCGGCTCGCTGCTGGCAAATTGCGTGGCGGTACCGGTGGCTTAGCAGGCCAAGTAACCGTAAGGCTTCAGCGAAGCAGCATGCCTCTCCTCAGCGGCCTGGGTGCCGATCGGTATGTCCTGCAGCTCAGGTAGATGTATCCGTTCAGGGGTCGGGACAGCACGCGGCGAACTTCGTCTCTGCTGAACCCTTGACGGCGTTCTGATTCCCGCTTGCATCTCAGATAGAGACTGCTTGAGATGGGCGCCCCTCCTGCTGGCATTTCCGAGGCGGACTGGTTGTCTTGGCCAGCTGGTGCCAGGGAGTTCATCCTGGATCAGCAGGGGGAGCTACGAGCTCAACAGGAGGAGATCGAGCAGCTCCGCGTCCAACTCACCGCCCTGGCCACCGAACTGGCCCATCTGCGCGAGCGGATCGGCCGCAGCTCCCGCAACTCCTCCAAGCCTCCCTCCAGTGATGGGCCGGGGTTTAAGCCGCCCGAGCGGCGCAAGGGCAGTGGCCGCAAGCGCGGCGGCCAGCCGGGCCATCCCGGATCTGGGCCGGAGCTGCTGCCGATCGAGCGGGTGGATGAGGTGGTGGAGCGCCACCCCCAAGCTTGCCGCCATTGCGGTCAGCGGTTGGAAGGCGTGGATCCAGAGCCGCTGCGCCATCAGGTGATCGAGATTCCACCGATCACAGCCGTGGTGATCGAACACCGGATGCACCGGTTGGTGTGCCCCTGCTGTTCCACCAGCACCTGTGCCTCGGTACCGGCGGAGGTGGAAGCGAGCCATTACGGCCCCCGGCTCAGTGCTCTGGTGGCTCTGCTGGGTAGTGCCTTCCCGTTGAGTTTCAGCAAGACCCAGGCGCTTTTGGATCAGCTGCTGGGGGTGCAGATCAGCCGCAGCGCCATCGCAACGATCCGCCAGCGCTTGAGTGCAGCACTGGAGCAGCCCATGCAGGAGGCCCTTGCGTTTGCCCGTCAGCAGCCGGTGGTCTACGTCGATGAAACCGGTGCCCCCACCGGTAATGCCGATGGTGGCAACCCCGATGGCCGGCGCGGCTGGGAGTGGGTCATGGTGACCGCCATGGTGACGGTGTTCATGCAAGGACTAAGCCGCTCGAAAGCCGCTGCGATCGCGCTGCTCGGGAATGCCTTTGGCGGCAACCGCTCCGCGGAAGACTGCGTCTACGTGGTGAGCGACCGCTTCTCCGCCTACAACCATCTCCCGCTGGGGAGCAGCGCCAGCTGTGCTGGGCGCACGTGAGCCGCGATCTCACCGCCCTCGCCGAACGCCCGGGCGCCAGCGGTGAGATTGGAGCGGAGCTGCTGGGACTGCAGCAGCAGCTGTTTGCTCAGTGGCACCAGTGGAAGGACGGGACGATCGATTGGCCGATGTTGCAGCAGGGCTGCCGGCCGATCCGCCAGGCGTTTGTGGGCACCTTGCAGCGGGTGGTGGAGCTGGGCTGCCAGCGCGGCGAGCGAACGCCGTGGGCCAAAACGGTTGGCACCTGCCGGCAGTTGCTCCAGGTGGCTGATGGGCTGTGGACGTTTCTGGAGATCGAGGGCATCGAACCCACCAACAACGCCGCCGAGCGTGCCCTGCGCCATTCGGTGATTCAGCGCAAGATCAGCCATGGCGTCCAATCCCGTCAGGGTGCGATCTGCCGCAGCAGGCTGCTCACGGTCACCACCAGCCTGCGGCAACAGGGCCGTGATATCTGGCAGTTCCTGGAGCAGGCCTTGATCGCCCATCATCGCGGCGGCGAGATGCCATCGCTGTTGCCGAATCCCTGAATCGGCTGTCATCGATCGTGGTGTCTGTGGTCGCTCGTTGATCAACGATCAGGGGTGGAATGCTGCGCGGCTGCGTCACGCCCCCTGAACGGGTACTCTTCCAGGTACCTCTACAAGTCCCCCTGCGTCAGGAAAGAAGTCCGCTCGGTCTGACCCATCCACTAGGGGGCCAAACCGAGGACCATGAAACCGATTTATGACCAGGCCGTGCGGGCTGAGATCCGCAATCGCATGAGCCCGCCCAACCGAGAGAGCGTGGCCGAGATCGCTCGCTCCACCGGCATCACTACCCAGACCCTCTACAACTGGCGCAGTCAGTGGCAGAAAGAGGGCCAGCTGGTGCCGGCCACCAGCAAGCCGCCGGAGCAGTGGGGCGCATCCGACAAACTGGCCGCCGTGATCCAGGCCGCAGGCCTCAGCGGCCCCGATCTCGGCGCTTACTGCCGTGAGCGGGGCCTCTACCCCAAACAGCTTGCCCGATGGCGCCAGGCCGCTGAGGATGCCAATGGCCCCAGCGCGCCGACCATGACCGACCACAGGGATCTACAGCGCAAAAACCAGGAGCAGGCCCGCCAGATCCGGCGCCTTGAACGTGAGTTGCAGAAGAAGGAAAAAGCTCTTTCGGAGGCGGCAACATTGCTGATGCTGTCAAAAAAGCTCGATCAGCTTTGGCTGCAAGAAGAGGAGTCCTGATTCCGTCAGAGCAGAGAAATAAAGCCATGGACTTTCTCCATGAAGGCCTCAATGCAGGAGCTTCCATCAAGGCTGTTGCTGATCTGATCGGCATCTGTTCACGCACTCTGCGGCGCTGGGGGCTTGATATCAGCGGCCAGGGATTCAGTGTGGACCGCCGCAAGGGTGCCCCACGTGAAGTGGCTCACAGATTCACGGCAAAAGAGCGGCAGCGGGTGATTGACTCCGTCAATGATCCGCGCTTTGCCGATCTTGCGCCTGCTCAGATCGTGGCCATTCTTGCTGAGGAGAGAATGTATGTGGGTTCAGAGTCGACGATCTATCGCATCATGCGGCAGGAAGGCCTGCTGAATCATCGTGGCAGGGCCCGCTCTCCCCGCGAGCCAAGACCAGTCCCGGTGCTGGAGGCAACAGGAGTTTACCAAGTGCTGGCCTGGGATATCACCCTGTTGCCCGGCCATGTCAAGGGTCAATTCTACTACCTCTACATGGTGATGGATGTGTGGAGCCGCCGCATCCTTGGAGTGGAAGTGCATGAGCGCGAATGCAGCGTGCTCGCCAGCGCATTCTTTGATCGCGTCTGCCGCGATGAAGGAATCAACAAGGAGACTGCTGCGGTCCTGCACTCGGACAATGGCGCCCCCATGCGCTCATTCGCCTTGGCGGCCAAGATGGCGGAGCTGGGTGTTTCGCTCTCGTTCTCCAGGCCGCGCGTCAGCAACGACAACGCCTACGCTGAATCATGGTTCCGTACCATGAAGTACCACCAGAGTTATCCGCTACGGCGCTTCCGGGAACTGCTCTCGGTAAAAGCCTGGGTGGATGGCTTTGTCGAGTGGTACAACGCTGAGCACCGGCACAGCGGCATCAAGTACGTGACGCCCAATCAGCGGCACTACGGCCAGGCCGATGGGATCTGTGCCATCCGGCAGAAGACCTACGAAGAAGCTCGGCAGAAGAATCCGCAGCGCTGGAGTCGTCACATCCGTGACTGGAGCCAGCCACAGGTTGTGAGCATCAACCATCCCCGTCCGCAGCAACCTATCGCTACTTGACCCTCAACAATCCAGGCCCCCGTGGCTGTCCGATGGCGCCCCTCGGTGGGCGCCATCGGACACAGCCGCGAACAGGGGCCGGACGCCCCAACCCCGACCAAAGACAGCCATCGATGACAACGACACCCCGGCCACGGCGACCCTGAACCTCAACCCGCAGTACACTCAAGTTCGGTGCTCAGCTCAGCACCCCGAGCGGACAACTTCCCTGATAGGTCCCGAGTCTTCGAATTTAAAGTGGGTTTAGCGATGTAACCGGTCTTATGTGGCCGCGTCCCTTTGCGTGGTGTAAAACCCGAGGCCCGAATGCCCTGACTCAGAGGGTGAACAGGGTGGAATGACGGGCTGTCATTCCTGAGGCGCAGATGCACCTCGTTTTTCCACGATGAAATGAGGCGATTGACTTGTCAAGTCTCTCGTCTGATCGCGGCTGTGTTGTGAGCGGCAGGGGTCTTCTATGCAGCCCAGGGGTTACAGCGCCGGCCCCCGGGCGGCGATTGAGGCCGCTGCGCCCTGTGGGGGCGCTGCCACCTCAATCACCTGGGGCCTGCGTCTTGCACCTCTGCGGCGGCGGCGCTGAGCAGGGCCGGCAGATCCTCCAGCTCCGGGATGGCGGCCATGCTCTCGGCTGAGAACATGCGGCGTCCCTCCAGCTGCCAGTGCTCGTGCTGCTCCAGCAATACCGCGCCCACCAGGCGGGTGATCGACGCGTCGTTAGGGAAGATGCCGACCACCCTGGTGCGGCGCTTGATCTCCTCGTTGACCCGCTCCAGCAGGTTGGTGCTCCAGACCTTCTTCCAGTGAGGCTGCGGGAAGTGACGGAAGGCCAGCACGTCCTCTCTGGCCTCGTTCATGAGCTCGGTGGCCTTGGGGAAGCGCTCCGCCAGCGAGGCGGCCAGGTCATCCCAGCGGCTGAGGATCTCTCCGGCATCCTCCTGAGCGAACACCGAGCGCAGGGCGGCGGTGACCATGCCCTGGTGGGCTTTGGGGACGCGCTGGAGAAGGTTGCGGGCGAAGTGGACGCGGCAGCGCTGCCACACACAGCCCTGCAGCTGGCGCCTGATGGCCTTGGTGAGGCCCACGTGGGCGTCGCTGATCACCAGCTTGACGCCAGTGAGGCGCGCTCCTTGAGCGAGGCAATGAACTCGCTCCAGAAGCCCTCGGTTTCGCTGTCGCCCACCTTGAGACCCAGCAACTCCCGGCGGCCGTCCGCGTTCACCCCCATGGCGACGACGACAGCCCGTGAGCAGACATGCAGGGCCTTGCCCAGCCTGCCCTTGAGGTAGGTGGCATCCAGGTAGACGTAGGCGTAGCCGGACTCCTGCAGGGGCCGGCTCAGGAACGCCTGCACCTGCTGGTCGATCTCCTGGCAGATGCGACTGACCTGGGATTTGGAGATGCCGCTCTGCGATCCCAGGGCCCCCACCAGGGCATCGACCTTGCGGGTGGAGACGCCGCCGATGTAGGCCTCCATGATCACGGCATAGAGGGCCTGATCCACCCGGCGGCGGGGCTCAAGGATCGAGGGCAGGAAGCTGCCGGCCCGCAGTTTGGGGATCAGCAGGTCGATGTCGCCCACCTGGGTGGTGAGGCTGCGGGGCCGGTAGCCGTTGCGGTAGCCGAGCCGTTCCTCGCTGCGCTCATGGCGGTCGGCACCCAGAACGGCGGCAACCTCCAGCTCGATCAGCTGCTGCAGGCCGTGGCGGGCCAGCTCCGGGATCAGCTCGCCGGCACTGCTGCCATCCAGTAGCGGCGCCAGGTCAACTGCGGCACGATGGGTCTTGGGCATGGTTCGTCTGGTTGAGGTGGTTCTCGAACCAGGGAAACGGGCCTGCCCACCCCTTGCAACGCCAGGCGTCTGAGGTGTGCTCGCTCAGCCCCGGCTACGCCGGGGCTGAGGCCCAGGGGATTTACACCACTGCTGGGGACGCCAGCTCTTATGTTGCATGTCAGCGCCAAAGCTTGGCAGGCGCTTTGCGAGATGGAGGCGACCAAGGCACTCCTGACCACTGGGTGCCTTGCGTGCTATCCGGTAGTCTAGGGCAAGCTGGAATTAGCGCTCCACGTTTTCGCCTACCGCCAACAATGGGCTGGTCCCAAGGCTCACTAATAAGAAGCTGAAGCAAATCCTCACTTTTAGCGGTACATTTCAATTGTTCATTCTATACGAATAGCCAGCCGCTGTGTTGGCGCATTGCATGGGTCTTTCACTCGGCACTTCAATTATTCGGCGAAGGGCGTAGTTCGCGGCTTATACTTCCAAAAAGCTGCCCATTCGGATGAATACCGCTGGTTTTCCAAGGATCTCTTAGAATATGTGCCAAGTTAATCCTAGCCTACCAACGCTGACCTACTTAATTGGGCATCCAGGCTTGTATTAGATCGATCAAGCCTCGGTTGCAGATATCCTGCAAACGTATCCGTCGAGAACAAAGCATGGCAACCACTCCTAACAACCTGAAATCCAATCCACGAGCATCTCATGCAAGCCTTGTAGAATGGTATGTATCTGAATGCACTGACCAAACGGGGGCAAACAAGTACGCTCAAGCTCTTTTACTTGCTCGAGAGCTTGATCAACTGTATGAGACCAACGAAACCACCTGCGGCTTTGAATATCATCACTACAAGCCCGACTCTCACCCCGACTATCTAGTATATTGCAATGCTAAGCAATTCGCCAATGGTGGGCGCAGGCGAATAGTGCCAGAATGGTGGCCCAAGGTTCAAAGAGATTGCATTGAAGGATGTGACCTCTCCTTCGCAGGGCCAGGGCTGTATCTTCCATGTGAGAACTGGATCGAGTTCGACCAAGGAAGCGACGATCTTATTATGGCAGGGATATGGCAGATGGTTAGATCAAATGGAGAAGTGCAGCCAGGGGATTGGGAAAAAATCGTTTCAACTCTCGAATCTTGGCAATCTGGGGAAGGAAGCATAGCATGCTCAAAAACTGTACGGCATTTCTATCAGTTATTAGGCCATGCGGCCCAGATTGGTCTCATGTGCGGTCGAGGCTCGTACCTAAAACTCATGAAGCAACATCTATGCCCAACACAGATTGACTCGCATATCCAATATTTAGCTAGCATTACCAATGACTCCTGGGACCTTGATCTGGAGTCATACTCTACAATCCTTAAAGAACATGGTAACTATCTGCGCCCAGCAACCAGTGTTGACATCGACCTTGACAGCGATATTTTGTTATCACAAATCGGAATCGAAATCCATCCTCAAGGCCTCTTGGGTCGTGCACTCCCTAAAACAGTTCATCGATTGGTTGGCGACGTTTTTAAGGTCGATTCAGCTCAGATCGAGAGCATCTCAAGCTTGCTGAGCTACTTGCCAAAGGGCATTGAAATGCGCGGCTTTCTTGATGGGGCAGAGAGAATAGCAACCAAGACAAGAGTTGCCAAGCTAAACCACATTAAGATTATCTTCTCGCCTGATTCCAAGGCAAGGCTAAAGTCTTATGTTCGCCTTGTAGAACAACATACTTAGAGGTTTGAGAACAGAAAGATCACTGAGCAGGTTAAGATCAACCCAGCCAGAGCCTTTCAAGAAAGTAATCAGTCTTGCCAGACTTGTGTCGCATCAGAGTGTCAAGTATCCAGCCTTGAGTACCGCTTTGAAACCGTTGACCCCAAAGACTATCCAAGAGTGAAGTAATATAGTCTACCTCAGAGAGCAGATCGGATTCGGAGGCAAGCAGAATCCTTAGCCTAGGCATGGCGCTGGCGACATCAAAGCCAATAACGGGAAAAGAATATTCATAGGATGGGTGGCTACGTAGATACGAGTATGCAAAAGACGTTTGCGCAAAACGAGCCCTGAAACGTTTGCTCATTGGAATGAGCCTGATGCCAAAGCCTAACTGCTCTAGCATCTTGATCGAGCCAAGCCCATAAGTAGAACCGGCAAGTGACTCATCGACTTCAAGCCACTGACCACCCACTGCTGCTAGGTTACCAGCCCATTCCTCACAGCAGATTAGAGGATAAGCAGGAAGACAGTTGAAAGGCAATTGCGTGACAAGTTCACCAAGCTTCTTCTGCCAGCTAGTCAGCAAGATTACAGGCTTGAAGGCGGTGCCATCGGAAAGCAAATACGAGAGATAGCCCGATAGAGACTCTGGAACAGCTACAATGACAATGATATCGGGATCAAAAGGTAGCGAAGATACTTGGTTGTGGGGTATGCATGCCAAAGAGAGATCAAGCTGGGTTATCCTCCGCCCACCCATCTCAAGCTCACAAGTAAGAAGTGGAGGGGATTCACGTGAATGAATTAAATCGCTCCTTATGAGACGTACCTTATGACCGCGCCATGCAAGCCAGTGGCCATAGCTAAGCGCAACAGGACCCGACCCTAATATCTCAACATTCACAACCTAAACTCAATATCATTGGAGCGATCACCAGGAAAGTAGCCTGCATGGGAACGAGGCGCAATCCTAATCAACAAGGCATCGCGAGCGCTACTCATGCCATTGTTGGCATATGTGCGATGATATGTTAGTCCGTTGAAAACGGCATACCCACCAGCATTGAGGCGTGGAATGACCGTAGAAACGGTTTCATCTGGGAAATCCTTGGAAACATCTGCCAGGTTCTCGATACCATCTCCGAAATGCGACGAAAAGTAGCCTGACCTAAGACTAGCAAGTTCAATTCCCGGTATCTTCTGACCGGAATACTCTTGCAATGGGATCCACAGAGTCAACATAGGCCTCCCACCATACACAAGACTACTATCTTGATGCCAGTCCTGATTATTCTTATTCTTTGAGCTCTGACTAATTTCATAGCATGGATAGGTTCGGCGGAGCAAGCAACGATTCATAAGCAGAACCATAGATTCGCCAAGGAGAGACTGATCAATCAATAAAGAACTGTGCGCAAGGTCTGCAACAACACTCTTTGCAATATCAATAAGTGCCTGAGATAGCTGCAGGCTGGGATCAGACACGTAACCAGCCAGACAAAGCGGACCATCTCCTCGAATCAGGATTTGGTCCTCATAAAGAGAAAGCATCTTGGCTATCACTACAGAGGAAACAAGCTTGTCACGACAAAGCGTCTCGCCAGTCGGAATCAGCTGTGGAAACGATTGAGCCTTTCGCTCTGACAGCTGTGCATTCACACAAAGGATGATTAAAGCCTTCCATCCTGGCACTTGATTGGCTAATTTATGTTCCTCGACAGTAAGCGGTTCTAGTGCCCAGCCTTGATCACAAAGCATGTCATGCAACTCACCATAGCTCAGACTGGGGTGCTCCTGAATTAAGGCGGCAAGTTTAGAAGACAGATTCATAAGTTGAAATGAAGATTACAAAGACCTCAAAGGCCAATTGGACAGTTCAAGTCAGAAGAAAAGCAGCGGACTACATGCACAGGAAGCTCCTCCGGACTGAGGCGTACGCAAAAGAGGCCTGCTACATTAATTGCCGCAAGCTTTGCGATTAGATCACTAACTAGGAGACTGGGATCCACCGACAAGTCACTGTCTGCAGTTTGCATACCAACTATACCGCTAGCGGAACGTGAAATGATTTCATTTATGGCTGCAATCATCGGCTTGGGATTTAGATGAGCCCTTGGCATGCACAAGTAATCATCGGAACAAATAACGTAGCCACCCTTGCGCCGGCTAGCTGGAAGTGTATTCAGATTTATCGCCTCTTGAATACGCCATACCTGCGCAGCTTCTGCAATGGCGCGGCGAGCTGCAATCAACGGACTATGATTACAGCCCCATCCATTGAAGCCGCGATAGGTTTCATCTGGAGCCTGGATGAAAAGGGTGGCCTCGAAAACTGCTGCAGCCTTGGATCGTAATGACTTTAGTATTAGAAAATGGCCTTGATCAGCCAGTCGAGCGGTAACGCTATCAAGAAGCTGATCATTAAAGGAGGCAGAGCAGATAGGATTTGCAGAATCAGGATTGCTAAGATAGTTATGCATTGCATCTCTTTCTATTAGCTCATAGAGAGAATGCAACATCGCCTCTTCGAGGGTATTGCCAGATGCAAGTCCATTGGTGAACGATTTCAGTGGCATCCCTGCTTCCAATGCTACGGGGTAAAAGACATCACAATCTGGAACGAAGCATGTGGCATTGGAGATAAGGTCTTTACAAGGGATAAAGCTCACTATTAATTCTTCGAGATTCGAAGAAAGGCTGCATTCAGCATCGCGAAAACGGACAGTTCGGCCTTCGAGACTACTTGACCTTGGCATACCCTTAATACGAGGAGACTCAATCAGGCTCATCTCAATCCCTTCCATGATCGCCGAAGCAGTAGCGGCTGGCGCCGTATAACCCTTGCCAAGATTAAGATAACCCGAATGAGCATTATTCCTCAGCGCTTCAAAGACATGAAGCTCAGGTATACGGCTACTAGTATGGTCGATGACGCCAACGATTCCCAAGCCCTCGAGATAGGGACTAACCAAGTCAATGGTTGTGGCGGCAGATTGAGTTCGGAGCGATGTCTTAAGATCTTCCATTACCAAGAGATCAAAACCACTAATGCTTCTGCAGTGACGAGGCTCAAGGAATATGCAAAGCCACGACCGCCCTGAGGACTGACCAAGCATGAGCTATTGCAGCCCAAGCCTTTGGCAACCATCCTGGCTAGAGATTCTCGTGCCCAAAGAACATCAAGCCCAGCATTAAAGCGGGAAAGAGTCTTACAAATAAACTCTTGTGAAGCTAGACCTCTGGGCTGATTGGCGAAAAAGCCAGTGCTTGAGGATCGTCTTGCAGCCAAGACATACATCAACAGGCAAGCTCCCACTTGCCACACTAAATTTGGATTCATCGTTCCATGTCTGTCAAGATCCTTGCTGACGAGCTTACAAGTAAATCTACTACCGGATGGCGCAGACCGCACCGACCCAAGTACTAACACCAGTAGAGCGTCAATTGATTGATGCGACCATAGCCTTGATCTGATCGATGACCATTTCGACATTTTCCTTGCACCGCTGTTTGCGCAGGGTCGCCTAAAAGTCTGTCCTGGTAGCTCTTGGCAGGTCTGCCAGCATTGGGTTTGGTCGGCGGGTCTCAGTGCCCCCAATGCCCGAAACCCGCTCCACCGGAGTCGATCAGCCCGCACCGGATGACCTGATCAGCTTCCTCAAGGCCATCCCGGATGGGCGTTACCGCCGCGGGGTGCGTTACCCGCAGTGGTTCCTGCTGCTGGTGGCTGTGCTCGGGATCCTGAGCGGCTGCCGCAGCTCCCGTGATCTGGAGGCCTTTGCCCGGCGGCACCGTGAGGCACTCAACCAGGCGCTGGGCCTGAATTTCAAGCGCTGGCCCTCCGATGCCACCTTCCTCTACCTGTTCAACAAGGCCCACCTGCAGGAGTTTGGCCAGGTGCTGCAGGCCTGGATGATCAGCCAGGTCCCAAGCGGGGCAACGGGTCTGGATCAGCTGGTGTGTGATGGCAAGACCCTGCGCGGCTCTGCCGTGGAGACAGAAGACGGCAGTCACCGGTTTGTCGCCCAGGTCACGGTGTACGCCCGGGCCCTTGGCGTCGCCCTGGCCCAGACGACCTATGACACCCACGAATCCAGTGAGCGTGCGGCGCTGAAAGAGCTGCTCAGCAGCCTGGATCTCGATGGCGTGTTGATCCAGGCGGATGCCCTGCACACGACGCAGGCGTTTTTCGCTGGTGCCTCTCCCAGGGGGCCGACGTGCTCCTGACCGTCAAATCGAACCAGAAGACCCTCTACCGCCAGATCGGCTGCCAGTTCCAGGGAAAGCGTCACATCCCTTTCACTGCAACAGATCACGAGAAGCGCCACGGGCGCGACACCGTCTGGGAACTGCGAGCCAGAGAGGCACCGGAGCACATCAAAGCCAACTGGCCCGGCAGCGCCTGGATCGTTGAGGTGATCACAGGCACCCTCACCCGCAAGGGCAAGCGCAAGATCAGGCACCACCTGTTCCTCACCAGCGTGCGCACCACGCCACAAGCCCTGCTGCGCCTGATCCGTCAGCGCTGGAGCATTGAGAACGAATGGCACTGGGCCCGTGACGTCCAGCTGGGTGAGGACGCTCATCGCTACGCCAACCGGATCGGGGCCCCGGTGTTCGCCTTCCTGCGAACCATCGTGATGAACTTGCTGCGGCGGGGCGGCTACCGCTCGATCCGCCAATGCCTGCGGGAGTTGGCCTACGACATCAAGGGAATGCTGGCACTTGGCGGCGTGGCCAGCCGAGGGAGCTTGGGCTGATCACACTTTTAGGCAGCCCTGGCTGTTTGCGTTCAGGGTTCAAGGGCATCTTGATCTAACCGAGCGATACTGCTCAGCCAAGACGCTCCTACGACACCACCTGCAGTGCCTGCTGCGTGGGTGGTCCTAGTGGTGTGCACTGGCAGCCCAGCGCACCTGTGACACACCTTTCATCAGACTTGACTCCCAAATTCCTTAGCGGCTTCCTGATAAACTCAAGGCAATCTCTCTCAAGCTGAACTGCCGAAAAGCACTCCCTATCTCACCTATATCTTCACAGTGATAGAAGATTCTCCTTCCCCCAATCCCGCAAAAAAGGCTCGCAGTCTCATACCAATAATAAAGGATGGGTTCGCCATGCGTGGCGAGACCACCCTCACTTCCAAGCCAGGATTCCGCTTTGAAAATAGCTTTCAGTGGATCAAGTGGCATGGCAACACTGGCTGGCAAGATGTCAACCAAGCAAGCGATAGACAAGGCATTTAAAGAGGTGGAGATGACACTCTTATTCCAGCAACCGCCCGCAGACTGACTTTGCAGCATATGATTGAGAACTGATATCAGATGGGGGAGCTCCCTACCTACAGCAGCAAGGGCGCGTAGCACGTAATAATTCGTAAGGGCCTGCTGCTGAAACCAACGCCCTTTCCACCCAGCCGGAGACAATGGCTGTTCAAGAATATATCTCAATGCACTCTCCTTTACCTCGGAATGAGAGCTGGAAGCAAGTTTCTCAATGAAATACACAGCAAACGCATTAGCCTCAAGGGAAGGCCCAAGCCAGTATTTAGATCGACCTTGAAAAAGAGTATGAAACGCGCCATCATCGGGAGCGTAAAAAGATCTAATCAGTAGATCAACGCAGTTTCTGAGTGCGTCAGCATTCCAGCCGGAGTCTATGAGGCCGTCAATGACGAGCGCGCTATCCTCCATTGTAACCCCAAAGCCCCGGCTATACTCCCACAACCCATTACTATTCAGCTCCCACAAGTTGCGAGCAAGTTGGTTGCATCGGCTAGCCTTTAGTCTAACCCCATGAAAAGCAATGTCGCCCTCGATAAGGGTTCGGATGAAGACTGGCCTGTCATCCCGAAGCTCGTAGACATGAGCCCTAATCAAAGGTGGCAGCAATGGCATTGACGAATGTGCGTCGTGACAGGAAAAAGCAGGGGCTATGCGGATAATATATCAGAAGCAATCATTTTGCCCGCCTTAATCGCGGCGGACATTCCATAGCTAAGGGGCGAAGATGGTGTATACAGAGCCATTTCACCCGCAAACCAAAGATTATGAGCAAGCCGATAATGCTTAGGATAATAGCTCAGCCTGAGCTGTTCAGAAAGTATGGGCCCAAGTTCACGCCATCGCCGAACGGTGGCGCCAAAGAATCTCTCAACAAGACCGATTGAGCGTATTGATTCGCCAAGCTTACGCACAATCTCAACATCTGAAGAGCTCCAGAGAGAAACAGCTTGCGATCCAGTGATATAAAAGTGTAGAATGGTCTTGCCTCTACGGGTTAGAGGTATCATGGAAGACCAGATTTGGTCAGTGCTAACGATATACCGCGGAAAATCAGACGATTCGTCCACAACCATGGCGCATACCATGCCAGAGGCATAGAGCACATCACGGTAGAAACTACAGTTAGACGACTGGAAGTCTTTCAACATGCCGAGCATTTGGCTGGCCGGAGCAGTAATTGCACAGAACCGAGACTGAGTACTAAAGGTATCGGAGCCAGTCCGATACTGAACCACTGGCTGTCCGAATGGACCAGGCGAAACCTGGCTCACAAGACATCCCGTACGCACTGCGACTCGCCCCCCTAAGCTCTCCAATAGACTGTTGACAAAGCTGGTATTGGGCGCATCATTGAATAGACAAGGCCAGTCAACAAGAGAATGACCCACAATCGCTGGAGAATATAGATTAACAGACTCGGGGTGAATAACCCTATGGAATGCATCAATCTGACTTTTCATATGTGCAGAGAACCGGCTCAGATCTCCAAACGACTGATTTTGAATTCGAAGCTTCCCATTTAAAAGGGATATATATGGATTGGTAAAAGATGCCAACAGATCAAAATCAGGCGTTAAGCCTCCGTTGGCACTGCGGAGAACCTCAAGCGGATCGCTACCAAGATAGAGAACGCCATTCTCATACAAACCAAGCGGCTTAGCAAGTGGGATAGAATCAGAATCTGAAAGTCTGGCTGATTTGAAAGGGAAGATGGCTCCGAGTTCAGCGAACACCCCATCTAGCTGATGCGAGCAAACTCGTCCTCCAACATAGTCTTCCGCTTCAAGAATCAGGATTGAATGATTTGGCAAAGAGGAAGCAAGACTTAATCCGGACAAGCCGGCTCCTACAATAATTAAGTCATATTGACCAGCTTCAATTGCAGACATCAAGAGCTACTTCTTGGCAGACCTAGGAGTGGTGCGCAAAAAATCATATTCGTCATCGGAGACATTCCTGAACAGATCAACATTTTCTATTTCTTCAGTAACTTTGGTGTCATCAAGGGAGAAGAATGCATCTTCAATCTTGCTCTTCAGGTCGCTGGGAAGCGTGCTGTCGATGACCCAGGCATCATTTGGAATACGCCTTGAGTTGCCAATAACAACTAGATCAGAAAAAAGCGTAGGACTAGCGGCTAGAATCTTGGGAAGAAAACGCGAAGAGACTGGGCCAATATCGGCCTTATTGGATGCCAAGGCATTAAGAATGGCTTTATGATTATCAAGCCTAACGACCGTATAGTCAACTCCCGCTGAAAGGCCTAGAGAAGCCAATTCTCGGTTGATAAGGACAGACTGAGATGTCGACAGAGGATCCCCAAGTGCAACTCTCTTGCCGCGGGCGTCTGATAGCTCTTTGATATTAGAGTCAGCGCGAGCTATGAAGACGGAGTAATAGTAGGGTAGACCCTTAGAGCTCTCGCCCGCAAATAGCTTGTAGCCCGAATTAACCGGAAGAGTGGCATAAGCATAGGGGCCAAGCTTCGCCATTGCATATTTATGGATTTTAATGCTGTTCATGCCCGCTTGATAGGAGGGCATGACCTCAACCTTTACATTGCGAGATAGACTTTGAGACAGGTAGTCTGCCAGCGGCTTAAATTGGCGCTCTGTTTCAGTCAGTCCACCAGCACCTTGAATTCCCAAAATCAGATCTTTTTGCTGGCTGGACGTAGTGCATGCTGCTAGCGAAAGCCATGCGGTGATAGACAGCGCTGCAGATAAACACCGAGGTATACGTAGGGCTGATCTTTGCATAATGCTTTGACTTTAGCCTTGTGATCCAGTTGAACCACAGAAATTTACAAAATTGTAGCACCTCACTTAGCTGGACCAAAAGCTGACTGTCATGAGCGCCTCGGGAGGCCGTTCCCCGAGGCAACTCAACATTGCCCAGTGCAACCACTGTAGATTCATACAAAGAATTCAAGCCTTGCGCGTGAGTCTCTCGGGCACGAAGGTGTTCAGACTTGATCTCTTTCTCCAGTTCCTTCTCAACCCTGAGCATCCGCTCGTGACTATCGCCTTGTGCTTGGAGGCACTTGGCCTGCACCATCCCAGCCTTCTGGCACAGCCGCAGGATCTGAATGAACTGGCCCTTGAGGGCATCAAGGTTGCAGCGCCGGAATTCACTGATACGGCTGTGATCAGGTTGCTGATGACCGGTCAGCACGCGAAACGCCAGATCCTCGCAGCAGGCACGCTCGATCTTGCGGGAGGAGACGATGCCCACGCAGTAGGCGTAAAGCAAAAGCATCGTCAACCGCTGCGCGGAAGCCTGTGGCTACATCCCGCAGATCAAAGCCCTTCTCTCCGCGGGGATCCTTGGCCTGAGCGGGGATCAGGATCGCCGAGAGATCGAGCTCATCGACCAGATCGAGCAGGAAATACACCTGGTGGTCATCCGAGAGCCAGTCACTCGGTGATGGCGGCAGCAAGGTGGCCTGCTCCGGCTGGCAGGGGCGCAAGGATTTGGGCTTCTTAATGCCCTATTTTCTCACCCAGATCCATTGCAGTCACTGGGATCTGGGCAGATTTAGGAGCGTTTGTGGAGAGTGCAGACGGTGATCTCTGCGCGACGGGCTCCTAGGAGGCGTGCGAGCGGCCACGAGCACAGATTGAGCTCACTTTTAGGTATGTTGACACCAAGCAGACGGGAAGTCAGCGTTGGATCAGGCCTGTGTTGACAAGGGAGGGGCTTCATCCGCATAATGAGAGATAGTCACACCCTCGATCTCAGGACGCATTGGATAGCATATTTTCCAAGGAAGCTCTCGATGCTCGTCGATCGACTCCCATTTCACGACCGGCCTCATTACTGCTGCTTCCTACGCGCTTGGTGATTGGAACACTTTTTACCGCGGCCTTTCTTGCAACAGCCTGGGCAGCCGTTGCACCCATTCCGATTAGAGTTCCCGCAAGCGGGATCATTCTTGATGTCAATCAAAACATCCCAGTCTCCACAAACTCCTCCGGAAGAGTTATTCTCTTTAGCCCTGAAATTATTACATTGCGCCAAACTGTTGACCGAGAAATAATCTCATTCTATTTTCAGCGGATATCTCAATTGCCGAGCACAGAGCAGATGATCCAGCTGGCCAACGCCCTCCTCGAAGACTCGACAGACCAAAGCTTTAGAAAGTACGCGGCATTAACTAGTACAACGTCATTAGCGGAAACGATTGGCACATCCGGCTTCGCAGTCAAAGAACACCAGATTCTGGGACTTATTATTAACGAGACTGAACGCGCCGACCTGCGCACGAGCGTTGGCAGAACCTATTCAGGCCTTAACGAGATTCGAGCAGCCCGCAGAGCCGCACTCACTGATATAGAGATGTATCAAAAAGAGTTGCGCCTCAAGAGTGATTTAGTTTCGTCATACGAGGGATTATTGACGCAAGGTGCCTCAGACAACCAGCAAGTGCTTTCTGCCAAATCTGCAGCCGCGCAGACTGCCACTCAAATAACTAATCTTAAGTCCCGCCTTGCGGAGTTAGAAGCCAAAGAAAAATCGGCACAGGCTGAATTGTTCACAACACTGAAAGGATTTATCAATAAGCACTATATCATTTCCCCGGCCGAAGGGTATGTCGTTAGTCTTGACTTGGGAACTCAGCAACTTGTAGAGGCAGGCACAACTGTAATGTCCATTTCCTCCGTCCCCCCAAGCCAGCTTCCCGATCAAGTCATCGGCTTTGTTGATGATAATTACTCAAGCCTTGTCCGGACAGGCATGAAAGTCGTCGCCACACCACAAGGGGTAGACAAGTCTCAATACGGAGGGATTAAGGGATACATCACGCAGGTCTTGCCTTACTCAAAAGATCGCGAGACCATCGCCAAACTAAGTGGCCTACAGTCTGCAGTGGGTGCGGCATCAAATTCCGATCAAACTCCTACTGTTATACTAATGGCCCTAGAGAAAGTTGGTGCAGACAATCAATACAGATGGACGGGTAATAGCAGCCCCGACGCCGCCCCAAGAGTTGGGGTTCAACTTGACATTAGTATAGCTGTCGACACCCAAACTCCGCTGCAGATTGCAATACCGTATTTCAAGAAGTATACAGGACTTGAAGGCCCCACGACCTTCCCAGGAAATCAATAGATGAAGTACGTCAAGCCGGTTTTACAGTATGACGTGGTTGAGTGTGGCGCTGCCTCGCTCTCTGCAATTCTTGCTTACTATGGAAAGTACAAGAGTATTTCGGAATTGCGAGATGTCTGCGGCGTCTCCAGAGATGGCTCTAATGCACTCAATCTCCTGAAGGCGGCCCGTACACAAGGCATGGAGGCGAGGGGCTTTCGAATTCCCGCTGATCAACTAACCGATGATAAACTGCCTTGCATTATCTTTTGGAACTTTAATCATTTTCTTATCCTCGAAGGCTTCAAGAATGGGCGCGCTTATCTGTCCGATCCGTCACAGGGTCGTTGGTCCTTGCCAGCCTCTGAATTTCTTAAATTCTATACCGGTGTAGCTCTTGTAATCAAACCCGGCCCAGAATTCAAGAAGAGTGGAGCGCCTACTAATCTCTTGAAAGAGATATTCAGGGTACCTTTTTACTATCCCAAGATTACTCTAGTAAATCTAGCGATAGGAGTAATAGGAATTGTCCCAACGCTATTCCTCTCGTCATCTACGTCCGAATTTGTCAACTCTTTCCTAAGCAAGCAGCGTGCATACTATGGAATGCCAATTGTCATTCTTATCTTATTGGCCATTATCTTTATCTTTGCTTCCTCCAATATTAGCTCGGCAATTGCTCGCCGTTTGCAATTTAACCTGAGCAGGCGCTATAGCGCCGCTATTTTTTCAAAGCTTTTCGAGGCCAATTATAAATTCATAGCTCAGCGCTCTGCATCCGAGCTATCAAGTCGAATGACGCTAGGATTGGTTTATTCTCAGAGCGTTATCAGCATTATATACTCTTATGGAACAACATTGCTTCAAGCTGCAATTGTTTTATTTGCAGTCTTTCTTATCTCTTGGCCCTTAACTCTATTGACCTTGTTTGGTACCATGCTGAACATGTACTTTACCAATAGGCAAATTGCAGGAACTGCAGACGACAATAAGAAGCTCGCCATGGATCAAGGACTTCTCTATTCCAAGGGATTGCTTTCTATCGTTGATATAGAAACAGTTAAGTCTACCGGGATGGAGTCGTCTTCTCTTAATTCATGGATGGACTACTTTGTCCCCGTTAATCAGACTTCTCAAGAACTAGGGATCAAGCAAACAAATCTTTCCACCCTGAGCTTTGCTAGCACGTTATTTCTCGATATTGGCTCAATTTTACTGGGTGGATACTTAATACTCGTCGGTGAGTTTACTGTTGGTGGACTATTAGCATTTCAATTCCTTAGCAGTATTTTGCAAGCTCCAATCACAGCCTTGGTACAATTAGGTCCAGCCATGCAAAGCCTTGAGGGTGTGATTGGAAGGGTCCAAGACATTAACGGATCTGACAAGGACCCCAACGTGCGTTCCCTTGTAGCAAATTTAGATTCAACATTTGGGATACTTCCACAGGATTCCTCTTTGGAGATCCGTAATATTAATTTTAAATTTAGCCTCTATGAAGATTATTTTTTTAAAGATTTATCTATGATTATTCCTGAAAAGTCGCATACAACAATTGTTGGCCCGAGTGGATCAGGTAAGTCGACGCTCTTAAAGATAATTTCTGGCTTGATTGAGCCTGAATCAGGCAATATCTATGTTGGCAAGCTGAAGATTCAAGAGATTGATACAGATTACTTTCGCAAGTTTCTTGGCTACATACCTCAAGACGTTATGCTATTTGATACTGACTTTTATGATAATATTGCTCTCTGGGATACGCGCATACCAAAGGAGCAGATTTACTCCTCATGTCAAGATGCTGAGATTGAATCCAAAATATTAGAGTATGCTGAATCTTATTCAAAGCGTCTTGGTTCCTTCGGGTCAATCTTAAGTGGAGGCCAGAAGCAGAGGCTGACAATAGCTAGATCTCTTGCCAGAAATCCCAGCATTTTGATTCTTGATGAGGCTACGAGTGCACTCGACGATGCAACCGAACAAGCTGTCCTTAACAACATAAGATCTCGTCAGATTACAACAATTACAGTGGCTCACAGGCTATACTCAGCCCTTAGTAGTGACTATGTTTATGTTATGGATGGCGGAAAAGTTATTGAATCTGGTCCCCCTTCTAAACTTCTACAAATGAACGGAGCCTTTAACAAAATGGTAGAGCTTGAGAAGGTAAGCCAATGATCAATAACAGCATGAATGACAATAACGACTCCTTTTCTCAATCAAGGATTCAAACATTGCAGGCCATTTTAGACTGCACCGATGATCCATCGTTACTTGATCAGTCCTTGCCAGAGCGAACCAATATTGATGCCTATGATGCCCTTGCTTTTATCCACTCTTTACTTGCAATAGATACTACCCTTCGCCTCGTCAAGGATACCAGTCTTGTAGATTTATATGAGTATAACCAGATCCATTTGCGTCGAACATCCATTGATACGATTGGGGTATCAATAGCCGATCCTCCCACCTTGCCTACTCTCGTCATTCGGGATGATGGCTCCCATGTCGTATTCTTTACACGCAAAGGAAAAAGCTACACCTACAATCCATATGATGGCGCCATAGCAAAAAATCCTGATCCCAATATCCTAAGAAAGCCAAATAAGATCTTTGAGGCATATTCGCACTTTCCGAGTAGTGTTACATCTCCATTTTCATTACTCAAATACGCGTTCCGAACAGATACTATTAAATTGCTCGTTATCGTATTTGCCTCGCTCTTGGTGGCCATACTTGGATTAGCGGTACCATGGATTACCAGCTTTCTAGTGCAGACGGTCATCCCTTCGTCAAGCCTTTCGCTTTTAATTCAAAGCATTATACCAGCGACTCTTATCATTATTAGTTCGGCAATATGTAGACATTTTCAGTCGCTTTCTCTCTTGGCCATTGAGTTTAGCGTCAATACCAAATTGCAGACTGCCGTGTGGACCAAGGTACTTAAGTTACCTTTTAAATTCTTTCAAAAATATACGGCAGCTGACTTAATGATGCGCGTATCATCTATATCGACAATCAGACAACTTCTTGGGAACCAAGTACTACTGGCCCTGCTTACGCTAGTATTTTCGGCTGTCTACTTTGTATTGATGTTTACATATGATCGAAATCTAGCTTTTGTTGCAGCAGGAGTGACCCTTGTAAGCATTGTAGTTACTGTATTTTTAATTCATAGGCAATCACTTCTACAGCTACCCAAGGCTAAAGCATATGCAGATATGGCCGACTTTTCGTACCAAACAATATTTGGAATGCCTCAGATCCGCTCCACAGGAAGTGAGCCCTTTGTTTTCAAAGAGTGGACAAGTAAGATTTCATTGGCAACCAATCTTGATCGTCGAATCATGTACTGGAGTGGCTTATTAAGCAGCTTTAACTCGATTTGGAATCCTCTAGGAACACTTGCAATTTATTTTTATTTAGTCTATAATTTTATACTCTCACCAGGCCAAGCCGATCCCAAGCAACTTGTCCAGTCTATCATTATCTTTGTTCCTTTTTACAGTGCTTATGTGGCATTCAATTCTCAGCTGCATTCAGCTGTAAGCAGCCTCTCTAGCGTCGCGTCTCAGGCGGTGGTTGAATGGGATCGCGCTAAGCCAGTCATTTTTGCTCAAGAAGAACAAGGTTATTCTCCTTCTGCAGTGATGGCTAATATCAAGGGGGCAATATCTTTCAACAATGTTTCATTTATCTATGAAAACGATAGTGACTTTCTATTTAAAGAGTTGTCTTTTTCTGTGCAGCCGGGCAGTTTTACGGCCATAACCGGGAAAAGTGGTTGCGGTAAGACAACTATACTCAAATTGCTTCTTGGCCTGTACGAGCCATGGTCGGGCTCCATCGCAATTGATGGGACTCCGTTGTCTAAGCTGAACATTAAATACTATCGTCAGCAAGTTGGAGTCGTCATTCAATCAACAAGACTTCCGCCGGGAAGCATTTTCGAAATTGTTAGTGCTGGTAAATATTATACAGAAGAAGAAGTGTGGCATGCTTTGAAACAGGCAGCTATTGATGAGAGGATTCAAAAACTGCCAATGGGGCTTGATACAATCATAACCGAAGTTGGTTCCAGTATATCTGGTGGCGAGCGTCAAAGGCTAGGGATAGCCCGAGCTCTTATTTCAAAGCCTAAGGTCTTGTTGTTAGATGAAGCCACGAGCGCTTTGGATGCCATGTCTCAGGAAGTCGTTAGCAAGAATATTAGGGATGCAGGTTGTACCCGAATTGTGGTAGCTCATCGGCTTTCAACCATTCAAGAAGCAGATCAGATCCTTTACATCGAAGATCATCGCCTTAAGGCAACTGGATCCTTCCATGAACTAGTCGCGCAGGGGCTCTTGACTGACAGTCTTACAAGCTACACCAGTTAGAGTGCAGTCTTGTCATTAAGCTCGAAGACACCAGCGTCCGAGCTCACAATACTCGGGCGCGTCCCCTTCTGCCAGGAAACGTTGCCACCTCTCCATCCCGACCATTCTTTCCACAAGTAGGGACTCCTGAAAAATCCAGATCCATTGCGCCGCAGCTGGTCTCAAGCATGAGAAACCGCTAAAGTGGCCGTGAATCAGGCAATCCGTGATTGCCTTTACTCCTGATCGCTCCATATGTACCGGAGGCACAATAACGGTCAGATCTCAATCAAGGAGTTCCACCTGCCATTTGGCGGCACACTTGATCCCGAGAATCGCTGGGTTCAACTGGAGGGGCTGATCCCATGGGGTGAGCTGGAAGAAACCTATGCCCCTCAATTCAGCGCCACAATTGGCGCTCCAGCCAAATCAGTGAGAATGGCCTTTGGTGCTCTCTACATCAAACAGAAGTTAGGGCTCACCGACGAAGAGACAGTCCATCAGATCAGAGAGAACGCCTATATTCAGTTCTTTCTCGGCTTTGCGGGCTACACAGCCAAGGCACCGTTTGATGCCTCGATGATGGTGCACTTTCGCAAGCGTTTCTCTGACGAGGATCTGCGCCTTATCAACGAGCTGGTGGTGCAGCGCGGCAAAGAGATCCTTCTGGAAGCACTTGCTCAGGCAGCAGACGATGACGACCATGATGATCGTGATTCCAGTGGAGGAGGCGCTCAGCTAGAACTTGATGCGTTGATCAAGCCTGCTGACTGGCCAGAAGGAAAGAATTGGGGCACTCTCACGATTGATGCCAGTTGCACTCCAGCCGACATCACCTATCCCAGAGACCTCAAGCTCCTCAACGAGGCTCGCACAACGACCGAGCGAGTCATTGATGATCTGTGCAGTCAGTCATCGGGATTCAGGAGACATCGACCTCGCTACGACCGTGGCCTTGCTCGTGCTCATTTCCTCAGAGTGGCGAAGCAAAAACGACCACGTCGCCGCAAAGTGAAGGCTGCCATTAAACATCAGCTTGGCTATGTGCGGCAGAATCTCAAGGCCATTGATGCTCTGATCGGCTGCGGGGCAAGGCTTTCCGAGCTTAAGAGGCATTGGTGGCAGAAGTTGTTGGCCTGCAGCGAGTTGGAGCGGCAACAGGGCCTTCTGCTCGCCTCTCAGACCAACAGCATTCCAGACCGCCTAGTGAATCTTGTGCAGACCCATATCCGCCCAATGGTGCGAGGCAAAGCACGTGCTGCGGTGGAGTTTGGAGCCAAAGTCAGTGTTTCGGTTCAAAACGGCTTTCCGTTCCTGCACCGCATAAGCTGGAACCCCTACAACGAAGGAGAAGACCTGATCGCTCAGGCGGAAAAATACAAGCTGGATACAGGATCTTACCCAGAGCGCATCTGCGCCGACCGGATTTATATCACGGCCAAGAATAGGCATTTCTGCACGAGGAACGGTATTCGCCTCTCCGGCAAGCGATTGGGTCGCCCGCCCAAGGATCCTGATGTCACCACTGCACACAAGCACCAGCTCCGATCTGATCAAGCTCGACGCAATGAAGTGGAAGGCGTCTTTGGCTCTGGAAAGCGCAAGTATTCCCTGGATCTGATCATGGCTCGTCTACCAGCTGGTGCCGAATCCTCCATCTCGATGGCCTTTGTCGTGATGTGCGCGGAAAAGGTCTTGAGGCTGCTGCGCCTCCTTTTTGTCCTTCTTTTTGGGTGGATCTACAGCTTTTTTATGGCCTGGTCAGCGATCAGAGCGCCTGAGGGCATCTGCAGGCCAGGCTTTTGAGATCTGGCCGACTTGATGTCACCGCGCTTGCCAGCCTGATTAACGCGAAGCAAACGGACGAATCCGGCGCCGATGGGCCGAGAATCTTTTTCAGGAGTCCCCAAGTAGGCTCTTGATTAGGTAGCAAGCTCCGTCAGAGCCCTTCCAGCGCGTAGACTGATACACATGTACCCGTCGGGATCGCTATGGCCATGAATCGGATCCAGTTCCAGCCGAGTCTTTCTCTGCCTCAGTTCATAGAGCTCTACGGCACAGAGGAGAAGTGTGAGGCCGCACTTGAGCAAGCGCGCTGGCCAGATGGCTTTCGTTGCCCACGTTGTCACACTCAGGAGCATGGGATCATCCATGGCCGGCGCCACAAGCGCTACCAGTGCCGGAACTGCCGCCATCAGGCCACCCTCACGGCCGGTACCATCATGGAGGCGACCAAGTTACCCCTGACGACCTGGTTCCTCGCTTTCTATTTGGTGGGACAGGCCAAGACCGGCATTTCCTCCCTCGCCCTGATGCGCCATCTCGGAGTGAACTACCGCACCGCGTGGCTGGTTCACAACAAGATCATGCAGGCGATGAGCGAGCGGGAGGAGGCCTATGTCCTGCGGGGAAAGGTGCAAGTGGATGATGCCTACCTTGGGGGAGAACGACGTGGTGGCAAGACAGGTCGAGGATCGGAAAACAAGGTCCCCATCGTTGCCGCCGTCTCCCTTGATGACACTGGCTGCCCGGTTCATGTGAAGCTTTCAACAGTCCCGACGTTCTCGTTTGCAGCTATCGCTGACTGGGCCCAGGATTCATTGGCGATAGGGTGTGAAGTGGTATCTGATGGACTGGCTTGCTTCCGAGCCGTGGCAGAAGTCGGTTGCTTCCATCACCCTGTGGTAGTGAACGGACGCCATCCCAATGAGCTGCCTGAATTCCACTGGATCAACACGATACTCAGCAACCTGAAAACCAGCTTCAGCGGCACGTTTCACGCCTTGCGATTCGATAAGTACGCCGACCGCTACCTGGGCGCCTTCACTTACCGCTTCAACCGGCGCTTCAATCTTTCGGCGATGACGGACCGGGTGGTTCATGCCGTCTGTATCTGCACCGCACGTCCCGAGCGTCACCTCAGGAATGCGGAGCTTGCTACCTAATCAAGAGTAGGCTTGATGGAGTGGTTCGATGCGTCGTTACAGCGAGGCCGTCAAGGCTGATCTGAGAAGGCGGATGACCCGCCGCAACGCCAGAGCGTGGCCCGGATTTCAGAAGAACTGGGCAGCCACGTGATCACCCTCTACAAATGGAGGAAGACCTGGCGGTTGCAGGGGGAGGTGGTGCCGGCATCCGAGAAGGATCCTGAGGGCTGGGGCGTCGCCACCGACAAGTTCACGGTGGTGCTGGAGACGGCAGGGCTGTAGCCGTAGGCCTGCGAAGCAGTACGCCACCGCGCTCAGTGCCTACTGCCGGGAGCGAGGGCTGTACCCTGAGCAGGTTAACCCTTGGCGGCAGGCAGCCCAGGATGCCAATGCCAAGCCGGTGCTGACGATGGCTGAGCAGAAGGAGCTCGAAAGGCTCCAGGACCAGCGGGAGATCAAGGCCCTCTAGTGTGCCGTCCCGGAGATTTGCAAGCAAAGTCGCTGGAGCTTCTCCAGGATTGAATCTGCTGTGGCCGTCCAGTTGAACGGGGCTTTGGTCTTGTTGTAGGCCGCCACGAACTGCTCGATCTTGGCGATCAGCTCCTACCGCTTCGCGGAAGCCTGCGGCTAGGAGCCTGTCGCGCATAGATCACCGCCCGCATTCTCCACAGACGCCCCTGAATCTGCCCAGATCCCAGTGACTGCAATGGATCTGGCCGATAAGATGGGGCATGAGCAAGCCCAAGACCTTCCGGCCCTGGACCCCGGGACAGACCAGCTTGATGCCACCGTCGCCGATCGACTGGCTGCCGAGTGATCACCTGGTGTTCTTCCTGCTGGAGCTGGTGGAGGAACTGGACTTTGCGCTGATCATGTCTCCCGCCCGGCAGAAGGATGCCCGCGGTGAGAAGGGGTATGACCCCAGGATGCTGACGCTGCTGTTGCTGTACGCCTATTGCATCGGTATTGCCTCGTCTCGCAAGATCGAACGGGCCTGCCATGAGGATGCGGCTTTCCGCGTGCTGACCGGTAACCAGCAGCCGGACCACAGCCGCATCAGCGACTTCCGCCGCCGCCATCTTGGAGCCCTGGAGGAGCTGTTTGTGCAGATCCTGCGCCTGTGTCAGAAGGCCGGCATGGTGAGCCTGGGTCAGGTGGCGCTGGATGGCACCAAGGTGAAAGCCAATGCCTCCAAACACAAGGCGAAGCCCTCGGCTTCTGCGAAGCAGTTGAGCCACCAGCGGATGCTCAAATCCGAGGAGCAGTTGGAGCAGGAGATCAGGGAGCTGCTGCGCAAGGCCGAGATCCTCGACGCCCAGGAGGATGGCCGCTACGGCAAGGGCAAACGCGGCAGCGACCTGCCTGAGGCACTGCGCCGCCGAGAAGACCGGCTGGAGAGGATCCGCCAAGCTCGCCGGGAACTGGAGGCTGAAACCGCGGCTGCCGCTGCACGGGAACGGCAGGAGCAGGCGGCAGCGGCAGCGAAGGCCGCGGAAGAGGGGCCCGAGCAGCAACGGCAAGAATGCAGCAAGACAGCCGATCGCGTAGTCGAGAAGGCAGCTGCGGCAAAAGATCTGGCGATCGCCAAGGCCAACGAGGCGGGCCTGGGACCACCTGATCTTGAGCCGCTGGCCGCCGATCAGATGCCCCATCGCGGCCTGGCGCACAAGGCTTGCGGCACACCGACAAAAGGCAGCCAGCGCAATCACCGCTGCGCGGAAGGCTGCGCCTACACT
Source organism: Synechococcus sp. CBW1006 (assembly GCF_015840525.1). Taxonomy (NCBI): domain Bacteria; kingdom Bacillati; phylum Cyanobacteriota; class Cyanophyceae; order Synechococcales; family Synechococcaceae; genus Synechococcus; species Synechococcus sp. CBW1006. Next base: position 1,703,079 of record NZ_CP060396.1, on the reverse strand, counting down.
GATCCAGCCAGCCACATCATGAAGAGCGATGGGAACTGGATTCAGGGCTACAACTGCCAAGCAGCTGTGGATGGGGACTACCAGGTGATCGTGGCCATCGGCGTCAGCAACCAGCCGCCTGATGTGGAGCATCTCGAACCGATGCTTGAGCGCACCATTGCCAACACCGCTCAGCTTCCGAAAACATTGATCGCGGATGCCGGCTACTGGAGCGAGGCCAACGCCGAGGCCTGCACGGCACGGGGCGTCGATCCCCACATCGCGACCGGCAGGGAGAAGCACGGCCAGCCTCCAGCACCAACCCGTGGCCCCATCCCCAAAAACCTGGATGCCAAGGGCCGGATGAACCGCAAGCTGCGCTGCAAGAAGGGACGCGAGATCTACGCCAGGCGCAAGACGATCGTGGAGCCCGTCTTTGGTCAGACCAAGGAATGCCGCGGGCTGCGCCGCTTTCTGCTGCGCGGCCTGGACAACGTGAACGGTGAATGGGCGCTCTGGTGCCTGACCCACAACATCAACAAGTTGTTCAGGATCCAGGAGGCATAGGTGGGGGTGTAGTGCACGTGGAAGCGGGGCCGCTGCGCCAGCCAGGCCCTCACCTTGGCGTGCTTGTGGGTGCAGTAGTTGTCGACGATCAAGTGGACATCAAGGTCCTTGGGGACGGACTTCTCGATCTGACGTAGGAAGCCCAGAAACTCCTGGTGCCGATGCCGGGGCTTGCACTGGGTGATCACCTCGCCTGTCGCCACGTCCAGGGCGGCAAACAGGGTGGTGGTGCCGTGGCGGATGTAGTCATGGGTCACCCCCTCCACGTAGCCCAGACCCATGGGCAGCAGCGGCTGAGTCCTGTCCAGGGCCTGGATCTGCGTCTTCTCGTCGACGCAGAGCACCATCGCCTTATCCGGAGGATTCAGATAGAGGCCGACGATGCCCCTGACCTTCTCGACAAAGAAAGGATCCGTCGACAACTTGAACGTCTTCTGGCGGTGCGGCTGGACGGAGAAGGTCTGCAGCCAGCGGTGAACGGTGGTCTTGGAGATACCTGTGGCAGCCGCGAGTGAGCGCGCGGACCACTGGGTACTGCCGTCGGTGGGTTTGGTCTGCAGGGCCCGGTTGATCACCTCCGCCACCTTGTCGTCTTCATAGGTGCGGGGCCGGCCAGGCCTGAGCTCGTCATGGAGGCCTTCCAAGCCCAGCTCCAGGTACCGTTTGCGCCACTTGCCAACGGTCATGCCCGTCAGGCCCATTCGTTTGGCGATCGCCGTATTGGTTTCGCCTGCTCCGCAGGCCAGGACGATCTGAGCGCGCTGCACGATCGAATGCGGCAGCGACCGGGAATTCGCAAGGGCCCGCAACTGCTGAACTTCGTCCTCGCTGAGGACCAGCGGAGGCATCGGACGACCAAGCGCCCCAGGGCACCTCGGGTGACACTCCTGTTTCTAGCTGTTATTTGCAGGACGGCACACTAGCCGAAGACTGCTCCGAAGGAGTAGGAGGAGCTGCAGCGCAAGGAGAAGGCTCTAGCGGAGGCAGCAGCAGGCATTGGCTTACAACAAAAAAGGCCGCCCAAATGGCGGCCAAAAATGATAGCTTTCCTAAAATTTGCCAGCAGAAAGCGGGCAAGGTCTTCGGGATTACTTAATAAGAGACGCAGCGAATATTGCTCCTCCAATTAAACCAGCACCACCAGCTCCAGCCCCAAACGCGAGGCCTGAATCTACTCCCTCATTTCCAGACCAAGACCCTCCTGCTACGCCAGCAAGATCTGCATCTGACAATTCAGATGTAATTGCCGCAGCTCCTTTGATGACCTCTTCTGGCGTCACACTAATTCCATGCTGGAGAGCAAGAGCGCAAATGCCATCAATGGATTCTGAAGTCTTTATCGCCTCCGCCAATGTTGTATCTGCTTGGCAAGCGTCAACAAGCTGCTGGAAAGACATTGTTTTAGGTAGCTGATTGGATACTAAGTACTAAGTGGATTAAAATTTATTTTATCATGAGGCCGAAGGCTGTTATAGCGCCACTCACTACCGATCTATCATTGAGATCATTGTTCGTCCAAGCCCCACCAGCAACGGACGCAAGCGCTGCATCATCGAGCTCCGCAACCGATTCTGAAGCGTAGCGAATCAAATCGCCACTTGTAACGGTGACGCCTTTCTGTGACAGATAAACCACAATTTCATCAGGAGTACCGAGCTTGCTGATGTCTTCAAGATAAGTGGGATTTTCGGCGAATAGCTTGGAAAGCTGTTCTTGGTCCATGATCTTAGCCTTGGTGCCTAACAACCCTACGGTACTACAAGCCTTTGCATCCGCACGGTCCCTTGCGTTATGTAAAGATCGCGCATCCAATCAATACGACTGGGGCCACCTCAGCGCACCATCGCCGCCACGTTGCCGCCATCGACGGTAAGCACGGCGCCGGTGGTGCGGCCCAGCTGGGCCAGGGCCACGAAGGCATCGGCCACATCAGCAGCGCAGACCTCCTCGCCCAGCAGATTGCCGGCCATGTAGACGTCTTCGCTGACGCCACGGGCGGAAGAACGCTGCTTGATCATGGCCTCATCCAGCAGGCCGGAGCGGATTCGATCGGCATTGATCGCATTGGCGCGAACGCCCTCCTCGCCGGCCTCGAGGGCGTACTGACGCATCAGGGCGAGCAGGGCCGCCTTGGCGATGCCGTAGGCACCGAAGTTGGGGCCTGGATTGAGGGCCTGCTTGCTGACATTGAACAGCAGCTGGCCGCCCAGCCGCGGCGCATCGCCGGCCAGATCATTGCGGCGCCAGCCGTTCTGGGCGCGGAACACCGCCAGGGCCGCCTGGGCCACCTGCTGATGGCTGAAGAAGTTGAGCTCGAAGCAGTCCCGCAGCGCCTCGTCTTCCAGATCGGCCATGGCACCAGTCCAGGCGGCGCCGGCATTGCTCACCACGATGTCGAGGCCGCCGAAGTGGAGACAGACCCGCTCCATGGCCCGCCGCAACTGGGCGGCATCGGTCACATCGCAGGCGATCCCCAGGGCCTTCTTGCCGCAGGCGGCTGCCGTGGCCGCCGCCGCCGCACCATCGCGATCCAGCACCGCCAGCTCGGCGCCCTGGGCCGCAAAAGCCCGGGCCGTGGCGGCACCGATGCCACCGCCGCCGCCGGTCACGAGCACCACCTGGCGGGCCAGGGGCTTCTCGCGCCCCTTGCCGAGCTTGGCCTGCTCCAGGCTCCAGTACTCCATGTCGAAGGTGTCGTCTTCATTGACGGGCTGAAAACGACCCACGGCCTCGGCCGCCAGCAGGGTCTGGGCCCAGGCTTCCGCCAGATCCGCCGCCACGGCCGCCGCCGCCGCGCTGCCCCCCAGGCCGATCAGGCCCAGGCCGGGGATCGCCACCAGGCGAGGCAGCGGATCCAGCGGCTGGCGCCCGCCGCCGACACGGGCGTTCTGACGCGAAAAGTAGGCCTTGTAGTCGGCGCGGTAGGCCGCCAGGGCCCGTTCCAGCTCGGCGGCCCAGGTCGCCAGCACGGCCGGCTCCGCCGTGGCGGGCAATGGCGGCAGCACCAGGGGGCGGGCCTTGGTGCGGATCACATGGTCGGGGGTGGCCACACCCCGTTGCGCCCAGTCCGCCAGGCGCGGATCGTCCACCACACTCCGGGTCAGGGGGGTGTCGCGCAGGGCCAGCAGCCAGCGGCGGGGCACTGGAGCGGCGGCGGCCGGGCCGGCTTCGGCCACGGCGGCACGGCTCAAGGCACCGCGCAGGATCGGCAGCACAGCCGCCGCAGGGGTGGCGGGCGCCGGCACGGCAGCCGGCTGGCTCGGCCCTGCCGCGCCACGCGCGCGCTGAATGCGCTCCTCGGCCTGGCGCACCAGCGCAATCATCCGCTCATAGCTCTGCTGGGCCGTGGCGCCGAAGGAGAACAGCCCGTGCTGGAGCAGCACCATGCCCTCCAGGGCGATGTTCTGCTCGGCAGCAGCAGCAGCGGCCTCCTCGTAGGCCCGGGCGGCAGCAAGAGCCAGATCGAAGCCGGGCATCACATAGGGCACCAGAGCCACCCGGGAGCCGTACAGCTCCCGGCAGAGGGCCTCTGCATCCGGCTGATCCGCCAGGGCCAGCAGGGCGGTGGCGTGGGTGTGGTCCACGAACTTGTGGGGCAGGAAGGCATGCAGCAGCGCCTCCACCGACGGATTGGGGGCCGCCGGATCGATCAGGTTGCGGCGCTGGGCGGCCACCATGTCTTCGTCGCTGAGGGCCTTCAGGGCCCGCAGGGCCTGCAGCGGCTCCAGCCGCACGGCCGGATGCCCCGGTGGCTCGATCGTGGCCAGATCCCAGCCGGATCCCTTGACGCACAGCACCGGGATCGACTCCCCCAGCAGGCCGGTGCAGCTGGTCTTCACCGAGGTGTTGCCGCCACCGTGCAGCACCAGCTCCGGATCGGCGCCCAGCAGGCGGGCCGAGTAGGTGCGCAGGGCCAGGTCTTCGCTGACGCCCTCGGCGCCATAGCGGGCGACCGCCGCGGCCGCGTCGGCATCCGACCAGCGGTTGAGCACGGGCATGGGCGGCGGCCTGGGGGCACAGGGGACGGACCGAGGCTACGGATCGGAGATCCCATCACCCAGTCGGAGTGGGAAAGGCCGCAGAGCCAGGTCGATCCTCAGATCCGCAGGCATTCGTCGTTGGCTGGGATATCCATCCACTCGGGCAGGCAGTCCAGATCCGCCGGCTTTGGATAGGTCCAGCCTGGGGGAGAAGTGGGATTGACGCAGGCCTCTCCAATGGCCAGGAAGCCCTCCGGGCAGGCACCCTGACCATCAGGCGACACCACCTGCGCCCGACTCGGCAGGCCACCCGCCAGGAAGAGAAACACAGCGGCGGCAGTCACCGCCCCAGTGGAAGCGACTCTGACGCTGGAGGCCTCGACAGACAGGTGAACAGCGCGAGAGTCACGTGGGTCGGCAAAAGCCACGGCAGCCCATTTCTCCGGCACGGCCTCAGGCTAGGCAGCCCAGGTCCTCTCGGACATCAGGCTGCTCGCGGTGCTGCACCGCACGATCTTGCGTGGCAGGCTTGGGTTCGGCCACGATCGGCTCCCCGTGCCCCTTCCCACGCCTCCGGTGCCGTCAGAACGGCGCATCCGCCGGGAAGCGCTGCTCACAGGCATCACGATCTTCTCGGTGGCCGCCGCGGCCCTCACGGTCACCTATCGGGTCGCCACCCGCACGATGCAGAACCAGCTGCGGGAGCATCTGCGCAGCCTCGCCAGCATCGCCGCCGCCGAGATCGACACCAAGGCCATCGCCCAGCTGCAGCGGGCCGATCAGCTCGGCGGCCCGCTCTACCAACAGGTGAGCCAGCCCCTGATCCAACTGCGCTCGGAGGTGCCGGAGATCTACTACGCCTACACCCTTCGGCCCTCCTCCGAGGGCCTGCGCTTCGGCGTGGACACCTCGTACTACGTGAAAAACCATGGCGACGACACAGACGTCGCCAAGCTCGGCGAGCTGTACACCGACGCACTCCCAGCGGCCAAGCGGGCGCTCCAGCAGGGAACAACTCAGGTGAGCCAGACCCCCTACACCGACAGATGGGGCACCTTCCTGAGCAGCTACGCACCGTTCCGCAATGCAAGCGGCCAGGTGATCGGCCTGGTTGGCCTCGATCTGTCCACGACTCAGATCGAGGAAAAGGTGCTGCCGCTGCGGATCACCCTGATCCTCGCTCTTGTCGGCAGCGGCGGCCTGGCCTTTCTGGCGGGCTTCGATGCCTATCGATCCTTGAAGGCCCGAGCCCAGGCCCTGCTGGAACAGACCGATGCACGCCAGCTGGCGGAGGCCGCCGCTGCCGCTGCCGACCTGGCCAACCAGGCCAAGACCGACTTCATCGCCACCCTCAGCCACGAAATCCGCACGCCCCTCAACGGCGTGCTGGGCATGACCGATCTGGTCCTGGCCAGCGAGCTCACCGATCACCAGCGGGAGTGCCTCGACACGGTGAAAAGCAGCGGCAAGACCCTGCTCAGTGTGCTCAACGACATCCTCGATTTCTCCAAGATCGAGGCCGGCCGGCTCGAGCTTGAGGAGCAGCCCTGTGCTCTGCGCCCCCTGATCGAAGACGTGCTCGATCTCTATGCCCCCCAGGTACGGGAAAAGCGGATCGAACTTGTGCTGTTGCTGGCCCCGGAAGTACCCAGCGTCATCCTCACCGACCCCACCCGCCTGCGCCAGATCCTGATGAACCTGGTGGGCAATGCCACCAAATTCACAGAGCGGGGAGAGATCGTGGTGGAGGTGACCAGCCATGGATCCCTGCCTGAGGACCATTGCAAACTCGAGATCACCGTGCGCGACACCGGTGTCGGGATTCCTGCCGATCGCATCGCCCGCCTGTTTCAGGCCTTTTCCCAGGCCGACGCCTCCACCACGCGCATTCATGGCGGTACCGGCCTTGGCCTGGTGATCTGCCGGAGACTGGCCCGCGCCCTCGGTGGAGACATCAGCGTGACGAGCACCGAGGGAGAAGGCAGTGTCTTTTCTCTGACGTTCCGAACCCAGGCCATCCCGCTCAGTGATCCTCTCCCCCAGGCAAGGCTCTTCGAGAAGCGCGGCGTTCTGATCGCGATGGCCAACCCCACCAATCAGCGCCTGCTGGAAAGCCACTGCCGCCTCCTCGGGATGGTGCCCCACGCAGCCTCAACGGCAGGCGAGGTCCTGGGCCAGCTGGAGAAACAGACGATCGAGGCTGTGGTGCTGGACACAGCCCTGCCCGGAGAGGGAATCAGCACCCTGGTGACGACGCTGCGGGAGCGATCGGAGCGGCAGCCTCGGCCCGTGATCGTGATCCGCTGGGTGGGGGAGGAGGTGGATGGGAGCAACGTCCAGGCCGTGCTGAGCAAGCCGATCAAACCGGTCGCCCTGGGGCAGATTCTGATGCGATCGCTGGAACCACCCCCAACAGACGGCGACGGCGCCGCCGTGGCGAGCGGCCCGTCTCCTGACCAGCCGGTTCGGGGCACGATGGCGGAGAGCCACCCCCTGCGGGTGCTGGTGGCGGACGACAATGCCGTCAACCGGCGGGTCTGCGAACTGGTGCTGCGCCGCCTTGGCTACACCCCCAGCTTCGCCGTCGACGGGGAAAAAGCGGTGACCATGCAGGCCACCGAGCAGCCGGATCTGATCCTGATGGATCTGCACATGCCGCGGCTCGATGGCCTGGAGGCAACACGGCGGATCCGCTCCAGCAGTGGCGATCCGATTCATCCCTGGATCCTGGCGGTCACGGCCGATGTCGCCCCCAGCACCTGCCGCGCCGCCCTCACTGACGGCATCAACGACTTTCTCAGTAAACCGATTGAAACGGACGCTCTGGTCGCCGCCATCCACCATGCCTATGCGGTTCTGCATCCAGGACTCGATCAGGCCCGGATCGATCAGGCATAGAGGGTCTGCAAACCTGCTTCGCTGGCGGGAGCCACACCGCGCTCGGTGATCAGGCCCGACACCAGCCGGGCCGGCGTCACATCGAAGGCCGGATTGAAGCCGGCGCTGCCAGCGGGGGTGAGCTGCACCGTGACCGCTTCTGCAGCGACGCGGCCCTGGATGGACGTCACTTCAGCGGCCGAGCGCGCCTCGATCGGGATCTCCGCCACGCCATCGGCCAGGGTCCAGTCGATCGTGGAGGCCGGCAGGGCCACATAGAAGGGGACGCCGTTGTCGTGGGCGGCGAGGGCCTTGAGATAGGTGCCGATCTTGTTGCACACGTCGCCGCGGCGCGTGGTGCGGTCGGTGCCCACGATCACGACATCCACCTGGCCGTGCTGCATCAGGTGTCCACCGGCGTTGTCGACGATCACGGTGTGGGGCACGCCCTCCTTGCCGAGCTCGAAGGCGGTGAGGCTGGCGCCCTGGTTGCGCGGGCGGGTCTCATCCACCCACACATGCACGGCCAGGCCAGCCCGGTGGGCCTTGTAGATCGGCGCCAGGGCCGTGCCCCAGTCGACCGTGGCCAGCCAGCCGGCGTTGCAGTGGGTGAGCACATTCAGAGGCTGGCCCTGCCGCTCAGCCGGCCGGGCCAGCGCCAGCCCCTGCAGGATCTTCAGCCCGTGGGCTCCGATCGCCTCGCACATGGCCACATCCTCTTCCGCGATCGCCGCGGCCTCCTCCCTGGCGGCCGCGGCCCGCTCGGTCTCCGGCAGTGGAGCCACACGATCCCGCACCCGCTCCAGGGCCCAGCGCAGGTTGATGGCCGTCGGACGGGTGGCGTTGAGCTGCTCGAACGCCACCGCCAGCGCCCCATCGCTCGGATCTGCCTGCAGGGCCAGCATCAGGCCATAGGCGCCCGTCACACCGATCAGCGGAGCGCCACGCACCACCATCGTAGCGATGGCCTCGGCGGCCTGCTCGACGGTGGAGAGCGAGCGGGTCTCGAACTGGTGGGGCAGCCGCGTCTGATCGATCACACCGATCGAGCGACCACCCGGCTCCAGCCAGACGGTGCGCCAGGCCTTGCCGTCGATGTTCATGGGAGTGGGCTCCGAGGAAGCGGCGATGGGTTGAGGCCCCGATCATCGCGGCCGGCGCGAACGACAATGGGCAACCTCAGCAGCTCTGCCTAGCTTGCGAACAGGACGGGCGCAGCGGGGGATCACGATGATCGAGACGATCGAAGGCCTGCCGGAGGGCACCCTGGGTTTCGCCTTCAGCGGCCAGATCAGTGGCCACGACTACGACACGGTGCTCGTCCCCGCCATGGAGCGGGCCATCGAAGAGCACGACCGCATCAAGACCCTGCTGCGCTTCGGGCCGGCCTTCGAGGGCTATGACCTCGCCGCCGCCTGGGACGACACCCTGCTCGGCCTGCGCCACTGGCGCGGCTTCGAGCGGATCGCGGTGGTGAGCGATGTGCCCTGGCTGCGCACCACCATCCGGGCCATCGGCGCCCTGATGCCCTGCCCGATCCGCAACTTCCCGACGGAGCAGGAGCAGGAGGCCCGGATCTGGCTGGGCGAGTCGCTGGGCAGCATCCATCTCGATGAACACAACGGTGTGATTCAAGTGCGCCTGATCGGCAGGCTGGAGCCCAGTGCCTACGACCACATCGACGCAGACATCGCCGCCCTGTTCAGCCGGGTGACGCCGGTGAAACTGCTGCTCGATCTGCGCGCCTTCGACGGCTGGTCGGGCCTGGCCGCCCTCGGTGATCATCTGTCGCTGATCCGGGAGCATCGCAGCGCCCCGCGCCGGGTGGCCGTGGTGGGCCAGCAGAACTGGCAGAAACTGGTGCAGAAGCTGCTGTCGCGCTTCACGTCGGCGGAGACACGCTTTTTTGATGTGGCCCACAGCGCCCAGGCGGAACTGTGGCTCCAGGGCAATGGGGAGTCAGCGCGCGAGGCCGGGATCAGGCAGCTGCACGACGCCTGATCCCGGCCAGCCGGCGCAGAAACGCTCGCTTCTTCACGATCCTGAGATCGCGGTGGCGTTGGGCTGGGGGTAGAGGGTCTTCGTGGGCTGACCATGGCACCAAAAAATGCACTTGCAGCCCTGTCACTCCATCATGTCTCCCCTCATCCTCTGACCCAACCCATCCCACCGATCACACCTGAACCATGCCGCAGCGCATTCCCTTGAGCACCGCCTGGAGCCGGTTGTGCACGTTGAGGGTCTGCAGCAAGCGCTTGGTGTAGGTGCGGGCGGTTTCATCACTCACCACCAGTCGCTTGGCGATCTCCCGATCGCTGAGGCCACTGGCGAGCAGGTCGAGAACTTCATACTCACGCGGCGTGAGTCTGGGACAGCTCAGGTAGGGAAGAATGCCCGTCCGCAGGGAGGGGCTGCGGTAGGAGTGCCCGCCCAGCACCGCCATCACGGCGGCCTGAAGCGGTTGCTGATCATCCACGAAATCCGCCTCGGCGACCACGGCTTCCAGCCATGGTGCTTCGATGCACTCGGCAGGAATAGCATCACCCAGCGCCAGGATCACGGCATGAAGTTTCGGATGAAGCTGGCGGGCCTGACGCACCAGATCGAAACCATTGCCACTTTCCAGATAATCGGTACAGACGAGCAATTCATAGGGATCACTGGCTTCCGCCGCCAGATAATCCAGGCACATCTCCTGATCGGTCACAGCACAGGTGATGCGGGAATACCCCCCGAAGCTGCGGCACAAGGCCCGCAGCAGAAAGCGACCTTTGGCCACCACCGCAACACGGCCCGGAATCTCGATCGATTCGAGACCCTCCTCAGGGGTGCCAAGACCAGCATTGGCCAGAAAGGGCGTGAGATCCATGCTCCGCGGATGGCCCCTGGCTGGGAGCAATGAAAGCCTGGGCAAAATTAGGCGTTGGGCGGCAGGCGCTGCGAGGTCCGACAGATCCCAGGACCAGCCCCCAAAGCCCTGAATCGATGGGCAGCTTGTGACATCTCAGGGACGTCTGCTCATCTGTCGCCGCAGGATCCCAGCGCCGCCCGGCGAACCTGCAGGGTGGAGTCTCCCCGCACGCTGCATCGATGACCGACGCTCCCTATCTCGTGGCCCTGGCCCTGGTGGAGTTTGGGGGGAAGCGTGCGTTGCCTCTTTCCGGAAAATCCCAGTCAGCAGCTGCTGCTGACGCCATCGATCCCGGCGATGACGGTCGCACCCTGGCGTTGGAGCTGCTGCTGCGCCTCTGGCAGCGCAGCGACGAAGGCCCTCTGCAACGGGCTGCTGGGGATCCCAGCCTGTTGCTGGTCGAACTGCCGATGGAAGCGATGCGCGACCAGCTGCCACAACTGAAGGCGAACTGGGTGGGTGGAGGTGACACGGAGGCGTTGCTCAGCAGCCTTGGGGACCTGGCCATCAGGGCCTGGCGGATCACGATCGCCAAGTACGAGCCGGTCAGCTTCATGGCCTGGCCTTGATCGAGCCCATGCAGCCGGGGCCGATACCCCCGCTTGGGGACTGGTAGAGGAACCCAGCGGCATTTCAGGATGAACTGGCGGTCACAGGGGACTGATGGAGGAGGCGACTGCACAACCAGTGCCGTCATCGTTCAGCCAGCCAGGAGCCGGGGCTGCTGGGTCCTGACGAGGCCCGCGCCCTACAGAAAACCGGTGGTGGCAACGCGATCCGGAACGACAGACAAAACGACAGGCAAGTGGAGAACAGCCCAAGCAACGAACTCAATTCCTCTCCCCATGTTGATCCTGAAGATTCTCAGGATCAACACATTGCAGCTCAGTATGTCGACGATCTGGTGAGCCAGGCCCTGATGCACCGGGCGACAAGGCATCCTTACCTCACAGCCCTCTCGGCGGGAACGCTGCCTGACCTGAGATTTGCTCTGGGTGATTTTTCCCGGCATTACTACGGCTACTCGGCCCACTTCCCCCGTTATCTGACGGCGCTGATTTCACGACTGGAGAACCCGGACCACCGCAATCCCCTGCTGGCCAACCTCCTTCAGGAATCGGGCCACTATGAGCCTGAGGAGCTCGCGGGGTTGCACCGCTGCGGCATTGAAGCCGACTGGATCGTGGGGGTCCCGCACCCCGAACTGTTCCAGCGTTTCCGGCAGGCTCTGGGGATGATTGGCACCGATCCCAGCATCGATCACGTTTATGTGGTCGCTTGGAGAGATCTTCTGCTCAGCCTGTTGAGCAGCGGGTCTCCAGCCGAAGCCCTGGGCGCCCTGGGTCTGGGTAGCGAAAGCATCGTGCCGGCGATCTACCAGCCCTTCCTGGATGCAATCGGCCGATTGGGCACGCTTGAGCCCCGTGACACTGTGTTCTTCCCGCTGCGTACAGCGATCCACGATCAGCGCCAGGCCAGGATCAACGCCATCGCCATCGACTTTGCCATGACCCCAGGCGGCCAGGCCGACCTGTCCAAGGGCATGCACATGGCCCTCGCCCTGCGGAATTCGTTCTGGGACTGGCTGTACGAGCGTGTTCTTCGGGGTGGTGGCGGGCCTGTGTAGCCCGACTCCATGGCCCCTCGGACTGCAACCGAGGGGCCAGATCCAGGCCGCGGCTTCAGCCGCGCCAGGTGGGCAGACCACCGCCCACAAGGGTGCCGCGGTTGCGCCAGAGGGCTGCCGGAGTCACCGCAACGCCGTGCCTGGCTGCCAGGCGCGCCGCCGCCTCGGTGGAGTCGGTGGCGCGCAGGTCCTTGGCGAAGGCTGGGTCGTGTTGCAGCAGATCCTTCAGGTGGTGCAGGGCATCCGCCGCTGGAACCGCCGGAGCCGGGGTCGATCGATTGCAGGTGGCCATGGGGCCTCCATCTCAGAGTGATACCAGCCTAGGAGTGCTGATTCAAGATGCCCATCGCAGCGCGGGGCAGCGGGTAGTTCGTTACCAGCGCACAACCCCGTTGGCCCGGCCCGCCCTCTGGCCGAAGAGTCTCAGCAACTTGCCGCCAGAGACTTCGTCGACTAGAGACCCGGTGATCAGATCATCGATGGCCATGCTTCGCGATCCAGAGAGCCTTGGAGCAGGGCCGCCACATCCGCATCCACCTGAGCCAGACGTTCCAGCACCAGCTTCAGATCCAGGGCGGTGAGGTCGCCATCGGCTTCCCACTTCAGACAGGTGCGCCCCAGACAGCTGCTGCTGTTCGTCGTCATGGTGGGTTCTGCCATGGCGGGCTTCCTGGCTCTCGTTGGCTCCAGTTTCGGCAAGCAGGCCAGGCTGCGATGCCCCCAACAGGGGACAATCTCCGAAGCTTGGGGACGCGGCTGGTCAGGCAGGGTGCGGTCGGGGCCCTGTCGACAAGACTGTGACCATGCACTCTGCTGTGCCGATGGACCTGTTCGAACAGAACTGGAGCATCTACCGGGCCGTGGTGCAGCACGATCTGATGGGACACGCTGACCTCACCGCAGCGACCGCACTGGCCCTGCGCTCCTGGCTTGAGGCACGTGCCCCCGGCACCCGGCCGCCCCTTGCCGTGGATCTGGGCTGCGGCGATCTGAGCGCACTCGCGCCTGTCTGGCGGCAACTCCCCCTGGGGGGCTACGAGGGGATCGATCTCACCGCCCAGGTCTTACCCCTGGCCCGCCAGGCCCTGGGAGCCGTGCCCTATCCCAGCCGCTGGCAGGCGGCAGATCTGCGTGTCTGGGCAGCCAGCAACGACGAACCCGTGGATCTGATCCACACGGCCTTTGCGCTCCACCATCTCTCAGACAGCGAAAAAGCGGAGTTTCTGCGCCAGGCCCGCCAGCGCCTCGCCCCCGGCGGACTCCTTCTCTGGGCTGATGTCTTCCGCGATCCAGGCGAATCCCGTCAGGACTACCTGGGGCGTTACAGACACCGGATCCACAGCCAATGGTCGGTGTTGCCCGCCGAGGCCCGCACCCAGGTGATCGACCACATCGATCAGCTGGACCACCCAGCCGATCGTGCCGTGATCGTGCGACAGGCCGAAGCAGCAGGCTGGCGCTGGACCTGGCTCTGGAACGGCCCACAGCGGGCTGAAGGACTGGCCCAGCTGGAGCCGATCTGAAGCCTGGGGCTCAGCTGTGCTCCCGCAGAAAACCGATCGTGCCGCTCAACTCATCAGAAAAGCGGTCGATCTCCTCGGGAGTGGTGGTGAAACTGAGGCTGGCCCGGGCTGAACCGGGAATGCCATACAGGCGATGCAGCGGCTGGGTGCAGTGATGGCCGCTGCGGATGCAGATGCCGGCCGAATCAAGCAGGGCCGCGATGTCATTGGCATGCAGGCCATCGACGGTGAAGGCGGCCAGCGCCCCCCGATCAGGCTGCTGCTCCGGGGTGGGTCCGAGGATCCGCACCCCTTCGATCGCCTGCAGGCGCTGGAACAACTGGCGGGTGAGCCGCTGCTCCCAGGCGTGGATGCGCTCCAGCCCCAGGCCCTGGAGGTAATCCAGAGCGGCACCCATGCCGATCGCCTCACCGATGGCGGGGGTGCCGGCTTCAAACTTATGGGGCAGCTCCGCCCAGGTGCTGTGGTCGAGGTAGACGTCCTGAATCATTTCGCCGCCCCCCAGAAAGGGAGGCATGGCCTCGAGCAACTCCTCGCGCGCCCAGAGGAAGCCCATGCCGGTGGGGCCGCAGAGCTTGTGGGACGAGCCCACCAGGAAATCGCAGCCCAGCTGGGCCACATTCACGGGTAGGTGGGGCAGGCTCTGGCAGGCATCCACCAGCAGCAGCGCACCGGCGGCGTGGGCCAGGGGGGCGACCTCCGCGACCGGGTTGAGGCAACCGAGGGTGTTGCTGACCTGAACCAGGCTGACCAGGCGGGTGCGCTCGTTGATCTGGCGGCGCAGGTCGGCGAGGTCCAGCTCGCCCGTTTCGGTGAGGCCCACATGGCGGAGCACGCACCCGGTGCGGGCCGCCAGGAGCTGCCAGGGAACCAGGTTGCTGTGGTGCTCCATCACCGAGAGCAGCACTTCGTCGCCGGAGCGCAGGTTGGCCTCACCCCAGGAGCGCGCCACCAGGTTGATGGCCTCGCTGGCGTTGCGGGTGTAGACGATCTCGCGGGCACTGGCCGCCCCCACGAAGGCAGCCACCTTGCCACGGGCTCCTTCAAAACCTTCGGTGGCTCGCGCACTCAGCTGATGGGCGCCCCGGTGCACATTGGCGTTGTCGTGGGCGTAGTAGTGCTGCAGAGCCTCCAGCACCTGGCGGGGCTTCTGGCTGGTGGCGGCATGATCGAGATAGATCAGGGGCTCGCCGAGGCAGGCCGTCTGGGCGAGCAGCGGGAAATCAGGACGGGTGAGGCTGGCCAGGTCTTCATAGGACTGTGGCGCCGCGGCGGAATCCTGAGGCTCCGGCGGTGTGGAGATGGATGGGGCGGTGTCACGCGCCGCCGGCGAGACGGCAGCGTCGGGCGTCAGCAGAGCATCAGCAGCTGGGGTCATCAGCTCAGGCCTCCCCCAGCAGACGATCGATCGGGCGCCAGGCGGCGGCGATGGCCGGCAGCTCCCGCAGCACCTCCTCACAGAAGGCCCGTTGCAGCAGACGGGCCGCCTGGTCGGCCGCGATGCCACGGCTCTGCAGATAGAACAGTTCGTCCTGCTGCAGGCGACTCACGGTGGCGCCATGGGCACAGCGCACGTCGTCCGCCACGATCTCGAGCTCGGGCTTGGTGTCGATGCGCGCCCGATCGGACAGCAGCAGATTGCGGCTGATCTGGGAGGCATTGGTGCGCTGCGCCTGGCGAGGCACCCGCACGGCTCCGTTGAACACGCTACGGGCCTGGCCATCGGCCACGGCTTTGTGGACCTGCTCAAGCTGGCCGTCGGGTCCTGAAAAGGTCACCTGGCTGTGGGTGTCTGCGATCTGGCGATCGATCACCCGTTGCAGGCCCCGCAGGCTGGTGTGGGCCGCACCATCGCGCTGGTTCACCCGCGGCTCGAGGCGCAGCAGGCCCCAACCGGCACAGCCGCTCACGACGCTGAGGTCACTGCCACTCTCCTGCACGTAGGCGCACTGAGCCACCAGCGACGCCTGGGCATGTCCCTGAGCCAGCAGCCCATGACGCAGACGGGCGCCACGACCCAGATGGGCTTCCAGCACCAGGCTGGTGGCGCTGGCACCACTGGCGGTATGCACCTGCAGCAGTTCCAGTTCGGCCCCGTCCTCCAGCAGCAGCAACACCCTCAGGGGCAGCAGCCCATCGCTGGCCCCAGCGGGAAGCAGCAGCTCCAGTGGCGATGCCACGACCCCGGAAACGCGGAGAGCCAGCACCTGCTGGGCTGCCGCCTGGTTGAGCTGGGTCA
This sequence comes from Synechococcus sp. CBW1006, assembly GCF_015840525.1. Classification (NCBI taxonomy): domain Bacteria; kingdom Bacillati; phylum Cyanobacteriota; class Cyanophyceae; order Synechococcales; family Synechococcaceae; genus Synechococcus; species Synechococcus sp. CBW1006. The sequence goes on along the minus strand of NZ_CP060396.1, from coordinate 1,687,376 downwards.
GCCAGTGGTGGGCGCAACCGGTCGCCTCAAGCACCGCGCCGAGGCGCTGATGCAGTTCTGCCCCGGCGATCGGTTCGAGCCCCGCGGGCAGCGCCACCCCATCCAGAGGGTCGGCGCTGCCATCCAAACGGAGGCACAGATGAGCCGACGCCGTGCCAGCAGCCTGCTCAGGCCGCAGCAATCGCGGTGAGGTGGCCGCCAACAGGGCCGGATCGGTGAAGCGCCAGTTTTCCTGGCGGCGATGGGGGGCAGGAAGCTCCGACAGGGCCGCACGGGCCTGCTCCTGCAACGGTGCCAGCGGACCGGTCGCAGGGGGCAGAGAGGCGATGAGATCACCCGTCCAGGCCTCGAGGGTCGAGGAGGAGCGCACGGCCGTGGATGGCATGGAAACAGGCAACGTCACCATCAGCCCACCTCCACCGGTGTACGCCCATGGGCTGCGGCCTCAAGGACCGCCAGCTCCTGATCGACCCAGTCGTATCCCCTCTCCTCAAGTTCAAGGGCAAGCTCCTTGCCACCGGTACGAAGGATGCGGCCCGCGGCCATGACGTGCACATAATCGGGAGTGATCACATCCAGCAAGCGCTGGTAATGGGTGATCAGCAGGGTGGCGTTCTCGGCCGTGGCGAGATGGTTCACACCACCAGCCACAATCCGCAGGGCGTCGATGTCGAGGCCGGAATCGGTTTCATCGAGGATCGCCACCAGTGGATCGAGCAGGGCCATCTGCAGGATCTCGTTGCGCTTCTTCTCGCCACCGCTGAAGCCCTCATTCACGGAACGCTCCAGAAAGGCTGGATCCATCTGGACCACGGCCAGCTTGTCGCGCACGACATCCTCAAAGGCGAAGGTATCCAGTTCCTCGTCGCCCATCTCAAGCCGGCGGGCATTGGTGGCCACCCGCAGGAACTCGAGGTTGCTCACTCCGGGAATCTCAATCGGGTACTGAAACCCGAGAAACAGACCGATTCTGGCCCGCTGCTCCGGAGGCAGATCCAGCAGATTCTCGCCCCTATAACGCACCGTGCCAGCGGTGACCTGATAGGCGGGATGGCCAGCCAGCACCTTGGACAGGGTGCTCTTGCCACTGCCATTGCGACCCATCACCGCATGGATCTCGCCGGCACGGATGGTGAGGTTCACGCCCTTGAGGATCGCCTTGTCCTCGACGCAGGCATGGAGATCACAGATCTCAAGCAGAATGGGGGCGTCGGAACGGATCACAGCAACAGGGAAGGCAGAGGAAAGACTGAAAGGAGAAAATGTTGTCTAGGGATGGCAGCAGCTGAAGGAGATCAACCCACCGATCCCTCGAGTTTCAGGGCGAGGAGTTTGTCGGCTTCCGCCGCGAACTCCATCGGCAGCTGGTTGAACACATCACGACAGAAGCCGCTCACCATCATCGACACCGCCTCTTCAAAACCGATCCCACGGCTCTGGAGGTAGAAAAGCTGGTCTTCCGAGATGCGGCAGGTGCTGGCCTCATGCTCAATCGCAGCGTCAGGTTGCTGCGATCGGATGTAGGGATAGGTGTTGGCGGCGGCCTGGTCGCCGATCAGCATCGAGTCGCACTGGCTGTAATTCTTGGCTCCCACAGCCTTGGGACCCACCTGCACAAGACCGCGATAACTGTTGGAGGAGCGCCCGGCACTGATGCCTTTGCTGACAATCGTGGAGCGGGTGCGGGGCCCAACATGAATCATCTTGGTGCCAGTGTCGGCCTGCTGACAGTTGTTGGTCAGGGCGACGGAATAAAACTCGCCCACTGAATCAGCACCCTGAAGCACACAACTGGGGTATTTCCAGGTGATCGCTGAGCCTGTTTCCACCTGGGTCCAGCTGATCTTGCTGCGCGCACCACGGCACTGGCCGCGCTTGGTGACGAAGTTATAGATCCCACCTTTGCCATTCTCATCACCGGCATACCAGTTCTGCACGGTGGAATACTTGATCGCAGCATCCTCCAATGTGACCAGCTCCACAACCGCGGCGTGCAGCTGATTGGTGTCAAACATCGGCGCCGTGCAGCCCTCGAGATAGCTCACCGAAGCCCCCTCTTCAGCCACGATCAAGGTGCGCTCGAACTGGCCGGTGTCGCCGGAATTGATGCGGAAATAGGTGGAGAGCTCCATTGGGCACTCCACCCCCTTGGGTATGAACACGAACGAGCCATCGCTGAACACTGCTGAGTTCAGGGCCGCGAAGTAGTTGTCGTTGCTGGGCACCACCGTGCCGAGGTACTGCTCGATCAGTTCGGGGAATTCCTTCACCGCCTCGCTGATCGAGCAGAAGATCACACCATGCTCGGCCAGCTTCTCGCGGTAGGTGGTGGCGATCGAGACACTGTCGAACACCGCATCGACGGCCACATTCGAAAGCCGTTTCTGCTCGATCAAGGGGATGCCAAGCTTGTCGAAGGTTTCGAGAAGCTTGGGATCCACCTCCTCCAGGCTGGCCTTTTTCTCCTGCTGCCGTGGTGCCGCGTAATAGATGATGTCCTGGTAGTCGATCGGCGAGAAACCCAGGGCTGCCCAGTCGGGAGAAGCCATCTCCAGCCACTGCCGGTAGGCGCGCAGACGAAACTGCAGCAGAAAGTCTGGCTCCTGTTTTTTGGCCGAAATCAGGCGCACCACATCTTCACTGAGCCCCTTGGGGATCTTGTCGGTCTCGATATCGGTGACGAAGCCGTACTTGTACGGCTGCGAAACCAGATCCCCAACGGTGGCGGTGCTGCTCATGGATGGATGCGGCGGACGGGAGTTCAGTAGTGATCAGCCGGTGGTATGACTGCGAATCTCTTCCATGCTGATCGTCTGGCTGTCGCCGCGGAAGGGGTTGTCCTCGGTGAGGAACAGCATGCAGTGGCACTCCTTGCGCTCGCGCATCGGCACGCAGGGGCAGTTCCAGAAAGCCTGGGAGACCTCCGCCTGCTTGTCCTCGTAGTGACGGCAAGGGCAGAGCGCACCGCCCAGATCATCCTTGTGGCGGGCCAGACCCTCCAGCACCACGGCCGTCACCCCCGGATCGCTGCAGAAATAGGTCCCCGTGCGCTGGGCATAGGTTTCCGCGAACTTGCGGATCACCTCAAGGCTCTCAGCGGAGGGGGCGGCAGCGGCGTCGGACATGAAGCAGGAGGTAGAGGGCACCCAGCCCAGGACGGATCACTCGGATACGAAACCATCTGGTTTCGTATCTGCCCGAGCCTAGGGCAGGGGTCCGAGCCTTGGGGTGAAGGTTCATTGTGACCCCACGACTGCCGCGGCGCGCCCCCCATCCACCTGTCGTGCGTGGCATGGTGTGATGATCAGTGGCGAGCCATGACCGCCCCAGCCCCGGTATCCAACCAGGCCAGCACCCGCGAGGCGGCGCTCACGCTGTTGCTGCGCCATGGCCATGCCACTGCCGCGACCCTGGCCCAGAAGCTGGCGGTCTCCGTTCAGGTGATGCGCCGCCATCTGCGCAGCCTGGAGGAGGAAGGCCTGGTCGTTTCCAGTCCCTCGCAGGATGGCCCTGGCCGTCCCTGCAATCACTGGAGCCTCACCGCCAGCGGCCATAACCAGTTCCCGAACGGCAGTGAGCAGTTCACCCTCAGCCTGCTGAGCTCGATGGCCAGCAGCCTGCCGCCCGACACCATCAAAGATCTGCTCAACCGCCAGGCGATCGACAAGGCCGGCGATTACCAGCTCCAGATCGGTGTTGGCAGCCTGCCGCAGCGCCTGGATCGCCTGGTGGAACTGAGGCGGCGTGAGGGCTACGTGGCCGAGTGCGTGGCGGACGACGACAGCTGGGTCTTCAGCGAATACCACTGTTCGGTGATGCGGATCGCCGAACAGTTCCCCTGCGTCTGTGATCAGGAGTTGCAGATGATCCGTCACACCTTTCCCGATTGCAGCGTCGAGCGGGTGCACTGGCGCCTGGCGGAGGGTCATTCCTGTGGCTTTCGCCTCACCCCCAGGCCTGATCCGATCGATGTGGCGGCCGCCTCAGCCAATCCCTGAGCCGTGAGCCCAACGGATCCCGCGCCCCGCGGCCCGCTCCTGATCGAGGAGCTCGAGGCGATCGAAACCACCCTGCTGCCGGCGCTCGACCGCCATCACCTCCGCCTGCTGGCCCACGGCCTGCGGACGTTCCAGTCCATTGCCGGCGCGCAGCACGGTCCCCTGCCGAGACCCGAACAGGTGCAGCTCTGGGTCTGGAGTCAGCCGCTGCTTGCCGCCGATGCTGACTTCGCCGAAGCGTTCCTGGACCAGTTGGGGCAACTGGGGCAGCAATTGGAGGACCTGGCCCGCCAGAGAGCCTGCACGCCGCTGGCGCTGACCCTGGAGGATCTGATCCGCTGGAGCTGCGAGCAGGCCACGGCTCGCCTGTCGACAGATGCGCCGCAGACTGACCCGCCGCAGACAGATGCGCGACCGCCTGCGGGCTGAGCGCCTTGCCATCATCGCTGCAGCAACCCGAGGTCCCGTGAGCGGATCGATCAGCGACGCCATCAGCTTCTTCCGCCTCAGCTGCGGCCGCTGGCGGTCACAGCGCAGCAGCCACCACCTGCTCCATCGCCGCGCCGAAGCGGGCGGCTCCTACATCGAGGTGGTGGAACTCTCCGCCACTGACCCCCTGCTGGTGGCGGTGGCGACCCTGCACGGCCAGGATCCGAACGGGCTGGCGGGCGGCTGTCGGGTGCGCTGGAGCGGGTCGATGGCCTGGGACAAGGCCGGGGAAGCCCATGAGGGCGAGAGTGTCTTCGGGCTGATTCCGACCGACGAGAAGGGCAGGACCGGCCTGCTGCTGCGCGATCGTGGCTATGCCGAAACGGCCCCGGTGGCCGGGCATTTCCAGATGGACGATCGCGACGGACTGCTGCTCAGCACGGACTACGAAACCATGAGCAGCCTGGAGCGGTTCAGCTTCGCGGGGCCCGATGTGCGGCTGCGCACCAGCACCGTCGAGGGACTCTCCAACACCGCGTCCTTCTGCGTGGAGACCCGGGTGCTTGAGGCGACCGCCGGGCCCACCCCAGCTGAAGCGCCGGAGGACGGACGCCTGCTCTCTCCACTGGGCTGGTGAAGTCTGGGCTGGTGAAGTCTGGGCTGGTGAACCCGGTGTCGAACGTTACGGACTGTGAGCCCTGCCAGGGGGCGATGAGTCGTGACGGGGCCGCACTTCTACGATCCCCGAGACGGATGCCTGAGCACGAGTGGCCCTTCCTCTCCTGAAGTACGCACCCACGACGCAGAACTCCCGCGTGGATGCCCTCCGGGTGGGTTCAGACGAGGATCCCAAGGCCGTGTCCATGGACAAGGCCATGGATCGCGAAGACCAGAACTTCGTGATTGAGGCCGCCTATCGGCAGATCTTCTTCCACGCTTTCAAGGTGGACCGCGACCGCACCCTTGAGTGCCAGTTGCGCGAAGGCCAGATCACGGTGCGTGATTTCATCCGCTCCCTGTGCCTGTCGGACACCTTCACCCGCAGCTTTTACAACCTCAACAGCAACTACCGCGTGGCTCGCCACCTGGTGGAAAAGCTGCTGGGTCGCCAGACCTACGGCAAATCCGAGGAAATCGCCTGGTCGGCCGTGCTGATGACCCGTGGGGTCCGGGGGATGGTGGATGACATCCTCGACAGCCAGGAATACCTGGACAACTTCGGCTACGACACGGTTCCTTACCACCGCAACCGCGTGGTTGGTTCGCGCAGCGTCGGCGAAACCCCCTTCAACATCACCTCACCCCGCTACGAGGCCTACCACCGCGGCATTCTGGGCTTCCCCCAGATCGTCTACACCGGTACCGTCAAGGCCTACCCCGAGCGTGCCCGCCAACGCCGTGGCGGTTTCCCCGAGGATTACCTCCCCTGGGTGCGGACGCTGCCTGCCATGCGCACCCGTGGCGCCGCCGCCGGCAACACCGGCATGGATTATCTCTCCAAGGTCCCCTATCGCAGCATCGGTCGCTGAGGTTTCACAGCTTCAGCGCCACTGGGTCATCCGGATCAGAAGGCGGTGCTTCGGCACCGCTTTTTTGTTGGTCCTGCCCCTGGTCAGTGGATCCTGACCCCTCAGGGCCAGTCCGGCAAATCGCGGAGAAAGTGCTTCAAACTGTTTCTCAAACGTACCCGGATGCTGTGAGCCAGTCTCTGACCACTTTGGCGCGACTGACCCTGAGACAGCTCCGTCAGGTGGCCAGCGATCTGGGGGTCAGCCTCTACAGCCGTAAATCAAAGGAGGAGCTGCTCAACGCGATCAGCTCGCGCCATGAAGAGGGCAGCCTGTCCTTGCAGGCGATTGAAGCCGAGATGAAACCGGCTCCACAGCCGGATGCAGAGACCCGCGTGGTCTTCCTGCCGCGTGATCCCCAATGGGCCTACGTGTTCTGGGAGATCTCGGAAGCCGACCTGGCTCACGCCCTTCAGGCCGGTGCCAGCCAGCTCTGTCTGCGGGTCGCGGATGTGACCGGCCTGGCTGGAGGCTCAGCCCATTCCCACACCCTGCAGGAAGTGGTGGTCGACAGCCATGCCACCGAGTGGTACCTACCGGTGCCGCTCAGTGATCGTGATTACCGGGTGGAGCTCGGGTACCGCAAAGGCAGCTCCGGCGGATGGATCTCTCTGGCCTTCTCCTCGGTGGCCCGGGTTCCCGCCTTGCATCCGAGCGAGCAGATCCTCGATCAGTTCGTTCCCTTCACCCTCGAAGCAGCTCCCACTTCGCTGCCGACACCCGTGGAGAGCAGCGATTCCGGCCTGCACGAGAGGCTTTATCAGACGGCTACAGCTCGTTGGCGCAAACTGGGCCGTGGCTCCGAAGCCTTCCATGAGCTCCAGGAGAGCGGCAGCGAACACCAGGGACAGCACGCCTCAGGCGCGGGCATCTGGGCCAGCGGACGCCAGTCCTCCGGCGCAGGCGGGGTAGCCCCCCGGCAGCGTTCGTTCTGGCTGGTCGCAGATGCTGAGCTGATCGTCTATGGCGCCACCGATCCAGCCGCCCGCCTCACCATCGGCGGCGAGGAAGTACCCCTCTCCGCCGATGGCACCTTCCGGGTGCAGGTGCCCTTCCGCGACGGCCAGCAGGTCTATCCGATCGAGGCCGTGGCCGCAGATGGGGAGCAGAAACGCAACATCACCCTCGACTTCCGCCGGTTGACCCCGGAAGACAACAGCAATCCGTCCCATCAGGCCGCCCCCGAGTGGTTCTGACACCCGCCGTGTCCCCCCGATGACCTCCTCTTCGTCCCGCCGCGGCCTGCGCATTTTCGTGGCCATCACGCCCGTGCTGGGTGCGGTCAGCTTCGCCTTGCTGATTCCCCTGCTGATCGTGCACGTGAGCCTTCAGGCAGCGGTTGGAGCCGCTGTGGCCATTGGCTGCCTCTGGTTCGCTCTGATGCTGCGCACCTCCGAAATGCCCGGGCACTGAGTCCCAAGCAGCACAGCAACCCTGCTGTTGACCGACCCGGGGAACGCTGAAGCCAGCGTCTTCCCTGTGCATGGCCCACCTGGTCCCACCGCCCTCCGTCCACCCTCAACCCAGGTGCGCCGGCCATCAGGTGAGGTCCCTTCTGTTGGTTGGGGGCCTGGGCCTGCTGCTGGCAAGCTGCAGCTCCAACGCCCGCCTGCAGGGCCAGCCTCCGCCCCGCCTGCCCCTGCCAGCTGGCATCGATGTGGGCTTCAACCACCGCACCGCCGGCCATTACCGCAGCCCCATCGACGGTCGCTGGCGACAGGGCGACGACCTCGAAGCGATGTTGCTGAGCACCATCGAGGAGGCCCACAGCGAGATCGCCGTGGCCGTCCAGGAGCTGTCCCTGCCGAAGGTGGCCGCGGCCCTGGCCCGCCAACACCAGAGGGGCGTGCGGGTCAGGCTGGTGCTGGAGAACACCTACAGCACCCCCTGGAGCGAGCAGCATCCTGTCGATCTGGTCCACCATCTGCGCCATCGGCAGGCCCAGCTGAAGGCGCTGGGATGGGGCGATGCCCTGCTGATCCTGCGGCGTGCCGGAGTCCCGATGCTGGACGACACCGCCGACGGCAGCGCCGGCAGCGGCCTGATGCACCACAAATTCCTGGTGGTCGATGGCCGGGTGGTGATGACCGGCTCGGCCAACTTCACCCCATCCGGCATCCACGGCGACCCGGACGATCGACGCACCCGCGGCAACGTCAACCATCTGCTGCGCTTCGAGAGCAGGGAGCTGGCGGCCGTGTTCCTGGCGGAATTCGAACGTCTGTGGGGGGACGGCCCCGGCGGCCAGGCCGACAGCCGATTCGGGATCGGCAAGGGGGGCGGTGCCCCACAGCGGGTGATCGTGCAGGGCACACCGGTGCAGGTGCTGTTTGCGCCCCATCGCCGCAGCGATCCCGACAACGGCCTGATCTGGCTGGGCCAGCTTCTCGCCCAGGCCCAGCGGCGCATCGATCTGGCCCTGTTCGTGTTTTCGGCCCAGAACCTCACGAACGTGCTGGCGCAGCAGCATCAGAACGGTGTGGCCATGCGGGTGCTGGCCGACCCCGGCTTCGCCAATCGCTCCTTCAGCGAGGTGCTCGATCTGCTGGGGGTGGCCCTGCCGGATCGGCGCTGCAAGATCGAGGCTGGCAATCGTCAGTGGGCGGAACCGCTGGCAGGCGTAGGCATCCCCCAGCTGGCCGGGGGCGACAAACTGCACCACAAGATCGCCGTGATCGATGGGAAACGGGTGATCAGCGGCAGCTTCAACTGGAGTCCATCCGCCGCTCACCAGAACGACGAAACCCTGCTGGTGATCGACTCGCCTGTCCTGGCCCGCCACTTCACCCAGGAGATCGATCGCCTCTGGAGCGGCGCCGAGCTGGGAATCACGGCCGGGCTGGAGCGACGGATCGAGCGGCTGCGGCGCACGTGCGGTCAAGGGCACGCGACTACGATCCCAGCAGACCGCGAAGAGCCGGAGCCGTAGTGGAGCAGCCAGCGACCTCCAACAGAAGCGCCACTGATCCCAACCCGTCAGCCACCATTGATGCGATCAATCTGATGCTGCGGGATCTCCACACCCGGCATGATGAGATCCGCCATAGAGCCGCCTTCCGCGGGTGTACCAAGGAACTGCTGGCCCTGCAGCAGGAGTTGGTCGACTATCTGCTGGCGCGAAAGACCGGTCTTAGCGGCGGCACCACGCACAAACCCCACGACGGTCTCAATTACAACTCCTTCACCTGAACCGCCCCCGTCCCCGTCCCCAGCCATCGACGGGGTGAGACGCGAGCCGGCGCGGGTTCTGATCGTGGGGGGCGGGCCCACCGGTGCCGCCCTCGCCCTTCTGCTGAGCCAGCAGGGCATCCCGCTCACCCTGATCGAAACCAGCCGGAATCTGGATCGGGTCTTCCGCGGCGAAGCCCTGATGCCCAGCGGTCTGGCCGCCCTTGAACAGATCGGCGGTGCCGACCTGCTGGACGGACTGCCCCAGCGGCCCCTGGCCGGCTGGCGTTTCGTGCTGGACGGCCGGGAGTTGTTTCGGGCCGCGGAACCCCTGGCCCCTGGCCCTGCCTGCACCCTGGTGAGCCAACCGGCCCTGCTGGAGCGCCTGTTGGAGCGGGCGGCGGGCTATCCAGGCTGTCAGGTTCTGCGAGGCACCGCTGCCACTGGGCTGGTGGAGCAGAACGGCCGTATCGCGGGGATCCGGCTGGCGGACGGCCAGGAGCTGCGGGCCGATCTGGTCCTGGCCTGCGATGGGCGCAGCTCATTGCTGCGACGCCTGGCCGGCCTGGAGCTGCAGGAGCAGAGCAGCCCCCTCGATCTGCTCTGGTTCCGGCTGCCAGTGGCCTCCACGACCTCTGCCGCTCCGCCACTGCCCCAGGGAGACTGGTTCACCACCGTGGTAGGCCCCGCCGGGATCTTCAGCCTGTTCAACGGGGCCACCGGCGTGGCGCAACTGGCCTGGGTTCGTCCCCGTCGCGCCGTGGCGACAGGCCCGGTTCAGACGACGCCAACGCCAGCGGAGAGCCCCTGGCCGGAGTGCTGGGCCCGCCAGAGCCCGCCGGAGCTGGCGGCCTGGATGCGCAACGGCAGTGTGCACGCGACGGCACCGGTGCCCCTGGCCGTCCGCGTGGGCCTGGCTCCCCGCTGGCATCGGCCTGGCCTGCTGATGCTGGGCGATGCCGCCCATCCGATGAGTCCGGTGCGGGCTCAGGGGATCAACATGGCCTTGCGCGATGCTCTGGCTGCCGCGAACCATCTGATTCCGCTTCTGGCGGAGGGTGCCCAGCCAGCGGCTTCCCAGCTTGATGCCGCCCTGGCCGCGATCGCAGCCGAACGTCTGCCGGAGATCCGGACCCTGCAGACCCTGCAACGCCAGGAGGCCGAACGGGGGATGCTGCTGCAGGGCCAGCCCTGGCTGAGGGCGTTGCTGCTGGCGGGGGCTCCGTGGCTGGCTCCGGCTCTGCGCCATCACTGGATCGACCAGCAACGACCACTGCGGCAGGGAGTGACCACCCTGAACCTGCTGGAGAGCCCGCGCCTGCTGGAATCGTGAGGGCCCGTCATGATGCAACAGCCTGTCCGAGCGGAGTGATGGCTGACAGCCCTGCCCCCAACTCTGGCCCTTCCAGTGCCAGGCCAGTGGAGCCGCAGCTGGATCTGCCCTGGGAAGCAACCACCCGCACCAGAGCACCACAGCCTGGGCAGTCTGCGATCCAGCGATCAGGGATTGGGCTGAGGTTGCTGCAGCTGAGTCCCTTGCTGCTCTGCCTGCCGTTGCCTGCGGCCCTGGGGAAAGATCTGCCCCCTTACCCCAGCAACGCCGAGTTCCGTCAACTGCAGCTGGCCGCCCAGGACTGTGGCCGTGAGAACAACGATGCCACCTGCACCCCGGCGCGGGACCAGGCCGACCGCCTGATCGATCACCCGCGCCTTTCGGCCTCCTGCAAAGACGTGCTCTGGGAGATTCGGGAGGGCTCCGAGGTCACGGCGCTCAACAGCTACGTCAGACGAGAAGCGCTCAACAGGGCGGCAGGCGACCTGATGGTGATCTGCCGCGCCCAGGCCAAACCGACTCCGACCAGCGGCAAACCTTCGTCACCGTTTCAGCAGTGAACCGTTCGTGAACCGAGTTCAGCGCCGAAACGGTTCAAGGGGCAGAGGGCACTGGAGCCTCTGCCGCATCCAGCAGAGCGCGGGATGTGCTCTCCATGAAGGGCACCGACCAGGGCGTCACCACGATGGCCCGGTCAGCCAGCTCGCAGGCTCCGCCCTGACGACCAGCGGCCGAGCAGCTGGCGCTGAGTTTGAGCAGGGCGTTGGTGAGCTTGCCCCGCAGGCAGCTTTCAGCGCCGGCATGGCTGAGCACAGCTTCTGCTGCCTTGCGGGTCTGCTGGATCGCAGCGGGATAGGAATCGACCGGGCCGAGCCCCATGGGTGCCGCCTGGCCAGGACGGGCCAGGGGCACGAGAATGGCCGCCAGCACCAGGGCCAGACCAGCAGGGCGGGACGAGGGAAGCAGCACGGGCGAGCTGGGGCAAAAGGAGCGGAGGCAGAGTGCGACCCGGCCATGAAAAAACGCTAGCGACGGTTGCGGGAGCCAGCCCGTTCTGGGGCCAGGCGTAGCTTGGGTCTGTTGCGGCTTACGTGATGACCAGCGGCGTGCGTCAAGTGGTGCTCGAGCGGCCCTTCGACGACCAGAAGCCCGGCACCTCCGGCCTGCGCAAGAGCAGCCGCCAGTTCGAGACACCGCACTACCTCGAAAGTTTCCTCGAGGCGATCCTGCGGGTGCTGCCGGGCGTCGATGGCGGCACCCTGGTGGTGGGCGGCGACGGCCGCTACGGCAACCGCCAGGCCATCCAGGTGATCGTCCGCATGGCAGCGGCCCACGGCGTGGGGCGGCTGATCACCACAACCGGCGGCATCCTCTCCACGCCAGCCGCCTCCCATCTAATCCGCCGCCATCAGGCCATCGGCGGCATCATCCTCTCGGCCAGCCACAACCCCGGCGGTCCGGAGGGGGATTTCGGGGTGAAGGTGAACGGCGCCAACGGCGGGCCGGCGCCGGAGTCGGTCACCGATGCGATCTATGCCTGCACCCTCGGGCTCGATGGCTACCGGATCCAGGACGCCGATCCGATCCCCCTCGACCAGCCGGGTCGCCACAGGGTCGGCAGCCTCGAGGTGGAGGTGATCGACGGGGTCGAAGACTACGTGGCGCTGATGCAGGGCCTGTTCGACTTCGATCGAATCGGAGCCCTGCTGCGCGGCAATTTCCCGATGGCGTTCGATGCCATGCACGCCGTGACCGGCCCTTACGCCAGCCGTCTGTTCGAGGGGCTGCTGGGGGCCCCGGCCGGAACGGTGCGGAACGGCATCCCGCTTGAGGATTTCGGCGGCGGCCACCCCGATCCGAACCTCACCTATGCCCACGAGCTGGCCGCCCTGCTCCTGGACGGCGATGCCTACCGCTTCGGGGCCGCCTGCGACGGCGACGGCGACCGCAACATGATCCTGGGGGCCGGTTGCTTCGTGAACCCGAGCGACAGCCTGGCCGTGCTCACCGCCAACGCCACACTGGCGCCGGGCTACGCCGACGGGCTCAGCGGCGTGGCCCGCTCCATGCCCACCAGTGCCGCGGCGGATGTGGTGGCCAGGGAGCTGGGTATCGCCTGCTTCGAAACGCCCACGGGATGGAAGTTCTTCGGCAACCTGCTGGATGCCGGCCGCATCACCCTCTGCGGGGAGGAGAGCTTCGGCACCGGCAGCAACCACATCCGCGAGAAGGATGGCCTCTGGGCGGTGCTGTTCTGGCTGCAGATCCTGGCCTGCCGCCAGTGTTCCGTGGCCGAAGTGATGACGGAGCACTGGGCCCGCTTCGGGCGCCATTACTACTCCCGCCACGACTATGAAGCGATCGCCTCCAGCGCCGCCGCAGAGCTCTACAGCCGGGTGAAAACCATGCTGCCCAGCCTGAAGGGTGAGCGCTTCGCGGGTCGGGCGATCGCCACCTGCGACGACTTCTCCTACACCGATCCTGTCGATGGTTCCACCAGTGCGGGGCAGGGTCTGCGCATCCTGCTGGACGACGGCAGCCGCGTGGTGCTGCGCCTCTCCGGCACAGGAACCCAGGGCGCCACGCTGCGGGTGTACCTGGAGAGCTACGTGCATCCCGGCGGTGCCCTCACCCTGGATCCCCAGAAGGCGCTGGGCGATCTGATCCAGGCCACCGACCAGCTGGCCGAGATCCGCCGGCGCACCGGCATGGCACGGCCCACCGTGATCACCTGATCATGGTCATCTGATCGGTGCTCACCTGATCCGTGATCTCCCGCTCACTCTGACCAGGCTCGTCCCTGCTCCTAGCCTCAGTAGTAATGGTCCAATTGCTCGGCATGACCTCACCCACTGTTCCCCCGTCTGCCGCGGCAGTTCGCCCGTCTGCCGCCACAAGCCGCCTGTCTCCCTCAGGCGAACGCTCCCGATGGCCACGCGTCCGAGTGATGGGGCTGGCCGTGCTGCTGATGGGGATCGGCCAGGCCGCACCTGCCGGAGCTGTTGATGGTAATCAGGTGAAGGCACTCTGCATGGCGGGCTTCAACGCCGCCATGGCCGCCGCCGGCAAGACACCACCCGCTGGCATGGGGGAGTTCACCTGCACCTGCTTCCTGGAGCAGGTTGAAGCCGGCAGCAACATCGACCAGGCCCGCACCACCTGCAGGGACAAGGCCGCGACAAGGTATCCGGTGAAATGAACGGCGCCAGCCCATGAGGCCCTCCTGGCCTCCGCCAGGGATGCAGCCGCTCCACCAGGGGAGGCCGGAGTGGTGGAAGGCCGATCTGGTGGCAGGCATCACCGTGGCGGCCTACCTGATTCCTCAGTGCATGGCCTACGCCGAGCTGGCGGGACTGCCCCCGATCAGCGGGCTTTGGGCCATCCTGCCGCCGCTGCTGCTCTATGCACTCCTGGGCTCCTCGCCCCAGCTGTCGGTGGGGCCGGAATCCACCACGGCCGTGATGACCGCCGCCGCCATCGGTCCGCTCGCTGCTGGCGATCCAGGCCACTACGCCGAGCTGGCCTCTCTGCTGGCCCTGGTGGTGGGTGGGCTCTGCTGCCTGGGAGCCTGGGGCCGGCTCGGATTCCTGGCCGATCTGCTCTCCAAGCCGATCCTGGTGGGCTACATGGCCGGGGTGGCGGTGATCATGATCACCAGTCAGCTGGGCAGGATCTGCGGGCTCACCCTGGCGGCCGATTCGATCGGTGGGCAGATCCAGGAGCTTGTGCAACGGCACGTGGAGGTGCACGGGCCCACCCTGGCGCTGGCGGCGGCGGTGCTGACCTTCCTGGTGGTGCTGCAACGGCGCTGGCCCAGCCTGCCGGCTCCCCTGTTGGCGGTGCTTCTGGCCACGGCGGTGGTGGCGGCTCTCCAGTTGGACCGTCAGGGCGTGGCGGTGATCGGCCCGATTCCGGCGGGGCTGCCCCAGTTGAGCCTGCCCCTGGGGGAGACGCTCCCCACACTCAGGTCCCTGCTGCCCACCGCGGCAGGCATCGCCCTGGTGGGCTACTCCGACAACGTGCTCACTGCTCGGGCCTTCGCAGCTCGCAACGGCTACCGGATCGATGCCAACCGGGAACTGTTGGCCCTGGGGGCTGTGAACCTGGGCAACGGGCTGCTGCAGGGCTTCCCGGTGAGCAGCAGCGGCAGCCGCACCGCCATCGGCGACACCGCCGGCAGCCGCAGCCAGGTGTTTTCCCTGGTGGCCTTCCTGGTGGTGATCCTGGTGCTGCTGGCCCTGCGGCCGGTGCTGGCGCTGTTCCCCAAGGCGGCCCTGGGGTCCATCGTGATCTACGCGGCGCTGCGGCTGATTGATCTGGGCGAATTTCGGCGGCTGCGCAGCTTTCGCAGCAGCGAATGGCAGCTGGCTCTGGCCACCCTGGCGGGGGTGCTGCTCACCGACCTGCTCACAGGTGTGGCCGTGGCGGTGGCGCTGTCGGTGATCGATCTGTTCAGCCGGCTGGTGCGGCCCAACGATGCGGTGCTGGGGGAGGTGCCCCAGCTGGCGGGTCTGCACGACATCCACGACTGGGCGGGAGCACGGACACTGCCCGGACTGGTGATCTACCGCTACGACGCGCCCCTCTGCTTCGCCAATGCCGACCATTTCCGCCGCAGAGCCCTGGCCGCGATCGAGGCCGAAACCACACCGGTGGCCTGGTTCGTGGTCAATGCCGAAGCGATCGTGGAGATCGACATCTCAGCGGCAGACATGCTGATCGAGCTGATCCAGGAACTCCGCCATCGGCAGATCGTGCTGGGCCTGGCGCGGGTGAAACAGGATCTTTACGGCCAGTTGGTGCGGGCGGGCTTGCTGGACGCGATCGGTGCCGATCACATCTTCCCCACCCTGAGCAGCGCCCAGCAGGAATTTCTGCGCTCCAGACCGCCCGCCTGCGCCTCGGTCGGAGTCAGAGATGACGTCCAGACATCCGGCACTGAACCAGCCGGTAGCAGCCGTCATGAGTGACCAACGAGCGAGCCACCAGCTGGCCGGAGAGTGAGCCCCGTGCCACCAGCACCTGGCTTCAGCCGCCAGGGCCATCGCCCACTCACCCCCCGAGATCTGAGTCCGGATCGTCCTTGGCCACCAGAGCCAGCTGTCGCATCGTTTCACCCCAGCTGCCGCAGGCGCCGGCCACGCTGACCACCACCGCCAACTTCACCAACGGGATCGGGGTGAGCAGGCTGCCAGGGGTGCGCATGGCGCGGTGGGCCAGCAGCGCCAGAACAGTGGCCGCCGAGGCCATCAGAGTGCCGGCCAGGGCGATGCGGCGGCGATCAACGCGCCGCTGACGGCCGCGGCGGTAGCCAGGAGGAGGGGGGAGAGGCATGGCACAGAGGCAGCGAACCTGGGAAAGAGCCGCTCAGGGCGACGGTTGAGGCGGAACCGGGGGCTGCACGGCGGGTACGGGATCGTCGGCCAGAGGATCGGAGGTGTCGGCGCTGGCGGGAAACCAGTCGCGCTCGAGGTTCTTCATCAGGACATAGAACGAGGGCACCACGAACAGGCTGAGCACAGTGGCCACCAGCAGGCCACCAAAGATCACCGATCCCAGGGAGCGTTGACTCAGAGCACCGGCTCCATCGGCGATCACCAGGGGGAAAAAGCCCGCCAGAGCCGCCATGGCCGTCATCAGGATCGGGCGAAGGCGGGATCGAGCCGCGCCGCTGGCCGCCGCCGGGATCGATTCGCCCCGCTCGAGGCGCTGGTTGGCCAGATCAACGATCAGGATGCCGTTCTTGGCAGCGAGGCCGATCAGGGTGACCAGCCCAACCTGGGCATAGACGTTGTTCACCTGCCCGCGCATCACCAGGAAGGCCAGGGCCCCCAGCATCGCCAGTGGCACGGTCATCAGGATGATCAGCGGATCGATGTAGCTGCCGTACTGGGCGGAGAGCACCAGATAGACCACCACAATGCCAAGGGCGAAGACCAGGATCGCCAGAGAACCGGCCTGCACCTCGGAGCGGGACAAGGCTGACCAATCCATACCGATGTTGCTGAAATCAAGCTGGCTGAATGCCTGCGACAGGCTGTCGATCGCCTGACCACTGCTCTTGCCGATCGCCTCGGCCCCTTGGATCAGCACGGTTCGATACAGGTTGAAGTGACTGACAATCGGCGGAGCGCTGTCCAGCCGGGCCTGAATCACATTGGAGAGAGGGATCTGCTGACCCTTGCCGTTGGTCACATAGAGATTGGCCAGATCCTCCACCACACTCCTGCTCTCTCCTTCGGCCTGCACATACACCTGCCGGTATTGGCCATCTTCATAGGTGGGATTGACGAAGCGGCCTCCCGCCAGGGCCCCCAGAGTGGCCATGGCATCGCCATAGTTGATATCGAGCGAGGCCATCCGATCGCGATCCACATCCAACCGCCAGACCGGTGCATCACTGACGAACTGAGTATAGATATTGAAGAAATCCCCCGTGGCCCGCGCCTTGACGATCAGCTGATCAGACAGCTTGGAGAGATCGGTGGGCGTATAGCCACCATTACTGAGGTCGTTGAACTGAAACGAGAATCCCCCCTGGGCGCTGAACCCAGGCACCGCGGCGGGAGACTGGGAGAGAACCACGGCGCCGGGAATCTCACGGAACTTCTGGTTGAAGCGACGGATGATCGCCTGCGCCGACTGCTGCGGAGAGGTGCGTTCCTCAATCGGCTTGAGACCGAAGAAGAAGATGGCCTGGTTAAAGGCTCCACCATTGAATCCGGTTCCACCAATCAACTCACCAGAGACAACTTCCGGTTCTTCGGCGATGATTTTTCTGGCCTTATCAGCAACTTCCATGGTGGCTTCGATCGAAGCCTGCGGCGGAAGCTGGATGATGCCGAGCCCGTAGCCCTGGTCTTCCGTCGGCACAAAACCGGTGGGAACGGCCGTGAAGGCAATGCCCGTGAGCACCACGCCACCGAGCAGAACAGCAACCACCAGACGCCGCAGGCGGATCACCTGGTCAAGCAACCGGGCATAGCCGGCAGCCAGGCGCTCAAAGAAGGCGTTGAAAGCCTTGAAGATCGGCTGCAGGAAGGTGCCGATCAAGGCACCCAGCAATCCGAAGAGCAGCATTGTGACCCAGCCATTCACCATGTAGCCGTAAAGGCCACCGATGGCGGCTCCAATCAGGGTCCACTTCAATCCTGTGGGATTGGTCTTGCCGCCTCCCAGCAGCAACGCCGACTGCAATGGCTTGCCAGTGATCGCATTGAAGGTGGACACCAGGATCGAAAACACGATCGTGAGGGCAAACTGGCGGTAGATCACGCCAGTCGCCCCAGGAAAGAAGGTGACCGGAATGAACACAGCCAGCAGCACCAGGGCGGTGGCCAGGATGGCTCCGGTGAGTTCCGTCATCGCATTCGATGCCGCCTTGAACGGCGGGTCGCCCGCCTCGATACGGGCCGAGACTGCTTCCACCACCACGATGGCGTCGTCCACCACCAGGCCGGTGGCGAGAATGATCCCCAGCAGGGTGAGTTCGTTGATCGAGAATCCGAACGCCTTGACGAAGACAAGGGCGCCGAGCAGGGCGATCGGCAGGGCCAGGGCAGGCACGGCCGTGGCCTTCCAGTCCTGAAGGAAAAGGAAGATGATCAACAGCACCAGCACAACGGCGTCGCGCAGGGCATCCAGCGCCGCTTCGATGGAGCCATTGATGAAGTCAGTCTGATCAAAGACCTTTTCAAGCCGCACACCTGGAGGCAGGGTACTTTCAAACTGCTTCAGAACAGTATCCACCGATTTGGCGGTTGAGATCGCATTGCTACCGGGCAGCTGAATCACGCCAAACCCAACACAGGGATAACCGGTCTTGGCGTTGATCGCTGACTGATAGAAGTTCTGAAACGCATATTCGGCACGGCCCACATCAGACAGGCGAATCAGGCCGCCATCCGATCCCTCAGCTGTCTGGCTCCCGCCCGGGCCTTTGGCCAGGATGAGATTCTCAAACTCCTGGACCGTTTCCAGGTTGCCGTTGACCAGCAACGGGTAGGTGAGGCGATTGGCCGGAACCGAAGGGGGGCCGCCGATGCTGCCGGCGATCACCACCTGGTTCTGTGAGCTGAGGGCATCAATCACATCATTGATGCTGAGATTGAAGCGAGCCAGCTTGAGGGGATCGACCCAGAGGCGAAAGGCAGGATCGCTGGCTCCAAAGACATTGACCTGGCCCACCCCGTCGGCACGGCTGAGGGGGTAGAGGAGGTTGAGCTGAAACAGACCGTTGAGATAGTTGCGGTCGAACTGGCCTTTGGTGGAGGTGAGGTTATAGACCAGCAGGTAACTGGACGCCGTCTGCTGCACCGTGATGCCCTGGGCATTGACCTGCTCAGGCAGCTGGGCCGTGGCCGTCTGCACCCGGTTGAGCACATTGACCTGATCAATATCGGCGTTTGTGTTCGGCTTGAAATAGACATTGATCTGGCTCACCCCCTGGCCGGTGCTGTTGGAGGTGATGTAATCCATCCCCGGCGCCCCGTTGATCTGCTCCTCCAGAGGTCCGGTCACGGCACTTTCCACCGTGAGGGCATCGGCACCCGGCAGGTTGGCTGTCACCGCAATGGTGGGCGGCGCGATGTTGGGCAGGTTCTCAATCGGCAGCAGCGGCAGGCTGATGATGCCAGCCATCAGAATCAGGATGCTGCACACGGTGCTGAGCACCGGGCGGCGGATAAAGGTGTCCGAGAGGCTCATGGACGTGCGGACCCCGCTGTAGTCGTGCGCACCACCGAGCCGGAACGCAGCTGGGCCAGGTTGCCGAGGATGAAACGATCACTGCTCTGCAATCCCTCCAGCAACGCAAAGCGTCCCTGCTGCAGAGTGCCCACCCGCACCGGCACCTGCACAGCCACCAGAGCGCCCGATGGGGGCTGGCTCGCCAGGGGACGGCCAAGTCGACGGCTGGCCTCGGCCGCCGGCAGTGCCAGGAACACAAACGTCTTGCCTGCCTGCAGCAGAACCGCACGTTCTGGAATCGAGAGCAGGGGCTCCTGGGCAAACACCAGCGTGGCGCTCACCCGCTGCCCGTTGCGCAGCAGGCCATCGCGGTTGTCGAACGTGGCCTTGGTCAGCAGGGTCTGGCTGGTCTTGTCCACCGAGGGGGCCACGAAGGTGAGAGAGCCCCGGGCCAGCTGCCCCTGTTGATCCGGTAGTTGCAGGATCACAGGCAGTCCTCGGCGCACCCGCCAGGCCTGGGAGGCCGGCACATCAAGACGCACCCAGAGAACGGAGTTATCGATCACCGTGGTCACCACGGTGCCGGCCCGCACGAAGTCACCCAGCTTGAAGGCGATGCTGCCGACCTGGCCGGCGATCGGTGCGACGACATCCTTGTAGGCCAGGGTGGCCTGCTGGCCGATCAGCTTGTCCCGGCTTGTGAGGGCCTGGGTGACGTAATAGTCACGCTGCAGGGTGGAGACAGCTCCCTGCTCGTTCAGGAAGATGAAGCGCTGGGCGTTCACCAGGTCCCTGCGGGCCTCCGAGGCCGCCGCATCCACCTCGGCTCGCTGCTGCACCTGATCCAGGCGGAAGAGGGGCTGGCCCTGGCTGACGCTCTGCCCCTCCCGCATCGGCATCGCCACGATCCGCCCATCAATCTCAGCCGCCAGCTTCAGATCCCGGATCGCCTCAAGGGTGCTCTGATAAGTGGCCTGATCGTTGAACGTGCGTGGTGTGGGCTGCTCGATCTGAACAAGGGGCGCCTGCGGTGGCGGTGGCTTCGGTGGGCTGCACGCCTGCAGGGGCAACGCCAGGACCACCAGCCCGGCTCCGAACCTGAGGGCAACGAGCGACTTCACAGAATCCGGGAGGCTGGGCGGAGGATAGGTGGGATCAGGTCCGATCACCATCTGCGCCGCAGACCCTGGCGATTCTGATGGTAAATCGGATCGGGATTGGCGGCCTGCAACTGCCGCATCGCTTCGATCGCCAGCCCGCTCAGGGCTCCGGCTGCCGCCAGCAGGCGCCGCAGCCAGACCAGATCGCCTGGGTCGATCGAGGTGGGGGAATGCTGCACGATCGATTCCATGAACAACCCCACGGCCCAGCCGATCACCATGCCGATCAGCAGGGCCACCACCACCCGCTTGCCCTGAAAGGAAGGGCGCTTGGCCGGCGCTGCGGCAGGCCTGCGATCGTTGTCAGGAGGAGAAGAGGACGCCATGGCCTGGGGATCAAGCGCCATCGGAACCGGGAAGGGTGGGCGCGGGTTGCGATGGGGTGGAGCCACCAGCCAGCAGCGTCTTCACCACCACATAAAATACGGGAACCACGAGCAGCGACAGCACCGTGGCCACCAGCAATCCACCGAACACCACCGTGCCGAGAGACGCCTGACTGCGGGCCCCGGCGCCACTGGCGAGCACCAGGGGCAGGAAGCCGAACAGCGATGAAATGGCGGTCATGATGATCGGCCGCAGACGCGACTGGGCCGCGTCGCGGGCGGCATCGAGGGCCGTGGCCCCCTCGGCCATGCGCTGATTGGCGAGATCGACGATCAGGATGCCGTTCTTGGCCGCCAGGCCGATCAACATCACCAGGCCGACCTGGGCATAGATGTTGAGCACTTCGCCGCGCAGGGCGAGGAAGGTGAGGGCACCCAGCATGGCGGTGGGCACCGTCATCAGGATGATCAGGGGATCGGTATAGCTCTCGTATTGGGCAGCAAGAACCATGTAGACCACCAGGATTCCCAGGGCAAAGATCACAACCGCCAGGGATCCGGCCTTCACCTCCTCACGGGAGATGCCGGTCCAGTCGAAATTCAGGCCCTGCAACGACTGCGCCTCGAACAACTGACGCATACCATTGATCGCCTGGCCTGAACTCTTGCCGGCAGCCGGGCTGCCCTCAATTTTGATCGAACGGTAGAGATTGAAGTGGGGAATCACACTGGGTCCCTGGGTGGACCTCACCGTGAAAAACTCCGACAGGGGAATCTGGTCGCCTGAAGCATTGCGCACATAGAGAGCCTTGAGCTTCTCCGGCGTGGCACGGTTATCTTCGTCGGCCTGCACGAAGACGCGCCGCACCTTGCCCTCCTGGAAGGTGTCGTTGACGTAGCTGCCACCGAAGTTGACACTGAACGATCGCATCGCATCGCCGAAGTCGACTCCCAGGGATGCCAGGCGATCCCGGTCCACATCAATGGCCAGCTGGGGAGCTTCCGGGGAGAACAGGGTGAAGACCCGCTGAAAGAGATCGCTGCCATTGGCCTCGCGGATCAAGGTGCCCGCCGCCTGGAAGAAGCTCTGGAGGTTAAGGGCGCCGCCGCTGCGGTCCAGAAGCTGGAATTCAAAGCCTCCAGAGGTGCCATACCCCGGAATCGCCGGTGGTTCGACCACAAACACCCGTGCCTCCTGAATCTGGGAGGCCATCTTCTGGTTGAGCCGTCCCACAATCGCACCCATCTCCTGCTCGCGGGTCTGGCGGTCATCCCAGTTCCGCGTGCCGAAGAAAAACAGACCCTTGTTCGGGGCATTGCCATCCAGACTGGCGCCACTGAACACAGAGGCGGCCGTGATGTCCTTCTCGGTTCGCAGGATCTCGGCCACCTTCCGGTTGATCCGATCCGTGACCTGCAGGGAGCCCCCATCGGGGGCCTGCACAAAGCCGATGGCATAGCCCTGGTCCTCGATCGGAACAAACCCTCCCGGGATGGCGCTGAAGGCCACACCGGTGAGGGTGATGCCCCCTGCCAGCACAGCCATCACCAGAATGCGCCGATTCAGAGCCCAGCCCAGCAGGCCCTTGTAGCGGTCTTCGAAGCCGGCATAAAGACCGTTGAAACGGCGAAAGATCACCGGGGTGAACCAACCGGTGGCCAGGCCCGCCGCCGCGAAGATCAACACCGTCAACGGGGTCTCCACCCCGCCGAAGACCAGGCCCACCGCCGCGGCCCCCACCGTGAAGGGCAACCGCAGGGGCAGACCTGTGAGAAGTTTGGCCACATAGCCAACGAACAGTCCCACCACCACAGCCGAGAGCACGGGCAAGACACCACTGCCTCCAGCCATCAGGCCATAGATGAATCCGATCGAGCCGCCGGCGATCGCATAGGTGCGCCGTCCCGGAGGCTCAGAATCCTGAGCGAGCAGGAGCGCCGAGAGCATCGGCGAAAAGGTGAGGGCATTGAAGGTGGAGATCGCCACCGAAAAGATGATCGTGGCGGCAAATTGCTTATAGATCGTACCGGTGGCTCCTGGGAAGAACAGCACCGGCAGAAACACCGCAAACAACACCAGAGAGGTGGCGATCACCGCGCTGAACAACTCATCCATCGTGGCCATGGCCGCCCTGGCCGCCGTCAGGCCCGAAGCCTTTTTGGTGGAGGTGTCTTCAATCACGGTGATGGCGTCATCCACCACCAGACCCGTGGCGAGCACCAGACCGAAGAGAGTGAGCTGATTCAGCGAGAAGCCGAAGGCATTCACCAGGGCAAACGTACCGATCAAGGCCACAGGGATGGCGATACCCGGCACCAGGGTGGCTTTCCAGTCCTGCAGGAACAGAAACAGGATCAGCACCACCAGAACCACGGCATCGCGGAGGGAATCAACAACCCCCTGAATCGAGGCATTGATGAACTCAGTGTTGTCGTAGATCTGCTCCATCTTCAGGCCCACAGGCATCACGGCCTGAAACTCGTCCAGTACAGCCTTCACACCCTCGGATGTCTTGAGGGCGTTGCTGCCACTCAGCTGGTAGACAGCCAGGCCCACGGAAGGAACGCCGCGGATATCGGTGGCCTGCAGGGCATAGTTCTCGCCGCCCAGACTGGCGCGACCCACGTCGCGCAGCCGCACGATTCCACCCTCAGGGGTGGTCTTGACGATCAGGGCCGAAAAATCTTCAACGCTGAGTAAGCGGCCCTGCAGCTGCACAGTGAACGTGAACTCCTGTCCCTTGGGCGCCGGTTCGCCGCCCACACTTCCGGAGGGCACCAGGCGGTTCTGACTGCTGAGGGCCGCGACCACGTCATTGGAGGTGAGGCTAAACGCGGTGAGCTTGGCGGGATCGAGCCAGAGGCGGAAGGCGAGTTTACGTTCGCCGAAATAGGTGAGATCTCCGACCCCAGGCACCCGCTTGATTGAATCGGTGAGATTCTGATCCAGCAGCCCGCTGATTGTCTCGACACTGTAGGTGATTTTGGCAGGATCTTCACTGACGAAGTTATAGACCAACAAAATGGAGTTGGAAGCCTTGTTTACCACCACTCCCGCCTGGCGCACCTCCTCGGGCAAGGAGGGATTGGCGAGAGAAACCCGGTTTTGAACGTTGACCTGATTGATATCGCCATCGGTGCCACTGGCAAACGACACCGTGATCTGGCTGCGACCATCGGCAGAGCTGTTGGAACTGATAAAGTCCATGTTCTCCACACCATTGATCTGCTGCTCCAGCACCGTGGTGACGCCCTGCTCCACCGTGATCGCATCGGCACCCGTATAACTCGCGTTCACGTTCACCGTGGGTGGTGCAATGTCAGGCAGGTTTTCGACCGGCAGCAACGGGATCGAGATCAATCCCGCAATCACGATCAGCAGGCTGCAGACCGTGGTGAGCACGGGGCGAACGATAAAACCGTTGGAAGGCGACACGGTGAACTCGAATCCGAAGACGACACTGATGCGTGGAGGCGAACGCGACCGCCTTAGTTGACCTTGATCGGCATGCCGTGGCGCAGGTTGAGCAGGTTGCTGGTGATCACCTGACGGCCGGAATCCAGGCCTTGAAGCACGGGATATCGATTGTTCTGCAGACCACCGAGCTGCACAGGCGTCTGCAGGGCGAAGCGGGCACTGGGCGGCAGAGCCTCCAACTGCTCGATCGGCACCTTGCCCGGCTGCAGTTTCAGTTCAGCCAGGGTGCCGACCCTGAAGACGAAGCTCTGACCAGACGACTGGGTGACAGCCGCGAAGGGCACGGAGGGCAGCTGACGCCGATCCAGCTCGACGGTGGCCCGCAGCCGCTGACCGTTGCGCAGGCCGCCGCCCGGATTGGCGAACGCCGCCTTGACCAGCAGGGCCTGGGAACCCGCCAGCACGTTGGGGTCGACCGAGTCGATCCGGCCCTCCACCAGCACCCGATCCGAGCCGGCCTGCTTGAGGGTCACCGGCAGACCGGGGCGGATTCGATCGGAAAAGATCGCCGGGACATCGATGCGGGCGAAGAGACGATCATTGCGAATCAGGCGGGTGAAGGGATCTCCGGCACTGATCACATCGCCCACCTTCACCTGAACGTCTGCCACCGTGCCGTCGATCGGCGAGCGCAGATCTCGGAACGCCAGATCGGCCCGCTTGGCCAGCACGGCCTCGCGAGACTCGATGTACTGAGCACGGAACTGATCGCGCTGGATTGCACTGGCAGCACCCTGACGTACCAGGTATTCGTAACGCTGGTAATTGAGTTTGTCCTTTTCCTCCCTCGCCAGCAGGGTGGCCAAGTCAGCCTGGAGCTGAACCTGATCGAGCACCAACAACAGCTGGCCGGCCTTGACCTTGTCGCCCTGGCCAATGCCGAGCTGCTGGATCCTGCCGCCGGCCTGGGCGGCCAGCTGTACCTCATCAATGGCCTCAAGGGTGCTGACCGTCTCCACCCGCTCGCTGAAGGGAGCGATCTGAACCGGAGCGGTGCTCACCACCAGGGGCTTGGCCGCTGGAGGCGCGGGCTTGTCACAGGCCGCCAGGAGCAGTGTGCTCAGGGCAACGGCCATGGAGGCGGTCTTCGAGGCCGTGGCGTTGAACCGGCCTGACGCCCTCAAAGTCCAACAAGGGGATCCCGTCGCGCGTCTCAAGCCCAACAAGGTCCATCCCTGATCTGTAGCCCATTCTGAAGGCTGTGGAAGCTCTCCGCCAGAGGGGGTGGCTGGCGCCAGGATCGTCCACAGCAGCAGGACCAGCCGGTGTGAGTGACCTCTTCAGCCATCACAGCGAGCAGCGGCGCGCGGCGGTTGCTCCCCTCGCCGATCGGCTGCGGCCGCGGCGCCTCGAGGAGTTCGTGGGCCAGCAGTCGATTCTGGGGCCCGGCCGGCTGCTGCACCGGGCCATCAGCGCCGACCGGGTGGGCAACCTGATCCTGCATGGCCCGCCGGGTACGGGCAAAACCACCCTGGCCCGGATCATCGCGGCCACCACCCGCGCCCACTTCACCAGCCTCAACGCCGTGCTGGCGGGGGTGAAGGACCTGCGGCTGGCGGTGGAGGAGGCCCGCGCCCGGCTGGAGCGGCACGGCCTGCGCACCCTCCTGTTCATCGATGAAGTGCACCGCTTCAACAGTGCCCAGCAGGACGCGTTGCTGCCCTGGGTGGAGAACGGCACCGTCACCCTGATCGGTGCCACAACCGAGAACCCCTACTTCGAGGTCAACAAGGCACTGGTGAGCCGCTCGCGGCTGTTCCGGCTGCAACCGCTGGAGAGCGGCGATCTGGAGGCGCTGCTGCAGCGGGCCCTCACGGACGTGGAGCGGGGCTATGGCGGCCGGGCGATCCGGCTGCTGCCCGAGGCCGCAGCGCACCTGGTCGACGTGGCCGGAGGGGATGCCCGCAGCCTGCTCAATGCCCTGGAGCTGGCGGTGGAGACGACGGAACCGGATCGGCACGGCACCGTCACCATCGATCTGGCGATCGCGGAGGAGTCGATCCAGCAACGGGCCGTGCTTTACGACAAGCAGGGTGATGCCCACTTCGACACGATCAGCGCCTTCATCAAATCCCTGCGCGGATCCGATCCCGATGCCGCCCTGTTCTGGCTGGCTCGGATGGTGGAGGCCGGGGAGAACCCCCGCTTCCTGTTCCGCCGCATGCTGATCTCGGCCGGAGAAGACGTGGGCCTGGCCGATCCGATGGCCATCGTGGTGGTGGAGGCCTGCGCCGCGGCCTTCGAACGGATCGGCCTGCCCGAGGGTCTCTACCCGCTGGCCCAGGCGGCCCTGTATCTGGCCGGCACCGAGAAAAGCAACAGCACCCTGGGCGTGTTCGATGCGATCAAGGTGGTGCGCACCGCCAACAGGCAACAGGTACCGGCCCATCTGCGCGATGCCAACCGCGATGGGCAGGCCTTTGGTGATGGGGTCGGCTACCGCTACCCGCATGCCTACGCCGAGCACTGGGTGGCCCAGCAGTACCTGCCAGTCGCCCTGCAGGGCGAGGTGTTCTGGCAGCCAGGGGCGGTGGGCTGGGAGGGGCAGCGGCGCCAGCGGCTGCAGGAGCGGCGGGCGGCCCAGCTGGGAGCGGCGGCGGAACTCACCGAGGAGGCCGGGGAGCTGCTCACCAGCAGCCCGGAGGATCCCCGCCTCGAGCGATGGCTGCAGCGCCAGGCCAGTGCCGAAGGCGCCAGGCTCGATCAACTGCGGCAACGATTCTGGAAAGACGCTTGCCTGAAGCGCACCGACCGGGTGCTTGTCCTGGAGGCGCGATCGCTGCTCTGGGCGCTGGATCCCCTGCAGCGGGTCCCGGAAGGTGGTGTGGTGATCGGCCCAGCCACAGACGACGATAGAGAAAGGATTCAAAGCCACCTGGCCCTGCTTGACAGCCTGCAGCGGCCGCGTCTGCTCGGGGCCGGCCCTGCAGGGCTCGGGGCCGCCAGTGGCCTTCTGCACAAGGAGGAGCGTTTCGAATGGATCGTGGCGCGCCAACCACTGCGGCACATCGGGGCCTCCGGCTGGAGCACCTGGCTGCAGCAGCTGGACCAGCTGGCGGCCCCAGCGGCCGAGATCCGCCTGTTGTTCAGCGCACCGATGATCGGGCCGGCCAGCGCCCTGCGCTGCCTGCGCACTTCCATGGCGAAACCCAAGCCATCTGCAGCCCGAGGTGGTGTCGGGTCTGAAGTTCTGGCACGCCTGGAGACACGGGAGCAGGAGTGGTTACGGCAGGAGCTGGCCGCTGAGGGCTGGGCCTTGGCAGGTCTGGGTCAGCGGGGTTGGGAATGCAACAGCGAAGCCTGGGAGGAGTCACTGCCGCTGCCGCTCACGCCATCCCTGCTGGAGCGCTGGTTTGCTCCCGGCAGCGCCTATTGCCGCTGGCTGCAAGAGCAGGGCGAGGGCGAGGCCCTGGCCCTCCTGCTGCAGGACCTGAAAGGCCTGCCGAATGCCGTTCTGCCCCAGCGCCTCGAACATCGGCTGCTGCTAGCCCGCCGCACTGGAGCGTGAACAGCCACGCCACAGGAGGGGCGGATGGGCACAAAAAAGCCCCGGCTGAAGCCGAGGCGGAAAGGACCAAACACGGCCCAGGATCACCAGAGGCCGCGGATGGGCTCAACGGGCATCGGGGCGGGGGCGGCTTGACGGGGAGCAGCCACAGCATCGGCCATCTGGTTGGCCTGGATGCAGGCGGGCAGGAAGACGTACCAGGACAGCAGGGAGGTGCATTGCGCTTCACCCTGGCAACGACCCTCTGCACAGATGTTCTGCTTTCCGTCGTAGGTGTTGCAGGTATCAGCCAGGCGGAAGTCAGTAGGCAGGGCCGCCATGATCCCGGCCGAGGAGATCGAACCATCCACGGAATCGGCAATGATCGCCGAACGCAGCGCCTGGACGGCGTAGGTGTTCATCGTCCAGTAGGGGAAGTAGCTGCGGGTGGCGTTCTTGAGGAACTTGACTCCGTTATCGGAATAGAGGAAACGGGAGACGCCGACCAGGTCGACGCTGTACGTCTTGGACAGACCGGTGCGAACCTCTTCGGAGGTCCAGCCGGAGCGGGCCAGACCGCTGGCAAGACCGCGATCGGTCACATCACCGGAATCAATAAAGGTCGAGAAGGCATCAAGGTTGGTGGACCAGACGGCACCGCCGCTGTTCCAACGAACGGGAAGATCGTTGTCAACTGCGGCAGAGGCCGGCAGAGCAACGGTGGTGAGGGCCGTTCCCACGGCGAGACCGGCAAGCAGGCGCTTCAGCACGGGACATAAAAGGGGACTTCGTTCCAAAACTAGCCTTCAACCGCAAAGACGCCCACGCTGCAAGCCCCTGCTCCTCAACCCGTCACCGAACGATGGACACCAGCAATGCGGTCGTTACACCATCAGCGTCGCAGCCCAGTCGCAACCGAATATCTCCGGACTTGCTGACAGGTCAGATACCAGAAGGAATTCCAACGAGACCAGAGCAACGACAATCTCTTCAGTCCCAGCTCCACACGGTGCAAGGCCGCCCGGGAAGCAAGCCGGGGCCGACGCTGCATTGTCACCAAATGATCACATCGATAGACTGGGTCGCAAATTGCGGCGCATGAGTGCCCGGAGACGCGTGATCCTCATGTTGTCGATTCGCCTTCAACGCCGCCTGGCCAGCGAGTCATATCAGCACAGGCACGAAAAAAATGCACGTGCTTTGCATCACGGCATCCGCCCCAGTAGGTGGGCCCGCGTCACACCCTCCCCTACCGCCGCCCACAGCCACTCCCCCCGCTGACCGCTGCAGCTGGGGGGAGTGGCCCCATCAACCAACTGGCGAAGCTCGCAGCGGGCGTGGTCAAAGCACCAATGATGCAATTCTGCAGCCAGGCTGGAGCGGCGCCACTTGATCGCCGCCTCCTTGTGCACCCAGCTGGTCAGCACGGCCTGCTGCAGGCTTACGGGATCTTGGCTCCAGGGGCCGTCCAGAAGCTGTCGACGCTCCGCTGCAGGGAAGTGACGCTGGATCAACGGGACTGCCGCCAGACGACGGGTCAGGGATTCAATGTCGACACCGATCGGCCGGGGGGACCAGGCCGTCAGCAGGGCGGCACCGCTGTGACTGATGCCGGTCCAGCCGTGCCCGGCCTCCAGACGCGGTGCCTCCCCAGGGGGGCTGTGCAGGGGCACCGCGGCTGGATCACAGCGCAGGGGCTCCGCCAGTTGGGCGCGCAACAGGGCACGACTGGCCGCATAGCAGCTCCGGCGGGGTTCCGCCAGACTCGCGCACCAGCTCCGTTCCTGGTGACTCAGCCGCTCCAGCACATCCGACGGCGTCACCATGGAGACCAGCCACAGCTGGGGGTCCGCTTCTAGGCTCACCCCCTCCGAACTCCGCCCTGCCATGGCCCTCCAGATCGGTGATCCCGCACCAGATTTCACGCTGCCCGACCAGGAGGGCAAGTCCGTGAGCCTGGCGGACTTCCGCGGACAACGCGTGGTGATCTACTTCTATCCCAAGGACGACACGCCGGGCTGCACCAAGGAGGCCTGCAATTTCCGCGACCAGTGGAGCAGCTTCAGCGCCAATGGCATCACGGTGCTGGGCATCAGCAAAGACGGCGCCGCCAGCCATGCCAAGTTCATCGACAAGTACACCCTTCCCTTCACCCTGCTCAGCGATGCGGAGCCCTGCCCGGTGGCCGAGGCCTACGGCAGCTACGGCCTCAAGAAGTTCATGGGCAAGGAGTACATGGGCATGATGCGCCACACCTTCGTGGTTGACCCAGAGGGGAAGATCGAGCTGGTCTACCTCAAGGTCAAGGCGGAGGAAATGGCCGATCAGATCCTTGGAGATCTCGGTCTGGCCTGAGGGTCCTCCAGCTGCACCAGAGCCTCCAGGCAGAGATTCGGGGCATGGATGAGCTGGAGCGGTGCTGCCGCTGGCATGGCCGGCTCGATCAGGGGCAACAGCTGGGCCCCGTCGCCACCGGTGAGCCAGAGGCGGCATCCAGGACAGACAGCCACAGCTTCCGCAGCGGCCGCCACCACCGCCGCCGCCAGACCCCGCACCACGCCTTCGGCCATGGCGGCGGCGGTCTCCTGGGGCCAGGCTGCAGCAGCGCCAACTGGGGAGCTGTCGCTAGGGATCGGAGGCCATGCCTCCATCCGTGGCAACCGCGCTGTTCCTGCCGCCAGCGCCCGCAGCTGCAGGGCGACACCGGCCTGAAGGCGGCCGCCTCGAAAGCGGCCGGTGCCATCCACCAACGTGAGGCTCAGGGCCGTGCCTGCATCCGCCACCAGCACGGGCCTGTGATCCTGCCGCCAGGCCCCCCACCCCGCCAGCGCCCGATCCACACCCAGCCAGGCAGGCATCTCCCGCAGCGGAACCTGGCTCAGATCCAGCCGCGGGGCACCGGCCAGTCCGGCCATTGCAGTGGCCGGAACGGGCCCGACCGCCGCCCAGGCCCTCAGGCCGCCCGCCGGAAACCCAGCCTCAGGCGTGGTGTGGCAGAAGCGCAGGGCGGCACCTGGTTCGGGCGGTCGCTGGGCCCAGTGCCAGCGGCTGTTGCCGATCAACAACCAGCTTGCCAGCGGCTCAGATGCCCTCACCCATCAATCCGGGCAGATGGATGCCACATTCCTGCTTGAGCCCCCCAAAACGCGTGGCCCGGCCAATGGTGCTGCCATCGTCGGGGGCACTGGAATGCCAGTCGCCCACGGTCGTGTAGCCCTGTTCGAACAGCGGATGCTGGGGGAGACCGTGCTCCTCCATGTAGTAGTAAACGTCGCGATTGCTCCAGACCAGCAGGGGCCGCAACGACCAGCGCTGGCGGATCGGATCGAGCACCTGCATGTTGCGGCGGTGATCGGTCTGGCCACCCCGCACACCGCTGGCCCAGCAGCGCACCTGCAGCTCAGCGAAGGCACGGTCCAGCGGTTCCACCTTGCGGATGCGGTGATAGAGCTCCAGATCTTCGACACGGCCGGTTTCCCAGAGCCGGCCATGCAAGGCCTCCATCCGGGCCGGCGACAGCCCCGACTGCGCCACGTGCAGGTTGAGGCCCAGACGGGCCGTGAGCTGATCGGCGTAGCGATAGGTCTCGGGCGGCAGGTAGCCGGTGTCCACCCAGATCACTGGGATGGAGGCACCGCCATCCAGACGGCTCAGCATGTGCAGCAGCACCGCCGACTGGATCCCGAAGCTGGTGGTCAGCGCAAAACCGTCCTGAAACCGATCGAAGGCCCATTGGAGACGCTCCTGGGCCTTGAGCGGATCCAGGTCGGCACGGGCCGCGGCCAGATCGATCGACCGCCCCGCCATGTCAACGGGGAGGGTTGCGGCGGGGGCAGTCACCATGACTCCATCATCGCCCCCGATGGAACGGCTGGTTAGGGTGCCGATAGGGCACGTCTGGATCAGGACACAGGTTTTCCAATCCTGCACCCATCTCCCTCTCCGCCCGCATCAACAGCTCCCAACCTCGCCAGCGGTCCACCGTCCGAGCCCTCCCCATACCCGACCCAGCGTGTCCGACGTGAGCTCCGATCCCATCGCACCTGACACGTCGTCGGCCACAGGATCCATCGATCGCAGCATCGTGATCGTGGGTGGCGGCTTCGGTGGCCTTTACACCGCCCTGGCCCTGGCCCAGCACCGCGATCACCCGCCGATCCTGCTGATCGAGCCCAACGAGCGCTTCGTCTTCCAGCCCCTGCTGTACGAATTGCTCAGTGAGGAGATGCGCAGCTGGGAGATCGCCCCCCGCTACGACAGCCTGCTGGCCAGCCGCGGTATCGCCTGGCTGCAGGACCGGGTGGACCAGGTCGACACCGAACAGCACACGCTCAAAACCCGCAGCGGTCATGAACTCCGCTATGGCCGCCTGGTGATCGCCAGCGGCGGCCAACCCGCCACCTTCAACGTGCCAGGCGCCCTCGAGCACGCCCTCTTCTTCCGCACGCTTCATGACGTGGAACGGCTCCAGGGGCTGGTGCGGCAATTGCGGCAGCAGGCGCTGCCGTTGCAACGCCTGGCGATCGTGGGGGCTGGCCCCAGCGGTGTGGAGCTGGCCTGCAAGCTGGCTGATCTGCTCGGCGGCAGCACGCTGATCGAGCTGATCGAACAGGGGGAGGATCTCCTGCCCCAGGCCCGCTCCTTCAACCGCGAACAGGCGCGGCTGGCCCTGCAACGCCGCGATGTGCGCCTGCGCTGCCGCAACCGGGTGCGGGCCATACATCCCGGCGGCCTGGATCTCCTCCTGCCGGAGCCGGGCAACGAGGCCGGTCGGCAGGAACGTCTGCCGGCGGAAGCGGTGATCTGGACCGCCGGCTTCCAGGCCCGCCCACCGGCCCTCAACCCGCCCGTGCCAGGCGACCGCCTGGGTCGCCTGCCCGGCCAGCCTGACCTGCGGCTGCAGGGGCATCACGACGTCTTTGTGATCGGCGATGGCGCCCATGTGGCCGACGAGGACGGCGAGCCGTTCCCCGCCAATGCCCAGGTGGCTTTTCAGCAGGCCCCCTGCCTTGCCGCCAACCTCCTGCACTCCCTGGCCGGCGAACCGCTGGACTCCTTCCACTGGAACGACCTGGGCGAGATGATCAGCCTCGGGCTCGGCGAAGCCAGCCTCACCGGTGGTGGTTTCACCTTGGCGGGCGCCGCGGCCTTCCAGTTGCGGCGCCTGGCCTACCTGACCCGACTGCCCGGCCTGCCCCTGCAACTCAAGGTGGCGGCCGGCTGGCTCACCGATGGACGCTGAGCGCGATGCAGGCTGACCTGAAGACGGCCGCAGCCTGGCCCCGGCCGCGGGCCCTGCTGCTCGATGCGATGGGCACCCTGATCACCCTGCGCCAGTCGGTGGGGCACACCTACGCCGCCGTGGCCGCTGAGCACGGGCTCACGGTGGAGGCGACCGCCATCGACCGGGTTTTCGGCGCGATCTACCGGCAGGCTCCACCCCTGGCCTTTCCGGGGCTGGAGGGCGCCGAGCTGCTGGCCGCTGAACGGCAGTGGTGGGGGGAGCGCATCTCAACGGCCCTGCACCAGGCGGGCGGCGTGGTGGCACCACCAGAACTGCCATGCGCCCTGTTCGAGCGTTTCGCCGATCCAGCCCTCTGGATGGTCTACGCCGAGGTGCCGGACTGTCTGGCCCGCTGGCAGACCCTGGGGATCCGCCTGGCCGTGGTCAGCAATTTCGACCAGCGTCTCCAGGGCCTGCTGGAGGGGCTGGGCCTGACCAGCTGGCTGGAAGTGGTTGTGGTGTCCAGCAGTGCCGGGGCCGCCAAACCCTCGCCGCTGCCATTCCGGCAGGCGCTCCATCAGCTGCAGCTGGAGCCCGGGCAGGCCTGGCACGTGGGGGACAGCCCGGAGGATGAGCTGGGAGCCGCCGCTGCCGGAGTGCGCTGCCTGCGCCTGGATCGGTCTTGAAACAGGGTGTTCTGGTCGGACGCACCGAAGGGTTGCGCCCCGCCCAGCGGCGGCAGCTGGAGCGCCTCTGTCATCGCCGCCATCGCCCGGACGAAACGGCCGACACGCTGGGGCTGCAGCGCCTGGCGGGGCTCAGCCACGAGCTGGAAACCCCGCTGACCCTGCTGGTGGACGGCCGCGGCCTTGGCCGGCTGCTGTGGGTGGGCCCCCTGGAAACCTCAGGCCGGCTGCTGGAGCGGCTGCCGGGATCGAGCCGACGCCTGGGGGAAGACTGGCGTCTGCTCACCTGCTGCGGCCGCAGCCGCAAGCTCGAACCCGGTACCCAGGAAGGCATCGTGGGGCTGGATCTGGCGCCGCGGCTATGGCTGCGCTTCCCGGATCAACCCGCTGCCGGAGGGCACTGGCCAGCCGGCCTGTTCGTGCCCAGCGGAGCCGGGCAGCCCTGGCAGGGCCTGGAGGAGGGGGATCTGGGCGATCTGTGCGGCCGTGATCCCGCCAGCCTGCCCTGCGCCTCCACCGCCCCTGCCGCCATGGCGCCGGGCGATCGGCCTTCAGCCAGGGGAGCGCCAGCCGCTGGGCAGGAGCGGGTTCTACTGCTGGTCCTCACCCCGAATGACCAGCAGCAGGCCAGCCGGGAGATCGCCGAGCTGGAGGGGCTGGTCCGCAGCGCCGGGGCCGAACCGGTGGGACTGGTGACCCAGCGCCGCCGGCAGGAGTCCCCCCAGAGCCTCTGGGGCGAGGGCAAGCTCAGCGAGGCCGCCCTGGAAGCGCGGCGGCTCGGCGCCAGCCTGGTGGTGACCGATCGGGAACTCAGCCCGGTGCAGGGCCGCAACCTGGAGCGGTTGCTGGATCTGCCGGTGAGCGACCGGAGCGAGCTGATCCTCGACATCTTTGCCCAGCGGGCGGCCAGCGCCGCCGGTCGTTTGCAGGTCGAGCTGGCCCAGCTGCGCTACCGCCTGCCACGGCTCACCGGCCGGGGCCAGAGCCTCTCGCGCCAGGGGGGCGGCATCGGCACACGAGGACCGGGCGAAACCCAGCTCGAGAAAGACCGGCGCGCCATCGCCCGCCGCATCGACCACCTCCAGGCCAAGCTGAAACAGCTGAGCGCCCACCGGGCCCGCCTGCGGCAGCAGCGCCACGGCCTCCGCCGGCTGGCCCTTGTGGGCTACACCAACGCCGGCAAAAGCTCCCTGCTCAATGCACTCACCCGCCGCCAGGGCGATCAGGCAGTCGTGGCAGAGAACAAGCTGTTCGCCACGCTCGATCCCACCACCCGCCGCATCGACCTGATTCCCGCCAGCGGCCCACCTCTGGCGCTGCTGGTCACCGACACGGTGGGCTTCATCCGCGATCTGCCGCCGCCCCTGATCGAAGCCTTCCGCTCCACCCTCGAGGAGACCCTCGATGCCGATGGCCTGCTGCTGGTGGTGGACCTCAGCGATCCAGGCTGGCCGGAACAGATCGCCACGGTGAACGCCATTCTCGATTCGCTCGGCAGCTGCGTTCCACGGCGACTTGTGGCCAACCAGATCGATCGCTGCCCGGCAGGGGAGCTGGAGAGGGCTCTGGCCCTGGAGCCGCAGGCCCTGTTCGTCTCAGCCACGGCAGGGCTGGGCCTCCAGGGGCTGCGGACGGCATTGCAGGATTGGCCGGATTCTTCGATCGAACGCCTGTCATGAGTGCCCTGCTTCAGACGGCACTGCACCCCCAGGCGCTGATCACCCTGGTCGTGTTTGCCCTGGCGATCGTTCTGTTCATCACAGGCTGGCTGGCACCGGAGGTGACCGGACTGCTGGCTGCCGGCCTCTTGATCGCCACGGGAGTCCTGAAGCCCGCAGAGGCGGTGGCCGGGTTCGGAAGCACCGCTCTGATCACTCTGATCGGTCTGTTCGCCCTCTCGGCTGCCCTGTTTCGCTCCGGCGCCCTGGATCGCCTGCGGGGTCTGATCGGCTCGGATGCGGTGCGCAGCCCCAAGCGGATGATCACCCTGATGGTGGCGGTGGTGGGACCGGTGTCGGCCTTCATCCCCAACACCCCGATCGTGGCCACCCTGCTGCCGGTGATCGAAGGCTGGTGCCATCGCCACCGGATCGCCCCCTCCAAGGTGCTGCTGCCCCTCTCCTTCGCCACGGTGCTGGGGGGAACCCTCAGCCTGCTGGGCAGCTCCGTGAACCTGCTGGCCAGCGATGTGAGTGAGAAGCTCGGTTACGGAGCCTTCGATCTGTTCACATTCACAGGCATCGGCCTGGGGGTCTGGCTGGTGGGCGGAACCATGATGGTGCTGCTGGCCGATCGCTTCCTCCCGAACCGAGGTATTGATGACGACGATCTGGTGGGCAGCTTTGCCAGGAGCGGATACCTCACCGAGGTTCTGATTCCAGAGGGCTCCGAGCTGGTGAACCAATCGCTGCACCTGAGCCGCCTGCAGCGCCGCTTTGACGTGGACGTGCTCGAACTGCACCGCGGCAACGAGCGCTTCCTGCCCCCCCTGGCGGATCGCAGCCTTGCGGCGGGTGATCGCCTGCTGCTGCGTTGCAGCCGCGACGATCTGCTGCGGCTGCAACAGGACCACACGATCAGCCTGGCCCCGGCCAGTCAGGATGAGGAAGAAGGTGCTCGGATTGATCCGGGCAGCCAGCGCACTGTCGAAGTGTTGCTGCCCTCGGGATCGACCCTGACAGGAGACTGCCTACGGGATCTTCGGTTTCGCCAGCGCTACAACGCCACCGTCCTGGCCCTGCGCCGCGGCAATGCGGTGCTGCGCGAACAGCTCGGCCAGGCGGTGCTGAGAGAAGGCGACGTGCTGCTGCTGCAGGCGCCCCGGGATGCCATCCGCGGCCTGCAGGCCACCAACGACCTGGTGGTCCTGGAGCAGCTGGAAAAGGATCTCCCCACCGTGAGCCGCAAGCGCTACGCCATTGTGATCGCGGCGCTGGTGATCCTTCTGCCCAGCTTTGAGCTGATGCCGCTGGTGGCTTCGGTGCTGCTCGGCACAGTGGCGATGGTGGCGACGGGCTGCCTCCGGCCCGGCGATCTGCAGCGCTCGATCCGTCTGGACGTGATCCTGCTGCTGGGCTCCCTGGCCAGTTTCAGCGTGGCTCTCGAGAAAACGGGGCTGGCTGAAGCGATCGCCACGGCCCTGCTGAGTGGCTTACACACCTGGTCGGTGTTCTGGGCTCTTGTGGTGGTGTTCCTGTTCACCACCCTGCTGACTGAAGTGATGAGCAATGCGGCCACCGTGGCCCTGCTGATCCCGATCGGAGCCCAGCTGGCCAACGGGCTCGGCCAGCCACCGATGGCCTTTATTTTCACCGTGTTGTTCGGGGCCAGCCAGAGCTTCCTCAGCCCTGTGGGCTACCAGACCAATCTGATGGTGTTCGGACCGGGCCGCTATCGGTTCCTCGACGTGGCTCGCTACGGCGTTCCCCTGACACTGACCATGACCTTCCTGGTTCCCTGGCTGGTGTGCCGTCAGTTCAGTCTGTAGCGGTCGCGAAGAAGCCGCTGCTGTGCCACGATCGGCAACTGGCCTTCCCTTGCCACACTTCTCTGATCATGGCTCT
The DNA here is from genome assembly GCF_015840525.1 of Synechococcus sp. CBW1006. Taxonomy (NCBI): domain Bacteria; kingdom Bacillati; phylum Cyanobacteriota; class Cyanophyceae; order Synechococcales; family Synechococcaceae; genus Synechococcus; species Synechococcus sp. CBW1006. The sequence continues at coordinate 1,650,268 of NZ_CP060396.1, read as the reverse complement.
GCAGCTCGGCGACACCGTTCCCGATTTCACCCAGGATTCCCAGCTGGGTACGATCAATCTCTACGACTTTGCCGGCAACAGCTGGGTCGTCCTGTTCTCCCACCCCGCCGACTACACCCCGGTCTGCACCACGGAGCTGGGCGAAGTAGCCCGCCTTCGCCCGGAATGGGAGAAGCGCAATGTCAAGACGATTGCCCTGAGTGTCGACTCAGCCGAGAGCCACAAGGGCTGGATCGGTGATATCAATGAGACCCAGAACACCACCGTCGACTATCCGATTCTGGCGGATGCCGACAAGTCGGTGAGCGACCTGTACGGGATGATCCACCCGAACTCCCTCAACAATCTCACGGTGCGGTCGGTGTTCATCATCGATCCCAGCAAGAAGTTGCGCCTGCAAATCACCTATCCCGCCAGCACGGGTCGCAATTTTGACGAAATCCTGCGCGTGATTGATTCACTTCAACTCACCGATTCCCACCAGGTGGCCACACCGGTGAACTGGAATGATGGCGACGACTGCGTGGTGGTGCCCTCCATTCCCACCGAAGAAGCCCGCACCAAGTTCCCCAAGGGTGTCACGGAAGTGAAGCCCTATCTGCGCATGACCCCGCAGCCCAACAAGTGATCGGATCCTGATCCGAGAGCCAACCCCTCCTGCCATGGCGCCACGCCCAAAGCGTCCCCCAGGGCATCGCTACCGCTGGCATCAGCGTCTCAGCGTTCCCCAGTTCACGGCGATCACCGGACTTCTGGTGATCGCTTTCGGAACGTTCATCCTGGCCTCACCGCTCTGCTCCACCAAAACGGTGGGGCTCTGGGAAGCCCTGTTCACCGTGACCTCCGCGATCACGGTGACCGGCCTTTCGGTCATTGATGTCGGAACCGAGTTGACCCCTATCGGGCAGGTGGCTTTAGCGGGTCTGATCATCACCGGTGGGCTCGGGCTGATGGCGATCACCACCTTTCTGCAGGGGTTCGTACAGGGGCACTCCGGCCTGAGGCACCGGCTTGACAAGGGCCGGGCCCTTGATGAATTCGGGGTCGGCGGCATCGGGCCGACCTTCCGGTCAATCCTGATCACAGCCGGCTGCGTGATGGGGATCGGCACCCTGATCCTGTTCAGCTTCGGCTTCAATGACATCCCCAATCTGGGGGAACGGCTCTGGGCCTCGATGTTCCACTGCATCAGCGCTTACAACAACGCTGGTTTCGGATTATGGAGCGACAGCCTGGTGCGCTACCGCAGCAATCCGGTGGTGAATCTGGTGATCGCCAGCATGATCGTGATGGGCGGTCTTGGATGGAGAGTCACCAATGATCTCTGGGTCAATCGCTTCCGCCTGCGGCGCCTGAATCGCCTGAGCATGCACACCCGTCTCGTGATTCGCAGCACGATCGGTCTGATTCTGGTCGGGACTATCGGCCTTCTCCTGACTGAGCATCTCGATACCGAGGGGCTTCTGATGCAGAAGCTCGATACCCTGGACAAACTTCAGGTGAGTTTGTTCCAGTCAATCACCACACGCACCGCTGGCTTCAACACGATTCCCCTCACCACCAGCACGCTCTCCGATGCAGGCCTGTTGCTGATGATGGGGCTGATGTTCATTGGCGCCAGTCCCGGTGGCACCGGTGGCGGCATCAAAACCACCACCTTTGCGGCCCTGATGGCAGCCACCCGCTCCACCCTGCGAGCTGAAGACGGCGTGGTGGTGCGCAATCGCGAGATTCCAGCCAAGGTCGTACTGCGGGCCGTCGGGGTCACCCTGGCCTCGCTGCTGTTCGTTCTCGGGATGGCCCTGCTGCTGGCCCTCGACAACATCGGCGGTGGCGGCAGCGCCGAGACCGAGGCCTTCACCTTCCTTGAAAAACTGTTCACCTGCGTCTCCGCCTTCAGCACCGTGGGGCTGGATGTGGATGTCACAGTCCACCTGGATCGCTGGGGCCAGGCGGTCTTGATGGTGGGCATGTACGTCGGCCGACTGGGAATCCTGCTGCTGCTCTCTGCGTTCTATGGCAGTCGCCCTCAGACTCGGGTCAAGTATCCCAAGGAAGAGCTCTACATCTGAACCGTCGAACCAGCACCGACCAGCCAGGCCCCATCCAAACTTCTCCAGCGACCAGTGCAGGCAGACAGGCGACACAGACGGCCTAAACAGAAGCCCAGACCACGCAGCCAAGTCAGAAGCCCCAGGCAGACAGCCAATCCAGACGGCCAATCCAGACAGCCCATGCGGACAGCGAAACCTGACGGAGCTTCCGCACGCACCACCCCCACCGACCACACCAACCACACCGACCAGAGGATGCAGCGGGAATGAACCAGTGGTGGCAATGGCAGGGAAGCGAGGATCGCTTCGAAGACAGCTTCGCCGTGATCGGGGTGGGACGCTTCGGTGGTGCCGTCTGTAAGTCGCTCGCCAGCGCTGGTGCCGACGTGCTGGCGATTGACAGCAGTCAGCGAGCCATTGACGAGTTGCGTCAGGCCGATCCGGGCATTGAGGGTCGGGTGGTGGACTGCACTGATGAAGAGGCCCTGCGGGCCTCGGGAGTGCTGGATCTCGGCACGGTGGTGGTGGCGATCAGCGAGCCCCTCGAGGCCAGCATCACCGCCACCCTGATCGCCAAGGACAGCAGCGACAGCCGCGTCAAACACGTGATCGCGCGGGCCACCAGCGATCTGCACGAGAAGATGCTGCGCCGGGTCGGCGCCGACCGGGTGGTGTTTCCCTCGAAGATGCAGGGAGAACGCCTGGGGCTGGAGCTGGTGCGTCCGAACCTGCTGGAACGCCTGCGGCTGGACGACCGCAACAGCATCGAGGAGATCAAAGTGCCCCGCGCCTTTGTCGGGCACTCCCTGCGGGACATCAACCTGCGCAAGAACTACAACGTCAGCGTGCTGGCGGCCGGCCCCCAGAACCAGCTGACCGTCAACCCACCGGCCTCCCATGTGCTCAATGAAGGCGAACTGCTGGTGGTGATGGGCACCAGCACGGCGCTGGAAGCGCTTCCCTCCACCTGATCGCCATGCGCGTGGTCGGCCTGATGAGCGGCACCAGCGCCGATGGCGTGGACGCGGTGCTGGCCGCCTTCTCAGGCCCGCCCCAACGTCCCCGCTGGCAGTTGCTTGGGCGGGCCTCCGTTCCCTATCCCGACGACCTCCGCCAGCGGCTGCTGGCGTTGGGCCAGGGAGCCTCGTGCACCTCGGCGGAGCTCCTTGACCTGAGCGAGGCCGTGACCGAGGTGCAGGCCGAGGCGGCCCGCCATGCCGATCCCGGTGCCACAGCCGCTCTGGTGGGCTGCCACGGTCAGACGCTCTGGCACCGCCCCCCTACGGGCGATCGCCGTGGCGCCAGCCTGCAGCTGCTGCAGGGCACGTTGCTGGCTTCCCTGCTGCAGCGACCGGTGGTTCACGACTTCCGGGCTGCCGATCTGGCCCTGGGGGGGCAGGGGGCGCCGCTGGTTCCCCCCTGTGATGCGGCACTGCTGGGCAGCACCGGTGGCTGGCGCGCCCTGCTCAACCTGGGAGGCATCGCCAACCTCACCCTGCTGCCGCCCCGCCACGGTCCCGATCGCCACGCGTCGGTACGCGGCTGGGATTGCGGCCCGGCCAACACCCTGCTGGACCTGGCCGTGGAGCAATTCAGCCAGGGACAGCTGAGCTTCGATGACGGGGGCGCCTGGGCAGCACGCGGCAGGGTGCAGACAACGGTGCTGGAGCGCTGGCTGCAGGAGCCCTATCTGCTCCAGCACCCACCCAAGTCGACCGGCCGGGAATTGTTCGGCCAGGCCGACCTGCAACGCCGCCTGGCGGACCTGGCCCAGACCAGCGCGGCTACCCGCGACAGCACCGACTTCGCCGCCGACAGTCTCGCCACCCTGACGGCCTTCAGCGCCGCGACCGTGGCCCAGGATCTCCAGCGCGGTCCACGGCCAATCGAACTGCTTGTCGCCGGAGGAGGCGGCCGCAACCAGACCCTGATGCGGGAGCTGCGGCGCCGCTGCCGGGGCATGAGCGTGCGACCCCTGCAGGAGCTGGGCATCGGCGATCTGGAGAGGGAAGCCCTGGCCTTCGCGTTGCTGGCCTGGTGGCACCAGCAGGGCCACCCCGGCTCCCTGCCAGCGGTGACCGGCGCCCGTCAGGAGGCCGTGCTGGGGACTTGCGCCAGGCCTGCAGGGCTGTCACCTGATCGCTGCGGCTGATCCCGCGTCAAGCGCGAGGGCGGAACAGCCGTAAGCGGCGGGTTCTCTGAAGCCGTTGGCCTCGATTCTGCTCCTGACGCACGAGGGCCGCACGAAAGCGATCGGCCTGGACCTCGCTCGGCAGCAGACCGGAGTCGCCGGCCAGAAGCTGCTGCCGCTCCATCCGCTCCACACCCTGCTGGATCAGCACCCGCGCCATGTTGCTGACGGTGCGGGAATCCCGCTCCGCCAGAGCCGTGAGCCGGTCGCATAGATCCTCCGGCAAGACCACCTGAATCCGCGGCGACTTTGAGCGGCCACTGGAGGATGTCTGTCGGGTAGGCACGGCGCAGTGGAGGGTGGATGGCTCACGGGCGGAGACGCCCGGACAAAGGCCGCACTGGACAGCACCAATGACCACCAGTGTACAAACACACCCTTGGGTAGTATCCAAGCCTATGCTGTAGCCAGACCCGGCCCTCGGCCATGGCGCCTCGCTCCAACGGCCCCACCACCACCTCCGCCCAAAGCAGTGGTGATGTGCTGGTATCAGCCGTGATCAGCCCCTACCTGCTCACCCACCTGCACCACGTGCTGCAACGGGCGGAATTCGGAGCCCGTCAGGACGGGCAGAGCAGCCTGGCAGCCAACTACGCCCAGCTCCGCCAGGTGCTCTGCCAGGAAGCCCGCAGCCTCAAGGGCGAAACCGCTGACAACGAGGCCAAGTCCTGAGTGCCCTTCCCTACGGAACGCGAACAACCGCGTCCCAGGGCACACTGTGGGGCACCTCCACTGCATAGGGTCAAGCCATCCGTGGCCGAGCGATGAGCAACGCACCCCAGCTCTACGCGCGCATCAGCGCCGATGCGGCACTCACCCAGGACCTGTTCCGCCAGGCCCTGCAGGACCCCAGCGGCGCCCTGCAGAGGATCGTGGCGCTCGGTGAGGCCGAAGGTCTGCCGGTGAGCCCTGAGGAGGTGAAGGCCCACATCGCCAGCCTGGAGGACGGCGACACCAAGCAGTGGCTGGTCAAGGCGCGGGGCGGACTGTGATTCCGGCCAGGGGAACGGAGCCCCTCGGCACCCCGGGATCGCGGGATCGGGACTGGCTCGAACCTGGCGGACTGACAGGGATCTCTCCGGGGCGGCGCTGGGCCCCACCACCCTGGGCCCAGCTGAAGAAGAGCCAGTAACTCACGATCGCCAGACCTGCCGCCACCACCAGAGCGGCCACCTGCTCGAGGCGCTTGATCATCCCAACGAGCAGCCGAGGTTCTGAAAACCACTTTGCCGGACGCTGATCCGGTGGGCGGATCTCAGGGGTTCCGGTCGGGAGGATGGCCAGGGATGATGCAGGCAACGCACCGGAACCGGCAGGATTCCGTGGCTCCTGCTTACCCATACCCACGCCGCCGTGCTTCGTCTCGAACGGATCAGCAAGATCTATCCCACCGGTGAAGTGCTGCGGGATGTCACCTGGGAGGTGAAGGCCGGTGAACGCATCGGCCTGGTGGGCGTGAACGGTGCCGGCAAATCCACCCAGATGCGGATCATTGCCGGCCTGGAGGAGGCCAGCGGCGGCCAGGTGGTGAAACAGGGGGAGCCGCGCATCGCCTACCTCCAGCAGGAATTCGATGTCGATCCCGAGCGCACCGTGCGCGAAGAGCTGTTTCAGGCCTTCGGCGAAGCGGCCGAGGTGCTGATCCGCCAGCATCAGGTTGAGCACGCCATGGCCAGCGAGCAGGCCGCCTGCGATCCCGATCACCTCGATGAGCTGATCCACGAGCTCGGCCGGCTGCACAGCCGCTTCGAGGCCCTGCACGGCTACGAACTCGACGCCCGCATCGACAAATTGCTGCCCACGATCGGCTTCACCCCCGAAGGCGCCGAGCTGCTGGTGGGCGACTACTCCGGCGGCTGGCAGATGCGCATCGCCCTGGGCAAGATCCTGTTGCAGGAACCGGATCTGCTGCTGCTGGATGAGCCGACCAACCACCTGGATGTGGAGACGATCCAGTGGCTGGAGAGCTACCTAATCGAGCAGAGCGCCGCCCTGGTGGTGATCAGCCATGACCGCACCTTTCTCGATCGGGTCTGCACCCAGATCGTGGAGACCGAACGTGGCGTCTCACGGACCTACCTGGGCAACTACAGCCAGCATCTGGAGCAGAAGGCGCTGGAGCGCGAGGCCAGTCAGGCCGCCTTCGATCGGCAGCAGAAGGAACTGGCCAGCCAGCAGGCCTATGTCGACCGCTTCCGGGCCAGCGCCACCCGCTCCACCCAGGCCAAGAGCCGGGAAAAGCTGCTTGAGAAGGTCGAACGGATCGAAGCCCCGATCGAGAGTGTCTCCGGTCCACGCTTCCGCTTTCCCGAAGCCCCCCGCTCCGGGCGACTGGTGGCCGAGTTCCGCGATCTCACCCACAGCTATGGCGACAAGATCCTGTTCCTCGGCGCCGAACTGGAGGTGGAGCGGGGCGATCGGATCGCCTTCGTGGGGCCGAACGGAGCCGGCAAGTCGACCCTGCTTCGGCTGGTGATGGGCCTGGAGGCGCCGGATGAGGGCCGGGCCGGGCTGGGTGAGCACAACGTGATCGCCGGCTATTTCGAGCAGAACCAGGCCGAAGCCCTCGACCTGGACAAGACCGTGATCGACACCGTGTTCGAAGCGGTACCGGACTGGACCCAGACCCAGGTGCGCTCCCTGCTGGGCAGCTTCTGCCTCAGCAATGAGGCGGTGTTCAAGGAAGCCGGCAAGCTCAGCGGCGGAGAGAAGGCACGCCTGGCCCTGGCGCTGATGCTGCTGAAGCCCTGCAACCTGCTGGTGCTGGACGAGCCCACCAACCACCTCGACATCCCCGCCAAGCAGATGCTGGAGAACGCGCTGCAGGAGTACGAGGGCGCGGCCCTGCTGGTCTCCCACGACCGCTACTTCATCTCCCGGGTCGCCAACCGGATCGTCGAACTGCGCGAGGGGGAGCTGGTGGTCTACCGGGGCGACTACGCCTACTACCTGCAGAAGAAACAGGAGGAAGCCGAAGCGGCCCGCCAGGCCCTGGAGACGGAAGCCAGAACCCGCAAACAGGCTGCCAACCGCGAGAAGCAGCGCGAGCGCCTGCGCAACAAGCAGGCCAGCAAGAACGATGGCGGCAAGCAACGACAGCCGGCCTGCTGATTGCCGGCTTTGCCGGCAGACGGGCTCTTGCCGGCCGGCCGGCCGGCCGACGGAGGAACCTCAGCGCGGAGCTGGAAAACACAACTTCATAGACGAGTAAGCAACTCGACCCATTTCGCTGGTGTCCAGCGCGATGTGTGCATAGCCTGACCTTACGTCGTTGAGAGCAGCCCATGAGCGTCGAGCTCTGGTCCACGGGACTTGGTTCCCGCACCGGGATTCCTTCCTCCCATGCCGGGACAGCCGAGGCTGGTGCTGCGGCGACGCCGTCGCCGCAGCACCACGAGGAGACCTGGGATGCCATGGAGGTCTATTTCGAGTGCATCACCACCTGCTCCCTCGACGATGGTGAATGCGTCACCCGCTGCGTTGAGGAACTGCGGGAACACCACTGAGCCAGAAGACGAGGCGTACCACAAGACCGGTCGCCCACCACTGGCCCGAACACCGGCAGCCAAGGCCCAGAACTGCCGTCAAGGGGGATGGCACAAGGGTTTGCTGACGCGTTTTGCCTATCCGTGTCGCAACGGCTACGGGGAGCCCTGAAACACTTTGTAGCGTTGCGCCAGTTTCACGAGCCCCCTGGGGCTTCAGCCATGTCGGAACCCCTCACCCTCAGCCTTGGGCAGAAGTTCGAGCTTGAGCGCATGACCCGAGCCATCGACGCCACGGGTGACCCCCAGGCCCTGCGTGGTCTGGCCAAGCAGCTGCTCCAGGCCTGGCAAAGCCAGAAGGCGGCCACCCAGTGGGTGATGCGCCAACAACTCGGCGCGCCCTCCGCCTTCCTCGGCGGCATGAGCACCATGCCCGAGACCAGCGAGCCTCAGGGATTCGATGTGCTCTGAGCGCGGCGAAGGTCGTGGGCGTCATCCTTTCAGGACCTGACGCCCCGTCCACGACGCCTCCTCCACAAACCACGACATTCCTGACCCCAACCACAACCTGCCCACAGCGCAAGAGAGGCTCAGAAGGCAAACGTCGAGAACGCTGCCCTGTCAGCGCGCCGAGAGACTCCCCAGTTCAACAGGGGTCAGGTCAAGTTCGAGCCGCCTCCCCTGGCGATCAATCCTCAGGTTCAGAGGCCGACCTACGCCGATCCGCTCGACCACACTCACCAACTGACTGGGCTCTGTGACCGGCTGACCATCGGCCACCACGATCACGTCACCCTGCCGAATCCCCACCCGAGCGGCTGGACCTCCCGGCATCACGGAGACCACACGCACACCCCCAGCCGCCGATCCACCCTGGCCCGGCCGTGAAGCTTCCAGGCCCACACCGATCATCGGGTGGCTCACCCGACCACTCTGCACCAGCTGGCTGGCAATCTCCCGGGCCCGATTGATCGGGATGGCGAATCCCAGACCGGCACCAGGGCCCGAACGCACCAGGGTGTTGATGCCGATCACTTCTCCATCGGCGTTGAGGAGAGGCCCGCCGGAGTTGCCGGGATTGATCGCCGCATCGGTCTGAATCAGATCCAGCCGCTTATCCGTGATGCCGAGCTTGCTGGCATTGCGGTTGAGATTGCTGATGATCCCCAGGGTCACGGTGTTATCCAGCCCGAAGGGATTACCCACGGCAATGGCCCAGTCGCCCACCTGAAGGGCATCGGAATTGCCCAGCGCCACCGCAGGCCAGGGCCCTCCTCCGATCAACTGCACCACGGCCAGATCCGTCACCCTGTCCAGACCAACGACCTTGCCCTCGACCCGACGGCCGTCCTGCAGACCCACCAGCACCCGATCGCTCTTGTCAACAACGTGGGCATTGGTGAGGATCAGGCCGTCGGCCCGATAGATCACGCCACTGCCCTGGCCTCTCTCCGTTCGCTGGGACGGGGGCGCGGCCTGGGGAACCCCGAAGAACTGCCGGAAGAAGGGGTCGGCCAGCAGCCCACGGGGCAGCCCACCACCGCCACCCGGTACCAGAACGGTGCGCTCCGTGTCGATCGTCACGACGCCAGGGCCGGCGCGACGCACGGCGCTCGCCACGAACGACTGGCGCGTCAGGGCTGCAGCGGCGGCCCCCTGCGCCAAGGCCGCCGTTGGCAGCAGCGGCAGGGTCACCATCACCGCTGCAAGGGTGACTCCGGGCCAGGCCAGCGAATGCAAGGGAAAGCGGCGCATCACTCGAACTCCGCGAACGGCGCAGATCAACGCAAACCGTAGGAAACGTGGCCGACTCAGACGAGCCGTGCAAACCGCCAGGCGATCCGGCTACGATCAGTGAAGTTTTCTATCGATCCATGGACACGTCGCGCCTGCTGCTGGCATTCCTTGCTTTCGGAGCGGCCTGCACCACCCTCTGGGCCTGGATGCTGGCCAACGCCACGCCTGACACCTCCACAAGCAAGCGATGATGGATCCGCGATCGGATCCGGCGATTCGTCGCATCCGATCGAATGGACGTCTTCACCAAGCTGTTTCCCTACCTCTACGGAGCCTGCTTCCTGCTGCTGCTCTGGCAGGCCTTCCAGGTGATGGCCCGTGGTTTTCGTGCCGTACCCCGCCCTGGCGACCGCAGCGCTGCCGGCACCACCAGTGGCGATCGCACCGGCCGGCTCACCATTCATCCGGAACTGCTGGATGCCGAAGGCCAGCTCACCCGTGAGGATCTGCTCACGGTGCGCTTCAACGGCGACAACGAGCGCCCAGGGACCGAGGTCGACAACTGAATAGGCTCGCAGGTGTGATCGTGCATGCCGGCGGAGGCAGACCGTGGACCAGAGAACTCGAATCGTTGGTGCCGTGCTCCGGGGTCTGAAGCTCCCACCCCGCTTCCGCCTCAAGCTGGTCAAGGAAGATCCCGTGCGGCTGGAGCTCACCATGACCCCGGCCTATGGGCAGGATCCGGTCCGGGTGGGCGTGATCGAATCCCAGGATCTGGTGGCCCGGCGCGACCGCGAAGGCCGTGTGCCTCGCGATCTGCAAGGCACCTGGGACTGGACCGTGTGGCACGGGAAGGTGTCGACAGGTGGCTGGAATCCCTATCTCAAGGAAGCCCTGCAGACCATGTTTGAAACCGGCCTGCCTGCGATCGTCTACGAAGAGAAGACCGGCGAGGGCTATCACCCCGTGGATGGAGTGCGGCACGTGCGCTGAGCCCATGCCGCGGGCCCGCTCTTCCCCTGCAGCACCTGCAGCCCCCCTGCCGATCGACGGGCTGCTCGGCGCGATCGAAACGGCGCTGAGCCCTCCAGGGTCCACCCTGCTGCTGCAGGCACCGCCCGGTGCCGGCAAAACCACGCGGGTGCCTCTGGCCCTGATGCACGCCCTGCCCGCGCAGGGAATCGTGATGCTGGAGCCCCGCCGCCTCGCGACCCGCGCCGCCGCCGAACGTCTCGCCAGCTCCCTGGGGGAAGCGGTTGGGGAACAGGTCGGCTACCGGGTTCGCCTTGAAAGCCATTGCTCCAGCCGGACCCGACTGGAGGTCGTGACCAGCGGCCTGTTCCTGCGGCGCCTGCAGAGCGATCCGGCCCTGGAGGGCGTGGGGTTGGTGATCTTCGATGAATTCCACGAGCGCCAGGCCGACGCCGACCTGGCCCTGGCCCTGTTGCGACAGGCCCGCGCCCTGCTGCGCCCGGACCTGCGAGTGCTGGTGATGTCGGCCACCCTGGATCTCGAGCCGCTCGCCGCCGAGCTCGATCAGGCTCAGGTGCTCACCAGCGAAGGCCGCAGCCATCCGGTGAGCGTGGAGCACCAGCGACCCCGTGAATCCGAAGCGATCGAACGGCAGGTGCTGCGGGCCCTGGAGCAGCAGTGGCTGCCACAACGTCACGCTGGTGAAACCGCGCTCATCTTTCTACCCGGACTGCGGGAGATCCAGCGCACCCGGCGGCTGCTCGAGAGCTGCCCCTGGAGCCAGCAGGTCGCCATCTGCCCCCTGCACGGATCCCTGCCGCTCGAGGCCCAGCGCCAGGCCATCGCCCCCGCCGATCCCGACGGCGCCAAGCTGGTGCTGGCCACCAGCATTGCCGAGAGTTCCCTCACGATCGAAGGGGTACGGCTGGTGATCGATGCGGGCTGGTCGCGCCGCAGTCGCTTTGATCCTGCCACGGGCATGGATGGACTGGTCACCGTGCCGGCCAGCCAGGCCAGCGCCGAGCAGCGGCGGGGCCGCGCCGGCCGACTCGGGCCAGGCCATTGCCTGAGGCTGTGGTCGCCAGCCGAGCAGCAGCGCCGGCCCGCCTTCGATCCGCCGGAACTGCTGGAGGTCGATCCCCTGCCGATCGCCCTGCAGCTGGCCCAATGGGGAGCGGGGCTGGGGGAAGACCTGGCCTGGCTCACACCACCACCGCTGGCTGGCCTGCAGGAGGCGCGAAGGCTGCTGGAGCAGCTCGGAGCCCTCGATCAAAGCGGCGCCCTCTCCGATCACGGCCGTGCCCTCAGCGCCGTAGGACTGCACCCGCGCCTGGCCCATCTGCTGCTGAAGGCCAGCGGCGCGGGGGATCTGGATCTGGCCTGTGATCTGGCGGTGCTGCTGAGCGAACGGGATCCGCTCGATCGCCAGGAGCATGGCAGCGACCTGCTGCGCCGCCTGGCCTGGATGCGGCCCCAGGGCCAGGGACGGAGAGGGTCAGGCCCTCAGCAGCGGCTGCACCAGCTCGCCGCCGAACTGCGACGACAGGTGAGAGCTGCAGCGGCTCCCCCTAGCGGCGCGGACCCAGGGCCAGCAGATCTGGAGTGGCGAGCGGCGCGCCTGATCACCTGGGCCTATCCGGAGCGGATCGCCCTGCGCCGCCCTGGAAGCCCGCATCGCTACCAGCTCCGCAGCGGTCGCGGCGCCACCCTCCATCCCAGCGACCCTTTGGTCCTGGCCGAAGCCCTGGCGGTGGCCGTCCTGGACGGCCAGGGACAGGACGCGGCGATCCGACTGGCCGTGCCTCTGCCTGCGGCATTGCTGGAGGAACTGGCTGTGGACCAGGGTGTCAGCATCGAAGAGGTGCGCTGGGACAACACCGCCCAGCGGGTGCGCTGCGAACGCAGCCTGCGCCTCGGAGCCCTGGTGCTGGAGCGCAGCCCCTGGCCCGAGGCCGATGAGGACCGGATCCGACAGGCGTTGCTCGAAGGCCTGCGGCAACGGGGACTGGAGGCCCTGCCCTGGGGGGCGAGGAGCCGGCAGTTGCAGCAGCGGCTGCTGCTGGCCCACCAGCACCTGGGCTCCCCCTGGCCTGACTGCAGCGACCAGGCCCTGAGCCAGACGCTCGATGACTGGCTCGGCAGGCACCTGCAAGGGGTCCGCAGCCTGGAGGATCTGCAGCGGCTGGATCTGTGCGAGGTGCTCTGGGCAGACCTGGACTGGACGCAGCGGCGTCTGCTCGACGACTGGCTACCGCAGCAGCTGACGGTGCCCTCCGGTCGGCGGATCCATCTCACCTACCAAAACGGGGAGGCAGTGCTGGCGGTGAAACTGCAGGAGATGTTCGGCTGCCGGCAGACTCCGGCCCTGCTTCAGGGACGGCTACCCGTGACCGTGCACCTGCTCTCGCCAGCCGGGAGACCAGCCGCGATCACCCGCGATCTGAGTGGGTTCTGGGACCAGGGCTATGCCGAGGTGCGGCGCGATCTGCGGGGCCGCTATCCGCGCCATCCCTGGCCGGAAGATCCGCGCCAGGCCCAGGCCACGGCCCATACCAAGGCCCGCCTGGCACGGGAGCAGGCTGCCCGACCAGCGCCGCAGGGCTGAGCGTCTCCCAGGCTTCACAAGGGGAAGCCTGGGAGACGCTCAGCAAATGGCCGAAACCGAAGTGGCGCAATCCCTCCACGATGCCGGCGCAACCTTCCGCGCGGGCCCGGTAGGTCCGCGGCAGGCAGGAGACCTTCTCCCGCAGAGCCTGCTCAGCGTTGCCCACCATCACCCCAGCCAACCCCGTCTCGAACATCGCCAGGTCGTTGAGCGTGTCGCCGGCCGTCACCACCCGTTCGGGATCGATCTCGAGCCATTGCAACAAGGTCAGCAGGGTGGAGCCATTGTTGACACCGGCCGGCAAGACATCGAGATAGCGGTTGTCCGACACGAGGCAGTCGACCCCATGGGCTTCGAGTGCGACCAGCCGCTGCCAGTCGATCGCTTCGCCATCCAGGGTGTAGGCAAGCCGGCGCTCGGTGCTGATCGGTTGCGAAGCCACTCCGGGCAGAGCCTCGAGCAAGGGCAGCAGCCGCTCCGGCAACCCTTTCCAGCGGGCATCAATCGGATCCACCATCCCAGGCACGGTCTTCAGGCTGATCCCACAGGCGACGGTGCAGCCCACATCACCGATCACCAGATGGGGGTGGGCCAGCCCGAAGGCGGCATCGTCGATCAGCAGGGAGGCGATCGAACTGAGCTGGCGGCCCGTGCAGAAGATGTGCAGCACCCGCTCACGCCGTTCCACCAGCCAGCGGTAAAAAACACGGCGCCAGAGTGGATCGCCCCCCAGCAGGGTGCCATCGAGGTCGGTCACCAGCACCAGATCCGGCTGGGCTGGCAGGGCAGCGGCAATCTGCTGCTGCAGAGCGGCACGGGAGGGCTGAATGGATTCGGAAACAACTGAGTGCAGCCCTAGGAGTTTGCGGAAAAACCGCCTGAGAATCCGCGTTTTTCCTCCTGAGAGCTGGTGCAGCTCATTTCGGTCTGGTTTTCAGAGTTTCAGCGGCTCAGAGCTCCCCTTTTGGTGTGTTTTGCCCCTTTGGGGCTCCCTGATCACTGCCGTCTGGGCACACTTCTGGGCAACCACCTGTTCACGCCGCCGCCATCGCCGGTTTGAGCAGGTTGCCCAGGCGGATCAGGTTGTAGGCGATCACATTCAGGCCGAACACCGCACTCACCTTCTCGGTGCCGCGCAGCTTGAACTGGCGCAGACCTCCCCACTGTTTGATCCAGCCAAACACCTTCTCGATGCCGCGGCGGGCATGGATCGACTTGGCGTAGCCCACGTGGCGGGTGGTGCGGCCATCGATGGCGGAACCACCAGGGCGGCTGGTGTTCTGAGCGACATGCGGTGTCACGGCGATGCGGCGCATCTCGGCGACAAAGCCCTTGGTGTCGTAGTGCTTGTCGGCGCCGATGGTCTTCTGGTGGGCACCGGGGACGGCAGCCGCCATCGCTTTGGCGGCATCCCTCTCCCCGGTGCCCGTCGCTTGTGTGACGCGGCATTCGACGATCAGGGCATGGCGGTTGTCCATGAGCACGTGCCCCCGGTAGCTGGGGAGTGCGGGGTGGGCCTTGGACTTCCGGCACAGCAGCGCGTCTGGATCGACGCTGGAGCGATGGGTCTTGTTGCTGAGCTTGATGCCGCGGAAATCCCCTTTCGCTCGCTTCTTGCCGAGCTTTGGAGCGCCAAAACCCTCGCCAGGGCCTGACGGCGGTGGCGGCGGATCGTCCTGCCCATCGATCCGCTCCAGCGAGGCATGGGAGGCCCAGGCCTGCAGCAAGGTGCCATCCACCGAGAAGTGCTCGTCACTGAGCAGCGGCTTGACCTCCGGAGCACCCATCAGCTTCTCCAGGAACTTCCCCATCACCTGCTCGTTCAGCAGCCGCTCCCGGTTTTTTGTGAATGTGGTGGGATGCCAGATCGGATCATCCGGGCTCAGGCCCACAAACCAGCGGAACAGCAGGTTGTAGCGGAGCTGCTCCAGCAACAGGCGCTCGGAGCGGATGCCGTAGAACGCCTGCAGCAACGAGGCCAGCAGCAGCTGCTCCGGTGGCAATGATGGCCGGCCTTCTGCGGCGTAGAGCTTGCAGAAGGTGGGATTGAGGCGATCGAGGGCCTGTTCAGCGAGTTTGCGGATCCGCCGCAGCGGATGGCCGGCCGGGATCCGATCCTCAATCGACACGTAGGAGAACAGGGAGCCGCTGCGCTCCCGTTGACCTCGCATCTGGGCTGGGCAGCTGGCCCATTCTCGCGGAGATGGCCGGGTTTTTCAGCAAACTCCTAGGCGAAAGCCACAGGCTTGTCAAATCGGAAAACCGCACAGCACCTGTAGCAAGCAGCACTGTCAAGACCACTCCATCTTTCGTTACAGTTGAGGAGTCCTGGAGATTGCTTCCATGTCTGACGCTTCCCAGCCCCGCTTCGGCTTCGTCAACTTCGCCGAGACCTGGAATGGCCGCCTCGCCATGATGGGTTTTGTGATTGGCCTGGCTACCGAGCTCCTCACCGGCCAAGGCATCCTGGCCCAGGTCGGCCTCGGTTGAGGCTTTCTCAAGCCGATTCCAGCCCCGCCGGATCGCCCAACCCAGGGTGAAACGGCGGGATTTTCATGTCGCCTCAGTTCGGTCTCAGTGCCTGGTTCTTAGGCTGCCTCCGCTGTGCCGCCGACTCGATGCCACCCAGCTTCTATGTCAACAACCGCCGGGACGGCTCCAGGTTGCTGAGTAGCGCCTTGGTGATCACAGGGGCGGGCTTTGTACGGATCGATCATCCCGTTGGACGCGTCGTGGCCGTGATCGGTTCTGTCGTCAGCCTCTACTGGTGGTTTCAGTACCGCAAGCTGGAACACTGATGGCGGGCTTCATATCAGAGTCGCGATTATCAGTCTCCTGCTCAGCCTGCAGCCATCGATCCGGCCTGGAGGCTTGGCCAGCCTCAATCTCAACCAGAGCACACAACGACCTTCACCGGCAGGTGGACCAGCCCCAGTGGCGCGAGACCCAATGGTGTACGAACCAGTGGCACGACCAACGGATCTCCCACTGACGTGATCCCATCTCCGCTGGAGCCCCGATCCCAGAACGCCTACGCCACATCCACTGGCCTGCCTTCATTTGGCGTGGCCGAGCTCAATCGGGCCATCGGAACCCTGCTGGAACGGGGGTTTGCGCCGCGCTTTCTGCTGGAGGCGACCGTGAGCCGTCCGCAGCTCAAGAAGGGACACATCTGGCTGACCCTCACCGATGGCGACGCCACCATCTCAGGGGTGATCTGGTCTTCCCTGCGCCAGAAACTCTCGTACCTCCCCGCCGAAGGTGACGGTGTCACCATCATCGGCCGTCTCAATTTCTGGGACTCCCGAGCCAGCCTCTGCGTCCAGGTGCTGGACATTCGCCCAGGGCGCCAGGCTGCCTTGCGCCAGTTCGAGCGGGTGCGGGAACTGTTGGCACCGGAAGGCTGGTTCGACCCAGAGCGAAAGCGCCCTCTGCCCGAACATCCCGGGTGCATCGCCCTGCTCACCAGCGTGCCCAGCTCCGCCCTGGCGGACATGCTGCGCACTGCCCACGAACGATGGCCGGCCACACGGATTCTGGTGGTGCCGATCCCCGTGCAGGGTCCCGTGGAAGGGGAAATCTGCACGGCGCTGGAGGCCGTAAGCCGCCAGGCCGAACGACTCGGTGTCGAGGCGTTGGTGCTGGCCCGAGGGGGAGGGAATCGAGAGGATCTGGCGGTGTTCGACGGCGAACGGCTGGCCCGTTGCCTGGGCAGTGCCGCAATCCCGGTGGTCTGCGGTCTGGGCCATGAAGACGACACCACCATTGCTGATCTGGTGGCGGACTATCGGGCCGCCACGCCCACGGCCGCTCTGGTGGCCCTGCTGCCTGACCAGCAGGGGGCACTTCTGGATCTGCGCCAGCAACGTCTTCATCTGCAGCGATCCTTGCGCTGGCGCCTCGATCTGGAAACACAACGGCTGGCGCAGCAACGCCAGAGGCTCGAGGCTCTTCACCCCCAAGGGCTGCTGGTGCAGAGCCGCCAGCGTCTGCAGCAGCAACGTCAGTTGCTTCAGGCCCTCTCGCCGCAGCACATCCTGGAGCGTGGCTTCTCGCTGGTGCGGGGGCAGGATGGCCATCTGCTGCGCACCTGGAAGGAGGTGAATGCCGGTGACGCGATCACTGTGCAGCTCCGTGAGGGGGGGCTGGAAGCCGTGGTGAGACGCAGTGCCGCAACCTCGATCTGAAACACCTGGTCCAGTGACGACCCTGACCACCAACCCCCATGCTCAAGAAGACCGAAGCAACTCCATCCGAAGATTTCCCAAGCGACGGAACAGCCGCCACCGATCCACTGCCCACGACACCGGTCAAGGGCAGCTCCAATCTCAGCAAGAGCCCAAAAAGATCGGGTCGCAAGGCAGCCGAACCCAAGGCAGCTGATCGCCGAGCATCGGCCCCCAAAACAGATCCCTCACCCAGCGGGGCAGAGGATCTCAGCTTTCTCCAGTCTCGAACGGCCCTTGAGCTTGTGTTGGCGGAGCTGCAGACCAGCGACCTCGACGTCGAGCACATGGCGGCGCTGTACCGACGTGGCCTGAGCTACATCGATCGATGCGAAGCCATACTCGAACATGTGGAACAAGAGGTGTTGCAGTGGTCCCAGCAAGACGAACAGAGTGAGCCATGGCCTTTCGAACCCTCATGAACGAGACACACCTCACGCCGATCCAGTCCTTGACAACACGGAGACCACTCACCCGCCGATCAAATCACTCAGCCTCCATTATCCACCCCATAATCCGCACATCTCAATTCGACCAAGCAATCTTCCGCCGATGATTCTTGGCACCAACTACCACCCCACTGATCCACCACAATTCTTGAGGAACGATGTATGACCTCAAAGTCCTTCGCCATGCACTGGCTTCCGCAGAGTCCCTTACAGGCGATCTACCTCATCCTTGCCATTGCTGGAGCCGTGCTGCCCTGGATGGCTAATCTTGACTTTATCGAACTCAATCATCAGGCGTTCGATCTGCCATCATTCATCGCTTTAGCGACCGCCAATCCTGCCGCCACCTCTCTGTCCAGAGATCTGATGATCGGCGCCACTGCTGTGGTGATCTGGATAGTGCAGGAAAGCCGACGCCTGCAGATGCGCGGGCTGATCTGGGTGCTACTGAGCTGCGTCCTGATCGCCTTCGCCTGCGGGGCTCCTCTGTTTCTCTATTTGCGGGAACGTCGCCTGGCAGAACAATTGAGTGAAGGGGTGCAGGCCACGGGCAGCTGAAGCACCCGACGCACGCCGTCAACGATCGTCCACCTCCTGGGCCACCACATCGATGGTGACGGTGCTCGCCTCCTTCTCCATGCCGCGAGACTGAGGCTGCAAGGGATCATCGGTGAGATTCACCACCATCCCCTCCGATTCTGCCTGCATGGATGCACCGCAGAGAGGACAGGACTCCTGGGAAAAGCTGGCACTGCCGCAACGAGGACAGGTTTGCAGGCGTCGCCGCAGAACCTGCCAGGCAATCCAGACACCCCCAGCAGCGATCAGCGGCAGCAGCAGCAGGCCAAGGGTCAGACCTCCAAGCACATCCAGCAGGACACGGCCTGCTGGGCTGGGGGCCAGCAGGAGAAGACCCAGCAAGACCAGCCAGATCCAGGGGAAAGAGCGCTGCATCAGATCTGCGAAGCGATGAGGTTGCGATGCATGATCAAGTCATGGCAGGGGTTCGGGCGACAATCCGCTCAAAACACAAGTTTGGGCTTTCTATTTTTACGTGCGTGCCACAACACCACATTGAGACACTGACTGTAATAGAGAACAACACCAATAAACCAGATCCACAGGGTCAGCACAAGGACACCACCCACTACACCATATGCCTGGAACCTGACACCCAACAGCAGCAGGATTGGCCCAATCGAGAGATTCATCGTAATCAGCACAACCGCAGCCAACACGGCTCCTGGCAGCACAACCCCAAAAGGGACAAGCCGTGAGGGCAAGATCCACAGACCGACCCAGGAGCACAGCAGGCCAATCAGGATCGAAGCACCAAGGTCGGCCCAAAGTGAAACATGGAGCAGGTTTTGCAACCAAGGTGGCAACCAGGCAAAGGCAACGTCACCATCGAAAAATAAGCCAAGGTTACTGATCAACTGATCAAAAACAAGCAACACTGCCAAGACTGAGATCAGCAAGAATGCCTTCAGCCTGAGCACAACGAATCTCCTGACAACCTGGTCCCATGGCAGTCCCTCCAGCCCCGCATGTCGCCAACCCCATACACGATCCATGCCCCGCTGAAGAGTCAGATAAATATTGCCAGCACTGAGCACAAGGAACAGAATGCCCAATAGGCCCGCCCCAAACCCTTGACGCGTAAATTTCTGCAATAGAATCTCAAAAAAAGGCAAGCCAGAAGCCGGCAAAATACCATCTGCCACACCAAGCAATCGCTCCACCAAGCCGCGATCTCTGCCAAGGATCCGCGAGGCAATCGAAAGTGCAATCAACACTGCTGGCAAAAAAGACTGCAGACAGTGATAGGCAAATGCTGCGCTGAGATCCGTGCAATCGTTCTGCAACCATAACCTGTATGCTCCCCAGAAAGGCTTCCACGAACGTTGTAAACGCAGAAGTGATCGAGCCTGCGGCATTGTCATCGAACCCAGTGCCACATCAAATCAGCCTATGCACGGCATCGTATCCAGGCCAAACCAAGTCCACCGATCAATCGTAGCCTTGGCACAGCTGTGCTCCCCATCCTGACGTCTTGGCACATACGTCCCTATTGGCCCCAACGTCCCTACCAGCTCCTGACTTGACGCATCACGCAAGGACCCAAGCATCGAAACCAATCCCCAGCATCGGCAACTCAATATCATCCCCCCTTGGGGACTGGTGATCGAGGTCGGACAGCTATCTCGTGGCCACCAACCCACAACCCAGGCACACGAAAACGCCCCCGATCGCAGCCATCAGGCTGCCATCGGAGGCGTCGTCGTGGAGCAAAGTTTGACCTGGCATCGAGCTATTTTCGCAGGAGGCTACCCTCCAACTATCGTTGCCGCTGCTGCGTTTCACAACCGAGTTCGAGATGGATCGGAGTGGGTCCACAGCGCCATGAACACCAGGAAAGCAAACGGCCTCTTGAGGCCCCTTGCCGGTCTTTGCCCCCAGGTTGAACCCTGAGAACTGCATAGGAGCGGTTGACCAGCAACCGGTCTGGATCCAAAAGCTTTGAGCGCGTGATCCCTGTGTCATCCGGTCAGGATGGCAAGGGATGGAATGGTCAAGCCCTCGGTCTATTAGTACTCCTCCGCTTCACCGGTTACCCGGCTTCCACGTAGAGCCTATCAACGGGTGTTCTTCCCGTGACCTTACTGGCTTATGCCATGGGAACACTCATCTTGAGGTGGGCTTCCCACTTAGATGCTTTCAGCGGTTATCCACTCCGCACATGGCTACCCAGCGTTTACCGTTGGCACGATAACTGGCACACCAGAGGTGCGTTCCTCCCGGTCCTCTCGTACTAGGGAGAAATCCTCTCAATGTTCCTGCGCGTGCACCGGATATGGACCGAACTGTCTCACGACGTTCTGAACCCAGCTCGCGTACCGCTTTAATGGGCGAACAGCCCAACCCTTGGGACCGACTTCAGCCCCAGGTTGCGATGAGCCGACATCGAGGTGCCAAACCTCCCCGTCGATGTGAACTCTTGGGGGAGATCAGCCTGTTATCCCTAGAGTAACTTTTATCCGTTGAGCGACGGCCCTTCCACTCAGAACCGTCGGATCACTAAAGCCGACTTTCGTCCCTGTTCGACTTGTAGGTCTCACAGTCAAGCTTGCTTCTGCTTTTGCACTCGTCGGCTGATTTCCAACCAGCCTGAGCAAACCTTTGCGCGCCTCCGTTACCTTTTAGGAGGCGACCGCCCCAGTCAAACTGCCCACCTGATACTGTCCGGTCCCCGGATGACGGGTGACCGTTAGAACCCTAGCTCTGAAAGAGTGGTATCTCACCGTTGGCTCACCATGACCCGCAAGCCATGGATCAAAGCCTCCCACCTATCCTGCGCATTCAGAGCCCGGGCACAATACCAAGCTACAGTAAAGCTTCATAGGGTCTTTCTGTCCGGGTGCACGTAGTCCGCATCTTCACAGACAATTCTATTTCGCCGAGCCTCTCTCCGAGACAGCGCCCAGATCGTTACGCCTTTCGTGCGGGTCGGAACTTACCCGACAAGGAATTTCGCTACCTTAGGACCGTTATAGTTACGGCCGCCGTTCACCGGGGCTTCAGTCGCCAGCTTCGCTTGCGCTGACCAGCTTCCTTAACCTTCCGGCACTGGGCAGGCGTCAGCCCCCATACATCGTCTTGCGACTTAGCGGAGACCTGTGTTTTTGGTAAACAGTCGCCTGGGCCTCTTCACTGCGACCACCTTGCGGTGGCACCCCTTCTCCCGAAGTTACGGGGCCATTTTGCCGAGTTCCTTAGAGAGAGTTACCTCGCGCCCCTCGGTATTCTCTACCACCCCACCTGTGTCGGTTTCGGGTACAGGCCATCATGCCTTAACGGGTATAGGGCTTTTCTTGGAAGCTTGACATCACCCACTTCGCGGCCGTAGCCGCTCGCACTCACGCCTCAGCTCAAGCTGTTTTCGCCAGCTCTCAACGCCTCGAACGCTTGGACCAGTAACCAACATCTGGCTGGGCTAGCCTTCTCCGTCCCCCTTCCCAAAACATGACAGGTACAGGAATGTTGACCTGTTGTCCATCGACTACGCCTTTCGGCCTCGCCTTAGGTCCTGACTAACCCTCCGCGGACGAGCCTGCCGGAGGAACCCTTAGGGTTTCGGGGCATGGGATTCTCACCCATGTTTTCGCTACTCAAGCCGACATTCTCACTTCCATGCAGTCCACGCCCGCTTACGCTAACGCTTCACCCCACATGGAACGCTCCCCTACCATCGGAATCTTACGATTCAAATCCGCAGCTTCGGTACAATGCTTAGCCCCGTTCATTTTCGGCGCAGGATCGCTCGACCAGTGAGCTATTACGCACTCCTTTGAGGATGGCTGCTTCTAGGCAAACCTCCTGGTTGTCTGGGCAATCCCACCTCCTTTATCACTCAGCATTGATTTGGGGACCTTAGCTGGCGGTCTGGGCTGTTTCCCTTTCGACCATGGAGCTTATCCCCCACAGTCTGACTGCCTAGTTACACACAGGGTATTCAGAGTTCGTCTCGATTTGGTACCGCTCTCGCAGCCCGCACCGAAACGGTGGCTTTACCCCCCTGCTGGAGCACTAGACGCTACGCCTCAACGTATTTCGGGGAGAACCAGCTAGCTCCGGGTTCGATTGGCATTTCACCCCTAACCACAGCTCATCCGCTGATTTTTCAACATCAGTCGGTTCGGACCTCCACTTGGTATCACCCAAGCTTCATCCTGGCCATGGTTAGATCACCCGGGTTCGGGTCTATAAACACTGACGATCGCCCTATTCAGACTCGCTTTCGCTATGGCTCCACCATTCCCGGTTTAACCTGCCAGTGCCTATAAGTCGCCGGCTCATTCTTCAACAGGCACACGGTCATCCTATGAGTAGGACTCCCATTGCTTGTAAGCTCACGGTTTCATGTTCTATTTCACTCCCCTCCCGGGGTTCTTTTCACCTTTCCCTCGCGGTACTGTTGCGCTATCGGTCACACAGGAGTACTTAGCCTTACGAGGTGGTCCTCGCGGATTCACACGGAATTTCACGTGCTCCGTGCTACTCGGGATACAGCTAGGCCAGTTTCGCTTTCGAGTACGGGGCTTTCACCCTCTCTGGCGCGCCATTCAAACGCTTCCTCTAACGTCCCTGGTCCACGTTGCTGTCCCACAACCCCGATGGGCGAACCCATCGGTTTAGGCTCTTCCCCGTTCGCTCGCCGCTACTGAGGGAGTCGTTTTTACTTTCCTTTCCTCCAGCTACTAAGATGTTTCAGTTCGCTGGGTTGGCTCGCGCCGCCCTATGGATTCAGGCGGCCGTTCTAGGGGTTGCCCCATTCGGAAATTCCCGGATCAAAGCGTGTTTCCAGCTCCCCGAGACTTATCGCAGGTAACCACGTCCTTCATCGCCTCTGTGTGCCAAGGTATCCACCGTGAGCCCTTTGTAGCTTGACCATAATCACAACTCGCGTTTAGCTTGTTGAAGGCTATTCTTCCGGTGTCTAAGCTCTCAATCAAGAGATTTCAGACAGCCAGAATCAAACTCCTGCTTGGTGGCTTGTGGCCATGCCAGACAGAAGACACGAGCTGTACTCGGCTCTAACTCAAGAATCACTGGCTTTCCTGTTTCTCTCAGATTGAGGCTTGCACCTCAATCTTCCCTTCGCTTTCGCTGGGATGCCGCAGCCGAGGTCGCGACCAGAGAGAACCGGAAAGTCAGCGTCTATGAGATGCTTTCTTTTCCAGACTTTTCCTATGCAGTTGTCAAGGTTCTTGCTGAATGCCCATCCTTGCGGACAGGGAATCCAGCATGCTTTCAACCACTCAGGGAATGAAAGCAGGCTGGAATCGTCACCAAGACGTCAGGATCACACCAAAGAAATCTCTCCTTTGCTTCCGTGAGGGCGCTCGTCAGTGTGGAATGGAGGTTAGCGGACTCGAACCGCTGACATCCTGCTTGCAAAGCAGGCGCTCTACCAACTGAGCTAAACCCCCAAACACGAATGGGCCATCCTGGACTTGAACCAGGGACCTCACCCTTATCAGGGGTGCGCTCTAACCACCTGAGCTAATGGCCCAGGAGTTCGACCTCGCGATCGTGTCAAAGTTGCGTCTGACCTGATTGATGATTCAGTATCGCTACCATTTCATCTCTCAAGTTTCAACACCGCCTCAACAAAAATCGTTGGGGTGTGACCTAGACAAAGTTTAGGAACTGAACCTGCTTGGACGGACATGTTGCCATTCCGCTTCCACAGTTGAGGTACCGATCGACCTAGAGTGACAGGATCATGGCCTGAAAATAAAGTATTCAGACATCACAATCAGTTTGTCTCCCTGTTAGGAGGTGATCCAGCCGCACCTTCCGGTACGGCTACCTTGTTACGACTTCACCCCAGTCATCAGCCCCACCTTCGGCATCCTCCTCCCTTACGGGTTGGAGTAACGACTTCGGGCGTGGCCAACTTCCATGGTGTGACGGGCGGTGTGTACAAGGCCCGGGAACGTATTCACCGCAGTATGCTGACCTGCGATTACTAGCGATTCCTCCTTCACGTAGGCGAGTTGCAGCCTACGATCTGAACTGAGCCACGGTTTATGGGATTTGCTAGCTCTCGCGAGTTTGCTGCCCTTTGTCCGTAGCATTGTAGTACGTGTGTAGCCCAGGATGTAAGGGGCATGATGACTTGACGTCATCCACACCTTCCTCCGGTTTATCACCGGCGGTCTCTCTAGAGTGCCCAACTCAATGCTGGCAACTAAAGACGTGGGTTGCGCTCGTTGCGGGACTTAACCCAACATCTCACGACACGAGCTGACGACAGCCATGCACCACCTGTCACTGCGCTCCCGAAGGCACTCCCTCGTTTCCAAGGGATTCGCAGGATGTCAAACCCTGGTAAGGTTCTTCGCGTTGCATCGAATTAAACCACATACTCCACCGCTTGTGCGGGCCCCCGTCAATTCCTTTGAGTTTCACACTTGCGTGCGTACTCCCCAGGCGGAACACTTAACGCGTTGGCTACGACACCGAGGGGGTCGATTCCCCCGACACCTAGTGTTCATCGTTTACGGCCAGGACTACAGGGGTATCTAATCCCTTTCGCTCCCCTGGCTTTCGTCCATGAGCGTCAGTTATGGCCCAGCAGAGCGCCTTCGCCACTGGTGTTCTTCCCGATATCTACGCATTTCACCGCTACACCGGGAATTCCCTCTGCCCCTACCACACTCTAGCCTTGTAGTTTCCACTGCTGAAATGGAGTTAAGCTCCACGCTTTAACAGCAGACTTTCAAGGCCGCCTGCGGACGCTTTACGCCCAATAATTCCGGATAACGCTTGCCACTCCCGTATTACCGCGGCTGCTGGCACGGAATTAGCCGTGGCTTATTCCTCAAGTACCGTCAGATCTTCTTCCTTGAGAAAAGAGGTTTACAGCCCAGAGGCCTTCATCCCTCACGCGGCGTTGCTCCGTCAGGCTTTCGCCCATTGCGGAAAATTCCCCACTGCTGCCTCCCGTAGGAGTCTGGGCCGTGTCTCAGTCCCAGTGTGGCTGATCATCCTCTCAGACCAGCTACTGATCGAAGCCTTGGTAGGCTCTTACCCCACCAACTAGCTAATCAGACGCGAGCTCATCCTCAGGCGAAATTCATTTCACCTCTCGGCATATGGGGTATTAGCGGCCGTTTCCAGCCGTTATCCCCCTCCTGAGGGCAGATTCTCACGCGTTACTCACCCGTCCGCCACTAACCCGAAGGTTCGTTCGACTTGCATGTGTTAAGCACGCCGCCAGCGTTCATCCTGAGCCAGGATCAAACTCTCCGTAGTAGTCTTCCCCCTTTAAACGTCAGCTCTAAACTTTCGCTTGAGCTTTCATCGCAGAGAAGTTTGTCGCTCACCCAAATCCTGCACTGGCGCACAGTCTTCAGTTGGGACCACCTTTCGACTGACCGAAAGGGTTCGAGAGTGCACACAATTATTTAGCCTTCCTTCTGGACTTCTCCATTTGGATCTCTCCTCATGGTTCTTTCCTTTCGGTTCGCTTCACAATCCCGTGACTTTCCCAGATCTCAGATCCGGTTCGCTTCAGTCACCCACAGCTGGTTTTCACCCAGTTCTGACCCAAGGCGTGAGACCTCAAGGCAGCACCACATCACTGCAGGTTCCCGTCGCTTAAAATGTTTGACGGGACCTCACACCTCTACCGCTCGTTTCGTCATCCTCGACACCGCATCAACCTGGCTTTGACTCCACACTGGCTCCAGCGCAAGGCTGGTCCACTGCAAACTCAGAACCGTTCGATCCGATCAGAATGACGCGGTAGAAGCGTCAGTTCCTAAACTTTTCAATTGTCCAGGTGCTGCCTCCACTCCCTTGGCCTTTCGGCTCCGGGTCGTTTCGGCGCGTCGCCTCTCAGCGACTCAGGAAACCTACAACACCGGTGGCTCGCGCCTCCTTCGTCGTAAGCACGCACCCTTCACCCTTGCAGGCAAACGGCACTTGCCCTCAGTGCCTCGCAGCACCGAAGACTCTGCGTTTCCACCGGTGCTCTCGCTCCCGGTGTGCTGCGCAGTCCAAAACCATACCCCATACACCTTCGATCGCGCAAGCTCCCACTGATGGGGCCGCGGGCAGCTTCAGCCCGCCAGGCTCAGCACCACCAGCACCGGGGCCAGGCAGAGGGTCTGCAAGAGAAGATCAATCCAGCAGGGCTTCAGCCCACGGGAGGAATCTCTCCAGACTCTCTTCGCTGTCCGCGGCCAGCACCGGATAGTCCTGGGTGGCCTGGTCGCTGCCGATCTTGAGCAACTGGGGCTCCGCATCGAGCCAGCGGAGCGGGCAGGCCAATTCATCCAGCACCAGCCAGGCCGCGGCAAGGTCCCAGAGCTTCGGGGTGGCTTCCAGCGCCGCCACGGTCTGCCCCATGGCCACACTCACCAGGTTGAGGCTCGCGACCCCCAGCAGGCGGATCTTGCCGGGGAAGCGGAGATTCGGCAGCTTCTGCAGCACCCCGATCGATCGACTGCACAGAGACGCACAGCCCGCCGTGCGGGCCTGCAAGGAAGGCGGCTCCAGCCGCTTGCCATTGCGCCAGGCTCCCTCGCCCCGGATCGCCACGATGCGCTGACGCAACGGGGGGACATCCAGCACCGCCAGCACGGGGCGGCCCCGCTCGAATCGGGCCAGCGAAATCGCCCAGTACGGGATGCCGGCGGCAAAGTTTGTGGTGCCATCCAGCGGATCCACAACCCAGAAACTCGGGGTGTCAGGAACGATCTGACGGCCCTCCTCACTGAGGACTCCATCCTCGGGATAGATCCGCTGCAGGCCTTCCACCAAGGTGGCATCGCTCCAGCGATCACACGCCGTGATCAGGGTGCCGTCGGCCTTCAGATCAGACGCCATGTGCCCGAAATCCCGCCGCTGCCGGTCTGCCACCCGATCGACCAAGGCATCAAGGGCCGGATCCAGGTGAGAGGAGAGGACGGGGGATGCGGTCATCCGAGCTCCAGAGCGAGCACCCTGCTCAGGCTTCGTCCCGTATCTTCCCTGAACTGGCGCAGATTGACGCGACTCAGCAACAGGATGGCGGCAAAGGCCACCAGCGCTTCGATCCCGAAGACCAGCAGGTACGGCGCCAGGGCAGGAGCGCCAGGAAACAGCAACCGACCCAGATCGAGCAGACCACCACCCACCAGCTTGCCCAGGGCACGGGAGAGAGCCTGGGCCAGACCCCAGACCCCCACAAATGTGCCGGCGGCCTGGGGAAGGGTGAGATCGAGCATCAGACAGAGGGCGCTGTTGGTGGCGATGCCGGATGCCAGGCCGAAGATCAGCATCACAACCTTCAGAAAGGCCACCTGGCCCAGCACGCCACTGACCATCAGGAGAAGAAGGCTGAGCAGGATCAGCTGACAGCCAAGCCGGGCCGTGGGCAGCTTGCCCAATCTCGGCACCACCCAGAGTCCCGCCATCACAAGCCCCAGCAGGGTACCGACCCCCCAGAAGGTGGTGAGCAGGGCCGTGGCGGAGATCGGCATGGAGAACACCTCACCCCCGAAGCTCTCGAGGATGGGGTCCTGGATGAACAGAGCCAGGGTGAACAGCACGAGGAAGCCAAAGAACACGGCCACCTGACGGCTGGAGGTGATCAGGGCCCAGGACTGAGCCAGGGTGATGGCATCGTCGCGCGATGACGCCACGCTCTGGGGAAGCCGAGCAGGCTCCATGCCGGCGATGGCCAGCAGGGTGAGGGCCAGCACCACCAGCACCAGACGCTGCATGAATCCGGCCAGGACCGGCTCGAGCACCGAAGGATCGGTGACCCCATCAAGGGAGCGCAGGGAGAGGCGGATCGCGATCGAGGCCACGATGATCCCCACCGTGAGCATGCACCACAGCAGGCTCACCGCACGGGGCCGCTGGCTTTCGGTGGTGCGATCGATCACCAGGGCGAGATAGGGGGTGGTGGCCATGGAGACAGCCAGCCCGTACAGGGCGAACAGACCGGCGATGGCGGCGATCGAAAACCCTGCCGTCAGTCCGATGCCACCGTCGAGCAGGCGGGCGGTATGGAAGACCAGCGGTACTGAGAGCAGGGCGAGAAGGCTGAACAGAACCGCCCCCAGAAGGATGTAGGGCAGTCGGTGGCGACCGGCGATCGGGTGGTTGTCGGAGAGGTGGCCGAACAGCACACGACTGGGCGCCACAAACTGCTCACACGCCAGGGCGCCTCCCACCAGCAGGGCCGGCAAGGCCAGCTCGGTGATCATCACCCGATTCAGCATCCCCACAAACACCGCCGCCATGGCCCCAACGCAGCCCTGGAAGAGGCTCAGCCGGAGCACATCGATCCAACGGAGCGGCGAAAGGGGCGGAGCGGCCGAGGCCATGACTCAGGGGAAACGACTCAATTGACCGGATTGGCGTTGAAGGCACAGGCCGGCTCAAGCGGCTGTGGTTCCACAGGAACGACAATCTCGCCGGTGTTGCTTGGCTTCTCAGCGGGCAGAGCCTGGGGCTTGCAGAGTGCAATCTGATCGAGGCCGGTGCGGCGCCTCATCTCGGCCAGTCTGCGGTTGTAATCGCTGATGGCACTGGCGTAGCGAACTTCGGCGTTGGTGAGGTCGCGCTGGTTATCAACAACTTCCCGCTGGGTCGTCACACCGGCCTGGAAGCGGAGACGGGCCAGGCGAAGGGCCTCCCGAGCGGAGACAACCTCGCGGGTTGTGGTGAGGATATTGCGGTTATTCTTCTGCAGCTCGTAAAAGCTGACTTCCACTTCCTGACGAATCAAATCACGCTGCTGAGCGAACCGGAAGCGGCTCTCCTCCGCTACCTGCTTCTGTTGCCGGTAAAGAGCACGAGCGCGGCCCCCATCGAAGAGATTCCAGCTGAGGTTGAGGCCAATGCTGTTATCCACGTTCCAACCGATCTCGTTCGGGATCGGCTGTGTCACAAACTGGTAGCCGCTGGAGCGACCAGCCCGCAACGTATTGACAATGTTGAGGAAGGGCTGGACTTCGCCAAGCTGGGCGTTGGCACGGCTGTTGGCGATCGAGATGTCCAGCAGAGCCTGATCGAGTTCCTCGCGGAAGGCATAAGCCGCAATGATGCTCTCCTGAAGGGACGGTAGCCAGGTGCCGAGCACCCGAGCCGGATCCTTCGCCGTAGGGGTCACGGTCTGGGGAAGATCCAGCAGGGAGGCCAGGGTGCGGCGAGCGATCGACTGGGCGGACAGGGAAGTGGTGAGCAGCTGCTGGTCGCGGGCCAGCTGGGTCTCGGCCTCCAGCACCTCCAGCTTGGTGGCCACACCAGCCTGGAACCGGGCCCGGGCGTCTCTCAGACTCACCACAGAGGCCCGCACCGACTCCTGGCCGATGCGCACCTGTTCATCGGATTCCTGCAGATCGAAATAGGCCTGTGCCGCCTGCAATCTGAGGTCTCGCAGGCCGATCAGGTACTGGTTCTTGGCCTGCTCAAACTGGTCGCGTGCTGCGGCGATCTGGGGCACCCTGGTGGGGTTGATCAGGGACCAGGTGGCCTGGAGGCTGGCCTCCATGTTCCAGATGCTGGTAATTGTGTTGCCCCTCTCCTCGCCCGTGCCGGTGATGGCGGAGCTGTACTGCTGGCCGCCGGTGTAGGTGGGCAGGGCGCCGGCGTTGAGGTTGAGATTCGGGTACCACAGAGCGATCTGGGCGCGCAGATTCGACTGGGCCTGCTCCACCTGGCTGGCCAGGGCCTTGAGGTTGGGATTGTTGACCTCCGCCAGCTGCTCCACATCGCCGAGTCCGAGGGGCCGGAGCTCGTTGATGCGGACCTGATCGGTCTTGATCGGCAGGCCGAGGGATTCAGGGGCCGCCAGGGGCTGAAGGGCCGGATCAAGGGTGGTCGCGGCCGGAGGCAAGACAGAGGGATCGGACTTGGGCCGCGGACCCTTGACATCCGGTGCCAGCGGCAGGGGCTCGGGCTGGGCTTGAACCACCGGATCGCCTGTCTGTTCGGACGGAACGGTGTCAACGGCCGAAACAGGCTCCGCAGCCAGCGCAGCATCCGTCGCAGACCCCGGGGGACTCCCACCAGCAGCGATCGAGGTCGAGGGCGGTGCAGCCGCCGCAGACTGTGACTCCGCATGCGCCACCGAAGCCCCTGCAGGGAGGCCTACAGTGGCGATGAGAACTGCACGCAGGAGCAAGGAGCGCGTCACGGCGTCTGTCCAATCCAATCCGTCGGCCGCAGCTTAAGCAGCTCCCACCGGATTGCCGAGGCAGACGGACACCAGATCGTCCGCCCCTTCCAGCAGATGGACCGGCACCGGCAGCCGGGCCGACAGCTCATCAAGGGTCATGTCATCGAGGAAGACCGGCTCGCCCTGGCGCAGCATCACCCTCGGCAGCAGCAGCGCCTGGCCGAGGGGTCGATCCGCCACGCCGTCGAGCAGATCCGAGCCGGTGAGCAGCCCGGTGACCACCTGATCCTGGCCCCAGTAGGGGCTGGGGAGGCCGTGCAAGGTCAGAGTGAGCCCCGCGACGGCATTGAGCCGCTCCACCACCGGCTGCAGGGCCTCGGCCACGAGCTTGCCCACCACCCAGCTGTAGTGACGGGCGGGGGTCACCGCCGCCGGCAGGGCCGTGGTGGCGGCATCGAGCTGCTCAAGAAAAGCGCGGATACTGCCGACGCCGTTTTCCTGTTGGGGCAGATCTTCGTAGGTGGCCCTTGGCGGCAGGGGCAAGCCGGCGATCAGATACCACTCATCCGAGAGCCAGGCAAAGCGGCTGCCCAGCCGGCCGGCGAACTCGCGCTGCAGGGGCTCCAGCCGCTCGATCACAGCCCGGGCACAGGCCCGATCCACCGGCACGAGCGAATCCCCAGCCGGCCGAAAGCGGGTCAACCCCACCGGCACAACAGCGGCGGAGAGCACGGCAGGCCAGTCGCCGGCGGCGAAACCAGCCAGATCCCGCAGGGTGCGCTCCAGGGCATCGCCATCGTTGAGACCAGGGCAGACCACCACCTGGGCGTGGATCTGCAACTGCCGCTCGGCAAACCAGCTCAGCTGCTGCGGCAGCAGAGCGGCGCGAGGATTGATCAGCAGGCGACTGCGCAGCTCCGGATCGGTGGCATGCACCGAGACGTAGAGAGGCGAGAGGCGCTGCTGCTCGATCCGCTGCCAATCAGCGGCCGTGAGGTTGGTGAGCGTCAGATAGGAGCCGTAAAGAAAGCTGAGCCGGTAGTCGTCGTCCTTGAGATAGAGGCTGTCGCGCCGGCCTGGCGGCTGCTGATCGATGAAGCAGAAGGGGCAGTGGTTATTGCACTGGCGCAGGCCATCGAACAGCGCTTCGGTGAAGCCCAGGCCCAGCCCCTCGTCGGCGTCCTTCTCCAACTCCACGAGATGTCTGGTTCCATCGGGATCGAGCACCTCAAGGGCCAGGTCCTCGTCACCGCAGAGAAACTGCACATCGATCAGATCCCGCGGCCGAACCCCGTTGATGCTGACCAGGCGATCCCCCGGCTGGAAGCCAAGCTCCTCGGCAATCGAGCCGGGCTCGACGCTGGCCACCTCCGCAGGCATCGGCTGGCGGCCCGGAATCCCGCCGATCTCACCGGCGACAGCTGCAGGCTCTCGCTCCCTGGCCGCCGCAGTGGCCTCGGCACTCAGTTCAGTCCACACGACTCAATCCAGGGGGTAGGGGTCAGAAGGTTGGGGCAGCGGAGCAAACCTGCCCCAGAGAGCAGTGTTCAGAAACCGGAGCGAGACACCCACTGCAGCAGAAACAGACCGAACAGCAGCCGATACCCCACGAAAATCCAGGTGCTGTGGCGCTGCAGGAAACGCAGCAACCAGGCGATCGCCAACCAGGAGACCAGGGCCGCCGAGAGAATGCCCAGCAGCATCGGCACCAGACCGCCACCGGCCGGCGCCGACAGGGCGCCCTTGATCTCGGCCAGGCCAGCCAGGGTGATGGCCGGGATGCCGAGCAGGAAGGAAAAGCGCGCGGCGGCAGGCCTCTGCCAGCCATCGAACAGGGCGGCAGTGAGGGTGCTGCCGGAGCGGGAGACACCGGGAATCAACGCCAGGGCCTGGGCAAGTCCCACCACGAGACCATCGCGGGGGAAGGTGTCGTCGATGGTGCGGCGGCGGCGGCCGAGCAGCTCGGCCAGGGCGAGCAGCAGGGCCATCACGATCGAAACGATGGCGATCGAGGGAAGGCTGCGCAGCACGGATGTCTCGTAGCCCGGCCAGAAGCGCTTGATCGAGAGACCCGCCACAACGATCGGCACGGTGCCGACCAGAATCGCCACCCCCAGTCGGGCGGAAGGATCGCTCCAATCGCGGCGGCGGCTGGCCTCGACCATTCCAAGGACCACGATCCGGAGGTCATCGCGGAAGTAGGCGAGCACCGCCGCGATGCTGCCGAGCTGAATCACCGCCGTGACGGCGACACCGGGATCTCCCCAGCCCAGCAGGACAGGAACCACCTTGAGATGGGCGGTGCTGCTGATCGGCAGAAATTCCGTGAGTCCCTGCACCACCCCGAGCACCAGCGCATGCCAGCAGGCGGTCCAGAGGTCGAGGGCGCCGGCCCCGGCGGGGTCGACAGCGACGCCGAAGGGCATGCCGCCGAAAGCCATGCCGGAGAAGGCCATGCAGGAAGACGAGCACCAATGCCGACCCTATGGCGGCCAGCAGCCCCTCACCGGGGGCGGCTTCACCTTTAAGGTTGGCCAACTTTCTTCACATCCTTGGTGATCGGGGTTCCCTCCAGCCTGCAATCCCCCTCCGGCGTGGGTCCCCTCAGCCTGATCCCGTTGCTGCGGAGTCTGGAGCGCCCCGAGCCACGGAGGCCTGGTCTGGCTTCCATCCAGGCCATGTCTGCGCCCTGGCTGGCGGCCCTTCTGGTGAGTCTGCCGGTGTTTCTGCAGGCTCCCTGGGTGCGTGTCGCCCCGGCCAGCTCGGCCCTGTTCACCGGCGTCCTGCTCCTTGTGGGCCTGGTGCTGGAACGTCAGGCGCAGGAACGATCGAGCCAGGCCGGCGCCCTGCTGGTGGGGTTCAGCGGCAGCTGGCTGGCCGGCTCCCTTTTCTGGGGCTGGTGCCGCCTCCACCCGCTCTGGCATCTGCCGATTGAGGCCTTCGCCCTGCCGCTGGCCCTGACCGGCCTGGCCGGTCGCTGGCGGCTGGCCTGTGCCTTCTATCTCGGATCCCTGCTCGGCACCGCCGCCACCGATGCCGTGATGGCCCTGACGGGAGTCATGGCCCATTGGACGATCGTGCTGCAGGCCAGTCCGGAGCAGGCCCCGCTGCTGCTGCAGGACGCAGCACGCCAGGTGCTTCAGCCACTGCCCCTCTGCACTGTGCTGCTGGCGGCCGTTGCGATCGGGTTGCTTTGCCGTCAGATCTGGCAGCGGGGCACGGCCTGGCGAGTGGCCGCCTCAAGCCTGCTCACCACGCTGGTGGTTGATGGGCTGTTTCTGTTGGCGGCGCTGCTCGCCCCCCATGTCTCGGGTCTGGTCTGAGCCGGCTGGCCCCAGGCCTCCGGCGCCAGGCAAAGCTGAAGTTCTGCAAAAGCCACCGGCCCCATCGGGGTTGGCGGAAGGAGAGATCTGTAACGTTGTTGGCCTGGCGGCTTTCTGTCGCCTCAGGTCCCGGATTCAATGTCCCGTATTCAACGGAGAGTGGAGATGAAACGGCTGGTTGCCTGGCTGATGGGCGGGGTTGCCATGATCGGGCTGATGGCTTCGCTGGTGCTGCCCCCCGCAGCCTGGGCCGATGAGCTGCGCAATGTGGCCGACGACAAGATCGCCGAGTCTGCGGGCAAAGTTGATCTCAACAATGCTTCAGTGCGCCGCTTCCAGCAGTATCCCGGCATGTATCCGACCCTGGCTGGCAAAATCGTGTTGGGAGGTCCCTACGAGAGCGTCGACGACGTTCTTCAGCTGGATCTGACCGAACGCCAGAAGGAACTGTTCGACAAGTACAAGGACAACTTCACCGTGACCCCGCCCTCGATCGCCTTGAATGAAGGCTTCGATCGCATCAATGACGGCGTCTACCGCTGAGCCTTACCATCAGCCTCAGGTGAAAGCCGTCGGGCCCTCCCGGCGGCTTTTTTCATGGGCGATGCCGTGACGCAAGCAGACGATTCGAGCGAGCGGTCGCCCTTCCAACGCTCCTGGGACGTGGTCGTGGTCGGCAGCGGCGCCGCCGGCCTGATGGCCTGCCTGGAATTGCCGCCTGAGCTGAGGGTGCTGCTGCTCAGTAAAGACAGCGAGCCCCGCTCCGCCAGCCGCTGGGCCCAGGGTGGAATCGCCGCCGTGACCCGGCCGGATGACAGCTTCGCCAGTCACATCGCCGACACCCTGAAGGCCGGTGCCGGCCTCTGTGATCCCGCGGCGGTGGAGCTGCTGGTGCGCCAGGCCCCAGCCTGCGTCGAACGCCTGCTCAGCCTGGACATGGCCTTCGACCGCCATGGCGCCGAGCTCAGCACCACCCTGGAGGCCGCCCACAGCCATCGGCGCGTGCTGCATGCCCAGGACCGCACCGGTGGCGCCCTGGTGGAAGCCCTGGAGCGGAGGGCCCTGCAGCGACCGGGGCTCTGCTGCCTCAAAGGAGCCGTGGCGCTGCAGCTATGGGTTTCCGCCGGCCGATGCCGGGGGCTGCAGGTCCTGCACCAGCAGGAGCTGGGCTGGATCCGCAGCGGGGCTGTGGTGCTGGCCTGTGGCGGCGGTGGCCACCTGTTTGCCCACACCACCAACCCGTCGCAGTCGAGTGGCGATGGCGTCGCCATGGCATGGCGGGCCGGGGCGGAACTGCGGGACCTGGAGTTCGTGCAGTTCCACCCCACCGCCCTGATGCTGCCGGATGCTCCCCACTTCCTGATCTCGGAGGCCGTCCGTGGCGAAGGGGGCCGGCTGCTCGATGGCGCTGGGGCCAGTCCGGTGGCCGGGCTCAGTGGCGGCGATCTGGCCCCGCGCGACCAGGTGAGCCGCGCTCTGGCCAGGCGGATGCGGGAGCTGCGCACCGACCATCTCTGGCTGGATCTACGCCCAGTGGGCGGCGAACGGTTGGAACGACAGTTCCCCACGATTCTGCGGCGCTGCCGCGAACTGGGCCTGGAGCCGACCCGGAACCCGATCCCCGTGGCGCCGGCCGCCCACTACTGGATGGGAGGCGTGGCCACCGACCTGGAGGCCGCCACCAGCCTCCCCGGGCTCTATGCGGTGGGAGAGGTGGCCTGCACGGGTGTCCACGGCGCCAACCGCCTGGCCAGCAATTCCCTGATGGAATGCCTGGTGTTCGCGCGCCAGCTGAGGCGACTCCAGCCAGCGGATCCAGCCGGGGCCACGGCCCCGATCACTGGCCATGGGCGCCAGTTCAGCCTGGAGGACCTGGCACCAGGATTGACCCTGCCCGATCCGGACGTCTTACGGGCGCGCATCCAGGCACTGCGTCGGCTCTGCTGGCAGGAGGCCGGGGTTGAGCGGAGCGGCAGCGGCCTCCGGCGCGCCCTGGCCTGGGTTCAGGAGCGGGCCGGGCTCTGGCCCTCCGGATCCCTCGACGCGCGCTTGGCCCACCTGGAGCCAGGCGATCGGCTCAGCCTTGAACCGAGTGCCGCTGCCGCCCTGCAGCGTGGCCAGAACCTGCAGCAGCGGCTGGTGCTGGCCGAACGCCTGATCGAGGCGGCCCTGTTTCGCCAGGAAAGCCGCGGCGGCCACTTCCGCACCGATGCCCCTGCTCCCCAGCCCTTCTGGGAGCGCCACAGCTTCCAGAGGTTGGGGCATCCGGTGCAGACAGCTCCGGTGGGGCAGCTGGTGAATCCCGTCAACGTGGACAGCGGAGCTGCACAGGACCGATGAGCACGTGGATGCCCCACCAGGCAGGCCATCGCACTGAGCTGAAGCCTAGAAACGCAGCCCTGAACCTCAGACGACTGCAGGCGCTGTTCATCCAGACGGATTCAGCCCCTGATCAGTTCGAGAAACCGCTGATCAGTTTGAGCTGCTCCAGCGACTTGACACCGGAATCGAGCTTGCCCTTGATCTCCCAGGTGGGGAAGCCTTCGAGATTCTTGCTGTCGCACAGCTCTTTCTGGCTGTTCTTGCCATCGGCCGCACATTCGATCACCTTCAGCTTGGTGGTGGCCTCCTTGCCGAACAGCTCCTTCTGCTCATGGCAATGGGGGCACCAGTAGGCGGAGTACATCACGGCGCCCGTGGCGGTGAGATGTTCAGCCAGGGCAATGGACTCCGGCGTGCTGGCGGCAATGACGGCTGGCGGAGTGCCACGGGTGTCGACGGCGGCGGGCCGATCCACAGACGCCGCCCAGCCCAGGCCTACAAGGGCCACGACCAAGGCCACCAGCACCCCACGGAAGAGCAGCTGGCCCCGGTCTTCCCAGCCCCCCTGCAGCAGGCTGAAGACGCACAGAGCCAGGCTGAGGCTGGCCGACAGCAGACAGAAAAAGCAGAAAGCCTGGATCTTGAACACCATCAGCCCCAGCAGCAGCAGGCTGAACACCGCCATGCCCGTGGCGATCAGGAACAGTCCCCAGCGACCGACCGGCAATAACCGGCTCCGCAGATCGCCGCGCAGCACCAACGCCAGCACCGCCAGCACCAGCACGCTGGAATAGGCGAAGAAGCCCAGCAATGACAGGGGCTGACCCAGCACGGTGCCCCAGGCGCTGTTGAGCACCTTGTCGCAACCCTCGGCGCCCCCCGGGCAAACCAAAGGTCCGAGCAGCCCCCACCGCTTCAGGGTGATGGAGCCGGTATCGATCACGCCAACGGTGGCCAGCACGGCCATCACCACCCACACCCAGCGCCGGCTGGGCTCGCTGGGCCGCCGGCTGCTGAGGCGACTGCTGAGAAGACTCGACGTCACGGGGGCAGAAAGCGCTGACGGAATTGTGGCAGTCCTGCGGCGGCGCGCCGAAGGCCCCTGACACCCTCTCCCATTGCATAGGGTGGTGGATTGGCCCATCTCTCACCCATCCGGCCCACCCTGAACCCAGCGACCTCCATGTCCCCGCCAAGCCAGTCCAGTCGGAAGACCGTGGCCTTCGCCCACCTGGGCTGCGAGAAGAACCGGGTGGATACCGAGCACATGCTCGGCCTGCTGGCCCAGGCCGGCTACGGCGTGAGTGCCGATGAAAGCGAGGCCAGCGTGGTGGTGGTGAACACCTGCAGCTTCATCCAGGACGCCCGCGAGGAATCGGTGCGCACCCTGGTGGAACTGGCGGAACAGGGCAAGGAACTGATCATCGCCGGCTGCCTGGCCCAGCACTTCCAGGAGGAACTGCTCGAGAGCCTGCCGGAGGCCAAAGCGATCGTGGGCACCGGCGACTACCAGCACATCGTCAGCGTGCTGGAGCGGGTGGAAGCCGGCGAGCGGGTGAACCAGGTGAGCGCCGTCCCCACCTTCGTGGGTGATGAACATCTGCCCCGCTACCGCACCACCTCCGAGGCGGTGGCCTACCTCAAGGTGGCCGAGGGCTGCGACTACCGCTGCGCCTTCTGCATCATCCCGAAGCTGCGCGGCGACCAGCGGTCGCGGCCGATCGAATCGATCGTGGCCGAGGCCCGGCAGCTGGCCGCTCAGGGGGTGCAGGAGCTGGTGCTGATCAGCCAGATCACCACCAATTACGGCCTGGATCTCTACGGCAAACCCCAGCTGGCCGAGCTGCTGCGGGCCCTGGGCGAGGTGGAGATCCCCTGGATCCGGGTGCATTACGCCTATCCCACCGGCCTCACCCCCGAGGTGCTGGCGGCCTACCGGGAGGTTCCCAACGTGCTGCCCTACCTGGATCTGCCGCTGCAGCACAGCCACCCGGAGGTGCTGCGGGCGATGAATCGCCCCTGGCAGGCCGATGTGACCGCGGGCCTGCTGCAACGGATCCGCGAGCAGCTGCCCGAAGCCGTTCTGCGCACCACCTTCATCGTGGGCTTCCCCGGTGAAACCGAGGAACAGTTCCAGCACCTGCTCGACTTCGTGGCCGCGCAACGCTTTGACCACGTGGGCGTGTTCACCTTCTCCCCGGAGGAGGGCACCGCCGCCGCGTCCCTGCCCAACCCGGTGCCTCCCGAGCTTGCCCAGGAGCGCAAGGACCGGCTGATGGCCCTGCAGCAACCGATCTCTGCCGAGCGCAATGCCGCCTGGGTGGGCCGGATCGTGGACGTGCTGATCGAGCAGGAGAATCCATCCACCGGTGAGATGCTCGGCCGCTGCGCCCGCTACGCCCCCGAGGTGGACGGCGAGGTGCGGGTGAGGCCAGGCGTGGGGGGTCTGTGCGCCGCTCCGGGAACCATGGTGCCGGTCCGGATCACCGCGGCAGACATCTACGACCTGGAGGGCGAAGTTGTAGGAGCCAGGGCCATGGTGGGCGACGCCCTCGCCGCCCACCGGAGCGGCGCTTGAGCCTTAGGGAGAGCTCCAGCCAGGCCCCCCGGGCCGTTCTTCCGGCGGCGAGCCGGGCGTCCGGGCGGCCCCCTGAGCCCCCGGGACACGATCCAGCTGGCCTGCTGGAGACGCTGCACCGCCATCAGCGCACCACCTTCCTGATCGCCTCGGGCGTGAGCACCGCCGGATCCTTTGCCGGGATCACCGCCAAGGGCTGGATCCTGATGCACGGCACCGGCAACCCCATGGTGCTGGCCCTGCATTTCGCCGTGCTGGCCCTGCCCAGCCTGCTGGTGAGCGGGCCGGCCGGGGTGCTCACCGATCGGCTCGGCTGCGAAACGGTGCTGATCCGCGCCCAGTGGGGACTGTTTCTGGCCGGCACCCTCGGCGCCCTGGCGATTCCGCTGCAGACCGGCACGATGCAGGTGGTGCTGCTGATGCTCAGCACCATGCTGGCCGGAATCGCCAGTTCCTTCGAACTCACGGCCCGCAACAAGTACTGCGCCCTCGTGGTCGACCATCCCGGCCAGCTGGCCCGCTACATCACCAGTTTCTCGGTGGTGTTCAACGTGGGCAAGCTGGTGGGCCCGCCCGTGGGGGGCTGGCTGGTGGCGGCCACCGGCCCCCTGGCGGCCCTGACCATCGATGCCGCCACCTACCTGCTGCCGATTGCGACCGTTGTCTGGCTGCTGCGGCCCAACCGGGCGATGGAACAGCGCAGCCGACCGGGTCAGAAAGCCAGCCTGATCAGCGCGTGGAAGGACTGCGGCCGTCCCCTGCGGCACGTGCTCGGCTTCACCGCCCTGGCCTGCCTGGCGGGCTTCTTCCACCCTGGCCTGGCCCCCTTGATGGCAGCGGAGATCCTCGGCCCATCACCCCAGGCCCTGGGCCTGTTCACCAGCGTGCTGGCGGCCGGCAGCATCTGCGGAGGGGTGGTGCTGCAGCGGAACAGCAGCTGGCTCAGCCAACGCCCCGCCCTGCTGATGGGGGCGTGTGTGCTGGCCACCGGAGCGGCCCAGGTGGGCATGGGCGTCAGCACATCCACCGGCTTTGCACTGGCCATGGCGTGGGTGATCGGCGCCGGGACCGCATCGCTGCTGGCCGGGGTGAATCTGATCAGCCAGGTGGGCAGCCCGATGGTGCTGCGCGGCCGGATGGCCGGCCTGGGTCAGATCGCCTTCCTCGGTGGCGGCGGCCTCAGCGGGCTGATCGCCGCCGGATTGTCGATGACCATCGGGCTGGCCGCCACCTTTGCCTGGCTGGGTGGCATCGGCGTGCTGCTGGGGCTCTGGGAACTGACCCAGCGCGCCGGCCTGCGCATTCCACCACCCGTCGATTGACGCGCAGGGTTGGCGTGCTGGGTTCAGCTCAGGCGGATCAGATCAGCCGGATGCCGCGCAGCACCACGGCGGCGATGAACGCGGCAGCAAGGCCACCACCGACCAGACCCAGATAGATTGCCGCACCCATGGCCGTGATTGAAGCGTTTGGGTGCCATTACAGCAGAAGGCCCGAGATCGGCGCTCCCAGCTGGATGCACCTAGGGTGGCCAGCACCATTGACCAGGCGACCCGGACGCCGACTGCGCAAGCACCTTTTCCACACCTCCTTCCCCCCCGAGCATGCGCACCCTGTTCATCTACCCGGAATTTCCCAAAACCTTCTGGAGCTACGAGAAGATTCTCGAGCTGGTGAATCGCAAGGTGCTGCTGCCCCCCCTGGGCATGGTCACCGTGGCAGCCCTGCTCCCCCAGACGTGGGAGATGAAGCTGGTCGACCGCAATGTGCGCGAGGTGAGCGAGGCTGAATGGGCCTGGGCTGAACTGGTGATCATCTCCGGGATGATCGTCCAGAAGGCGGACATGGCCGCCCAGATCGCCAAGGCCAAGGCCCGGGGACTGCCCGTGGCGGTTGGCGGGCCCTTTGCGAGCTCCACTCCGGATGCACCCGAGCTGCAGCTGGCCGACTACAAGGTGCTGGATGAAGGTGAGATCACCCTGCCTCTGTTCATCGAAGCGATCGAGCGGGGTGAATCCAGAGGTCGCTTCAGCTCCGAGGGGGAAAAGCCGGATGTGACGGGCACGCCGATTCCCCGCTTCGACCTGCTCGAGCTCGATGCCTACGACTCGATGAGCGTTCAGTTCTCGCGGGGCTGTCCGTTCCAGTGCGAGTTCTGCGACATCATCGTGCTTTACGGCCGCAAGCCGCGCACCAAAACACCGCAGCAGCTGATCGCCGAGCTCCAATATCTCTACGACCTGGGTTGGCGCCGCTCCATCTTCCTGGTGGACGACAACTTCATCGGCAACAAGCGCAACGCCAAGCTGCTCTTGCCTGCTCTGAAGCAGTGGCAGATCGAGCATGGCTATCCCTTCAGCTTTGCCACTGAAGCGTCGGTCGACCTGGCCTCAGACGACGAAATGATGCTGATGATGGCCGAATCCCGCTTCGATTCGGTGTTCCTCGGCATCGAAACCCCCGATGAGGCCAGCCTCTCGATCGCCGGCAAGCACCAGAACACCCGCAGTTCCCTGGAGGAATCCGTCGACCGGATCACGTCCTACGGCATCCGGGTGATGGCAGGGTTCATCATCGGCTTCGACGGTGAGAAGAAGGGCGCAGGCGATCGGATCGTGACGTTCGTGAGCCGCACCGGCATCCCCGCCGCGATGATGGGCATGTTGCAGGCCCTGCCCAATACCGGGCTCTGGCATCGCCTTGAGAAGGAAAATCGGCTGATCCAGGAAAAGGCCGACGCCAAGGGCGTGAACCAGACCAATCTGCTCAACTTCGTGCCCACCCGGCCGATCCGCGACATCGCCAACGAATATGTGGATGCGTTCTGCCGTCTCTACGAGCCGAA
This sequence comes from Synechococcus sp. CBW1006, assembly GCF_015840525.1. Classification (NCBI taxonomy): domain Bacteria; kingdom Bacillati; phylum Cyanobacteriota; class Cyanophyceae; order Synechococcales; family Synechococcaceae; genus Synechococcus; species Synechococcus sp. CBW1006. Next base: position 1,608,799 of record NZ_CP060396.1, on the reverse strand, counting down.
CGCCTACATCGATCGGGTGACGCATTACTACACCAAGGTGGGCAAACCACGCTGGCAGCAATATGTGAAGGCCGCAGCCTTCGGCAAGGCCTCCCTCCCCACCTGGACCGATGTGCGTGCCCTGCTGATCGTGATCTGGCGTCAGGGCTTTCAGCGGGACACCCGCTTCCGTTTCTGGCGCTCCATTGTCAAGATCGCCCGCTGCAACCCGGACAACCTCGAACAGTTCCTCGTCACCCTGGCCCACAACGAGCACTTCCAGGAATATCGCGAGGTGGTGACCCGGGAAATTCAGGACCAGCTCTCGGCCCTTCCCCCCGAACCGCCGCGCAGCCAGGTGGCCGATCGTCAGCTGCAGCCTGCTTGAAGACAGCAGTGTCTGGCTCATTCACTGCCTGACTGACGCACGGCCTGGCTGACGCTCAGTCCTGGATGTAGGGGATTCCCTGTAGCAGGCAGGCTTCCGCTTTCTGCAGTTCACGCCCGAGATACAGGGCATGATCCAGACGGCTGAGCGGATGGGGCCCAGGCCCCTCGGTGAGAGCCACACCCAGCTCCTTGGCCGTGCGGCCCCGGAACACCGCCAGGGGGGCATGGGGACCGGCGCCGCGGCAACTCAACACCTCCCCGCTTTCCGGATCGGTGGCCAGCCCCTGGTCATTGATGCCGTTGCCGTAGTGCTCGGCCACCAATTCACCGGCCTCGGCATCCAGCTTGATCAGGAAATAACCGGCCGGATCCAGTGCGATCTGGCGCTGCGAGAGCTGCTCATCCAGGCTGCGGCGCTGATCGGCGGCGCTGGCGGGGGAAAACAGAACCATGGCTCCAAGTTAAGCCGCCCGCTGGTCGAGAGGCAGCGGAGTCGCACTGAAGGGCAACTCCGCATTGATCGCTTCGATCTCCTCGCGCATCAACGCATTGGCCCGGGGCAGCCACTGGCGCAGCATCGAATCGAAGCGGGGATCACTCCAGCGGTGCAGGCTGGCCCGCGGCTCGGCCAGGAAACCGCGACGACGCTTGTGGCTGCCCCCCGCACCGGGATCGAAGCTGCGGATGCCCTGGGCGATCGCCCATTCAATCGGCGCGTAGTAACAGACCTCAAAGTGAAGATTGTCGAGGTCCACATCACTGCCCCAGTAGCGACCCCAGAGCTCCTGCTCGGAGCGCACGCACAGCGACATCGCCACCGGCTCCGAGGGATCACCGCGGTGTGCACTGAACAGCACCAGATGCTGCCGCAACTGCTCAGCCGCCGCCGTGAAGAACGCCTCGGTGAGGTACTTGCTGCCCCATGGCCCCCAGCGGCTGCAGTGCTGGGCATAGAAGTCGTGCATCCGCCCCACCATCCGGGGGGGAATCTCCGCCCCCACCAGAGGCGTGACCTGAAGACCCGCACTGGCGACAGCCTTGCGTTCCCGCTTGATGTTGCGGCGCTGGTTGGCGTTGAAGCTGGCCAGGTAATCAGCAAAGCTGCGATAGCCGGGGTTGTGCCAGAGGCTCTGCTGATTGATCCAGGTGGCGCAGCCGGCCGCCTCGGCCAGGGGCTGCCAGGCGGGATCGACATAGAGAAAGTTGCAGCTGAGCAGATGATTGCGGCGGCAGAACGCGTCGATCAGCTCCAGCATCAACCCGGTCAGTGTCGCGGCGTCCTCGTCGGGGGAGAACCAGAAGCGGTAGCCCTGCACCGGGCTCACCGGACTCATGCCCACGAGCTTGGGGTAGTAGCGCAGCCCCAGGTCGTCGGCGAGGCGTGCGAAGGCCTGGTCGAAGACGAATTCGCCATAGCTGTGACCCTTGAGATAGAGCGGTGCCACCGCCACCAGCAGGTCGCCGCGCCACAGACCCAGGTGACAGGGCTGCCAGCCCTGGCGCGGCACGATGCTGCCGCTGGCCTCGAGCTGATGCAGCCAGTCCCAGCCATAGAACGGCAGGTGCTGGCCCACCAGCGCCTGCCACTGTTCGGAAGGCAGCTCCGCCATCGACTGGTGCCAGCGGGCGTGCAACTCAGCCATGGAGCGGGCCGCGGTGGCGAGTGTTCGGGCGCAAAACTAACGGGACTGTTCCAGCCACGGCGGTCTGTCATGCACCAGCCCCAGCGACGATCGCACCGATCCCTGCTGCTGCCCCTGGCCGCCGCACTGCTGGGTGGCCTGGGCGGGCTGGGCGCAGCGCCACCGGCCCGGGCTGGCCTGGCCCGGCCGCTGCTGATGATGATGAAACCGCAGCTGGAGGAGCGGCTCGCCCGGGTCTGTGTGGAGACCGCCTCTGGAGGGCAGAGCGATCTGGCCCGCAGACTGAAGGATCCCTGCCGCCAGCTGGCCGGGCCCACCAGTGCCTGCCTGATCGAAGAGACTGACCGCAGTGGCCGCAGCCTCGGCGTGGTCAGCGAACTGGTGCAGGGCCGCTTCGGCGACGACAGCGAATGGGTGGTGAAACGCTGCCTGGCCCGTCTGCTGGGACTGAAACCCGAAAGCCTGCAGGAGGTGCCGCTGGAGGAGCTGGCCAAACGCTTCGGTCAGAGCGCGGGGACAGGCAAAGACCGAAGCCGTACGCCCTGAACGGCACGCCCTACGCGCGATCGCCACCAAGGCCGGGGCGGTCATAACGCAGCAGCAGCTCGCTGTCCTCAAGCAGGCGCTGCTCCTGCAGCCGCCAGCCGCGCTGCAGCGCATCCATCACCGGCGATGTCGCCGGCAACCAGCTGTGCGCCCCCCCCAGGAGCTGGGGGCACAGGGTGAGCTGCAGTTCATCGAGCCAGCCTTCGGCCACAAGGGAGGCCACCAGCCGTGCGCCGCCCAGCACCACCAGCCGCTCCAGGCCGGCCAACGCCAGCTGCTCCAACGCCTCCTGCCAGCCGCCACAACACAGCTGGCGCTCAAAACCAGCGGGCGCGGAGGCTCGATCCCCGGCGGGGGCACCAGGACCAGCCGCCAGGCCGGCCGGATCGCCACCAGGATCCAGCCGCCAACGCCGCAGGGGCTGGGCAAAAAAAGGCAGACCGACCTCCACAACACCACTGCGGCTCACCACCACCGCCAGGGGCTGGGGCTCACGGCCGGCGGCAGCGCGCTGGGCCAGCAGGTCGGCCTGGCGGATCAGGCAGGTGGTGCCGTGGCGCCGCAACGTCTCGGCGCCGATCAGGCAGCCGTCTGCCCAGGCCAGGGACTCTTCCAGCACCCGCCGATCGCCGCGGCCGCCGATCTGGGCCGCACCTCCCGTTGCCGGCGCCAGCCGTCCATCCAGGCTCACGGCCAGCACCAGCCTCAGCAGTGGTCGGCTCCGGCCAGGCGACAGGGCAACCACGGCGACAGGCCTCAGGCCGCCGCCAGCACCTCAAGCCCACGGGGCAGCATGCCCAGCTGGGCGGTTTCGGCAAACACCTCGGCGGCGTTGTTGGGGCTCTCCTGCAGGCGGACCTTGTGCAGGCAGGCGCCTGTGGCGGCGATCGGTGACGCCAGAAGATCGCAGATATGCAGCGCGATGTTCTCGGCGGTGGGCACGCAGGCGGCGAAGTGGGACACGTCCTTGTTGAGGAAGGTGTGATCGAAGGGCTCGACCACCAGGTCCTGGACCAGGGTCTGGAGCTCCGCCAGATCGCAGACCATGCCGGTGCGGGGGTCGATGCTGCCGCGCACGGTCACATCCAGCAGGTAGTTGTGGCCATGGCCATGGGGCCGGGCGCACTTGCCGTAGATCGCCTCGTTCTCCGCCTGGGAAAGCTCGGGGCGGGCCAGGCGATGGGCGGCGGCGAAATGGGTGCGGATCGAGAGGAAGGCTTCCATGGTGTCGCCGATCACGTCGGCCCAGAGGTTGGCGGTTTCGTAGAGGCGCAGCCCCATCAGGGGCAGATGGGGGGCCAGGCGGGTCCAGATCGCCCGCACCAGGGCTTCGGTGGTCGGCAGACAACCGGCTGGGGTGGAGAGATCGAACTCCGGCCAGACCTCGTTGAGGTAGCGGAAGTCGAGCTGTCCGGTCACCTCACGGCGGATGGCGTGCTTCACATCCGAGAGATTGAGCACCATGCCATCGGCGTCGAGATCGCCACCCATGGCCACCACCAACTCGTAGTTGTGGCCATGGCCGGGGGCGATGCTGCAGGGACCGAAGCGCTCCTGGTTGGTGGCCGCATCCAGTTCCGGCAACCAGTAGCGGTGGCTGGCACTGAAGGTGGCCCGCCGTGTGATCACACAGGGGCGGCCCCGGCCGTGGGGGCAGGCCGTTCCAGCGGGCACGGATGCCGCAGACGCCGGCCGCAGCGCAGCCGACTCCGGTGGGGCCAGGGTGGGCGCACGCAAGCCGGTAGCCATTTTCGCCCATGCCTGTGTAGAGCGTGCATCCTAGAAACCGGATCCCAAGCACTGCCGCGCTCGACGCCCGCCGCCCATGTCCCCCGCCGCTTCCTCCGGATCCGATGGCCGTGACGGATTCAGGGGCTCTGCCTCCGACATCAGCAGGGAAGCTGCCGATCGCACCACCCACCGCTCCCTCGCCCGCCGCCTGGAGGGGATCAACATCTATCTGGTGGGGATGATGGGCGCGGGCAAAAGTGCGGTGGGCAGGCCCCTGGCCGCGGCGCTCGGCTACCGCTTCCTCGATGCCGACACCACGATCGAACAGGTGGCAGGCCAGCCGATCCCGGCGATCTTTGAGCAGCAGGGAGAGGCGGGCTTTCGCACCCTGGAGACCGCCGTGCTCGATCAGATCGCCAGCTGGCATTCCCTGGTGGTGGCCACCGGCGGCGGCGCCGTGACACGGCCGGAGAACTGGGGCCACCTGCACCAGGGGGTGGTGGTGTGGCTGGATGTTGCCGATGCGGTGCTGTTGCAGAGACTCAACGCCGACCCCACCCCGCGCCCGCTGATGGCCGGCCCCGACCCGCACGGACGGCTGCGGGAGCTGCTGGAGCAGCGCCGCCCCCTCTATGCCCAGGCCGACCTGCACATCGTGCAGGGCAGCGGCCCCCCGGAGCAGGTGGCGCTCCAGGTGCTGGACGGGCTCCCCTCGATCCTCAAGGAACGCCAGGCCGGCCCCAGCGAACCACTGACGCTGATCAACGGCGACGGAGCTATCACTTCCTCGCTCAACTGACGATGACTCACCTCGCCACGGCTCACCGGTGGCCGCCGGGCTCCAGACGCACCGCGAACCACTGGATCGCCAGCCCCGGTGCCAGCTCCAACTCGCAGGCGGTGTCGAGCAGGCGTTCCGCCTGGGCCCGGGCATCGGCGAGGCCGGCCAGATCCTCTGGGACCGCAGGCAGACGCTCGAGGTGGGCCGCCAACCAACCCAACGCGGCGCCCACATCAAGGATCTCCTGAGGCCGCCCCGGCTCGAGCACCACGTAATGATCAAGCTCCCGCATCAGGGGATCAGACATGGCCGCAACGCTGCTGGGCACCATCCTGGCGATCCTGCTGGCTTTGCCGGTCGCAGCCGCCCCTGGAACGGTTGTGCAGGAGCGCCTGAGCAGCTGGCCGCAGTGGCGGCTGCCGGTCACCCTGCCGCGGCCGGGGCGAGGCGACCTGATCTATCCCCACTGGTTTGCGGGAGCCTGGGAGGTGACCAGCCACAGCCTTGAGGGCGACACCTCAGCGCCTGCGGGGCCAGCCCAGGAGCCACCGCTGCACTACCGCGTCGACTTCATCGCCGATCGCCGGGGCCGCATCGTGGGCGCCCGGGCCGCGAACGCCGCTGCGATCGGCCGGGCAGTGCTGGGCCATCGTCTGGTCAGCGTGGAAGACGACCCCGCGAACCCGAACCGCCAGCTGGCCCGCCAGCGCGACGGATCCCTGCTGGAAACCCGCGTGATCGGTCGGCAGGTGCTGACCTTGCCACCCGACCAGTTCCTGGCCGACGAACTCAGCCTGCAGGTGCTGCATGGTGAGGCGGCACCCAGGGTCAGCCGGGTGGAGGTGCTGAGCCACTACCAGCTTGAAGCGGATGGAACCATCAGGGGCGAGCAATGGCTGGCCACCTACCCCTCCCCGACCGAGGGCCTGATGGCCAGCCCCAGGAGCCTCGCCCAGTACGAGCTCAGGCTCGTCCCGCTGCGGCCACAATCCGGTCCCGCCAGCTGAACAGGGGCTCCAGCAGGGGGTTGTCGGCGATACCGGTGACGCCACGGCCCGCCAGGGGTGCTCCGGCGCTGGCGGGGAACTTCAGCAGCGACAGCTGGGCCGCCACGGCCAGATCCGCAATGGACAGAGCATCGCCCACCAGATAGGGAGTGGACTCCACCAGCAGGGCGAGCTGCTCGAGGTTGCGGCGCAATTGCTGCATCGCCTCACCGGCGATCGCCTCGCCAACAGCACCGGTGAGGGAGGAGAGGGCCTCGGACGGCAGGGCACCCACCAGGCTGCGCAGCGGGCCGGGCAACCGATCCGGCAGCAGGGCCGTGCGCAAGACCGGATCGGCGGCGGCGGCCTGCACCAGGGCGAGGCGACAGCCTGCGGACAGGGCGGTATCGGCCCAGTCTTCCAGAAGCCAGAGGCGGGCCCGCTCGACCGGATCGACGGGTTGCAGGGCCGGCGTGGGGTAGCGATCCTCCAGATGCAGGGCGATGGCAGTGGAATCGGCTATCACCTCACCGCCATCCACCAGCACCGGCACCTGCCGCTGACCCGAGAGGCGGAACACCTCCAGCTGGCCAAGGCCTGGCGTCACCTCCACAACGGTGTAATCGAGACCCTTGGCCGCCAGGATCAGGCGCACCTTCTCGCAGAAGGCCGAATGTCTGAACTGATGCAGTTCCATCGGCGGTGACTCCGGGGGCAAGGGGGACTGGCGGGATGCGGCGGGAGGGATCCGCGGCCGGAATGCGACAGAGCTAACCTCCGGGCGGCAGAGTAGCGAGCACCTGCGAGCGCGGTGCACGGCGGCCATGAAGGACTTTTTCGTGAACGTAACGCGGTACCCGCGTTATCTGATCGCCTTCAGCCTCGGGGTGATCAATTCGGTGGTGGAGCCGCTGGCACGGCGACGCAGCAATCCGGTCACGGCGGTGGCCCTGGTGGGGGCCCTGATCAGCGGCCTGCTCAGTCTGGGTCTGGTGCTGCGTGCGATGGTGACCACAGCACCTCTGGCATAGCCATGGCACAGGGCCGACGGGTGGAACGGGTGGCGGCCCTGATCCGCCGCGAAATCAGCGAGCTCCTGATCACGGGCATCAAGGACGAACGGGTCAGCCAGGGCATGGTGAGCGTCACCCATGTGGATGTGGCCGGCGATCTGCAGCACTGCAAGATCTTCGTGAGCGTGTTCGGCAGCGACGACGACCGCATCCAGGCGATGGCCGGCCTGCAGTCGGCCGCGGCCTACGTGAAAGGCGAACTGGGCCGCCGGCTGAAGATGCGCCGAACACCCGAGGTGGTGTTCCAACTGGATCGTGGCCTCGAACGCGGGACCACGGTGCTGAGTCTGCTGAACCGCCTTGGGGAAGAACGGCTGAGCAAAGACAGTGAGCCACCCTTGACTGACGCCCCCGAGGACCAGAACGGCACTGCGCCATGACGGCGGCCGGGGCTGGCGCTGGAACGGCCACGGAGCAGGACCTGCGGCGCCTGGTGGCCGAGCTGCTGGTGGTGCGCTGCAGCGGCCACCTCAGCGACGATCAGCGGCGCTATCCCCGCTGGGAGCTCGACAACGCCACCCTGCGGCGCCTTCTGGCTGAGGGGGTGGGGGGCGTGATCCTGCTGGGCGGCAGCGCCGCCGAGCTGGGTCTGCGCTGCCGCCAGCTCCAGGCCTGGTCAGGCCAGCCACTGCTGCTCTGCGCCGACGTGGAAGAGGGGGTGGGGCAGCGCTTCGAGGGGGCCAGCTGGTTGGCACCACCCCTCACCCTGGGTCGCCTCTACCAGCGGGAGCCAGGGCGAGCCGAGGAGCTTGCCGAGCGCTATGGCCGCTGCACGGGCGCCGAAGCCCGGGAGCTGGGCCTCAACTGGGTGCTGGCGCCGGTGTGCGATGTCAACAACAATCCCGCCAACCCGGTGATCAACCTGCGCGCCTGGGGGGAGGATCCCGCCACCGCGGCGGCCCTGGCCACGGCCTTCCTGCGCGGCGCCCAGGCCGAGGGGGTGCTCTGCTGCGCCAAGCACTTCCCGGGGCACGGCGACACGGCCGTGGATTCCCATCTGGAACTGCCCCGCCTCGACCACGAGCGCACCCGGCTGGAGCAGGTGGAGTTGCCGCCTTTCCGGGCCGCGATCGCCGCTGGAGTGGCCTCGGTGATGACCGCCCACCTGCTGCTGAGCGAGCTGGACAGGGAGCAGCCTGCCACCCTGTCGCCGGCCGTCCTGGACGGACTGCTGCGCCAGGAGCTGGGCTTCGAGGGCCTGATCGTGACCGACGCCCTGGTGATGGAGGCGATTGCGGCCCGCACCGGCGGGGCCGAGGCCGCCGTGCTGGCCCTGGTCGCCGGGGCGGATCTGGTGCTGATGCCGGAGAACGCCGACGCGGCCATCGACGCAATCCTGGAGGCCGTGCAGCAGGGCCGCCTGTCGCCAGAGCGGCTGGCAGCCAGCCAGCAACGGCGGCGGCGCGCCCTGGCCTCGGTCGCGGAACCCGCGGCTCAGCAGCCCTCCGGTGCAGACGTGGCCCTGCCACTCCGGCGCCTCAGCGAGGGCCCCCGGGCTGAGCACCGGGCACTGGCCAGGGAGCTGGTGCAGGGCGGTCTGCAGCATCGCGGCGGCCGCCTGACGGTCCGCCCGCAGGGCACACCGAGCGCGGCAGGCTGCAACCTGATTCGTATCGACAACGCCCTGCAATGCCCTGCCCTGCCGCTGGGGGCACCAGCCCTGAACCTGCCGGCAGCAGCGGGCTTCCGGAGCCGCCTGCTCGAACCTCGCAGCCCCTCCCCCTGGAGCCAGGATCCCCGCCATCCGCTCAACCTGGAGAGCCTGGGCAGTGGAGCGGTGCTGCTGCAGCTGTTCCTGCGCGGCAATCCCTTCACCGGCGGCGCCGGCGGTCAGGAGCCGTGGGAGCAGGCAATCCAGCAACTTCAGGAGATCGGCCGGCTGGCAGCCCTGGTGGTCTACGGCAGCCCCTATCGCTGGGACAGCCTGGTGGCGGAGCTCGACCCGCAGATTCCCGCCGCCTACTGCCCCGCCCAGACACCCTTGGCCCAGCGCTACGCCCTGGAGGCCATCGGCCTTGGAGAAGGAAGCCAGGCTGGGTCCTTCACCGACTGAGCGCCTTGGCGCCCCTCCGCCTCGCTCCAGACCAACCGTGACCAAGTCCCTACCCACCGCCATGGGCACCGAGCCTCAGCTCAGCCTCTCGATGATCGTGCGGGATGAGGCCGCGTGCCTGGAGCGCTGCCTGGCCTCGGTACGGGACTTCGTCGACGAGATGGTGGTGGTGGACACCGGCTCAACCGATGACACGGTGGCGATCGCCGAGCGGTGTGGCGCCGTGGTGCACCCGATCACCTGGCCCGGCGATTTCGCACCGGCACGCAACCGCGCCCTGGAGTGGGTCCGGGGCGCGTGGGTGTTGGTTCTCGATGCGGACGAGGTGCTGCTCCCCGAGGCCATTCCCGCTCTGCGGCAACTGATGGAGCAGCCCGACCTGCTGCTGATCAACCTGCTGCGACGGGAGCAGGGGGCCAGTCAGTCGCCCTATTCCAGTGTCAGCCGACTGTTCCGCCGCCATCCGGCGATCCACTGGAGCCAGGCCTACCACTCCCTGGTGGACGACAGCGTGATGGCGCTGATGGCGCAGGAGCCCCACTGGCGCATTGCCGACTGTCCGGAACCGGCCCTGCTGCACGACGGCTACCGACCGGAACTGCTGGCCGATGGACGCAAGGCCCAGCGCCTGCGCCAGGCGATGGAGCAGGAACTGCGCCGCAAGCCCGGCGACCCCTACGCCTGCGCCAAGCTGGGCGCCCTCGAGGTGAGTGACGGCAACACGGCACGGGGGCTGTCCCTGCTGAAGCAGGGATTGGCCCAGTGCCCCGCTGAAGCGGTGGCGGAGCGCTACGAGCTGCTGCTGCATCTCGCCATCGCCACGGCGCCATCCCAGCCGCAGCGGGCCACCACGCTGTATCGCGAAGCCCTCACCCAGCCCCTGCCGGCGCGGGTCCGACTGGCGGCCTTTCACAATCTGGCGGCGCTGCTGCTGCAACAAGCCGAGAACGCTGGACCCTCCGCCACGCCATCCCACCTGAGCGAAGCCCTCGAACTGGCCCGTGCCGCCACCGGCGCCGCTCCCGAACTGGCGCCGGGCTGGATCCAGCTCGGTCTGATCGAACGGCGCTGCGGTCACCTGGAGGCCGCCGCCGCGGCCTATCGCCGAGCGATCACCTGCGATAGCAGCCAGGCAGGGGCCCACCAGAACCTGGGCGTGGTTTCCCTGCTGATGGGCGACATCCCCGCAGCCCGCGAGGGCTTCCGTCAGGCGATCGCCCTGCTTACCAGCCAGGGCAAGACCTCGGCAGCGGAGGCCCTGCGCCAGCAGGCGTCCTCGCTGGTGAAGCTGGAGCCTGCCAGCCCGTTGACGGGCCGCACCGTGGCGGTGACCCGGGCGGAGCAACAGCTGGGGGAAGCTCGCGCTCTGTTTGAGGCGATGGGAGCGCGCGTCGTGGATCTGCCGGCCCTCGTGATCGGTCCCCCCGATGAATGGGGTCCGCTCGACGACGCCCTGGCGGAACTGGAGCACTTTCACTGGCTGATCCTGTCCAGCGCCAACGGGGTGGAGGCGGTGCAACAGCGGCTGCGCCGCCGCGGCGGCGACCTGGCGCACCTCCCCGGCAGCCTCAACATCGCCGCGGTGGGCCGCAAGACGGCCCGGCAGCTGGAGGATCTCGGCGCCCCTGCAGACTTCGTACCTCCTGCCTATGTCGCCGACAGCCTGATCGAGCACTTCCCTGTCTCAGCCTGGGGCCTGCGGTTGCTGCTGCCACGGGTGCAGAGCGGCGGCCGCACCGTGCTGGCGGAGGCCTTCGGCGAAGCCGGTGCCCGGGTGGTGGAAGTGGCCGCCTACGAAACGCGCTGCCCTGAGGCCCTGCCCTCGCAGACCCTGCTGGCTCTGGAGCGAGGCGACCTGGATGCGATCACCTTCAGCAGCGGCAAGACGGTGAGCCACACCTGCCAGCTGCTGCAGCGCCACTTCGGGAGCGACTGGCGCCAGCGGCTGGACAGCGTGGCCGTGATTTCGATCGGCCCCCAGACCACGGCCCGCTGCCGCCAGGAGCTGGGCAGGGTGGACGCCGAAGCGGACCCCCATGACCTCAACGGACTGGTGGCAGCCTGCTGCAGGGCCCTCAGCGAACAAGACTGAGGCAACCCCTCAAAGCTCAGCCGTGATCGTGCGGTCGGCCTGGCGCAGCACCAGACGCCCCTGCTGCACGTCCACCGCCTGCACTGACCAGCCAGGCGGCAGAAGATCGGTGGAGCGGCCCCCCTGATCCCCGGGAGCAAGACTGCCGCTCACAGATTCGAACTGGACAAGAGCCTTCGGCCGACCACTGGATGCCACCACACCATTGAAGCGGAAGGCTTCGGGCAACAGCAGTGGAGGTCGCACCTCCGTTCCAGGAGCTCCTGGAAGGCCAGAGATGAGCTGGCCGTTGGCACTGAGCAACGGCGAACTGAAGGGATCCAGGCGGCCGACCACCATGGAAGCCACCACGGCCTGGGGCTTGAGCAGGGGAGTCAGGCCGGCAGAGTCGAGCGGAGGTTCGGACAGAGGGTTCTCCCGGGCTGGCGGCTGGCGATCGGGAGCAGGCGCCTCAGATGCAGGGCCGCCGCCAAAGCCGGGGATCGAGAAGGGAAGCTCAATCCCCTGACAGCCCGTCAGCAGCAAGGTCAGCGCCAGGGCCGCTGGAGATTTCGACCAGGTCGCGAAAACGGTCAAGGTTGGCCTGCAGTTCCTTGGTGACGATGCCCCCCAGGATGGTGGGTTCCATCAGGGGTGCAAGCACCCCCGGCAGCTCATAGCTGACGCTGAGCCGGACCGTGGTGCATCCGGGACCCTGGGGATAGAAGCGCACCGCCCCCCGGGTCGGCAATCCCCCCACCGATTCCCAGTGCAGCTGCTGGGCCTCGACCCGCTGGGTGATGCGAGCCTTCCAATGAAAACGAAATCCCTGGGCCGCCAGGGTCCAGTCGGTGAGATCGGGGTCATCAAGGGTCTTGACCGACTCGATCCAGCGCATCCAGCGCGGCATCGCCTCGAGATCGCTCCACACCACCCAGACCCGATCCGCGGGGGCCTGGATCTCGGTGGTGACGCTGTGCTCAAGCCAACGGCCCATGGGGAAAGGTGCAAGGGGTCAGGCCACGGCCGCATTGCTGGCGAGCTGAACCGGGCGGTCCAGAATCGCGGCCGCAGCCAGACGCCCGCTCATGGTGGCGCCTTCCATCGAATCGATGTAGTCCTGGCGGGTGTAGCTGCCCGCCAGAAAGAAGTTGGACACCGGGGTGCGCTGATCCGGGCGAAACGGCTCCATCCCTGGCGCCTCGCGGTAGAGCGACTGGGCCAGCTTGACCACGTTGCTCCACACCAGCGTCAGGTTGCGGGCCGAGGGGAAGAGGCTGCGGACCTGGGCATCGGTGGCGGCCACGATCTCCTCGGTCTTTTTGGGAATCCAGGGATCGCCCGGGGTGAGCACGCATTGCAGCAGCGAGCCAAGGCCAGGCCTGCGGTAGTCCACCGGGCTGGCCAGGGCCAGATCCGCGAAGCAACTGAAATCGGCGTCTGCCGTGTAGAGGAGATTGTCGAGACCGGCCGGATGGGCGAGGTCGGCCCGGCGACCGGTCGCCTCGGCGGAATCGCCCAATTCGGTGACCCAGCCGTCGTAGCGGAGCTGCACGGTGGCCACCGGCACGGCCTCCAACCGGTAGATCGCATCAAAAGCCTCGTGGCAGCGCCAGGCCTGCGGCAGCAGGCGCTGGATGCCGGGCACATCACAGGCGGCGAGATAAGCATCGGCCTGCACGTTCAGATCCCCCGCCGGTGTTCCCATCGTGAGCCCCGTGACCCGGGTGAGCGGAGCAAGGGCCGAATCACCGGGCTCTGCGGGTGCCTCCTCAAAGTGCACCTCCTTGACGCGGTGGCGTAGGTGCAGGCGGCCGCCACGGGCTTCGATATAGGCCAGGATCGGGCCGGTGAGCCAGCGATGGGGCGACCCCTTGAGCAGGTTGAGCTTGGAGGCCTCGGTCTTGGCCGCGAACATCATGAAGATGGTGAGCATGCAGCGAGCCGAGATCGTGGCGCAATCGATGAAACCCAGCGCGTAGGCCACCGGATTCCACATGCGCTCGATGCTGCGCAGGCTGCCTCCATGGCCGAGGAACCACTCCTGGAAGCTGATCCGATCGAGATCGCGGATCACCTGCATCGCCCCCTCGTAATCCACCAGTCCGCGCACGATCGGGCTGGTGCCCAGGGCCAGGGCATTGCGCAGCTTGTCGATCCAGTCGAGCTGGGGGGTGGTGAAGAAGGCCTTGAGACCGTTGAAGGGGGCGCCGATCGGGAAACGGAAATCGAGTTCGCGCAGATCCCCACCCGCATTCACGAACAGGTGGGTGTGGTCCTTGGGCAGGAGGTTCTCGAACGCCCCCACCTTGCGCATCAGGGCGAAGAGGTTGGCGTAGTTGAAGAAGAACACATGCAACCCCATCTCGATGTGGTTGCCCTCGGGATCTTCCCAGCTGCCCACCTTGCCACCCATGAAGGGCCGGGCCTCGTAAAGATCCACCTGGTGACCGGCATCGACCAGATCCACTGCTGCGGAGAGTCCCGCCAGCCCCGCTCCCACGATGGCGACCCTCACCCTCTGAATTCCCAAACTGGGCCGACTCTATGGAGACGGCTGCGCCAGCGAGCGGATATCCGGTCCAGGCAGCCGCCAGCCTGTGGCGTCTGTCGGCGAGACGACAGCCCCAGCAGCACGGAAAGTCAGAGGGATGGCTGCAACAGCGCCGGATGGGCCTCGTGACCGGATGGCCCTCGTGACCACAAGGAAGCGAAAGCCGCGGACACCCACGAAAGCAACAATGGCAGCCAGTGCTCCATAGAGTTGTGGCATGACCCATCCGCGGCCCCAGCGATGAGCCCCGAGACCGTGCGCTCCGCAACCGCAACCGCAACCGCAACTACGACATCCGCAACCCTCGAAACCTTGAACACCGAAACGATCGCGGCCCCCACCGCGAGCCAACCCGCCTCCGCCCCCCCCCAGGCTTCCGCCGGCAAGGACGGCCGGGGCATCCTGATCACCGAGCCGGCCATGAAGCAGCTGGCCGCCCTGACGAGCCAGCAGGGGGACAGCAAAGTGCTGCGGGTGGGCGTGCGCTCCGGCGGTTGCAGCGGTATGAGCTACACGATGGATTTCATCGATGCCGACCAGATCCGCTCCGATGACGAGCAGTACACCTACGAACCCAACGGATCGGCTGCCTTCCAGGTGGTCTGCGACCCCAAGAGCCTGCTGTACATCTACGGCATGCAGCTCGACTTCTCCAGCGCCCTGATCGGTGGCGGCTTCAACTTCACCAACCCCAACGCCACCCAGACCTGCGGCTGCGGCAGTTCCTTTGCCGTCTGATCCCTGGGCTGCGACGGCCGACATGGGAATCTGAGATCCCGAGGCTTCGCTCCCGCCGATGACGGCCACCTTTGAATCCCGCTTCGATGCGGCCATCGCCCGCTATCAGCAGGGTGGGCCGTCCGCCGAGTTGATCGGGGAATTCCAGGCGATCACCCAGCAGGCCCCCCGCCAGTCGGCGGGCTGGACCTGCCTGGCCTGGCTGCAGTTGCTGGAAGGCCAGGCCGACGACGCCCTGCGCTCGGCCCGCACGGCCGTGAAGCTCAATCCCCAGGATCCCCAGGCCCGCATCAACCTCTGCCTGGCCCTGCTCGAGACCGATTCCAAGGGGGTGCGCGAACAGATCGAGATGGTGCAGCGGGTGATGCAGATGGCACCGGAACTGGCTGCTGAACTGAACGACTCGATGGCCGATGGCCTGCAGCGCAAGCCAGGTTGGCCGGCCATGCAGAAGGTGCAGCGGTGGCTGCAGGGTTGACACGCCTGCTGCTGCTGAGCAACGGCCACGGGGAAGACCTCAGTGGCGCCCTGCTCGGCCGGGCCCTGATCCAGCAGCCGGGGATCCAGGTGAGCGCCCTGCCCCTGGTGGGCCATGGCGAGCCCTACCGCCAGGCCGGCATCGCCGTGCTGGGCCGCACCCGCTCCTTCAGCACCGGTGGGCTCGGCTACACCAGTCTGCGCGGGCGCCTCACCGAACTGGCCCAGGGTCAGGTGGTGTACCTGTTCGGGCAGCTGCTGCGTCTGTGGCGGCGGCGCAAGCAGACCGATCTGGTGGTGATCGTGGGCGACGTGGTGCCGTTGCTGGCCTGGTGGCTGACCGGCTGCCGAGGCGTCGTGTATCTGGTGGCGTATTCCAGCCACTACGAAGGCCGCCTGCGGCTGCCCTGGCCCTGCGGCTGGATCCTGCGGCGGCGCCGCCTGCTGCAGGTGTGGAGCCGCGACGCCCTCACCGCCACTGACCTGAGCCAGCAGCTGGGGCGGCCGGTGCTGTTCCTGGGCAACCCCTTCTTTGATCTGGTGGCAGATGGCTCCGGGACCGGAGCGCCGGCAGGGCCTGGAGATGCCGAAGCGATCGACAGCGCCACGCCCACGGACGAAGCCAGGAACGCCAGTGCTGCACCACAGAGCCTGGTCCTGCTGCCCGGCAGTCGCCTGCCGGAAGCCGAGCAGAACCTGGAGCTGATGCTGCACCTGCTCATCCTGCTGCCGCAGGAGCTGAGGCAGCCGTCACGGCTGTGTCTGCGGGCGGCTCTGGTGCGGCACCTCGACAGCGAGCGCCTGGCAGCCCTGGCCCAGCGACTGGGCTGGCAACTGCAGGGCTCCGCCGATCAACCCCAGGGCCTCTGGATGCAGCGTGAGGAGCTGAGGCTTCACCTGGGCTGGGGTCGTTTCGCCTCCCTCCTGCGGCAGAGCGATCTGGTGGTGGCCATGGCCGGTACCGCCACCGAGCAGGCCGTCGGCCTGGGCAAACCGGTGCTGCAACTGGTCGGCCAGGGCCCCCAGTTCACGGAGGGCTTCGCCGAAGCCCAGCGGCGCCTGCTCGGCCCCGGGGTGGTGTGTGCTCCCGGTGAGGCGGGCAGGGTCGACACCCTGCGGGCCAGTGCGGCTCTGGCGGCGCGACTGCTTGAGGAACTGGCCGATGCCGAACGCGGGCCCCAATGGCGCCGGCAGCTGGATCAGCTGGGACTGGAGCGCATCGGAGAACCCGCCGGCACCCAGCGCATGGCCGCGGCAATCATGGCCCTGTTGCCCCAGCACTCCACTGCCACCCATGGCTGACCCCACCACCCCCCTGCAACGGCTCAAGGGTGCCCTCGACACCGTGCTGGTGATCGATGTGTTCGTGGTGCTGGCCGGCGCCGGCTGGTTCGCCCTGGCGGTCGCCCTGCACAGCCAGGAGATCGAGGCGCCGCTGCAGGTCTTTCAACGGCTCTGGGAGCCCCTGTTCACTCCGGCGATCGGCCTGCTGATGGCGGCGGCCCTGATCAGTGGGGCGCTGGGCTGGTGGCAGCGACGAGGGCAGCGTTGAGCTCCGGGTAGTGAAAGCTGAAACCCTGCGGCTGCAGCCGCTCCGACACGACTCGCTGGCCCTCGAGAACAACCTGGGCGCCATCGCCGAGCAACAGCTGCAGGATCGGACCGGGGACAGGCAGGAGACTGGGGCGGCCCAGAGCCTTGCCCAGGGCCGCCGCGAACGACGCCATGGTGGTGGGCTCCGGTGCAACCGCGTTGTAGACCCCGCTGAAGCCACCATCCTCGAGGGCCGCGCCGATCAGGCGGCAGAGGTCATGCCGGTGAATCCAGCTCATCCACTGCCGACCTGAGCCGATCGGACCGCCGAAACAGGCCCTGAACACCGGCAGCATCTTGGCCAGGGCACCACCATCGGGCCCCAGCACAATGCCGATGCGCAGCTTCACCACCCGGCAGCCCACTGGCGCCCGATCGGCCGCCGCCTCCCACTGCCGGCAGACATCGGCGAGGAAATCAGCCCCCGTGGGGCTCGACTCTGAAAACCGCTTCTCCAGGCTGGTGCCGTAGTAGCCCACCGCCGAGGCGTTGACCAGCACGGCCGGGGGCAGCCTCAGGCCAGCCATCGCCTGCACCAGAGCGTTGGTGGTGCTCAGGCGGCTGTCGAGCAGCAGCTGGCGCTGGGATGCACTCCAGCGCTTCTCGGCGATCGGCTCCCCGGCAAGATTCACCACCCCCTCGGCCTCAGCCAGGGCCTGCAGCAGCTCGGATCGCTGCCAGCTGGTGGCGTCCGTTGGGTCGAGCTGCATGGCTGCAAAGCGCTCCCCGAGCAGATGGGGGAACGGCTGGGCCTGGCGGCTCACCAGCACGATCGAATGCCCCAGTTCCAGCAGGAACGGAACCAACTCGCGCCCGACGAAACCCGAACAACCCAGCAACAGCAAACGCACGCCCGTCGATCAATGCGATGGAATGCCGCGAGGCTAGGTCTGCGGCGGCTCCGCGGCGGTGGCCAGTCCCAGCCGTTGCGCCAGTGGCACCAGCAGAAAGCCCTGTCCCAGCAAGCCCAGCAGCACCACCCCCAGGGCCAGGGGAGGCATCGCATCCCCCCAGGGGACGGAGCTGGCCGCGGCCTGGATCGCCAGGGCGATCGGCACCGCGCCGCGCAGACCAGAGAAAGAAATGAACAGCCGGGAATTGCGGGGGAAGCCGGAACGCGCCAGCACCAGTTCCACCATCAGCCAGCGGGCCAGCAGCATCGAGCCGAACAGCACCAGCACATGCAGGGACGACTCCACCACTGCATCGGCGCTCACCACCAGTCCCATGCAGAGGAACAGCAGCAGCTCCGCCATCTTGGCGAAGCCGGCGTGGGCCTCCTCCAGCACCAACCGCTCGGAATCGGCGCTGTTCCCCAGCACCAGACCAGCGATGTAGGCCGCCAGCAGGCCACTGCCGCCCAACAGCTGGGTCCCGCCCACCAGCAACATCAGCACCGCCAGACTCACCACAGCCAACAGCGCCGGGCTGGTGAGCGAACGCCGCGCCGCCAGCAGCTGACGGGCCAGGCTGCCGCCCAGAAAGCCCAACAGGATTCCCAGCAGAAACTGACGCATCACCTCAGTGACCAGGGAGGAGGGCGTCGCCAGCCCCGATGCCCCGCCGGCTCCTGCCATCGCCATCGCCACACCGGCCAGCACCACCGCCACGGGGTCGTTGAAGGCGGACTCGCACTCGATCAGATCGATCAGGCGCTTCGGCAACCGCCCCGACAGAGGGCGCAACAGGGCCAGAACGGCGGAAGCGTCGGTGCTGCAGACCATCGCACCAACGAACAGAGCCAAAGGGAAACTCATCGGCGATTCGTCGCTCGCCAGGGAGCCCAGGGCCATCACCACCCCCGTGATCAACAGGGCCGTCACCAATGACCCCAGGCTTGCCAGCCGGGCGGCCGGCTGAAGCACGGCCCGGAGCTCGCGCCAGTTGGTGGTGAGCCCGCCGAAGAACAGCACCAGCACAAGCGCGACCTGGGCGATCTGATCAGCACTGGCGAGGGTGAGCAGCGGCTGGGCCTCAAGGCCGGTGATGGCATCGAGATCGTTATCGGTGAGCAGACCAAGCACCAGAACCAGCAGTACGCCAGGGACCCGCAGACGGGCCGCCATGTCGTCGAGCAGCACGGCAACCAGCATCAGGGCGCCAAACACGGCCAGCAGCAAGGCCAGGGTGGGGGACATGGGCGTGGTTGAGCTGCAGGGGTCCTAGCGTGGACTGAGTCCAGCAGCCACCGATGGCTGAATCGATGACCGACACCACCAGCAGCCCACCTCCGTTGAAGAAGGGAAGCCTGGTGCGGGTGAACCGGGCCGCCTACTGCGGCAGCCTTGAGGCTACGGCGAGCGATCCGGCACCGCCTGACTACCTCTTTGCGGGGCCCGGCGAGATCCTGCTCGTGAAGGGCGAGTACGCCCAGCTGCGCTGGAACCGCCCCGTTCCTGATGTGTGGCTGCGGCTGGATCAACTCGAGGCCTACGCCGCCTGAGCCAGCGACGGCTGTATCTCTCAGCGTTCCAGCTCTGAGTTCCAGCTCAGAGTTCCAGGCGGCGCCGCTCCTGCTTCAACAGGCTGCGACGCTGTTTGGCCTCCCGCAGCATCTCGCGGCCATCGTGCAGATAGCCGTCCACATATCCCATGGTGTAGCGCTCCAGCTCCTGCAGGGCGTCTTTCACCTGGCTGAGGCAGTGATAGAGGCTGAGACCAAAGCCCTTGGCCGAGGGCGGGCAGGGCAGTGAGCCAAACAGCGCCTCAACCTTCTCGATCTTCGCCTGGCTCTGGGCCAGAAACCCACAGAACGCCTCCATCAGGCGATCGTCATAAGGATCAGCGGCCAGCTCCCGCAGCTGGGCAGGGAAGGGATTGATCACCTGCCCGAGTAACCGATCAATCGGTGCATAGACCTGCTGCAACCAGGCCAGCAGCAACCCATCGTCCTGGCCGCCGCGGCGTGGTGCCGCCCGTCGCGCGCCGCCACCGGTCCCGCTGGCTGCCGCGGCCCCCCGACCGCGATGGCCGTCGTAGCACCGGCGCCGCTCACCATCGCCCAGCACCTCCCAGGCCGCATTGAGGGCCAGGATCGTGTCGTCGCCGCCGCCGGCGTCGGGATGGTGTTGCTTCACCAGAGCGCGGTAAGCCGCCTTGATCTCGGCGGCACTAGCGGAGCTGGCCACCCCCAGGACTTGGTAGGGATCACGGGCGGGCTGGAACGCAGACAAGGGCAACGGCACGGGATCAGGCTCCATTTTCACCGCAGGCAGCACAGGGGCGCCCCATAAAAAAAGCCCCCCGCTGACGCGGGAGGCAAACGACTTGTGATGTGTGAGGAGTGAAGCAATCAGGCAATCAGAACTTGAAGCCCACTTGGACCACTCCGCCGAGGGAATCGAGACTCTTTCCTGAGGGCGTGTTCTGACCAAGAGGACGGCTCTGATACACCAGCGCGGGGGTCACACTGATGTTGTCGGTGACTTGGAACTTGTACCACCACTCCCAGACATAGTTGCCGTCTTGGGGGGTGGTATCGCTGAAGGCAGAGGTAGTGAAGGGAGCTTGACCAACGGCCATACCCGCGTTATTCCCCTTCACGAACACATCACTCCACTGCAGACCCACCATCCAGGACTGAGCAGCCTGGGTATCGGTGGCAACTTTATAGCTGTCGCTGAAGGTACTGATTCCCCAGCTACCGCTGATCGAAGGGACCCAGCCAGACTCAGAGGGCTGCCAGTAGGCGCTGACAGCAAAGTTGTTGGTGCTGCCACCACCATTGCCTAGATCATCGCAACCCACCCTGGACGCACGGTAGGTGTAGCCGGTACCAGAGCGAAGATTAGTACCACACTGGCCATAGCGGTAAGCGGCACTTAAGCCCCAGTTTTTACCAGCCCCGCCCAGCTGAGCCATGAAGGAAGCTGCGGAGTTGTCGGTCCCCACGCCACCTTCACCAGGGTTCCCATTGGCAGCATTCTTGGCGACGTAGTTCACCGCAGCCGCGAGGTAGGGATTCCCCTTCTTCACCTTCTGCTTCCAGATAGCACCAACTGCGGCGCCAGTCTCCTTATTATAGGTACCCGAAGCGCCAAAGGTGCCAGTAAAGAAGTCCAGGAGATCGGACTTATAAACAACAGGCTTAAGAGCCAAGAGCTCTGTATTACGAGCTCGAGCACCAAGAGTAAACTTGAGCTGGTCGCCCACCGGGAAGGTGTAGTACAAGCGGTCGATATCAACCACGTTAGGGCCAGCGTCAGACTCGAACGACTTATCGAACTTCAGGCTGCGGAAATCGGTAGGGCCATCGAAAGCGCTGGATGCCCAGTTGCCGGCACGCAGACGAGTTCTCAGCAGGTCCTTGCCCGTGAAGCTGGTATCGAAGTTCAGGCGAACGTCGTAAACAAAAACAGTGGCCCCATATTCTTCACGAGCCAGATCGCGCGCCTCTCCAGCGCTACCGCCAAAGGCGTAAGCACCCAGCAAGAAGGTGGCTTCGCCCGAGAGCTTGGTGGTGGTGGAAAACTGGGTGGCCTCCAGCTCTCCCACCTTGGCCTCCAAGCCATCGACGCGGCCACGGAGCACGGCGAGCTCCTTCTCGAACTCCTTCATCAGGCGCTTGAGCTCGTCGGTCACTTCAGTGATCCGGTCGAGGCAGGCGTTCAGCAGGGCCGCCGCTTCATAGCGGGTCATGGCCTGTCCACCTTTATAGGTGCCGTTCGGGTAGCCGGCGACGCAACCGTAGCGCTCGATCAGATTGCTGAGTGCCTGATAGGCCCAGTCGGTGGGCTGAACGTCGGAGAACTGGCTGATGCTAGTGACTTGCTCCTGGGAAGCGTACTGGTTGACGGCATCCAGGTTGAGTTCGTTGGCGTTGGCAGCCAGGGGCGATAGCAGACCCAAGGCCGCTGGCGCCAGAAAAAATTTCTGGAATGGTTTCATCGAGATCCTCACACCAAATTGAGGGGGCCGATCCAATGGATCAGCCACGACATCCTGACGGAAACAACAGCAGAGCGCCTGCAGTGCGAGCACAGACCGGAGTGCCCTGCGATACCAGACTCAGCGGCGCGCAAGATCAGATCAGCACAAAAAAAACCGGCGAGACAAGCTCACCGGGACAGGGAAAACGAAGAAAGGAAGAATGCTCGGGGTGCGTGGTACTTAAAGCACAGGTTGCAAAGCAAGAAAATCCTGGCGCATTAATTGCAGCAAGGCATGGTGTGTGAGGAGCCTGCGCTAGCGCCGATGGAATCGACGGAGAAAGTCAGTCAAACTGAACAAGGAGGGAGAAAAGCGTTAACAATTCTCCCTGCCAAGCTCATGCCCTGATCAGAACTTGAAGGTGGTCTTGACCAGACCGCCGAACTGATTGAAGGTATCGCCATTGACTTTCTGGAGCTGACCCAGAGGAGCGCTGAGGTAGTAGATGGCCGGGGTGACGGAGATGTTATCGGTCACCTGGAACTTGTACCACCACTCCCAGACGTAGTTGCCGTCGTTGGGGGTGTCACCAAGGGCATCCTTGATGTCGCTGTCATTACCAAAGCTGGTGATGAAGGTACCCTGGCCAACGGCCATACCGGCGGCATTACCCTTGATGAACACGTCTTCCCACTGCAGGCCGACGTACCAAGACTGGCTCTGAAGACCATCGAAACCGAAGGCATCATCTTCAGAGTTATAGCCCGTCAGCCCCCAGCCAGCGCTGATCGAGGGAACCCAGCCAGCCTGGGAAGGCTGCCAGTAGCCGCTGATGCCGATGGAGTTGCTGCTGTCAAAACCACCGAACTCGCTGACGCCCACGGCGAAGGGGGTACCGGAGGCGAACCCGATGCCGTTGGCATAGGTGTAGGCCACGGCCAAGCCCCAGTTCTCAGCGGCGTAACCAATCTGAGCGGTTCCGGTCTGGGCGGAACCATCGGTGCCAATACCACCGATGTTGGGATTGCCTTCGTTGCCGTTGGCGGCCACATAGTTCAGGCTGACGCTCCAGCCGTTCTTCTGCCACCAGATACCAGCACCGGAACCGAGGTTCAGGCTGTAGGCAGCGGGCGCACCGGCGTAGGTGAAGAAGTCGAGCACGGTGTCAGCGGGGTACACGCTGGGCCACATGGCCAGCATGTCGTCCTGACGGACGCGACCACCGATGGTGACGGTGAAGTCGCTGCCAACCGGGAACTGATAGAACAGGCGGTTGATCGCCACGATGTTATCCGAGGCCTCACTTTCCTGGAAGGCGATTTCCAGGGCGCTCAGGGGGTTGGGAGCGAACTCGTTGCCACCCAGGTAGGTGGTGTCGCGGAAGTTACCGGCGCGCAGACGGGTGCGCAGCAGATCCTTGCCGGTGAAGCTGGTATCGAAGTCCAGCTGAACGTCGTAGTTGAAGGTGGTGGCACCCAGTTCGGAGCGGTACTGGTTCCGCAGGAAGGTGGCGTCGCCGTTGAAGCTGTTGGCACCCAGAACGAAGGTGGCCTTACCTTTCAGCTTGGTGGTGGTGGAGAACTGGTTGGCTTCCAGTTCGCCCACTTTGGCCTCAAGACCGTCGACGCGGCCGCGGAGCACGGCGAGTTCCTTCTCGAACTCCTTCATCAGGCGCTTGAGCTCGTCGGTCACTTCCGTGATCCGGTCGAGGCAGGCGTTCAGCAGGGCCGCCGCTTCATAGCGGGTCATGGCCTGGCCGCCTTTGTAGGTGCCGTTCGGGTAGCCGGCGACGCAGCCGTAGCGCTCGATCAGGTTGCTGAGTGCCTGATACGCCCAGTCGGTGGGGCGAACGTCGGAGAACTGGCTGATGCTGGTGACTTGCTCCTGGGAGGCGTACTGATTGACGCCGTCCAGGTTGAGCTCGTTGGCGTTGGCGGCCATCGGGGCCAGCAAGCCAAGGGCCGCAGGAGCAACCAGCAGTTGCTTAAAGAGTTTCATGGGGTCCTCACACAAAGGGCGCAATGCGCCGTCCCGAAGGATGGCGGCTGGATCGGCAGCCCACAAGCACCGCTGTGCCACTCCGGGCAATGACCAGCGGCCTGGTGCTCTGGACATAGGGTGAGCGCCTGCTGCCAGCCCCGGGGATGCACCGATCCAGAGACCCGGGTCCCTGGCTGCCCCTGGGTCTGGGTGCCGCGCTGCGGCTGGTGCAGCTCTGGATGCCGATCGTGGGAGTCCACAGCTGGCGTCAGGCGGACACGGCGGCCATGGCACGCCACTTCGCCGGGAACGGCCTCGTGTTCTGGCTTCCTCAGATCGACTGGGCCGGGGCCTCTCCCGGATATGTGGAAAGCGAGTTCCCCCTGTCTCCATATTTGACTGCCCTGCTCTACCGCCTGTTCGGCGTGCACGAGTGGCTGGCCCGCGCTCTGGCGGTGGTATGCAGCCTGCTCACCCTCTGGCTGGTGATCCGGATCGGCACGCGGCTGCTCGGTGCCGGCGCCGGCTGGTGGGGCGGACTCTTCTATGCGGTGCTGCCGAGCAGCGTGTACTTCGGCCGCAGCGTGCAGGCCGAGGCGCTGCTGCTGCTGCTGGCGGCCCTGAGCTTCGAGCGCCTGCTGGCCTGGCAGGAGGGTCGGCGCTGGACGGATCTGCTGCTGTGCTGGCTCGGCTTCACGGGGGCCTGCCTGCTCAAGGTGTTCCCGCTGGTGTGGCTCGGGCTGCCGCTGCTGTGGCAGTGGTGGCGCGGCTGCGCCGAGCGCCCCAACCGCCCCCGGCCCTGGCTGGCGGCAGGCCTGTTCGCCCTCTCGGCCGTGGCCGTGTCGGCGCTCTGGTACTGGCATGCCCACCAGCTGGGCCAGGCCAGCGGCCTCAGCTTCGGCTTCTGGGGGGGGGATGCGGACCGGGTGAGCCCGCTTGCGCTGCTGGGCTGGCGCTACTGGAGTGAGCTGCTGCTGCGGATCAGCCTGCGCAACCTGGCGGTGCTGGGGCTGCCGCTGCTGCTGCTCGGCATCGCCGCGGCCCCCCGCCGGCGGGCCGGCAGCCTGGTGGTGGGCCTGGCCGGTGTGCTCGGGGCGGGGGCCGTGGTGGCCCGCTCCAGCGCCGTGCACGAGTACTACCAGCTGCCGCTGATGCTGTTCGCCTGCCCGCTGATGGGCCTGGGCTGGGAGCAGCTGGCCCTGCGCTGGCCCACGCCCGCGGGCCGCCGGATCCGCCTGGGCCTGCTCGGCCTGCTGATGGCCACGAGCCTGGTGATCCTCAGCCTCGACTACTGGCGCGTGGAGCGGGTGCAGCAGCGCCAGCTGGCCCCCCTGGCGGCGGCGATCCAGGCCAAGACCCCACCCGGGGCCAGGATCGTGGCCGTGAGCGGGCCCGATCCCACCCTGCTGAACCTGGCCCGCCGCCAGGGCTGGCTCACCAGCCCCGCCAAGGTGAGCCCCAAGGCGATCCGCCGCTGGCGGCGGCAGGGCGCCACGGCTTTGGTGGGGAGCCTCGAAACGATCGAGAGCTTCCGGCCCTTCCCCGACGGGGAAGAGAAACAGGAGCTGGTGGCCACCCTCTGCCGGCTGCAGGCCCAGGCCCCCCCCAGCCCGGCTGCCGCCTGCCCCTGGCCGCAGCAGAGCTGGTATGTGGTGCCACTGAGCGAACGGCCACCGGAGCCCGGTTCCCCTTCCCAACCCTCGCCCCCCTGAGTCCACGCAGATGGACATGCCGATCGACATGCCCCCCGACAAGCGAACACGCCAGGCCCAGCGACTGGTGTGGATCGCGGCCGGGGTTTTCCTGGTGGTGGGCCTGCTGCTGCAGTGGTGGCGCCTGAGCGTGCTCACCGCCTCCTACGACCAGGGGATCTTCCTGCAGGTGCTCCACAACGGCTGGAGGGGCCATCCCTTCGAGAGCACCCTTTCCTCGCAGCTCTCCACCAACGTGGTGCACGGCGACGAACTGCCGGCGGTGGGTTACCACCGGCTGGGCCAGCACTTCACGCCCGTGCTGGCCCTCTGGATTCCGCTGGTGGCGCTGCTGGGGCCGTGGGCACTGCCGCTGGTGCAGGTGAGCCTGGTCTGCGGCGCCGGTCTGCTGCTGCACCGGCTCGCCCTGCTGCGGCTCGAGCCGGCCCTGGCGGCCCTGATCACCTGCAGCTTCTACGGCGCCAACGCGGTGATCGGCCCCACCTGGGGCAACTTCACCGACCTCTGCCAGCTGCCGCTGCTGTTTTTCCTGCTGCTGCTGGGGCTGGAGCGGCGTTGCCGCTGGCAGATCCTGCTGGCCGCAGCGGCCCTGCCCCTGGTGCGGGAGGACACCGGGGTGCTGCTGGTGGGCGTGGGGATCTGGCTGGCGGTGCGGCAGCGGCAGCGCTGGCCCCTGGCCCTGGCCCTGGCGGCCTGGGGCGGGGGCTGGGTGGTGCTCGTGACCAATGTGCTGATGCCGCTGTTCAGCGAGGACACCTCCCGCCGCTTCATGGTGGAGAACTTCGGCCAGTACATCGGCGATCGCGACCAGGCCAGCAGCCTGCAGGTACTGCTGCTGGTGCTGCGCCAGCCCCTGATCCTGCTGCGGGAGCTGGTGAGCCCCCCTCTGGACACACTGCGCTATCTGCTGGTCCAGACCCTGCCGCTGGCCCTGGTGCCGCTGGTGTCGATCGACGCCTGGCTGTTGATGGGCCTGCCGCTGCTGGGGCTGCTGCTGGCCCATGGCACGAACAACCCCCTCTCGATCAACCTCCGCTACACGTTCCTGGTGGTGCCTGGCCTGTTCAGCGGCACCGTGTACTGGTGGCAGAACCACGGCGGGCTGTTCCACCGGCGGCGGTTCCGGGCCGTCTGGATCGGTGCGATCGGCCTGTCGCTGCTGCTCACGGTAGTGGCCAACCCCAACCGCAGCCTCTCCTTCCTGATCCCGGACAGCATCCAGCCCTGGGTGCATCAGGCGCCATGGGAGAAGTGGAGCCACGGCCAGGCGGCCCGCCGCGCCCTGGCCGTGATCCCCGCCGATGCCTCCGTGGCGGCGAACACCCCGCTCGTGCCCTTGCTGGCTCGCCGTGAAGCCTTGGTGCGCTTCCCCTATGCCCAGGCCTACCGCGACCGGCAGGGGAGGGAGCAGCCCGTGGAGTGGATCGCCGTGGATCTCGACTGGCTGCAGCGCTACGGAGCGGCCTTCGCGGGGGACCGGCAGCAATACCGCAAGGCCGTGAAACGGGTGCAGCAGATGCTCGAGAAGGGCACCTACGGCATCCGTGCCCTCGATGACGGCGTGGTGGTGTTGGAACGAGGAGCCCCCACCCGCAAAGGGGACAGTCAAGACATCAAGACGTTCCTCCGAACAGGGGAATCCGGAACAACGCCGGACTGAGGGCATCACCGACACGAGAGCCGAACTCCCCTTCGATGCGTCTGTTCCACCACGATGCACGCAGCCTCGGGCCCACCTCGCGCCACAGGACGCTGGAGGTGGCCTCGCAGGCCCTGGCCCTGACGGAGCAGGGGGATCGGATTCAGATGCCGAAGCAGCTCCAGGGGCTGTATCCGATGGTGACCCGCCATTTCAGGCGAGCAGGATTGGAGCCAACCCAGGACGTGATCTGGGGAATGGAACTGAGCCACACCGCCTGCCAGGGCACCCAGAGCCTCTCCTGCCACAGCTTCGGCCAGAAGGAGCACGAATTCTTTCCCGATCCGCAGCGCCTGGAGGCCACCAGGCTTCTGGCGAACAGAAGAAAGGTGATGCGGCTGGTCACGGAACTGGGCCTCTCCATGCCGGAAACCATCTGCCTGAATCCAGACGATGCCACGGCAGAAGCAAGGATCCGTGCCTTTCCGATGCCCTGCTGGTTCCAGCCCGAGCGAACCAGCACGGACGCAGGGGTGCACTACCAGGGCCTATTAGAAGTCATCCTGATGGCTGTTTCTTCGCGGCTTCCTGTCACCCCAGCAGCCTCAGCAGACCCTTGATGTCGTGCGCGAGGGCAGCGATGGCCTCGGTGATCGACCAGATCCCATCGAGCCGCAGGGCATTGATCGCCAGGCTGCGGAGGGTGGCCAGGATCTGGACGCCGTTGTCCTCCCGGTAGCGGTGGCCGTCTTCCCGTAGCGCCACATCGCGCACCCAGTGCCAGCTGTTCTCAATCGACCACCGGTCTCTGACGTGCCGCAACAGGGCCTTGGCTCCGGTTCGCAGACTCGAGACGTAGTAACGGGTCTCATCCGTCGGCTTGCCATCACGGATGCCGTGGCTGCGCACGGCGATGATCGTGGCGCTGCCCGGCCACTGCTCCACCACCCACTCCGGTGCGGGCATCGCCCGCAGGGTCCAGGTGATGTCACGGCCCCGTTTCACTTCCCGTCTGCTGGTGCGCCACGGGATTCGCCGGCCATAGGTGAGCCGGTCTCTGATCAGCCGAAACCCCTTGCGGCGGCTGTGTTTGACGGCGATCAGGAAGTCGGCGCCGCGCTGGGCGAGATAGAGGAAAAAGGGCGGTTCGCCTGTAGCGCGTCGGCCTGCACCAGCACACCCTCAAGCTCCACCGCCTCCAGCAGCTGGCGCAGCGCCTGGATTTCGCCACCGGTATCGGTGGCGTAGGTGGTCTGGGCGATCGCCACGCCCAGCGTCTGGGAGTACAGGCTCACCTGGGCAATGAACTTCGCTGCGCCAGAGGTGTTTTCAGCGATGGAGCCCCGCAGCGTCTTGCCATCACAGACCAGGGTGTCGAGCCCCTCGGCCACGCCCGGCTGGGCCGCCATCCAGTCACGCAGGAGGGTTTCAAAGCCCGCCACATCCAGCTGGGCCAGCAGCAGCCGAAAGGTGGAGTCAGACGGCGACTTGCCGAAGTCAGTGCCCAACAGCTCGTTGAGCGTCTGCCGGTGGCGCTTTGCAAAACGCTCCATGCCCACCAGCGATCCCTGGCCGCTGAGGATCGCCAGGATGGCCACCAGCAGCATCCACCACTGGGGGAAGCGGATGCCGCGGCGCATCCGGCAGTCCGGCAGCACCAGGAGAAAGCTGATCAGATCGCCTGCTGCAGCAGGGTTGGCGGCGGGCTCAGAGGCCAAGGGTCAAGAGCGGGTCCCGCGCAGGTCACCGTAGGCGGGGCGCCACCGCCAGACCTATTGGGACAGACTTCTAATAGACCCTGCCCCCTCACCAGATAGGCCTGGCGACCCAACAAGTTGGAGACCCTGTCGAGCCTTTCGAGATCGAGCTCAATCTCACTGCTGGTGGAGGTCCGGGCCCGATGACTGATCACATACCTTTCCAGCATCGCTTCAAAATACTGACTCCGCTGTTGGCTCAGCTCGTCGTCGGTGCTTCTGGTCACAAGGGCACGACTGATCAGCAGCACCAACGCAAAGGCTGTTGCAATTCCCAGAGCCTTCAGGTCTGATCTGTTGATACTCCCACCCTTGTCAATGATCTGCTTCTGCAAGGAGATCACAAAGGTGATGAACAGTGGTGGAACCAGTGAGCAAAGTCCGGAGTAGGTGACCTGCAGCGTAAGCCTCCAGGATCTCGGTCCACCGCTGCAGCTGTATAACCAGCGAACGTACCGAAACAGATTCATCACCGTTCGGCGCGGCCGCTCTTGAAGCAGGATAGGTCCTCAAGGGCGGTTCTTCATCAGCCTTACCGCGTTTCGGGGACAAGACGGGGGTGGCCATATCAGTGAATCAAAACGATGCCCCCGGCTGCCTTAGAGGCATCCGGGGGCTCTCGCCGGGTCAGCTCTTGGCGCGGAACCGTTTGATCAAGGGGGTGGCGCCGCGATCAGCCGGCGTTCTCCGCGATCAGCAGACCCTGGGTCGAACAACTGGGACTCATGGACACCTCCTCCTCGGGGATGGATGACAGCCGGCGATGCCTTCGGCGGCTACTCTCCCGGAGGAGGGAACCTGCCACACCACTGCTGCCAGAACAGGTGAATTCTAGCCAAGAAAAAAGGTGCCCCGCTGAGGGACACCTTGGATCGAGAAAATCGTGAAGCCTGGTGGAGGGATCAGAGAGCGTTGCCGCGAGGCAGAACCTCTTCAGGGAAGACGAAGTTTTCGTGCGGCTGGTCGGCCGGGGCCATCCAGGCCCGCAGACCTTCATTTAGAAGGATGTTCTTCGTGTAGAAGGTCTCGAATTCGGGATCCTCAGCGGCGCGGATCTCCTGCGACACGAAGTCGTAGGCACGCAGGTTGAGGGCCAGGCCGATGATGCCGATGCTGCTGGTCCACAGACCCATCACCGGCACGAACAGCATGAAGAAGTGCAGCCAGCGCTTGTTGGAGAAGGCGATCCCGAAGATCTGGCTCCAGAAGCGGTTGGCGGTGACCATCGAGTAGGTCTCCTCTTCCTGGGTGGGCTCGAACGCCTTGAAGGTGTTCGCCTGCTCGGAATCCTCAAACAGGGTGTTCTCCACCGTGGCGCCGTGGATGGCACAGAGCAGAGCACCGCCGAGGATGCCGGCCACTCCCATCATGTGGAAGGGATTCAGGGTCCAGTTGTGGAAGCCCTGCAGGAACAGCAGGAAGCGGAAGATCGCCGCCACCCCGAAGGAGGGGGCGAAGAACCAGCTGCTCTGGCCCAGCGGGTACATCAGGAAGACACTGACGAACACCGCGATCGGACCGGAGAAGGCGATGGCGTTGTAGGGACGGATGCCCACCAGGCGGGCGATCTCGAACTGACGCAGCATGAAGCCGATCAGGGCAAAGGCGCCGTGCAGGGCCACGAAAGGCCAGAGGCCGCCCAGCTGCACCCAGCGCACGAAGTCGCCCTGCGCCTCGGGGCCCCAGAGCAGCAGCAGGCTGTGGCCCATGGCGTCAGCGGGGGTGCTGACGGCGGCGGTGAGGAAGTTGCAGCCCTCCAGATAGGAGCTGGCGATGCCGTGGGTGTACCAGGAGGTGGCGAAGGTGGTGCCGGTGAGCCAGCCGCCCAGCGCCAGGTAGGCGGTGGGGAACAGCAGCAGACCGGACCACCCCACGAATACGAAGCGGTCGCGCTTGAGCCAGTCATCGAGGACGTCGAACCATCCCCGCTGCGGCAGACGCCCTGCAGCGATCGTCATAAAGGGCTTTACGAAGCTTTACAAGCCCATCGTACGGGCCTCGCTGGCGAATCGCGCCCACTTTCGCTTCCCTTAAGAACCGGATGAGTACAAGCACTCAGTCTTCGGTTGGTGCTGGCGATTCGCCAGAGTGGGCTTCCACCGATCCACGCGCGTGTACGTCGTCGAGCTGTCCCTGAAGCTGAGCCCCATGCCCGTCGCGGTGCAGCGCAAGGAGCTGGAGGCTGCCCAGGCTCTTTATGCCGAGGTGAAGCAGACCCTTGAAAGCGGCCAGCCACGGCTGCTTGAACTCCACTGCGAGAAGGAGGAGGACAAGCGCATCAGCCTGCTGAGCAGCGAACTGGTGGCCGTGCAGATGTACGAGAAGTCGGCCACGGGCGGCGGTTCCCGGCGGCCGGGCTTCAGCTTCGAGGGCTGAAGCCCTTCACGTCCCCCCTGACCGCTGCACCGTTGCGCACCGAAGCCGACCACCCCAGCGGAGCAGAGCCGCCTCTGACTGTCGAGCGGCTGTGCTTCACCTGGCCGAATGGCCGCGTGGCCCTGCAGCACTGCCAGCTCGTCATTCCCCGTGCGGGGCTCTGGATGTTGGTGGGCAGCAATGGCAGTGGCAAAAGCACGCTGCTGCGGCTGATTGCCGGCCTTCTGCAGCCCTCCGGCGGACAGATCCGGCGCCCCGACCGCACGGCACTGGTCTTCCAGAACCCTGACCACCAGCTATTGCTGCCCAGCTGTGGCAGTGATCTGCAGCTGGGGCTGCCCCAGGATCTCTCCTCGATCGAGCGCAGCGAGCGGGTGGAGCAAGCCCTGAAGCAGGTGGGACTGGCCGGCATGGCCTCCCGGCCGATCCATACCCTCAGCGGCGGCCAGAAGCAGCGGTTGGCGATCGCCGGCGCCCTGGCCAGCGGTGCTCAGCTGCTGTTGCTGGACGAACCAACGGCATTGCTGGATCCAGACAGCCAACGTGGTGTGCTGGAGCTGATCCACAGCCTGTGCACCGGATCCGAGCCAAAGCTGACGGCACTCTGGATCACCCACCGGCTGGAGGAACTGGCCGCCTGCAACGGCGCTGCCTTGGTGGAACAGGGCCATGCCGGCCCCTGGCAGAGCGGTGCAAGCCTGCGGCGCAGCCTTGCCCCCTTGCAAGGGGGCAAGGCTGCGGGGTAGTTTCTCGTGGTCCCAATCCTCGGTAGCTCAGCGGTAGAGCGGTCGGCTGTTAACCGATTGGTCGCAGGTTCGAATCCCGCCCGGGGAGTTGTTGTTCTGAAGCCGAAGCAAACGCTTCGGCTTTTTTTTGGTCAGTCCCGCCGTGTCAAGTCCTGCCCAGCAGGGGCCGTCGGCCATGAAGCACCCCCTACAGCGGTCAGAGGTTCCGGGCACTGGTTCTCTGGGAGGATGGCGCCGCTTTCATTCAGCCACAACCGAAACTGCGACCCGGTCCCTTCCTTGCCTGTCGCAGGCCCCCCGCCAGCGCCATCAACTCCGGGCAAGGATCCCTGACCGGATTCCAGTAGTGTCCAGTCCCTTTGGACAGGCTCCCGCTCCAGCGTTCTTCTGCAATCACCCACGCCTCCGCTCCATCCATGAAGCCCTGCATCCTGCTGATCGAAGACGACAGCGACATGCGTGAGCTGGTGGCCGGCCATCTGGAGCACAGCGGCTTTGACGTCCATCGCGCCGAGGACGGCATCAAGGGTCAGGCTCTGGCCGTCCAGGTCACCCCTGACGTGATCCTGCTGGATCTGATGCTGCCCAAGGTGGACGGCCTCACCCTCTGCCAGCGCCTGCGACGGGACGAGCGCACCGCCCGGATCCCGATCCTGATGCTCACAGCTCTGGGTGGCATCAAGGACAAGGTGAGCGGCTTCAACTCCGGCGCCGATGACTACCTCACCAAGCCCTTTGATCTTGAGGAGCTGATGGTGCGGGTCAAGGCGCTGCTCCGCCGCACCGACCGTGCCCCCCTCTCCACCAAGCAGACCGAAATCCTCAGCTACGGCAGCCTGACCCTGGTGCCGGAGCGGTTTGAGGCGATCTGGTTCGATCAGCCGGTAAGGCTCACCCACCTCGAGTTCGAACTGCTGCACTGCCTGCTGCAGCGCCATGGCCAGACCGTCTCCCCTTCACTCATTCTCAAGGAGGTGTGGGGCTACGAGCCCGACGACGACATCGAAACCATTCGGGTGCACGTGCGCCATCTGCGCACCAAGCTTGAGCCAGATCCACGCAAGCCTCGCTTCATCAAGACTGTCTATGGCGCCGGCTACTGCCTGGAGCTTCCCATCGGAGACCAGTTGCTGCAGGTCCAGGCACTGATCAATGAGACGCGGGAGCAGCGGCGCCAGGAACGGGCCTCGGCCTGATCCTCTCCTCGCTGCCCTGTCCGAGCAGGCCCCGTTGCTGCAGGCCCAGATCCAGCAGAGCCACCTCCCAGGCCAGCCGAGGTTGGACATAGGCCAGCAGCTGGCGACGCAACAGCTCAAGCCGCCCCAGGCTCTGGGGCTGGTGATGGCGATGCCACAGCTGCCATTGCCACCAGTCCAGCAGCCAGAGTTGCTGCTCGGCGTCCAGGGCCTCCGTCAGATCCCTGGCCAGAGCCAGGGCCTCAAGCGGATCGGGCCTGAGGTCGAGCAGCCGCTCGGCCACGCCAGCGGGCAGCGCCTGCCACTGGCGACGATGCTCCAGCAGGGCTCCAGGCGAGCCGGCCGCCAGGTCGAGCAGTCCGGGGGGATCGGCCATCGGTGGATCGTCGGGTGGCGTTGGTGGCAGGGAGGCCAGCACCTGGGCCAGGAGGGCCGGTGAGAGCCGCGCGAAGGGAACCTGCTGGCAACGGGAGCGGATTGTGCTGAGCAGTTGTTCCGGCGCCGCGCTGATCAGCACCAGCAGGCTGTCGCCGGGCTCCTCCAGGGTCTTGAGCAGAGCATTGGCGGCTCCTTCCGCCATCGCTTCGGCCGTGTCCACCACCACCAGGCAGCGGTCCGCCTCCAGCGGCCGGCGTGCCAGAAAGCGGGTCAGCTCGCGCACCTGCTCGAGCCGCAACTGCGGCAAGGCCCGGCGGCTGAGGCCCTGCTCGCGTGCCTGGGCCGCTGTGTAGAGCTGACCCTGGTGCTGATAGGTGGGTTCCACCCAGAGCAGGTCGGGATGGTTTCCCTGCGCCAGGCGACGCCGCACCGAGGCTGATCCCTCCGGCCCCGCCAGCACTCCCTCGAGAAAGCGCAGCACGGCCAGCCGCCGACCCACGCCCTCCGGCCCGGCGAACAGATAGGCCGGTGCCAGGCGGCGACGTTCCAGCGCCGCCTGCAACAGGACCACGGCCTGCGGCTGCCCGATCAGATCGGCGAACAGGTCAGCCATGCGGGCCGAACCTGCTTTCCAGCAGGGCCCGGCAGGCCGCCGTCACCTGGTCGGGGGAACCAGCGGCATCCAGCCTGCACCAGCCCCGTTCCAGCGCCAGTTGGCGGAAACCGGCCTGCACCCTCGCCAGAAACGCTTCGCCGCTGGCCTCGATCCGGTCTGCAGGGCGACCTCCACGGCGCTGCAGCGACGCCGCCAGGGGCAGATCCAGCCAGAGCGTGAGATCGGGCTGCAGGCCACCGGTGGCGATCCGCTCCAGCGGCAGGATCTGATCCCAGGGCAAGCCACGCCCATAGCCCTGATAGGCGGCGGTGGATCCGCTGAAGCGATCGCTGAGCACCCAGTCGCCGGCGGCCAGAGCCGGTTGCAGGCACTGCTGCACGTGCTGGGCTCGATCGGCCGCGTAGAGCAACAGCTCGGCCTCACTGCAGGGCGCCTGATCGTCGGGTGGATGCAACAGCAGCTGGCGCAGGGCCAGGCCCAGCGCAGTGCCCCCTGGTTCGCGGGTCGTCAGCAAGCGGGCCGCCGTGGGCATCAGGCCGGAGCCAGGCAACCACTGGCGCAGGGCTTCGAGCTGGGTGGTCTTGCCGCATCCATCGATGCCTTCGAACACCAGGAACCGCCCGCGCTCCATGGCCTATCCCTCCTCTCCCGTCCCAGCTGGTCGGGCGCTGCCGGTCAAGGCCGAATGTAGGGGGAGAGCAGCAGGGCGTTGACCACCACCGTGATCGAGCTGAGGGCCATCAGCAGGGCCGCCAGCGGCGGCGTCAGCACGATGCCGAAGCCGGGCAGCAGGGCTCCGGCAGCGATCGGCAGCACGATCAGGTTGTAGCCGAAGGCCCAGGCCAGGTTGGCCCGCACGGTCGCCATGGTTCGGCGAGCGATCGTCAGGGCCTCGACCACCCCGTTCAACCGATCGCCCAGCACCACCAGATCGGCCGTGTCCTGCGCGATCTGGGTGCCGGTGCCCACCGCGATGCCGAGATCGGCGGCGGCCAGGGCCGGGGCGTCGTTGATGCCGTCTCCCACCATCGCCACCGGCCCCAGCTGGCGCGCTTCAAGAATCCGCTCCAGCTTCTGCTCAGGACGCAGCTCCCAGGCCAGTTCCTCGGCGGTCAGTCCGAGCCGCTGGCCCAGGCGGTTGACGGCGGATCGCCGGTCTCCGCTGAGCAGGCCCAGCCGCAGCCGCTGATGCCGCAGCTGCTCCAGGGTCTGCAGGGCATCGCTGCGGGGCTGATCCTCGACCGCCACCAGGCCGAGCGGCACGGTTCCCTCCGCCACGGCCAGCACGCTGGCTCCCTGACGCTCCAGGGCCTGGACCCTGCGGTCCAGGCCCTCCATGGCGACGCCGGTTGCTGCCAGCCATGCGGGTCGGCCCACCCGCACCCGCAGTCCCTGCTCCTCGCTGACGAACATCCCTTCGACGCCGTCACCACTGAGGGTTCGGGTCTCGGCCACTGGCAGCAACGCCAGTCCGCGGCGCTCGGCCTCCTGCAGCAGGGCGTGGGCGAGCGGATGGCGGGTGTGCTGTTCGAGGCTTGCGGCGAGCTGGAGCAAGCGATCCGCTGCCGCGCCATCCGCAGGGGCGTTGAGCGGGCAGACCGCGCTGACCAGGGGCCGGCCCAGCGTGAGGGTGCCGGTCTTGTCGAACAGGACACCGTGCAGGGAAGCGGCGACCTCGATCGCATCGCCACCGCGGAACAGCAAGCCCCGGCTGGCCGCCAGACCGGAGCCCACCGTGATCGCGGTGGGGGTCGCCAGGCCGAGGGCGCAGGGACAGGCCACCACCAGCACGGCGATCGCCAGCTGCAGGGCCAGGGCAAAGGGGGTGTCGGCGGCCATGCCGAGGGCGGCATGGGCCGCATGGGGGCTGGCGCCGGTATGGGACGCGGCCTGGAGAACCTGCGGCCACAGAGATGCACCCCACTGCCACCAGAACAGAAACGTGGCGAGCGCCAGCAGCACCACCACGCCGGCGAAGCGCCCGGCCACCCGGTCGGCCAGGCCCTGGATCGGCGCTTTGCGGGCCTGGGCCTGCTCGACCAGATGGACGATGCGGCTGATGGCGCTGTCGCTGCCGCTGCGCTCCACCTCCAGCACCAGGGGCGCTTCCAGGTTGAGGCTGCCGGCATCGAGCTGCGTGCCGGCCTCGGCCTGAACAGGCAGGGGCTCGCCGGTGAGGCTGGACACATCCACCGCCGAAGCGCCGTCTCGCACCACCCCATCCACGGGCACCCGATCGCCGGGCAGGATCCGCACCCGATCGCCGGGCCGCAGCCCCCCCACCCGCACCGGCCGGGGCGCATCGGTGCCGAGCAACAGCAGGGCCGTTTCGGGTTGCAGGCGGGCCAGCTGCTCGATCGCCCGACCGGTGCGTTGGCGGGCCCGGTCCTCCAGAAAGCGGCCCAGCAGCACGAAGCCGAGCAGCATCACCGGTTCGTTGAAGAAACAGGGCCAGCCGCTGGTGGGGTGGAGATAGGCCACGAGGCTGGCGCCGTAGGCACTGGCCACCCCCAGCCCCACCAGGGTGTCCATGCTGGGCATCCCGGCCAGGGCGGCCCGCAGACCCCGCAGCAGGATCGGCCGGCCAGGCCCAAGCAGAGCCACGGTGGCCACCACCGCGTGCACCCCCGGGTCGATCAGTGCTGCGAGCGGCGCTCCTGCGGCGGTGAGGCGCTCAGGCAGGCCACCCACCATGGCCAGGTGTCCAAGGCCGGAGACCAGCACCAGCAGCAGCGCCACCACCAGTTGCCGCCACTGGCGCCACCAGTGCTCCTGCTCCCGCTGGTCGCGGCGATCCAGGGCCTCCACCGACAAGCGAGGACTGGCCGCGAAGCCCAGGCCCAGCAGGCTGGCCTGCAGCGCTGGCAGGGTGTCTGAGGCTGCGCCTGGATCCAGCCCCACCCAGGCCGTACGGGTGAGCAGATTGACGCTGGCCTGGCATACGCCCGGCTGCTCCAGCAGGCGGCGCTCCACCGCCCGCACGCAGCCGCCACATTTCATGCCCTCCACCTCCAGCAGCAGCGGCTCGAGGGCGGGCGATTCCGCCCCATCGGACGTACCAGGCGCTGCAGGGGCGCTGGTCGATGCAGACCGATCGCTCACGATCCAGAGGCAGTACAGGCAGGCTAGGCAGCCCACTCTCCAGCCCTGGGCCAAAGCGCCGGGCCGTCAGCGAAACCATGCAGGATGGTGGCAAGCAGACCAGGATCCAGCCGTGCCCCGCAGCCAGCGCAACGACAACTTCATCGACAAGAGCTTCACGGTGATGGCCGATCTGATCGTGAAGCTGATGCCGATCGATCCCAAGGCCAAGGAAGCCTATGTGTACTACCGCGATGGCCTCTCGGCCCAGAACGACGGTGACTATGCCGAGGCCCTGGAGAATTACGAGGAAGCCCTCAAGCTCGAGGAGAACGCCGTGGACCGGGGCGAGATCTTCAAGAACATGGCGATCATCTACATGAGCAATGGCGAGGAGGAGAAGTCGCTCGAGTACTACCGCCAGTCGCTCGACGCCAACCCCAACTCCCCCTCCTGCCTCAAGAACATGGGTCTGATCTATGAGAAGTGGGGCCGTCTGGCGGCGGAAGCCGGCGACCAGGACGCGGCAGACCGCTGGCTTGACCAGGCCGCCGACTACTGGGGCAAGGCGGTGCGGCTCTACCCCGGCGGCTACCTGGACATCGAGAACTGGCTGAAGTCGTCGGGTCGCAGCAACGTGGACGTGTACTTCTGAGCCTCCGCAGGCCCCTCAGACGCGCGACCCTCAGAACGGCTGCTCCTGGGAGGGGTGCGAGCCCAGGGCCGCCACCAGCGCTTCGGCCACGTTGCCCGCCTCCAGCAGCTGCAGATCCAGTCCGGCCGCCAGCCCCCCCAGGCCGCCGGACCTGGGCACCACCGCTCGGCGGAACCCGAGGCGGGCCGCTTCCTGCAGACGCAGCTCCATCTGCCCCACGGGTCTCAACTGGCCGCCCAGGCCCAGCTCACCGATCAGGACGGTTCCAGGCGGCAGGGTGAGGTCGCGGAAGCTGGCCACCACCGCGGCAGCAACCCCCAGGTCCGCCGCCGGCTCCTCCACCTCGAGGCCGCCGGCCACGGCCAGGTAGCAGTCGAAGCGCGACAGGGGCAGGGAGAGGTGCTTCTCCAGGACCGCCAGGATCTGATGGAGGCGATTGGTGCCGATGCCCGTGGCGGTGCGCCGTGGGCTGGCGTAGCTGGTGGTGCTCACCAGGGCCTGCAGTTCGACCACCAGGGAGCGGGTGCCTTCGCAGGCCACGATCGTGGCGGTGCCCTGGCTGGGCTCCTGGCTGCCCAGGAACAGTTCGCTGGGGTTGCTCACCTCCGCCAGGCCGCGGCCCTGCATCTCGAAAACACCGAGTTCGTGGGTGGCGCCGAAGCGGTTCTTCACGGCACGCAGCAGCCGGTGGCTGGCGAAGCGGTCCCCCTCGAAGGTGAGCACGGCATCAACCAGATGCTCCAGCACCTTGGGCCCCGCCAACATGCCCTCCTTGGTCACATGGCCCACCAGCAGCAGTGCCGTGTCCTGGCGCTTGGCGATGCGGGCCAGGGCCGCGGCACACTCCCGCACCTGCGCGACCGACCCCGGGGCGCTGCTGAGTTCGCCGTCGTGCAGGGCCTGGATGCTGTCGATGATTGCCACCGCCGGCCGCAGTGCCTCCAGCTCCTGCAACACCAGCTCCAGATCGGTTTCCGAGAGGAGTTGGAGCACGTTCCGGTCAGCCCCGCCAGACCCTTGAGGCTCGCTTCTGCCCTCACCGCTGGTGGCCGCCACTTCGGCCAGGCGCCGCCAGCGCAGTTTCACCTGCTGGGCCGATTCCTCGGCACTGACGTAGAGCACCGAGCAGCGATCCGCCATCGCCCGGGCGCTCTGCAGCAGCAGGGTCGATTTGCCGATGCCGGGATCGCCCCCCAGCAGCACCAGCGATCCCGGCACCAGGCCACCACCGAGAACCCGGTCGAGTTCGATGTAGCCGCTGCTGAGCCGCTGCAGGGGCCGTTCCCCCACCGCATGGATCGGCTCCGAACGCCGCGGTCTGCCGGTGGCGGCAGCCTCTCCATCCGCCCCATTCCAGTCTTCGGCCACACCGTGGCTTGCAGGGCCACCACCGGAGCGGGGCACCGGCCGGCGACGCCGTGAATCAGCTGCCGGTACCGCCTGTTCCACCAGGGTGTTCCAGCTGCCGCAGGCCGCGCAACGGCCGAAGAACTGGCGCGTGCGGGCGCCGCAGCTGCTGCAGACGTAGTGGGTGGACGGGCGCCCCAGGGCCATCGCTTCAACTCGATCTGTGACGAATGGTGGCTTTCAGTGAACGGAGTGGACCTCTGGCCTTTTCAGTAGTGCTGATCGGATGTAGATGCCGCTCAATGGCGAGTGCCTCTGTGATGACGGTTGTGGTGACGCTGCGATGACGGCTTCGTCCCCCGCCAAGGAAACCATCCTCGTCGTGGATGACGAGGCCAGCATCCGACGGATCCTGGAGACCCGCCTGTCGATGATCGGCTATCAGGTGGTCACCGCCTGTGACGGTGTCGAGGCGCTTGAAAGCTTCCGACGCGTCACACCCGATCTGGTGGTGCTCGACGTGATGATGCCGAAGCTGGATGGCTATGGCGTCTGCCAGGAGCTGCGCAAGGAATCGGATGTACCGATCGTGATGCTCACGGCCCTGGGCGACGTGGCCGACCGCATCACCGGCCTCGAACTCGGCGCCGATGACTATGTGGTCAAGCCGTTCAGCCCCAAGGAGCTCGAGGCGCGCATCCGCTGCGTGCTCCGGCGTGTCGAGAAGGAAGCGGTGGCGGGCATCCCCAACTCGGGGGTGATCCAGGTGGGCGAACTGCGCATCGACACCAACAAGCGCCAGGTCTACCGGGGCGATGAGCGCATCCGGCTCACCGGCATGGAGTTCAGCCTGCTGGAGCTGCTGGTGAGCCGCTCAGGCGAGCCGTTCAGCCGTGGCGAGATCCTCAAGGAGGTGTGGGGTTATACCCCGGAGCGTCACGTGGACACCCGCGTGGTGGATGTCCATATCTCCCGGCTGCGCTCCAAACTGGAAGACGATCCCGCCAATCCCGAGCTGATCCTCACGGCACGGGGCACCGGGTATCTGTTCCAGCGCATCGTTGACGCCGTTGCCTCCGAAGGAAGCTGACAACACGGTTCCGGGCCCTCTGCGGCCTCGAACCAGCCGAGCCAAACCCAGCCGGGCGATCCGGCGACTGGTGGTCTGGTACCGGCGCAATGCGACCGTGACTCGCGTGGTCGGCACGGCCACCGCCGCCGGCAACGTGGCCGGGTCCGTGGTGGGCGTCGCCGGCAACGTGGCCGGTGCAGCCGGCTCGATGGCGGGGACCATGGCCGGATCGGTGGTCTCCGGCGCCGGCACCGTGGCGGGCACGGTGCTCACCCCCCTGGTGTTCGACCCCCTGCGGCGGCTTCAGCAGGGCCAGGCGGGCATGGCGGCCGAGATCGCCGATACCGAGCGGCTCTGGGTGGCGGTGGACGGCATGGGCGGCGACGAAGCCCCCGGTCCGATTCTTGAGGGCTGCCTCAGTGCCGTGGAGCTGCTGCCTCTGCGGGTGCGCTTCGTGGCAGAGACCGAGCCCCTGCAACGGGCCGTGGCTGAGCTGGGGCTGCAGGACGCCCTCGCCAGCGCGACGGAGCGGGGCCTGATCGACCTGGTGTCCAGCGGCCCCTCCGTGGGCATGCACGAGGAAGCCACGGTGGTGCGGCGCAAGCGCGACGCCAGCATCAACCTGGCCATGGATCTGGTCAAGCGCGGCGAGGCCACCGCCGTGTATTCCGCCGGCAACTCCGGTGCCGTGATGGCCTCGGCGATCTTTCGCCTCGGCAGGCTCAAGGGCATCGATCGCCCCGCCATCGGCGCCCTGTTCCCCACCAAGGACCCCAGCCAGCAGGTGCTGGTGCTGGACGTGGGCGCCAACATGGACTGCAAGCCCGAATGGCTGCACCAGTTCGCCCTGCTCGGCAACATCTACAGCCGCGACGTGCTGCAGGTGGCCCGCCCCCGGGTCGGCCTGGTGAACATCGGAGAGGAGGAGTGCAAGGGGAACGACCTCTGCCTGCGCACCTACCCGCTGCTGGCCGGCGACGAGCGCTTTGTGTTTGCCGGCAACTGCGAAGGGCGCGACATCCTTTCCGGCGACTTCGATGTGGTCGTCTGCGACGGGTACACCGGCAATGTGCTGCTGAAATTCCTTGAATCGGTGGGCAGCGTGCTGCTGGATGTGCTGCGCGCCGAGCTGCCCCGCGGCCGCCGCGGCAAGCTGGGCTCAGCCTTTCTGCGCAGCAACCTGGTGCGCATCAAGAAGCGTCTCGACCATGCCGAGCACGGCGGCGCTCTGCTGCTGGGGGTGGATGGGGTCTGTGTGATCGGCCATGGCAGCAGCAAGGCCCTCTCGGTGCTGAGCGCCCTGCGCCTGGCCCATTCGGCCGCCAGCCACGGCGTCATGGACGACCTCCATGCGCTCGGCGCCAGCCAGGTCCAGGCCGAAGCAGCAACGGCAGCAGCCTGTGATTGACTGAGCCCAATCGTGGTCTGATCACGTGGCGTTCGGGGCAAGCGGTGAATCCCTGGGCATGTCGGCGGATGGCCTGGGCCGGGCAGCGGAACGTCCGGGCATGGCCCTGGTGGGCTGTGGCAGTGCCCTGCCGGCAGCCAGTGTCAGCAATGCCGCGCTGAGCGAGCGGGTCGACACCAATGATGCCTGGATCCGCTCCCGCACCGGCATCGGCTCTCGGCGGGTCGCTGGCCCCGATGAAACCCTCACCAGCCTGGCCGCAGAGGCCTGCACCCACGCCCTTGCCCATGCCGGCTGGAGCCCGGAAAGCCTGGATCTGATCCTGCTGGCCACCTCCAGTCCCGACGACCTGTTCGGCACCGCTCCTCGCATCCAGGCCTGCCTGGGCGCTCGGAATGCCGTGGCCTTCGATCTCACGGCCGCCTGCAGCGGCTTCCTCTTCGCCCTGATCACCGCGGCCCAGTACATCGCCGGCGGCAGTGTGCGTCGGGCCCTGGTGATCGGCGCTGACCAGCTCAGCCGCTGGGTGGACTGGGATGACCGCCGGACCTGCGTGCTGTTCGGGGATGGGGCCGCAGCCGTGGCCGTGGAGGCCTGCGATGCCGACGCCAACGGATTGCTGGGCTTTCGCATGCGCTCCGATGGCAGCCGCAACGGCTGCCTCACCCTCGCCCAGACCGATCAACGCCAGGCCCTGCTCGGCAATCTCTCGGCCCAGCGCGGCGGCTTCGCGCCGATCCACATGAACGGCCAGGAGGTCTACAAGTTCGCCGTGCGGGAAGTGCCCGCCGTGCTGGCTGAGGTGCTGGAGGCCTGTGGCACCGAGGCCAACCAGCTCGACTGGTTGCTGCTGCATCAGGCCAACCAACGCATTCTCGATGCGGTGGCCGAGCGCTTCAAGGTGCCTCCGGAACGGGTGCTCAGCAACCTGGCCAGCTATGGCAACACCTCAGCCGCAACAATTCCGCTGATGCTTGATGAAGCCGTGCGCGATGGTCGTGTCAAGCCCGGTCACCGGCTGGCCAGCAGTGGCTTCGGTGCCGGGCTCAGCTGGGGCGGGGCCCTGCTGCGCTGGAGCGGTCCCCAGGGCTGAGCCCGGTCACCTCGGGGTCACACCGCTGCGGCTCGCCTGCAGGCGGCAGCCCTGGTTTGGTTCTCGGTGAACAGCACCGCCGTAATCTCCTGCCGATCGCACGCGCAGCAACGG
Source organism: Synechococcus sp. CBW1006 (assembly GCF_015840525.1). Taxonomy (NCBI): domain Bacteria; kingdom Bacillati; phylum Cyanobacteriota; class Cyanophyceae; order Synechococcales; family Synechococcaceae; genus Synechococcus; species Synechococcus sp. CBW1006. The sequence goes on along the minus strand of NZ_CP060396.1, from coordinate 1,566,145 downwards.
CATGGGTATTGCCTGGGTGTTTCCTGGCCAGGGTTCCCAGAAGGTGGGGATGGCCGATGGGGTTCTGGATCTGGCCGGCGCCCGCGAGCGCTTCGGGCAGGCCTCGGAGCTGCTGGGCCGCGACCTGCTGGCGATCTGCCAGGGGCAGGAGGAGAGCCGCTATGGAGTTCTCGGAGACCTGAACCGAACCCGCAACACCCAGCTGGCCCTGTTCGTTGTTGAAAGCCTTCTGGTCGACGAGCTCAGGCGCCAGGGACGCACAGCCCAGTTGGTCTCTGGGCACAGTCTTGGTGAGTTCGTTGGCCTCTATGCCGCCGGGGTACTGGATGCGCATACGGCGTTGGTACTCATCCTGAAGCGAAGTGTGCTGATGGCGGCGGCAAGGGGCGGCGCCATGACTGCGGTGATGGGCTTCGATCGCAATCAGCTCAACGACCTGGTGGCCGCCACCGATGGGGTGGTGATCGCCAACGACAACAGCAGTGCCCAGGTTGTCCTCTCCGGCAGCCCCGAGGCCGTGGCTGCGGTGTGCGCAGCGCTGCAGTGCAAGCGCGCCATCCCGCTGGCGGTGAGCGGGGCCTTCCATTCCCCCTTCATGGCTGAGGCGGCCGAGGCCTTCGCCGCTGAGCTGGAGGCCGTGCCGTTCGCCGATGCCACGATTCCGGTGCTCAGCAACACCGATCCCACGCCGGAAACCCGGGGAGAGGTGCTCAAGGCGCGGCTCACCCGCCAGATGACGACCGGCGTGCGCTGGCGCGAAACCATGGATTGCTTCGTGGCCGAGGCGATCAGCACAGCGGTGGAAATCGGCCCGGGCAATTTGCTCAGCGGCCTGATCAAGCGGAGCTGCAGCGGCATCACCACCAGCCAGATCGCTTCCGCCGCTGACCTGGGCCTGTGAGCACCCCAGCCCCACCCTCCGGGCCTCGGCAAGGCAGCGGTGCCGACGAGCAAGAGCGGCCCGTCGGCGCTAACCGCCCCGGATCCCGCTCCGTCCAGGCGGTGAAGCGGGTCCTGCGGCGGCGGCGCAAACCTGCCGAGCCTCCGGCACTGCTCAGCACCCCGAAACCCAGCCTCACCTATCGGCTGATCAGCTACCTGCTGGTGTTTCCGATCTACCGGCTGCTGTTCCGGGGCCGCACCGCCGGCAACACCAATGTGCCCCTGGAAGGGGCGTTGGTGGTGGTGGCGAACCACGGATCCCATCTCGACCCGCCGCTGCTCGGCCATGCCCTGGGACGCCCCGTCGCCTTCATGGCGAAAGCGGAGCTGTTCCGGGTGCCGCTGCTGGGGCCGATCATCCGGGCCTGTGGCGCCTACCCGGTGGCCCGTGGCGCCAGCGACCGCGAAGCGATCCGCACCGCCACCGACCGGTTGCTGCAGGGCTGGGCCACGGGGGTGTTTCTGGATGGCACCCGTCAAGCGGATGGGCGCGTCAACGAGCCCCAGCCCGGTGCCGCCCTTCTGGCCGCCCGGGCGGGGGTGCCGCTGCTGCCGGTGGCGATCGTGAACAGCCACCGGGCCCTCGGTACCGGTAGGCAACGCCTGCGCCTGGTGCCGATCCACATCCGCATCGGCACGCCGATTCCGCCACCGGCTTCGCGCCGCCGCCCCGATCTGGACGCCACCACCCGGGCCTGCCAGGAGCAGATCAATGCTCTGCTCGATCAGGGAATGCTCAGCGGCGCTCCAGCCGCGCCCCAGCTCGCTCCAGCCACGGGCTCAGATGGTCTGCCGCCCAACCCCTGATGTCATGGCCGCTCACCACCCAGAGCGCCGCCCTTAGCCCATCTCCCCAGACCTTGCTGCGGCCCTCAGGACGGCAGTGGTGGCCGCAGGGCACAGCCACGGGAGTGAGCTGGATGCCACGGCTGCCGGCCACGATCCGGCCCACCAGCAGGGCCCGGTCCATGTGGTCGCTGCTGGTCACCAGCAGGGCGTGGCGGATGCGCGAGCGACGCAGATCATCCACCAGGGAGGTGAAGTTGGAGAGGGTGTCGCGGGCGCGGTAGTCGAGCTTGACCCGATCCCGCGGCAATCCCTCCCGTTGCTCGAACAGCCAGTGGGCATATTCGGGATTGGTGCCGCCGCTCACCACCACCGGCAGTCCATCGCGGCGGGCCAGGCGGGCCGCGACCTGTTCGCGCTCCGCATCGCCGCCCAGCACCAGGATCATCTGCGGCTGCGGTGGCGTCGGCCACCACCAGCCGCGGGACAGCCAGAGCAGGCCGCTGCCCAGCACCAGCGGCAGCACCAGCCTGCCCAGTCCCCGCCGGGCCGGAGGGCGACGTGTCTGTTGCTGGGGCACCGGCCGGCCCGTGGGCCCTGGGAGTGGACCGGCGCTGCGCGGCGGTGGCCCTGACGATCGGCGCTGGGGTCGGCGGCGCCGGGAGGGCGGAGGGTCGCTGGGGGTTGCCGCCATCAGAGCCCCTCCACCGGGCTGGTGGGATACAGCGGCAGCACCGGCTGCCAAGGAGCGGGCCGATCGGCCGCCGCCGCTGCCTGGCAGCGGACCAGCAGCAGCTCGGCATCGGCGGGAAGAACCGGCACGGCCGACAGCAGCGGCGCCGCCGCCAGCTCAGCCAGCTGCTCAGACTTGCCGTAGAGGCGTGGGGTCAGCCGTTCGATCACGCCAGCGGTCTGGATGGGATCGGCGGCATAGAGGCCCGCCACCAGGCCACGGCGCGGCAGCTCCTGCACCAGCCAGAAAGGACCCGTGGCAGGAGCTGCCCCATCGCCCAGCAGACGTTGGGCGATCAGCGCGAAGCTGCCCACGCCATCCAGGGGGACCGCCAGCTGCTGGGCCAGAGTGCGGGCCAGCACCACCGAGAGGCGCGTGCCGGTGAAACCACCAGGACCTGTCGCCACGGCCAGGCGCGCAAGCCGTGACCATTGGCTGGCCGGCAGCACCGCCTCCACACACTCGAGCAGTTGATTGGAGAGCGAGCGCCCCAGGGGAAAGGCGCGGGACTGAAGAGACCCGCCGCCCCCCAGGGGCTGGGCCGCCACACCGAAGGTGTCGCTGCTGCTGTGCAGCGCCAGGACCCAGGGAACGGCACTCCCGTTGGCCTGGGAAACCGTGGCCGGCGAGGGATCGGGGGAGGGAGAGGGCTCACTCATGCGGGCAGCTTCTCGCCCGGCCGCAACCGATGCCAACGCCCCGGCTCCGCCTGGAAACTGTCACATCCGCGCACGTCCCACTCCACCCCCACCCCTCCGCCCTCCAGCTCACGCACCTGCACGTGAATGCGTGGCTGCTGGGGCCTGATGTCCGGGGTGGCGCTGAGGTGGGGCACACCATGCTGCCGCTCCACTGCGTGGTAGGCCTGGCAGCGGTCCACCCAGTGGCAATCCACACAGATGCACATGCTGCACGGACCGGATCCAACAGACATTCTGGCCGAAGAGGCTGAGGCGGCGGCGCAGTTGCGTCAGAGGCTGGCCGTGGACCAGTGGCCGCTCTCCATCGACCACCTTCCGGCCGATGCCGCCCTGGTGGGTGGGGCTGTGCGGGATGGGCTTCTGGATCGCCTGGCGGATCGCCCCGATCTCGATCTGGTGGTCGCGGAGGATGCGATCGAGCTCTGCCGCCGCCTGGCCCGCCGCCACGGCGGCAGTTGCGTGGTGCTGGACGAGCAGCGCAGCATCGCCCGCCTGGTGCTGCGGGGCTGGACGGTGGACCTGGCTCGCCGCTGCGGCACCGATCTGGCCAGCGATCTGCGCCGCCGCGACTACACGATCAATGCCATCGCCCTGCCACTGGAAGCCGGCGCCTCTCTTCTGGATCCCACCGGAGGCCTGGCGGATCTGCGCCAGCGGCAGCTGGTGGCCGTGAGCGAGGCCAACCTGCTTGACGATCCGCTGCGTCTGCTGCGGGGGGTGCGGCTGGCGGCAGAACTGGAGTTTCGCCTGTCCGCCACCACCCGTCGCTGGCTGGCGGCCCACCATCACCGCCTGGCCAGCGTGGCCTGCGAACGGGTTCTGACGGAACTGGAGAAACTGGCGGCGGCACCAGCCGGCCACAGAGGCCTGATCACCGCGATGGAGCTGCAGCTGCTGCAACCCTGGCAAGCCGATGCAGCGGGCGCGGCCAGGCTCACGGGCCTGGATGAGGAAGGGGCGGTTGCCCGGGGTTTGAACCGGGAGGAACGGGGCTGGGCCTTACCCCTGGCGCGGCTGGCGGCCCTGCTGGATGGCGGGGCTGTGGCGCGGCTGCACGGCAGTCGCCGGTTACAGCAGCGCTGTGAGCGCCTGAATCGCTGGCGCGTCGCTTTGGAGGCCCGCAGCGCCGGGAAGGGCTGCGGCAGTCTGAAGACCTTGCAGGAACCCGAACGCCTGCGGCTGCACCAGGAGCTGGAGGAGGCACTTCCGGCGCTGCTGCTGCTCCTGCCTGAGGCCACGGCTCGCCAGGCCATGGAGCGCTGGCACGACCCGCACGACCCCCTGTTTCACCCCCGCCCGCCGATCGATGGGCGCCAGCTGCAGGAGCTGCTGGCGATCCCCGCTGGGCCACGGCTGGGGGAATTGCTGGCCTTCCTCACCCGCGAGAGGGCCTATCAGCGGTTGCCAGAAGCGTCACAACAGAGCACCAGCGGGTTGGATCCGCAATCTGCTGCGGCAGCCGAACCGATCGTGCAGCTGGCGCGGAAATGGTGGCAACAGGCCGAGGCAGGTGAGGAAGGCCGTAGGGCTGCGGACCGGCGACATGATTAACTTTGAAATGCAAAGGCGTGTACCAGAGGTTTCTCCTCGCCTGCTGAAGCTTTCCTCCTATCCCCTTCCCTCCTCCCATGAGCGTTCGTCTCTACATCGGCAATCTGCCGGAAGCTTTTGATGCAAAAGAGCTCGACGCTCTGCTCGCGAACGTTGGCAAGGGGATTCGTTTCAAGTCCGTCACCGACCGCGACACCGGCGCCAGCCGGGGCTTCGGCTTCGCCAACGTGGACGACCCGAAGCTGGCCGATGCCCTGATCGAGCAGCTCAACGGCAAGGAGTTCGGCGGCAGCACCCTCCGCATTGAGATCTCCGAGCGTCGTGACGCCCGCCCCACCGGTGCCGCCGGCAGTCGCGTCGGTGCAGCACCCACGGCCGCCCGCAAGGCAATCAACAAGGTGGTGCACGCCGACAGCGTCGATGCCGAAGCTCCCGATCCCCGCTGGGCCGGCGAGCTCTCGAAGCTGAAGGACCTGCTCGGCAAACAGACTGCTGCCGTCTGATCCAGCAACGATCGCAGGGCTGCTGCCTCCCGGCACTAGCCCTGCGGCACATGCGTCGCCACCATCGACGTGCCGCAGGATTCAGAGGCCAATCAGGAAAATCTAAATACCATCGTGCCAATCACCGGCTGCCCTCGGAAGCCTACTGACCACGCAAACCTTGCATGATCAGACGGCAGCTGTTTGTGGTTGTCGGCCTGAGTCCCGGACGTCTTCTTCTTTGCGTGCGAGGGTGGGTCAGGTTGTGAGATCGGACCTGCGCCTTCTCAACAACACCGACAGAATCAGGTGTATGGCGGCTGGGCTGGTCAATCCATGACAAGTGGGGCATCCAGCGTGAGCGACAGTCCCTTTCCCAAGACATGGGAGGCCCAGTGGAACTGGCGGGGCCAGCCAGTGAGTTATGTGATCTGCCGAGCAGGTGAGAAAAGACCGGCTCCAGGTGATTTCATCAGGAGAGAAGCCGGAGATCGGCCGGCGGCTGTACTGATCCACGGGTTCGGGGCTTGCAAGGAGCACTGGCGCCACAACCTTGCAGCTCTGGCCGTCCATCACGACGTCTACGCCATTGACCTGCTTGGATTCGGAGCCAGTGGCAAGCCTCGCTCCCGCCTTGTCGGGGAATCGGCTGAAGACGGCGATTGTGTCTATGGCCTTGAACTCTGGGCGGAACAGGTCTCCGCCTTCATCACGGAAGTCGTGCGTACTCCAACCACCCTGGTGGGCAACTCAATCGGTGGAGTGGTGGCTCTGCGCTGTGCCGCTCTGATGGAACAGGAAGGACGTCCCGCCCGACAGGTGCTGCTGGTGGACTGCGCTCAGCGAGCTCTTGATGACAAGCTCCTGGCGGATCAGCCGCCTCTGAGTCGTTATAGCCGTTCTCTGCTGAAAGCCCTTGTTCGGCAACGATGGCTCACCCAATGGCTGTTTCGGCAGCTCAGCCAAGCCCGCGTGATCCGAAAGGTGCTGAAGCGGGCCTATCCAAGCGGAGCCAATGTTGACGACCAGCTGGTATCGCTACTGCTGGGCCCCACCCAGAAGACCGGAGCTGACGAAGCCTTCCGAGGCTTCATCAACCTCTTCGACGATCACCTCGCGCCGGATCTGCTCGCAGCACTGACCACCCCCGTTCGCATGGTGTGGGGCGAAGCAGATCCCTGGGAACCGGTATCCGAAGCCAGACGCTGGCAACAGTTCGCCTGTGTGAAAGCACTCCATGTCCTCCGTGGCCTAGGCCATTGCCCCCACGATGAGGCTCCTGAACTAGTCAATCCGATCTTGCTCCGGGCCCTCTCGCAGGACGTCACAGGAACAGGCCTGTCCTGCTGATCCACGATCCGGCAAGGCCCTCACCACGGCTGCATCTCTTCCCGGGCACTGATCTTGTCTTCGCTGTGGAGAAGCTCACCAAGCAGGTGCGCTGCAGCTCTCAGATGGTGGGTCGGCATCGGACCTGGCCTGAGGTCAACCACGGCGAGGAGTACCGCGCTGAAACCACTGGCAAGACTCGAAGCCATCATGACGATGGCGAGACTTTCCCTACCGTGTTATCGAGCCTGGGCGATCACAAAGGAGAGCGGCAGATCCAGCAGCTTGCCCACCCGTGGAACATAGGCCCGCTTATTGAAGACATCGTAATCGTGGCGCTCAATCACATCGAGAATGCCGCGATAGAGGCGCAGCGAGGCCCACACCGGCCAGCGGGCATCGGGAGCCAGCCAGCGGACCCCTTCCTCGGAGCGGGCAAACCAGTCACGGGCCCGCTGCAGTTGAAAGCGCATCAGGGCTCGCCAGTTCTCGCTCAGGTGGCCAGCCATCAGGTCGGTCTCGGAATAGCCGAATTTGTTGAGATCTTCCTGGGGCAAATAGATGCGACCCCGGCCACGATCCTCGCCAACATCGCGGAGAATGTTGGTGAGCTGATTGGCAATCCCCAGGGCCACCGCTGCTTGGGAGGTGTCGGGCCGCTCGCTCCAGGGAGCCGTGGTGTAGGCCGGATCCAGGCCCATCACCTCCTGCGTCATCAGCCCAACGGTTCCAGCGACCCGGTAGCAGTAGAGCTTCAGATCAGAAAAGGTGGCATAGCGATGCTGAAACAGATCCATCCGCTGCCCCTCGATCATGTCGAGATAGGGCTGCAGCGGCTGGGGATAGCGCTCCAGCGTGTCGGCCATCACCCGATCCAGTCCGTCCTTCACCTGCCCTGCAAACAGGGCGCGGGTGCGCTCTTCCCAGCGATCGAGCCGTTCTGCCAGCTGGGCTACAGGCAGATCCTGCGCCTGGGGGCTGTCCATCAATTCATCGGTGCGGCGGCACCAGACGTAAATCGCCCAGATGGCCCGACGCTTGGCCGCGGGCATCAGCAGGGTGCCCAGATAAAAGGTCTTGGCCCACTGGGCTGTTTCCTGGCGGCACTGGTCATAGGCCTCCTCCAGGGATGGGAGGAGAGCAGTGGAGGTGGCAGGGGTGGCGGCCAGCACGCTCAGACCGCCGTCAGGGTGGACTGGGGGACGGGCTGGGCGGATGAGGCGGGACCGAATCTGCGATCCACCGCCTCGGCGCAGAGCTTGCCGCTGAGCACGGCACCCTCCATGGAGGCAAGATAGCGCTGCATCGTGTAATCGCCGGCCAGGAAAAAGTTGGTGATCGGTGACTCCTGGCTAGGACGCAGTTTCTGGCAACCGGGAACGGTCTTGTAGACAGACAGGGGCGTCTTCACCACCTTCGATTTACGCAGCTGGGCCTGGTCCTCACCGCTGAAATGCTGCGGGAAGAGGCGTTTGAGTTCCTCGAGGGTGGCGGCAATGATGGCGTCGTCGCTGCGGCCGATCCAGTCTTTGGCTGGGGCGAACACGAGCTCCAGCATGGAACGGTCGGGGTCTTCGTATTCGCGACAGGTGTTGCTCATGTCTGCATAGACGCTGAGCAGTTCACTGCGACTGAACAGCAGGTGGTCGATGTCTGTGAGCTTGCGATCGAACCAGAGATGGATATTGATCACTGGCACGCCGTTGAGCCCTTCCAGCTTGCTGAAATACGGCAGCTCCCTCCAGGACTCGGGCAGCAGCAGCTTCAGCGGATCCACCGGCAGGGCGCTCACATAGGCATCGGCCACCACCTGTTGGCCTTCCTTGCCCTTGATGCCAGCGAGGCGGAAGCTGCTGACGCTGCCATCAGCGGCAAGCTCAATGGCCCGCAGAGGGCTGTTGAGATGCACCTCTCCGCCTCTGGCCGTGATGTAATCCACGATCGGCTGGCAGAGGCGCTGGGGCGGATTGCCATCGAGGAAGGCCATCTTGGAACCATCGCCCTCCTGGAGGAAACGGTTCAGGGCGGTGAGAACGACGGTGCTGGAAATCTCATCAGGATCGATGAAGTTGAGCGCCTTGCTCATGGCGATAAAAACTTCGTCGTTCACACGTTCTGGAATGTTGTGCAGTTGCAACCACTCAGTCCAGGAGTATTGGTCACAGGCTTCCACGTAGTCTTGGCCGCGCAGCATGGCGGGGACCAGTCCGAGGCCGAAGGCGATTTTCTCAGGCCAGGTGAGCATGTCGTTGTTGCCCAGAATCGCCGCCACTCCGTTGAACGGGGCCGGCAGGTCTGGAAAGTCGAAGCGGCTGTAGGTGCCGGGTACGTCCTTCTGGTTGAAGATCATCGAGTGGCTTTTCCACTGCAGCCGATCCTCGATATCGAGTTCCGCGAACAGCTGCCGCATGTTGCGGTAAGCCCCGAAGAAGATGTGAAGGCCTGTTTCGTACCAATCCCCCTCTTCGTCCTGCCAGGCGGCCACCTTGCCGCCGAGCACATCGCGGGCTTCATAGACCACCGGCGTATGGCCGGCGTCACAGAGGTACTTGGCGCACGACAACCCGGCAAGGCCCGCTCCGGCGATGGCGACGCGCATGAACCGACTCGAAAGTACGGGCAACCATAAAGGGAGCCCCCAGAGGTCGCGACCCGGCAGCTTCTCCTCGGCCAAGCCGGGCCCAGCCCCTGGCGCTGCCCACCCCCCGCAGCGCCCTGTCTGGCCCGGTTCCCGGTAGCGTTGACCCACTCCGTTCGGCTCGCCTGAGCCCCAGCACCGCCAGCTGATGGTTGAGATCCTGCTGAAATGCACCACCCGCCACATCCGCCTGTTCACGGCCCGGGTGGAGGACGGTGATCTGGTGTCCGACTCCGGGCATCTGACGCTGGATGTGGACCCCGACAACGAGTTTCTCTGGGAGGACGCCAGCCTCAGCCGGGTGCAGGACCAGTTCCGTGCCCTGGTGGAGCGTCATGCCGGTGACGACCTGACCGATTACACCCTGCGCCGCATCGGATCCGAGCTGGAAGGGTTGATCCAGCAGATGCTCCAGGCCGGCGCCATTCGCTACAACCCCCAGGCCCGCGTGCTCAATTACTCCATGGGACTGCCCCGCAGTCCCGAAGCCCTGTGACCCGCTCCTCCCGCGGCCGGGCTGCCTCCGATGCTGGCTACAGCCGCTACGACGGCCGTCCCAGAGGGCGGAGTGACCGGGAGATGGCTTACGAAACCGGTCGCTATGACCGAGGCGACAGCCGTTATGAGCGGGATGCCGGTAGACGGACGACAACCGCTGGCTACGGGGGTGGCGGCGGAAATCCAGGCGGGCGTGGTCCCGGCGGTGGTGGGCCCGGAGGGACCCCTGCCATTTCCCTGAACGTGCGCACGATCGCCATCCTGGCGGGAGTGCTGGTGGTGGGGATCGGCATCGGCAGCGCTGTGACCAGCACCACCCAGGGCAACCAGGGGAACATCGCCAGCAGCCAGCAGCTCGACATGGCCGTACCCGACCCGGAATTCTGCAAGCAGTGGGGTGCCAGCGCCTTCGTGATGGACATCGAGCTCTACACCACGATGAACCCGAGCAGCAGCTTCGTGACCCAGCCCACGCTGCAGCCCGGATGCGTGATCCGGCGGGAGAACTGGGCCGTGCTTCAGAAGGAGGGTGCCGTGACCGCCGAGCAGATGCGCCAGTGCAAGCAGCGCATGAACACCTTCGCCTACATCGGCTCGGTGCGTGACAAGCCAGTCGTTCGCTGTGTCTACCAGACCGACATCACCGGCAACAAATTCCAGACCCGTGGGATTGCCGGTGCCGCAGACGATGCCGTGGGCGTGACCCCGGAAGCTGATCAGTTCTGAGCCGGCTGGGCCTGCGCCAGGGGCTGGCGCAGGGGGCTGTCGGGGCTGGCGAACACCGGCAACACTTCCTTGCGGAAGGCATCGGAGGCCCGGGAGCAATACCGGGCCGGGTGGCTGATCAGCTTCAGCTGGCGCCGCACCAGCAGATCGGCCACCTGGGGCCGATGCAGACTGCCGGCAGCGAGTTCCCTCTCGATCGAGACCACCGGCAGAAACGCGGCCCCCAGGCCGCTCTGCACGGCGTTCTTGATCGCCTCGAAGGAGTTGAGTTCCATCTCGATCTTGAGCCGGCCCACATCAAGGCCGGACCGGGCCAGCAGCTGGTCCACCATCTTGCGGGTGGTGGACTGGGCATCCAGGCAGACGAAACCGAGACGGTAGAGGTCGTCCTTGGTGAGCTCCGGCAAACGCGACAGCGGATGCTTCACCGGCAGCACCAGCGCCAGTTCATCGCTGGCGTAGGGAAGAACCTGCAGTAACTCGTTCAGTTCAGGCGGCAGCTCGCCACCAATGATCGCCAGATCCACCTGGCCGTTGGCCACACTCCAGCCTGTTCGGCGGGTGCTGTGCACCTGCAGCTGCACGGCCACGTCCGGATACTTCTGCCGGAACAGCCCGATCATGCGCGGCATCAGGTAGGTGCCGGTCGTCTGGCTGGCGCCGACGATCAGGGATCCACCCCGCAGGTTGTGGAGATCATCAAGAGCGCGACAGGCCTCCTGACACTGGCTGAGGATCCGGTCGCAGTAGCTCAGCAGCAGGTGGCCCGCTTCGGTGAGCTGAGCCTTGCGCCCGCCCCGATCGAACAGCGACACATCCAGCTGCTTCTCCAGATTCTGGATCTGAAGGCTCACGGCCGGTTGTGTCACATAGAGGCTGTCGGCGGCCTTCTTGAAACTGCCCTCGCTGGCGATGGCCCGCAGGATGCGCAGCTGATCGAGGGTGAAGGGCAGATCAGCCATGGACGCAGCGGGCGTTTGGAGACAAGGCGGGAGCGCAGTGAAAACGTTGGCGGGAGAAGGGAGGTGTGTGATTCAGCCTCGTAAGTCCAGACTCTAGGTGGGCCGGCGGATGCCCAGAATTGCTGGCTTCGCAGTCGCCCGGCCCTTGCCTTCCCTGCTTGCCCCAGCCAGCCCCCACCACAGCAGCGTGGTGATGCTGGCCCTGCTCGTGGTGTTCGCCGTGCTGCACAGCGGTGGTGCCTCCCTGCGGGTGTGGGGGGTGGAGCGGATCGGCGAACGGGCCTGGCGCCTGCTGTTCGCCGGCGTGAGCATCCCGGCGGCGGTGGTGGTGATCGGCTACTTCCTGGCCCACCGCTATGACGGCCTGCGGCTCTGGAATCTGCAGGAGCAGCCCTGGATCGTGCCGCTGGTGTGGGGCGGCACCGCCATCAGCTTCCTCTTCCTCTACCCGGCCACCTACAACCTGCTGGAGATCCCGGCGGTGCTGAAGCCTCAGGTGCGGCTGTATGCCACCGGCATCATCCGGGTCAGCCGCCATCCCCAGGCGGTGGGGCAGGTGCTCTGGTGTGCCACCCACCTGCTCTGGATCGGCAGCAGCTTCATGGTGGTGACCTGCGCCGGCCTGATCGCCCACCACCTGTTCGCCATCTGGAATGGCGATCGGCGCCTGGCCCACCGCTTCGGCACCGCCTTCGAAGAGCTGCGGGACAGCACGTCAGTGCTGCCGTTCCGGGCGGTGCTGGATGGCCGTCAGCAGCTGATCTGGGCCGAATTCCTGCGCCCGGCCCAGCTGGGCATCGCCATCGCCATCGGCGTGTTCTGGTGGGCCCACCGCTTCATCGGCCTCGGCGCCGTCACCTTCTCGCGCACCGCCCTGGCCCATTGGCTGGGATGAGGCGGGGCGCCGGCGGGGCGGCGATGGTGGGCGCTCAGGCACACGAGCCGGTGGGAGCCAGGCGGGCTGCCTACACTCGCCAGCACCAGCCTGAGCAGGATGCCGTCAGCCGCTGAACTCGCCTGGTTGATTCCGGTGCTTCCCCTGTTGGGGGCCTGCGTCACCGGCCTCGGCCTGATCAGCTTCAACCGCACAGTGAATCGGTTGCGAAAACCGGTGGCCGTGCTGCTGATCAGCTGTGTCGGAGCCGCTGCTGTGCTCAGCTACGCCGTGCTGGCCCAGCAGCTCGCCGGAGCAGCACCCACCGAGGTGCTGTTCAACTGGGCCAGCGCCGGCACCTTCAATCTGCAGATGGGCTTCCGCGTCGATGCCCTCGGCGCGGTGATGCTGGCCCTGGTGACCACCATCGCCCTGCTGGTGATGGTCTATTCCGATGGCTACATGGCCCACGACAAGGGCTATGTGCGCTTCTTCACCTACCTGGCCCTGTTCAGCAGCTCAATGCTGGGCCTGGTGATCAGCCCGAACCTGCTGGAGATCTATGTCTTCTGGGAGCTGGTGGGCATGTGCTCCTACCTGCTGGTGGGCTTCTGGTACGACCGCGACGGCGCCGCCAATGCCGCCCAGAAGGCCTTCGTGGTGAACCGGGTCGGCGACTTCGGCCTGCTGCTCGGCATCCTCGGCCTGTTCTGGGCCACCGGCAGCTTCGGGTTCGAGGAGATCGGAGCACGGCTCAGCGAGGCCGTGGCCGGCGGCAGCCTCAGCACCGGTGTGGCCGTGATCCTCTGTCTGCTGGTGTTCATGGGGCCGATGGCCAAGTCGGCCCAGTTCCCCCTGCATGTGTGGCTGCCCGATGCCATGGAGGGCCCCACACCGATTTCGGCCCTGATCCATGCCGCCACCATGGTGGCCGCGGGCGTGTTTCTGGTGGCCCGGCTTCAGCCGGTGTACGAGCCCTTTGCCGCGGTGCAGGTCACGATCGCCGTGATCGGCACCATCACCCTCGTGCTGGGGGCTTCGATTGCCCTGACCCAGATGGACCTGAAGAAGGGTCTGGCCTACAGCACCGTCAGTCAGCTGGGCTACATGATGCTGGCGATGGGCTGCGGTGCTCCGGTCGCCGGCATGTTCCACCTGGTGACCCACGCCTTCTTCAAGGCGATGCTGTTCCTCGGCTCCGGCTCGGTGATCCATGCCATGGAAGAGGTGGTGGGCCACGAACCGGTGCTGGCCCAGGACATGCGCCTGATGGGCGGCCTGCGCAAATTCATGCCGATCACCAGCGCCACCTTCCTGATCGGCTGCGTGGCGATCAGCGGCATCCCTCCCTTGGCCGGCTTCTGGAGCAAGGACGAGATCCTCGGCCAGGCATTCGGCAGCTTCCCGCTGCTCTGGGTAGCCGGCTTCGTGACCGCCGGCATGACCGCCTTCTACATGTTCCGCCTTTACTTCCTCACCTTCGAAGGCGACTTCCGCGGAACCGACCAGACGATCCAGGCCCAGCTGCTTGCCGCCGCCGGAAAGTCCAGTGGTGGCGATGACGACCACGGCCACCACGCCAGCCACCCCCACGAATCCGGCTGGCAGATGGCGATGCCGCTGGCGGTCCTCGCCGTCCCCTCGGTGTTGATCGGCTTGCTCGGCACCCCCTGGAACAGTCGTTTTGCCGGCCTGCTCGATCCCCATGAAGCCGCTGAGATGGCCGAGCACTTCTCCTGGGCCGAGTTCCTGCCCCTGGCGGGCGCATCGGTGGCGATCTCGGTGGCAGGCATCTCCGTAGCGGTGCTGGCCTATGCGCTCCACAGGATCGATCTGGGCACGGCGGTGGCCGCACGCTTCCCCGCCCTCAATGCCTTCCTCGCCAACAAGTGGTACCTCGACGACATCAACGACAAGCTGTTCGTGCAGGGCAGCCGCAAACTGGCTCGCCAGGTGCTGGAGGTGGACGCCAAGGTGGTGGACGGTGTCGTGAACCTCACCGGCCTGCTCACCCTGGGCTCTGGGGAGGGTCTCAAATACTTCGAGACCGGTCGCGCCCAGTTCTATGCCCTGATCGTGTTCGGCGGTGTGATCGCCCTTGTGGTGCTGTTCGGATCCCTCGGTTGATCCTGACTGCGGTCTCACACTCTGTGTGACATCCCCCACCGCAGCTCTGGCGGGCGGTGGGCATTTCTACACTCCGACCTGACTTGACCTGCCCAGGACCTTGGCCTTTCCCTGGCTGAGCGCGTCGATCCTCTTCCCGATCGCCGCCGCGCTGCTTATCCCGTTCGTTCCCGATGAGGGCGATGGCCGCAGGGTGCGCTGGTACGCCCTGGGCATCGCCCTGATCACCTTCCTGCTCACGGTGGGGGGCTACCTGAACGGCTACGACCCTTCCGTGGCTGGCCTGCAGCTGGTGGAACGGGTGGAGTGGCTGCCCGATCTCGGTCTGGCCTGGTCCGTGGGGGCCGATGGCCTGTCGATGCCCCTGATCCTGCTGACCAGCTTCATCACCGCCCTGGCGGTGCTGGCGGCCTGGCCGGTGACCTTCAAACCGCGTCTGTTCTTCTTCCTGCTGCTGGCCATGGATGGCGGCCAGATCGCCGTGTTCGCGGTGCAGGACATGCTGCTCTTCTTCCTGGCCTGGGAGCTCGAGCTGCTTCCGGTGTACCTGCTGCTGGCCATCTGGGGCGGCAAGAAGCGCCAGTACGCCGCCACCAAGTTCATCCTTTACACCGCCGGCAGCTCCCTGTTCATTCTCCTGGCGGGGCTGGGCATGGCCTTCTACGGCGGCGGGGCCCCCACCTTCGAGTACACGAGCCTGGCAGCGAAGGGATTCGGCACCGGCTTCCAGGTTCTCTGTTACGCCGGCCTGCTGATTGCCTTCGGCGTGAAGCTACCGATCGTGCCGTTGCACACCTGGCTGCCGGATGCCCATGGAGAGGCCACGGCACCGGTCCACATGCTGCTGGCCGGCATCCTCCTGAAGATGGGCGGCTACGCCCTGCTGCGCTTCAACTGCCAGCTCCTGCCCGATGCCCATGTGCGGTTCGCGCCATTGCTGGTGGTGCTGGGGGTGGTGAACATCATCTATGCCGCGCTCACGTCGTTCGCCCAGCGCAACCTCAAGCGCAAGATCGCCTACAGCTCGATCAGCCACATGGGCTTCGTGCTGATCGGCATCGGCAGTGTCAGTGCCCTGGGAACCAGCGGGGCCATGCTCCAGATGGTCAGCCATGGCCTGATCGGCGCCAGCCTCTTCTTCCTGGTGGGTGCCACCTATGACCGCACCCACACCCTCCAGCTCGACGACATGGGTGGGGTGGGCCAGAAGATGCGCAAGATGTTCGCCCTCTGGACCGTCTGCTCGCTGGCCTCCCTGGCCCTGCCCGGCATGAGCGGCTTTGTGGCCGAACTGATGGTGTTCGTGGGCTTCGCCACCAGCGAGGTCTACTCGCTCAGCTTCCGCATCGTGATGGCTGTGCTCGCCGCCGTGGGCGTGATCCTCACGCCGATCTACCTGCTCTCGATGCTTCGGGAGATCTTCTTCGGCAAGGAGAACGCCGAGCTGGCCTCCCATAGCAATCTGGTGGATGCCGAGCCGCGGGAGATCTACGTGATCAGTTGCCTGTTGGTGCCGATCATCGGCATCGGCCTCTACCCGCGCCTGATGACCGACACCTACCGCGCCTCGATGGAGCAGCTTGTGGGACAGGAGGACAAGGCGATGGCGCACCTGCGGCAGGCCTCTGGTCTCCCCGGAGGCACTCCCCTGGCGCCTTTCCTGGCTGGCAGCGGAGTCCAAGCCCTGCTGCGCGCTCCTGCTGTGGGCTGACCCAGACCGATCTGCTCAGGCGTTCGTCCCCGCACGGCCTGCGTAAACAAAACCTGCGCTGGCCCAGTCCCTTCATCGGGCCTGCCCTGCTGTTCTTACGCTCCATCCGTTCATGGCCCAACCCTCTGTCTTGATCCGATGCGACAGCTGAACTTCCTGCTGATCTTCAGCTTCGGCCTGGCCACGGTGATGTTCACCCTCGAGAACACGGCCCCCACGACCGTGCACTTCCTGCCCGGCATCACCGCCACCCTGCCCCTGGCCGCCATGCTCCTCGTGGTCGGTGGGATCGGTGCCACCGCGGCCTGGGTGTTTGCGGTGTGGACAGGCGTGGTCAAGCAGGTGGAGCGCCTGCAGGAGCAGACCGAACGGGAAGCCCAGCAGGTGCGGATCCAGGAACTCGAAGATGACCTGCAGCGCTACCGCGCGGCGGTCGATGCCCAGCTCGGCCTGCTGCCTGCAGCCGGAGAGAGCTCCGCAGCAGCCGGCGAAACCTGAACTGAACCGGGAACAGACCCCTGGTGCAGCAGCTGCCCGACCGTTACGGTGCGGTGATTCTGCTTGGAGACCCGGGAGCGCGTGGCTGAAGCAGGCGCCAGGCTGGCCATCCGACTGCTCCAGGATGCAGCGATACGGGGAGAGCTCGACCCGTGGGATGTCGATGTGATTGCCGTGGTGGATGGATTCCTCGACCAGCTGCGCCAGCGCATCGGTGCCCCCCGTCTGGTGGTGGCCCGATCGGATGGGCGCCAGGGGGGGAGTTACGAACGTGATCTTGCCGAAACCAGCGAGGCATTCCTGGCGGCCTCCGTGCTGGTGAGTCTCAAGGCCGAAGTGCTGGAAGCCCTCACCTTCCCGCCCGAACCGATCGAAGAGTTGCTGGAAGCCCCCTGCGACGAGGGCGAAGATTCGGGATGGGGCACCATGATCGCCCTGCCGCGGCGGCCTGAACGCCACCTGCGCCGCCGTCCCGTGGCGCCTCCCCCCTTGCAGAGGCCCGTGACCCTGGGCGAACTGATCCGCCAGCTGGAGGACATCGCCGAACGCCTCGAACAGGAGGGGGAAGGGCGCCAGCGCCAGCGTTCCCGTAGCCGCCGGTTCAGCGACCGAGCGGCAATCGAACAGGTGGCCAACCTTGCCCACCGCGAGAAGCTGCCGGAGACCACCACCGGACTGCAGCGGTTCCTCAGCCATTGGCAGGCGGCTGAGGATTGGCTGGATTTCGAGGTGCTGGTTAGCGCCTGGGCGCGGGCCGTTCAACAGGATCCGGCCGGAGAGGATCTCGACTGTGATCGGGTGGGCGTGTTCTGGGCCCTGCTCTTCCTCTCCGCCCAGGGATCGGTGGAACTGGAGCAGCAGGGCGGCCTGTTCGGCCCCCTGCACCTGCGTCGCCTCGAACAGGTGCCAGCTCCCCTGCCGACCAGGGAGATCCTGGCTGCCTGACGCCTTTGACTAAGGTACGGGCTCTGATGGATGGGGACAGGCGCCAATGAAGGCGATGATCCTGGCGGCAGGGAAGGGCACACGGGTAAGGCCGATCACCCACATTCTGCCGAAGCCGATGATTCCGATCCTGCAGAAGCCGGTGATGGAATTCCTGCTGGAGCTGCTGCGTCAGCATGGCTTCGACGAAATCATGGTGAACGTCTCCCATCTAGCTGAGGAGATCGAGAACTATTTTCGTGATGGCCAACGCTTCGGCGTGCAGATTGCCTACAGCTTCGAAGGGAAGATTGAAGATGGAGAACTGATCGGCGATGCCCTCGGCTCAGCCGGAGGCCTCAAGAAGATTCAGAATTTCCAACCCTTCTTCGACGACACCTTCGTGGTGCTCTGCGGCGATGCTCTGATTGATCTCGATCTCAGCGAGGCGGTGCGTCGCCACCGTGAGAAGGGCGCCATGGCAAGCCTCGTCACCAAACGCGTTCCGAAGGAGCAGGTGAGCAGCTACGGCGTGGTGGTGACGGACCCTGATGGGCGCGTGCTGTCCTTCCAGGAGAAGCCGAGCCTGGAAGAAGCAGCTAGCGACATGATCAATACCGGCATTTATATATTTGAGCCGGAGGTCTTCGACTTCATTCCCGATACAACTCCCTTTGATATCGGCTCCGATCTTTTCCCAAGACTGGTTCAGGCAGGCGCTCCATTTTATGCCCTGCCCATGGATTTTGAGTGGGTGGACATCGGCAAGGTACCTGATTACTGGCAGGCGATCCGTAGCGTCCTGGAAGGCGAGGTCAGGCAAGTGCAGATTCCAGGCAAGGAAGTGCGCCCAGGGATCTATGCGGGCCTGAACGTTGCTGCAAACTGGGACAAGATCAATGTGAAAGGACCGATCTATGTCGGTGGGATGAGCCGCATTGAGGATGGGGTCACGATCATTGGTCCGGCGATGATCGGTCCCAGCTGTCACATCTGTGCTGGTGCCACGATCGACAATTCCATCATCTTCGATTACTCACGCATCGGTGCTGGCGTGCGCCTGGTCGACAAGCTCGTGTTCGGTCGTTACTGCGTCGATCGCAACGGCGATCACTTCGATCTGCAGGAAGCCGCCCTCGACTGGCTGATCACCGATGTCAGGCGTCAGGACCACAGCTCCCCTTCACCCCAGCAGAAGGCCATGGCCGACCTTCTCGGCACCGACCTGACCCTGTCCCAGAGGCCCTAAACCCGCCTGGCGAATGATCGCCGGAATGCGTTCCTCCGCCTTCACGGCCATCAGGTGAACGCCCTGGGCGATCGTGCTGAAGGCTCGCACCTGTTCCGCCGCAATCGCAATGCCCTCGGCTGCTGGATCGGCGGCATCGGCCAGGCGCTCGATCAGGTGCTGGGGAATCCTGGCCCCTGGCACCACCCGATTCACGAAGGCGGCGTTCCGCGCCGACTTGAGCAGGAACACCCCCGCCAGCACAGGCAGACCCAGGGGGGCGGCCAGTTCGTCCACGAACCGCCGTAAGGCGTCCGTCTCCATCACCATCTGGGTCTGCACGAAGCGGGCCCCAGCTTCCTGCTTGCGCTGCAGCCGGCTGCGCAGGCCACTCCAACTGGGTGACTGGGGATCGGCGGCGGCGCCTGCGAACAGCTGGGTCGGACCATCGGGCAGGCTGCCCTTGACAGGATCCTCTCCACTGTTGAGGAGGCTGACCAACTGCAGCAACCGCACCGATTCCAGTTCATTCACCGGCCTGGCTTCGGGCTGATCGCCGGCCCGCACCGGATCACCGGTGAGGCAGAGCACATTGCGGATTCCAAGGGCATGAGCACCGAGCAGATCCGCCTGCAGGGCGATGCGATTGCGATCGCGGCAGGCCACCTGCCAGATGGGCTCGATGCCGGCATCCAGCAGCAGACGGCACACCGCCAGGCTGCACATGCGCATCACCGCCCTGCTGCCATCGGTGACGTTGACGGCATGAACCAGACCCCGCAGAGCTCGCGCCGCCTCAAGGGTGCGTGTGCAATCGCCTCCACGCGGTGGCGTCACCTCGGCAGTGACAGCAAAATGACCCTGGGTGAGTGCCTGGTGGAGCTGCTGCAAGCCTTCGGAGGATCTCAGGCTCCCATCATGCGGCAGCGACCTGCGTACAGTGAGGTCTGAGCCTGGCAAGTACCGGAGCGGTCGGATGGAGTGGAGTCACAGACTGGGCCCACCGATGGCCGGGCTTTCAGAGCGGGAACTTGAGATTATTGAGCTGGTGGCGCAAGGCCTGACCAACCAGGAAATCGCCGATCGCCTGATGATCAGCAAGCGCACCGTAGATAATCACGTCAGCAATATCTTCACCAAGACAGGTGTGAAGAACCGGGTGGCCCTGCTCAACTGGGCCATGGACAACGGCAAGATCTGCCGCGACGGCTTCAATTGCTGTTCGCTGGATGGGACCGGACCGGAAGCTCGCCCACCAGGGAAACAAGGCTGAAACTCTCCACCTCAAAGCCGAACAGCTCTGCGTACGCCAGGCAATCCTCCAGATCACCAGAGACCCGCAACACACCTTGGTGGTCGTAGAGGCCGGTCACCGGCAGTCCCCCCTGAAAATGCTGATTTTCTTTCGACTTGGACACTACGGCACCGCCGGCCCTTGCTTGGCCGTTTGCGCCGCCGCGACTGATTGGAAAAACGTATCAATCGCTGCCGTTACGGCGACGTCGGCCCGAACTGAGGCCTAATCCAACGGCCCCAGCAGGGCGCCAAGCTCCGCAGTGGACCAGGAGTTCAGGGGATGGCGGGCCAGGGCTGCGTTGCTGAGGTCGTGGCGGCCTGTGATCTCGGGTCCGCACCAAGGCGGCACCACCACCTCGGTGCCGGCATCGGGCAGTTCAACTTCCGCCACCACCAGCGGAGCATTGGCCCCCTCAAACACATCCAGCACCCAGTCGCCCCCGGGCAGATCCAGGCCATAGCGGTGCTTGAGCACCTGGTTTGGCGCCTGGGCCAGCAGAGCCTCGCCATCCGCCCTCGGGATCGCGTATTCGAATTCCTGGCGGATCAAGGGAACGACGGTGGCAGCCTTGTCCGCTGGAACGTGCACGGCCTCCGATAACGGTGCCTCGGATGACACCGCTCCAGATGGCACCGCCGCCTTGAGGGTGAGCCAGGCGCGGTCCCCATCGGCGAGGCGCACCCGCAGGGTGAAGCCATCCTCCCGGCTCACCAGATACCCCTGGGCCAATTGCTCACTCCAGCGCACCCGCGTCCGCCATTGATCCCCACGCACAAGAAAGCGACGCTCGATTTCCAGGGCCATGGCTGCAGGGCGACGCCATGGCGCCGGATCGCTGCCGTCATTCTGGGCCGGCCTCAGTTGGGCCCGGCTTCGGCTCCATCGAGGCTGCCGGCCCAGTGGAGTTTGCGGGTGAGGGTGCGGTAGTAGGAGGGGCTCTGCTCAAGGATCACAAACAGGGCCGGGTGCGGACTGCGCTGCACGATGCAGCGATCGCCCGGCTCCAGTTCGGTGGCGTGGGCGCCGTCTTTCCAGAGCTTGACGCGGCGGCTGCTCTCCCCCAGGGGCCAGACGATCAGTCGCGCCCGCGGTGGCACGACCACCGCCCGGCTGGAAAGACTCATGGGGCAGATCGGCGTGATCACGATCGCCTCGATGCCCGGATGGAGGATTGGTCCACCCGCCGCCATGGCGTATCCCGTGGAACCGGTGGGGGTGGCGATGATCAGGCCATCGCCGCGGTACTGGTCCACCACCTCGCCGTCGATTTCCAGTTCGAGCACACAGGTGGGCGACAGCTCATCGAGGCAGGGTCGCAGGTAGAAATCGTTCAGGGCGCAGTGGGCTCCATCGCTGTCATCGCCCAGCAGCACCCCATCGCCGCGATCGACCTGGGCCTCCAGCATCAGGCGGCGCTCCAGGGCGAAACGGTCGTCGTGCAGGCGCTGCCAGAGGCTGTCCGCCGGATCGGACGGCTGGGCGCCACTGGCACTGAGCCGCATCAGCCGGGGATCATGGGTGAGGAAGCCCAGGTGCCCGCCCACGTTGAAGCTGAGGATCGGCACGTTGTGGCGGGCCAGATGGCGGGCAGCCCCGAGCACGGTGCCATCGCCGCCCAGCACCAGGGCCAGATCCGGCAGGCGTGGCTCCGTCGCCAGCAGGCCCGGGAAGGGATTGGAGGTGAGGCCGCTCACCGCGACGATCACGTCGACTCCGAGTGCCTTGAGATCGGCGACGCAGCGGCGAGCCTGCCGCTGGGAAGCCTGGCTGCCGGAGCGCACGATCAGCCAGACCCGTTCAATCAGCATGGCCGGGAGACCGACCTACCAGCGAAGCAGGTTGAAACGCTCCATATCCACGGTTTCGCGGTTGCGATAGAGGGACAGGAGGATGGCAAGACCCACGGCAGCTTCGGCGGCCGCCACGGTGATCACGAAAATGGTGAACACCTGGCCGCGGATCAACTGGCCATCCAGGTAGGTCGAAAAGGCCATCAGATTGATGTTCACCGCGTTGAGCATCAGTTCAATGCTCATCAGCACGCGCACGGCGTTGCGGCTGTTGATCAGCCCCCACACCCCGGTGCAGAACAGGATGGCGGCCAGCACCAGATAGGCCTGCAGGGGGATGGGGCTGGGCAGATCAAGGCTCATGGAGTGTTCTCCAGCATGGGACGCTTCTGGGCATTGGTGTCCAGCAGCAGGGGAGTGCGGGACTTTTCGATCAGGCCCTGATCGGCGGGCTCGCCTGTGATCACATCACTGCTGAACACGTCGCGGCGGGCCAGCACAATCGCTCCGATCATCGCCATCAAGAGCAGCACTGAGGCCAGCTCAAAGGGCAGCAGATAATCGCTGAACAGGTGCTCACCGATGCGGAAGGTGGCCTCATCGCCGATCGGTTCGGGGCCTGGCAGGGCCCAGTCGGTGGTGAAGGCCACCCGAACCAGCAGCAGGAACAGTCCAGCGCAGACCGCCCCGGAGAGGATGCGACGCAGCAGCAGGCCGGGAATGGCGGCGAGGGTCTCCTGCTTGTTCACGAGCATGATCGCGAACAGGATCAGCACGTTCACGGCACCCACGTAGACCAGCACCTGGGCGGCGGCCACGAAGCTGGCATTGAGCAGGAGATACAGCCCAGCCACCGACAGGAAAACGCCGCCGAGCAGGAAGGCCGAATAGACAATGTTGGGCAGCAGCACCACGCCGAGCGAGCCGAACACCAGGGTGGCCGACAGCACCAGGAAGCAGATCTGCTGGGTGGTGGAAGCGATCGTCATCAGGAAGCGGCTCCGGGATCGGCCTGGGTCTCGCCGGCAGGGGCGGCCTTGGGCAGGGTCTGCAGCACCTGCTCGGGAAGTTTGCCTGCCCGCGGGGCCGTGGCGGGCACATCGTGGGGATCCATCACCCCCTGGGGCAGGTAAGCCAGTTCGCGCAGGGCGAACACGGCCGGATCACTGGTAACACTGGTGGGCAGCCGGCCGAGGGCAATGTTGTCGTAGTTGAGACTGTGGCGATCGAAGGTCGACAGCTCGTACTCCTCGGTCATCGAAAGGCAATTGGTGGGGCAGTATTCGACGCAGTTGCCGCAGAAGATGCACACCCCGAAATCGATTGAATAGTTGCGCAGCTCCTTTTTCTTGGTGGCTTTGTTCATGACCCAGTCGACCACCGGCAGGTTGATTGGGCAGACGCGCACACACACCTCACAGGCGATGCACTTGTCGAACTCGTAGTGGATACGACCCCGATAGCGCTCCGATGGGATCAGCTTCTCGTAGGGGTACTGAACCGTGATCGGGCGCCGGCGCAGGTGGTCAAAGGTGACCGCCAGGCCCTGGGTCATGTACTGGGCGGCGCCCACTGCATCACGCGTGTAGTCACTGACCTTCTTGAGGAAGCCGAACATGAACCGGAGAGCGAGGGAGCTGGAAAGGGAAGCAGGCTGAGCACCATGATGGCCGCCTCAGCAAAAAACCGTCGACCAGGTCGTACCCGGCAGGTTCAGCCGCCGAAGGCCACCGGGAAGGCGAGTTTCAGGGCGGCGGTCACGAGCAGATTCACCAGGGCGATCGGCAGCAGGAACTTCCAGCCGAGATCCAGCAACTGGTCGATCCGCACCCGTGGGGTGGTCCAGCGCAGCAGGATCGCCAGGAACACCAGCAGATAGGCCTTGAGCACGGTCATCACGATGCCGGTGGCGCCTGTGATCATCTGCACCACAGGGGCATCGACCGACTGGCCGAGGGCGCCGGCCAACCACTCGACCGGGACCGGAAAGCCCCATCCACCCAGATAGAGCACCGAGACGAGCAGGGCCGAAAGCACGAGGTTGATGTAGCTGCCCAGATAGAAGAGGGCGAACTTCATGCCGGAGTATTCGGTCTGGTAGCCGGCCACCAGTTCCTCTTCGGCCTCCGGCAGGTCAAAGGGCAAGCGCTCGCATTCAGCCAGGGCACAGATCCAGAAAATCAGGAAACCCACCGGCTGGCGCCAGATGTTCCAGCTGAGGATGCCGGCGCCGGTCTGCTGATCGACGATGTCGACGGTGCTGAGCGAGTTGCTCATCATCACCACTGCCAGCACCGCCAGTGCCAGGGGGATTTCGTAGCTGATCGACTGGGCCGCCGCTCGCAGACCGCCCAGCAGGGAGTACTTGTTGTTGCTGGCGTAGCCACTCATCAGCAGGCCGATCGGCTGGATGCTGCTGAGGGAGATCCACAGGAAGATGCCGATCCCGACGTTGCTGATCACCAGGTGCTGGCCGAAGGGGACCACCAGCCAGCTGAGGATCACGGGAATCACCACCAGCACAGGCCCGATGGTGAAGAGCAGGCCATCGGCCCGGGCTGGAATGATGTCCTCCTTGAACACCAGCTTGAGGCCGTCGGCAATCGGCTGCAGCACCCCGAGGGCGCCGGCATATTCCGGACCGATGCGCTGCTGCACGGCGGCGGAGATCTTGCGTTCCAGCCAGACGCTCACCAGCACGCCCACCACGGCGGCCACCAGCACCAGCAGCATCGGCAGGGGAAGCCAGAGCAGACGGGCCGCACCGGCACTGAGGCCGAGGCCCTGCATCACGTCGGTGAAGCTGGCCTCCAGATCGAGGCCGGGACTGACGGTCGCCGCGGTGGCGACCGCTGCGAAGGAGGAGATGGTGGAGGTCACCATGCGGAGGGCGGCAAGGGGCGCGGCGGCAGTGGGGGCAACTTAGGCGGACGATCAGGGAGACGGTGCGATCGCTGCGAAAGCGCGATCAGCGGGCCTCCAGGGGTACCCAGCTGAGATCGCTGGTGCCGGTGTAGATCTGCGTGGGTCGGTAGATGCGATTCGCACCCAGCTGCTCTTTCCAGTGGGCCAGCCAGCCGGCGGTGCGGGCGATCGCGAAGATCGGGGTGAACAGATCGCGGGGGATGCCGAGCTTTCGATACACCAGGCCGGAATAGAAGTCCACATTCGGATAGATGCCCTTCGGACCCAGCCGCACGGCGGCAGCATCCTCCAGCTGGCGGGCCAGGTCGTAGAGGGGGTCGTGGCCGAAGCGATCGAACAGATCCTCGGCCAGGCGCTGCAGGATCACCGCACGGGGATCCTTCACCTTGTACTCACGGTGGCCGAAGCCCATGATCTTCTGCTTCTCGGCAATCGCCTGATCCAGCCAGGCCTCCACCCGGTCGGCGCTGCCGATCGTTTCGAGCATGGCCAGCACGTCTTCGTTGGCGCCGCCATGCAGGGGGCCGGCGAGGGTGCCAACGGCCGAGGCCACCACGGCGTAGGGATCGGTGAGGGTGCTGGCGGTGACGCGGGCACTGAAGGTGCTGGCGTTGAGGCTGTGCTCGGCGTGCAGGATCAGACAGGCATCGAAGATGCGGGCCGCCAGGGGATCGGGCTCCCGCTCAGTGATCATGTAGAGGAAGTTGGCGGCGTAGGAGAGATCGTCGCGGGGCTGGATCGGATCCTGGCCTTTGCGGATCAGCTGGAACGCAGCCACCATCGTGGGGATCTTGGCAATCAGCCGGACCACCGCCTCAAAGATGTATTCGGGGTTGTCGAGGGCACGGCGGGAATAGAACAGCCCCAGTGAGGCCGCGCTCGACTGCAGCGCGTCCATGGGGTGCCCCGTGGCCGGGAAGCACTTCATCATGTCCCGGATGCGGAAGCTCACCCGGCGGTGCATCTGCACCTCATGCTGGAACGAGGCGAGCTGGGAGGCCGTGGGCAGGTCTCCCCAGATGAGCAGATAGGCCGTTTCGAGGAAGCTGCTGCGGTCCGCCAGCTCATCCACGTCGTAGCCGCGGTAGGTGAGCAGGCCCTGCTGTCCGTCGATGTCGCAGATCGCCGACTGGGTGGCCGGTACGCCCTCCAGACCCGGACGGAAGGGAGGAGAAGAGGAAGACGGATCCACCGTGCCAGGCATTCCACTGCTGCAGACCCTACGGCCAGGGGCTGGGGTGCGCCGTAGTGCATCCCACCAGGCGCAACCTCAGGATGCCAGCAGGGAGCGTGGCGAGAGCAGCAATCGCAGGGCGCTGTGGCCCCAGGGCAGCCCCCGGGACGGCAGGGCCAGCAGGATCACGCCGGCCTTGCGCAGCTCCAGCGCTTCGAGGGGCGCACCAATCAGCCTAGCTGCCAGGGCGCTGAGGTCGGGTTCATGGCCCACCAGGCCCAGACGGCTCCAGGCGGGCAGTTCGCCATCGCCAGCCAGGCAGCGCTCCAGCAGGGGTGCGGCATCGGCCTCCGGGGCCAGTTCGGGGGCCTCGAGTGGGAGCGGTGCCAGGCCCAGATCGGCGGCGATGGCGGCGGTCTGGCGGGCGCGCAGCAGCGGACTGGTGAACCACAGCTCGCAGCCCAGGTTCAGGGCGCAGAGGCGCTCCACCACGGCGCGGGTGCGGCGATCGCCCCGTGGGGTGAGGCCGCGTCCCGCGTCGGGCCGGTCCGGTGAACGCTCCTCGGCGATGCCATGGCGAAGCAGCAGCAGTTCCCGCCCCTCGCTCATCCGGCCAGCTCCAGGCGGGCGCGCAGGCGCAGGGCTTCTCCGTCGGCCTGGGCCGCGAAGGAGGCCCCCTGCACCGGCTCGCTCAGGCGAGTGCCGGCCAGACCGGAGAGGAGCCGCCAGGGTTGCCAGCCCTCGATCCAGTCGCGGGCCGGAGCGGCGGCCATGGCCCGCTGCAGTGGGGCCGAGGGCATCGCCAGGGCGGTGAGCTGCTCCAGACGAGCATGGGGAAGCCCCCGGGCCGACTGCTGCCGGTCGAGCACCGCCAGGTTCTGCCCCCACCAGGCCCAGGCACCGGACTGGCTGCGGGCGCCGGCCAGGGAGGCCTGCAGCTGCCGATCGCCACGACCGTCCGCCAGGCTCAGCCGGGTCCACACCTGCACCGGGTCGGTACCACGGGAGGCGAGTGTCAGAGGCGCCATCACCAGCCCCTGCCGCTCAAGATCGGCCGCCAGGTCGGCGAGAGCGGGTCGGTCGGCCGCTGTGCCCAGCACCCAGCCATCGGCGGTCTCGCTCCAGAGCAGGGGACCGGCATCACGGGTCGCCACCAGGGCCGGCAACGACTCCTCGTCTGATGACCCGGCCAGGGGTGCCAGCGCCGGCGCCAGCGGTGAGGCCAGCAGGCTGGCCGGGTTCTGCAGCAGCAGCAGCTGGCGCGAGGAACCCCGCAGCTGGTTCAGCGGTCCCTCGGGTTCGGCCGGATCGAGCTGCAGGCCCGGCTCCTTCCAGCCCAGCAGGGCATCCACCACCAGAGCGGTGCCCTGGGGCCGCAGGGCGGCCACCAGATCCGTGACACGGCTGTCATCGGCGAGGGAGGCCGGCAGGCCCAGCCAGCGCTGCAGAGCCTCGGGCCGGGCCTGCACCACAACCACGCCCCGTTCAAGCTGCTGCAGCTGCTGCTGAAAGCGGGAACTGGCGGCCTGGTTGAGTTCATCGATCTGGGAGACGTCGAGCGCCTGCTCCAGCACGCCACGGCCCGATCCGATCAGGACCAGGTCATCGTCGATCAGGGCTGTGGCCAGGGGGGCGGGCTCCTGCCCCAGCAGGGCTCCGCGGCCGCTGATCAGGCCCATGCCGCGGTAGCGGCTGATCTGCAGGTCGGTGCCCGCCAGGCTGCGGGTCTGCCAGAAGCGCTGCAGGAAACGGCGAGCGCCCTGGTCATCGCGGCTGCGCAGGGCCAGCAGCCAGCCGGTGTCGCCGGGATCGGCGCCGGTCTCCAGCAGGGCGAGGGTGATCTCGGGGCCGAGCCACTCGGCCAGTTCACCGCTGTAATCGATTCCGGCAGCCGCGAAGGCGCCATCCCGCAGGCGCGCCACAGCCTCGGCTGATGGTCGGCGCTGGCTGGTGGGGGCAACGGCGCGGGCGTAGTCGACCGGTTGGTTGCCATCCGCCAGCAGGTAGAGGGCCAGGGGGGCGGAGCGGGGCACAAAGCGGGCTGACAGCGGCACCACCAGGGGCTGACGCTGGAGCTGGAGGGGGCTGCGCTGCCAGACGAGCCACCAGCCCGCCAGGCCGAGACTCAGCAGCAACACCGCCACCAGCAGCACGACCGCCAGGAAGGGGCGGGCCTTCATGCGCCCTACGCAAGGTGGCCCCATCTTGATGCCAAGCCCCTACCTTGACCGCCCACTCCCCCACGCCATGGCCTCCGCCAGCCCGAGCTCCCTCAGCGCCAGCGAGCTGCAGCAATGGCTGCAGGCGGAACGCCCCCTGCAACTGGTGGATGTGCGGGAGGACCAGGAACTGGCGCTGGCCCGGTTATCCCATCCCACGGTGCACCTACCACTCAGCCGCTCCCAGGAGTGGCTGGCGGAGCTGCCGCAGCGGCTCGATCCGGAGGCCGACATCGTTGTGCTCTGTCATGCCGGCGTGCGCAGCTGGCAGTTCGGCTGCTGGTTGATGGAGACACAGGGCTATGAGCGGGTCTGGAATCTGCGGGGGGGCATCGACGCCTGGAGCGTGCTTGTGGATCCCAGCGTGCCCCGCTACTGATCTCCAGTCTGGCGCAGGCGCTGGAAGCTCTCTAAGCTCAACGCCACTCTGACCGGGTCCGTGCCGGCCCCTTCCCGTGGACAGCCTGCCCCGCCGCCAACAGCAGGTGCTTCAAGCCACGGTGAGGCACTACGTCGACACGATGGAGCCGGTGGGAAGCAGCACCCTGGTGCGTCGCTTCGGCCTCCCCGCCAGCCCGGCCACGGTGCGATCGGCCATGGGCGCCCTGGAACAGCGGGGCTTGCTGACCCAGCCCCATACCTCCGCCGGCCGTATCCCCAGCGAGCGGGGCTACCGCACCTATGTGGATCAGCTGCTGCCGGCCCCCGGTGCGGCTGCCCTGCAACTGGAGCGTGAACTCACCGGCCTCAGCCTTCAGTGGGCCAGCCTGGACGACCTGCTGCGTCACCTCGGCCGGCGGCTGGCCGATCTCACCGGGCTGCTCAGCCTGATCACCCGGCCGCAACGGGCCGAGCCGCGGCTCCAGGCGATCCGGCTGATGGGCAGCCACGATCGCCTGCTGGTGTTTCTGGTGCAGGCCCCGGCGGTGGCCACCAGCCTCAACGTGCGCCTTCCGGGCGAAACGGAGCTGGAGTTGCCTGTGCTGGAGCGCTGGGCCAATCAGCAACTGCGCCGGCCGGGGGAGCCCGGCATCTCCTGGGAGCAGTTGCCGCGCGAGCTGCAGCGCAGTGGCCGGGTGCTGCGCCAGGCCCTGGCCAGCCGTGCCAGCAGCGATGCCGATGATGCTGATAACGCCCTCGCGATCGGACTGGGGGGATTGCTTGGACAGCCGGAATTCAGCCGCACCGCCAGCCTGCGGCCACTTGTGCAACTGGTTGAAGAGCGGCCGCGGCAGGTGCTCGGCCCTGAAGGGGATGCGATCTGGATCGGCCGCGAACACCCCCACGTCGCCCTGCATGACTGCGCCGTGGTGCAGGCCAGTTATCGCAGCGGCGACGGTGGCCTGGGCCATGTTGCCCTGATCGGACCGATGCGGATGGCGTACGCCACGGCTCGGGCGACAGTCCGATCGGTAGCCTCGATTCTGCAACGCCTGCTCAGCTGAGGGCTGCGGCTGCCGGATGGACCCTGCCCGCCCCTCTTTCCTCCCGACCCCGGAATGACCTATTGCGTCGGCTTTCTTCTCGATTCGGGGCTGGTCTTCGCATCTGATTCCCGGACCAACGCCGGGGTGGATTACATCTCCACCTACAGCAAGATGCACGTGTTTCAGCCGTCAGAAGACCGGTTGTTCGTGCTCCTGGCCGCCGGCAACCTCGCCACCACCCAGGCGGTGCTGAACCGGATCCACCGTGATCTGCTGGCCAAGGGCGTGAGCACCCCCCCTGGCGTGGGCAGTGGCCCAGCGGTGGGCATCGGCTCCAGCCTGATGCAGCAACCGAGCCAACCACCGCAGGAAACGGAGGTGTTCGCCGATTCCTGCCCCATCAGTCCTGATGCGGCAACCGGCTCCACGGCACCGGCTGCCGGACCGCTCGCTGCCTGGGCTTCTGATTTCGCCTCGGTGACCAGCTCCGTCAAAGCCGGGAACCCGTCCTCCCGGGCGGCAGCGGACTGGGAGGGATTGGACCGGCAGGCAGTGGATCGCGCGGCAGTGGGTCGGGAGGGAGTGGATCGAGAGGCCGTGGGTCTGCGGGACTCATCCCTGCCCGACCTGCTCAGCGCCCGCTTCCTGTTTGAAGCGGCCGACTATGTGGGTCGCGTCAGCGTGGCGGTTCAGCAGGAATACGGCCATACCCTGCGGCAGTCGGGAGCCAGTGCCGAAGCCAGCTTCATCCTGGGCGGCCAGATCCGCGGTGACCGCCATGGCCTGGTTCTGATCTACCCCCAGGGCAACGCGGTGATGGCCACCCGCGAAACCCCCTTCCTGCAGATCGGTGAAAGCAAGTACGGCAAGCCTCCGCTTGATTTCGTGGGGCATTGCGGCCTGTCCCTGGAGGATGCGGCGCGGCTGTGCCTGATTTCCCAGATCATCACGCGACGCTCCAACCTCACGGTGGGCCCCCCGTTTGAGGTGGCCCTGATGCCCCGTGACGAGCTTCGGATCTCGCGCCGCATCAAGCTCTCCAAGGGGGCACCGGAGATCGGCCGCTCGATGGACATCTGGGCCCGCAGCATGCAGGACGGCCTGCGCCGCCTGCCGCGTTTCGCCTGGGAAGAGGATCCCCTCTGACTCAGCCCTCGAGCCTGCCGCCCAGCTTGTCGGCCACGGTGTTGACGTCTTTGTCGCCGCGGCCTGAGAGGTTGAGCACCACCTCCGTTCCGGGGGCAAGGGTGGGGCAGAGGGTCTCGAGCCAGGCGAAGGCGTGGGCGGTTTCGAGGGCCGGAATGATCCCCTCGAGTTCACACACCAACTGCAGCGCCCGCAGGGCTTCGGCGTCCGTCACGGCACCGTATTCGGCCCGGCCGATCTCCTTGAGGTAGCTGTGTTCGGGGCCCACTCCCGGGTAGTCGAGGCCGGCGCTGATCGAATGGGCCTCCTGGACCTGGCCTTCGCTGTCCTGCAGCAGCAGGCTCATGGCGCCATGCAGCACCCCGACGCGCCCTTCAGTGATCGTGGCGGCGTGGCGACCCGTGGCCACACCGTCGCCGGCGGCCTCCACCCCGATCAGGCGCACGGAGGTGTCCTCCACGAAGGGGTGGAACAGGCCCATGGCATTGGAGCCCCCGCCCACGCAGGCGATCAGCACGTCCGGCAGGCGACCGAAGGCCTCCTGGCACTGCGCCTTCGCCTCCCGGCCGATGCAGGCATGGAAGTCGCGCACCAGCATCGGATAGGGGTGCGGCCCCGCCACCGAGCCGAGGATGTAGTGGGTCGTCTCCACGTTGGTGACCCAGTCGCGGATGGCCTCGCTGGTGGCGTCCTTGAGGGTGGCGGTACCCGCGGTGACGGGTTGCACGGTGGCCCCCAGCAACCGCATGCGGAAGACGTTCAAAGCCTGGCGGCGCATGTCTTCGGCGCCCATGTAGATCACACACTCCAGGCCGAAGCGGGCACAGACGGTGGCGGTGGCCACGCCATGCTGGCCGGCGCCGGTCTCGGCGATGATCCGTTGCTTGCCCATGCGCAGGGCCAGAAGTGCCTGCCCTAGGGCGTTGTTGATCTTGTGGGCGCCGGTGTGGTTGAGGTCTTCCCGCTTCAGCCAGAGGCGCGGACCGCCTTCGGGACGGGCGTAGTGGGCCGTGAGTCGTTCGGCCTCGTAAAGGGGCGTGGGCCGGCCCACGTAGGTGCGCAGCAGGTGATTCAGCCGATCGGTGAAGCCTGGATCGGCCCAGGCTTCGGCCGCCGCCTGCTCCAGTTCCGCCAGGGCCGGCATCAAGGTTTCAGGCACGTACTGGCCGCCATACCGCCCGAAGCGACCGCCCGGGGTGGGCCGTGCCGACGGGTCGAGGGCCGTGGCATCGGGCTGCCCCGGGGCTGGGGTCTGCGCTGACAGGGTGCTGGTCACCGGCGGCTGGACGGGGTGATCCCAGCGTAGGAAGCCGTGCTCAGGGCGGTGGCGGCGGCGCCACCGGCCAGCCGGGCGGTTCATCAATACGCAGCCAGTCCGGCTCGAGGGTGCAGTCGGCTGCTCCGGACACGGAGGAACGGAGGCTGTCGGGTCGCAGCGGCGCCTTGCGGCAGAGAGCGGCGGCAGGTTCGCCCTGCAGGCCGATCCGCAGCATTTCCAGCTGCAGGGGGGGAAGATCCACGGTGGGGGCGTTGGCGGAGTGGAAGGGCGGTGCGCTGGAGTGGGTGGTAGCGAAGGATGGAGCCATGGCCAAGGGGGGCTGGACCGAATTCAGCAGTGGCGGCAGCCGGCCGGAAAGCCTGCAGCGCGCTGGTGCGGGGGATGCCGCCGCTCAGCCACGTGCCCAGCAGCGGGTGCGGGTGCAACGCACCAAAGCGGGCAAGGGCGGCAAGCTGGTGACCGCCATCACCGGGCTGGAGATCGGCGAGGCTGAAAGCAGGACCCTGCTGAAGCAGCTGAAGGCCTCCGCCGGTACCGGCGGCACCCTCAAAGATGGCGTGATCGAACTCCAGGGCGATCAGGTGGCCGCGGCTCTTTCCGCCCTTGAGCAGGCTGGTTTTCGGCCGAAGCAGGCAGGGGGATGACGCGAGCAGGGCCCCTAGGGTTGTGAGATCTCATAGATTCCACTGTCTTACCGATGCAACTCTCGATGGTTGATGCGTCGGTGCTGCCGCTGACGCGGACGCTGACCAATCTCGCTGCCGTGCTCGCCAAGGGGCAGGCCCACGCGAAAGCCCACAGCATCGATCCGGCGGTGCTGCTGCAGAGCCGCCTCTATCCCGACATGTTCCCCCTGGTGCGTCAGGTGCAGATCGCCTCGGACATCGCCCGCCGAGGGGTCGCCCGGCTGGCCGGATCCGAAGCGCCAGCGGTGGAGGACAGCGAAACCAGTTTCGCCGAACTGATCGAGCGGCTGCAGCACACGATCACCTTCATCGAAAGCGTGCCGACGGAACAGCTGAACGGCTCGGAAGAACGGCTGATCACAGTGCCGATCGGCCGCGATCAGACGATCACGATGCCGGGCTGGCCCTTTCTGAGCAGCTTCGTGCTGCCGAACGTCTATTTCCACGTCACCACCGCTTACAACATCCTGCGCCACAACGGTGTTGTCCTCGGCAAGCGCGATTTCCTGGGCGCATCCTGAAATCTTCGCCTCCAGCCCATTGCCATCGACACGATGCCTCTCCATGGGGTGGGCAAGGGTCCTGAGGCGCCCAGGCCAGGCTCAGATCTGAACGGCCACCGACACCTCCGCCAGGGAAACGGCGCCTGGATCGGGGTGGCCGACGCTCCTGGCGCCATGGGATCGGGCTCGACCCAGTCGGGGCAACAGCTCGGCTGTGGCCTGGGCAGCATGCACTGCGCAGCTGGCCGCCTCAGACCAGGCCCTGGCAGCCGACTCCCCTTGGGCGATACCGCTGCTCAACCGTTCCGAGAAAGGGATCAGGGCATCGACCAGGGTCTTGTCGCCAGCCTGGGCCTTGCCGAGATTCCGAATGGCGCCAAGAGCGGCGGCGACGGCTCCGGCCAGGGCGGTTGGATCCAATCGATCCGCCGCGGCGAGGGCATTGCCGGCAGCCGCCAGACCAATGCCCCAGAGGGCACCGGAGCTGCCGCCGCCCTGCTCAGACCAGGCCTCTCCGGCTTCCAGCAAGACACGGGCCACGCTGCCCTGGTCGTCCACCGCCCGCTGGGCAGCAGCCACCGCCCCACCGACGCCCCGCACCATGCCCAGGCCATGGTCGCCGTCTCCTGCGATGGCATCGAGCTGGCCCAGCTCCTGGTGGCTCGCCTCCAACGCTGCCTGGGCCTTCTGGAGGCCCTCCAGCACCCGACGGGCCCAGATCAGCTGATCCCCCTGGCCAGCTGGACTGTCGCGCGCTGATGCCGGCGGAATCGGGGCAGGAGCGTCTGCCTCCCGTTCCGGAGCGGTCGTCGGGCCGAGTGTCGGATGGCCGCGTTGGAAAGCAGCGCTGTCGGCTGGGGCTTGCCAGAACGGCTCGAGCTCATCGTCGAGCCAGAAGAGACTGAGAGACAGCCCGGCCATCTCCAGGCTGGTGACCAGTTCGCCACATTCGGCATCGACGATCCGCACGCCCCTGGCCTCAAGATTGCTTGCCACCGCATCGAAGAGGCTGAACAGCTCCTCATATTTGAACCCGCCCAACCCGTTGAGCAGCACCACTACCCGAGCCTCCTGGGGCGGTATGTCATCCGGGCTTTCCGCCAGCAGCGCAGCCACCAGCAGCTCCGCCAGTCCGGCAGCGTCGGGGAGAGGACGCTCCTCCAGCCCCGGCTCGCCGTGCACGCCCAGCCCCACGGCCATGCGACCCGCCGGCACAGAGAACAAGGGAGACTCCGCCCCCGGCAGGGTGCAGCCGCTGAAGGCCACACCGAGGGTTCGGGTGCGGGCATTGGTCCGCCGGGCCAGCCTCTCCACCGCATCCAGGTCCAGGCCTGCTTCGGCAGCCGCACCGGCCACCTTGTACACCGCCAGCCCGCCGGCAATGCCACGGCGCTGATTCATGGCGGAGGGCGGGGCACTGGCGATGTCATCACTCACCGCCACAATGCGCACATCGTGGCCCTCGGAACGCAGGCGTTCCGCCGCCAGGCCGAACTGCAACATGTCGCCGGTGTAATTCCCGAAAGTGAGCAGGAAACCAGCGCCCCGATTCACCTCACGGCTCACACTGACGATCTGGCCAGCCGACGGCGACGCGAAGATGTTGCCGCAGGCGGCACCGGCGGCCATGCCCATCCCGACAAAGCCCATGAACGCGGGATAGTGGCCGGACCCACCGCCGGTCACCACGGCCACCCGTCCCCTGACGAGGCCTGAGGCACGCACGACACCACCCGCCACGGCCCGCACCCGGCGGCGATTCGCAGCCACGAACCCAGCCTTGGCCTGTACCGCAAAGCGGCCGGGATCGGTGATCAGGTGCGTCATGCTCTGAGACCCCGAATGGGGCCGTCCGGATCGTCAGCATCAGCATGGACCCTGCTGCTGTTGCGGCCCAGGAGTTTCATGACAGCGTCATGCTGTACCACCCATCTCACTACCCAGGACCATCGGGACGGTGCCGAACGCCGCGGTCACTCACAGGCCGTGAGGCCGTCGTAGCGACCGTGGCGGGGGTGGGCAGGATGATCACGGCCGGCAGCGACGTAGAGCCGCTGGAGGATCAGAGAGGGGACTGGCTCAAACAGGCCTAGATGGCGAAGGTAGGAAATGAGGGCATGAACCATCCGGCAGCTCACACAGGTCGACCTCATTCCAATCAGACCATCGGACGACGTCTGTATGAAAATCATCCAAAAGGCCTGGTGAAATCCAGATCTGTAGTGATTGATGCCAGCAAGACGCGTCGATCAATCGATAGTCAGGAGTTCGCAACTGACATCAGGCCATGATCCAATGGCACGGCCTGATGCGGTAGCGGACATCACGACAACCGTTGTTCATGACTGCGAACCAAGACACAATGATCTCTGCATTGCTGGCTGCCAAAAAAGCCAAGGGAATGAGCTTTGCCGACCTGGGCGCCAAGCTGGGCCGCGACGAAGTCTGGGTAGCCTCCCTGTTTTATCTCCAGGCCACCGCCTCGGCGGACGAGGCAACCCAACTGGGTGAGCTGCTGGACCTGGATGCGGAAATCATCGCTGCATTGCAGGATTTCCCTACCAAGGGATCGCTGGATCCGGTGATTCCCACTGATCCATTGATCTATCGTTTTTACGAGATCATGCAGGTGTACGGCATGCCACTCAAGGATGTGATCCAGGAGAAGTTTGGCGATGGCATTATGAGCGCGATCGACTTTACCTTGCACGTGGACAAAGAAGCCAATCCCGCCGGGGACCGAGTGAAGATCACCATGTGCGGCAAGTTCCTGCCTTACAAGAAGTGGTGATCCAGGCGCTGCGCGTGCCCACCGGCCGAATCAGCCAGTAACGAAAAAGGACCCGTCGCAATGCGACGGGTCTGATCGTTGGAGACCTTGCTGATTGTTGAAAGCCGTTGAGAAAGTCGACTTTTAAATCAGCTTACCCAGATCATCAACGGGCGCCAAGCTCGGCAGCCAACTCACGCTCAAGCTTCTCATCATGCACCGTGGGCAGCACATTGCTGACCGTTGTGCGATGGGTGCTGTAGAAGAGCATACCGATGAACACCATCCCACCAACAATATTTCCCATAGTGACAGGCAGGTAATTCCAAAATGCAATCTGTCCGAAACTTACGCCAGAGCCCAGAAGAGGCCCTGTGGTGTGCAGGAACATGTTGACCACGATATGTTCCATACCGAGAGCCTGGAACGCCGTGATTGGCAGCCAGCAGGCAAGGATCTTTCCAGGAACACTTTTGCTGACGAGCGCCAGTGTGACACCAAGGCAGACCAACCAGTTGGCAATAAGGCCTCGGACAAAGGCAAGAAAGAAACCAAGGACACCGAGGGACTGATACTTGACGATCACGTTGGCTTTATTCAGGCCGATGATCTTGTTGGCGACCGCAACCCAATCCCCTGACCCTGCAGCCAGATCTGCAGTTCCACCACTGGTGAGGCTGATGGCAAACAGGATGCCCACCAAGCCTGTACCGAGGAAATTGCCGATCCAGACCCAGATCCAGTTCCGGATGGTTTTGCTCCAAGTGGTCTTACCTGCCCAGACCGCCATAGGAAGCAAGGCAAAGTTACCGGTGACCAGTTCCATGCCGAACAACACGATACTGGCGAATCCGAAAGGAAAGAT
The DNA here is from genome assembly GCF_015840525.1 of Synechococcus sp. CBW1006. Taxonomy (NCBI): domain Bacteria; kingdom Bacillati; phylum Cyanobacteriota; class Cyanophyceae; order Synechococcales; family Synechococcaceae; genus Synechococcus; species Synechococcus sp. CBW1006. Next base: position 1,529,354 of record NZ_CP060396.1, on the reverse strand, counting down.
CAGAGACCCGATCCACGGTATTCCGGTCTGAACCATGATCGTGAGGGCAAGGCACAAGGCCAGACCGAGAACGGATCCGGAGTAGAAACCTCGCAGCAACAGATTCTTGATACTGACGCCGGATTTCTTGCCGCCGGCAGCAATCATGCCGTCAACGAGTTCATTTGGTAAGACGTAATCCATCTTTGAGGTGCTACTGAATTGGAACTGGGAACGAAAGAGTTAGGCGCCTCAGCCACGGATGGCGTTGATGAAGCAACCGATCAGCCCACTACCTGGACGGTGGCCTGCCTGGACAACCCTGTCGGGTGCCATGAAGTGATGGCCATGGGAAGAGAAAAAGCAGCTGTGGAATCAAGTTGGCGCCAACTAAGCAGAGCCTGCCGGTAGGGCCCCAGGGGAATGGACAATGAGACTACGCCTCAGTCAAGATGTCCAGCCAGAGGGAGCACTTCAACAGGGAAGGTACTGGAACAAGACAGACGACGAAGAAGCGAGAAGCATTCACTGCCCCGAGGGGTGGACGCAATAACGTCCAATGTTGACCTGTCGGAAACAAGCAAGGTCAACGGAACTTGTCTAGGTGCTGCCAGAACGAAGTGTTGTGACAGATGCTACAGAAGATCAATCCTGGCTGCCCAGGGTCTTCGGAGCTCGTGGCACAACCGTGCTGATCGTCTCCCATAGAGGTGCCGGCCTGAAAAGTCACAGAGTGGGCAATGTGTACGCAGCGCCGCTTCCCCATCAAGCATTCCGAGCCCGTCGCGTTAAAGGCTTGTCAGCGATCTGACGGCTGCGACGAGGTCCTGATTCCCTTGATAGACAGATGAATATGGACATGGGGAGAGTGAACACCCTGAGCTTTTCAACGACAAGACCGCGTCGGCCAGATCATGGCCGGGGTGAATTTCCTGCATGGCTGATCTCTCCTGAATGGTTGACTCTGGGCTTCATCCAACCTCGATTCTTAGTCCACGCACAGCTCACCCCCGGACTGGGAATGCTCAAGCAGTGAGTCACTGGCATCAGTGCATTTCAGAGGTCTTTCGGTCGAAAGTCCAGACCGAATCCGAAGCGAGTCTCACGGGCCCTGCAACGTGGCCATCCCGATCACCCGCGCCTCAAGCCATCCATTCCACCAAGCCTCCACCTGGGTGCCGCCGGTCCGGATGGATGATCAGGGCCTCTCCCGCCACAGGCGGGAGGCTTGCCGCTCTTCCAGCCCTCCCCCATGCTTCGCCTCGCCCAAGCCCTCGACAGCCAGCTGTGTGCGGCAATGGAGCGGGCGTTTCCGCAGGCCGCCGCCGAGGCCCGTGCAGATGGCCGGCGCCTGGATCCCCAGTTGGCAGCGGCCAGCAAGCCCGAATTCGGTGATTTCCAGGCCAACGGCGCCCTGCCCCTGGCCAAGCCCCTGAAGCAGCCGCCCCGTGCCATCGCCACGGCGATCGTGAACGAACTGGCGGCGGATCCAGCCTTCGCGGAACTCTGCCTGGAGCCCCAGATCGCCGGGCCCGGCTTCATCAACCTCACCCTGCGCCCTGAGCGGCTCACGGCCGAGGTGGCGGCCCGTCTTGGGGACCCCCGCCTGGGCGTTCCCGCGGCTGCGGAGGTGGGCGGAGGCCAAGGCGGCAGCGATCAAGGCGGCGGAGCACCGGCGGCTCCGGTGGTGGTCGACTTCTCCAGCCCCAACATCGCCAAGGAGATGCACGTGGGCCATCTGCGCTCCACGATCATCGGCGACTGCCTGGCCCGGGTGCTGGAGTTCCGCGGCCACCCGGTGTTGCACCTCAACCACGTGGGTGACTGGGGCACCCAGTTCGGCATGCTGATCACCCACCTCAAGCAGGTGGCCCCCGAGGCGCTGATCACCGCCGATGCGGTGGACCTGGGCGATCTGGTGGCCTTCTATCGCCAGGCCAAGCAGCGCTTCGACGACGACCCCGTCTTCCAGGCGACGTCCCGCGAGGAGGTGGTGAAGCTGCAGGGGGGAGATCCGGTCTCGCTGAAGGCCTGGAGGCTGCTCTGCGACCAGAGCCGCCGGGAATTCCAGAAGATCTACGACCGGCTCGACATCCGCCTCAGCGAACGGGGCGAATCCTTCTACAACCCCTATCTCGAGGCCGTGGTGAGCGACCTGGAAGCCACCGGTCTGCTGGTGACCGACGACGGCGCCGGCTGCGTGTTCCTGGAGGGGGTGAGCGGCAAGGACGGAAAAGCCCTGCCGGTGATCGTGCGAAAAAGCGATGGCGGCTTCAACTACGCCACCACCGACCTGGCGGCCATCCGCTATCGCTTCGCCGAGCCCCCGGCCGGCGATGGCGCCCGCCGCGTGATCTACGTGACGGATGCGGGCCAGGCCAGCCATTTCGCCGGCGTGTTCCAGGTGGCCCGGCGGGCCGGCTGGATCCCCGCAGACGGCCAGCTGGAACATGTGCCCTTCGGCCTGGTGCAGGGGGACGACGGCAAGAAGCTCAAGACCCGTGCGGGCGACACCGTGCGCCTGCGGGATCTGCTCGATGAAGCGGTAGAGCGGGCCGAGGCGGATCTGCGACGCCGTCTGGCCGAGGAGGGGCGCCAGGAGGAGGAAAGCTTCATCGCCCATGTCGCCACCACCGTGGGACTGGCGGCGGTGAAGTATGCCGACCTCAGCCAGAACCGGACCACCAACTATCAGTTCAGCTTTGATCGGATGTTGGCGCTGCAGGGCAACACCGCCCCCTATCTGCTCTATGCCGTGGTGCGGATCGCCGGCATCGCCCGCAAGGGCGGCGACCTGGCGGGCCAGGCGGAGGCCTCCAGCCTGCAGTTCAGTGAGCCTCAGGAGTGGGCCCTGGTGCGCGAACTGCTGAAGTTCGACGCGGTGGTGGCCGAGGTGGAGCAGGAGTTGCTACCCAACCGATTGTGCAGCTATCTGTTCGAGCTCAGCCAGGTGTTCAACCGCTTCTATGACCAGGTGCCGGTGCTCAAGGCTGAGGAGGGCGCCCGGCCTGGACGCCTGGCGCTCTGCCGCCTCACGGCCGACACCCTGCGGCTGGGGCTGGGGCTGCTCGGCATTCCCACCCTGGAGCGGATGTGAGTGCTCCTCGCAGCAGGTCATCCGGCCTCTCCCAGCGGCGACCGATCGGTGCAGGAGCCGAAGCTGCCGAATCAATCCAACCAATCAACCTTCGTGCACCATGACATTTCCTAGGCTTTTGCCTTGACAGAAAGGAGAAAGCCTGGGCAGTTCTACTTATTCTATTAGCGCAGAGATGGCAATTTTCTCAGCAGGCTCCCTATTGGAGCCTTGCGCGGGACAGCTTTGTCGAGGAGAGATCCAAGGATACAATTTAGGCGCCCTTGACTGGACGGGCCGCGTCCTTTTGCGTGGTGTAAAACCCGAGGCCCGAATGCCCTGACTCAGAGGGTGAACAGGGTGGAATGACGGGCTGTCATTCCTGAGGCGCAGATGCACCTCGTTCTTCCACGATGAAATGAGGCGATTGACTTGTCAAGTCTCTCGTCTGATCGCGGCTGTGTTGTGAGCGGCAGGAGTCTTCTATGCAGCCCAGGGGTTACAGCGCCGGCCCCCGGGCGGCGATCGAGGCCGCTGCGCCCTGTGGGGGCGCTGCCACCTCAATCACCTGGGGCCTGCGTCTTGCACCTCTGCGGCGGCGGCGCTGAGCAGGGCCGGCAGATCCTCCAGCTCCGGGATGGCAGCCATGCTTTCGGCGGAGAACATGCGGCGGCCTTCCAGCTGCCAATGCTCGTGCTGCTCCAGCAGCACCGCGCCCACCAGGCGGGTGATCGACGCGTCGTTGGGGAAGATGCCGACGACGCGGGTGCGGCGCTTGATCTCCTCGTTGACCCGCTCCAGCAGGTTGGTGCTCCAGACCTTCTTCCAGTGAGGCTGCGGGAAGTGACGGAAGGCCAGCACGTCCTCTCTGGCCTCGTTCATGAGCTCGGTGGCCTTGGGGAAGCGCTCCGCCAGCGAGGCGGCCAGGTCATCCCAGCGGCTGAGGATCTCTCCGGCATCCTCCTGAGCGAACACCGAGCGCAGGGCGGCGGTGACCATGCCCTGGTGGGCTTTGGGGACGCGCTGGAGAAGGTTGCGGGCGAAGTGGACGCGGCAGCGCTGCCACACACAGCCCTGCAGCTGGCGCCTGATGGCCTTGGTGAGGCCCACGTGGGCGTCGGAGATCACCAGCTTGACGCCAGTCAGGCCGCGCTCTTTGAGCGAGGCGAGGAACTCACTCCAGAAGCCCTCGCTCTCGCTGTCGCCCACCTTGAGGCCCAGCAGCTCACGGCGACCATCGGCGTTGACCCCCATGGCGACGACGACGGCCCTTGAGCAGACCTGCAGGGCCTTGCCCAGCCGGCCGTGGAGGTAGGTGGCATCCAGGTAGACGTAGGCGTAGCCGGACTCCTGCAGGGGCCGGTTCAGAAACGCCTGAACCTGCTCGTCGATGTCCTGGCAGATGCGACTGACCTGGGATTTGGAGATACCGCTCTGGGATCCCAGGGCGGCGACCAGGGCATCCACCTTGCGGGTGGAGACCCCACAGATGTAGGCCTCCATCACCACGCCGTAGAGGGCCTGGTCCACACGGCGGCGCGGCTCCAGGATCGAGGGCAGGTGGCTGCCGGAGCGCAGTTTGGGGATGCGGAGATCGATGTCCCCCACCTGGGTGGCCAGGGTGCGCGGCCGGTAGCCGTTGCGGTAGCCGAGCCGCTCCTCGCTGCGCTCATGGCGCTCTGCGCCGAGCACGGCAGCGACCTCCAGCTCGATCAGCTGCTGCAGGCCGTGGCGCACCAGCTCGGGGATCAGCTCACCGGCGCTGCTGCCATCCAGTAGCGGCGCCAGCTCAATTGCGGCACGATTGGACGTGGGCGTGTGTCACGAGTCAGCAGGTGAAAGCCAAGTGCCCGATGTCAACTACGTAGGCGGGTCGCGTCAATTACGTAGGCGGGTTACCCCGGGTCCTCCCCCTGCCATGGCAGGGGGAGGCGACAGCGAAAAGTGAGCCACCCTGGCCCGGTCCTCTGCCATGGAGCCGGGATCTTCTGATCGGCCCCAGGCGTCAAGCCCGTTGGCCGGTGCTCTTGCTGCTGTCCCGCCTGAGCGCTGCAGCGGAGCGCACGAGCCGGCGGACCCCACGGTCCGACGGCAGCGCGGAGCTCATCACCGGCACCTGGCGCCAGGGGTTGGCTTGTGGTTGGCGGGTAATTGACGCCTGGTCGCGGCGACGAATCAGCCTGCGCTGGAGCGGTCAATCCGCCGTGCCCGTTTGCGGCGGTAGCTCTCGCCATTGATCTGAATCAGCGTGCTGTGGTCCACCAGCCGGTCCACCGCTGCCACGGTCATGGCGCTGGTGGAGAAGACGTTCTCCCACTCGCTGAACGGCTGGTTACTGGTCACCAACAGGGATCTGCGCTCGTAGCGGTGCATCACCAGCTCGAACAGCACCGAGGTCTCGGCCTCGTCCTTGCGGACGTAGCCGATGTCATCGATCACCAGCAGGGCAAAGCGATCCAGTCGGGTCAGGGCCTTAGCCAGGGCGTAATCGGCTTTGGCGCGCTGCAGCTCCTGCACCAGCGTGGTGGCGGAGAAAAACCGCGCCGTGCGGTCCAGGGCGATCAGGCTGCGGCAGATGCCTGCTGCCAGGTGGGTTTTGCCCACACCGCTGGGACCGAATAGCAGCAGGTTCTCGGCCCGATCCAGCCAGCCGGTGTCGTGGGCGAGCTGCTCGATCTGAGGACGCTCAAGATCCGGGATGGCGTTCCAGTCGTAGTCCGCCAGGGTCTTGGGGACCGGCAGCTGGGCCTCATGCAACAGCCGCCGTTGACGGGCTTGATGCCGCTGCTGGTGTTCCTGCTCTGCCAGCACATAGAGGTAGCTGGCTGGACTCCAGCCAGCGGCTGTGGCCTGCTGCTCGGCCGCCTGCCACTGGCTGCGGAACTGGGGCAGTTTCAACTGTTTCAACACCGATGGCAGAGCCGTTTCCAGTGCCGGCCTGCTCGGGGGTTCCAACCAGGAGTTCGTCATAGCTGCTGAGGGTGTGTTCGGGGATGTCGAGCTGGGGCATGGCCGCCAGGCCCCGGGGGGGCCGCAGGCCGTAGTGATCGCGCAGGGCCGTGAGGTTCAGCTCACCGCGGCGGAGCTGACGCCGCAGATACCGCTCCACACCGGCCAGATCGTCCGTCCGGGCAGCGACATGGAGGGCGTCCACCATGACCTTGGCGGCCTCATCCGGCGGCAGGGCCGCCAAAAGCAAGCGCCACAACTGACGCCAGGTCTCTCCGGGGAGCAGGTCGGACTGCAGCTGGGCACGCAGCAGCGCCCGGGGTTTGCGGCGCAGACTCTCGATCACGTGGCGGAAATCGATCCGCCGCAACGGCCCGCTTTCTCCCGCTCGCCGATGCAACCGTGGCAGGGTCTCCACGAACTTGCTGCGCAGGAACAGATCCAGCCGGTCATGGCGCAAGTGCACCGTCAGCTGCTGGCCGATCAGCCGCGAGGGGACGCTGTAGGTGACCGAGCGCACCTCGATCGTGCTGGTGCTCCGCACCCGCGCCACCACCGGCTCGTAGTCGGCAAAGCGCTCCACCGGCAGGGGCTGGAGATGCAGCTGCTCAATCTCCAGGTTCCCCTGCACCTGGTAGCGGCTGTTGAGCGTGTTGGTGACCTGGGCGACGAGCTGCCGGTAGTCGGCCTCGGTGGCGAAATCACGGCTGCCGCGCTGGATCAGCTGCTGCTCCAGCCGATGTTTCCAGTGCCGGTGCGGGCCCTCGATCGCGCCGTTCTCGTGGGCAACGCCGCGGTTGTTGCGGGTGGCGATCACCCCCAGGTGGGCGCACAGCTCGCGGTAACGGCTCGTGTAATCGCCGGCGTAGCTGCCGTCGCGGTTGCGGAAGCAAGCACTCAGGCTGTCGGTGCGGTGCTCCGCCGGCACCCCACCGCAAAGAGCGAGAGCGTTTTGCAGGGCCTCGGATAGGGCGACAAAGCTTTCGCCGCCGTGGATCACCGCCACATGGCACCAGCCCGAATAGGGCAGGCGGAAGTGGAACAGCCGGTGCTCCAGCACCTCCCCCGCCACGGTGATCGGCTCACCTTTGAGCAACGTGAAATCCGAGATCCCCAGTACACCGGCCCGGTGCTGCTGCAGGAACATCACCTCCTGGGCCGGGCCGTGCAGGGCCCGCCACTGCTCGACGCGGCGCTGCAGGGTCCGCTTGCGCCGGTACCACTCCTCGCCAGGCCTGAGCTGTTCCAGGTGAAGCAGCAGGGTCTGGGGTTCCAGTTGCGGCGCCTTCTCAAGCATCGGCACCAGCACGCTCTCCCAGACCTCGGCCAGGGGATCGGCTCGGGTGCGCCAATGGCGACCCCGCTGCTGCTGTTGCCCCTCGGGCTGCAGCTCACCCCGATCGATCCGTTGCGCGCTGCGCACCGAAATCCCCGCCGCATCAGCCGCCACCTGTTGGCTGAGCCCATTGGCCCGTTTTGCCATGTACCGCTCCTTGATCCGCAACGACAGAGGGGCGGGCATGGCAGGGCTCCAGACCGGAATCGGAACCCTGTTGTCGCGTCCTGAGACCCGCCTATGTAGTTGCGCGGACCCGCCTACCTAATCGTCGCCGGACAGCCAAGGCTGATGAAACTGCATCGGGGATGGGAGTGTGGCCTCCCGGGATCGGCCTGCAGGGGCTGGTACCAAACCACCCCGTGCTGCTGCGTTCAAAAGACGTGGTGGTGAGCGACGGGGAAACGGCGGACTGGATCCGTCAGGTGTGCGACGAGAAGGTGAGCGCAAGCGAACCGTTGATGACGCGCCGATATCTATTTCAGACGCTGCCAAAACGGGAGGCGGCCCAAATCTCCTGGATCAGTGTGGACAGAGCCTGTCTATGGACCACACGGCAGCCGGCGTATAGACGGCACGAGCTCATCGCAGGCCCTGATGCGGAACGTGAGAACCTGCCATGGAATGCCAAGGGAACATCCCAAGTGGTCACCACCATGAGGGTCAATACCGATGTCTGTGGCAGGGGCGGAGCAACCCGTAGTAGCGATGATGGGTCTGTAACGGACTCGGAGCCAAGGGGTTGCATCATCCCGTTTGGAGTCTCCCATCAACTGCCTACGGCAGGAGGAATGGGATGACAACAGACAAGCCGCTACCGATTACCAAGGTGATGGTCTGGAAGGCCTATCAACAGGTGAAACGGAACGGACAGGCGGCCGGTGTGGATGGCCAAAGCCTGGACGACTTCAACAAGGATCTGGAGAATAATCTCTACAAACTCTGGAATCGGATGGCATCAGGAAGTTATCTTCCGCCACCAGTTCGGCGTGTGGAGATTCCCAAATCCGGTGGAGGCGTCAGGCCGCTGGGTATCCCGACGGTTGCTGATCGCATCGCACAGATGGTGGTCAAGCAGGTGCTGGAGCCAGAGCTGGAGCTGATCTTTGATCAGGATTCCTACGGCTACAGACCGGGCAAGTCAGCGCATCAGGCAGTAGAGGTCTGCCGTCAGCGCTGCTGGAGGTCCAACTGGGTTCTCGATCTCGACATCAAGGGGTTTTTCGATGCTATCGATCACGACCTGTTGATGCGCGCGATCAAGGCCCATACCTCCGAGCGCTGGGTGGTGCTCTACCTGCAACGATGGCTGCAGGCACCGGTTCTGTTGCCGGATGGCACGCTCCATCCCAGGGACCGGGGCACACCGCAAGGTGGTGTCATCAGTCCACTGCTGGCCAATCTGTTCCTGCACTATGCGTTTGATGTGTGGATGCGCCGGAGCCACCCGGCCATTGCCTTTGAGCGCTATGCAGATGATGTGATCTGTCATTGCCACAGCGAGAAGGAAGCTCGGCGGTTGCTGGAGGCATTGCAGGATCGCTTTGCGTCCTGTGGCCTCCAGCTTCATCCCCAGAAGACCCAGGTGGTCTACTGCAGGGATAGCAACCGCCGGGCACCGTTTGCTGATGTCACGTTCACGTTTCTTGGTTTCGCGTTTCGGCCACGTGTGTCTCGCAATTCTCGCGGAGTCATCTACACAGGCTTTTTGCCGGCAGTGAGTCCGCAGGCTCTCCAGCGTATGCGGGAGAGGATTAGGTCGATAGGGCTTCCATCGCTCGTGTATCTGTCGCTTGAGGAGATCGCTAAAGTGCTGAATCCAGTGATTCGTGGCTGGATTCAGTACTACGGTCGTTTCTATAGGACAGAACTGATCAGGAAGTTGTATCGCTACCTGGATGACAGAATTGCAGCCTGGTTACGGCAGAAGTACAAAAGGCTGCGGGGTCGTCGGCTCCAAAGCTGGCGAGTACTTGCCAGGATCAGGTCTGGACATCGTGATCTGTTCGCGCACTGGCGTCGAGTCAGTGAAGTGGCATGTGGATGATGGGAGCCGTATGACGCGAGAGTGTCACGTACGGTTCTGTGAGCACCTCGGGGGGAAGTTCCCCGGGGTGACTCGACATGGTTCGTCTGGTTGAGGTGGTTCTCGAACCAGGGAAACGGGCCTGCCCACCCCTTGCAACGCCAGCCGCTGGGCCAGCCACCTGAGGTGCGCGGCCCACCCCGGCTACGCCGGGGTGGGGGTGCCGGGGGATTTACACCAAGCCTTGGGACGCCAGCACTGGACGCATGGGCTTATCTGCTAAGCTCCACGACAATAGAGTTATGAACTTGTGGCCAAAAAGACTGGAAAGACGAATCTTCGTCAACAATTCAATGGACTCTATGTCTTTGGAGACAGCCTGAGCGATTACGGCTCCCGTGCCGCCGAGGCACAGCTCAATGTCTTTGCCCCTGATGCGTCGCCCCCCTGGAGCGGAGTGACCTTCAGCAATAGCCAGAGCAATTGGCAAACAGACCTATCAAAAACCCTGGGCCTGCGACCAGGACGCCTCACCAATCAAGATAACCTTCCAGCCGATCCCTACTTTCTTTATGCTAACAGCCTAGTCAGCCCACCAGAGCTGACTGCTCAAACACGCCAGGGGACCTCTTATGCCATGGGTGGAGCGACCAGTGGCTTCACCACGCTGTATCAATTCACTGATCCCACGACTTCTACCGCGCTCGGCCTTGACAATCTTGGCGTTGCTTCCCAGATTTTCACAGCACTCAACCAACAAAACGTACGCATTGATAGCGACGAACTCGCCGTCGTTTGGGCGGGTGGCAATGATCTACTAGTGGCCTTTGGCGGCGAGCAACCACTCGATGCCACCCTCAACCAACTGATCGAACAACTACGCAACGACCTGGAGACTGTCTTGCGATTCGGCGGTGCACGCCAAGCCATGTTGTCTGCTGTCACCCCGATCCAAGGCGAAGTGAATGGCGTGCCTTACCAAGCCCCATTCCTCTCAGGCTTGATTCTGGCGGGAAGCTCCCCCACGGCCCCAGAGTGGCTGAAAGGATGGGTGAATAGCATTAATGAAGGGGTGATCGAAGATTTTCGCAATAATGTTCAGGCCATGGTGGACGAGGTTCAAAGAGCTTTTCCATACGCCAGTCTGATCAACTTTAACCCAGAATACGAAGCGCAATACGAAGAGTTTGGAAAACGATTAGGTGACTTTGCCAGCTATGGCATCGACAGCACCCTCAGCCCTGCACAGAGCCCTGTGGGAACAGATGGCAAGGCGGTCAACAGCTACGCCTATTTCGACGACATTCATCCCACCAGAAGCGGCCACAAAATGCTGGGCAATGCCATCGAGCTACAACTGCAAAGTGCCCGCCGTCGTACAGAAGCCGCCACACTCACCAACACCATTGAGAGCCGTGCTTCTGTGATCATTGGCAGTGATGAAAACGACCTAATTATTGGCAAAGGCAATAATCAGAAACTATTGGGGCGACGCGGCAATGACGTACTCATCGGTCGCGGCAACCAAGAACTGCTCGATGGTGGCCGTGGTGATGATTTCCTGGAGGGCGGGGGTGGGAATGAACGACTACGTGGTGGTACCGGGGCAGACTTCTTCAGCTTTAGCCGTGCAGATACAGAGCCTGGAGAAATCGATCGCATCCTTGATTTCAATGCTCAGGAAGGCGACCGCTTGGGCATCAATGCCGTTCTTGGGATAACGAATAGCCTGACGGGGCAAAGCTGGACGTACATTGATTCGGCACCATTCAGCGGAGCAGCTGGCCAGCTTCGCTTTGCGGATGGACTTTTGCAAGGTGATCTCAATGGCGATGGTATTGCCAATCTTCAAATTCAATTGGATGGAGCTATAACATTCAGCACCGACTGGATCAGCTGAGCTTCGCATCAATGCCCGCAGCCCAGATTAATAAAAGTTTCTCTCCACAATTTGCTCGACAACCACATCCGGATCATAAATCTCAACCATTTTTTTGACACGATTAAGGTCTGGGTACTCCCAAATATATACAACCTCTCCAAATGCCCTGCTAAAATATGGAATCAAGGCTTCAAAAAAGAATCGCGAAAGACAAGGGCTCGCATTTTCTTGGTATTGCAGAAAGTTTTGACGGCCTCTCCAATGCCAGACTTGCTTGATGGATCGATTTTAGGATTGCATTCATTTCTCCCAAACGCAGCAGATGTATCTTGAGTTTTAATAAAATCTGCATTCATAAAAGTAGCAAGGTCGCCAGTCTTAGGCTTCAGATTAGGTTTTGTTGAGTACAGGGTGGGGCACTCAAGTTTTTATCAAGAAGAAGACTAAGCTTTGACAAAATAAAGTACTGGGCAACATTTGCCCCATCATTATTCCAGTGTGTATCGCTGTTATGGTAAAGATCTGACAGGCCACCTCTTTTCTTAAAGGGCACCTCGATAAATCAACAAGCCAATGCAATATGCCTAATCTGAGCTAATATTAGATTGATGACATTCTAATTCTGCAGTGGGTCAGAGAGGCTTCTGGGACGAACAGCAAAGAGTCGCAAAGCTCAAGGAGAAGAAGCCGGTTCTTCAGCGACTTTCTGAATCGATCCCTTGGGATTCATTCCGCCCACTGCTTGACAAGGGCTATGTCCATGAGCGCAAGACTAATGCAGGGCGCAAGAGGATTGATCCGCTGATCCTTTTCAAGATGCTCGTTCTCCAGCAGCTTTTCAACCTCAGCGATGAAGAGCTTGAATTTCAGGTGAATGACAGGCGCTCCTTTGAGGAGTTTGTCGGGCTTGGTGTGATGAACAGCATTCCTGATGCCACCACAGTCGCCTTCTTCAGAGAGCGACTGCGCAAGGCGGAAGTTATCGAGGAGCTCTTCGAGATGTTTGAGGCATACCTCCGCTCCCAGGGCCTCCAAGCCCGCGGTGGCCAGATCATCGATGCAACTCTTGTTCCGGTTCCCAAGCAACGCAATACCCGCGAGGAGAACAAAGAAATCAAAGCCGGGAGGCTGCCGGAGGGCTGGGATGAAAACCCAGATCGCTTGCAGCAGAAGGATTTAGATGCTCGCTGGACAAAAAAGAACGGCATCAGTTACTACGGTTACAAGAACAGCATCTGTATCGATGTTGACCATGGATTCATCCGCCGATATGCTGTCACTCCTGCCAACATTCACTGAGGTGGGTGCCTTTTATTGGACAGTTCCGGCCCCTGACATCGTTAACCCAGGACGGGTGGAACATGGTTCGGCCTCAGTGTAGACCGCGTGGGGAGTTTTGCCTCCAAGGGAACTGTGAGGTCTTACATGGCAATACCGCCACAGGAAGCGGGCCAGGCTGATTTCAGCGTCCCAGCCATCGCTGTATGCCCGTAGGTAGACCTCCTCGTACTTGACAGTCCTCCACAGCCGTTCAACAAGGATGTTGTCGTAGCACCGCTTTCTGCCGGACCAGCTGATCTGGATCCGCTCCCCTTTGAGTCTGGCCACAAAGTCAGCGGACGTGAACTGACAGCCTTGATCGGAGTGGAAGATCTCTGGCCTACGGCCGCCTCCCAAGGCCATCTCCAGGGCCTCCAGACAGAACTTCGTGTCAAGGCTGTTGGAGAGCCTCCAGCTGAGCACATGCCTGGAATGGAGATCCATGATCGCCACCAGATAGAGGAACCCTTTCTGCAGAGGGATGTAGGTGATGTCGGTCGCCCAGACCTGATCCACCGACGTGACCTGCGTGAGGTCCACCAGGCAGGGGAACCGCACGGACGGATCACCTGGAACCGTCGTCCGGGGCTTCTGGTAGATCGCCCGTAATCCCATGCGCCGCATGAGGTTTCGCACTCGATCTCGGCTGATCGGGATACCATCTTGGGCCAGATAGTCCACCATCCGGCGGCTGCCGCTGCAGGGATCCTCCAGGTAGAGAGCATCGATCCTGGCCATGATCCGCAGCGTCGATACACGGACCGGTGTCGGCCGGTAGTACAGCGTGGATCGAGGCAGCCCCAGCAGCGCACACTGCCTGCTGATGCTGAGCTCGGGGTGGTCGTGATCGACCAGCTTGCGCAGTTCACGGGCATCAGAGCAGTTGAGACTTTTTTTGAGCCACTCCAGCTCCATCTGCAGCCGTCCGATCTGCTGGAACAGCTCCGCCTCCTTGGCCTGCCCCTCCTCCTTGTCCTTGGTCTTCTTGCCTCGGGTGAAGAGCTCGCTGGCACCGTCCAGGAGCTGCCGCTTCCACTGGCTCACCTGGATCGGGTGGATGGCGTGGTCGGCGGCGATCTCCTGGATCGTCTTGCGGCCACTGATCGCCTCCATGGCGACCCTGGCCTTGAACTCGGGGCTGTGGGTGCGGCGCTTGCTCATCGGTGGGAGCCCCTTTCAGGGGCGGTACCCCGCCTCAGAGGTTAACGATGGGGCCTGTCCAGAAAAGCCAGACCACCTCACACGACAGCCAGTTGCTCCCACGCTTGCTGGATCCAGAAAACGAACATGACTTTGTTTGGGCAGACTCAGCGTATTCAGGTGAATGCTTTGAGGATCTTCTGAGTCTAGGTGGCTTCGAAAGCCTGATCCATGAAAAAGGTGCTCGCAATCATCCTCTCAGCGACAAAGCCAAGGAACTGAATCGTGTCAAGTCGTCAATCAGAGCTTGTGTGGAGCATGTCTTCGGCTGCATGACTATGTCCATGGGTGGAAAACTGACAAGAAAAATTGGGCTAGAAAGGAATGATGCTTGGTGGGGCCTCAAGAACCTGACCTTCAACTTCCTTCGTTATCTCCAGCGCTCTTCCCATATAGCAACTGTTGCATGAATCTCCCAGAGAAGCTCCCATAGTTCAGGAGATCTCGTCAATAGACGATATAAGGCTCTCATGCTCTGCCGCCTCTTCGGCGGCTTTTTCGTGTCCACAGAGACCTTGCGAATAGCTGATTATTCGAGGTGGCCTAAAGTCAATCAGAGGAGGCTTTAGGTCAAGATACGGGAAGTCGTAGCTAGAAGAAATTACATGCTTGACAAGCTCTAGCCCTTTTTTATTTTTAACTTTACTTGCCAGATAATCAGGAAGATAATTAGCGTAGATCGTATGCTTGTTGGGCGCAATGGTTAGTAAATACTTAATATTTTTTGAACGAAGCCATTCGTAAATGCGAGACCTTTCCTCAAGAGTATCGACTAATTCCTCTTTACTACTAGCATCGTTGCCTTTGATGCCAAAAAGTTGAGGGTATTTTTTTGAAATCATCGAACCCAGAAAGAACCAGCCCTCTTTGCCGATAGAAACGTCTGGAGAAGGTGAATCGCCAATATTAATTTTTATAGCAGCGTGCGTGCGCGAGAGTTCATCGCGAAAAGCTAATTGATCAGCAGCAAAACTATCTAATTGAGAAAAAAGACTCTTAATATCAGAAAAATTTAATTGACTTCTAGTGGTTAGCTCTCGTTTTTCAAGTGAAGACACACTTTTGTCATCTTTAGCAAGAGTAATTATGCAAGTGATCAGCAGAGAAGCCGGGAAAGCAAGTAAGATCAAGCTCTTAATTTTCATCGAGTTAAAATCGAAAATAAATAAATGGATTATACGTTCCTGCTGCTACTTTCAGAAGAGATAGCCAAAACAGGACTAAGGGTAGATTTCCGTTTACACATTCTGAAATCAAGCTCAATATCTCCATAGGAATAAATTTAAACTGATTACTTACAAGGACTTTGAGCCAACAGTATAGTCTCACAGGAATTTTTGTCGCAAACAAAAAGCCCATAACACTGATTATTATAAACTCATTAGAAGGCGGTGCCGCATAGAAAAGATCATTAAATGAAATTATACTTCCAGGCTGAGGCATTAGAATTCCAAAAAATTGAGTCAACCTAGAAAGATCCTCAACTCTGAATATCATCCAACCAATAGCGACGACTAACATTGTGTAAAAGTGCGCCAATAAAGATGGTATCTTAATCAGAATTTTCGCAAGGGCACCTCGATAAATCAACAAGCCAATGCAATATGCCTAATCTGAGCTAATATTAGATTGATGACATTCTAATTCTGCAGTGGGTCAGAGAGGCTTCTGGGACGAACAGCAAAGAGTCGCAAAGCTCAAGGAGAAGAAGCCGGTTCTTCAGCGACTTTCTGAATCGATCCCTTGGGATTCATTCCGCCCACTGCTTGACAAGGGCTATGTCCATGAGCGCAAGACTAATGCAGGGCGCAAGAGGATTGATCCGCTGATCCTTTTCAAGATGCTCGTTCTCCAGCAGCTTTTCAACCTCAGCGATGAAGAGCTTGAATTTCAGGTGAATGACAGGCGCTCCTTTGAGGAGTTTGTCGGGCTTGGTGTGATGAACAGCATTCCTGATGCCACCACAGTCGCCTTCTTCAGAGAGCGACTGCGCAAGGCGGAAGTTATCGAGGAGCTCTTCGAGATGTTTGAGGCATACCTCCGCTCCCAGGGCCTCCAAGCCCGCGGTGGCCAGATCATCGATGCAACTCTTGTTCCGGTTCCCAAGCAACGCAATACCCGCGAGGAGAACAAAGAAATCAAAGCCGGGAGGCTGCCGGAGGGCTGGGATGAAAACCCAGATCGCTTGCAGCAGAAGGATTTAGATGCTCGCTGGACAAAAAAGAACGGCATCAGTTACTACGGTTACAAGAACAGCATCTGTATCGATGTTGACCATGGATTCATCCGCCGATATGCTGTCACTCCTGCCAACATTCACGACAGCCAGTTGCTCCCACGCTTGCTGGATCCAGAAAACGAACATGACTTTGTTTGGGCAGACTCAGCGTATTCAGGTGAATGCTTTGAGGATCTTCTGAGTCTAGGTGGCTTCGAAAGCCCCCCCAGTGTCAGCAAACGAAGCTGGCGTCCCAAGGCTTGGTGTAAATCCCCCGGCACCCCCACCCCGGCGTAGCCGGGGTGGGCCGCGCACCTCAGGTGGCTGGCCCAGCGGCTGGCGTTGCAAGGGGTGGGCAGGCCCGTTTCCCTGGTTCGAGAACCACCTCAACCAGACGAACCATGTCGAGTCACCCCGGGGAACTTCCCCCCGAGGTGCTCACAGAACCGTACGTGACACTCTCGCGTCATACGGCTCCCATCATCCACATGCCACTTCACTGACTCGACGCCAGTGCGCGAACAGATCACGATGTCCAGACCTGATCCTGGCAAGTACTCGCCAGCTTTGGAGCCGACGACCCCGCAGCCTTTTGTACTTCTGCCGTAACCAGGCTGCAATTCTGTCATCCAGGTAGCGATACAACTTCCTGATCAGTTCTGTCCTATAGAAACGACCGTAGTACTGAATCCAGCCACGAATCACTGGATTCAGCACTTTAGCGATCTCCTCAAGCGACAGATACACGAGCGATGGAAGCCCTATCGACCTAATCCTCTCCCGCATACGCTGGAGAGCCTGCGGACTCACTGCCGGCAAAAAGCCTGTGTAGATGACTCCGCGAGAATTGCGAGACACACGTGGCCGAAACGCGAAACCAAGAAACGTGAACGTGACATCAGCAAACGGTGCCCGGCGGTTGCTATCCCTGCAGTAGACCACCTGGGTCTTCTGGGGATGAAGCTGGAGGCCACAGGACGCAAAGCGATCCTGCAATGCCTCCAGCAACCGCCGAGCTTCCTTCTCGCTGTGGCAATGACAGATCACATCATCTGCATAGCGCTCAAAGGCAATGGCCGGGTGGCTCCGGCGCATCCACACATCAAACGCATAGTGCAGGAACAGATTGGCCAGCAGTGGACTGATGACACCACCTTGCGGTGTGCCCCGGTCCCTGGGATGGAGCGTGCCATCCGGCAACAGAACCGGTGCCTGCAGCCATCGTTGCAGGTAGAGCACCACCCAGCGCTCGGAGGTATGGGCCTTGATCGCGCGCATCAACAGGTCGTGATCGATAGCATCGAAAAACCCCTTGATGTCGAGATCGAGAACCCAGTTGGACCTCCAGCAGCGCTGACGGCAGACCTCTACTGCCTGATGCGCTGACTTGCCCGGTCTGTAGCCGTAGGAATCCTGATCAAAGATCAGCTCCAGCTCTGGCTCCAGCACCTGCTTGACCACCATCTGTGCGATGCGATCAGCAACCGTCGGGATACCCAGCGGCCTGACGCCTCCACCGGATTTGGGAATCTCCACACGCCGAACTGGTGGCGGAAGATAACTTCCTGATGCCATCCGATTCCAGAGTTTGTAGAGATTATTCTCCAGATCCTTGTTGAAGTCGTCCAGGCTTTGGCCATCCACACCGGCCGCCTGTCCGTTCCGTTTCACCTGTTGATAGGCCTTCCAGACCATCACCTTGGTAATCGGTAGCGGCTTGTCTGTTGTCATCCCATTCCTCCTGCCGTAGGCAGTTGATGGGAGACTCCAAACGGGATGATGCAACCCCTTGGCTCCGAGTCCGTTACAGACCCATCATCGCTACTACGGGTTGCTCCGCCCCTGCCACAGACATCGGTATTGACCCTCATGGTGGTGACCACTTGGGATGTTCCCTTGGCATTCCATGGCAGGTTCTCACGTTCCGCATCAGGGCCTGCGATGAGCTCGTGCCGTCTATACGCCGGCTGCCGTGTGGTCCATAGACAGGCTCTGTCCACACTGATCCAGGAGATTTGGGCCGCCTCCCGTTTTGGCAGCGTCTGAAATAGATATCGGCGCGTCATCAACGGTTCGCTTGCGCTCACCTTCTCGTCGCACACCTGACGGATCCAGTCCGCCGTTTCCCCGTCGCTCACCACCACGTCTTTTGAACGCAGCAGCACGGGGTGGTTTGGTACCAGCCCCTGCAGGCCGATCCCGGGAGGCCACACTCCCATCCCCGATGCAGTTTCATCAGCCTTGGCTTTCACCTGCTGACTCGTGACACACGCCCAAGACTTACTGTGCCGCACCCGACCTCGCGCCGCTACTGGATGGCAGCACTGCCGGTGAGTTGATCCCCGAGCTGGCCCGTTACGGCCTGCAGCAGCTGATCGAGCTGGAGGTCGCTGCCGTGCTGGGTGCCGACCGCCACGAGCGCACCGAGGAGCGGCTCGGCTATCGCAACGGTTACCGGCCCCGCAGTCTGACCACCCAGGTAGGCGACATCGACCTGCTGATCCCCAAACTGCGGGCTGGCAGCTTCCTGCCCTCGATCCTCGAGCCCCGTCGCCGGGTGGAGCAGGCCCTCTACGGCGTGATCATGGAGGCCTACATCTGTGGGGTCTCCACCCGCAAGGTGGATGCCCTGGTCGCCGCCCTGGGATCCCAGAGCGGTATCTCCAAATCCCAGGTCAGTCGCATCTGCCAGGACATCGACGAGCAGGTTCAGGCGTTTCTGAACCGGCCCCTGCAGGAGTCCGGCTACGCCTACGTCTACCTGGATGCCACCTACCTCCACGGCCGGCTGGGCAAGGCCCTGCAGGTCTGCTCAAGGGCCGTCGTCGTCGCCATGGGGGTCAACGCCGATGGTCGCCGTGAGCTGCTGGGCCTCAAGGTGGGCGACAGCGAAACCGAGGGCTTCTGGAGCGAGTTCATTGCCTCGCTCAAGGAGCGCGGCCTCACTGGCGTCAAGCTGGTGATCAGCGACGCCCACGTGGGCCTCACCAAGGCCATCAGGCGCCAGCTGCAGGGCTGTGTGTGGCAGCGCTGCCGCGTCCACTTCGCCCGCAACCTTCTCCAGCGCGTCCCCAAAGCCCACCAGGGCATGGTCACCGCCGCCCTGCGCTCGGTGTTCGCTCAGGAGGATGCCGGAGAGATCCTCAGCCGCTGGGATGACCTGGCCGCCTCGCTGGCGGAGCGCTTCCCCAAGGCCACCGAGCTCATGAACGAGGCCAGAGAGGACGTGCTGGCCTTCCGTCACTTCCCGCAGCCTCACTGGAAGAAGGTCTGGAGCACCAACCTGCTGGAGCGGGTCAACGAGGAGATCAAGCGCCGCACCCGCGTCGTCGGCATCTTCCCCAACGACGCGTCGATCACCCGCCTGGTGGGCGCGGTACGGTGACTTTCAGGGAAGGTGTCACTCCTTGGCTGCCACTCAGGCGGCCTGGATCAAAGGTAGCGCGAGGATCGGTTCGGGCTCCTCTGGTGGCTTGTTAATCCAAACTTTTTCGGGTTGACGCCAGCAGCGGGTGCTTCGGCTCCAGCGTGTTGGATTGGCCAGGCGAGCCTTCTCGTAGACCTCGGCTCGCTGCTGGCAAATGGCCTTGGCGGCTCCACTGTGGCGCTGGTGGGGCGTGACGAATTTGATGCCGCTGTGGCGGTGCCGATGGTTGTACCAGTCGACAAATGCCGCTACCCACTCGCACGCCTCCGCTTTGCAGGCAAACGGCCGATTAGGGTAGTCGGGCCGGTACTTGACCGTTCGGAACAGGGATTCCGAGTAGGGGTTGTCGTTGGAAACCCTTGGCCTCGAGAAGGATCTGAGCACGCCCATCTCCTCCAGGCGTGATTCCAGCGTCGCCCCACGCATGGCATTGCCGTTGTCGGCATGGAGGATCAGTGGCGGCTGCTGGCACTGCTGGCTGCCAAAGCCGCTGGGCCGCCGGTAGCGCTCCTTGAGACAGGCCCGCTGCACCAGATCCGCCGCGATCTCAGCCGACTCCACCTCGGCCACATCCCAGGCCACCACCTTGCGGCTCCAGACGTCGACCACCAGATAGAGGTACAGCCACACACCCCGCACCGTGGTCGGCAGGAAGCTGATGTCCCACGACCAGAGCGCATTGGGGCGATCCGCCCGCAGACGCGGCACGGAGCGCGGTTCCTGCGGCAGCCGGGCACGCCCGCGCCGGTGGCACTGCCCTGCCTGGTGCAACACCCGATAGAAACTGCTCTCGGAGCCGATATAGAGGTCCTGATCCGCCAGCGCTGGCACGATCTGCCCCGGCGGCAGCGAGGCGTACTCCGGCTGGTTGCAGGTGAGCAGGATCCGCTGGCGCTCCTCCTCGCTCAGGCGGTGAGCGACATCGCGGGGGCTGCCTTTACGGCGGTCCTTGCCGTCCCCATCACCACCAAAGGCCTTGCGCCAGCGTTTGAGGGTGCGCAGGCAGATGCCGATCTCACCGCAGGCGCTCACCAGGCAGGCGCCAGCGGTATTCGCCTCGCCGATCAGCTCGATCACCTTCCGCCGGTGCGCGGCGCTGGTCAGCCTTCCGCGTCCTCCGAGCAGAAGGCCTCCCACTTTTTTCGCAGCACCAGCAAGGCCGCCATCTCCGCCATGGCCTTTTCCTTGCGCTGCAGCTCCTTTTTGAGGGCCTTGATCTCGCGCTGGTCCTGGGCGCGGAGCTTCTCGAGCTCCTTCTGCTCTTTCAAGGTGAGCACTGGCTTTTCATTGGCATCCTGGGCCGCCTGCCGCCAGCGGCTCACCTGCTCAGGGAACAGGCCCCGCTCACGGCAGTAGGCGCCCAGCTCGGTGGCGTTCAGCCCCGCCGTCTCCAGCACAACCGTGAACTTGTCGGCAGCGCTCCAGCCCTCTGGTTCCTTCTCGGATGCCGGCACCACCTCCCCCTGCAACCGCCAGGTCTTCCTCCATTTGTAGAGGGTGATCACGTGGATGCCCAGCTCCTCTGAAATCCGAGCCACGGACTGCCTGTGCGGCGGGCTCATCCGCCTCCTCACATCAGCCTTGACGGCCTCGCTGTAACGACGCATGGGTCATTTCCTCAAGCCCCCGGATGAACGGATGAAAGGGGTGACATCTTTCCTGAACCGGGGGGGTATTGCTGGAGCAGCACGAGCACTGGCAGCTGGAGGGACGCCGCATGTTCTCAGCCGAGAGCATGGCCGCCATCCCGGAGCTGGAGGATCTGCCGGCCCTGCTCAGCGCCGCCGCCGCAGAGGTGCAAGACGCAGGCCCCAGGTGATTGAGGTGGCAGCGCCCCCACAGGGCGCAGCGGCCTCAATCGCCGCCCGGGGGCCGGCGCTGTAACCCCTGGGCTGCATAGAAGACCCCTGCCGCTCACAACACAGCCGCGATCAGACGAGAGACTTGACAAGTCAATCGCCTCATTTCATCGTGGAAAAACGAGGTGCATCTGCGCCTCAGGAATGACAGCCCGTCATTCCACCCTGTTCACCCTCTGAGTCAGGGCATTCGGGCCTCGGGTTTTACACCACGCAAAGGGACGCGGCCATCGTGGTGTTCAGATCCGAGTGGCCCATTCATTCCTGAATGGTTCGGATATCTTGTCCGCGCTCCCGCAGGTGAGTCGCAAAGGAATGGCGGAATGTGTGCCAACCGACAGGTTTAGCAAGGCCAGCACGTACAACGGCTTGTTTCACCGCCTTTTGGATCGCACTTGGATCCAGGTGGCGTCCTTCTTTTCCTATTGGATGCTCATTCCAGCGTTTGCGCTGCGGGAATACCCATGGCCAGTCCCATTGTCGTTCAGCATTGCGGTACTTTCGAGCCAAGGCTTGCGGCAGCATGATCGCTTCCCAGCCTTGAGCCCGATCCGCTCGATGGGTCCGCCGCACATCCTCCAGATGCTCCCGCAGTTGATCGCCCAGGCGATTCGGGAGCAGGGTGCGGCGATCCTTGCCGGCCTTGCTGTCACGCACCGCGTGCTCATGTCGGTCGAAATCCAGATCCTGCACCCGTAGCCGCAGGGCCTCAATCAACCGAAGCCCGCTGCCATAGAGCAATTCCGCCACCACCGGCAGCCGCCTCAGAGCCCGCACGACCCCCTCCAAGTCCAGGTCCCGCTCCAGCAGCTCGCGGTAGAGAAACAACAGAGCCGCCAGCGCCTGGTTCCTGGGTGGAGGCGCTCACCTGCAGATCGACCGCCAGATGGCTGAGGAACGCCTTCACCTCAGCGCTGCCCATCTCTCGCGGTAGCGCTGGACCAGGCCTCCCTACGCTGCCGTTGATCGTCGCCCCGTTCCGCCTTGCCCGCCAGCCTGCCTCCAGGACCCAAGGCCCGGCCCGAGGTGGAGTCGCTGCAGTCCTACAGCGCCCCCCTGGAGGGCAGGCGCGGCCTGCTGCGGCTCGATTTCAACGAGAACACCGTGGGGCCCAGCCCCCGGGTGGTGGAGGCGATTCGCGCCATCCCGGCCGACCACTACGCCATCTACCCGGAATACGACGGCCTGCGCGAGGCGGTGGTAGCCAACCTCAGTGCCACAACCCCAGGGCTGGTCCGGTCACTCGCCCCTGAGCAGGTTGGCCTGTTCAACGGCGTGGATGCCGCGATCCACGCCCTGTTCCAGGCCTATGGCGCGGCAGGAGACCGGCTGCTCACCACCAGCCCCACCTTCGGCTACTACACGCCCTGCGCCCGGATGCAGGGCATGGCGATCGAGGCGATTCCCTACGAGGAGCCGTCGTTCACGTTCCCGCTGGCCGCGATCCAGGCCGCGCTTCAGCCACCGGCGACTGGTGCTGCGGCTGGCGATGAAGCCCAGGCGAGCTGGACGCCACCTCGCATCCTGTTGCTCTGCAACCCCAACAACCCCACCGGCACCCGGCTGGCACCGAAGCGGATCCTGGAGCTGGCGGCGCTGGCACCCCACACCCTGGTGGTGGTGGATGAGCTCTATGAGGCCTTCACCGGCGACAGCGTGCTGCCGCTCCTGCTGCAGGCCAGCGGCGCCGCTGATCCGTTTGCGGCCTATCCGAACCTCCTGGTGCTGCGCTCCCTGGCCAAGACGGCCGGCCTGGCGGGGCTGCGCATCGGTTTCGCGATCGGGCCAGCAGCCGTGGTGGACCGGGTGAGCCGGGTCACCGGCCCCTACGACATCAACAGCTTTGCCGTGACTGCCGCCCATGCCGCCCTGGCTGACCAGCCCTATGTGGAGGCCTATGTGGCGGAGGTGCTGCGGGCCCGGGACTGGCTGGTGCAACGCCTGCGGGAGGCCGGTGTGCGCCACCACGTGGACGGGGGCAACTATCTGCTGCTTTGGCCCCAGGGGGATCCGGCTGAGGTGGAGGCCGAGTTGCGGCGAGCCGGCATTCTGGTGCGCTCGATGGCGGGCAAACCCCTGATCGATGGCTCCCTGCGGGTGAGCCTTGGAACGCTGGACCAGATGGAGTGCTTCTGGGCGGCCTATGCCGCCATCGAGCTCAGCGCATCACCATGATCTCGGTGCCCTCACTCAGCTTGCCCGGCAGGGTCACACTGCTGCCCACCCGCTTCACCGGGGTCCCAGCCATGGCCTGCAGAAAGGGCTCGACGCTGCCCTGGTCGCAATCCGGCTTCTCCTTGCCGCTGTTGTGCTGAACGGGGATCACCCGGCGAGGCTTCAGTTCCCGCACAACCTCCGCCGCCTCGGCACCGGTATAGACCTTCGCGCCACCGCCGACCCCGATGATCAGCACATCCGGTGTGCCCAGCAGCACCCGATCGGCCGGGGCCAGCCTGGCGGCGGTACCGCCCAGGTGGGCGAAGGTGAGTCCACCCTGCTGCCAGCGCCACAGGGTGGACTGCCCGAAGCGGCGGCCCCCGACCCGGTCATGGGGTGCGGCGACCCCCTCGATCTGCAGGCCCGCGACGCGATAGGAACCCGGAGTCACCAGCATGCGGCCGCTGGCCACCGGGGCCCCTTCATCCAGCAGGCGACTGCTGGCCAGGATCACATCGGCACCCACCCGCGGCTCGCTGAGTCCCGCGGCACAACCCACGGCCTTGAACGGATTCACCAGCACGGTGGCGCCGCCGCCACGGATCAACAGGGCGCTGTGGCCATAGCTGGTGATGGTTACCCCGCCTGCAGCCAGCGCAGCCGGGGTGAGGGCCGCTCCTGCCAGGGTGGTTCCCGCCAGCACGCTGGTGGCCGTGAGCGTCGCCAGGGGGCGGAATCGGCGGAAACCGGCAACAGCCATGGGATGGGGGAGGCGGCCCCAAGGGCCCTTGCGTGGCGCGAAACTAGCAGCGATGGGGCGCCAGAACAGTTTGGCCGGGCTGCTCAGCGACTGGCCTGGCGCTGGTTGCTCGGATGCAGGCTGGCCTGCCGCAGAAAGTTGGCCAGCAGCGCATGGCCGTTCTGGGTGAGCACGCTTTCGGGGTGGAACTGCACCCCCTCGATATGGGGATGGTCACGGTGCCGCAGGCCCATGATCGTGCCGTCGTCGAGCCAGGCCGTGATCTCCAGGCACTCCGGCAGGCTGGCGCGCTCGGCGATCAGGCTGTGATACCGCGTGGCGGTGAGGGGATCAGGCAGGCCGGCGAACACCCCTTCGCCGCCATGGCGCACCGGAGAGGTCTTGCCGTGCATCAGCTCCGCCGCCCGCACCACTCGCCCTCCATACACCTGGGCAATGGCCTGGTGGCCCAGGCACACCCCCAGGGTGGGCACGGTGGGGCTGAGCTGCCGCAACACCTCCAGGCACACACCCGACTGATCTGGATCGCCCGGGCCGGGGGAGATCAGAATCGCGGCGGGGGCGAGTTCCCGGATCTGCTCCAGGCTGAGGGCATCGTTGCGTTCCACCCGCAGCTCAGCAGCCAGGGGATGGTCCGTCGCCAGCTCGCCCAGATACTGCACCAGGTTGAACGTGAAGCTGTCGTAGTTGTCGAGGACCAGCAGCATGGGAGCCTTCGGGCGCCGGCAGGCGCCGCATCGATCGCCCCATTCAACGTTGCCGCCTCAGCAGCGGGATGGCTTGGCAGGGCGCAGCCTCAGAGGCCCAGCCGCAGCATCAGCGGCGGCAGCAGCAACAGGCCCGCCACCAGCAGCGAGGCCAGGGCCGCCACCAGCACAGCGGCGGCGGCGCAGTCTTTGGCGATCTTGGCCAGGGGGTGGAAGGATCGCCCGATCGCAAGGTCGACCACGGCTTCGGTGGCGGTGTTGAGCAGCTCCAGCACCAGCACCGTCGCCACCGTGAGCACCAGCACCGCGAGCCGGTCGGCGCTCAGCCCGAGCCAGAGGCCCAGGGAGAACACCACCACCCCCGTGCCCACATGGATGCGGAAGTTGCGCTGGCTGCGGAAGCCATAGATCACGCCCTGCGCTGCGTAGCGAAAGCTGGAGGGCAGATCCCCTGCCACGGTCCAGGCACCCAGTCGGGGTTTGCGGCTGCGGGAAGTCCCTTGCGTGCTCATCGCCAGGCCGCTGGGCTCATGCAGCGTGAGGATGGGGGGCTCGTGCGGAACCTGCATGGCATCGGTACCGGCAACGCGTCTCTTGGCGCACCCTACCGCCGGTTTTCGGCCTGACCAGTCCTGATCAAACGCTCCTGCAGGGCCAGCATGGCCGCGAGGCTGGGCTCATCGGGATGGTCCCAGCCGAGCAGGTGAAGCAGGCCATGGCTGGCCAGGAACAGCAGCTCATCCTTGAGCGTGTTGCCAGCATCTCCGGCCTGGCGAGCGGCGGTTTCCAGCGAGATCACGATGTCGCCAAGCTCCAGGGCCTCCAGCTCCATCCCAGCCGCCATCGGCAGATCGGGGAACTGTTCGCCTTCAGCGGTCTCCTGGGCGGCGAAGGCGAGCACGTCCGTGGCGCCATCCTTCTGCCGCCAGGAGGCGTTGAGTTCGGCGATTGCGGCATCGCTGCAGAGGCTGAGGCCAAGGCTGTAGGCCCTTGCCTGCAATGTGCCGGGCAGCTCCGGCCTCAGCTCCGCCAGCCAGCGCCCCAGGTGCTCGCTCCAGGGTTCCAGCCCCGCCACGGCATCGGCCAGGGGCGCTGCCGCTGCCAGCAGAGCGGCTTCCAGGCTGTCGTCCGCCTGGAAGGCCAGGTCAAGGTCGAGCTCGTTGGGGTCGATCTCGATGGTGGAGTCGGCGGGCATGGCGTCAGCCCGTGGGGGGCAGGGTGGGCCGGCCCAGCCAGGCGATCAGCACCAGAAATCCGCACAGGCCCAGGGCGGTGAGACCGAAATGCACCAGGCTCTGGCGTCCCTTGCGCACCATGTTGCGCATGGCCAGTTTCACGAAACTGGCCGGTGGCGCCTGCGGGTCTGGTGAAGAATCCGGCATCAAGGAAAAGAGACGGGAGAGCGTTCGTTTGCGCCTGTTCAGTGTCGGCGTTTCAGACGCCGATCGTGAGCCCGGAGGTTCAGTCGTTGCTTCACAGTCCTGCGCATCGGTCCGGCGCCTCAGTCCGGCGCTTCGGTGGCCATCTCCACCCCCTGGTGCAGCAGGCTCTCGATGAAGGGGTCCAGGTCACCATCCATCACGCCCTGCACGTCGGTGGTTTCGTGCTGGGTGCGCAGATCCTTCACCATCTGGTAAGGGTGGAACACGTAGTTCCGGATCTGATTACCCCAGGCCGCTTCCACGATGTCGCCACGGATGTCGGCGATTTCAGAGGCCCGCTGCTCCTGGGCGATCACCAGCAGCTTGGCCATCAGCAGCGCCATCGCCTTCTCCTTGTTCTGCAGCTGGGAACGTTCCTGGGTGCAGCGCACGAACAGGCCGGTGGGGATGTGCAGGATCCGCACGGCCGTCTCCACCTTGTTGACGTTCTGGCCGCCGGCACCGCCCGAACGGGAGGTGGTGATCTCCAGGTCCTTGTCCGGGATGTCGAGTTTCACCTCCTCATCCAGCTTCGGCATCACCTCCACACCAGCGAAGCTGGTCTGGCGCTTGTCGTTGGCGTTGAACGGCGAGATCCGCACCAGCCGGTGGGTGCCCTTTTCATTGCGCAGGTAGCCGTAGGCGTAGCGGCCCTCGATCTCGATCGTGCAGCTCTTGATCCCCGCCTCCTCCCCTTCCGAGAGTTCGTCCACGGTCACCTTCATGCCGTGGTCTTCAGCCCAGCGCGTGTACATGCGCATCAGCATCAGGGCCCAGTCCTGGGCGTCGGTGCCGCCGGCACCGGCATTGATCGAAATCACGGCGCCCTCCTTGTCGTAGGTGCCGGAGAGCAGCCGCTCCAGCTCCCAGCGGTCCAGATCGGAACGCAGGGTGGCGAGGCCGCTGCTGGCCTCCTCCAGCAGGTCATCGTCGGGCTCCAGCCCGTACAGCTCCAGGGTGGCTTCGGCGTCGTCCACGGCGCCGCGCCAGCGGGCCAGCTGCTCGAGCTGGCTCTTCACATCGTCGAGCAGGCGCATCTGGCGGCGCGCCTCCTGCTGGTCATCCCAGAAATCGGGCTGGGAGGCCAGCTGCTCGAGGTCGCGCTGGCGGGCTTTCAGGGCCGGTACGTCAAAGACAGTCCTGGGCATTGCCCAGGCGGTCGGTGAGCTCGGACAGATCGCGTTTGAAGTCGGTGAGGTCGAGCACCGTGGAGGGAGGTCGCATGGGGCGACCGTATCAGCGCAGTTGCTCGTCAAGCCAGTCGAAGACGATCTCCTCCGCCACCTGGGCACCCACCGGCTGGTCGTGCAGGGAGGCCCCTTCGGCCGCCGTGAGACGCACCAGCCGCTTCTGGCTCGGAGGCAGGGCGGTCAACAGGGCAAAGGCCTGCTCCGACTGGTCGGCAAAGGCCCAGTCCCCCTGGTTGGCCAGCACCAGGCTGGGAATCCGGATGCGCTGCCAGTCGCTGCGGAAATCGAAGGGCAACATCGCTTCGAGCAGGCCGTAGTAATCGGAGGGCGGCTGGCCGGCCCTGGCCTCCAGCAGCACCTGGCGGCTGAAGATCTCGCCCCGCTTGTGAATCTGGAACCGCTCGGTCGGGCTCAGGGAGGGCCAGGCGGCCTGCAGTCCGGCATTCACCTGGCGGCGCACCTGCTGCTGCTCGCGGCTCCCAGCCCCCTGGCTGCGTTGCACGGCGGCCATGCTGGTCTGATCACCCCAGAGGGGGGCAAAACTCCAGGCCGCCGGTTCGAACACCACCGCATCCAGCCCGCTGAGCGCGGCCGCGGCCCGGGCGCAGAGCATGCCACCGAAGGAGATCCCGATCAGGGCCACCCGCCCCACGTCGCTGCGTTGACGCACCGCATCCAGCACCGGACCCACCACCTGGTCCCAGTCGGGGGTGAAGGGGATCTGCCGCTGGAACAGCAGCGACATCTGGCCGGGCCCCTCGAACAGGACAACGTTGTATCCCCGGGCCAGGGCAGCGGTGACGCCGAACTGCATCGTTTCGACGTTCTGCCCGTCGCTGCCCTCGCTGATCAGCACCGTGGGGCGCGCTCCGCTTCCGCCAGGGGCGGGGAAGAAGGTGACAGGAAGCTCTCCGAAGCGCGAGGCCACCACGAACCGTTCGACCCGGGGCTCCAGGAGGCGGATCGCCTGCAGCCAGCGGCGCTGGGCAGAGGCAAAGAGAGCCTCCTCGCGCGCGCCATCGCCGCTGCCGAGCACGAAGAACAGCTGCTGGGCGGCGCAGGTGGCGGCGCGGAACCAGCGGTGGCGGGAGGTGACGGGGTGCGCACTGGCCTGCTCGGCCAACTGTTCGAGCCGATCTCCGGCGCTGCCGAAGGCCTCGACCAGGGCATCGAAGGCAGCCGTGGGTGGATCGGAAGGGTTGCCGCTGCGGG
Organism: Synechococcus sp. CBW1006; assembly: GCF_015840525.1. Taxonomy (NCBI): domain Bacteria; kingdom Bacillati; phylum Cyanobacteriota; class Cyanophyceae; order Synechococcales; family Synechococcaceae; genus Synechococcus; species Synechococcus sp. CBW1006. The sequence goes on along the minus strand of NZ_CP060396.1, from coordinate 1,500,635 downwards.
CACGGATCACCTGGGCGATCCGCAGCACTTCTCCCACCTCCGCCGTCTGGGAGCTGGCACCGCCGAGGGCGAACAGAACCTGGTCGTTGAAGACGGGCGCCGCCAGCAGCTGCAACGGCGTGACCGGCAGTCCCGAAGACTCGCCTGCCGACGGCCTGGCCTGCGCCCTCCAGGGAACCGTGCCGGCCACTGCACTCGACGCCGCGACCAGCAACAGGTGGCGGCGTGTCCATGTCATGGCCCAGCCCTCAGCCCCCTGATCACCATGCCCAGCCGTGCCGCTGTTCACTTCTAGGATCCACCCTTCCGCCTGAGTTGAGGAGATGGCCGCCAACGTTGAGATCTACACCTGGCGGTATTGCCCGTTCTGCATTCGCGCCAAGCAGCTGCTGGAGCGCAAGGGAGTGCCCTACACCGAGTACGGCATCGATGGCGACCATGCCGCCCGGGCGGCGATGAGCGAGCGGGCCGATGGGCGCACGAGCCTGCCCCAGATCTTCATTGATGGCCAGGGCATCGGGGGCTGCGATGAGTTGCATGCCCTCGATCACAAGGGCCAGCTCGATCCCCTCCTGGGCAGCTGACGGTGAGCGTCCTTCCGCCCCCCGGTTCCGCCTCCCAGCTGTTCCTGATCGATCCGATCGCCCGGCTCAATCCCGCCAAGGATTCGAGCGTGGCCCTGATGCAGGCGGCTCAACGGGCCGGCCAGGAGGTCTGGGTGGCCACCATCGCCGACCTGTCGGCCGCACCGCCAGTCAGCGGCGTTGACGACCGCGGCCATCGTGCCTGGGTGTGGGCCCAGCCGGTATGGCTGGAGCCGATGGTGGCCGATCCGGCGGGCTGGCAGGTGCCCCAGCCCTGGTACCGGGCCGAGTCACCACGCTTGCTGCCCCTCGAAGCGTTTCCCCGGGTCTGGATGCGCAAGGATCCGCCCGTGGACGAGGCCTACCTCTATGCCACCCATCTGCTGGAGCTGGCCGAGCGCCAGGGGGTGCGGGTGCTCAACCGGGCCGCCTCCCTGCGCGGCTGGAACGAGAAAGTCGGTTCCCTGCGCTTCAGCCACCTGATGGCGCCCTCGCTGGTGAGTGCCCGGGTGGAGCAGTTGGCCGCCTTTGCCGCCGAGCACGGCGATGTGGTGCTCAAGCCCCTGGGTGGCCGGGCCGGTCAGGGGGTGGTGCGCAGTGCGGCCTCAGCCCCCGGACTCACGGCCCTGCTGGAGCTGGTGACCCAGCAGGAACGGTTGCCGGTGATGGTGCAGGCCTTCCTGCCGGGGGTGACGGCCGGCGACAAGCGCATCCTGCTGGTGGACGGCGAACCGCTCGGGGCCGTGAACCGCAAGCCCCTGCCGGGTGAGTTCCGCAGCAACCTGGCGGTGGGTGGGGCGCCGGAGGTCACCGAGCTGACGGAGGCGGAGCGGCGGATCTGCGCCGAACTGGCCCCGGTGCTGCGGGCGGAGGGTCTGTTCTTCGTGGGGATCGATGTGATCGATGGCCGCCTCAGCGAAATCAACGTGACCAGCCCCACCGGTGTGCGGGAAGTCGAACGGCTGGCGGGGCAGCCGCTGGCGGATCTGACGATCGAGCGGTTGCTGGCACAGGGCTGAAGCAACCCCACCTGAACCACGCCGGCGCGCCCCCTCAGAGCCCGTTGCCGCACTGGCGGCAGAAGCGGGCATCGCCCTGGTGCCCCCCCTTGCCGCAGCTGGGGCAGCGCCGCACCTGCTCCTGGCGGCGGCGTGCCTGCTGAATCCCCACCGTGAGGATGCCGGTGGGCACCGCGATGATGCTGTAGCCCAGCAACATCACGATCGAGGCGACGAAGCGCCCCAGGGGGGTGACCGGCGCGACATCGCCATAGCCCACGGTGGTCACGGTGACCACGGCCCAGTAGATCCCGACCGGGATGCTGACGAAGCCGCCGGATTCGCCCTCGATCAGATACATCAGAGCTCCGATGATGACCACCAGGAGCACCATGGTCATCAGAAAGACGATGATCTTGCGCCGGCTGGCCACTATCGCCCGCCAGAGCAGCTCCGATTCCTGCAGATATTCGCCCAGCTTGAGGATCCTGAAAACCCGCAGCAGCCGCAGGATCCGTACCACCAGAAAGTATTTGGTTCCCGCCAGCATCAACCCCAGGAAACTGGGCAGGATCGCGATCAGATCCACCACGCCGAAGAAGCTGGTGGCATACCGCAGCGGCTGACTGGTGCACAACAGCCGCAGCACGTATTCGAGACCGAACAGCAATGTGAAGCCCCATTCCAGCCCCTCGAAGAGATGGGGATGGCTCAAGGCCACGCGGCTGTCGCTTTCCAGGATCACCGCCAACACGCTGGCGCTGATGGCGATCAGCAGCAACAGGTCAAAGGCCTTGCCCGCCGGCGTGTCCGCCTCGACAATCACCCGATGGAGGGTGGCGCGGCCAAAGTGCTGGCGCAGCAGCAGGCCACTGACCAGCAGACCGCTCAGCAGCAACAGCAGAACGAGCAGGGGGGCCATGGCCGGCTAGGGGCAGGAGCGGTGCAGAAACCCGAGGCAGCGCTCGTGCATCAATGCGGCATCGGAGCCAGCGGCAGATTGAGCTGCTGCTGCAGCACCCCCAGCTTGAGGGCGACCTCCTGCAGTTCCCGCTCCGCCACCGAGCCCTGCACCAACCCGGCGCCGGCGGTGAGTTCCAGCTCGCGGCCGCGCAGGGTCCCACTGCGGATCGCCACCCGCAGCTCGGCATCCCCCTCGCTGTCGATCCAGCCCAGGGGCGCGGCGTAAGTACCTCGCTCGAAGGGCTCGAGGCTGCGCAACCAGGCCATGGCCTCCCGCCGGGGCAGGCCGGCCACCGCCGGAGTGGGATGCAGGGCCGCGGCCAGGGCCAGGGGTTGCTGTTCCCCGAGGCTGGCGGTGATCGGGGTGTGCAGATGCACCAGCTGGCCGTGGCGGGCCAGCCGCGGTCGCCGCGGCCGGCGCGGATCGAGACCGGCCTCGCGCAGCACCTCGGTGATCGCCTCCACCACCAGCTCGTGTTCATGCCGATCTTTGACGGAGCCGGGCAACAGATCGGCCGCCGGGCCGATCGGAGCCGTGCCGGCCAGGGCATCGCTGCGCAGCTGGCCCTGGCGCACCGTGAGCAGCCGCTCCGGTGACGCGCCCAGCAACACCCCACCCTGGGCCTGCTGCCAGAGGAAGCGACAGCTGCCGGGCTGGCGCAGGCGCAGCTGGGCCAGGAGCAGGAGGGGATCCAGGGGGCGATCCAGCTCCAGCCGCTGGCGCACCGCCAGCACCAGCTTGCGCAGCACCCCCGTCTCCACCAGCTCCAGGCCTCGAGCCACCGCCTCGCGGTAGCCCTCCTGCCAGGGGGAGCTGTGCAACAGGCGGACCCCCAGCAAATCGCCCGCCGGTTCGGCAGACGGCGGCAGTGTGCGCAACAGCTCGGCCTGCTCCCAGAGCTCCTCCGCCACCGAGCGGGGGGTCACGTCGCCGCCGAGGCTGCGCTGCAGCCGCAGCCAGCAGTGGCGCCCCTGGCGGCTGAGCTGCCAGCGCGGCAGTACCGCCTCCACCCCGGCCACGCCCTGGCCGTCCTGCAGGGGGCTGTCGAAGAAGGAGAAGGCCAGCAGCACCCGCGGCCGGGCCAGGGGCGGGCAGGCCTGCGGCGCCACCGCCAGCCGGCTGAGGCTCACGGCGCTGAAGCGCTGGGCCAGCTCGAAGCGACGCGGTCCGCTCAGCTCCAGACTGTGGGTCTTGCCGCTGGCGGCCAGGCAGAGGCCGGGAGCGCTGTCCCAGAGGAAACGGAACCGCTGGCCGTTGGGGAGATGGGCCAGCAGCGCCATCGGGTCTCGCGCGGCCAGCGGCAACGCCAGGCTCAGCACCCCGTCGTCTTCCAGCTGGCTGGCCCCCTGGGCCGCCGCGGCAAGGAGCTCCGTGAAGCTCGCCTCCGGCAGGGAGGGCTCCGCGAGAAACGACGGGAGTGGGGAGGTGACGCTGGGTGGAGCCTGCACCGGGTGGCGCCGAAGCGGCTGCTCAAATGTATGGACCTTCTCGCATCAGCAGCTGCCGGCATCCATGTCCGAGCCCCAGGTCGTCGCAAGCCTTCACGCCGCCGAGGCGCCACGGCAAGGGCCACCGCTGGATCGGCGCCGCCTCTGGAAGGCGGCGATCAAGTGGCCCATGTATGCCGTGGCGGTGATGCCGGCCCTGATCGCCGCCGGCTGGCGGCTGGGTCGCGGCCTGCCGATGCGGCTCGATCAACTGCTGCTGTTCCTGCTGGCGGCCGTGCTGCTGCTGGCCTGGGAGAACCTGGCCAACGACGTCTTCGATGACGAGACCGGCGTCGACACCCAGGGCAAGCCCCACTCAGTGGTGGCCCTCACCGGCCGGCGCGACCGGGTGGCGGCCCTGGCAAACGGGGCCCTGGTGCTGGGTCTGCTGGTGATGGCCGTGGTGGCCCTGCGCAGTTCCGCGGCGGTGCTGCTGCTGGTACTGGCCTGCTGCGGACTGGGTTACCTCTACCAGGGGCCGCCCTTCCGCCTTGGCTACCTGGGTCTGGGGGAGCCGCTCTGCTGGCTGGCCTTCGGCCCCTGCGCCACGGCGGCGGCCCTGCTGGCACTGGCGCCGGTCGCCGAGGCCGGTGGGGCGGCGGGAGTCACGATCCCCTGGGCCGATGCCCTGGTGCTGGGGGGAGGTCCGGCCCTGGCCACCACCCTGGTGCTGTTCTGTTCCCACTTCCATCAGGTGGAGGAAGACGCCACCCATGGCAAGCGCTCACCGGTGGTGCAGCTCGGCAGCGATCGGGCGGCGACCCTGGTGCCCTGGTTTGTGGCGGCCACCCTGGCCTGGGAGTGGGCACCGGTGCTGCTCGGCTGGTGGCCCCTCACGGCCCTGCTCGGTGCGATCGGTCTGCCGCCGGCCCGGGCCCTGATCCGCCTGCTGCGCGAGCACCATCATGTGCCCGAGCGCATCAGTGGCAGCAAGTTCCTGGCCCTCCGCTTCCAGGCCCTCAACGGCCTGGGGCTGGCCCTGGGCCTGGCGCTGGGGCCCTGGCTGGCGCGGGCCGGGCATTGAGCTACAGCCCTGGATCAGGAGCGGCCGTGGCGCTGCGGCTGCAGTGGCGCCCGTTCCGTCTTTCATTGCCCCAGCCCCTGCGCACCTCCCAGGGCTGGCTGCGCCAGAAGCAGGGCTGGCTGTTGCGACTGGAGTCGCCCGATCACGCCGCCTTGGGCTGGGGCGAGGCGGCGGCCCTGCAAGGCGAAACGGCGGCTCTGGCGGTTGCGATCGCCCGTTGCACGCCTGGACCAGACGCCACCATGACGCGTGTCGCCCTCGAGGCCCTGCTGCCCGGCCTGCCAGAGGTGCTGGCGTTCGCGATCGGTGCCGCCCTGGCGGAGCTGGACGGGCTGATCGGCCCCATCTGGCTGCCGCCGCCGCCCGCCGCCCGGCTGCTTCCGGCCGGAGAGGAAGCCCTGGCTGCCCTTGAGCTCCACCTGAACGCAGACGGGGCCAACAGGGCGGTCCGGCCGAGCTGCAAGTGGAAGGTGGCCGCCAACCCCGATCCACTGGAACGGCAGGTGCTGGAACAGCTGCTGGAGCGGCTGCCTGCCGGCGCCCGGCTGCGGCTTGATGCCAATGGCGGCTGGAGCCGCGCCACCGCAACGGCCTGGGCAGAGCGGCTGGCGGAGGAGCCGAGGCTCGAATGGCTGGAGCAGCCGCTCGAACCCTTCGACCTGGAGGGCCATGAGGCCCTGGCCCGACTGCTGCCGGTGGCCCTGGATGAATCCCTGCAGCACAGGCCGGAGCTGCGCCAACGCTGGCCCGGCTGGCAGGTGCGGCGCCCCTCGCAGGAGGGGGACCCGCGCCCCCTGCTGGCGGCACTGGCAGGGAGGGGGGGCGGGCCATTGCCGCGGCTGGTGCTCAGCACCGCCTTCGAGACCGGCATCGGCCAGCGCTGGCTGAACCATCTGGCGGCCCTGCAGGCTCACCAGGGCGACGCCCCCGCCCCCGGCCTGGCACCGGGCTGGCTGCCAGGCATGGGACTCGGCAGCCTGGACCCTGTGGAGGTGTGGGAGGCGGCGGCTCGATGAAGGATCCGGAGTTGCACGCGGGCGCCGAACCGCTCTTGTTGCAAAGCGGCGAGGCTGGCGACCCGGCGGAATTGATCGCGACGCTCGAACGTGCCTGGCAGGAGCAGCGCCTGGTGGCCCTGGCCGATCCCGCCGAGGCGCAGCAGCTGCAGAGCGAGTTGATCGGCGCCCAGTTGCCGGTCGGCGCCGGCGTGCTGGTGGGCAGCGGCGGCACCAGCGGCGGGCGCCGCTGGTGCCTGCAGCCCCTGGCCCACCTTCAGGCCTCGGCTGCGGCCACGGCGCACTGGCTGGAGCAACTGGAGATCGATCCGGCCCGTTGTATGCACCTCAATCCCCTGCCGCTGCATCACGTCAGCGGTCTGCTGCCGCTGCTGCGGGCTCAGCAGTGGGCGCAGCAGCGGACGCGGTCGCATCCCTGGGCGGAGAGCCACCGGTGGCTACCAGCGACCCTGCTGCGCCAGCCCCAGCACCTGGCAGACGCCCTGCCGCACCCTGGCGATCGACCGGTGCTGCTCTCGCTGGTGCCCACCCAGCTGGCGCGGCTGCTGGAGCATCCGACTGCCGTGGCCTGGCTGCGTGGCTGTGCCGTGATCTGGGTGGGTGGTGCGGCCCTGCCGCAGGACCTGGCCCGCAGGGCCCGGCACTGGGAGCTGCCGCTGGCCCCCTGCTACGGCGCCACGGAAACCGCCGCCATGGTCTGCGCCTTGGCGCCGCAGCAGTTTGTAGCCGGCGATCCGGCCCAGCCTGGTTGCGGCTTCCCACTCGAGGATGTGGAACTGCGGCTGGAGCCCCAGACCGGCGCCGTGCAGCTGCGCACCGCACGGCTCAGTCCCGGCTGGCTGGCGCAGGGCTTGCTGCAGCCGCTGCCCCGCACCCCGGACGGCTGGTGGACCAGTGGGGATGGTGGGGTGCTGACACCCCTGGGCCTGCACATCCAGGGCCGTCTGGATGGCGCCATCAGCAGCGGCGGTGAGACCGTGTTTCCCGAGCAGCTGGAGGAGCGGCTGCGGCAGCTGGCCGCTGCGCTGCCCCTGCAGGAGGTGTTGCTGCTCGGCGTGGAGGAGCCCCCCTGGGGGCAGCGGCTGGTGGCGCTGGTGCGCGGTCACTCGCCTGACGACTGGGAGTCGCTGCAGCAGGCGCTGCCGGCACTCACGGCCGGCTGGCGGGCCGCTGAACGGCCGCGCCGCTGGTTGCTCTGCCCCGATCTGGCACCCACCGCTACTGGCAAATGGCAACGGGGGCGTTGGCAGCAGTGGCTCGCCTCGCTACAAAACCCTTGACCCAGGCCCTCAAGACATGAACGGCGTTGATCCGGAAGTGAGCAACAAAAAGCTCGCCGCCGGCCTGCTTGGGATCTTCCTGGGTGCCTTTGGGATCCACAAGTTCGTACTGGGCTATACGAACGCCGGCATCATCATGGCCGTTGTCACGGTTGTGACGTGCGGATTCGGCGGATTCGTGATGGGTGTGATCGGCCTGGTTGAAGGGATTATCTATCTCTCCAAAACACCTGAGGAGTTCAAAGCCACCTATCTCGACGCCAAGCGGGAATGGTTCTGATGCCGTTGGGTCTTCCCCTTGCCAACCCTGCATCGCCCGGGGTCTCACAAGGTTCAGCACCGCGTTCCGGCTCCCCGGCATCGACCGTCTTCCCCATGGCCCTGCGCCGAATGCCGCTGCTGCTGTTGGTGCTGGCCAGCCTGATCAGCCTCGCCGCCTTCAACGCCATCCCAGATCAGGGGCTCCACCCTCTGGCCTGGATGGCCAGCCTGCTCCCCCTCCAGCTCGCGGCCCTGCTATGGGGCCTCAGCCGGCAGCGCTGAGGTTGGAGGCCTCCAACCAGCGCTGGATCGCCAGCGGCAGAGGGCAGCGCCTTCGGGTCTCCACCGTGATGGCCACATGGCGCGTCAGGCCAGTGGCGACGTCGTGGCCGTCGCAGCGGAAGCTGTAGCGCACCTCGAAGCTGCCGGGATCGAGGCGTTCCGGTTGCAGCCACACCCTGAGCTGATCGCCGCAAACCAGCGGGTGGCGGTAATCGGCGCTGCAATGCACAATCGGCAACCCCACGGCGAGCGGCTGGCCAGGACGCGGGAAGATCTCCTCGGCGCTGATGCCGTAGCGCGCCAGGCTCTCCTCATAGGCCTCATGGCACCAACGCAGCAGCTGGTGAAAGTGCATCACCCCGGCGGCATCGGTGTCGCCGAAGCGCACGGTGCGCTCGATCTGCAGCCAGTGGCTCGATGCCATCGATCCTGTCCCCGGGTCTCCCTTGTGCGGCTTTGGTGGCCCCATTACATTCCGGCCATCTTCGCCCCGCTGGTGTGGCCGCTGCGTTCGCCTACGAGCCGCCCAGCCTGAATCGGGCCTGGGAGGCCTTCGTGGCCCATCTCCCCACCCTGCTGGTGATCTGGCTGATCACCATGGCGATCACGGCGGTGGGCAGCGGGGTGTCCCTGGTGTTTGCCTTGCTGGGCGTGAGCCTGGGCGGCGCTGATCCGGCGGCACTCACCCAGGGAGCCCTCGATCCCACCGGCGCGGCTGCCCAGATGGCCTTGCTGCTCGGCCAGCTGGGTCAGGTGCCCTTTGCCATCCTCTCCAGCCTGGTGGGGGTACTGCTGGTGGCAGTGCCGGCCCTGCACTACGAAACGGGCACCACCATCACCGTGTCCGAGGCCCTGCGGATCCTGCAGGATCGACCGATGCGCTATCTGCTGGCGGGCCTCTTCTTCGCGCTGGTCACCTGCGTCGGCCTGTTGCTCTGCCTGCTGCCCGGCTTTGCGGTGCTGCTGGTGGCGCCGGTGTATGTGAACCGCATCTTCGCCACCGATCAGGGGGTGCTGGACGCTTTTGCCAGTTCCTTCCAGGCCGTGTTCCGCTCACCGCATGGCATGGCCTTTGTGGGGGTGCAGGCGCTGGTGGGAACGGTGGTGCTGGTGGTGTCGATCTGCACCTGCGGCCTGGCGGCGCTGGTGGCGATACCGGTGGGAAACTTCTACATCCAGAACTCCGCGTATCACCAGGGCGTGATCTCCTGATCCCGGCTCCGATCAAGGCCGCTCTGCTGGGCCTCTGATCTGCTGATCAGATCTTGCCTTCTGATCTGAATCTTGTCTTCTGAGCTTGTCGTCCTTCTGATCTGAATCCTGTCGTTTGATCTGAATCTGGTCACTCCTGGCCTGTCCTGCTGCGGAACCCTCAGCCCGTCGGGAAGGCCGGCAGCCCCAGTCCGTACTGCAGGGTCATGCGCACCCCCCAATAGAGAACCAGCGCCACACTGATCACCACCAGATGGCTCCCTTTCAGCTGGGGTGGCACCAGCCGCCGGCTGCGGATCGACGCCACCGACCAGACCAGCAGAGCCACGGCCGCCGCCGGTCCGAAGGCATGCCAGTCCATCGCCTCACGGATCTGGCCCTGGAGGCTGGAGCAGACAGCCCGGGTGAGGAAACAGGTGGGGCAGGGAATACCGGTGAGCGCCCGCAACGGACACGACCAGCCGGGCAGGAGGCCATGGCCCAGCCAACCCTTGAGCCCCAGGTAACCGGTGAGAGCAGCAGGCAGGAGGAAGCCAGACTGCCGCAGCCGCTGCAGCCAGCGCTGGCGCGTGGATCGAGGTCGGGTTGCTGCGCGGCTCAGCGGTCCACCGAGCCCATGATCACGTCGATCGAGCCAAGGATCGCCATGATGTCGGCCACCTTGTTGCCCTTGAGCAGGTGGGGCAGGATCTGGAGGTTGTTGGAATCGGCGGCGCGAATCTTGAAGCGCCAGGGGGTGACGTCGTCGTTGCCCTGGATGAACACACCGATTTCCCCTTTGCCGGATTCGAGGCGTGTATACAGCTCGCCCGAAGGAATCTTGAAGGTGGGAGCCACTTTCTTGGCCACGTACTGGTAATCGAAGCCATACCACTCGCTCTTCTTGCCCTCGGCCATGCGCCGGGCTTCCAGGTTCTCGGTGGGGCCGCCGGGGATCATCTGGCAGGCCTGGCGCAGGATCTTCAGCGACTGGCGCATCTCCTCCACCCGCACCCGGTACCGGGCGTAGCAATCACCTTCGCTGGCCCAGGCCACGCTCCAGTCGAAGTCGTCGTAGCACTCGTAGTGATCGACCTTGCGCAGGTCCCAGGGCACGCCGGAGGCCCGCAGCATCGGGCCCGAAAGGCTCCAGTTGATCGCCTGCTCCCGCTCGATGGTGCCGAGCCCCTCGATGCGGCGGCGGAAGATGGGGTTGTTGGTGATCAGCTTCTCGTATTCATCGATCTTGGGGCCGAACCAATCGCAGAAATCGAGGCACTTCTCCAGCCAGCCCCAGGGCAGGTCGGCAGCCACACCGCCGATGCGGAAATAGTTGTTGTTGATGAGCCGCTGGCCGGTGGCCGCTTCCCAGAGGTCGTAGATCATCTCCCGTTCGCGGAAGATGTAGAAGAACGGCGTCTGGGCGCCCACGTCCGCCAGGAAGGGGCCGAGCCAGAGCAGGTGGTTGGCGATGCGGTTGAGTTCCAGCATCAGCACGCGGATGTAGCTGGCCCGCTTCGGCACCGGCACGTTGGCCAGACGCTCGGGCGCATTCACCACGATCGCCTCGTAGAACATGCCGGCCGCATAGTCCATGCGGCTTACGTAGGGCACGAACATCACGTTCGTGCGGTTCTCGGCGATCTTCTCCATGCCGCGATGGAGGTAGCCGATCACCGGCTCGCAGTCCACCACGTCTTCGCCATCGAGGGTCACGACCAGCCGCAGCACCCCATGCATGGAGGGGTGATGGGGCCCGAAGTTGACCACCATCGGCTCCGTGCGCGTCTCCAGCTGCGTCATGGGGCCGTGGGCTGCGGATCGAATGGCGGGATCTTAGGAAGGGAGAGCCCGCTGCATGGCCTCTTCTGGCACAGGCCTTCGATCACGTGCCGGTGCTGGCGGAAGCGGTGCTCGCCAGCTTCGCGGTGCTCCCCCCCGCGGCGGCGGGCCCGCAGGGCGGCCTGCTGATCGACTGCACCCTTGGCGGCGGCGGCCACAGCGCCCTGCTGCTGGAGGCCCATCCCGGCCTGCGCCTCATCGGTCTCGACCAGGACCCCACCGCCCGCGCCGCCGCCGCCCAGCGCCTGGACCCCTACGGCGATCGGGTGCGGATCGTGGCCACGAACTTCGCCGATTTCCTGCCCCCCGAGCCCGCCGCCCTGGTGCTGGCCGACCTGGGGGTGAGCAGCCCCCAGCTGGACGTGGCGGAACGAGGGTTCAGCTTCCGCGTCGATGGCCCGATCGACATGCGAATGAATCCCGCTGCCGGCGAGCCGGCAGCCGCGCTGCTCGATCGGCTCTCGGAAACCGAGCTGGCCGATCTGCTGTATGCCTATGGCGAAGAGCGGCTATCGCGCCGCATCGCCCGCAAACTGGTGGAGCTGCGCCCCTGGAGTGATCCCACAGGAGCGGAGGGGAGGGGTACAGCCGCCCTGGCCTACGCGATCGCCGGCTGCTACCCGCCCAAGGCGCGGCGCGGCCGCATCCATCCCGCCACCCGCAGCTTCCAGGCCCTGCGCATCGCCGTGAACAACGAACTCGCCGTGCTGGATCGCCTGCTGCAGCGCGCCCCCGACTGGCTGCTGCCCGGCGGGCTGCTGGGTGTGATCAGTTTCCATTCGCTCGAAGACCGGCGGGTCAAGACCGCCTTCCTCGCCGATGAACGGCTGGAGAGGATCACCCGCAAGCCCCTGGTCGCCAGCGAAGCGGAGCAGGAGGCCAATCCCCGCAGCCGCTCCGCCAAGTTCCGGGTGGCCCGGCGGCGGGTTCTGGAGGAGGGTTGATGGCCCTGGCCGCGATCGCCCTGCCGGCGCTGAGCGCCACGGCACGCACCGACCTGCTCTGGTGGCTGGCATTCCTGATTCAGCTGGCGGCCCTGCCCGGCACCCTGCTGCCGTTGCTGCCCGGTCTGGTGCTGCTGCCCCTGGGGGCGCTGCTCTGGCCCCTGGCGGTGGGCTGGAGCGTGGGCTGGCCGCCGCTGGCGCTGGCCGTGGTGCTGTTGCTGCTCGGCTGGGGGGCCGAGGCGCTCGGGCTGGTGCTGGGTCCGGCGCGGCTGCAGGCCACGCGCTGGGCCTATCTCGGTGCCGGCATCGGGCTGCTGGTGGGATTGCTGGGCCTGTTGCCAGCCCTGCCCTTCGGTGGACCTCTGCTCGGGGCACTGGTGGGACCCCTGCTGGGGGCGAGTGTGGGGGAGCTGGTCAGCGCTCCGGCCTCGCTGGCGCCCACCCCGCTGCTGCGGTTACGGCGCTGCCTGCTGGTGGGGCTGGCGGTGGTGAGCGGGATGCTGGTGAGCCGGGTGGCCCAGGCCCTGCTGGCCGTTGTAGGGGTGGTGGGCTTCGTGCTGCTCACCACCCTGTGGGGCCCGAGCGGAGCTGGTTGACGGCCTCACGCACGGCCGTGATCGCCGTGCTGATGTCGGCCTCGGTGGTGCCGCGCCCCAGCCCGAAGCGGATCGAGGCGGCGGCCTCGGCGCGGCTGCGCCCCAGGGCCGCCAGCACGTGGGATGGACTGCCCTGGCTGCAGGCCGAGCCACTGCTCACCGCGATCTGCCGGCGCAGCCGCTGATGCAGTCGGGTGCCGTCCAGGCCTGCCACGCTCACATTGAGGCTGTGGGGCAGGCGGGCCGTGGCGGACCCGTTCAGGGTCACCCCCCCGAGGTTCTCGAGCGCCTGCTGCAGCCGGTCGCGCAGGGGCGCCAGCCGCAGGGCCCGCGCCTCCCGGTCGGCCAGGGCCTGCTCCACCGCCACCCCCAGCCCCACGATCAGCGGCACCGGCAGGGTGCCGGCCCGCAGCCCCCCCTCCTGCCCGCCGCCGTGCTGCTGCGCCGCCAGGGGCACGCCGGGGCGCACCAGCAGCGCCCCCACCCCCTTGGGCCCATACAGCTTGTGGCCGCTGAGACTGAGCAGGTCGATGCCGAGCTCCTCGGCGGCGAGCGGAATCTGGCCCACCGCCTGGGCGGCATCGCAGTGAAACAGCACGCCCCGATCGCGGCAGAGCCGGCCGATCGCCGCCAGGGGCTGCAGCACGCCGATCTCGTTGTTGGCGGCCATCACCGAGAGCAGCAGCACGTCCGGGGTGAGGTCCTCCTCCAGCCGGTTCAGATCGAGCAGCCCATCGGGCTGCACCGGCAACAGCGTCAGCGGCACACCGTGGCGTTGCAGATGGGCGAGGGGATCCCGCACCGCCCGGTGTTCGCTCACCAGGCTCACGATCCGCCGGCGGGAGAGACCGCGCTCCGACGCCGCTTCCACCACACCCTTGAGGGCCAGGTTGTTGGCCTCGGTGGCGCCGCTGGTGAAACACACCGTTTCCGGAGCCACGCCGAGGGCCCTGCCGATGCGGCCGCGGGCCTGCTCCACCGCCGCCGCCGCCTGCAGGGCCGGCCGGTAGAGGCGGCTGGCGGGGTTGGCGAAAGCCTCACTCCACCAGGGCGCCATGGCGGCGACCACGGCCGGATCGCAGGGGGTGGTGGCGTGGTGGTCGAGGTAGGCCAGCATGGATTCATGCTGACAACTGCACGGGCAACCGCGACACCCAGGCTGGCCGGTGGGCTTCTGACTCGCGGGCTGACGACCATGGCGGGCCTGCTCGCCTGCTGGGTTCTGGCTGCGCCAGCCTCGGCCCAGGGCCTGAACCTGATCCCCTCGAAGGCGAGGCCCAAGGATCTGATTCTTCTGGAGGAACGGCAGGTGCGGGGCGGCAAACAGGCCACCGGCGTCTATGGCGCCACGGCCGATCCAGCCGAGCCCGGGCTCTGGCGGATCAAGGTGTGGGAGGAGCTTCCCGACGACATCAAGGTGCGCACCGAGTCGATCCGCTGCAACCCCGCCACGCCGATGCGGATCACCAGCGACGGCCGCAACCTGATCGTGCTCGAGCTCAACCCCGGCGGCCAGATCACCCCCGGCAACCGGCTCCATCACCTGATCTGGTGGGCCACCTGCTTCCCGGAGCAGGCCGGCAAGGATCCGGCCACCCTGGGGGCGGTGGCCCGCCAGCTGGGCTATCCCGGCCACCTGCAGGAGCGCCGCCAGGTGCTGCCGGGAAGCCGTCGATAGATTGAGCGCATGACCCCCGACCCCACCGGCTCCCGACCCGCCAATCCCCATGCGGCCGCAACCAGCCCCGCTGGTGCCAGCTCCGCAGCGGCCGGAGCCGCTTCAGCCGAGGCCGCCGAGCCGGCTCCGCAGGCACCGGTCCGTCTGCTGCTGGTGGACGATGAACCCGGTCTGCGCACCGCCGTGAAGGCCTACCTCGAGGACGAGGGCTTCGTGGTGACCACCGCCAATGACGGTGAGGAGGGCTGGACCCTGGCCCAGGAGCTGCTGCCTGATGTGATCATCAGCGACGTGATGATGCCCCGCCTCGATGGCTACGGGCTGCTGCAGCGGCTGCGGGGCGATGAGCGCCTGGGGGGCACCCCGGTGATCTTCCTCACCGCCAAGGGGATGACCGCCGATCGCATCGCCGGCTTCAATGCCGGCGCCGACGACTACATCCCCAAGCCCTTCGATCCCGACGAGCTGGTGGCCCGCGTCCACAACGCAGTGCGTCGTCAGGAACGGCTGCTGGCCGAGGCGGCCCGCTTTGCCGATGCGGACATCGGCCAGATGGCCAAGCAGATCACCGAGATCCGCTCCCTGCTCTCCAGCAGCGGCAGCAAGAAGCCGCCGGCGGCAGTGCGGCTGGAATTCACGCCCCGCGAGGCGAGCGTGCTGCAGCTGGTGGCGGAGGGGCTGATGAACAAGGAGATCGCCCGGCGGCTGGAAACCTCGATCCGCAACGTGGAGAAGTACGTGAGCCGGCTGTTCACCAAGACCGGCACCTCCAGCCGCACCGAGCTGGTGCGCTACGCCCTCGAGCACGGCCTGGTGGAGTGAGCTCCGGGGCCCCTCCGGGCGAGGCAGCTCCGCTGGAGGAAGCTCCGCCTCCGGACTGGCTGCCGGAGAGCCTCAACCAGGGTCACGTGTATCGCGAGCGGATCAGGGCCGATGATCTGCGCCAGTTGGACACCCTCTCCAGCCCAGATTCAGTGGCTGGGGTACCGACGGCCAACCCCGCAGGCGTGTTGTCTTACTTGGCGTCCCGCTTCACCCATTCGGGGGCGGCACTGTGGCGCCAGCGGCTCGCCGCCGGTGAGCTGTGGTGGAACGGCCACCAGCTCCGGGCCGATGGGCCTCTCGCAGCCGGGGATCGGCTGGACTGGCATCGGCCCCCCTGGAAGGAGCAGGCCGTGCCGGGGTCGTGGAACGTTCTGTTCGACGACGGCGACCTCTGCGTGATCGACAAGCCCAGCGGCCTGCCGGTGCTGCCCGCCGGTGGCTTCTCGGAGCACACCCTGCTGCGGCTGCTGGAGCGGCGCCATGGCGGTGATCCCGCTGGGGTGCCCCGCCCCGTGCATCGCCTGGGCCGCTCCACCTCCGGCCTGCTGGTCTGTGCCCGCCGCCCCGCCAGCCGCGCCTGGCTCAGCGCCCTGCTGCGCGACAGCAGCAGCAGCCAGCGGTCAGGCACCGGCCAGCACGGACAGCGCAGCTGCCGCAAGATCTACC
Source organism: Synechococcus sp. CBW1006 (assembly GCF_015840525.1). Classification (NCBI taxonomy): domain Bacteria; kingdom Bacillati; phylum Cyanobacteriota; class Cyanophyceae; order Synechococcales; family Synechococcaceae; genus Synechococcus; species Synechococcus sp. CBW1006. The sequence continues at coordinate 1,484,997 of NZ_CP060396.1, read as the reverse complement.
GCGCGCTCACGACTCCGCTGCCGCCGGATCTGGCGGGGCTGGCCCCGGGGGAGAGCCTCACCATCACCACCCCGATCGGTCGGCGTCCCCATCCCTTGCTGGGAACGATCTGGTGTGCCGCCGAGACGGCCGAAGACCCCGCTGCCCTGGCCGCCGAGAGCCGCCTGACGCTGCTGCAACGCCGCTCCGGCGCCTGCCTGGTGGCCGTGGCCATCACCACGGGCCGGCCCCACCAGATCCGCATCCACACCGCCGCACTCGGCGCCCCCCTGCTCGGTGATCCGCTCTACCAGGCAGGCGGGACCGCCCATCCGGCGGTGCTGCCCGGCGCCGGCGGCTATCACCTCCATGCCCACCGGCTCAGCCTGCCCCTGCCCGGGGGTGGCTGCCTGGAGCTGGAGGCGCCGTTGCCGGCAGTCCTTGCCTACGCAACGGAGCCCATGACCGCAGGGGACTCGCTCCGAAAGGCCGAAAGCCAATCCTTTGCATCAGTCCCTGGCTAGCAAGGGGGAGTCCCCGTACACCTCCATGGCCCATCCATCCCGATCCCGCTGGGGGAGCCGGCCCCAGGACCTGCTGCTCAACCCTCTGCTGCTGACGCCCCTGCTGTTGCTGCCCCTGCTGCTGTCGGCACCGCAGGCCACGGCCAGGCCCATGCGGGGCGGCGGAGTCGGCGGACCGGCCTCCGGTGCCGGGGTGCGGCCTGGTGCCGGTTTTGGAGAGGCCGGACCCGGCCTGTACAACCGCGGAGGCGTGGGAGGACCGGCTTCGGGGCGGGGCGTGCGGCCCGGCGCCGGCTGGGGTGCGCCCGGTGCCGGGGTGGTGCGGAGGCCTGGGGTGGGCACCTGGAATCCCGCCTGGCAGGGCGGCCGCTACTGGCAGGCCAGGCCATGGACTGCCGGCTGTTACCGCGTCAACCCGGCGGGCTGGGGCTGGTGGGGAGCGCGGTCGGCCGCCTGGGGAGTCGCCAGCCTGGCCACTGCGTCGGCCGTCACCGATCTGGTGGACGCGGCGGTGGAGGAGCACAACACCGTGATCGTGGTGCCCCAGACCTCGATTCAGCTCGACTACGCCTCGGTGCAGGCCGTGCCGCCGAAGGGCGCCAGCTTCGCCTATGCCATCGGCGGCGGCAGCTATTCCTATGGCCAGGCGGATTGCGACCAGGGCCTGTTGCAGGGCCAGCCCCCCAGCACGGCAGATCAGGCCCAGTTGCTCAATGCCGTGTGCCAGATCGCCTATGGACCCGGCTGACGCCGCTCCGCAGGCGTGCAACGGTGGGGCACAGCTCCCTTGCACCCGACGTTCGGAGAGCCGTCCGCCACCAACAGCAACAGATCGATGCCCGCCACCCCACCTGCGTCCATCGAGCTGGTGGCCGGCGCCACTGCGGAGCTGCTCACCTGGGCCGAGGCCATCGAGTCCAGCGATGCCACCACCTTCGAAAAGGCACGCCTGCTCGCCACCCGCCTCGGGGCCCGTGGACGAGCCGATGGGCTGACGGAGATCGGCTTCTGGACGCCGGAGCTGTCCACCGGTGTGATTCAGCCGAAGAACATCGTGCTGGAGGTGTTCACACCCCGCCAGGCGATTGATCCGGCGTTGGCCGACCAGGAGGTGCGCTTCCGCCGCGACTACGTGCAGCTCGAGAAGCAGGGCGATTACCACTGGGGGGTGCTGCGTGGCCTGCAGCTGGGCAACCGCGAGATAATCGGCTCCCTCTACTGGCTCCGCTATCTCAGCCCGGAAACCAACGCCGTGTGCATCGTGGGCGACTGCCTCGGCACCTCCTTCCCCTACGGCGTCTATGCCCCAGCCGAGCTCTACGACCTGGAGTCACTGCAGAGCACGCGGGCGGATCTGGCCTATTTCCAGACACACAATGAAAATCCTACCGTTGTTCCAGCGCCGCGGAACATTCTCCAGCTGCATATCAAAACGGCATCCCCGAATGGCTACCTCTCGGGGCTGACGACCCTGTTCCGGGAGCTGGGCCGCAAGCTCAGCCGTGGGGAGAACCTCTCCCCGGCGGAAACCAATTTCCTCGGCTACGACGCCGTGCAGCTGCTGCCGACCGAACCCACGGTGGAATACCGGGGAGGGAGGCCCCATGAGGACGGCTTCTTCAGCCTGCGGGACGGCGATGAAGAGAGGCTGGATCCGGAAACCGAAGGCATCGTCAGTGAATCCGCAACCGTGCGGGTGCAGCTGCGTCGCCCCGATCTCCAGAACTGGGGCTACGACGTGGTGATCTTCGCTGGAGCGGCCACCAACCCCGCCCTGCTGGAAACCCTGCGGCCGGATGAGCTGGTGGATTTCATCGCCACGTTGCATACCTTCCCCACCGGGCCGATCCGGTTGATCTACGACCTGGTGTATGGCCATGCCGACAATCAGGCGATCGACCTGCTGAATGGCCGTTTCCTCAAGGGGCCGAACATGTACGGCCAGGATGTGAATCATCAGAATCCCGTGGTACGGGCGATCCTGCTGGAGATGCAGCGCCGCAAGGTGAACACCGGCGCCGACGGCATCCGAATCGACGGCGGCCAGGATTTCAAGTTCTTCAACCCGATCAGCGGCCGGGTCGAGTACGACGATCCCTATCTGCTGGCGATGGGCGATCTCGTTCAGGAGATCGGCGGCGATCAGTGGCGTCCCTTTGTGATCTATGAGGATGGTCGACCCTGGCCGGCGGAGGGCTGGGAAGAGATCTCCACCTACCGAGACCTGGTGGAGCTGCGCCCGGATTCCTACCAGTGGGGACCGCTGATCTTCGCCCACAACACTCCGGCCCTGAAGGGTTTCTGGGCGCACAAATGGCACCGCGTCTGCGAGAAGATGCAGTTCGGCTCCCACTGGATCACCGGTTGCGGCAACCACGACACCCTGCGGCGCGGCACCCAGGTGGATCTGAACGAGCCGATCAATCACCACCTGGGCAGCAATCTTCAGCAGGTGCTCAACAATGCCTACGACAACCCGGCGATCGCGGCACTCACCTATGGCTTTGCGCCAGGGCTGCCGATGGATTTCATCCACTGTCTGATGCGCGCCCCCTGGGGCTTCTTTCGCAACACCGACGACCGCTATGCCGTGAAGGTGGTGGCAGAGGAAGCGCCGGGATTCCTCGATTGGCAAGTGACGCCGGAGTTGTTTGCAGAGGCAGCACTGTTTCCCCGCATTAAACAGCTGGGGTTCGCTGAGCTGGGGCAGCTCCGGCGGTTTCTCGCCCTGCTGGTCGAGACCATCACGGACACCGATTACGACCTTGAACGGATGGCCGAACACTGCGCGCGGGCCGTGCCGGTGGAGACCGCCTGCATCGATGTGTTCTGGCTGAAATCATTCGCCCGCCAGTTCATGGAAGACGTGCACGAGGCCTGCAATGTCTGGTTGCACGCCGATCGGCTGCAGCCCACCCAGGCCGACTTCAACCTCTCGCTGCGGCGCTTCCGCCAGGCCCGGCCCTGGCTGGGCGACAACCTCGCTCCGGCAGAGCGGCTCAATCTGCTGGCCATCCCATCCACCACCATCTTCTATGGGCTGCGCTGGGAGCCACCGATCACGATGGATCCATCCCGGCATGGGGTGGCCCTCGTGGCCCACATGGGCGGCGAGACCATGGAGGTCCGTCTGCAGGAACTCTTCCCGAGCCACTGCGGTGGCTGGCAGCTGCTGCTCGCCTCACCGGGCCTGGAGCTCACCGCAGTCGACCTGGCTGGTGATGCGATCGCGCTGAGTGACAGCCAGGCGCTGCTGTTGGAGCCCCTGGCAGGCTAAGGGTTCAGGCCACCAGGACTGCGGCCTGGAACCTCAGCCCCGCTTCTCGAATTCGATCAGCCGCGAGAAGTAGAAGGGGGCCTTGTTGAGGCTGCGGCGGATCGGCTGGAAGCCGCAGGCCATCGCCGCCTTGACGATCCCCTCTTCGCGCAGGGTGTAGGCGCGGGTGGTCTTGCTGGGGCCGGGGAACAGCTGGCCGATCCCCTTGAGCAGCGCCAGCAGGGGGGTGTAGGGGGCAAAGCTCACGATCAGGCGCTTCTGCGCCATGCCGGCCAGATGGCGCACCATCTCCTCAGCGGCCGCCTGGGGGTAATGGATGAACACATCCAGGCAGATCACCGTGTCGTAGTGGCCCTCGAGGCTCTCGAGATCAGAGGCCGTGAAACGCAGCTGCTCGCTGGAGATTCCGGCAGAGGCGGCCCGGCGGCCAGCTTCCTCCACCATGGCGGCGGACAGATCGCTGGCGGCGATCGATCCTGCCCCCAGCTGGGCCAGGGGCAGGCTGAGGCTGCCCACGCCACAGCCGGCATCACAGAAGCTGCGGTTGGCCAGATCACCCTGCTCCTGCAGCCAGGCCAGCACCTGATCGACGGTCTTCTGGTGGCCGATGCGGATATTGCGCTGGACCCGGTTCACCTCCGAGCTGTCGCTGTAGATGCGATTCCAGCGCTCGAAGCCGGTGCTGTTGAAATAGGCCTCCACCACGGCTTTCTCGGCTTCTTTCGTGGGCATGGGGCTGGAATTCGTCGCTGGGAATCGTGGCGCGGATCCTAGGCAGCGCGTCGCCAGGCCAGACCCGTGCCGTCCTGATGCCAGCGCAACGCCTCGCTGAGCGGGGTGCCCACCAGCATCGTTTCCACGGAGCGTTCGTCGCCAAGCACCCGCCGCGGCGACACCGTGGCCGCGGCGATCGCCTGCTCCGGCCGGCCGCTCCAGCTGGCGAGCCGCCGCACCCCCTCCAGCAGGGGCAGGGTGACGCCAGCCAGGGTGCCGTCCTCCAGGCGGCAGGAGCCGTCTTCCACGAGCAGCAGCCGCTCATCCCAGCGGTGAGCCCCTTCCCCCAGTCCGTAGGGCGCCAGGGCGTCACTCACCAGCACCAGCCGATCCGGCGCCAGCCGCTGCAGCAGCACCGCCATCGACGGGGCCACATGCACCCCGTCGGCGATCAGGCCCAGGGCCACAGTGCCCGCCAGGATCGCCGCCGCCACCGGTCCGGGGCTGCGGTGCTGCAGACCGTCCATGGCATTGAAGGTGTGGGTCACCATGGTCACGCCGGCCCCATAGGCGTGCTGCGCTGCCGCCTCATCGGCGCCGCTATGGCCGAGGCTCACCACGATCCCCCGGGCCCGCAGGGCGTCGATCACGGCCTCGGCGCCGGCAAGCTCCGGGGCCAGGGTCACCAGATCGATGGCGTCCTCATGGCCGCCGATGCGCTCCTGCAGGGCCTCCAGGCTGGGCGGGCAGAGGTGCTGCGCTGGGTGGGCACCACGCCGTTGCGGCGCCAGAAACGGGCCTTCCAGGTGGGCGCCCAGCAGCCGGCAGCGCCCGGGCTGGTGCTGCTGGCGGGCCTGGTCCAACACCGTCAGGGCCTGGCGCAGGGGACCCACACCACAGGTCACCAGGGTGGGGCAGATCGCCTCCACCCCATCCGTCCAGAGCCGCTCCAGCAACTGCAGCAAGGTCGGCAGATCCGCCGGGGTGAGTTCCGGGAAGGCGAGGCCGAGGCCACCGTTGATCTGCAGATCCACCCCGGCCGGGCTGAGCCAGTCGCCCCCCCAGGCCTCACCGGCGGCGGCGCTGCCGGCCGGGATCGGCTCCACCACAGCGATCTGACCCGCCTCATCGATGCCGATCCGCCAGGAGCGGTTGTGGCCATGGCGGCAGGGGGAAGCCTGGGGCAGGCGGACGTGGCTGAGCCAGCGCATGGCGAAAGCCGACCCGGCGGCGGGGCAGGCGGAAAGATGCCATCCTCTCTGGCTTGCTCCCTCGGCCCGTCGTCGGGCGTTGCCCTTTGGTGTCCTCCCCTTCCGCTGCCGCTGCCGGATCCGCTGCCGACGCGGTGGCGCCCCAGGCCCAGCCCGTGCGGGTGGCGGTGATCATGGGCAGCGATTCAGACCTGCCGACCCTGCAGCCCGGGGTGGCGATGCTGGAGCGGTTCGGGGTGAAAGCGGAGGTGCGGGTGCTCTCGGCCCATCGCACCCCCCTGGAGATGGTGCAGTTCGCCCGCGAAGCGGCAGGCCGCGGCCTGAAGGTGATCATCGCCGGCGCCGGCGGCGCCGCCCACCTGCCCGGCATGGTGGCCTCGCTCACCACCTTGCCGGTGATCGGCGTGCCGGTGCAGACCCGGGCCCTGGGGGGCGTGGATTCCCTCCATTCGATCGTGCAGATGCCCGCCGGCATCCCGGTGGCCACGGTGGCGATCGGCAATGGCACCAACGCCGCCCTGCTGGCGCTGCAGATCCTGGCCACCGCCGATGCGGAGCTGGCCGCCCAGCTGGAGGCCTACCGCAGCGACCTGCACGACCAGGTGGTGGCCAAGGACACCCGCCTGCAGGAGCTCGGCAGCAGCACGTATCTGGAGCAGATGCCCCATGCTTGAGCGCCTGGTGCTGCCCCCCTGGCTGCGGTTCGGCCTCGCCCTGCCGCTGCTGGTTCTCAACCTCTGGGTGCTGCGGCAGCTGCTGCTGCCCCTGGCGCCGTTTCCAGCCCTGTTTTTGGCGGCCGCCCTGATCGCCTTTCTGCTGGATCTGCCGGCCCGCTGGCTGAAGGATCGCGGCATGCCGCGGCTGCTGGCCCTGGCCCTGGTGCTGGGGGGCGCCCTGGGGCTGGTGGCCCTGGCGGTGCTGTGGCTGGTGCCGCGGCTGGTGCAGCAGCTCGGCGATCTGATCAATGCGCTGCCCTCCTGGCTGGCGGAGGGGGAACTGCTGCTGCAGAACCTGCAGGACTGGGCCGTGCAGCGGGGCCTCCCCAGCGACTTCGGCAATCTCAGCAGTGATCTGATCAGCCGCACCAGCCGGATTGCCAGCCAGGTGAGCCAGCAGCTGCTGGCCCTGCTGGGCACCACGCTGGGGATCACGATCAACACGCTGATCGTGCTGGTGCTGGCCGCCTTCCTGCTGCTGGGCGGCGACGCCATTGTGGCGGGGCTCGGGATCTGGTTACCGTCGGGGGTGCGCTCCCTGGTGCTCACCACCCTGGGACGCACCTTCCGCGGCTACTTCGCCGGCCAGGTGGTGCTCGCCCTGATCCTCAGCGGCGCCCAGATCGTGGTGTTCACCCTGCTGGGTATTCCCTACGGCGTGCTGTTCGCCGTGGCGATCGGCTTCACCACCTTGATCCCCTACGCCAGTGCCCTCACGATCGTGGTGGTGAGCGTGCTGCTGGCGCTGGAAGACCCCCGCACCGCTCTGGAGGTGCTGGCGGCCGCGATCAGCGTCGGCCAGGTGGTGGATCAGGTGATCCAGCCGCGGCTGATGGGCAGCATCGTGGGGCTGCAGCCGGCCTGGCTGCTGGTGAGTCTGCCGATCGGGGCCCGGGTGGGCAGCCTGATGGGCTTCGGGGAGCTGCTGGGCCTGCTCCTGGCGGTGCCCCTGGCCAGCTGCGTCAAGACCTTCCTCGATGCCTGGGGTGAACGCTTGCGGGCAGGGGAGGCACCGGGCGAGCCACTCAGTTGACCGCCGGGATGATGCCCTGCGCCTCGAGGTGGCTGATCACCTGGGCGACGCAGTCGTCCAGACTCTGACTGCCGGTATCGACCCGCAGTTCGGGGTTCTCCGGTTCCTCGTAGGGGCTGGAAATGCCGGTGAATTCCTTGATCTCACCCGCTCGGGCCTTGGCATAAAGGCCCTTGGTGTCGCGGTCTTCGCAGATGCTCAGGTCGGCGGCACAGTGGATCTCGATGAAATCGCCGGACTCCACCAGCGAGCGGGCCTTGTCACGATCCGCCCGGAATGGCGACACGAAGGCGGTGAGCACCACCACGCCGGCATCCAGGAAGAGCTTGGCCACTTCACCGATGCGGCGGATGTTCTCCTCCCGATCGGCATCCGAGAAGCCCAGGTCCTTGCAGAGCCCGTGGCGGATGTTGTCGCCATCGAGCACATAGCAGGCCAGGCCCTGCTCGAACAGAGCCGAGTTGACGGCGTTGGCCAGGGTGCTCTTGCCGGCACCACTCAGCCCGGTGAACCAGAGAATGGCGCTGCGGTGGCCGCGCTGGTGGGCCCGGGCGGCCCGGGTCACCGTGGAGTGGTGCCACACGATGTTGGTGGAAGCCCCCCGGCTGGTGAGCTCGCCGTAGGCGGGATTCGAGGCGGGGCTGGCAGTCATCGGGCGGCGCGGGACAGGAGGACGCAGGCAGGCATTCTCCCCCGCACTCGCCGCGCTGCCGGCCTCAGACGCTCTGCAGCCGGCAGCGCAGCAGCGCCAGCGCCTCATCCGGCAGGCCGAGAAAGCGATCCAGCCACGGATCGCCGCAGGGGGGCACGGTGGCGACTCCCACCAGCACCCCCTCCCCGGCGGCATCCAGCGGCCGGCCCGCGAGGCGATGCCGCCGGCTGGCCACCGCCCCGGTGCTGAGCCTGGTGTCCACCAGCAGATCCGGAGCGGCGTAGAGGCTGCCGATGCGGAAGCGGAAGCGGGCCTGGAACTGCAGGCTGAGCTGGCCGCTGGCCGGATCCAGCTGACCGGCCAGGGCGGTGGGCACGATGGCGATGTGCAGAAACGGCGGCAGAGGAAGGCCTAGCTGACGGGTGTTTCGGCTGCACAGCTCAGGGATCACCACGCCGGCTGGATCGAACTGCACGTCCTGCAGACCCTCAGCCCCAGGGGAGGAAAGGTGGCCAAGCGCTCCACCACCGCGGGCGTCGTAGCGGAAGCGCGGATACCCGCCGATCGCCAGGCCACAGCCATCGAGGGTGTCGAGCTGGATGGAGGGCATGGGGGGTGTTGCGTCGTGCTGGATGTCGCGCTGGACATGGCGCTGAATGCCGTGCAATCAGTCGCGCTGGATCGAAACGCTTTCAGGAGCGAACAGGAACACCTGATCGCCGGCCCGTTCGGAGGAGCCATCGAGGGCGAAGACACCGCCGGCGAGGAAGTCGACCACCCGCTGGGCCACATCCTCGTCCAGCTGGGAGAGGTCCACGAGGATGGTTTTCTGCTCGCGCACCAGCACCAGGGCCGCACATCCCTCCGAGAAGGAGCCGGGATGCACGACAACCACTTCGATCGGACGGATCCAGAAGGGGTCGTCGATGGCCTGCAAGGTGCCCTCAAGATCCATCGGGGGGATGGTGCGTCGACCGGATGCCGGATCATCACCCGGGCATCCAGCCTGCCCTGCCGGCAGCTGGCCTGGCGTTCATCCGGCTCCAGAGGATCAGCAGGGCAGCAGATCGCGCGCTTTGATCAGGAAGCCTCTTGATAGAGCGCTTCCAGCCGCTCGCGTTGAAGATCCACGTAGAGCACCGGCTCACCAGGCTTGGGAGCTTCGGGATGACGGGGCGCCGCTGGGGGACTGGGGCGGCGGAATCCCTGGCTCATCAGGGCGAAGGAGCCGCCGAGCAGCACCGCAAAGACAATCAGATAGAGGATGGGGAACAAGATGTCCACGGGCACTCCGGTGGTCCCTCAGACTAATGTAAAGATCTGTTAACCGTGACCGACGCGCCAGCGACTCCCCTCCTGTTCCTGGTGGTGCTCGGCGGCCGGACGGCCCGCTGCCACGTGGAGCTGCACGATGTGCGCTTTGTGGCGGGCGACTGCATCGAGGCCACCATCCCAGCCCTGCGCGCCCAGTGGTTCGGGCAGCGGCGCGGGCTGCACATCGACAGCTATGTGGCCGTGCATCGCGTGGATGGCTTCCAGGTGATGCTGCAGCCAGAGCCCCAGCAGGCCAGCGCCGAACGGCTCTACTTCGTGAACCTCGGTGCCTACGACCCTCGGCAGCTGGCGGAGTTGCACCAGTTCGGACTGGTGGTGGCCCGCTCACCCCAGGCCGCCAAGGCCAGGGCCAAGAGCCGCTGGCTGGTGGGAGCCACCGAGCAGCACAAAGACGATCTCTCCCTGCTCCAGGTGCTGCCGGAGGCGGACGACTGCCTCCCCCTGGCGCAGGTGGGAGCGTTGCACGTGCACCTGATCCCCGATCCGCAGGGGCGCCATCAGCCCCTGGTGCCCGACTGGTTCGGCTACCGGCGCATCGATCGGGATGACGTCTGATCGCGATCAGGCTGATCGTGATGCCAACGAACGCGATCAGGGCCTTCAGGCCGGCACCACCTGGCGGTAGCCGTTGGCGGTGCACACCTTCAAGGGGGTGTCGAACAGGGCGCTGAGGGGAGCGTCCTGCAGCAGAGCGTCGGCGGGGCCCTCGTTCACCACCCGCCCCTGGTTCAGCAGCACGGCTCGGCTGATCTCGGGAAGGATCGCCTCGATCTGATGGGTGACCAGCAGCAGGGTGGTGCCGGACTGGGCCAGCTGCCGCAGGATCGCCAGGAGCTGGTGCTTCGCCTGGAGGTCGAGGCCGTTGGTGGGTTCATCGAGCACCAGCACCTCGGGGTTGTGCACCAGGGCCCGGGCCAGCAGCAACCGGCGCCGCTGGCCATCGGACAGCTGGGCATAGGGCCGTTCCACCAGATCGGCCAGCCCCAGCTGCTCCATCAGCTCGGCCACCCGCTGGCGCTGGGGGAGGGTGGGCTGCTGACTGCGGCCGATCCCCACCGAGCCGAAGAAGCCGGAGAGCACCACATCAGCAGCGGGCACGCGGCCGACATAACCCGCCTGCAGATCCTGAGACACCAGGCCGATCCGGCCGCGCAGCTGCCAGAGGTTCACCGTCTCGCTGCCGAAGATCCGCAGCCGGGAGCCTGGCCTGACCACGGGGTAGAGCTCGCGGCTGAGCAGCTTGATCAGGGAACTCTTGCCGGAGCCGTTGGGCCCCAGGATCACCGTGTGTTCGCCCAGGTGCAGCTGCAGGGAGAGGTCGTCGAAGACGCGGCGAGGTCCGAGCCAGACCTCGACCGCCTCAAGCTCCAGATAGGGGGTGGGGGTGAGCAAGCGGAGCCCGGACCATCGACCCACATGGTTGCGCACCAAGGCGGAGACAGCTGAAGAGGATCTTTCAGACGAAGCATCCAGCCATAAAATGATGTCTTGCGCAGGACGCGGCTGAGTATGGGATGACAGCTTCCGATTCACCGCTCGATTCCTCCTTCCCAGGCCTGCGGGCCCTTCACGACGCCACGCATCACCTGGGACTGGTGGAGCGGACCCGGCTGGTGATGGAACTCCTCAGCCACTACCAGGTGCTGGTCTGCAACCCCAACCGCACCTTCGGGGTGCTGCTGTTGAGCCATCTTCAGGAGTGGCGTGCCACTGGAGTCAGCCAGCGGCTGGTAGGCATCGCCCACACCAGCAATGAGGGGCGCTCGCTGATCGAGCGGGTCCAGGGGCGCCTGCTGGTGGTCACCACAGTGGCCCTTCAGGATGGCCCGGTCTACGGGTGGTCAGGAGAGTTGCACCGTCGCAGCTCACCCACCAAGGTGCTGATGCTGATGGATGCCGCCCATCGCACCACTGTGAAAACCGCGATCGATGCCGGTGTGGATGCGCTGCTGGTGCAGCACAACATCGGGCAAGGCGCGTTGCTGGAGGCCCTGGAAGCACTGGAAACCGGCCAGCGCTACCTCGATCCGGAGTGCCGGCTCGCCCTGGAAACACGCGAGCGGGCCAGCGACGAGCTCTCGGAACGCGAGATGGAGATCCTGCAGCTCGTAGCAGAAGGCTGCTCGAACCGGGAGATCGCCGGTCGGTTGTCCATCGCCGAGGTGACGGCCCGCGACCACGTCCAGAACATCCTGCGCAAGCTCCGGGTGGATAACCGCACCGCGGCCGTACTGGCGGGCGTGCGGCAGGGCTATCTGCACTGGACGAACACCTGAACACAGGATCAGCCAACGGACCAGGGATGCTGCACAGCACCCCTGCAGTTGAAGGATCCTGCAGAGCCATCCTGCATGTGCGGGATGGAATCGAACGGCGCTGATTGCACTCTGGGATCAAGAGAAATCAGATCCGCCATGAACCCTCTCACCCTCCATCCAGAACTTCCCATCTCGAGCGAACCGATCACGGCTGTGACTCCTGAGATCAGCGCCTACGAATCCCTGGATTCCGAAGGGGATCTACTGGTTCAAGAAGCAGAAGGGTTGCATGCAGACCCCGACCCAACCAGCACCTGGGAAACGCTTTCTTTACCCCCCTCCACAGAGACCCTCCATTTCTCGACGGCAACAGAAAGCATGGGCGGAGCACCCAGCGGAACCCTGCTGCACCACAGCAGGCACTATGTAGGCATGGGTCGCTGGACGAATGCATGGGTGTATTCCACCGGCGCGACGCACATGGCAGAAGGCTCGACCAACCTGGACAAACCCAACTGGGGATCACAACAACAGTCAGGAGGCACCGGCTTTTACGTTCCCAGCGAGATTTACGGCAATTCCCAGGACAACCTCATCGTGGGATACAACTCGGCGAAAACATCAAGTGGCGAGGAGTTCTACCACCACAATGACCGCATCGATGGTGGCGGAGGCAATGACACGATCTATGGCCAAAATGGCTATGACCTACTCCGAGGAGGAAGCGGCAACGACCATCTGCTGGGCGGCAACCACAACGACACGCTCGAGGGAGGCGACGGCCAGGACTTGCTGGAGAGAGGCAACGATCACGACCTGCTCCACGGCGGAGATGGCAACGATCGCCTGCTGAGCGGCACCGGCACAGACACCCTGATGGGGGGCGCCGGGATGACTGGCTGATCGTGGATACGATGGCAGGGAGCGACCAGAACCGCCTGAGCGGCGGCAGCGGCTTCGACACCTTCGTGCTGAGCCCACTGGTGGCACCTGCGCTTCAATTCAATGAAGGCGTGGAAACCGCGTTGTAAGCATTCAGGGGTCGGGACAGCACGCGGCGAACATCGTCTCTGCTGAACCCTTGACGGCGTCCTGATTCCCGTTTGCATCTCAGGCAGAGACTGCTTGAGATGGGCGCCCCTCCTGCTGGCATTTCCGAGGTGGACTGGTTGTCGTGGCCAGCTGGTGCCAGGGAGTTCATCCTGGCTCAACAGGAGGAGATGGTGCAGCTCCGCGTCCAGCTCACCGCCCTGGCGACCGAACTGGCCCATCTGCGCGAGCGGATCGGCCGCAGCTCCCGCAATTCTTCCAAGCCTCCCTCCAGTGATGGCCAGGGGTTTAGGCCGCCCGAACGACGCAAGGGCAGTGGCCGCAAGCGCGGCGGCCAGCCGGGCCATCCCGGATCTGGGCCGGAGCTGCTGCCGATCGAGCGGGTGGATGAGGTGGTCGAGCACCACCCCCAGGCCTGCCGCCGCTGCGGCACGTTGCTACAGGGTCAGGATCCCGAGCCCTTGAGGCACCAGGTGATCGAGATTCCACCGATCACGCCTCTGGTGATCGAGCACCGGCTGCACCGCCTGGTCTGCCCCTGCTGTTCCACCAGCACCTGTGCCTCGTTACCGGCGGAGGTGGAAGTAAGCCATTACGGTCCCCGGCTCAGTGCTCTGGTGGGTCTGCTGGGTAGTGCCTTCCCGTTGAGTTTCAGCAAGACCCAGGCGCTGCTGGATCAGCTGCTGGGGGTACAGATCAGCCGGGGAGCGATGGCCACTATCCGCCAGCGCTTGAGTGCAGCACTGGAGCAGCCCATGCAGGAGGCCCTTGCGTTTGCCCGTCAGCAGTCGGTGGTCTACGTCGATGAAACCGGTGCCCCCACCGGTAATGCTGACGGTGGCAACCCCGATGGCCGGCGCGGCTGGGAGTGGGTCATGGTGACCGCCATGGGGGTGACAGTGTTCTTGCAGAGCCTGAGCCGCTCGGCTGCCGCCGCGATCGACCTGCTCGGGAATGCCTTTGGCGGAATTGTGGTGAGCGATCGCTTCTCCGCCTACAACCATCTCCCGCTGGAGCAGCGCCAGCTGTGCTGGGCGCACGTGATCCGCGATCTCACCGCCATCGCTGACCGTCAGGGCGCCAGCGGTGAGATTGGAGCGGAGCTGCTGGGCCTGCAGCAGCAGCTGTTTGCCCAGTGGCACCGCTACAAAGACGGAACGATCGACTGGTCCACGTTGCAGCAGGGCTGTCGGCCGATCCGCCAGGCGTTTGTGGGCACGCTGCAGCGGGTTGTGGAGCTGGGCTGCCAGCGCGGCGAGCGAACGCCGTGGGCCAAGACGGTGCGTACCTGCCATCAGTTGCTGCAAGTGAGCGATGGCCTCTGGACCTTCCTGGAGATTGAAGGGATCGAGCCCACCAACAACGCAGCCGAGCGTGCCCTGCGCCATTCGGTGATTCAGCGCAAGATCAGCCATGGCGTCCAATCCCGCCAGGGTGCAATCTGCCGCAGCAGGTTGCTCACGGTCACCACCAGCCTGCGGCAACAGGGCCGTGATATCTGGCAGTTCCTGGAGCAGGCCTTGATCGCCCATCATCGCGGCGGTGAGATGCCATCGCTGTTGCCGAATCCCTGAGCCGGCCGTCATCGATCGTGGTGTCTGTGGTCGCTTGGTGATCAGCGATCAAGGGCGGTGAATGCTGCGCGGCTGCGTCACGGCCCCTGAACGGATACACCGCGTTTTCCCACTCCGTCGCCGCAAAGGGGCTGGGACGCGCGAGCATAGTGGCACTTGCCACAGGGAACTTTGCTCTCTCTTCAGCCCTGAATCTGGGACAGGGACTGCTCGAATACCTGAACTCCAACGACAGCACTGCCCCCTCCTACTCACTGCAGTGGAGCAAGGCGCAGATCATCACGGACTTCAACCCCTACGAAGACTCCCTGATCCTCAACCTGCATCCGGACAAAGACAAGCCCCAGATCGTGGCCAAGCAGTTCTCCAGCAACAGCGGAGGCTTCTATGTCATGCAGGAGATCAATGGCGCCCCCGCCTATCTCGCCGATGTCACCTTTGACATGGATGCCATGCTCGCCCACGCGCAGCGCAACGGACTCGGCCATCTCTCCAATACCGACCTGGCAGACCTGGCCTTCTCCACCCTGCGCCGCAGCTACGTGATCGCCGATGGCACTTCATCGCAACTGCAGATGCAGGAAGGCGAGCGGAGCGTGAACCTGGATGGCCTCGATCAGCTGGGCGGCGATTCGATGATCATCCTCGGTGCCCACGGGGCTACCACCGTCAGCAAGGGGGTCAACGGCGTCTCCTCCTTCAGCGGCACAGCGCTCGACGACATCCTGGAGGGTCACCACTCACCCAGCGCCAACCATCCCGACATGAGCCGCGCCGTGCTCTACGGACTCGCGGGGGACGACATCCTCATGGGCGGCGGCGGCTCCAATCTTCTCTATGGCGGGGAGGGCATCGACACGGCCTTCTACGGCTATGCCAGCAACAGCGCCACCCAGGGCATCACGGTGGACATGGCCACCACGGTGGATGGAGCGGTGCTGCTGCACAACGGCATCCGTGAGCTGGGCAAGCCGATGGTGGCGGAAGGTGCAGACCTGGACTACCTCTATGGGATCGAGAACATCGTGGGTTCGGACCGCGATGACATCATCCGCGGCGACCATGCTGACAACCTCCTGGTCAGCGGCCAGGGCAACGACACCCTCGCCGGCCGTGGGGGTCGCGACACCTTCCTGCTCAATGGCGGCACTAACACCATTGAAGACTTCACAGGAGGCGTTGATCAGATTCAGATCGTCATGGAGGCCTACGACGGGGTCAGTTCAGGCTCTGATCTCCTGATCACCTATTCCGAGACGGACGGATTGGGCAGGATCTCCACAACAACTGGCACCAACATTGCGATTCTTGAGGATTTTGATCTTTCTAAGTTTGATATAGCCCGAGATGTCCAGCTCCTCGATGCCAAAGGCCAGGCCCTTGCAGGCACGGGCAGAGTTGAGCTGATCTCCGACGAGGAGCACACAGACCCAGAGTCTGACATGATCACAGGCGAGCCCATCCAGCCGCTCCTTCCGTGGGCCATCCAGCCACTGCTTCCAGATGACGACATCACCGATGAGCTTTCGGATCCAGGCAACGGCTCGCAGGTCGATCATGTAACCGGCATCTTGGTCAACAGCACGGATACGTATCTGATGGCACAGAGTGGCGTGGCGGAGCGCATCGTGATCCCCTACGCCTGGGGACAATCGCTCACGATTGATGGCTTCAATCCCAGCGAAGACGTGCTGGATCTGACCGTCTTCCGGAACGAATCCATCCTGCCGGGATTCATGGATCAGCCCGGCGGCACTCTGGTGGATCTGGGCTTCAATGCTCAAACTATCAACCTGAGCGGGATTATGGTCGCAGATCTGACCCAGGGGGCGGTGCTGCTGAGCTGACTCATCGCGCCCAGGAGGATGCCGATCTCTCCCCTCAGGGGCCGCGAAGGCTTCTGGGGGGAATCAGGACGGGTTGGCCCCTCGGCTCATTCCAGGTCGACGGATTCGAGCAGGATGCGGCTGCGCATCAGCCGGTCAGCATCGATTGACCAGGCAACGATCTGGCTGTGCTTGGCCTGCTCGTCGGCCTTCATCTCCTCCACCACCTCATCGTGGAAACCCTCCAGGTGGCGGACCAGCGTCAGGGCGATCTGCTGGTCTTCGGCGGCGCTGGTATCGAGCTGTTCGATCAGATCGAGCACCTCCTGCACCCTGGCACTCAGCTCCCGGTCGGGCTTCTCCGGACGCTCGGACCTGGCCTGCATGGCGATCAGTTCATCGGGGCTGCCGGGAATGCCGGTCGCCGGCGGCTCAGACGGGTCGGAGTCGACCATTTCGGGATGCACGCCCTCGTTGGGATCAGCGGGCTTGCCGCCGTGGTAGCGGTAACGGCCGCTGCGGCGCTGGGGCTCCCCCGACGAGGATTTCAGCGGCTGATCGGAAGGAAGGCCCATCGTAGAGGGGGGTGTCATTGTTCCCAGGATCGGGCCGATGGGGCGCAGCTGCCGTGTGTGTCGCGGCGGCCAGGGAGGCATCCAGGGAAATGCAGTCTGTGGGGTCAGGTGGGCGGAGATGGCGAGGTCGGCGGAAAGGTCGGCGGTCCGGCCTGACGGTCCAGAAGGTGGAGCAGCAGCAGCTCCAGGCGCTCCAGGCGCTGCTCCATCCGCTCGAGGTGCAGGATGATTCGCTGTTGGGTGGCCGCCAGAGCCTCGCCATGGCGGAGCGTGTCACGGCTGGGCCCGCCGACGGATCCTTCCGCTTTGCCCTGCGGCCACTGACCGCTTTCGACCGTGCGTTGGACCAGGGCCCAGGAGACCCTGCCGATCCCTGCCGATGGGGGGCCGAGCCTCTCCTCAAGGAGGGCCCGGGCCGGGGCGAGGGTACGGAATGGATCTGTGATCACTCCTTCCAACGAAAGGGCTGAAGCGGATCTTTCAGCCGAAGCATCCAGCCATACAATGAAATCTTGCGCATGACGCCGGTAAGCATTGGAGGAAAGCTTCCGATTCACAGCTTGATTCCTCTTTCCCAGACCTCCGTGCCCTGCACGACCCCACGCATCACCGGGGACTGGTCTGCAACCCCAGCCGCACCTTCGGGGTGCTGCTGTTGAACGATCTTCAGGGGTGGAGTGCGACTGGAGCCAGCCAGGGGCGCCGGCTGGTGGTCACCATGGTGGCCCTGCAGGACGGTCCGGTCTACGGGTGGTCAGGGGAGTTGGACCGTCGCAGCTCACCCACCAAGGTGCTGATACTGATGGAAGCCGCCCATCGCGCCACTGTTAAAATCGCAGCCGATGCCGGTATTCACGCACTGCTGCTGCATCACAACAGCGGGCAAGGCGCGCAGCTGGAGAACCCGCAAAGCCAAAACGAAGTTGATCAGGATCTGCCAGGACAGAAGACATCACGCACTCCCCACCTGGGCACAGGCAAGCAAGACTTCTCGGTTTCACTGCGTGATCCTCAATCCCCTTCCACCCATAGGACGTCTTTAAGCTGCTCATAAAGCAGGCTTCACCACCAGCAGGAATTCCCAGGTGTTCTCTCTCGCATCACGAGTCGCTGTGATCACGGGCGGCAACGGAGGAATCGGGCTTGGGATAGCCACCGGCCTGGCCAAGGCAGGGGCTCATGTGGTGATTGCCGCTCGAGATGCCGCGAAGTCCGAATCAGCGCTTCGCGCACTCAGCGCCATCGACCTCGAGGCGATGGCGATCCAGACCGATGTCACCGATGAGCACGCAGTCACCGAGCTGGTGAGGCAGATCGAGCGGCGCCATGGGCGCCTGGACATCCTCGTGAACAATGCGGGCATCACCATTCGCGCACCCGCCCAGGATCTCTCTCTTGCCGAGTGGAACGACGTCATCTGCACGAACCTGTCCAGCACGTTCCTGTGTGCTCGCGCTGCCTATCCGCTGATGAAACGCTCAGGCGGCAAGATTATCAACATCGGCTCAATGCTGTCCATCTTTGGCGCTTCGTTTTCGGCTGCCTACGGAGCAAGCAAAGGGGGTATCCTGCAGCTCACCAAGTCGCTGGCGGTGGCCTGGGCTCCGGACAACATTCAGGTCAATGCCGTTCTGCCCGGGTGGATCGACACCGATCTCACGCGTGCAGGGCGTACACAGATCCCGGGCCTGCACGAACAAGTGCTGGCCCGCACCCCCGCAGGGCGCTGGGGCACTCCAGACGACCTCGAGGGGGTGGCCGTGTTCTTGGCCAGTGCCGCTTCGAACTACATCACGGGTGCCGCCATCCCCGTGGACGGAGGATTCTCCTCATCGATCTGATCGCAGCAGAGGACGGGGCAGCAAACCAGCCATCCCCTTCATCCAGCCGAGCCGCCATGTCAGAGGGAGTGGCTCGAACGGCAGAACAGCATGATGAGAGTGATTGCCAAGCAGCCACACAGCTGGTTCCTCGTTGAGGACGGCACGCGCCTGCCGCTGGACGTGAACTGCTCTCATGGCGCCGTGTCATACGGCTTTGCGATGGAACTCTCTGCAGCGGAAACGGAGGGCTCTATTCATCATGGGAAAGGCTTCATTGCCGATCTCGCGAGGCGAGTCCGGAATTCAGCTCCTGCAGCGCAAGCGAGCAGTTCACCCTATCGCGAAAAACTCCTCGCCAGTTCAGAGCGCAACCAGATGAACGCCGCCATCGCCTCCTGGATCCAGGAACTCGATTGCGAGCCCTGATGCGAGCTCTGAACTTTGCGAAGCAGCGAGAGAGCTCACGTGAACCCTGCACCTGTTTCCTGGGTCCATGTCACCCCATCAGCGTGACACCCATCTCCAGATGCGCAGCCTCCGTCCTTGACCGTCACCCTTCTCCGGGAAAGGTGCCCAGATCCGTGCTGGAGGGCTCGATCGCCGGCAGCCATGTGTTCGATGCACCGGGTCGGTCGGCACGGGGGCGGGGATCACCCATGCCTTTCTGATTCCGCTCAAGGCCGGTCCCCTGCCCGCGGTCCGCGGCGCCGATGACGCCGAGAAGGCGTTCTGGATACCGCTGGCGGACATCTACGCCCACGCAGACAACTTCTTCGAGGACCACGTGCAGATCATCCAGCACTTCATCTCCCGGATCTGAGCAGCTACCGCTTCACTGGAGAGCGTGTTCAACCCTGTTTGGTTGCTTGCTTCTGGCCTGGGTGGACCGGGCCGGGGCGCCTCCTTACTCTCGTGCGGAGAGCACACCATGGAAACCAACCTTCTCTTCGATACCGACAGCTACAAGACCAGCCACTGGCTCCAGTACCCCCCCGATCTCACTGCCATGGGGGCCTACCTGGAGAGCCGCGGCGGCGAGAACCCTGCCACCCTCTTCTTCGGGCTGCAGATGCTGCTGCAGCAGTCCTTCACCACCCCGATCACCCTGGCGGATGTGGAGGAAGCGGAGGAGTTCTGGCAGAGCCACGGCCTCCCCTTCAATCGTCCGGGCTGGGAGCGTGTGGTGCAGGTGCACGGGGGCCGGCTGCCTCTGCTGATCCGCGCCGTACCCGAGGGCAGCCGGGTGCCCACTGGCCAGGTGCTGATGACGGTGGAATCCACCGATCTCCAACTGGCCTGGCTGGTCACCTGGGTGGAGACCCAGCTGCTGCGGATCTGGTACCCCACCACAGTCGCCACCCGCAGCTGGCAGCTGCGCACGATTCTAGCGGCCGCGCTGGAGCGCTCGGCGGATGATCCCGCCGTCGAGCTGGCCTTCCGCCTGCACGACTTCGGCTCGCGCGGGGTCTCCAGCCTCCAGAGCGCCGCGATCGGCGGTCTGGCGCACCTGATCGCCTTCCGCGGCAGTGACACCGGCGCCGCCCTGGTGGCCGGCCGCCGCTACTACGACTGCCCGATGGCCGGCTTCTCGATCCCCGCTGCCGAGCACTCCACGGTCCTGGCCTGGGGGCAGAAGCACGAAGCGCAGGCCTACCGGAACATGCTCGATCACTTCGCCCGCCCGGGAGCCGTCCTGGCGGTGGTGTCCGACTCCTACGACCTCTGGAACGCGGTGGATCACCTCTGGGGAGAGCAGCTGCGGCCGCAGGTGATCGAGGCGGGTGCCACGGTGGTGATCCGCCCAGACTCCGGCGATCCGATGCGGATCGTGTCGGAACTGCTCCGGCGCCTGGAGGCCCGCTTCGGCAGCCGGATGAACGGCAAGGGCTACCGCGTGCTCCAGCACGTGCGGGTGATCCAGGGGGACGGCATCACCGCCCAGACCCTGCCCCTGGTGCTGGAGGCCGTCCTGGCGGCGGGCTTCAGCGCCGAGAACGTGGCCTACGGCATGGGCGGCGGCCTGCTGCAGCAGCTGAACCGAGACACCCAGCGCTTTGTCTACAAGGCGTCCTGGGTGGAGCGTTCGGGCCAGATCCTGCCGGTGCACAAGCGCCCGATCACCGATCCGGCCAAGACCAGCAAGGCCGGCGTGCTCGATCTCATCCACACCGGTGGCACCTACCGCACGATTGTGCGCCCCTTGCCCGGGATCCATCCCGACTCCTGCCTGCAGACCGTGTACGAGAACGGCGAGCTGCTGAACCGCTGCAGCCTGGATCAGGTGCGTGAGCGGGCCGTCCTCGGCTGAGGGCGGCAGCAACAGGTCCATCCAGTTAGCCCTCTTGCCCTGGGGGAGAGACCTTCGCCTGCTCAGGGATCGCCGGCACGCGCGTCCCTCCCCTCGGTGCTGGAGTGCAACAACTCCGGTTGCGGTTCTTGCGCAGCAGAGCTGAACCGGGCATCGCGGCCATGCTGCAACGAGCTGAGCAGATGCGAACGAAGAACAGAAGATTCCGAATACTCTCGGATCGCGCCTGATCCCAGCACTGAACTGCTGTTCTTGCCCATGGGCCCACGCCCACCCCGGCTGGCAAGATGCGATATCTCTTCACCAAGTCCCACAGCCACAGACACCAATCCTGTCCCTGTCGCCGCCAATCGGAACCAACCAATCTGGCAGACGCATGCCATGCAAAAAACCGACGCGGGATTCAACACTCGAATCGCCGGGCCATTCCATCCCCTTGGCAATTTTATTGAAGCCAGCGAAAAGAGCGGCGCAACTGCTCCGCTCCATTTCGATCACACCAACGACCGTGTGCAAAGACGAGCTGTTCTGGATTCCAGTCCAGCAAACGCCTCAAGGAACGCCGGGCATCCTGTTTTCGAGGACAGAAGGCCAATCGCAGATCCAAAGGAGCCTGCCCATCCGGCTCAACACAGCCCCCCACCCGCAGCAGAAAACCGTACTGCCAGCTCACTTTGTTGAGCCTGGAAACCTCAAAATTTTCAATGAGGTCAGTCAGAATCAGAGTGGAACTTTTCCGATGGAAAAACACAACTTCATCCAGATATAGATTGCCAGCAAAAATCATCTGATCCAGATCCTGACCCCACTCAGGAGGAGGAGCATCCCGCAAGTCAGCAGAAAAAGCCACATCCATTTTCTGCTTGATCACCCGCTCACGCACACCTGGGGAGGCCCAGGCAATGGCTCCAGGATAAGTCTTGAGCCAAGCACCAATATGGACATAGTGGATCTTATTCGGAGATATCAAGTGCCGAACAGGCCCCAAAGAATCCACCTGTTCCTTAAGGGCAGGGCTGAACGCCGTTGGCGAATGGCACCACAGATCGCCATTGCCCAGGCGCACAATGGTCATTCGAGTCGGAAAGGGAACCCTCAGCCCGTACAGCAACATCTGCACGACTGGGCCGTCAACAATCCAAATATCCTCACCAATCTGCTTAAGAGTGTCGACGGGCTCGTACAAAAAGCTGGCAGCGCTTTGCATGGCAGACAACCCTGGTCACAGAGATTCCTGGAACCTTGGTAGCAATCCGCCTCCTGCCCCGCCAGGGATTGTGAAACCGCTTCATCCAAGCCCAACTTGTCTGTTGATGTGGGGGTTCGAACCATGCTTGTCCGACCGTTTCAACATGATCTCCACGGAAGTCGGGCAGGATTCGACGGGGGCGTCCCGCCGAGTGGTGTCAATCCTGAGGACCAGGCCAAGCCTTTCTACGATTCAGCCACCGGTGAGCTGGCGCCGCTGCCTGGCAGCGGCACCGCCGGTGAACGCATTCCTGCTCTGGTGCGCCAGGGTCTGCAGAAGGTCGATGGTGAATGGCACCTGATCGCTGCCACACACACCCTGTTCAAGTTGTTGCGCTTCAGGCGATCCCGGCAGTAGACGCTGGCAGGAGCGACGGGATGCAGGGCAACGGCCTTGGCAAGAGTGGCCAGGGGCTCGCTGCTCGATTGGCAACCAACTGCTAGGCAAGCAACGGCACCAAGGAGCGCGGAGCTTGCCACCAAATCCAGAGCATCCATCCAGATGGACCTGTGGAGCATGGCGTCCACGCCTTCAGCGCTCCCGGAGCCCCACTTGAGCCCATGCAAGGCTTCCAGGATTGACTGCAGGACTATGACCCCAGCAGAGCCGTGCACTCCTGACGCTCGTGGCGGGCATCCGTGAGCTGCATGCGCAGACGGATGGTCTCCGCGAGATGCTCGGCGTCGTCCGCAACGCCGCTGAAGCGGGCCGAACCCCAGGTCTGCAGCCAGGGAAGGCCGATGAAATACAACCCCGGACTGTGAGTCACTCCGCGATCATGGGCCGGATAGCCAGCGCCATTGAAGACCGGCAGATCGATCCAGCGAAAATCGGCCGCATATCCCGTGCACCAGATCACCGCAGCGAGGGGCTCCTGGTGGAGAGCCACGCTGTCTGCGCCTGCTGCTGGCGGGTGCCAGCAGGGCTGGTAGGGCGCTTCCTCAGGAGCCTCAATCCCTTCCCGTTGAATGTAGGCATCGATGCTGTCACGGATACGGCAATACACCGCATCAGCCTGATCCAGATTCGCAGCCAGATCGCTGGAAAAGTCGATCTGTCCGTCAGCGAAACCGAGCAGTCGACCATGCAGCACCATGCCATTGCGGGCATGACGTCGCAGGTCAATGTCCCGTCCCCCGTCTCGGCCAGTGAGGTAGTGATTGGTCTTGTGGCGCACCAGCCTGGGCTCGGGGTGCTGATCAATCGGCATGGCGTAATAGCCCATGCGATCCAGCCAGTCGACCACGTCCTTGCCGCGATAGCGGCGCGGTGAGCGCGGTGCTGAGCCCACACTCAGATGCACTCGGCGGCCGGCAAGAAACAGATCCTCAGCGATCTGACAGCCAGACTGGCCGCTGCCGACCACCAGCACGGGTCCGGCCGGCAGTTGGTCAGGATTGCGATAATCGCGAGCATCCAGCTGGACGACGGAGCTGGGCAGCCGCTCCGCCTGGGGATGGCGCTTTGGCTTGTGGTAGCCACCGGTGGCGACAATCACGTGCTCCACTTCGATCTCACCGGCATTGGTGGTGAGCGTGTAGGTGCCGTCACGCCAGCAGAGGCGCTGCACACTCACTCCCTCACGCACATCTGCAGCAATGGCTGCGGCAAATCGGCGCACGTAGGCCACGATGTCGTCACGCACCATGAAGCCTTCCGGATCCTTCCCGTCGTAGGGAAAGTCCGGCAGCCGGCACTGCCAGTTCGGGGTGACCAGGCAGAAGGAATCCCAACGCTGCCGTTCCCAGGCGTGGCCGACCTGGTGCTGTTCCAGCACCAGGGGCCGGATACCACGCCGCTGGAGGCAGGCTGCTGCCGACAGGCCGGACTGGCCGCCCCCGACCACCACGACGGGATGCCTGGGCGGCAGAGGAGCCGAGGGCTGCAAGGGTGACTAATCAAGAGGAGATCCCAGTTTCCCTGCTGGCGACCCAGGGGCCGGTAGCCATTGCAACCTCTGGACGGGCTCAGCCGGGTTGCGACCTCCAGGGATTCGGTCGCATCGGCCACATAAAACAAAACGAAACACGTGGCAGGGTTCGCCCTGGATTCCGCCACCAGACAACCTCACCCCATGCCCGAAGTCACCCGTCCCGCCAACCAGCCGGGCGATTTTCTCGTTGATTACGAAGAGAAAGTCTTTCCTGATGTCCAAGCGGAGCCCGGGGAAAAAGCCCTGGTGACCTTTCACACCGTCGCCTTCGAAGGTTCGATCGGCCTGGTCAATCTTCTTCAGGCCAGCCGGTTGATCACCAAGGGCTTCGAAACCTCGATTCTTCTGTATGGCCCGGGAGTCACGCTGGGGGTTCAACGGGGATTCCCCAAGCTGGGTGATGCGGCCTTTGATGGCCATCTCAACTTCAATGCCCGGATCCAGAAGTTCATGGGCCAGGGTGGCAAAGTCTACGCCTGCCGCTTTGCCCTCCAGGCTCTGTACGGCCACGGCGAAGGGGCGCTGATCCCAGGCATCACCCCCATCAACCCCCTTGATGTGCTTGACATTGTCTTGATGCACCGCAAGGAGGGGGCCTTCATCCTCGACACCTGGACCCTCTGAGATCTCTGTTTCAGACCTTTCGGATGTCTCCCATGGTCAGCACGATCACCGTTGCGGCGGCGCAGATTCGTCCGGTTCTGTTCAACCTTGAGGGGTCCGTGGCCCGGGTGCTCGCGGCCATGGAGCAGGCGGCTGCGGCAGGGGTTGAGTTGATCGTCTTTCCGGAGACATTTCTTCCCTATTACCCCTATTTCTCCTTCGTGGAGCCGGCCGTGCTGATGGGTGCTTCCCATCTGCGCCTTTATGAGCAGGCCGTGGTGATTCCCGGACCGGAGATCAGCCAGATCTGCTCAGCCGCCAGCCAGCACAACCTGCATGTGCTCCTGGGGGTGAACGAACGGGATGGCGGCAGCCTCTACAACACCCAACTGCTGATTGATGCCTCTGGCACGATTGTGCTGAAGCGCCGCAAGATCACCCCCACCTACCACGAACGCATGGTCTGGGGGCAGGGGGATGGCGCCGGGTTGCAGGTGGTGCCGACCGCCCTGGGCCGCATCGGTGCCCTGGCCTGCTGGGAGCACTACAACCCCCTGGCCCGCTTCGCCCTGATGACCCAGGGGGAGGAAATCCACTGCGCCCAGTTTCCCGGATCGCTCGTGGGTCCGATCTTCTCCGAGCAGACCGCCGTGACCCTGCGGCATCACGCCCTGGAGGCTGGTTGCTTCGTGGTGTCGTCCACCGCCTGGCTGGATCCGGCCGACCATGCCGTGATCACTCCCGATCCTTCCCTGCATCGTGCCTTCCAGGGGGGCTGCCACACCGCGGTGATCAGCCCGGAAGGCCGCTATCTGGCCGGCCCACTGCCGGAGGGTGAAGGGCTGGCGATCGCCACGCTCGACACCGCCCTGATCACCAAACGCAAACGCATGATGGACAGTGTGGGGCACTACAGCCGTCCCGATCTGCTGGGGCTGCGGATCAACGCAACGCCGGCCACCCAGGTGGACCCGATGCTGATCCCAGGAGCAGCTCAGGACAGCCACGCTCCGTCAGGCGCCACGGTGCAGGTCGCTTCCGCTGAGGCCCAGACCCATGGCTGATGCCTCCAAGCCGGCTCTGGCCAGCCAGAGCCTCGGGCGTTTCGTGACGGAGCTGCAGGTGCAGGGGCTGGTCGACCCCGCCGTGGCCGGCAACCAGGGGCGCCGCGGTGGAGCCGGTCCATCGGACCATCGCGCCCTGACGATCGCGGGCACCACCGTGATGGTTCCCGTCTACAACGCGGTGTCCCAGGACTCTCCGTTCCGGCTGGAGCAGGCTGCCGATGGAGCGGTTGCCGTGACCGACCGGCCCGGCACAAACCTGGCCGCCGTGGAGCCTCCGCCACAACCACGCTTCTACGGCCTCTCCACCACCGACGGCACCTCCTACAGCGCCATCGCCCTGCTGCATGGCCGCGATGTGCTGGCCACCACCCTGCTCCAGACCTGCATCCGCTTTCGGGATCGCAGTCAGTCGTGCCAGTTCTGTGCCATCGAGCAGTCGCTCGAGGACGGACGCACCCTGGTGCGCAAGACCCCTGAGCAGGTGGCGGAGGTGGCCGAGGCGGCGGTGCGGCTCGATGGTGTGCGCCAGCTGGTGATGACCACCGGCACTCCGAACAGTGACGATCGGGGGGCCCGGCTGATGGCGGAAACGGCGGCGGCGGTGAAGGCGCGGGTGGACCTGCCGATCCAGGGCCAATGCGAGCCCCCGGATGATCCGATCTGGTATCTCCGCATGAAGCAGGCGGGGATTGACAGCCTGGGGATGCACCTGGAAGTGGTGGACGAAGCGGTGCGGCGTCGTGTACTCCCGGGCAAATCGGAGCTCAGCCTGGAGCGCTATGTCGAGGCCTTCGAGCAGGCTGTGGCCGTGTTCGGCCGCGGGCAGGTGAGCACCTATCTGTTGGCGGGCCTGGGCGACAGTGCCCGCGCCCTGATCTCCTGCAGCGAACGGCTGATTGCGATCGGTGTCTATCCCTTCGTGGTGCCCTTCGTACCCATTTCCGGTACACCTCTGCAGCACCACCCGGCCCCGAGTGCCGACTTCATGGTCGAGATCTACGAAGCCGTGGGCAAGTTGCTGGCCGAGTCCGACATCCGTTCGGACCGCATGGCCGCCGGCTGCGCCAAATGCGGCGCCTGTTCGGCCCTCTCCCTGTTTGAAAACGCATCCTGAGCCATCCCCGGTTCCATGTTGTTCATTGATCCCAGCAGCCACGACATCGGCCGCAGCACCACCTCCGCTCCGGCCGCCTTCACCCCCTCGGTGCGCTGGGGCATGGCACTCGATGCCGAGGATTTCCAGCTCTCGCCGACGGCCAGCTCCGAGGTGTTTTCCTTCCACATGCTCGGATCGGGCTCCAGGATGCTGCCGAGCTACTGGGATCTGCGCAGCAGGATCTTCTGCGAGGAGCAGCACCTCTTCGAAGACTCGGATCGCGATGAGCTCGATGCCAGCGCCTACCCGATTGTGGCTGTGTCCCATAGCCATGCCCGCGCCGGTGAGGCCGTTGGTGTGGTGCGGATCGTGGAACTCAGCCCGCGGCTGTGGCAGGGCGGCCGGCTCGGGGTCGATGCCGATTTCCGCCGCCACAATCAGATCGGCAAGGGGTTGATCTGGAAGGCTGTCACCACCGCCCATGGCTGGGGTTGTGATCGCTTTCTCGCCACCGTGCAGCGTCAGAACGTTCCCTTCTTCCGGCGGCTGCACTGGCGCTCGCTCGAGCAACTCGACATCCGCGGCATCTCCCATCACCTGATGGAGGCCGATCTCTCCTATTACCGGCCCTCGCTGGAGCGGCGACCGATCGCCCAGGCGGCATGACCCCCGCCGACCTGCAGGCGCTGACGCTGCGGCTGCGTCAGCACCCAGGCCTGCTGGGAAAGGAGGAGATCCAGGCTCCGGCGCGCACCTTCCCGCCCCTACCCTTTCCCGAACTCGGACCAGCGGCGGCCCTCGGTGATGACGCCGCCCTGATCCCCGGCGTGAGCGGTCCCCTGCTGCTCGCCTCCGAAGGAATGGACCCCCAGCTGGTCGACGACGACCCCTGGTTCGCCGGATGGAGTGGAGTGCTGGTCAATCTCAGCGATATCGCGGCCATGGGCGGCAGCCCGCTCGCTGTGGTGAACAGCCTTTGGGCGACCGGTGAGCAGCATGCCGAGCGACTGCTGGCGGGGATGCGCTTCGCCTCCGACACATTCGCCGTTCCGATGGTGGGCGGTCACACCAATCTGCACAGCCCCTACAACGCGCTCTCGGTGGCTGTGCTCGGAACCACGCCAGGCCCGGTGCTCTCCGCTCGGGCCGCCCGCCCGGGGGATCGCTGCCATCTGCTGGTCAATATCAAGGGGCACTTTCATCGCCATTACCCCTTCTGGGATGCCGCGACTGAGGCGGAACCCGCCCGGCTGCGCCGCCATCTCGCTCTGCTGGTGGAGCTGGCCGGTGCCCGCATCGTGCACGGGGCCAAGGACATCAGCATGGGCGGCCTGGTGGGCACGGCTGTGATGTTCGCCGAGGCGGCACATTGCCGCCTGGAGCTGGATCTTGAGGCGCTTCAGCCGCCAGGCGGTGTGGAGCTCGAAGCCTGGCTCACCTGCTTCCCCAGCTATGGCTATCTCCTGGCAGTGGATCCGTCCCAGTCGGCAGCGCTGCGGCATGCCACCGGGATCGATCCCGATCTCCAGTGCGTGGAAATCGGCAGGTTTCAGAGCGGTGATGCCGAGCTGGTGCTGAGTGCCGCAGGGGCGTGCCAGCGGGTGTGGCACCAGCAGGACCCACTCACCGGTTTTGGCGCCCTGAACGATCTTGGCCAGGAGCATCTGTGACCATGGGCACGGCGATGCTCCTGGGGGGCTGGGAGCATGGCCGGAGCCCTTGCCCGATCGCCTGGTGCCAGAAGTTCACCTCACTCTGCAGTGGCCCGATGGCCTGAGCTCCCAGCTCTATTCACCCTCCACCGTGATCCTGGAGCACCTTCCCCCCGGCGAACAATTGTCCGTCGGCGACTTGCAGACCCGGGGGCTGGAGGGTCTGAAGCAGGCCTCTGAACGGGTGAGGGCACGCTATGGATTCGCCTGCACGCGCACCGATGAGGAGGCCCTGAAACTGCAACAGACCCTGGCGGACTACAGCGCCGACCAGATGGTGACGATCCAGTCGGGCGACTGAAGGGCCCACGACTCCCTTCACCACCCCCACTTTCACTGAACGACCTCGCTCTGATCTGCTCGCTGAGACTCCCCTCGTTGTGACATCGAAGCCACCCCTGCCCCCGTTTGACCGTGACAGCGCGACCCAGAAGGCCCGCATGGCCGAAAATGCCTGGAATTCCCGCGATCCCGCCAAGATCGCCCTGGCCTACAGCGAAGACAGCGTCTGGCGTAATCGATCGGAGTTCATCCAGGGGCGCCAGGAGATCGAGGCGTTTCTGAAACGCAAATGGGCCCGCGAACTCGACTATCGCCTGATCAAGGAAGTCTGGGCCTGGCACGACAACCGCATAGCCGTGCGTTTTCAGTACGAATTTCACGACGACTCCGGCAACTGGTTTCGAGCCCATGGCAATGAGAACTGGGAGTTCGATGACCAGGGCCTGATGCGTCGTCGTGAGGCCAGCATCAACGACGTTCCCATCCGCGAATCCGATCGCCTGTTCCTCTGGCCCCAGGGCCCACGCCCGGATGATCATCCCGGCCTGACCGACCTGGGACTGTGAACCCGGCGGATTCCGACCTGCAGGATCACCCCCTGGCCGGTGCCATCACGGATCTGCCGGCGCTACGGCTGTTCATGGAACACCATGTGTTCGCCGTGTGGGACTTCCTCCTGCTGGCGAAGGCGCTGCAGCGGCAGCTTGCCTTCAGGTCTCGCTTCGCTCCGTTGCCCGGCTCCGGCCCATCGCCCCGTTCAGATGCGGCGGTGGCGGTGATCGATCGGATCGTGGCGGAGGAGGAGTGTGATCAGGCGCCTGCCAATCCTTTAGGTGCCAGCCATCTCAGCCATCTGGAGATCTACCTGCTGGCGATGCGGGAGGTGGGGGCCTGTACGGCACCGATCGAGCAGTTGCTGAGCCGATTGCGGGGGGTTGAGGCCTGGACCTTGAGCCCTGCCGAGCTCGCTGCTGCCCTGGAGGGTCTACCGATCCCCCAGCCTTCACGGCGCTTCATGGCTTTCACCTTTGAGGTGATCGGCTGCGGTGAGGTGCTGCCGATGGCGGCGGCTTTCACCTATGGCCGTGAGCTGCTGGTGCCGTCGTTGTTCCAGGCCCTGTTGGAGCGGGCTCTGATTGCGCCGCAACGGGCTCCCTCCCTGCACTGGTATCTGATGCGGCACGTTGCCATGGATGGTGACGACCATGGCCCTACCGCCCTGGCGATGCTGAGTGAGCTCTGCGGCGGCTGCTCCTCCAGGCTTCAAGCCACCCAGGCGATGGCCCGACGTGCCGTGCTGGCCCGCAGGCAGTTCTGGGATGACATCCACCGGGCTCTGGCCCCGGTGCCGCTGCCCCTTGGATCGAGCCTGGCAACAGCACGACCAGCCATCCGTCGCGCCAATGCTGCCTGAGCGGCATGGCATGAAGCCAGAGGAACGGATCCATCAGGATTCCATGGCTTCAGGATTGGATCGTCATGGACGCGATTGTCGGTTCTTGAAATCTGCGTTGACCCATCACGCCTATGCTGGAATCCGGTTGGAGATGAAGATCACTGTGACCGAAGACCAAGCCCCGCTGGATTACGACCAGGATCAGGTTGCCCAGCAGTACCAGGAAGCCAAACAGCAGCTCTGGCGTTCACGAATCGAGGAGCCGTCACTGATGCGGCTGATCGGAGACTTACGGGGAAAGCGGGTGATCGATGCGGCCTGTGGCGAGGGGTATTTCACCCGTAGGTTGCGGCAGGCCGGAGCGGCAGAGGTGGTGGGCTTCGATATCTCCGAACGCATGATCGAACTGGCCCGCTCCCAGGAGGCCCATGACCCGCTTGGGATTGCTTACCGGGTGGAGGATGCACGCACCGTGGTGCCGCAGCAGTCCTTTGATCTCGTGGTTTCGGCCTGGCTGCTGGTCCATGCCCAGACGCGCGAGGAACTTCAGGAGTTTTGCGACGGAATTGCCTCTCGCTTGCGGCCGGGAGGGCGCTTCGTGACGCTCACAACCAACCCCGATGTTTATTTCTTCAGGCCCAGGCCGGATTACCGGAAGTATGGATTCGAGATGACCCTGGCAGAGCATGTGAAAGGCGGAGCCCCGATTCGCTTCACCATGCACCTCGAGAAGGCCGATCTGGAGATTGTGAATTACTACTTGCCGCTAACGGAGTATCAAGAAGCCTTCCGCAGGGCGGGGTTTCGTGATTTTCAGCTGCATCCACTGCACTTGGCGCCTGACCCCGCTGGTCGTGATGACAGGGCGGATTGGGAGGACTTCTTGAAGAACCCGATCATGATTCTCTTTGATTGTGTCAAGGCGGAGTGACCAGGAATCATTCACTCGGGTGCTGCAAAAGCCGAATGATTTTCCTCCTGCCAATTCACATCCTGCAAGTCGCGGAACACCTGGCGCACGCCCACACCCCAGGCGCTGCTCAGTTCCGCGAACTCGGCATCGCCATCGCCGAAGCGGCGGCGGTGGGTGATAGCCAGGCTGTCACGCTCATAGGCGATCAGATCGATCGGCATCCCCACCGAAAGATTGCTGCGCATGGTGGAATCGAACGACACCAGCACACATTTGGCCGCATCCGCCAGCGAGGTGTCGGCATGAATCACGCGGTCGATGATCGGCTTGCCGTATTTCGCCTCGCCGGTCTGGAGAAACGGCGTATCTGCGCTGGCTTCGATGAAATTTCCCTCGGCATACATCCGAAACAGCCGTGGCGCTTCGCCCTTGATCTGGCCGCCCACCAGAAACGACGCATTGAACCCACTACCTGAGGCTTCCAGGTAGGCGGCATCACGCTGCTGGACCTTGCGCACCACATCCGACACCAACAGCATCACATCAAACATCGTGCGCGCCGTCCACAGGGTGTCGCCCCCATTGCTGTCGTCGGCCCGCTGGCGCAACAGGCTGATCACCGCCTGGGTGCCGGCCAGACTGCCGGAGCTGAGCAGCACCAGCACCCGATCGCCGCTGCGCTCGAACACGGTCATCTTGCAGAAGGTGGCGAAATTATCCAGACCCGCATTGGTGCGTGAATCCGAGCCGAACACCATGCCGGCCTGCAGGAGAACGGCTACGCAATAGGTCATGTGGCCCACACCTGGAAAGATTCCAGTGTCGAGGAACCGAACGTGGTGGGGAAGGCCCCATCGGCCGCATCTCGGCCGCGGGCGATCAGGATGCGCCCGATTCGCGGAGGATTGCTACGTGGATCGAACACAGACCAGCCATCGTCGAGGTAGGCCTCGAACCAGGCTGAGAAGTCCATGGCCGAGTGGGGCGGCCGCACCGCGATGTCGCTCAGGTAACCGGTGCTGTAGCGAGCCGGAATGGTCATCCAGCGGCAGAAGGCAATGGCCAGCAGGCCTGCTGGCCCTTCGTCGTGGCGATCAGGTCTTGGCGGACCTCCAGTTCCACGTGGGGAATCCGCCGTTGCCCTCCATGCACCGGCGTGAAACTGTGCACGGCCACCAGCACGCCGGGCTGACCCTGCCGGGATCGCCCATCAAGCTCGGCGGCGATGCGGCGGTGGCAGGGCTCGAACAGCGCCTCAGGCCCTCGCCGACGCACGTCCGAAGAGAGGGTGCGATTGGAGGGGATCAGGGCATTTTCGCTGCGCACCACGATCGAATCAGGGGCCCAGGGCGGATGGTTCACGTCGATCACCAGCCGTGAGTAGTTGTGGAGGATCAGGACGGCATCCAGCCGAGCCGAGAGGCGCTCCGCCAGAGCCGCCACACCCAGATCCCAGGCCCCATGGGTCTCGAGCACCTCATCGCTGAGCTGAAGCTTGGCCAGAGAGCGGGGAATGGAGCGGCCGGCGTGGTCGGCGGTGAGCAGCACGGCGGAGCGACCGCCGGAGCCGACGATCCGGAAACGGCATGGCAGGCGGGTGCGGGGGCATGCAGCCAGATCTCGAGAATAAGATCTGGCTGTGGGACAGTGACCATCCATTCCCCCATGCTCGTGCCAAACGACAGCAAGTCCCTCAAGTCGGTGATCGCTGGCCTGCTGGTCCTGGTCGGCGCGATCGGAGGCCTGGCCCTGCTGGTCTGGTTCACGGTCGTGCTGCTCGACCTCAAACACCTGAACACCTCCGGTTTCACCCTGCCCTGAGGAGCGCCCTCACGCGGGCCGCGCAGGGAAACGGCTGCTGAATCCGAGCAGGTCGAAGCCCGTGACCAGAACACCGATGCCCATCAGGAGACCAATCACCGAGAGCAGAGCGGGCCTGCACGATGCCCTGTGATCGAGGGGAGGGGCGGCGCATGATCAGACACCGTCCTGGCTTGCCGAATTAACGTGCGAAAAAGCAAGAATCCTGCGTTGCTGCGGCATCCCTATCTCAGGTCAAAGCACGGGCTTCGCCTGCAGATTCACCTGGGCCCTTGCAGAGGACGCCGCGTGCGAAGGGTCCTTGACCGAGGGCAAGGCTGAAGGGGCCACGGCACAGCAGAGCAGCCTGCAGGTCGTACGGGATGAAGCTGCGACGGCAGGCAGCCGGGACCCATCGGCGCGATCCTGGTTGGAGCACAACGACACCACCTCTGCGATGGGCCTTCCCTCAGATCAGCCACTGAACCCCTCCTCAGGGGAGCCCCAGCGCCGCAGCGGGCGGTACCGCTACCACGGTGGCAAGCCTGCCGATCCCAACGAGGGTGTGCATCCTGAAATGGTCGACGCCGACGCATCCCAGCAACCGACTGCCGGCATCCCGGGCAGCCCCGATGAACTGATCGCCATGCAGGCCAGGTCCGAGCGTCTGGAGAAGCCCGAACAGGAGCCGAGTGCCAAGGTCCAGGAGGTGCTGGATCTGATCGAACAGCTCGATACCAGTGCCTCTGAAGATCAACAGATTGCTCTGACGCTGGTCCGTCAATTGGAGGGGTTCCACGATGAGGTGGTCGAGGAGATGAAGGACGACGCGCAGGCCAAGCACACTCAGATCATTGCCTGGGCAATCGATGCCGACCGGTTGATGCGCAGTCGGATCTTGCTGGAGTCCGTTGACCTGGAGTGAATCGATCCGGAGAAGATCGCGATCCGATCAGCTCCTGCAGCAGCATCCTTGGGAGCACCGGCTGATCCTGCGACCCAACGACCTGAGCAAGGCTTCTTTGATTGTCTGCGGTCAGACGTCGGTTCCGGGACACCGAATCCAGCCAATTCCATCCCTTCTGCCACCATTCAGATCGCTCGAACGCAGATCGAGTGAGCCAATGTCAGTGGATTCATGACAGGCTTGGCATCAGCCCGCCGCGGCGATCAGGGATCCAGGCCAGCGGCACGACCAACCCATTTTCACGCGCCTGGACTGGGCCAGTGGCTGATCGGCTGCTGGTCGAGGATGGATGCGTGCATCCATCCTTCTGGCGTGGGATGCAGCTCCTCATCA
Source organism: Synechococcus sp. CBW1006 (assembly GCF_015840525.1). Taxonomy (NCBI): domain Bacteria; kingdom Bacillati; phylum Cyanobacteriota; class Cyanophyceae; order Synechococcales; family Synechococcaceae; genus Synechococcus; species Synechococcus sp. CBW1006. The sequence continues at coordinate 1,450,791 of NZ_CP060396.1, read as the reverse complement.
CATCCTGGTGATCGGTCATGGCATCCGTTACCCGTTTCTGGTCCACCTGGGGGGCGACCCAGCTGATGCTGTCCCCTGCCCTGGTTCTGCTCACCCTGGCGAAACCTGTCCACGCCCAGGTGCAGGTGCTGTGTGAGGGCACCCTGCTGGAGGCTCAGGGCAGTGCTGAACGCAAACGCGCCACCCAGCGGCTGAGCATCTCCCTTGGGCTTGAGGCGGAGGCGGCCTCGGCCGATGCCGCCCTGGCAGAACTGCAGCGCCGTCTTGCCGCTGTGCGCTCAGCACTTCAGGATCTCGATGTCAACGATCTGCGGGTGAGCTCTCCGTCGACATGGCAGCGCTCAGCGGAATCGAATCGACCGGCCCGGATCACAGCACAACTGCAGGTGAGTGGCGATCTGGCACCAGAGCGTTTGCAGCGCTTGGTCCGTGACGTGGGTGCCTTGCCGGGTGTCCAGCTAGCGCCGGTTCGCCCTCAGGCGGATCCGATCGCCGATGTTGCCGTGCGGCGCGAGCTGTTGAGGCTCGCGTATCAGGATGCCTTGCGGCAGGGCCGCGAGCTCGCTGAAGCGATCGGGCTCAGTCATGTGCGGCCGCTGCAGGTTTCGGTGAATGGCGGATTCAGGCCAGTGCCGATGCTGGCCAGGGCCGCCGATGCGGCCGCGCCTCCACCCTTCGATCCGGCCGAACTGCCCAGTCCGATCGACAGGCTGCAGCTGCAGGCCCAGTTCTGCGCGCGCTGAGATTGGCGCCACGGCGATCGATCCGGGCAAGCTCAATCTTGTCGGGGCACGTCGCGGGGCTGTAACACCTTTCTCCCAGGCAGGTGTCCGGACGCCCCCCCGCTCAGAATCGGTACTTCACTTGGGCGTACAGGCCCTTGCCCAGGGCCCAGTCGGTCCATTCGCCCAGGTTGTCGTTGGTTTCGAACTGTTCCACCCAGCCCAGTTCCACCAGCCAGCTGTTGCCGGCCAACCAGCGCGCCAGGATCCCGCCGGAGCCCACCGTGTCGGAGAAGGTGACCCCCGCCAGGGTGGTCGTCACACCACCCATGCCGATGAACGGCACCAGCTGGAGGCTTTGGTTGTTCTTCTGCCAGAAGGTCCAGGCCACCTCGGCGGTGCCGAGCCAGCCGTTGTCGCCACTGAGGAACTGGCCGGGCAGGCCGCGGATGCCGGCATCGGAGCCCACGGTGAACTGCATCGAGTTGGTCAGGGGCTTGAAGGCCACCTGGCCGCCGGCCCGCAGGTTCAGTTGCCAGCTGGGGGCAAAGGCCCAGGCCGCTGAGATCAGGCCGCCGAGGGCGGTGGCTTCGCCGGGATAGAGATCCACCTGAGCCAGCTCCTTACGCTGCTGCTGGGGTGTGGCGGCGGCAATGCCCTGCAGCAGATAGACGTTGCCAGCCCAGCCCAGCGAGCCGCTGAGTCCATTGGCGGCCAGACCGACCCGCAGGTAGCCGTTGCTGGGGGAGCGCACGCTCTCCGGCACCAGGTCCGGCAGGGCCCTGCCGTCAAGGTAGGTAGTGCTGCGGTCGCCGCTGAATCCGGCGAACAGACTCCAGCGCTGGCTGAGGGTGTCCTTGAACACCCACTCGACCTGGCCCAGCCCCTGGAACTGGGTCGTGGAGATGCCGTTCGTGGGGGAGGGAAGCTCGATCAGGTTGCGGCGGCTGTAACCGAAGGCGCCGGTGAAGTTCCATTGATCGGCCAGGGGCACCGTGTAGCTCACCGACGTGATCACAGCCCCGAGTGAGGGCGTGTTGTCTGTGCCGAGCTCGCTGTAGATCAGCAGGGTGTCGCCGCGGGTGGCCAGGTTGGCCTTGGCGATGGTGCCGATGGCGCGTGCCTCACCGGAGCCGTTGGAGCCGTCGTTGCGGAGGGAGAATTCGCCTTGCCAGGGCTGGTCGCTGGGCTGGAAGCTCACCGTGAAGACCGCCTGGGAAGGGTCGCTGCCCAGGCGTGAAAGGTTGCCGCGCACGTTCGCCACACCCGGCAGGCGCTTCAGCAATTGCAGTTGCTGCTCCACGGTGGGCAAGTGCAGCACCGAGCCCTGCAGGGGAGCCAGCAGCCGCGACACCTTGCGGCTGAGGCGGCCGTCGTCGCTGTTGACGCGGAGTTCCACCACTCGCCCTTCGACCACCTCCAGGTAGCCAGGGGCTGGTGTGGCTTTGACATAGACACGGCTGTTGAGATAGCCATCGGCCACCAACCGGGCCGTGAGGACTGCAGCACAGGTCTGGAGCCGTTGGGCCGATGCCTCGCCGGCGCCGCACCCGGCCAGGATTGTTGAGAGATCAGAGGCGTCGTAGACGGTGAGCCCCTCCACCCGGGGCTCTGCACTGCTGCCGAAGTCGCCGGGTACGGCTGGTGGTTCGGTGCCGGGTTGATCCGGGGAATCGGGCGTCTGGGCCGGGGGCTCGCCATCGATCGGTTCCTGAATCTCCACCGGAACCGGTTGCTGCTCTCCCCGGGGGGCCGGACGCTGTTCCCCGGCATCGGGTCCGGGCAGCCGAATCGGACTGTTCTGCAGCGGCGGCGCAACCAGCTGGGCTAACAGGAGGAGCATCTGATGCCCACAGAACGCAATTCCAACCGGGAATTGTCAACGGAAGGATCGAGGGTGGTGAAGGCTGGTGTGCCGCTGTTTCGATCGACTGAACGACTTCAAAGCTGTGCGGCAGGGACTCTGCCCTTCAGGCGGTCGACGGCAATTGGACAGGCAGAGCCCGGCGGGGCATGGGTCATCCGCGATACCAGGGCTTCTGGCGCGGGCATTCCCGACAGCCATGGTAGCGATTGCTACTCAAGGGCAGACAATCGCAGAGCCTGCTGTTAGAAGAAGATGGATAGTTTCGGACGTGCTCAACGCGAGCGTGCTCTAAAATTGAGCTCATAAGTCAAGTTTTTCCATCCTATGCTGAACTCATTGGCGATAGGCCTGACGAGTCGCGGCAACCTCTACGGCCTCAGTGGGGGCTTTGGCGCCTCGCGGCATCAACGACAGCCACCTCCCCCCATGACGGCAAAGCCTCAATTCCGCCTGTGGGCGTTGGGCCTCGGGGCCGGCCTGGGCCTCACGGGGCTGCTCCTGGGCGCTGGTCGTGCGGCGGCGGAGGTGAAGGGAGCGGCAGGAGCGAGGAGCCTGGGCACGGTGGTGAATGGGGTCAGGGACGGCAGCTGTGAAGCCGGCCTGTGCGGCGTGAGTGGCGGAACGGGGGCAGGGCGCAATCTGTTTCATCGCTTCGGTGCGTTCGATACGCGCGGCGGCATCACGGGAGTGCGGATTGAGTCGGGTGGATATAGCAATGTCATGGTAGGGGTGATTAATTCTCTGGGCAGCTTTATTGATAAGCCGGTTTCACTGAGCAGCAAAGGAAATCTGTTCTGGCTGTCTCCTGGCGGGATCACGATCAGTGGCTCCGGCGGATTCCAGAATGTGCAGCATCTCAATCTCAGTACCGCCACGGCTCTGCGGATTGGATCTGGCCTGTTTGATGTGCTGGGAACAACGCCGGCCCAGGCGGCCCTGCTCAGTGGTGAACCGCTGCGGGGCCGCTCTGGCCTGGTGACGGACTCGGCCAGTCTGGCGGCGCTGGGGTTGAGTAGCAATGGCGATCTGAGCCTCGCTGGCGGCACGCTCACGGTGGATCAGAGCCTGCTGATGGATGCCCAGGGCGGCAATGTGATTCTGCAGGCGGCGCGTCTGCTGGTGAGTGGCGGCGAGATCGAGGTGGCCGGCCGTGATGTGAGCATCAGCTCCAGTGAGCTGAACGTGAGCAGCGCCGATGGCGTGGGCGGGCGGATTGCGGTGGAAGGAGAGGTGGTGAGTGTTCGCGATAGCCGCATCGATTCGAGCGGAGCCACCGGTGGCGGAACCGTGGTGCTGGCGGCGGTGGGAGATCTGACGCTGGAGAACACCGATGTGCTCGCCACTGGCGGCGACGGCGACGGCGGTGAAGTGGCGAGCGAGCCAGAGAGCGCTGGCGATGGTGCCGGAAACGATCCGGCCACGATTGTTGCGGCCGCAGAGGAGGAAGAGGCGTCGGCCAGTGAGGCCGGCAGCGATGGATCCGAGACCGGTGGAACAGAGACCGGTGGATCAGAGACCGGTGGATCCGAGGCCGCGGCGGATGGTGCCAGCGAGACAGGTCTCGAGACATCTGATGCGGATAGCACGGACGCCCCGGAAGCAGGACCAGATGTCGCCAGCGAGGGATCGGCAGCCTCAGCCTCGGAACCGTCATCCGAGGCGATGCCTGAGGCCAGCAGCGATGCAGCCTGGCCATCCGGTGCTGTAATCGTGGCTGAAGCCGGATCAGGCGACTCCGGACCAGCTGATGCGGGTTCGAGTGATCCAGCACCGTCCGCCCCGGTGGGTGTAGCCGCCGCCGCCTCGACACCGCCGCCAGCGGTAGCTGATGGGATCCCGGCTAAGGCGGTGCTGGCCGATGGGGGACGGATTGAGCTGAAGGGGCAGCGGGTCTTGATCAGCGGCGGCATGATCAATGCCTCCGGCAGTGGCTCTGCGGAAGGCAGCACCGATGGCGGTAGCGGCACGGTGGTGGAGAACAGCGGCACGAGCGGCAGCTGGAGCTTTGCGCCGCAGACCGGCACCACAGACCTGAACGCAGCGCTGGCGGAACCACCACCGGACGCCGTGACTGTGGTGGAAGCTCCGCTGCTGGAGGCTGCGGTGCTCGAGCCCCTGGCCAGTCAGGTCTCCGCTGAGGACATGTCCACGGTGCAAGCTCCCCTCGTGACGGAGGATGTGATCGCGTCCCTGAGCAATGACGTTTCTGCTCTGGATGTGACAGCCGTTACGGCTGAAGCACCGGCTGCCGCCCTCCTGGCCCCATCGACCCCGTTGGTGTCACCAACAACACCATCGACGACAGCTCAGGTTCCACCGGCCAGTGGCCGGGGGGGGCAGGTCACGATTGCCGGTGGCACGGTGCTTCAAAGTGGCGCCATTCGGGCCAGCGGCAGCAGCGGCGGCAGTGTGGTGCTGACTGCCGCTGAGACGTTGATGAGCTCGGCGGAAGTGCGTGCCACCGGTTCGGCGGGCAACGGTGGTGTGATCCAGCTGGAGGCGGGCGGCAACGTGATCCAGTCGGCTGCGTCCGTCTTGCAGGCCAGCGGCACGGAACTCGGAGGCAGCATCACGGTGTCAGCGGGAAGGAACCTGTTCAGCTCCGGCACCTATGAGGCGATCGGCACGGGCGAGCAGGCCCAGGGCGGCAGCATCGAGATCAGTGGGACCACAATCCAGCTGCAGGGCGCCAGTGCCGATGCCAGCGGTGACGGTGGCGGCGGTTCGATCCAGGTGGGGGGAGGATTCCGGGGAGCGGCGCTGCCGAGCGGAGCCGCGAATGCCCGATCCACCACGGTCACCTTCTCCACAACATTGAACGCAGATGCAACCGGCCAAGGTGATGGCGGAACGGTGATTGTCTGGTCGGATGATACGACGCGTTTCTATGGCTCCGTATCGGCCAAGGGCGGACTACAGGGCGGTGATGGCGGCCTGCTGGAGGTGTCCGGCAAGGAACTGCTGACCTTTGGTGGAACGGCCGATGCGTCAGCGCCAAAGGGTAAGGCAGGCACCCTGCTGCTAGACCCCAAAAATATCATCATTGATGCCTCCGCGACCCCAAAGGAGGGAAGCTATTTGGTCACAGATCTGGTGGATCCGAATCCAGTGGAGTATGGGGGATTTGGACGTGATGTACTGGTGCTGAGCGGTGGAAACATTCTGGCTTTCGACCCTGACGATGATGCAGTCGCTGCCGATGCAGGAGCGGTCTATCTCTTTAATGGCCAAACCGGGGCCTTGCTATCGACGCTGCATGGTTCTAATCCTGATGATCAGGTGGGAAATTATGGCGCCGTTGAGCTGAGCAATGGTAACTTTGTGGTGCTTAGTCCTGACTGGGATGCCCCATCAGATTCTGGACTAATCTCAGCGGCAGGGGCCGTGACCTGGGGGCATGGGACAACAGGCGTCAGTGGGGCGGTGAGTTCGACCAATTCCTTGGTGGGCTCGAATAGATTTGATTATGTCGGCGAGTATGGCGTGACGCCATTGAGCAATGGTAATTACGTGGTAAACAGTCCTTTCTGGGACGCTCCCTCCGATTCGGGTCTGATCTCAAATGCAGGGGCCGTGACCTGGGGGAATGGAGCAACAGGCATCAGTGGGGCGGTGAGTTCGACCAATTCCTTGGTGGGTTCGAATAGATTTGATTATGTCGGCATGTTTGGCGTGACGCCATTGAGCAATGGAAATTACGTGGTCAATAGTCCATACTGGGACGCTCCCTCCGATTCGGGTCTGATCTCAGATGCAGGGGCCGTGACCTGGGGGAATGGCAGTGTCACGGGAACGCGGACGGTGGGTGTGGTGAGCTCAGAAAATTCACTGGTGGGCTCGAATACGTTTGACTATGTAGGGATTGGTGGCGTGACAGCGTTGAGCAATGGCAACTATGTGGTGAACAGTTACTTTTGGGATGCCCCATCCGATTCTGGGCTGATCTCAGATGCGGGGGCCGTGACCTGGGGGAATGGGAGCGGTGGCACGGTGGGTGAGGTGAGTGCAGGGAATTCACTGGTGGGCTCGAATACGTTTGACTCTGTAGGGACTGGTGGCGTGACAGCATTGAGCAATGGCAACTATGTGGTGAGCAGTCCGAACTGGAACGCTCCCTCCCGTTCGGGTCTGATCTTCGATGCAGGGGCCGTGACCTGGGGGAATGGGGCAACAGGCATCAGTGGGGCGGTGAGTTCTACCAATTCCTTGGTGGGCTCGAATGAATTTGATTATGTCGGCGAGTTTGGCGTGACGCCATTGAGCAATGGTAATTACGTGGTAAATAGTCCATCCTGGAACGCTCCCTCCGATTCGGGTCTGATCTCAGATGCAGGGGCCGTGACCTGGGGGAATGGCAGTGTCACGGGAACGCGTACTGCGGGTGTGGTGAGCTCTGAAAATTCACTGGTGGGCTCTCTTGCTGGGGATCGAGTGGGCCTGGGTGGCGTGACAGCATTGAGCAATGGAAACTATGTGGTGGCTAGTCACGAATGGAATTCCCTCACTGCTTCTAATGTCGGGGCTGTGACATGGGGGAATGGAAGTGTCACAGGAACGCGTACAGCGGGTGTGGTGAGCTCAGGGAATTCACTGGTGGGCTCGAATACGTTTGACTATGTAGGGATTGGTGGCGTGACAGCATTGAGCAATGGCAACTATGTGGTGAACAGTTACTTTTGGGATGCCCCATCCGATTCTGGGCTGATCTCAGATGCGGGGGCCGTGACCTGGGGGAATGGGAGTGGTGGCACGGTGGGTGAGGTCAACGATACAAATTCATTGGTAGGCTCTACCACTAATGATCGGATTGGCAGTTTCGGCGTTGTAGAAGTCGGAACCGGTAATTATGTGTTAATAAGCCCAAGCTGGGATGACCCATTTGGTTCTAGCGGGTTGATTACAAATGCTGGTGCTGTGACATGGGGAAGTAGCAGTGGCAGCACGGTGGGCGCGGTGACTGCCGCCAATTCACTGGTGGGCTCTTTTTCATTCGATAGTGTGGGCCAGGGTGGCGTGACAGTCTTGAGCAATGGCAACTTTGTGGTGAGCAGCCCCTTCGTAGATGCCTCATCCACCTCTGGGCTGATCGAAAACGCGGGTGCCGTGACATGGGGGGATGGCAGTGTTGGCTTGTCTGGGCCTGCAACCAGCTTGAACTCGCTCCTCGGTACGCAACCGTACCAAGGCTATGGGACAGTTTGTGGTGAAGGCTGTGAATCACAGATTATTGGGCTTGATGGTGATCGATTTGTTGTTGGCTCACCATCCACAGATTCCGCCACTGCGTTCGGTGTTGGCCTGCTGCAGGTGGCGGAAGGCAACATCCCTTCTGACATGCTCGGCTCTGATCAGATTCTGACCCCAGCGCAGATTGAAGCGATCGCAAACAGCGGAACGGATGTGATCCTGCAAGCAAATAATGACATCACGCTGACTCCAGCATCCGACATCAACATCGACAATCCTGAAGGGATTGGTGGCTCCCTCTCTCTGCAGGCCGGGCGATCCATCGTTCTGAACTCCAGTATTACTACAGACGGCTCAGATGTAAGCTTACTCGCCAACGATCCATTGGCAAATTTTGAATTTCGAGATCCTGGAGAAGCAGAAGTTTGGATGGGCGAAGGCACAACGATCAACGCAGGCACTGGCAATATCGACATCAAACTTTCCCCCTCTAGATATGGAGAAGGTGAATCAGTAGATGCAGATGCGGGCAATGTCACGCTCCAAGCCTTATCCGGCTCAACTGTGCGGATTGACGCTCAAACCGATGCCGGCAACATAATCAGTCTCAACGAACAGATCAGCGCAAGTTTCACCAAGGATGATTATAGTGTCTTTGATTCTATTGTCTTGAACATTGGGGAAGGATCGTTGCTGAATAATGGTGGCGATTATGTTCTGAGCGTTGATGCGGAGTTCGGAGCTCGCTGGCTTGTCTATGCAGCCGAGCCCTCCGAAGAGGTGAATGCTCTTCCACGTGGCTTCAAGCAATACGGCAAGGTCGAAGGCGATAGGACACCGATTGCAGCGGCATCAGGAAATGGAGTGATTTATGGAAATTCACCAATTATCGAAATCAGCCTTGAAGGCTCAGTTTCGAAAACGTATGACGGCACACCTGACTCCACGCTGGAAGGAAGCTCTTATGTTGTGACAGGCATTCTAGATGGTGACAACGTCGACTTCTCGCTCCCTGGTTCGGGTCTGTTCGTGGACTTAGAGGGGCAGGGGGTTAAGAATGTAGGTACAGGGATAAATGTACAAGTCTCTGGACTGGCCATCGTCGACGAAGAGATAAACAAGGTTTTTGGGTATCAGCTCGCGAGTGAAACCATCACTGGTGCCATAGGTGAAATCACGCCAAAGGCTCTCACGGTGACGCTGAGTGCGCAGAGCAAGGAGTATGACGGCACCACAACAGCAGAGCTGGCCAGCGAGGATTACCAGCTGACCGGTTTTGTAGACGGGGAGGGAGGAGACCTGCAGTCCCTGCCGACAGAGGGTCAGTTCAATAGCAAGGATGTGTTGGCGGCAACCCGTGTGTCGGCGGAGTTGACAGCAGAGAACTATCAGGCGTCAGAGGGAACAAGTCTTGATAATTACAGCGTCGATACGAGTGCCGAGGGAGACGGAAGCATCACGCCAAAGGCTCTCACGGTGACGCTGAGTGCGCAGAGCAAGGAGTATGACGGCACCACAACAGCAGAGCTGGCCAGCGAGGATTACCAGCTGACCGGTTTTGTAGACGGGGAGGGAGGAGACCTGCAGTCCCTGCCGACAGAGGGTCAGTTCAATAGCAAGGATGTGTTGGCGGCAACCCGTGTGTCGGCGGAGTTGACAGCAGAGAACTATCAGGCGTCAGAGGGAACAAGTCTTGATAATTACAGCGTCGATACGAGTGCCGAGGGAGACGGAAGCATCACGCCAAAGGCTCTCACGGTGACGCTGAGTGCGCAGAGCAAGGAGTATGACGGCACCACAACAGCAGAGCTGGCCAGCGAGGATTACCAGCTGACCGGTTTTGTAGACGGGGAGGGAGGAGACCTGCAGTTCCTGCCGACAGAGGGTCAGTTCAATAGCAAGGATGTGTTGGCGGCAAGCCGTGTGTCGGCGGAGTTGACAGCAGAGAACTATCAGGCGTCAGAGGGAACAAGTCTTGATAATTACAGCGTCGATACGAGTGCCGATGGAGACGGAAGCATCACGCCAAAGGCTCTCACGGTGACGCTGAGTGCGCAGAGCAAGGAGTATGACGGCACCACAACAGCAGAGCTGGCCAGCGAGGATTACCAGCTGACCGGTTTTGTAGACGGGGAGGGAGGAGACCTGCAGTCCCTGCCGACAGAGGGTCAGTTCAATAGCAAGGATGTGTTGGCGGCAAGCCGTGTGTCGGCGGAGTTGACAGCAGAGAACTATCAGGCGTCAGAGGGAACAAGTCTTGATAATTACAGCGTCGATACCAGTGCCGATGGAGACGGAAGCATCACGCCAAAGGCTCTCACGGTGACGCTGAGTGCGCAGAGCAAGGAGTATGACGGCACCACAACAGCAGAGCTGGCCAGCGAGGATTACCAGCTGACCGGTTTTGTAGACGGGGAGGGAGGAAACCTGCAGTCCCTGCCGACAGAGGGTCAGTTCGATAGCAAGGATGTGTTGGCGGCAACCCGTGTGTCGGCGGAGTTGACAGCAGAGAACTATCAGGCGTCAAGGGGAACAAGTCTTGATAATTACAGCGTCGATACGAGTGCCGATGGAGACGGAAGCATCACGCCAAAGGCTCTCACGGTGACGCTGAGTGCGCAGAGCAAGGAGTATGACGGCACCACAACAGCAGAGCTGGCCAGCGAGGATTACCAGCTGACCGGTTTTGTAGACGGGGAGGGAGGAGATCTGCAGTTCCTGCCGACAGAGGGTCAGTTCAATAGCAAGGATGTGTTGGCGGCAACCCGTGTGTCGGCGGAGTTGACAGCAGAGAACTATCAGGCGTCAAGGGGAACAAGTCTTGATAATTACAGCGTCGATACGAGTGCCGATGGAGACGGAAGCATCACGCCAAAGGCTCTCACGGTGACGCTGAGTGCGCAGAGCAAGGAGTATGACGGCAGCACAACAGCAGAGCTGGCCAGCGAGGATTACCAGCTGACCGGTTTTGTAGACGGGGAGGGAGGAGACCTGCAGTCCCTGCCGACAGAGGGTCAGTTCAATAGCAAGGATGTGTTGGCGGCAAGCCGTGTGTCGGCGGAGTTGACAGCAGAGAACTATCAGGTGTCAAGGGGAACAAGTCTTGATAATTACAGCGTCGATACGAGTGCCGAGGGAGACGGAAGCATCACGCCAAAGGCTCTCACGGTGACGCTGAGTGCGCAGAGCAAGGAGTATGACGGCACCACAACAGCAGAGCTGGCCAGCGAGGATTACCAGCTGACCGGTTTTGTAGACGGGGAGGGAGGAGACCTGCAGTCCCTGCCGACAGAGGGTCAGTTCAATAGCAAGGATGTGTTGGTGGCAAGCCGTGTGTCGGCGGAGTTGACAGCAGGGAACTATCAGGCGTCAGAGGGAACAAGTCTTGATAATTACAGCGTCGATACGAGTGCCGAGGGAGACGGAAGCATCACGCCAAAGGCTCTCACGGTGACGCTGAGTGCGCAGAGCAAGGAGTATGACGGCACCACAACAGCAGAGCTGGCCAGCGAGGATTACCAGCTGACCGGTTTTGTAGACGGGGAGGGAGGAGACCTGCAGTCCCTGCCGACAGAGGGTCAGTTCAATAGCAAGGATGTGTTGGCGGCAACCCGTGTGTCGGCGGAGTTGACAGCAGAGAACTATCAGGCGTCAGAGGGAACAAGTCTTGATAATTACAGCGTCGATACGAGTGCCGAGGGAGACGGAAGCATCACAACTCGCCCACTATCGACTTGGCTTGGCAGCGGAGGTGGCCTTTGGAGTGAATCTACTAATTGGGATGCTCTTCCTACCTTAGGCAACGTAGATTCAGTGCTTATTGGAGAAGGCAGCGGATCGATTGTTTTTGATTCCAGCGCTGGCTTCGTGTCGTTGCAGTCTCTGGATATTGGAGGCGTACTCAGAGTGGAGGGTGGATCACTTGCCGTTTCCGGAGCCACAGAGATATCAGAAAGCGGCTCCTTTAACTTCCTGGGAGGAGCCTTCTCTACCGCTGAATTCCTGAATTCTGGCAGCGTGCGCCTGGCAGCGACTACCCCTGGAGCAATCAGCTTAATTACAAATACCGGGGGAGACATTGTTGCTGATTCTGGTCTTCAGGTTGCAACCTTGAATCTTCTCGGGGGATCAGTGAGTGGCTCTGGCTCCCTAAACGTGACAGATAGCTACTCACAATCAGGAGGTCTGATCAGCGGCTTTGACACTGTTGCCATTAACCAGGCCAGTGGCGAACTAAGCCTGTCCCAGGGTCAGATTCTGTCCCCAGGAGGGTCAATTGCTCTAAATAGCAATTCAGGCTCTTTGCTTTTGGAGAACACTTTACTGGATACCAGTGGCGCCGCCGATGGAGGCCTGACAAGCCTGGATGGCAGGACAATTGATATACTAAACAGCGACATAAATACTTCTGGAGAAAATAACGGAGGAGCGATTGACATTGGCTTACGCTCACTGCCAAGTAATGTGGTAGTTATTGGTTCCAACTTAATCGCTGATCCCCCCGCGATTGGCGGCTCCTTGCGGATCAATGGATCCAGTCTCGACATCAGAGGTGGCAGCCGCGGAACCATCCTCAACGTCGTTGGGCTTTCAGGTGGCCTGGTGCAAATCGGATCCTTGGACACGAACGCTCTCAATATTGATGGCGGCGTCACAATTCAGCTTGGTCCAACGGCTTCCAGCGCCTTCCTGACAGGCCCGCGACCTCCTGCCACCTTGTTCAACGACGCCACCATCCAGATCATCGGTGGCACACCGACTCCGACTCCGGGGCCTGGACCTACGCCAACCCCCATCCCAGCCCCGGGTCCTACGCCAACGCCCATCCCAGCCCCGGGTCCTACGCCGACCCCACTCCCCACGCCAACGCCACTTCCTGGGCCTGGACCTTCGCCAACGCCCATCCCAGCCCCGGGTCCTACGCCGACTCCGCTCCCCACGCCAACACCTGCGTCGAGCCAATCGCCCAACCCCAGTCCAGTGCCGGTCTCGTCGTCACTGCTGGACCAGGTCTTGAGCGTTCAGTCCCTGATTGAGCAGCCGCCCATCACCGATGAGGAGGTGATTCCCTCTCTGGAGGCATCAGCACCGTTGCCGCTGGGGGGAGGGGGTGATGTGACTGTGGAGCAACCGATTCGAATCACCCTGGAGACGAGTTCCTTCCTTTTCACTGACGAACTTGCGGAGATGCCGGGTGTGCTCAGCGATGCCTTGCTGGCAGAGTCGATCCTCGACCTCCGTCCTGACGATGGTCAGGCAAGCGGAGAGCCTGTCACTCAGGAATTGCTCGCGGCACTCCCCTTCGGCACCGTGTTTCAGGTGGATCTGGAGGCAGATCTCACGTCAATCGATCTAGAGGGCGATGACTGGCTGGCCCGGGCGGATCTGGAAACGGATGCGTTCAGCCGTTCGTTACTGGAGGCGCAGGCTCTCCGCTCCGCGGATGTAGTGACCTCCACTCTCGATCTGCTCAATGGACTGGGATCTCCCCTGCAACTGACGGTCTTGCCGATGACGAGTGCCGAGGCAATTCAGGCTTTCCAGATGGGGGAACAGCGCTCCTCCGATGACACTGCCGAGAAGCTCGCCCTAACGGGAGGGCGCCGTGTCACGCCCCTCACAACTGAGGAAGTGCAAAGTGTGCTTCAGCGGGTTCAGCGCGCCTCCAATTACGCGCCATACAAGTTGGGAGCGCTGCGGATGAGTTTCAGCAGCGACGCCGCAGCTGGAAGTCTCAACGGAGAAGGCTTTCTCGACATCACGCTCGTCCCGGCGGAGGGCGAAGTGGTGGGCCGCCGCGTCATGGTGGATACAGGGCAGTTTGGCGAGCGACTGCGGCAGTGGTACGGACAACTGGCCAAACAGAGTCCGATGGACCTAGCCAATCCCTTGGCGCCCGCGCGCCAGCTCTACGACGTTCTGATCCGACCAATGGAACAGGACATCAACTCTCTGGGGCTCACGACGCTTCTGTTATCGGCGGATGCCGGCTTGCAGGCGGTTCCATTTGCGGCCCTGCACGATGGCCAGCAATTTCTGGCGGAACGGATCGGCATTGCGCTGACGCCCTCGATCGGTTTGATGCCACTGGATGTACCGCCGGCGGGGGAGAAGAGTCAACTGCGCACCGGCGCGTCCCGTTTCGACGGGCTGGCACCGCTGCCGCTGGTGCCTCAGGAGCTGGATCAGCTTGCACTCGAGATCCCGGGACGCGCTTTCCTGGATGCAGCTTTCACGCCTGAGCTGTTGCTAGAGAAGGCGGGTGATCCGGCCTTCCAGCAGGTTCATGTGGCGACCCACGCCGAGTTCCTGCCTGGCGGGCCCGCCAAGGCACAGCTTTACTCTGGTGTTGGGCCGATGAGCCTGGCGGAATTCTCCAGCCTGCGCCAGCGGCGCGATGGACAGCCGCTCGACCTGTTCACCCTCAGTGCCTGCCGCACCGCCCTGGGAGACAAGGACAGTGAACTCGGCTTTGCCGGACTGGCCTTGCAGGCGGGCTCCCGCAGTGCGATCGGCACCCTCTGGTACGTGGACGATGTGGCCACATCAGCCCTCTTCGTGCAGTTTTATCGCTACCTCGATGCGGGGATGCCGAAGGCGGAGGCCCTGCAGGCGACCCGCAAGGCGTTCGCCAGCGGCGCGGTGCGACTTCAGGGGGATGCGGTGATCGGCACTGACGGACGGGCTCTGCTCAGCGGGCTGAGCCAAGCGCAACAGCGACGCGTGGAGAATGGCGTGACGCATCCCTACTTCTGGGGTGGAATGCAGTTGCTCGGCACTCCTTGGTGATCAGCCATGGCCCGCCTTTTCCCGTCTTCCCGCCCATGGGGGATCGCCCTGCTGCTGGCCTGCCCCGTCCTCGCACAGCTAGCCCCGGTGGATTCATGCGAGGGCCGAAGTGCGAGTGCTGTGGGAGGGGATCCTGCAGGTGATCGTGCGCTCGGCTCTGCAGGATATCGATGTGAATGATCTGAGGGTCAGTCGGCTGTCGCAGGTGCAACCCCAGATCGAGCCCTTGCAGGTGTGTGTGCAAGGTGGTTGCCGGCCGATGCCGAAGCAGGGCATCGCGGCCAATGACGCCGCACCGCCTGGCTCGCCATCAGCCCCGCAGAACGCCGAACAACTGCCGCATCCGTTGCAGCACACTCACTTCCGTGGGTCGGTTGCACTGCTGCATCAGCTGATCGAGGCCTGCCTGCCGCTCCTGCACCATCCGGGCGATGCGCTCCAGAAGCACCGAATCCTTCTCCAGCAGCGGTTGGAGGTCACGCCGTTCCACCTCCAGCAGCAGGGTTTCACTGGTGGTTCGCACCGAGGCGCTGCGGGGCGCATCGGTGAAGAGGGTCATCTCGCCGAACACATCGCCCGGCCCGAGCGTCGCCACCCGGTGGCAGGTGGTACTCCCATCCGACTTGAGCACCTCCACGGACCCGAAGACGATCTTAAAAAGAGTGTCGCCACGATCGCCTTCGCGCACCACGGTTTCCCCTGGGCCGAAGCGCAGGCAGTGGCTTTCCCGGGCCAGGTGCTCCCGTTGGTCCGCGTCCAGGCTGCTGAAGAGGGTGTGCTCAGTCAGCAGCGCCATCCGTGCTTCCGAATCCAGAGGTTCCGCCGGAGGGGTGCCCCGGTCGGGCCGCTTGGGCCGCAGTTCGCGGACCGGATAGGGAACGCTGTGGCCGGCGCGCTTCAGGGCATACCAGATCTGGGAGAGCAGGTCGCTGCGCACGTCGTACCGGCTGGCGTCGGTGGCGTCGAAGTGCCACACCATCAGGTCGTAAACGATGGCGCTGTCGCCGTATTCGGCCACCCAGATCCGTGGGGGAGGATCGGCCAGCACCCGGGGATGCTCCTGCAGCACCGCCAGCATCAGCTGCTGCGCCTGGGCCGGCGGCAGGCTGTAATCCAGCCCCAGGCTGAAGCCGTTCCCCACCGGATCCTTCTGCCTGTACCGGCGCAGCACGGCCTGCGACACCGTGTCGTTCGGAACGACGACGCAAGCCCGATCCAAACTCATCAGGTGGGTGTTCATCAGCGTGAGTCCCACCACCGTGCCCTTCGCCTCGCCCAGGTCGATCCAGTCGCCTTCGCGGAAGGGAGGATCCAGCTGCAGAGTGATGCCGGCGAACAGGTCCTTGAGGGTTTCCTGCGCCGCCAGCCCCACCACGGCGGTGAGCACGGCAGAGGTGGTGATCAGCCCCACCAGATTGACGCCGGCGTAGTCACGCAGCACCAGTACGGTGACGGCCGCTGCCGCCAGCAGCAGCAGCAGATCCCGCAGGATCTTCGGAACAGGCGGCCACCAGCCAAGGGCCGGCGGAACCTGCAGACAGCCCCAGAGCGCCAGGCGGATCAGGGCATAGAGCACCGCCAGCGCACCGCCCGTGTCCAGCCAGCGCGCCATATCCAGGCCCAGCAGATCGATCCCCTGCAGGGGTCCGCGCAGCAGACTGGCGACGGCCTGGATCCCGAGTGCAACCAGCGGGAGAGCCAGGGGAAGAGGGGGCATGTGTGGCCGCCGCCGCACCATGGCGGCAAGGGCGAAAAGACCCACTGCCAGCCCGATCGTGAGAATGAGGCGGTCGAGGGCGGGCATGGCCATTGGCGCAAACCGCGATCATTCTGGTGCGAATGTTCCCCATGTGCCGAGCGGTCGTGAATGATCCCGCAGTGACCTTCAACCTGTTTCTGATGCTCGCCATGGGGCATTTAGTGGGGGATTTCGCGCTGCAGAGCGATCGCATGGCGGTCGAGAAGTGCCCAGGCTGCGATGTGGTGCTCTCCTGGCGCTGGTGGCTCACCGCCCATGCCGCCATCCACGGCTTCCTGGTGGCCTGGATCACCGGCGTGCCACTGCTGGGTCTGGCGGAATGGGGAATCCACACGTTCATCGACCTGGGCAAGTGCCGCGGCCTGTACCGGCTCAACACCGATCAGTTTCTCCATATTCTCTGCAAAGCCCTGTGGGCGGGGCTGGCCACAATCCCTATGTTTGCTTCAGGGTGGAGGGGATGAGAGAGGCTCGAATCCATGGCAGGTCGCCCTGAAGGCAATCCATCCACCTCCAGGACTTTGATCCGGCAGCGCCACGCCCTTCTAACTGGCCTGCTGTTACTGGTGGCTGCCAGCCAGCTGCCGGAGGTATTGGCCCAGTCATCCCTGCGGTCCACGTTCCCAGGACGACGCGTCGGAGGAGGAACTCGCGGCGAGTGCAGTTCCAGGCTGGTGGCCAACCTGGTGCCCTCCACCAGCGTGTTCGCGCCGGGCTCGTCCCTCCAGATCGGTCTGCTGGAAGGGCCGACCGCCAACCCGCGTCCCGTGCGCCTCTCCTTCCGTCCGCTCAACAGCGATGCCGCCCACTCGTCGGGTGTCGAACGGCTGCTGCCGGCGTCTCCTGCGGGTGTCACCCTGCTCGCTGTGTCGGCACTGAAAGTCCCCACCGTTTGGGAATCGGCCTACAAATGCGAGGAAGGCAGTGCCACCGCAGCCAATAATCCCCTGGCCTTCGTCCAGTCGGAATCTCCGCCAGCGGTGAGCCTGCTGGTGGCTGATAACGACAGCACGCCGGAGGACAAGCCCCTGCAGACTGCCCTGCAGCAACTGCGCAGGTTCTGTGGCTCCACCGTGCCGCGGGCCCAGGTGGCCAAGTCCTTCGGGATGACGGATGTGGTCAATGGGGAGTGGCCGGCGGAGCTGCCGGTGCGCTGTCTCTGAGCGCTGCGCCGCGCAGCTCCCAGATGTCGAGTGGCTCCTGCCGGCCCTTCACCTGCAGCTCGCCCCAGTGCTCCCACTCCAGGGCCCAGTCTTCAGGCAGTAGCGCCCGGGTCGCCGATGACACCAGCACCCGGCAGATGTTGTCCTGGCGGGTTTTGTCGATGCTCTCCAGCCGGGAGGCGCAGTTCACGGTGTCGCCGATCACGGCATATTCCAGGCGTTCACTGCTGCCCATCGAACCGGCCAGCACTTCCCCGGAGTGGATGCCGATGCGCAGGTGCATCGCCGGGGCCCCTTCGCGGGCCAGCTCCTGGTTGATGGTGTCCAGGCCGTTCTGAATGTCCAGGGCGGTTTCGATCGCGGCACGGGCATCGGCCCTGGGGCTGTTGCTCACCGGTGCTCCGAACACGGCCAGGAAGCCGTCGCCGGTGAACTTGTTCACCATGCCGCCCCGTTTGGTGATCGCCGGAACGCAGTAGGCCATCCCCCGGTTCAGCCAGCTGAGCAGTTCAGCTGGCTGGAGCTGCTCGGACACGCTGGTGAAGCTGCAGGTATCGGAGAACAGAATCGTGACCGGCAGCTGGCGGCCCTCGAAGCGTCCGTCGCTCAGCAACTCCTCTCGCTGCTCCCAGAGCTGCTTGGCCACCGCCGGGGAGGTGGTCTGGCCCAGCAGCCGCTGAATCTGCTGGCGTTGCTGCTGGCTGGCGGCGCCGCGGCGCAACCAGCCGGCACCGGCCATCAGAGAGAGGCCGGCCAGGGGGGTGACGGCACCGATCCAGGCGTGCTGAAGCCAAAGCAGTGCCACCAGCCCCCCGGCCAGTCCCAGCCCCACCAGAGCCACCGCCACCACACTGCGCCGCAGGGTCCTGAAGGCCTCCCCGAGGCCGATCCCGAGCACCACGGCCAGCAGTTCCAGGGCCAGGTCCAGCTGGCCTGAAGAGGTCCAGACATGCAGCCGCAGATCGCCATTCTGTCGTTCCAGCAGGGCCGCCACCCGCAGGGCATGGATCTCCACGCCTGGCATCAGCAGCTGCTTGGCACCACTGGTGAAGCGGGTGTGGGGAATCTCGAACAGATCCCGCAGGGATGGCGCCGTGCTGCCGATCAGCACGATGTGACCCTGGATCTGCGTCGCCGGCACCTGGCCCGCCAGCAGGGCCTGCAGATTCCAGGTGGGAAAGCTGCCCGGTTGGCGGAACGGCAGCATCTGCTGGTAGCCCGCTGCATCGAGCCCGCGGTATCCGCCGGACTCGCTCTCCAGCCAGGGGCCAGGCGCCGAGCCCTGATCGAGAGTGCCGCGCAGGGTCTTGCTGCCGCTGGCAACCTCCGCCAGCCGCAGGGCCAGAGACACGGTGGCTTCATCCTGCCCGGCCACGTGGACCAGATCGCGGCGCATCACCCCATCGGCATCCACCACCAGATCGTTGAAGCTCTGCCGTTCGGGGGGAGCTCCGGGGATCGGCTCGATGCCCTCGGCCACATTGAAGATCGTGACCAGACGGGGCTCGCTCTGCACCAGCTGCCGCAGGCAGGCCTGGTTCGGCCCCATGCCTTTGTCGCGGTACAGATCCAGGCCGATCGCCACCGCCCCCTCCTGCCCCAGCCGCTCGATGGCCCGGCAGAGCAGGCCATCCTCGATCGGCCAGCCGTAGGCCTGGATGTCGGACTCATCCAGGCCGATCATGGTGATCGGCAGAGCCTTGCCAGCCGGCGCCGGGCGTTGACTGGTGACCAGGTCGTAGAGGAGGAGATCAAGGGTTTCGGCGATCCGGCTGCGCTGCAGGCCCAGCAGCAGCAGGGCCGCCATGCCGTAGGGGGCCATGCCCTTGAGCAGGGTCAGGATGCGGCTGCGGATCCGATCACGGCTCGGCAGGGCAAAGCTCCAGCGACCCATGCCGTCGATCTTTCAGAGGAGGAATGCCCCGATTCTGGCGCCTATGTCCGATGCTGCCGCCATCGGTAGGACTGGACAGGCTGGGCAATCCAGGAGATCGCCTGCCATTGGACAGTGGTGGAACGGTTCCTGCAGCTCCTGAAGAGCAGCCCATCAATATCCACCCAACCTTCAGCCATCGAACGGCTCGATGCTGTGCTGGCGGGCGGCGACTCCGCGGAGGATCTGTCGGTGCTATCGCGCTTCATGGCAATCGCCGATATCATAAAATCGCTGAAAACGGCTGATCGATCCCGTTGGCCATACCCGTGGCATAGGCCTGGCTCGGCTATTTCTTCCTCACCGGTCTGTCGAGCCTCGACTACCGCCTCACCGATGGCTGGGCTGGATCCCGAGGGGGAAATTGCCACTCACAAGGAGAGCGGACTGGAGCGTCTGTGCGGCTGACATAATCAGTTCGTCTTTCGTCCGTCGGAAGTGATGCCGGAAGTGATGCCGGAAGCCTCGCCTCGGCCAACGCTGTCAGGTGGGCGGATCATCTTCGGCTCACTGAATCATCTCCAGATGTTGAATCCTGCATGGTGGCGGTGTTGCGTCGCCTCTTGCTCCAGTGCAAGAGCTGCACGCTGCTGCGGTACAGACAGGTCACCGATCCCTGCTGGCGCGGCCGATGGGAAAAGCTACGCGGCTTGCGGGCCTGCCTGGGCCGTTGCTAGCGCTGGACACCGTCAGCTCTGCAGGTAGGTGGTCTGGCGCAGGCTGGTTTCGAGGTGATCCATCAGGCGGCGCACTTCGCTGATCCGCAGGTCGCCGCGGCCGATCGCCGCCTCGCTGGCCACCCGTAGCCGCTCCAGCAGCAGCTCCGGGTCGTGTTCCATCGCCTCGAGCACCTCGGCGTTGGTGTTGCCGCGCACCACATGGTCGACCCGGTAGCCGCCGCCGGCCCCGAGGCGGATGTGCACGGCATCGGTGCTGCCGAACAGGTTGTGCAGGTTCCCCATCACCTCCTGGTAGGCCCCCGCCAGGAACAGGCCGATCCAGTAGGGCTCACCGGGATTCAGATCGTGCAGTTCCAACAGGGGCTTCACCTGGCCGCGGTCGATGAAGCGGGCCAGCTTGCCGTCTGAATCACAGGTGAGGTCAGCGAAGCTGCCCAGCCGGTCGGGCCGTTCGTCGAGCCGGTGGATCGGCATCACCGGGAAGAGCTGATCAATCGCCCAGGTGTCGGGAGCGGAGCGGAACACCGAGAGATTGGCGTAGTAGGTGCTGGCCAGGGCCGCCCGCAGAGCGCGCAGATCCTCGGGGATCGGCCCGCTGGCCGGCAGCTGCCCGGCGATGGCCTCGGCGCAGGCCCAGCTGAGCTGTTCGGCCATGGCCCGCTCCGGCAGGCTGAGGTAGCCGAGCCGGAAGGCGGCCAGAGCGTCGTCGCGGAACTTGATCGCGTCGTTCCAGGCCTCCTGCAGCCGCTCCAGCGGGGGAACGTCCCCGGGTTCAGCAGTGGTTGCGGCGGTGGTGTCGAGGCCTGGGGCTTCAGCCTTGGCTTCGCTGTCCCTGCCCTGCACGATCCCCGTGATGCCGTCCAGGGTGTCGCGCAGGTTGCGAACGATCAGCGGTTCGTTCTCCTGCGGCGGCGGCACGGTTCCCGGCACGCCGCTGCGGCCGAGCACATCGAACACCAGCACCGAGAAATGGCTGGCGATGGCGCGGCCGCTCTCGCTCACCAGGGTGGGGAGCGGAATCCCGTGCGGTTCGCAACACTCCCGCACCGTGGCCACCACGTCGTTGGCGTAGTTCTGCAGGGAGTAGTTGGTGGAGGCGGCGGTGGCGGTGCGGCTGCCGTC
The DNA here is from genome assembly GCF_015840525.1 of Synechococcus sp. CBW1006. NCBI lineage: Bacteria > Bacillati > Cyanobacteriota > Cyanophyceae > Synechococcales > Synechococcaceae > Synechococcus > Synechococcus sp. CBW1006. The sequence goes on along the minus strand of NZ_CP060396.1, from coordinate 1,429,569 downwards.
GTAGTCGATGCCGAGGCCGCCGCCCACATCGAGGAACCCCATTGGTGCCCCCAGTCGGACCAGCTGCAGATAGATCTGCCCGGCTTCCTGCAGGGCGTCCTTGAGGACGGCGATGTCGTTGATCTGGCTGCCGACGTGGAAGTGCAGCAGCTTCAGATCCCCCAGCAGGTCGGCCTTGCGCAAGGCCTCCACCGTGGCCAGCACATCCGGGATCGACAGGCCGAACTTGGCCTTCTCCCCCACCGAACTGCCCCAGCGGCCGGTGCTGCGGGTGGAGAGCTTGGCCCGGATGCCCAGGAAGGGAGCAGCCCCCAGCTCCTGGCTGGCGCGAATGATCCGTTCCACTTCATCGGCCTGCTCGATCACCACCACCGGCTGGCGACCGAGACGCCGGGCCAGGATCGCCGTCTCGATATAGCGCTGGTCCTTGTAGCCGTTGCAGATCAGCAGGGCCTCGGGGTCGTCGAGCAGCGACAGGGCAATCAGCAGTTCGGCCTTGCTGCCGGCCTCCAGGCCGAAGTGCCAGCGCCGTCCGCTCTCCACCAGCTGCTCCACCACATGGCGTTGCTGGTTGCACTTCACCGGGAAGACGCCCTGGTAACGCCCGGCGTAGCCGTACTGGGCGATGGCGCGGGCGAAGGCGGCATGGAGGCGCTCCAGCCGGTCTTCGAGGATGTCGTCGAAGCGGATCAGCAGGGGCAGCGACAGGTTGCGGCCCTGCAGCCCCTGCACCAGCTCGACCAGATCCAGGGATCCGCCCCTCTCCCCCTGGGGCTGCACCAGCACATGGCCGCGGGCATTCACCGAAAAGTAGGGATCGCCCCAGCCGTCGAGGCCGTAAAGGGAGGCGCTGTCGGCGGGGGTCCAGGTGGGAGACCCGGACGCCGCCATGGCCAGCTCGCCGGCGAGGGAGGGTTGGGCGAGCACCATGGAAACGGAGACGGAGCAGCAGGCGAAATCTAGGCAGTGCGGACCTGAAGCCCTGAGCGGCGGCCGCGGGACCGGTTGGCTGAAGCGGTGTGCTTGCCAAGCGGCAGGGCCGGCGCGGACGATGGGCCCGATCCGATGTTTCCGACTTCATGGCTGCCGAACGCACCTTTGTTGCCATCAAGCCCGATGGCGTGCAGCGCGGCCTGGTGGGCGAGATCCTCGGCCGCTTCGAGCGCAAGGGTTTCAAGCTGGTGGGCCTCAAGCAGCTCACCCCCAGCCGTGAGCTGGCAGAGAACCACTACGGCGTGCACCGTGAGCGCCCGTTCTTCGCCGGCCTGGTGGAGTTCATCACCAGCGGCCCTGTGGTGGCGATGGTGTGGGAAGGCGATGGCGTGATCGCCAGCGCCCGCAAGCTGATTGGTGCCACCAAGCCCCTCGAGGCTGAGCCCGGCACCATCCGCGGTGACCTGGCGGTGAACATCGGCCGCAATGTGATCCATGGCTCCGATGCCCCGGAAACCGCTGAGTTTGAGATCGGCCTGTGGTTCCAGCCCTCGGAGCTGAGCGAGTGGACCCCTTCCGACCAGCCGTGGCGTACCGAAGGCTGAGGCTGCCGCCTCGTTACGCAAGGCGGTGAATGGGCCCTCTCCCCGTGCTGAGCACCCAGCACCCAGCACCCCGGACACCTGCAAGTGCAGCTGGCCAGTGGAGGCAGCCTCCGACTCCGTATCGCGGGGGAACTGGGCCTCAAGCCACGTCCATGGGAGAAGGCCCCGTTGGCGGCGGTCCAGCTGTAGGGCACCGGTCCACCACTGGTGAGTGTCAGTCGCGGCCGTCGGGTGGTGCTGTTCAACGGTCTGGTGGGCGTCGTGCCGCTGGGGCGGTCCGATGGTGAAGTGTTGGCCCGAGCCTGTAACGGTGTTCGGATTGCGGGCCTTCGCCATTGAGGGGGCATCGCCCCGCCCACCTGAGCAGGGGGCTGCGCGATGCAGGGATGGAGAGCTTCACCCTGGCGGCTGAACCGGAGCCGCGTTCACCGTGCCTGACTGCCGGGCGCTCTGGGGAGAGGCACCAGGAGGAGAGACCGAAGGCGCCATGAAGCGGTCCCAACGAAACGCCTCCAGCAGGCAGGACCTGATGCCTGCGGGCAGGTCCTGCTCGACTGACTGGCCCTCCGGATCCAGGGCAAAGCCCAGCAGTTCCGCCGTGATCGCTGCCAGCAGCACGCCATTGCGGTGGTGGCCGGTGGCGAGCCAGAGCCCCTCGATCGGACTCGGGCCCAGCAGCGGCGCCTGATCCGGGGTGCAGGGGCGAAACCCCCACCAACGCTCCATGGGGGGCCACTGGCTCGCCTGAGGCAGCAAGGCCGCGATGCCGTCCTGCAACTGGCGTTGCCCGAAGGGCGTCAGCCCGTCGGCGAAGCCCGCCTCCGGCTCGCTGGTGGCTCCCACCACCAGCAGCCCGTCGTGCCGCGGCACCAGGTAGGTGCCCGGGCCGAAGATCACCCGCTGCAGGGCCTGGCGCGGCCCCTGCAGCGACAGCATCTGCCCCTTGACCGGAAACACGGGCAGCTGGGGCAGCAGCCTGGCGCTCCAGGCCCCGCCCGTGAGCACGGCGCGGCGGGCCGGCAACTGGCGCTCGTCTCCTTCGGCCGTCCGCAGGCGCACTCCCGCCAGGGCGCCACGGCCGTTCTGCTGCAGCTCCAGCACCTCGCTGCCCTCCTGGAAGGCCACACCCAGGGCCACGCAGGCCCGCTCCAGGGCGCGCATCAGCCGGCGGCGGTTGTCGATCTGGCCGTCCTGCTCAAACAGCAGACCCGCCTGCCAGCGAGGGCCGATGCCGGGTGCTTCGCGCTCCAGGGCAGCGCGGTCGAGGGGTTGGCCCCAGGCAGCCGTGGGGTAGCGGTCCCGTTCGGCGATGGTGGGGAAGGGAACCACAATGCCGCAGGGCCGCAGGCCGCAGGAGCTGCCGCCGTCCGCTTCGATCTGGGCGACCCAGGCAGGGATCCGCTGCAGCGACTGCTGACCCAGCTCCAGCAGGCTGCCCTGCAATCCTTCGGCGTGGGGCGCCAGCATGCCGGCGGCCACGAAGCCGGCGGCTTCGCTGCGGCGCCGGCTGAGCACCAGCACCGCTGTGCCGCGGCGGGCGAGCTGATGGGCGATGGCCAGGCCCATCAGCCCACCACCCAGGATCAGCACGGGGTCGCGGTCGGCAGCCGCCTGGTCCACGGGAACGTCTGGAATCGGGCCCTCCAGTGTTCCAGCTGGGCCCCGCAGGGCGCGAGTCATGCACGCACCGCTCGGCGCATGCACCGCACAGCGCTGCGATCACGACCCGCCCGGAGGCTCCAGCGGCGCTCCCCATAGGATCAGCCCACGCATGGGATCTGGAGAACGGTGATGGCAGGGGCTGCTGCAAAGGCCACGGCTGAGGCTGCCTGGGAGGCGGTGATCGGCCTCGAGACCCACGTGCAGCTGGGCACCGACAGCAAGATCTTCACCTGCGCTTCCACCGCCTTCGGCGACGACCCCAACACCCATATCGATCCGGTGGTGTGCGGCTTGCCCGGCACCCTGCCGGTACTCAACCAGCGGGTGCTCGAGTATGCGGTGAAGGCCGCCATGGCCCTCAACCTCAGGATCGCCGAGCACAGCAAGTTCGATCGCAAGCAATATTTCTATCCCGATCTGCCGAAGAACTATCAGATATCCCAGTACGACGAACCCATCGCCGAAAATGGCTGGATCGAAGTGGAGGTGGCTGAGAAGGGTAAGGAAACCTACCTGAAAACAATCGGCATCGAGCGGCTTCACATGGAGGAAGATGCCGGCAAGCTCGTGCATGCCGGCAGTGATCGCCTGGCTGGCTCCACCCATTCACTGGTGGATTACAACCGCGCCGGGGTGGCATTGGCGGAAATCGTCAGCAAGCCTGATCTACGCACCGGCCGTGAGGCCGCTGAGTATGCCTCCGAGATTCGCAGGATCATGCGTTATCTGGGCGTCAGCGACGGCAACATGCAGGAGGGTTCCCTGCGCTGCGACGTGAACATCTCCGTGCGCCGCGGAGCCGATGCCCCCTTCGGCACAAAGGTGGAGATCAAGAACATGAACTCTTTCTCTGCCATTCAGAAGGCGATTGAGTATGAGATTCAGCGGCAGATCAAGGCCTATGAGGCCGGCGAGCCGGTGGTGCAGGAAACCCGCCTCTGGGACGAAGCCAAGCAGCTCACCAAGAGCATGCGCAGCAAGGAAGGTGCCAGCGACTACCGCTACTTTCCTGACCCCGATCTTGGACCGATCGAGGTGAGCGCGGAGCAGCGGGAATCCTGGCGCGCCGAGCTTCCCGAACTTCCAGCCGCGAAGCGCCATCGCTACGCCGATCAGCTCGGCCTTTCGATCTACGACGCCCGCGTGCTCACCGATGAGCGCGCCATGGCCGAATATTTTGAAGCCGCCGTGGCTGCCGGGGGAGATCCCAAAGCCGTGACCAACTGGGTGACCGGTGACATTGCCGCGTACGTGAATGCCAACCGACTCCTGATCACCGAACTGCCGTTTCAGGCTGCCCAGCTGGCCGAGATGGTTCAGATGATCGAATCCGGAGTCATCAGCGGCAAGATCGCCAAGGAGATTCTGCCCGAACTGCTCGAGAAAGGCGGCTCACCCAAGGCGATCGTGGCGGAGCGTGGCCTTGGCATGATCAGTGATCCAGCGGCGATCACCGCCATCGTGGAGGAGCTGCTGGCAGCCCATCCCACCGAAGTCGAAGCCTTCCGGGGCGGCAAGAACAAACTCCAGGGCTTTTTCGTGGGCCAGCTGATGAAGAAGACTGGCGGCAAAGCCGATCCAAAGCTGGCCAACCAGATCCTGCTGGAGAAGCTGAAGGGCTGAGGCTTCAGGGAATACCCTTGCTCAACGCCATCTCTGGACGATCATCAAGAGATTGATCGTCGCCCAGCGGTGTTAACGACCCATACGAGCATCAAAGGTGGCGGCTGATAGCGACCACAATGGCTGAAATCCATTCTGATTTCATAGCAACCCCACCATGAGCGAGCACACCGATCAGAAACCGACTTCGCGGGAAATGGTCCGTGCCCATGCAGGCATCGTTCTTCAGCTGATCACAACAGTCAGCGCCGTTGTCATGGCGGCATCCCTGGTGCCCCTTGCCCGGCAGGCGAAAATCTGGGATGCCTGCTATTCCACTTCAGTGCAGTGGCACTCGCAGAGTACGCCGGATGACAACAGGGAAGTGATCAAGGCCTGGGCGACACGCTTCTGCAATGGCGGCTCCCTGAGGCCCAGAGAGTGACGTCCAAATCCCAGTAGGTGGTGAGCCTCTCTGGATGGAGCATTGCGTTGCCATCGAGAGCTGGCCCGCATCCATGCAGACGCGGCGATCGCGTTCTCGGTCGAGCCCGTGGCCTGGTGGGGGTGGTTCATCGTTTCTGCAGCTACGACGTGATCGTGGCTTCCGGGGAGCTGGGCCCCGAGGCCTGCGTGACACGGATGATCTCCGCTCTGACGGAGAGCTGAGCCTGCGGGCGTGCAGACGGCCTGCCAGTCCAGCAACCTGGAACAGTGTCTTGCAGAGTGAGCCGTGGCAACGATTCCTCCAGAGTGGCAGGAGTGGTTCCGGCTCAACCGCGACCGCGGCTGCGACCGCCTCGGACTGATCGAGCGGGGACTGGCCCAGGGCTTCACGGCGGAAGCCATCACCGCCGTCCTGGAGGGAGAGGCTCCATCCAGGACATGCCTTCGCTTGCCAGGGGCGGTACCGGCGGAGCCATCTCCGGGAGCTCCTCAGGCATCCTGGCTTCACTGGTTCCAGGCCCGCCTCACCGATCCACGCCAGCGTCCCCGCGCCTGGCGTCTCGATACCCCGCTGGCACAGGTGTACGAGATCCCTGGGTTCCTCTCGGCGGAGGAGTGTGACGTGATCCGGGTGGCGATCGATGGATCCCTGCAACCATCCACCGTGACCCAGGGGCCGGCGGACTATCGAACCAGCCGCACCTGTCACCTGCGGGATGGTGATCGCGCTCTGGCTGCGGATCTCGATCGACGCCTGGCGGAGCTGCTGGGCGTGGATCCGGCCTTCTCGGAGGGGCTGCAGGGGCAGCGCTACGCAGTGGGGGAGTACTTCCGCGAGCACACCGACTGGTTCACCCCCGGCACCGAGGAATACCGGCACCACACCCGCCCGGGGGGGCAGCGCACCTGGACGGTGATGATCTACCTCAATGCCGTGGAGGCCGGCGGCGAAACCCGCTTCCGCCTGCTGGATCGCTCCTTCACGCCGGTGCCGGGGCTGGCCCTGGCCTGGAACAATCTGATGGCCGATGGATCCCCCAACCCCTACGTGCTCCATGAAGCTCTGCCGGTGCGGCAAGGCTGCAAGTACGTGATCACCAAGTGGTTTCGCGCTGAGCAGGGGCGTCATTGCGGAGGGCCCGACTCAGGGCGCTGGGACCGGGGAGATCCCGTGGTGGCGATCCCGGAACGCAGTCGCCTGCCTGGAACCGCACCATCCCGTTTCACTGACTCTGACCAGCCGCCGCGAGGGCCCGTTCCACCGCTTTGGTGAGCGCATCGCTTGTTCCCCGGTTGTCGATCAGACGGTCTGCCAGGGCACGCTTGCGCTCCAGGGGCCACTGGGCGTGGATGCGACGAAGGGCCTCCGCCTCCGCTAGCCCGTCGCGGTGGAGCAGGCGCTGCCTCTGCTCGGCTGCGTCGCAATCCACCAGCCATATCTCGCTGCAGAGGTTGTCGAGACCTGCTTCAAACAGCAGCGGGATCATCAGCACCACCACCGGTTCAGCCGCCAGCCGCTGCAGCTCCTGATCGAACCGGGTTCTGACCCGCGGATGCACCAGCTGCTCCAGCCAGAGGCGCTCGGCCGCATCAGCAAAGACGATCCTGCCGAGGGCGGCGCGATCGATCGCTGCGGTGCCGTTGCTGCTGGTTTTGGCCCTCACCACCGGGCCATAGCGCGCCAACACGGCCTCCGCCCCGACACTCCCAGCGGCCAGGGCCTCGCGGGCGTAGGTGTCGGCATCCAGCACCGGCAGTCCGAAGCTTTCAGCCAGGATCCGTCCCACCGTGCTCTTGCCGCTGGCGATACCGCCTGTGAGGCCGATCCGCCGCTGCCGGCCCCGCCACCGCTCCCCCCGCGACCGGTTGCCACTGCCACTGCTGCTTCCAGTGCCACGGTTGCTGCCAACCATCCTCAGCCCCCCAACAGGCGCTGCAACCCTCGGGTCAACAGGGTGGCGAGGTCGGCGTCCAGCCAGTCGGTCTGGCGGCCGCCGGACTCCAGGTTCTGCAGCTCCTGTTCGCCGGCACGACGTTCAACCTCGTCCTGCCGCCGGCGCCGCTCCTGGTCCCGTTGCTCCTCCTCCATGCGGGCGGCGTGGTGCAGCAGTCCGCCCGCATGGGCCCATTCCATCAACTGCCGCAGTTCGCCGGCATCGAGCCAGAGCCCGTGGTCGCGGCAGCGGTCCACGATCACGCCACTGCGCTTGCCGTAGAGGCTGCGGTTCATCAGGTCGTCGCAGACGGGGCAGTGGCGGTAGCGCAGCGGTGGGCTGCTGCCGGCTGCCTGCTCCACCAGGCTGTTCAGCCTGGGGCCGTCGATGTCGATCGATGGTCGTACCGCCTGGCTCAGCAGCTGCTCCAGCACGCCGTGGCCCAGGAACAGCCCCAGGCAGGTGTGGCAGCGGCCCACCACCAGCGGCGGATCGCCCCCCAGCCGCAGCTCCTCCAGGGACTGGCGGCAATCCGGGCAGCTGAGATCCTGCATCGGGCCGATCGATTCGGCCTGCACCCAGCTCTGCAGGTCCACGTCCTGGCGGCTGCCGCAGTAGGCGCAGACCACGGCCTGGGGGGGAAGGGGTGCGGCGCAGCAGGCGCACTTCATGGCTCTGGCACCGCTGGAGGAATGGGCGGAGGGGGTGGTGGCGCCTGCAGCAGCACCGCCAGCTCGGGCAGATCGGCGGCCCGTTGCCAGGTCTCCAGGCCCGGATGCCACAAAAGGCTGGCGGCTGTGAGCTGGCCCTGGTCCCGCAGCACCAGCAGCTGCTCGGCGGTGTAGGGCCCGAGCTGCTGCTGGCCTGCCAGCAGGTGGTAGTGGCGGGCAGGTGTGCCGGCCCCCGGCCATGCGCCTGCTCCTGGAGCTGCTGCCGGCGGCCCCGAGGCTGCCGCCGTTCCAGCCAGCCGTTGGGCCATCGCCAGGCCGATACCCATCCCCACCCCGGCCGCCGCCTCGCCGCCGGGATTGGCCGCCGCCTTTTCCATGGCGATGCCGGCCTGATAGGTGGTGAAGGCCTGCAGGTCGCCGCTGAGGGCGATCTGGTTGCGGCGATCGAGGGCCGCCTCCACTTCCGGCGGCAGCGACAGGTTCTCGATCAGCAGGCTGGTGAAGGCCAGTCCGTAGCCCTCCACCTCCTGCGCCAGTCGTTGGCCCAGCTCGCCAGCCAGTTCGTCGTAGTTGGCCGCCAGGTCCAGCACGGGGTGCTCGCTCTCGCCCAGCAGGTCGGCCAGGCGGGTCACGATCAGGTTGCGCAGCTGCTCGCTGATCCCCTCGATGTTGAAGTGCGGTTGGCTGCCGGTCACTTCGCGCATCAGCTGGGCCGGATCCCGCACCTGCAGGGCGTAGGTGCCGAATCCCCGCAGCCGCACCGGCCCCAGCTCCCGGTCGCGCACCAGCACCGGGTGGCGGGTGCCCCATTTGAGGGTGGTGAACTGGCGGGTGGCGACGAACACCACCTCCGCCTTGAACGGGCTCTCGAACCCGTAGGGCAGGGAGAGCAGGCTGGTAAGGAAGGGAAGGTTGCGGGTCTCCAGCACATAGCGGCCCGGCCCGAAACCATCGGCGATGCGCCCCTCGTTCACGAACACGGCCCACTGGCCTGGGCGCACCGTGAGCTGGGCGCCCATCTTGATGGCGTTGCCCTGGCGCGGAAACCGCCACACCAGGGTGGCTCCGGCATCGGCATCGGGGCCCTCAGACTCCCCCTGCTCGGGCCATTCGATGACGTCGATGAACTCGCTGCGCACCTTCTCCCAGATCGCCATCGGCGTCGTGCTGCGGCCTTGAACGCAGGCTAGGGGGGTTGCCAGCGTCCGTCAGGGCAGGATTGGCCCAGGCGTTTCCAAGCCGCGTGGTTGGCCGCCTGCCGTTTCCGCCGCCGCCGTTCCATGTCCGCCGGTTCCCTCTCCGCCCTCTGGCATCCGATCACCGGCGGCGTCACGGCGCCGGCCGGGTTCCTGGCCGCGGCGGTCACGGCCGGCCTGAAGCCCTCGGGCAACCCGGATCTTTGCCTGGTGCTGGCCCCGGAGGGGGCCATCTGCGCCGGCACCTTCACCACCTCGCTGGTGCGCGCCGCCTGCGTTGACCTCTGCGCCGAGCGGCTGGCGGCCAGCGGCGGCCGGGCCCGGGCGGTGCTCACCAACTCCGGCCAGGCCAATGCCTGCACCGGCGATCGCGGCCTGATCGACAGCCTGCGGGCCACCCAGGCGGTGGCCGATCGGCTGGGCCTGGCGGCCGAGGAGGTGCTGATCTGCTCCACCGGTGTGATCGGCGTGCCGATCCCGATGGACACCCTGGTGGCGGGCCTCGATCCGCTGGTGGCCGCGCTCAGCCCCGAGGGCGGCGCCGCTGCCGCCACGGCGATCCTCACCACGGATCTGATCGACAAACAACTGGCCCTGGAGGCGGATCTGGGCGGCCGGCGGGTGCGCCTCGGCGGCATGGCCAAGGGCTCGGGGATGATCCACCCCGACATGGCCACGATGCTGGGCACCCTCACCTGCGATGCCGGTGTGCCTGCCGAGCTGTGGCAGGCGATGGTGCGGCGGGCGGTGGATCGCTCCTTCAATGCGATCACGGTGGACGGCGACACCAGCACCAATGACACCTACCTGGCGTTTGCAGCCGGCGAGCCCTTGAGCCCCGAGCACTTCGACGCGCTGGAGGCCGGCCTGACGGCGGTGTCGCAACACCTGGCCCGCGCCATCGCCCGCGACGGCGAGGGCGCCACCTGCCTGATCGAGGTGCGGGTGGAGGGGGCAGCCGATGAGGCCGGCGCCCGCGCCATGGCCCGCACCATCTGCGGCTCGTCGCTGGTGAAGTGCGCCGTGCACGGCCGCGACCCCAACTGGGGCCGGATCGTGGCAGCGGCGGGCCGCGCCGGCGTGGCTTTCGATCCGGAGGCGGTGGCCCTCTGGCTGGGGGAGCACCAATTGATGGCGGCCGGCCAGCCCCTGGCCTTCGATCGCCCGGCCGCTTCGCAGTATCTGAAGGATCGCGCCGCCGGTAGTTATCTCGGCGGGCCTGGACCCGGCGGCGACACGGTGCTGATCCGCCTGGTGGTGGGCGAGGGTCCCGGCCAGGGCTGCGCCTGGGGCTGCGATCTCTCCGACCAGTACGTGCGCATCAACGCCGATTACACGACCTAGGCAGAGATCCGGGCTTGGTTTCTGCGGTCGTTGCGGGTCCTGCGGCAGCGATCCGAGCAGTAGCGAACCTCCTCCCAGACGTCCTTCCATTTCTTGCGCCACTGAAAGGGCCTGCCGCAGGCCTGGCAGACCTTGGTGGGTCGCTCTGCGTGATGGGGCATCAGGGAAGTGGGCGCCGAGCCACGGTCCGTTACAAAATGCAATATTATGACGTTGGTCATCGAGCGGGTCCTCTGGGTCCGCTTTTTTGTGGGCAGATGACTGGCTGGAATCGGGCGACTGCTCAGACTTTCACGGCGGCAGCTCAGGACGGGCCCAAAGCAGTCCCAGCTCGGATGCCCGCATGAACGAGGACCCGGCGGCCCAATGGCGTGAATGCCATCCTGAAATTCGGAGGAGGAATCGGCGAGGTTGATCGATCCCGTATCTGGCAATCACCAGAGCTCGCGACAAGCGTCATTGCGCCATGAGTGCCTTACGAATCGCATTGGCTGACAGCCGTGCTGCTTCCACCGATGGGTGGGAATGCTCGTCACGATAAAGAACCTCGCCATCTCGACCAAGGTAGGTGCATTCCTTACGCGAGCAGAAGATATCGAAAAGATCCACCACTGTGATCTTCCGAGTCCTTTCTTGCTCTCGTAAAATCATGTCCAACTTGGATCGCCTCACCAGAGATACTTCTTTATTGGGAATCGGGCAGTGATTCCCCGGCGGTCGGAACCACTGAGGGATGGCGTTCACGGGCTTGCAGTTCGCCTCGCGGGCAAACGGAAGGCCGTGAAGCACGGCAAGGTGAACCCCTTTGGAGGAGAGCTCCTGGGAGAGCTCCTCCAATCCTCGCTTAAATTGTTGACGCCGCCTTTGAGCTCTGCCCGTATCTGCTGCTGGCGTGAGATCTGATAAATCGTTGATCAGAAAGACCAAATCTCCTCTGCGCAGATCTTTCATCAATGAGGGCGCGACTTGCTCCCAGTAATACGTGTTTGCTTCTTTATACGCGCTGAAGTTATCCATCCCTTTGACGGGAGACGCCCCCCAGGATGACGTGATCGTAATGGCGTAGCCATCTCTCTTGACCAGCTTACTGAAGGCTTGCACAAATGCTGCAGAGAATGAATTACCCAGCACCAGCACCCGACGCTTTGCCTTGTCTGGGTCGCCCAATGTGCATCCGGCAGAGGTGATGATCTTGCCAGCCTCTGAGTTTTCAGTCAGCACGCATGGCCGCCCTTGCCACGCACGACCTGTTCCTGAAAGGGTAAACTTCTGCAGAAGGGATTCCACTCCCCTGGCGGCAAGTTCAAGCTGCTCTCCGGTATAAAGAGAAATCGGCAGCCTCTGCAGGCCGATCACCAAGCCAGCCGTGCCTGCGGATGCGCTGATCGCAAAGCCGATCGTTTTCCATCGCATTGCGGACCACTCCGCTCGACGCAAAGGTGTCTCGACATATCGATAGGAGAGAATTCCCAAGGCAAGCATCAGCGCCACTTGGACGGGGATCGACCACCAGCGAATCCCAATCGTCCATCGGCTGATCGAGAGAATTCCCCAATGCCAAAGATAGAGAGAGTATGAAATCAGGCCAATGTACGTTATCTTGTCATTAGTCAAAACAGCGTACATCAACGTCCCCTTTCTCAGGCATGCAATCATCACTGCCGTGGCGATAACGACGGCAAGCGTGCCGATGACAGCCAGCTCCAAAGGCAGCCATAGGATCGCCACCAGGCAGGCGGCAACGGCCAGGGGTGGCAGGGATTCTGTCCACCGCAGCAGTTGACTGGGATGCCTCAGGCCCAGAAACAGCAAGCTCCCCGCCCCGATTTCCCAGAACCGAGGCGGCATCAGAAAATAAGCTGCTGGCTGATTCACTTGATAGAGATAAAGGAATCCGATCAGTGATGCGACGGAGAGAAGCCCAGTCACCCAGAGCAGATTGGATTCACCCCTGACCGTGGCGCGGCCGAATCCTGAGAACCAAATCAAAAATGGATAAACAAGATAAAACTGCTCCTCGACCCCCAGAGACCAGGTGTGGGTAAATGGATTCAGCTCGGTTGAAGAGGCAAAATAGTCAGTTGCCGATCCGTAAAGGCTGAGATTGGAGATGCCAAACATCCCTTTCCATGCAAGCCCAAGTTCGTTGTACGGTTCGGGGTTGAAAAAGCAGATCAACAGACTGGTAATGACCGTGAAGAGAGCCAAGGCTGGGATCAGCCTTTTGAGGCGCCTGGCATAGAAGCCGAGGAAGAAGTCCTGGAGCGACTCACTGCGGTGATTGGCCAGAGACGAGGTGATGACAAAGCCAGACATCACGAAAAAGATGTCCACGCCGAGATAGCCACTGGGCATGGCGTTCTTGTTGATGTGATTCACGATAACGGCGATCACCGCCAGCGCCCTTAGACCATCAATCTCGGGCCTGTAGTTGGATTTTCTGACCTCTCCTTCTGCGACAATGCTTTTCAAGGCCTGGCTGTCCTGGTTTCCGAAGATTCTGCAGGGCCGATGGTTTGGCATGAACCCGCTGAGTTGCCACGGATTTCTTCCCCAGCAGAGCCTCGATGCCGCGATCGACTCCTCCATCGCCAGCCCCCCCTCTGCGCCAGGGGTGCCTGGGTTCTACCCGCAGCTTCGGTGGCTGCTCTGGCTGGTGCTCGCCCTGGCGCCCCAAGCGGGCCCTGCGGCTGACGCTGAGCGCTGCGGGGCCCTGCTCGATCGCCGCAATGCGCTGGCGGAGCAGGCCATGGCCGCGGAGATCCACCTGGCCAGCACCGTGCGCGACCGACTGTGCCCGGCGTTGAATCGCCGCGCCGATGGCGCCAATGCCAACCCGGAATCGGCGGGCGCGGCGGACCTGCAACAGGAGCCCTTCGATTTCGGCGGCTATGTGGAGTGCCGCCATCGGGCTGAGGCGGAGTTGGCACGCAGCCGCGCGGTGTTGTATCGCAATCAACTGGGCTTTCCCTTCTATACGCAGGCCGGTGCCGACCTGGGCCGTCAATCGGATCGGCTGGTGCAGGAGCGGATCCGGTCAGGCTGCCCCGGCCAGTCCTGAGAGCCGGGGGCCGTTCTCCTGATCCGGCAGGCAGGATGGCGGCACAGTTGCAAGGTTCTGTGATGGCCGCCGCGGCCCCGCCCACCTCCAGACCGCGGCCGAATCCCTGGCTCGGGCCCCTGCTGGTTGGCGTCTGTTTCGGGGTGGGATATGGCCTCACCCAGCGCCTGCTGACCCTCAACCTGCCAGGCCTGATTCACCTCGGCCAGGGTTTTTCCCTCAAGCCATTCCCCGGTACCGGCCTGGAGGCCCTGAGGCAGCGCTTCGGCCAGGAGGGTCAGCAGATCCGCGGTGATCTCGACCTGCTGGAACTGGAGGCCCAGTCCCGCCAACAGGAGCAGGAGATGCGCAAGCGGCAGGACGCTCTCGATGCCGAAGAGAGGCATCAGGCTGAGGCCCCCGACCCTCTGGCGATGCCGGAGCCTGAGCGACCGCAGGAGGGTGGTGGGGGGGGAGCCCAGGCGACACCCCCCGCTGGACCCTCGGCCTCGACTTCCGCGCGTCAAGCTGCTCCGGAGGCAGTGGCACCCCTGCCGAGCCAGACGACCTCCGACTTGGCCCCGCCGCCGCCACCCAGCCCCGCTCCGCTGCCGTGAGCCTTCACAGTGCCAACCCCCGGCTGCCACAGTGACGGCAGCACCAGTCCCGAGATGAGCGCGCCCCAGTCCCTCTTCCAGGCGGCCGTCAACCGCTTCACGGCCCGGCTGGGCAGTGGCCTGGCCGATGCCGCGGCAGGACTGGCCGCGCTCGCCCAGGAGGCCCCCGAACGGCTGCAGCAGGAATGGGAACTGTTCTGGCAGGAAGTGGAACTGGAAGCTGAACGCTTGGAGAGGAGCGCGGGCACCTCAGCCGGTGCGGCCGGCGCTTCTGTTTCGTCGTCTCCCTTTGAGGGGGATGGCACGCCCGGCGAGGCTTTCGCCCGTGATGCGGGTGCCTCTCGCTTCCCCCGGGAGACCCAGGCCCAGATCGATGCGCTACGGGCCCAGGTGGCCGCCATCGCGCGCCGCCTCGACGAACGGCCCGCGGTGCAGGACTGAACACCATGACGGTCAGCGGCGTCGCGGGCTCGGGTCACGCGGTCACAGCTCAGGCGGTCAGCGGTGTCGCGGCTGGTGCGCCAACCCGTGGCATCGGTTCGTGGCGCCGTGCACGGCTCGATGACGCCACTCGGATCTGGCGGCCGCTGCGGATCTGGGGCCTCACTCTGAAACTGTTGGCCAGCCTCTGGTGGGATGGCCGTCGCTGGAGTTATCCCGGTGGCTTCACGCCGGAGCGACTGGCGGCACGGCAGCGCCGCCGGGCCCGCTGGCTCACCCAACAATTCCTCTCGTTGGGCTCGGCCTTCATCAAGCTCGGCCAGCTGTTGTCAGCCCGTCCTGATGTGCTGCCCGCCGATGTGGTGGAGGAACTCTCCCATCTGCAGGACCGGGTGCCCGCCTTTCCGTTTTCCGTGGTGGAGGGTCTGCTGGAGCAGGAACTGGGCGAGCGTTGCGCCGAGATCCTCGATCTCGAGGAGGTGCCTCTCGGCTCGGCCAGCCTGGCCCAGGTGCACCGCGCCAGCCTGCGCAGCGGCCGCCAGGTGGTGTTCAAGGTGCAGCGCCCCGGCCTGGAGCGCCTTTTCCGCCTCGATCTGGAGGTGCTGCAGCAGGTGGCGGCGGCCGTGCAGCGCCACCCCCGCTGGGGCGAGGGGCGCGACTGGATCGGCATTGCCAAGGAATGCCGCCGCGTGCTGCTGCGGGAGCTTGATTTCCGCCTGGAGGCCGAGCATGCCGCCCGCTTTCGTCAGCAGTTCCTGGAGGATCCGGGCATCCGCATCCCGGCAGTGGTGTGGGAACTGAGCAGCCGCCGCGTGCTCTGCCTGGATTACGTGCCGGGCATCAAGATCACCGACCGGCCAGCCCTGGTGGCCGCGGGGATCGAGCCCGCCGCCGTGGCGGAGAAGGGCGCCGCCAGTTATCTGCAACAGCTGGTGCGCTTCGGCTTCTTCCATGCCGATCCCCACCCCGGCAACCTGGCCGTGGCAACCGATGGTGCCCTCATCTATTACGACTTCGGCATGATGGGGCAGATTTCGGAGCGGCTGCGCAGCCGCCTCGGCCGCATGGTGCGAGCCGCCGCGGCGCGGGATGCCACCACCTTGGTGGAGGAATTGCAGCAGGCCGGTGTGATCGCCGAGGGCGTTGATCTCGGACCGGTCCGGCGTCTGGTGCGGGTGATGCTCACCGAGGCGCTCACACCTCCGTTCAGCTCCAACGTGCTGCAGAAGCTGTCCGGAGATCTCTATGACCTCGTCTATGGCCAGCCATTCCGCCTGCCGCCGGAACTGATCTTCGTGATGCGGGCCCTCTCCACCTTCGAGGGGGTGGGCCGCAGCCTCGATCCCGGCTTTAGCCTGGTTTCCATTGCCCGCCCTTACCTGCTGCCCCTGATGACTGCCAGTGGGTCCGGCCCCAACGATCTGATCAACGAGCTGGGTCGCCAGGCGGCCGAAGTCGGCAGCCGCGCCCTGGGCATCCCCCGTCGCCTCGATGAGAGCCTGGCCCGCATCGAGCAGGGGGATCTGCAGGTGCAGATCCGTGCCGGTGAAACCGACCGGCTGCTGCGGCGCCTGGCCCTGGCGCAGCAGAGTGCCGGTCAGTCCTTCCTGCTGGGCGGCCTGGCCGTTGCAGCCGCTCTGCTGGCAGCCAGCGCCAGGCCTGCCCTGGTGGCGATTCCACTGGTTCTCGGTCTGCCGGTGGCAACGGGATGGCTGAAGCTGCAGTCGCGGCTGCAGCGGGATGGCCGGATCGATCAGCTGCAGGGTGGCGGCAAGGGCTGATCAGCCCTTGCCGCGGGGGCCGCGGTCCACGGCGCCGGCGTAGACGGCCTGGTTCCCCAGTTCGTCTTCGATGCGCAGCAGCTGGTTGTACTTGGCCACCCGCTCGGAGCGGCTCAGGGAGCCGGTCTTGATCTGGCCGGCCCGGGTGGCCACCGCCAGGTCGGCGATGGTCACGTCTTCGGTTTCGCCGCTGCGGTGGCTGATCACGCTGGTGTAGCCGGCCCGGCCGGCCAGGTCGATCGCCTGCAGGGTCTCGGTGAGGGAACCGATCTGGTTCACCTTGATCAGGATCGAGTTGGCCACGCCCCGGTCGATGCCCTGCTGCAGCCGCTCAGTGTTGGTCACGAACAGATCGTCGCCCACCAGCTGCACCGTGCCGCCCAGCTTCTGGGTGAGCAGATCCCAGCCATCCCAGTCGTCTTCCGCCAGGCCATCTTCGATCGACACGATCGGGAAACGGCTCACCAGGGCCGCCAGCTGATCCACCATCTCGGCGCTGGTGTAGTGGCTGCCGCCGAAGGCATAGCGACCGTCCTTGAAGAACTCGGTGCTGGCCACGTCGAGGGCCAGGGAGATCTGATCACCAGCGCGGTAGCCGGCCTTCTCGATCGCCTTGACCAGCAGCTCGCCGGCGGCATCGTTGCTGGCCAGATCCGGCGCGAAACCGCCCTCGTCGCCCACGGCGGTGGAGAGGCCCTGGTCGTGCAGCAGACCCTTGAGGGTGTGGAACACCTCGGCCCCCATGCGCAGGGCTTCGCGGAAGCTGTTGGCGCCGTGGGGCACCAGCATGAACTCCTGAAAATCAAGGTTGTTGGTGGCGTGGGCGCCGCCGTTGATCACGTTCATCAGGGGCACCGGCAGCAGATTCGCCATCGGACCGCCCAGGTAGCGGTAGAGGGGCAGATTGAGCCCCTTGGCGGCGGCCTGGGCCACCGCCAGACTCACGGCCAGGATGGCATTGGCGCCCAGCACGGATTTGTTGTCACTGCCGTCCAGTTCCGCCATGGCGTTGTCCACCGCCACCTGGTCGAGGGCGCTGAGGCCGCAGAGGGCCGGCGCGATCCGCTCTTCGATGTTGGTCACGGCCTGGGTCACGCCTTTGCCGAAGTAGGCCTTGCCGCCGTCGCGCAGTTCATGGGCCTCATGGGCACCGGTACTGGCGCCGCTGGGCACGATCGCCCGGGCGTTGGCGCCACCCTCGAGGTAGACCTCGGCTTCCACGGTGGGGGTGCCGCGGGAGTCGAGCACCTCGCGGGCAACGATGGAATCGATGACGAGGTCGAGGGAATCGATCACGTAGGCCGCTCTGGATTGCGGGAATCCTATGGGTGCCCCCCGCCCCCACTGGTGTGCCCATGCGTACCGCGAAGCGGCCGGACTTGCCCCTCACCATCGAGTCTCACAACGCCGTCTCGCCGCGCTTCCAGAGCCTGCGGCCAGAATGGCGGCAGACCGAACCGGCGCAGGGCGCCGCAGGAGCTCGCCGATGCGATTGCTGCACACCATGCTCCGGGTCGGAGATCTGGAACGCTCGCTCACCTTTTATACGGAGGTGCTGGGGATGCGGTTACTGCGCCGCAAGGACTACCCCTCCGGTCGCTTCACCCTGGCCTTCGTGGGCTATGGCGACGAGAGTGACACCACGGTGCTGGAACTCACCCATAACTGGGACACGGACACGTACACGGTGGGCAGCGGCTACGGCCACATCGCCATCGGTGTGGACGACATCCAGGCCACCTGTGCCGCCATCGGTGCCAAAGGGGGCCGGGTGGTGCGGGAGCCGGGGCCGATGAAGCACGGCAGCACCGTGATCGCTTTCCTGGAGGATCCCGATGGCTACAAGGTGGAGCTGATCCAGCGCTCCGCCCCGGCGGCGGCGTCCGCCTGATTGCCCGCCGCCCTGCCTCCTGCGTCATGGTCTCCTCCGTCTCCACCTCTCCGGCTCCCGGGAGCCTCACCAGCGATCCCGATCGCTTCAGCGAGGAGGCCTGGGAGCTGTTGCTTGCCTCCCAGGACACGGCCCGTCGCTGGCGCCATGGCGCCATGGATGTGGAGCACCTGCTGCAGGCGCTGCTGCAGGATCCCCGCTGGGCCCGGTTCGTGGACCCTCTGCCGCTGGATCTGGATCTGGCCCTCGATCGGATCGAGGCCTTCTGCGCCGAGCAGCCCCCGTCCCGCGGCGGCGAGCTCTACATCGGCGACGCCCTCGAGGATCTGCTGGAGGCAGCCGATCGGTGCCGGGCCGCCTGGGGATCGCAGCTGCTGGACGTCCCCCATCTGCTCCTGGCCCTGCTGGAGGAGCCCCGCCTCGGCGCCGAGCTGCTGGCAGAGCAGGGCCTCAGCGAAGACCTGCTCCGCCGCCAGCTGCGGCCCGGTGCCCCGGCAGTGGAACGCAACGTGGCTGAGGATCCGTGGCAGGTCGAGGCGGGCCGGGCTCCGACAGGGGCCCAGGTTGAGCCCCCAGCTGCCAGCACCGGTGCTGGCAGCTGGGTCGACGCAGAGGACCCCAGCCGGCCGCTCCCCGGCGCCCGGCGGTCTACGTCCCGCAGCTCTGCTTCCAGCCTCTCCTCCTCCAGCCCGGAGCCCTGGCGGCGGCGGCGGCCTTCGCCTGCGTCAGGCACCGCCGCCGCCATTGGATCGGCGGGCCTGTCCACGGGGCCGGCAACGGTGTCAGCCGCCGCCGGCGAGCCGGCCACGGACGATGACGGCCTGAGGCTGGAGCTGGAACCCCCGGCCCTGGACCGCTATGGCCGCGATCTCACGGCCGCCGCCCGCAACGGCGAACTCGATCCCGTGATCGGCCGCGATCTGGAGATCCGTCGCCTCATTCAGGTGCTGTCGCGCCGCAGCAAGAACAATCCGGTGCTGATCGGTGAACCCGGCGTCGGCAAGACGGCGGTGGCCGAACTGCTGGCTCAGCGGATCGAGGCCGGTGAGGTGCCGGAGGCGCTGAGCGGCCTGCGGCTGGTGGCCCTGGATCTCGGTGCCCTGATCGCCGGGGCCAAGTACCGCGGCCAGTTCGAGGAACGGCTGCGCAGTGTGCTCGAGGAGGTGCGCGAGGCCGATGCCGCGGCCGGGAGCGGGGGAGGTGCCGGCGTGGTGCTGTTCATCGATGAGCTCCACACCGTGGTGAGCAGCGACCGCTCCAGCGCCGATGCCGGCAGCATCCTCAAGCCGGCCCTGGCCCGCGGTGATCTGCGCTGCATCGGCGCCACCACCCCGGAGGATTACCGCCGCACGATCGAGAAGGACCCGGCCCTGGATCGGCGCTTCCAGCAGGTGGTGATCAAGGAGCCCGACTCCGAAACCTGCGTGGAGATCCTGCGGGGGCTGAAGGAGCGCTATGAGCTGCACCATGGCGTGGCGATCACCGACCCGGCCCTGGTGGCGGCGGCGCGACTGGCGGATCGCTACATCGCCGATCGCTGCCTGCCCGATTCGGCCATCGACCTGATCGACGAGGCCTCCGCCCAGCTGAAGATGGAGGTGACCTCCAAGCCCGAGCCGGTGGAGCAGGCCGAGGCCGAGCTGCGGCGGGTCGAACTGGCGCTGCTGTCGGCCGAGACCGCGCCCCTGCCGGAGCGGGTGCAGTTGCAGGAGCAGCGCCGCCAGGCCGCCGAACGGCTGCAGGCCCTGCAGCAGCGCTGGCGCCAGGAGCGGGAGCGGCTGGCGGAGCTGCGGGCCCTGCTGCAGGACGACGAAGACCTGCGCCATGCCATCGGTGAAGCCGAGCGCGACGGCGACTACGAGGAGGCGGCTCGCCTGCAGGTGGATCAGCTGCAGGGCGTGCAGCAGCGCCGTCAGGAGCTGGAGGAGGAACTGCAGCGGGAGCTGCTCGACAACCCGCCGCTGCTGCGGGAACAGGTGGAGGCCGATGACATCGCCGATGTGGTGGCCCGCTGGACCGGCATCCCCGTGCAGCGGCTGCTGGCGGGTGAACGCCAGAAGCTGCTGGAGCTCGAGCAGCGGCTGGGGGAGCGGGTGATCGGCCAGCCCGAGGCGGTGGCGGCGGTGGCGGCGGCGATCCGCCGGGCCCGGGCCGGCATGCAGTCGGCGCGGCGGCCGGTGGGTTCGTTCCTGTTCCTCGGGCCCACCGGCGTGGGCAAGACGGAACTGGCCAAGGCCCTGGCGGCGGCCCTGTTCGACGAGGAGGAGGCGCTGGTGCGACTCGACATGAGCGAATACATGGAGCGCAACGCCGTGGCCCGGCTGGTGGGAGCTCCGCCCGGCTACGTGGGCTACGAGGAGGGTGGTCAGCTCACCGAGGCCGTGCGGCGCCGGCCCTATGCGGTGCTGCTGCTCGATGAGGTGGAGAAGGCCCACCCGGAGGTGTTCAACCTGCTGCTGCAGGTGCTCGACGACGGCCGCCTCACCGATTCCCAGGGCCGCACCGTGGACTTCCGCCACACCGTGGTGATCATGACCAGCAACCTGGCCAGCCGGGCGATCCTCGAGCACGCCCGGGCCCGGCGGGCTGCCATGGCCAGTTGCGCCGCTGATCCCGAAACCGCCGCCGCCGAAGCCGAAGCCGCTCTGGAGCGCGCCGTGGATCAGGCTCTGGCCAGTCACTTCCGGCCGGAGTTCCTCAACCGCATTGATGAGGTGATCCGCTTCCGTCCGCTGGAGCCGGCCGATCTGCAGCGGATCGTGCGGCTGCAGCTGGCGGAGCTGGCCGGTCTGCTGCGCGAACAGCAGCTGGAGCTTCAGGTGGACGAGCCTGCGATCGAAGCCCTCGCCATCCAGGGCTACGAACCGGAATACGGCGCCCGGCCGATGCGGCGTCTGCTGCGCCGCCGCATCGAGAACCCCCTGGCCACCGAACTGCTGGAAGACCGCTTCCAGGGGGCCAGCGGCGTGCGGGTGAGCCTGGCCGACGACCCCGGCGCGCCGTTGCGCTTCCTGCGGCTGGTGGAGGGTGCGGAGGACTGAGCATCGCGGGCTGCAGGCCCAGGCCTGAAACAGCTGCTGGAACCCGTCCGGTAGGGTGATCGTTTGCCGGTACGCGCGGACGCACCGGTGCGCGAGCGCCAGTGGACTCCAACTCCGATCCAACCCTTCCCCAGACCCGGCCCACGACCGAAGGCGGCGGCTCCAATGCGGCCGTGGCCGAGGCCCCCGCTGCCACCAGCGAGGTGGCCGAGAGCGAAGGCAACGTTGTGGCTGCCACCATGGCCGAGCTGCGCAAGGTGGTCTGGCCGAGCCGCCAGCAGCTGTTCAGCGAGGCGGTGGCGGTGATCCTGATGGTGAGCCTCTCGGCCGCCGCCATCGCCGCCATCGACCGCCTCTATGGCTGGGCCGCCACCCAGGTGTTCCGCTGAGTTTCCGTCCCCCCGAGAGCCCCGTGTCCGAGATCGATCTGGAAGTGCCCGAACCCGTCAGCCTCGCGCCCGATGCCGAGGAGGCCTCTGAGACTCAGCGCGTCGTTGACGACGCTTCCGAGACCCTGGCCACCACACCGGAAGGCCCGGACGCTGACCCTGCGGCCCTGGCTGTGGCGGGAGTCATGGGTCCCGATGGGGTGCTGGAGCTTCCCGGTGCCGAGACCGTCAAGGCACCGGTGGCCCGCTGGTTTGCGGTGCAGGTGGCCTCCAGCTGCGAGAAGAAGGTGAAGGCCACCCTTGAGCAGCGGGCCGTCACCCTCGGGGTCGACAACCGCATCCTCGAGATCGAGATCCCCCAGACCCCCGGGGTGAAGATCAAGAAGGACGGCTCCCGCCAGTCGATCGAGGAAAAGGTGTTCCCCGGTTATGTGCTGGTGCGGATGGTGCTCGACGAGGACACGATGATGGCGGTGCGCAGCACCCCCAACGTGATCAATTTCGTGGGGCAGGAAGAGCGTCGCGCCACCGGTAAGGCCCGCGGCCACATCAAGCCCCGGCCCCTTAGCCGCACCGAGGTGGATCGGATCTTCAAACGTGCCGCCGAGAAGAAACCTGTTCTGAAGGTGGATCTGGCCGAGGGCGATCAGATCCTGGTCACCGCCGGTCCGTTCAAGGATTTCCAGGGCGAGGTCATCGAGGTCTCGGGCGAGCGCAGCAAGCTCAAGGCCCTGCTCTCGATCTTCGGCCGGGAAACGCCGGTGGAACTCGAGTTCTCCCAGATCAGCAAGCAGAGCTAGCCGATCGCTTTGTTGCGGCCGTCTCCCTGCGGAGGACGGCCCTTGGATGGCCATCGCTTCGGGCGATGGCCATCAGCCAGCCGCTCCCTGGAGCGGCCATCCGCACAGCTCCCTCTGGGAGTCCCGTCCACTCTCCCGTTAGGGAGTCAGATCCCTAGCCCCGCCGATGGCCAAAAAAGTTGTAGCCGTGATCAAGCTGGCCCTCCAGGCCGGCAAAGCCAACCCCGCACCGCCGGTGGGCCCTGCCCTCGGCCAGCACGGGGTCAACATCATGGCGTTCTGCAAGGAGTACAACGCCCGCACCCAGGAAAAAGCCGGGTACGTGATCCCGGTGGAGATCTCGGTCTTTGAAGACCGCAGCTTCACCTTCATCACCAAGACCCCGCCCGCCTCGGTGCTGATCTCCAAGGCGGCCGGCATCGACAAAGGTGCCGCCACCTCCGCCAAGGGATCCGTGGGTGCCATCTCCAGAGCTCAGCTCGAAGAGATCGCCAAGACCAAGCTGCCCGACCTCAACTGCACCAGCGTTGAGTCGGCCATGCGCATCATCGCAGGCACCGCCCGCAACATGGGCGTCGCCGTCAACGACTGAGTCGCTCGCAGTGCCTGCGCCTGCATCGCCTGCGCTTGCAACGCCTGCGCTTGCAACGACTCACTGATTCCGTTCCTGTTCCCTGATTCGGGGGAGACCCAGCCATCCGTCCGGTGCACCGTTGCGTCCGGGCCCTGGCGGTCGCCCGTACCCCAACCCCAGCCATGCCCAAAGTTTCCAAGCGTTTTTCCGCTCTGGCCGCCACGGTCGAAGAGCGCGCCTATGCGCCCCTCGAGGCGATCGATCTGGTGAAGGCCAACGCCAATGCCAAGTTCGACGAGACGATCGAAGCCCACGTGCGCCTCGGCATCGATCCCAAGTACACCGACCAGCAGCTGCGCACCACCGTGGCCCTGCCCCACGGCACCGGCCAGAGCATCCGCATCGCCGTGATCGCCCGCGGTGAGGCCGTGGCCGCCGCCAAGGCCGCCGGTGCCGATCTGGCCGGCGATGAGGAGCTGGTGGATGCGATCGCCGGTGGGGCGATGGACTTCGACCTGCTGATCGCCACCCCGGACATGATGCCCAAGGTGGCCAAGCTCGGTCGTGTGCTGGGCCCCCGCGGCCTGATGCCGAACCCCAAGGCCGGCACCGTGACCACCGATCTGGCCGGCGCGATCAGCGAGTTCAAGGCTGGCAAACTCGAGTTCCGCGCCGACCGCACCGGCATCGTGCACGTGCGCTTCGGCAAGGCCAGCTTCGATGCCGACAAGCTGCTCGACAACCTCAAGGCCCTGCAGGAAACCATCGACCGCCAGAAGCCCAGTGGAGCCAAGGGCCGCTACTGGCGCTCCCTGTTCGTGACCTCCACCATGGGTCCCTCGGTTGAAGTCGACTTCAGCGCCCTGCAGGACATCAAAAAGGACGCCTGATCAGACAGACGGACGCCTGATCAGCTCAGGACCCTGCTCACTGCACCCGGCTTTGCATCCGCAAGGCCGGGTTTTTTGATGCCGCAGCACGCAGCCCCCGAACGCCAGGCCCTCAGGTGGCCATGGCATGGCGCTGGGGATTGAGGCGGTGCTCCAGCCGCTTGAACAGCCAGGAGGTCACCGAGGTCATCACCAGATACACCAGGGCCACCGCCAGATACACCTCAAATGCCCGGTAGGTGGTGGCCACCACCAGCTGCCCCTCGCGGAACAGTTCGTCGAAGCCGATCACCGCCGCCAGGCTGGTGTCCTTGATCAGGGTGATGAATTCATTGGCCAGGGGCGGCAGCACGCGCCGCAGGGCCTGGGGGAGCACCACGAAGCGCATCCGCGCGATCGGGTTCATCGCCAGGGCATCGGCCGCTTCCCACTGGCCGGCATCGATTGATTCGATGCCGGCGCGCAGGGTTTCCGACAGATAGGCCGCCACGTTGAGGCTGAGGGCGATCACCGCGGCCACGAAGCGATCCAGGTTGAAGGGCAGCCCCAGCCCATTGAGCAGGGCCGGCAGCCCGAAATAGATCATGAACAGCTGCACCAGCATCGGGGTGCCGCGGAAGAGGTCGACGTAGACGCGGCACAGACCGCGCAGCACCGGTCCTCCGCCCATCAGCCCATAAGCCACCAGGCCGGCACCGATCAGCCCGAAGCTGAACGACACCAGGGTGAGCGACAGGGTGACGCCGGCGCCGCGCATCAGGTTGCGGAACAACTGGACTGGATTGAGGGCCGCCTCCCGGTGGGCCAGGGCCGGTGCCTGCTCCGGCAGCTCGGGTGGGCTCGTGCCGAACCAGCGCTGGTAGAGGCGGGCGTAGCTGCCGTCGGCCAGCATCCGCGCGATGCCCTGATTCACCGTCTCGCGCAGGGGGGAGTTGCGGGGGAAGGCAATCCCGTAGACCTCGTTGGTGAGGGGCGTGCCGGCGACGCGCAGGCCGCGCAGGCCGGCCGATTGGATGGCATACAGGCTGGCCGGCAGGTCGTTGACGTAGGCCTCGACGTTGCCGTTGATCAGTTCCTGCAGCGCCAAGGGTGCGGCGTCGAAGGTCGTGACCCGGGCTCCGGGGACCTCGGCCATGGCCTTGGCGCCGGTGGTGCCGATCTGCACCGCGATCGTGCGGCCCTCGAGATCCTTGAGGTTGTGGATGGTGGTGTTGCCCTCGCGCACCAGGATCCCCAGGCCGGCGACGAAGTAGGGCCGTGAGAAGTCCACCGCCTGGGCCCGTTCGGCCGTGATCGTCATGGCGCTGATCACCATGTCGACGCTGCCGCCCTGGAGTGCCGGGATCAGGCCGTCGAATGGCAGGGAGACGAAGCGGACCGGGTGGCCGCTGTTCTTCCCGATCGCCTGGATCAGATCAATGTCGAAGCCCTGCAGCTCATCGCGGGCCCCGGCCTTCATCTGGAACGGGGCGTAGGTGGGATCGGTGCCCACGGTCCAGGTCGGCTTGGCGGTCGCCGCGTCTGCTCCTCCATCTGGGCCCGCGGCTGCGGGGTGGAGCCCGACAGCGCCCAGCGCCAGGACCAGGCTGAGCACCACCAGGGCCAGCAGCCGACACCACATCCGGCGCTTCGGTTCAATACTGGTCACGGCCCTGTCCGCGCGCTGGAGTGCACTCCATGATCGCCAGCTCCGCAGATCCGCCTCTGCTGGCCTGTCACCAGCTGCACAAGAGTTACGGCACCCGAACGGTGCTGCGGGGGGTGAGCGCCACGTTCGAGGCCGGCGATGTGGTGTCGGTGATCGGCCCTTCAGGATGCGGCAAGAGCACCTTTCTGCGCTGCCTGAACCGGCTCGAGAGTTTTCAGGCGGGCAGGCTGGAGCTGATGGGTCACGACCTCTCGGCGCCGCGGCTGAGCTGGGATGCACAGACGCGCCTGCGCAGCCGGGTTGGCATGGTGTTCCAGCAGTTCAACCTGTTCCCGCACCTGAGCGTGCTGGACAACCTGATGCTGGCGCCCCGTCGCATCCTGGGGGTGCCGCTGGCCGAGTGCCGCGATCGGGCCCTGCATCACCTCACCACCGTGGGGCTGGCGGAACGGGCCCGGGCCTGGCCTGACCAGCTCTCCGGCGGCCAGAAGCAGCGGGTGGCGATTGCCCGGGCCCTCTGCATGAATCCGGCCCTGATGCTGTTCGACGAGCCCACCAGCGCCCTCGATCCCGAGCTGGTGGGCGAGGTGCTGGCCGTGATGCAGGGGCTCGCCGCCGATGGCATGACGATGGTGGTGGTGACCCACGAGATGCGCTTCGCCCGGGAGGTGTCGAATCGAGTGCTGTTCTTCAACGATGGGCTGATTGAGGAGCAGGGGAGTCCTGAACAGCTGTTCACCCAGCCCCGCAGCGACCGGTTGCAGACGTTTCTGCGCCGCCAGTAAGTCAGGGGCGGCTGCCGGTCTGCGCCATCAGCAGGTCTCTGGCATCAGCAGAGTGTCTTCTGTGAAGGGTTCAATCCCCCCTGTCCTGTAAGGTGTTGAGCTGGCTTCGGCCAGAAGGGCACGCGCCCTACCCAAGACAGCAGGTCGATTCAGGTGTCCGGTTCGCCGGTGATCCTGACCCGTAAATCCTGCCGAGGTGCACGCGACTGGTTTCTGCGCACCCGGATTCGTCCGGATCGTCTGAACAGGCCGCAGCCCTCGAGGTGCCTTTTGTGAGGCCCCTGGGGCTGCGTACCCGGCTTGTTCCCCCGATCCGTTCCTTTCCTATGGGCCGCACGCTGGAGAACAAGCAACAGATCGTCGAAGAGCTCAAGGGGCTCCTCGGTGAAGCCGAAATGGCGCTGGTCCTGGATTACCAGGGTCTGTCCATCAAGGAGATGTCTGATCTGCGGACCCGTCTGCAGGCCAGCAACGGCGTGTGCAAGGTGACCAAAAACACCTTGATGCGTCGGGCCATTGATGGCAACAGCGCCTGGTCGGAACTCGATTCCCTGCTCACCGGCACCAACGCCTTCGTCCTGGTCAAGGGCGATGTCGGTGGTGTGGTGAAGGCCTTGCAGTACTTCCAGAAGGACACGAAGAAGTCGGAGGTGAAGGGCGGCCTGTTCGAAGGCAAGCTCCTCTCCCAGAACGACATCAAGGCCATCGGGGATCTGCCCTCCAAGGAGGTGCTCATGGCCCAGATCGCCGGTGCGATCAATGCCGTGGCCACCAAGGTTGCGGTGGGTATCAACGAAGTTCCCTCCGGTCTCGCCCGGGCGCTCCAGCAGCACGCCGATGGCGAAGGCAACGCCGCCTGAGGCGTTGTTCCGCTGCGGAGCTCACCCGATCCGACTGTCTCCCACAGATCTGTTGCTGATTCCCAACCATGTCTACCGCTACTGACCAGATTCTCGAACAGCTGAAGACCCTCTCCCTGCTGGAAGCCTCTGAGCTTGTCAAGCAGATCGAAGAGGCCTTCGGTGTGTCCGCCGCCGCTTCCGCGGGCGTCGTGATGGCTGCGGCTCCCGCCGCCGCTGCCGAGGCCGTTGAAGAACAGACCGAGTTCGATGTCGTGCTCGAGAGCTTCGACGCCGCCTCCAAGATCAAGGTGCTCAAGGCCGTCCGCGAGGCCACCGGCCTCGGCCTCGGCGAAGCCAAAGCCCTTGTGGAAGCTGCCCCCAAGGCTGTCAAGGAAGGCATTTCCAAAGACGAAGCCGAGGCTCTCAAGAAGGCGATCGAAGAAGTTGGCGGCAAGGTCACCGTCAAGTGATCGCCATGGGGCGGGCTTCGGCTCACCCCGCATCACCTCAGCAGCCGGCTTCCTTCGGGGAGCCGGTTTTTTGTTGAGGGCTGCCTGGAAAGCAAGGCCAAGCCAAAAAGACCAAGCCAAACGACCAAACCAAACGACCAAGCCAAACGACCAAGCCAAAAAAAAGCCCCGCCAAAGGCAGGGCCAAGAGGTGGAACGTTTCCGGGAGTCTGTCCTCGTTTCGACCCTGAAAGTGGGTTCCGCACCCCTCACACGCCGTAACCATAACGACTCTATTCAGGGGTTGCCAGGGGAAGAGGGGCGGTGCGGCAACTGTCTGCGCTCAGCTCACTCCCGGAAAGGAATCACCGGCAGGCTCACGGTCTGGCCGGGGCGCAGTGAAGCCTGCAGAGAGTCATCAGAGTTGGAGGGATCGCTCAGCGCCCCAGGGCGCAGGCTGCCGGTGGCGAGAGCCAGGGAGGTGCCATCGGGTCGGGCCTTGCCTGATCCGGAGGCCTTGGCGATCAGCTCGGGCAACGGGGTGCTGTTGGCGAAATAGATATGGCTGAGGGTCTGCTCGCCGAAAGCGCGACGCTGCAGCTGCCAGCCCGGCTCCAGATCGATCGCCACAAAGGCATCGCGGTCACGCTGGGGCACGCTGGCCCTGCCCACCACCAGGACTGTGGGGTCATCGCCGGACATGGCCTGCAGTTGCAGCTCGCTGCCCTCCTGCTGAAGCCGCAGCCGGTACTGGCT
This sequence comes from Synechococcus sp. CBW1006, assembly GCF_015840525.1. Lineage (NCBI taxonomy): Bacteria > Bacillati > Cyanobacteriota > Cyanophyceae > Synechococcales > Synechococcaceae > Synechococcus > Synechococcus sp. CBW1006. Next base: position 1,401,231 of record NZ_CP060396.1, on the reverse strand, counting down.
CGCGAGATCCTGGTCGTCAACCCGCAGGGAATAGCCGTTGCTGTCCAGGTAGCGGCTGCAGATGCCGGTGAAGTCGAAGCGGTTCAGGGCGGGATCGATCAGCCCATTGCTCTGCTTCTCCCAGCAGAGAGGCTGGGGTTTGATCTGCTCAAGCACGAGCAGATTCCAGGAGTTGCTGCCGACTGGGCGACCCAGCACCGCGAACCGGGAAGCTTCCAGGGGTTGACTGCTGAACAGGCCAGCGGCTCGCGCCAGAGGGGGGACGACTGCCGGCAACGCCGAGCTCGCCAGGGCCAGCCCCGCCAGGGCCAGGTAGGTTCGCTTCATGGTGCAAACTCCGCTGCCCTGGCATGGCGCCAGGCTTGAACGTGCGTTTTACCGGACAATCGCCCCCGTGAACAGTGGCGGCTGAGACGGTCCGTGTGGTGGCTGCAGCCTGTGATGGGGCCTGCAGCGGCAATCCGGGACCCGGCGGCTGGGGGGCCCTGCTGCGGTTCTCGGATGGTTCGGTGCGGGAGATGGGCGGAGCCGATCGCGCCACCACCAACAACCGCATGGAACTCACGGCGGCCCTGGCCCTGCTTGAGGCCCTGGCGGACCTGCCCCATCAGGAGGGCATGGCGATCCGCACCGACAGCCGCTATCTGATCGACGGCCTCGACAAATGGATGGCCGGCTGGAAGCGCAAGGGCTGGCGCACCGCCGCCGGCAATCCCGTGCTCAACCGTGACCTGTGGGAAGCCCTGGATCGGGCGCGGCTGCCGGGGGTGCGGCTGGCCCATGTGCGCGGCCACAGCGGCGATCCCGACAACGACCGCTGCGATGCCATCGCCGTGGCCTTCTCCAAGGGCCGGACGCCGCCGCTGGCCGAGGGCGAGCAGGTGCAGAACCTCACGATCAGCGCCACGGTTCCTGCGGTCCAAGCCAAGGCTCAAGCCGGGGCAGGGGATGTCGCGGCTCCGGATCCTCTGGTGGATCCCGCCCCACCGGGCCTGCAGCAGCTGCTGAGCCGCCTGGAGCTGGCCGATCGGCTGGCGGCGGGCGGCTACGGCCTCAGCCTGGTGGAGCTGGCCCAGCTGGTGGAGATGCCGCTGTCGACGCTGCAGCGGCGGCAGCAGGCCTGGCAATGGCGCGACTGGCAGGTGCTGCCCCTGGCGGATGGGCGCTGGCGGCTGGAGCGTGGCGCGGCAGGATCGCAGCAGCGGGACGTGACGGTGGGGGAGAGCTGATGGCTGAAACCAATGGGGGCTCCGGCAGCGTGCCGGCAACGGGTGCCCTGTACAGCCGCTTCGTGGGCCCCCTGCTGCAGAGCGATGCGGGCGCCGATGCGGAACAGCTCAGCCGCCTCACCCTGCTGGCTCTGGGGCAGGCCGCTCTGCGGCGCCGCTGGCCACTGGTGAGCGGCAGCCTGGCCGGGCTGGCCGGTGAGCTGCAGCGCCGCGATGCGCGGCTGGAGCAGACCCTGTTCGGCTGCCGCTTCGCCAATCCGGTGGGTCTGGCGGCCGGCTTCGACAAGAACGGCGTGGCAGCGGCGATCTGGGATTGCTTCGGCTTCGGTTTCGTCGAGCTGGGCACCGTGACCTGGCACGGCCAGCCCGGCAATCCACGGCCGCGTCTGTTCCGGCTGGCGGCGGAGCGGGCGGCCCTGAATCGCATGGGCTTCAACAACGATGGCGCCCAGGCCCTGCGCCGCACCCTGGAGCGCCAGCAGCTGCAGCCGCCCGGCCAGCGGCCGGCCGTGCTGGGCATCAATCTCGGCAAGTCGAAGATCACACCCCTGGAACTGGCGCCGGACGACTACGCCTCCTCCCTGGAGCTGCTGGCCCCCCTGGCCGATTACGCGGTGATCAATGTGAGCTCGCCCAACACCCCAGGCCTGCGGGAACTCCAGGACGAGGTGCTCCTCCGCCGCCTGGTGGAGCGCCTGCGGCGTCTGCCCGCCTGCCCGCCGCTGCTGGTGAAGATCGCTCCAGACCTGGAGGACGATGCCATCGATGCCATCGCCCGGCTGGCCTACGAGGAGGGACTGGCCGGTGTGATCGCGGTGAACACCAGCATCGATCGGCTCGGTCTGGCCGGTCGGCTCCTGCCCCAGACCGGCCAGACCCTGGCGCAGGAGACGGGCGGTCTCAGCGGTCGCCCCCTGCGACGGCGAGCCCTGGAGGTGGTGCGCCGGTTGCGGGCCGCCGCCGGCCCTGCCCTGCCGCTGGTGGGCGTGGGGGGCATCGATTCCCCTGAGGCGGCCTGGGAGCGGATCAGCGCCGGAGCGTCGCTGGTGCAGCTCTACACCGGCTGGATCTACGAAGGGCCCCAGCTGGTGCCGGCGATCCTTGAGGGCCTGCTGCAGCAGCTGGACCGCCACGGTCTGCGGACTATCGGCGAAGCGGTGGGCTCAGGGCTGCCCTGGCGCTGAAGATTCGGTACCGTTCCGCCATCCACCACGGCTCGACCTTTGGTACTGGCGGGACTTCAGGAGCGCTGGCGCCCGTTTCAGGCACGTCTCTTCCCCCAGCAGGTCCTGCTGGAGATCACCGATGCCCTGATCCTGGGGCAGGGCATCAAAGGGGGTCGGCCGCTGCCCCTTTCGATCGAGGCCCCGATCCCGGCGGCCACCTGCCGGAAGGGGCGCCCCCTGCAGGTGTCGGCCCTGGGGGATTTCATCGGCGATCTGCTGTTGGAAAATGACTGGATCGATGCGCATGTCCTGGCGGTCCTGCCCCGTATCGCCTGCACATGGCGGGTACTGGAGTGGCCCGATGGCATCTGGCCGGACGATCCGGTGAGCACACTGCGCGGGATGAACCCCGACCTGGGCGTGCGGCTGCCCCTCGATGACTCCTATCTCGATCTGCAGCCGCTGCCAGGTCGCCCGGACCATGCCCTGATGGTGGCGGCACCGAAGGCCGTGGTGGATGGCTGGATCGAGGTGTTTTCGATTGCCGGTGTGGCCCTGGATCGCCTCGAACCCCAGCAGGCCTGCCTGCTGGAGGCCCTCGCCCCCCGGCTGCGTGAGGCCGAGCCTGAGGAGCTGATCGTGCTGCTGCAACCCGAGCCCCATCTGTGCACCCTGCTGCTGCTGCGCAATGGCGAACCGGTCTATGAACGAGACCTCGAGCCGAGGATGCCGGCCCTGCTTGAAACCCTGCAGAAATGCCTGGCTTACTACCGCCATCACGACCCGGCCGTGCGCTCGATTCGCCTGCTGCTCACCGGCCATCTGCCTGGGATCGAGCCTCTGGAGCAGGCGCTGGGGGTGCAGGCCGAGCAGATGCATGGTGGTGAGTTCGGATCCCTGGCTCTGAGCGGCTTGCTGCCGGCGCGGACCCCGCCAGCGAGGACGTTGACATGACCGTGCAGACCAGCCGCCCCCCCGATCTGCTGCGGGAACGCCGGCAGGAGCTCGGCATCCCCGAGCTGCCGGATCGGATCACTTCCATCGATCAGCTCCTGTTGCGCGGCGCCCTGATCGGCGGCGGCCTGGTGCTGCTGGTGGTGGCGACGGCGGGCTTCCTGTTCCTGCGCCAGCAACTGGTGCGCACTGAACTCGATCGTCTCACGGCGGTTCAAGCGGAGGTGGAGGTGCTGGAAGGGCAGGTCAAGGCCCGGCAGGCCGAGGTGGACAAGGTGACAGGCGTGAACCGCGAACTGGCCAAGGGGCTGGTGGGTGTGCGCTCCGGCTCCACCGTGCTGCGGGAACTGCAGCTGCGGACCCCCGATGGTGTTCAGATCAGCCAGATGCAGGTGGAGGGCGACACCCTCAGGCTCAAGGGCCAGGCACGGGATCCCCAGGCTTTTTCCCGCATCAATGTGCTGCAGCTGGAGCTGAAGCGGTCGCCCCTGTTCCAGCCTGAGGGGGTGGCCCTGAGCCGTGCCTTCCGAGAAGAGAAGGATCCCAGGTCAACGCTGCCCTCGGTGGTGAGCTTCGAGATGAGCGCCCCTTTCTCGGAGCTGCCGCCCAGCAGGGAAATGGTGCTGCTGAAGCGACTCGGTGCCGAGGGCATGGCGCGCCGATATCAACTGCTGCAGAAGGAGGGCCTGCTGCCATGACCAACCTTCAGGAGGGGTACCAACCGTTATCGCCGCATCTGCGCGAGCGTCTGTTGATCGGTCTGCCGCTCGCGGTGGGCGGAATCGTGGCCCTGATGCTGTTCCTGGCCCTGGTGCTGCCCCAGTGGCTGCGGTTGCGCGGTGATGAGGAGCGGGTCTCGAGCCTGGCGGGCCTGCAACAGCGCATTCCCCTGCTGCAAGGGCAGTTACGCCAACTCGACCTCAACGACGCCAAGGCCCAGAGACAGCAGCGCCAGGTGCTCAGCCTGATCGCCGGCAGCGGCGAGATCACCACCTTCATGGCCCAGGTGGATCAGGAGGCGGCGCGTCACAAGGTCCAGCTCGATGTGCTGGAGCCCGTGTCGGCCACCCCGGAGGCGACCAAGAGCACGGGCGGCCTGGAGGAAACCAAAGACGGCAAGAAAGCACCTCCGCCGAAGCCGGCGCTGGAATCCTCCGGCCTGGAAGCCACCCGACTGCTGCTCAACGCCAGGGGCCGCTATCCCGATCTGCTGGCCTTCCTGCGCAGCCTTGAGGGCCTGAGCCTGCTGGTGGTGCAGAGCGATCTCAACCTTGCACCGGGAACGCAGAACAAGCCCGCCGGCAACACGCCGACCGAGCTGCTCCTGGCCGCCCTTCAGACCCCCCCCACGGTGATGAAGCTGGCTGTGACCCTCTACAGCGGGGGCTCCAGCGACGGGCCCCGGAAGGCCAAACCAGCCGCGCAGACCGGGGAAGCCACCAGACCCGCCAGTCCCTGAGCGGCCAACCTCGGCCAAGATCCGAACAGGCCCCCCGGCGCTGGTCGCCACAGGTGGGGGCCGATACCATCGCGCCAGTTCCGGTCAGTCTTTTGTCGTTGCGGCGCCTCGGTGCGGTGGGTGGAGCCTGGCTGCTGGGCATGGGCCTCTTGGTCGATCCCGTGCTGATCAGCCGGCCGGCCCTGGCCCAGGCCCAGCTGAGCAGCGATGGGATCCAGCTGAAGATCCGTCGCCTGCCGGATGCGATCGAGCTGGTGCTCCAGGACGCCGGTATGGGCGGCGCGATGGAACAACGCCTGGATGGGGCGATCTGGGTGGGTGAGCTGCGCACCGATCGCACCCGCGGCCTCAAGGCCGGGCCGCAGTCGTTGGCGATGCCGGATGCGGGCATGGAGCGCATCACCTTCGACGGCACGGGGCGCCTGTTCCAGTTGAAGGTGACCCCCTCCCGGGACCAGACGATCAGCCCTCCGATCGTCAGCAGCGACGGCAAGGACCTGATCGTGCGCTTTCCGGCGCCGCAGCTGCCGGTGAGCCAGACCGTGAGCCCGAATCTGAGCCGTCCCACCGCAGTGCCCACACCCGCCTATGTGCCGCCGCTGCGGCCACGGGCCGTGGCCCCGCCCCTGGGCGACATGGCGGTGGGCTCGATGACGATCCGCAACCGCGGCTACGTGACCCTGAGTGGCCCCCCGGTGACCCTCACCACCCGCGGAGCCAACGCCCGCGATGTGCTGATGGTGCTGGCCCAGATGGGGGGGTATGGGTATGCCTACTCCGATCCCGCCACGGGGCCGCAGGGAACCAACGCCTCAGCCGCGCAGACGAACCCGGTGACCGTGGCGTTCCAGAACGAGGCCTACGAACGGGCTTTCAACTTCGTGCTGTTGAGCAGTGGCCTGCAGGCTCGCCGCGAAGGCAACACGATCATGGTGGGGCCGAACGTTCTCAGCAAGACGATCGGCCCCCAGCTCTCGAAGGTCTATCGCCTCAACCAGGTATCCGCCAATTCCGCCGCCGATTACCTCGCCAACCTCGGGGCCAGCGTCACCAAGGTGACCTCGATCACCACGGCCGTGTCCCAGGGCCTGAATCAGAACGAACAGGTGGCTGGTGCCAGTGCCACCAACCAGACCGTTACCTCCACCCAGCAGCAGGTGGAGGCCTTCGGGGCCTCCACCGGCCCCCTGGTGGGCCTGCAGGCCACCACCGACCCACGCCTGAGCACGATCACCCTGGTGGGCGAGGTGGCGCTGGTGGCGATCGCGGAGCAATACCTCAAGCAGCTGGATCTGCGCCAGCGGCAGGTGGCACTCTCGGTGAAGATTCTGGATGTGACCCTCAACAACGACACTGAGATCGACAACAGCTTTGCCTTCCGCTTCGGCAATAATTTCATTGTCAACGATGGCGGCCGCCTGCTGGCGGCCTTCGGGCGCAATCTGCCGGCCAATAGCGATGATTTCAGTGACTTCAACACAACCGAAGGCTTCAGCGAGAATTCGGGCAGCAATTCTTTCTCGAACCGGAATAATTCCCGTTCCCGCGACAGGAATTCCGGATCCGGCTCGAACTCGACCTCAGGCGACTCCTTCACCAACAGCCTCACGCTGAACTTCCAGGACAACACCCAGCTGAATCAGTCTCAAGTAGAAGAGATTAATGCCCAACTGTCTCGCCAGACGGGAACCGAGATTAGAGAATTTACCGTTGAACGCTTCATACCCAACCCAAACTTTGTCGAGGGAGGCGACGAACCCTTAGAAATCACAGTTGAATCCAAACAATTCAGGGTCGTGCCCAACGGCAGCGCCTCCCAATCCCTCAGCTCGGCCCTCACCTCCCGGGTGGAGAACATCATCGGCAACATCACCGGCCGGCAGGTGAACCTGAGCCGCAGCCAGACCGGCTCTAACGCCAATGATTCCACCAACCGCAACAGCCGATCCCGCAATTCCAACCGCTTCAATGATCGCAATCGCAGCAGCGATAGCTCCCAGAACTACTCCGGCACCCGCCGCCGCAACCCCGCCCTCAACTATCCCGATAACCAGTTCTTCGATTTCCTCCAGGCACAGATTGTCTCCAACAACACCAAGGTGCTGGCGGCTCCCACCCTGATTCTCAGTGAGAACCCTGAAGAGATCAGTGGGGGTGCCAATGCCTCTGGTGCAACTCAAAGTTCTACCGGTGGTTTCAACCTGCTGGGTCAGCAGACCATCGGTCGCTCCCGAGCCAATGAGTCATTCGTGACCGTTGGCACCCAGGTGATCACCGCCTTGAACGTGACCACGCAGGAAAACTCCACCAATGTGATCTGCGAGCCCGAGTTCGCCACGGCGGGGCTTGCTTTCGGAGCCAGAGTCTCGAAGATCGATGATAACGGGTTCGTGACTTTCTCGCTCACCCCTACTATTTCCGCGATTGTGGATTTTATTTCGGGTCCCACGGCCTGCTCTTCGGATCTGGCGATTCTGTCCCTGCGACGCCTCGATACCGGCAGTCTTCGCGTCCGTGACGGCCAGACTCTGATCCTCACCGGCGTGATTTCCGATGAAGATCAACAGGAGGTCTCCAAGTGGCCGATCCTTGGGGATTTGCCGATCGTGGGTCAGTTCTTCCGCCGCACGTCCGGCTCAAGGCGCCGCAATGAACTGGTGATCCTGGTGACGCCCCGCATCATCGACGATGAAAAAGGTGGCACTTATGGCTATGGCTACACCCCCGGCACCCAGGATGCACGCCGGCTCATGTACGGCGTCAACAACTAAGCCCGACCCAGACTCAGAAGCCCACAGCAGGGGCGAACATCTTGATCGCCAGGGGCGCCAGCTGCTGGAACACCCCGATCGCTCCCTGCAGCAGTCCGCTGCCGAAGCCGTTGCCGCTCTTGTTGGGATCCTTGGCCAGATCGGCAGCGCCCTTGCGGAGCTGGTCGGCCGTTTCCTTCTGGCCCTGCTGCTCAAAGAGCGTGGCGGCATAGTTGAAGTCCATCGCCGCCAGATCCCGTTTGGACTGCTCGGCGCGGCTGATGCCCCGGGCCAGCCAGGTGAGTGCGGCGTCGGGCTGTTTGAGCAACGCCTTGTTGAACAGGTCTTCCGCCTCCGGATAGCGCCCTTGCAGGGCTGCTTCCACGCCGGCGTTATGCATGGCGGCATAGCTGCTGGCCTCGGCGGTCACCCCTGTGGCCCCGCGCCAATGGCTTTTGGCCAGGGCGTCTGCATCGAGCTGGGCACCACTGAGATCGGCGTCCCGCAGATCGGTGCCTTCCAGCTTGGCGCCGCGTAGATCAGCCCCGCGCAGCGACGCGCCCATCAGGGAGGAGAAGCTCAGGTCGGCCTGGCGCAGGTCGGCCCCATCGAGCTGAGCCCGGCTGAGGTTGGCGCGCTGCAGCCGCGCCTGCTGCAGGTCCGCATCGCGCAGATCGGCATGCACCAGATCGGCATCCTGGAGTCGGCATGCGGGGCAGGTCTTGCGATCGAGCAGTTGCATCAGCTGCTCCTGGTCGGCCGCCCAGCTCGGTGCGGCCGCAGCCGTCAGAAGAAAGGCGCCGATCATCGGAGCAACGATTCGGCCGCTCCGTCGTTGGGTCCGGATCATCGCCGCCGATGGGAGCAGTGCCGATCCGTCATAGCGGAATCCTGTCCATTTCCTAGCGGGATGGGGCCGGATTGGCCGGCGGGCTGGCGCTGCTGCCTGCTTCGCCTGCAGCAGTGGTCCCACTGCGGGGGGGACGTTCCTCCAGGCACCAGATCTTGCCCTTGCGGATCCATTCGTAAGACGCCGGCCAGAGCTGTTGCCGGGCCATGGCGGAGCGCAGCTGATTCAGGCAGGCCTGGCCACTGGAACACTGCTGCACGTTGTTGTTGTTGTAGCGCTCCACCGGTGGTTTGAGACTCTGGAAATAGCGCTCCTCCGGCAGACAGAAGCTGCCGGCGCTGGCGGCCGCAGGCATGCCCAGGGCCACGATCAGACCCAGAACAATCCGGTAACGCATCGGCTGGCTCACAGCACAACCGGCTGGAAGCCGCCACCGGGCGATGACGCGGCAGAACCTTCGCCAAAGATGAAATCCTCAGCCGCAAGCTCGGTGAAATATGGAAGCAGAATCGATGAACTGCCATAGGTGATCAGCGTATCGCGCTCGCTCTCGAACACGAAAAATCTGTTGCCCTGATCGGCCAGGGTGAGGCCGTTCCGAAACACGATGCGATCGCCTTCCGCCGGATTGAAATCAAAGATCACGTCATTCCCTTCTGCAAAGGTGTTGAAAATGAAGCGGTCGGCACCTCCCTGCGGCGCTAACGGGTCGGCACTGCGATCAGGGATGACATAGATGAATTCATCGGGTCCGAACGTGGCAAGCAGAGCGTCGGCCGGTGCGTAGTCTATGTTGTATTGATTCGCCAGCACCTTGAGGCTTTCAAAGCTCACTTTCGTGCCATTGCCTTCGGGCGGCGCACCTCCTGTCGCCTGATCAAAATCTTGCTGCAGAAGCTCAAAGGTCACCGGTTCAAAGCTGAACGGCCTTGGCTGGGAAGGATTCGGAGCAAAGAATCCGAAACTGTCATAGATGTCGAAAACATAGGGGTCATTGGCCAGGTCTGCGCTGAAGGTGAATTCCCAGTCGCCATACATGAAATCGTCGCTCTGCCCGCTGATCAGGTCGTCATTGCCTCCCGTCACCGGCCCGTAAACAGCGGCGGCATCTCCATACATCAAGGTCCGCGTCAAAAACAGGGGCACACCGGTGAGAACGTCGTTGCCGCCGCGGCTGTAGGGCTGCATCGTTGCAGCATCGCCGATCATTTCGGTGTAGTTGCCGTAGGCCTGCAGCAGGTCCTTCCCACCAGTGCCGTAGAGCTCCGTGCTGTCGCCCACCATGCGATCCGTCGAGCCGAAGCCGCCGATCAGTTGATCGTCTCCGCCAAAAGCCCCAACCCCAATGAAGCCGGAGTCGCCGATGAGATTATTCTGATTTTGCTTACCATTACCGGCCGAAAGATAATCGTTACCAAGACCTCCCGACAGCTGATCCGATCCTTTCTGACCAAAGATGCGGTCATCGCCATCGGATCCAGCTCCCGTATCATTACCTCCCCTGAGATAAATCTTATAGCCGAGATTTGAGTTTACAACAACGTTATTCGGCTCGTTATCGAATTTGAATGTCGTTTTCCCCTTGGCATCCGGCCCTTTGATCTTGGTTTTCATGGCCTGAAGCGCCGCATTACGATGCATGGTAAGGGTCCCTGCAACACCCTGGCCGTCATCGGGGCATCAGAGCTTGGACCAGAGATGGCCACTGCAGGCAATGCCATGGAAGCAGTGTTGCCTGGCTGCTTGGTGACTGCTATCTGCGGGTCTGCTACCTGCGAGTCTGCTACCTGCAAGGCAGTGCCGATGGGTGGCCACGCCGCTCAATGTCTGCAGTCTGTGTTGTGTCTCAGCTGGTACGACCTGGAGACGAAGGATGTCCAGGAATCGAGGGCTTGGTGGAAAAACTGGAACAGATTCTGCGGATCTCCTGTCGACACTGTCTCAGGTGCTTCAGTGTCCGCTGCATTTCAGTCGGCGAGAGCCATTGGAAGCGGGCTCGTGTGTAGTGATGGCTGAGTTCCTGCAGGACGTTGGATAGGCGCGGCTCCCGTCTTCCAGCGCGTCTGCAGAACTGCTCCAAGGGCTCCGATCCGTGGGGTTTCAGACCTGCTGACTGCAGGGCCGCCAGGCATCGCTCCAGTTCCCGTCGGTGGCGATCGGTTTGCGGGCCACGGTCGCGTAACCGCTGGGTCCATCGCAGGGCGGCCAGGCTGAGGGTCAGCGCCAGGCCCAGGCCCGCCAGCAGCAGGACCCCAAGCCACTGCCGCTGACGCCCCAGCAAGGTGTCGAGCAGGGCCTCCTGGCCCTCCCGATCAAAGCCCAGCCACCAGCGGCTCCAGGCCAGGTCGATGCCCCACCACTGCCGCTGGCCCCAGCGCCACCACAGCGGTGCCTGCCCCTCCAGCGCCATCGCTGGCGCTGGAGGGGCATTGCGCTCCGGCGTCACCCAGCCGGTCGGATCCAGCCGCTGCCAGCCCTCGCCATCGAGCCACACCTCACTCCAGGCATGGGCTTCCGCCTGGCGGATGTCGAGGTAGGGCTCACCGCCGAAGGGCTGCACCCAGGTGCCGCCCTTGTATCCACTCACCACCCGGGCCGGCACGCCCGCAGCCCGCAGCAGGGCCGTGGCGGCGCTGGCGTAATGGCCGCAGAAGCCCTGCTGCCGCTCGAACAGGAAGGTGTCGAGACCAGCGCGCCGCGGCAGGGTGCCCGGGCTGCGGGTGTAGCGGAAGGGCTGGCTGCGGAACCAGGCCTCGGCGGCGGCCAGGCGCTGGCGGAGTTCCGGCAGTCGGGCCCACTGGTGCCCCAGGGCCTCGAGCCTCGGATTGGCCCCCTTCGGCAGGGCCAGGTCGATCAGGGAAGGGGGTCTCTGCTGCCAGGGGCTGTCCTGCTCCTCGCTGATCAGTTGGTAATGGCGCCGTTCCCGTGGCGGGCGCTTCAGCAGCAGTTCACCATCGAAGCGCAGGCGCAGGTCGTCGCTGCGGGGCTGGGCCCGCCCGTCCCAGGGCACCGCCTCAAACCGGCTCGGTTCCACCAGCCAGAGCTGGCGCGCCCTGGCGTCAGCCGGAGCGGCGCCCTTCTCCACCGGGGCCATCAAGGCTGGGGCCGTGCGCAGCTCACGCCGCTGCCAGCTCTGGCCATCGAACCAGTCATGCACCAGCACCCGCCAGTAACGCTCGCTCTCCGGCGGGACCCGGTTGTCGCTGAAGGCCACCCGTGCCGCCGGCGCCGCACTGCTGGCCAGGGAGGCGATGCCGCCCGGATCCAGCCTGTCGCTCAGGCCGGTCACGGCGGCGGCGCCCCAGCCTTGGGGCAGGGTCCAGAGCGGTCCGATCCGCGGCACCAGCAGGAACAGCACCAGGGCCATCGGCAGGGCCGCCGCCAGCACCTGGGCGCTGCGCCGCAGCAGTTGCCGCCAGCTGAGGCTGAGCTCCAGTTCCAGGCCCAGCAGGCCCGCCAGCGCCAGCAACGCGATCGCCAGCTGCAGGGCGCTGGGGAGCAGATCGGGCTGTTGGGCTCCCAGCAGCCCGGCCCCCACCAGCTGCAGCAGCGCCACCAGCCGTCGTTCAGCACGGCTGCGCGCCTCCCGCAGCTTCAAAGCGGCCATCACCACCAGAACGATCGTGGGCCAGCTCAGCGGCAGGCCCGGATCCAGGCCCGTGAGCCCGATCGCCAGCAGACCGGTCACCACCCATTGCAGGCGCTTGGGGGGCAACACCATCGCCGAGGTCGCTGCAGGGCTCAGGGGCTGGCTCATGGGCTGGTGGCCAGGGCCCGCAGGCAGGCATCCCGGTGGCTGGGGCCGCTGTCGGGCTCCAGGCGAAGGCCGGGCAGATCCAGCCCATAGATCGCCTCCTGATGGCCCAGCTGCCAGATCCGCTCGCTGAGGTGCTCCAGCGCCTGCTCACGGGGCAGGCCGGCCGCCGGCGCGAGGCAGAGGGGCTCGCCGGCCTCGGCCGAGAACTGCTTGGTCAGCTGGCCACGGCCCTGGGCGAAGGGCTTCCAGGCCAGGCGGCTGCTGCCATCCTCGGGGCGATGGGGCCGCAGGTCGCGCCACTGTTCGGTGCCTTCCCGTTCCCAGTGGCTGTGGCTGGTGGAGCCGCTCGCCGAGCGCAACACCGGCAGGCTGGCGACCGGGCCAGGCAGGCGGCGGGGGTAGATCAGCTGGGCCCGTGGTGGTTCCCAGCGGCTCCAGCAGCGGAACAGTCCCAGCGGTGCCGTGCTGACCAGCTTCAGGCGACCGGGCCGCTGCCAGCCGCGCCGGGGCGGGATCCAGGGCAGTGCCAGGGTCTGCTCCCCCGGTCGCAACGTGAGTACGAGGGGGGAAGTGGCCACACCATCGCCGCTGGCTGGTTGCCAGCTGATCTGCACGCCTTCGCGGCGATGGCGACTGCGGGCAATCAGGGGATAGGCCAGGGGAGTTCCGGCAAAGCCCGCCGCCGGTTCACCGCAGCGCAGCTCCAGGCCCTGCAGGTTGAAGTGGGTGAGGTGCAGGGCCAGCAGGATCAGCCCCAGCATCAGATAACTCAGCAGCAGCGGCCCGTTGCGCTGGGTCTGGATCGCCACGATCAGCAGCAGCCCTCCGCCGCTCAGCCACAGCCAGCCGAAGCGGGTCGGCACGATGTAGAGGTTGCGCAGCCCCAGCAGCAGCGGATCCCCCTGCTGGGGTGGCACCAGGCGCGTCACCAGCTCCTCCGGGGAAGGCAGCGTCATCGGATTGCATCCACATCCGCCAGGAGGCGGGCGCTGAAGCCACCACCCGCCGCGCCGCCGCCCCCACTCAGGGGTTGTCCCCCATCCAGCCGGTGTTCGCACACCGGTGCCAGCACGGCCTGCACATCGGAGGGGAGCACGTGGCCGCGCCCCTCCAGCAGCGACCAGGCCCGGGCGGCCGCCACCAGCCCAAGAGCCGCACGGGGGGAAAGGGGGGCTCCGGGGATGTCAGCACGGCGGCTGAGTTCCACCAGATCGAGCACGTAATCCAGCAGGGCCGGGGTGCAGGTCTGATGGGCGCTGCGCTCCTGCAGCTCCTGCAGCCGGGCTGGCGAGAGCACGGCGCCGATCGCCTCCGGCCGCCGCCCCTCGCCGGCCAGCAGGGCGCGCTCCGCCTGCCGCGGCGGGAAGCCGAGGCTGAGCCGCATCAGGAAGCGATCAAGCTGGGATTCGGGCAGGGGCGCGGTGCCCATCTGGTCGAGCCCGTTCTGGGTGGCGATCACAAAGAACGGCTCCGGCAGCGGATGGCTGGTGCCATCCACACTCACCCGCCCGGCCGCCATCGCCTCCAGCAGGGCGCTCTGGGTGCGGGAGCTGGCGCGGTTGATCTCATCGGCCAGCAGCACCTGGGTGAACACCGGGCCGGCCTGGAAACGGAAGCTGGCGGTGGCCGGATCAAACACATTGATGCCGGTGAGATCGGCCGGCAGCAGATCACTGGTGAAGCTCACCCGCTTGAAGGCCAACCCGAAGCAGCGGGCCAGGGTCTCGGCCAGGGTGGTCTTGCCCACGCCGGGCAGATCCTCGATCAGCAGATGGCCGCGGGCCAGCAGGCAGGCGAGAGCCAGGCGCACCTCCTGCTCCTTGCCCAGCAGCACCCGGTTCACGGCCTCGATCACCGGCTGCAGCGGGGCGGACACAAAGCCAGGGCGGAGGCCCCTGAATTGTGCCGTCGCCATCGGGCGCCTGCAGGGACACAGGCGGTTAGCGTCCAAGCCGCTTTCCGGCTGCTGCCGCGCCATGTCTTCGCCGGTGCCGCCTGAGATCCACGGGGGCAACCGGGTGGCCATCGCCGCTCGCCTCGGTTGCCGCCCCGCCGATCTGCTCGATCTCAGCGCCTCGCTGGTGCCCTTCGGGCCGCCCCTGAGATTGCGCCTGGCCGCTCTGGCTGCCATGGCCGGCCCGGCGCTGCGCGACTATCCCGATCGCGGCTACGGCGCCCTGCGCCAAGCGATCGCCGCCCTGCACGGTCTGCCTCCGGAGTGGGTGCTGCCCGGAAACGGCGCCGCCGAGCTGTTCACCTGGGCGGCGCGTGACGCGGCGGCCACCGGCGTCAGCGCGCTGCCGGCACCGGGCTTCGCCGATTACCGGCGGGCCCTGGCCACCTGGGGCGGCGCCAGCAGGCCACTCCCCCTGCGGCTCGACTGGCCGGCCGGCTTCCCCCAGCACTGGGGGGCGGCCTTTGCGGATGACCAGGCCGGCTCCGGCGATGACCAGCTCTCAGGCCATTCGCAGGCGCCGCCGGTGCTGTGGATCACCAATCCCCATAACCCCAGCGGCCAGCTCTGGAGCCGCGACTCCCTGGCGCCGCTGCTGGAGCGCCACCGGCTCGTGATCGTGGACGAGGCCTTCCTGCCCCTGGTTCCAGCCGGAGAAGCCCAATCCCTGGCGCCCCTGCTGCCGCACCATCCCAACCTGGTGGTGATCCGCAGCCTCACCAAGCTGCTGTCGATCGCGGGCCTGCGGCTGGGCTATGCCCTGGCCGCACCGGAACGCCTGCAGCGGTGGAGCTCCTGGCGGGATCCCTGGCCGGTGAATGGCCCGGCGGCGGCGATGGCGGCCGGCTGGCTCGCCGATGGGCCGCGGCGCGACCGCTGGACGGCAAGGGTGCAGCGCTGGGTGGCGGTGGAAGGTCCCTGGTTGGCGGCCCAGCTGGCGGCACTGCCGGGGCTGATGCCGATGCCTTCGGCCGCGAACTTCCTGCTGGTGCGCCACAGCGGCGGAGCGTCGCTGGAGCCGCTGCGGCTGGCCCTGGAGCAGCGCCACCGCATCCTGTTGCGTGGCTGCCGCTCCTTCGAGGGGCTGGGGGAGGGCTGGCTGCGCATCGGCCTCCAGGATCGGCGGCGTCATCGCCGCCTGCTCCAGGCCCTGGCCCTGGAGTGGGGGCGCTGCGGCCTGCAGGGCTGAGAGGGCGTTCTGCTGAGACGGCTTGCCGCTGAAACAGCTCTCAGGCCTGGGGCTGTTGTTCGGCGTCTGCCGCGCCGAGCTCCACCAGCAGCGCCGCCACCTGCCGGTCGGCATCGCGCACGGCCAGGCGCTCCATGCCCCGCCGCAGGCTCAGCAGGGGATCGGCATCGGGCTGGACCGGCTCTCCTTCCAATCGCGGGCCCAGCAGCCGCCAGAGGGTGCGCTCCAGGTCGGGATCGGAGGGGGGCTGTTGCGCCACGATCACCGCCGCTTCCACAGCGGCTGCGGCTGCCGCGTTGGCGTCCTGGTGGTGGTCGGCGGCCTGCGGGAAGGGCACCAGGATCGCCGGGGTGCCACACACCGCCAGTTCACTGAGGCTGCCGGCCCCGGCGCGGCTGATCGCCAGGTCGGCGTGCTGCAGCAGGCCCGCCATGGCCTCGCTGAAGGGCCGTTCCACCAGGCCGCTGAGGCTGGTCTGGCCGGCTTCAGGATCGTTGCTGCCGGTGAGATGCACCACCCGACAGCCGGCCGCCACCAGCTTCGGCAGCAGCGGTCGCACCATCCGGTTCAGGCCCAGGGCCCCCTGGCTGCCGCCCACCACCAGCAGCAGCGGGCCATCACCGGCCGGTACCCATTCCGGCAGGGGGGCCGGTTCCAGCAGTGCCTGGCGCACCGGTGTGCCGGTGACCAGCGGCCGGCAGCGGGGCAGCCGCTCGGCCGCCTGCGGCAACCCCACCGCCACCCGGCTGCAGAGGCGGCCCAGCAGGCGCGTCACCTTGCCGGGGATGGCATTGCTCTCGTGCAGCACCACCGGCACGCCGCACCAGCGGGCCGCCAGGATCGCCGGTGCGGCGATGTAGCCGCCGCTGCTGAACACCACCGTGATCTGCTCCCGCCGGATCAGGCGGCGCACGGCCCGGGTGGCGTTGAGCAGCTTCAGCAGATTCCAGAGCTTGCGCAGACCTCGCCCCTGCAATCCACCGGCCCGCACCGTGTGGAGCGGATAGCGGCTCGGCACCAGCTGGCGCTCCAGTCGATCAGGCACCCCCAGCCATTGCACGCTCCAGGCGGGCGGCAGAGCCTCCGCCACAGCCAGGGCCGGAAACAGATGGCCACCCGTACCACTGGCGGCGATCAGAAGCCTGGGCATGGGCGGGGCGTGCGGCCGCGCCTAACTTAAAAGCCATGCCCGGGCCGCTCCACCGCTTGACCTTCCTGTCGCTGTCCCCTTCTCTCACGTCCTCCTCATCCCGCCGTGCAGTGCGCGCCGGCTTCGGCTGGGTCCGGCGCGGCCTGGCCGCCGCTCTGGTGCTGGGTGGCCTGGCGGCCGGGGTGCCCGCAGCCTGGGCTGCGGCTCCCACGCCAGCCCTGCTGCAGGCCCTCGAGGCGGCACTCAACAGCTCTGGCAGCAGCGATCTGGCGGCCCTGCTCGAGGCTGGTCCAGGCTTCGATCCCAGTGAGCTGGAAGCGCGCTACAGAACCCTGCGCGAGCTGTTCCCCGATGCCCGCTGGCAGATCACACCGGCGGCTCCGCTGCGGGATGGCCGCGCCACCGTCACGGTCACGGTCACCGGCCATCGTCAGGACGGGGCCTACAACTACCAGCTGGAGGCCTCCCAGCAGCTTGCCCTCGAGAGCAGCGGCAGCCGGATCAACGGCCAGACCGTGATCCGCGAGCAGTCGATCCTGCGCAGTGGTGACGTCGACCTGCCCGTGAGCCTGCTGATCCCCGATGCCGTGCTCACCGGCCAGCGCTACGACGTGGACGTGCTGTTCGATGAACCCCTGAAAGGTGCCGTGGTGGCCGGTGGCATCGTGCCCCTGACAGCCGAGCAGTTGTCGGCGGTCGAGAGTCCCGACCTGCAGCTGGGTGCCCTGGGCGGCGGTGGCCTGTTCAAGGTCGTGCAGGCACCCACGACCCCCGGCTCCCAGACCTGGGCGATCCTGCTGGTGCATCCCGAGGGCATCGTGAGCGCCACCAAACGGGTGCGCGTGGTGACGGATCGGCAGGCTCTGCAACCCTGAAGGGCCCAGCCCGAGCACGGCTCAAGCCAGCAGGATGTCCGTTGGAGCCAGGGGCGTGAACGGGTCCAGCTCGGCCAGGAGGCCACCGCCATTGCCGAAGCCGGCGTCCTTGCCGTTGTCGTTGAGGAACAGCTGACCCCTGGGTTCCCAGTACACGAGGGAGGCCTTGGAGGCAAGGCCCTTCTTCAGCGCTTTGCGGTTGCCATCGATCAGTCGGAATCTGGCCGCCTGACCATCCAGGAGACCAGCTGCCACAACCAGTTGATCGATGCCGCTCTCGAAGCCGCTGATCGAGCGGCCCGTCACGCTGTCGATCACGAAGCGGTCGGGGCTTCCCGATGGGACCGTTGGAGCCGAGGGAACTGCTGAGGCGGCCCCCCAGATCTCCACCAGGGCCTGCAGATCAGTGCTCGAGAACCAGGTGGCCGGGGCATCGCCGCCGACCCGATAGGACATGATCGTGTCCAGGTCACTGAAGCTGGGATCATCGGGGTTGCCACCCGGATGATCAAGGCCGAGGGCATGGCCGATCTCGTGCACAAGCGTGCGCTGTTCCGCCGCACTCAGGCCGGGATCATTGTTGAGTTCGGCCTCGATCGTCACGCCCGATACGGCTGGGATCAAGGATCGCTGGCCCGAGGGCGCCACAACGAAACGGAATTCCGTGTAGGTGATCCCGGTGATCGTGTCGGCGAAGCCGCCGTGATCGCGAACCTCCTGCACCGACACCAGCTGCAGTGGACTGGCCAAGCTGTTCTCCTGGCTGGCCTGCAGGCGGATCACTCCGGCCAGGCGGGCAAACGTCTGCTCGATGAAGGCCTGCTCCTCCGGATTGATGGCGATCGCAAGCGGCGGAGTGCCGAGCCCGCCGGCCAGATTGCCGTTATCGAAGCCGACAGCCGTGAGGCCATAGCGCAGCTGATGACTGCCAGTGCTGTCTGCCGCGTAAAGCTGGCGCAGCAGATCAAGCACGGTCAGGTCGGCCTTGATCAGGCTGGTGGGCAGCGCAACGGTCATCAGGCCAGGGATTCCGGGATCCGAGCCGGCCGCCGGGCTGTCATTGGTCCTCCGTGGGGCGTTGCGTCCTGCAACCTAGGCAGGCTCAGTGCAGACGTCAGGCCTGGAACCAGCGCATCAGGCAGGACACGTCGTCGTCGCCATGGCCGGCGGCGATCAGCTCCTCTTCCAGATGGCTCACCCGCTCGCTCAACGGCAGGGACAACCCCACTGCCCTGGCGGCGGCCAGGGCGATCGTCAGATCCTTGCGGTGCAGGGAGAGCTTGAACCCCAGGGGATAGTCGCCCCGCAGCATGGTGGCGGCGCGGTGCTCCAGGGCCCAGGAGCCCGCGGCACCGCCGCAGAGGGCCTGCCTCACCATCTCCATGGGCAACCCCAGCCGCTGGCCCAGGGCCATGGCTTCCGCCACCGCCGCATAACTGCCGGCCACCAGCACCTGATTCACCGCCTTGACCTGCTGGCCTGCGCCGATCGGCCCGAAGTGCGTCACGGTCTTCCCGACGGTCTGCAACAGCGGCATGGCCCGATGGACCGAAGCCTCTGCGCCTCCGACCAGCACCGAGAGCGTTCCAGCCTTGGCACCCTCGGTCCCCCCCGTGACTGGGGCATCGACGAGATCGAGGCCAAGGGGCCTGAGGCGGTCATGGCATGCCTGCGCCTGCGAGGGATCGATCGTGGAGAAGTCGATCACCAATCCGCCCGCAGGAAGAGCAGCGGCGGCACCCTGGGGGCCGAACAGCACGTCTTCCACCGCAGCACCATCGGTGAGACAGAGGCAGAGAATCTCTGCTGTGGCTGCCGCATCCGCTGGTGAGCATGCCCGCGCAGCGCCGGCCGCAGCCAGGGGCTCCTCCGCCTTGCGGGTGCGGTTGTGAACTGTCAGGGGGAAGCCGGCGGCCAGGAGATTTGTCGCCATCGGCGTTCCGAGCTGACCCAGCCCAAGGAAGGCCACCGATGGGAGCGGTGAGTCAGAGCTCTGCACGACCGGCTCGATGCGGATCGCCAGAAGGCTGTCATAACGGCCCGGGCAGCTTTCCCCTGCAGCGCCTCAGGCCAGCAGGGCCACCTCGACACACAGGCCCGGGCCGAAGGCCATGGCCAGGCAGGGGCCGCGAGCGCCGCTGCGCCGCAGACGCTCGAGGATGAACAGCAGGGTCGGCGACGACATATTGCCGCAGTCCCTGAGCACCGATCGGGAGGGCTCGATCAGGAGGGGATCAAGCCCCAGGGCCTCGGTCACCGCTGAGAGGATGCGGGAGCCGCCGGGATGCACGGCCCACGAGCCGATGGCAGCGAGCGTCAGCTGATGGACAGCCAGCCAGCCGGTCAGCCAGGGCCGCAGATGCTCCGCGATCAGGTCTGGGACCCGTGGGGACAGGCCCATGGCGAAGCCGTGATCCTCAATCGCCCACGACATCGCCTCGGTGCTGTCGGGCACCAGCAGGGAGCCGCTGGCGATCAAGCGCCGCAGCCGAGGGGCTGAAGGCGACTCAGCCTCAGGCTCCTTTCCGCAGGCCACGAGGGCGGCGGCGCCGTCGGCGAACAGGGAATTGGCCACGATTCGCTCGGCCTCCCAGCCGTACTGCAGGTGGAGGCTGCAGAGCTCAACCGCGCAGAGCAGGACACAGGCTTCAGGATCAGCCCCGGTGAATCCGGCAGCTACCCGGAGACCGTTCAGGGCTCCATGGCAGCCCATGAACCCCACGTGGGTGCGGGCCACGTCGGTGGGCAGCGGCAGGGCGGTCATCAGGGCGAGATCGACGCCAGGCGCCTGGAAGCCGGTGCAGGAGACCGTGATCAGGTGGGTGATCCGTTCTGGGGGCAACTGCGCCTGGTCCAGGGCAGCGAGAACGGCCCGCAGAGCCAACGTTGGCGCTTCCTGGGCGTAGCGACGCATCCGTTCCGCGGTGCCAGGGCTGGTGGCTCCGAAGAAGGACTGCTGATGGCACGACTCCGTGCCCGTGGGCTCCAGCAGAACGCTGTGGCGTGTGGCCACCCCTGAGCGGCGATGAAGGGTAGCGAGGAGCCGGCGTTGGGACGCAGAGGGAACCTGGTTGGGCAGGGCCACCTCGGCGGCGATGGCGGCAGCGTCGCCCTGGGC
Source organism: Synechococcus sp. CBW1006 (assembly GCF_015840525.1). Taxonomy (NCBI): domain Bacteria; kingdom Bacillati; phylum Cyanobacteriota; class Cyanophyceae; order Synechococcales; family Synechococcaceae; genus Synechococcus; species Synechococcus sp. CBW1006. The sequence continues at coordinate 1,380,780 of NZ_CP060396.1, read as the reverse complement.
GATGCGATGGGGGGGCAGGGCCGTCCCCAGGCCGTGGATTGTCAGGGACATGGCTCTGGGGTCAGACGTTCCAGGGTTGCACCACCCAGCTGCTGGAGGAGTGGCGCGGTCAGTGCCGGCCAGCGCTCGGCCGCCGCCAGCAGGGTGCGGCTCAGGCCGGGGCGCCGCAGGGCGAAGGCCAGGGCATGGCAGAAGCGCTGCCTCGATCCGATCAGACGGGCATGGCGGCGGGACCACTCCCTCTCGAGGCCCCGGCTCCAGCCCTCCTGCCCCTGCAGCACCAGGGGCACCGCCGCCAGAGCCCCGACCAGAGCCCAGCCCATGCCCTCGCCCGTGAAGGGTTCCACGTAGCCAGCGGCATCCCCCAGCAGCAGCAGCCGCTCGGCCGCCGGGGGTGTGCTCTGGCGGGTGAGGGCCGGGGTGGCCCGCCAGGAGGTCTCGCTGCCCTGGGGCACGGGATCGAAGCCGGCCTCGGCCAGCACCGTGGCAGCGCAGACGGCCGGACCTCCGGCAGCGATCAGGTGGGTGCGGTCGAAGGCCGCGGCCAGGTTGAGGCCCCCGTCTTCGTTGCGCACCAGCCCCACATAGCCGTGCTGGCCGATGGCCATGTGGATCGTGCCCTTGCCATAGCCGCTCACCTCGGCGTCCAGCCGGCAGCCGGCGCCGACCCTGGCGTGGGGGTTGATCCGCGTCTGGATCGGGATGTCCGGATCCAGCCCGGAACTGCCCAGCCCCGTGGCCAGCAGCACGACCCGGGCGCTGGTGCTCTGATGCTCGTCGCCGGAGCGCAGCAGCACCTGCCTGCCCCCCGGACAGGCACCGCCCACGCTGGCCTCGGTCTGCAGGCGCAACACGGCTCCGGCAGCCACGGCGGCCTCACTCAGGGCCAGGTCGAAGCGGCTCCTGGAGAGGGATCGGCCCACGGGCAGGGCGAGGTCCACCTGATGGCCTTGCAGGCCGAGGCGGAGCCGGGCGAGGGGAACAGCGCCCTGGTCGTCGACCAGGTGGCCCAGGCCCGCATCCTCCAGGGCCCTGAGGGCGACGCCGTTCAGGCAGCTGCCGCAGACCTTCCAGCGGGGAAAGGCCCGCTTCTCCACCAGCAGCACCCGCAACCGGCGACGGGCCAGTTGGTGGGCGGCGAGGGCGCCGGCGGGCCCGGCCCCGACCACGATCACATCCCAGTCCGGAGCGTTCATCAAGGCTGGGGCGGGCCGCCTGGCCGGCGCCAGCACAGCAGATAGCGCTCGGGCCAGCTGCGCCGGATCTTGGCGCCATCGAGACCCGCCCGGACCGCCAGGGAGCGCACTTCCTCCAGCTGGAAGGCGCCCTGCACCGAGACGGGGCCATCGAAATGGACGATCGGGGAGCGACTCAGCAGGCGGCAGCCCGCCCAGGCCAGCCCGTAGCCCAGGGGACTGCGGATCAGGTCATTGACCAACACCAGCTGGCGGCTGGCGCGACCCATCCGGCTGAGCAGACCCACCGCCGCCGCCTCGTCCAGATGGTGCAGGAAGAGGGTGCAGAGGATGACGTCGTAGTCGTCAGGCAGGGGATCCTTCAGGACGTCGGCCTGGAAGAAGACTCCGTCTAGATCCCGCTCCCTGGAGCTGCGTGAGGCCATGGCCACCGCCTGGGGGCTGAGGTCGCAGCCGTCGACACGCACGGCGAGCCCTTCGCGACGGGCCCGTTCCGCCAGGGCCCTGGTGTTGTCCCCGCCGCCGCAGGCCAGATCGAGAACCCGCAGGGCCTGTCCGTTGTGCTCCCGGGCCAGGGAACGGATCGGAGCGAGCAGGGAACCCACGGCACCACTGAGGGCGTTGATCCTCCGCAGGCCCTCCAGGGCCTCGGTGTGGGCGGCGGGATCGAGGCCAGGCTGGTCCATCCACTCGGGTTGCCGGTGCCGCTGGGCCAGTGGCTGGAAAAGCATCAACAGAGCACGCGGAGGCCTGGGCTGTCGGCGCGGGGGAAAGCTCGAGGCGGTGTTCCTCGCCGACCAACAAGCCCGAAGCCCCGATCTTGACCCAGCTCTGAAGGTTACGGGCTGTAGGCGGACCTGAATCACCAGGACGCGGATCCCGCCCGATGCCGCCGCAGCTCACCCAGTTCCTGCAGGCTGACGCCGCCATCCCCGTTGCGGTCGGCCTGGCTGAAGTTCTCCTGCAGCCATCGCAGGTCCTTGGCTTCGCCGCGCTCGATCCGGCCATTGCGGTTGTGATCGGCCCGCAGGAACATCGCCCGCAACCGTTCGCCCTGCCATGCAGCGCGGTGGGGCACGAAGTCGGCGGGGGTGAGATGGCCTCGGCCACTGCGATCCAACCGTTCGAAGTGCTTTTCGATGTAGGCATGTCCCCGCACTTCGCTCCGCTCGAGGCGTTGGTCGCCGTTGCGGTCCAGCCGCCGGAACAGGTTCTGCAGCCGCTGGCGGTAGGTCTCGAGATCCCGCTGCTGCTGGGCCAGCTGCATGGCGTGCAGCGGAGGGGATGGAGCAACGGCCGCGGCCAGAGCCACGGCCGTGCCGGCCATCAGGGCAGCCAGCCGCCGCTGCCGGCGCCCCGGCCGGAGCCGGAGGGCGGGAGGCAACAGTTGCGGCGGGCCGGAAGTCCCCATGGGCCAAGGTTATGAAGTGCGCTGCCCCTGGCTGTGACCAACCTCAGTGCCAGGTGTGACCAGATCCTTCCGCAGCGGTGGCGGGCCGCTTCGCTCCATACAGTCGGCCCAGGCCGTGCCGGCCGGTTCCCCTCCTCCCCCCCTGGCGCCATGGGCAAGACGCAACGGATCTGGGTGGTGGATGACGATCCCGAGCTGCGCCAGTTGCTCGGCACTTACCTCACCGATCAGGGCTATGACGTGCGCTGCCTGGCCGGTGGCGCCCAGCTGATGGCCCGGCTCGAGAACCAGCGCCCCGATCTGGTGGTGCTGGACGTGATGATGCCCGGTGACGATGGCCTCACCCTGCTGCGGCGGCTGCGCGACCGTGGCGACGATCTGCCGGTGGTGATGCTCACCGCCCGCGGTGATGCGGTGGACCGGATCATCGGACTGGAGCAGGGGGCCGACGATTACCTCGCCAAACCCTTCCTGCCGCGGGAGCTGAGCGCCCGCATCGAGGCCGTGCTGCGGCGACGGGTGGTTCTGCCGGCCGGCACGCCGATGGCGGAAGGGCAGGAGGTGTGTTTCGGTGACAACCAGCTCGATCTGGCCGCCCGCACCCTGCGGCGGGGACAGGAGACGATCGTGATCACCAGCGGGGAGTTCAGCCTGCTCAGCGCCTTCGTGCAGCATCCCCACCGGCCTCTGTCGCGCGAACGCCTGATCGAGCTGGCCCGCGGACCCGATTCCGAGACCGACAGCCGCAGCATGGATGTGCAGGTCTCACGGGTGCGCCGCCTGGTGGAACCGGACCCCTCCCGGCCTCGCTACATCCAGACGGTCTGGGGCTACGGCTACGTCTTCGTACCGGATGGACAACCGCGCAGTCGCTGAGTCACCCGGGGGATTTCGGCGCCACAGCCTGCTGATCCTGCTGCGCTTTCTGCTGGTGGCAGCCGCCGGCTTCGGACTCAGCGTTGTCCTGCTGCAACTGCTGCTGGCACGGCGTCTGGAGCGGGCCCAGATCGCCCAGCTCGGCCAGGAGGTGGCCTTCAATCTGCGTCTTGGGGAACTGGCCCTGGAGCGCCTGCCCCCATCGGCCGTGGCCCAGCTCACCGGCTTGCCCCTGCGGGTGGGTCCACAGCCCCTGCCCACGGGCGATCGGCGCCTCTATCGACAGGCCGGTCGCCTGCGGCTCGAGCTGTGCGAACGCCTCAACAGCTGCCCCACCGTGGTGCCGGCAGGGCTTGAGGCCCGGGGGGTCTGGGTGGAGCTCCTGTCTCCCCTGGAGCCGGTGTGGCTGTTCACGGCCCTGCCGCCGGCCTCGCGCTGGCCCCCCGACCCGCTCGTGCTCAGCCTCGCCCTGGTGTCGGGAGGAGGACTGGCGGGTCTGGCCTTTCTCTGGCTGGAGGTGCAACGCCCCCTGGCCCAGCTGGAGCAGGCGCTCGGCCGGGTGGGCCGCGAGGCCCAGCTGCCGCCCCTGGCGCCGCACGGCACCGGTGCCGTGCGGCGGCTGACCCTGCGCTTCAACGCCATGGTGCAGCGGCTGGAGCTCAGCGAGCGGGAGCGGGCCACCATGCTGGCCGGCATCGCCCACGACCTCAAGAGTCCGATCACGCGCCTGCGCCTGCGGCTCAGCTTCGCACCCCTCTCCGGGCCGGAACGGGACCGCTCCGAGGCCGATCTGGACGCACTCGAGCGCATCACCAGCCAGTTTCTGCTCTTTGCCGGTGGCGCCGATGCCGAAATCCCGGTGCGTCTGCCGCTCGATCAATTGCTGGCCGAGCTTTCCGCCGCCTTCGATCCGGCTGTACTGGAGCTGGACCTCGAACCGATGGAACGGGTGGTGCAGCCCACCGCCCTGTCCCGTGCCGTGGGCAACCTGATCGACAACGCCCTCAGCCACGGTGAACCACCGCTGCGGCTTGTGCTGCGCGCCACAGACCCTGACACAGCAGCCAACGATCCAGAGGAGTTCCGCATCGAGCTCTGGGATCGGGGCGCCGGCATCTCACCGGAACGCTGGGAGCAGGCGTTGATGCCGTTCCAGCGGCTGGATGAGGCCCGCGGCGGCCAGGGCCACTGTGGGCTCGGCCTGGCGATCGCGGCCCGGGTGGCGTCGATGCATGGCGGAGTGCTCTATTGCCGCCGCGGCGATGGACCGCAGGCGGGTGGTTTTGCCGTGGGTCTGCGGGGCCGCTCGATCCATTCCGATCCGGTCACACCTGGCCCCCTGACCGGACACAGTTCCGTCAGACCCTCTGCCGACCATGGGGCCTGACTGCACGGAACCCCATGACCAACCCGTCAACCGTCTCGCCCCGGCCGTTCCCGCACCCTTCGCACCCTGGCCGGAGCGCCACCCTGTTGCTCGGAGCCCTGCTGCTCGCCGGTGGTGCCGCCCAGGCCCAGTCCTGGCGTCCCTCGAGTGGCTCGCAGCAGGTCCAGCCGTCACAGCAGTTCCGGCCGCAGAAACCCCAGAGACCCCAGGCCGCTGAAGGCGAGTGGCAGGCCTGGCAGCGGGCGCAGGCCCAGGCCTTCGATCGCCTCAGCACGGGGCAACGGCGGAACTACTTCCAGGAGCGCCTTGCCCAGGAACGTCGTCAGTCGGGGCGGCGCCTCAGCCAGCTCAGCCAGACCGAGCGCTGCTTCCTGCAGGCTCGTGGCCTTCAGGCGATTGAGGCCTGTCAGCAGCGGGAGCAGCAGGCCCGCATGGATCAGCGCCGCCAGCAGATGAGTGAGCTGGCACAACTCCGCCAGCGCTATGGCCTGCCGGTGCCCGATCAAGGCGGCCGGGGGCGCTGGTCGCCAGGCTCGCGCTATCCCGGCTCGCCCCAGTCTTCCGGCAGGAGCTATCCCTATGGCGCCGCCCTGCCTGACTACGGCTCCCAGGCCTATGGCGCCGCTCCCTCCCGTGCCGACTCCTGGCTGGAACTGCTGTTCGGCCTCTGAGCGCCTGGCATCAGACCAGTTGGCCGGGGTGCCGTCAGGATGGCGGCAGTGCCGCGGCTCCTGGTCGTTTCCTCTGTCTTCCTACCCCTTCCCCGGACCTTTTCATGACCAGCAGAAGTCCTGAGACCTGCAACACCGACCGAACCCTCCCGTTGAACCCGGTCTCGACCCAACGCTCCCGGCTGGTGCTGTTCGGCCGCGCCCTGCCCGTGATCGCCGCCCTGTCGCTGCTGGCGCCGCCCGTGGTCCTGTCCCAGACCCTCGTGGCGGCCGAGACACGGCAGGGAGCCCCCCAGAGGGGAAATCCTGAGGAACGACTCAAGCTCTCCCCAGCCCAGGCCAAGGAACTGTTCACGGCCCGGCAGGCCATGGAGCGCCGTGGCATCCAGGTCCGTCAGGAGATCCTGCAGAAGACCCGGCCCTGCATTGATCAGGCGCAGAATCTGCAGGCTCTGGGAGCCTGTAAACGATCCCAGCGGCAGGCTTATGCCAGCTTGATGGAGAAGGAGCGCCAGGAGATGCGCGACCTGTTGCAGAAGATGGGGATCAGCGTGCCGGAACGACCCGCAGGCCCGGCACGCCGGCATCAGGGCAAGCCAGCGTCCTGATGCCCGCAGGCTGACCGCTGCTCAGGCGTCGTCGAGGGCAGCCACACCGGGCAGCACCTTGCCTTCCAGCAGCTCCAGGCTGGCACCACCGCCGGTGGAGATGTGGCTCATCTGGTCGGCCACGCCCACCTTCTCCACGGCGGCCACGGAATCACCGCCGCCGATGATCGTGCAGCAGCCCTTGGCGCTGAGGTCGGCGAGGGTGTGGGCGATGCCGTTGGTGCCGGCGGCGAACTTGTCGAACTCGAACACGCCCATCGGGCCGTTCCAGATCACGGTCTTGCAGTCCGCCAGGGCGGCCTGGAAGGCCTGGATCGAATCGGGGCCGATGTCGAGGCCCATCCAGCCGTCGGGAATCACATTCACCGACGTGGTCAGGGTCTTGGCGTCAGGGGAGAAGTTGTCGGCCAGCACCACATCGGTGGGGAGCAGCAGCTGCACGCCCTTGGCCTTCGCCTTGGCCTCCAGCTCCTTGGCCAGGCCCAGCTTGTCTTCCTCGACCAGGCTCTTGCCCACCGCCAGGCCACGGGCCTTGTAGAAGGTGAAGATCATGCCGCCGCCGATCAGCACCTTGTCGCACTTGTCGATCAGGGCCTCGAGCACGCCGATCTTGGAACTCACCTTGGAGCCGCCCACGATCGCGGCCAGCGGCCGCTTCGGCTCGTCGATCGCGCCCTGCAGATACTGCAGTTCCTTCTCCATCAGGTGGCCAGCCACGCTGGGGCTGAGGATCTTGGCCACGCCTTCGGTGGAGGCGTGGGCGCGGTGGGCGGCGCCGAAGGCGTCGTTCACGTAGACCTCGGCCAGGGCGGCCAGCTTGGCGGCGAACTCGGGATCGTTCTTCTCCTCCTCGGCGAAGAAGCGCACGTTCTCGAGCAGCACCACATCGCCATCGACCATGGCGGCCACCTTGGCCTCGGCGTCGGGGCCGATGCAGCTGTCGGTCTTCACCACCGGCTTGCCGAGCAGCTCGCTGAGGCGGGCCACCACCGGGGTGAGTCGCATGGCTTCATTCACCTGGCCCTTGGGACGGCCGAAGTGGGCCGCCAGGATCACCCGGGCGCCTTTGCCGGTCAGGTCGTTGATCGTGGGCAGGGCGGCGCGGATGCGGGTGTCGTCAGTGATGGCACCGGCGTCATCAAGCGGTACGTTGAAGTCGACCCGCACCAGGACACGCTTACCGCGGAGTTCGTCGGCGCTGAGGCTGGTGAGGGATCGCTTCGTCATCGAGATTCGCTTCGGTTTCGGCGGCGGCACCTTAGCGGGCCGCCGTTCGGCGATCTCACCAGTGCTCCGGTCGATTGACCGACCCGGCTGGGGCTAGGACAGGTTTCGGCCTCGTCCGACGCCTGTTCTTTCTCTCCCTCCCGTTCGTTCAGCCCTGCGCCCACTGCCATGTTCGACACCGTTCTGTTTCCGATCGATCAGAGCCGCCAGACCATGGAAACGGCCACCGTGGCCCTGCAGCTGGCCCAGCGCCATGGCAGCCGCCTGGTGGTGCTCTCGGTGGTTGAATCCGAGGAGGGTGTGATGCACGATTCGGAGGCGGTGCATGACCTGCTGGCCCAGGCGCGCAGCAGCTTTGAGCAGGCCGGCGTGGCCTGCGAAGTGATCGAGCGTGAAGGCAAGCCCGCCTTCGTGATCGGCGATGTGGCCGATGAAATCAATGCCGATCTGATCGTGATGGGCACCCGTGGCATCTCGCTTGACACCGACCACACCAGCACGGCCGCCCGGGTGATCCAGCTGGCGCCCTGTCCGGTGCTGGTGGTGCCCTGATGCAGGCGACCGACCTGCTCAGTGCTGCCGCCCCGGCGATTCAGTGGTACCCCGGCCATATCGCCAAGGCCGAAAAATCTCTGGCCGCCAGCCTCGAGAAGGTGGATCTGGTGATCGAGGTGCGGGATGCCCGCATCCCCCTGGCCACGGGTCATCCCCGCCTGCAGCGCTGGATCCGGGGTAAGCAGCACCTGCTCGTGCTCAACCGGGTGGACATGATCTCGCCCGAGGCGCGCCAGGCCTGGACCGCCTGGTTCCGCGCCCACGACCTTGTGGTCTGGTGGTGCGACGCCAAGGCCGGCACCGGTGTGAAGCAATTGCAACAGGCGGCGATCCGGGCCGGCGACGCCCTCAATGCCCGCCGTGCCGGTCGCGGCATGAAGCCCCGGCCCGTGCGGGCCCTGATGCTGGGCTTCCCCAATGTGGGCAAGTCGGCCCTGATCAACCGGCTGGTGCGTCAGAAGGTGGTGCAGAGCGCCCGCCGTGCCGGCGTCACCCGCAGCCTGCGCTGGGTGCGCCTCGGCCAGGATCTCGACCTGCTCGATGCGCCGGGGGTGCTGCCGCCCCGCCTCGATGACCAGCTGGCGGCCCTGCGGCTGGCCCTCTGTGACGACATCGGCCAGGCCGCCTACGACGGCGAAGCGGTGGCCCTGGCCTTCGTGACCCTGCTGGCTGGCCTGGAGCCCCAGGCGGCGGCAGGCGTGCCGGTGGGTCTGCTGGAGAAACGTTATGGCGTGCCCGTGCCGGCTCTGCCAACCGCGACCGCGGGGCCAGGCACGGCACCCGATGCCGCCGCCTGGCTGGCCGCCGCCGCCGCCCGTCACACCAGCGGTGATACAGCCCGCATGGCCCAGCGCCTCCTGGATGAGTTCCGCAAGGGTGTGCTGGGGGCCATCGCCCTGGAACTGCCGGTGGCCGGCACCGGTGCCACCAACGCCCGGCCTGCCGTTCCGCCGTCGTCTCCGCCCTTGCCCCATCCATGAGCGCGTTTGGTGAAGGCGAGGGGGAGTTGCTCACGCTCACCTACCCGAAGCCCCTGCCGATGCGGCTGGATCGCTGGCTGGTGGCTCAGCGGCCGGAGCAGAGCCGTGCCCGGATTCAGAAGTTCATCGACGCCGGCTACGTACGGGTCAATGGGGTCACCGGTCGCGCCAAGACCCCCCTGCGGCCCAACGACACGGTGCAGCTGTGGATGCCACCGCCCGAACTGCTGCCCTACCTGGTGGCTCAGGACATCCCGCTGGATGTGCTTTTCGAGGATGCCCACCTGATCGTGCTCAACAAGCCGGCCGGCCTCACCGTCCATCCGGCCCCCGGCAACCGGGACGGCACCCTGGTGAATGGCCTGCTCCATCACTGCCCCGATCTGCCCGGCATCGGCGGTGAGATGCGCCCCGGCATCGTCCATCGGCTCGACAAGGACACCACCGGCTGCATCGTGGTGGCCAAGAGTCAGGAGGCATTGGTGAAGCTGCAGGTGCAGATCCAGCAGCGCATCGCCTCGCGGGAGTATGTGGCGGTTGTGCATGGTGTGCCCCCGGCCGATCACGGCACCGTGATCGGCGCCATTGGTCGCCACCCGGCTGACCGCAAGAAGTACGCGGTGGTGCACGACGGCAGCGGCCGCCATGCCTGCACCCACTGGAGCCTGGTGGAACGGCTGGGCGATTACGCCCTGCTGCGCTTCAAGCTTGATACCGGCCGCACCCACCAGATCCGGGTGCATTGCGCCCACATCGGTCATCCGATCGTTGGCGACCCGGTCTATTCCCGTTGCCGCAAGCTGCCGCTGGACCTGCCCGGGCAGGCCCTGCATGCGGTGCAACTGGGGCTCGATCACCCGATCAGCCGTGAGCGGATGGTGTTTGAGGCGCCGCTGCCGCAGGTGTTCGACAAGCTGCTGGCGGTGCTGCGGCGGCGACGCTGAGACGGCTCAGGCCAGCTCAAGGCTGACGTTCTGGCCGATGGCAAAGGCCAAGGCACCGGTAAGACCGGCATTGTAATCAAGGGCCACTTCGTTGCTGATGTAGTCATCACGGCGGTCGGCATAGGCGAAATCACTCGCCTGGCTGGGCCCGCCCACGAGAGCCCCGACCAGAGTATGGGCATTGGGCTGGTCATTACGAAAATCATCCCAACTCACCCCGGATGCGGCACGGTGGTGTGGCTGCTGTGCATAGGCGTCGCCGTAGCCCACCATGTAGCTGAACTGGCGGGGATTATCGCCAAGAATATAATCAACCGTGTCCGTCGCCAGCTGTCCATAGCGCCCCTCCGGATCGATCACCGCATCGGCGTAAAATCCCGCCATCAGAGCAGTGTTGGCGGCATAGCGCAGGGAACCCCAAGGGCTGATGAAGCGCAGTCCGCCATCGGTGATCGTCACGCCGTTGCGACCATCCACCCAGCTGTCCAGCCAGTCCTCCACATCGCGGCGTACCTCGGCATTGCCGGTATCACCCGCCATCATCACGGCAGTGGCATAGGAAGCATCGTCCCAACTGTGCGTCCATCCATTGGAGAGGCCACCGATGGAGGAGCTATAAATGGCCAATGCCTGATTGCGATAGTCGCTGCCATCTCCGCCGGCCGCTTCCACAGCCCGGGCCAGCCAGGCGGCACTGTAGGCGAGTTCATCGTGGTATCCGCTCCAGGAATTGTAATAGCTGCGCACCTCCGTGATGGAGTCGGAATACTTGCCCTGGAAGCGATTCGCGAACGCATGAAGCGCCATCGCATGGTCGAGCAGTTGCAGTTCATCGGCATAGGCCGTTTCGCCGTTCTCACGAAATAACACCGAGGCCGAAGCCAATGCCGCAGCCGTAGCCCCGGCCACATCGGATCCCGGCTTGTCGGGGGTGATCGCCATGGCTGGCCGGGCAATGGTCTGGCGTTCCGGTGCGCTCCAGAGCGCGTGGTCCGCCTCTACATCGCCCACCTGGACCACCAGGTAGGTGGTCTGACCGGAGGCATCACGGCCATGGGCCTTGAGCAGATAGTCGGTACCCCAGCGCACCGCATCCATGAGCTCGTCAAGCTGGCCGGCAGCGGCGTAGCCCTCCTTGAACTGAATGCCGCTCCAGGCCAGAGTGGAGAGACTGGAGTCCAGTGGCAGGCCGAATTTGCCGTGATCTCCGGCATCGTGGTAGCCACCGCTCAGGTCGAGGCTGAGACCCGCCTGGAAGTTCTCGGGACGCCGATCACCGAACCAGACGCCGTCGCGACCATCGCGCAGACCGGAATCACCGCGCCAGGGCACCCGGTTGCTGGCCTCATCGAGGTCACCGGAGCGGTTGGCTTCATAGAAAAGAAACGAGAGCCCAAGGGCCGTGCCGTAGTCCTGCGCCGCATCGGCGCCGCCCGTCGTTCCGCCATCCACCCCACTGGTTGAGCCGTCCTCCGCAGGACTGCCTGGAGTCCCGTCACCCCCTGGTGTGGGATTGGGGGTTTCGCCGGATCCCGTCGTCGTGCCAGGCAGGATGCTGCCCTCGCTGAACAGGAGCGAGGCATCCAGCGTTCCGGAGTTGCCAATGGGTGTGCCCTGGGTGCCGTTGAATCCCACCGTCACGGATCCACCGGCAGGGATCGCCGCGGCCCAGTCGCGGCCGCTGACGGTGTAACGGGTCAGGCCGCCACCCAGATCAGTGGCTTCAATCTCAGCTCCCCAGGGATCGCCGGAGATCCGATGCACCGTCTCGAAGCTGAAGCTCCAGCTCGGCAGGGCCTGGCCGGAGGTGTTGGCCACGGTCAGCTCGGCCGTGAAGCCATTCCACCAGCGGCTGCCGCCGACGCTGACCGTGAATGGTTGGGTGGTTGTCCCGCTCCCTCCTGTCTGCGGGGGGCTGGGATCCATGGGATCCATCGGGTCCATGGGATCGGCGGGATCGTGGCTGTCGTGGTCGTGCGCCTGACCGTGCCCACCCGCGCTGCCGTTGAAGGCATCACCGCCGATCGGGGTCAGGCCTGTGCCCCTGCGGCTCTGCAGTCCGTCGGTGACCTGGCCGGCCGGCCCCTCCGGGGTCAGCAGCCCGGCGCGGCTCACCAGGCTCACCTGATCCACGCTCACCCCGAAGGCATCCTCCAGCCGGTCTTCCACCACCTGGTCGTTATGGAACTCGAGGTTGGCCGGGATCAGCTGGGCGCGGCGGATGCCGACCAGCAGGAGGCTCTGGCCGGTGGGTTCCACCGCGATCAGCAGACCCTCCGCTGTGTCGGACACCGTGAGCCGTTCCCGGGTGCCGAAATAAAGGAAGCTGAGCTTCATGGTGGCGGGGTCGAAGCCTTCGACCCGTTCCTGCACGCCGGTTTCATGGGAGCGCACGTAAACGGTGTCCGCGTCCCGCTCGCCCACACCCTTCTCCCAGGAGAGGGCTCCGCCGATGTCCTGGCGCAGGTGCTCGTTGGCGACGATGCCGAGATTGGCGGGGCTCAGGTCGGCGAGGCCCACGCCCCGGATCACCTGGTCCTCGGGTGTCCAGGCCCAGGGATTGATGATCGTCGCGTCTCCAGCGGCGGTCTTGCCCACGATCAGGTTGTGCACCGACACGTCACCGAAGTCGAGCCGGTCCCGGGAGGGATCAAAGCCTTCGATATCCGCCCCGGCCGGATCGGCCTGGAACACCCGTCCATCCCGCGGGGCCGGGTCCGGTTGCGTGGGTGAGGGTATGGGGTCTGGGGTGGGCGTGGGATCGGGCGGGCTGGCGCTGCCTGCCGCCAGCAGCAGGGAGCTGTTGAGGGCGCCGCTGTTGCCGATCGGCTGTCCCTGGGTGGCGTTGAATCCCACGCTGACGCTTCCTCCTGCCGGCAGGCGGGTGGCCCAGCCGGCGCCGGTGAGGGTGTAGCGCCAGAGCCCGTTGCCCAGGTCGATCCGTTCCGCCGTGGCTCCCCAGGGCGTGCCGCTCAGTTGGTGGGGGCTGTCGAACACCACGCTCCACGCCTCCAGCGCCACCGCGGAGGTGTTGGTCAGGGTCAGCTGAGCGGTGAGACCGTTCCACCACACGTCGCCGGAGATGGCGACGCTCACACCGGGCGTACTGCTGAGGAAAGGAGTGTCAGGCTGGGCCATGGGAGACACGGGAGATGGCTCCGATGTAGGTCTGGCGCTGGCAACTCCTCAATCCTTCAAATGACGGAAATCTGAGGACGTGGCCCGGCAAGGAGACCGCCGGGCATCACCGCAGATAGCCAAGCCGGAAGGCCTCCACAGCCGCGGCAGCCCGGTTGGTGACGCTCAGGCGCCGCAGGATGTTGCGCACGTGATCGCGGGCCGTGCTGGGGGCGATATGCAGACGGGCGCCGATTTCCTTGTTGCTCAGGCCTTGCGCCACCAGCGCCAGGATCGAGAGTTCGCGGGGTGACAGGGTGCAGCGCCCGCTTCCCGCATCGGGAGCGGGCGCTTCAGGGGACTCCTCGCCTGTCTCAAGACTGGCGCGGATCGCCGGGTCCACGAAGATTTCGCCACGGCAGAGGCGCTCGACGCCGTAGACGAATGCGCCCCCCTGCCCGATGCTGCCTTCCAGCACGATCACATCCGTGCCGGCCTCGATGGCGGCCTCGACCAGCGCCCTGCGGTTGTGGGTCAGGACCAGCAGACAGCGGTGCGCCAGGGTCTGGGCCTTTGCCAGCCGGATCAGATCCAGCCCAGGGCCATCGGCCAGCAGCTCCGTGACCAGGATCAGCTGGGGCCGATCGGCCTCTCGCACCAAGGCGTCGGCTTCTGCCAGGGAGGCGGTGATGCGCAGCCCCGGGGCGGCGGTCTGGGCGCGCAACCCACTTTGGATGGAGAGCATCAGCAGCCGCGGGTACATGCACACCAACACGGGATGGGGGCGCAGCAGCACCCGCAACAGATCTCCGCGGGCCTGAAGCAGCGCCAGGGATCGATCGCCCCCTTCGTGTTCCGGAGTGCCCATCACGCCGCCAGGGCAGGCAACCGGGGGCAGGCGTCCACCAGGATGCGGGTGATCGCCGCCTGGGGATGCCGCAGCAGCTGGGCTCCCGGCCCCTCCTCCACGATCCGTCCTCCGTCCAACACGATCACCCGGTGGCAGAAGCCGCTGGCCACGCTGAGATCGTGGGTCACGAACAGCAGGCCCAGGCCCAGCTCCGCCTGCAGGCGGCGCAGCAGGGCCAGCACGTCGGCCTGCACCTCGGCATCGAGCATGCTGACGCTCTCATCGCAGAGCAACACCTTCGGCTCCAGGATGAGGGCGCGAGCGATCGCCACCCGCTGCTGCTGACCGCCCGAGAGCTGGCGGGGGCGTCGATGCTCGAAGTCTTCGGCGGGCGTCAGCCCCACGGCCTCCATCAACTCCCGGGCCCGCTGGCGGGCTGCACTGCGGCTGGCCAGGCGGTGGATCAGCAGGGGATCCGCAATCGCCTCCCCAACCGGCATCTGGGGGTTAAGGCAGGCCAGCGGATCCTGGAACACCATCTGGATGCGCCGGCGGGCCCGCCGTAGCTCCCTGCCGCCCAGCTGGCGCAGATCCCGCCCCTGCAGGCGCACGGCGCCACCCCGCACCGGGGCCAGCCCCATCAATGCCCGGCAGAGGCTGCTCTTGCCGCAGCCCGAGGCCCCCACCACGCCGATGGTTTCGCCCTCCAGCAGGCGCAGACTCACCCCGTCCACCGCCTTGAGCCAGCGCTGCTGCCAGGGCAGTGACGGCAGGGGATGCCAGCTGCGCAGTTCCTCCAGCTCCAGCAGCAGCGGGGCGTCTACGGGGGCGCTGCTCCGCAGACCTTCGCGGGCGCGGGCCTTGCTCACCAGGCGGCGGGTCAGGGGAGAGGCCGGTGCCGTGAGCAGCTGATGGGAGGGGGCCTCCTCCACCAGCCGCCCCTGATCGAGCACCGCGATGCGATCACACCAGCGGCCCGCCATCGCCAGGTCGTGGCTGATCAGCAGCAGGGCGCTGCCGGCCTCCTGGCAGAGGCTGGTGAGTTCGGCCATCACCTGGGACGCCACCGCCACATCCAGGCTGGTGGTGGGTTCATCAGCCACCACCAGTTTCGGCGCCAGGGCAAGGGCAAGGGCGATGGCCAGGCGCTGTCGCATGCCGCCGCTGAATTCGTGGGGGTAACTGCCGTAGCGCTCCACGCCGATACCCACACGGGTCAGCAGCGCTTCGGCCCGTTGCCGCACGGCCCGGCGCCGCCGGGAGGCGCCCATCGGTGCCCCCGTGAGCCAGTGGGCACGGTGCGCCTCGAGAGTGTCGCTGAGGTGCTCGCCGATGGTGAGCAGGGGGTTCAGCCGGGTCATCGGGTCCTGGAACACCAGGCCGATCGCCTCACCCCGCAGCCGCCGCAGGGCAGGGCGCTTCAGCTGCCGCGGATCCACCCCGGCCACCTCCAGTTGGCCGCTGCAGAGACTGCCCTGGGGCAGCAACTGCTGCACGGCTCGGGCCACAGTGCTCTTGCCGCAGCCGGAGGGGCCCACCAGGGCGAGGCGGTCTCCCGGTGCCAGGCTCAGATCGAGGCCATCCAGGGTGGGGCGGTCGCTGAGGGGATAGCGCACCACCAGGTTCGCGATCCGCAACACCGGTTGGGCTGATGGCCCTGGTGCGGCAGGGGCAGAAGGCTCGTCGACCATGGCCTGTTTGTCCACCAGCTTGCTCGCTGATCCTGTCGGATCCTCTACGACCTGTCGCAGGCTGCATACCATGGAGTGGATTGCGGGGATGCATGCCCAAGGCCGCCTCCGAACCGATGTCTCCTGTAGGGACGGCAGCCCAGGCTGCAGCTGCGGGCACGAAGCGGTCCGGTGGGCCAGCTGCAGCGGAGGTTGGAGGGCTGGCACTGGACAGGACCGAGGCCGTGGAAGCCGCGGCGGCGCGACCGCGAATTCTCAGCCCGGCCGATTACGGCGTTCCCCTGCCCGAGTGGTTGCAACGCTGTATCGAGCACGTCCCCCCTGGTGCGGGCGACGTCTGTCCCAGGGACGCCGAGGCCTTGCTGGCCTCGGCGTTTGACTTTGCCTACCAGCTCCACGATGGCCAGTACCGGGCCAGCGGCGAGCCCTACATCATTCATCCGATCGCCGTCGCGGATCTGCTGCGCGACATCGGTGCCAGCGCCGGGGTGATCGCTGCGGGCTTCCTGCACGACGTGGTGGAGGACACCGACGTCACCCCCGAGGAGATCGAGGCCCACTTCGGCCCCGAGGTGCGGGCCCTGGTGGAGGGCGTCACCAAGCTGGGCGGCATCCACTTCACCAACCACACCCAGGCCCAGGCGGAAAACCTGCGGCGCATGTTTCTGGCCATGGCCAGCGATATCCGCGTGGTGCTGGTGAAACTGGCCGACCGGCTGCACAACATGCGCACCCTCGGGGCGCTCAAGCCCGAGAAACAGCAGCGCATCGCCCGCGAGACCCGCGAGATCTATGCCCCCCTGGCCAACCGCCTCGGCATCGGACGCTTCAAGTGGGAACTGGAGGATCTGGCCTTCAAGATGCTTGAGCCGGAGGCCTTCCGGGATGTGCAGCAGCAGGTGGCCACCAAGCGCAGCGAGCGGGAGCAGCGGCTGGCGGTCACGGTGCAGCTGTTGCGTGATCGTCTTGCCGCCGCCGGTCTGCAGGACTGCGAGGTGAGCGGCAGGCCGAAGCACCTTTACGGCATCTGGAGCAAAATGGAGCGTCAGCAGAAGGCGTTCCACGAGATCTACGACGTGGCAGCCCTGCGGATCCTCTGCCCCAGCCTGGAAGCCTGCTACCGGGCCCTGGCGGTGGTGCATGACACCTTCCGCCCCATCCCTGGACGCTTCAAGGATTACATCGGTCTGCCCAAGCCGAATGGCTATCAGTCTCTGCATACGGCGGTGATCGGTCGGCATCGGCCGATCGAAGTGCAGATTCGCACCAGTGATATGCACCAGGTGGCTGAATATGGAATCGCCGCCCATTGGAAGTACAAGGAAGGGGGGTCACCGGCCTCCACTGGAGGCGACACCGAACGCTTCAACTGGCTGCGCCAGCTGGTGGATTGGCAGAAGGAGGATGGGGGAGAGGACAGCAGCGATTATCTGGCTTCAATCAAGGAAGACCTCTTCGATGAGGAGGTGTTCGTGTTCACGCCCAAGGGTGATGTCGTGGGGTTGCGCAAAGGATCCACGGCGGTGGATTTCGCCTTTCGCATCCACTCGGAGGTGGGCAATCACTGCCAGGGTGTGCGGATCAATGACCGCCTCTGTCCGCTGGCCACGCCGCTGCAGAATGGCGACTTCGTGCAGGTGATCACGGCCAAGAACGCCCACCCCAGCCTCGACTGGCTCAATTTCGTCGCCACCCCCACGGCACGGAATCGCATTCGTCAGTGGTACAAGCGCAGCCACCGGGAAGACAACATCCAGCGCGGCACGGCCATGCTGGAGCGTGAGCTGGGCCGCGAAGGACTGGATGGCCTGCTCAATGGCGAGGCCATGGCCCGGGTGGCGCGGCGCTGCAATCTGGTCGGCACCGAAGACCTGCTGGCGGCCCTTGGCTTTGGTGGGGTCACCCTGCACCAGGTGCTCAACCGGCTGCGGGAGGAGATCCGGCTCGCGACCGAAGCGGCGGCCCCGGTGCTCAGCAATGAGCAGGTCGCTGCCGGGGTCGGGGCGCAGGCAACCGCTGTCCCCCTGGCGCCAGGCAGCGGCGCCGGCAGTCCGATCCTCGGGGTGGAGGGTCTGGAATACCGGCTGGGAGGCTGCTGCAGTCCACTGCCTGGCGAGCCGATCCTGGGCAGTGTGGCCCTGGGCAACCACGGCATCACCATTCACCGGCAGGACTGTTCCAACGTGGCCCAGGTGCCCCTGGAGCGGCGGTTGCCGGTGCGCTGGAACCCAGCTATCGATCAGGGCAAGCGCCGCTATCCCGTGCAGCTGCGTATCGAGGTGCTGGATCGGGTGGGCGTGCTCAAGGACATCCTCACCCGCCTCTCGGATCACCGCATCAACGTCAGCGACGCCCGGGTGCGCACCGCCTACGACAAGCCGGCCCGCATTGATCTGCGGGTTGAACTGATGAGCGCCAGCCAGTTACGCACCACCATGGATCAGATCCGCTCCATGGCCGATGTGCTTGACATCTGCCGCACCGGCATTGGCTGAACGGCCCGATTCAGCTCCGGCCGGCCAGGGCAATCCCCTGCTGAGCCTGCCCTTCGAGCCCTCCATCGAGGGGCTCAGCCCTGAGTACTGGGATGTGGTGGAGGCGGCCCGTTTCCCCCGCACGACACTGCGCTTCCGCAACGATGCCCTGCTCGAGCAGCTGGGCCTTGATCCCAGCGCTGTGGCTGATGCGGATCTTGAGGCGGCCTACGGAGGCTTCGAGGCCCGGCAGCCGTTGCTGGCCCTGCGCTACCACGGCTACCAGTCCGGCACTTACAACCCCTTCCTCGGCGATGGCCGCGGCTTTCTCTACGGCCAGCTGCGCGATCGCCACGGCCAGCTGCAGGACCTCGGCACAAAAGGCAGCGGATGGCGCGCACCCACCTCCGCTTCGGCACCTGCGAGCGATTGCTGCATCGGCGCCGTCCCGATCTGCTGGAGCGGTTGCTGCGCCATGTGGTGGCCGTCTATTACCCCGCCATCGCCGCTGCCCATCCGGTCGATTGCCGGCCCGGTGCCGCTGCGGATGCCGCTGCGAACAACACCGAACCCCAGGTGCTGGCGTTCTATGGCGAGCTGGTGGAACGGATGGCGCGGCTCGCTGCCGAATGGATGGCCGCCGGCTTCACCCACGGCGTGCTCAACACCGACAACATGTCTCTAGCCGGTGAGAGCTTCGACTACGGCCCCTTCGCTTTTCTCGACCGCTGGGATCCCGGCTTCACCGCCGCCTATTTCGACCACAGCGGTCTGTACGCCTTTGGCCAGCAGCCACTGATCTGCCATCACAACCTGCGCCTGCTGCAGGAGCCCCTGGCCATGCTGCTGCCGCGCGCCGAACTCGAGGCCCGGCTGGAGCGCTTTGCCCCCACCTACGACGCCCACTACCGCCACGGCCTGCTGCGCCGGCTCGGCCTGGCGACCGCAAGGGCAGAGCTGCCCGATCCGGTGCTCTCCACCTTGCAGTTGCTGGCGGCCTGGCCAGTGGGCTACGGCAGCTTCTTCGCCGCTCTGGCCGCCCATGTGGGCACCCATGGCTTGCCGGCGGGGCCTGAGGATCTGATTCCCTTCGTGCCGGAGGCTGTCGAGCCGCCGCGGTCTGAATGGCTCGCCTGGCGGGAGGCCTGGTGGAGCTGGAGCCACGGCGCTGACTCTGCCGGCTCGGATGCTGCCAGCGCAGGTGAGGCCGGCATGGGCGATGGCGACACTGTGGCGGCCCGGCTGCAGCGCTGGAACCTGCCGGTAACGCCGATCCGTCCGGTGATCGAGCAGATCTGGGAGGCGATCGATCAACACGACGACTGGCAGCCGTTCCACTCCTGGCTGGACGGCACGCAGTTGTCTCCCGACTGATCTCTGCTGCGTCTTGCTGGTGAGCATCCCCCCACAGCATTGGGGCCGGGTGTCTGCCGCTACAGCTGCATTGGGTTGGTTTCTCTACAAACGCACCACCAACGGGGTATTGGCCCCTCCGCAGTGTGCAACATGACCTCCGAACAGGCTGCCCAGCTGATCGATAACACCCTTGATCTGGTGCATCAGCGCCTCCAGGATCTGCAGGCTCAGTCGTTGCCCCAGGAACAGCGGGCCCTGGCCGCTGAATTCCGGGAATGGCGCCATCCCAATGGCGGCCACATCGATCTGATGGTGTTCCCCGGCCTCACGAACTTGTGAGGTCGTTCAGGTTTGCCGGGGCGTTGCCATGGCGCTGCAGCCAGCGCCAATAGGTCCAGCCGCAGAGACTGGCCGCCACCAGGCCCATCAGCAGCGAGCCCAGCAACATCCGGTTGACGAACGACCAGCCCAGCTGCCAGATGGCTTCGCTTCGCATCACCTCCAGCCCCGGCCATCCCTTGCCGGGTCCAAGCAGAAGTGAGCCGATTCTGTAGTTGATCCAATAGAGCGGCACATAGGTGAAGGGGTTGCTGATCCAGGTGCCGGCTGCGGCCAGCAGGTGGTTGCCGCGCATCACGCTGGCCAGAGCAATCCCCAGCAGGGTCTGCACACCAAAGAACGGGAAGCAGCCGCAGAACACCCCGGCCGCCAGGCCGCGGGCGCGTTGTCCTGGGCTGCCCTCCTGGTGCCAGAGCCAGACGCCGGCACGCTGGATCAGTCGCACCAGGGATCCGTGCGGTCGAAACTGGGAGAAGTGCGGCGCCATGAACAGGTGGACGGCGGGCAGGGGAACGGCAGTCAGGGTCATGGCGACGACACCATCGCGGCGGTGGCGACCGCGATCGCGGCGGGTCAGGGCAGCGTTGCGATCGTAAGAATGTCCGGACCCGAGGCGGAGCCGATCGGCCGGTCGCTGTTCCGGGCGCCTGGCCAGCAGACCTGGGACAGCCATCGGGTGCTCTACGGCCACGTGGTCGACCCGGCCAGTGGGGAGCGCGTCGACGAGGCCCTGCTGCTGCTGATGCGCGCTCCGCGCAGCTTCACCCGCGAAACCGTGGTGGAACTTCATTGCCACGGGGGCCTGATGGCGGTGCAGCGGGTGCTGGAGCTGGTGCTGGCGGCCGGGGCTCGGCGTGCCTTGCCAGGGGAATTCAGCCAGCGGGCCTTCCTCAACGGTCGGCTCGATCTCACCCGCGCCGAGGCTGTGAGCGAGATGATCACCGCCCGCAGTCGCCGGGCCGCCCAGCTGGCCATGGCCGGCCTGGACGGGGGACTGCAGTCCCGCATCGCAGGGCTGCGTGAGCAGCTGCTCGATCAGCTGGCCGAGCTGGAGGCCCGGGTGGACTTCGAGGAGGATCTGCCACCCCTGGATGCCGCCGCCGTGGTCGCCGCCCTGGCGGGGGTGGGCGAGCAGCTGGAGGCCCTGGTGCGGGAGGCGCGCCAGGGGGAGCTGCTGCGGGAGGGCCTGCGGGTGGCGATCGTGGGCTGCCCCAATGTGGGGAAATCCAGCCTGCTCAACCGGCTCAGCCAGCGGGAGCGGGCGATCGTGACCGATCTGCCGGGCACCACCCGCGATCTGCTCGAAAGCGAGCTGGTGCTCGGCGGCGTGCCCCTCACCCTGCTCGATACCGCCGGCATCCGCCCCACCCACGACCGGGTCGAGCAGCTCGGCATCGCCCGCAGCCGCGCCGCCCTGGCCGCGGCGGATGGGGTGCTGCTGCTGTTCGACCTTGAGGCCGGCTGGACCGCCGCTGATCAGGAGTTGCTGGAGCAGGTGCCCGAGGCGGTGCCGCTGCTGGTGGTGGGCAACAAGGCCGATGCGGCCGGCGTGAACGCCGGTGCGATCCCTCCTGGGAATTTGCCCACGACGGCGCCCGCCGATGTGGCGATCAGTGCCCTCAGTGGCGACGGCTGCGAGGCCCTGGCCCAGCTGCTGCTGCAGCGCTGTGGAGCCGGTGAGGCGCAGGGGCTGCAGGTGGCCCTCAATGCCCGCCAGCGGGATCTGGCGGCGGTGGCCGCCGCCAGCCTGGAGCGCAGCCTCGAGGCGGCGGGTCAGCAGCTGCCATGGGATTTCTGGACCATCGATCTGCGGGCGGCGGTGCGGGCCCTCGGTGAGATCACCGGTGAGGAGGTGAGCGAAGCGGTGCTCGATCGGGTGTTTGCGCGCTTCTGCATCGGCAAGTGAGGCGGCGGTGATCGTGCCCTGGGGTGATCGGCTCAGGCAGGCTTTGTCGATGCCGCCTCACCGCCTGCGCCATGCCGCACCTGCCTGTCACGCCGGAGCTCGAGGCCCAGCTGCGCGCCTGGCTGGCGGAGGACATCGGCCGCGGTGATCTCACCGCTCCAGCACTGCGGGGGCGCCAGGGGCATGCCCACTGGATCGCCAAACAGCCTGGGGTGCTCTGCGGAGCCGTGCTGGCGGAGGCCCTGTTCGGCCTGCTCGATCCCCAGATGCGGGTGCGGCGTCTGGTGGAAGAGGGGGAGGCGGTGCAGGCGGGTCAGCAGCTGCTGGAACTGGAGGGGGCGGCTGAAGCCCTGGTGGCCGGGGAGCGCACCGCCTTGAACCTGGCGATGCGACTTTCCGGCATCGCCACCGCCACCGCCGCCCTGGTGGCGACGCTGGCGGGCACAGGCGTGCGCCTGGCCGACACCCGCAAGACCACGCCTGGCCTGCGGCTGCTGGAGAAGTACGCCGTGCGCTGCGGTGGCGGTCTGAACCACCGCCTCGGCCTTGATGATGCCGCCATGCTCAAGGAGAACCATCTCGCCTGGGCCGGTGGTGTGACCCCCGCCGTGGCGGCGGTGCGCGCCCAGGCGCCCTGGCCGGCGGCGGTGATCGTGGAGGCCGAAACCGCCCGCGAAGCCGAAGCCGCCGTGGCCGCCGGTGCCGATGGGGTGCTGCTGGATGAATTCAGCCCCGATCAGCTGCATGAGCTGGTGCCCCGCCTGCGCGAACAGGCCCTGGCCGCCGCCGTCGCGGGGCACGGCAGGGGGCGGGTCGTGCTGGAGGCCTCCGGCATCGCCCCGGAGCAGTTGCGGGCCTATGCCGCCACCGGCATCGATCTGATCTCCACCAGTGCACCGATCACCCGCTCGGCCTGGCTGGACCTGAGCATGCGCTTCGATCCTGTCGTCGCCTGACGGAAAGTCAGCCGAAACGTCCGATCTGCTGCTTGTCTCAGGGGTTTGGTGAAGAATCGCCCCAACAGCCGCTGCCAACGTGGCCAGGTGGGCCATCCCTCTCCACATTGGGAAGCGGCCTCCGCTGCGCCTCCTCTTGCCGCGACCTCACCGTTCAGGCCGCCGCCGCTGGCTGGCCTCCACCGCTCTGACACTGCTCACGCTTGCCTGGACGCCGCTGGCCCGGGCCCAGACCAAGGCCCAGCCTGAGGGGGTCGTCGATCGGGTTGCTCGCACCGGAGAGCTGGTTCTGGTCGGCCCGTCGGATCTGGCGCCCCTGGTCTCCGTCGACGCCCAGGGCCAGCCGATCGGTTACGGCGTCGAGGTGGCGCGTCGCATTCAGGCCGAGCTGGCCTCCGCGGTGGGACGTCCGGTGAAACTGCGCTTCGAGGCGGTGACCAACCCAGGCGACCTGGGTCAACGCCTCGCCGAGGGCAAGGCTGATCTGGCCTGCGGGCTGCCGTTCAGCTGGGAGCGGGACATGTGGATCGATTACTCCCTGCCGATCGGGATTTCCGGCCTGCGGCTGCTGGCCCCCGCCGGGCGCCTGGATGGTTCGCCCGAATCGCTGGCGGGCCGCCGGATCGGCGTGGTGAGCGAATCCCTGGCCGCCACCGAACTGCAGGGCATTCAGCCTGAGGCCAAGGCGGTGGACTTCCCCTCCCTGGCCGCGGCGGTGGCTGCCTTGAAGGCCGGACAGGTGGATGGGGTGATCGGCGACACGGCCCTGCTGGCCAGCCTCGCCGGGGGTCCAGCGTCTCCTCCCCTGGTGCTGACGCCCGAGGTTCCTTACGAAAACTATGCGCTGGCCTGTGTTCTCCCCGAGAACGATTCGGCCTTCCGCAATCTGGTCAACCTGGCGATCGCCCGCTTCCTGCAGGGCTACCTCGATGGCCAGAATGATGCGGTCACGGCCGTCCATCGCTGGGTTGGCCCGGGCAGTGCCCTGAACCGATCCCCGGAGCAGATCCGCACCTACTACGAGTCGGTGTTGCTGGGTGTGGAGGCCATCAGGCCGCTGCCACCGGCCAAGTCGTCGGCACAGCCCACCCCCTGAATCAGCACGCTCCCAACCAGGCCGTCCCCTGAGGTCGGTTGCCTCCGGGCCGTCCCTCCGTTCCTTCGTCAGCCCCTGCTTCGATGGCGTTCCTTTCCCGTTCCCGTCTGTTCGGCCTCCTGCTGATCATGGCGTCGTTGCCCATGGATCCAGGGGCGGCCCTTGCCCTGGGGGCCGGCAGTCGTCAGGAGCCGCTGGACGATCCGCCGCCGCAGGGAAGCGTTGAGGCTCGCCTGCGTCGCATCGCCGCCGCCATGCGGGAACAGCAGGGAGAGGAGGTGATGGACTCCACCACCACGTCCATCCCCGAGGGGGCGATTTCGGCGATCTTCGTCAATGCTCCCGGGATTGGCTGGGCCAATGGCGGCGGCTTCCGCAACGGCGGTTTTTATAACGGCGGCTTCCGCAATGGCGGTTTCCGCAATGGGGGCTTCGGTAATGGCGGTTTCCGCAACGGCGGTTTCCGCAACGGGGGGGGATTCCGTAACGGGGGCTTCCGCAATCACTGGTGACTCAGCCCTTGCATGAGCCGTTGCCTGGGCGATTCGGCCCCGTGCGTCTGCTGGTGGTGCAGCCCACCCCGTTCTGCAACCTCGACTGCGACTACTGCTATCTGCCCAGCCGCAACGACCGCCGCCGGATCTCCCTGGACATCCTGGAGGCAGCGCTGGAGCGGGTGCTTGAGAGCCCCTATGTCGATGGTGGTTTCACCCTGCTCTGGCATGCGGGGGAGCCGCTCACCATGCCGATCGCGTTCTACGACGCGGCCACTGAATGTCTTGAACGTGTGCTGGCGCGCCATGGACTGCCGCCCGACACGATCCACCAATCGTTGCAGACCAACGCCACGGTGATCGACGATGCCTGGTGCGATTGCTTTGAACGCAACGGCATCCATGTGGGCGTGAGCATGGATGGTCCCGCTTTTCTGCACGACGCCCATCGCGTCACCCGCACCGGCAAGCCCACCCATGGCGCTGTGATGCGCGGGATCGCCCATCTGCAGCAGCGCGGCATTCCCTTCCAGGTGATCTGCGTGCTCACGGCCGATGCTCTCGACCACGCCGAGGCCATTTACCGCTTCTTCACCGATCACGGCATCGAGGACGTGGGCTTCAACATGGAGGAAACCGAGGGCGAAAACCTCCAGTCCACCCTGGAGCGCCCCGATGGAGAGCGCCGCTATCGCGTCTTCCTGGAGCATCTCTGGCAGCGGACCCGGGCCGAACCGGAGCGGCTGCGGGTGCGCGAGTTCGACGGTGTCACCAGCCTTGCCTGCGCCGACGCCCGGATGGAACAGACGGATATGAACACGCCCTTTGTGATCGTGAACGTGGATGCCAGGGGTAACTTCTCCACCTTTGATCCGGAGCTGTTGTCGGTCTCCACGGCGGAATACGGCGACTTTTCCTTCGGCAATGTGCTCACCGGCAGCCTCGAAGCGTCGGTCGCCACCGACAAGTTTCAGATGGTCCACCGGGAGATCGCCGCCGGTGTCGCGCGTTGCCGCCGGGACTGTGACTATTTCGGGCTGTGCGGCGGTGGCGCCGGCAGCAACAAGTACTGGGAGCACGGCAGCTTCGACTGCAGTGTCACGCAGGCCTGCCGCTACCGCATCCAGCTGGTGGCCGATGTGGTGCTGGCCGGCATGGAGGAGGAACTGGGCCTGAGTGTCTGAGGTTGGAAGCCCCATCCCGCAGAGCCGAATCGACCGCGCGCGATGGGGCTGATCGCTCACTGAACCGGAATCTGAACCGGTTCCTCACTGGGTGCAGACTCCCTGCGCGGCACGGTCACAGTGAGTTGTCCGTCCTTTGCCGCGGCCTGCATCGCTGTCGCATCGGCATCTTCCGGCAGGTGGAAACTGCGGCTGAAGCTTCCGTAGACACGCTCGACCCGATGCAGACGTTCGGAGTCCTCCTTCTTCTCCTGGTGGCGCTCCCCCTGGATGGTGAGGATCCCATCCTGGAGGGTCACCCGCAGGTCTTCCTTGCAGACTCCGGGGATGTCGGCTCGCACCTCGTAGCCACTGGCGGATTCGGAGATATCCACCCGGGGCTGCCAGTCGCTCAGGGCCATGGTCGAGAGACTGGAGCCACTCCGCCCGAAGGGCCATGGGAGCGACAGGGGGTAGCGATCGAACAGATCCTCAACGTCCTTGAGGGATTCTCGTTTCAAGAGAGCCATGGTGTGACCTCCTGGGATGCATGGGTAGGGGGAATGGGTCCGGAACTGGATCCACTGCGCAGCACAGACGGATTCACCGAAGCTGTAGCGATTGGATCCACAGGGCCCTTCCACTTCTGACTATTCATCCGCCGGCCCTGGGTGAGAAGGTGCGGGTGTCCGTCCAGCAGATCCGGCCATGGCCACCTACCTGATCACCGGCGCCAACCGCGGTATCGGTACCGAATACTGCCGCCAGCTCCAGGCGCGGGGCGACAGCGTGGTCGCGGTCTGCCGCACCCCATCGGAGGAGCTGGAGGCCCTTGGGGTGCGAATCGAAGCGGGGGTGGACATCACCTCCGACACAGCGATGGGCAGCCTGGTGGAGCGGCTCGGCGGCCTGCCGCTCGATGGCCTAATCCACAACGCCGGCATCCTTGAGCGCACCAACCTGCAGGATCTCGATCCGGAGAGCGTGCGGCGCCAGTTCGAGGTGAACGCCCTCGGCCCGCTGCGGCTCACCCGGGCCCTGCTGGACCAGCTGCACGCCGGCTCCAAGCTGATCCTGATGACCAGCCGCATGGGTTCGATCGCCGACAACAGTTCCGGCGGGTCCTATGGCTACCGGATGTCCAAGGTGGCGCTGTGCATGGCAGGCAAGTCGCTGGCGGTTGACCTGGCGCCCCGTGGCATCGCCGTGGCCATCCTTCACCCCGGGCTGGTGCGCACCCGCATGACGGGCTTCACCGAGCAGGGCATCACCACGGAGCAGGCAGTGCGCGGCCTGCTGGAGCGCATCGATGCCCTCACGCTCGAGACCTCCGGCACCTTCTGGCATGCCAATGGCCAGGTACTGCCCTGGTAGAGCCTGCGGCCGGAGGACTCAGCAGCCTGCGTCGAGCCGTTCCAGCACCGCCGCCGCCGCCTCTTCACCACTGCGCACCGCCCCTTCAAAAAAGCCCGGCCAGCGCTCGGCCACCTCGGTGCCGGCCCAGAACACCCGGCCATGGGGCCGGCGCATCGCCTCACCACAGCGGCTCCACAGTCCCGGTGGCATCCAACCGGCGAAGGCACCGCCCACGAAGGGCATGGCCGGCCAGTCCTTCTCCACGTAGGCCACGGGCTCAAGGGCCTGCGGGCCCAGATAGGCGGCCAGATCCGCCAGCACCGCCTGCCGCCGCTCCACCTCGGAAAGGGTTGCCCAGCGGTGATAGCGATGGCCCACCACGAAGGCGGCCAGCACACCCGCACCGCTCTCGGGATCGGAGCTGTCGGCGCAGAGCTCCACCGTGGGCTGATCGCCGATGGCGATCCCCGACAGCCCCTGCTCCCGCCACCAGGGCCTGGCATACACCACCAGCACCTTGGCGCAGGCGCCCATCACCATCTCCTGGTTGAGCTGCTGGCGGTCGGCGGGCAGCTCCGGCGAGAAGCGCAGGCGGGCCACCATCGCCGGCGGCATGGCCACGATCACCGCACGGCAGGGATATGCCGCCCGATCGGTGGACACGGTGAGCGCAACAGGCGAAGCGGCGCCGGGGTCTTCCAGCACCTCCAATGCCGGTTCTCCCAGCACCACCACCCCCTCGCCCAGCTCCGCCGCCAGCAGGGCCGGCAGCTGGCCGGCGCCGCCATGGAGCAGCTCCTGCTCGGGGTGTTCGCCCTGGGAGGCGGTGTGCTGGCCCCAGAGCACATGCAACAGCGACACCTGCTCCGGCTCGGCCGGGCCCAGGAATCCCACCGCCCGGCAGAAGTAGGCGAAATACCAGGCGGCGAAGGGGGTGTGGGTGTGGGCGTCGATCCAGTCCTGGAAGCTGAGGCGATCCAGTTCGGCGGCGGCGGGATGGTGGTGGGGGTGGCCGTCGGGGAACTGAGCCACCAGCGCCTGGAAGCGCTCCAGGGCGGCCATGGCATCGGCCCAGTCGGCGCTGGGCACCGCCGGGGGCTGCCCCTCAGGAAAGCCCTGGAAGAAGCCGGCGAAGGTACAGCGGCTGCCGCCGAACACCAGCACCGTGGCGCCGTCATGGGGGGATTCGAAGCGGCGGATGCCGTGGCGATCGAGCAGGGCGAGGAAGCGGGTCTGGGTGGGGCCGACCCACTGACCCCCCAGGTCGATCCAGGGTTCGCTGGGCAGCGGCAGCCGCTGGCCGGTCATACGGCCGCCCAGCTGCCCGGCCGCCTCGATCAGGCGCACCGAGCGGCCCGCCGCCTGCAGGGCCCGGGCCGCCACCAGGCCGGAGAGGCCGCCACCCACCACCACGACATCGACAGGTTCAACCGATGGAAGAGGCATGGATCCAGTGAAACGGCCGGGCGCGAGAGCAGCATTAGCCTCGCGCAAGCCGCTGCGGGGTCGATGGGCCTGCCCTCCATGCTTGCCATGGGCCTGGGGCTCCTGGCGCTGACTCCTGGCCATGTCACCAGGATGCAGGGACTCTGCTGGCGCACCGCCGAGCCCTTCTCAACGCCGGAACCGGTTGGCCTCGACGCCCTGGCCGTCGGGTTCCCCGCCGGCGTGCCCTTCGAGCGCCAGCGGTTCAGCATCACCGCTGTTCGCTTCGGCCCTGAGGCCAGCAGCACCAAGGCAGGCATGACGCCGGGCGAACTGCGCGCCTACGTGCGCTCCATCTTCCTGGCCGCGGGTCCAGGCGGTGGTCCGATCCGCCGCACGCTGCTGGGCAGCCCAGTGGACGGTGACAGCTTCACCACCTCCATCCCACGGCCACGGCTCGGGGAGATCTACGCACTGCCCCTGGCCAGCGGCGAGACCGTGGTGCTGGGTTTCTCGATGCCCGTCGAGGCTCGTGCCCAGGGCGAGGCGCTGCTGACGGAGGTGGTCACAACCCTGCGGGAAGCAGACAACGGGGACCCCAGCTGCGGCGGCAGCGCCCTCAGGCTCCGATGATGGGAATAGGAGCAATGCGTCTGGACTCAGTGAGGGCGCGTGGCGCTGATGCTGTGTTCAGAACTTGCGGAGCTCCCTGCGCATCTTGAGGGGCTGATGGCCGGATTGATGCTGGGTGTAGAGCAGGACCGGCAAGAACACCAGCACCAGGGCGATCGTGGCCACGACGCCCCAGGACAGTCCTGGCCTGCCTGCTGGTGGGGCATAACGTGGTCTGGTGGCGCTGCGGCGGCTACGCCGTGATGGCCTGTTGAACCT
The DNA here is from genome assembly GCF_015840525.1 of Synechococcus sp. CBW1006. Classification (NCBI taxonomy): domain Bacteria; kingdom Bacillati; phylum Cyanobacteriota; class Cyanophyceae; order Synechococcales; family Synechococcaceae; genus Synechococcus; species Synechococcus sp. CBW1006. The sequence goes on along the minus strand of NZ_CP060396.1, from coordinate 1,351,811 downwards.
TCCCATCATTGGATGCTGCGGAGCTTTGGATGCTGCGGGTGGATGGTGCGGGCCCGACTTGCCGTTTCAGTCTGTCGGGGCCGGCGGCTGCCACCACTCTCGATTCAGCGATTCCGATCCGCTGATCCCAGGGCCCATCGATGCTGGGATCCTCTCAGGAGGCGGCCATCCTGGAGATACGGCAGAGCTTGCTCCGGAAACTCCAGCCACTTGATGGTGGATCCGGGCATGGTCCTCGTCGCCATGCCCCTGCCGTTCAGCTCTAATCCAGGAATTCAGAACAAGGAAGCCGCAGCAGGAGCGATCCGCCGGCCTGACAGGCAATCACACCAGCCTGGCGGAAGCTGGTGAGCGCCTTGGTCACCGTGACTCTGGTCATGCCGGCGATGTCTGCCAGCTGTTGATGCGTGAGAAGCTTCTCGCCAAACGTGAGCGTCACCCCCTGGCTGGTCATGGTGCCGAAGCGCGTGCCGAACCAATCCAGCAACTGCAGCAGCCGGGCTTCCGCAGGACGCACACGGCTGAGCATCAACAGGATGGCCGCCTGACGCAACTGTTCTTCGAGAAACTCGCGCTCCATCGCGCTGGAGGCCTCCTCCTCTTCGACCACAACCGGCGAGAGCGTGCGCAGTTCGAGGCCGGAAAGGCCGATCAGCGCCGGGATCACCACCTCGCCGGGGCCCCAGACCCCGAGGGTGAGAGGGTCAAGCCCCGCACTCCAGCGGGCCAACCAGACATGACCCTGCTCACTCCGCCAGCAAAGGTTGGCGGGCAACCTCTCCCCGGCCCGCAGGCTCAGGCGAAGACAACGACGTGACATGGAGAAGGCCATCACGGGATACGGCGAGGAGCAGAAGCAGCAAGCCTGAGGCAGTCAGCGCATCAAGAAGCGAAGATCGGCCGACAGAAGACAAAGGAGAGAGGGAGACATCGTTCCCTGAAAACATGTCGACTGCCGAAGATACTCACCATAGACACAGGGGAAATCACGGCTGAATTAGGTCCGCAAACCTTAAGTCTTGCCTTGGCAGATGTGTCGATTTAAACCCGCAGGATTCCAGATTGCATCCATAAGTCAGCGTGATCAACGCCTGGAGATTCCCGCCGCCTGAGGAGCAACCGCAACGGGCCAGCGGACCTGGTTGCGGGTCAGGGGTTACACCAGGGGCAATGCATCGGGTCAGCCTCCCGCCTGCCATCCCGGCGGGGCTTCAGCTCGCTGTGGCAACAGGCCGAACAGCCCCAGCGCTCCTGCGCCATCAGCGGCGTGGCAGTTCCGCAGCAACGGCACGGCAGGCCTGCCACAGCCTCGGTTCGTCCCCAGCCCGGTGATTCACAAGCCGGACACAGCTGACGGATCCGTCGCACCAGTTGGAAGCCCAGTCGGCGGATGCTTGCCATCCGGGTGGGATTGCAATGGGCTCGCATATCGGTTTCGAGCAGCACCTCGCCATTGGAGGACGTTGCAGCGCAGTGGGCCAACGCGACCTCCAGGTCAGCGATGGTGCGGATGGCCTTGATGCAGCGGCCGCTGGGGTCGTGCTGGGCTGGGCGAGCGATCAGGGCATGGCTGGGGAAACGCACCTGCTGCAACCAGGTGCTGAAGCCAGTGCTGTTGAGATCCGACGGCCCCACCGTGCGGCTGGAAAAGGTGGTGCGCATCTCCAGGCGCCGTTCCACCACGGTGAGCTGACGTTCCAGATCAACGAACACCAGCACCTCCTGGCCCACAGGCAGAAAAGGCACGGCGGGATGGGGCCCGAAGCTGCCCTCACTGGCCAAACCCAGTGGCAGCCCGGTGGCGGCCAGCCCGAGGTTGGCCTTGAGGCGACAGGTGCTTACCGGATCGGCCGGACGCTCGATCTCGCCGCTGAAGGTACCGAGCTGATCGGTGTCGCAGCCGCAGACCAGCAGTTCCGCCCCCAGCCCATGAAACACAGGCCTGGCCAGCACCCGCTCCTTGCCATGGAGCGTGGTGAGGCAGACCCTGCGCCCGGCATAGGGAGAGGCCGGCACCATCGTTGGTCTCAGGAAGGCTGGGGGGCAGGCACCGGCTTGGCACCGATCACCAGGCGCAGCAGGATCGGTGCCAGGAAGGTGGTGCCGATCACCATCAGCAGGATCGCAGCCTCCAGGGCTGGGGTGAGGATGCCGGCCTGGGTGCCGAGCCCCAGAAAGATCAGGCCAACTTCGCCACGGGGCATCATGCCGAGCCCCACCACCAGACGGTTGCTGGGTTCTTTGCTGATGTAGCTCCAGCCCGCCGCCACCTTGCCCACCACGGCCACCACCAGCAGAAAGACGGCCACGATCAGCCCTTCACGGTTGGCTGGGTCGAACGGATTCAGCACCGACAGATCCATACCGGTGCCGATCAGCACAAAGAACACGGTGGCAAACAGGGCCACCAGAGGTTTGACGGCCGCGTCGATGTCGTGGGTGTGCTTTGAGGCGCTGAGGATCAGACCCGCAGCAAAGGCTCCGAGGGCGGCTTCCAGGCCGATCGCCTGGGCGGCAAAGCAGCTGAGGGTGAGCACCACGAAGCTGGCCACGGCGACATCACCGGGAGCCTTGAGGCGATCCACGACCCAGTCGAAGACCGGCGCAGCGGTGCGGCTGAGGAAGAGGGCCGCCGCCACGAACACCAGGGCCGCAGCACAGAGCTTGAGAATCGGGCCGATGGTGAAGGCACCACCACCAGCCAGGGCCACCACCACCGCCAGGATCACGATGCCGAGGATGTCGTCCAGCACGGCCGCGCCGATGACGATCTGGCCCTCCTTGCGCTTGAGCCACTGCAACTCACCAAACACACTGGCTGTGATGCCGATCGAGGTGGCCGTCATGGCGGCTCCGGCAAACACCGCCGGGATCAGAGGCACATGGAAGAGGTAGTAGAGGCCCGCGGTACCGAGCGCAAAGGGCAACAGCACACCGGTGAGGGCCACCGTGCCGGCCTGCACCCCCACGGCCACCAGTTCATCGAGTTCGCTTTCAAGCCCCGTGAGAAACAAGAGGGCGTAGAGACCGATCTGAGACACAGCCTGCAGGCTGGGGAACGTCTCGCGATACACCGAGGTCACCGTTTCGGGGGACACATCGGCCAGGGAGCCGACCAGACCGAGCACCGCACCGCTGAGCTGGGCCTGCGTCTCCGGCGGGAGCACCAGATGCAGACCGGAGACACCGATCAACACGCCGGCAACCAGTTCGCCGAGGATGGTGGGGAGCTGCAGGCGCACCATCAGCTCGGCCATGGCGCGTGCCGCCACGAAAATCACGAGAAACCGACCAACCCCGATCAGGGTCTCGGCCACTTCAACCTGGTGGCTACCGACTTCCATCAGCAGCGCGGGCAAGGGATCCATCAAGTGTGGAAGAGGTGCCAGCTGTTTTAGGTGGGAATCGAACCATTCGGGTGGATGCAGTCGATCGGAACCCACAGGAGGCTGTGATCACCGCAATCAGCACAGGTGATCAATCGAGCCGGATCCACCGGTCATCGGTCGCCTGTTGCGATGGTGTAGATCAACAAGCCTCAGAACAGATCTGAGCGGCGTTGCCGGATCGAAGCAATCCAATTGGACGCTTGGCTTGTACTCCAACCATTCGCCCTTCCTGCCGCGATGCAAGTTTCCCTCGCCGCTCTCCTGCTCACGCTCGGGAGTGGGCAGACCATTCCCATGCCTGGATTCCTTCCAGTCGCACCGCCAGCCCAGGGTGCCAGCCCATGGGTCGCCCAGAAAACCGGTGCCGCCCTCGCCCCGTCCCTGCAGGGCAAACCCGTTGTGGTCGACATCTACGCCAGCTGGTGCCCCGCCTGTCGCACGATCGAACCGACCTTGCGTTCCCTGGAAAAGCAGAAGGCCGGCAAGGCCACCTTCGTGCGATTCGATGTGTCTGATGCCGCCAAGTTGAAGGCATCGCGCGAGCGAGCCCGTGCCCTTGGCCTTGGTCCCTTCCTGGAGGCCAACCGCAGCCAGACCTCCTTGGTGGCCGTGATCAACCCAGCCACCGGCGCCACGGTGCAGACCTTCCGAGCCAGCACGGACGCGAGCGCCTACAGCGCAGCGATCAAGAAAACTCAATCGCTGATCAAACCTTGAGCCGCTCGGCCGTGCGAAGAACAGGACTGGCCGTTCTGCTGCTCCTGGGAGTGGCCCCACTGGTGGTGCTGGCGATGGTGCACGGGCTCCCAGGGATCGGCACCCAGCTGGATCTGGCGATCCTGTCAGCGTCACAGACCTACACCGAGCGGTTCGAGGCCAGCCCCGCAGGCCCCACGGTTCTTCTTCCGTTCATCGCTTTTGGGGGTGGGCTGTTGGCGAGCGTGTCGCCCTGTGTGCTGGCGATGCTGCCGATGAACCTCAGTTACATCGGCACCCTCGGACCGCGCAGCCGGCTGCAGGCCATCGTCAGGGTTGGGGGGTTCGTGGCCGGCACCGTCGCGGTGTTGAGCCTGTTCGGACTGATCGCCTCCTTCGCTTCAGCCGTCGTGGTGGACCACCGCGGTCCGGTCCATCTGGGGGTGGGACTGATCATCCTGCTGATGGGCCTGAATCTGGGAGGGTGGCTGCCGCTGACCCTGCCCCGACTGCCCGAACTGCCCCCTGCCGGCGGCCCATTCCTGGTGGGCATGGGCTTTGGCCTGGTCAGTTCCCCCTGCGCCAGTCCAGTGCTGTTTTCAGTGCTCGCCGCGGCGGCGAGCACTGGCTCCACCCTGTTGTCGGTGATCACGATGATGAGCTATGCCCTGGGTTATACCGCTGTGATTGCCGTCACCAGCCTCTGGGTTGGGCTGATGACCGCCTCAAGGCGGCTGCTCAGCCATGGCGGAAGGCTCACCCGATTCAGCGCCTTGATCCTGTTGGCAGCTGGCACTTACTACATCGTCAAGGGTTGGAGCTGGACCTGGCAGAGCTGAGTCCAATCGACGCCGAAAAGGTATGCGTTCAGGGGTCGGGACGCCCCACCGCACGAATGCAAGCCTGATCGCTCACCGCTGAGCGATCAGAGACTCTTCCTTGTCCTTTCTTCTGCCTTCAGGGATCGCTCAGCAGTGACGGCATCACCCCATCGCGGTGATGGGCGATCCAGGCCTGCTCCAGGAACTCCCAGACATCCCGCCCCTGTTGCCTGAGGGTAGTGGTGACCGTGAGCAGGCGGCTCCGGCAGATCGCACCTTGGCGGGATTGGACTCCTTGACTGATCTTGCGCTGAATCACCGATTGGCGCAGGGCACGTTCTGCGGCGTTGTTGGTGGGCTCTATTCCCTCGTTCTCCAGGAAGGTCCACAACCCACCTGTCACCTTCTGGAGCTGCTGGCACGTGCGCACTGTGCTGGCCCAAGGCGTTCGCTCGCCGCGCTGGTAGCCGAGCTCTACTACCCGCTGCAGCGTGGTCTCAAAGGTCTGGCGGATCGGCCGGCAGCTTTGCTGCAAGGCGGGCCAGTCAATCTTTCCCTCCTTGTAGCGGTGCCAGTGGCCAAACAGCTGCTGCTGCAGGCCCAGCAGCTGGGCTCCGAATTCAGCGCTGGCGCCCGGGCGTTCGGCGATGGCCGTCAGGTCGCGGATCAGGTGCGCCCAGCACAGCTGGCGCTGCTTGGTGGGCAGGTGGTTGTAGGCCGAGAAGCGATCGCTCACCACAATCCCGCCAAAGGCGTTCCCCAGCAGCTCGATGGCAGCGGTCGTCGATCGACTCAGCCCTTGCACAAATACCGTCACCACGGCGGTGACCATGACCCACTGCCAGCCCCGCTTTCCAGTGGGATTGTTGCCGTCGGCATTGCCGGTGGGGGCGCCAGTTTCATCTACGTAGGCCACCGGCTGCACGCGGGCAAAAGCAAGGGCCTCCTGCATGGGCTGCTCCAGTGCTGCACTCAAGCGCTGGCGGACCCGTGCAATCGCGCCGCGGCTCATCTCCACTCCTACCAGCTGCTGGAGCAGGGCCTGGGTCTTGCTGAAACTCAACGGAAAGGCACTGCCCAGCAGGCCCACCAGTGCACTGAGCCTTGGGCCGTAGTGACTGGCCTCCACATCCGCCGGCAACGAGGCGCAGGTGCTGGTGGAACAGCAGGGGCAGACCAGGCGATGCAGCCGGTGCTCGATCACCAGCGGGGTAATCGGCGGGATCTCGATCACCTGATGGCGCAGGGGATCGAGATCCTCTCCCTGGAGCAAGGTGCCACAGCGGCGGCAGGCATCAGGGTGGTGATCCACCACCTGATCCACCCGCTCGATCGACAGCAGCTCTGGTCCGGATCCGGGATGGCCCTGCTGGCCGCCCCGCTTGCGGCCACTGCCCTTGCGCCGTTCTGGCGGCTTAAAACCCAGACCATCACTGGAGGGAGGTTTGGATGAGTTGCGAGAGCTGCGTCCGATCCGCTCACGCAGGTTTGCCAACTCGGTGGCCAAGGAGGTGAGTTGGCCGCGCAACAGCTCGATCTCCTGCTGCTGGGCGTTGATCAGCGCTCTGACGCTGGCGGGAGTTTCCAGCCAGTCGGCTTCTGGAATTCCAGCCGGATGTGCGGTCATCACAGGCGGGTCTCTACCTGAGATGCAACCGGAAATCAAGCTGTCGTCAAGGGTTCAGCAGGGCCGATGTTCGCCGCGAGCTGTCACGCCCCCTGAACGGATACCCGAAAAGAGGGGGCAGGTGAGCAATCATCACCTGGCTTCAGACTTCTTCCGTGGTGCAACCACCCGGCAGGGCGGCGGAGGCAGTAGCAGTGGCAGGGAGCGAGCTGGGAGCCAGAAACAAGGCCTTGATCGTGGCCGCGATGGGTACAGCCGTGATCACACCATAGAAATCCGCCAGGGTGGCACCCACCATCACCGAAAAGAGGATCACGATCGGATTGAGGCCGGTGAGCTTTCCCAGCAGCCGGGGCGGAAGGATGTTCTCAATCACCTGATCCAACAGAATCAGCACGGAGAACACTCTCACACCAAGCCAGAAGCTCTTGAACAGAAACAGGACGCTGACCAACAGAATGCCAAGGATGGCGCCAAACGGAATGAATCCCATCAGACCGATGACGCAACCCGAAAGGATGGGGAACGGTGCCTGCAGCACAACCAAAGCTGGCGTCAGCGCACAGACCAGCACCACGGCCAGAACCAGTTGGTTGAAGATATAGCTGTTGAAGTTACGCCGAAGCACGCTGAGAACCTGCAGGCCACGGTCACCCGGCAACCAGGAGACCAGGCAGTTCCGGACCAGCTCACCTCCATAGATCAGGAAGAAAATGGTCAGCACGAGCAGGAAAAACAGGCTGAAGAAGCTGCCAAGCGATCCGGAGACGAAGCCGGGAATTCCAAGCAGCACACTTTCGATCTGATCCTTCACGTTGGCGGCCACGCCTTCAATGATCACGCTGGCATCAAGCGGCAGGCCCGCCTCGTTGGCCCTGCCGCTCAGCAGCACCAACTTGCCGACGCTGGAATCGATCCACTCCGGTAACGCCTGGGTGAACCCGATGAAGCGGAGCAACAGCAAGGGGATCACGGTGGCGCTGGCCAGCACCGCGCCACCGATGAACAGCAGGAACACCGCACCAATCGCCCAGCCCCTCTGCAGGCCCAGGCGCCTTTGCAGCAACCGCACCGGGAGGTTGAGAATCAGGGCGATCACCCCCGCCAGGATGAAGGTGGAGGCAACTCCCTCGAAGGCGCGATACAGCGAGCTGAACACCCAGAGGTTCAGCACGACCACAGGAAAGCCGAGGCCCAGCACCAGCGAGCGAGGCAAGGGAGAAGGCAGGTTCATGGGGCCAGGCAGCTAGGCCAACCCTTGCATGGATGGTCGCGCTGTCCATGGGGCGGCTCTCGGGGTCAACGGATCATGTTGCATCCCTTCCACTTGGATCAGGGCTTCAGCGCAGCAGCGCCAAAGGTTGCATTGAAGCGACGACATCAGATCGCGACAGAGGCATCGCCATGGAGATTGATCGCGCCTGAGATGGCATCACTCTGTGCTCCGCTGTAGTGATTCAAAGGCGCCAGAACCGCGTTGTCTCGATCGTTGATCGGAAAAGCCGGGGGCCGGCTGGAACCAATCACATCCTGGGATCGGTGAAAAACCACGACCAGATCAGGACCCGAGATTGAGGTCGAAAAGACTGGATCCAATTCAAGGAAACGCCGTTGACCACGGCACGCCTGCAGTGCCCTGGGTCCGTCGTGGCGACAAGAGAATCGTTCCTGGAGATTCCGATCACCGGAGGGCCAACCGCAACGGGCTTCTTGATGCGACAGCAAGAGCCCCAGCAGGCCCGCAGGGCTCTCAGCCCCGGAGACGCCTGGCTCCCAGCAGGGTGAAACCGACCAGAGCGGCTGCCGCTCCCCAGAGCAGCAGAACGACGACGAGCGAGATGAGGCAGTCAAGCGGCGTCTTGACGCTGCAGTACAGGAGCGCCCACAACGTGGTGGATCCCAGGATCACAACAGTCGCCAGACCGCCCGCCACTACCACCCCGAAGAGCAGGATGCGCAAGACCCTGCGGCATGCCGCATAGTGATCACAACCCATCAACGCCGTGGAGCCTCCACTGAAGCGGAAACGAGCAGATATCAGCGCGCCGCGCTTACATCACTGCGCTGGCATCAACGACCGGAGCAGCACCCGGATCCAGCTGACCCGGCCCTTCCGTGACCGGGGCTCTCCCTGCTGCCAATCGGTTACTCCCTGCGCCTGCCCAGACTCCACTTCGGCTCTGTGGCATGGGCAGCACTGCTGGGCCCGCTGGCCTGGCCACGCAGCCACCTCGACGCTACAGGCGACGGCGTGGGGTCGTTGGCGATCCTTCCCCTGGTCCTCGCCGCATTCGCGGCGGCGGGCTCAATAGGGTCCTGTGTAGGTTGGCCCGAGCCTCGATTGTGTGCCGCCTGCTGCTGCTGCTGCTGCTCGCCTACCTGGGCGGCGGAATCGGCGTCAGCATTGCGCTGGCTCTGCTCCTGGGCTCCCTGGCTGATCTGGCGCTCACCAGCATCTCTCTGGTCATCGGAGCCATCGCCATCGCCCGATCAGCCGCAGCCTTCAGGATCCAGGTTCAGGCGCAGTTGCTGATCGGTGGATGGCTGGCGCGACGAGCCACCACCCCGCCGCCCGCCGCTGGCTGCCAGGCCGGAGCGGCGGGAGCCATGCCGATGCTGGACCGCATCGGCAAGTTCCGCAAAGCCCTGCTCCTGACGCAGGGCCCAGAGTCTCTCGCGAGCCTCACGGGCGGCGGCGGCGGGTTCAACGATCGGCAGCGGGTAATCCACGCCCAGCACACAGCCGACGCGCAGCTGGGTGGTGGCCGCCATCGTCCACGGCTGATGCCGATGCACCGGCGGCACCCGATCCAGTTCCGGTACCCACTGGCAGATGAAGTCGCCGTTGGGGTCATGGTCCTGACCCTGCTTGATCGGGTTGTAGATCCGGATCGTGTTGATGCCCGTGGTACCCGACTGCATCTGACACTGGCTCCAGTGAATGCCCGGTTCGTAGTCGACGAACAGGCGCGCCAGCCGCATCCCACTCTCGCGCCAGGGCAACCAGAGGTGATAACTGGCCACCGACATCAGCATCGCCCGCATGCGGAAGTTGATCCAGCCGGTGGCGATCAGGGCCCGCATGCAGGCATCCACGAACGGCAAGCCGGTACGACCTTCAGCCCAGGCCTCCAGGCGCTCGGGATCGCTGCTGCGCAGACCGGCGGTGAGCGGATGGAGCTCGCAGAACTCAAGATCCGGCTGGCTTTCCAGCTTCTGGATGAAGTGGCAGTGCCAGTGCAGCCGCTCCTCGAAGCCCCGCCGCCGGCCCGGGTATCGGCGGTTCGCCTGCACCACCTCCCGCAGCGACACAGTGCCCCAGGCCAGATGGGGGGAGAGCCGGGAGCAGCTGCGGAAGGCCGTGCGCGGGCTGGAGAGCTCGCGGTGATAGCAGGCGCCGCGCTCGCTCAGGAAGCTCTCGAGAACGACCAGCCCCTCCTGCCGGCCTCCAAGCTGCCGGCCTGGGCAGGGATCGGGTGCCAGTCCCAGATCGGAGGCCGAGGGAATCGGGCCGGGGTCGAGATCGCCCAGGGGCTGCAGTGCCTCCGGTGCAGGGCTGAGCAAGCAGGCCATGCGCTCCTCCCAGCGGCGCGCCCAGCCGTTGCGGCTGCGCAGGCGACGGATCACCCCGGTCTGGGGACTCTCGGTCCAGGTGATGCCATGGTGGCGCGCCCAGAGGGCCACCCGCCTGTCGCGGTCGTAGGTCCAGCCGTTGCCGGTTTCCTCATGGCTCCAGAGGCCCGCGACGCCGAAGTACCGCCGGGCTCGCTCCAGTACCGCCTCCACCCTGCCGGTCCGCACCACAAGCGGCTGGCCGAGCTCCGCCAGGGCCCGCCGAAGGTTCTCCAGGCTCTCGGAGCAGAAGGCCCACTGCCGAGCCGAAGCATCGGGCTGCTGCCACAGCTCGGGCTCCACCACCACCAGGGGCAGCACGGGCCCAAGCCGACTGGCCTGCAACAGCGGCTGGTGGTCCACCACCCGCAGGTCCCGCTTGAACCAGACGATCTGCACCGGGCCCATGGCCGCGACCCTAGAAGGCACGCGGCAGGGCGCGGCTGGCTCTGGCGCCCCGTAGACCGCCTGGAATCGCGACACATTCCGGCTGCTCTGGCCTGAAGTGATCTCCGCGCCGATCGAGGTACCGCTTCAGACGGATGGAAGGGGCCGGGTGAACGGCTTCGTCAATGACGGCTACGCCTTCCGGTGTGTGGGGTCTGGTTCACCCAGTGGCGCAGGACGGATCCCCGTATCGCCGGGCACCCGCAGAAAACGGTGATCGGTCCAAGGATGGAGTTGGAAAACAGAGATATCCCCGTCATGCGCGAGATCGTGTTTCGCGTGATCAGCGAGCGACCAGGCCACCTGGAGGCCAGGGCCGAACATCAGCCCATCACCATCACCGCCCCCTCCCTCGAAGAACTGCACCATGAGGCCCGCGAGGCCCTGATTGAGCACCTGGGCCCCATCCACGTGGCCTATCGCGCCCGCATCCGCCGCCCCGAGGCCGACCCCCAGGCCGTTCACCACGCCATCCGGGGCCTCGGCCATCGGCCTGTCCCCTGCTGCTGACCCCCTTGCCTGATGCCGCTCCCAAATCCAGCGACGACGTTCTGCACGTCTGGTTTGAGGAGACCGAGCCGCGCCAGTGGTTCAGCAAGGATCCTGCCTTCGATCGGCGGCTGCGGGATCGGTTCATCGTCCTGACCCGCCAGGCCGTCGCCGCTGAGCTGACCTCCTGGGGGGAGGCTCCCTCAAGCGGCCTGGCCCTGGCGCTGCTGCTGGATCAGTTCCCCCGTCAGATCTGGCGCGACACCGCCATGGCCTTCGCGGGGGATGCCCAGGCCCTCGCCCTCAGCCTGGCGGCGATGGAACGTGGCTGGATCGAAGCCGAAGCCGATCAGGCCCGACGCCAGTTCTGGCTGATGCCGCGGATGCACAGCGAAGACCTGGCCATCCAGGACGCGGCGATCCCCCTCTTCGAGCGGTTCACCGATCCCCGCACCACCGCCTTCGCCGCCCGCCACCGCGACGTGATCGCCCGCTTCGGTCGTTTCCCGCACCGCAATGCCATTCTCGGCCGGGTGTGCACCGCTGAGGAACTGGCCTTCCTGCAGACCCCCGGCTCAGGCTTCTGAGCCCTGCAGCCCTGCGGCACCACGTCCTGACAGTGTCGGTGCGTGTGGCTACAGCAGGAACAGTGAGGTCTGGATTCATGCACACGAACACCCCCAATGCACCATCCAGCCATGCGGCCCGCCATGACGGGATGGAGAGCGGGCACACCAGCGATCCCTACCTACAGCGCCACAAGCCGTCCGAACCCAGCACCTGTCCGGATTGCCAGGCCAGCTATCACGACGGTCGCTGGAGCTGGGACGCACCCCAGCCCGGTGCTGCCACCCACCGTTGCCCGGCCTGCGAGCGCATCAGGGATCAGGCGCCAGGAGGTGAACTCAGTCTCTCCGGCGGCTTCCTGGCGGCGCACGCCGAGGAGGTGATGCGGCTGGTCAACAACACCGAGCTGCACATCCGCCAGGAGCATCCGCTGGAGCGCCTGATCGACACCAGCGGCGATCCGGCCAGTGGTGAAGTGCTGCTGCGCTTCACCGGCATCCACGCCACCCATGGGGTGGCGGAGGCCCTGGTGCATGCCTTCTCGGGAGCACTGGACGCGCCCTACCCGGAGGCCGGCGCCCCGATGCGCGCCCGTTGGCAGCGCGATTGAGGGGTGCTCCACACAGCCAAGGCGGTCTGTTCGAGGGGTCACAGTGGTCTGCGGTGGCTCAGCATCCTCCGGATGCCCTTTCTCTGTGAGCCCCCAGGTCTGGAAGCCGTCCTGGCTTGAGGCTTTACAGCCCCTCAAAACGCACGTTGAGATTCAGCTTGCCCGGACCGATCGCGGTGGACTGCAGCACCAGAGCGGCTGCTTTGCCGTCGGGGGTTCCATCAACCTTGGTGCCGCTGGGCGGATCCATCACCAGGTTGAAGCCCCAGGCACCGCTCACGGTGTTGATCGTGCGTTCGGTGTAGCCCTGCTGGGTCAACGCGGCCTTCACTTTGGCCAGCAGCTGCTCAGGCGCCCCACCCAGCTGCGTGTTGAGGCTGGTCTGGCCGATCGCGTTGGCCGCGAACAGGGAAGGAGCTGGCTTGGGAAGCGGCAGCTTCAGTTCCTTGAGCAGGGCCGCTGCCGGTGCAGCCAAGGCGGCTGAGGCACTGATCATGAGCAGCGCCATGGTCGCCACGGGAGTCCAGACGAAACGCATCGGTGGGCACCACAGGGGAATCAGGAGGCTAGGTCCCCCCCTGAGTCAGCACTCACCCCTCCAGGGCACGGCCCAGTTCCTGCCTGGCTGCCGCCAAAGCCTCCTCCAGGGCCGATCCATCCCGACCGCCTGCCTGGGCCAGGTTCGGCCGGCCCCCGCCACCTCCGCCGCAGCGCCTGGCCACGCCACCGATGAACTTGCCGGCCTGCTGCCCCTGGGCGATCACCGCCGGGCCAAAAGCTGCCACCAGAACCACCTTGCCCAAATCGGACGGATCGGGCAGCCCCCCCAGCACAACGGCAGCACCCGGGCCCAGGTGATCCGCAAGCTGTTGGGCAGAGCTCTGCAGACCCCCTCCTTCCACGCCATCCAGGCGCGCCACCAGCAGCTGGAAGGGGTGGCCGTCGCGGGCCACCCCAACCGCCACCGCCTGCCCCGCCAGCGCCGCTGATTTCGCCAGGGCCAGCTCCTGGCGTGCAGCCGCCAGGGCCTTGGTCACGCCCTTCAGCTCCTCCTGCAGGGCACTGACCCGCTCGACGATCTCGCCGGGCTGGGCTTTGAAGCGATCCCCCAGGGCCTTCACCACCGCCTCCCGCTCCTGCAGGTAGGCCAGCACCGCCGGCCCCGCCACCGCCTCGATGCGGCGAATGCCGGCCGCCACCCCGGACTCGGCCACGATCTTGAACAGGCCGATCTCGGCGGTGTTGGCCACATGGGTGCCACCGCACAGCTCCATCGAAACGCCTGGCACATCCACCACCCGCACCACAGCGGCGTATTTCTCCCCGAACATCGCCACGGCACCGGCAGCCTTGGCCCTCTCGATGTCCATCTCCTGCACCTCGAGGGTGTGGGCATCGGCGATCCAGCCGTTGATCAGCGCCTCGATCTGCTCCAGCTCCGCGGAGGTCACCGCCCGCGGGCAGTGAAAATCGAAGCGCAGCCGATCGAAGTCGACCAGGGAACCGGCCTGGGCAATGCCGGGATCGACCACCTGTTTGAGGGCCGCCTGCAGCAGATGGGTGGCGGTGTGGTTCGCCTGGGCTCGGCGGCGGCAGGCGCGATCCACCTGGGCCGTCACCAGATCGCCGATCGCCAGGCTGCCCCGCTCGATGCGGCCCTGATGCACGAACACGCTGCGGTTGCGCGACACCCCATCGATCTGCACGATCAGGCCCGCCCCATCGGCACCGCCGCCCAGGAGCAGGCCGCGGTCGCCCACCTGGCCGCCGCCCTCGCCATAAAACGGCGTGGTGTCGAGCACCAGCTGCACGCTGTCGCCCGCCACGGCCCGCTCGGCCGGCTCGCCGTTCACCACCAGGGCCAGCACGCAGCTGGGGTGCTCCAGGGCCTCATAGCCCTGGAAGGCCGTGGCTTCCAGCTCCGCCGCCATCTGCTCAATGGCACCCTGCAGGGTGAGATCCAGGCTCACCGCCGCGGCCTTGGCCCGCTGGCGCTGCTGCTCCATCGCCGCCTCGAAGCCGGCCAGATCCACCGTGATCCCGTGCTCCTCGGCGATCTCCTCGGTGAGTTCCAGGGGGAAGCCGTAGGTGTCGTAGAGCTCGAAGGCCTGCTCGCCACTGATCTGCTTGGGCCTGGCGGCGAGCACCTCGGCCAGCAGCTTCTCGCCCCGCTCCAGGGTTTCCAGAAAGCGGGCCTCCTCGCGGGCCAGTTCAGCCAGGATCACCTGGCGCCGCTCCTGCAGCTGGGGGTAGGCCGTCTCCATCAGGGCGATCGACGCCTCCCCCATGCGGGCCAGAAACGGCTGATCGATGCCCACCAGCCGGCCATGGCGCACCACGCGGCGCAGCAACCGCCGCAGGATGTAGCCGCGGCCCAGGTTGCTGGCGGTGACGCCATCACCGATCAACTGGGTGATGGCACGGCTGTGGTCGCCGATCACCTTCAGGCTCGTCTGGCCCTTCGGATCGAGGGCGCGGTAATCGACCCCGGCCAGGCCGGCGGCCGTCTCGATCAAGGGATAGATGAGGTCGGTTTCGTAGTTATTGGCAACCCCCTGCAGGATCTGGGCCATGCGTTCCAGGCCCAGGCCGGTGTCGATGTTGCGGTTGGCCAGCGGCGTGAGGCTGCCCTCCGCGTCGCGGTTGTACTGCATGAATACCAGGTTGTAGAACTCGATGAAGCGGCTGTCGTCTTCGAGGTCGATGCCGTCGTCGCCCAGTTCAGGCTTGAAGTCGTAGTAGATCTCCGAGCAGGGGCCGCAGGGGCCGGTGGGGCCGGAGGCCCAGAAGTTGTCGGCCTCATCCATGCGGATGATCCGCTTCGGGTTCACCCCCACCACGTCGCGCCAGATCGCCTCCGCTTCGTCGTCGTCGCGGAAGACGCTCACCACCAGGTTCCGCGGCGAGAGACCGAACACCTGGGTGGAGAGCTCCCAGGCCCACTGGATCGCCTCCGGCTTGAAGTAATCGCCGAAGGAGAAGTTGCCCAGCATCTCGAAGAAGGTGTGGTGCCGCGCCGTGCGGCCCACGTTCTCGATGTCGTTGGTGCGGATGCACTTCTGGCTGCTGGTGGCCCGTGGAGCCGGCCGTTCCACCTGGCCGAGAAACACCGGCTTGAACGGCAGCATGCCGGCGATGGTGAGCAGCACCGTGGGATCGTCTGGAATCAGCGAGGCGCTGGCCGTGCGCTGATGCCCGCGCTGCTCGTAGAAGTCCAGAAAGGCCGCCCGGATCTCTGCGCCGCTGCGGGGCCGTCCGGTGGAGGATCCGCTGGCAGCGGAACGGTCGGAGGCGGCGGCCATAGCCCTGCGATGCGAAGGAACGCTGAACAAGGCATGATCGCCCAGCGCAGGTCATCGCTTCCTTGCCGTTGTCCCTGGCCACCTCTGGCAGTCGTTCACAGCTGCGGCTGCAGTCGCTCAGCTGGGCCCTGCTGGCGGCCGGCTGCGCCGCTGTGCTGGGGCTGCCGCTCGGCCTGGAGCCGGCCCTGCGATCGGCGGGCTGCGGCTTCTTCTATGGCCTGCTCGCCTTCCATCTGCAGCGGGTCGATCCCGACGACTCCCACCTGCAGGCCGGCCTGGTGGGGGCGGTGTGCGGCATCCGCAGCCTGGGCGCCGCCCTGCCGCTGAGCCATTCCCTGCCGGAAGCGATCGCAGCCGCCACTCAGGGGCAACTGGGGGCCGTACTGCCATCGATGATGATGGAGGTGATCCGTGGGTGGTTGCCGCTCTGGCTGCCACTGGTGGGCAGTGCCCTGCTGCTGCGCGGACTCCAACGTCTCCTGCCCGCCCTGCGGCCCTGATCTGCGGCACGGCCGTCTCTCCCTGCCATGAGCCTGCTGCACGCCACCTGGCTGTTTCCCCTGGAGGGATCACCCGTACCCGCGGGAGTTCCGACCCGGGGACGGCTGCTGCTCTGGGCCGATACCTGGCGCGTGGCCAAGGCTGTCCAACCCGCCGCTGAAGCCCCCGAACACCCGCTCACCCTCAACTGGGACGACCTGGCCACCTGGCTGCAGGACAACGACTTCTGGTCTGAGGCGGTCCGTCCGGCCAGCGCCACCCTCACCTTGCCGAGCCGGCGCCAGGCGGCCCGGGGCCGCCGCAAGAGCGAGGAGGAGGGCTGGAGCGGGCTGCCGCTGCAAGCCGGCGAACCGATTCCGAAGCAGGTGGAGTGGTGGCCCTGGCAGGTGGAGGGTCTGGCCCTCGATGCCACCGCCGCCGCCGAGTGGCTCAGTGCCCTGCCGCTGTCGGGCCAGCATCCCGAAATGGCCGATGAACTGCGCTGGTGGAGCCACCTGCAGCGCTGGTCGCTCAGCCTGATCGCCCGTGGCCGCTGGCTGCCCCAGGTGGAGGGCGACATGGCGCGCTGGCTGCCCCTGCTCAACCGCGAGGACGACCGGCGCCGCCTCGAGGAACTGGCCAGCCGTCTGCCGCAGGTGGCCACCTGTGCCATGGCGGACACGGCCCTGGCCTGTCGCCGGCCCGGCAGTGGGCGCCTGCGGGTGGCCAGCCTGCTGGAGGCCCTGCTCGATGGGCAGCTGCGCAGCGGCTTCACCCCCGCCAGCGACGGGCTGGATCCGCTGCTGCTGGCCTGGCAGAAGGCCCTGGGCCCGGGCAGCGGCGCCGTGGACCTCGACGGCGAAGCCATCGAGCGCCTCGAGGTGGCCACCCACCACTGGCGCGAAGCCGTGGCAGGCCAGGTGGCACCGGCCCGGGCCTGCCTGGAACTGTTCACCCCGGCGGAGGGAGAGGAGCTCTGGGAGCTGCGCTTCTCCCTGCAGGCGGAAGTGGACCCAAGCCTCCGCTTGCCGGCCGGCGCGGTCTGGGCCGCTGGCGACCGGCCCCTGCAGCTGGGCGAGATCCCGGTGCCACAACCCGGCGAGCTGCTGCTGGAGGGCCTGGGCCGCGCCCTGCAGGTGTTCGATCCGATCGAACGGGGTCTGGATGAGGCCACCCCCGAAGCGATGCAGCTCACCCCGGCGGAAGCCTTCGTGCTGGTGCGCACCGCCGCCGACCGCCTGCGGGACGTGGGGGTGGGGGTGGTGCTGCCGGCCAGCCTCAGCGGCGGCCTCGCCAGCCGGCTGGGTCTCTCGATCGAGGCGGAGCTGCCCGGCAAATCGCGGGGCTTCACCCTCGGCGAGGGGCTCGACTGGAAGTGGGAGCTGATGATCGGCGGTGTCACGCTCGGCCTGAGGGATCTGGAGCGCCTCACGGCCAAGCGCAGCCCGCTGGTGCAGCACAAGGGCGCCTGGATCGAACTGCGCCCCAGCGACCTCAGGAATGCCGAACGCTTCTGCGCCGCGGATCCGGCCCTCAGCCTCGACGACGCCCTGCGCCTCACCGCCACGGATGGCGACACGCTGATGCGGCTGCCGGTGCACCGCTTCGAGCCGGGCCCACGGCTGAAGGCGGTGCTGGAGCAGTACCACCAGCAGAAGGCGCCGGACCCGCTGCCGGCGCCGGAGGGCTTCGCCGGTCAGCTACGGCCGTACCAGGAACGGGGCCTGGGCTGGCTCGCCTTCCTGCATCGCTTCGATCAGGGCGCCTGCCTGGCGGACGACATGGGTCTGGGCAAGACCATCCAGCTGCTGGCCTTCCTGCAGCACCTCAAGGCGGAACAGGAGCTGAAGCGGCCCGTGCTGCTGGTGGCACCCACCTCGGTGCTGACCAACTGGAAACGGGAGGCCGCCGCCTTCACCCCGGAACTGGAGGTGCGGGAGCACTACGGCCCGCGCCGCCCCTCCAGCCCAGCGGCCCTGAAGAAGGCCCTGCAGGGCGTCGATCTGGTGCTCACCAGCTACGGGCTGCTGCAACGCGACAGCGAGCTGCTGGAGACCCTCGACTGGCAGGGCATGGTGATCGATGAGGCCCAGGCGATCAAGAATCCAAACGCCAAGCAGAGCCAGGCGGCCCGCGATCTGGCCCGTCCGGGCAAGATGGGTCGCTTCCGCATCGCCCTCACCGGCACTCCGGTGGAAAACCGCGTCAGCGAGCTCTGGGCCCTGATGGATTTTCTCAACCCCCTGGTGCTGGGGGAGGAGGCCTTCTTCCGCCAGCGCTACCGGCTGCCGATCGAGCGTTATGGCGACATGGCCTCCCTGCGGGACCTGAAGGCACGCGTGGGGCCATTCATCCTGCGGCGCCTCAAGACCGACAAGTCGATCATTTCGGACCTGCCGGAGAAGGTGGAGCTGAACGAATGGGTGGGGCTGAGCAGCGAGCAGGCGAAGCTTTACCGCAAAACGGTGGACGACAGCCTCGAGGCGATCGCCCGCGCCCCCCTGGGCCAGAAGCACGGCCAGGTGCTTGCCCTGCTCACCCGCTTGAAGCAGATCTGCAACCACCCCGCCCTGGCCCTCAAGGAAGAGGGGGTCGACGGGCAGTTCGCCAGCCGCAGCGGCAAGGTGCAACGGCTGGAGGAGATTCTCGAGGAGGTGATCGAAGCCGGCGACCGCGCTCTGCTGTTCACCCAGTTCGCCGAATGGGGTCATCTGCTGCAGGCCCATCTGGAGCGGAAGTGGCGCCAGGATGTGCCCTTCCTCTATGGCAACACCAGCAAGGCGGAGCGCCAGGCGATGGTGGATCGCTTCCAGGAGGATCCCCGCGGACCGCAGCTGTTCCTACTCTCCCTCAAGGCTGGCGGCGTGGGGCTCAACCTCACCCGCGCCAGCCACGTGTTTCATATTGATCGCTGGTGGAATCCCGCCGTGGAGAACCAGGCCACAGACCGCGCCTACCGCATCGGACAGCAGAATCGGGTGCTGGTGCACAAGTTCATCACCAGCGGCTCGGTGGAGGAAAAGATCGACCGCATGATCCGCGAGAAATCAAAAATGGCCGAGGAGATCGTGGGCTCCGGCGAAGACTGGCTCGGCGGCCTGGAGGTGGGACAGCTGCGCGAACTGGTGGCCCTGAGCGACGACGTCTGAGCCAGTACTCTCAACCGGCCACCCGCGCGATCATGGCCCGGTGGCGCGGCGAGCAGACGGAGCTGACGACCTCATCAAAACCAGCCTCACGCAGTTCCTGCTCCAGGTCGAGCGCGAAATAGGCGTCCATGTAGGGCTCGGTGCTCTTGAGCAAGGTCATCACGAAAGCCGGCATGGTCTGGTAAGCGCCGCTGGCGGGATTCATGTCCATCAGCGCGAAGCTGCCACCGGGCCCCAGCAGCCGGCGTACTTCCCGGAAGATTCGCCGCGTTGTGCCCTGCGGCATCTCGTGGAACAGCAGAAAGGCCGAGACCAGATCGGCGCTGCGATCCGCCAGCCCGGTGGCTTCCGGCAGGGCATGGATCCAGCGGGTCACCTTGGAGCCGCGTCGGGCGGCGTTGTAGGCGGCCAGGCTGAGGTAGTGGGGCGAGAAGTCGAGACCAGTCACCTCTGCCGCCGGAAACGCCTGCTCCAGAGCGAAGCTGCTCAGCCCCACGGTGGCATGCAGATCGAGGATGCGGGCCGGCGGCTGGGGGAGCTGGCTCAGCAGGACGGCGTGATAGCCCTCTCTCAGCGCCCGATCACTGGCGGGCCCGGCCTCTGGATAGAGGCTGGAGTGCACGGCATTGGAGGCCACCTCGAACTCGTAGGCCGCCTCCCAGCAGAGGTGGCCGGCGTCGTAGCCGTGAAACGAGGCGGTGTAGTTGGCGGGGTAGGCGAGATCGTCGCGCTGGATCGACTGCCACAGCGGCTGCCAGTCCTGCTGGCTCAACTCAGCCACGGTTTCCCGCCAGGGGATGCCGAGGCGCTCGGCCCGCTGGATCATCATCCGCCGCGCCTGCCCCTTGGCCAGAGCCCAGAGGGGCTTCACAGCCAGGGCCTGGCCCACCAGACGACTGGTGAGATCCGGCCTGCGGTCTTCGGTGGCGACACGCATGGGCAAGGGGATGGGCACGGATCCAGAACCTACCGCCCGCAATCAACCCTCCCACCAGTGGCCAGGCCAGCCAGCTCAGCGATCAGCAGGCCTGATCAACGCTTGGCAGGTGCGTCTGACCGAGCTAGCCAGTAGCAGGGAGCCAGGGGGAGTGATGGAGGAGAAACCAGTGACGCCCCACGCCGCCCCGATGCTCGACGAGGAGGGCCGTCTCACCTACATCGGCAACGACGGGCGGCGCTACGTGGTGCTCGGCTTTCCGCCCGACATTGACGATGCCACCACCGAACGGGTGATGGAATCCCTCCGGGGCAGCAGCGGCTTGTTCAACCGCATTGAACGACTGTGCCAATCCTGGCTGGCCCAGGTGAGCAGCCAGGATCTGCCAGAGCATGAAGCTCTGGTCCTGCTGCTCACCACGCTGGAAACCAGTCTGGAGGATGCCCTAGACGAGCCAGACGACGATCCTGACGGGTCTGCAAGCCCAGGTTGAGCCTGGTCAAGCCAGCGACAACACAGCAGCGTCCTCCAGGGTCGAACGCCCCCGCCGGCGGCCGAGGGGTTCGATCCAGTCTTCCCGGATGCTGTCGTGGTGCAGCTTGAACTGGGGCAGACGGCAGCCCAACTGAATGGTGCCGTCATCGAGCAGACGACCCAGTCGTAGAGCGGTGGCTTCCTCTACACGAGAGAAGGTGCTCTGCCGCGCGGTGACCCACGACAACTCTGACGGCGTGATCACGCCACTGGCGAGGGCCTCCAGGAACAGCTCCCCGAGAATCATGAGAGGAACGTAACAAGCTGGAAACATTCTGCCGCCTTCAGGGGCGCTCCGTGGCCCATCGTTGCCAGGAGAGAAACCGGAAAAACCAACCGCTGCCCTCGGGCAACCAAGGCAATCAAGCGTCCAGGCGGAGTCCACAACCCAGGCACACGAAAACGCCCCCGATCGCAGCCATCAGGCTGCCATCGGAGGCGTCGTCGTGGAGCAAAGTTTGACCTGGCATCGAGCTATTTTCGCAGGAGGCTACCCTCCAACTATCGTTGCCGCTGCTGCGTTTCACAACCGAGTTCGAGATGGATCGGAGTGGGTCCACAGCGCCATGAACACCAGGAAAGCAAACGGCCTCTTCAGGCCCCTTGCCGGTCTTTGCCCCCAGGTTGAACCCTGAGAACTGCATAGGAGCGGTTGACAAGCAACCGGTCTGGATCCAAAAGCTTTGAGCGCGTGATCCCTGTGTCATCCGGTCAGGATGGCAAGGGATGGAATGGTCAAGCCCTCGGTCTATTAGTACTCCTCCGCTTCACCGGTTACCCGGCTTCCACGTAGAGCCTATCAACGGGTGTTCTTCCCGTGACCTTACTGGCTTATGCCATGGGAACACTCATCTTGAGGTGGGCTTCCCACTTAGATGCTTTCAGCGGTTATCCACTCCGCACATGGCTACCCAGCGTTTACCGTTGGCACAATAACTGGCACACCAGAGGTGCGTTCCTCCCGGTCCTCTCGTACTAGGGAGAAATCCTCTCAATGTTCCTGCGCGTGCACCGGATATGGACCGAACTGTCTCACGACGTTCTGAACCCAGCTCGCGTACCGCTTTAATGGGCGAACAGCCCAACCCTTGGGACCGACTTCAGCCCCAGGTTGCGATGAGCCGACATCGAGGTGCCAAACCTCCCCGTCGATGTGAACTCTTGGGGGAGATCAGCCTGTTATCCCTAGAGTAACTTTTATCCGTTGAGCGACGGCCCTTCCACTCAGAACCGTCGGATCACTAAAGCCGACTTTCGTCCCTGTTCGACTTGTAGGTCTCACAGTCAAGCTTGCTTCTGCTTTTGCACTCGTCGGCTGATTTCCAACCAGCCTGAGCAAACCTTTGCGCGCCTCCGTTACCTTTTAGGAGGCGACCGCCCCAGTCAAACTGCCCACCTGATACTGTCCGGTCCCCGGATGACGGGTGACCGTTAGAACCCTAGCTCTGAAAGAGTGGTATCTCACCGTTGGCTCACCATGACCCGCAAGCCATGGATCAAAGCCTCCCACCTATCCTGCGCATTCAGAGCCCGGGCACAATACCAAGCTACAGTAAAGCTTCATAGGGTCTTTCTGTCCGGGTGCACGTAGTCCGCATCTTCACAGACAATTCTATTTCGCCGAGCCTCTCTCCGAGACAGCGCCCAGATCGTTACGCCTTTCGTGCGGGTCGGAACTTACCCGACAAGGAATTTCGCTACCTTAGGACCGTTATAGTTACGGCCGCCGTTCACCGGGGCTTCAGTCGCCAGCTTCGCTTGCGCTGACCAGCTTCCTTAACCTTCCGGCACTGGGCAGGCGTCAGCCCCCATACATCGTCTTGCGACTTAGCGGAGACCTGTGTTTTTGGTAAACAGTCGCCTGGGCCTCTTCACTGCGACCACCTTGCGGTGGCACCCCTTCTCCCGAAGTTACGGGGCCATTTTGCCGAGTTCCTTAGAGAGAGTTACCTCGCGCCCCTCGGTATTCTCTACCACCCCACCTGTGTCGGTTTCGGGTACAGGCCATCATGCCTTAACGGGTATAGGGCTTTTCTTGGAAGCTTGACGTCACCCACTTCGCGGCCGTAGCCGCTCGCACTCACGCCTCAGCTCAAGCTGTTTTCGCCAGCTCTCAACGCCTCGAACGCTTGGACCAGTAACCAACTTCTGGCTGGGCTAGCCTTCTCCGTCCCCCTTCCCAAAACATGACAGGTACAGGAATGTTGACCTGTTGTCCATCGACTACGCCTTTCGGCCTCGCCTTAGGTCCTGACTAACCCTCCGCGGACGAGCCTGCCGGAGGAACCCTTAGGGTTTCGGGGCATGGGATTCTCACCCATGTTTTCGCTACTCAAGCCGACATTCTCACTTCCATGCAGTCCACGCCCGCTTACGCTAACGCTTCACCCCACATGGAACGCTCCCCTACCATCGGAATCTTACGATTCAAATCCGCAGCTTCGGTACAATGCTTAGCCCCGTTCATTTTCGGCGCAGGATCGCTCGACCAGTGAGCTATTACGCACTCCTTTGAGGATGGCTGCTTCTAGGCAAACCTCCTGGTTGTCTGGGCAATCCCACCTCCTTTATCACTCAGCATTGATTTGGGGACCTTAGCTGGCGGTCTGGGCTGTTTCCCTTTCGACCATGGAGCTTATCCCCCACAGTCTGACTGCCTAGTTACACACAGGGTATTCAGAGTTCGTCTCGATTTGGTACCGCTCTCGCAGCCCGCACCGAAACGGTGGCTTTACCCCCCTGCTGGAGCACTAGACGCTACGCCTCAACGTATTTCGGGGAGAACCAGCTAGCTCCGGGTTCGATTGGCATTTCACCCCTAACCACAGCTCATCCGCTGATTTTTCAACATCAGTCGGTTCGGACCTCCACTTGGTATCACCCAAGCTTCATCCTGGCCA
Organism: Synechococcus sp. CBW1006; assembly: GCF_015840525.1. Classification (NCBI taxonomy): domain Bacteria; kingdom Bacillati; phylum Cyanobacteriota; class Cyanophyceae; order Synechococcales; family Synechococcaceae; genus Synechococcus; species Synechococcus sp. CBW1006. Next base: position 1,328,251 of record NZ_CP060396.1, on the reverse strand, counting down.
TGGTTAGATCACCCGGGTTCGGGTCTATAAACACTGACGATCGCCCTATTCAGACTCGCTTTCGCTATGGCTCCACCATTCCCGGTTTAACCTGCCAGTGCCTATAAGTCGCCGGCTCATTCTTCAACAGGCACACGGTCATCCTATGAGTAGGACTCCCATTGCTTGTAAGCTCACGGTTTCATGTTCTATTTCACTCCCCTCCCGGGGTTCTTTTCACCTTTCCCTCGCGGTACTGTTGCGCTATCGGTCACACAGGAGTACTTAGCCTTACGAGGTGGTCCTCGCGGATTCACACGGAATTTCACGTGCTCCGTGCTACTCGGGATACAGCTAGGCCAGTTTCGCTTTCGAGTACGGGGCTTTCACCCTCTCTGGCGCGCCATTCAAACGCTTCCTCTAACGTCCCTGGTCCACGTTGCTGTCCCACAACCCCGATGGGCGAACCCATCGGTTTAGGCTCTTCCCCGTTCGCTCGCCGCTACTGAGGGAGTCGTTTTTACTTTCCTTTCCTCCAGCTACTAAGATGTTTCAGTTCGCTGGGTTGGCTCGCGCCGCCCTATGGATTCAGGCGGCCGTTCTAGGGGTTGCCCCATTCGGAAATTCCCGGATCAAAGCGTGTTTCCAGCTCCCCGAGACTTATCGCAGGTAACCACGTCCTTCATCGCCTCTGTGTGCCAAGGTATCCACCGTGAGCCCTTTGTAGCTTGACCATAATCACAACTCGCGTTTAGCTTGTTGAAGGCTATTCTTCTAGTGTCTAAGCTCTCAATCAAGAGATCTCAGACAGCCAGAATCAAACTCCTGCTTGGTGGCTTGTGGCCATGCCAGACAGAAGACACGAGCTGTACTCGGCTCTAACTCAAGAATCACTGGCTTTCCTGTTTCTCTCATATTGAGGCTTGCACCTCAATCTTCCCTTCGCTTTCGCTGGGATGCCGCAGCCGAGGCCACGACCAGAGAGAACCGGAAAGTCAGCGTCTATGAGATGCTTTCTTTTCCAGACTTTTCCTATGCAGTTGTCAAGGTTCTTGCTGAATGCCCATCCTTGCGGACAGGGAATCCAGCATGCTTTCAACCACTCAGGGAATGAAAACAGGCTGGAATCGTCACCAAGACGTCAGGATCACACCAAAGAAATCTCTCCTTTGCTTCCGTGAGGGCGCTCGTCAGTGTGGAATGGAGGTTAGCGGACTCGAACCGCTGACATCCTGCTTGCAAAGCAGGCGCTCTACCAACTGAGCTAAACCCCCAAACACGAATGGGCCATCCTGGACTTGAACCAGGGACCTCACCCTTATCAGGGGTGCGCTCTAACCACCTGAGCTAATGGCCCAGGAGTTCGACCTCGCGATCGCGTCAAAGTTGTGTCTCACCTGATTGATGATTCAGTATCGCTACCATTTCATCTCTCAAGTTTCAACACCGCCTCAACAAAAATCGTTGGGGTGTGACCTAGACAAAGTTTAGGAACTGAACCTGCTTGGACGGACATGTTGCCATTCCGCTTCCACAGTTGAGGTACCGATCGACCTAGAGTGACAGGATCATGGCCTGAAAATAAAGTATTCAGACATCACAATCAGTTTGTCTCCCTGTTAGGAGGTGATCCAGCCGCACCTTCCGGTACGGCTACCTTGTTACGACTTCACCCCAGTCATCAGCCCCACCTTCGGCATCCTCCTCCCTTACGGGTTGGAGTAACGACTTCGGGCGTGGCCAACTTCCATGGTGTGACGGGCGGTGTGTACAAGGCCCGGGAACGTATTCACCGCAGTATGCTGACCTGCGATTACTAGCGATTCCTCCTTCACGTAGGCGAGTTGCAGCCTACGATCTGAACTGAGCCACGGTTTATGGGATTTGCTAGCTCTCGCGAGTTTGCTGCCCTTTGTCCGTAGCATTGTAGTACGTGTGTAGCCCAGGATGTAAGGGGCATGATGACTTGACGTCATCCACACCTTCCTCCGGTTTATCACCGGCGGTCTCTCTAGAGTGCCCAACTCAATGCTGGCAACTAAAGACGTGGGTTGCGCTCGTTGCGGGACTTAACCCAACATCTCACGACACGAGCTGACGACAGCCATGCACCACCTGTCACTGCGCTCCCGAAGGCACTCCCTCGTTTCCAAGGGATTCGCAGGATGTCAAACCCTGGTAAGGTTCTTCGCGTTGCATCGAATTAAACCACATACTCCACCGCTTGTGCGGGCCCCCGTCAATTCCTTTGAGTTTCACACTTGCGTGCGTACTCCCCAGGCGGAACACTTAACGCGTTGGCTACGACACCGAGGGGGTCGATTCCCCCGACACCTAGTGTTCATCGTTTACGGCCAGGACTACAGGGGTATCTAATCCCTTTCGCTCCCCTGGCTTTCGTCCATGAGCGTCAGTTATGGCCCAGCAGAGCGCCTTCGCCACTGGTGTTCTTCCCGATATCTACGCATTTCACCGCTACACCGGGAATTCCCTCTGCCCCTACCACACTCTAGCCTTGTAGTTTCCACTGCTGAAATGGAGTTAAGCTCCACGCTTTAACAGCAGACTTTCAAGGCCGCCTGCGGACGCTTTACGCCCAATAATTCCGGATAACGCTTGCCACTCCCGTATTACCGCGGCTGCTGGCACGGAATTAGCCGTGGCTTATTCCTCAAGTACCGTCAGATCTTCTTCCTTGAGAAAAGAGGTTTACAGCCCAGAGGCCTTCATCCCTCACGCGGCGTTGCTCCGTCAGGCTTTCGCCCATTGCGGAAAATTCCCCACTGCTGCCTCCCGTAGGAGTCTGGGCCGTGTCTCAGTCCCAGTGTGGCTGATCATCCTCTCAGACCAGCTACTGATCGAAGCCTTGGTAGGCTCTTACCCCACCAACTAGCTAATCAGACGCGAGCTCATCCTCAGGCGAAATTCATTTCACCTCTCGGCATATGGGGTATTAGCGGCCGTTTCCAGCCGTTATCCCCCTCCTGAGGGCAGATTCTCACGCGTTACTCACCCGTCCGCCACTAACCCGAAGGTTCGTTCGACTTGCATGTGTTAAGCACGCCGCCAGCGTTCATCCTGAGCCAGGATCAAACTCTCCGTAGTAGTCTTCCCCCTTTAAACGTCAGCTCTAAACTTTCGCTTGAGCTTTCATCGCAGAGAAGTTTGTCGCTCACCCAAATCCTGCACTGGCGCACAGTCTTCAGTTGGGACCACCTTTCGACTGACCGAAAGGGTTCGAGAGTGCACACAACTGTTTCGCTTGCCGTCTAGACCTCTCTATCTGGATCTCTCCGAACAGATTCTTCCTGATGGTTCACGTCACAATCCCGTGACTTTCCCAGATCTCAGATCCGGTTCGCTTCAGTCACCCACAGCTGGTTTTCACCCAGTTCTGACCCAAGGCGTGAGACCTCAAGGCAGCACCACATCACTGCAGGTTCCCGTCGCTTAAAATGTTTGACGGGACCTCACACCTCTACCGCTCGTTTCGTCATCCTCGACACCGCATCCAACGGGCTTTGACTCCACACTGGCGCCAGCACAAGGCTGGTCCACTGCGAACTCAGAACCGTTCGATCCGATCAGAATGACGCGGTAGAAGCGTCAGTTCCTAAACTTTTCAATTGTCCAGGTGCTGCCTCCACTCCCTTGGCCTCTCGGCTCCGGGTCGTCTCGGCGCGTCGCCTCTCAGCGACTCAAGAAACCTACAACACCGGTGGCTCGCGCCTCCTTCGTCGTAAGCACGCACCCTTCACCCTTCCAGGCAAACGGCACTCGCCCTCAGTGCCTCGCAGCACCGAAGACTCTGCGTTTCCACCGGTGCTCTCGCTCCCGGTGTGCTGCGCAGTCCAAAACCATACCCCATACACCTTCAATCGGGCAAGCCGCCCACTGATGGAGCCGCGGGCAGCCTCAGCCCGCCAAGCTCAGCACCACCAGCACCACGGCCGTGACGACAAGCACGGCGCTGCCCACGGCCCACATCCGACGCTGACGCGACGTTCGTGACAGCAGCAGCTGCTCACCTTCGCGGCGGATCAGGAACAGGCCCTCCTGCTCCGGCTTGCGCAGGGCCAGGCTGCCGCTGGCATCGCTGACCTCGGCCACCACGAAGATCCGCCCACCTGAGCGGAACACCTCCTCATCGCGGCGCATCCCGAGGCTGCGGATCTGCTGACGCGCCAAAGCCTGACCCTTGCCGGAAGGCGCCGCCTCGTCGTCGGGTTCGAGGACGGAGAGCACCGATTCCCACTCCAGCTCGGCCTGCTCCGGTTCCACCGGCAGCTCCTGCCCGGCCTGCGCCAGGCGAAAGCAGCAGCGCCGCTCCAGCCGACTCACCTCCTGGGAGCGCTGCTCCCAGCGGCTTTTGGTGGTGGTGCGCCCTTCGGAATCGGTGGTCTGCTCCTCAACCCGCTCCTGATACAGGTGCGTGACCGTATCGACGAAGGCGACGCAGGCCTCGCCGCTCCAGGGGGCCTGCAGCGGCTCCTCGCAGACCAGCTCCCCCTCGAGCTTGACCAGTTCCCGGAAGGAGCCCCCGCCGATGCCATCCACCACGGTGGCGTGCAGATCCAGCAATTCGGCCACGCTGCTGCTGCGCGCCGCCCGCAGCAGGCGCAGGCGGCGCCCCTGATGCAGGGAGCTCCAGCCGCAGAACCCGGCGGCCAGGGCCGCGACCAGGGCGATCCAGCCCATCAGGCGCCCTCCTCGGCGCGGAGCGCCAGCCGATCCGGCAGCCCCTTGCAGCCGCCCGGCAGGGTCTGGCGGGAGCGCTTGCCGCTCCAGGCCGCCAGGTAGTGGCGGGCTTCCGGATCCAGCAGCCGCACCCCCGTGAGATTGATGTTCTCCACCAGGGCGCCGGTGCCCCGTCCACTCAGAAAATCAGGGCTGAGACCGATCTGGCGCGGCGTGGCGCTCTCCAGCGGGCCATAGAAGAAGCGGGTGCGCTCCAGCCGTGCCCCCTCCAGGCAGGCCCCGCCCAGATCGGCACCGGCCAGGTTGGCGTCGCTGAGGTCGGTGGCTTCGAGATTGGTGCCGCGCAGGTCGGCGCCATTGAAATCAATGCCGCGCAGATCGGTGCCGGCCAGGTCCTGACCCCGCAGGCTCTGATACAGCTGGATCACGGGCACGCCGGCCACCCGGTCTTCTTCGTAGCTTCCCTGGCCATCGAGGATGGCGCGGCCGAGCCGATGGTCGCGCCGCAGCGGTGTGAGCAGGCGCGCATGGGAGAGAAAGCGCAGGATGCGGGCCTTGCCGTCGGCATCGATGCTGCTGAGCACGGCCGCCAGCCGCCCCTCGGCCAGCATCCGCTCCAGCGGCCAGTCTTCCAGCAGGCCTTCGTCGTCGCTGATCAGCTCGGAGACGCCGTGGATGAAGCTGTCGATCGTCTGGGCCTGGGTGATGCGGTTCTGCTGGGTGGTGAGCCGCTGGTCGACCATCACCTGCCGCCAGGCGATCATCAGCGCCACCGAAGCCACCAGGATCTGCCCGAAGGCGCCGATCACCCCTTCGCCGATGGCGCCGATCGCCTCCCAGTCGGCGCGGCGGTAGATCCCCAGCAGGGGATCCCACCAGCCCAGCTGCAGGGTGATCACCACCAGGGCCAGCACCAGCGCCAGCACGGCCGCGATGCGGGCGGTGGGGGGATCGTCGATCCGCTGGCGCAGCAATTGCCAGAGCGGCGGCAGCAACTGATGCAGCGACAGCCCCACGGTGAGCAGGGCCGCCGCCGCCGCCACCCAGACCAGGCCAGCCAGGGAGGCCGCCAGGGTGAGCGCCACCGCCAGCAGCAACCGCAGCAGGGGCGACTGGCGCAGCAGGGCCCAGAGGGTGATCGGGCGGAAGGGGGCCGGAGCCGTGCGGCGCTCGTCGGACAGCTGACTCATGGCAGGGAACCGCCCTGGAAGTAGAAACCTGCGGCCAGAATCAGGTAGGTCGCCAGCAGCAGCACCCCCTCCAGCCAGTCGGAACGCCCATCGAGGCTGACGAGGTTGCTCACCACCACGGCGGCGATCACGGCGACCAGTTCATAGAGGTTGAAACTCAGATCGAGGGGGTGGCCCAGGGAGGGCCCCAGCAGCACCAGCAGGGGCACCACCAGCAGGGCCACCAGCAGGGTCGAGCCCAGGGCCACCGACACCGACAGATCCATCTTGTCCTTGCGGGCCATGCTCACCGCCGTGAGGTATTCGGCGGCGCCGCCCAGCAGCGGCAGCAACACCACGCCGGTGAACAGGGCCGTGAGCCCGAAGCCCTCGGTGACGCTCTCCACCACGCCGACAAACAGCTCGGATTCATAGGTGAGCGCCAGGGTGGCCAGCAGCAGCACCATCACCCAGGGGAGCACCTTGGGGCGCTCCCCGCCATGGGCGAGCTCCTCGCTGTCGGCTTCGGCCACGGCATAGAGGGTGCGGTGGGTGCGCAGCGAAAACAACAGGGTGAGGCCGTAGACCGCCAGCAGCACCCAGGCCACGAACAGGGAGAAGGATTCGCGGCCGGCCGCTGCCACGCCACCATCGCCGCCACCGGCCAGGTTGCCGCTGGCGAGGCTGCCGACACTGGGCAGCAGGATCGCCAGCACCGCCAGGGTCATGGCCGATCCATTCACCCGGGCCACCACCGGCTGAAAGCGCTGCTCACTGCGCCCGATGCCACCGACCAGCATCGAGAGCCCCAGAGCCAGCAGCAGGTTGGCCATCACCGTGCCGGTGATGCTGGCCTTGACGATCTCCACCAGACCGGCTTTCAGGGCGGTGAGGGCAATGATCAGCTCGGTGGCATTGCCGAACACGGCATTGAGCAGAGCCCCGATCGAGGGGCCGAAGCTGATGGCCAGCTCCTCGGTGGCCGTGCTCAGCCAGATCGTCAGGGGAATGATCGCCAGCGCCGAGGTGGCGAACACCGCCCCATCGCCCCAGTGCAGGGTTTCGGCCAAGGCCGACAGGGGCACCATCACCAGCAGGCCGAACGCGATGGCGTTCCGGGGGGTCATGCGCCGGGATCGGATCGGCGCATTCTGACGGCACCAGCCCGGCTCGGCTGGGGCGGCTGCAGCATGGGCGCCAGGTTCCGGGTGCCGACACGGCGACACAGATGAACGACACCCTGGCGGGCTGGGCGCTGGTGCTGGGCCTGACGGCGATGGGCTTCTGGCTGGGCGAGCGCCCCGGCTGGTTCGGGCGGCTCGGCCCCACGCTCTGGGTGCTGAGCCTCGGCCTGCTCGCCTCCAATGGTCTGGGGCTACGCCTGCCGGAATCGGTGGCGGAGGGCGTGAATGGGCCGCTCACTTCGGTGGCGATCGTGCTGCTGCTGCTGGCGGTGGATGGCCGGCGGGTGTGGGAGGAGGGCCGCAGCCTGATCGCCCCCTTCGCCGCCGCGGTGGTGGTGACCTGTCTGGCAGCCCTGCTCGGCGCCCTGCTGCTGGGCCCCGCGCTCGGGGCAGACACCCCGCCCCTGGCCGGTCTGTTCACGGCCACCTACACCGGCGGCAGCCTCAATTTCGTGTCAGTGGCGCGGGCCCTGGCGGTGCGGCCCGACCTGGTGACCCTGGCCACCGCCGCCGATCAGCTGGTCTTCACAGTGTGGTTTCTGCTCAGCCTGCTGCTGGGGCATCGACGCCAAAACAACCTCAACCTGGAGACGGAGGCCGGAGCGCTCGATCCCGGCGCGCGCTTCATTCCGCTGGTGTGGCGGCACTGGCGCCAGTGGGGTGGCCAGGCCCTGGCCTGCCTGGCGCTGGCCGTGCTCACCATGCTGGCCGCCACGGCGCTCACCGCCTGGCTGGAGCCCCTGCTGCCCCAGGTGCCGGGCCTCGGCATCGTGGTGCTCACCAGCCTGGCGCTGGTGGTGGCCCAGATTCCCGGCCTGCGCTGCAAGGCGCTGGCTTACCCCCTGGGCCTGCTGGCGATCCATCCCTTCTTTGCGGTGATCGGCCTGAGCGCGGCCGTGATGGCGCTGCTGGGGGAAGGGTTGAACGTGCTGATCTATGCCGCCCTGGTGGTGGCGGTGCAGGCGGTGGGGGTGCTGGCCCTGGCCCGCTGGCGCCGCTGGGGCCTGGTGGACACGCTCGTCTCCAGCCAGGCCGCCGTGGGCGGGCCCTCCACAGCTCTGGCCCTGGCCACCTCCTGCGGCCGCCAGGACCTGGCCGTGCCGGGGGTGGCCGTGGGGCTGATCGGTTACATGCTGGGCACCTACCTCGGGCTGCTGATGGCGGCGCTTGTGGCGGCGCCAATACCGACCTGAACCTGGCCGAATGTGAGGGTTCCTGCCGTTCTGCCGTTTTGTGGGTTACGTTGCTCTCATCTGGCAGAAGCCGGCGAGCCGCGTGCTCGCGCATGCCGGAACCAGCACCGAGCCGCCCCTGCGCTTCCTGGGGACGGCCCTTCAGGACCAAAGCCCTGGCGGTGATCCACCGCCACGTCTGTGCTGCCCGTGTGCGAGTCCCATCGGGGACCGTGGCAGCTGGCCGGTGCGTGATCCATATCCAGTCACAACGTCATGTCCATCACCCGCAACCGACCCATCACCAGAACCAACAAAGCTGGCGCCAACCGCAACACCGCCCCGTCGCGCAGCGCTCCATCCCGCAGCGCTGCGTGCAGCAGCGAGGGGCGCGGAACCAGCAGTACCCCGCAGGAGACACCCTCCTGGGAAGAGCTGCTGGGGCGCCGCTGATCACGGCAGCACAGATCAAGGCACGGCTGAACCAAGCGCCGCTGAAGACTCAGGCCGAACCAGCCGGAACGGTGTTCAGGGCGGCGAGTGCCGCATCGAAGTCAAAGCGGCGGGCGCAGTGCAGCGCCCGGCGCACCTGATCTCCCAGAGCGGAGGGACCGAGCTGCTCCGCCAGGTCCTCCAACGCCTCCCGCGCCTGCGCATCGCTGGCGGCCAGCAAGCTGCAGCAATGCTCCAGCCGTTTCTGCTGGAGAGCGAGAGCGGCAGGGTCCTGCTCCACCCGGGCCCTTGAGCGGTCCACGGAACCAGAGCCCTCGCACGACCCCTCGCCAGGTTCCAGGGCCTCCAGGCCCGCCAGCACAGGGCGAAGCTGGGCGAGCAACACCTGCAGTGCATCCTCAACCTGGGCGCTTTCAGCGTCTGCTTGCTCGGATTGCTCCGATTGCTCGGATAGCTCCGACTGCTCCGAACAGACCGCTTCCAGGGTCGCGGCCGCCTGCTGCACGCCGCGGGCGCCGATGGTGCCCGCCGTGCCCTTGAGCGTGTGCGCCAGACGGGTGGCCGTGCTGACATCGCCCCCCTGCCACGCCGCCCGGAACTGGGCCTCGAAGGTCTGCTGCTCGTCGGCAAAACGCCGCAGCAAGCGCCGGTACAGCTGGGCATTGCCCATGGTGCTGGTCATACCGGCACGCTGATCAAGGCCCGGCAGAAGCGGAAACTCCGGCGCCCGGGCGGCATCAGGTGGTGATGCTGCAGGAGGCTGAATCCAGCGCGCCAGGGTGCGGAACATCGCCTCCACATCCAGAGGCTTGACGATGTGATCCACCATGCCCACCGCCAGCACCTTCTCGAGATCCCCCTCCATGGCATTGGCCGTCATCGCGATCACAGGCATCGATGCCAGGGCTGAATCGGCCTTGATCGCGCGTGTGGCGGTGTAGCCATCCATCACCGGCATCTGGCAATCCATCAACACGCCGTCGAAGCGGCGATCGTGCGCCAGCAGATCGAGAGCCTCCTGGCCGTTGCAGGCCGTCTCCACCACCAGGCCGGCCTGGCTCAGCAGCTCGCAGGCCAGTTCCTGGTTCATGGCGTTGTCTTCCACCAGCAACACCCGGGCGCCGGTCAGCGCCGTGATCGGTTCCGCCGATTGCCGTTCCGCCTCAGAACGGGACGCCTGCGACTGGATCTGGAGATGATCCAGGGCTGCGGCGATGGCCTTCAGCAGGGAGTAGGGCGTGGTGGGCTTGGCGATCGCCCCGTGGAACACGAGCCCATCACGCTCGGCGTCCAGCCAGATATCATCGGCCCCGAAAGCCGTCAGCATCAACAGGCGCGGCTGCGCCTGCAAAGGCAGCGCCCTGATCTCCAGACCCGCCTCCACCCCGTTCATCAGCGGCATTCTCCAATCCATCAGCACGAGGGCATAGGGATGGCCTGCAGCATCGGCCTGCCGCACGGCCCGCACCGCCTGCTCACCATCGCTGGCTTTGTCGACCTCCATGCCGAAGCTGCGGGTCATGGCAACGGTGATCTCGCGGGCAGTGGAGTTGTCGTCCACCACCAGCACACGCACACCGCGCAACTCCTCCAAACACAACATCGGATTGGCAGCCCCATAGGGCAGGCCGAAACGAGCACTGAAATGGAACGTGGAGCCCACATTGGGGACACTGTCAACCCAGATCGAGCCGCCCATCATTTCCGCAATATTCCGGGAAATCGCCAGCCCCAATCCCGTGCCGCCATACTTGCGCGTCACCGAGCTGTCGGCCTGGCTGAACGGCTGGAACAAAAGGCCAATCTGTTCTTCTGACAGGCCGATGCCCGTATCCCGCACCAAGAAGTGCAGCATCACGGAATCAACGCCAACGTCCAGTATCTCCACCTTCACAACAACCTCGCCCTGATCAGAAAACTTCACTGCGTTGTCACAGAGATTAATCAACACCTGCGAAAGACGCAGCGGATCACCCAACAGGGAGTCAGGGGAATCAATCGAATGATCGAAGAGCAGTTCCAGGCCCTTTACTCCAGCCCTCATCCCGATCAAATCCCCTACATAACAAAGCACATTGTCGAGGGAGAAGTCGGTCGCTTCCATGATCAAACGGCCGGATTCGATCTTGGAAAAGTCAAGGATGTCGTTGATAATACCAAGCAAGTTTTCCGCAGATGTGCGCACCTTTGCAGCGTAATTGCCCTGCCTGCGATCGAGATCAGTCTGCTGCAGCAGCCGCGTCATCCCGATAATCACATTCATCGGCGTGCGGATCTCATGGCTCATGTTGGCCAGGAATTCATTCTTTAAGCGTGTCGCACGAGCCAATTCAGTGTTTGCCTGTACCATTTTTTGTTTGTCCGCACAAGGCTTGATTGGGCGCGCCTGGTGCGAGACAACTCTTGCTGAATTCGACTAAACAGATTAGACTGCTGCAGAGCGATACTAATTTGACGGGAGACGGAATCGACAGATTCGATATCCTCTTCGCTCCACACCCTCGCTGCCTTGCACTGATGCATGCAAAGAAGTCCCCACAACTGACCTGAATAAGCAAGGGGAAAAACAGCGTTGGAAACAATACCAAACCTCCCAAGAAGCTCGCGATAACAAGTAGATATATTTGCCGTCCGAACATCATCGACAAAATGGAATCCACCCGACAGGTAACGCTCAACAAGCTGGGGAGAAAAGCACTTGTCTTCGGCTTCTAAATGAAGGATTGAAGTCACACCAGGAGCTGCCGATGCGGCAACAAATCGGCCCCGCTTGTGGGCGGATCGAGGAAGAAACTGATAAATTGCAACTCTATCTGCTTTGAGATAATGAAGAATATCGCATGTGGCAGTCTCGAAAATCTGATCAAGCTCAAGGGACTGGTGAATTCGATGATTAATCTCGCGGAGAAGCCTTTCCTTGCTTGCCAGTTTCTCCAACCTGACCGAATTGGCTTGCATCTTGTCTGCCATGCTGTTAAAAGCAGCGTATCCGTTCAGGGGCCGTGACGCAGCCGCGCAGCATTCACCGCCCTTGATCGCTGATCACCAAGCGACCACAGACACCACGATCGATGACGGCCGGCTCAGGGATTCGGCAACAGCGATGGCATCTCACCGCCGCGATGATGGGCGATCAAGGCCTGCTCCAGGAACTGCCAGATATCACGGCCCTGTTGCCGCAGGCTGGTGGTGACCGTGAGCAACCTGCTGCGGCAGATTGCACCCTGGCGGGATTGGACGCCATGGCTGATCTTGCGCTGAATCACCGAATGGCGCAGGGCACGCTCGGCTGCGTTGTTGGTGGGCTCGATCCCTTCAATCTCCAGGAAGGTCCAGAGGCCATCGCTCACTTGCAGCAACTGATGGCAGGTACGCACCGTCTTGGCCCACGGCGTTCGCTCGCCGCGCTGGCAGCCCAGCTCCACAACCCGCTGCAGCGTGCCCACAAACGCCTGGCGGATCGGCCGACAGCCCTGCTGCAACGTGGACCAGTCGATCGTTCCGTCTTTGTAGCGGTGCCACTGGGCAAACAGCTGCTGCTGCAGGCCCAGCAGCTCCGCTCCAATCTCACCGCTGGCGCCCTGACGGTCAGCGATGGCGGTGAGATCGCGGATCACGTGCGCCCAGCACAGCTGGCGCTGCTCCAGCGGGAGATGGTTGTAGGCGGAGAAGCGATCGCTCACCACAATTCCGCCAAAGGCATTCCCGAGCAGGTCGATCGCGGCGGCAGCCGAGCGGCTCAGGCTCTGCAAGAACACTGTCACCCCCATGGCGGTCACCATGACCCACTCCCAGCCGCGCCGGCCATCGGGGTTGCCACCGTCAGCATTACCGGTGGGGGCACCGGTTTCATCGACGTAGACCACCGACTGCTGACGGGCAAACGCAAGGGCCTCCTGCATGGGCTGCTCCAGTGCTGCACTCAAGCGCTGGCGGATAGTGGCCATCGCTCCCCGGCTGATCTGTACCCCCAGCAGCTGATCCAGCAGCGCCTGGGTCTTGCTGAAACTCAACGGGAAGGCACTACCCAGCAGACCCACCAGAGCACTGAGCCGGGGACCGTAATGGCTTACTTCCACCTCCGCCGGTAACGAGGCACAGGTGCTGGTGGAACAGCAGGGGCAGACCAGGCGGTGCAGCCGGTGCTCGATCACCAGAGGCGTGATCGGTGGAATCTCGATCACCTGGTGCCTCAAGGGCTCGGGATCCTGACCCTGTAGCAACGTGCCGCAGCGGCGGCAGGCCTGGGGGTGGTGCTCGACCACCTCATCCACCCGCTCGATCGGCAGCAGCTCCGGCCCAGATCCGGGATGGCCCGGCTGGCCGCCGCGCTTGCGGCCACTGCCCTTGCGTCGTTCGGGCGGCCTAAACCCCTGGCCATCACTGGAGGGAGGCTTGGAAGAATTGCGGGAGCTGCGGCCGATCCGCTCGCGCAGATGGGCCAGTTCGGTCGCCAGGGCGGTGAGCTGGACGCGGAGCTGCACCATCTCCTCCTGTTGAGCCAGGATGAACTCCCTGGCACCAGCTGGCCACGACAACCAGTCCACCTCGGAAATGCCAGCAGGAGGGGCGCCCATCTCAAGCAGTCTCTGCCTGAGATGCAAACGGGAATCAGGACGCCGTCAAGGGTTCAGCAGAGACGATGTTCGCCGCGTGCTGTCCCGACCCCTGAATGCTTACAAAGCAGCAGAGACAGAAGCGAGCTCATCAGACCCTGTCAGAAAGCTGCGGGAATTGAGCCTACCTTCTCCAAAATTATTACTTGCAGCAACTAGCTTCTGGATTCGCTTGCTGAGAGTAGACTCGAAATACAGCCACAATAATAGACAGAAAATGACCAATATTATGCTAGAACCAATAGCCCGCTTGAAAGCATTGGCAAAAGCCTTCTGATTCAGACCGCTAAGATCATACTCAACGAACAGAATTGCTACCCTGGAAGGCTTAATTTCATATTTACCCGACTTTAGCAATACAGGATACAGCGCAATTAGCCGGTCACCATTATCTACTTTCAATATTACGCCAGCCAGCGCCTGTCTAATCTTAAGGAATTCAGATTGATACTTAAAAGCCTGTGTATCTCTCATTGCATTGCCTATTTGCCGGTAGTCATTAGACTGAATAACAGTATTATTCTCGCTGAAAATGATCGCACTTAAGTAGCCCCGGTACGAGCCCAGTCGGCTTACAAGTGCCTCAATCTGACTTTCACTATCACTTGATCGATACAGATATTCGATGACTTGGGATACTTGAGCTGTGACCCTCCTGAGATTTGCCTTGGCAGAATTCTCGGCCAAGCGATAAGTCGCATTAACCTCAAACAAGAATAATGCTAACCCAGCTAGACTGCCAAACAGCACAAGTGCCGCAGGAATCGCATAACGAAGTGGGGGGGGGGGGTATTTTCTCAGAATTCTTTTCATTGACTTGCCTGGGATGACGATGCCCTAACAAATTGATCATCAAGCAAGGCGGAAGGATCAACCCTATTATCAATCAACCTGTTCTTGATCATTAGATCTACAAGTTTATTGATGGATAGCGCCAGATTAGCATTCTTTTGACCGAGAAGAGCTTGATTTTCCTGAAGGGATGGCTGCTTCAGTTTTTGGAATGAGTCAAGCAGCTGTGCAGGCCTCACCTGGGTACGCTTAGCCATAAGCTTGGCAGCCAGCAGAGGGTTTCTCTCGAAGTAGCCAAGTGCTTTGAATCGGCCGTCAACAAGAGCCTGCACAGCTTTGGGATTGCGCGCAATTGCGTCGTCACTAACCACAAGAACGTCAATAATCTCTCCTGGAATCATGCTACTATCAAATATCTGTGTGGCTCCCTCTTCCAGGAGTCTTGAGCGCGCTGGCCCGAATGTGACAACTGCATCTATTTCTCGATTTCTAAACGCTTGCTCGTGATCAGCCAGTTCAAGGGACACGATCTGAACATCCTGAGGATGCAGACCATTCCTCTCCAGTGCTCTGGCAAGTAAAAAGGCTCCAAGAGCTGTTGATTCCACTCCGATGCGACGACCCATAAGTGCTTTAACATTTTTAATCTCAGGCTGCCCGAGAATAACGTCACCACCGCTGGAGAAGTCCATCACAGCAATGATTTTGATGTTTGCTTGGGTAGCGGCAAGGTCGAGAACCTGATCAATAGAGAGCCCTGCGCCATCGATCTCACTGTTTCGATAAGCCTTGACTTGTTCGGTTCCTGATGGATAGTCAAAAAGTCGAATCGGCTTATCTTTGTAATAGCCAAGCTCCCTAGCAAGGTAGAGAGTCTCATAGCCTGGCCAGAGGTTGGCGCCAATGCGAAGGGTCTGCTGAGGCACCACACCGCAACTAACCAGAAAAACCGGCAGGCCTAGAAGAAAGACTTTCAAGAAACATCCGTTCGACCGTTTTGCCAAGAGCGCGGCGCGACACTCGCGGAAAAAAAACTTGTAAGCATTCAGGGGTCGGGACAGCACGCGGCGAACATCGTCTCTGCTGAACCCTTGACGGCGTCCTGATTCCCGTTTGCATCTCAGGCAGAGACTGCTTGAGATGGGCGCCCCTCCTGCTGGCATTTCCGAGGTGGACTGGTTGTCGTGGCCAGCTGGTGCCAGGGAGTTCATCCTGGCTCAACAGGAGGAGATGGTGCAGCTCCGCGTCCAGCTCACCGCCCTGGCGACCGAACTGGCCCATCTGCGCGAGCGGATCGGCCGCAGCTCCCGCAATTCTTCCAAGCCTCCCTCCAGTGATGGCCAGGGGTTTAGGCCGCCCGAACGACGCAAGGGCAGTGGCCGCAAGCGCGGCGGCCAGCCGGGCCATCCCGGATCTGGGCCGGAGCTGCTGCCGATCGAGCGGGTGGATGAGGTGGTCGAGCACCACCCCCAGGCCTGCCGCCGCTGCGGCACGTTGCTACAGGGTCAGGATCCCGAGCCCTTGAGGCACCAGGTGATCGAGATTCCACCGATCACGCCTCTGGTGATCGAGCACCGGCTGCACCGCCTGGTCTGCCCCTGCTGTTCCACCAGCACCTGTGCCTCGTTACCGGCGGAGGTGGAAGTAAGCCATTACGGTCCCCGGCTCAGTGCTCTGGTGGGTCTGCTGGGTAGTGCCTTCCCGTTGAGTTTCAGCAAGACCCAGGCGCTGCTGGATCAGCTGCTGGGGGTACAGATCAGCCGGGGAGCGATGGCCACTATCCGCCAGCGCTTGAGTGCAGCACTGGAGCAGCCCATGCAGGAGGCCCTTGCGTTTGCCCGTCAGCAGTCGGTGGTCTATGTCGATGAAACCGGTGCCCCCACCGGTAATGCCGATGGGGGCAACCCCGATGGCCGGCGCGGCTGGGAGTGGGTCATGGTGACCGCCATGGGGGTGACAGTGTTCTTGCAGAGCCTGAGCCGCTCGGCTGCCGCCGCGATCGACCTGCTCGGGAATGCCTTTGGCGGAATTGTGGTGAGCGATCGCTTCTCCGCCTACAACCATCTCCCGCTGGAGCAGCGCCAGCTGTGCTGGGCGCACGTGATCCGCGATCTCACCGCCATCGCTGACCGTCAGGGCGCCAGCGGTGAGATTGGAGCGGAGCTGCTGGGCCTGCAGCAGCAGCTGTTTGCCCAGTGGCACCGCTACAAAGACGGAACGATCGACTGGTCCACGTTGCAGCAGGGCTGTCGGCCGATCCGCCAGGCGTTTGTGGGCACGCTGCAGCGGGTTGTGGAGCTGGGCTGCCAGCGCGGCGAGCGAACGCCGTGGGCCAAGACGGTGCGTACCTGCCATCAGTTGCTGCAAGTGAGCGATGGCCTCTGGACCTTCCTGGAGATTGAAGGGATCGAGCCCACCAACAACGCAGCCGAGCGTGCCCTGCGCCATTCGGTGATTCAGCGCAAGATCAGCCATGGCGTCCAATCCCGCCAGGGTGCGATCTGCCGCAGCAGGCTGCTCACGGTCACCACCAGCCTGCGGCAACAGGGCCGTGATATCTGGCAGTTCCTGGAGCAGGCCTTGATCGCCCATCATCGCGGCGGTGAGATGCCATCGCTGTTGCCGAATCCCTGAGCCGGCCGTCATCGATCGTGGTGTCTGTGGTCGCTTGGTGATCAGCGATCAAGGGCGGTGAATGCTGCGCGGCTGCGTCACGGCCCCTGAACGGATACAAAAACTTAAACAAAAGCGACCCCCTCCATGCAAAACAAAGAAAAGACGATGAAGCTTTGCCGCGGTGCCTTCGAAGCAGGTCGAGCAAACGAGAGCATCTGAATCCGCATAGTGCTCAGCCCAGCATGGGCGGCTCCCCCTGCATCATTCGGATCACACGCTCCTTCTCGAGAAGGTCTTGGTCGGTATCGGCCGCGTCCCTTTGCGTGGTGTAAAACCCGAGGCCCGAATGCCCTGACTCAGAGGGTGAACAGGGTGGAATGACGGGCTGTCATTCCTGAGGCGCAGATGCACCTCGTTTTTCCACGATGAAATGAGGCGATTGACTTGTCAAGTCTCTCGTCTGATCGCGGCTGTGTTGTGAGCGGCAGGGGTCTTCTATGCAGCCCAGGGGTTACAGCGCCGGCCCCCGGGCGGCGATTGAGGCCGCTGCGCCCTGTGGGGGCGCTGCCACCTCAATCACCTGGGGCCTGCGTCTTGCACCTCTGCGGCGGCGGCGCTGAGCAGGGCCGGCAGATCCTCCAGCTCCGGGATGGCGGCCATGCTCTCGGCTGAGAACATGCGGCGTCCCTCCAGCTGCCAGTGCTCGTGCTGCTCCAGCAATACCGCGCCCACCAGGCGGGTGATCGACGCGTCGTTAGGAGTTTGCTGAAAAACCCCGCCGCCTCTGCGAAAATAGGGCAACTGCCCCAGGTTTGATGCGAGGTCAGCAGGAGCGCAGCGGCTCCTTGTTCTCCTACGTCTCGATCGAGGAGCGGATCCCGACCAGCCATCCACTCAGGCGGATTCGCAAGCTGGCGGATCAGGCCCTCGATCGACTCAATCCCACCTTCTGCAGGTTGTATGCCTCAGAAGGGAGACCATCGGTGCCGCCAGAGCAGCTGCTGCTGGCCTCGTTGTTGCAGGCGTTCTACGGCATCCGCTCCGAGAGGCTGCTGCTGGAGCAGGTCCACTACAACCTGCTGTTCCGCTGGTTTGTGGGCTTGAGCCCTGACGATGCGATCTGGCATCCGACCACATTCACCAAGAATCGTGATCGGCTCCTCACTGACGACGTCATGGGGCTGTTCCTGGAGAAGCTGATGGGAGCACCCGAGGTCAAACCGCTGCTCAGTGACGAGCACTTTTCGGTGGACGGCACGTTGCTCCAGGCCTGGGCGTCACACGCTTCCTTGGAGCGGATCGATGGCCAGGAGGATCCTCCGCCTCCGCCCACAGGTCCTGGCGAAGGATTCGGTGCTCCCAAAGAGGGAAAGAAGCGCGCCAAAGGGGACTTTCGCGGCATCAAGCTCAGCAACGAGACCCACCGCTCCAGCACCGATCCTGAGGCACGGCTGGCCCGGAAATCGAATGCCCATCCAGCGCAGCTGAGCTATCGGGGCCATGTCCTCATGGACAACCGCCACGACCTGATCGTCGATTGCCGCGTCACCCAGGCCACGGGCACCGGTGAGCGGGATGCCGCCAAAGAGATGGCAGCAGACCTCACCGGTGCCCACCAGAAGACCGTCGGCGCCGACAAGAACTACGACACCAAAGGGTTTGTCGCTGAGATGCGGCGGATCGGTGTCACGCCCCACGTGGCCCAGAACACGGCCCGCAGCGGTGGCTCAGCCATTGATGGCCGCACCACCCGTCACGTGGGCTACTCCAAATCGATCAACGCCCGCCGGGGGATCGAAAAGGTGTTTGGTTGGATCAAGGCGTTCGGAGGGCTGCGCCAGTTCAAACTGCGCGGTACCGAGAAGGTCGGCGCCGTGTTTGGCCTGCATGTGATCGCCTACAACCTGATCCGCCTGGGCAACCTGCTCAAGCCCGCGATGGAGGCGGCATGAACAGCCCGTTGTCCAGAGGTGTGCCCAATAGGCCTCAACCAATGCCTTGCAGAGAGGCCAACGATGCCGAAATCGGGCTGTTTGCGGCTCTGATAGCCGCCGATCCGTCTTTTTGAGCCGGAAATCCACTGATGCCTGTGGAAAACTGGCTCGTGGGTTGGTTTTTCAGCAAACTCTTAGGGAAGATGCCGACCACCCTGGTGCGGCGCTTGATCTCCTCGTTGACCCGCTCCAGCAGGTTGGTGCTCCAGACCTTCTTCCAGTGAGGCTGCGGGAAGTGACGGAAGGCCAGCACGTCCTCTCTGGCCTCGTTCATGAGCTCGGTGGCCTTGGGGAAGCGCTCCGCCAGCGAGGCGGCCAGGTCATCCCAGCGGCTGAGGATCTCTCCGGCATCCTCCTGAGCGAACACCGAGCGCAGGGCGGCGGTGACCATGCCCTGGTGGGCTTTGGGGACGCGCTGGAGAAGGTTGCGGGCGAAGTGGACGCGGCAGCGCTGCCACACACAGCCCTGCAGCTGGCGCCTGATGGCCTTGGTGAGGCCCACGTGGGCGTCGGAGATCACCAGCTTGACGCCAGTCAGGCCGCGCTCTTTGAGCGAGGCGAGGAACTCACTCCAGAAGCCCTCGCTCTCGCTGTCGCCCACCTTGAGGCCCAGCAGCTCACGGCGACCATCGGCGTTGACCCCCATGGCGACGACGACGGCCCTTGAGCAGACCTGCAGGGCCTTGCCCAGCCGGCCGTGGAGGTAGGTGGCATCCAGGTAGACGTAGGCGTAGCCGGACTCCTGCAGGGGCCGGTTCAGAAACGCCTGAACCTGCTCGTCGATGTCCTGGCAGATGCGACTGACCTGGGATTTGGAGATACCGCTCTGGGATCCCAGGGCGGCGACCAGGGCATCCACCTTGCGGGTGGAGACCCCACAGATGTAGGCCTCCATGATCACGCCGTAGAGGGCCTGCTCCACCCGGCGACGGGGCTCGAGGATCGAGGGCAGGAAGCTGCCAGCCCGCAGTTTGGGGATCAGCAGGTCGATGTCGCCTACCTGGGTGGTCAGACTGCGGGGCCGGTAACCGTTGCGATAGCCGAGCCGCTCCTCGGTGCGCTCGTGGCGGTCGGCACCCAGCACGGCAGCGACCTCCAGCTCGATCAGCTGCTGCAGGCCGTAACGGGCCAGCTCGGGGATCAACTCACCGGCAGTGCTGCCATCCAGTAGCGGCGCGAGGTCGGGTGCGGCACAGTAAGTCTTGGGCGTGTGTCACGAGTCAGCAGGTGAAAGCCAAGGCTGATGAAACTGCATCGGGGATGGGAGTGTGGCCTCCCGGGATCGGCCTGCAGGGGCTGGTACCAAACCACCCCGTGCTGCTGCGTTCAAAAGACGTGGTGGTGAGCGACGGGGAAACGGCGGACTGGATCCGTCAGGTGTGCGACGAGAAGGTGAGCGCAAGCGAACCGTTGATGACGCGCCGATATCTATTTCAGACGCTGCCAAAACGGGAGGCGGCCCAAATCTCCTGGATCAGTGTGGACAGAGCCTGTCTATGGACCACACGGCAGCCGGCGTATAGACGGCACGAGCTCATCGCAGGCCCTGATGCGGAACGTGAGAACCTGCCATGGAATGCCAAGGGAACATCCCAAGTGGTCACCACCATGAGGGTCAATACCGATGTCTGTGGCAGGGGCGGAGCAACCCGTAGTAGCGATGATGGGTCTGTAACGGACTCGGAGCCAAGGGGTTGCATCATCCCGTTTGGAGTCTCCCATCAACTGCCTACGGCAGGAGGAATGGGATGACAACAGACAAGCCGCTACCGATTACCAAGGTGATGGTCTGGAAGGCCTATCAACAGGTGAAACGGAACGGACAGGCGGCCGGTGTGGATGGCCAAAGCCTGGACGACTTCAACAAGGATCTGGAGAATAATCTCTACAAACTCTGGAATCGGATGGCATCAGGAAGTTATCTTCCGCCACCAGTTCGGCGTGTGGAGATTCCCAAATCCGGTGGAGGCGTCAGGCCGCTGGGTATCCCGACGGTTGCTGATCGCATCGCACAGATGGTGGTCAAGCAGGTGCTGGAGCCAGAGCTGGAGCTGATCTTTGATCAGGATTCCTACGGCTACAGACCGGGCAAGTCAGCGCATCAGGCAGTAGAGGTCTGCCGTCAGCGCTGCTGGAGGTCCAACTGGGTTCTCGATCTCGACATCAAGGGGTTTTTCGATGCTATCGATCACGACCTGTTGATGCGCGCGATCAAGGCCCATACCTCCGAGCGCTGGGTGGTGCTCTACCTGCAACGATGGCTGCAGGCACCGGTTCTGTTGCCGGATGGCACGCTCCATCCCAGGGACCGGGGCACACCGCAAGGTGGTGTCATCAGTCCACTGCTGGCCAATCTGTTCCTGCACTATGCGTTTGATGTGTGGATGCGCCGGAGCCACCCGGCCATTGCCTTTGAGCGCTATGCAGATGATGTGATCTGTCATTGCCACAGCGAGAAGGAAGCTCGGCGGTTGCTGGAGGCATTGCAGGATCGCTTTGCGTCCTGTGGCCTCCAGCTTCATCCCCAGAAGACCCAGGTGGTCTACTGCAGGGATAGCAACCGCCGGGCACCGTTTGCTGATGTCACGTTCACGTTTCTTGGTTTCGCGTTTCGGCCACGTGTGTCTCGCAATTCTCGCGGAGTCATCTACACAGGCTTTTTGCCGGCAGTGAGTCCGCAGGCTCTCCAGCGTATGCGGGAGAGGATTAGGTCGATAGGGCTTCCATCGCTCGTGTATCTGTCGCTTGAGGAGATCGCTAAAGTGCTGAATCCAGTGATTCGTGGCTGGATTCAGTACTACGGTCGTTTCTATAGGACAGAACTGATCAGGAAGTTGTATCGCTACCTGGATGACAGAATTGCAGCCTGGTTACGGCAGAAGTACAAAAGGCTGCGGGGTCGTCGGCTCCAAAGCTGGCGAGTACTTGCCAGGATCAGGTCTGGACATCGTGATCTGTTCGCGCACTGGCGTCGAGTCAGTGAAGTGGCATGTGGATGATGGGAGCCGTATGACGCGAGAGTGTCACGTACGGTTCTGTGAGCACCTCGGGGGGAAGTTCCCCGGGGTGACTCGACATGGTTCGTCTGGTTGAGGTGGTTCTCGAACCAGGGAAACGGGCCTGCCCACCCCTTGCAACGCCAGCCGCTGGGCCAGCCACCTGAGGTGCGCGGCCCACCCCGGCTACGCCGGGGTGGGGGTGCCGGGGGATTTACACCAAGCCTTGGGACGCCAGCTCGGTATCGCTGTAGCGCCGCGCGATCTCCTGGAAATCCTCTTGAATCGCATCACAGGCGTCAACCACATCGGGATCGAAATGGCTACCGCGGCCTTCATGCAGGGCCTGCATGGCTTGCGCATGCGACATGGCCTGTTTGTAGACACGTCGACTGATCAGGGCGTCGTAGAAATCGGCCACAGCCATCAAACG
This sequence comes from Synechococcus sp. CBW1006, assembly GCF_015840525.1. Classification (NCBI taxonomy): domain Bacteria; kingdom Bacillati; phylum Cyanobacteriota; class Cyanophyceae; order Synechococcales; family Synechococcaceae; genus Synechococcus; species Synechococcus sp. CBW1006. The sequence goes on along the minus strand of NZ_CP060396.1, from coordinate 1,306,149 downwards.
AGCGGAGACTGGAATCGCATCCCCCGCCAATCCGAGGGGATAGCCCGTGCCATCCCACTTCTCGTGGTGGCTGTAGGCGATCTCCTTGGCATAAAGCAGGAAATCTACTTTGAGGTCGAGTTGATTTTCTGCCGATTCAATCGCAGCCAAGCCAAGGGTAGTATGGGATTTCATCACCTCAAACTCCTCCTGCGTCAGGCGACCCGGCTTGAGCAGGATGCGATCCGGAATTCCCACTTTGCCGATGTCATGTAGCGGTGCGCTGCGGTAGAGCAGATCAATCGTCAGGTCGTTGTCAAGCACGGCACGGAAGCGCTCATGGTGGCGCAGCCTGAGAGCTAGGGCGCGGATATAGTTTTGCGTGCGGCGGATGTGGTTGCCGGTTTCGTTGTCGCGCGTTTCAGCCAAGGAAGCCATAGCGTGGATGGTGACATCCTGAATCGCGGCCAGTTCATGGCTGCGCTTCTGCACCTCTCGCTCCAGATGATCATTCTGATCGCGCAGACGATCTGCAGCGGCCTTGAGTTGCATCTGGGTGGCCACACGAGCCAGCAGAATCGGCGGATTCACAGGCTTGGCGATGAAATCAGCCGCTCCGAGCAGCAAGCCACTTGCCTCATCGTCGACAGACGAGTTCGCCGTGAGAAAGATCACCGGAATGTCCCGCGTAAAAGCCTCATCCTTCAGCTTTTTACAGACTTGATAACCGGATAAGCCCGGCATCATGACGTCGAGCAGGATTAGATCGGGCGGCGTATTGGCGCCCGCAATCTCCAGGGCCTTGGCTCCACCCGTAGCCACCTTCACCTGGTAGAAAACCTGCAGAACGGCCGAGATCTGATCCAGGCTGCTGACGCTGTCGTCAACGACCAGAATCGTAGGTTTTTTTAATTTAGAAGCAGCATCGAATGCGTGGACAGTCTGTACCAAAGAAAAGTCCATGGAAGAATAACCTGGCTCTTAATCATTCGATTTTACCATTAAAATCAAAAGTCGATTTACTTTAGTCAATCGCGTCCACCCGATGTGGCGACATGGCTGGCCGTTCAGAGATGAGCACATCGAGCTGGCTTTGGGCCGAAGCTTTGCATAGCGACCAAGGGTTTACGGTTCACAAAGAAGTGCACTGGCGGGGATGTCCGGCCCTGAATCGAACGCTGGCGAGGCCAAGGCCGGTGCTGAGGCCAGGCCTGGTCGGGCCCGTTTCCTGCGCCACTTCCTGCCCGAGATCCTGCCGATCGTGCTGCTGATCACGGCCGCCGGCTGGCTGATCGCCGAGGGACTCGCCCGCGAAGAGCTCCTCAGCCTGACCGCGCGCCGGATGGAACGCCTGGAGCTGGCCCTGGCGGCCGTGAACGAAGCGACCCTGAGCGCCGTGGACCAGCTCTGGGCGGCCCAGGGGCTCCCCACCCTGGCGGCGGCGGTGGCCCAACCCAGTGCCACCAACCTGACGGCCCTGGCGGAGGGATTCAACGCCGTGGCCTCCACCGGACACTGCACCGATCAGCTCCGCTGGATCGATCGCAACGGCCAGGAGCGGGTGGCGATCAACAAAAGGGGGAGCCGCATGGTCTCCGTGCCCCCCCAGGAGCTGCAGAACAAGGCCGACCGGCCCTACGTGCGGGAGGGCCTGCGCCTGCTGCCAGGCCAGCTCTACGTCTCCGCCCTCGACCTGAATCAGGAGCACGGCCAGCCGGAACGGCCCTACCGGCCGACGTTCCGGTTGGCGCTGCCCCTGTTTGATCCCGGCGGCCAACGGCAGGGCCTGGTGGTGCTGAACAGTTCCGGCCGCTGCCTGCTGCGCACCTGGCTCCTGGAGATCCAGAACGACACCCGCCACCTGATGCTGGTGAACCGCGAGGGCATCCGGCTGGGCCGAGCCGAGCAGCTGCAGAACTGGGCCTTCCTGCTGCCAGGTGCCCGAGCCGATCAGCAGAGCATCAGCCTGGCCCACACAGACCCCGCCGCCTGGGCCGCGATGGCATCGGCACCCAAGGGATCGGCGAGCCTGCAGGACGGGGACTGGATCTGGAAGAGCATCGACACCCAGCAGGTCATCCGTGATCACGTGCTCATGCTCAGCCGCGGCCATGCCGGTGGCAGGCACCTGAGCGGCGGCAGCAGCAGCCTGGGGTTCGATCGGCTGGCCGTGATTCACCTGAGCGCCGCCGAGCGGGCCGCCATCGTGGGGCAGCACCGGCGCGAGGTGTTGCTGCCGACCAGCCTGCTGCTGGGCCTGTCGGTGCTGAACGGCCTGCGGCTGACGCGCTTTCGCCTGCGGCTGATGAGCGTCAATCGCCAGCTCGCCGCCCGGGCCGAGGAGGCCCGCAGCAACGCCGAGGCCAAATCCGCCTTCCTGGCGAACATGAGCCATGAGATCCGCACGCCGCTGCATGTGGTGCTGGGGCTGGCCCATCTGCTCGCCCAGGACACACTCACGGCCGGTCAGCGCAAGCTGGTGAGTCAGATCCAGGCGTCTGGACAGCTGCTGCGCAGCCTCACCAACGACATCCTCGATTTCACCAAGATCGATGCGGGCCAGCTCCAGCTGGAGGACGGCATCTTCACGCTGGACGCGGTGCTGGATCGCCTCGCCACCATCCTGGCCGTGGCGGCCGCCAACAAGCCGATCGACCTGCGGATCACCCCGCCGGCCTACCCCCTGGGCCGCCTGCGGGGTGATGCCACCCGGCTCGAGCAGGTGCTGGTGAACCTCACCACCAACGCCGCCAAGTTCACCGAACAGGGGCACATCAGCCTTCTGACCACCGTGCTGGAGCTGCAGCCGCGGCGGGTGGAGATTCGCTTCGAGGTGCGCGACTCGGGCATCGGCATCCCGCAGGAGCTGCAGGAGGCGATCTTCCGCCCCTACGTGCAGGAAGACGATTCGATCGCCCGGCTCTACGGCGGCTCCGGGCTGGGGCTGGCGATCAGCCACCGGCTGGTGGAGCTGATGGGCGGCCAGCTGGCGGTGGAGAGCACACCGGGCCAGGGCAGCTGTTTCCAGTTCACGGTGAGCTTCGAACGGCTGCCCACCGCCCTGGCCGCACCGGCCCGCTCGCCCCTGCGGGTGCTGGTGGTGGACGACGACCCCGCCAGCGGCGACGCCCTGCTGCTGCACTGCCGCGCCCTGGGCTGGCAGGCCAGCGCCGTGGCCGACGGCCCCGCGGCCCTGGCCCTGCTCCACCGCGATGACCCGCAGCAGCCGCCACCGCAGCTGGTGCTGCTGGATCGGGCGGCAGGGGCCGAGGAGATTCGCCAGGCCTGCGGAGAGCCGCCGCCGCGGATCCTGCTGATCGTGCGGGCTGGCCAGAGCCTGGCCCTGGATGCCTCCGGCCTGCCCGCCGGCGTGGATGGCGTGCTCGACCAGCCGATCACCGCCACGGCACTGGCGGCCGCCATGGCCGAAGATCGCCCGACGGCAGCGACCGAGACTGGAGCGGCCCCGACCGCAGCGACCAAGACAGCAGCAGCCCGGAAGCCCCTGGAGGGCCTGCATCTGCTGGTGGTGGATGACAACCGGCTCAACCGCCACCTGGCCGAGCGGATCTTCAGCAACGAGGGGGCCAGCGTCAGCCAGGCGGAGGGGGGCCAGCAGACCCTCGACTGGCTGGCGGCCCACCCCGGCAGCGCCGATCTGGTGCTGATGGATCTGCAGATGCCCGGCCTGGGTGGCTGCGCTGCCACCCGGCAGATCCGGGCCCAGGAGAGCCTGGCCCACCTGCCGGTGGTGGCCCTCAGCGCCGGGGCCACCACCGGGCAGCGACAGGCCGCCATGGAGGCGGGCATGGACGCCTTTCTGACCAAGCCGTTCGACGTGGCCGAGGCCATCGCCCTGATCCGCCGGCTCTGCGGCCACCCTGGCAGCAGCGTGGATTCATGCCCGTTGCCCTGATTCACAGGGGTGGCGTCCAGCGCCGCACCATCTCCAGCAGCGCCTCGAGCTGCACGGGCTTGGTGAGGACGTCGTTCATGCCGGCGCCGAGGCAATCGTGGCGGTCGGAGGCGGCGGCATTGGCGGTCACGGCAATGATCGGCACCGGCACCGGCACCAGCCCGCCGGCCAGCTCACGGCGGCGGATCTCCCGGGTGGCGGCGAAACCATCCATCTCGGGCATCTGGCAGTCCATCAGGATCAGATCCCAGGCCCCTTCCTCCCAGAGCGCAACGGCCTCGCGCCCGTTGGTCGCCTTGCCCAGCACCGCCGGGAATGGGGCCAATCCAGGGGTGGCGGCAGAGGCCAGCATGCGCTCGAGGATGCGCTGATTGAGCTGGTTGTCTTCCGCCATCAGCACCCGAACGGGGCGCGAAACCGCCTTCGCCGGCACCGCAGACGTTGACACCCCGGCCACCGACCGCTCAGCCGGCGGTTCGGCGGCGGGCAGGGGCAGCAGCACCCGCAGGGTGGTGCCCTGCCCCGCGACGCTCTCGAGCGTGATCGTGCCGCCCAGCAGCTCCACCAGGCGCCGGCTGATCACCAGCCCCAGGCCCGTGCCGCCAAAGCGGCGCCCGGTGGACGCATCACCCTGCTGAAACGGCTGGAACAGGCGCGCCTGGTGCTCGGCCGGGATGCCGATGCCGGTGTCGATCACCTCGAGCCGGTAGGCCCCAGCTGCGCCCTGCTGCCGCACCCGGATCTCCCCAGGGGCAGGGGTGAACTTGACGGCGTTGCCGATAAGGTTGGAGAGCACCTGCCGCAGGCGGGACGCATCACCCAGCAGCCAGGCCGGCAGTTCGGGGCCGTTCTCCAGCCGCAGCTCCACCCCCGCCGCCAGGCTGGGCCGATACAGATCCACCACCTGGGCGGCCAGGCGCCGCGGCTCGAAGGGAGCCGCCTGCAACGCCAGCTGGCCCGCCTCGATGCGGGAGAAGTCGAGCAGATCGTTGAGCAGCACCAGCAGCCCATCGCCACTGGCCTGGATCGCCTCCAGCAGCTCCCGCTGATCAGCCGAGAGCGGCGAGGAGGCGAGCAGCTGGGCTGCACCGAGCACCCCGTTGAGCGGGGTGCGGATCTCGTGACTCATATTGGCCAGAAACTCGGTCTTGGCACGGGAGCCCGCCTCGGCCCGTTCCTTCGCCTCAAGCAGTTGGCCGGCCTGCCGGTCGCGCTCCACCTCCACCCGCAGCTTCTGCTGCTCGATCGCCCCGAGCAGCATCGCCGTGAGCGATTCCACCCCCAGGAAGGCCTGCAGCGAAAGCATCCGGTCATTGAGGGTGGCGAAACCGGCGAAGGGGCCGAGGCCGCCCAGGGTGGGCAGGGTGGCCGCCAGGGCCAACAGCACCACCTGCAGCGCCACCACCCGGGAGGAGCAGCGCAGGGCCCCCCAGAGCAGGGGAAGAAAGCAGAAGTAGGTGCCACTCAGCTGCCGCGCCGCCGACTGCGACACCCCGCCGAAGATGACCAGGGCCACCACCACGGTGCTCAGCAGCACCATCGCCTTTTCCCAGGAGCCGGCCTTGAAGCGGGCGCCCCGCAGGCGCGGATCGGGGCGGGCCAGGAACAACGGTGCGACCAGAATCCCGCCGAGCCAGTCGCCCCGGGCCCAGGTGGTGGCCACATCCGGCCAGATCTCCCAGGGGATTGCCCCTGCCAGGGCCAGGGCCGTGGCCCCCGCCAGGGCCGCCACCGCAGCCTGGATCGCCGCCGCTGCCGCCAGGTTCAGATAGTCGAGGGGACGATCGATGCGGCTGCCGATCCCCCAACGGTGCAGATAGGCCAGCGCCAGCAGCAGACCCACCAGGGAGCCGGCGGCCGGCAGCAGGGCCAGCGCCAGCGGCACCTCGCTGCCGAGCACCTGGCCCCCCAGCAGCCAGGCCTTGAGCTGGGGGCCCTCGGCGAACACCAGGAACTGGCCGAAGAACACCCCCACAGCCACGGCGCCGAGCCTGGTGCCGCAGCGCAGCCCCAGACCGAGGGCGACCCCCGCCGCCAGCCAGAGGGGCGAGATCGTGGTGCCCTGAAACACCAGGTTCTGACCGAGCAGCCCGGTAGCCACATAGGCGAGAAAGGCGAACAGACCGGTGGCGGCCATGGGACTGATCCCCCCGAGGAAGCGGGCCCTGGAGGCGCTCATGGGGAGGTGCCAGACGCGAGAGAGGGGCCAGCAGCGGAGGAGCACACCACCCGGTTCCGCCCGGCCTGCTTGGCGCTGTAGAGCGCGGCATCGGCCCGCGCCAGAAACTCCTGGAGCGATTCCTCCGGCTGGATCAGCGCCACGCCGATGCTCAGGGAAATGCAGAGGTCGCCCTGCTCGAACGGAATCGGCTCGGCCACGTGCCGGCGAATCTTTTCGGCCAGGGCGAGCACCCCCGACTCGGGTGCCTCCCCCGTCTCCGTCCCCACACCCTCCAGCAGCACCACCAGCTCATCCCCACCGAAGCGCGCAGCCAGATCGGAGTGGCGGATGGAGCTGCGCAGGCGATGGGCCACCACCCGCAGCACCGCGTCACCGGCGGCATGGCCCTGCCCGTCGTTGATCGCCTTGAAGTGGTCGATGTCGCAGAACAGCGCGGCCAGCGGCAGATCGGAGCGGCGCCGGCCGTCCATGGCTGACAACCGCTCCTCCAGGCCGCGGCGGTTGAGCAATCCGGTGAGCAGATCGTGCCGGGACTCCTGCAGGAGGCTGGCCTCGGCTTCCACCTGTTCGGTCACATCGAGGATCTGGCCGATCACCTCCATCACGGTGCCGTCGTTGTTTCGGCGGCAGGAGACCGAGAGATCACCCCAGAGCACGCTGCCGTCGTGATGGAGGAAGCGCTTCCGCAGCCGGTAGGAGCTGCGGGTTCCATCCAGCAGCGCCGCCGCCAGGGCCTGATCCTTGGCGAGATCCTCGGGGTGGGTGAGGGACTGCCATGTGAGCCCGAGGAGCTCCCTCTCCGTGCGTCCGAAGAAGCGACACAACGCGGGATTCACCTGCAGGAACCTGCCCACGCCCGGCGCGCAGAGGCACATACCGATCGGAGCTGCAGAGATGATGCTGCGAAGGGCCTTCTCAGAGCTGGCCAGGGCCTGGCGCGCCAACTGCTCCGGGAGGTTGTCGCGCCAGCTGCCCACGATGCTCGTCACCCGACCAGACCCGGAACGCAAGCCCCGACCTGTCACAGCCACACTGCGGTAATCGCCCTGGCGGCAGCGGACACGCAGGTCGAAGTGGTGGGCTTCGCCGCGCCGAAAGAAGGCATCGGCTTCGCGCAGCCTGTCGATGTCATCGGGGTGAACGAACTGCCCGAAGGGCCTGCCGATCAGATCCCGGGGCCGCCAGCCGGTGAGGGCATGCACGGAACTCGACACCCACTCGGTCACCCCCTGCGGCGAGGCCGAGAACACCACATCGGAGGCGTACTCGGCCATCAGGCGATAGGAACGTTCCAGCTGCAGCCGTTCGCGGGTCAGGGCCAGGGCCAGCATCACGACCATGGCCATGGCCAGTATCCGCACCCAGTACATGGGAGTGGTGTGGAGGCCCTGGAGGGCACCAACGGCCAGAGCCATCAGCAGGGCCACTCCTGCCATGGCCAGGGTGTGCCGGAGAGAAAGCAGCCCAGCGGCCAGCAGGACCGGCACCAGGTAAAAACTGGCCAGCGGGATGTGGGGCGGCGTGGCCAGGTCCAGGAGACCGATCCCCAGCAGCAGCACCCAGAGGGTGACCGGTGTGCTGAACAACTGAGCCAAGGGGACACCGCGACGGCTCCCTGTCATTCGCACCCCCTTCTCCCCAGCCTCACTCTCCAGCTTGGTCAACGCTCACCCTCCAGGCCAGGGAGCCGCTGGAACGGTTGCAGCAGCTCCAGCACCTGCGGGTCCGTGAGCTGCTCGAACCGCTCGAACCACAGACCCACCGCCAGCAGGTCGTCCACCACCGCCAGGGCTTCAAAACGATCGAGCTGACGCTTCAGATCGATCGCCACGGCCCGGTCCACCACTGGAACCGCCAGGGTGAGGGAAGCCGGCTGCAGCTGGCGCAACGAACGCAGGGCCGCCTGCACGGTCATGCCGGTGGCGATGCCGTCGTCCACCACGATCAGGTGGCGGCCCCGCAACGCTCCGGGCTCCGGATCGCCGAACAGCCGCTGGCGCCGGGCCAGCTCCCGCTCCTGCTCCTGCAGCCAACCCAGCTGGCGGGCGGCGGCAGCCTGGCCGCTGGCCTCGACGCCATCGCGCCACACCACCACCCCAGCGGCTGCCATCCCACCGCCTGTCATCCCACGGCCTGTCATCCCACGGCCCGCCATCCCAGACGCAGCCACAGGGCCGGCCGCGACGGCGCCGATCGCCACCTCCGGATCGGCCGGATCCGCCACCTTGCGCACCGACCAGGTGCGGAGAGGCAACTGGAGCCGGTCCGCCATCGCCGCCGCCACGGGGACACCGCCGCGAGGCAATGCCAGCAGCAGGCTGGCTGGCTGGCAGGGCGATGCCAGGCCAAAACGCTCCGCCAACGCCAGCCCCGCCTGGCGGCGATCGAACCAGAGCGGTGGATCGAAAGACACGGTCGATCCAAGCAGGCAACGGAGGAGCAAGACAACCTCCCGGCCGCTGCATAGGGTGAAACGGCATGCATCCCAGGGAAGGGACGAACGCTCATGGCCATCAGGATCGGCATCAACGGCTTCGGCAGGATCGGGCGTCTGGTGTTTCGCCGCGCCTGCCAGCTCGATGACGTGGAGGTGGTGGCGATCAACGACCTGATCGATGTGAACTACATCGCCTACATGCTTCGTTACGACTCCACCCACGGCCGCTTCGGCGGATCGGTGGAGGTACAGAACGGCCAGCTGGTGGTGGATGGCAAGGCGATCCGCATCACCGCCGAGCGCGATCCCGCCAACCTGCGCTGGAGCGAGGTGGGTGCCGACTACGTGCTCGAATCCACCGGCTTCTTCCTCACCGATGAGGCCGCCCGCGCCCACCTACGCGCCGGCGCCAGGCGGGTGGTGCTGTCTGCCCCGTCGAAAGACGACACGCCGATGTTCGTGATGGGGGTGAACCACACCACCTACGCGGGCCAGGAGATCGTGTCGAACGCCTCCTGCACCACCAACTGCCTGGCGCCCCTGGCCAAGGTGATCCACGACAACTTCGGCATCGCCGCCGGGTTGATGACCACGGTGCACGCCACCACCGCCACCCAGAAAACGGTAGATGGCCCCTCGGTGAAGGACTGGCGGGGCGGCCGCGGCGCCGGCCAGAACATCATTCCCTCCTCCACCGGTGCCGCCAAGGCGGTGGGCCGGGTGATCCCGGCCTTGAACGGCAAGCTCACCGGCATGGCCTTCCGGGTGCCCACCCCGAACGTGTCGGTGGTGGACCTCACCGTGAACCTGGAGCGACCCGCCAGCTACGACAGCATCAAAGCGGCCGTGAAGGCCGCCTCGGAAGGGGAGCTGGCCGGCATCCTCGGCTACACGGAGGATGAGGTGGTGTCCACGGATTTCCTGGGGCAGTCGTGCACGTCGATCTTCGATGCCAAGGCCGGCATCCCCCTCACCGATACCTTCGTGAAGCTGGTGAGCTGGTACGACAACGAGTGGGGCTATTCCTGCAAGTGCCTCGACCTGATGCGCCACATGGCCACGGTGTGAGGGGGCCAGGCTCCTGACGGTGTGAAGTCAGGGCGGGTCGGTGAGGAACCACTGCTGCACCAGGCCCGGATCACCGCTGCTGGCATCCCCGCCGGCGGTGATCACGGCCAGGTAGTGCCCGGCGGCATTCACCCAGAGAAAGCGGCAGAAGCCCTGCCCCGTGCTGGAACAACCCCAGGCCTCGGGATGGTCGCGGCAGCGCCGGTCGTCCGGCAGGCAGCCCTCGGCCGCCGCCGGAGCCGGCACCCGCCGCCAACCCGCCGCCGCCAGCCGCTGGGCGGCGCCGGGGTAGGACTGGCCGGCCTGCAGGGGAAAGCTCAGGTCGCGGCCGGTGATCGGCGTTGACCACAGCGTCGCCAGCAGCAGCACCCCAACCAGGCTCGCGCCAAGCCGGATCAGGGAAACCCGGCTCCGCCCCAGGCGGCCTGCGAGCGGCCAGTTCTGTCGCGTCCTGCGGGAATGGGGCATCGCGAACGCAGTGGCAGGCCTCACGGGTTTCAACCATGCCAATGCCGGAAGCTCAGCACCGCTGCCGCCACTGTGCCCTGATCCCGCCGTAGCGTTCATCAAGGGTGGCACTGTCGGTGGCGATCCATTGCCCTTGATCCCTAACCCCTGATCTGTGGCCTGGGCCCTCCAGCCAATCCTGCGTGTGATCCAGCCATGTCCGCTCCCGATGCCCTCACCAGCAACCTGTTCAACTCCATCCTCTGGAGCTGGAATTATGTGGGCATCGACAGCGACACGGGCCGGACGATCCGGGCGAGCGGCCAGTTCCTGAGCGACATTGATCCCGACTCCCAAGACTTCTACGCCATCCAGCGGATCCAGGGCAGTCGCAACCGCGTCCGGATTGATGGACTGTGGCCGGCGGGGAAGGCCATTCCCGGCAACATCGATCCGATCACCGGCGAGCCCTACAACGGCGACAACCGGATCCGGCAGAACGATGACGACAGGGAGAGGGCGCAACTCACCAGTGCCGGATTTCAATTTTCTCTGCGTGATGGCACGTTCGCGAACGTGTTCTTCGCCGGCTTCCTGGAGCCGCCCATCACCCTGGAATTTTTCTCCGCACCGCCCTACCCGATCGGTCCGGTCGCTCCGAACAGCGAAGACCCCGTGATCTTCCGGGCCACGCCACTGTTCGGCTTCTGAGCGAAGAGCCCTGCGATGGCCTTTCGGCTGAGCATGGCCTATCACCAGACCATGGCCTTTCGTCTGAACCATGGCCCTGCGTCTGAAACGGCAACTGCAGCTCTGGCTGCTGGGGCTGCTCGGCCTGCTGCTGGCCATGGGCAGCCTCACGGGCCCTGCGTTGTCCCTGGACAGGAGCTCGGCACCTTCCAGCAATGGGAGCCCGGAACTGCAGGTCTTCGTTCGGCCCGGCTGCCCCCACTGCGCCCAGGCCAAGGCCTTTCTGCCGGCCCTGCAGCGGCAGCGCCCGGAGCTGGTGGTGCGGATCCGATCGATCGACACCGATCCGGCGGCGCTCGCCGATCTGACCCGGTACTCCCAGCAGGCGGGGGTCCAGACGCCGGGGGTTCCCACCTTTGTGATCGACGGCCAGGTGCTGGTGGGGTTCGACAGCCCGCAAGGCCGTGGCCAGGAGCTGCTGGCCCTGGTGAGCCGCGACCAGCCCAGGCTGGACCCCCTGCGGCTGGGCCCCTTCGGGGAGCTGGATGTGGGCCGGCTGGGGCTGCCGCTGTTCACCCTCGCCATGGGCCTGCTGGATGGCTTCAACCCCTGCGCCATGTGGGTGCTGCTGTTCCTGCTCTCACTGCTTGTGCACTGGCACGACCGGCGCCGCATGGCCCTGGTGGCCGGCACCTTCGTGCTGGTGAGCGGCGCGGTGTATTTCGCCTTCATGGCCGCCTGGCTGAATGTGTTCCTGCTGCTGGGCTGGAGTACCTGGCTGCGGCTGACGCTGGCGGGGCTGGCCTTGGTGGTGGGGATGGTGAACCTGCTGGAAATCCGGCGTGAGGGTCCGGAGTTCACCCTCTCGATTCCGGCCTCCGCCAAACCGGGGCTCTACGCCCGCATGCGCGGGGTGATTCAGAACCAGTCCCTGCTGCCGGCCCTGGCGGCGGTCGCGGCTCTGGCGGTGGTCGTGAATCTGGTGGAACTGCTCTGCACCGCCGGGCTTCCGGCGCTCTACACCGCCGTGCTCGCCCAGCAGAACCTTCCCGCCGCAGCCCACTACGGTTATCTGGGGCTCTACATCCTGGGCTACATCGCCGACGACAGCCTCATGGTGGGGCTGGCCGTCGTGGCCCTGAGCAGCAACAAACTCACCGAACGAACCGGCCGGCTGCTCAAGCTGATCAGCGGAGTTGTGATGGTGGCCCTGGCCCTGGTGTTGCTGCTGAGACCAGGCTGGCTGTTGTGACCAAGCACCAACTCGCCTGCCTCGCGATGCGGTGCTTCCCACGTGAAGGGATCTGGTGGCGCCGAGCTCCTCAGCTCACCGATACGCCCTTCCAGAACGCAACCCGGCCACGGATTTCAGCGGCGGCACTCTTGGGGTCGGGATAAAACCAGGCGGCGTTCGCATTCACCTGGTCGCCGACCACCACGTCGTAGTAATGCGCTTCTCCCTTCCACCCACAGATGCTGCGGTGCGACGAGGGACGGAAATGGACAGCATTCAGCGACTCAGCCGGGAAGTAGGCATTGCCCTCCAACTTGACGATGTCGTCACTACTGGCGATGACGGCATCATTCCAACGGGCTTCCATGGCGAGAGAGCAAGGGATCATCATCCTGCAGCTTAATCACCTCGTATCCGTTCAGGGGCCGTGACGCAGCAGCGCAGCATTCACCGCCCTTGATCGCTGATCAACGAGCAACCACAGACACCACGATCGATGACGGCCGGCTCAGGGATTCGGCAACAGCGATGGCATCTCACCGCCGCGATGATGGGCGATCAAGGCCTGCTCCAGGAACTGCCAGATATCACGGCCCTGTTGCCGCAGGCTGGTGGTGACCGTGAGCAACCTGCTGCGGCAGATTGCACCCTGGCGGGATTGGACGCCATGGCTGATCTTGCGCTGAATCACCGAATGGCGCAGGGCACGCTCGGCTGCGTTGTTGGTGGGCTCGATCCCTTCAATCTCCAGGAAGGTCCAGAGGCCATCGCTCACTTGCAGCAACTGATGGCAGGTACGCACCGTCTTGGCCCACGGCGTTCGCTCGCCGCGCTGGCAGCCCAGCTCCACAACCCGCTGCAGCGTGCCCACAAACGCCTGGCGGATCGGCCGACAGCCCTGCTGCAACGTGGACCAGTCGATCGTTCCGTCTTTGTAGCGGTGCCACTGGGCAAACAGCTGCTGCTGCAGGCCCAGCAGCTCCGCTCCAATCTCACCGCTGGCGCCCTGACGGTCAGCGATGGCGGTGAGATCGCGGATCACGTGCGCCCAGCACAGCTGGCGCTGCTCCAGCGGGAGATGGTTGTAGGCGGAGAAGCGATCGCTCACCACAATTCCGCCAAAGGCATTCCCGAGCAGGTCGATCGCGGCGGCAGCCGAGCGGCTCAGGCTCTGCAAGAACACTGTCACCCCCATGGCGGTCACCATGACCCACTCCCAGCCGCGCCGGCCATCGGGGTTGCCACCGTCAGCATTACCGGTGGGGGCACCGGTTTCATCGACGTAGACCACCGACTGCTGACGGGCAAACGCAAGGGCCTCCTGCATGGGCTGCTCCAGTGCTGCACTCAAGCGCTGGCGGATAGTGGCCATCGCTCCCCGGCTGATCTGTACCCCCAGCAGCTGATCCAGCAGCGCCTGGGTCTTGCTGAAACTCAACGGGAAGGCACTACCCAGCAGACCCACCAGAGCACTGAGCCGGGGACCGTAATGGCTTACTTCCACCTCCGCCGGTAACGAGGCACAGGTGCTGGTGGAACAGCAGGGGCAGACCAGGCGGTGCAGCCGGTGCTCGATCACCAGAGGCGTGATCGGTGGAATCTCGATCACCTGGTGCCTCAAGGGCTCGGGATCCTGACCCTGTAGCAACGTGCCGCAGCGGCGGCAGGCCTGGGGGTGGTGCTCGACCACCTCATCCACCCGCTCGATCGGCAGCAGCTCCGGCCCAGATCCGGGATGGCCCGGCTGGCCGCCGCGCTTGCGTCGTTCGGGCGGCCTAAACCCCTGGCCATCACTGGAGGGAGGCTTGGAAGAATTGCGGGAGCTGCGGCCGATCCGCTCGCGCAGATGGGCCAGTTCGGTCGCCAGGGCGGTGAGCTGGATGCGGAGCTGCTCGATCTCCTGTTGCTGCCTCTGGCACTGACTGACCAGCTCAAGAAATCCAGCCTTCACTCCCACCGGGGTGGCGGCCCAATCGGCTTCTGAAATCCCGGCCGGTGGGGTGGTCATCGCAAGGAGTCTCTTACTGAGGGACTCCTGAAAAAGATTCTCGGCCCATCGGCGCCGGATTCGTCCGTTTGCTTCGCGTTAATCAGGCTGGCAAGCGCGGTGACATCAAGTCGGCCAGATCTCAAAAGCATGGCTTGCAGATGCCCTCAGGCGCTCTGATCGCTGACCAGGCCATAAAAAAGCTGTAGATCCACCCAAAAAGAAGGACAAAAAAGAGGCGCAGCAGCCTCAAGACCTTTTCCGCGCACATCACGACAAAGGCCATCGAGATGGAGGATTCGGCACCAGCTGGTAGACGAGCCATGATCAGATCCAGGGAATACTTGCGCTTTCCAGAGCCAAAGACGCCTTCCACTTCATTGCGTCGAGCTTGATCAGATCGGAGCTGGTGCTTGTGTGCAGTGGTGACATCAGGATCCTTGGGCGGGCGACCCAATCGCTTGCCGGAGAGGCGAATACCGTTCCTCGTGCAGAAATGCCTATTCTTGGCCGTGATATAAATCCGGTCGGCGCAGATTCGCTCTGGGTAAGATCCTGTATCCAGCTTGTATTTTTCCGCCTGAGCGATAAGGTCTTCTCCTTCGTTGTAGGGGTTCCAGCTTATGCGGTGCAAGAACGGAAAGCCGTTTTGAACCGAAACACTGATTTTGGCTCCAAACTCCACCGCAGCACGTGCTTTGCCTCGCACCATTGGGCGGATATGGGTCTGCACAAGATTCACCAGGCGGTCTGAAATGCTGTTGGTCTGAGAGGCGAGCAGAAGGCCCTGTTGCCGCTCCAACTCGCTGCAGGCCAACAACTTCTGCCACCAATGCCTCTTAAGCTCGGAAAGCCTTGCCCCGCAGCCGATCAGAGCATCAATGGCCTTGAGATTCTGCCGCACATAGCCAAGCTGATGTTTAATGGCAGCCTTCACTTTGCGGCGACGTGGTCGTTTTTGCTTCGCCACTCTCAGGAAATGAGCACGAGCAAGGCCACGGTCGTAGCGAGGTCGATGTCTCCTGAATCCCGATGACTGACTGCACAGATCATCAATGACTCGCTCGGTCGTTGTGCGAGCCTCGTTGAGGAGCTTGAGGTCTCTGGGATAGGTGATGTCGGCTGGAGTGCAACTGGCATCAATCGTGAGAGTGCCCCAATTCTTTCCTTCTGGCCAGTCAGCAGGCTTGATCAACGCATCAAGTTCTAGCTGAGCGCCTCCTCCACTGGAATCACGATCATCATGGTCGTCATCGTCTGCTGCCTGAGCAAGTGCTTCCAGAAGGATCTCTTTGCCGCGCTGCACCACCAGCTCGTTGATACGGCGCAGATCCTCGTCAGAAAAACGCTTGCGAAAGTGCACCATCATCGAGGCATCAAACGGTGCCTTAGCTGTGTAGCCCGCAAAGCCGAGAAAGAACTGAATATAGGCGTTCTCTCTGATCTGATGGACTGTCTCTTCGTCGGTGAGCCCTAACTTCTGTTTGATGTAGAGAGCACCAAAGGCCATTCTCACTGATTTGGCTGGAGCGCCAATTGTGGCGCTGAATTGAGGGGCATAGGTTTCTTCCAGCTCATCCCATGGGATCAGCCCCTCCAGTTGAACCCAGCGATTCTCGGGATCAAGTGTGCCGCCAAATGGCAGGTGGAACTCCTTGATTGAGATCTGACCGTTATTGTGCCTCCGGTACATATTGAGCGATCAGGAGTAAAGGCAATCACGGATTGCCTGATTCACGGCTACTTTAGCGGTTTCTCATGCTTGAGACCAGCTGCGGCGCAATGGATCTGGATTTTTCAGGAGACCCTACTGAGATGCAACCAGGAATCAAGCCACCGTCAAGGGTTCAGCAAGCCCGATGTTCGTTGCGAGCTGTCCCGACTCCTGAACGGGTACATCACCTCAGCGTCCCCGATTCCAGGAAAAGACGCAGAACAAGCAGGCTGCGATCGCGTGCCCTGCCTTGATAACTGAAGCCTCCAGGAGGCTCACAGGCTCAGATCTCCAGAATCGGTCAGCCACGGCAAGCAGCCGCTCAAAAAAATACCGCATGCATCATGACCAGCAGTTCAGGATTGGATGCTTCAACCCAGGGGAGGCACAAGTGACGTGCCCGGCCCGCTTGAACCTGACGCTGTGCACTCCAGAGCTATGAATGCAAAGCCCGAAACCGGAAGGTCAACTACCATGGAAGCTTCAGGAAGGACCTCAAATCAAAGGCGGCCTTTCCCTTGGCGACTCCCGAGGCCAGCACTGCAGGATTGTTTTGCCGAAATTCGCCATCCAACGCATAGTCAGCATAAACCAAACCATGCCTTTCCTTGAATCTCAACGAAAAGTCTTCCCGCAGATTGCCAAAGCCGAAGCCATCCGGAACAAAGTGTGCTGCTATTGAACGCCTTCTAAGGCTGCGGTCTGGCCCCGGCGTTGATCCATGAATAATTCGCGAACCCCAAAAGAAAATATCTCCTTTCTTAAGAGGAGGGGCATAAATCTGTGGATCCCGCGACTCTAGGTAAGTGCGAATTTCAGCCAGAAAGCCATCGTACATGGCATGATGTTGCCGATCAAGATAGCCACTCCGAGGAGCCATAAGATGAGTACCCGGGTAGACATAAAATCTGATTCCTTCAAGGTGCGTATCCTCAAGCGCAACCCAAGCAGCTATCAGGTGACCGTTAGGCCGGGAATCAAGATAAATCCAGTCTTGATGAGGGGGAGTGGTAGCGTGATCAAAAAGCATAGTCTGAAAAAGCTTGAAAATATTGTTCTTGCCACTAATTTGAGACAATGATTTCTGAACGCTCGAAGAGCCCAGAAGAGAAAGAATTGCACTAGAAAGCATGCCATTATCACCCTCTTCATAACTGTGGCAATTCAACAGACAATTAGCAACTCCCCCAACTCCAGTCTTGGCATGCCGCTCCCAAAGGCCCGATTGCCGCAGGTAATTACTATCCGAATCAACCACAGTGTCATTATAGATGCTAAACACTTGATCAATTTTATCCAGATCAGTGGCTCCTCTGCAGATAATATAATTTTGCTCCTGAAAATATTCCAGCGGGTCATCAATATCATCTCCCAGGTGACCAAAATACTTGAGCTTACTCATTTGCTTTGGCCAGAGATCCTGATCAATACAGGATACTGTTATCAGTGCCCATACGTCAAAATCACCAGGTCTGCTTCAGAGTCGTTCGCTCAGGCCGGCTGGCGCCTGCCTGATCCAAGCCAGCGCATCGACAATGCAGAGAAGCCTCTGACGAAGCAGATGGAAGGTGGATATTCTGAGCGAACGCAATCATTGAAGGATGTGCGTACTTCAACCACTGAAAACTATCTCTGACACAGACTTTGCCACCAGACATCAAAACGCACATCAACATCACAGGGAGAACGTCTCCACCCTTCACCTTCAAGACATGGAGGGTCGCTGAATCAGCTGAAGAGCTGCCGTCAACAACCCAACGCCCTGTCAGCCTCGCTTCCTGCCACGGGGTTCTTCGTTTCAAGCAAGGCGCGAGGGGGTTGCGCCTCCTTTGATTCCTCAAACCCTTGAGCGAGTACTGACAACGATTCAGAGCCGTAGTGGCCGAGTTGATTCATCCGAGTTTGAAGCGTCAGGATGAGTTGTCCAATCAGTACGCCTGGAGACACGGGCGCCACGAAAAGAGCAAGGGTAAAAACCCATAAGTATGGCCTCCTGTCTCCGGTCCAATCAATCACAAGTTTCGACCATGCAAAGCCTCAAGGCCTTGCCTCCCCTGCATGATTCCTGTGAAATCGGAATCAGCCAAGAGATAGAATCTCAACAAGTTGCTTCCGTGACCGCCATGGAGCCCAGCTGCCATCCTGGCCTTAAGTTTACACCAAGGTGGAATGATCCTGAATTCCAGTGGAGAAAAGAAGCCAATCAATACTACAATGATCAATGGATCAATCGATACAATCTTCATCGAGACGAAAGAGACTTGGCAAGACTGAACATCGAGGGAATGGATGTCAGCGATTCGCAGCATTTTCAGATCGGATGGTTAAGAAATATCGACAGGCTGATAGACATGACACCACCTAAATTCAATCCCTTTTACTTCCGCCTTCTTGACGTTGGCTGCGGCAGCGGAATATCGACAATCTACTTCGCAGAAAACTACAGGTTCAAAACCTATAGCGGCTTTGATTTCTCGGAGGAACTCATCAGCACCTCAAGAAAGAATTTGCTGCAGTTTTCGACCCTGCGCCAGGAGCAGATTCCGATCACATTTTTCGTCGACGACGCGCGCAGTCATAAGCTGATCGCGCAGCCGTCATTCGTCTACATGTTTAATCCATTTGGATTCAGGACCGCCGATTTATTCATTCGCAACAATCTGCAGACCTTAAGATCCACAGGAAGCATCCTTGCGATTGCCGAGGACACGTGGATCACGGAATTATCTGCAGCAGGACTTCACAAAGGGATCATTAGAAAATCATCGTATAATTTGTCGCTGGTATTTTACTGAGAGTCTCCTGAGGAAGTAGGGCCTCCTAAGAAAGTAAGAACCAGCCCCAGGTCAGCAAAGTGGGGAGGCCCCGCCCTAACACTGAGTGTTGCTCAGGCTGCAGCCGGTTGATTGCTCAGGAGCCGCTCCTCGCCTCTTCGCATGGATTCAGTGCCGATCAGTAGCTGAAACAAGAAGGCAAAAAGAACCAAAAGAAGCCCCAGCAGCTTCTCGAGGTTCATTACCAGTACAGCCAATGCAATGGCTGATCCTTGGGTGGCAGCGAGCTTCTCACGAATCAAACCCAATCCAAATCGCCGCTTCCCCTGTCCGATTTTACCTTCTACCGCGTTACGTTGCCGTTGATCATCAAGACACTGTCTCTTCTCTTCTGCCACAAGCTCAGGATCGCTCTTGGGCCGACCAAGGCGAGGTCCACTCAGGCGTATCCCATGACGCTGACAGAAAGCGCGGTTCGCTCGAGTCCGATAGATCTGATCGGCACAGATCACTTCTGGATAATGACCATGACGACGGCGATAGGCTCTTGCTTGAGCCTTTAGATCTTCTCCTTCGTTGTAGGGGTCGTAGCTCAAGCGGTCTAGGTAGGTGAATCCATCACCCATAACTGAAATTGAGATCTTGGCTCCGAATTCGACATTACATCTGGCTTTGCCACGAACTATGGGCCTGATGTGAGCTTGGAAGAGGCTCACGATCCGATTGGGGATGCTTCTGCTGTCTGAGTGGTAGAGAATCTTCTGCTGGCGAACCAGCTCGCTGACCACCAAGAGTTTGTGATGCCAGTGTCTTCCTGCGGCCAAAAAGCAGGCACCGCAAGCGATCAGGGCATCAATACTGCCAAGATTCCGTTGAAGATGGCCGAGCTGCTGCTTGATCGCTCTTCGAATCTTGCTGATGCGAGGGCGCTTCTTCTTTGCCACTGCCAAAAACTGCTGACGGGCTTTCTTTCGATGCGAACGTGGCTTCTGGCCAAACGCCTCTCTGATCTGCGGATGCATCGCATCAATCAGCTTTTCTGTAACTTCTCTGGCTTCATTGAGCAGTGATAAATCAGTCGGATAGCGGATGTCAACCGGTGCGCATGTGGCGTCAATCAAGAGTGTGCCTTGGTTGGCCGATGGCATAGACGTGTGATCATTGCTGCCATGCCCCGTGGAAGAACCGCCACCTTTGTCTGCACCTTGATCATCGTCGGCATCTGCGGCCTGGATCACATTCAGCCCATGGCGCACGATCCGTTCGTTGCAGTCGTTGATCACTGACTCCGGCAGGCGCTTCCGGAAATAGACCATCATCGATGGATCGAACGGTGCTGAGAACTGGAACGCTTCTAATCCAATGAAGAATTGTCGAGTCGCCCACAGGAACTTCCCCCGCAGGCGCTCACAGAACCGGACGTGACACTCTCGCGTCATCCGGCTCTTGTCACCCAACCGTTGCGTGACCAAGAATCTGCCAATGAACAAACAACTGTGGATTCTGCTGAGCAGTTTTGTTCAGCAGCCGCAGGCTTCGTCCACGGTGACCGCACAGAGGCTTATGCTTCTGACGCAGCCAGGAGCCAAGCCGTTCGTCGAAATAACGGAACAACTTGTTCCACATCTCCGTCGGATAAAAGCGCCCAAAATACTGCCACCAGCCCCGCAGGACCGGATTCAGCATTCTGGCAACATCGTCCAATGGCAAATGAGAATGATGGCGAAGTCTCCATCCTCGAATACGATCCCTCATCTTTCTCAAGGATAAGGGGCTTACTGCTGGCGCAAAGGTTGTGAACAACTTGCCCCAGCGGTTCTTCGCACAGCGAGGACGGAAAGCAAAGCCTAAGAACTCAAACTGAATCTTCGCAAACGGGCCCTGTCTATTAGAGTCCCTGCAGTAGACCATTTGGGTCTTCTCAGGGTGCAGCGTTAGGCCGCGTCCCTTTGCGTGGTGTAAAACCCGAGGCCCGAATGCCCTGACTCAGAGGGTGAACAGGGTGGAATGACGGGCTGTCATTCCTGAGGCGCAGATGCACCTCGTTCTTCCACGATGAAATGAGGCGATTGACTTGTCAAGTCTCTCGTCTGATCGCGGCTGTGTTGTGAGCGGCAGGGGTCTTCTATGCAGCCCAGGGGTTACAGCGCCGGCCCCCGGGCGGCGATTGAGGCCGCTGCGCCCTGTGGGGGCGCTGCCACCTCAATCACCTGGGGCCTGCGTCTTGCACCTCTGCGGCGGCGGCGCTGAGCAGGGCCGGCAGATCCTCCAGCTCCGGGATGGCGGCCATGCTCTCGGCTGAGAACATGCGGCGTCCCTCCAGCTGCCAGTGCTCGTGCTGCTCCAGCAATACCGCGCCCACCAGGCGGGTGATCGACGCGTCGTTAGGGAAGATGCCGACCACCCTGGTGCGGCGCTTGATCTCCTCGTTGACCCGCTCCAGCAGGTTGGTGCTCCAGACCTTCTTCCAGTGAGGCTGCGGGAAGTGACGGAAGGCCAGCACGTCCTCTCTGGCCTCGTTCATGAGCTCGGTGGCCTTGGGGAAGCGCTCCGCCAGCGAGGCGGCCAGGTCATCCCAGCGGCTGAGGATCTCTCCGGCATCCTCCTGAGCGAACACCGAGCGCAGGGCGGCGGTGACCATGCCCTGGTGGGCTTTGGGGACGCGCTGGAGAAGGTTGCGGGCGAAGTGGACGCGGCAGCGCTGCCACACACAGCCCTGCAGCTGGCGCCTGATGGCCTTGGTGAGGCCCACGTGGGCGTCGCTGATCACCAGCTTGACGCCAGTGAGGCCGCGCTCCTTGAGGTGGTCTGGCTTTTCTGGACAGGCCCCATCGTTAACCTCTGAGGCGGGGTACCGCCCCTGAAAGGGGCTCCCACCGATGAGCAAGCGCCGCACCCACAGCCCCGAGTTCAAGGCCAGGGTCGCCATGGAGGCGATCAGTGGCCGCAAGACGATCCAGGAGATCGCCGCCGACCACGCCATCCACCCGATCCAGGTGAGCCAGTGGAAGCGGCAGCTCCTGGACGGTGCCAGCGAGCTCTTCACCCGAGGCAAGAAGACCAAGGACAAGGAGGAGGGGCAGGCCAAGGAGGCGGAGCTGTTCCAGCAGATCGGACGGCTGCAGATGGAGCTGGAGTGGCTCAAAAAAAAGTCTCAACTGCTCTGATGCCCGTGAACTGCGCAAGCTGGTCGATCACGACCACCCCGAGCTCAGCATCAGCAGGCAGTGTGCGCTGCTGGGGCTGCCTCGATCCACGCTGTACTACCGGCCGACACCGGTCCGTGTATCGACGCTGCGGATCATGGCCAGGATCGATGCTCTCTACCTGGAGGATCCCTGCAGCGGCAGCCGCCGGATGGTGGACTATCTGGCCCAAGATGGTATCCCGATCAGCCGAGATCGAGTGCGAAACCTCATGCGGCGCATGGGATTACGGGCGATCTACCAGAAGCCCCGGACGACGGTTCCAGGTGATCCGTCCGTGCGGTTCCCCTGCCTGGTGGACCTCACGCAGGTCACGTCGGTGGATCAGGTCTGGGCGACCGACATCACCTACATCCCTCTGCAGAAAGGGTTCCTCTATCTGGTGGCGATCATGGATCTCCATTCCAGGCATGTGCTCAGCTGGAGGCTCTCCAACAGCCTTGACACGAAGTTCTGTCTGGAGGCCCTGGAGATGGCCTTGGGAGGCGGCCGTAGGCCAGAGATCTTCCACTCCGATCAAGGCTGTCAGTTCACGTCCGCTGACTTTGTGGCCAGACTCAAAGGGGAGCGGATCCAGATCAGCTGGTCCGGCAGAAAGCGGTGCTACGACAACATCCTTGTTGAACGGCTGTGGAGGACTGTCAAGTACGAGGAGGTCTACCTACGGGCATACAGCGATGGCTGGGACGCTGAAATCAGCCTGGCCCGCTTCCTGTGGCGGTATTGCCATGTAAGACCTCACAGTTCCCTTGGAGGCAAAACTCCCCACGCGGTCTACACTGAGGCCGAACCATGTTCCACCCGTCCTGGGTTAACGATGTCAGGGGCCGGAACTGTCCAATAAAAGGCACCCACCTCACCTTGAGCGAGGCAATGAACTCGCTCCAGAAGCCCTCGGTTTCGCTGCCTGTCACCTTGAGACCCAGCAACTCCCGGCGGCCGTCCGCGTTCACCCCCATGGCGACGACGACAGCCCGTGAGCAGACCTGCAGGGCCTTGCCCAGCCTGCCCTTGAGGTAGGTGGCATCCAGGTAGACGTAGGCGTAGCCGGACTCCTGCAGGGGCCGGCTCAGGAACGCCTGCACCTGCTGGTCGATCTCCTGGCAGATGCGACTGACCTGGGATTTGGAGATACCGCTCTGGGATCCCAGGGCGGCGACCAGGGCATCCACCTTGCGGGTGGAGACCCCACAGATGTAGGCCTCCATGATCACGCCGTAGAGGGCCTGCTCCACCCGGCGACGGGGCTCGAGGATCGAGGGCAGGAAGCTGCCAGCCCGCAGTTTGGGGATCAGCAGGTCGATGTCGCCTACCTGGGTGGTCAGACTGCGGGGCCGGTAACCGTTGCGATAGCCGAGCCGCTCCTCGGTGCGCTCGTGGCGGTCGGCACCCAGCACGGCAGCGACCTCCAGCTCGATCAGCTGCTGCAGGCCGTAACGGGCCAGCTCGGGGATCAACTCACCGGCAGTGCTGCCATCCAGTAGCGGCGCCAGGTCAACTGCGGCACGATGGGTCTTGGGCATGGTTCGTCTGGTTGAGGTGGTTCTCGAACCAGGGAAACGGGCCTGCCCACCCCTTGCAACGCCAGGCGTCTGAGGTGTGCTCGCTCAGCCCCGGCTACGCCGGGGCTGAGGCCCAGGGGATTTACACCACTGCTGGGGACGCCAGCCGAGCTTTGATGATCAGGGCACCCAATGCCATTCGAAATGGCTTGGCAGGTGCCCCAAAGCCTTTGCAGAACTGCGACGCGTAGTCGTCCTCCAGCTTATCCCAGGGAATGAGCTCAGCAAGCTTGATCCAGCGATTGTCACCAGAGAGTTTGCCGCCAAACGGCAAGAAGAAATCCTCAAACGAGAGCTGATGACGATGCTCGCGCCGATACATGCGGAAAACTCTGGACTGCTTTTCGGCGATATCGAGCCGAATTGGGCACATTCTACAGTTGAAATCTGCTCGGATCCACTGCGGCGCAGCCGCTTTGCCCCTTCTCAGGAGGCCCGAAATAGGGCCTCCTGAGAAAGTAAGAACCAGCCCTAGGTCAGCAAAGTGGGGAGGCCCCGCCCTAACACTGAGTGTTGCTCAGGCTGCAGCCGGTTGATTGCTCAGGAGCCGCTCCTCGCCTCTTCGGATGGATTCAGTGCCGATCAGTAGCTGAAACAAGAAGGCAAAAAGGACCAAAAGAAGCCCCAGCAGCTTCTCGAGGTTCATCACCAGTACAGCCAATGCAATGGCTGATCCTTGGGTGGCAGCGAGCTTCTCACGAATCGTAAGCATTCAGGGGTCGGGACAGCACGCGGCGAACATCGTCTCTGCTGAACCCTTGACGGCGTCCTGATTCCCGTTTGCATCTCAGGCAGAGACTGCTTGAGATGGGCGCCCCTCCTGCTGGCATTTCCGAGGTGGACTGGTTGTCGTGGCCAGCTGGTGCCAGGGAGTTCATCCTGGCTCAACAGGAGGAGATGGTGCAGCTCCGCGTCCAGCTCACCGCCCTGGCGACCGAACTGGCCCATCTGCGCGAGCGGATCGGCCGCAGCTCCCGCAATTCTTCCAAGCCTCCCTCCAGTGATGGCCAGGGGTTTAGGCCGCCCGAACGACGCAAGGGCAGTGGCCGCAAGCGCGGCGGCCAGCCGGGCCATCCCGGATCTGGGCCGGAGCTGCTGCCGATCGAGCGGGTGGATGAGGTGGTCGAGCACCACCCCCAGGCCTGCCGCCGCTGCGGCACGTTGCTACAGGGTCAGGATCCCGAGCCCTTGAGGCACCAGGTGATCGAGATTCCACCGATCACGCCTCTGGTGATCGAGCACCGGCTGCACCGCCTGGTCTGCCCCTGCTGTTCCACCAGCACCTGTGCCTCGTTACCGGCGGAGGTGGAAGTAAGCCATTACGGTCCCCGGCTCAGTGCTCTGGTGGGTCTGCTGGGTAGTGCCTTCCCGTTGAGTTTCAGCAAGACCCAGGCGCTGCTGGATCAGCTGCTGGGGGTACAGATCAGCCGGGGAGCGATGGCCACTATCCGCCAGCGCTTGAGTGCAGCACTGGAGCAGCCCATGCAGGAGGCCCTTGCGTTTGCCCGTCAGCAGTCGGTGGTCTATGTCGATGAAACCGGTGCCCCCACCGGTAATGCCGATGGGGGCAACCCCGATGGCCGGCGCGGCTGGGAGTGGGTCATGGTGACCGCCATGGGGGTGACAGTGTTCTTGCAGAGCCTGAGCCGCTCGGCTGCCGCCGCGATCGACCTGCTCGGGAATGCCTTTGGCGGAATTGTGGTGAGCGATCGCTTCTCCGCCTACAACCATCTCCCGCTGGAGCAGCGCCAGCTGTGCTGGGCGCACGTGATCCGCGATCTCACCGCCATCGCTGACCGTCAGGGCGCCAGCGGTGAGATTGGAGCGGAGCTGCTGGGCCTGCAGCAGCAGCTGTTTGCCCAGTGGCACCGCTACAAAGACGGAACGATCGACTGGTCCACGTTGCAGCAGGGCTGTCGGCCGATCCGCCAGGCGTTTGTGGGCACGCTGCAGCGGGTTGTGGAGCTGGGCTGCCAGCGCGGCGAGCGAACGCCGTGGGCCAAGACGGTGCGTACCTGCCATCAGTTGCTGCAAGTGAGCGATGGCCTCTGGACCTTCCTGGAGATTGAAGGGATCGAGCCCACCAACAACGCAGCCGAGCGTGCCCTGCGCCATTCGGTGATTCAGCGCAAGATCAGCCATGGCGTCCAATCCCGCCAGGGTGCAATCTGCCGCAGCAGGTTGCTCACGGTCACCACCAGCCTGCGGCAACAGGGCCGTGATATCTGGCAGTTCCTGGAGCAGGCCTTGATCGCCCATCATCGCGGCGGTGAGATGCCATCGCTGTTGCCGAATCCCTGAGCCGGCCGTCATCGATCGTGGTGTCTGTGGTCGCTTGGTGATCAGCGATCAAGGGCGGTGAATGCTGCGCGGCTGCGTCACGGCCCCTGAACGGATACCACGAATCAAACCCAATCCAAATCGCCGCTTCCCCTGTCCGATTTTGCCTTCTACCGCGTTACGTTGCCGTTGATCATCAAGAAACTGTCTCTTCTCTTCTGCCACAAGCTCAGGATCGCTCTTGGGCCGACCAAGGCGAGGTCCACTCAGGCGAATCCCATGACGCTGACAGAAAGCGCGGTTCGCTCGAGTCCGATAGATCTGATCGGCACAGATCACTTCTGGATAATGACCATGACGACGGCGATAGGCTCTTGCTTGAGCCTTTAGATCTTCTCCTTCGTTGTAGGGGTCGTAGCTCAAGCGGTCTAGGTAGGGACTCCTGAAAAAGATTCTCGGCCCATCGGCGCCGGATTCGTCCGTTTGCTTCGCGTTAATCAGGCCGGCAAGCGCGGTGACATCAAGTGGGCCAGATCTCAAAAGGCTGGCTTGCAGATGCCCTCAGGCGCTCTGATCGCTGACCAGGCCATAAGAAAGCTGTAGATCCACCCAAAAAGAACGACAAAAAAGAGGCGCAGCAGCCTCAAGACCTTCTCCGCGCACATCACGACAAAGGCCATCGAGATGGAGGATTCGGCACCAGCTGGTAGACGAGCCTTGATCAGATCCAGCGAATACTTGCGCTTTCCAGAGCCAAAGACGCCTTCCACTTCATTGCGTCGTGCTTGATCAGATCGGAGCTGCTGCTTGTGTGTAGTAGTGACATCAGGATCCTTGGGCGGGCGGCCCAATCGCTTGCCGGAGAGGCGAATGCCGTTCCTCGTGCAGAAATGCCTATTCTTGGCCGTGATGTAAATCCGGTCGGCGCAGATGCGCTCTGGGTATGATCCTGTATCCAGCTTGTATTTTTCCGCCTGAGCGATCAGGTCTTCTCCTTCGTTGTAGGGGTTCCAGCTGATGCGGTGCAAGAACGGAAAGCCGTTTTGAACCGAAACGCTGATCTTGGCACCAAACTCCACCGCAGCACGTGCCTTGCCTCGCACCATTGGGCGGATATGGGTCTGCACAAGATTCACCAGGCGATCTGGAATGCTGTTGGTCCGAGAGTCGAGCAGAAGGCTCTGCTGCCGCTCCAGCTCGCTGCAGGCCAGTAACTTCTGCCACCAATGCCTCTTGAGCTCGGAAAGCATTGCCCCACAGTCGATCAGAGCGTCAATAGCCTTGAGATTCTGGCGCACATAGCCAAGCTGATGTTTAATGGAAGGCTTCACCTTGCGTCGGCGTGGCCGTTTCTGCTTCGCGACTCTGAGGAAATGAGCACGAGCAAGGCCACGGTCGTAGCGCGGTCGATGTCTCCTGAATCCCGATGACTGACTGCACAGATTATCAATGACTCGCTCGGTCGTTGTGCGAGCCTCGTTGAGGAGCTTGAGGTCTCTGGGATAGGTGATGTCGGCAGGAGTGCAACTGGCATCAATCGTGAGAGTGCCCCAATTCTTTCCTTCTGGCCAGTCAGCAGGCTTGATCAACGCATCAAGTTCTAGCTGAGCGCCTCCTCCACTGGAATCACGATCATCATGGTCGTCATCGTCTGCTGCCTGAGCAAGTGCTTCCAGAAGGATCTCTTTGCCGCGCTGCACCACCAGCTCGTTGATACGGCGCAGATCCTCGTCAGAAAAGCGTTTGCGAAAGTGCACCATCATCGAGGCATCAAACGGTGCCTTGGCTGTGTAGCCCGCAAAGCCGAGAAAGAACTGAATATAGGCGTTCTCTCTGATCTGATGGACAGTCTCTTCGTCGGTTAGCCCCAACTTCTGTTTGATGTAGAGAGCACCAAAGGCCATCCTCACTGATTTGGCTGGAGCGCCAATTGTGGAGCTGAATTGAGTGGCATAGGTTTCTTCCAGCTCATCCCATGGGATCAGCCCCTCCAGTTGAACCCAGCGGTTCTCGGGATCAAGTGTGCCGCCAAATGGCAGGTGGAACTCCTTGATTGAGATCTGACCGTTATTGTGCCTCCGGTACATATGGAACGATCAGGAGTAAAGGCAATCACGGATTGCCTGATTCACGGCCACTTTAGCGGTTTCTCATGCTTGAGACCAGCTGCGGCGCAATGGATCTGGATTTTTCAGGAGTCCCTAGGTAGGTGAATCCATCACCCGTAACTGAAATTGAGATCTTGGCTCCGAATTCGACATTACATCTGGCTTTGCCACGAACTATGGGCCTGATGTGAGCTTGGAAGAGGCTCACGATCCAATTGGGGATGCTTCTGCTGTCTGAGTGGTAGAGAATCTTCTACTGGCGAATCAGCTCGCTGACCACCAAGAGTTTGTGATACCAGTGTCTTCCTGCGGCCAAAAGGCAGGCACCGCAAGCGATCAGGGCATCAATACTGCCAAGATTCCGTTGAAGATGGCCGAGCTGCTGCTTAATCGCTCTTCGAATCTTGCTGATGCGAGGGCGCTTCTTCTTTGCCACTGCCAAAAACTGCTGACGGGCTTTCTTTCGATGCGTACGTGGCTTCTGGCCAAACGCCTCTCTGATCGGCGGATGCATCGCATCAATCAGTTTTTCTGTAACTTCTCTGGCTTCATTGAGCAGAGATAAATCAGTCGGATAGCGGATGTCAACCGGTGCGCATGTGGCGTCAATCAAGAGTGTGCCTTGGTTGGCCGATGGCATAGACGTGTGATCATTGCTGCCATGCCCCGTGGAAGAACCGCCACCTTTGTCTGCACCTTGATCATCGTCGGCATCTGCGGCCTGGATCACATTCAGCCCATGGCGCACGATCCGTTCGTTGCAGTCGTTGATCACTGACTCCGGCAGGCGCTTCCGGAAATAGACCATCATCGATGGATCGAACGGTGCTGAGAACTGGAACGCTTCTAATCCAATGAAGAATTGCAGGTACGGATTTTCCTTGAGTTGCTCAACCAGCTCCTCGTCTGTGATCGCCATGCGAGCTTTGATGATCAGGGCACCCAATGCCATTCGAAATGGCTTGGCAGGTGCCCCAAAGCCTTTGCAGAACTGCGACGCGTAGTCGTCCTCCAGCTCATCCCAGGGAATGAGCTCAGCAAGCTTGATCCAGCGATTGTCACCAGAGAGTTTGCCGCCAAACGGCAAGAAGAAATCCTCAAACGAGAGCTGATGACGATGCTCGCGCCGATACATGTGGAAAACTCTGGACTGCTTTTCGGCGATATCGAGCCGAATTGAGCACATTCTACAGTTGAAATCTGCTCGGATCCACTGCGGCGCAGCCGCTTTGCTCTTTCTCAGGAAGCCCTAATTATTCTAGACACATTTAGTCCAGGCCTCTCTGGAAAAGGGCGGATGGCAAACCGGCCAGTAGAGAGAACTTGAAGCGAAAGAAGCTTGATCCAATGCCCCACCAACCACGCCACTTACCTCAGGGTTATTCATTTCAACAAGGGTACGCCTGAGCACAAATCAACTGCGGGTGCAGCGCGCGTCCGAAAAACCTGATCAAGAGCGCAGTTCCTGCTACCTAATCCAGCTCCCGGATATGGATCAATCCCTGAGGCTCCTGAATGTCCGCGGGGCAGTTCGGTGCCTTCTGGCGCACGACTTCCTCCGCGACACGCTTCAGGATGTCACGGCGGCGATCGGCAGCCCAGGGGTGGCATGCGTGCCAGTGGTCAGCAGACTCCCCCCAAATCAGAGCGACGCTGTCGCTGCTGCCCAGCTCAGAGTAAAACGTCAGACTCCCTGTCGGCTCGTGATAGGCAATGGCACCGCAACGCCCTGTCTCACGAATCTCCACGCGCCAGGGTCGCAGCCAGTCAGACATCGGGATAACCCCGGTTCCAGGATGCGGTCGCTGTCAATCACCTGAGAAGAGGCCGATGATCCGATGCTCGGCGGGACTACCCGCTGTGCGAGGGAGGAAATCGGTGCGCAAGCAAGCCCAACGCGGAAACCGTTTGCAGGAAGGGCTTTGGAAGATTTTTCAAGCGGTGACTGAGATGCGCGATGCCGGGTTCGAACCAGCGACATCCTGCTTTTAAGGCAGGCGCTTTCTCTAGTTGCGGCAAGGGATCTGAGGCCATTTCTGGGCATCTGTGCGTAGATCTGTGCGTACAGCCTGTGCAGCGGGTGTCCTCCCGTGCGCACGGGCACCTGCGTCCCGTCTCCGTGGCTCGGCTCCGCGGTACTGAGGCTGGGCCCCAGGCGCATTCAGCGGAGGCCCACCGGCTGATCTCCGCGTCGGGTTCAGAGCCGGAGAGCAGACCGAGGTCTGCTGCCGTTCTCGCTGGCATGGCCTGATCAAGCGAAGGGCTGCGCGCTCACCTTGGCTCAGGCTCCTCAGGACTCTCGTCTCTGCTGCGGTGAGGCTGCAATCATCACCACCCGATCACGGCCCTGCTCCTTGGCCGCATACATGGCGGCGTCAGCGCGGGCGATCAAGGCATCGAGCGACTCATCCGGCTGCGCCACGGCCACACCCACGCTGATGCTCACCTGCAGGTCGCCCGCCTGCGTCGGTACGGGCACATGGGCTGCAAGCCGCAGCTTCTCGGCAATGGCCTTGGCATCCTCGGGGCCATGGAGGTCAGTGAGCACCACCATCAGCTCATCGCCGCCGATGCGGGCGGCAAGATCGGTGGATCGCAGACAGGAGCGCACCCGGATCCCGATCTCCTGCAGCACGGCATCGCCGGCCTGGTGGCCATGGATGTCGTTCACGTTCTTGAACCGGTCCAGGTCGCAGAAGAGCACTGCCAGCTTCTCGCCCCGGCGCTGGTGGCGAGCCATGAGGCGCTCAATCTGCCGGAACATCTCCTCCCGGTTGAACAGAGCGGTGAGGCTGTCGGTGCCGGCGCGGCGCAGCAACTCCTGTTCCTTGGCGACCTCCGTGTCGATGAGGCGGAAGGAGGCAATAAAGCCATCCATCCGACCCTTGGCGTCTCGGAAGGCACTGGCGTGGGTCTCGGCCCAGTGCCAGTGCCCATCCTTGGCACGCACACGATCGCGGGCTGAGGTGGGTGCCTTTTATTGGACAGTTCCGGCCCCTGACATCGTTAACCCAGGACGGGTGGAACATGGTTCGGCCTCAGTGTAGACCGCGTGGGGAGTTTTGCCTCCAAGGGAACTGTGAGGTCTTACATGGCAATACCGCCACAGGAAGCGGGCCAGGCTGATTTCAGCGTCCCAGCCATCGCTGTATGCCCGTAGGTAGACCTCCTCGTACTTGACAGTCCTCCACAGCCGTTCAACAAGGATGTTGTCGTAGCACCGCTTTCTGCCGGACCAGCTGATCTGGATCCGCTCCCCTTTGAGTCTGGCCACAAAGTCAGCGGACGTGAACTGACAGCCTTGATCGGAGTGGAAGATCTCTGGCCTACGGCCGCCTCCCAAGGCCATCTCCAGGGCCTCCAGACAGAACTTCGTGTCAAGGCTGTTGGAGAGCCTCCAGCTGAGCACATGCCTGGAATGGAGATCCATGATCGCCACCAGATAGAGGAACCCTTTCTGCAGAGGGATGTAGGTGATGTCGGTCGCCCAGACCTGATCCACCGACGTGACCTGCGTGAGGTCCACCAGGCAGGGGAACCGCACGGACGGATCACCTGGAACCGTCGTCCGGGGCTTCTGGTAGATCGCCCGTAATCCCATGCGCCGCATGAGGTTTCGCACTCGATCTCGGCTGATCGGGATACCATCTTGGGCCAGATAGTCCACCATCCGGCGGCTGCCGCTGCAGGGATCCTCCAGGTAGAGAGCATCGATCCTGGCCATGATCCGCAGCGTCGATACACGGACCGGTGTCGGCCGGTAGTACAGCGTGGATCGAGGCAGCCCCAGCAGCGCACACTGCCTGCTGATGCTGAGCTCGGGGTGGTCGTGATCGACCAGCTTGCGCAGTTCACGGGCATCAGAGCAGTTGAGACTTTTTTTTGAGCCACTCCAGCTCCATCTGCAGCCGTCCGATCTGCTGGAACAGCTCCGCCTCCTTGGCCTGCCCCTCCTCCTTGTCCTTGGTCTTCTTGCCTCGGGTGAAGAGCTCGCTGGCACCGTCCAGGAGCTGCCGCTTCCACTGGCTCACCTGGATCGGGTGGATGGCGTGGTCGGCGGCGATCTCCTGGATCGTCTTGCGGCCACTGATCGCCTCCATGGCGACCCTGGCCTTGAACTCGGGGCTGTGGGTGCGGCGCTTGCTCATCGGTGGGAGCCCCTTTCAGGGGCGGTACCCCGCCTCAGAGGTTAACGATGGGGCCTGTCCAGAAAAGCCAGACCACCTCAGGCCACGACCGTTTTTCCGGCCCGCAGACGCTCAAGATTCGCCTGGTACTGCTTCGCTGACCCGCGGTGTTCGAGGAAGTCGGTGCCGCGATGCCCGATCCACTCCTCGGGCCGCCAGCCCAGCACGGCGGTGAGTGAGGGCGACACCCAGCGCAGGGTGCCATTGGGGGCGATCTGGATCACCACGTCGGCGGCGTTCTCCGAAAGGAGACGGAACCGTTCCTCGGATCGCACCAGGTCCTGCTGGGCATGGATCTGATCGGTGATGTCGATGGCCTGGCCGATGAAGAAGTCCACCCGTCCATCGGGCCGGCGCACGCAGGACACGCTGACGTCCATCCAGCGGATGCTGACATCGCTGCGCAGGTAGCGCTTGCGGATCCGATAGCTGTCGCGCCGGTTGGCCTGGATCTCCTGCAGCAGCTGCTCCTCCCTGGCGATGTCATCGGAGTGGGTGACATCACGCCAGTGGATGGCGAGCGGGCGCTCTGGATCGAGGCCGAGCATCTCGCAGAGGGCTCTGTTCAGGCGGATCAGCCGACCATCGGCGTCCGAAAGGGCCACCCCAGCGGGGGCGGCATCAAAGGTGAGCCTGAGGATCTGCTCCTCGCGGTGGCGCTGCTCAAGCTCGCGGGTGCGCTGGTCGGAGAGCCACACCGCCGCGGCGGTGACGGCGCTGAGCCCCAGCAGCCGGGAGGCGAAATCGATGGAGAAGGGCTCTCCCCTCGTGTGGGCGGAGGCGATCGCCAGGACATAGGCCCCGACGATCAACGGGAGCATCTGGCGAGGCGCTGCGATGCTCGCCGAGAGCACCACCACGAAGAAATAGAACGTAAGCAGCGGAACGCTGCTCGGCAGCAGCAGATCCAGCAGAAAGATCCCGACCATCACCAGAGCCAGCCCCCAGAGCTTGGCGCGGCTCCCCGCGGCTTCTGGTGCGGCAGTGGTAGGGAGAAGGGCGATCACGAATCGCAGGAACTGGGGATGCGGCCGCCGGGTTGGTAGCAACGTACCGGTGGGGACGCTCGGACGATCACGATGTAACCGAGTCCCTGGGGCGGTGCGGCCTGTCCGTTCTGAAGGTCTGGTGGATGCAGCACACCGGATGGCGCCGTTGCAGATTTCCTCTGGGCATCGGGGGATGGTCTCAGCTAGAGCGCTACGAACAACCGATTGGCCACCAGGCGTCTGAAGTGGTCGCTGACCGTGCTGGCCCTCCACGGATCCCTCACGAGCCAGCCAGCCTCGAAGTTGTGGCGCTGGGCGGCCTCGCTGAATTTGGCGCTGGTCACCAGAGCGCTGGCTCGATCGGTGCCGCCATCGGCGGCAACCACCCTATCCAGCCAGTGCCCGCTCAAACCCTTGGCGGCTCAGATCCGTTCCTTCTTCCCCAAGACAGGCGGCCTCGGCCATGGCACGGGGGAACAAGGGTCTGTTGGCCAACTCGGGGAAGGCCTCAACACTGCTCCGGCAGAGGCTGGCCAGGTAAGAAAGGGTGGCGTCGTGATCCTTGTTCTGCCAGAGCCGCAGGAAGTGGCGCTCCTTGGCATCCACGCGGCGCTGGTCACCGCTCCAGCTGCAGAACACATCAAAGGTTTCGTAGTTGGTGCTCCAGCCATTCGGGGTCTCATTGATGCTGCCGGTGAAGGCCAGCCGATCCCCATGGCG
Organism: Synechococcus sp. CBW1006; assembly: GCF_015840525.1. Taxonomy (NCBI): domain Bacteria; kingdom Bacillati; phylum Cyanobacteriota; class Cyanophyceae; order Synechococcales; family Synechococcaceae; genus Synechococcus; species Synechococcus sp. CBW1006. The sequence goes on along the minus strand of NZ_CP060396.1, from coordinate 1,272,669 downwards.
ATCTTCCACGACCCCTTCCTTGGCGTGGAAGATCGCCCCATCACTGCTGATCTGACCTTCCTGCGAGGGCAGGCCAACGCGAATCTCCAGATGCCCCTTCTGCACCAGCCAGGCGAGCAGCTCAGCGGCCAGATCGGTAACGCTGCCGTCGCCTGGGGTCACGCCCTTGAATGGGAACTGCTTGGTGAGCTGTTGCTCCAGCAGGTGGGAAGGGCTCAGGCCTGTGGCCAGGGCCTGAAGATCGGCCGAGCTCATGAAGAAGCCTGTGATCAGGCGCATCTGGCCACGGCCGCGGCCATCGGGGGAGGCCAGCACGAGTTGTTCCACTCCATCAAGGACCTGCAGCAGGGAGCGGCTGGAGAAGTAGCCGGTGATTCGCCAGTAGCGCACGGCCTCCTGCAGCACCGGGCGGTAGAACCCCTCCAGGAGGTTGTCCTGGGAGCTCGTGAAGCTGTCCTGCCAGCCGTGATCCTTCAGGCCGGTCATGGCGTGGAGCGAACGACCTCAGCCACATGGTCCACAAGCGCCACGGCTTGTTGGTGCCAGAGCTGGCGATCGAGTTCCATGGACTCGGGTTCGGCGTCGTAGCGGAACTGCACAGCGAAGGCCGTGAAGGCCTCCAGCGGCAGGAATCCCTCTACAGACTCACCTGCATCGGCAAGCCGACCGAACAGGGAGGTGAGGTTGTGGATGAAGGGCGGGTCATCTCCAAGGCTGAGAAGCCATGCCTTGAGCGCTTTCTCCACGGCCTGTTGGATCTGGAAGCCCCAGTTCGCTTCGGCAATGGAGGTGTCCTGAAGGACCTCAGCCGCCTTCAGATCGCGGCGGGCGATCCGCAGCATGGCCTCGGCGTCAGGGTTGGCCATGCAGCAGCCTTCCCTCGCGATAAGCGCGAGCGATCACATGGCTGAGCCATTGACGCCGCTCTTCCACCTGGCTCTGGGAATACAGCAACAGGTCCACGGGAATGCGGTGGTGACTGAGCTTGCGCCACAGCCTGCCCAGGGTGTCGAAGCGGTTGTGCTGAGCCAGCCAGCTGTCGCTGGCGGTGATCAACAGGTCCACATCGGAGTCGGAACCTGCATCACCCCGGGCGCGGGAGCCGAACAGCCGCACCTCTGCCCCCGGGATCTCCTGGCGGATCTCGGCAGCCATCTGCTGCAGCTGGGTTTCGCTGATGGCGTAGGTGGGGGCTGTGGTCATGGCTGTTCCTCCACAGTTCAGGGTGCTTCGGCCAGCTCAGCAAGCACCAGTTCCAGCTGCTTGGGCGCTGGCACCTGCTCAGCCAGTGCCAGGCGGCGCAGGTTCTCCAGGGCTTCGAAGTCTGACGCGGCAGGAGCCGCGGTCTTCACAGGATCGAAGCCTGTGTAGCGCGAGGAACTCGGCGCGGGGGCAACAGAGGTCATAGATGGTTGGCGGGGCCATGCCGATGTGCTGCCGAAACATGAGCAGGCCTAGAAAGCATGACGCAGACGGGAGAGGCGTGCAGAGGTCTGAGAAGGACTGCAGGATCTACCGAGTGCCTCTATGCGGTAGGTGCATAGGTTCAACCTCAATCTCGCCTCATCTGTCTCAACGCAGTCCCGCTTAGCTGTCTGAAGGGATCCGAATGCCGCCCGGTCCTTGGCGTCTCTGGACTCGATCTTGCCCAGGTTGAGCTCCAGCTCCAAGAGCTGTCGCAACTGACCGAACCATCGAGGCCCCAGGCTCCCCCTGCATCGCCTGATCCGCTTCTGGTGGTTAAGCGCCTGGCTCACCAGCTCCGAGCTGGCCGAGCTGCTGGGTGTCTCGCTCACCGCTCCAGATCCTGAGGACTGGGTAGAACGCTTCCCCCGTCCTGGCTTCCTGGTGGAGACAGCGAAGCCCATCGGCAGAGGTTCTGGAGGCTCTACCTCGATGGCCTCGCTGCCCCGGTCAGATCCCCGGGTGGCGTCCCCCTTCCTACAGACCCTTCAGTCGCTCCGCCTGCTTCTGCTCTTGCGTAAGCAGGCGAATGGCCTCTGCACGGCGGAGATCGCTCTCACCAGCAGCAGTCATCAGGTCGGCGCACTAGCCCGCCGAGCGGGCCGCCCAGCCCAGCATCGGCAGGCCGGCGGCGGCTCAGCGCTCTGGTCGGACGCCGCTCGAGTCTTGTGACGCACAAAGAGGCGTCCAGCATCGCGAAACTTGGCAAGCAAACGCCACTTTCTGGCCTGTAAGGCCACAGGGGGACCGTTATGGACCATTGGACACGAGCCATGGCTCTGCCCCTCGAAACCTGAACATCTCTTTCGGAGCGAAGGGCTCCTGGCTGCTCGCCATGAGTGCCTGCCTTCTGCGCCTTGCGCATGTGCGCACAGCCGTGCGCACAGAAGCTGTTTCAAGCAGTATCAAGCCCCATTAAGCGGATCGGGCCATTCCGGCTAATCCCTGTTCAGGACTGAAGAATTGAGATGCGCGATGCCGGGTTCGAACCAGCGACATCCTGCTTGTAAGGCAGGCGCTCTACCGCTGAGCTAATCGCGCGTCTCTCCATTGTGCCTGCTGCCGGTTCGCCTGCCGCCGGTGAGAGGATCGGCCTCTGGCCAGCCGGGCAGAGGATGTGAAGGGAGAGGACGCCAAGCGCAAGACCCGCATCCGTGCGCTGGAGAGGAAAGTCCGTCTCGAGCAGGCCTGGTTCACCTTCCGGCGGGCCAGTGTGGTGATCGGGTTCGCCGGCCTGCTGTTGCTCCTCTTCCTGGTCGGCTCCTGGCTCACCAGCGGACCGAGCGGCGAGGACCAGATCGATCGGGAGAGCGTCGACACCTGCGTGCAGCAGCAGCAGCAGCACAGCTCCGGCAATATTGATCTCTGCTATTGAGCGCTTGTCCACTGAGCCCTCGATCCGTGAACTCAGGCTGGCCCCCATGAAGACTCCGCCATGGTGATCGACGTTCAGGCCACCCTGCCGGACGACCAGCGTCAGGCGATCGGGAAGGCCGGGCTGGCCGCCCTGATGACCATGGCCCGCCTGCGCGGCACACCATCGGCCAAGGCCATGGCCGCGATCCGGGGCGTTCGCGATCACCTCCTGCACCTCGATCTGGCACTGGAGACCCTGCCGGACATCGATCCAGAAGCCCTGGCCGCCCGGGTGAATGGCGTGAATCCGGATCCCCAGTGGCGCGAGCGCATCCTGCGGGGCATGACCCTGGTGGCCCTGTTCGATGGCACGCCCACACAGCAGCAGCTGGACCTGCTGGAGCGCTCCGCCCAGTGTCTGAACGTGGATCCGGGCCCGGTACGCACCTTCCAGCAGGTGATGGAGCACCAGGCCTGGCTGGTGCGCCTCGATGTGGCCCGGCGCGGCTTCATCCCCCAGGCCTTCAAGGCCATGTGGCGCCAGGAGGGGCTATCCGCCGCCCTGGCCAGCGCCCGGGTGCTGCTCGGCCAGGAGGATCGGGCCATGGCCGAGCGCTACCGGCAGCTGCGGAGCTACCCGGAAGGCAGTTTCGGGCTGGCCTACGCCAACTTCATCGACCGCAACGGCTTCCAGTTCCCCGGTGAGCACGGCGGGCCACCACCGCCGGTGATGCACCACGACTGCTGCCACGTGCTGGGGGGCTATGGCACCACCCCCGCCGAGGAGGGCGCGGTGCTCGGCTTCCAGGCGGGCTTCGAGAAGGTGGACCCCTTCTATCTGCTGATGTTCGCCCTGGCGGAATTCGAGCTCGGCATCGGCGCCTCGCCCTTTGTGCCGGCCGGGCGCGGCCAGCTCGATGTGGATCGGATCTTCGCGGGCCTCGAGCACGGCTCCCACGTGAGCGTGGACCTGTTGGCCGGCATCGATCCCTGGGACCACTTCGCCGCCCCTCTCGAGCAGGTGCGCCAGCGGTTCAACGTGCTGCCGCGGGGCCGCGCCCCGGAAGAACTGTCCCAGGCCTGAACAGCCGGCACACTGAGCAACCGGCACACCGACGGGAACACGACCGGTTCATGGCCAGCGGCACCGACCACGACCGCACCACCTGCCTGCTGAGCCTGCCCTTCGGGTTGCTGTGGTGGCCGCTGCTGGGAATCATGGGTGTGGCAACGGCCAGCCTGGCGTTCCTGGTGGGCGGGCTGTGGCTGTCGCCGGATCTGGACACCCGCTCCAATGCCACCCGCCGCTGGGGCCTGCTGCGCTGGTTGTGGTGGCCCTACCGGCGGGGTCTGTCGCACCGTTCCCTGATCTCCCACAGCCCCCTGATCGGCACCGGCGGGCGGCTGCTCTACCTGGCGGCCTGGATCCTGCTGCTGAGCCTGCTGCTGCAGCCGCTCGGCAGTCCAGCGCCGGCCAGCCTGCTGCAGGCCTCTGCGCGGCTCTGGCACGACCAACGGCCCCTGCTGCTCACCGCCCTGATCGGCCTGGAGGCGAGCAGCTGGCTGCATCTTCTGCAGGACGGCGACCCGATCCCGCGCCTGCCACGGATCCTGCGCCGCAGGAGATGAGAGGGTTTGGGCGGACCTCCCCGCCCCCTCGTGATGCGCCCCGATCCCCTGTCGTGCCCGCCGGGCTCCGGCGCCGCCCCTGACCCGAGCGACAGCCTGGCCGCCCTGGCGGAGCTGATCGCGGTGGTGGATCAGCTGCGGGATCCGGAGCACGGCTGCCCCTGGGATCTGGAGCAGACCCACGCCTCCCTGGTGCCCTACGTGCTCGAAGAGGCCCATGAGGTGGCGGATGCCATCCGCCACGGCGACGACCGGCATCTGGAGGAGGAACTGGGGGATCTGCTGCTGCAGGTGGTGCTGCACGCCCGCATCGCCAGCGAAGCGGAGCGCTTTGATCTGGCGGGGATCGCCCGGGGCATCAGCGCCAAGCTGGTGCGCCGCCACCCCCACGTGTTCGAACCACCGGCCGACCCTGCCGCCGGCAACCGGGGATCAGGCGGCGACAGCGCCGCCGTGACGCGCACCTGGGAGGCGATCAAGGCCCAGGAAGCGGCCACCACCTCGGCCAGCCCCCTGAGTGATCGCCTGGCCGCCAAGGTGCGTGGCCTCCCCGCCCTGGCCGGCGCCATGACGATTTCGAAGAAGGCCGCCGTGGCCGGCTTCGAATGGGACGACCTGCACGGCGTCTGGACCAAAGTGCACGAAGAGCTTGACGAGCTCAAGGAGGCGGTGGAGGAGGCCCGCAACAGCGGCGATCGGACCCATGCCCAGGAAGAACTGGGAGACGTGCTGTTCACCCTGGTGAATGTGGCCCGCTGGTGCGGCATCGACCCGGAGGAAGGCCTGGCCGGCACCAACCACCGCTTCCTCGATCGCTTCTCCCGGGTGGAGGCAGCCCTGGGCGGTGATCTGCGGGGGCGGAGCCTGCAGGAGCTGGAGGGCCTATGGCGGCAGGCCAAGGCCGAGATCCGAGCTGAAGCCGCGGCAGACCTCACGGCCAACTCCGCTTCAGACTCCGATGCCGGCCGCCAAGGCTGAGGGGTGCGCTGCGGCCTCAGCTCCGGACTGCAGTTCACTCCTCCGGCAAGCGCTGCCGGCGTTGGCCCTTGAGGGCACCGCGCTGCTTCTTGGCGGCCAGGCGCCGCTCCACCGAGCCGCGGCTGGGCCGCGTGGCACGCCGCGGCGGCGGCGGCGGCGCCATGGCCTGCTGCAGCAGCTCCACCAGACGCTGCCGCGCCGCCACCCGGTTCTGCCACTGGGAACGGTGCTCAGAGGCCGTGATCACCACCGCCCCCTCCACCAGGCGCCCCTCCAGACGACGCAGGGCGCGGGCCTTCTGCAGAGGCGGCACGGCAGCGGACGTGGCCAGGGGGAACACCAGCTCCACGCGTGAATCGGTGGTATTCACGTTCTGACCACCGGGCCCGGAGGAGCGGGAGAAGCGCCAGCTCAGGTCCGCCGCCGGGATCAGCACCGCCGCCGTGACGCGCAGATCACCACTGGGCTGTTGGCCTGGCATGTGTTCAGGATGACAGGACACCTGCCAGAGACAGCGAGGTGAAACATGGATGCTGTGTAACCGTACGGAGATTCACTCCGGGCGGCCCCACCCCATGGCGAACCCCAAAACCTGGATCGACGAGATCTTTGATGGCGTGCGCTACGGCCTGGCCGGCCGTGTACTCGCAGAAGAGCAGTCGCCCTACCAGCTGGTGACGATCATCGAGAGCGAGCGCTATGGCAAGGGCCTGCTGCTGGATGGCTGCTGGATGACCGCCGAGCGGCAGGAGCGGCACTACCACGAGGCGATCGTGCATCCGGCCCTGTGCGGCGCCGCGTCGATCGAGCGGGTGCTGGTGATCGGCGGCGGCGATGGCGGCACCGCCCGCGAGTGCCTCCGCCACACCGGCGTGCAGCACCTCGACATGGTGGAAATCGACGGGCTGGTGGTGGAGTGGAGCCAGCAGTACCTGCCCTCGATCGGAGGCGGCTGCTGGAGCGACCCCCGCTTCCACCTCACCGTGGGCGATGGCATCGCCTGGGCCGCCAACGCGCCGCCGGCCAGCTACGACGTGGTGATCGTGGATGGCTCCGATCCCGCCGGCCCGGCCGAGGGCCTGTTCAATCGGGCCTTCTTCGAGCACTGCCGCCGCATCCTCAAACCCGGCGGCGTGTTCGCCACCCAGAGCGAATCCCCCGAGGCCTTCCGGCAGGTGCACCTCGACACCGTGGGCCTGCTTCGCGAGGTGTTCGGCCACGCCGATCCGATGTACGGCTGGGTGCCGATGTATCCGAGCGGCTGGTGGAGCTGGACCTTCGCCGCCCTCGATGGCCGCCGCTATCTGGAGTCGGATCCGGCGCGCGCCGCGGCCATCGGCGAGGGCTGTGAGATCTGGTCGCCCCGCTGGCAACGTGGGGCCTTCGACGCCATCCCCGCAGGCATCGAGCGCGCCCTGAACGCATGAAAAGCCTCTTTGTCACGGATTTGTTTGACACCGATGGCGCCATCTACATGGCCAGCCGCCGCGATCCCGCCGGCTGCCGCGTGGGGTTGTTCGGCGTGCCCTACGACGGCACCACCTCCTTCCGCCCCGGCACCCGTTTCGGGCCTGCGGCGATCCGCGAGGTGAGCAGCGGCCTCGAGACCTACTGCCCCCAGTTGGACCTGGATCTGGATGATCTGGCCTTCGCCGACTTCGGGGCCCTGGAGATCCCCTTCGGGGCCCCGGAACCGGTGGTGGCCGCGGTGCGGCGGGGTACGGAACACCTGCTGAGCCTCGGCCTGCGGCCCCTGATGCTGGGCGGCGAGCACTCGATCAGTTCCGGTGCCGTGGGCGCCGTGGCGGCCCACCAGCCGGATCTGGTGCTGGTGCAGCTCGATGCCCATGCCGATCTGCGCCACAGCTGGCTCGGCAGCCAGCACAGCCATGCCTGTGCCATGCGCCGCTGCCTGGAAGTGTTGCCCAGCCAGCAGCTGCTGCAGATCGCCATCCGCAGCGGCACCCGCGATGAATTCAGCGAGCTGCACCAGAGCGGCCGGCTGGTGGCGATCGAGCGGATGGCCGCAGCACTGCACCCGCTGCGCGGCCGCCCCCTCTATCTCACCGTGGATCTGGACTGGTTCGATCCCGCCGTGATGGCCGGTACCGGCACTCCCGAACCCGGCGGCTTCCTCTGGAGCGACTTCGCCGCCCTGGTGGACGAACTCCGCCACCACAACCTGGTGGCAGCGGATGTGGTGGAGCTGGCCCCCCAGCTCGATCCCAGCGGGGTGAGCAGCGTGCTGGCCGCCAAGGTGTGCCGCAGCCTGCTGTTGCTGCTGGGCCGGACAGCCGGCCACTGATCGCAGCCCGCTGGAGTCAGTAGCAACAGGTGCCGCTGGTGCGCTGCTCCCGCAGGCGATCGTGCTGCTGACCCAGGAGCATCACCGCCAGGGTGGGGTGGTTATGCAGCAGGTTGAGGAAGCGGAGCCGCTCCAGACGCAGCACTTCCACCGGGGTGCGCGCGATGGCATCGTTACGGAAGGCAATCTGTCGCCACATGATCTCCTGGTAACTGAACAGCTCACCAGGCCTGTAGCAGAGCCGATTCCCCTGCTCGTCCACCAGCTCCACGATGCCGCGGCGCACGGCATAAATCGCATCGGCCATCCGACCGCGCGTAAAGATGTGGGCCCCGGTGGGGAAGGTGAAGATCTCGCAATCGACCTGATCTGCCATCAGGGCGATCGGAGAGGGAGCAGCGGGTGTCGTGACCAATCTGGTCACCTCCTGGTTGAAAGGTTCTGATGATTACATTCCTACATCCGCAGGCGCCACAACGGCAGCGGAGAACACCAAGCAAAGATCTTGAACGGGCCGATCAGGGCTTTCGGAGGCTGCAGTCTGCCCAGCTTCAGGCTTCCAGCCTCTGGGACTCGTCAGGCTCCATGGACAGACAGAGCTGGCGGCTGGGGACATGGCTGAAGCGTGTCGCCATGCCGGACGAACCTGCGCCCTCAGGGCCCATGCCGGGCAACCGGGGTGGACGGGCTGTCCAGTGATGGCACCAGAGGTCTCCAGACAGATCGGGATGGATGGACAGGCGACGCAGCTTGCACCAGCCCATCTCATCGCCACGGGGAGGCGTGCAGTGGCGACAGCTGCGGCAGCTGGAACGCTGACCCATCGGAAACCCATCAAGGGGCCCAAGGTAAAGAGGTCACGGAAGGATCGCCAGGCAAACAGCCCGAATCCTCCACTTTCCTTCAGCAAGTCAACCCTGCAGGAGGTCGATCCGTACAGCATCGAAGCAGACATCTCCCTGGGGAAGACCGCGGCTGCTCTCCAGCAACTGCTCTCCATAGGATCCGGCCAACGCTGCACTCCCGCCATGGCCGCCCCCGCCACCGATCCGTTGCAACGCACGCCCCTGTTCGAAGCTGCCCGCGACGCCGGGGGGCGGATGGTGGCCTTCGCCGGCTGGGAGATGGCTGTGCAGTTCGGCGGACTGGTGCAGGAGCACACGGCCGTGCGCCAGCGCTGCGGCCTGTTCGACATCTCCCACATGGGGGTGCTCACCCTGCGGGGCGACGGGGTGAAAGACGCGCTCCAGACCCTGGTGCCGACCGATCTGTTTCGCATCGGCCCCGGCGAAGCCTGTTACACCGTGCTGCTCAACGAGGCGGGCGGCATCCTCGATGATCTGATCGCCTACGACTGCGGCCAGGTGGCCGGCGAGGGCGGCAGCAGGGGCGAGCTGGTGCTGGTGATCAATGCCGCCTGCATCGACGGCGACACCGCCTGGCTGCGCCGCCACCTCGAGCCGCAGGGGGTGACTCTCACCGACCGCAAGGGCGACGGGGTGCTGCTGGCCCTGCAGGGCCCGGAGGCACCGGCGCGGCTGGAGGCCCTCAGCGGCGCCGATCTCTCCGGCCTGCCCCGCTTCGGCCATCGGCAGATCCTGCTGTCCGGCGCCGCCACCGGAGCGGCCGCCGGCGCCCCCGTGTTCGTGGCCCGCACCGGCTACACCGGCGAAGACGGCTTCGAACTGCTGCTGGATCGCCAGGCCGGCCTCGCCCTCTGGCAACAGCTGCTGGCCGAGGGGGTGGAGCCCTGCGGCCTCGGGGCCCGCGACACCCTGCGCCTGGAGGCGGCCATGCACCTCTACGGCAACGACATGGATGCAACCACCACACCCCTGGAGGCCGGCCTCGGCTGGCTGGTGCACCTGGAGATGCCCAAGCCCTTCATCGGGCGGCAGGCCCTGGAGCGGCAGACAGCGGAAGGCGTTGGGCGGCGGCTGGTGGGCCTGGAGCTGCAGGGGCGTGCCATCGCCCGCCACGGCTACCCGGTGCTGTGTAACGGCGAGCCGGTGGGGGAGATCACCAGCGGCAGCTGGTCGCCCACGCTGGGCAAGGCGATCGCCCTGGCGTCGGTGCCGGTTGGCTCCGCCCGCCTCGGCACGGAGCTGGCGGTGGAGATCCGCGGGCGCGAGGAGCCAGCGCTGGTGGTACGGCGGCCTTTTCTGCGGCGGGGTTGAGGGTGGCCTGGACGGAGCGGGCCGATTCACCACGGCAGGCCGCCATCGCCCTGGGCAGCAACCTGGGCGACTGCCGCGCCACCCTGGAGGGCGCCCTGGTGGAGCTGGATGCCAGCCCCGGCATCCGCCTGCTGCGTCGCTCCGCCTGGTACCGCAGCGCACCGGTGGGGCCGCCGCAACCCGACTATCTCAACGGCTGCGCCGTACTGGAGGTGCTCCTGTCGCCGGAGGCGCTGCTCGATCGGCTGCTGGAAACGGAGACCCGATTCGGGCGGGTGCGGGCCGAGCGTTGGGGGCCGCGCACCCTCGACCTCGACCTGATCCTGCTCAGCGACCTGCGCCTGGATGGCGAGCGCCTGCAGCTCCCCCATCCGCGCATGCGGGAGAGAGCCTTCGTTCTGGTGCCGCTGGCGGAGATCGCGCCCGACTGGATCGATCCGCTGACGGGCCAGAGCGTGGCGGCCCTGGCCCGGCAGCTGCCGGACGACGGCGGCCTGGAGCGGCTGGCGCTGCAGAGCTGATGAGCGACTTCTTCCAGAACGGCATCGTCACCACCCTCCACGACCTGGGGGGACGCAGCGAGGCCTCTCTGGCGGCTGCGGTGGCGGAGCAGGCGCAGCGCCTGCCGCTCACCCTGGTGCTGCCCTGTCTGCACGCCGAGCTGCGGGGTCCGGCCCTGGAGCCGTTCGTGCGCCAGCTGGCCACCATTCCCTGGCTGAACGAGATCGTGATCGGCCTCGATCGGGCCGATGCCGCTGGATTCCGCGAGGCCCTCGCCCTGTTCAGCCAGCTGCCCCAGCCGCACCACCTGATCTGGAACGATGGCCCCCGGGTCACCGCACTGATCAAAGACCTGGGGCATCAGCAGCTGGCGCCGGCGGAACGGGGCAAGGGCCACAACATCTGGCTCTGCCTGGGCCTGGTCCAGGCCCTCGGGCGGGCCGAGGTGGTGGCCCTGCACGATTGCGATGTGGTGAGCTTCACGCCGCGGATGCTGGCCCGGCTCGTCTATCCGCTGCTGCATCCCGACAGCGGTTTCGTGTTCGCCAAGGCCTACTACCCGCGGATCAGCGCTGGGGTGATGTATGGGCGGGTCAGCCGCCTGTTCGTCACCCCCCTGCTGCGGGCCCTGCGGCGCTGCCTGCCCCCCAGCCGCTACCTGGAGTTTCTCGACAGCTTCCGCTACCCGCTCGCCGGCGAGTGCGCCATGCGGTGGAGCGCGGCACGGCGTCTGCATCTGCCCAGCGACTGGGGAATGGAAATCGGCGTGCTCACCGAGATGTTCCGCGATCACTCCACCCGCCAGCTCTGCCAGGTGGACATCGCCGAGGCCTACGACCACAAGCACCAGCCGTTTCCGCCCGAAACCGATCACAAGGCCGATCACGAGACCGATCACGGCGGTGGCGGCAGTGGCCTCGGGCGGATGGGCCGCGACATCGCCCTGGGGCTGTTCCGCGGGCTGGCGGCCCAGGGCCAGGTGCTCGATCTGGCGCTCGTGCGCAGTCTCGCGACCGCCTATCAGCGGATCGTGCTGGATCTGCTCGATTCCCACGCCGCCGACGCCGCCCTCAACGGCCTACGGCTCGATCGCGGCGAGGAGACCCGCGCCGTCTCCTTCTTCGCCGCCTGCCTGCTGGAGGCCGGGCGGAGTTTCGTGCAGGAGGATCAGCTCTCCCGGCTCACTCCCACCTGGGATGAGGTGAGCCAGCGCAGGCCCGAGGTCCTGTCGAGGCTGGCAGCGGCGGTGGCGGCCGACCGGGCCGACCATGCTGGCGCCTGAGCCCCCCAGCTTCGCCTTGATGAGCACGCCCCATCCCCGCACCCTGCTCGGCGTGATCAACCTCTCGCCGGAATCGATGGTGAGCGACTCGGTGGTGGCGGGCACGGAGCAGCTCCTGCAACGGGCCGCCTGGTTGCACAGCCAGGGCTGCGCCGTGCTCGATCTGGGTGCCCGCTCGATCACGCCGACGGCGGCGATGATCGACGACGCCGAAGAACAGCGGCGGCTGCTGCCCGCCCTGGGCCGGCTGCTGCAGGAGGGCTATCGGGTGTCGGTGGACACCTGGAGTTCGCAGACGGTGCGCGTCGCCCTGGAGGCCGGCGCCACCGCCATCAATTTCACCGGCGCAGACATCGAGCCCTCGGCCCTGGCGGCGGTGGCGGCAGCCGGCGCCTCATTGATGCTCACCTACATGCCCTATGGCGACGCCTACCGCATGCGCACTGCCACTCCGGTGCCCTACCGGTTGCAGGGGCTGCTCGATCACCTCGGCCCGCGGGTGGAGCAGGCCCGGGCCGCCGGCGTGGGTGAGGTGATCATCGATCCCAACCTCGGCATCATCCACCCCGCCACCGACGATGTCGGCAAGATCCAGCTGCAGAACAGCGTGCTCTGGAACCTGGATGTGCTGCGCAAGCTGGGCTGCCCGATCCTGCTCTACGCCGCCCGCAAGCCCGAGCGGCTGGCGCGCATCCTGTTCGCCTCGAATGTGCTCTTCGCCGGCGCCGACTGGATCCGCACCCACCATCCCGACATGATCCAGGCACTGCTGACGGCGGCGACGCCATGAGCGACCTGCCCCTGCACGGCCGGGTGGCCCTGGTCACCGGTGGCGGGCGCCGCACCGGCCGGGCGATCGCCCTGGCCCTGGCGGGCGCTGGCGCCGATGTGGTGGTCCATTACCGGCACAGCGAAGCCGAGGCCCGTGAGGCGGTGGAGCAGGTGGAGCGGCTGGGGCGGCGCGGCCTGGCCCTGGCGGCTGATCTGGCGGATGCTGAAGCCACCGCAACCGCCTTCGCCACAGCGGTGGAGCGGCTGGGGCGGCTCGACATCCTGGTGAACAACGCGGCCGGCATCGTCTGGAAGCCGCTGGGGGAGATGGATGTGGCCGACTGGCATCGCAGCATCGACGAGACCCTCCACATCACTTACCACGCCTGCCGTGCCGCCCTGCCATGGATGCGCCACCAGGGGTACGGCCGCATCGTCAACCTGATTGATGTCGACGCCGATGCGCTGATGGCGGTGCCGATGGTCACCCCCTACAAGATCGGCAAGACCGGCGTGCTGCAGCTCAGCCGCACACTGGCCGTCACAGAGGCTCCGTACGGCATCACGGTCAACGGCGTTTCACCCGGCACCCTGGAGAACTCGGAGCGCAAGCCGCCGCTCGAACGAATCCCGGCCGGCCGCTACGGCAGAACCGAGGAGGTGGCGCGGGCGGTGCTGTTCCTGGCCGATCCGGCCAGCGGCTACATCACCGGAAGCAACATCAAGGTCTCAGGCGGTTATCTGATCTGACGTGACCTGATCTGACACGAGCTGATCTGTCGTGACCTGATCCGACATGACCTGTTCAGCCATCACCGCGTAGTGATCAGACATGTCCGCGTCCAGATAGCTTTGGATTAATCGGCGCGTGAAGCTGTTGAGCGGATAATCGAGCGCCTGCTGTGGGGATACCCAGGCCCATTCGGCGATCTCGTGATTAGGGCTGACGGCGGTTGTGGCGCTGAAGGCGTAGTAGTTGATCAACATGAAGTGCACAGGACGGTGGAATTGTGCATCTTCCACGGCTTCCTGCAGCAGGGCGAACTGCACGGACGCCAGCTCCAGGCCAACCTCCTCCCGCAATTCACGCCGCAGTGCGCTGTCGAGGGTTTCACCCCATTCCACCTTTCCGCCGGGCACGCCCCAGCTTCCGCGCCACTTGAGCGTGCGCACAATCAGCACACGCAGGCATGGCCCTGTGACCAAGGCGCCGACGGTGGGAATGGGGTAAACCATGGTCCCCGCTGACACCGCGGCCACGCTACCGCCACTGCATCGCGGACAGGATCCCGTGGCAGGAACGCATCACCTCATGGGCGCAGCATCGGCACGGTGACCCGGCGTGATAAAGCGATCAGAACCGTGACCAGAACCAGCATCAGCAGGATCAGCCAGCCCATCCCATGCAGCACACTCATGATCGCCTCAATCGTGGGAGTGGCATTCCTGCCGATGACTGTCATCAGCAGCTGCCTGGAGATGCCGTACTGGCCCTCCAGCACCTCACGACCATGGCCGCTGGCCACAAGTCGGGAGATGGTTTGGATCACCGCGTCAGATAAGGGCAGGGTCTTGAGCTGCTGCTCAAGCGTGCTGCGGAAGGTGCCGAGCAGCACATTCACCGCCAGAGCTGAACCCAACGACCAGGCAGAGGTGGCCAGAACGTGACGCACCGCTTCCAGATTGGCCAGCAATGGCTTATCGGTCATGGCTGTGATCGTGGAGGCGAGCCCCACCCTCACGAACGTGAGAAAGAACGAGAAGGATGCCGTCGCTGAGGCAATCACCAGGATGGGCACCTGGGATGGAGCCATCACGAAGGTGATCGGCAAGATCAGACAGCCCAGCAGGCCCAGTCCAACGCTCCTGGCCATGCCGATCCGGGAACTGACAGCAGCGAACACAAAGGAGCTGGCAATTCCCGCCAGGCTGGCCAGGGTCATCCAGGCTGAGATACTGGCGAGATCAAGCTGATAGCGAATCGCCAGAAAGCGATCGGCGCAGTATCGGTAGTCAATTGAGAATAGTGCCGCCAGAGCCAGAAGCAGCAGACCAATTCTTGGGTTGATCAGAAATCTGAATCCGCCGGCGATCGAGCCTGATCGCCGCAGGGACATGGCCGTGAGCATCATCAGGGCGATGATCAGAGCCATGCCGGCAGGCACCCAGGTCGGCTGGAACGCGTGGATGATCGGCAGCGTGCTGATCAGGGACGCGCAGCCTCCTGCAGCCAGCAGGACGATCCAGTCACTGGCCTGGACCTGGGCGTGCTGGGCAGCCGCTTCGCGTCTGTCGGGGCGGACGAAAACCTGCAGCAGCAGCAGCGTCAGCAGGAACAGACCTCCCCACAGCCCGCCGATCACGACAGCACTGTTCTCGGTCCGCACCAGGATCCAGCTGTTGAGGATCGGCGAGGCCACAAAGGCCAGGCTGTTGGCCAGCGTGTTGGCCGCGACGAGCACAGAAATCTGCTGCGCATCAGCGGCGCCACCGCAGAGCATGGCGAAAGAAGAAACCCGCACGCAGCCGTCGGCACAGCCCATCAGAACCAGCCCGATGGCGAGCGTGACCAGGCCCGCATGGCCTGCCAGCAGCAAGCAGCCTGCAATCCAGAGGGCAAGGCCGGCAGCCAGGCAGCGTTTCGCGCCAAGCAAGCGGCAGAGCGTGCTGGCACAGAAGACGATCAGCAGGCCGCTGGCGATCGCTGTGCAACGCAGCAGGTTGACCTGAGCTGTGGTGATGCCGAGCTGCGGCTGCAGATCCAGCAGCACAAACAAGATGCCGATCACGGAAAAGGTGCTGACCAGCGTGGCCAGCAGGCTGACGCCGATCGGCGCCAGTTCTCCCGGGGGCAGCCATGGGTGGAGAGGTCCCGGCCGCTTGGCCATCGACAGGCTCGTGTCTGCGCCGATCATCCCAGCCGTTTTCCGGGATCGTCTGGAACCAGCACCACCGTCACTGATGGTGAGCCACGAGCTGATGCAGCGGCCTGATGTCCCGGCCTGATGCCCTGGTCAGCGGAGACCAGGCCCCATGGGAAAATCCCCGATTCCCCAGCGAATTCACCATGCGCAGCCACGGATGCGGCGACCTGCGCCCCGATGCCACCGGCCAGGCCGTGCAACTGTGCGGCTGGGTGGACCGCAGCCGTGATCACGGCGGTGTGATCTTCATCGACCTGCGCGACCGCAGCGGCACGGTGCAGATCACCGTGGACCCCGACAACGGCGCCGAGATGTTCGCCGTGGCGGAGCACCTGCGCAACGAAACGGTGATCCAGGTTGAGGGCAAGGTGCGCGAGCGCCCTGCCGATGCCATCAACGACAAGCTGGCCACCGGCCGTATTGAGGTGCTGGCCAGCGCCATCACCGTGCTCAACAGCGTGAAGGGCAACCTGCCCTTCGCCGTGTCGGTGCACGACGAGGAGAACACCCGCGAAGAGCTGCGGCTGCGCCACCGCTACCTCGACCTGCGCCGCGAGCGCATGAACAGCAATCTGCGCCTGCGGGCCCAAACCATCCAGGCGGCGCGCCGCTTCCTCGAAGACCAGGGCTTCATCGAGGTGGAGACCCCGGTGCTCACCCGCTCCACCCCCGAGGGCGCCCGCGACTACCTGGTGCCCTCCCGTGTCTGCGGCGGTGAATGGTTCGCCCTGCCCCAATCGCCCCAGCTGTTCAAGCAGCTGCTGATGGTGGGCGGCATCGAGCGCTACTACCAAGTGGCCCGCTGCTTCCGCGACGAAGACCTGCGCGCCGATCGCCAGCCGGAATTCACCCAGCTGGACATGGAAATGAGCTTCATGGACCAGGAGCAGATCCTCGAGCTCAACGAATCCCTGATCGCTTCCATCTGGAAAACCGTGAAGGGCGTGGAGCTGCCCCGCCCCTTCCCGCGCCTCACCTGGCACGAGGCCATGGAGCGCTACGGCACCGACCGCCCCGACACCCGCTACGGCATGGAGCTCACCGACGTGAGCGAGCTGGTGGCGGACATGGGCTTCAAGGTGTTCTCCGGCGCTGTGGCCGCCGGCGGCTCGGTGAAGTGCATCGCCGTGCCCGGCGGCAATGATGCCCTCTCCAACGTGCGCATCAAACCCGGGGGGGATGTGTTCAGCGAAGCCCAGGCGGCCGGCGGCGGCGGCCTGGCCTTCATCCGTGTGCGCGAGGGCGGCGAGATCGACACGATCGGCGCCATCAAGGACAACCTCACGGACGAGCGGAAGGCCGAGCTGCTCCGGCGCACCGGCGCGGTGCCCGGCACCCTGCTGCTGTTCGGTGCCGGCAACACCGCCACGGTGAACAAGGCCCTGGATCGGGTGCGCCAGTTCCTGGCCCGCGAGCTGGGGCTGGTGAAGCCCGACCGCGACAACGACAGCTGGAACTTCCTCTGGGTGGTGGATTTTCCGATGTTCGAGTTCAACGAGGGCGAGAACCGGCTCGAGGCGCTGCACCACCCCTTCTGCGCCCCCAACCCAGGCGACCTCGGCGGCGATCCGACCCAGTGGGCGGCAACCCTCCCCACGGCCCGCGCCCAGGCTTACGACCTGGTGCTCAACGGCCTTGAGCTGGGCGGCGGTTCGCTGCGCATCCACGACTCGGCCCTGCAGCGCCAGGTGCTGCAGACCATCGGCCTGCCGCTGGAGGAGGCCGAAGCCCAGTTCGGCTTCCTGATGGAGGCCCTCGACATGGGCGCCCCTCCCCACGGCGGCCTGGCCTTCGGTGTCGACCGGATCGTGATGCTGCTGGCCGGCGAGGAGTCGATCCGCGACACGATCGCCTTCCCCAAGACCCAGCAGGCCCGCTGCCTGATGACCCAGGCCCCCGCCGATGTGGCAGACGCGCAGCTCGAAGAGCTGCATGTGGCCAGCACCTGGAGCGAGGAGGAGAGCTGACGGCAGGGCCCGGCAAGCTCTGGAGGGGTCCAGCCGGGAGCCCCATGGGATCAGAATTCAGAGGCCCTGCTCGGGGCCACCGTTGGAGGTTGGGCCATGTCCCTCGATCAGCTGAAGGCCTTTCTCGGCAGGGTGCAGGACGATCCAGGTCTGCGGGCGGCGGTGCAGGCGGCCGCCACCGCCGATGACGTGGCCCAGATCGGCGCCGGCCTGGGGTATGTCTTCTCCGGCGATGAGCTGTTGCGGCTCTCCGGCAAAAAAGTGGGGCGGGTCACCGTGACCAAGCAGGACATCCCCGGCGAATACAACTGAACCGCTGCCCAGAGACACGACCGAGCCGTTCAACGACCGAGCGGCCGGCGGGTTGCGATCCGGCGCCGTGCGGCGTCCGTTCCTACAACGGGAGGGGCCCCGCCCCAGGCTTCCCCGGCCCCCTGCCAGACCTTCGCCTCCCTCGGCCATGACCACAGCTTCCAGCAACCCAGCGATCGACATCGGCATCCCTGAAGCCACGCGGCGGCAGATCGCCGACGAGCTCGGCCGCCTGCTGGCCGACAGCTACGTGCTCTACGGCAAGACCCATGGCTTCCACTGGAATGTGACCGGGCCGATGTTCAACACGCTCCACCTGATGTTCATGGACCAGTACACGGAGCTCTGGACCGCCCTGGACGTGATCGCCGAACGCATCCGCGCCCTCGGCTTCCCCGCCCCGTTCGGAGGCGCCACCTTCGCCAGCCTGGCCTCGATCGCCGAAACCGAGGGAGTGCCGCCGGCCCTGGCGATGGTGCGGGAGCTGGTGAGCGGCCATGAGGCCGTGGCCCGTACTGCCCGCAAGGTGTTTGCGGTGGCCGACGAGGCCAACGACCAGCCCACCGCAGACCTGCTCACCCAACGGCTGCAGATCCACGAGAAGACCGCCTGGATGCTGCGCAGCCTGCTGGAGGGCTGACCCCTCTTTTCTGAGCGAGGGTGGCCCTTGCGGCGGAAGGGGCGTGTCGTGAACCGATACATTGAAAAATCAGCCGTTCCACCATGTCCCAGGTCGCCAGCGCCAAGCCCCCCGCTCCGAGCCGGGCCACGCAGGCGAAATTCGTCTTCGTGACGGGGGGCGTGGTGTCGAGCATCGGCAAGGGGATCGTGGCCGCCAGCCTCGGGCGCCTGCTCAAGAGCCGCGGCTACAGCGTCTCGATCCTCAAGCTCGACCCCTACCTGAACGTGGACCCGGGCACGATGAGCCCGTTCCAGCACGGTGAGGTGTTCGTCACCCAGGACGGCGCCGAGACCGACCTCGACCTGGGCCACTACGAGCGCTTCACCGACACCGCCATGTCGCGCCTCAACAGCGTGACCACCGGCTCGATCTACCAGGCGGTGATCAACAAGGAGCGCCGCGGCGACTACCAGGGCGGCACCGTGCAGGTGATCCCCCACATCACCGGCGAGATCCGGGAGCGGATCCACCGGGTGGCCGCCAACAGCGGCGCCGATGTGGTGATCACCGAAATCGGCGGCACCGTGGGCGACATCGAGTCGCTGCCATTCCTGGAAGCCATCCGCGAGTTCCGCGGCGACGTGGGCCGCCAGGATCTGGCCTACGTGCACGTGACCCTGCTGCCCTACATCGGCACCTCGGGCGAACTCAAGACCAAACCCACCCAGCACTCGGTGAAGGAGCTGCGCTCGATCGGCATCCAGCCCGATGTGCTGGTGTGTCGCAGCGACCGGCCGTTCAGCGACGACCTCAAGGCCAAGATCGGCGGTTTCTGCGGTGTGCCCACCCGGGCCGTGATCCCCGCCCTCGATGCCGACAGCATCTACGCGGTGCCGCTGGCCATGGAGCATGAAGGCCTGTGCCGCGAGGTGCTCGATGTGCTCGGCCTCACCGACCACCCCAGCGACATGGAGCGCTGGCAGGAGCTGGTCACGAAACTGCGCAACCCGGGCCCTGCCGTGAAGGTGGCCCTGGTGGGCAAGTACGTGCAGCTCAACGACGCCTACCTCTCGGTGGTGGAGGCCCTGCGCCACGCCTGCATCGATCGCGACGCCTCCCTTGATCTGCACTGGATCTGCGCCGAACAGATCGAGGAACGCGGCGCGGAAGCCCTGCTGCGGGGCATGGATGCGGTGGTGGTACCGGGCGGCTTCGGCCATCGCGGCGTCGATGGCAAGGTGGCGGCGATCCGCTGGGCCCGGGAGCAGCAGGTGCCGTTCCTGGGGCTCTGCCTGGGCATGCAGTGCGCCGTGATCGAGTGGGCCCGCAACCAGGCTGGCCTGGTGGGGGCGACCAGCGCCGAACTCGATGGCGACACGGCCCATCCAGTGATCCATCTGCTGCCAGAGCAGCAGGACGTGGTCGACTTGGGCGGCACCATGCGCCTGGGGGTCTACCCCTGCCGGCTGACGCCGGGCAGCCTCGCCGCCGAGCTCTACGGCGACGCGGTGGTCTACGAGCGGCACCGCCACCGCTACGAGTTCAACAACGCCTACCGCAACCTCTTCGTCGAGTCGGGCTACACGATCAGCGGCACCTCCCCCGATGGCCGCCTGGTGGAACTGATCGAGCTGCGCGACCACCCCTTCTTCACGGCCTGCCAGTACCACCCCGAATTTCTGTCACGGCCCGGCAAGCCCCATCCCCTGTTCCGCGGCCTGATCGCCGCGGCCCAGCAGCGGCTGCCCCAGGTCGAGGCCCCACCGGCCACGACAACGACAACAACCGAGGCCGAGGCCACGCTCGTCGCCCCGTGACCTCGCCGCTCTCCGGTGTAGCGGCAGACCAGCCCACCGCCGTCGCAGCGGGGGCACGACCAGGAGCCGCCGCTGGTCTGCAGATCGCTGTCACAGCGGCGGCACTGCCGGTGGTGGAAACCTTTCATTCCCTCCAGGGGGAAGGAGTCCACAGTGGTCGCAGCGCCTTCTTCATCCGCCTGGCTGGCTGCACGGTGGGCTGCCCCTGGTGCGACACCAAGCACTCCTGGCCCGCCGCCGCCCATCCGCTCCACAGTCTGGATGCCCTGGCGAAGGAAGCGCAGCAGGCGGCGGCGGCCGGCGCCGGCTTCGTGGTGATCACTGGCGGAGAACCCCTGCATCACGATCTCGACGAGCTCACCGCTGCGCTGCACCAGCGCACGGCCTTGCCGCTGCACCTGGAAACCAGCGGGGTGGACCGTCTCAGCGGCCACTTCGACTGGATCACCCTCTCGCCGAAGCGGCATCGCCCTCCATCCGACGATCTGCTGCGCCACTGCCACGAACTCAAGGTCGTGGTGCACGAGACGGCCGACCTTGGCTTCGCGGAGGTGATGGCCAGCGCCGCCAGCCGGCTCCGGGCGGGGAATGGCTCGGATCCGCCGGTGCTGCTGCTGCAACCCGGCTGGCAGAGCACCGACGGCCAGAGCCTGGCCCTCGGTTATGTGCAGTCCCATCCGGACTGGCGGCTGAGCCTGCAGCTCCACAAGAACCTGGGGGTGCGCTGATCACACCCTGCAGACCGAGCCTCAGAGCACCTGAGCAGGCCGCTGACGCTTCTCTGCCTTCCAGAGGCGCCAGCGCACCTCCAGATCGGCGGGGGCATAGAGCACGATCGGCAGGCTGGCGTTGTAAGGCACCACAAAGGGCTTGCCGCCGCCCAGGGTCACGAAGGCCTGCTGCGGCTTCTCGTTGGGCGGGCAGGCCATCAGGGTCGAGGCCACCGGCCCGGGAGCCGTGACCCGATAGATGGTGTAGCCCCAGCCCTTCAGCGACTCGGCCTTGATCGAGCCGCCTAGGCGTCGATGGTTGCAGTCCACCTCCATCGTGCGCCCCACCATCAGCTCCACCCGCCAGTCGGCCGGGTGGGGGGAGAGGGCGGGATCGGGGGAGGGCTGCAGCAGGCCCGGCAGCTGGATCACCCAGCGGCGCTCACCGGCCGCAGCGGCAGGGAAGGGCTTGAGATCGAGGCGGGGGATGGCCCGTGCCGCGCCCTGCCCAGCCAGGAGAACCCCCAAGGCCAGGCCAGCGAAGGCCATCCGGGCGATCGGAGTTACCGGTACCGGAGCCTGGAAACCCGTCATCGACATCCATGAGGCGCTATCCCCATCCTGAAGGGCGCCGGCCCTTTGGGGCAGCTTCCGCCTTCGGACTGCCACCAACAGGCAGATAGATCCAGGCGTGCGGGCAAGCACCGGCGCGGCCGGATCCGCCAGGATTCCTGCACGCTCCTGCCTCCGCCGCCTTGCGCGCCGCCGCTTCCCCTGATTCCCCGCCTCACACGGATCCCCGGCCCCTGACCGTGGCTCTGCTGTCCGGCGGCCTCGATTCGGCCACCGCCACCGCCCTGGCCCTGGAAGCAGGCCACCGCGTGATCGGGCTGTCCTTCGACTACGGCCAGCGCCATCGCCGCGAACTCGAGGCCGCCAGCGCCGTGGCGCGCAGCCTCGGGCTGGAGGAGCACCACACGATCAGCGTCAACCTGGCGGCCTGGGGCGGCTCAGCCCTCACCGATCTGGCCATGGCCGTGCCCAGCGGCGGCGTGGAGGAGGGCGTGATCCCATCCACGTATGTGCCAGGCCGCAACACCGTGTTCATCGCCCTGGGGCTGAGCCTGGCCGAAGCCCGGGGTGCCCAGCGGCTGGCCCTGGGCGTGAACGCGGTCGACTATTCCGGCTATCCCGACTGCCGGCCCGACTACCTGGAGGCTTTCCAGCACCTGGCCGACCTGGCCAGCAAGGCGGGGCGCCAGGGCCGCGGCATCCAGCTCTGGGCGCCGCTGGTGCAATGGAGCAAGACGCGCATCGTGCAGGAAGCCCTGCGGCTCGGGGTGCCGATCGCGGCCACCTGGAGCTGCTACAGCGGCGGCAACGCCCCCTGCGGGATGTGCGACAGCTGCCGCATCCGCGATGCCGCCCTGATCGAGGCCGGCCGCCCCGACCTCGCCAGCCACCAGGCCCCGTGATCGAGCCTTTCACGGGCTGGCGGGCCAGCGGTGGGCTGCAGCGCCGCACCATTGCCTGGCGGGATCCGGCGGTGGTGGTTCAGGCGCTGGCGGAACAGCACGGCCAGGACGGCCTGGTCTGGCTCGATGGCGACGGCACCGCCCTGGGGCGCCGCAGTCTGGTGGGCCTGGCGCCGCTGGAGGTGGTGAGCTGCCGCGGCCTGCCGGGTGAGCCCGGCGCCCGGGATCCGTTCGCGGCGCTGGCGGCGATGGTGGACGGCGGCGGCCACTGGATGGGCTGGTTGTCGTACGAGGCCGGCGGCTGGGTGGAGACCGGCGAAGCCTGGCGATCTCCGGCCATGGCCCAACTCTGGGCCGCCCGCCACGATCCGGTGCTGGAGTTCGACGCGGCCGCAGGCTGTTTGCGGCTCGAGGGCCACGATGGCGCGCGGCTGGCGGCGATGACCGCAGCGATCGAGGCCCTGGCCCCAACACCCCCCCAGGCAAGCGCAACACAAGCACCAATCGCAGCCCCTGCAATACGCGCAGCCATGGCTCACCCGGCGCCACCGGAGCCCGGCCTGCGGCTGGAGAACTGGCGCTGGCACACCGATGGGCCGGCCTTTGCCGCCGGCGTGGAGCGCATCCGCGACTGGATCGCCGCCGGGGATCTGTTCCAGGCCAATCTCACCGCCTGCTGCGAGCAGGAGCTGACGGGCCGCGTCGATGTCCTGGCGCTCTACCAACGGCTGCGGCGGAGCTGCCCGGCGCCCTTCGGTGGGCTGGCGATTGCAGCGGGAACCGAGGGGAGCAACCCGGCCCAGACCCCTGTGGAGGCCATCCTCTCGGCCTCACCGGAGCGCTTCCTGCAGGTAAGCGCCAGCGGTCTGGTGGAAAGCCGGCCGATCAAGGGCACCCGGCCGCGGCACCACGACCCGGCGATCGACGCGGATGCCGCCGCTGATCTGGTCAGCAGCGCCAAGGACCGGGCCGAGAACGTGATGATCGTCGACCTGCTGCGCAACGACCTGGGCCGGGTGTGCGTGCCGGGCTCGATCCAGGTACCCCAGCTGGTGGGCCTGGAAAGCTACGCGCAGGTGCATCACCTCACCTCGGTGGTGCAGGGTCAGCTGCGCGCCGGGCTGGGAGTTGTGGACCTGCTCCGGGCCTGCTGGCCGGGCGGCTCGATCACAGGGGCACCGAAAGTGCGGGCCTGCCGGCGGCTGCATGGGCTCGAACCGGTGCCGCGCGGGCCCTACTGCGGCTCCCTGTTCCGCCTCGCCCACGACGGCAGCTTCGACAGCAGCATCCTGATCCGCTCCGCCTTCGTGCACCAGCGCACGATCCGGGTACAGGCGGGCTGCGGCATCGTGGCCGATTCCGAACCGGAGGCGGAGGCGGCGGAGCTGGGCTGGAAGCTGCAGCCTCTGCTGGAGGCCCTGAGCCCCTCATCACCGAGCCCCTGAACAGTACAGAACGGGAGAAATCGGCACGACACAGGGGGGAGCGAGGATGGCAATCGCATCAACGCTGCGGGCAGCCAACGCAGGGACAGTGCCGTGGGTTGGCACGACGAATCATTCGCCATTCCGTCAACAATCCGTGAAGCAATAACAAGCGTTGACGCCTAAATAAAACAGGATAAGATGAAGGAAAGTACGCTTGCAATGCCTCGATTAACTTCCCTGGCTCAACCAACAATGAGAAATCACCGGAGACATCGGGATGCAGGGGCCTTGCTGCGCTCAAGCAAGCTGATTGCGATTGCTGCATGCCAGCTTTTCGCGATCACAGTGCCGGCTCTTGCACAACAGGCGCGAAAGGCTCAGCCCATCGACTTTGCAGGCATTCGGCAGGCCAGTAAACCGCGGATCTCGCCACAGGGGAAGTTTGGCGCCTTTGTGCTGAACAGCCCCCTCGAAGTGAAATCTCCCACCTGGCTTTCGAGGCGAACAATCTGGATCAGGAGCCTCGACGAGGGACAGGAATGGAAACAACCATACAGCGATCTGGCAGAGAGCTGGTCTCCGATTTGGTCACCAGATGGGAAGCATCTTGCCTTCCTTGCAAGGCGTACAAATAGTGCCACAGAATCAGGGTCCACTGAAAACGCCCAGATCTTCATCGCTGATGCTGACGGCTCAAACCCCACGCCACTCACAGCAGCAAGGGGTGGGGTAGACGCGTTTCGCTGGGCACCCGACAGCAAAACAATTGCATTCACGACTCTAGCAATCCCCGAGGCAGAAGCAGAGGCAAACACCACAAAGACGCCGATGCTTTTCACGGTTGACGTGCACAGGAAAACGGCCAAAAAAGTACTCAGAAATGACGAAGACATTGCTGGCTTTTCATGGGGACCCAATTCTTCCACAATTGCCGTACTAAAGAGATCGGCAACAAATAAAAATGACTTCCTTCCGAATAAATCAGTGCTACTTGTCGATATCGCAACGCAAAGCCCAATCAAAGACATATCCCTCGACACCGGCTATTTCACACCATTTGAATGGTCGCCAAGCGGAAGATACATCTTTTTTTATGGCCCATCTGCGACAAGGGCATCTGTTGTGCCCATGCTTCTTGACCTCAAGCTAGGCAAGGCGAAGGCGCTGCCGATGAGGCAGAGCGGCAATATACTTGAAGCCGAATGGGCCCCCGATTCATCCCAGCTAAGAGCCAAGATTCTTGACAAGAACAGCGGGATTATCTCTGCTATTGACATGGAGTCAGGCGTCAGCACTTCACTGGTCACAGCCTCAGCAAGCTTGCTTTCCCTCACGCCAACAATGAGCTTCAGCAATCAAGGTGATTTTATCTATTTAAAGGAGACATCAACCTCGCCTGCAGATGTCTGGCTGAGCATTGCAGGGAGAAAGAAAAAGCTGACGGACTTAAATCCAGACACAAGAAATCTTAAGCTGTATCCAATCAAGGAGATCACATGGCACAACAAAGATGATAATAAGATCATTCACGGAATGCTCATCGCTCCGAGTGAAACGAGCTCTCGTGGCCCCTTCCCCCTGATTACCCTGGTGCACGGCGGACCGTATTGGGCCTGGTGGGATGGCTGGCAAGAAGGCTATATGGGCTGGGGGCAGTTTCTTGCATCGCACGGCTATGCCGTTTTCCTTCCCAATCCCAGGGGCTCCCAAGGAGTTGGTCCAGATTACGCTGACGCAATTGTTGGAGACGTAGGAGGAGTGGACTTCATCGATATCATGAGTGGCATTGACAGCTTGATTGCCAATGGCACGGCTGATCCCGCACGCCTTGGGATCGGCGGCTTTAGCTATGGAGGATTCATGACCTCCTGGGCCATCACCCAGACGAATCGGTTCAAGGCTGCCGTAGCCGGTGGAATCGTATCTAATTGGAAAAGCATGTATGAAACGACAGATTTACTGGGCTGGGCGCCCACCCTCTTGCAGGGCACACCCCAGCAGAATCCCAAGATTTATTACAAGCGATCGCCCGTTTACCAAGCAGCAAATGCGTCAACACCAACACTGATCTATCAAGGCGATGTAGATACAAGAACGCCACCCGGACAGGCCAAGGAATTATACGAGGCACTCCAAAGAAACAATGTCGAGACGAAGATCATTCTCTTCAAGGACGAGGGGCACTACTTCAATGATCTAAACAACACGGTAAGCCTGATGGAAAACGTTCTGCAGTGGTTCAATACATATTTGAAATAGCCACCAAAATCAACTCGCCCGGATGGTATTGCGCTAATTAATTTTGTTCATCATAAATTTTGGTCGTCATCGATTCTTGCGGTTGGCTTGCGGGTATCGAGCAGTCATCGATCCAATCATCGATCAAAGCGAACCTGCCGGATCAGGCAGTTGGGCCGAGCTTCACAAGCTTGGCTGCCTACACCGCGTGCCGAACAGTCACTACCCTTCCCATACGACCAATCGGGGCCGGTTCAAAGCCGCAGGCCGCTGTTCAGCACAGGCCGCGGTTGAGCAGCTGGGCTGAACGCTTCACCGGCTGCAGGAGTTCTTGGCATGAGCCCATCACCGCCACAGCAGCAGAGCCCCATCGCCTGGATCGATGGCCGCTGGGGGCGACCGGCGGAGCTCAGCGTGCCGCTGACAGACCGCGGCCTGCAGCTGGCCGATGGCCTGTTCGAAACTGTGCTGGTGGAAGCAGGGCGGCCGCAGCGTCTGGATGAACACCTGCAGCGCTGGCGCCAGGGCGCCGCCTTGCTTGCCATGGCCGAACCGCCGGATCAGGCCTGGCTCACCCCGCTGATTGAAGAGGCCATTGCCCGTGCAGGCCTGGCCCACTCAGGCAGCGGAGCCCTGCGGCTCGCCTGGACCCGCGGAGACAACCACAGCCGGGGCATCGAGCTGCCCGCCGATAGCAGCACCGCCAGCCCTCGCTTCTGGCTGCAGCTCACAGCGATCACGCCGGCTTTCGCCCCCTGCACAGCGATCGTGAGTCGCCACGAGCGGCGCAATGCCGACAGCCGCCTCAGCCGATGCAAAACCCTGGCCTACGCCCAGGCCATCCAAGCCCGGCATGAAGCCCGCCAGGCCGGCGTTGATGAGGCGCTGCTGCTCAGCACCGATGGGAGCCTGTGCTGCGGCAGCACCGCCAACCTGCTGGTGCACCGTCAAGGCCGCTGGCTGACGCCGGCCGTGGCCAGCGGCTGCCTGGCCGGGGTGATGCGCGGCCGTGCCCTAGAGCTAGGCCTGGCGGCGGAGGCCAGGCTGGAGGCCGATCCCCAACCGGAAGACCGCTGGCTGCTGATCAACAGCCTGGGCTGCAGGCCACTGAAGGCCCTCAACGGCGATGCCCAGCCGCATCTGAGCGCCAGCGAAGCGGAAGCGTTCTGGCGGCGCCTGCTCTGAAGCGCCGCTTGGGCCCGCAAGGCCGCTCAGACGCTGAGGAAGCGGTCGATCACCTCCTTGCTGAGGTCGGTGGTGGGGCCGCTCGCGACCACGCCCCCCTTCTGCATGGCGTAATACCAGTCGGCCTGGCGCACGAAGTGGAGGTGCTGCTCCACCAGCAGCACGCTGATGCCGGTGGTTTCGATGATCCGCCGCACGGCCCGCTCGATGTCGAGCACCACCGAAGGCTGGATGCCCTCGGTGGGCTCATCCAGCAGCAGCAGCTTGGGCTTGCCCAGCAGGGCGCGGGCGATCGCCAGCTGCTGCTGCTGGCCGCCGGAGAGGTCGCCGCCGCGGCGGGCGAGGAATTTCTCCAGCACGGGGAAGAGTTCGAACACCAGCGGATCGATGTGGCGATGGCGCCCCAGGCCGCCGGGACGGGCCTCGAGCCCCAGCAGCAGGTTCTCCCGCACCGTGAGCTGGGGGATGATCTCCCGCCCCTGGGGCACGTAGCCGATGCCGGCCCGGGCCCGTTGGTGGGGCGGCAGACGCGAGACCTCCCGATCCTCCAGCTCCACCGAGCCAGAACGCTGCCGCAACAGGCCCACCACGGTCTTGAGAAGAGTGGTCTTGCCGACACCATTGCGGCCGATCAGGCAGACCATCTGACCCGATCTGACGCTGAGATCAACATTGCGCAGGATGTGACTCTCGCCGTAGTACACATTCAGGCCCTGCACTTCCAGCAGGGGGCCGGAGGCGGTGGCCGAGGCGGCCGGCTGGGTGAGGGGGCTGGTGGTCATCAGGGGTAGGCGGAACGGCGTGACTGAACGGCGTGATCAAACAGCCGAAGAGGAATGAAGGAAGGGGAACTGGCGTTCAGGCGGCTTCGGTGTCGCTACCGAGGTACACCTCGATCACACGGGGATCGCTCTGCACCTCATCCATCGATCCCTCACAGAGCACATGACCTTCATGCAGCACCGTGACGGGGGCCTGCAGATCGCGGATGAACTCCATGTCATGCTCGATCACCAGCACGGTGTGGGCACCGGCCAGCTGGCGCAGGAGTGCGGCGGTGAGCTCGGTTTCCTCATCGGTGAGGCCGGCCACCGGCTCATCCACCAGCAAGACCTGGGGATCCTGGGCCACAAGCATGGCGATCTCGAGCCACTGCTTCTGACCGTGGGACAAGCCCCCGGCCTTCTGATGGGCGTAGGGATGCAGGCCCACCACCTCGAGCAGCTCCTGCACCCGATCACGGGCGGTGGCGTCGAGCCGCCCGAATAACAGATCAAAAGGTGAGGCGCGGCGGCTGACCGCGAGCTCGAGATTGCGACGGGGCGTGAGGTTCTGATACACCCGTGGCGTCTGGAACTTGCGGCCGATGCCGAGCCGGGCGATGCGATGTTCCGGCAGCCCGACCAGCGAACGGCCACGGAAGAACACATCCCCCTTGGTGGGACGCACCTTGCCGGTGATCACATCGAGAAAGGTGGTCTTTCCGGCACCGTTGGGGCCGATCACGGCCCGCAGATCACCAGGAGCCAGTGACAGATTGAGATCATTGAGGGCCCAGAAGCCGTCAAAACTGACGCTCACCTGGCGCAGTTCCAGCAGAGGCGTGGCTGAATCCAAAACAGGAGCGGAAGCGGCGGAACTCATGGGGAACCTCCGGGGGTTGGATCGGATTGGACAGCCTCGGCTTCAGCCTGAACAGCAGGATCGAAATCGATCTCGGGATAGGTGGGGGCCAGGGGGGCAATTCCCAGCATGGCCAGGATCCTGGCTGGGCCTCCCTGGGTCCACCAGCCCACCAGGCCATCCGGCAGGGCGGTGACCACCAGCAGGAACAGGCCCCCCTGGATGAACAGCCAGGTTTCCGGCAGCTGCTCGCTGATCAGGCTCTTGGCGTAGTTGATCAGCACCGCCCCGAGCACGGCGCCGATCAGGGTGCCGCGGCCGCCCACCGCCACCCAGATCACCATCTCGATCGAGAAGGGCACCGCCATGTACTGAGGGCTGATGATTCCAGACTGCACCGTGTACAAAGCACCGCTGACTCCGGCCATCGCACCGGCGATGGCGAACACCAGGGTTTTATAGGCCGTGGGGTTGTAGCCGGTGAAGCGCAAGCGCGGTTCATCGTCGCGGATGGCGATCAGGGCGTCACCGAAACGGCCGCGGGTGAGCCAGCGGCAGAGGAACCAACTGAGAACAACCAGCAGCAACGTGACCCAGAACAGATTGCGCTGCATCGCATCACTGCCCACCAGGGCCCCGAAGATGCGCGCGGTATCGGTTTTGAGTCCATTGGTGCCATTGATCAACTTCTGTTGACCGTTGAAGAAGTTGAAGAAAACCAGCAGGGCCGCCTGGGTGAGGATCGAGAAGTAGACCCCCTTGATCCGGTTGCGGAACACCAGAAAACCGAGCACTCCCGCCACCAGGGCCGGCAGGATCCAGAGGCAGAAAAAGGTGAAGACGGCTGAATTGAAGGGCTGCCAGAACGCCGGCAACTCCTTGACGCCGTAGAGCCCGAAGAATTCGGGCAGCTGGCCGGGCTGCAGCGATGTGAGCTGCAGATGCATACCCAGGGCATAACCGCCCAGAGCAAAGAAGATGCCCTGCCCAAGGCTGAGCATACCGGTGAAGCCCCAGATCAGATCGATGCCGAGGGCAACGATGCCCAGGGAGAGGAAGCGGCCTAAAAGGTTGAGCCGGAAGGGCGGAAGCACCGAAGGCAGAATCAGGGCCGCCGCAATCAGAAGGATCCAGGGCAGCCAGCGGCGCACGAAACCTGAGGGGCTGCCGCCGCCGGCAGATGACAAGGCTGAGGTGGAAGGACTTGCCATGGTTCAGGCCTCCACCAGGCGGCCCTTCGGTGGGAAGAGACCCGCCGGACGGAACTGGAGGAACACCACCACGAGGGCAAACACCATCACCTTGGCCATGGAGGTGGTGGCGAAGAAGGTGACCACCTCATTGAGACCTGCCGGCATCGCAGGCCAGACCAGCAGGAGGGAACCGGAGCCAATCACATAACTGAGCACGCCGATCCCCAGGGCCGCCACAACGGTGCCGAGCAACTTGCCCACACCACCAAGCACCACCACCATGAAACAGTCGACGATGTAATTACCGCCCAGGTTGGGACCCACCGAACCCAGCAGCGTGACAGCCACCCCGGCGACCCCAGCCAGACCGGATCCCACCAGAAAGGTGAGGGCATCCACCTTTTCGGTTGGAATGCCGAGGCAATCACTCATCGGCCGGTTCTGGGTCACGGCGCGGATCCGCAGACCCCAGACACTCTTCTGAAGAAACCAGGTGACACCGATCAGGGCCACGGCCGTGAGGGCCAGGATGAACAAGCGGGCGGTGGGCATGGTGACACCGCCGAAATCAAGGGAATCACGCAGCCAAAGTGGTGCCGTCACGTCGAGGTTGCGGGCGCTGAACCAGGGCTGATCCAGCTGGCGCACTTCCCCCAGCGCTGAGGCCAGCGCGATGCCAACGCCGCCGGCAATCAGCCAGCTGCCGGTTCCGAGCAGGGGAGTCCAGCGCTGCTTCCACCACACGGCCGGGGTGATCCGGGGAGCCAGCAGACCCAGGGCCACGGTCAGCAGCAGGCCCAGGAAGAAGGCGCTGGAGACCGAACGGACAAATTGCTGCAGGATCAGGCTCACCCCCCAGGTGGCCAGCAGGGTCTCGAGGGGCCGGCCGTAGAGGCGGCGGATCACCGTCTTCTCGAGCAACAGGCCCGCCAGACCACTCACCAGAAACGCCACGGGAATGGCGATCAGGATGTAGATCGGGAACAGCGCTTCGAGGGGACCATTCTTGCAAAGGTTCTGCACCACGAAGGTGCTGTAAGCGCCAAGCATCATCAACTCGCCATGGGCCATGTTGATGACGCCCATCAGACCGAAGACCACCGCCAGCCCGAGGGCGGCGAGCACCAGCACCGAGCCGATTGCCAGGCCGTTGAAGAGAGTGTCGTAGAGAAGTGTCATCGCCGGGTACAAAAAGAGGGGGAGCGCACTCCCCCTCGTGAAAGCAGCAACCGCGACGGAGTCCGGTGGCCGAATCCCGAACGAGGGATCCAGGCTTGCCGCCCGGATCCAGCTCGATCACATCTTGAACTTGCCGGGGTTCTCCACGTCGGTACGGGTCCAGTCGCAGGTGTAGCCCTTGGTTTCCGGCACGAACTGGTTCCAGGCCACGGGCTTGACGAAGCCCTTGTCCTCGAGGATCTTGAACATGCCGTCTTTCTGGACTTCACCGATCAGCACGCGCTTCTCGGTGTGGTGGTTGGGCTGCACCGTCACCGTTCCCTGAGGAGCATCAAAGCTGACGCCGATCAAGGCCTTACGGACTTCCTTGTTATCGACCGTGCCGGCCTTCTCGGCAGCCTTGGCCCAGAGGTAGACCATCATGTAAGCGGATTCAGCCGGGTCATTGGTGACCCGGTTGTCGCCGTACTTGGCCTTGAAGGCCTCGGTGAACTTCTTGGATCCAGGGGTATCGAGGCTCTGGAAGAAGTTCCAGGCGGCGTAGGTGCCCTCCAGATACTCAGGACCGATCGCTGCGACCTCCTCCTCGGCGATCGAGAAGCTCATGATCGAGTAGCCGTTGGCGGGGGTGATGCCTGCAGCCTTCATCTGCTTGAAGAAGGCCACGTTGCTGTCGCCGTTCAGGGTGTTGACGATCACACCGCCATTGGGCAGAGCCTGCTTGATCTTGGCGATGATCGGAGCCACCTCGGTGTTGCCCAGGGGCAGATAGTCTTCGCCCACCACATTGCCGCCCAGGGTCTTGAGCTGCTCCTTCATGATGGTGTTGGCCGTGCGCGGATAGACGTAATCCGAGCCCACCAGGAAGAAATCCTTGCCTTTGTTCTTCAGCAGCCACTCCACCGCAGGCTCGGCCTGCTGGTTGGGAGCTGCGCCGCTGTAGAAGATATTCGCGGAGCACTCCTGCCCTTCGTACTGAATCGGGTAGAAGAGGAAGTGGTCCTTGGCTTCGAAGACCGGCAACATCGCCTTGCGACTGGCGGAGGTCCAACCTCCGAACACCACGGCCACCTGATCCTGATCGATCAATTTCTTCGCCTTCTCGGCAAAGGTGGGCCAATCGGAGGCGCCATCTTCTTCGATCGGGACGATCTTGAGCCTCTTATCCCCAATCTTGACGCCGCCTTCCTTATTGATTTCGTCGATCGCCATCAACTCGGCTTCGGCCACCGTGTTCTCGGAAATGGCCATGGTGCCGGAACGGGAATGGAGGATCCCGACCTTCACTTCGCCATCAAAGTCGCCGGAGGCGGACTCACCGCCGCCGCCACCGCCGCAGGCTGCCAGGCTGAAGGCAGTGGCCAATGCGGTGGCGCCACCAATCAGACGCAGGGACGATTTCTGCATCGCGAATGGCTTCATAGAGAGCTCTCCGGAAAAATGCGCTTGTTGTTGTCCGCCTCGCAGCGGTTGTCGGACGGTAAGTAGGTGGGCATTCCAAACTTTGTAGCCGCCGCTACTGTTTGTTCAACCGCCCATCAAGCGCGCATCCACAGCCGGACGCAGCTCAAGCCAGGCCGGGCAACTGCTGCAGCAGAAATCCTTCGACCCGATCCACGCCCTCACCGCTGTGGAGGTTGGTGAAACACCAGGGCCTCTCCCCACGCATGCGCAACGTGTCGCGCTCCATCACCGCCAGACTGGCCCCCACATGGGGAGCCAGATCAATCTTGTTGATCACCAGCAGATCGGAGCGAGTGATGCCGGGTCCGCCCTTGCGCGGAATCTTGTCTCCAGCGGCCACATCGATCACATAGATGCACAGATCCACCAGTTCCGGGCTGAAACTGGCGGCCAGATTGTCGCCGCCGCTCTCCACCAGCACCAGATCGAGATCAGGAAAGCGCTGCTCCAGCTCCTGAACCGCCGCCCGGTTGATCGAACAGTCTTCCCGGATGGCGGTGTGGGGACAACCTCCCGTTTCGACACCCCGGATCCGTTCCGGCGGCAAGGCCCCCGCCTGGGTGAGGAACTGGGCATCCTCCTGGGTATAGATGTCGTTGGTCACCACCGCCAGTTCCAGCCGTTGGCGCAGGCGGCGGCAAAGCACCTCCACCAGCGCCGTCTTGCCCGATCCCACCGGGCCTGCCACTCCAACCCGCAGCTTGCTCATCAGCTCCGGAACAGCCTCGAGTAGAGCTCAGCATGGCGCAACTGGGCCAGAGCAGCGCCCACCCCGCCACTCCAGAGAGTCTGGGGGTCCGTTGCGGCCAGGCTGGCGGCCTCAGAGGCAATCAGGGGTGCCAGGGCCAGTTGCAGCCGCTGGGCATCGGTGGAGCCCAAAGGCACCAGCCGCACCGCGGCACTGAGCTGGTTGGCGACCCAGCCGTAGAGATAGGCCTCCGTGAGCTCCGCAGCTCCGATTTCCAGCACCCGACCGGCCTGGGCGAAGGCGGCGGGCCAGGCGAGATCCTCAGCGGGCACCACGAATTCAAGCGCCCGCAGCAGCTGCAGCAGCGACTGACCCATCTGGCGCTGCTGGGCCCGCATCTCGCGGGCTTCCCGCATCGCCAGCAGCCAGCCATCCAGCCGGAGCAGCGCAGCGGAGTCCTCCATCTGCATCAGGCTGGACAGAGCTGCCGCCTCCAGGCGCACCGTGCCGAAGCGCAGCTCGGCCTCCAGCCAGGTCCGCACGGCGGCGGCATCGGCCAGATTGCCCTGCTGTACCAGAACCTCCAGGCCTTCCGAGTAGCTGAAAGCGCCCACCGGCAAGGCCGGGCTGACCAACTGGTACAGCCGCAGGCGGGCCAGGGCAGCGGCGGCGGGATCAGCCGTCATGGCTGTGAGCAGCGGCATGGCTGTGGCCATGATCGTGGCTGTGCCCATGAGCATGGCCATGTCCATCAGCGTGGCTATGTGCATCAGCGTTGCTGTGTGCATCGGCGTGGCCGTAGGCCCCGCTCTCCGGCAGGAACGGCGCCACGATCGCCTGCAGCCACAGACCTCGGTGCTCCAGAAGATGGGCCAGCACCGGATCCTGCAGAAGCCGCAGTTCGCCGGGCTGGATCTCCAGTGCCACATGGCGGTTGCCGAGGTGATAAGCCGCCTGCAGCAGCGCCAGGGGGTCAGCAGCCCTCACCTGCAACAGCGGTTCCGGCGCCGCCTCCACCCGCACCAGCAGCTCGTCCCCCGAGGCGGGGGCCAGCAGCTCGCCGGGCTGCAGAGCCTCGCCGCGGGGGAGGTGCAACAGCAGGGGCCTGCCGCAGACACTGTGGCGCCGGCCCCGCAGGCACTGGCGCTCCTCAGCACTGAGGGCCAGCCGCAAGGCCGCGGGGTTGCCGCCGAAGAAGCGGCGGGTCAGCACCGGCGGTTGAGGCTCTGGCGACAGGGAGGCTGCGGCGGGGATCATGGCGGTGACTCGCTGGGCTGAGTATCTCCACCCCACCCGCCAGCGCAACGTGGCACGGCCAGGCCCGATTGCGCTTCAGCCTGGCCGCGGCAGACCCGGAACGTGGCTCGCTCCACCAGGGCTGGGCAACGGCACCGCTGAAGCTGCAGCGGGCCTTCCGCCAGAGCGATGGCCGCTGCGAACTGCCGCTGCTGCACACCGCCGGCGGCCTGGTGGGCGGCGACCGCCTCACGATCGAGGCCGACCTGGACGCCGGCAGCCGCGCCCTGCTCACCAGCGTGGCCGCCCAGAAGGTCTACGGCTCGGTGGGACGCTCCCGCCGCGCCCCCGCCGGCAGCTGGGCCCGGCAAGAGCTGCGCTTCGTGCTGGCCGCGGGGGCGGATCTGGAGTGGCTGCCCCAGGAACTGGTGCTCTACGGCGGTGGGCTGTTTGAGCAGGATCTGCGGGTGGAGCTGAGCGAAGGGGCCTCCTTCCTGGCGATGGAGGTGGTGCGCCTCGGCCTCACCGCCGCCGGCGAAGACCTGGGGCCAGGCCGCTGGCGTTCGGCGCTGGAGATCCGACGCCAGACACCGATCGGCCCCCGCTGGGAGCTGGTCGATCGCCTGGAGCTGGGTGGGGCCGCCCTCGACAGCGCCCATGGCATGGCCGGCCAGCCGGTGTTCGGCTCGCTGGTGTGGGCGTCACCTGCCCCCCTGGCTCCTGAGCAGCGCGACGGACTGCTGGAGGCCTGCCGCCAGGACCGGAGCGGCCTGGAGGGCGACATGGCCTGTGGCGCCCTGGATCAGGGCCTGGTGGCCCGCTACCGCGGCCCCTCCAGCCAGGCGGCCCGCTTCTGGTTCACCCGGATCTGGCAGCGCATCCGCCTCAGCCAGGGTCTGCCGCCGCCGGAACTGCCGCGGGTGTGGCCCTTCCAGGAGCAGCCATTGCTGTCCTGCGGGTCGTGAGGCGCCATTCGGTTCCAGCTGAACCGGTCGAGTCCACGGATCGCTGCCAGAGTGGAGCCGCCGTGCCGCCGCCATGCATCTCACCCCCCAGGAGAAAGACAAGCTCCTGATCGTGACCGCTGCGCTGCTGGCGGAGCGTCGCCTCAACCGAGGCCTGAAGCTGAACTATCCCGAGGCCGTGGCCTGGCTCAGTTTTCAGGTGCTCGAAGGAGCCCGGGACGGCCTCAGCGTGGCGGATCTGATGGCCACAGGCAGCACCTGGCTGAACCGCGAGCAGGTGATGGAAGGCGTGCCTGAACTGATCGACGAGGTGCAGATCGAGGCCGTGTTTCCTGATGGCACCAAGCTGGTCACCCTGCATGACCCGATCCGCTGATCCTGATCCCCCCTCCAACACTGCTCACCATGGCCCCCCTGATTCCCGGCGAACTGCTGAGCGAACCCGGCACGCTTGAACTCAACGCCGGGCGGCCGGTCACCACCCTGCTGGTGGCCAACAGCGGCGACCGGCCGATCCAGGTGGGGTCTCACTTCCATTTCCACGAGGCCAACAGTGCCCTCAGGTTCGACCGCGACGCCGCCCGGGGCCTGCGGCTCGACATCCCGGCCGGCACCGCCATCCGCTTCGAGCCGGGCGACAGCCGCGAGGTGCAGCTGGTGCCGTTCACCGGAGAGCGCCAGGTGTTCGGCTTCAACGGCCTGGTGAACGGTCCATTGGACTGATCCTCCGTTTCCAACTCCACCAGTCCTCCGCCTCCCGGCCCTGGCCGGTCTCCCCCCAAGCTCCGGCCATGCCCTACCGCATCGATCGCCGCTCCTACGCCCAGACCTACGGCCCCACCACCGGCGACCGCCTGCGGCTGGCGGATACCGAGCTGATCCTGGAGGTGGAGCGCGACTTCACCACCTATGGCGATGAGGTGAAGTTCGGCGGCGGCAAGGTCATCCGCGACGGCATGGGCCAGGCCCAGACCACCCGCGCCGCCGGGGCTGTGGACACGGTGATCACCAATGCCCTCATCCTCGACTGGTGGGGGATCGTCAAGGCCGACATCGGCCTGCGCGATGGCCGGATCGTGGCGATCGGCAAGGCGGGCAACCCCGACATCAGCGATGGCGTCGACATCGTGATCGGCCCGGGCACGGAAGCGATCGCCGGCGAGGGGCACATCCTGACCGCGGGCGCGATCGACACCCACATCCACTTCATCTGCCCGCAGCAGATCGAGACAGCCCTTGCCAGCGGGGTGACGACCCTGCTGGGCGGCGGCACCGGCCCGGCCACCGGCTCCAATGCCACCACCTGCACCCCCGGCGCCTTTCACCTGGCCCGCATGTTGCAGGCCGCCGAAGGCCTGCCGGTGAACCTGGGCTTCTTCGGCAAGGGCAACGCCAGCACGCCGGAAGCCCTGGAGGAGCAGGTCCGGGCCGGCGCCTGCGCCCTGAAGCTGCATGAAGACTGGGGCACCACCCCGGCCGCGATCGACTGCTGCCTCTCGGTGGCGGATCGGATGGATGTGCAGGTCTGCATCCACACCGACACCCTCAACGAAGCCGGCTTCGTGGAAGACACGATTCGCGCCATCGGCGGCCGCACCATCCACACCTTCCACACCGAGGGGGCCGGCGGCGGCCACGCGCCGGACATCATCCGCATCTGCGGCGAAGCCAACGTGCTGCCCAGCTCCACCAATCCAACCCGCCCCTACACGCGCAACACCCTGGAGGAGCACCTCGACATGCTGATGGTGTGCCACCACCTTGATCCGCGCATCCCGGAAGACGTGGCCTTCGCCGAGTCGCGCATCCGCCGCGAGACGATCGCCGCCGAAGACATCCTCCACGATCTCGGCGCCTTCAGCATCATCGCCAGCGACTCCCAGGCCATGGGGCGGGTGGGGGAGGTGATCATCCGCACCTTCCAGACCGCCCACAAGATGAAAGTCCAGCGCGGCTCCCTGCCGGACGATGCGGCGGGCCCCGGCGGCGGCCGCAACGACAACTGCCGACTGAAGCGCTATATCGCCAAGGTGACGATCAACCCGGCCATCGCCCACGGCCTCGACAGCCAGATCGGTTCGGTGGAGGTGGGCAAGCTGGCCGATCTGGTGCTGTGGAAACCGGGCTTCTTCGGCGTCAAGCCGGAACTGGTGATCAAGGGCGGCTCGATCGTCTGGGCCCAGATGGGCGATGCCAACGCCTCCATCCCCACCCCGGGCCCGGTGCACGGCAGGCCGATGTTCGCCGCCTACGGCAGGGCCCTGGCCCCCAGCTGCCTCACCTTCGTGAGCCAGGCCGCCCTGGACGACGACCTGCCGCGGCGCCTGGGGCTGAGCCGGCCCTGCGTTCCCGTGGTGAACACCCGCGGCGGCATCGACAAGGGGGCAATGCGCAACAACACGGCCCTACCCAAAATGGAGGTCGACCCCCAGACCTACGAGGTCTACGCCGACGGCGAGCTGCTCACCTGCGAGCCCGCCGAGGTGCTGCCGATGGCGCAGCGCTACTTCTTACTGTGATGTTTGCCGGGTAAGGAGCCTGCACAAGCTGGTCAACCTGCACAAGCTGGTCAAGCAGTGATTTGACGCTTGGTGGACCGGCGGCAGGGCAGCAGAAGGGGCAGCGAGTCGAGGGGCTTCTCAAAGCCCACGCCGAGGGTGACCACAAAGCCGGAGCGTACGAACCAGCGCAGCACGGCCGGCATCACGTCCACGCCGAAGGAGGGATGGGGCCGCACATCCAGTCGTATCCGCAGGCGCTGGGCCAGGGGCATGGGCTGGTCTTCCGTGATCAGCAGACAGAAGCCGCCCACGCTCACATCAAGGATGTCGGCGAGATACCAGGCAGAGGCAGGTTGGCCGAGATCATCCAGCACCTGCACGGCAATCGGGCGGCAGGCCTCCACTGGATTGCGCAGATGTCGGCGGGAGTCCTGATCGTCGCTGGGGCCAATGGACGGCTGCAGGGTCGTGCCGGCAAAGAAACTGCCCGGATACTCCAGCCCTTCAGTGGCCAGGCCGGGATCGGAATCACTGAAGGGGAGGTAATGGCCCTGGGAGGTCATGGAAAGGGGGCACGGAACGAGCTGGGCCAGGTTGCGCGGCAAGGTCTCGGGTCGGAGCGGCGTTGCCAGGCAGGCAACCGCCTCTCAGCGGATGCATCGACTGGACAACCCGGTCAGTGCAGGCTTATCCCCTGCAGAAAGTCAACTCTCATATCCCAATCTCAACTACCACACTAGGCGCGGATTCTCGGAACAACCTGTCACCGTCACAACGGATCCGGCTGCCTGCGCCACGACTCCGTGCAACCAGCCCCAGAACGCTTCAGGCCAAAGCATCCCCACCTGCCAGCTCAGGCCTTACCAGCACGGGCTTCCCCCGCAGCACCGTCTTCGGACACGGTCCCAGCAGTCACCGATCAACCCGCCAGAGATGACATCCGAGCCCCGTCGCCGTCGTGCACGCCTGCCGACACACAGAGCTGCTCAGCCAAGACCGGCACCCACAGAACGGAGCCGACCTCCGGCGCGATTAGGCTGATTGAGGCATCTGCGCTGTTCGGCACGGACCCCTGGCCAGGAAAGCAGCGGAAGAGGACTTGAAGCTCCTGACGCCAAGCAGCCATTCCGTAGCTATTCATACCCAGAGGTGCCCCCGACGCTCAGCATGATCCGCCAAGGTCAGCCGGAGCCGGGACATGTTTACCGCGTACAAACCCAACCGCGGCTACGACGAGTACTTCAGTTCCACCGATGAACCCCGGGCGGCCCTGCGGCCCCTGCTCTCCTCGCTCGGCAATCTGGGGCTGGAGGAACTCAACCGCAACCATGCCGCCGCCGGCATGCTGCTCAAACGTCTCGGGGCGACCTTCCGCCTCAATGATTCCGGCAACCGTGGCGTCGAGCGGATCCTGCCCTTCGATCCGCTGCCACGGCTGATCGCTGTCGGGGAATGGCAGCGGCTGGAACTCGGACTGATCCAGCGCCTCGAAGCGATCGACCACTTCCTGGCCGATGTCTACGGCGATCAGAACATCCTCAACGACGGCGTCATCCCCCGCTCCGACGTCGAGAGCTCCCAGGGCTGGCGCCCCCAGATGCAGGGATTCCAGCTGCCGCTGGGCCGCTGGTGCCACATTTCCGGCCTGGATCTGGTGCGCGATGGCAAAGGCACCTGGCGCGTGCTGGAGGACAACCTCCGCTGCCCCTCCGGGGTGGCCTACTTCCTGGAGAACCGGCGCGTGATGAAACGCATGTTCCCCAGCCTCTTCCAGGGCCGCACCGTCCAGCCGATCGACGATTACCCCTCTCACCTGCTGCAGACCCTGCGGGAACTCGCTCCCTGGACCGAAACGCCGAAGGTGGTGCTGCTGACACCGGGTGTGTTCAACAGTGCCTATTTCGAGCACAGCTATCTCGCCCAGCAGATGGGCATTCAGCTGGTCGAGGGGCGCGATCTGATCTGCCAGGACGATCGGGTCTGGATGCGCAGCACCAGCGGCCTCGAGGCGGTGGATGTGATCTATCGCCGCATTGACGACGACTTCCTCGATCCGGCGGTGTTCCGCAGCGACTCCATGCTGGGGGTACGCGGCCTGATGGCCGCGTACCGCGCCGGCCGCGTCGCGATCGCCAACGCCCCCGGCACCGGCGTGGCCGACGACAAGCTGATCTATGCCTATGTGCCGGAGATGATCCGCTACTACCTCCACGAGGAGCCGATCATCGAGAACGTGCCCACCTATCTCTGCTCCCGCGACGAGGATCAGGCCTACGTGCTGGAACATCTCGGCGAACTGGTGGTCAAGGCCGTGGCCGAGGCCGGTGGTTACGGCATGCTGATCGGCCCCCACGCCAGCGCCGCTGAAATCAGCGAGTTCGCCGACAAGATCAAGGCCAATCCCCGCAATTACATTGCCCAGCCCACCCTGGACCTCTCCACCGTTCCCTCCCTCAGCGATGGTGAACTCTTCCCCTGCCATGTCGACCTGCGGCCCTACGTGCTGCGCGGCAAGGGGGCCTGGGTCAGCCCGGGAGGGCTGACCCGCGTGGCCCTGCGGCGGGGTTCCCTGGTGGTGAACTCCTCCCAGGGGGGCGGCTGCAAGGACACCTGGATCGTGGACGAACGCCAGGCCGAGGAGGTGGGCGCATGCTGAGCCGCGTCGCTGAATCGCTCTACTGGATCAACCGCTATGTGGAGCGGGCCGAAAACATCTCCCGTTTCGTGGAGGTGAGTGAAGCCATGGCGCTCGACTGCCCGCCCGGCAGCGCTGAACCCTGGCTGCCCCTGATCGACGCCAGTGGGGATCGCGAGCTGTTCGACAAGCTCTGCCCAGCGGGTTCGCCCACCGACGTGGTGCAGTTTCTGGTGCATGAGGTCGAGAACCCCAACAGCATCGTCAATTGCCTCGCCATCGCCCGTGAGAACGCTCGCCAGATCCGCGAGGTGATCACCACGGAGATGTGGGAGCACATCAACGATCTCTACTGGACCCTGCAGGAGAATGAGGCGTTCTGGCGCAAGCCTCCCCAGGAGCAGCTCCATGAGATCCGGCGGGGCTGCCAGTTGTTCTATGGCATCACCGATGCCACCCTCAGCCGCGACCTCTCCTGGCAGTTCAGCCGACTGGGTCGCCTGATCGAGCGGGCCGATAAGACCACCCGCATCCTTGATGTGAAGTACTTCCTGCTGTTGCCAAGCCCGGCGGAAGTGGGTGGTGTGCTCGACGAACTGCAGTGGATCTCCCTGCTGCGTTCGGCCGGGGCCTATCAGATGTTTCGTCAGTCGAGCCAGCGGGCGATCGAACCCAAGGCCGTGGCCGCCTTTCTGTTGCTGGATCCGGTGTTTCCCCGTTCGGTGCGTTACTGCCTGGAGCGCATTCACGACACCCTGAGAATCGTGCAGGGCCGCTCCGTACCCGGCGCTCCCGATGCACTCGAATGCCTCAGCGGCCTCACCCTGGCCCGCTGGAGTTACACCCGCATCGACGATCTGATCGCCACTGGTCTTCACGAGGCGATCGATGCCTTTCAGAGCGATCTCAACGCCATCCACGATCTGATCGAGGCCCGTTACTTCGAGGTGGCCATCCCCACCAGCTCGGACAGCAGCGACAGCTCCGACGCCTGATCTCCCCATCCAGCGGCTCCACTCCACCGGCATGCGCGCCCGCGTCACCCACACCCTCACGTACCGCTACAGCGCACCGGTGCTGCTCGGTCCCCATCGTTTCTGTCTCAGGCCCCGCGGCCACGGCTTTCAGCACCTCCGCTCCTTCGAGCTGAGCATCACCCCCGATCCCAGCCGCCTCTACCCCCTGATCGCCGCCAGCGGCGATGAGATCCTGCGGGCCCGCTTTCTCGATGCCACGGAGGTGTTTGAGGTGAAGGCCACCAGTGTGGTGGACACCCTGGTGCCGGCAGCCCTGGCCGTTTGCCTTGAGGAGAACGAGCCGCTGCTCCCCTATCCGATGGGCCATCTCAATTGCGATCTGCTGGGAAGTCTCCAGGGTTGGCTACCGAATGGCCAGCACGATCCGGCGGCGGTGGACCTGGCCCAGGAGGCGCTGATGGGCTCCGACCAGCGGGCGCTGATGTTTCTGACGCAGCTGGTGGAGATCATCCAGGACCGGGTGAAATACACCCAGCGCCACATCGGCCCGGCCTGGCCGGCCGGCCGCACGCTCAAGGAGCGGGTGGGATCGTGCCGCGACCTGGCGATGCTGATGATCGAGACCTGCCGCTGCGTGGGCCTGCCGGCCCGCTTCGTGAGCGGCTATCACCTGGTGGAGCCGAGGCCGAAACGCTATGACCTGCATGCCTGGGCGGAGGTGTACCTGCCGGGGGCCGGCTGGCGGGCCTTTGATCCCAGCGGCATGGGCGCCATCGACGATCGCTACATCCCGGTGGCCACCTCCTCGAAGCCGGAACTGACCGCCGCCGTGACCGGCAGCTTCTCCGGCCCCCCCAAGGTGACCAGTGAGCTGGAGTGGAGCATCGAAGCCGAAGAACTGGCCATGACAGAAGCGCTGGCGGCCGTCTGACGAAGCCGAAGAGATGCCGAAACCCCCATCATCGGTAGCGATTGGTGCAGCATCGCCACCCCAGCGGGGAGCATGAAGGGACCACCCTTTGATCCAGATGCGGCACTGTGCCGCGCCCTTTCCATGGTTCTTTCCCCCCAGTCCTCGGGCACGGCGTCCAGCCATGGCCTTGCCGAGGCGATGCGCCGGCATCTCTTCTACAGCCAGGCGAAGGCCCCGTCGCTGGCCACCAGCCACGACCACTACCGCAGCCTGGCCCTGGCGGTGCGCGACCGGCTGCTGCAGAGCTGGGTGGACACGGCCGAGTCCTACACCGAGCAGGGGGTGCGCACGGCCATCTACCTCTCGGCCGAGTATCTGCTGGGCCCCCACTTGGAGAACAACCTGGTCAACCTGGGGATTCGGGATGACGCCGAGGCCGCCTGTGAGGAACTGGGCCTGGATCTTGAGGACCTGATCGCCGAGGAGCCGGAACCGGGCCTGGGCAACGGCGGCCTCGGAAGGCTGGCGGCCTGCTTCCAGGAGTCGATGGCCAGCCTGGAGCTGCCGGCGATCGGCTACGGCATCCG
This sequence comes from Synechococcus sp. CBW1006, assembly GCF_015840525.1. NCBI lineage: Bacteria > Bacillati > Cyanobacteriota > Cyanophyceae > Synechococcales > Synechococcaceae > Synechococcus > Synechococcus sp. CBW1006. Next base: position 1,229,568 of record NZ_CP060396.1, on the reverse strand, counting down.
CTACGAGTTCGGCATCTTCCGCCAGGGAATCGGCCCCACGGGCCAGGTGGAGAGCACCGACCCCTGGCTGAGCCGCGGCAACCCCTGGGAGGTGATCCGGCCGGAGTGGAGCTACCCGGTGGAGATCGGCGGTCAGATCGTGCTGGGCGTGGCCTACGACACGCCGATCCTGGGCTACGGCGTGCACACCGCCAACACCCTGCGGCTGTGGTCGGCCCAGGCGCCCGACGACTTCGACTTCGCCTCCTTCAACGCCGGCGATTACCCCAAGGCGGTGCTGCGCAAGACCCAGTCGGAGACCCTCTCGAAGGTGCTCTATCCCAACGACGAGATGGAGCAGGGCAAGCGCCTGCGGCTCAGCCAGCAGATCTTCTTCGTGAGCTGCTCCCTGCAGGACATGTTCCGCATCCTGCAGGGGCAGGGCCTGGCGGTGACCGATTTCCACAAGAAGTTCGCCGTTCAGCTCAACGACACCCATCCGGCGATCGCGGTGGCGGAGCTGATGCGCCTGTTGATCGATGAGCACGGCGTCGACTGGGACACCGCCTGGACGATCACCACCGCCTCGATCAGTTACACGAACCACACGCTGTTGCCGGAGGCCCTGGAAACCTGGGGAGTGGAGCTGTTCGAGCAGTTGCTGCCAAGGCAGCTGGAGATCATCTATGAGATCAACTCCCGCTTCCTGCGCATGGTGCGGCTGCGCCATCCCGGCCAGCCCCATCTGCTGGAGCGGCTCTCCCTGATCGAGGAGGGCGAGCATCGCCGGGTGCGCATGGCCCACCTGGCCGTGGTGGGCAGCCAGCACGTCAATGGGGTGGCGGAGCTGCACAGCAAGCTGGTGAAGGAGCAGCTCTTCCACGACTTCGCCGCCCTCTGGCCGGAGAGGTTCTGCAACATCACCAATGGCGTCACACCGCGGCGCTGGCTGGCGGTGTCGAACCGGCCGCTGGCGGCCCTGCTCGATGAGGCGATCGGCTCGGGCTGGCGACGGGATCTCGATCAGCTGGAGCGGCTCGAGCCCCTGGCCAGCGACGCCGCCTTCCTGGAGCGCTGGCAGGGGGTGCGTGAGCAGGCGAAGCAGCGCCTGGCCCAGGCGATCCGTCAGGAGGCCGGGGTGCTGGTGGACACCACCTCCCTGTTCGACGTGCAGGTGAAGCGCATCCACGAATACAAGCGCCAGCACCTGGCCGCCCTGCAGATCGTGGAGCGCTATCTGCGCATCCGCAATGGCGAGCAGCTGCCGCCCCGCACCTTCATCTTCGGGGGCAAGGCGGCGCCGGGCTACGCCATGGCCAAGCTGATCATCCGCCTGATCGTGGGCATCGCCGAGATCGTCAACATCGATCCGGCCATGGATGGGCGCCTGCGGGTGGTGTTCCTACCCAACTTCAACGTCAAGCTGGCGCAGCGCATCTACCCGGCGGTGGATCTCTCCGAACAGATCTCCACCGCCGGCAAGGAGGCCTCGGGCACCGGCAACATGAAGATGGCTCTCAATGGCGCTCTCACCATCGGCACCCTCGATGGCGCCAACATCGAGATCCGCGAGCGGGTGGGCGAAGACAACTTCTTCCTGTTCGGCCACACGGCCGAGGAACTGGCCGTGATCAACCGGAACGGCTACCACCCGATGCCGTGGCTCGAGAACGACCCCGTGACCCGCGAAGCGATCGACCTGATCGGTTCGGGCCATTTCAGCGAGGGAGACCGCGACCTGTTCCATCCCCTGCTGGCTAATCTCTGCAGCAGCGACCCCTTCCGGGTGATGGCGGACATCGGCGATTACCGCCGTGCCCACAATGCCGTCGACGCGGCCTGGAGTGATCCGAGCCGCTGGGGCACCATGTCGGTTCTGAACACGGCCCGCTGCGGATTCTTCAGCAGCGACCGCTCCATCCGCGAATACGCCGAGCGGATCTGGCAGGTGGAGCCGGCACCGGTGCGAGCCTGCAATGTGGTGGGGGGTTCCGGCGACGGGCGCCATTCCTGAGGCCGTCCGGCAACGGTCGGTCGCTGTCCGCCCTACCCCCCTGGGTTCCGTCCTTCTTCAGCGCCACCGTTGTCCCAGCCTCCGGTCCACCACCACTCCTCGGTTCACGCCCCCACCGCTGACAACCAGCCGGAACGAGCGTCGGCAGCCGCCGCGGCCGAGGCCCGGCTGAGGGCCGCCGGCATCCACCTCACCCTCGGCGGCGAGCCCACCTACGTGCCGTTCGAGCCGGAGGGTGCCGAATGGAGCGTCTGCGCCGATGGCCCCACCAAGCTGCCGATCGCCCAGCGCCTGGCGCGGGAGCTGCAGCAGCAGGTGTGGCCGGGCAGCACCCTGCTGTATTGCCCCGGCAAGCGCTACGAGGGAGAGGTGAATCCCCGCTGGGCGCTACGGCTGATCACCGGCCTTGAGGGCAGTCCACCGCCGGTGCGCTGGCCCGAACCCTGTCAGCCCGGTGATCTGGGCAAGCCTCTCACTGCCGCCGAGGCGACCGCCTGGCTGGCGGACCTGGGGGCGCGGCTGGGGGTGGAGCTGCATCCGGTCGAACTCAGCGACCCGCTGGATCCTCACCGGCGGGTGTGGGCCGTGCCACTCACCATCGACGATGCAACCCCACCGGAGGGCCGCGATCCCGAACACCCCGCCTGGCTGGCGGTGCCCTGGCCCCTGGCGAAGGCGCACCGCCAGCTCAGCGGTGCGCCCGGACCAGCCGGCCTGCGCCTGCCGCTTGAGCACTTCCCCGACCACGCCCCCCGCCAGGTGCTCACCCTGGAGGTGATCGAGTCTGATGGGGCGGTGGCTGCCGGCAGCTGGGATCTGTTTCTTCCCCCCCTGCTGAGCGAGCCCCTGGAGCTGCTGCTGCAGGCGGTGGCCGATGGCCTGGCGGATGCGGTGCCGGGCGCCCCCCTGGCGGCCCCGGCCCTGAGCGGCGTGCTGCCGAGCGATGGACCAGGGCGCTGGCAGGTGCTCGGCCTCACCGCCGATCCGGGCGTGCTGGAGGTGAACCTGCCCGTGTGCCACAGCTGGGCTGAGTACGACGGCTGGTTGCGGCGGCTGGAAATGGCCTGCACCACGGTGGGCCTGCGCAGCTGGAAGAGCGCCGGGGGCGGACGCCAGGAGAGCACCGGCGGCGGCAACCATCTGCTCTGGGGAGGCGCCAGCCTGGAGCAGAATCCCTTCTTCGGTCGACCGGCCTGGTTGAGCGGCATCCTGCGTTTTTGGCAGCACCATCCCAGCCTGGGCTACCTGTTCAGCGGCGCCTGCGTGGGGCCGGCCTCCCAGGCACCACGGCCGGATGAAGCGATCGGCTCCCTGTTTGACCTGGAACTGGCCTACAGCTGCATCGAGCAGGCGGATGCGGGCAACCCCGATGGTCCGCCCGACGCCGGCGCCGATCGCCGCAGCCTGATCGGCGAAACCCTGCGCCACCTCCATGCCGATCGCAGCGGCAACAACCACCGCAGCGAGATCAGCTTCGACAAGTTCTGGAATCCGGGGGCGCCGGCGGGCTGCCTGGGGCTGATCGAATTCAGGGCCCTGGAATCCCTGCCGCGGGTGGAGTGGAGCAGCGCCATCGCCCTGCTCTGGAGCTCCCTGGCGGCCCACCTGCTCGATCCTCGCCACCGGCCGGAGCAGCTGCGCCCCTGGGGCACTGAACTGCACGACCGCATGCTGCTGCCCAGCCAGCTGTGGGCCGATCTCGACACTGTGCTGGCGGCCCTGGCGGAGGATGGCCTTGGGCTCGATCCCACCCCCTTCCAGCAGCTATGGGACTGGCGCTTCCCGCCCCTGCTCGACTGGCAGGACGGCGCCGCCTGGCTGGAGATCCGCCCCGCCCTGGAACCCTGGCCCCTGATCTGCGACACCCCGGTGGAGGGGGGCTTCACCAGCCGCTTCGTGGATGCCTCGCTGCGCCGCCTGGAGATCCGAGCGAGCGGCAGCTTCCGCGATCACCACCACCTCCGTCTCAATGGCCGCCTGCTGCCGCTGGCGCCGCTGGCAGCGGGGGGTGAGGAACCACCGCTGGCGGTGCGCTACCGCCACCACAGGCTCTACCCCTGCATGCATCCGGCCATCGAGCCCCACATGCCGCTGGAGCTGAGCATCGAGCAGCACAGCCCCAACCCTGAGGGCAACCTGAACACGGTGGCCCGCTTCTGCCTCGACGACGACGGCACCACATTCCAACCGATCATCCGGAGTGGCTGGGTCGGCGAAGGCGATGCCCCTCCCTGGACCCTGCCCGCTGAAGGCCTCTGCACGGTGGACCTACGGCTGGCCTGAACCTGGAGTCGTCCGCCTCGGCACAACGGCAAGCGGGTCATGACTCGGGCGGAACGGGCGGCACCGGTCCCACCAAGGGATCGGGCGGCCCCCAGTCCCAGCATCCGCACCAGAAGTTCTCGGGCACGATCCGCCAGTTGTGGTCCCTGCTCGGCTGGGGTGGCAGATAGCGGCAGGAGAGCAGGCCATCGGCATCGAACGCCGCCGAGCGCCGCGCAAAACGGCAGTTGGCACAGGTCTGCTGAGAGAGCTGCAGGGACATGGCGGGGAGGCAAGGCGCTGCGGCAGACGCCAGAAGACCGCTGGCGGAAGTCCGCAGGCGGTTGAAGGAGGCCCAACCGTAGTGGCAGTTCGCCGATTAGGGATCCCGATAGGCAGCCGCGATGGCATGGCGCTGTTGCCTGGCCCCAAGCAGGGCATCGACACAGGCGCGGTCGAGCTTGCCGTCAGTCGCCATCTGAAGCAAGGTCGCCTCGGCCGCCTCCGCGGGAAGGGCGTCGTAGATGTCCGCCACCGCCACGATGCGGGCCTCCAGGGCAATGGCCCCGTTCTCCAGGCCGAAGGGATAGCCGCTGCCATCCAGCAGCTCGTGGCGGCCCGCCAGCATGCGATGCAGCATCTGCGCCTTGGGGCTGGCCACCAGGCGCAGCCCCGCGATCAGGGCGTCGACCAGCTCCACGCCACGCAGCACCTCAGCGTCCATGGCACGGCGCTCCTCCACGCTGAGGCGGCCGGGCTTGCTGGCCAGGGCGACGGTGGTGAGCTGCCGGCCCACATCGGCAAGGGAGGCGAAGCCATAGAGATCGGCGGCAAAGTCTGGGGGAAGTGGTCGACGGTGCCCCAGTTCCATGGCGATCAGACGGCTGTAGAGCGCCACACGCTCCACATGATCGGCACTGCCGCCCTCGGGAAGATCCGCCAGGTGCAGGGCCAGCTGCACCGCCTGCCGCAGCGCATGGACCAAGCCCATCTCCTGCAGGATCAGGCTGGCGCTGAGTTCCACCCAGGGTTGGAGCCGTTGCAACAGATCGGCCGTGAACAGACCCGGCTCAATCGCATTGAGAAAGAGAAAACCGAGCAGCTCACCGCCGCAATGGAGCGGCACGGTGTAGGAGCTGCGCCAGCCCTGCTGGAGCAGCCAGCGGGTGTGGAGCGAGATCGGGGGCAGCTCCGCCAGCATGTCGTCGATCACCCGACACTGGCGTGACGCGGCCAGCTGAGACAGGCTGGGGATGGTGGCGAGCTGATGGTCGTAGAAGGTGAGGTTGGGGGTGATGCAGCTGTGGCTCGCATAGGTGCTGAGCAGATCATTGCGGGGCTCATAGAGCGCGAAGGCCAGCCGCTCCACAGCCGGCACCTGCCTGCGAATCTGCCCGTGCAACTCAGCCAGACGCCTGTCCAGGGGCTGGCGGATGTCCAGGCTGGTGTAAGGCTGAGGAAACAGGGTGGCCATGCAGCTGACGGACCGAACCGGAAGAAGAACAACCTGTCCGGCAGATTCGTTGCCGGAACTGGAGCAGGGGACAGGGAACCCAGCTTCACTGTGTTCACCCCAGCCGGGGCGGGCCGGAACGCTCAATAAAGCGTTCCACTCCAACCATTAGATTCAAACCATCCAGGCCAGGCAGCAGCTCAGAACCCAGGCCCAGCAAGACGTGTCGATGCCCTCATCAACGCCGAAAACCAAGGGCGGTGATTCAGAGGAAGGACGCATCCTGGCCAGCCTCAATGACCTGGCTGCGGCCAGCCTGGAGCTGGTTCACGACGCCATCCTGCTGATCGAGGCGACCAGCGGTGCGTTGATCGAGGCCAATCCAGCCGCCCGCCGGTTGCTTGGCAGCGGTTCGGGTGGACCAGGCGCCGCCAGCTCCAATCCCGCCGCCCCGGCGGATCCTGCGGTGCTGTCCGCTCTGCTGGCTCAGCTGCCGCCGCTGAGCCAGCTGCGGCAGCAACCCATGGGCCGCGCCGTGGCCCTGTGGACGGCAGCGGATCCAGGTCTGCCTGTGGAGCTGACCTATCGGCTGCAGGGCCTGGAGAGCGACAGCGGCTCTCTGGACGTGCTGCTGCTTGTGCTGCATCAGCCCCAGCCGCCGCTGGGGTCTCCGCCGGCCGTGCAGCTGCAGCACCTGAACGATCTGCTGAACGAAGCCGAACGGCAATCCCACATCGGCAGCTGGGAGCATGTGCACGCCACCGATGCGCTGGTCTGCTCCAGGGAGGCCCGCCGGATCTGGGGACTGGAGGACAGCGGCGATGAACCCTTGCGCTTCGCCAGCCTGCTGGCCCGGCTCGACCCCGACGATCAGACCAGGCTGCTGCACGCCTATGAACGAGCCATCCAGATCGGCGATCCGTTCCAGGTGGATTACCACCTGCAGCTGCCCCATGGCCCTCGCAGGACCCTGCGGCAGCAGGGCGAGACCGACTACGCCGCGAACGGCGAGCCGCTGCACACGGTCGGCACGCTGCAGGACATCACTGAGATCAACGCCCTGCAGGACCAGCTCGAGCAGGCCGCCTATACCGATCCGCTCACCGGACTGCCGAACAAGGCCGCCAGCCTGCGCCATCTCGAGCAGCTGCTGAAGGGGCGGCCCTACAACCAGTGCATCGGCCTGATCAACCTCGATCTCGACAGCTTCCAGTCGATCAACGACAGCTTTGGACCGGAGGCCGGCAACCACCTGCTCTCCGCCATGGCGATGTGGCTGCGCAACCGGCTGGAGCCCGACGACTGGATCGCTCGACTGGGCAGCGATGAATTCCTGGTGATCCGCGGCAACGGAACCAACTCCCTGGGAGATGCGGTGGCCCTGGCCAAGGAACTGCAGCAGTCGTTGATCCAGACGGCCCAGCTGGCCCCGCTGCTGCCGGTGCAACCCAGCGCCTGCTTCGGCGTGAGCACCTGCCCCGAACACGGCATCGACCCCCATCTGCTGCTGCAGGCCGCCAACACCGCCCTGATGGAGGCCAAGCGCAGGGGCAGGAACCAGCTGCACCCCTATTCGGCCAGCCTCAGCACCCGCATCCGCGAACAACTGGATCTGGAGATGCAGCTCAGCCATGCCGTGGAGCGCCAGCAGCTGCGGCTGGTGTATCAGCCCCAGGTGGATGGGGAGGGGCGGCTGATCGGCGCCGAAGCCCTGGTGCGCTGGTTCAAGACGCCCGCGACCTGCGTACCCCCGGATCAGTTCATCCCCCTGGCGGAGCGCTCGGGCCAGATCCACGCAATCGGCGCCTGGGTGGTGGAGGAAGCCTGCCGGCAGCTGCGGCAGTGGGACCTGCAGGGCCTGAGGCTGCCGCTGCTGGCCGTGAATGTGTCCGGCGTGCAACTGGAGCCGCAGGACCCACCCCTGGAGGCGGCCCTGGCAGCGGCCCTGGCACGGCATGCCATTCCCCCGCAGCGGATCGAGCTGGAGATCACGGAAACCGCCCTGATCAGCAATCCCCAGCAAGCGCGCCAGCAGCTGCAGCAACTGGCCCATCAGGGATTTCGCCTGGCCATCGACGACTTCGGCACCGGCTTCTCCTCCCTGGAGACCCTGCACGCCCTTGCGCTCAACAAGCTCAAGATCGATCGCTGTTTCATCAACGCCCTCGAGACCGACCTCACCGATCAGGTGATCGTGCGCGCCACGCTGTCGATGGCGCGGGAGCTGGGGCTGGAGACCCTGGCCGAAGGCGTGGAGACGGCTCAGCAGTGGCAGCTGCTCAAGCAGCTGGGCTGCACCAGCTTCCAGGGGTATTTCTTCGATCGCCCCCTGACGGCAGAGGCCTTTGCACAACGGCTGCTCGAGCCCCTCACCCCCTCCGCGCAGACCGCTTGAGCCCGGCGCAGACCGCCGGCTCGACCTGGATCGCTGGCAACCTTGCGAAGAAATGCTCCAGGACGTACCAAGCTGTGTCCCTCGTCAAACTCGCCGTAGCTGAAAGCCTTGGCCTGACTACAGTGGATGGATTCGGCACCGGGGAGGCTGGCTCGGGGTGACCATGGTCGGGCCTCAAGCGTCGTCGAATCCGCACGATCCCCTGCGAACCAAGGTCCCTCTGGTCCTCAGGGCCAGCGGCCCAGCGACCGAGAACCCTACCGACGAGCCGGCGGATCCATTCATCCCCCGCGCCCTCAGCCTCGCTGATGTGTTCCGCTACGCCCCGGAGGTCAGTGGCGACGACTACGTGCTGTTCGATCCCATAGCGCTCCGCTTCCTCGACTGCAACCGTTCCGCCCACGAACGGCTTCAGTACAGCCGGGAGGAATTTCTCGCCCTCGACCCCGCCGAGATCCAGGCCAACCACAACGAGGGCTGCGTCTGGCTCGCCAAACTGGCGGCCCGGATGCTGCAGGAAGGGCATGGCAGCTTTGCCTCCCTTCACCGCAGCAAAACAGGGCTGATCCGCAACGTGACCGTACGGTTTCTGCGGGTGCAGGTGGATCAGCAACCGATCATCCTGCAGGCCTTTCTGGATCAGACCGAGCAGGGGGAGATCAGCTGGAAGCTCGCCCAGATGAACCGGCAGCTGAACGAAGCCGAAGAGATCAGCCACATCGGCAGCTGGGAGCTGATTCATGCCAGCGGTCATCTGAGCTGGTCAGATGAGACCTTCCGGATCTTCGAAGTCGATCCCAACGCCCCGCCCAACACCTACAAAAACTTCCTGACGCTGGTCCATCCTGACGATCGCAGGGCCGTGGACGCCGCCTATCAGAAGGCCCTCCTGAGCGGCAATGCCTATCGCATCCAGCATCGCCTGCTCTTCCCGGATGGACGCGAGAAACACGTGCTCGAGCGGGGCAAAACCACCTACGACAACCGGGGATGGCCGCTGACCACGATCGGCACCGTACAGGACGTGACCACCATGCACGAACTCGAGCGCCAGCTCGAGGATGCCGCCTACCGTGATTCACTCACCGATCTGCCCAACAAAGCCGCGACGCTGCGCCATCTGGAAGGGCTTCTGCAAAGCAAGACTTACAACGAATCCATCGCCCTGATCAATCTGGATCTCGATCAGTTCGATTCGGTCAACGAGACCTTCGGGCCCGAGGTCGGCAACCGGGTGCTCTGCTCCACCGCTCTGACGCTACGCGATTTGCTGCAGCCGGACGATTGGGTGGCCAGGCTGGGCAGCGACGAATTCCTGGTGATCCGCCATCGCGGCATCACCTCGCTGGGGGCGGCGGTCGAACTGGGGCACGCACTGCAGAGCAAGCTTGCGTCAGGCAGGCTCGTGGGCCAGACCCTGCCGGTGCAGCCCACCGCCTGCGTCGGCGTGAGCAGCTGCCCGGAGCATGGGAGTGATGCCCACACGTTGCTTCAGTGCGCCAATTCAGCCCTGATCGAAGCCAAGCGCCGTGGCCGCAACCAGATGCAGGCCTATTCCACAACTGTGAGCCAGCGACTGCGGGCCAGGCTGGAGATGGAAACCCAGCTGGAGCATGCCGTGGAACGGGGGCAGCTGCGCCTGCTCTACCAACCCCAGGTGGATGGGGAGGGGGTGATCGTGGGCGCCGAAGCCCTGGTGCGCTGGACCAATCACCAGGGGGTGACCATTCCTCCCGACACATTCATTCCACTCGCGGAGCAGACCGGCCAGATCCATGCGATCGGGGCCTGGGTGATCGAAGCAGCCTTCGCCCAGATCCTCAGCTGGCAGAACCAGGGACTGATCGTGCCGCCGATCGCCGTGAACGTCTCAGCCGTGCAACTCGAACCCCGCCTTCCCTCCCTGCCGGACACCGTGCGCTCAGCCATGCAGCGGCATGGCCTGGCAGCCAGGCAGGTGGAACTGGAAATCACCGAAACGGCCCTGATGGCCTATCCCAAGGAAGCGGCGGAACAGCTGAACGCTTTGACAGCAATGGGCTTCAAGCTGGCCATCGATGATTTCGGTACCGGCTACTCCTCTCTGGCCACGCTGCATTCGCTGCATCTGAGCAAACTCAAGATCGATCGCTGCTTCGTGGACCGCCTTGAGCAGACGATCACCGATCGCGTGATCTTGCGCGCCACCATCAGCATGGCGCGCGAACTGGGCCTGCGCACCCTGGCCGAAGGCGTGGAAACCGAGCAGCAGTGGAACCTGCTTCAGGAGCTGGGCTGCGATCTGTTCCAGGGGTACCTGTTCGATCGGCCCCTGCCCCCGGAGCAGTTCGCCAGCAAGTTGCAGGGCACCGCCGGTTGAACGACGGTGCCGAGCAGGCCTGCACGCACCAAGGCCCCTTACCAGCGGACGCCGTGGAGCTTCGGCAGGGGAGCGGTGCGGGAGGTGGTGGCGAACAGCCGGGGGATGTCATGGCTGTTGTAGACACGGAACTCCCGGACCACGCTGGCCCCCTCGTCGCGAACGGCCTGGTTGATCACCACTGAGCCATTGGGGTCCGAGACGGAACGGTGGAAGGTACCGGGGGGAATGCGGAGAATGTCGCCTCCGGTCTGCAAGCGCACGATGTGGAACGGATAGTTCCAGCCCAGGTTGACCAGATAGAAGGTGCGGCCGCCGTGCAGGGCGAGCAGGTTGTCCTCCTGGTGGGGATGCAGATAGAACTGCCAGGCGCCGGTCTCAGGATCATCCGGTGGGCTGATCGCCGGGCCGCTGTGAACCACCAGATCGCGGGCATTGGAGGTGGGCACGGTGATGTCGTAAAAGCGCACCGCCGGCGTATCGCGGAAGCGCTCGTAGGGAATCATTTCGAACATCGGCGCCGGCCTCGGCGCTGATCGTTCACGCTCCTGCTGCAGGGGCAGAGGGGAGGGATGGGCTGCCGCGGAGAGGGGGGTGGCGGTCATGGCAGGAGATCCGTATCGGACGGATCAAGGGCTGAGTGACTCCAGTGAACCGAACCGTTGGCCCCCTGGAACGTGGGCGTCACTACGGAATGCCGCCCAGCCTCGTCCAGTTCGGGCATTGACACCAGCCTGGCAACTGACGCTCCAACCAAGGCAAGCGGGGGAGAAGGACTCGCAGAATGCGGAGTGGTCGTCGGGGGACACCAGCCATGCAGCGCAGAGTCCCTGAGGGCCAGAACGACAACATTCCGCAGAGTTGAACCCGCAGATGACCACACAACCCATGGCGGCGCCCTGGATCCGGCTGTCCCTCGCCCTGCCCCTGCTGACTCTGCTGCTGGGCTCGCCCGCCGCGAATGCCCAGCAGGCGATCCGTGGCGGCAAACCCACCGTTTCGGTGCCGAACTTCAAGAACACCGTGACACAGCCAGCCTGGTGGTGGCAGGGCCCTGTGGCGACGGATCTGGCCGCGGCACTGGCCAACGAATTGCAGGCCACCGGCACCCTGCAGGTGGTGGAGCGGCAGCAACTGCAGGAGGTGCTGTCAGAGCAGGAACTGACTGAGCTTGGCATTGTGCGCCAGGGCACGAATGCGGCACAGAAAGGGCGAATGACCGGGGCGCGCTACATCGTGCTTGGCACCGTGACCTCCTACGACTCAACGGTGGATAGCAAGAGCTCGGGCAGCAACTTCGGCCTGCTGGGCTTCGGCACTCGCAAACAGCAGCTCGAAACCAAGGACTACGTGGCGATCGATGTGCGAGTGGTCGACAGCACCAGCGGCGAGGTGGTGGGCCGTCGCACCGTTGAAGGACGGGCGAGCAATGTGAGCGAGGCGCGCGAATCAGGGGGGAGTCTCCTGCCGGCGGCCGGACTGGCTCTCTATCTGGCACCGAACATGGGGCGGACAGGCCAGGCACTCACCGGCGCCGCAGGCACATTGAATTTCGGCAACAACAGCAGCGAAACACAACGCACACCGGCGGCGAAAGCGATCCGTGCGGCACTTGTGGAAGCCTCGGATTACGTGAGTTGCCTGCTGGTGCCTCAGGGAGACTGCATGGCCCGCTATGAGTCTCAGGACTTCGAGCGACGCCAGCGCACCCGGGGCACGCTGCAGCTGGAGTGATTGCCGGACAAGCAAGGCATACGGGCAGGCGGGAAGCAGGACAGGCGCCACTGCAACCCGCCGCCCTTCGGGGTCAAGCCGATTGGCGGCTCAATCCTCGTCGTCCGTGCTGCCGACCGGCACCAGGCGGATCTGCTTGCGGCCAAGCTTGATCTCAAATTCGTCGCCAGGCTGGAGATCGAGCATGGCGGTGTAGGCCTTGCCCACCAGGAGGTTGCCGTTGAACTGCACCTTGGTGATGTAGCTCAGCTTGCGGCCGCCTTTGCCCACGCCTTTGCTGCCACCGTCGCCGAGGCTGACGCCCTTGGCTTCCAGCAGAGCTTCGTAGAAAGCGGTGAAGTTCAGCCGCTCGCTGCCGTCTTTCTTGGTGCTGACGTAGCCGCAGCTGCGGACCAGTTCGGATTTGGAGACATCGCCCAGTTCCTTGACCTTGGCGAGTAGATCGGATCCCGTGAGCATTGGGTCGATGTGATGAACTCACCAAACATAGCGGGTCATCGTCATTCAGGCCGCCACGGAGGCCCTACACGATGCGACCGACTACCTGGCGGGGCGTTCATGCCGACCCGTGGTGGGATCGAGCCACTCCGCCAGAACGGCCAGCGGAATCATCGGCAGCATCGGCAATGCACAGATCCACCACTCCGTCATGCCCAACGGTGCCGTTCCGAAGAAGGCGTTCATCCAGCCGAGCTGACTGAACACCACCTGGAACAGCAAAGCCAGACCCAGGCCCAGCATCAACACCGGTGACAGGGTGAACTGTTGCCAGCCATGACGGATCCAGCGCATCGGTTGCTTGCCGATCTGGGAGATGCTCAGCAGATACACCACCTGCGACAGCACCAATCCCTGGATCGCCATGGTGCGCGACAGCGCCAGAGAGCCGCCCTGCGCCTGTCCCCAGGAGAAGAGCGAGAAGATCAGCGCCCAGTTGAACAGGGAGATCAGCAGCACCCGCTGGATCAGGGCGGCGGTGAGCATCGGCTGGCCCGGTGGCCGGGGGGGCTGCTGCATCAGCAGGGGCGCCTTGGGCTCGAAGGCCAGCGGCACCGACATCAGCAGGGCGTTGATCATGTTCAGCCAGAGCACCTGCAGCGCCGTGACCGGTAGCTCCAGGCCGAACAGGGCCGCAAACAGGATCGTCATCGAGGCGCCTCCATTCACGGGCAGCACGAAGGCCAGGGTCTTGCGCAGATTGAGCGCGATCGCGCGCCCCTCCTCCACCGCCGCTTCAATCGAGGCGAAGTTGTCGTCGGTGAGCAGCATGTCGGCGGCTTCGCGGGCCACCTCGGTGCCGCCGCGGCCCATGGCGATACCGATATCGGCCTGTTTGAGGGCAGGGGCATCGTTGACGCCATCGCCCGTCATCGCCACCACGGCACCACCGGCCTGCAGGGCCCGCACCAGGGCCAGCTTCTGGATCGGAGCCACGCGGGCGAAGACATCGGTGTCGCCCACACAGGCCGCCAGTTGCTCGGGGCTCATCGCCTCCAGCTCTCGCCCCTCCAGGGCCCGCACCTCAGACCCCTGCCCCTCGGCTGCGGGCCGGCCCAGGCCGATCTGACGGGCGATCGAACGGGCGGTTTCGAGGTGATCCCCCGTGATCATCTTCACGGTGATGCCGGCGGCCTGACAGGCCGCCACCGCCTGGATCGCCTCCGGACGGGGCGGATCGAGCATGCCCTGCATCCCCAGGAACACCAGATCGGCAGCCACGTCGTGGGGTTCGAGCCGCGTCTGGCGCGGTTCGGCCCGCCCCACCGCAAAGGCCAGCACCCGCTGACCGCGGCCGGCCATGGCCGAGACCACCGCCTCGATCGTGGGCGCCACGAGCGGTTGCTCGCGGCCATCGGCCCCCAGCTGGTGGCTGCAGCGGGCCAGCACGGTTTCCACCGATCCCTTCACCAGGATCCGCTGATTGCCGTGCAGGGTGGCCATGAACTGCTGCTCCGCCGCAAAGGGAATGGCATCGCGGCGCGGATGGCGATCGAGGGAGCGGTCCCGATCCAATCCGGCGACCTGGGCCGCCACCAGCAGAGCGGTCTCGGTGGGATCCCCCAGCAGAGTCTGATCGTGGCTGGGGCGGGCGTCGTTACAGAGAAGACCCGCCAGCAGGGTTTCGCGCAGGGCCACGTTGGCGGCGAGGGGATCGGCCGCATCAGGCTCGGGGGCTTCGGGCCAGAGCTCCTCCAGCCGCAGCACCACCCCTCCGGCGTACACCTCCCGCACCGTCATCCGGTTCTGGGTGAGGGTGCCGGTCTTGTCGGAGCAGATCACCGTGGTGCTGCCCAGGGCTTCCACCGCCGGCAGCTTGCGGATGATCGCGTTGCGGCGGGCCATCCGGTTCACCCCGATCGCCAGGGTGATGGTCACGATCGCCGGCAGTTCCTCCGGAATCGCCCCCACCGCCAGGGCCACCGCGCCGTCGAACATCTCGGCCGGAGCACGGCCCCGCAGCAGTCCCACCAGGAAGGTGAGCAGGGCCAGCACCAGGATGAACCGCAGGATCGTGGTGCTGAAGCGGGCGAACTGCCGCGTCAGCGGCGTGCTCAGGTTCACCTGCTCCTGCAGCGAGGTGGAGATGCGTCCCACCTCGGTGGCATCGGCCGTGGCCACCACCAGGCCCTCGCCCTGGCCAGCGGTGATGAAACTGCCAGCATAGATCATGCCGCTGCGCTCCGCCAGGGGGGTGTCCAGGGGCGCGGCGGCCGTGCCCTTGACCACGGGCCGGGATTCGCCGGTGAGGGCGGATTCATCGACCCGCAACGCACGGGACTGCAGCAGGCGCAGGTCGGCCGGCACCTTGTCGCCGGCCTCGAGCTGCACCAGGTCACCGGTCACCAGCTGCTCGGAGGGCAGACGCCGGGGCTGGCCGCCGCGGATCACGGTCACCTCTGTACGCACCGCGCGCGCCAGGGCGGCGATGGCGGTTTCGGCCCGGCTCTCCTGCACGTAGCCGATCACGGCATTGATCAGGGTGACGCTCCAGATCACCAGGGCTTCGCGCGGATCACCGATCAGCGCCTTGATCGCCCCCACCGCCAGCAGGGTGTAGAGCAGCGGATCGTGGAACTGGCCCAGGAAGCGCAACCAGGCCGGCTGACCGCCGCGGCTGGTGAGCGTGTTGGGTCCCTGGCGCCGCAGCCGCGCCTCCGCCTCATGGGCCGTGAGGCCAGCGGTGGGATCACTGTCGAGGCTGGCCAGCAGCTCCGGGCCGGCGCGGGCATGGGAATCGGCCAGGGCATCGGCCGGGTGGGCCTGGCGTCCCGAAAGAGCGGACGGCAGCGTGCTCATCGGGATCAGGCAGGTGCCCGAACCCTATCGATCAGGCGCTGCGGGAGGAACGGACACGGGACTGGGCGCCTCGATGGTCTTGACGACCCTCTGGGGGAAGGGAATCTCGATGCCCGCCGCGTCAAAAGCCTTCCAGACCGCCATATTCACCTCGCTGCAGATCGACACGTTGTCCATCGGATTGGCGATCCAGAAACGCAGGGCATAATCGATCGACGATTCGCCATAAGCCAGCACCAGCGCCTTGGGCGGCGGCGAGGGCAACACACGCGCCTGGGCACGGGCCGTGGCCTCCAGCAGCGCCACCACCTGCTCGGGATCATGGCGATAGGCCGCTCCCACACTGACCTGGGAGCGCCGCATCCGATCGCTGCCGGTGTAGGTCGTGGTGGTACTGGTGAAGAAGGTCTGGTTGGGGATGACCAGCTCGGCGTTGTCGCGGTCGCGCCAGAGCACCGCCGCCCGCAGACCGAGGCTACGCACCTCGCAGGGATCCCCATCGATGAACAGCACTGCACCGGGCCGCACCGACCCCTCGAACAGCAGCCAGAGGCCGCTGACGAAATTGGAGAACACCTCCTTGATGCCGAAGCCCAGCCCCACCGAGAGCCCGCCGGCGATCGCCAGGATCGCCGTGGCGTTGAGCCCGAGATGGCTGCAGACCCAGACCACGCCGATCGCCACCACGAGGTAGCGGAACAGCAACTGCACGGCACGGCGACTGCCCTCATCGATCTCGAGCACCTTCTTGACCAACAGGGCCAGGGCCGCAGCCAGAGGGCCTGAGCCCACCACCACCAGATAGAGGATCACCAGCGCCAGAAACAGCCTGCTCAGATCCAGCGGTACTCCGAACCAGGTGCCGACTGAGATCAGCGCCAGGTCGTCGAGGGTGTCGAGTTGGTCGATCAGGGCTATCCCCGCCAGCAGCAGAAAAGCCGGACGAATCAGACGACTCTGCAGCTGATGCAGGAGTCCGGAGGGGAGCACCTTCGTCAGCAGGAGCTGCAGCAGATCCAGGCCGAACCAGGCTGCACGCAGCTGCAGCAGAAGCAGGGCCAACCCGTAGGGCTGACCAGCCCAGGCCAGCAGGCCAGTTCCCAGACCGATCAGAGCCAGGGTGAGGGGCAGAAGCAGAGGAACCAGAGGAGAGCGGCGGCGCAACCGCCTTCGCAACAGATGCAGCCCCACCAGGGGCAGGAGCACCAGCAACATCTGGCCCAGCACGGAGGGCCGCTCGAGATAACCGAACCAGCCGAAGAAATCCTGCAGCAACTGCATCATCGGCTGGCCTGGAGGGAAGGCAGAGGCCGGAGATCGCGGATCAGGGCCTCGGTGGCCGCCTCAGGGCTGAGGGCACCGAACACCAGCTGCACCAGGGTCTGGGCCAGCGCCTCCAGACGGGGATCGCCTGCATGGAGCAGATCCAGCAGCGGCTCTGTGGCATTCGATTGGCGCTGGGATTCCACCAGCGCCTCCAGGGTCGAGGAGCTGCTCACCGGTGGCGGCACGAACCGGTTCACCGGCAGCAGGGAAAAGGTGCCGATCGTCATGCTGCGCTGAATCAGGGGATTGATCGCAAAGCTCGCCATCGCCTTGGCAATCCGGCGCTGATCCGGGCTGGAGCCCTTGCCGAGCACCATCACCCGCTCCCGCGAAATCGGGGTGGGCTCACCGCCGAGGCCGGATGGCATGGTCGCGACCCCCAGCCGCGGACCCAGCTGGCGCTGGAGGGTCGAGAAGTTGGTGCTGCTGCAGCTGATCCAGTCGAGCCGGTCGTGGAGGAAGTCGTCCAGCACCTGCCCCTGATCGGCATAGAAGGTGACCCGCTGCTGCAGGCTGGCGGACTGCAACCAGCGCAGCCAGCCCAGCAGCCGCTGGCGCAGCTCCGGCTGGAGTGGTTTGCCCCGCATCACCGTCACGAGAGCCTGATTGGCACCGAGGGCACCGGCCGTCCAATAGATGTTGATCGGATTGGTGGCCAGCCCCACCCGCAGGCCCTCTGCACTGGCCTGCAGCAGCTCCTCGAGAGTGGCTGGACTGGTCTTCACCTTGCTGCGGTTGAAGCAGATCACCTCTGGGAAATACAAGAGAGGCACGCCGCTCAGCCGCCCATTCGGCAGTCGCAGGCGAGCAAGGGATGCCGGATGGAACTGCTGCTGTTCCTGCGTCGTCAGCTGCACAGAGTCGGAGAGGCCCATCGCATGCAGATCACCGGCGATCAGTCCACTGGCCACCAGCAGGTCAGGACCGAGACCGCTGCGCACCCTGGCTTTCAGTTTCGGGATGACGCTGTCACTGCGGAACAACTGCACCTGCACCGTCACGCCGGGATGAACGGTGCGGAATGCATTGGTGAGACTTTGTACCCGTTTGTTCAGATCCCCATAGGCCTCAGGGTTGAGGATGCGGTCCGGGTCGATCACGATTCCCATGTAGAGGGTGCCCCTCAGCGGCGGACCGGACACCGACTCCAGGCTCTCCAGGGCCATGCCCTGCAGCTTCGAGCGCAGCGCAGGGCTGGCGGAATCGGCATCCCTGCCGAGCCACTGCACCGCGCTCTTCAGCGACCAGCCCCCGATCACCAGCAGCAACAACGCCAGGGGCAGGGCCACAGGGGAATGGTGCCGGAGCCACAGCTGCAAGCGTCGCTTCTGCCAAGGCCGCTCAGCCATCCGTCAGGTGCCCACCCGCGTGGCCCGCAGTTCGAGCACCGTGGGCCCGACCCAGTAGCTACCGGGATCGGAGCGTGCCGCCGCCATTTCCGCCACCGCCTCCTCGGCATCGGCCTCACTCCAGCGGCCCTGGCGGATCAGCTCCTCGCCGTAGAGGCTCACGAACCGCTCCATCCATTGAGACCAGCCATCGCCGCCACGTCCCAGCACCGGCAGGGGCCGCAGATCGTCGATGCGGAAGCCACGGCTCACCAACAGGGCCGGCAGGCGCCGGTTGACATCCTCATCGCCACCGGCCTCGCGGAAGCTGGCCCGCACGGCCCTGCCGAAGCGGTCCACGGCCTCGCCATAGGGATGAAGGGCGAACGTGTCCCAGTGCATGTATTCATGGGCCACGAAGCGGCCGCCCGGCCTCAGCCCCTCCCCGACCAGGGCCAGAAAGGGTTCCAGCCGGGGGAGGAACATGGCCAGCCAGCGGCTCCAGGCCAGATCGAAGCTGCCGGCCTCCCGCCCCCAGTCGAACGGGCCATCGCCGGCGAGATCGTGGCGGCGCACCTCCAGCTGCGCGAGGTTGGCGGCAGCCGCCGCCGCACGGGCGTGGTCCACGTAGGTGTCGCTGTGCTCCAGCGCCAGCACCCGCCCTTTCGCCCCCACCGCCCGGGCAAGCTCCACACTGCAGAAGCCCGGTCCTGCCCCCAGATCGAGCACCCGTTGACCCGGTGCCAGCTGGGCCCTCTCCCAGGCCGCCTGGGCCAGGGGCAACCAGACCTCATGCTGCAGGCGCAGCCGCTCCCGCTCGGGTGGCTCGGTTCCGAGCACGTAGGCGTCGGCGGCCACGCGGGTCAGTCCTCGGGGTAGAGCAGCGAGGCCAGTTCGTCGGGATCGACGTCGTAGACGCGGGCGAGGGTGGTTTCGATGGCGCTGGTCACCACATCGGGCAGGAAGCGCATCGCATTCAGGGCATCGTCGGCGATGTCCTCGGTGAGCAGGGGCTCACCACCGAGCTTCTCGTCGTTGATGACGGCCATCACCCAGCTCTGGTAGGCGGTCACCAGATCGGCGAACTCGAGCTCCGGGTCGTTGAGATCCAGGGGCATCAGGCGTCTCCAGGGACGTTGCCTCTGCAGTTTGCCCGCTGGCGGCGACCTTGGCGGGAGGATGGGCCGATGGCTTCCGATTCCCAGGCCTCAGCTGCGGCGCTGCAGGCCACCCTGTTCGACTTCGCCATCGCCGAACTGGTGCGTCAGCACCGCCAGAGCTTTGCGCCCCTGTGGACCCGCGACAGCTGGGCGAAGCTGCTGATCTGGCTGGCGCTCAACTGCGGCTCCGGCCGCGAGCGCGATGACCTGGAGGCCTT
The DNA here is from genome assembly GCF_015840525.1 of Synechococcus sp. CBW1006. Classification (NCBI taxonomy): domain Bacteria; kingdom Bacillati; phylum Cyanobacteriota; class Cyanophyceae; order Synechococcales; family Synechococcaceae; genus Synechococcus; species Synechococcus sp. CBW1006. The sequence goes on along the minus strand of NZ_CP060396.1, from coordinate 1,210,043 downwards.
CGCTGCCGCCCTGGGGCCGGTGCTCACCCGCCGGATGCGGCGCCTGTTCTTCGAGCGGGAGCTGGAGGATCTCGGTCTGCAGGTGATGGCGGATCCGGCCGAGCAGCAGGTGCTGGTGCTGCCCCTGACGGGCGAGGGGCCGGTGGATCAGCAGCTGGCGGCAGCGGCCCTGAAGCAGCTGGGCCTGAGAGAGCGGGTGGTGGAGCCGGAGCGCTGGCAGGCCCTGGAGGCCGTGCTGGCGGTGCCCTGGGCCCAGAATGGGAACGGACACGCCGCCGGCAGCGCGGCCGGCACGGACGGCACGGCTGGAGAAGGCCCATGCGCCTGATCGCCTCTTACCGGAATGCCGGATACGAAGCCCTCGCCGATGGGGTGATCGCCTTCTTCGATCGCCGCCCCGACCTGCACCGCCGCGGTGTGGCCTTCTCCTCAGGTGGCGCAGAGGGTCGGAGCGCAGAAGGGCAGGGCGCGGCAGCGGCCGGCGGCGACCAGGAGCCCGACAAGATCTCCACCGACATCAGCCTGGTGGCCATCGACCGCAGCGATCCGGAGGCCTTTGCCCTCGCGGAGGTGATCGTGCGCGGCGTGACCGCCGGTCTGAACCAGTACCTGAAAGAGCGTCCCTTGCTGCGCCAGTGCTGCCCGGAGCAGGCCCTGTTCGTCAACCCGATCTTCAACCTGCAGCGCTACGCCCCCGGGGAAGGCTTCAGGAGCTGGCACTGCGACTGGACCTTGAGCGAGGAGGCCACCGAGCCGAATCGCCGCGTGCTCGCCTGGATCCTCTATGGCAACAGCCTGCCGGAGGGGGGCACCGAGTTCCACTGGCAGGAGCACCACGAGGAGGCCGAGCGGGGCAAGCTCGTGATCTTTCCGGCCGGGCTCTCCCACATTCACCGGGGGCGGGTGAGTCACACCCATACCAAAACGATCGCCACCGGCTGGATCAATGCGGGTCGGCTCGAGGATTACCTGGCGAGGCTCGCGACAGGCTGAGCTGGGGCGCCGCCGAAGCAAGCGCAGGGACAGGGTCGCTTTGAGACCATGGGACCACCGCCGGTGCACCGTTTCCATGGCCGAGGCCACCCCTGATTCCGCCTCCCAGGCCGTGACCGTCGCCGGCCCTGCGGCTGCTGACGCGGCCCTGCCCAAGACCTACGACCCGGCCGGCACCGAAGCCCGCTGGCAGGCGGCCTGGGAAGCGGCCGGTGCCTTCCACCCCGATCCGAACGCACCGGGTGAGCCCTTCTCGGTAGTCATTCCGCCGCCGAACGTGACCGGCAGCCTGCACATGGGCCACGGCTTCGAGACGGCCCTGATCGACACGATCGTGCGTTTCCAGCGCCTGCGCGGCAAGAACGTGTTGTGTCTGCCCGGCACCGACCACGCTTCGATCGCGGTGCAGTCGATCCTGGAGAAGCAGATCAAGGCCGAGGGCGGCAGCAAGGATGACCTGGGCCGCGACGCCTTCCTCGAGCGCGCCTGGAGCTGGAAGGCCGAGAGCGGCGGCACGATCGTGGGGCAGCTGCGGCGGCTGGGCTATTCGGTGGACTGGAAGCGGGAGCGCTTCACCCTCGATCCCGGTCTCAACAAAGCCGTGGTGGAGGCCTTCGTGCGCCTGCACGAGCAGGGGCTGATCTACCGGGGTGAGTACCTGGTGAACTGGTGCCCGGCCTCGGGATCGGCGGTGAGCGATCTGGAGGTGGAGATGAAGGAGCTCGACGGGCACCTCTGGCACTTCCGCTATCCGCTCACGGCTGGCGCCAAGGGTTCAGCCGCCCATGGCAGCGAGAACGGTGCCGACAGCGTCGATCACCTGGTGGTCGCCACCACCCGCCCCGAAACCCTGCTGGGCGACACCGGCGTGGCGGTGCACCCCACCGACCCCCGCTACGCCGCCCTGGTGGGCCAGACGATCACCCTGCCGCTGGTGGGCCGAGAGATTCCGATCGTGGCCGATGAGCACGTCGATCCCGCCTTCGGCACCGGCTGCGTCAAGGTGACCCCCGCCCACGACCCCAACGACTTCGCCATCGGCTGCCGCCATGGCCTGCCGCTGATCACGGTGATGGCGAAGGACGGCACCATGAACGCCGCGGCCGGCCGCTTCGCAGGGCTGGATCGCTTCGAGGCACGCCAGGCGGTGGTGGCCGCCATGGAGGCCGAAGGCTTCCTGGTCAAGGTGGAACCCCACCGCCACAGCGTGCCGTTCTCGGATCGGGGCAAGGTGCCGGTGGAGCCGCTGCTCTCCACCCAGTGGTTCGCACGAGCCGAGCCGCTGGCGGCCCGCTGCCGCGAGGCCCTTGATCGCGGTGAGCCCCGCTTCGTGCCCCAGCGCTGGGAGAAGGTCTACCGCGACTGGCTCACCGACATCCGCGACTGGTGCATCAGCCGCCAGCTCTGGTGGGGCCACCGCATCCCCGCCTGGTTCGTGGTGAGCGAGACCGGCGGCGTGATCACCGACGCCACCCCCTACGTGGTGGCGCGCGATGCGGCCGAAGCCCAGGCCAAAGCGGAGACCCAGTTCGGTGAAGCCAGCCGGGCGGCCGGGCGGGAGCTGCAGCTGGAGCAGGACCCCGACGTGCTCGACACCTGGTTCTCCAGCGGCCTCTGGCCCTTCTCCACCCTGGGCTGGCCCGACGAGAACGCCGCCGATCTGGCCACCTGGTATCCCACCAGCGTGCTGGTGACCGGCTTCGACATCATCTTTTTCTGGGTGGCGCGGATGACGATGCTCTCCGGCGCCTTTCTGCAGGAGGGCGAGGTACCGGTCGGCGGCCGCGACACCTGGATCCCCTTCCGTGACGTGATGATTCACGGCCTGGTGCGGGACGAGAACAACCGCAAGATGAGCAAGTCAGCGGGCAACGGCATCGACCCCCTGCCCCTGATCGAGCGTTACGGCGCCGACGCTCTGCGCTTCGCCCTGGTGCGCGAAGTGGCCGGCGCCGGCCAGGACATCCGCCTCGACTACGACCGCAAGGACGGCAGCTCCGCCACGGTGGAGGCGGCCCGCAACTTCGCCAACAAGCTCTGGAACGCCACCCGCTTCGCCCTGATGAATCTCGGGGGGGAGACCCCCGCCAGCCTCGGCAATCCCGATCCGGCTGCGCTGACCCTGGCGGACCGCTGGATCCTCTCGCGCCTGGCGCGGGTGAACCGCGAAACGGCCGAGCGCTACAGCAGCTACGGCCTCGGGGAAGCCGCCAAGGGGCTCTACGAGTTCGCCTGGAATGAGGTGTGCGACTGGACGATCGAGCTGCTCAAGCGGCGGCTCAATCCCCGCCCTGCCAGCGAGGCCTGCACCCCGGGCGAGCCGCTCAGCGCGGCAGCCCTGGCCGATCAGCGCGTCGCCCGCCAGGTGCTCGCCAAGGTGCTGGCGGAGCTGCTGGTGCTGCTGCATCCGCTGATGCCCCACCTCAGCGAGGAGCTCTGGCACGGGCTCACCGGCGCACCCGAGGGCACCTTCCTGGCCCTGCAGCCCTGGCCCGCCGTGGACGAGGCCGCCCTTGACGCCCCCCTGGAAGCCCAGTTCGCCGAACTGATCGAGGCGATCCGGGTGGTGCGCAACCTGCGGGCCGTGGCCGGCCTCAAGCCCTCCCAACCGGCGCCGGTGGTGTTCGTCACCGGACGGCCGGAGCTGGCGGCGGTGCTGAACGCAGCCAGCGGCGACATCACCGCCCTCACCCGCGCCGCCTCCGTGGAGGTGCGCGATCCAGCTGCCTCAACCCAGGCTGCGGCGAGCGAACGCTGCCTCGCCGCCGTGAGCGGCGAACTGCAGGTGCTGCTGCCGATCGAGGGCCTGGTGGATCTCGATGCCCTGCGCGGCCGCCTCGAGAAGGACATCGCCAAGGCCGAGAAGGAGATCAAGGGCCTGGCCAGCCGCCTCGCCAATCCCAACTTCGCCGGCAAGGCTCCCCCGGAGGTGGTGGCGGAGTGCCGCGCCAACCTGGCCGAAGCCGAAGCTCAGGCGACGCTGGCCCGGGGGCGACTGGAAGGGCTGGGCTGAGCCCGGCCGCCTCTGGACACCGCCTGGGGGCAGGGCATCACCAGTACACCGGATCCCGGAAGGGCTCCACGCAGGTGGGGCGCTCCGGGATGGCGGGAATGGCCTCTGCCGTGAGCGAACGGCCGAGCCATCCCTCCGGCCGCGAGAGCTGCAGCGGCGGCTGGATCACCTCCTGCGCCAGAGGCCTGAATCCCGCTTGTCCATAGAAGGCGGGGTCGCCGTAGGTGAGCACCGCCGCCAGCGAGCGGCGCCTGAGCTCCTGCAGACCGTGATGGATCAGCCCCAGGCCGATGCCTTGGCGCTGATGGGCCGTGCTCACCGCCAACGGAGCGAGCAGGTCGATACGAATCTGATGCTGCGCAAAGTGCAGGCGGGTGAAGAAGAGGCAGCCCAGCAGGCAGGCTCCCTGCTGGGCCCCGAAGGCGATCACCTCCTGATCGTCGATCAGGGCGGACAGTGCAGAGGCAAGCCGGCCCACCAGCAAGCCTTCCTGCGCACCTTCGGAGGCTGTGAACACCTCGGTGAAGAGCTGGCTCACCACTTCCCGGCAGTCTCTGCCGAGAAGGCTGACCTCCCATTCCTGCATGGCGCGCTGGGCGCCTCGAGGAGGCCGCGGCTGCTCAGGGTCCGGCAGGGAGGCGGATTGCATTCCATGCGGCGGCATGCAAGAACCAGGGCCAGCGTCTTCAGTTGCCGAGCACGCTCAGGTCCTGCACCTTGCCGGAATTCGACACCAGGCAGCGCCACTTCTCATTGGTGGAGCCGCCGCGCACGCCGATCGCGTTGATGATCACCTCCGAGTTGGCCTGGGCGAACTCGCTGCGCACCACCTTGAGGTTGCGCACCTTGCCAGCGTATTGCGTGTTGATCGCCGTCATGCAGGCTGATTTGGCCGCTTCGCTCACCGAGCTGGAACTGCTGCTGCGCGGGGCGGAGGGAACCACGGAGAGATCTTCCACCTTGCCGCTGTTCGACACCAGGCACCTCCAGGTTTCGTTCTCGCTGGTACCCCGCACGCCGATGGCTTTCACCATCACTTCGGAATTGGCCTGGGAGAACTCGCTGCGCACCACCTTGAGGTTGCGCACCTTGCCAGCGTATTGCGTGTTGATCGCCGTCATGCAGGCTGATTGCGAAGCGCTGGACACGTCCGCCGACCAGCCTTGAGGCGCGGAGAGGGCAAGGCCCAGCCCGGCAAGGAGGGCAACGCGGAGACCGACGTTCATGCCGACAACGACAGAAAAGGTTCAACGTACCCGGAGGGAGGAGGACCAGAGGCCCTCTGAATCCGTTGATTCATGGTTTCCTCGGAATCCTCCAGCGGGCGTGCTGACCGATCACAACCCTGCCGGCATAGCCACTGCACCCCCCGGCCACACCCGAACATGGCAGCCGATCCAACCGCAGCTCAGCCGGCCGCCGCCCCTCCGGAGCCCGGCTCTGGCAGACCCTCACCCACAAAAGCGCCTGCCTGTCGTGCGCCTGGGGCACCGGCGGCCAGAACGGCGGCTTCCGCGATGAACTGGGGGAACCGCTGCAGCGCTGCCTCAAGCTCAAGAGCGTGGAGGCGATCGGCGCCGAACTGCAACCGGCGGTGCCCCGCGAGGTGGCGGCCAGCTGATCAGCGAGGTGGAGTTCCTGGCGGAGCTGGCCCACCGCCGGAATGGCAGCGCTCCGATCGAATGGCGCCGCCAGCCGGCGCGAGTTCGAGGTGGCCGGCCGGGTGTTCCACGAGCCGCGCTTCCCCACCGCCAGCGGCCGCGCCCAGCTCGCCGTCACGCCCCTGCCCGACCTCACCCTGCCGGGCCCGGAGCACTTCGGCGGCCTGGTGGAAGGCGAAAGGGGCCTGGTGCTCAGCCTGATCACCGCCCGCAGCTACGGCCAGCACAACACCGTGGTGTACAAGACCGGCGACCAGTACCGCGGCATGCCGCACCACCACACTCTGCTGATCAATCTCGAGGATCTGGCCGCCAGCGGTCTGCGGGCCCATGAACGCGTCTTGGTGCAGGGCGAGGCCGGCGCCCTGGAGGGGATCGAGCTGATCCCCGGCTCGATCCGCCGCGGCGCGGGGCTGATGTTCTACCCCGAGGCCAATGTGCTGATGCGGCCGCACAAGGATCCCGAGAGCGGCACACCTGCCTTCAAGCGGGTGCCGGTGCTGGTTAAAGGTTGCGCTGCTTCACCCCCCAGCCCCCGAAGTACAGAACAGCCCTGTAGTAGAGCCAGGCCAGAGGAAAGCGCCGCTCCTTGAGCATGTCGTAGAACTGGCGATCGATCTCCCGCTTCGGAACCGGAACATCTTCGAGATACTGATAAAAAGCGTCGTGAACCAGGGAGGCGTGATAGGTGAGCGACTTCCCGGTCTCGATATCGATGTGACCATCTGGCGTGCCCAGGATGAAGAGGCCGAGCACACTGAACTTGGGCGTGCAGCCATCCCAGGCATAGCCGGTGGCATTGGCCTTGATCGTAACTGTTCCATCCGGCTCCAGCCGCAGCCATTCGGCGTGAAACGTTTTACCCCGATGGATGCTCTGGAATACGAAATCTTCCCGGATCTTGTAGATCCAGGGATAGAGCCTCTCGCGGCCCGGGAATCGATCACGTGGGACCGGACAGCCGAGAGCGGATGGTTCCATCGTGGTCTGGGGAGCAGGCCTCCCTCCAGGGCGGGGCAGTGATGCTCTTTACCCTAGGGGGAACTGAGAAGATTCACCAAGGATCGAGATATCTGGATCTTCCTCAAAGATCATTCGAAGCCTTTCCTGCAGCCGGGCGATCTCGGAAGAAGATTCCTGCGCCCGAGCGCCAAACCAGGGCCATCGACTGGCGAGGGGCGTAAGCACGGTGACACAGAGATCAAGATCGTCCGAATCATCGATGGTTCTGCCGTAGATCCCAATCCCACAGACCCTTCCCAGGCCCAGGATCTCCACCCACCATCCCCAGTCTTCGCAGGTGAAGAACGGAACCGCATACCCCCGAGCCGTGAGCTGCGCCTGCAGATAGAGGGCACAGGCCTTGCCGTAGGTGCCTTCATTCACCAGCTCCTGATCCTCACCGGGGAGCATCCGCAGCCCGGCTGATCGGATGTGCAGGAAGGGCTGGGCATCCGTGCGTGGTTGCATTGCGCGAGTTCTCAGGTGCCGCACGGCAGAGATGGCCAGCCGGCCGGGGTGGACTGCCCTGCAAACCCAGCTCCCTCTGTGCCCGGCTGGCGACGAGGAGGGGCACCCTCGACAGGGCCTCAGGATTATCAAATACCTTAGCAATGATACTCATCGGAAGGCATTGAAACCTTGGTGCAGTCTGCCGGTGATGTGACCCGCTTCGGTGAGGTACGTTCAGGCCAAACGGACCCCATCACCCGAGCCCTGCGCATCCTGGGCCTGGCCGCAACGGTCGGGCCGATCGGCGAACACGCCCCTGGTATTGCCAACGAAAGATCAAAAACCAACGGCGCCACGGTGCTGACGCTCACCGCGAAGACCATTCGACGCCGAAACGCGCGGCATCAGAACGTCGGAAAGGAATCGATCGGCAGACTCCTTGGAATCCCAGATCGTCACGATCAGAACACCATCATCGGATTGACCGGCAAAATGATGGAGCTGCCCTTCCGGCAAGCCCTCACCGGGATGAACTGCGGCAATCTCGTCCCTGTACTCTTGCTCGCTGGCGCCAGGGAAGAAGTCAGACAGGATATAGGTCATCAAGACTCCGATTCTTGCTTGCATCGTCTTGCCTTTGGCTTGATTTGTCAAGCCAGGTGGCGCTTCTCCCGCTTCCGTTTACATCGGCCGGTGAAAGTTTCCTGTTGGCAGCCTTGCCCAGATTGACGCTTGACAAGAGGGCCTTGATCACAGTGATCTGTTCTGGCAGGCCAGGCCTGTGGATCGAGTACGGGTTGATCTGAATCTGAGCCTTTGGGCGGCGTCGGGTGCCGCCCTACAGCAACGACCCCTGATAGTCCATCGGCTCCAGCTGCGCTGGCTCGGCCCGCTCCTCCGCTTCACCCGCCTTCACATCCAGGGCCTGCTCGATCACCCGGTCGGTGAGGGCATCGAAGTAGGCCGAGAGGGTCTGCTGCAGCTCCTGGAATTCCGGCCAGAGCGTCTCATTCACGAAGGGGCGGCTCAACCGCGCCATCACCGTGGTGCGCCGCTGGCCGCGATACCGGTAAGGCTGGATGCCGTAGCGCCGCAGCAGGGCCACGAACAGGTGCCGCGACCACTGGTCGGCCAGGGAAAATCGGAACTCCACCGGGGGCTCCTCGGCCGCCAGTTCCCGCAGACGGCCCTGGATGCGCTCGCGGGCCCGCTCGGCCGCCACCCGCTCGCCGTCTGTGCCAGGCCTGGAGAACAGGGCCTCGATCCGCCGCAGTTTTTGCACCAGCTGCTCTTCCGGACCGCCTGGTGGCGCGCTCACGGTTCGTGGACCGGAGGCAAAGCCTCGGCTGGCTCCTGAGGTGGTGGATCGCTCGCGGCGGCCGATGGTGGTCGACTCCCAGATTCAGCTCAGTCACCGTAGGTGCATCCGAGGTGCGGTCGGCCCAGCTGAGCTCGCCTACGCGCGCAGTGATCTCGAGCTGGAGATCGAGCGGGTGGTTCTTGCGGCCGCCCCTACAGGCCCTTCCTGTCCAAGGCATCGGCCAACCGGGTCACCGCTGAAGCCAGCTGGGCCTGAGTATCGGGAGGTGCCACCGCCTCCTCCTTGCGTTTGGTGGCCTCGATCGCCCGCACGATCAGGAACACCACGAAGGCGATCACCAGGAAGTTGATCAGCGCCACGATCACGGCGCCGGCCGGCCAGGCGTTGATCGAGTCGACCTGGGCAGCCTTGAGCGCGGGCTCCAGCAGGCTGGTCATCACCAGGCTCACAACTGCGTCGACCACCTTGCCGAAGGCGCCGCCGATCACCACCGCTACAGCAAGGTCAACCACATTGCCCTTGTTGATGAAGGCCTTGAAATCGGCAAGGAAACTGGAGCGACGCGGGGCCATCAGCCGAACATCCGGAGGACTCGCGACAACCTACCGGTCGGATGAACGGACAACCCTCTAGGGGGAACTCAGATGATTCACCATGAATTGTGACTTTCTGAATCGTCCTCAATGATCATTCGAACCAGTTCCTGCAGCCGTGCAATTTCGGGCGAAGAGTCCTGCGCCTGAGTGCCAAATCAGGCCCATCGACTGGCGCTGGGCGTGAGTACGGTGACACAGAGATCAAGATCTTCGGAATCATCGAGGGTCCTGTCGTAGATCCCAATCCCGCAGATCCTTCCAAGGCCCTGGATCTCCACCCACCAACCCCAGTCTTCGCAGGTGCAGAATGGAACCGTATACCCCCGAGCCGTGAGCTGCGCCTGCAGATAGAGGGCACAGGCCTTGCCTTAGGTGCCTTCGTTCACCAGCTCCTGATCCTCACCGGGGAGAATCCGCAGCCCGGCTGATCGAACGTGCAGGAAGGGCTGGGCATCCATGCGTGGTTTGGATTGCTCGAGTTCTCTGGTGCCCCACGGCAGAGATGGCCAGTCGGCCAGGGATCTGAATGAACAGGCCTTTGAGGGCATCAAGGTTGCGGCGCCGGACTTCACTGATGCGGCTGTGATCAGGTTGCTGATTACCGGTCAACACGCGAAACGCCAGATCCTCGTAGCAGGCGTAAAGCAGCCGCATCGTCAACCGCTGCGCGCAAGCCTGCGGCTACATCCGCGGATCAAAGCCCTTCTCCCCGCGGGGATCCTTGGCCAGAGTGGGGATCAAGACCTGTGAGAGCGCCAGCGCATCGACCAGATCCAGCCGGAACTACACCCGGTGGTCATCCGGGAGCCAGTCACTCGGTGATGGCGGCAGCAAGGTGGTCTGCTCCGGCTGCCAGGGACGGAAGGACCTGGGCTGCTGCACGGCGTATTCTCTCGCCCGAATCCATTGCAGTCACTGGGATCTGGGCAGATTTCGGGGCGTCTGTGAAGAGGCTGAGTGCGATCGTTCTCCAGCCGCTGTGGCGGCCTTGTTCCCCGATGAGGTGGCCATCGATGGGACGCAGGCCCAGGTCGGGATGGGCAGCGCCCCGACTGAAGCTCCGCAGAGCGACACCGTTGCTTGGCCCTGCAGCCTGGCGCCGCCTCATCAGGCAAGGGCACTCAACCCCGGGGGCTGTGGGTCACGGGCACGGGAATCGCGAGCAGGTCGCCAACGTCGCCAGACGACACAGTCGAGTCGGAGGCAGCGACAACGCTCATGTCATCGAGCACGGCCGGGATGATGCCGGCATCAAAGGAGAAGCGGCCAGGGCCGTTGAACAGCAGCGCAAGGCTGCCGCCCAGGTACAGCAGCACCAGCTCGAGCACGTAGATGTTGAAGCCGGCGGTGGAGATGTGCTGGTAGGCGGCCACGGTCATCGTGCCGCTCAGGGCCAGGGCGCCGAGGGGTGTGAGCAGGCCGAGGATCACCAGCCAGCTGCCGATCAGCTCGGAGAAACCGGCGGCATAGGCGAAAAACAGCGGGAAGGGCAGGTGCAGCGAGGCCACATAGGTGTTGGCGAATTGCTGGGGATCGGCGAGCTTCTCCTGGCCGTGGTGAATCATCAGGGCGCCGATGGTGAGCCGCAGCAGCAGCAGACCGAAGGACGCCATGGGGCCGGGCCTCAGATAGGCCTTCACCGCGGGAGCCAGCGCCGTGAGCCGAGCCGGAGGGGCAAAGCTGGTGACGGGCTTGCCGAGGGCGACGAACCAGAGGGCGAAGCAGGCGGCCATGAAGGCCACGAAGAGCTCGAGCAGGGTGGACGTGGACACTGGGAGGAAACGTTTGCAAAAATCATGGCAAGCCTTATGAAGGAACGTGAAGCGCCTGTTGCGCGGCCGAGCGCAGTCGCAGCGGTCCATCCGAGCAACAGATCGGTGGCGGAGACCTCGCGGAGCCCCCGCCGAATCGCCAGGATGTAACAGATTCGTTACAAGCCGATGACCGCTGGCGAGCTGTTCCTCGAGAGCCTCAGTTCCGGGGTGATCACCCAGGCCGAGATCGACTGGCTGGTCAGCCAGCAGGGTCGCTTTTCGAGGTCCGAACAAGCGGCGATGCAGCGGCTGGGACGGCTGCAGGATCATGGGCAGATCCAACTGGGGTGCCGAATTGCACCGCACTGGCAAGGGAAACGGCAGGTGCTGCGCGAGTGGTTCGAGCCGCTGGGCCTGCGGCGCAGATCCTCCCTGCTCCGAACCACCTGACGGCAAGGCCAGCATCAGGTGGCGTCCTTCCAGCCAGGTGGAACCAGCCGCTTGCCCTTCACGTTGCTGAGACTGGAAAGATCGCAAGCATGCAACACCCCATCCCCTTGCAACTGTCACGCAGCCTGCTGGGTGCCGCAGGGATTTCAACGTCATTGCACAATCTTGAGAGAATTCCCACCAGGAATCGATTACTCATTGTCAGCAACCACCGCAGTCTTTTTGATGCTCCCCTGCTGATGACGGCGATCAGTCGGCCGGTGCGGTTCGTCTATCACTATTACATGAGTCAAGTGCCGCTACTGCAGCAGGCAATGATGCTGATGGGTGCCTTCCCGCTCGAGACTGGTCAAGGAAGGCAGTCGTCATTCTTTCTGAAGTCAGCAAGGTTTTTGCAAGACAATCAGGTGGTAGGCGTGTTTCCCGAAGGCGCGGATCCGATGGTGAAGGTCAACGCCCCCCATCAGCTGAGCCCGTTCCACAGGGGTTTTGCCCATCTTGCCCTGAGGGTGCCGGTGGATGACCTGGCGATTCTGCCAGTTGCCATCGCTTCAAGGGATGAAAAGCAGGGAAAGCTTGCACCGCTTGAATGGTTTCGGCGTTTCGATCCATCGGAAGCACTGTTTCAAGGTGATGGCTGGCATTCTGCGGTCGTCTATCGACATGTTGATGTTTTCTTTGGCTATCCTCTGCTGATCGATAAGGGTTTGAGATCCCGCTATCGAGGCAGCAGCGGAGCCACTGTTGTCAGAGAAATCACCCAGGTCTGCTGGAGCCAGATTGCTGAATTCTTGGCTCACAGACGCTGCTGAGGCTTCCAGATTCATGATCACCACCTCCAAGATTATACGGCTGATCCCTTGCACGCCTGCAACACCATCTCGGCCGTTGTTTGTCTTTTTGCCGGGCATGGACGGCAGCGGCACCTTGCTGCAATCCCAGGTTGCCGGACTCAGCCCGCACTTTGATATCCGCAGTCTGTCCATTCCCCCAGACGACCGCACAGGATGGGGCGAACTGACCGAGCGGGTGGCCACTCTGATCAGGATGGAGCAGCAACGGCATCCTGGCCACACGACCACAGTTTGTGGCGAATCGTTTGGAGGTTGTTTGGCGTTGAGCCTGATCTCGCACTTTCCAGACCTGTGTGACCAGTTGATTCTGGTCAATCCCGCTTCATCAGCCGGGCGACAACCATGGATCAGTGCCTGCAGTTCGTTGACTCAGCTGTTGCCGGCACCGCTCTACCACCTCTCCACCCTCAGTCTCTGCAATCTTTTGATTGCATCCCACCGGGTCAGCAGGCCACGACGGCAGCGGCTGCTGGCTGCCATGCAGGCAGTCAGCCCCCAGAGTGCCGCCTGGCGATTGGCATTGCTCCGGCAGTTTCGTCTGGAGGATCTTGCAATCGATCGCGTTCGTCAGCCTGTTCTGATCCTGGCCTCAGGAGCGGATCGCCTCCTCCCTTCCCGGCGCGAGGCGTGGCGATTGGAACGCTGTCTTCCGAGGGCAACAACCCTGCTGCTTCCCGATAGCGGGCATGCCTGCCTGATAGAGAGTCAGGTCAATTTATCTGCCATTCTCAAGTCGCAGGCTCAGTGGTCTGATCGGGTGTCACTCACCCGGGCGATGGGCGCGCCAGTCCAGCCTGCCGCAGTTCTCCGGTAGCCCCAGCGGCCCTGGCGATGCCTGCAACGACGTTGCCGAGCTCAGGCGCATCGCCAAAACCCTGCTAACGACCTGGCACCTGCAGTCCGATATGACGAGATGTTGCGGTGGGTCTGCTGGCGCTGAGTGACCCGGTGGGTCTGCTCAGCGTGGCAGGCCAGGGCGGTGCCGGAAGCGGGCCCCGACTACGGCGCCTCAGTCGTTCAGCGGTGCTCACCTATGGGACTGTTCTGCTCGTGACCTGCTGGTGGGGGCCGGGGCTGCTCGGCTTGTTCGGCATCAGCCTTGTGATCTGCACAATGGCGATGGGACTCTTCCTTTTCCTGCTGCTTACGCCGCGGCTGCGGCAATGACTTGGAATGAACCCTGCCTTCCAGCGGTGATCCGGAGTGCCATGGCTGCCGAAGTGGTGATCGGGAGGAAAACGCTGCGATTGGCAAGGCCCAGCGATGTGGCTGTCGCGCAGCGCGTGGCGGCCCATCTGCAACGCCGCATCGCTGAAGACGACTGGCGTCCCTACCGGAGCAGAGAGGATGCGGTGCGAGCCTGGAGCCGACTGAGCGGCATCCGTCTCCAAGTGATGCAGGCCCTGGGCCTGCTGCACGAGGCCTGAACCTCTGGTGCAGCTCAGCTGCCAACCAGTTCCAGTTCCGCTCGCGCTGGTGGTGCTGCAGCAGAGCGAGGCCTACGTCACCGCTGAGGGCGGTCACCGCTGAGGGCGAGACCTTGAGCAGCGTGGCGGCCAAGCCGAATCTCAGCCTGAGCCTGCTGTGGCAATTCAAGCCGGAGCTGGCCAGCTGGCCCAGCGAGGAACCGATGCCGGCTGGCACCACCCTGCTGCTGCCCGTTTACCGCTCCACCACGCCGATCCCGGCCGGCCTGCAGCTGCTGGTGCCGGGATTCAAGCTCTCCAGCCCGCTGCCGGCGGGGGAATGGATCACCCTGCCGGCCCGGCGCTCCCACCATTCAGGCACCCATGCGGGAATCCGCCATGTCCCAACCGCTTCACATGGCGTTACAGTTGTCGTAACGAACTGAAACACTCATGACTGATCCCGCTCCCCGCTTCGGGTTTGTCGCCTTCGCCGAGACCTGGAACGGCCGCCTGGCCATGCTGGGCTTCGTGATCGGCCTTGCCACCGAGCTGCTCACCGGCCAGGGCATCCTTCAGCAGATCGGGCTCGGTTGATCGCCATGAGCACCGACTACTCCGCCGCCATCACCGCCGTCGTCGCCCTGGTGGTGCTGCTCACCGGCATGACCGCATTCGTTCTGACCCGCCCCAGCGATCTCGCCCCCACCCCCCAGCGATGACCGGCACTCTTGCTCTCCTGCTGATCGGCGCCTGGATCACAGGTGCCCTGCTCCAGCCCCGACCGGCCGACTGAGCCGTTCGTCCAAGACCACCATCCACCGCACCGGAGCTCCCATGACCAACACCCCTGCCAACGACAAATGGTTCGAGAACCGAGCCGAGCAGCTGATTCACATGGAGCAGCTCAAGCGCGCTGAACTGTTCAACGGCCGCGCCGCCATGCTCGGGATCGTGATCGGCATCGTGGTGGAAGGCCTCACCGGTTCTGGAATCGCCCATCAGATCGGCCTCGGCGCCCTGGTGGATGGCTACGCCGCCTGCCGCACCCAGTTCCTGCCCTTCTGCTTCTGAGCTCCTGCTCCGCTCAAGCTTCCCACCACCCCCGGCAACCCCGGGGGTTTTTGATGGCCACCACTCCCCTCTCACTCCTATGACGGGCAACCTCCAGGCCATCGGCTTCCTGTTCACCTGGGTGCTGGGCTGGGGCGGCGGCGGGGTCTGGTTCTACCGGCGCTGGACGCGGCCCGTCACCCCGAACCGTTGATCCGCTGGGGCCTTTTGGCCGACTCGATCAGCAGGTTGCGCAGCAGCTCCGTGGTGCTGATCAGCAGGTGGGCCATCCAGGTGCCGGTCAGCTTGGGTTCCGCGATGAGATCGCCGCGGCAGCGACCGATGGCCTGTTCGATCTCCGCCAGCTCCCGGCCGATGTTGCGCACCATCGCCTCGGTGGTCTCACGGGGCGCGGGGCGGCGTGGTGTCTGCATCTGTCCCACTCTGCGGCAGTGCTCAGCCAAAGCGGTAGTGCTTACGCACCGGGGCGTGCACCTCCCAGGTGCAGCTCAGCCCGGCGTCAAACACCACCAGATCACCGACCCCAAAGCGCACCGGCTTACCGCCATCGGGGGTGACCGTCACATCCCCCTCCAGCAGCAGGCAGGTCTCCTGCTCGTCGTAGGTCCAGGGAAAGGTGCTGACCTCACATCCCCAGGTCGGCCAGCTCGTCACGCCCAGGCTGGCCAGCTGAGCCGGATCTGGATTGGACGTAACCGTGATGCCGGAGGCCATGGCTGTCTGCTTGAGAACCAGAGGCCATTGTCTGCTTCCAGCCTGACACTCCTCTGGACTGTCAAGCCCCGCCTCACCTCCGTCATCGGCTGGTGGTTGCCCGGTACTTGAGGGGTACGACAGCTGAGCCAGGATCGAACCGATAACGCCTTGCCCATTCTGTGGAGCCGATCACCACATCGAACCTGCTTCTACTCTTGGAGACTATCGATCGGGTACGAAACGACGTGGATGCCCCGCGTTTGCCGCTTGAGGAATTGACCGAGACCACGTTCACTCTGGTGGCCGAGCATAGGGCGCTGACGCAGATCATCGATGCTGCAGAAGGCCTGATCGAGCTGGCTTCCCATCCCAGCAGGCTAAAAAAAGCGCCACCGATGCCGACGCCGTGTTAGTACGCGATCCCAGCGGCACCCCTGAGCTGCAAGAGATCGGGATCCTGGAGCTTCTGCAGCGCCATCCCTGTCGCGGCAGCGAAGCCCGGATGATCTCCGTGGTCTGCTGATGCCACCGCAGCGGGCAGGGAAGAAGGCCTCCGATTACATCCGCTCCTGATTATCGCCGGCTGCCAAGACAAGGGTGGCGGAGATCTCCACACCCACCCCGTCGGTGTTGCACAGCTCCGGGCAGTGCTGCATCGTCAGTCGATCCAGCTGCTGGATGCGGCGGGCGAGGTTGCGCAGGGCCATCTTGACGGCGGCCAGCGGTGTGCTGATCTCTCCAGAACGCAGACCGCTGAAGCATTCCACCAGCTCCTTGCCCTTGAGCTGCTGCAGGTGTTCCCGCAACGCTGCCGGTGCAGTCACCACGATGGCGTGCAACTGATGGAGGGCCGCGGTGCGGTAGTCGGTGGCTGAATCCTTGACCACCTTGAGCATGCGGATCATCTCCACCAGGTCATGTCCTGCCTTGGGAATGACGATCAATTGGCCGTCAATGAAGCAGCGCGCAGCAGAGACCGGCGCCGTGGCAACCGGTACCCTCCAAGGAACACCGGGCGACTCCCAAACTCAGCAGCCCAACCCATCCGCTCCCGGTAGCCGCTGCGTTTGGCAACCAGCTTGAGGCTGCTCAGCCGGCCGCCATTGGCTCTGCGCTCATGGCGGCTGGGAACGGGAGGGGGTGCAACCAGCCGGGCAGACGGACAGGCCATTGACGGGACGGGAACGTCGGACTGCTATGGGGTCACGGGACTCCCCAGTTGGTTGCCCCACCGCACGGACCGACAGGTGCGCTGGGCGGCGTGCGAGCCGATTTGTGGACCCTTCAAGACCTCTGCATCGAGAACTGGGGGCCTGCCTGACAACCCCCATCTGCAGCGGCTCCTGCGGCCTTCTCCTACAGCCCCTTGCGGTCGAGCGCCTCGGCGAGCCTTGTCACCGCCGAAGCCAGCTGGGCCTGAGTATCGGGAGGTGCCACCGCCTCCTCCTTGCGTTTGGTGGCCTCGATCGCCCGCACGATCAGGAACACCACGAAGGCGATCACCAGGAAGTTGATCAGCGCCACGATCACGGCGCCGGCCGGCCAGGCGTTGATCGAGTCGACCTGGGCAGCCTTGAGCGCGGGCTCCAGCAGGCTGGTCATCACCAGGCTCACAACTGCGTCGACCACCTTGCCGAAGGCGCCGCCGATCACCACCGCTACAGCAAGGTCAACCACATTGCCCTTGTTGATGAAGGCCTTGAAATCGGCAAGGAAACTGGAGCGACGCGGGGCCATCAGCCGAACATCCGGAGGACTCGCGACAACCTACCGGTCGGATGAACGGACAACCCTCACGGCAGCATCGGTGGCAATGGCGTGTCAGCGATGGCGCCAAGATCAGTGGAACCCTTCCAACAATCCATCCGCCAGGCTCACCGGTATCCCCTTCAGGCTCGCCTTCACCCATGCCCGAGGCTCCGGTCCAGTCCGCCCGCATCCGGCACGCCCCCTGGTGGACCCGGGCCTTCCATGGCTTCAACCTGCTGGTGCTGGTGGTGATGGCGGCCAGTGGCCTGCAGATCTACAACGCCAATCCCGTGTTCGGCGGCCGCGAAGGCGCCACCATTCCGGATCTGTTGACGCTGGGGGGCTGGCTGGCGGGGGGGCGCGACTGGCACTTCGGGTTCATGGGGCTCTACGCCCTCAACCTCGGCGTCTGGATCGCCCTGCTGCTGGCCCGGCGGCGGCGGCGGCTGGCCCAGGCCGGTGATCTGAGCACCCTCAAGGGCAGCGGCAACGCTGGCAAGCGCCAGCTGGCCAGCCACCGGCTGGTGTACAGCCTGATGCTGATCCTGCTGGGCTTCAGCCTGATCACCGGCCTGGCGATGTACAAGCCGGCCCAGTTCTGGTGGCTTTCGGGCCTGTTTTCCTTCGGGGAGTCCTTCGGTGTCACCGCCTGGCAGACCCTGCGGGTCTGCCATTTCGCCACGATCCCTGCCATCGCTCTGTTGCTGATCGCCCACGTGCTGTTGTCGTGGCGGATCGGTGGGATGCGGCTGCTGCGCTCGATGCTCGCTTGAGTGCAGGCCCGTCTGAATCTCCATGCCCGCCTGAGCCCTGCCATGCCCAGCACACCCGTTCTCAGCCGCCGCCAGCTCCTGGGCCTGGGCATCTCCGGTGGCTCCTCGCTGCTGCTGGGCGGTTGTGCGCTCAATGACCTCAGTTCCTCGGTGGGCGACGCCACCCAACCCCTGAACGAACGTCTCGAAGCCCTGCTGCAGGGTCGGGGGCCGGTGCCGCTGTTCCGGCCCGATCAGGTGGATCCGGCTGCCCTGCTGATCAACAGCTTCAATGGAGTGCCCAGGCTTGATCCCAACAGCTACCGCCTGCGGGTCGATGGCCTGGTGAGCCGTCCCCAGAGCCTGGGTCTGGCGGCTCTGGCGGCCCTGCCCCAACACACGTTGGTCATGCGCCACGTCTGCGTGGAGGGCTGGTCGGCGATCGTGGCCTGGTCGGGCGTGCGCCTGGCCGATGTGCTAAGCCTGGCGGGGATCTCGCCCCTGGGGGGCTACGTGGAGATCAGCTCGGCCGATCAGTATTTCTCCAGCTGGGACCGGGCCTCGGCCCTCCACCCCCAGACCCTGCTGGCCACGGGCATGAACGGCGCGCCCCTGCCGGCGGCGAACGGGGCCCCGGTGCGGATCGCCACCCCGATCAAACTGGGCTACAAGCTCAGCAAGTGGGTCACGGGCCTGCGGGTGGCCTCCAGCCTGGGCGAGCGCCGCGGCACCTGGGAAGACCAGGGCTACGAGTGGTTTGCGGGGCTCTGAGGTCCGCCGCCTGATCAGTGCGTGGCGGAGGGGTTGTCCATGTCCCCAGAATGCTGCGTTCCCGGGCTCGTGCCATGGATGCCTCCGGCCTGCTCGAGCAGATCCTTCCCGCCCTGCGCTCCCCCGCCGGCGCCGTGGCCTTCGTGCCGCTGTATGCCCTCTGGGTCACGCTGCTGCTGCCCGGCGTGTGGGCCTCGATGCTGGCGGGCGCCCTCTACGGCACCTGGTGGGGCAGCGTGGTGGTGTTCGTGGGCGCCAGCCTCGGGGCGGTGGCCGCCTTCCTGCTGGGCCGCCACTGGCTGCGCGACTGGGCCCGCCGGCGGCTGGCGACGGTGCCGAAGCTGCAGGCGATCGAGGTGGCCGTGAGCCGCGAGGGGCTGCGCCTGGTGCTGCTCACCCGCCTGTCGCCGGCATTTCCCTTCAGCCTGCTGAACCTGGCCTACGGGCTCAGCGAGGTGAGCCTGCGCGACTACTGCATCGGCCTGATCGGCATCCTCCCTGGCACCGTGCTCTTCTGTGCCCTCGGTGCCCTGGCCGGCGACGTGGCCCGCTTCGGGGACGTGCTGCACGGCCAGGCCGATGCCGGCACCTGGGCCCTGCGGATCCTGGGCGTGATCGCCACGGTGGGCTCGGTGTGGGTGGTAGGCAGGGCGGCCCGGCGGGCGCTGGAGCAGCAGGAATCCAGCTGAAGCACCTCGCGCCAGGATCCTTGCTCGGGTTCAGGGCCCGGCCTGCGCGTCCGGATCGGGCAGGGGCCAGTCGCGGATCGCTGCGATCAGCACGAACCAGGTCAGCCGCAGCCTGGCCGGCAAGCCGGGGCGCGAGGCGAGCTCCAGGTAGCTGGCCCGGCCGCACTCGGTCTTGATCCAGCGGAAAACGGCCGGAGGGACAGGCGGGGGCGCAGAGGAGGCAGGAGGTCTGGGCATCGGACAAAGAGACGGTCAAATCAGAAGCGGCAAGGACCGCATGCGCCAGGTTGGCCTAAGAGTTCGCTGAAAAACCATGTCCTGTCTGCGACATGGGTCAACCGCTCAGTCGTGATCAGAGCTCAACAGGAGCTCAGCAGCTCTCTGTCCTCCCTCCTGGATTCTGCGGGTGGGCCCACCGGCACGCCTCTGGCCCTGGAATCGCTCTGATCCAGCTCAGCACAGGGCTCAGTGCATCAAGGAACACAAGCCGACATGTCAGCAAACACCTTTGCCAGAATAATTTCAGGCTCTTAAACAGTTGTTAGTGATCACAAGGCGGGGCCTCTGAGAGATTCAAGAGCCTAGGATTTCATCCATGGTCGCTTCATCAAACGGCTTCTTCGGTCTGAATCAAGCGCTGCATGGTGGACGTGGACGCCGGAGGTCATTCTCCTTCGATCGATTTGAGGACAAGCTTTCCAGGTTTGCTCGCAGGTTCCATTTCAATGCGGACCCTGCCGATCCCTTACTTGGCAGTCTCGATCTTTCGCCAGACGGCACCACTGGCGAACAGCTCCAGACCGAGATCTCTGCCTATGTGCGACTCGGCAAGAAGCTGTTTCTGCTCTCCTCGGGGGGAGGTCAAACGCTTCAGATCACCGATGCAACCAATCCGGCCTCGCCGCAACTGGTGGAGCGCCGGAGCTACGGCGGTGCCTACAACAGCACCTCGGTGGCGGCCTACGGAAACCTGGTGGCTGTGGCCCTCACGCCGGCGGACTACGACGACATCCCCTCCAAGGGCCTGGTGCGCTTTTTCCGGATGGGGAGGAACGGCCGACTCACCCAGTTGCGCGATGTGGAAGTCGGCTATCTGCCTGACGGCATCGCCTTCAGCAAGGATGGACGCCAACTGGTAATCGCCAATGAGGCCCAGCCCAGCGGTGACTACGGCATCGATCCTGCGGGCTCGATTGGCATTATCGACATCAAGGGCTCCAGACTCAACCCTCGCTTCAACTATACGGATCTCAGCTTTGACGGCCTGGATCTACCCACTGGCCTGCGCATCTCCGGTCCCGACGGCACCACCGCATCCCAGGACATCGAGCCAGAGTACATCAGCATTCTCGGTGACAAAGCCTACGTCACCCTTCAGGAAAACAACGGCGTGGCCATAGTTGATCTGAGGACCCGCCGCATCGTGGCGATTCACGAACTGGGCTCAGTCGATTACAGCCAGTTGGCCGTAGATCTCTCCGACAGAGATGGCAGCAACGGTGGCGAGGACTTCCTGCCCCAACTGGGACAGGATTTTGTCGGCTTACGCATGCCCGATGGTATCAGCGCCTTCCAAGTGGAAGGCAAGACCTACTACATCACCGCCAATGAAGGGGATGCCCGGGAATACGGAGACTATGAAGATATAGCCCGCAATCCCGCTGCCGCCAATGGCCGACTGGACACCATCCTGGCCTCTGATGGCACGCCCACCAACGTCTCCCTTGGTAGTCGCTCGGTGAGCATCTTTGATGCCCAGACCGGCGAGCTTGTCTGGGACAGCGGGAACAGCCTTCAGACAATCGCCTTCGCAGCGGGCACGTATGACGACGGCCGCAGTGATGCCAAGGGTGTGGAGCCCGAGACGGTGACGACCATCCAGGAAGACGGCCGCACTTACGCCATCGTGGGGATGGAGCGTGGCCTCAAGACCACCCTGGTCATCTTCGACATCAGTGAGCCGACGAATGGCCAGTACGTCAGCCACAGCGTGATTGAGGGCAGTCTCTCCCCCGAGGGCCTGCTGGTGATTCCCGCCAAGGACAGCCCCACCCGCCGCAGCCAGTTGGTGATCTCCAATGAGGTCAGCAACACCCTGGACATCCTCGACCTGAGTGCTCTGATCAACACCCCTGGCCCAGGCAGTGCGGGCGTCTTCGAGCAGACGATGCTCAAGGATGTGGCCGGAGGGCCCGAGCTGCAGATCAGCAGTCTGATCACCAATGGTGAGTTCACCAACGGCCTGGAGCCCGGCGCCAGTGTCTACACACCCACCGGCATCTTCGATGGCCTTGGCGCCTACGACAACGGAGATGGCACCTACACCGTGCTGGCCAACAGCGAGCTCAACAACGGCACCGGCACCCCCTATGTAGTGGGCGGTGTGGCCCTCAACGGCGCCCGCATCCACAAGCTGATCGTTGACAAGGACGTCGATGATGACGCCAGCAACGGCTACCAGTCGGCAGTGATCGCTGGAGGGATCGCTTACACAACCATCGTGGATGCCAACGGCAATCTGGTCCCCGATGCCGCCCAGCTGAACGGAGGTTTCAATCGCTTCTGTTCTGGCAGTTTCGAGATAGCCGACCGTTTCGGGGCCGGCCATGGCTTTGTGGATTCCATCTACCTCACCGGTGAGGAGACGGATGAGGGTCTCTTCTATGCCCTCGACACCGCCACCGAAACCCTCTACGCCCTGCCGGGGCTGGGCCGCGGTGGCTGGGAAACCGCCGTGCAGGTGGACACGGGCAGCGCGAACACCGTGGCTGTGATCCTGATGGATGACAACACCTCCCCCCTCTATCTGTGGGTGGGCAGCAAGTCGGTGGATCCGGCGGCCTCTTTCCTGGAACGCAACGGCCTGGCGGCGAGCCAGGGCAATGTCTACACCTGGGTTCCGACGGGTGGCAGCATTGGCACGGATGCTGGCCTGGTCGAGCAGGACTACACGGATGATGATGTCGACAATCCGGTGGCTGTACCCGATTCCGCTGACCTCAATGACCTGGCCCTGGGCACCGCCGCCGCCGGCAGCTGGGAGCTGGTGGGCGACGGCTCCACAGTGGCCAGCTGGGATGAGGCCACCCTGCGAGCCAACGCCAACGCCCTCGGGGCGCTCCAGCTCAGCCGCCTGGAGGACGCCAGCATCAATCCCACCAATGGCCAGCACGTGGTGTTCGCCACCACCGGCAATTCGGCCTTTGCTGGGGCCGACAGCTTCGGCAACCTGATCACCCTGGATCTCAGCGGTGCTTTCAATCCTGATGGAGAGATTGTTGCGGGAAACAACAGCACCAATCTGACCGTAATTTATGACGGCGATCGGGAAATTTCTGATTGGGAGACTACCAACGGGAGTGCGATCGATACGCCCGAAGAACAGGCCGCCTTCGGTGCCACGATCATCCGCAGCCCCGACAACCTCACCTGGTCGGCTGATGGGTCAATCTATGTGCAGGAAGATCGCTCGGTGCCTGCGCCTTACTTCGCCCAGGAAGAGGCCTCGATCTGGAAGGTGAGCCCCACCGAGACAGATTCCATCACGGGCCAGGCCTCCACTGAACGCTGGGCCCAGATCGATCGGACCGCAGTCCCTACCGACTACGGCCAGACCGACCCCAGCGCTACCGATCCGGGCAACTGGGAATCCTCCGGGATTCTTGATGTCTCCACCCTCTACAACCAGCCCCCCGGCACCAGTTTCCTGGCCGACGTACAGGCCCACAGCCTGCGCGACGGCAACATCGGCGAGAACGGCAACCTTGTGCAGGGTGGCCAGCTCAACCTGATCCAGGACACCGGCGTGCTCTGAGCCTTCGGGTGACACGCCGATGATGTTGAGGGCCCCCAGCTGGGCCCTTTTTCATGCTTCGGCCAGCAGGGCCAGCAGAGCCGCTTCATCCAGCACCGCCACTCCGAGGCTTTCCGCCTTGGCCAGCTTGCTGCCGGCCTCCTCGCCGGCCACCACGTAGCTGGTCTTCTTGCTCACCGAGCCGGTGACCTTGCCGCCGGCGGCCTCGATCCGCTCCTGGGCCTGGCGGCGGCTGAGGCTGGGCAGGGTGCCGGTGAGCACGAAGGTGGAGCCAGCCAGGGGCGCCGCCAGGGCCGCGGCCCCCTCGCTGGGACCGGCCATGGCCTGCTGCTCGGCCGCACTGAAGGCCAGGGAGAAGCCGAGCTGCTCCAGCTCCGCCAGCAGGGCATGGTTGGCCGGGGTGCCGAACCACTGCTGCAGGCTCTGGGCGATCTCCCCGCCGATGCCGAACACGGCGATGATCCGCTCCGGGCTGTCGGCGGCGGCGGCGGCCAGATCAGTTGCACTGGGGAAGGCGCGGGCCAGGGCCTTGGCATTCACCTCCCCCACGTGATGGATGCCGAGCCCGTAGAGCTGCCGCGGCCAGGGCTGGGTTCTGGAGGCCGCCAGGGCCGCCACCAGATTGGCGGCACTCTTCTCGCCCATCCGCTCCAGGCTGGCCAGCAGGGCCGCATCGAGCCGGTAGAGATCGGCGATCGAGGCCACCAGGCCCCGATCCACCAGCTGCTCGATCAGCTTGCCGCCGAGGCCGTCCACATCCAGGGCCCCCTTGCTGACCCAGTGGCGCAGGGCGCCCCGCAGGATCGCCGGGCAGCTGCTGTTGACGCAGCGGGTGGCCGCCTCGCCCTCCTCCCGCACCAGCTCCGAGCCACATTCCGGGCAGGTCTGGGGCAAGGCCAGCCGCGGAGCCGCCGCAGGCCGCAGCTCCGGCAGCACCCGCACCACCTCCGGAATGATCTCGCCGGCCTTTCGCACCACGATCGTGTCGCCGGCATGGAGATCCAGCTCCGCCAGGCGGTCGGCGTTGTGAAGGGTGGCGCGGCTCACCGTGGTGCCGGCCAGGGGGACCGGCTCGAACTCGGCCACGGGCGTCACCACGCCGGTGCGTCCCACCTGGCAGGCCAGCCGCAGCAGCTTGCTGGGGGCCTCCTCGGCGGCGTACTTGAGCGCGATCGCCCAGCGGGGTGCCTTCTGGGTGAAGCCGGCATCGGCCTGCAGGCGCAGATCGTTGAGCTTCACCACCACGCCGTCGGTGGCATAAGGCAGCTGCCGGCGCCCCTCCTCCCACTGGGCGAAGAAGGCCTCCACCGCCGCCAGATCGTTCAGAAGCGAGGCATTGGGATTCACCCGGAACCCGGCCCTCTGCAGCCACTGCAGCGCCTGCCACTGGCCGGTGGGGCGCTGGGGATCAGTGGCGGCGGGCTGCCAGTCGTCCGGCAGATGCAGGGTGTAAGCGAAGAAATCGAGCCGGCGGGCGGCCACCACCCGCGGATCCAGCTGGCGCAGGGTGCCGGCGCAGGCGTTGCGGGGATTGGCGAACAGGGCCTCGCCCCGGGCCTGCCGCTCGGCATTGATCGCGGCAAAGGTCGCGTCGGGGATCAGGGCCTCGCCGCGCACCTCCACCCACTCCGGCGGGCGCTCGAGCTGGAGCCGCAGCGGCACGCTCTGGATCGTGCGCACGTTGGCGGTGATCTCCTCGCCCCGCTCGCCGTCGCCACGGGTGGCGGCCCGCACCAGCAGGCCGTGCTCGTAGCTGAGGGCGAGGGCGTTGCCGTCGATCTTGAGCTCGCCCACCATCGCCAGGGCCGGCAGGGGAGCGCCGGGCTGGGGCTGGCGATCCAGCACCTTGAGCAGCCGTCCGTACCAGGCCTCCAGCTCCTCGAGGGAGAAGGCGTTATCGAGGCTGAGCAGGCCGATGCGGTGGGCCACACTCACGAACCCCTCGGCCGGGGCCCCACCGACGCGCTGGGTCGGGCTGTCCGGCGTGATCAGCTCAGGATGGGTCCCCTCGAGCTCCAGCAGCTCCCGGTAGAGCCGGTCGTAGACCGGATCCTCCATCTCGGGGGCGTCGAGCACGTAATAGGCATGGGCGGCGCGGCTGAGCAGCCGCCGCAGCTCCTCGGCCCGCTGCCGCGCGGCCCCCGGGGCTGGGCCGCCACCGCCGTTGGGGGCGCCGCCCCTCGGGTCCGTCGTGCTCACGGCGGCCATCCTGCGCTGGCGATCACGCCGCGGCCAGCCGCTGGATGCGGTCCACCCGCCAGGCCTCGTCGACCTTGGCGAAGGTGAAGTCGAGCGGCAGTTCCTCGTTGCCTTCGGATTTGAGCTTCACCGTGAGGATGACCTGGCCGTCCTGAATGCGGGGGCGGCCGCTCTTGAGGTTGCGGTACTTGTTGAGCTGCAGGCCGGCCAGGAAGCGGATGAACTGCTGGCGGTTCACGTGGGAGCGGTAGTTCTTGGTGGTGAGCAGGTAGGCCCCATCCACCTGGCCGCTGGCCACCTGGGTGAAGAACTGCTTGATCAGCGGGTTGATCCCCCTGGCGCTGATCACCAGCCGCACGGCACTGATGGTCCAGTACAGAAGCAGGGCGCCGGCTCCGGCCAGCAGGGCCTTGCTACCGATCGTGCGGGCCAATCCCCAGTCCATGTGCGCGCGGCTGCAGTTCAGAGCACCGGAGTCTGACGGACGGGCCGGTCAGACTGTCGCCGCGGGACCACCAACCCCATGACCCTGGAGCCCCTGCTGCCCCTGTTCCACCGCCTCGACCGGGAGCATTTCGACGGCAGCCTGGCGCCCGGCGGGCAGCCGCTGGTGACCCTGCGCTGGAGCGATGGCCGCCTGTCGCGTACCGCCGGCCTCTACCGCCGTGGCCGCCGCGCCGATGGCAGCGACCTCTGCGAGATCGTGCTGTCGCGCCCGCTGCTGGAACCGCTGCCGCGCCAGGCCACCCTGAGCACGCTCTGCCACGAGATGATCCACGCCTGGGTGGACCGGATCCTCGACCTGCGGGAAGTGCATGGCCCCCACTTCCGCGCCCGCATGGCATCGATCAACGCCCGCCAGCACGACTTCGTGGTGAGCCTGCGCCACAGCTTCCCGGTCCCCACCACCGCGACCCGCTGGATCGCCCACTGTCCCCGCTGCGGCCTGCAGGCCCGCTACCAGCGCCGCCGCCGCAACCTGGCCTGCCGCCAGTGCTGCGAGCGCTGGCACAACGGGCTCTGGCACGCCAGCTGCGTGCTGGTGTTCAGGCCGGCCCAGGAGCCTGTCGGGGCCGCTCGGCAAGGCCTCTAGGGTCGCGCCATGGACAGCTTTCTCTGGGCCCTGCAGTTCGGCGGTCTCACCATCGCGCTGGTGGGCCTGCGCCGGGAGCGGTGGCTGGCGGGGCGGCGTCGATAGGCTGAACCGAGCAGGTGGCCCGATGAGCGACGAACCCCGTTGGAACTCCCGGCCGGGCAGTGGGCGGCGCGGCGATGACCCGCTGGAGCAGCGGCTGGATCGTTGGGTGAGCGCGGGACGGCAACTGGTGGATGGGGTGTCCGGGGCTCGCCCTGGCTCGCGTCCGTCAGGGCGTGGAGCCACCCCCCGAGCCGGTTCACGGCCACGCCTCGACGACCTGGGCCGCTGGATGGGCGACAAGCTCGACTGGCTGCTCGATGACAACGACGACGACTGGCGCGAACCCTGGCAGCAGAACGACCCGACCCCCCGCCGGCCTGAACCCGAGCCGCCGGCGACGCGCTCCCGTGATGACGGGTGCGGTGATGGGCGATTTCCTGACGAGCGTTCGACCCGTTGGCGTTCCGGCTCCGGAGCATCCAGCGGCGGATCGTTCAACGCCGAACCGTTCACCACCGAACCGTCCGGGGTTGGACGTTCCAACCGGGGAGCGTCCCGTGCTGGACAGGGCACCGGTGGTCGGCGCCCCCTCGAGGCCATCTCCCGGCGCCAACGGGCTGGTGGATCCGCCGGCACCAACCCGCGGATCGCCAGCTCCGGCCCACGCGCCTCGCAGCCGGTCGACTCCCGTTCAGACCAGGCCAGGCCAGCCGAAACCAGGCCGCCCAGGAGCGAACCAGACACCCAGGAAGAGTGGCCTGATCAGGCCGACTTCAGCCTGCCCCGCTGGCAGCGTCCCAGCCCCGGCACGACTCCAACGGCGCCCACGACGCCCATCGAGCGGGAAGCGGGCGGGCGGCCCCTGCCCCGATCCAGCCGTCGCCGGCCCTAGAGCTGACCAGCGGTACCCATCCCCCTGCTTAGCCTGAACCTGCATTGGCGCAGAGATCATGAGCAGTCTGGTGGTGGTGAGCTTCCCGAAGGTGGAGGAGGCCGAGCAGGTCCGCCGGGAGCTGGTGGACATCCAGCGGGAGCAGCTGATTTCCCTGGAGGATGCCGTGGTGGTGGAGCACGACGCTGAGGGCCAGGTGCACCTGCGCCAGGCGATCAACCTGGCCGCCGCCGGTGCCCTGGGCGGCGGCTTCTGGGGCACCCTGGTGGGCCTGCTCTTCCTCAATCCCCTGCTCGGCGCCGCCGTGGGTGCCGGGGTGGGCGCCGCCTCCGGGTCCCTGTCGGATCTGGGCATCAACGACGCCTTCATGCGCGAGCTGGGCGAAACCCTGCCCAAGGGCAGTGCCGCCCTGTGCCTGCTGGTGCGGGAGGCCACGCCGGATCGGGTGATCGAGCGGCTGCGCACCCACGCCCCCCACGCCAAGCTGCTGCGCACCAACCTCAGCCACACCGACGAAGACCATCTGCGCGAGCTGCTTGACAAGGCGAGCAAGCAGGCCCAGGCCCTGCGGCTGGCCTGAGTTTCGCGGCACCCCTGGCCCTGGCGTGGGCAGGATCATGCCAGGGGTCTGGAAAGGCCTTCCCCGCTACCTGAGGCTCTCGCGCCGGCCACCTTTGGGCTGAGCCATGCCGCTGCGTTTCGGTGGCTGGACCCGAAAGCTGGAGCCGAGCTGACCCAGGGCCAGGTTCACGGGCCGCACCAGCTCCTGGGGCAACTCGCTGGCCATCTCCTCGGCCGAGGTGCTGATTCCAGGCGCTCCCAGTTGGAGGGCGCTGAGCAGGTCGGCCCAGAGCGAAACCAGGGAGCGCTGGGCCATGGGCATCAGACCATCACCCTCCAGCACCGAGGCACAACCCTGGCGGCTCCAGAGGGCGCTGTGGTGGTGGTGGCGAGGCGGCCCCATCACGGCCAGGCCGAGTCGCAAGGCCTCCGCGGTCGGCTCGCCGCTGCGTTCCCGCAGGCCAGCCGCCACCAGGATGCGCCCCGTCTGCACGGCCGAAACGCCATAAAGGCGACCGAGGTCGGTGAGGCTCAGCCATTCCACAGCCGGGCCGGGAGAGGGCGGGCCAGTGCGCCGAGAGTGAGAGTTGGCCATGGCGGCATCGATTCAGACGTCCACATGCTCCGGCGGCCACGAAGGTCGTCAATCTGTCAACAACAAACAGTGACAACGCGTTACCAACTTCATAAAGCGTTGTTCAGAAGGGTGCCAATGGACATCAGGTCGATCGACATCAGAAGCGGCCGCCGTTAGAGGCTGTGGGCCAGCCTGGGGGCAACCGAGGCATGGCTGGGTATCGCTGCGGAGGATCCAACTGCCGGGGTCCCAGCGGGCCCTAGCCAGTGCTCCAGCAAGGGAGAGAACACTTCGCGGATCACAGTCAGTTCCTGACCTCCGCGAAAGAAGCGGTAATGGCGGCTCCAGAACGGTCCCGCCACCCCGAAGCCCCGCTCCAGCCAGGGAGCCTCCACACGGGCCAGGCCATCCACCTCCCGGAACAGCTCCGCACGGTTAGTGGTGAGGCTGCGCCAGATGGGCAGGCGCCGATCCTGGAGATGGGCTTCCGCCTCCGCCTGATTCCACCAGCTCTCGGCCCAGGCCAGGGTATGGGCGCCGCAACGCAGCCACACCTGGCGGCGCAACAGGGGAGGGGCCAGTTCAGCCACCTCAGCCGGGGGATGGGCGCCAGCTGGCTGTTCGGGCTCGGCTGCCATGGCAATCAGCTCCACCTGCACGGGCGTACCCGTAAGCAACTTCAGATGGCGGGTCGGGCTGCCATCGCCGAGCAACAGCAACTTCCAGGGCCCGGTGAGCGGCTGGGTGGCGGCAGCATCCAGGCCCGCCGTTGCCTCCACCACGTCCTGATACGGGGCCTGCCAGAGAATCCGAGGCGAGGGCAGCAACGGAGCGGACCCAGTCATGCACAGCCTCAGGCCCGGAGATTCACCCTAGGCAGAGGCTTCGATCGACCGCGCCGGACAAGGAACTGAGGATCCAACCGGGATGGCGGAACCCTGGCCTCAGAAACCGCTGCTGATGCTGATGCGGCGTTGCTGGCCACCACGCTCGATCACGGCGCTGTCGCCGGTGGCTGAGCGCAGTCGCCAGCCACTGCCACCGATCGACTCGCCCACTCCGGCCGTGGTGGAGGTGCCGCCCATCTGGAAGATGGCCGAACCTCCCCGGCCGGGGATCTGCACCACACCCACGAGCTGAGGAGCATCGCCACCGCCGCCGCCTCCCTCAGAGCCATCTGCACTGGCGCTTGAAGCCTGAGCAGAGCCCCCACCGCCTCCGCTGGAGGCCGGGGCAGGTGTGGCGATCGAGGAACTCACGGGCACCCTCAGGGGCGCGGCCGTGGGGGCACCGCCCTGGGGCAACGTGGCCAGCTCCTCCATCCAGGGCTCATCGGGCGGCGGCGGCGGCAGCGATGCACTGACTCCCTCCTCGGGGGGAGCGCCACGCTTGCCTTCGGCAGGGTCGGTGTTGCCGGCCGGCGTGGTTGTGGCGGCAGGGCCCAGTGCCCGCAGCCGCTCCACCAGCAGCAGATTTCTCTCCTGACGCAGGGCCTGCTGGGTGGCGTTCCAGTGGCTGAGCAGGAGCAACGAGCTGGCTCCCATGGCCAGGCAGGTGCCACCAAAACCAGCGAGCGCCAGGCCGGGACGCTCACTGACCCACTCGCCGAGCCGGCGGTGCCAGGGAATCCGGGTGATCTGGACTGCATTCGGCACCATGCCACGCCGACCGCTCGCGGCCAGGGGATCAGCGACGAGCTGATGGTGCGGCAAAGGGGCATCCGGGGGCTCTGGCGGGGCTCCAGCCATCGGGGCGGCAGCCGCCGCCGGCGCTGTGGCTGCCGCCATGGGTTCGACAACAGCCATCGGCGCCGGGACAGAGCCTGGAGATGTTGAAGTCTGCAGTCCGGCTTCCACAGCCTGCATCGCAGGGGCGACGGCCTGTTCTGCAGGCATCGGGGTCGCCGCCGCAGACACCCCGGCGGCGCTGAACAGCGAGCCGGCCACAGGCGTGTCGCACAACTCCACCTCGATCGTGGGGGCCGGATCGAAGACCCGGTTGAGGAGTTGATCGGCCTTGAGCTCCCAGTAGGCCCGGGAGGTGGGAATGCCTCGACGGGGCGACACGCGTGCGTCTCAGGAAGAGCGTCTCAACGTACCGACCTTGTCCAGGGTTGACGAGGTCGAAGGGGACGGTGCTGCGGCCGCCTCACGACGCTTTCGCAGCTCCAGCCAGAGCAGCAACGCGGTCACATCCGCCGGACTCACCCCCGGAATGCGGGCCGCCTGGCCGAGGCTGAGAGGCTGAATCGCCGCCAGCTTCTCGCGAGCCTCCCTGGAGAGGGTGGCGATGGCGGCGTAGTCCAGGTCGGCGGGGATCGGGCGATGCTCCTGCCGTTGCACCTGGTCGATCTGCTGCTGCTGGCGGGCCAGATAGCCGCTGTACTTGATGTCGATCTCGGCGGCTTCCCGCACCACGGCCGGCAGCTCCGGATCGGCCAGCCCATGGCGCACCAGGGCAGTGGCATGGAATCCGGGGCGGCGCAGCAGATCGGCCAGCAGGATCGATCCCTTGATCGGCGCGCCGGTTTCGGCCTCCACCGCCGCGGCCGCAGGATCGCTCCCCTTGAGACGCACGGTTTCGAGCCGGCGTTTCTCGGCCGCGATCGCCTCCTGCTTGCGCTCATAGATCGCCCAGCGGCGGTCATCGATCAGGCCCAGCTCGCGGCCCAGGGGAGTGAGGCGGCGATCGGCGTTGTCGCCGCGCAGCATCAGGCGGTATTCACTGCGGCTGGTGAGCACCCGGTAGGGCTCGCGCAGATCCTTGGTCACCAGGTCGTCGATCAGGGTGCCGATGTAGCTGCCTTGGCGGGGGACCTGCACGGGCGCCTGGCCGCGCAGCCGCCGAGCCGCATTGAGGCCAGCCACCAGGCCCTGGGCCGCGGCCTCCTCATAGCCGGTGGTGCCGTTGAGCTGGCCGGCGCTGAACAGCCCCGCGATCCGCTTGGTCTCCAGCGAAGGCTTCAGCTGCGTGGCCGGGAGGTAGTCGTAGTCGACGGCGTAGGCGGGCCGCAGCATCACGCACTGCTCCAGCCCCGGCAGGGTGCGCAGCAACTGCAGCTGCAGACGCTCGGGAAGCCCGGTGGAGAAGCCCTGGATGTAGAGCTCCGGGGTGTCGCGTCCCTCCGGCTCCAGAAAGATCTGGTGGCTGTCCTTATCGGCGAAGCGCACGATCTTGTCCTCGATCGAGGGGCAGTAACGCGGGCCGGCGCTGTCGAGGAAGCCGCCGTAGATGGGGGTGAGGTGAAGGTTGTCGCGGATCAGCTGATGGGTGGCAGCCGTGGTGCGGGTGAGGTGGCAGCTCATCGGCTCGCCGCTCACCCAGCTGGCCGGATCGAAGGAGAAGAAGCGGTCGTGGGCATCGCTCGGCTGCTCCTCCAGCTGATCGAGGGCCACGCTGCGGCGATCGACCCGGGCCGGGGTGCCGGTCTTGAGGCGATCGGTGCGGAATCCGAGGGCCTGCAGGGCTTCGGTGAGCCCCTCGGCGGCCTGCTCGCCGGCGCGACCGGCCGGCATCGACTGATTTCCCACCCAGATCTGGCCCCCCAGAAAGGTGCCGGTGGTGAGCACCACGGCACCGGCTTCGTAGGTGCTGCCGAAATAGGTGCGCACCCCCAGGATGCGGCCAATGGGGCCGCTGATCGGGCCACTGCCCTGGGAAGCGGCTGGCGGCAGGGGCTCACCACTCTCCAGCTCCACCTCCAGCCCCGTGACCATCGCCTCGCGCAGGTGCAGGTTGGGGGTGTGCTGCAACAGCTGCAGCATCTGGCGGGCGTACTGGCGCTTGTCGGTCTGGGCGCGCAGGGCCCACACCGCCGGACCGCGGCTGGCATTGAGCACCCGTTTCTGCAGGGCCGTGGCATCGGCCAGGCGACCGATCACGCCGCCGAGGGCATCGACCTCGTGCACCAGCTGGCTCTTGGCGGGCCCGCCCACCGCCGGGTTGCAGGGCTGCCAGGCGATCCGATCGAGGTTGAGGCTGAACAGCGCCGTGGACAGCCCCAGCCGCGCCGCCGTGATCGCCGCCTCGCAGCCGGCATGGCCACCGCCCACCACGATCACGTCGAAGGATTCGGTGGGGGGTGCGGAGAAAGCCATGAGGGAAATGTATGGCGTGTGCCGCCACGGCGGGCGCTGGCGAGGTGCGAGCACCTGAGCAGCTGAGCAGCTGAAGCTTCAGCCGATCAACGCGCGGGCGTGGTGTCGCAGATGGTCGTCGATGAAGCTGGCGATGAAGAAATAGCTGTGGTCGTAGCCTTGCTGAAGGCGCAGCTCCAGCGGCTGGCCCGCAGCCCTGCAGGCGGTTTCGAGGTCGTGGGGCCGCAGCTGCTCGGCCAGGAAGGGATCGGCCGTGCCCTGATCCACCAACAGCGACAGGAGATCTCCGGCGGGTCCCCGCAGGGTGGCGCCGCCCTCCAGCAGGCCACAGGCATCCCAGGCAGCCCAGCTCAGAGGATCGGGACCGAGCAGGTGATCGAACGCCTTGCGGCCCCAGGGGCACAAGCTGGGATGGGCGATCGGTGCGAAGGCCGACACGGAGGCGTAGCGACCCGGGTGGCGCAGGCCGGACACCAGGGCCCCATGGCCCCCCATCGAATGACCGGCGATGCCGCGCCGATCGGAGCGAATCGGCAGCTCCGCCTCGACCAGGGCCGGCAGCTCCTCGACCACATAGCTGTGCATGCGGTAGTGGCGACGCCAGGGCTCGGCGCAGGAGTCCACGTAAAAGCCGGCGCCATGGCCGAAATCCCAGCCGCCATCCGGATCGCCCGGCACCTCGTGCCCGCGCGGGCTGGTATCGGGCAACACCAGGGCCAGGCCCAGTTCCGCCGCCAGCCGCTGGGCACCGGCCTTCTGGCCGAAGTTCTCATCGGTACAGGTGAGGCCCGACAGCCAGTGAAGGGCCGGAACAGACCCGCCGGCGAGGGCCTGGGGGGGCAGAAACACACCGAACACCATCTCGCAGGCCAGCTGCCGGGAGCGGTGCCGGTAGCGGCGATGGAGACCACCGAAGCTGCGACTCTCGGAGAGCAGGGTGAGCATCCCAGGGGACCCGCAGTGATTCGGCCTATCTTATCTGTCCTGGAAAGATGTTCCAAGAACGGATGGATGCTTGATCAGGATGCAGAGCTGGGTGCGGACATGCTGAATTGAAGCCACTGCATCAACCCCTCGGAAGACAGCCGGGGCCACCCAAGACGACCCACCGCCAACCGTAGCGCGGCCAACAAGAGATAACTTTAAGGCGGAATCTCTATATCCAGACGCCTGTGGTCTTCGAAGACACATGTCGTGTTCATTTTGAATCCCTGCTCAGGAAACCATGCGAGATAGCGCCGATCACCTTTCTTCTCGTTCTCTGAAAGGTTTTTCTCGAACTTCTCTTCTGGCGTGTCGGCAAGAAACAGGTAAAGGCGATCATTGCGAATGATCCATGCGTTCAGGCTTACGGCTGGACCCAGGCAGTCACGTGCCCATACAAACTCCGGCTCAAATTCATTGGAGATTCCCCAGGAGCAGAAACCGCCATTCCTGGGGATGAAACGGCTTGGCGACTCAGCGAAACGCCTCATGTTTTCGCTGTTATGAAAATAGTATGTATAGCCAAGATGCACGTGCCTATAGGCCGGCTTGCCCCGCGCGGGAGGAGTGCCATCCGCACGGCTGAAAAAGGAAACGACATCGGCGCCACCAAGAACCGGATACGCCTTATTGGTGCAGTTGACGAGCGTTGGTATATGCGGACATTTGGGAATTTGAGATGCCGCGTAGAAGTTCGCCAGAAGAAATAGAAAGGTGGCCATGCCCGCCAAGCCTGCCAGCGCCTTGGCGAGACTATTGAAGGACTTTCGAGTCCCTGCGGGATGGCTCGCAGCAGCTGGAAGAGGCATGGATGGGTGTTCAGTTGGTTGTCGGCTAGATGGCCATCCATCGATTCACCGGATCAGGCGTCGAATCTGTCGACAGCAATTCCGTGAGATCCCACTTTCAATCGATCCCCTTGTCTCCGCCTCGGCTGTCTTGCCGAAGGTACCCGTTCAGGAGTCGGGACAGCTCGCAACGAACATCGGGCTTGCTGAACCCTTGACGGTGGCTTGATTCCTGGTTGCATCTCAGTAAGAGACTCCTTGCGATGACCACCCCACCGGCCGGGATTTCAGAAGCCGATTGGGCCGCCACCCCGGTGGGAGTGAAGGCTGGATTTCTTGAGCTGGTCAGTCAGTGCCAGAGGCAGCAACAGGAGATCGAGCAGCTCCGCATCCAGCTCACCGCCCTGGCGACCGAACTGGCCCATCTGCGCGAGCGGATCGGCCGCAGCTCCCGCAATTCTTCCAAGCCTCCCTCCAGTGATGGCCAGGGGTTTAGGCCGCCCGAACGACGCAAGGGCAGTGGCCGCAAGCGCGGCGGCCAGCCGGGCCATCCCGGATCTGGGCCGGAGCTGCTGCCGATCGAGCGGGTGGATGAGGTGGTCGAGCACCACCCCCAGGCCTGCCGCCGCTGCGGCACGTTGCTACAGGGTCAGGATCCCGAGCCCTTGAGGCACCAGGTGATCGAGATTCCACCGATCACGCCTCTGGTGATCGAGCACCGGCTGCACCGCCTGGTCTGCCCCTGCTGTTCCACCAGCACCTGTGCCTCGTTACCGGCGGAGGTGGAAGTAAGCCATTACGGTCCCCGGCTCAGTGCTCTGGTGGGTCTGCTGGGTAGTGCCTTCCCGTTGAGTTTCAGCAAGACCCAGGCGCTGCTGGATCAGCTGCTGGGGGTACAGATCAGCCGGGGAGCGATGGCCACTATCCGCCAGCGCTTGAGTGCAGCACTGGAGCAGCCCATGCAGGAGGCCCTTGCGTTTGCCCGTCAGCAGTCGGTGGTCTATGTCGATGAAACCGGTGCCCCCACCGGTAATGCCGATGGGGGCAACCCCGATGGCCGGCGCGGCTGGGAGTGGGTCATGGTGACCGCCATGGGGGTGACAGTGTTCTTGCAGAGCCTGAGCCGCTCGGCTGCCGCCGCGATCGACCTGCTCGGGAATGCCTTTGGCGGAATTGTGGTGAGCGATCGCTTCTCCGCCTACAACCATCTCCCGCTGGAGCAGCGCCAGCTGTGCTGGGCGCACGTGATCCGCGATCTCACCGCCATCGCTGACCGTCAGGGCGCCAGCGGTGAGATTGGAGCGGAGCTGCTGGGCCTGCAGCAGCAGCTGTTTGCCCAGTGGCACCGCTACAAAGACGGAACGATCGACTGGTCCACGTTGCAGCAGGGCTGTCGGCCGATCCGCCAGGCGTTTGTGGGCACGCTGCAGCGGGTTGTGGAGCTGGGCTGCCAGCGCGGCGAGCGAACGCCGTGGGCCAAGACGGTGCGTACCTGCCATCAGTTGCTGCAAGTGAGCGATGGCCTCTGGACCTTCCTGGAGATTGAAGGGATCGAGCCCACCAACAACGCAGCCGAGCGTGCCCTGCGCCATTCGGTGATTCAGCGCAAGATCAGCCATGGCGTCCAATCCCGCCAGGGTGCAATCTGCCGCAGCAGGTTGCTCACGGTCACCACCAGCCTGCGGCAACAGGGCCGTGATATCTGGCAGTTCCTGGAGCAGGCCTTGATCGCCCATCATCGCGGCGGTGAGATGCCATCGCTGTTGCCGAATCCCTGAGCCGGCCGTCATCGATCGTGGTGTCTGTGGTTGCTCGTTGATCAGCGATCAAGGGTGGAATGCTGCGCTGCTGCGTAACGGCCCCTGAACGGATACTGCCGAAGAATCATCAGCATTAGGATTTTTCACATCATTCAATTTACCCTGCAATGGTTTTGCCTGCCTGAAGAGGACCCATCATTCGCCTGCCAGAACGATGACCCTTCGGGTGAATACCCTTGGAGAGGCAATCGCCGGTCTGACGTCATGGTGCAGCCGATCAGAAGTGAATCACCGAGCGGATGCTCTGGCCCGCATGCATCAGCTCGAAAGCGCGGTTGATCTCATCCAGCCCCATCGTGTGGGTGATGAACGTATCGAGGGGGATCTCTCCCTTCTGGAATCGTTCCACGTAACCGGGCAACTCGGTGCGGCCTCGTACACCACCGAAGGCCGAGCCACGCCAGACCCGGCCGGTCACAAGCTGGAAGGGACGGGTGCTGATCTCCTGGCCGGCACCCGCCACCCCGATGATCGTGGATTCACCCCAGCCCTTGTGACAGGACTCCAGGGCGGCACGCATCACATCGACGTTGCCGATGCACTCGAAGGAATAATCCACACCCCCATCAGTGCGGTCGATCAGCACCTGCTGAATCGGGGCAGCGTAATCATGCGGGTTGAGGCATTCAGTGGCGCCAAGTTGTTGGGCAATCGTGAACTTCTCCGGGTTCAGATCAATGCCGATGATCCGCGAGGCCTTGGCCATCACCGCGCCGATCACCACCGCCAGGCCGATACCACCCAGACCGAACACGGCCACCGTGCTGCCGGGCTCCACCTTGGCCGTGTTGAGCACAGCACCGATGCCAGTTGTCACCCCGCAGCCAAGCAGACAAACCTTGTCGAGCGGTGCCTGCTTGCTGATTTTCGCCACAGCGATCTCCGGAAGTACGGTGTATTCGGAGAACGTAGAAGTACCCATATAATGATGAATCATCCGCCCCTGCTTCGAGAAGCGGCTGCTGCCGTCGGGCATCAATCCCTGGCCCTGTGTGGTGCGAATCGCCTGGCAGAGATTGGTCTTGCCGGAGAGACAGAATTTGCATCGTCGACATTCCGGCGTGTAAAGCGGAATCACGTGATCGCCCACCGCCACCGAGGTCACCCCAGCGCCCACCTCCTCCACGATCGCGCCACCTTCATGGCCCAGGATCGCAGGGAACAGGCCCTCGGGATCAGCGCCTGAAAGGGTGTAGGCATCGGTGTGGCACACGCCCGAGGCCACCACCCGCAGCAAGACCTCACCCTCCCGAGGCGGAGCCACGTCCACTTCGGTGACCTCCAGGGGCT
Organism: Synechococcus sp. CBW1006; assembly: GCF_015840525.1. NCBI lineage: Bacteria > Bacillati > Cyanobacteriota > Cyanophyceae > Synechococcales > Synechococcaceae > Synechococcus > Synechococcus sp. CBW1006. Next base: position 1,172,652 of record NZ_CP060396.1, on the reverse strand, counting down.
GGCCTTGGGCCCAGGCCACGGCGGCGCGGGAGCGGATCATCGGCTGTGTGCTTCGGGTTCTCATCCTCTCCTGTCGCCGGGGCCAGGCCGACCCAACGGCGGCGGCCAGACGCATGGTGCAAGCCCCCCTGGCCCACCGCCTCAGGTTGCCGTGTTGAGCCAGCACGAGTAACTCCTGCCACTCGCCCTGCCGCAGGGCTACGTCCCAGCGGGGCGTAACCGCAACAGCCGGCCCTGCGGAGCATCGGTGAGCACATAGAGATCACCATCGGGGCCCTGACGCACATCACGCACCCGCTCGCCGATGGGAATGATCGATTCAGCGATCACATCGCCTGATTCATTCAACTGCAACCGGCGCACGCTTCGGGCCACCAGACCACCCGCGAAGAGGTTGCCGCGCCACTGGGGAACCCGATCTCCCTGCCTCACGGCCAGGCCGGATGGAGCGATGGTGGCCATCCACACCCGACGCGGATCGGCGAATCCCGGCGAAGAGCTGGTGGGTGCCACGGAACGACCACTGTCGTATTCCCTGCTATGGGACACGATCGGCCATCCATAGTTGATGCCGGGGCTCAGCAGGTTGAGTTCATCCCCGCCGCGCGAACCGTGCTCCGTGGCCCACACGCTGCGGCGCACCGCGTCATAGGTCATGCCCTGGATGTTGCGGTGGCCGAGACTCCACACCGCCGCATTGGCTCCCTTACGGCCTACGAAGGGGTTGTCTGGAGGAATGGAGCCGTCCTCGCGGAGGCGGATCACCTTACCCAGGTGACTGGCCGGATTCTGGGCCTGAAGGCGGATCCAGGCGCCGTCCAGGCTCACCGGAGGATTGCCGCCATCACCGATCGACACCAGCAGGGTGTCATCGGGCAACCACACGAGACGGGATCCGAAGTGCTGGCCACCGGCCTTGGTCCGGTTCACCTCAAAGATCACCTGCCAGCCTCGCAGGGTCCGTCCATCGAAGCGAGCCCGGGCGACCCTGGTGCCGTTGGCCTGCTGATCGCCATGGGCATAGCTGAAATACACCCAACCGTTGTCGGCGAAGCCGGGATGCACCGCGACGTCGAGCAGCCCCCCCTGGCTTGAGGCGAACAGCTGCTCGGCCACCACATCCGCGGCGACCGGGGCCACACCAGCCACCGGAACAGGATCAAGCGTCCCCGCCCGAACGATCCGCAGGCGTCCCGGCCGCTCGGTGATCAGCAGATCGCCGTTGGGCAGCCAGTCCATGCCCCAGGGGTGCTCCAGCCCTTGCACCACCGGGGTCAGCGTCACCGGCTCCACGGGCAAGCCCTCTGGATCCGGACTCAACAGGGTGGCCGGGCGGGCGGCACCGGAAGCGGCAGTTTGAGCAGAGCCACCAGTTTGCGCGGCACACTGCGACAGTCCAAGCCCAAATGCCGCAACGACGGCACAACCGATCCCCAGGGTGATCCAGGGGGCCGAGTGGCTGCGAAACCGCTTAAGGGAGGAGAGCATGCCTTCTGGGCTGAGGGTTCCAGTCTGCTGGGATCACCGCATGTGGTGGAACCGTCGATCAGCTCAGGGCAGGCGCGATACCCGTTGGGGCCGTTGCAGGAGTGCTGCTGAGTGGCAGATGCTTGTCCGCCGCGGTGTCAGTCGACAGATTGACGTCCCAGGCCTGGAGTAGTTCAGCGCGTAGCGTCCGCTCGAACTCGCCGGCTTCAGCCGGGTACTGGCTGCGATGCGCGATCAGGGTGGTACTCAATTCAGCCCAACGGCGGGGTGTCAAGATGTCAGGCAGAAGGGGTTGCCCAGCCCAAGGACTGCGAGGGAACAAGGTCGCGAAAGATTCAAAACCTCAGCACCATCTTGATCGTTCAGCTGGAGCTGGCTTGGTCAGCCTGCCAAATCTACAAACCAGTTCATCGCCTACAGCAACAGCGGAAGCTTTTCGACCATGCATGACCCTTGTATTGTCAATCACAACCATTTCTTTAGGGGCCAGAGTCAAGATATGCATGCATCGCTGATGCGCCTTGATGATCTCCACCAATTCTCTATCAGCAAATGGCCCTCCCCCACCCCAGGAAATGCCATTGCTTGCATGGCAATAGATTTTGCCAGCATTATCGACACCAGCCGGTAATGATGCAAGATGGGCGAGCATGCCATTGGCAAAAGCTTCACGGCCTGAAGACCAGGAGCGACGCAGCGGGGATTGACGCCAAAGAAGACTCAGAATTTCCCCTTTCCATTGATAGGACAGTTGAGGGCAAGTGCTCAATAACATCTCAAGATCATCTCGATGATCAAGCCCGAATTCAGATTGCCACCGCTCCTTTCCCCACTCCATCTCGTAGACAACTCCCTCACGTCGCAGTCGCATCTCCAGGCTGCTCGGCAAATGCCAAAGCATGCTTTCTCCATCAACCAATGTGAGTTGGCCACCAAGGTGGACTGGTATGGATCGGAGTGCAGCAAAGATACAGAGATCAGGCATGGGCAGAATTGGACGATATGCACGCTCAGAATGTCCAAGCACTTCCTTTTGCCCGCAGGGAGCATGATGCAGAGTGCCCCCTGGAAAGGGAGCCTGATAAACTTGCCTGCCGATACTGGGAAGCACCTCAAGGGAAAGCTGTTCCGAAAGTTTTCGAAGTCCAGTAATGCCCCCATGGGGAGCAGGCACCAATGCCCATCCGCGCTCTTGCAACGACTCCATCACAAAGCGAGTCAGTCTCTGACTATTAAAAACAGACGGATTCACAGCTCACGCACCAACCAGCACAGGCAAGGACTGCAGAGATCGGATAAAGCTATTCCGGGACCAGACAACTTCCCCTGAAATGCGAGCTCTAGGGAAGTGCTGGAGAAAAGCCTGCACAGCAACCTCGGCTTCCATGACAGCAAGATGTCTCCCAAGACAATGGTAGCTGCCGCGACCAAACGCAAGATGCGGATTAGGGAATCGATCAATCTGGAATGTGTCGGCATCAGTGAATATCTTTTCGTCTCGATTTGCGGAGCCAAGGATGACCGAGACTTGATCACCGGATACGAAGCGATGCGCTCCGATGGCTACCTCATCGATAGCCATGCGGAAGGTCGAGCGCTGAAGGGGAGCTTCAAAACGCAGAGTCTCATCAACTGCTCCCTTGATAAGACCAGGGTTGGCATGGAGCAAGCCAAGTTGATCTGGATTGCTCAACAATAAGTTCAGACAACTACCAATTAAAGCAATTGTGGTTTCATGCCCAGCAAACATCAGCAGCATCAACATTGCAGCTGCCTCGTTGCCAGCAAGAAGATGAGCCTCTTGAGCATCTAGCAATGCCTCTAGCAAGGAATCCTCACGCGGTCGCCATGCGCCCTTGAGCCCCGCTTGAAACAATTGCTGAAGTTGGCGGAAAGCCAAAGCTTTGGCCGCGAGTGAACTATCGTTGACGGCAAGATCATCAGAGGCGGCTGTAATCCTACGCGAAAGGTCTCGAAGGAGTGGTATTTCTTCCTGTGGCAGCCCAATGAGACGAGCAATAACAGAGAGAGGCAGCAGCTCCGCATAAGCTGGAACAAGATCGATCACGGAATTGAGTTCCATAACCTCTAGCAGCTCAATGGAGCTACACCTCACAACTTCTGCATAGGCAGAAACGGATTTCCTTCGGAAGAAGCCCTCGACCAAATGGCGCAATCGCTTGTGATCAGGATCATCCTGAAACAACATGCTGTCATCAAATCCTGCCTCAGCTTCCTCATCCTTTGCATCTGCACTGCGTTTGCTGAAGTGAACAGTATCCGCAAGCACCGCCTGAGCTTGAGCATAAGTACTGAGCAGCCATTTCCCTTGAGCTCGATTAGCCTCACCAGGATGATGGGGGATAAAGAGCGGCTGGTCAAGCCTTCTCATCTCTGCATACACAGCATATGGGTCATTCACCAAAGCACTCAATAGAGAGTGCGAAGACCAGGATCTCTGCATGTTGCTTTCCAAGCCTAGATTGAATTCTAACAACGGAATCCTCCTCGCTGCTCCAACAAGAAGAGACCGTCGCCAGAATCGCGAACCGTAAATCGTGCATGGATATAGGCCATGCCACCGATAACCCGAAACGACTTGCACTTCATGTCGACACGGATGTTCTGCCGTGAGCGGATCGGCCTGCGTAGAGAGCATCTGCACTCGCGCATCCATGCTTCCTGGGCCTTGCAAGGCAATTCAAGTTTTTTGAACAACCAGAAAAGACTGAGCTCTGCGCAGAACTCCTGCGAACTGAACACTGAAAGATGAAAGCCTCCTGGATCTGTTGACGAGGAGAAAGGATTGAGAATATCCACCATGGCTTGAAGGATCTCGCCATCAATGCTCACTTGCTGAATACACCATTGCTCCTTAGCTTTACCGCCATGCAGATAAGCCGACTGATACGGCTCCAAGTCATTCGGATAGAATTGCTTGGCTGCTGAGCTAGTTTCTATCATCTTCCTATTCTCGGCCACCATTTACAAAATTTTCAAGCAGGGCTTCAAGTGTATCAGTGCGATGACAGGAATGGCACATCTGCTTCAGCGTTGACCACAGCTTCCCTTCCGGTTGGAGGGATTGGCTCTGCCCATTGCATAGATTGTCAGCACTCGTGCAAACAATGAGTTTGTCGAAGCGATCAATGGGCAACCCATCCACGGCCAAAGAGTCATGCCAAGGCGCCAAGATTAGATGTCGTAGATGCTGGCAGCCAAGCAGCATAGATGTTGCCAGAAACTGATCCTCAGGCGGCCCACTCAAGCACTCATCATCAAGGAAGACGCCATCCTGGCCCACCAAGCCAATACCACCAGAATCACCCTGCCGGCGACGTCGCTCAAGGCTGTCCTTCAAAGGCAACACACTCTCAAGTCCTAGCACAACATCAATGGGGATACGTCCATCCCCTCCGAGTAATTTATTTAGGAGTACATCGTGTCCAGTTGCTATTTGAGGCTGAGCATTCACCTCGCAGATGATGCCACCTGTCTGCAACCATGATTCACTGATATCAGGGAGCAGAAGATCTACACCCGCAAGGTCAAGATGTAAGGCCTCTGCTGCTCGAATTGCGAGGCGGAGATTATCGGGATGAGCACTGTCAAGAGCAGGAACAATCTCACCTCCGCGGGAGATGTTTGCAGCCCCACGAAGATAAACAGTATCCCCATCAGTTGGGATGCTCGCCGGGGTGAGCCCCTGATAGGCCAACATCCGCTTGGCCTCCAGATCAAGCTCAATCGGCATGCGTTGTCCACCCTGACTGCCAACGACTTTCGCAATCTCGAGATTCTTAAGACTTAAGAGCTCAAGAATGGTACTTTTACCATCACCCCTGACAAATCCAGGGCGACGCTCAACCACTCTGAATATTGAGCCTTGATGAACATGAACCCGATAGTCACGACTTGAATAGTATCTTTCAACCAAGACTTGATGACTGCGCGCAAAAATCGCATTAGCGGCTTCTCTGACTTCTTCCTCACTGGATAACCTCACGTGGACTTCCAGGCCCCCATCAGCATTTCGGGGCTTGAGGACAACAGGCAAACCAAACTGACTCGCGAGTTGCCAGGCATGGTCCACTGATCTGGCCACTTCGCCCTCAACGACTGGCAGGCCAGCGTCACGGAGAATATTTTTTGTAAAGAGCTTGTCTTTCGAGGCATTGCAGCCGATGGCGCTGTCAAATTGCGTTACAGAACTATCCATAAGAATTGAAGTGAAGCCCCATCCATATCTGTGCAATCTGCCGGTGATTCGTTTTGTCGGAATGTTCATCGCTTGAGCTGCCGCAAGCAAGCGCAAGGAGTTGACTCCTTGCGGGAGGCTCTCCTGCATATCTTTTTTGCATTTGAACAATCTTGCAGGGATTTGAGCTGTTTCCTGGCGATCCTCCTGGTTCAAAGATAAAATAGTGCATAATCGCAACAATTCCAAGGCTGGCCTCCACGTGTATTCACTTGCGGGAAGTATTAGCAAATAGGAATCGACACCTCGAAGCTCTCGGCCCCTTGGAATAGCCCTTGAGGGCAGGCCTATGTTCCGCTGGGTTGCGTCAGCTATTGCCAGGAATACTCTTCCGGCTGGATCGCAAGTTTCGACAGAAATATTGCGAAGGCTATTTTCGTATTCAGAGCTCGTGATCTGAAGTGTGGACAGGCACAGATCCTTTACTGTTGCCAGCCTGTTCATTCCTATCTTAAAGTACCTTGCCAGCTCCCACTTAATCCATAGAGAATAAGGCTCAATACCCGGTAGAAACCCGCGCTGAACGCGCAAGAGCTTGAGACAGTGTGCAGCTTTGACCATAAACTTCAATCGCAATCAAGCCTACACAAAAGCATCTCTTGCGAAGATATAAAGAGGCTAGCATGCAATATTGATGAATAATTTGCCCAGAACAAGCCCCGCATGTCTGGCAGGGCCTGCTCTGGGACAGGGTGGCGTCTCAGTATGTGCTTCTCAACGGATCAGCCCAGAGCCTTGGCCTTGGCCACCACGTTGTCCACGGTGAAACCGAACTTCTCCAGACACACAGGACCAGGAGCCGAGGCACCGAAGCGGTCGATCGAGACAGTGTCGCCATCGAGGCCCACGACTTTGTGCCAGCCGAAGGAGCTGGAGGCTTCCACCACCAGACGTTTGCGGACGGACGCGGGCAGCACGCTGTCGCGATAGGCAGCGTCCTGCTCCTCAAACAGTTCCACGCAGGGCATCGATACGACGCGCACATTCTTGCCGTCGGCACGCAGCTGGGCAGCGGCCTTGGTGCAGAGCTCAAGCTCGGTGCCGGAGCCGATCAGGATCAGCTCGGGGGTGCCGTTGCTGTCTTCCAGGATGTATCCACCCCTAGCCACAGCGGCGGCGCTGGAGTTGGCCTGGTTGGCCATGGCCTGCCGGCTGAGGGCCAGCACGGTGGGGCGCTTGCGGTTGGTCACCGCCACCTGATAAGCGCCGCTGGTTTCATTGCCATCACCAGGGCGGATCACCAGCAGGTTGGGGATCGAGCGCAGGCTGGCCAGGGTCTCCACGGGCTGGTGGGTGGGGCCGTCTTCGCCGAGGCCGATCGAATCGTGGGTCAGCACGTAGATCACACCCAGTTCACTGAGGGCCGAAAGGCGCATGGCGCCCACCATGTACCCCGCAAACACCAGGAAGGTGCCGCCATAGGGGATCAGGCCACTGCCGTGATAGGCGATGCCATTGAGGATCGCAGCCATGGCGTGCTCGCGCACACCGAAGTGGAGGTAGCGATTAGCTTCGCCGCCCTTCTGAAAGCTGGCCTCACCCTTGATGTCGGTGAGGTTGGAGTGGGTCAGGTCGGCGGAACCGCCGATCAGCTCGGGCAGGGCAGGGCCGATGGCGTTGAGGCAGTTGTAGGAGTGCTGCCGGGTGGCCAGACCCTTGTCCGTCGCGGCGTAGGCGGGCAGCTTGGCGTCCCAGCCCTGGGGCAGTTCACCGCGCAGCATCCGCTCGAACTCGGCGGCTTCAGCCGGGTACTGGCTGCGATAGGCGCTCAGGTTGGCGGTCCACTTGGCTTCGGCGGCTTCACCGCGGCTGATCGCCTGGCGCCAGTGGTCGTAGGCCTCCTGAGGCACTTCGAAAGCGCCGTAGCTCCAGTCAAGAGCCTTGCGGGTCAGCTCGGCCTCGTCGGCGCCGAGGGCTGCGCCGTGAACCCCGGCGGTGTTGGCCTTGTTGGGAGAGCCGTAGCCGATCGTGGTGGTCACCTTGATCATCGACGGCTTGTCGGTGACCGCCTTGGCCTCTTCGATGGCCCTGGCGATGGCAGCCACATCCGTGTTGCCGTCGGGCACATGAATCACATGCCAGCCATAGGCTTCATAGCGCTTCAGCACATCCTCGGTGAACGACACCGCAGTGTTGCCATCGATGGTGATGTGATTGTCGTCGTAGAGAGCAATCAGCTTGCCCAGGCCCAGGTGGCCGGCCAGGGAGGCGGCTTCGCTGCTGACGCCCTCCTGATGGCAGCCATCACCCATGATCACGTAGGTGGTGTGATCAACGAGCGTGCAGCCGGGCTTGTTGAACTTGGCGGCCATGTGAGCTTCGGCGATCGCCAGGCCCACCGCATTGGAAATGCCCTGACCCAGGGGTCCGGTGGTGACTTCAACCCCGGGGGTCTCGAAGGTTTCAGGGTGGCCCGGAGTCTTGGAGCCCCATTGGCGAAACTGCTTGATGTCGTCGAGGCTCACTGAGTCGTAGCCGGTGAGGTGCAGCAGCGCGTACAGCAGCATGCAGCCGTGGCCGGCCGACAGCACGAAGCGATCCCGGTTGAACCATTTCGGATTCCGGGGGTTGTGCTTCAGGACCTTGTCCCACAGGGCGAAGGCCATCGGCGCGCAGCCCATGGGCAGGCCGGGGTGGCCCGAGTTGGACTTGTTGATCGCGTCGACCGCAAGGAAGCGGATGCTGTTGATGCAGAGACTTTCGACCGACGTGGGGGTGGCGACGACCATGGGTGGCAGCAAAGGGGTAAGGGGTAGAGGAGTCCGTGGGCCGGGCCCGGGAGAGCCGGGATCAGCGCATCCGACGGAAGGCGAGACAGACGTTGTGACCACCGAAACCGAAGGAATTGGAGAGCACCACGTTCAGCTTCTGTTCCCTGGCCTGATTGGGAACGACATCCAGATCACAGGCCGGATCCGGATTTTGGTAGTTGATCGTAGGGGGTACGAGGTCGTGGCCAATCGCCAGCACCGCCGCCACGGCCTCGATGCCGCCGCTGCCGCCGAGAAGGTGGCCGGTCATCGACTTGGTGGAGCTCACCGGAATCCGGTAGGCATGATCACCGAGGGCCGCCTTGATGGCCGATGTCTCGTTGCTGTCGTTGGCCTGGGTGCTGGTGCCGTGGGCGTTGACGTAGTCGACCTGCTCGGGTTCGAGGCCCGCATCGCGCAGGGCCAGCCGCATCGCCTCAGCGCCTCCAACGCCTCCCGGAGATGGGGAGGTGATGTGATGGGCATCGCAGGTCATGCCGTACCCCACAACCTCGGCCAGGATTTCGGCATCGCGGGCCCTGGCGTGTTCCAGGCTCTCCAGGACCAGAATTCCCGATCCTTCTCCGATCACGAAACCGTTGCGCTCGGCGTCGAAGGGGCGACTGGCAGTAGCGGGATCATCGTTGCGGAACGAAAGCGCCTTGGCGCTGGCAAAGCCAGCCACACCCAGGGGCGTGATCGCCGATTCGGCACCACCGCAGATCATCACGTCCGCCAGACCCATCTGGATCAGGCGGTAGGCATCGCCGATGGCGTTGGAGCCGGCGGCGCAGGCCGTGGCCACGGCGGTGCTCGGTCCCTTGGCGCCGAGGGCGATCGCCGCGAGGCCGGTGGCCATGTTGGGGATCATCATCGGCACGCAGAAGGGACTGACCCGATCCGGCCCGCGATCCTTGAGCACGTGCGCCTGGGTCTCCATCATCAGCAGGCCGCCCACGCCGGAGCCGATCGCAACGCCGACGCGGTGCTGATTGCTCTCGTCGACCACGAGGCCGGCATGGCCGACGGCCTGTTTGGCCGCCACAACACCGAACTGGCAGAACCGGTCCCAGCGCTTGGCTTCCTTGGGCTCCAGCCAACCCTTGGAATCGAAGTTCTTGACTTCCGCAGCAAAGCGGCAGGCATGGCGCGCCGCATCGAACAGGGTGATCGGTGCCACCCCATTACGTGCAGCGCTCAACCCTTCCCAGTATTGGGAAACGTCATTTCCGATCGGTGTGACCGCGCCGAGACCTGTGACGACGACGCGGTGGAATCCCTCCACCATCAATCGCCTCAGGCTTGCTTGTCCAGGATGTACTTGACGGCATCGCCGACCGTGGTGATGCCTTCGGCAGCCTCGTCGGGAATCTCGATGTCAAAGGCCTCTTCCAGGGCCATGACCAGCTCGACAGTATCGAGCGAGTCGGCGCCCAGATCGTTCTGGAAGTTGGATTCGGGCTTCACCTCGCCGGCGTCGACGCTGAGCTGCTCGGCAACGATCGAACGGACTTTCTCGAAGATCGCTTCCTGGGACATGGCCGCTGGGGAGGGAGGCCGCATCCTACGGGTCGCCCTGAACCGCCCCCCTCGGACTTATGAACAAGGGTGACGGCCTCCCGCCCCGCCGACCTGCTCTCCGGCCGGTGTGGGTACGTTCGTGGCCACGCCGTTCGTTACCGGCCACCTCCGCACCGAGGCACATGTCCCACGCCGTCAAGATCTACGACACCTGCATCGGCTGCACCCAGTGTGTGCGCGCCTGCCCCCTCGACGTGCTCGAGATGGTGCCCTGGGATGGCTGCAAGGCCGGCCAGATCGCGTCCTCTCCCCGCACCGAGGATTGTGTCGGCTGCAAGCGCTGTGAAACCGCTTGCCCCACGGACTTCCTCTCAATCCGCGTTTACCTGGGCGATGAGACCAGCCGCTCCATGGGCCTGGCCTACTGAATTGGAGCTGAACAGCCAGCTTCAGCTCAGCGACCAATCAGTTTGTCGCAGTGCGGCAGAGAGAGGGCCTTCCTGCGGGAATGCGTTCTCCACGCTACTGCCGCAAGCCATCTGAAAGAATCGGCTCCCAATAGGCTCAGCTCGGCCCACCGCCGGGCTTTTTTTTGCCCTTCCCGCTGCAGACGCCCCTATGTGCGGCATCGTTGCCCTGATCGGATCGCGGGAGGTGGCTCCCCAGCTGCTGGAAGGGCTGCGACAGCTGGAATACCGCGGCTATGACTCGGCCGGCATCGCCACTGTGGAGGCGCTCTCCGTAGACGCGGCCGCGGTGAATGCCGGCTGCGTGGATGGCGCCACATCCTCGGATGTGCCCAGCACGAAAGGCCTGCTGCACTGCCTCCGGGCTGAGGGGAAGCTGGTCAATCTCACAGCCCGTTACGAGGCCGATGGGGCCCCGGGCCACTGCGGCATCGGCCACACCCGCTGGGCCACCCATGGCAAGCCGGAGGAGCGCAACGCCCATCCCCATCTCGATGGCAGCGGCCGTCTGGCGGTGGTCCAGAACGGCATCATCGAGAACCATCGCAGCCTCCGGGAGGAGCTTCAAGCTGGCGGCGTTGTGTTCCGTTCCGACACCGACACCGAGGTGATTCCCCACCTTGTGGCGAGGCGACTGGCGGAACTCCGCCAGCAGGGCCGCCGCATCGGTGGGCGGCTGTTGCTCGAGGCGGTGCAGGACGTGCTGCCGCTGCTGCAGGGCGCCTATGCCCTTGCCCTGGTCTGGGCCGAGGCTCCTGGGGCCCTGGTGGTGGCCCGGCGGGCCGCGCCGCTGCTGATCGGCCTGGGCGAGGGGGAATTCCTCTGCGCCAGCGACACCCCAGCCCTGGCCGGATTCACCCGCACGATCCTGCCGCTTGAGGATGGCGAGGTGGCGCTGCTGACACCCCTGGGCATTGAGCTCTACGACGCCCAGGGGGAGCGGGTGGAACGCACCCCATCGCTGCTGAGCGGCACCGAGCACGTGGCCGACAAGCGCAGCTTCCGCCACTTCATGCTCAAGGAGATCCATGAACAACCGGAAACAGCGGCCCTGTGGGTGGCCCGGCACCTGCCGCACCCCAGGCCAGAGTCTCAGGGCGATGGCGGCGGGGCGGGGCCCGGTGCCGATGGGCTGGCCCTTGTGGCCCTACCGCTGGATGAGGTGGTCTATGAGGAGGTGGAGCGGATCCAGATCCTGGCCTGCGGCACCAGCCGCCATGCCGCCCAGGTGGGAGCCCACCTGCTGGAGCAGCTGGCCGGCATCCCCACCAGCGTCTATTACGCCAGCGAATTTCGGTATGCACCGCCGCCGTTGGTCCCCCACACGCTCACGATCGGGGTGACCCAGTCCGGCGAGACGGCGGACACCCTGGCGGCCCTGGCGATGGAGCGGGACCGGCGCCGGCTGGTGGCCGATCCGGCCTATGCCCCGAAGCTGCTGGGCATCACCAACCGTCCGGAGAGCTCCTTGGGCCGTCTGGTGCCCCACATCCTCGACATTGGCGCCGGCATCGAAGTGGGGGTGGCGGCCACCAAGACCTTCCTCGGCCAGCTGCTGGCCTTCTATGGGCTGGCGCTGGCCTTCGCGGAGCGCCGTGGCGGCGGTCGGGCCGGCTGCCCCCCGGAACGGCTGCGGTCCCTGGCGAAAGACCTGCGCCAGATCCCGGCCCTGCTCCAGGACCTCGTGAACGACCACGACCGCCGCTGTGAGGAGCTGGCCCACCTGTTCGCCGACACCCAGGACGTGATCTTCCTGGGCCGGGGCATCAACTACCCGATCGCGCTGGAGGGTGCCCTGAAACTCAAGGAGATCAGCTACATCCATGCCGAGGGCTATCCGGCCGGCGAGATGAAGCATGGCCCGATTGCCCTGCTCGATGCCCGGGTGCCTGTGGTGTCGATCGCCATGCCCGGCCCGGTGTTCGAGAAGGTGCTCAGCAATGCCCAGGAGGCCAAGGCCCGCGATGCCCAGTTGATCGGCGTGGCTCCTGAAGGCCCGGACACCACCCTGTTCGACCAGTTGCTGCCCATGCCAGAGGTGGAGGAGATGCTCAGCCCCCTGCTCACCGTGATCCCGATGCAGCTGCTCAGTTATCACATCGCTGCCCACCGGGGCCTGGACGTGGATCAGCCGCGCAATCTGGCCAAGAGCGTCACGGTGGAATAACCTGGCTGGCAATCAATACGTTCACCTGACAGGCGCAAGCCCCAGCGAGCGTCGATGCAGATTCTGACGCAATCGCCATCCTTTATGGTGGCGTGATGCAATGCGAGGGAGGTCGTGGCTCAAATCACCCTGCACATTGGCGCCCCCAGAACCGGCACCACTGTTCTCCAGAAATATATTTTCCCGCACATTCAAAACTCTTCTTATTGCGGGAAAAGACCCCATCACAGCGCACTGATTCATTCGTGGGGCCTTCGTGATGCCGGGCAATTCTTTGCGGGGCAGCCCGCAGGTGGCATGACCCAGGAGCTTCGAGAGCAGGCACTCCGATACATCCTGACCATGTCTTTCCACCTTGCCCTGGAGTCGCCCCCGCGGGAGGATGCGGTCAGGGCTTTTCTTTCGGAGGCGATCAGTCGCCTTGTGCGTGTTGCGGTTGGCGGCAGCGTTCTGTTGTCGACTGAGCGCCTGCTGGATACGGCTGCATCCCTGAATGGATCGCATCTGGTAGGTCCGGGTCGCGACGTGGTCTTTCCTGTTCACCCCCTGGCCAAGGCTTGCACAGCGGCGGGGATCACGCCTCGGATTGTGGTTTGCCTGCGAGAGCCCGTTTCTTACTTGGCTTCAAAATATAGTCGTACATCCTTCCAAAGAACTGCAGGCGGCCTCCCTGCACAGACCCCCCGCGAATACATTCAGTCACAGTCAGAGCTTGAGAGCACTCTTCCAGGAAGCTCCGTTCTTTCGGTGGCTGAACACACGCCATTCCTGAAAGCAATGCACGCACTGGGATTCGTCAAGGCTGTCGGCTTCAAAGAGCTGATCGGCTCTGACGATGTCCTGGGAATGCTAGGCCTGGAAAACGAGGGAAAATATTCTTTTCAACAGTTCCCAGTGGAAAATGATCTTGGCGTAAACGCCGCGAAAAAAGCTCTGATCATGGAGAAAATCCACTCGTCCCTGGATCAGTGCGGCTGGCTGGCAAGGGTCAAGAATGCCCAAATGTATGACTGACATCTTCAACCGATGCCTATTCAAGCCTGCTCTTGCGACCGCCTGCTTCCTGGGACATAGACTTCAGGCCAGTGTTCCCAGTCTTCTTTCGCTGCGGCCGTAGCGATCCTCGAAGCGGACGATGTCGTCTTCGCCCAGGTAGGGGCCGCTCTGCACCTCGATCAGCTCCACAGGAATCTTGCCCGGGTTGCTCAGCCGGTGCTTGGCCCCCAGCGGGATGTAGGTGCTCTGGTTCTCCCCCACCAGCTCCTCCACACCGTCCTTCTCCACCATCGCCGTGCCCTTCACCACCACCCAGTGCTCGGCCCGGTGGTGGTGCATCTGCAGCGACAGGCTGGCACCGGGCTTCACCTGGATCTTCTTCACCTGCCAGCGCTCCCCTTCGGTGACGCCGTCGTAATGGCCCCATGGCCGGTAGATGCGCCGGTGCGCCTTGCTTTCCGGCGCACCGGCGCGCTCCAGCAACCCCACCACCCCTTTGACGTCCTGGGCCCGGTCCCGATGGGCCACCAGCACCACATCGTCCGTTTCCACCACCACAAGGTCGTCCACCCCCAGCCCCACCACCAGCCGGTGTTCGCTGCGCAGATAACAGTTGCGGCTGTCCTGGCTGATCACCCGGCCCCGCAGCACGTTGCCCGCCTCGTCCTGGTCGGCCGTTTCCCACAGGGCGCTCCAGCTGCCGACATCGCTCCAGCCCGCCGCCAACGGCAGCACGGCTCCCAGCTTCGTCTTCTCCATCACCGCCACATCGATCGCCACGTTCGGGCAGCCGGCGAAGGCCTCACGCTCCAGCCGCAGGAATTCCAGGTCGCTGCTGTCGTGATCCAGGGCCGCCCGGCAGGCACTCACCACCTCCGGGGCCAGCCGGTCCAGTTCCGCCAGAATCGCACTGGCACGGAACAGAAACATGCCGCTGTTCCAGGTGAAGTGGCCGCTGGCCAGGAACTGCTCAGCGGTGGCCCGATCCGGCTTCTCGACAAATCGTCTGATCGGCAGCGGGGCCGCAATCTCACCGGCCGCCATCGGCTCCTGGGCCTCGGCTTCGATGTAGCCGTAGCCGGTTTCCGGAGCGCTCGGCACGATCCCGAAAGTGACCAGCTGGCCTGCCGCCGCCGCCGGGATGCCCGCCAGCACCGTGGCTCGGAAGCGGGTCAGATCGCGAATCACGTGATCGGCCGCCAGCACCAGCAGCAGGGGGTCCTCACCACGGCTGGTGGCCTGCAGCGCCGCCACCGCCACCGCCGGAGCCGTGTTGCGCGCCACCGGCTCCAGCAGAATCGCCGCCGGTTCCACGCCGATCTGACGCATCTGCTCAGCAACGATGAAGCGGTGATCTTCGTTGCAGATCAACAGCGGCGCTGCCAGCCCAGGCAGACCCGCCAGCCGCTGCTGGGTCTGCTGCAGCAACGTTTCCTCGGCATCACCCGCCAGGGCCCAGTACTGCTTGGGGTAGCTCGCCCTCGACAGCGGCCACAGCCTGGTGCCGGTGCCACCACAGAGGATCACCGGCACCAGGGGGGCGGAGGAGGAGGGCGCCATGGAATGTCCCGGTGCGGATGTGGGGGATTCCCATTCAATCGGAACCGCTGTCGCTCCAGGCCACCGGGGAGGCATCAACCCTGAAGCCTCATGAGGTGTCGCCTCAGAGATCGAGCAGGCCGGGGGGCGGGGTCAGGCCGATCCAGCCTTCGGTGAGGTTCACCTCCGGAACGATCGCCTCCACAAACGGAATCAGGAGGGAGCGGGACGCCGAGTCTCCGCCAGCGGTGCGTTCCACCTCCAGCAGGTCATTGCCGGCATGGATCAGGTCGCGCACGGTGCCGATCACCTCCCCGTCCGGCAGCAGCCGCACCTCCAGCCCCACCAGATCGAGCACATGGAACTCACCATCGGCCAGCGGCGGGCGGTCGCTGGCGGGCACCAGCATCTCGTCGCCCACCAGCGCCTCAGCCGCCTCGCGGCTGTTGATGCCCTCAAAGCACAACACAAACAGCTCCTTGCCCGGCAGCTGCCGGCCCCGCTGCAGCACCAGTTGCCGCGGTGGGCCCTGGCGACCCTTCATCCAGCGGGCACCGGGGCGGGTGAACCGCTCCGGGAAATCGCTCAGGGGCAGCACCCGCACCTCCCCCTGCAGGCCCTGGGCGGCCACCACCCGGCCCACCACGAGCAGCTCGGTTTCGCTCATCGCCTGTGTCCTGCCCCCGAACCCCCGATAATGACGCCACGCGCCGGCCCGCTCCGGGCTTCTTCCATGGCTGACCTTCCGATCCTGCCCGGCTCCACTGTGGTGGTGAACGACGCCCGCTCGATCTACAACGGTTACCGAGGCTTTGTGCAGCGGATCAGCGGCAGCCGGGCGGCGGTGCTGTTTGAAGGCGGCAACTGGGACAAGCTCGTGACCATGCCGCTGACTGCCCTGGCCCAGGAGTGACGTTTCCATTTTGCCTGTGCCTCCCTTGCTGACGCTGCGCGTCGTGCACTGACTGTCCTGCGGGCAGTGCTTTCAGCACTGTTGCCTGCGAATGTGCTGCAGAGCGGCCCTGGCGGCCTGTTGCTCAGCTTCACGACGGGAGCCCCCCCAGCCTTCACCCAGGGATTTCTCCGCCCCATTGGTGGCGGTGGAGCCAGCGAGGCTGACGCGGCACACAAACCGCCGTGGGTCTGCGTGGCGGCGGCTGCGCTCCTGGCACTGGTAGACGGGCAAGCCCAGGGACTGGCCCTGGCTCCATTCCTGCAGGGCCGATTTCCAGTTGTGCTGATCCGGATCAGCAAGCAGCGCAGCGGTGGTGTGCCGCCAGTGGGAATCCAGCCAGAGATGCACAGGCTCAAGACTCCCTCCCCAGCTTTCGTAGAGGCCACCGATCAGGGCCTCGCAGGTTTCGGCCAGGACGGTGCGGCGGCCGGCGAGGTCGCCCTCGGCCATGGCGCCGATCTGCACCACATCCGCCAGGCCGCAGCTCTCCCCCAGCTCCGCCAGCCAGCGGTCGCTCACCAGCTGGGCGCGCAAGGCTGAGCACTGACCCACGCTCAGATCGGGATGCTCCCGCTGCAGATATTCCGCCGCCGCCAGTCGCAGCACTGCATCACCGAGAAACTCCAGCCGCTCGTGGTGATACGCCAGACCGGCGGAGGTGTGGGTCAGGGCTTCATCGATCGGGGCCAGCGTGGCGGCATCGTCTCCGGGTCCACCGGGAGCGGTGGGGTCGAGCTCGAGCTGACGCAGGAAGGCGAGAAGCTGCTTCTGGCGGTGCAGCGGGAGCGACGGCGGGGCAGGCGGCCGGGGCTTCGCAGGCATGCGTGGCGCTCAGGACCTGGAGGAAAGTGTTGAAAAGGGCAGAAAGCAGGACATAAGCCGGGTTCTGTTCTCCACCGCCCGGGGGCGAGGAGGGTGATCATCTGTCTGGGACCGCCGTTACCGGCGGCCTCGAGCGGCGCATTGGGGGCGGGACGGGTGCCATGGCCAACCGTTGTCCCTGGGCCTTGCTCCCAGCCGGGGTTTACCAAGCCAGCACCTCTCGATGCTGCTGGTGCGCTCTTACCGCACCTTTGCACCCTTACCTGTGCACGGGTCGGGTTGCCCCGGTGACCGGCCATCGGCGGTGTGTTTCTGTGGCACTCTCCTCACGGTCACCCGCACTGGGCGTTACCCAGCAAGCCTGGCCATTGGGGAGCCCGGACTTTCCTCAACCGGACGCCACCGCACCCCGAAAGGCACAGCGTCTCCGATCGCGACCACCTCGCCTGCTTTCTTCAGCGACTGTAGGCACAGCCATGTCAGGGGGCGATGTCGATAATGGAGCTCCCAGGTCACCCCCCTGGGGCTGTAGCTCAGCCGGATAGAGCGACGGTTTCCTAAACCGTAGGTCGTGGGTTCGAGTCCCGCCAGCCCCGTCCAGGACCTGGCCCGCCGTGATTGTGGGCTGCCGCCATGCCGGGACCGCCCTCTCCGGCTGCCTAGGGTTTGCGTTCACCCAGGCAATCAAGGTCTTCATGCAAGGTTCCATGCGACCGGCCGGTGGTGATGGGTTCGGCACAGCACTTCAGCTGGTCGTGGCGGGGATTGTGGCCCTGCTGATCCTGCTGAGCCAGACGATTTTCATCGTTCCCGCCGGCAACGTGGCCGTGGTGACGACTCTGGGCCGGGTGACCGGCGGGGAGCGACGACCCGGCCCCAACCTGAAGATTCCCCTGATTCAGGCCACGTCGTTCTTTGATGTGCGCACCCAGGTGAGACCGGAGCAGTTCTCCACCCTGACCAAAGACCTGCAGGTGATCGAGGCCACGGCCACGATGAAGTACGCGATCCGACCCAGCGAAGCGGGCCGGGTGTTCGAAACGATCGCCACCGACAACCAGCAGATCTACCCGCGGGTGATTCAGCCCTCGCTGCTGAAGGCGCTCAAGTCGGTGTTCTCCCAGTACGAGCTGGTCACGATCGCCACCGAGTGGAACAGCATCTCCGAACTGGTACAGGACAAGGTGGCGGAGGAACTGAAGAAGTTCGATTACGTGACGGTGCAGGGCCTGGATCTCACCGGCCTGCAGATCGCCGAGGAATACCGCGCCGCCATCGAGCAGAAGCAGATCGCGGATCAGCGGCTGCTGCGCTCCCAGACCGAGGTGAAGATCGCCGAGCAGGAGGCCCTCCGCTACGAGATCCTCAACAAGAGCCTGGATGACCAGGTGCTCTACAAGCTCTTCCTCGACAAGTGGGACGGGCAGACCTCCGTGGTGCCGGCCCTGCCCGGTGCCTCAGGCGGCACCCCGCCAGTGATCGTGCAGGGCCGCCGGTGATGCTGCCGGCGGCGGGGCTGGCCTCGTTGCTGGGGGCGATTGCGGCCCTGATCCAGCTCCAGGGCCCTGCGCTGAAGCCCGGAATCCTGGCAGGCTCGGTGGCCCAGCACCCCCATCCCACCAGCCGACTTCGGCCTTGCCGGTGCCGGCAAGGGTTGCGACACTCTGAGGCCGCGGCGCACGTCCCTGCCGCCGCTGAACCTGTTGACGCAGACTCTCAAGGCAGGGGGACTTCTCAGCCTCAGCGGCGTCGAGGCTCTGGTGCTGCCGGTCGGGGGCCTGCCGCCGGACGTGGACGGCGTGCTGGGGGCTCCGCAGCTGCGCCAGTTGCCGCTCTGGATCGATCCCCTCGGCGGCGTCATGGCCTTCGGCCGCCGTGCCCTGCAAGCCGCGGACCGGGCCTCAGATGATCAGGCGTCGCCAAGGAGTTCCGGGGCCGAAGGCGAGGCAACGATCCCCCTCCGCTGGCACCGGGGCGTGCCGCTGCTGTCCCTGGCCACCGGCAGTCGCGCCGGCATGGTGGAGGCCCTGGCCGACACCGGCGCCGAAGGGTTGTTCGTTTCGCCGGAGCTGGCAGCGGTGCTGCCGGCCCTCGGACCCAGTCAGCCTCTGCGTGTAGCGGGCTTCTGCGGCGAGCAACCGGCCAGCATGACGCGGGTTCAGGGGCCCAGCCTCACCGGCCGGAGGCCAGCCGCACCGGTGCAGGTCATCCTCACGACCAACCCGGTGTTCCAGTCCCTGGGGGTGAAGGCCATCGTGGGACAGGAGCTGCTCCGCCCCCATCGCCAGCTCTGGCGCCTTGAATCCACCCCACCGACCCTGCACCTCCAGTCAGCGCCTGCGCCGGGGATCCATGAGGCCGGCGACGGTGTCAGCTTCGGCAGCGCCGGCGTTTGATCGGCGTCCTGGAGGTCCGATCCACCAGGATCTGGCCGTCAGACCCTGGCTCCAGCTGAAAGCGCAGCACATCCAACCAGGTTTCTCCTTCCCCGCTGAGCTCCACGATCAGGGCAAGCGTCTGGTTGCCCTGCACCGCCGCCGCCAGCAGCAAGCCGGAACTTTCATAGAAGCTCACATGCCGGGATTCGATGTGCCGCCATGACCGCCGCCACCCCATCCCAGCTGGTCAGGACGATGGCGGTGAGGCTACCGAGAAGTCGGTTGCTGGCTGCTGCCACCGGCACGATGCTTGGGGCTGCTTGTGGACCGCATCGCCATGGTGGCACTGCTGGCCTATGTCGTGCTGAAGGGTCTCGAGAGCACCATCGTGCGGGCGCTGCAGATCCAAGGCGCCCGCCATCCGGTGGATGGCCTCAACACGATCAGTGCCTGCAACCTGTTCTTCTTCGCCCTGGTGGTGGTGGGCACCAGTCTGGTGGTGGCCGACCACCAGACTCTCCGCCAGCAGTTGCCCCGGCTGGAGCGGCGCCAGTGGCAGCTTCTCGGTCTCGACATGCTGGCTGGGAGCCTGCTGGGGCCCCTCGGCAGCTACATGGCCATCGAGGCCCTGGCGGTGATCGAGAAGACCCTGGTGTTCACTTTGGTGCTGCCGGCTTCGGCGCTGCTGTCGGTGCTGTGGCTGGGCGAGCCGCTGCCCCGCCGCTTCTGGCTTACCACCGGAGTGATCGCCCTTGGGCTGGTCCTGGCCTCCCTGGACAGCGGGGCAGCGATGGCGATGGGCCGGGTGTCGGGCCTGGCCTGGGGGATTGTGGGTGTGGGAGGCTTCTCCTGCAGTGCTGTCACGGCCAGGCAGCTGGGCCGGGAAGGCCTCGGCATCGGCCTCACCACCGGTCTGCCGTCGTTGCTGGCGGCGTCGATCTTTCTGGGAATCGGTCTGGTGCTCTACGGCCCGGAGCACTTCATGCATCTGCAGCTGTGGTGGGTGGCGGGGGTGATCGGGCTGTATGCCCTCACGGTGGTGCTGGGCAGTGAGTGGAGCCTGCGCCTCTGCTACCAACGCTTCAGCGTGGCCACCGTGGCCATCGTCGGATCCCTGACCATTGCCGTTTCAGTCGTCAGTGCGGCGGTGGTGCTGGCGGAACCGCTGGGCCCGCCGGTACTGCTGGGCACGGGGCTGGTCCTGCTGGGCGTGATGCTGGCGGTTCGCGCGGCCCCGATCGTGGCCTGCTCCAGCGGGGCTGCAACCCTGCGGACGGACGGGTGACCCACCCATCCTCAGGCGCGAGCATCGAGGGGTTGCGGCCGGCGCATCACCACCCAGCAGGACGGGGCATGGGAACGGACGACACCCTGCTCCTGCGGGCAGAGGGGCTGTTCCACCAGCTGGGCTCACGCTGGCTCTGGCGGGATCTGGAGCTGGAGCTGCAGCCCGGTGATCGCCTGGCCCTGGTGGCGCCTTCCGGTGCCGGCAAGACCCTGCTGCTGCGCAGCCTGGCCCTGCTGGATCCGCTGCAGCAGGGCAGGCTCTGGCTGCGGGGCCGCACTCCTGTTGCCTGGGGCCTGCCCGTGTGGCGATCTTGCCTGATCTATCTGGCCCAGCGGCCGGTGCTGTTCCCTGGCACGGTTCGAGACAACCTCCAGGCCGTGTTTCAGCTGGCCGTCCATCAGCAACGCCGCTGGCGGCCCGACATCCTCGAGGGCTGGTTGGAGACCCTGGGACGTGACAGGGCCTTTCTCGACCTGGACGCCGAGCGGCTCTCCGGAGGTGAAGGACAGTTGCTCAATCTGCTGCGTGCCTTGCAGCTCGAGCCCGACATCCTTCTGCTCGATGAGCCCACCGCCTCCCTGGATCCGGCCTCCACGGAGGCGGTGGAGAGCCTGCTGGCCGGCTGGCTGGAGGGGGGCGATCGGGCCTGCGTGATCACCAGTCACGACGGCGACCAGCTGCGCCGCTTCGGGAATCGCCGCCTGGATCTGACCGTATGACGCCGATCACCACCGGAGCCCTCAGCATCAGCGACGGCCGCCTCGCCCTGGCGACCCTGCTGATCCTGGTCAATGTGGCCCTGTCCGCCTTTCTACGGCTGGGCCTGGGCCGCACGCTGCTGATCGCCTCCACCCGCATGGTGGTTCAGCTGCTCCTGGTGGGATCGGTGCTGGAGTGGCTGTTCCACCAGGACAATGCGCCGGCCATCCTGTTGCTGGCTCTGGTCATGGCCCTGATCGCCGGCATCTCGGCTGTGCAGCGCACACGGCGGCGCTTCGCCGGGATCTATCGCAACAGCCTGGTTTCTGTGATGGGCTCCTCGGCCCTGGTCACCGGTCTGGCGATCGTGGCGATCATCCAGCCTGAGCCCTGGTTCACGCCCCAGTACCTGATTCCTCTGCTGGGCATGGTGCTGGGCAATACCCTCAACGGCATCTCCCTCGGCCTGGATCGCCTCATGGAGGGGCTGCTGAGCCAGCGGGAACAGGTGGAGGCCTGGCTGGCCCTGGGTGGCACCCGCTGGGAGGCCTGCAACGCGGTGGTGAGGGATGCGATTCGCATCGCCATGATCCCCACGATCAATTCAATGATGGTGATGGGCCTGGTCAGCCTGCCCGGCATGATGACAGGTCAGATCCTGGAAGGTGCGGCCCCTGCGGCCGCCGTTCGCTACCAGATCGTCATCCTGTTCATGATCTCCGCCGCCACTGCGCTCGGGGTGTTCGGGGTGGTCTTGCTGGGCTACCGCAGCCTCACCAGCCAGGACCATCAACTGCGTCTGGATCGCCTCTCATCCCTGCGCCCTCGCACCTGATCAGCGTGGCGGTGGGCATTCCGAGTGGCGGTGGGCATGAAGAAATGACCCGCCTGTGCCAGCTCCTGGTTTGTCGGTCCGATTGTAGACAAAAAGGTTGTGATCGCCATGGCTCGCAACACGACGAACCAGAGCGGAGCGGAGGGATCTAGCTGCGGTTTTCTGGTGGCGATGTACGAACGCTGCTCGATTGTTCGGAACGAACAGGGGGGCTATCTTGTGCATCACGATGCCTTCCCAGAGGGTCAATGGGCCGCCGCCAATCTTCCGGCTGCCCATGCTCTCTGTTCTTCCCTGGGTCGGCGGGCGGAGCCTGATGGGTGAGTGTCAGCACAGGCCGGCCTGGCGCAGAGTCATCGAACAGCTTGATCAGGCCATTGGACAGGCAATGCAATGGTGCAGAGATCTTCCGTTTTAAGGCCTGAAGGGGCTCTCAGAGGTCCGAGCGACATGCGCCAGGGCGTTCTGAAGACGCAGGCGATTGAACCGCTGCAACCAGATGCAGGGAAGGTTGAACGCGGTAGCGAACAGCAGATTGATCAGGACCCCCCAGGGCGGCATCCAGCCCAGCGTGGCCAGCCAGAAGGGCCACACGCTCAGGTGCACCAGTTCGGCACGGCGGGTTTCGGCGATCAGGCGCTCCAGCCGAAGCGGATCGCGGCTCACCAGGCTGGCCTTGCGAACCCCCCCCGGAAACGCGTTGCCCGCATCAGGCAGCCAGCCTTTCCAGTGCCGAATTCCCAGCCGCTTCTCGTACGTTCCAGCCATTTCCCCCCAGGGGCGGGGCCGGGTCAGAAGATTGTCTTGGCGCAGCAGCGACAGGGGCAGGCGGTGCCCGATCCACCCGATCACCACACTCCACCCCAGCCAGCCGAGGGCACAGGCCAGGGCCGCCATCAGGGGGCGGGAAAGCTCTGGCCCGGTCATTCACGCGTATCCCAAGTCCAGCTTCAGGATCGCCAGGACGGCCAGCGTTCGGAAGCGGGTCCACCCCTTGGCGCAGCGCATCGAGAGGAACTCAGTTCGAGGCAGTGGCGCCGCCACCAGCGCTGCCTGCATCAGTCGTAGCAACCACTACAGGTAGCGCACTGGATGTTTCCTGGCACCGGGGCTAGCGTGTTCTGAGTCGTGCGTCGCACCCATGACCCAGCTCCACGACCTGCGCCTGCGCCTTCTCGTACAGCAGGAAAGCGAAAGGATCGCCGCTTCCCAACCCGACGAGCTGGATCTCTCGATCGTGCAGGCTCGCTGCCTCTGCTGGCTGGCGTTACTGGCCGAGGCCCATGAAGACCAGGCCACTGATGCCGAGCGCCGCGGTGATGTGGAGCAGGCGATGGGTTGGTTCGCTGATTCAATGCGGCTGCGCGACGTGATCCACGTGGTGTCGTCGATCGAGATTCCGCTGCCCGGTATGGCCGATCTCGAGATCGACGACGGCCCCCTGGGGGACTGGGGTGCTGGGGAACTGCCCTCGGCCTGAGCCTGCTTCCAGGCTGGACTCGTCCGCTTTGGCGGTGCAGTGCCATGATGGGCGTTGATGAGACCTGGGGAGTGCGGTGCCGGACGAGCCCTGCCAATGCCCTGATTGCCAGCGTTTCTATCGGGAACACGACCGATTGATCCGCGAGAATCCAACCCTGCGCCAGCAGCAGGAGCTGAACTGGGCGGCCCTGCAGTCGTTCCGCACCCTGGCGGGCCGGGTGCTCGAAGACCTTCAGAAGCAATACGGCGATCTGGAGCCCCCTGTGGCCCCGGCCGTTGAGGCTGGTGGTGGCACAGCACCAGTGGCCGAAAACGAAGCCATCCAGCAGGCCATGGCTGATCTGGAGAACATCAATGCCCATCTGTTCTCGATTGAGGCCCTCATGGAGCGCATCTTTGATGTGCGCGTACCTGAGGAGGTGGAGCGCAAGTTCCGCGAACTGGCCGGTGAGCTGGCTCCAGACCCGCTCAATGCCGATCGGCTGCGGCTGAATCGTTTGCTTCATCAGACCCCCGACCTGCCCGACCACCGGGGCTGAGCGACAGGATTCTGCTTGGCTCCAGGCGTTCAGTCCAGTTCACAGCTGATTCTGACTGGAAAAGGCTGCGCTTTCCAGATCTTTTCGGCATATTCATCAACAGAGCGATCCGAAGAGAAATAGCCGCTACGGGCCACATTGAGCAGGGCCATGCGGTTCCAGCCGCCTGGATCAGACCAAGCCTGGCTCACCGCAGCCTGGGCCTTGAGGTAAGCGTCAAAGTCAGCGAGCACGAAGAAAGGATCGCGACCGGTGAGATTCTGCAGCAAGGGGCGGAACAGGTCGGTGTCACCGCTGCTGAAGTGCCCCTGCTCCACGAGACGCAGAACTTCAGGCAGTTCGGCAATGTCGTTCACCAGCTCCCAGGGGCGGTAGCCACGTTCATGAAGATCGGCCAGGTCCTCGGTGGTCTTGCCGAAAAGGAAGAAGTTTGCAGCCCCAACACGCTCGCGAATTTCCACATTGGCGCCATCCAAGGTGCCGATCGTCAGGGCACCATTCATGGCGAATTTCATATTGCCAGTACCAGAAGCTTC
Source organism: Synechococcus sp. CBW1006 (assembly GCF_015840525.1). Lineage (NCBI taxonomy): Bacteria > Bacillati > Cyanobacteriota > Cyanophyceae > Synechococcales > Synechococcaceae > Synechococcus > Synechococcus sp. CBW1006. Next base: position 1,147,932 of record NZ_CP060396.1, on the reverse strand, counting down.
CTTGCCAGCGGTGGAGATCTGCTCGGAAAGATCAGCGGCTGGATAGACCTTTTCGCCAAGCTTAACATTGTAATTGGGCAGGAAGATCACCCGCAGACGTCCCTGCATGTCGGGATCGGCATTCACAGTCTCAGCAATGGCGCTGAGGAAGCGGATGATCAGCTTTGCCATGTAGTAGCCCGGCGCCGCCTTGCCACCGAAGATGACAGTGCGCGGAGCCTCGCCCCCAGCGGTGCCGTTCTTGATGCGCAGATACAGAGCAATCACCTGCAGAGCATTGAGATGCTGGCGCTTGTACTCATGAATTCGCTTCACCTGCACGTCGAACATAGAGGCTGGATCCACCAGCACTCCTGTGTGGCGGTGAATATAATTAGCCAGGTGATGTTTCACCGCCAGCTTGGTTGCACCCCAGCGCTCCAGGAAGCCGGCGTCGCCCGAAAAGGCCTCGAGCTCCTGGATACGGCTGAAGTCACGGATCCAGCCTTCGCCAATCGCCTCGGTGATCAGACCCGAGAGCAGGGGATTGGAGAGCGCCACCCAGCGTCGTGGGGTGACGCCATTGGTGACATTGGTGAACTTCTCGGGCCAGAGGGCAGCGAAATCCGGGAACAGCTGGGTCTTCACCAGACTGCTGTGCAACTTTGCCACGCCATTGACGTGGTGGGAGGCCACCGTGGCGAGATGGGCCATGCGCACGGCCTTGGGACCATCCTCGTCGATGATCGAAACTCGGCGAAGGATTTCATTGTCGCCGGGATAGCGCAGGCGCACCTGCTGAATGAAGCGGCGGTTGATCTCGTAGATCAGTTGAAGGTGGCGGGGCAGAAGCGAACCAAACAGTTCAATGCCCCATTTCTCCAGGGCCTCCGGCAAGAGGGTGTGGTTGGTATAGGACAACGACTGGCTGGTGATGCGCCAGGCCTCTTCCCACTCGAGATGCTTCTCATCCAGCAGCAGGCGCATCAGCTCCGCCACGGCGATGGCGGGATGGGTGTCATTGAGCTGCACGGCCCAGTGGGAGGGAAACTCCTTGATAGGAATGGCGCGGACCTCAAGGGAGCGCAGCATGTCCTGCAGGGAGCAGCTGACAAAGAAGTGCTGCTGTTTCAAGCGAAGACGGCGGCCCTCGTCGGTGCCGTCGTTGGGATAGAGCACCTTGGAGAGATTCTCTGAACCGACCTTCTCCTCCACGGCCCCGTAATAGTCGCCGATGTTGAAAGCGTAGAAATCGAAGGTCTCAGTGGCTTCGGCGCGCCAGAGACGCAGGCGATCGCAGGTGTTGACGCGATAACCCAGAACGGGAACATCGTGGGGGACGCCGATCGCGGTTTCCTCGGGCACCCAGCGGACCCGGAGGCAGCCGTTGGTGTCGCGGTAGTTCTCGGTGTGGCCACCGAAACCGACGAAGCAGGCCTGATCGGGATGGGGAATCTCCCAGGGCCAGCCGCCCTTGAGCCATTTGTCGGTGATTTCGACCTGCCAGCCATCTCGGATGAGCTGGTCGAAGATGCCGAATTCGTAGCGAATGCCGTAGCCGGTGGCGGGAATCTCCAGGGAGGCGAGCGATTCGAGGAAGCAGGCCGCCAGGCGGCCGAGGCCACCGTTGCCGAGGCCTGGCTCCTCCTCCACCTCCAGGATGTCTTCGAAGTCGTTGATGCCGAAGCGACGCAGGGCCTCGGCGGCTTCCTCCCGGATGCCGAGCATCAGCAGGTTGTTGCCGAGCTGGGGGCCCACCAGGAACTCGGCGGAGAGATAGGCCACCACCCGGGCGGGACTGGCGACGATCGCCTCGATGCCGGCCAGATAGCGGGTCATCAGCCGGTCGCGCACCGCGTAGCTCAGGGCCATGTAGAGGTCATGGCGGCTGGCCGAGGGGGCGAGCTTGCCGAGCGTGTAGAAGAGGTGCTCGGTCATGCCGTCGAACACGTCGTCAGCGGTGAGGCCGCTGCGATCGGGATCGGCGTAACAGCCCGGGGTCGGCAGGCGCAGAGTGAGGGGCTGGTGCTCGGTCATGGGGGGCTGCCGGGGAAGGACGACCGGGTGGCGGGCATGGCCGAGGTCCACAGGACCTGACACAGGTCAGCCGGTTCGACGGTAGCGATGACTGCCATAGCCAGCCCTGATGGTCCGGTAGAGATCCGCAAACCCACATCCCTCGGTATTCGACTTAACGTCGCGCCACTTCAGTCCTTCCATGCCTTTCCCACCGCTGCTGATCGAGATCGGCAACCACCAGATGGAGGTGGCGGAAACCTTGATCGCCGTCGGCCGTTTCCTGGTGATCTTTGTGGCCGCCAGAGCCCTGGCCGAGCTGATGGTGCGGCTGCAATTGCCCACGATTCTTGGCGAGCTGGTTGCCGGTGTGCTGATCGGTGTGTCGGGTCTGCACCTGATCGTGCCTCCCGAAACCCACGCGCAGCTGGGGAATTTCGGCGTGAACCTGCTCAGCTCTCTGGCTGAGGTGAGCCCCGAGCAGGTGCGGGAGATCTACGCGGAGACCTTCCCCAATCTCGCGGCCGTCTCCCAGATCGGTCTCTATGCCCTGCTCTTCCTCACCGGCCTGGAAAGCGAGCTTGATGAACTCGTGGCTGTGGGGATGCAGGCCACCACGGTGGCTGTGACCGGCGTTGTGTTGCCTTTCGCCCTCGGCACTGCTGGCCTGCTCTACTTCTTCCATGTCCCGTTGATCCCGGCGGTCTTCGCCGGCGCGGCCATGACCGCCACCAGCATCGGCATCACCGCCAGTGTGTTCGGCGAACTCAAGTACCTCAAGACCCGCGAGGGGCAGACGGTGATCGGCGCCGCCGTCCTGGACGACATCCTCGGCATCGTCATCCTGGCGGTGGTGGTGGCCGTGGCCGGTGGCGGCACCCTCTCGATCGGCCCGATCCTCAAGCTTGTGGTGGCCGCTGGTGTGTTCGTGGCAGCGGCCCTGTTCCTCAGCCGCACCGCTGCTCCGCTGTTCGACTGGGTGCTGGATCAGCTCAAGGCCCCTGGAGAAGTGGTGGTGGCCTCCTTTGTGGTGCTCTCCCTCTCGTGCTTCGCGGCCCAGGCGATCGGCCTGGAAGCAGCTCTTGGAGCGTTCGCGGCCGGCCTGATCCTGAGCAGCTCCAAGCACACCCATGCCATCCAGGAAACGGTGAAGCCGTTGGTGGCCCTGTTCGCCACCATCTTCTTTGTGCTGATCGGCACGGGCATGGATCTTTCTGTGCTCAACCCGATGAATCCTGAAAATCGCGAGGGCCTGATCGTGGCAGCTTTCCTGCTCACGGTGGCGATCATTGGCAAGTTGGCCTCCGGCTGGAGCTACTTCAGCAAGGAGAAGACCAATCGCCTGGTGGTGGGCATCGGCATGATGCCCCGTGGAGAGGTCGGTCTGATCTTCCTGGGACTCGGTACTCAGGCCGGTTTGCTCACTCCCGCCCTCGATGCAGCCATCCTGTTGATGGTGATCGGCACCACCTTCCTGGCTCCGATCCTGCTGCGCTTTGTGCTCGCCGGGAAACCAGAACCGGCTGAGCAGCCAGCCTGAATCCCAAGCGAGCAGAAGCTCGGTCCTGGTCCCATGGTTGAGAAGCAGCCGGTCGTGCGGAACTGGGGCCTCAGTTGGGGCGGCTGGCTCGATAACCGCCGCGGTGAGTGGTGGCTGGTGGCTCAGCTGATCCTGATAGCCGCCCATGCTCTCCCGGCCTGGCCCCCGCTGGCACGTTTCGGATGGGTCTGGCCCTGGCCCGTGGAACTGCTGGGCTGGGCCCTGTTCGTGCTGGGCCTGGCTCTGGCGGCCCAGGCCTTCTGGTGGCTGGGATCCAGCCTCAGCCCCCTGCCTGATCCCATCCCCGGCGCCGCCCTGATGATCAGCGGCGCCTACGCCCGCTGCCGCCATCCGATGTATCAGGCCGTGCTGCTCTGTTCCCTCGGCGTGACCGTGGCCCTGGGCAGCCTGTTACATCTGGCCCTGCTGCTTGGCCTCGTCGCCGTGCTGGGCGGCAAGGCCCGCCGAGAGGAGCGTCAGCTTCTCGGCATCCATCCGGATTACGCCGCTTACCGCACCTCGACCGCAGCGATCGTGCCGCATCTGGCCTGGCTGGACTGGCGCTGATCCCGGCCTTCGCCCTCAGCTCAGGATCTGGGTTCATCGCGACGGCTGGCCAGGGTCCAGAACAGGCCGGCGAGCACGCCCATCAGACCGAGGCTCGTGGCCCAGCTGGGTCCCAGTGCCCAGCCCAGCCCCAGTTCCGTGAGCAGGCCCACCGCCAGGGCCAGGAGCAGGCTGCTGAGGGCGAGCACAACCTGTTGCGCCATCTCGCCCAATGGACCCTCCGCCAGGGCCTGCTCCAACCGGGCCAGGGGCCGGCTGAGCGGAAGATAGAGGGCCAGGGCCCAGAGGGCGATGCCGGGCAGCAGGCCACCCCAGTCGAGTCCTGGGCTGAACACCGCGGCGGCGAGGGGGATCGGCGCAAGGAAGGAGTGCAACGGGCAGGCAATCCGGGGAGAGACAGGCAGAGCGTGAGCCCGTCGGTGCTGCCTAGCATCGACCACCCAACGCCTTGCCGTGGTGTTCTCTCCGGCCGAACCCATGCGGTCCTGCCCGCCGCCCTGGTCGTTCCGCGGCCATGCGATCCACTGCCTGCGCCGCTCTCCAGCCAGGCCGCTGGGGCCGGCGATCCTGCTGGTGCATGGCTTCGGGGCTTCCACCGATCACTGGCGCCACAACATCCCGGTGCTGGCGGAGCACCACGAGGTGCATGCCATCGATCTGCTGGGCTTCGGCCGCAGTGCCAAACCGGCCGGGCCGGAGTATGGCGGCGCCCTCTGGCGCGACCAGCTCTGCGCCTACGTGCAGGAGCGCATCGGACGCCCCACCGTGCTGGTGGGAAACTCCCTGGGTGGATTCGCGGCCTTGGCGGCCGGAGCGGCCTTGGGGGATCAGGCCGCTGGCGTGGTGCTCCTGAATGCGGCCGGGCCCTTCAGCGACGAGCAGATTCCGCCCGCCGGCTGGGGGGCAATCGCCCGCCGCACCATCGGCGGCGCCCTGCTGCGCAGCCCGGTGCTGCAGCGCCTGCTGTTCGAGAATCTGCGGCGACCCTCCACGATCCGCCGCACCCTGCGGCAGGTGTATGTGGATCGCACCAACGTCGATGAGGAGCTGGTCGAAGCGATCCGGCGCCCGTCGCTCGATCCCGGTGCCTTCGGGGTGTTCCGCACCGTGTTCGACATCCCCCGCGGTCAGCCGCTGGACGAGCTGTTCGCCCAGCTGGAGGCACCGCTGCTGCTGCTCTGGGGCATCCGCGATCCCTGGATCAACGCCGCCGGTCGCCGCGCCGCCTTCCAGCGCCACGCGCCGGCGGCCACCAGTGAGGTGGTGCTGGAGGCCGGCCATTGCCCCCACGATGAGGTGCCCGATCAAGTGAACCGGGCTCTGCTCGCGTGGCTGGCCGCGCTGCCGGCAGCGCAGACTCCGCCTACGGTCGGGATGCCCGCGGATCCCCGGCCGGATGCTGCGCCCGTGCTCTGAGCCCTATCCCCACTGGCTCCTCACCGACCCGATCAGCGGCGATGCCCTGCGCCTGGTACCCGAACGGGGCGGCCTGCTGACCGGCTGGCTCTGCCATGGGCCCTGGGGCGGCCGCGAGATCCTCTACTTCGACGCGGAACGGTTCGCCGATCCCGCCCTGTCGGTGCGGGGAGGGATGCCGGTGCTGTTTCCCATCTGCGGCAATCTGGCCAGCAACGAACTGGTGCTGCCCCAGGGGCGCTATCCGCTCTCCCAGCATGGCTTTGCCCGCGATCTGCCCTGGGGCCTCGATCCTCTGCCGGATGGCTGCGGTGTTCGCCTCACCCTGGAGGATGGACCCAGCACCACCCGAGCCCACTATCCCTTCTCCTTCCGGCTGGCGTTGGAGCTGCGGTTGCAACCGGGAGCCCTGGCGATCGAGGCCACGGTCACCCACACGGGTGGGCCCCTGGATCCGCCCATGCCCTTCGCCTTCGGGTTGCACCCCTACCTGGCGGTGCCGGTCCTTTCGCAGGCGAGCCTCACGGGCCTGCCGCCCCGTTGCCGCGACCAGGCGGCCGGCGCCGAGGCCAGCACCGAGGCCCTGCTCGACCGGCTGGCGGCCGGGGTGGATCTGTTGGCCCATCCCGCCGGGCCGGTGACGCTCCACCCCGGCGGCGGCGCGCCGGAGGTGCTGCTGGAGACCGAGCCGCCTTTCGATCTGGCGGTGGTGTGGAGCGATCCGCCGCGAGCGATGGTCTGCCTGGAGCCCTGGACGGCGGAGCGCGGTGCCCTGGAGCCCGGCCATCCGGCCTCCCAGCGGCGGCTGGAGCTGGAGCCCGGCACATCCCAGACGCTGCGCTGCCGCTACGTGGTGCAGCCGCCGGCCCGTTCCTAAGTCAGGGGCCTCACCCCCGGCAGACGGCCGCGGGCCAGCAGCTGTCTGGGGTCGAACTGGCGCTTCACCGCTTCGATCAGGGGGCGGGAGGGGGCGTCTTCCCAGGCGGCCAGGCCGGCGCCGGTTGGTTGCAGCAGCACCGTGAGGTAGCCGCCCAGCTCCTTGCAGAGGCGGCGCAGCTCCTCGACCCGATAGGCGGGCAGGCACGCGTCTGGTGCGGCCCAGGCCAGGCCGAGTCCGCTGCCGGCGCCCAGCACCAGGGGCAGCTGCCGCAGGCAGGGGGCAGCCAGGAGCTGCTCGGCCTGTCCGGGCTTCACACCCAGCCGCAGCAGCCAGGCCGGTTCGGCGGTGGTCTGGCCCTGTCCGATCGCCTGCAGGGCCTCGAGCCGTTCGCCATCGAGGGGCTGGCAGTGCAGCGGGCCGGCCTGCAGGGCCTGCTCGCCCAGGCAGGCGATCTGTTCCTCCAGGGTCTGGGGGCTGACGCTGGCCAGGCTGAGCAGCAGCAGCGGTTGATCCGCCAGGCCGGCCTGGGCGGCCAGGGGGCCGCTCCACCAGTCGACCCGCTCGGGGGTGAGGCTGGAGCGCAGCAGCCAGCGGCTCAGCCGCCCCAGGGCTGCCAGATCACCCTGGATCCAGAGCCCGCGGCGCTGGGGCGGCAGGGGCAGGGTGCGCAGGGTGAGTTCGGTGATCAGGCCGAGGGAGCCCCAGCTGCCGCAGAACAACCGCATCAGGTCGTAGCCGGCCACGTTCTTCACGACCTTGCCGCCGGCCCTGGCTGCTACCCCATCGGCCCGTAGCAGGCCGATGCCGATCAATTGGTCGCGGATGCCGAGGTAGCGGTGGCGGAAGCCACCAGCCAGGCCGCGGGCCACCAGGCCCCCGATCGAGCCGGACGAGCCTCGGCCCCAGGGGGAGTCGACGGCCAGCCACTGCCGGTGGTGGTTGAGTGCCTCCTGCACCTCCACCAGTGGTGTGCCGGCCTGCACGGTGATGGTGAAATCGCCGGGGTTGTGCTCCAGCACCCGGTTCAGCCGCCGGCAGCTCAGCACCGTGCTGCCCGGCTCCACCGCTGGCCCCCAGGTCAGCCGGCTGGCCTGGCCCGCCGGCAGCCACGGCAAGGCCCGCTGATGCAGATCCCGCACCAGATCGGGCAGCTCGTGGGGCTCAGGACTGATCACGGCACGATGGTGCCATGGCGGACGCACCCCTGAAGATCGTTGTGCTCGACGACGATCCCACCGGATCCCAGACGGTGCACAGCTGCCCCCTGCTGCTGCGCTGGGACGCCGGGACCCTGCGGGCCGCGCTGGCCCATCCCGCGCCGCTGCTGTTTCTGCTGGCCAACACCCGCGCCCTTGATCCCGAGGCGGCGCGGCAGCGGGTGCGGCAGCTCTGCCGCTGCCTGCGGCCGCTGCTGGAGGAGGCGGTGGCTGCCGGCCGGATCGGTGCCTGGCTGATCGTGAGCCGCGGCGATTCCACCCTGCGCAGCCATTTCCCCCTGGAGGTGGAGGTGATCGCGGCGGAACTGGGTCCCTTCGATGCCACGGTTCTGGCACCCGCCTTCCTGCCGGGGGGACGCACCACGGTGGATGGGGTGCATCTCCTGCATGGGGAACCGGTGCACCGCACGGCCTTCGCCCGCGATGGCCTGTTCGGCTACGGCACCAGCGACCTGCCGGCCTGGGTGGAGGAGAAGAGCGCCGGGCGGATCCGCGCCGATCAGGTGGAGCGCATCGGCTGGCGGGAGCTGGAGGCGGCGGCGGATGGTGCTGGACATGGAGGAGACCAGGCCCTGCTGCGGAAGCTGGCGGCGTTCCAGGGGAATCCGGTGGTGGTGGTGGATGCGGAGCGGCCGCAGCACCTGCTGGCCCTGGGAGCCGCGCTGCGGCAGCTCACGGCTCCAGCCGCCGCAGAGCGATGGGGCCGGCCGCGGCGGTTCCTGTTCCAGTCCGCCGCCAGCCTGCTGAATGGCCTGGCGGAGCTGCCGCCGCCGCCACTGGATGCCGGCGGCCTGGCGGCCCTGCGCCGCTGTGATCGCGCCGGCACGCCGCTGCCGGGGCTGGTGCTGGTGGGCTCCCACGTTCCCCTGGCCGATGCCCAGCTGGAGCGGTTGCTCGCCGATCCGGCCTGCGCCGGCGTGGAGGTGGAGGTGCGCCGCCTGGCCCGTGTGCTGGAGGGGCCGCTGCCGGCGCCGCTGCTGGCCTCGCTCGAGCAGGACTGGCGGCAGGCCTTGCGGCGGATCCTTACCAGCGGCCGCACGCCGGTGCTGTTCAGCAGCCGCGGGGAGCTGCTCTGCCGGGGTGCCACCGAGCGCCGCGCCTTCGGGCTGGCACTGGCGGCCCTGATGGCCCGGCTGGCAGCCAGCCTGGCGCCGGATCTCGGCTATCTGATCAGCAAGGGCGGTATCACCACCCACACCCTGCTGGCCGATGGACTGGATCTGGCGGCGGTGGATCTGCGCGGCCAGCTGCTGCCGGGGTTGTCACTGGTGCAGCCAGCGGGTGCCTGTGGTCCGCTGGCGGGCCTGCCGCTGCTCACCTTCCCGGGCAATCTCGGCGACGCAGACACCTTGCACCTCAGCTGGCTGTGGATGGAGGGGCGAGCCGCTCCCGCCCATGGGGCGCTTGGAAATCGATGGATGGACCCAGGGGCACCACGCCGGAGGGGTTGATCGTGGGGTGGCTCTGGTAGTAGTGCCGCTTGATGTGATCGAAGTCCACCGTGGCGGCGATGCCGGGCATCTGATACAGCTCGCGCACATAGGCGAAGAGGTGGGGATACTCGACCAGGCGGCGACGGTTGCACTTGAAGTGCCCCACGTAGACCGGATCGAAGCGCACCAGGGTGGTGAACAGGCGCCAGTCGGCTTCGGTGCGTTGGGTTCCGAGCAGATAGCGGTGCTGGCTGAGGTGCTGCTCCAGCCAGTCGAGCGTGGCGAACAGGGGCTCGAATGCCTCCTCATAGGCGGCCTGGCTGGTGGCGAAGCCGCACTTGTAGACGCCGTTGTTCAGCGTGTCGTAGATCCGGGCATTGAGCCGGTCGATCGCGGGGCGCAGGGGCTCGGGGTAGTAGTCGCCCGGCCGGGCCCCGAGCTGGTCGAAGGCGGAGTTGAGCATCCGGATGATCTCGGACGACTCATTGCTGACGATCGTGCCCCGCTGCCGGTCCCACAGCAGCGGCACCGTGACGCGGCCGCTGCAGTGAGGATCGGCCTGGGTGTAGAGCTGATGCAGGAAGCGCGCCTGGCACACGGGGTCAGGGATGACGCCGGGGCCTGGATCGAAGGTCCAGCCGTGCTCGCCCATGAACCAGTGCACCACCGAGATCGGCAGCAGATCCTCAAGGCCCTTCAACGCCCGGACGATCAGGGTGCGGTGCGCCCAGGGGCAGGCCAGCGATACGTACAAGTGGTAGCGGCCTGCTTCGGCGGGGAAGCCGCCCTCACCGCTCGGGCCGGCGGAACCGTCCGGTGTGATCCAGTTGCGAAAACGGGCGCTGTCCCGCACGAAGCGACCGCCGCTGGCACTGGTGTCGTACCAGCGATCCTGCCAGGCCCCATCCACCAGAACGCCCACGTGTTTCTCCTCAGGTAGCGCTGGCGCGGAAGCTGCGCTCCAGCAGCTGCACCGGATGGACCACCGGCAGCGGGGCCGCCCCACCGGGTGTGTCGTCCAGGTGGCGGCGGATCTGGAGGCTGCAGCCGATGTTGGCGCTCACCACCAGATCGGCTCCGGTGCCGCGCAGGTCGTCGGCCTTGATCCATCCGAGGGCGGCGGCCTCCTCCGGTTGCACCAGGTTGTAGATGCCGGCGCTGCCGCAGCACACCCCCGCCTCCACCGCCTCACGGATCTCCACATGGGGAATGGCACGCAGCAGGGCCCGGGGCTGCTCACGGATGCCCTGGCCATGGAGCATGTGACAGGCATCGTGATAGGCCAGTCGCAGGGGGCGATCGGCGCTGGCCCGGCTGCCATCGGCATGGTCCAGGGGCTGCAGGCCTTGCCGGAACGCGTCGCTCAGGCCCACCCGCTCCAGGAACTCCTGCAGGTCGGCCACACCGGCGGCGAAGGCGGAGCCACGGGCGGCCCAGGCCGGTTCGCTGGCCAGCAGCGCGTCGTAGTGCTTGAGGGTGTGGCCGCAGCCGGAGGCCGCCACCAGCACCGCATCGAGCGGCTCGGCTCCGGCGGGCCGCCCTGGGCCCACCACCGCCGCGAAGCTGTCGATCAGGGCCGTGGCGTGGCTGCGGGTCAACGCTTCTTCGCCCTGGTGGTGGGTCATGGCGCCGCAGCAGCCCTGGGCCGGGGGGATCACCACCTCGATGCCGTTGGCACGCAGCACCCGCACCGCCGCGGCATTCACCGCCGGATCAAAGAGGCGTTGCACACAGCCGAGCACCAGCCCCACCCGGTAGCGGCGCTGACCGATCGCCGGAACCACCAGCGGGAAGCCGTCCGCGAAGCTCTCGGCGGGCAGGGGCGGCAGCAGCCGCTCCATCGCCTCGATCTGGGGGCCGAGCAGGCGGAGCAGGCCACTGCGGCGCGCCAAGGCCTGCAGGGGGGTGCCGGCATAGGCCCGCAGGGGCGTGAGCAGGGCCCGCAACCGTTGGGGGTAGGGCAGCAGGGCGAACAGCAGGCGGCGGAAGCTGCGTTGGACCGGGGTGCGCAGCTCCGGAGCGTTGAGCTGGGGCCGGGTCGCCTCGATCAGCTCGTCGTAGCGCACGCCGGAGGGACAGGCGCTGACGCAGGCGAAGCAGCCGAGGCAGCTGTCGAAATGGCCCGCCACCGTGGCATCGAGCTCCAGCTCGCCGGCCGCGATCGCCTTGAGGGCGTGGATGCGACCCCGCGGCGAATCCATCTCCGTGCCCAGCACCCGGTAGCTGGCACAGGTGGGCAGGCAGAAGCCGCAGTGCACGCAGGGGTCGGTGGCGTTCATCCCCCGAAGTGCCGCACCACTGCTTCGGCGAAGCCCGAGCAGCTCACCGGCTCCACCCGCGGTTCCATCAGCCGGGCCAGGTCGTAGGTGACCTCCCCATTGGCGATCGCGGCACTGATCCCCGCGGTGATCAGGTCGGCGGCTTCCTGCCAGCCCATGTATTCGAGCATCATCACGCCGCTCAGGATCACCGAGCCGGGGTTGATCCGGTCGAGGCCGGCGTGCTTGGGCGCCGTGCCGTGGGTCGCCTCGAAGATGGCGGCGTTGTCGCCGATGTTGGCGCCCGGCGCCATGCCGAGGCCACCCACCACGGCGGCGGCGGCATCGGAGATGTAGTCGCCGTTGAGGTTGAGGGTGCAGAGCACCGAATACTCCTGGGGCCGCGTCTGGATCTGCTGGAAGATGCTGTCGGCGATGCGGTCGTCCACCAGCACCATGCTCTTCCATTTGCCGTAGCCGTGGCTCTCGCCGATCGCGTCGAGCACCTGCTTCACCTCCGCATCCACTGCTGCCTTCTTCTCCGGCGTGAGGCTGTCGTAGCCGGGTTCGATCAGGCGGGCGTTGTCCTGAATCGTGAGGCCGTGGTTACGGGCGAGGTTGTCGAGGATCCAGCTTTCCCGCTCGGTCACGCAGACGTCGCGGAACTCGGTGGTGGCCAGCTCGTAGCCCCAGTCGCGGAAGGCCCCCTCGGTGAACTTCATGATGTTGCCCTTGTGCACCAGGGTCACATGGCGCTTCGAGCCCTCCAGGCCCAGGGCGTGCTGGATCGCCTTGCGGACGTGCCGCTGGGTGCCGTCCTTGCTCACCGGCTTGATGCCGATGCCCGAGCCGGCAGGGATGCGGCGCTTGCCGAGCTTGCCATTGGCGGGAATCACCGTGTCATTGAGGTGCTCGATCAGCTCGATGCAGACTGGATCGGTGGCCTCCCACTCGATCCCCATGTAGATGTCTTCGGTGTTCTCCCGATAGACGATCACATCCAGGTCCTGGGGCCGCTTGTGGGGACTGGGGGTGCCGTTGTAGTAGCGGCAGGGACGAACGCAGCAGTAAAGATCGAAGATCTGGCGCAGGGCCACGTTGAGGGAGCGGATGCCGCCGCCGATCGGCGTTGTGAGGGGCCCCTTGATCGCCACGCCGTAGTCCTCGATCGCGGTGAGCGTGTCCTGGGGCAGGTACTGGTAGGTGCCGTAGAGGTCGCAGGCCTCGTCGCCGGCCAACACCTTGAACCACTCGATGCGACGCTCACCGCCGTAGGCCTTGGCCACCGCCGCATCCAGCACCCGCTGGGTGGCGGGCCAGATGTCGACGCCGGTGCCGTCGCCGCGGATGAAGGGAATGATCGGGTCGCTGGGCACCACCGGCTGACCGTTCTCGAAGCGGATGGCGGTGCCGCTGCTGGGGGCGGTGAGCTTCTCGTAGGTGGCCATGCGCGAGGGAGTGAAGGGACCGGGGTTGATGGGGATCAGCCCACCATGGCTGGCGCGACCGGCCGGGGCGCCGCAGCATGGACCGACCGGCTGAGCCTAGGTTTTGGCCATGATCTGGTTCTGCTCCCGGGGAACGGCATGAACGCCGCCGATCAGGCACGATCGCTGGAACTGGCTCAGGCGATCGCCTCGGTGGTCACCCTGGTGCGGGGCCATTTCCCCGCGGCCCGCGCCAACCTCACCCCCTGGCGGGACGATCCCCTCACCCGTGCCTTCAACGAGCGGGAATCGCTGGATCTCTCCTTCCATTTCCCCGGCTGGAGCCCTCGCACCCAATGCCGCTCGCTGCTGCTGCAGCTGCGGCTGGAGCGGGCGCCGGAGGCGGCGGTCGCCCGCAGCCGGCCGCGGTTGCTGGGGGTTCTGATCCGCGGCCTCACCTATGAATCGGAGCGCTGGCGACTGGCCACGCTGGGGGAGTGGCAACCCTCCGGCAGCCACCTGCCCAGTCCTGAGGTGGTCCAGACCCTGCAGCTGCTCTGCCGCGAACTGTTCGATCTGTTCGGTGCTGGCGCCCAGTCCCTCGGCAGCAGCGACTCCGATGCCGACGGCGGCCCCCCGGAAGCCGGTGACGATCGGCGAGCCGCCTGATCCCCGTTGGGTTTGGGGCTGCGGCGCAGGGCTGGGGCAGGCGCTGCCCACGTAATCCTTCGCAACCTTGTCGCCGCCGCTGGGAAGGCTGCGCCTAACTTGCTTGGACTGGCTATGCAGCTTTCCGGATTGATGTCTGTCGCGCTTGCTTCTCAGTTGCGTGAGGGAACCAAGAAGTCCCACACCATGGCCGAGAACACCGGTTTTGTGAGCTGCTTCCTCAAGGGGGTGGTGGACAAGATGAGCTATCGCCGGCTCGTCGCCAACCTCTACGTCCTCTACAGCGCCATGGAGGAGGAGATCGGCCGCCTCAAGGACCATCCGGTGGTGGGCCCGATCGCCTTCGACGCCCTCAACCGCAAGGCGGTGCTGGAGCAGGACATGGCCTTCTACTTCGGCTCCGACTGGCGCCAGCAGCTGCAGCCCACCCCCGGTGCCGTGGAGTACGTCAACCGGGTGCGTCAGGTGGCCCGTGAGACCCCCGAGCTGTTGGTGGGCCATCACTACACCCGCTACATCGGCGATCTCTCCGGTGGGCAGATCCTCAAGAACATCGCCCAGAAGGCGATGAACCTGGGCGAGCACGACGGCCTCCGCTTCTACGAGTTCGACGCCATCGACGACGAGAAGGCCTTCAAGGTCAACTACCGCGCCACCCTGGACCATCTGCCGATCGATCAGGCCATGGCCGATCGCATCGTCGAGGAGGCCAACCATGCCTTCCACCTCAACATGGTGATGTTCCAGGAACTGGAGGGCAACCTCATCGCCGCCATCGGCAAGGTGCTGTTCGGCTTCCTCACCCGTCGCCAACGCACCGGCAGCACTGAAGTGGTGGCGGCCTGAGGCCCGGCTGAGATCAGGCCCTGCCGTTGGACGGGGCCTGGATGCGACACACTCGCCCTTGCTGGAGCCCGTGCGCTTGCGTCCCCTGAGATTCCTGCTGCCCGGCACCACTGGCCGGTTCCGCTGTGGCGGCTTGCTTGTGGAGCTGCAGACCCTGCGCCTGCTGCAGGAGATCGTGCCGGCGGAGGTGGTGACCTACCGCAAGCGGGAGGAGGGCCTGGCCTTCCTCGATGATCTGCTGGCGTCGGAGGAGCCGCCCGGCGAGGCCCTCTGGATTGTGAGCTGGGGGTTTGAGGTGCCAAGCCAGTTGCGCCGCCTGCGCGGACGCCCAGTGGCCTATCACGCCCACAGCAGTGGCTATGGCTTCTCCCTGCCTCCCGCCGTGCCGGTGTTGGCGGTAAGCCGCAACACGCTCGGCTACTGGGGGGATGCGGCGCCCCGCCAGCCCCTGTTTCTGGTGCCGAACGCCCTCGAACGCGACTGGATGGAGCGCGGCCTCCGGCCGGGCGGCCCTGCCGCCGGCGGCGATGGGACCGGTTCTGACGGGAGCGATGGCGATGGGCTGGAGGGCCGCCGCCCGATTGATGTGCTGGTGCAGCAGCGCAAGAGCAGTGCCTACGTGCTCACGCAACTAGTGCCGGCCCTGCGGCGCCAGGGACTGCGGGTGGAGGTGCAGAGCGGCTGGGTGGACGATCTGGTGGATCTGTTCAACCGGGCCACGGTGGTGCTCTACGACTCGGCCGACTACTGGCGGGGGCGGGGGTTGACGGAGGGGTTCGGACTGCCGCCGCTCGAAGCTCTCGCCTGCGGCTGCGTTGTGTTCAGCAGCCTCAACCACGCCCTGGCCGACAGCCTTGATCCCGGGTCGATTGCCCATCAGATCGGCGCCGGCAGCCTGGCCGCAGATCTGGAGCGGATCACTGCCGCCGTCAGGGATCCCAGCGCCTGGCGCGCTGACCCGGATCGTCTCCAGCCCCTGCTGGAGGCCTGCAGCGAGCCGGAGCTGCGGCGGCGCTGGCGCCATGCCCTGGAGGAGATCAACCACCACTGGGACAGGCTCAGCGCCGGCGAGCCGCCGCTGCTGGCCCCACCCCGCTGGCAGCTGCGCTGGCGGCAGCGGGCGGATCGCTTGCGGCGCCTGCTTTCCCGCCAGCTTGGGTCGATCGGTTAAGTGGCTGGCCCGTTGCCTGGCGGCGTGGCAGGGGAGCCCCCATAAGCTGGGGGAGATCACAGGTGTTCTCCGTGCGGCTGCCGAAAAGCCAGACACTCGATCAGCTTCGGCAACTCATTCTGACCCTCCCGAAATCACTCAGGCGGCAGTTCTATTGGCTGCTGCCCTTGGCAGTGCTGCCTGGTGTTCTTGATATCCTGTCAGTGGGCATTCTGGCCCAGCTGATGTCCTCGCTGTTGATGTCGAAGGCGAAGCGCCAGATCATTCCGATTCATATTCCCGGCTCAGATCGCTTTGAGTTTGTCCTCTTCCTGATCGGTGCCTTCATCCTGATCTCGTGGCTCCGCTCGCTGGCGCGCCTCTGGCTGGTGATTTCGCAGGAGCAGTACATCGAGCGCATGTGGCTCTATCTGACCGATCATCTCTATCGCGGCATTCTCTATCTTCCCTACGAGTTTCATCTTGCCCAGGACGACTCCAAGCTGGCGACGCAGCTGCTCACCAACGTCACCAAGGTGACACGCGGCATTCTGCGGCCTTGTCTGCCGTTGTTTTCGTCGTTCTTTTCGGTGGTGTTGCTCACTGGTGGCATTCTCTATGTGGGGCGCTGGTATGCGCTCGGTTTGTTCGCTGGTCTCACGCTCGCCTACGGCCTCTTTTCGGTGTTCATGACGCCCTATCTGCGCCATGCAGAGCGACAGAAGCTCTATCTGGCCTCGCAGATGAAGCAGACCTTCATCGACTCGATGACGATGATCCGCGAGATCCAGCTCTACGCCGCCGAGGATTTCTATGCCGATTCCTTCCGCGACAAGGCCCAAGAGGCCAAGAAGTTCGAGTTTCTCAATACGCTCCTGCCCTGGTTCCCCAAGCTCACGATCGAGCCGCTTGGCATCACGCTGATTTTCTCCTTTGCCATCTTTCCGGCGGTGCTCGGTGGCGGTTTCTCCGATGTGAAGCAGGTCATCCCCTTTCTCGCCACCCTGGCCCTGGCCTCGCTGCGCCTCACCCCAGCCCTGCAGGAAACCTTCGCGTCGATCACCAAGCTCCGCTCCGGTCTACCCAACATCTCCAGCCTGCTCAAGCTGATGCAGATTGCCGATGAAGGTAGTGAGATCCCCACGGCTGTTCTGGGGCCGGGAGGCACTCCCATGAGCCCGCAGGCCTTCATTCCGCGCCGCACGATCCGGCTGGATCGGATCACCTATGCCTATCCCACCACCAACCACTCCACGATCACCGATCTCAGCCTCACCATCCCGGTAGGGTCCCGTGTCGCCTTCGTGGGGTCCACCGGCAGCGGCAAGACCACCACGGGCCTGCTGTTGCTCGCACTGCTCACCCCCCAGAAAGGACAACTTCTGATTGATGGCACGCCCCTGGATTCGCAGGATCGCCGGGCCTGGCAGTCCTGCTGCTCCTATGTGCCCCAGATCGTGAGCTTCACCCGCGGCAGCGTTCTGGAAAACATCGCCTTCGGCGAAGACCCCGATCAGGTGGATCTGAACCTGGTCTGGGAGTCGCTGGAATCGGCCCAGCTCGCCGAGGTAGTGGCCGAACTTCCCTATGGCCTGTACACCCCGATCGGTCGCGATGGCCTGCGGCTCTCCGGTGGCCAGCGCCAGCGGCTTGCACTGGCGCGGGCCTTCTACCGGCGCACCGAGGTGTTGCTGCTCGATGAGGCGACCAGCGCCCTCGACAACAAGACGGAATCGGAGGTGATCGAGGCGCTCGAGATCATCGGCCGACGGTGCACCACGATCGTGATCGCCCACCGCCTCTCCACGATCGTGCGCTGCGACCGCATCTACGAATTCGAGGCGGGCCGGATCAAGGCAGCCGGCAATTTCGAGCAGCTGCGGGCTGCTTCCTCCAGCTTTGAGGAACTGGTGGCCACCCTGGAGCGCAGCCTCGCGGCCGCCTCGTGAGCCCCGGCCTCGACATCACCCTGCTGGCCACGGCCGACTGGGATCATCCCTTCTGGACCAACAAACAGCACGTGGCTGTGAGCCTGGCGGAGCTGGGTCATCGGGTGCTTTACGTGGATTCCCTCGGCCTGCGACCCCCCACCCTGGGGCAGCGGGATCGGGGCCGGTTGTGGCGCCGCCTGCGGTTGTCCTTCCCCAGGCCGCGGCCTGTGCGCCCTGGAATCTGGGTGATCTCGCCGCTGCAGTTGCCCCTGCCAGCAGGGCCGTGGGTGGACCGCCTCAATGGCCTCGTGCTGCGTACCACTCTGGCCCTGGCCCGGCTCCAGCTGGGCCTGCGCCGCGATCTGCTCTGGACCTACAACCCCCGCACGGCGGCCTTGCTGCCGGTGCACGCCTACCGGCGTTCGCTTTATCACTGTGTCGATGCCATCGATACGCAGCCGGGGATGGATGGGCCCCGAATCCGGCGCGACGAACAGCAGCTCTGCCACCAGGTGGATGGAGTCGTCACCACCACCCCGGTGTTGCAGGAACGCTGCCGGCCGCTGGCTCGGCGCTGCACCCTGCTGCCCAATGCGGTGGACGTGGAGCATTTCCGCCAGGCACTGGATCCCGCCTTGCCCCTGCCGGCCGATCTGGGGTGCATCCCGGCACCGCGGCTCCTGTTCGTGGGAGCGATCGCGACCTACAAGATGAACATGGAGCTGCTGGCTGCCGTGGCCCGTCGCCATCCGGACTGGTCGATCGTGCTGATCGGGGCGGTGGGTGAGGGGGATCCCGCCACGCTGATCACCGCCCTGGCGGATTGCCCCAACATCCACCGCCTCGGCCCACGGCCCTATGGGACCTTGCCGGCCTATCTCAAGGGGGCGGCGGTGGGGTTGATTCCGGCGCGGATCAATGCCTATACCCGCGCCATGTTCCCGATGAAGTTCTTCGAGTACCTGGCCGCTGGCCTGCCGGTGGTGGCCACGCCACTGCCGGCGCTGGAGCCCTATGCCTCCGTGGTGGCCCTTGCCCCAGACGCCGAGAGCTTTGCCGCCGCCGTGGCGGAGGCTCTGGTGCCGGACCCTGCCGCCGCCGCCGAGCGCCTGCGGCTTGCCGGTTCCGTCACCTACAGCGAGCGCAGTCGCCGCATGCTGGCGTTTCTGGAGAGCGAGCCTCAGGGGCACTGCTAGCCTCCACTGCTACCGATTTTCTGTTCATTCGTTCTGTTACTGACGCGTCGATGCCCCCGTTGAAGCTGATCTACATCACCAGCAATAGCCATAGCGGTTCCACCTTGCTGGATATGTTGATCGGCTCCCATTCTGCCTGCCTGACCCTGGGTGAAATCCATAAACTCACCGCTAAATCGGAAGGGGAATGTGCCTGCGGGGCATCCAGTTTTGCCACCTGCCTGTTCTGGCAGGACGTGTCCAGCCGGCTTGAGGCCTCCGGCTCACCGCCCCTGGCCGAGCTGCAGATCCACGCCACCGAACCGGCAGCGTTTCGGGACGCCAATCGCCGCCTGCTGACGGTGCTGCAGCAGAAGACAGGCTGCGCGGTGTTCGTCGATTCCTCCAAGAAACTCTCCCGCCTGAAGCTGTTGCTGCAGGACCCCGATCTGCAGGTGCTGCCGGTGCACATCGTGCGGCGGCCGGAAGGCGTGGTGTGCTCCAACATCGCCAAGGGACGCCCCTGGCGTGAGGAGCTGGAGATCTACCACCGCAATCTCTGGCCCCGCTACGACCTGCTCCGCCATCATCCCCATCTGCTCGTGTCCTACGAGAGCCTCTGTCGCCAGCCGGAGCAGGTGCTGGGGCGGATCATGCAGGCGGCCGGACTCGCCTTTGAGCCCGACCAGCTGGACTGGACCCGGCACGAGCATCACAACGTCAACGGCAACAAGCGCACGCGCACCAGCCGCGCCTCCACGATCCGCCTCGACGAACGCTGGCGGCGTCAGCTCTCCCGCCGGCAGCGGCTGGCGATCCGGCTGGCGCAGGCGCGCTTCCGCCTGCGGTTGCTGCTGCGGTTCGGGCTCTGGCCGCGGCCCCTCTGAGATGGGTGTGAGGCCCACCGGCATGCGGCGCCTGGCCCCCTGGAGCTGGGCTTTGGCCCGGTTGCGGCTGGCTGTGGTGATCATCTGCGAGCGGCTGGATCAGCCGCGCCGGGGCCGGCGTTGGCTGGAGCGCTGGTGCCGCGCTCCCGGCGCTGCCCCCCTGTTGCTCGAAGCCCTCGCCTTGCGCTGTTGCGCCGATGGCGACGTCGCAGCGGCCCTGGAACTGTTCATCCGCCTCTGGTCCGACTGGGGCAGCAGCGAGCTGTTGTATCGCCTGTTGTTCCGCCGCCGCTTCCGCTCCGCCCACGCCCGCGACCATGCCCTGCTGCTGCAGAGGATCGCGGCGGCTGAGCCGCTGCCGGCCCACTTCCGTGCCTATGGCGCCATCGCCTGGGCCTACCGCACCCTGGAAGACCAGGATCCCGAGTCGATGGCGGCGGCAGTGGCGCCGATCGCCCGGCTGGCCGAAGAGCTGGAGGCGGATCCCGGAACGCCCAGCTGTGGGCGGGAGGATCGGGAGAACAGGGCCAAGCTGCTGATCTCCTGTTACACCGTGCTGGGGCGCCTGCACTTCTCCCTGGAGGATTTTCCGGCCTTCTCCGCTGTGGCGCGGCGTTCTGCCCAGTTGGCCGAGCAGCTTGATCTCGATCGGATCGACGCCGATGTGAGCTATCGCCTGCTCAGTAATCTGCTGCGTTGCCTCGGCTGCTCCTGGCTGGAGGCCTGGTCGCGCCAGGATGCTGCCGCCCTGGCTCAGGTGACGACCCGCATCGAGGCGGTGGTGCGGGAGGCCCAGTCGCCGCGGCACCAGGCCTCCCAGGCCCGCGAAGACCATGCCGGCTTTGCGCGCCAGGTGGCGGCTGCCCTGGAGGGGCTCAGCCTGGAGGACCGACGGCTGGAGCCCCTCTATCCCCTGGTGGCGCTGCTGTTCAAGAAAAAGGTCGATGGTCACGGCTTTCGCACCCGGATCGCACCGGCGCTGCAGCGCTACCGCGATGCCGCCCTGCCCGGGTTGCCCCCTTCATCCTGATGACGGTTGCGTTGATGCCGCCTTCGCCTGAGTCCCGGCACCTGCTGCCGCCCCTGCGGGTGCTCTACATCACCAGTCGCGGCCACAGCGGTTCCACCCTGCTGGATCTGTTGCTCAGCGGTCATTCCGGTCTCACCAGTGTGGGTGAGATCAAGATGCTTTCCGCCACCGATCGCAGCCGCAAACGCTGCAGCTGCCATGGCCTCGATCCTCTCGAGTGTCCCTACTGGAGGTCCGTGCAGGACCAACTGCAGGCCAGTACGGGCCTGAGCTTTGACGCCCTGCGGCTCGACAGCGTCGATCCCTGGGTGAACCATGGCCACAACCTGGCGCTCTACGAGAGTGTGGCGGCGGTGAGCGGTTGCCGAACGATCGTGGATTCCTCCAAGAGTCTGCCGCGGTTGCGTGATCTTCTCCAGGGCCAGGAGCTCTACGGCGGCTATGACCTGCTGCCGATTCATCTGCTGCGCGGCCCCCTGGGACTGGTGCACAGCTATGTCAAGAAGGGCGCTGATCTTCGTGAGGTTTGTTACAACTACGCCAATGGTTATTTCCGTGCTGATGACCTGCTCCATCGCCGCCGCCATCTGTTGGTGCACTACGAGCGCCTCGCCGGCCAACCGCGCCGTGAACTGCAGCGGCTGATGACGGCGATCGGTCTGCCCTTCGAGGAGGCCCAGATGGACTGGGGCCACGGACCGCGCCGCAACATCCATGGCAACGACATGCGCTTCAAGGCGGGCGGACCGATCCGGCTCGATCGGTCCTGGAGGCGTGGACTCACCCCTCTGCAGATCCTGCAGGTGCTGTGGTTCACCCTGCCGGTGCGCCTGCGGCAGCGACGGCTCACCAGTCGGCGGCTGATGCGGTTGTGGCGGCTGCGTTACAAGCCTGCCGCCATGGCTTCAGGGAGCCGGGGCAGGGCCTCGCGGAGCCGGCGGGATTGATGGGGGATCCCCTGTTGCCGCCGTCGCCCGGGCCGGTGCTGCTCTACATCGATGCGCTCAAGGCCGGCGGCGCCGAGCGCATCACCCTGCAGTGGGCCCAGTGGTTGCAGCAGGCCGGCCTGCCGGTGCTGCTGCTCACCCGCCACGGGCCGGAGCGCGATTTCTACCCCCTGCCCGCCGGTCTGGATCGCCGCGTCGAGCTGCCCGAGCCCCGCTGGCTCAAGGCCCTTGGCTGGTGGGGCTTCCCGTGGCGGTTGCTGCGGCTGCGCAGGCTGCTGCGCCAGCTGAGCCCCTGCCTGGCGCTGGGGATCACGACCCTGCCGGCGATCAAGCTGCTGCTGGTCAGCGCCGGTCTGCCCTGGGCCGTGGTGGTGTCGGAGCGCAACTATCCGCCCGCCAAGCCGCCCGCCCTGCCCTGGCGCTGGCTGCGCCGGCTCACCTATCCGCGCGCAGCGGCCCATCTCGTGCAGACCCGCCGCACCCTGGCCTGGCTGGTCTCCACCCAGGCGGTGCCGGAGTCGCGCTGCCATCTGGTGCCCAACCCGATCGGCTGGCCCCTGGCCGATTTCCCGCCACGGATCGCTCCCGCCGCTCTGATCCCCGCCGGCGCCTCGCTGATGCTGGCGGTGGGCACCAAGCCCCACCAGAAGGGATTCGACCGGCTGCTGGCGGCCTTTGCCCGCCTGGCACCGCGCCATCCCAGCTGGCATCTGGTGATCCTGGGCCTCGATCCGGCCAGCGGCAGCCATCGCCGGGCTGTGGCGGATCTGGTGGCGCAATGGAAGGCCGACCCGCTGCTGCGCCAGCGGGTGCATCTGCCGGGCCCGGTGGGCAACGTGGCCGATTGGTACGGAGCCTGCGACCTGTTTGTGCTCAGCTCCCGCTACGAGGGGTTTCCGAACGTGTTGCTTGAGGCCATGGTGAGCGGCTGCGCCTGCCTGGCCTGCGCCTGCCCCACCGGTCCGGAGGAGATCGTGCGCCATGGCCAGGATGGCTGGCTGGTGCCGGCCGAGGCCGATGCGGCGCTGCTGGAGCGTGAACTGGAGCGGCTGATCGATGATCCCCCTCTGCGGCGGCGCCTTGGCAGCGAGGCCCGCGCCGTTCGCCAGCGCTACGGCGAAGCCACGGTGCGGGAGCAGTTCCTCGCAGCCCTCAAGCCCCTGATGCCCTGAGCCGCGCCTCCGCCATGTCCGCGCCCCTTTCCAACACTGTGCCCCCGTCGTTGCCGGGGGATGATCTCTGGATCGTGCTGCCCCATCTGGGTCCCGGTGGTGCCCAGAAGGTGGCGGTGCTGGCGGCGGGGCACTTCGCGGCCCGTGGTCTGCGGGTGCGGCTGATCACCCTGTTACCCGATCAGCCGGCCGTGCTGGAGCCTCCGCCCGGGGTGGAGCACATCGATCTGGGCCCGCTGGTGGCCAGCGACCGGCAGCGGCTGGGCCCCGAGGTTGATGTCTCGGATCGCTCGCCGCTGGCGATCGCTGGGCGGGTGGCGGCCCTCTGGATCGGCCGGATCCGGCGCCGTCTCTCGCCGCTGGGGCTGCGCCTGCTGCTCGGGCTGCAGCTGCCCCTCTGGCCGCCGGCGACGGGTTGGCGTGGCGGCCTGCAGCGCCTGTTGCTGCGGCTGACCCGCAACGTGGCTGGCCCCCAGGGGGCTCGTCTGCGCCAGCTGGTGCAGCGGCAGCGGCCCCAGCGGCTGCTCGCCCTGCTCAGCCGCACCAACATGCTGTCCGCTCTGGCGGTCTGGGATCTGCCGATCCATCTGGTGGTGTCGGAGCGGAACGATCCCCGCCTGCAGCACCTGCCCTTCCCCTGGAACCGGCTGCGGCCCCTGCTCTACGGCCGCGCCGATGTGGTGACCGCCAACACCAGCGGAGTGCTGGCGGTGCTGCGCCAGTTCCCGCAGCCGTTCCGGCGGCTGGACCTGCTGGCCAATCCCCTGCCCCAGACCCAGCGCTCCGGTGAGCGGCTGCCCCTGGCGGAGCGCGCGCGCGAGTTCCTCACGGTCTGCCGGCTGGTGCCCCAGAAGGGGGTGGACGTGCTGCTGGAGGCCTTTGCCCTGCTGCCGCTGCCGATCCGCCAGACATGGCGGCTGCGGATCGTGGGTGATGGCCCCGAGCGCGCCTCCCTGGAACGGCAGGCCCGCCAGCTGGGGATTGCCGCGCAGGTGAGCTTCGAGGGCTTCTGCAGTGATCCGCCCCGCTTCTTTCGCCAGGCGCCGATCTTCGTGCTGCCTTCCCGCTTCGAAGGCATGCCCAATGCTCTGCTGGAGGCGATGGGCTTCGGCTTGGCGTCGGTGGTCACCGATGCCTCGCCCGGGCCCCTGGAGCTGGTGGAGCCGGGGGTCACCGGGCTGGTGGTGCGCACCGGCGACGCGGCGGCTCTGGCGGCAGCCCTGCAGCAGCTGGTGGAGGATCCCGATCTGCAGCGGCGCTGCGGCGCGGCGGCGGCGGCGCTGCTGCGCCGCCACGACTGGCCGGTGCTCGAGCCGGTCTGGCGCGACCTGCTCAACCTCGCCTGAGGTGGCGCTTCCCAAGCCCCTGCGCCTGCTGGTGTTCGCCCCCTCGCGGCGGGCGCCCTCGGAGACCTTCATCCGCGCCAACCTGGCCGGCCTCGCCTGCGACACGGTGGCCTACTGCGGCGACGAGCGGCCCTGGGGCGGCCCGCCCCTGCGGCTCGCCTACGGCCTGGCGATCCTGGTCAGCAAGGCCTGCTACCGCCTGGCCGCCCTGGTACCGCTGGAGGCGCTGCAGCGCTTTGGCACCTGGCTGCCCTCCCAGGTGGCGATCCGCATCTGCCGCCAGGAGAGGCCCGATCTGGTGCTGGCGGAATTCGGCTTCCACGCGGTGCGGGTGATGGAGCTGGTGCCCGCCACCGGCCTGCCGCTGATCGTTCATTTCCGCGGTTCCGATGCCTCCTCCCGCCGCTACCTGGCCACGCTGCGGCCCCGCTATCGCCGCCTGCTGCAGCTGGTGGCGGCGGTGGTGGTCAAGTCGGAGCCGATGCGCGCCACCCTGCTGGCCCTGGCGACGCAGCGCCAGCGGCCCCTGCCGGTGCTGATCAGTCCCTCGGGGGCCGATCCCGCCCGCTTCGCCGGTGCCGATCCGGCCGCCGCTCCGCCCCGCTTCCTGGCGGTGGGCCGCTTCGTGGCCAAGAAGGGGCCGCTGCTCAGCCTCGAGGCCTTCGCCCGCGCCAGCGCCGGCCATCCCGACTGGCGGCTGGAGATGGTGGGGGAGGGGCCCCTGCTGGCCCGGGCCCGTCAGCGGGCCAGCGACCTCGGCCTCGACGATCGGGTGATCTTCGCCGGCCTGCTGCAGCCGCCGGCCATCGCCGAGCGGCTGCGGGGGGCGCGGGCCTTCCTGCAGCATTCGCTCACCGCACCGGATGGGGATCAGGAGGGATCGCCGGTGGCGGTGCTGGAGGCCCAGCTGAGTGGCCTGCCGGTGGTGGCCACCCGCCACGCCGGCATCCCCGAGGTGGTGCAGCACGGGGTGACGGGCCTGCTGGTGGAGGAGGGTGACGTGGCGGCCATGGCGGAGGCCATCCGCCGTCTGGGGGAGGACCCGGCCCTGGCCGGCCGGCTGGGGGCGGCGGGACGGCGCCGCTGCCAGGAGCACTTCACGGTGCAGCACCACCTGCAGGCCCTGCAGGGCCTGATCGAACAGGTGGCGGCCACGCCGGCGCCTCTGCCCGGCGATAGCCTCAGCCCGTGAGCTTTCTTGCCGGCCTCAACGACGCCCAGCGCCGGGCGGTGGACCACCACACCGGTCCCCTGCTGGTGGTGGCGGGGGCGGGCAGCGGCAAGACCCGCGCCCTCACCCATCGCATCGCCCACCTGATCGGCCACCACGGCGTCGATCCGGCCGATCTGCTGGCGGTGACCTTCACCAACAAGGCCGCCCGGGAGATGAAGGAGCGGCTGGAGCTGTTGCTGGCCCAGAAGCTGGCCCAGAGCCAGTTCGGCCAGCCCTGGAGCACCCTGCCGCTGGTGCAGCAGAAGCAGCTGCGCAGCCGCATCTACCGCGAGGTGATCAAGGAGCTGTGGATCGGCACCTTTCACGCCCTGTTCGCGCGGCTGCTGCGCTTCGATATCGACAAGTTCCACGACCCCGAAGGCCTGCGCTGGACGCGGCAGTTCTCGATCTACGACGAGAGCGACGCCCAGACCCTGGTGAAGGAGATCGTGACCCAGGAGCTGGGTCTGGATCCGAAGCGGTTCGAGCCCAAGAAGGTGCGCTGGGCGATCAGCAATGCCAAGAACCAGGGCTGGCTGCCGGAGCAGCTGGAGGCCAGGGCGGAGGGGGTGCGGGGCCGCAAGGAGGCCGAGGCCTACCGCCTTTATCGCCGCGCCCTGGCCGCCAACAACGCCCTCGATTTCGATGATCTGCTGCTGCTCCCGGTGCAGCTGCTGCGCCAGAACGAGCAGGTGCGGAACTACTGGCATCGTCGCTTTCGCCATGTGCTGGTGGACGAATACCAGGACACCAACCGCACCCAGTACGACCTGATCAAGCTGCTGGTCACCGATGGGCGCGACCCCGCCGCCTTTGAGGAGTGGGCGGGGCGCTCGGTGTTCGTGGTGGGCGACGCCGACCAGAGCATCTACAGCTTCCGTGCCGCCGACTTCACGATCCTGATGGGGTTTCAGGACGATTTCGGCGACGGCGCTGCCGATGAGTCCACCAGCACCATGGTGAAGCTGGAGGAGAACTACCGCTCCACCGCCACGATCCTGGAGGCGGCCAACGCCCTGATCGCCCACAACAGCGAGCGGATCGACAAGATCCTCCGCCCCACCCGCGGCGAGGGGGAGCTGATCACCCTCACCCGCTGTGACGACGAGATCGCCGAGGCCGAGGCGGTGGTGCACCGCATGCGCATGCTCGAGGCCGCCCATCCCGATCTGCGCTGGGGTGACATGGCGGTGCTGTATCGCACCAATGCCCAGAGCCGGGCCATGGAGGAGGCCCTGGTGCGCTGGGGGATCCCTTACATCGTGGTGGGCGGTCTGCGCTTCTACGACCGGCGCGAGATCAAGGATGTGCTCGCCTATCTGCGGCTGCTGGTCAATCCGGCCGACACGGTGAGCCTGCTGCGGGTGCTGAATGTGCCTCGCCGCGGCATCGGCAAGACCACGATCGAGCGGTTGACCGATGCCTCCAATCAGCTGGGGATTCCGTTGTGGGAGGTGGTGAGCGATGCCGAGGCGGTGCGCTCCCTCGGCGGCCGTTCGGCCAAGGGGCTGCTGCAGTTCCATGAACTGATCACGGATCTGCAGCGCCGCATCCAGGACGCTCCTCCCTCTGAGCTGGTGCAGCGGGTGCTGGAGCAGAGCGGCTACCTGGCCGAGCTGATCGCCGCCGGCACCGATGAAGCCGAAGACCGGCGCCGCAACCTCAACGAACTGGTCAATGCCGGTTTGCAGTATCAGGAGGAGAACGAGGAGGGGGATCTGGAGGGGTTCCTGGCCTCGGCTGCCCTGGCCAGCGACGCCGACAGCAAGGACACCGACCAGGACCGCGTCACCCTGATGACCCTGCATGCCAGCAAGGGGCTGGAGTTTCCGGTGGTGTTTCTGGTGGGGATGGAGCAGGGCCTCTTCCCCAGCTACCGCTCCCTGGAGGATCCCGCCGCCCTGGAGGAGGAGCGCCGCCTCTGCTACGTCGGCATCACCCGCGCCAAGGAGCGTCTGTTTCTCTCCCATGCCAGCGAGCGGCGCCTCTGGGGCGGCATGCGCGAGCCGGCGGTGCCCTCGGTGTTTCTCTCGGAACTGCCCGAGGAGCTGGTGCAGGGCGACATCCCGCGCTCCGGCGGTGCGGCCCTGCGCCGGGAGCAGCGGCTTGATCGGCTCACCCGTGTCGATCGGGAGGAGTCCCGCCGCGTGGCTGATGGTGGGGAGGCCGGCGCCGCCACCAATGCGGTGCGGCGCCGCGCCGGTGCGGCCCGAAGCTGGGTGGTGGGTGACCGGTTGCGCCATGCCGCCTTCGGGGATGGCCATGTGACCCATCTGTTCGGCAGTGGCGAGAAGATCTCGATCGCCGTGAAATTTGAAGGCATGGGCCCGAAGATCCTCGATCCGCGCCTGGCGCCGATCGAGCCGCTGGCCTGAGCGGCGATCCCTGGGATCCGACCATGCACTCTGATCCGACTCTGCCTGACACCGCCCTGCAGGAGACGTCCACCAACCGCCCCAGCGCAGGACCGGGGCTGCGCTGGCTCGTCTGGCTGAGCCTTGGGGTGGCGGTGCTGTTTGCCGGGCGGGCCCTGGCCCTGGTGGATGCCACCAGCCTCTGGGGCGATGAGCTCAGCACGGCCCGCAAGTCGTTTCAGCCCTCACTGGCCTATCTGTTCACCTATCTCACCACCGACACCCACCCGCCCCTCTATTACGGCCTGCTCTGGCTCTGGGGGCAGCTGGTGCCCGACACGGCCGTGTTCCTGCGGCTGTTTTCCTGGGGGTCCTATCTGCTGGGTGGGGGGGTGATCGTGGCCCAGGTGGCTCAGATGGCCAGGCCCCTGGCACCCCCACGGCGCCATCTGGCTGTGGCGCTGGCCGTGATCCTGGCCTTCTGCAGCCCCTTCCCGATTCGCTTCTCGATCGAGGCCAAGGGGTATGCGCTGTTGGTGCTCTGGATCGCCCTGGCCCTTCTCTGCCGCCGGCGCTGGTACCAGGGCGGTAAGCCCGCCGATGGCATCGGCTACGGCCTGGCCCTGGCCGCCGCCAGCCTCACCCACTACTACGGCCTCTTCTACGGGGTGGCCCTGGCGATCACCGATCTCACGGTGCCCTGGCGGCCGCTGCGGCTGCGGCTGGAGAGCGCCGCGGTTTGCCTCGTGGCCGCCTTGCCGAGCCTCGCCTGGATCTGGCACAGCCGCCGCTATCTGCTGGAGGGATCGGAGGCCGGCGAGTGGATCGGCAGGCCCGATGGCGGCATGGCCGAGGAGGTACTGGCGCGGGCCCTGGGACCCTGGCCGCTGCCGAAGCTGGCCCTGCTTCTGGCGATGGGAGCGCTTTATCTGGTGCTGTGCCGCCGGCGTGTCACGGCAGAGGCTGGCCTTGGCGTTGGTATCCAACGCCCCTGGCTGGCCTGGCTGGACGGGTCTGGTCTGCTCTCCGGCGGCCTGCTGGTGCTGCTGGTGGTGGGGGTGTCGTTCGTGAAGCCCATCGCCTACCCCCGCTACTTCGTGGTTCTGCTGCCTGCGGCGGTTCCCGTGGTGGCGCTGGCCTTTGCGTCTCTACCGGCTCCGGCCAGCCGCCTGCTGCGGCTGCTGCCGCTGGCCCTGGCCACGGCCCTGGTGCTCACCTTCTGGGTGGATTCCTTCCGCCCCCTGCAACCGGGAGGCGTGTTTCAGGGATCCCGCGAGATGAACGACTTCCGCCTGCTGGTGTTGGTCAGTCAGGACACACCCGTGCGGATCAGTCCACGGGCCCATCATTTCCGCACGGCCGAGCGGCTGCTGCGTCAGGCCGGTACGGTGAATCCAGCTCCGGTGTCACCAGGCCCCGTACCGCCCCGTGCTGCCCCGCCGGGCCTGGATTCCTGGGGCGATCTGCGCGATCTGCGCCGTCTGCTGCGCCGCCAGCAGCCCCCCGATCGGTTGGTGCTGGCCGAGACCGGTGGCCCGGACTCCGTGCAGCGCCGCATCGATCCGGCCCTGGCCCGGGTCGAGGAGCTGGGCTATGCCTGCCGCCGTGACCTGCCCGGCCGGCCCCACCTGCGCCTCTATCGCTGCCGCTGGCCTGTCACCGCTCATAGGCTGGAGGGCTGAAAGCCTGCCGCTACGGCCGCACGGATCGCCAACAGCTGCTCCAGCAGCGGCTCGAGGCGGTGCAGCGGCACCATGTTGGGCCCGTCGCTGAGGGCTTGATCGGGGTCGGGGTGCACCTCCATGAACAGCCCATCCACGCCCACGGCCACCGCCGCCCGGGCCAGGGGCGCCACGAACTCCCGCTGGCCGCCGGTGCTGCTGCCCCGGCCGCCGGGCTGCTGCACCGAATGGGTGGCATCGAAGATCACCGGGCAGCCCAGGTCGTGGAGCTGGGGCAGGCTGCGGTAATCCACCACCAGCGTGTTGTAGCCGAAGCTGGTGCCGCGCTCGGTGAGCCAGAGGTTCTCCACACCGGCCTCCCGCAGCTTTCGCACCACCTGGGCCATGTCCCAGGGGGCGAGGAACTGCCCCTTCTTGACGTTGATCGTCTTGTCTGTGCCCTGCACCGCGGCGGCGGCGGCCAGCAGCAGGTCGGTCTGGCGGCAAAGAAAAGCGGGGATCTGCAGCACGTCCACCACCGCGGCCACGGGTGCGGCCTGGTGGCTCTCGTGGATGTCGGTGAGCAGCGGCAGCCCGAAGCGTTGCTTCACCTCGGCCAGCACCTCCAGGCCATCGCCCACGCCGGGGCCGCGGAAGGAGCCGCCGGAACTGCGGTTGGCCTTGTCGAAACTGGCCTTGAAGACGTAGCGGATGCCCAGCCGGTCGGTGATGGCCTTCACCTGTGCGGCGATCTCCAGAGCCAGCTCGCGGCTCTCGATCACACAGGGGCCGGCGATCAGGGTGAAGGTCATGGCGGCAGGGTCAGGCCTCGGGTCGGGCCAGGTGCAGGATCGCCCTAGCCTCGCCCCATGACCCAGCCCATCCCGATCTTCATCGGCGTGGATCCGCGGGAGCGGGCCGCCGTGACGGTGCTGATCGACAGCCTCTATCAGCACAGCTCGGCGCCTCTGGCGATCACGCCGCTGGTCACGCCGCAGCTGGAGGCCCAGGGGCTTTACTGGCGCGCCCGGGATCCCAAGCAGAGCACCGCCTTCTCCTTCAGCCGCTTCCTGGTGCCACACCTGATGGATTACCGCGGCTGGGGGATCTTCATGGACTGCGACATGCTCTGCCGCGGCGATATCGCCGAACTCTGGGCGCTGCGCGACGAGCGCTATGCCGTGCTCTGTGTGCAGCACGAGCATGTGCCGGCCGAAACCCGCAAGTTCCAGGGGGAAGTGCAGAGCGCCTACCCGAAGAAAAACTGGAGTTCGCTGATCCTGTTCCAGGCCGGCCGCTGCACCGCCCTCACGCCCGACTACGTGAACACGGCCACCGGCCTCGATCTGCACCGCTTCCACTGGCTGGCTGGTGACCACGAGATCGGTGCCCTTCCCGATCGCTGGAACCATCTGGTGGCCGTGCAGCCTCCGCCGCAGCGATCGGCCGTCGAGGGGGGACCCGTACTGCTGCACTGGACCCTGGGCGGCCCCTGGTTCCGGGAGCAACGCACCATGGGGGAGGCGCTGGCGGCGGAGTGGTTCGCGGCCCGCGATGCCGCCTCCCGTCTGTGGGAGTGATCCGCGTGCCTCGTTCCGTCAGTCCTGATGCCGCCTCGCCGCTGCCCACGATCGTGGCGGTACCGGCCCGGCTCGCCTCCAGCCGTCTGCCCGGCAAGGTGATGGCCGACATCGGCGGCCAGCCGATGCTGCGGCGGGTGCTGGAGCGCTGCGCCGCCGCCGAGACCCCCGCCGCCGTGGTGCTCTGTACCGACAGCCCGGAGCTGGTGGACGCCGCGGCCGGCTGGGGCTTCCCGGCCCTGCTCACCGGCGCCGACTGCCCCTCCGGCAGTGACCGGATCGCCTCGGTGGTGCAGACCCTGTTGACCATGGCCGACACCGGGACGGCGCCCCTGAGTGCCGAGACCACCCTGGTGATCAATGTGCAGGGGGATCAACCCTTTCTCGATCCCGCCGTGATCGATGCCATGGCCGCTGAATTCGGGCGGCGCCGGCCGTTGCCGGAGGTGCTCACGCCCGTCTATCGCCTCAGCGCCGCCAAGGTCCACAACCCCAATGTGGTCAAGACCCTGCTGGCCGCCGATGGCCGCGCCCTCTACTTCTCCCGCTCGGCGATCCCGCACGTGCGCGATGTGGAGCCGGCCGACTGGCCCGACCACGCCCCCTACTGGGGGCATGTGGGCCTCTATGGCTACCGCGCCGATGTGCTGGCCGGTTGGGCCGCGCTGCCCCATTCGCCCCTGGAGCAGGTCGAGAAGCTGGAACAGCTGCGGCTGATCGAGGCGGGCATCGGCATCGGCACCTTCCCGGTGGAGGGCGACTCCCTGTCGGTGGATACGGCGGAACAGCTCGAACAGGCCAGGGGGATCGCGGCCCAGATGAACGCCGCAGGAGGCCCCGTGGCTCAGGACATCGCCGTTCAGTCGTTGCGGTCGCGCCATCCCTCGGCACAGAGCTGACGCCAATGCGGCCGGCGCCCCAGGATCCGCTCCACCAGCTCCCGCACGGCCCCGTCGCCGCCGTTGCGCTCGAGCACAGCATCGGCCTGCCGCCGCAGGGGTGGGGCCGCATCGGCCGGGGCCAGCAGCAGCCCCACGCAGGGGCGCACCGCCAGGTCGTTGAAGTCGTCGCCCACAAAGGCGGTGCTGGCTGGCTCCAGGTCGAGTTGCTCCAGCAGCCGCGCCAGGGCGGCGGGTTTGTCCTTCACTCCCACCAGGCAATGGCGGATGCCGAGATGGCGGGCCCGGGCCTCGGTGGCACCGCCCATGCCGCCGCTGAGCAGGGCCACCTCCAGCCCGGCCTGTTGCAGCAGGCGGATCCCCAGTCCGTCCCGCACATCGAAGCGCTTGAACAGCTCGCCGTTGGGGCCGTACCAGAGACCGCCGTCGGTGAGCACCCCGTCCACATCGAGCACCACCAGGCGCAGCTGATCCAGGCGAGGCCCGAGCTGTCGCCAGCGCCGCCGTTGTCGCATCCATTCCAGGGCGCCGATCATGGCTGCGGGCTCCGCCCGCTGGTGAGGCCGGCCTGCACCAGATCGTGCAGCCGCAGCAGCCCCAGCAGGTGCCTGTCCTGATCGGCGCTGCCGCCGGCGTTGGCCAGCACCGGCAGGATCGAGATCGGCTTGCGGCGGTTCCGCTCCATCCGCTCCAGCGCCTCCACCGCCAGCAGGCCAGGCCCCACCGTGATCGGATCGGCGGTCATCAGGTCGCGGGCCGTGAGCGTGGCCCAGGTGCCGGGGCCATGGGCCTGCAGGGCGCGGCGCAGGTCACCATCGGTGATCAGCCCCGCCAGCCGTTCGGGCTCGTCAGGGGGTGCCACCCAGCAGGCGCCGATGGCATCGCGCGTCAGCTGGGCAATCACCGCCGGCAGATCCGCCGACGGAGCCAGGGGGTGGAGACGGTCGGCCGGCACCATCAGGTCGCCGACGCGCAGGGTGAGCTGGCGGCCGAGGCTGCCGGCCGGATGGTTGAGGGCGAAGTCCTGGGGGGAGATGCCGCGCCGCTCCATCCACACCGCCGCCAGGGCATCGCCGATCGCCATCGCCACCGCGGTGCTGGCGGTGGGGGCGAGGTTGAGCGGACAGGCCTCCCGGTCCACCGAGCCATCCAGAACCGCATCGCAGCCCCTGGCCAGGCTGGAGTCCAGCCGGCCCACCAGGGCGATGCGGGCACTGCCGCGGCGTTGCAGATGGGGCAGGATCTCCAGCAGCTCCTGGGTTTCACCGCTGTTGGAGAGCAGCAGGGCCACGTCCTGCGGCGCCACCACCCCCAGGTCGCCGTGCAGGGCATCGAGGGGGCTGAGGTAGATCGCCATCAGCCCGATCGAGGAGAAGGTGGCCGCGATCTTGCGGGCCACGATGCCGCTCTTGCCCACGCCGGTGATCACCAGCTTGGCCCGATCCTCGGCGCAGCGATCGAGCAGCGCGAGGGCCGCCTCCACCTGGCCGGCATCGAGGCGACCGGCCGCGGCGGCGATCGCCCCGGCCTCCTCCTCCAGACAGCGCGTCAGGGCCGACACCGGCGCAGTTCCTTCATGATGCGCCCATTCTCCCCATCTCCGGTCTGGACGGGGCTTGCGCGTCATGGAGATCCCGGGCCTGCCGCCCCAGTTGCTGCCCCTGCTGCGCCAGGCCGCCGTGCACCATCGCCTCGCCCTGGTGGGCGGTGCCGTGCGCGATCTGCTGCTGCACCGGGTGCACCACGATCCCTGGCGGGGGCTGCCCGACCTGGATCTGGTGGTGGAAGAGGCCAGTCTGGGCGGGGTCAGCTGGCCCGCAGCCAGCCCCGAGGCCGCTATTGCCATCGAGGGGAGCTGGCAGCCAGCTCCCGAAGACTCCCAGCCGGAGCGGGTCAGTGCGCTGGAACGGCCGCCGGCGGCCCATCGGCTCGCCCGCCGGTTACGGCAGCAGTTGGGGCCCCAGCTGGTGCCCTTTCTCCAGGAGCACGGTGCCTACGGCACGGTGGAGCTGGAGCTGGATCTCGGCGCCTGTCACGGTGAGGCCCTCCAGGCGGGCGACCAGCCGCTGCTGCTTGATCTGGCCAGTGCGCGCCAAGAGAGCTACCCGGTGCCTGGCGAGAACCCCCGGGTGCGCTACGGCAGCCTCGATGACGATCTGGCCCGGCGGGACTTCACCATCAACGCGATGGCCCTGTTGCTGGTGCCCTGCCGTGGTGATCCCGCCTCCCCACCGGATGCCAGCTGCCTGCTGGATCCCCACGGCGGCCAACGGGATCTGGTCCGGCGCCAGCTCCGCTTTCTCCACGCCGCCAGCGTCCGCGATGACCCCACCCGGGTGCTGCGAGGTGCCCGCTACGTCGCCCGCCTCGGTTTCACGCTGGCCCCGGAGAGCCTGGAACAACTGCAGAGCACCCTGGCCACCTGGCCCTGGGGGTGGCGGCCGGGCGATCCGCCGGGGCAGGCTCCCTCGGCCCTGGGCACCCGGCTGCGCATGGAACTGGAGCTACTGCTGGAAAGGGAGGCCTGGCGCCGGGCTCTGACGGCACTGCAGGGGTGGGGGGCGCTGCAGCTGCTTGATCAACGGATCCAGGCGGATCGAACCTGGCCGCGGCGGCTGGCGTGGGCCCAGCGCTTCGGGTTGCCCCTGCCGGCGGCCCTGGTGGCGGCTGCCGCCGATCCCCTCGCCCTGGCCGAGCGGCTGCAGTTGCCCCATCGCCAGCACAAGTTGCTCAGTCAGTGGCTGCTGCTGCTGCAGCGGCTGGCGGAGGCGGCTTCCGCTCCGGCCGATGGGCCAGCGGAGCCCTCCCAGTGGACCCAGCTGCTGGAGAGTCCGGGGCTTTCAGCCGAGGCGGTCGCCCTGGCCCTCGCCTGCGGCAGTGGCAGTACCCGGCGGCGGCCCCTGCTGCGCTGGTGGCTGCTCTGGCGCCATGTCAGGTCGCCGTTGTCTGCGAAGGATCTGCTGGCTCAGGGTGTGACGCCTGGTCCCCAGCTGGGGATGCGGTTGCGCCAGGCCCGGCTGGAAGCCATCGATCAGCTAGAGGAGGCTCGGGTACTGCGGCGTCCGGCAGCCCCCACAAGGCGGTGACGGCCAGATAGCCGATCAGGCACTGGCTGGCGGGATTGATCAGGAACACCGTGGTGGCCAGGGCGTTGAACAGCAGCAGCAGATCCAGGGCGATCGCCGCTTCCGTGAGGGTGGTGCCGTCGCGTCCCCAGGCCAGTCGCAACGGTGTGTGCCGCAGGCGCCACCTGATCGCCATCACCAGGATCACCAGCAGCAGCACCAGTGCCAGCAGGCCGAGACTGCCGGTTTCGCCCAGGATCTGGGCGACGCTGTTGTGGGCATGGCCCATCGGCCGCCAGCCGTCACCGCGCGCCTGGGCGGTGGCCTCAGCGCAGAACTCCCGCGCCCGCGTGCCGAAGCCGATGCCGTACAGAAAGCGGTTCTGACCGGAAAAGGCGATGCCTCCGTAGCACTCCGCCGCCTTGAGGCGGCCCAGGTCGGAGAGGAGATTGCGGCCGCTGCTGGGGGCCAGCACGAACCACCACAGGCTCATCACGGCGGCCAGGGCCGCGGAGCCGCCCAGGGCCAGCAGCGCTGCCTGGCCGGCCTTCACCCGTCCCCGGGCCCGGCTGATCAGATACGCCATCGCCATAGCCAGCACCGGTGCCAGCAGGGCCAGGCGTGATCCCGTGCGCAGGCAGAGCCCGTAGCCCAGCAGCGCCGTGGCCAGCAGGGCCAGGCGCTTCCAGGCTGTCTTTTCCAGCAGCCCGCCATAGGCGGCGCAGACACTGAACAGCATCGCCAGGGTGGCGAGGCGATTCAGACCGCCGATCCCCACTTTCTTCTCCTGGATCACGACTTCCAGGGGGGTGCTGAAGTCGAGGCTGCCGGGCCAGTGCAGGGCCAGCAGCACCACCACAGGCAGGGTGGCCAGGCCGATCCACTGCAGTGAGGCCCGCCAGGAGGCTGGCCGCCGACCGGCACCGGCGGCCAGGCCGAGCACCACCATCAGCATGTCGCTGGGGCCGGAGGGACTGCTCTCCTCGCCGAACAGCACCACCCGCACGTTCACCAGCAGCAGCCCGAGCATCAGGGCAGCCCAGGGGGTCCCGGCCGGTCTCTGCCGCACCTGCCGCACCGCCTGACTGACCAGCCGCAGGGCCAGCCAGATCAGCAGCAGACCGGTGGCGAGCAGCTCCTGGGAGCGGAACAGCTGCAGGGCAAAGATCAGCGGCAGCAGGGCATCCAGCCAATCCGTCGCCCCCTCGCCCGGCCAGCCCCACCGGCGTGGACTCCTGCCGTGCGGAGCTGTGTCTTCGGACGCGATCACGGCATGAAGTCGTGGCCATAGGCAGGGCTGCGCGGAGATCAGGTCTGGCCGCAACGTTGTCGGGGGGGATTCCAGCACAGGCCCCCATAGCCGCAGCGGTCACCGCTGTTCGGGCGCTTGGCCTCGATCAGGCTTCGACCACTTCACCGATCACGCTGGCCTGTTCAAACCCGGTTGCTGCCAGGGCCTCCAGGGCATCGGCGACCTGGGCCGCCGGCAGAGCGGCCAGGAGGGGGCCACAGGTCTGCGGATCGATCAGCAGCCCCAACCGGGAGCCTGGGGCTGGCTGGTCCAGTCGGATCGGGCCGTCCAGCGTGGCCAGGGCTGCCGCATTGTCGGGGGCGAGGCTGCTGGCGAAGCCCTCCTCCAGCAGCTCCAGAGCACCGGCCAGGGCGGGTACCGCAGCGGCGCGCAGCCGCACGGCCAAGGGAGGGGGTCCTTCGCCGCGACCGATCCCGAGCATCTCGCCCAGGTGTCCCAGCAACCCGAAGCCGGTGATGTCGGTGCAGGCCCGGCAGCCGTGACGCGCCAGCAGCGGCACCAGATCCGCCTGGCTGCGCTGCATCTCGGCCAGGGCCGCGGCGATCCACTCCGGCCGGGCCGCGCCGGCCATGGCGGCGGCAAACAGCACGCCACTGCCGATCGGCTTCATGATCAGCAGCTGATCCCCGGGGCTCAGGCCGCCCTTGGGCCACAGCTGCTCTGGCGGGGCAACGCCGTTCACTGTGAGCACCAGGGTGATCCGTTGGCCGGGTGGCTCAGCAGCGGCCTGCCTCTGTGCCGCTGCACCCACCCCGTCAGACAGCTCCTGGCGCTCCTCGAGGGTGTGGCCGCCGATCAGAGAGGCTCCCATCGGCTCCAGCACCGAGCGGATCCCGGCCAGGGTCTGGACCAGCAGCTCCTCCTGCAGGCTGGGCCCCACAGCCGGCAGGGTCACGGCCGCCTGAACGCTGTGCACCGAGGCACCGCAGGCCCAGAGATCGCTGCAGGCATGCAGGGTTGTGAGCCGGGCATTCAGCCAGGGGTCACTCAGCAGGGCTGGGAACCCATCCACGCTCTGCAGCCAATGCTCACCGTTGGCGCCGCGGCCCAGTTCCACCGCATCCTCCGGCGCCGGTGGATGGCTGCTGCCACTGACGCGGGCCAGGGCGGCGGTCAGGGGCGCCGCGGCCAGCTTGGCGGCGCAGCCGCGACAGGCCATCGGCTCGCCATCGGCGGTCTGCATCGGCCGCAGGGCCGTGAACAGCTCCAGAAAACTCCGGTCGATCTGCTCCTTCCAGCGCCAGAGCCACCCCGCCGGCCCAATCGCCAAGGGGCCCCACAGCGCCACCGCCTGGCGGGGAGGCCCCGGTAGGCCCAGCAGTTGCAGGGCCCGCCGCTGGGGCCGCCAGGGCCGCAGGGGGCGCCCGATCAGGCTGCGCTCCAGGTTGGTGGCCAGCACCGGCGCAGACCGCACAGCCCAGACCCCCGAGGCCGCACGCGGATCTATTCCAATCAGGCCGCAATCTCCGCTGGCAAAGATCGTCGCCTCACCGATCACCCGCAGGCTCGAATCGGTGATCACCCGGCCCGAGGTCGGCTCCACCGGCAGACCCGCGGCGGCCAGCCAGGCCGGGGCCCGGCTGCCGGTGCAGGCCAGATCAGCCGGGGCATTCTCCGGCTGGTGGCGCTGCACGCCGATGCCGGCGGCCGCCAGCAGCCGTTCGCCCAGACGGTTGGCGGCGGCCGAGCCGAGATGGAGCTCCGCTCCGCGCAGCAGCAGAGCGCAGGCGATCCCCCGCCCTCGCAGGGCCAGGGCCAGCTCCACGGCGGCGGCGCCACCGCCGCGGATCCGCAGGCTGCCTCCGGCGCTGGGGGTCAGGCCGTCGCAGTAGTCCAGAAAGGGCTCCAACGGCTTCACCGGCACGGGAGCCTCTGGCACCCCTCCATCGCCAGCCTCCACTCCTGCTGCCGGTGCGGTCACAGCTCCCACATCGAGGCTGAGCCGGTCCCAGCGCAGCGCCGGCCGGCCGGCCAGGTGCACCTCCCTCTTCCGGAGATCCAGCCCGGTGATCTCCGCCTCCACGAAGGCCGCCCCCGCCAGATGGCAGAGGCGCCGCAGGTCGATGGCACAGGCGTGGCGGTCGTACCAGCCGGCCACCAGCCCCGGCACCATGCCCGAATAGAAGGCCGTGCCGGAGCGGCTCACCAGGGTGACCAGGGCGGCCGGCCGCCGCTCGGGCCGCATCGCCCAGCTCCGCAGCACCAGGGCATGGCTGTGGCCGCCGCCGGCCAGCACCAGGTGCTGCTGCGGGAGCCTGCGGCTCTCAGGGGCCATAGCCGCGGGGGTTGGCGCTCTGCCAGGCCCAGCCATCCCGGCAGATGTCCGCCAGGCTGCGCCGGGTGCGCCAGCCCAGCCGCTTGCTGGCCAGGCTGGGATCGGCCACCGTGGTGGCGGCGTCCCCCGGTCGGCGATCGACCAGCTCATAGGGCAGGCGATGGCCGCAGGCCGCCTCGAAGGCGCGCACCACGTCCAGCACCGAATGGCCCTGGCCGCTGCCCAGATTCACGGTGAGCAGCTGGGGCTCTTCCCGCAGCAGCGTGTCGAGGGCGGCCCGGTGCCCATCGGCCAGATCCATGACGTGGATGTAGTCGCGCACGCCGGTGCCGTCCGGGGTGGGCCAGTCGCTGCCGAAGATCTGCAGCGTCTGGCGCCGGCCCACCGCCACCTGGCTGAGGTAGGGGAAGAGGTTGTTGGGGATCCCCTCGGGGTCTTCACCGATGCGGCCGCTGGGGTGGGATCCCACCGGGTTGAAGTAGCGCAGCCGGGCGATGCGCCAGCCGGACTCGCTCGCTGCCACATCAGCCAGCACCTGCTCCACCGCCGCCTTGGAGTGGCCGTAGGGGTTGATCGGCTGAATCGGGGCCGTCTCCGGAATCGGCACCGCCTCCGGATAACCGTAGAGGGTGGCGCTGCTGCTGAACACGATCGTGCGGCAGCCATGGCGGCGCATCGCCTCCAGCAGCCGCAGGCTGCCGCCCAGGTTCGTGTCCCAGTAGCGCAGCGGTTCCGCCACCGATTCCCCCACAGCCTTGAGGCCGACGCAGTGCACCACCGCCGCGATGCCGGGCGGGGTGATGTCGCCGGGGGTGGCGCCGTCCGGGGTGGGAGTGAAGGCCGTGTCCAGATCGTCGGCACAGCGCACATCCCCTTCCACCAGACGTAACCGCACCGCGCCGTCGCCATCGCGCCAGGGCCCGCCTGCCTCTCCCTCCAGGCCGCCCAGCTCCGCCACCCGCCGCAGCGCCTCCGGCGAGCTGTTGTCGAAGTTGTCGAGTACCACCAGCGCATGCCCCGCCTCAAGCAGCGCCACGCAGCAGTGGCTGCCGATGAAGCCGGCGCCGCCAGTGATCAGCAGAAGGGCCATGGCGGGCAGGGGAAGCGGGCCTGGCTTCAGGGTACGGACAGCCTGCGATCCCGCAGACTGTCTGCAATGACGGGGCGGGCCGGCACGGGGCGATGGTGGAGAAGCTGCAGAGTCTGCGGGGCATGGTTGATCTGCTGCCCGCCTCCATCGGCCTGTGGCAGCACGTGGAGGCCACGGCCCGCGACCATTTCCGCCGGGCCCGCATCGCCGAGATCCGCACCCCCCTGCTGGAGGTGACGGAGCTGTTCGCCCGCGGCATCGGTGAGGCCACCGATGTGGTGGGGAAGGAGATGTACACCTTTCTCGACCGGGGCGAGCGCAGCTGCACCCTGCGGCCGGAGGGCACCGCCTCGGTGGTGCGCGCGGCGATTCAGCACGGCCTGCTCAGCCAGGGGCCGCAACGGCTCTGGTATGGCGGGCCGATGTTCCGCTACGAGCGCCCTCAGGCGGGCCGGCAGCGCCAGTTCCATCAGATCGGCGTCGAGCTGCTCGGCTTCCCCGATGCCCGCAGCGATGTGGAGGCGATCGCCATCGCCTGGGATCTGCTCGCCGATCTGGGGGTGGGCGGTCTGGCCCTCGAGCTCAACACCCTCGGAGCTCCCGAGGACCGGATCCGTTACCGCACCGAGCTCCTGGCCTGGCTGGAGGCCCATCGGCAGCAGCTCGATCCCGACTCCCAGGCCCGCATCCAGACGAACCCCCTGCGGGTGCTCGATTCCAAGCACCCTGGAACCCAGGAACTGCTGGCGGGTGCGCCGGCCCTGGCCGACGCCCTCAGCGGCGAGAGCCATGAGCGCTTCACCCAGGTGCGCCAGGGGCTCGAGGCCCTCGGCATTCCCTTCACGCTCAATCCGCGGCTGGTGCGCGGCCTCGACTACTACAGCCACACCGCCTTCGAGATCACCAGCGATCAGCTGGGCGCCCAGGCCACCGTGTGTGGCGGCGGCCGCTACGACGGCCTGGTGCAGCAGCTGGGTGGGGCGGCGACGCCGGCGATCGGCTGGGCCCTCGGCATGGAGCGGCTGGTGTTGTTGCTGCAGCAATCGGAGGCCCAGCCCTGGATGGCGGCCGCAGCGCCGCAGGTGTATCTGGTGAACCGGGGCGACCGAGCCGAGGCCGTGGCGCTGCAGCTGTGCCGTGATCTGCGCCGCACGGGAATCGCCGTGGAGCTCGATGCCAGTGGCGCCGCCTTTGGCAAGCAGCTGCGGCGGGCGGATCGCCAGGGCGCCGCCTGGGCGGTGGTGATCGGCGACGAGGAGGCAGTCGCCGGCGAGGCCCTGCTCAAGGACCTGCGGCGCTGCGAAGCGCCCGGAGTCGAGGCTGAAACCGTGGCGGATCGGACGAGTCCGGGCCGGAGGCTGGCGTTGGTTGAGATACCAGCGCAACTGGCGCATCTGCTGGCTTGCTGAGCCCGGGGCCTCAGCTCCCCTTAACCTCGCCCCACCGCGAACCGCTACGATGACTGCCGCTTCAGGGATCCGCACCATCTGCTGCATCGGTGCGGGCTACGTGGGCGGCCCGACCATGGCGGTGATCGCCGATCGCTGCCCCCACCTGCAGGTGACGGTGGTGGATCTCAACGCTGCCCGCATCGCCGCCTGGAACGATGCCGATCTCAGCCGCCTGCCGGTCTATGAACCGGGTCTGGATGCGGTGGTGGGCCGCGCCCGGGGCCGGAACCTGCACTTCAGCACCGAGGTGGACGCGGCGATCGCGGCGGCCGACATGGTGTTCCTCTCGGTCAACACTCCCACCAAGACCCGCGGGCTGGGGGCTGGTCAGGCCAGTGATCTGCGCTGGATCGAGGCCTCGGCCCGCCAGGTGGCCCGCTGCGCCCGGGGCCACACGATCGTCGTGGAGAAAAGCACCCTGCCGGTGCGCACCGCCGAAGCGGTGAAGGCGATCCTGGAGGCGGCTCAGGGGGAGGCCGAGGCCCGAGAAGATGCCGGTGGACCGGCCGCCAAAAGTTTTGCGGTGCTCTCCAATCCCGAATTCCTGGCGGAAGGCACGGCGATCGGCGATCTGGAGCAACCCGATCGGGTGTTGATCGGCGGCGAGGATCCGGCCGCGATCGAGGCCCTGGCCGCGATCTACGGCCACTGGGTGGCGCCGGAGAAGATCCTGCGCACCAACCTCTGGAGCAGTGAACTGTCCAAGCTCACCGCCAATGCGTTTCTGGCGCAGCGGATCAGCTCGATCAACAGCATCGCCGCCATCTGTGAAGCCACCGGAGCGGATGTGCAGGAGGTGGCTCGGGCGATCGGCACGGACAACCGCATTGGTGCCCGCTTCCTGGCGGCGGGCCCCGGCTTCGGTGGCAGCTGTTTCCAGAAGGACATCCTCAACCTGGTGTACCTCTGCCACCACTACGGCCTGCCGGAGGTGGCGACGTACTGGGAGCAGGTGGTGCGGCTCAACAGCTGGCAACAGCACCGCATCAGCCGGTTGGTGGTGCAGAAACTGTTCGGCACCGTCACCGGCAAGCGCCTGGCGGTGCTGGGCTTCGCCTTCAAGGCCGACACCAACGACACCCGCGAAGCGCCGGCAATCCGCATCTGCCACGATCTGCTCGAGGAGGGGGCGCAGCTGAGCCTCCATGATCCCAAGGTGAGCACGCAACAGATCGAACGGGACCTGGCCCAGGCGGCGGTGGCCCCCGCAGCCGCGGCTCAGGCGGCTCAGGCGGGGGAGGGGAGCTGGCGACGTGCAGCCACCGTCGATGAAGCCGTGCAGGGCGCCGATGCGGTCCTGCTGCTCACCGAATGGAGCGACTACCGCCATCTCGACTGGTCGGCCCTGATGGCTCGGATGCGCCAGCCGGCCTGGTTGTTCGACGCCCGCGGCGTTGCCGATGCGGTGGCGGCTCGGGCCGCTGGCCTGCGGGTCTGGCGGGTAGGGGAGGGCTGAAGCGATGATCCCGACCCCATCACTGCGCTCTGGCCCCCTGCGCAATCTGGTGACCGGTGGCGCCGGTTTCGTGGGCTCCCATCTGGTCGATCGGCTGATGCAGGCCGGCGAGGAGGTGCTCTGCCTCGACAACTACTTCACCGGCCGCAAGGCCAACATCGCCCAGTGGATC
The DNA here is from genome assembly GCF_015840525.1 of Synechococcus sp. CBW1006. NCBI lineage: Bacteria > Bacillati > Cyanobacteriota > Cyanophyceae > Synechococcales > Synechococcaceae > Synechococcus > Synechococcus sp. CBW1006. The sequence continues at coordinate 1,105,518 of NZ_CP060396.1, read as the reverse complement.
GGCCATCCCCGCTTCGAGCTGATCCGTCACGATGTGACCGAGCCGATCCAGTTGGAGGTGGACCGGATCTGGCACCTGGCCTGTCCCGCATCGCCAGTGCACTACCAGTTCAATCCGATCAAGACTGCCAAAACAAGTTTTCTCGGCACCTACAACATGCTCGGTCTGGCCCGGCGGGTAAGGGCAAGGCTGCTGCTGGCCAGCACCAGCGAGATCTATGGCGATCCGGAGGTCCATCCCCAGCCCGAGAGTTACAGGGGGTGCGTCAACACAATCGGCATTCGCTCCTGCTATGACGAGGGCAAGCGGGTGGCTGAAACACTCTGTTTCGACTACCGGCGCATGCACGGAACCGAAGTGCGGGTGGCGCGCATCTTCAATACCTATGGGCCCCGCATGCTTCCGGATGACGGCCGGGTGGTGAGCAACTTCATCGTGCAGGCGCTGCAGGGTCAACCCCTGACGCTGTATGGCGATGGCCAGCAGACGCGATCGTTCTGCTATGTGGATGACCTGGTGGAGGGACTGATCCGCCTGATGAACGGCGCCCATACCGGCCCGATCAACCTGGGCAATCCTGGCGAGTTCACCATCCGGGAGTTGGCCGAACTGGTGCGTACTCGCATCAATCCTGGCCTCGAACTCGTGCTGCAGCCCCTCCCCCAGGATGATCCCCGCCAGCGGCAACCGATCATCGAGCTGGCCCAGCGAGAACTGGGCTGGGAGCCCACGATCCCCCTGGAGCAGGGCCTCGAGCCCACCATCGCTGATTTCCGCCGCCAGCTGGGCCTCTGAGAACGGGATTTCTGATCACGGGTTCCCCTGGGTGAGCACGGGTTGTCCTGGGAAGGATGTCTCGATCGGGCTTCTCCCTGGGGTGGCAGGCTGAGGGGTGGCCGTCGCCGGAGCCCTGACCGGAGATGCGCCCGTTCCCCTGCCCTGTCTGCCCATGACCCCCGCGCAGCGTCCCACCCTCGTGACCGGTGCCGCCGGCTTCATCGGCGCCGAGGTGGTGTTGCGACTGCTGGAACGGGGCGAGCCTGTGGTGGGGCTCGACAACCTCAACACCTACTACGACCCGGCCCTCAAGCAGGCTCGCCTGGAGCGGCTGCAGCACCATCCCGCCGCCGCCTTTCACTTCGTGCGGATGGATCTGGAGGATCGGGCCGCTATGGAGGGCCTGTTCGCCGAGCAGCGACCGCGGCGGGTGGTGCACCTCGCCGCCCAGGCAGGGGTGCGCTATTCCCTGGAGAATCCGGCCGCCTATATCCAGAGCAATCTGGTGGGTTTCGGTCACATTCTTGAGGGTTGCCGCCATCACGGCGTTGAGCATCTGGTCTATGCCTCCAGCAGCTCGGTGTATGGCGGCAACCGCGAGATGCCCTTCTCGGAGCAGCACGCCGTCAATCATCCGGTGAGCCTCTATGCGGCCACCAAGAAGGCGAATGAACTGATGGCTCACACCTACAGCCATCTCTACGGCCTGCCGGCCACCGGTCTGCGCTTCTTCACCGTGTATGGCCCCTGGGGCCGGCCGGACATGGCCCCGATGCTGTTTGCGCGCGCGATCCTGGCGGGTGAGCCGATCCGGGTGTTCAACCACGGCCGCATGCAGCGCGACTTCACCTACATCGATGACATTGTCGAGGGGGTGATCCGCTGCAGCGACAAGCCGGCCACAGCGGATCCTCACTTCGATCCCCTTCATCCGAACCCGGCCACCGCGGCGGTGCCGCACCGGGTGTTCAACATCGGCAATTCCCAGCCCACCGAGCTGCTGCGTTTCATCGCCGTGCTGGAGCAGGCCCTCGGGCGCCAGGCGATCCAGGACCTGCAGCCGATGCAGCCGGGCGATGTGCCCGCCACCGCCGCCGATACCCAGGCCCTGGAGGCCTGGGTGGGGTTCCAGCCCGCCACCCCGATCGAGGTGGGGGTGGAGCGGTTTGCTCAGTGGTATCGGGAGTACCACGGACTCTGACCCTGCCCAGGCCAGCAGCCTGGTGGTGCTTGGCAGTCAGAAAGTCATTTCATCAAAAAAGGGGCCTTCAGGCCCCTTGCTGCTCCATCGGCCAAAAGGGCCGTGCGAGATGAATCGAATGCTCAGGTCCGCTCAGGCGGAACCGACACCCACGTAGGAGCCGTAGAAGAACAGGCCCACCACAAAGATCACAGCCATGCCGCCGGCAGTGGCGACCAGCCAGAGGGGAAGGGTTCCCTCTGTCCAGCGGGAACGCCAGGCCACAGCGGGGCGCCCATCGGGCAGACGATCGGGAATCCGACCGTCGGGCATGGACATTTTCTTGCCGCTCATCGTGAATCCTCCCGATCAGTTGAAGAAGTAGCTGCTGAACAGCACACCGGTGACGAACACGAACAGCAGCCCCAGATAGAGGCTGGTGCGGTTCAGTTCGACCGGAAGGTTGTTCGGATTGGGATTGCGTTGCATGGGGACGACCTCAGCGGCGGACAAACTGCATGGCAGCCAGGGCGCCCAGGAAAAACACCGTGGGGATGCCGAGGGCGTGAACCGAAAGCCAGCGCACCGTGAAGATCGGGTAATTGCGTGGCGTGGTGGGGGCGGGAGTCTGGGTCATGACTTACTGCAGGCGCAGGTCGAGTTGGCTCTTGCCCTCGTAGCGCTGGCTCACAACAGGAGCCTTGCTTTCCTGGGCCTGGAAATAGGCATCCGGACGAGGCGTGCCGAAGGCGTCATAGGCCAGGCCCGTGGACACGAACATGAAGCCGGCCAGGAAGATGGCAGGCAGGGTCACCGCGTGGATGACCCAGTAACGGATGCTCGTGATGATTTCGAAGAACGGGCGTTCTCCTGTAGAGCCGGCAGCCATGGCGACAAGCGTTCAGCTCGGCGATCCTAGGGGGGTGGCGGCAGGGGACGGGAGCCCCTGCCTGGCTTGGTTACAAAGGTTGGCGGGGCTCAGCCTGGCGCGGCTCGGCCCAGCCCGATCAGCCCACCCAGCGCAGCAGCGATCCCCGCTCGCCCAGCACGAAGCCCTTGCCATCCGGCAGGAAGGCGATCCGGCTGAAGTTGGTGGGCTGGGCGGCACCCACCGGATCCTTCTGCCAGGTCTTGCCACCGTCGGGGCTGGTGAGCAGGGTGCCGCTGCCGCCGCCGGTCCAGATGGCGCCGCTCGGATCCCAGGCCATGTCGAGATAGCCATAGCCGTTCGTGATCGGGATCACCGGCTTGCTCCAGTCGTCGACGTTGGCGGCATCGGAGTTGAAGCGCAGCTGGGCGCCGCGGGTCACCATCCAGAGGTTGCCGTTGGGCTGGAAGCCGAGGGATTGCACCCGTTGGCTGCTCACCCGCTGGTGGGGCTGCCAGGTGGGCTGACCCGGATCCCAGGTGGCGAAGAAGTTGCCGAGGCTGCTGACGCTCACATAGCGGCCGTCGGGGCTGCGGCGCAGATCACGCACGGCACCGGCGGCGTCACTCACCTCGGCCTGCCAGCTCTGGCCGCCATCGCGAGTGCGATAAACAGCGCCCACGTTGGTGGCCAGTTCAGCCTCTCCCTTGCCCAGGGCGGTGATCAGGTACGGCTCACCGGGCAGCTTGGTGTCGAGGAAGAGGCGGCTCCAGCTCTGGCCGGCGTCGGTGCTGTGCAGCAGCAGGCCGGGCTGGCCGGCGATCCAGCCCTCTTTGCCGTTGAAGTCGATGCTGAGCAGGCGGAAGTTCTCCTCCTCCGGCAGATCGAGGGCGCGCTGGGCCCAGCTGGCACCTCCGTCGTTGGTTTCGAGGATCAGCCGGTTGCTGCCCACCAGGAAGCCGTGGCTCTGATCGCTGAAGGCCAGATCGAGGGGGTTGGAGCTGGTGTCGAGGGGCACGGGCTGCCAGGGGCTGGCACTGGCGATCGGCAGGCCCGTTGTGACGCAACCGGAGAGCCCGAAGCCGAGGCCCACGAGCAGGACCAGGCTCAGCAGGGGACTGAACAGGCGTCGGGTCAGACGATGCAGGTGCATGGCAGGGGGGAGAACGGAGGAAGGGAAGCGAAGCCGATTCAGCGCAGCGAATACAGGGAGAGGAAAAAGGCGATCGCCAGGGCGAAGCTGCCGAAGATCAGCACATTCTTCTGACCGGGCGTCAGCCGGTTGACCCCCAGACCGAAGTTGAGGTTCTCCTCAAAACCGCTCGGCTTGTTGCGGGGGCCGATGTCCTTGAAGGCCCCCACCTTGCTGCGGCAGACCGGACAGCGAAAGCTGGCGGGGTCCAGGGCTGTGAAGGGGGTGCCCGCTTCGATGCCCACCTTGCGCACGCCCTCGGCGGGGTCGTAGACGAAGCCGCAGCTACGGCACTCGAAGCGATGGGTGTCGGGGTCGGAAACCGCAGGCGGCTCCGTCGTGGGTAGGGATTCGGCCGTGGCGCCCGCCCCTGGGGCGGCGATGGTGTCGCTGCTCTCGATCTCCGGACTCATCACCTGCCAGCCGACGGTGTCAAAACTCTATCGACCACGTTCCAACGCCGATTCCGCCGGAACTCGTCAGCGCCGGGAGGTGGATGCCAGACTGCCGCCCAGGTTGGTCCAGCCCGCATGTTCGTGCTTTCCGGCTACGACGCTTTTCTGGGGTTTCTGCTGATTTCAGCAGCCGTTCCCGTGCTGGCGCTCGTGGCCAACAAGGTGCTGTCTCCTCGGAGCCGGCAGGGCGAGCGTGAGCTCACCTACGAATCCGGCATGGAGCCGATGGGTGGCGCCTGGATTCAGTTCAATATCCGCTACTACATGTTCGCGCTCGTCTTCGTCGTCTTCGACGTCGAGACCGTGTTCCTCTACCCCTGGGCCGTGGCGTTCCATCGCCTCGGACTGCTCGCCTTCATCGAGGCCCTCGTCTTCATCGCCATCCTGGTGGTGGCCCTGGCCTACGCCTGGCGCAAGGGTGCCCTCGAGTGGAGCTGATTCGTCGTTACGGCCCCGGCGCCGACGTGTTGCCATGACCCTCACGCCTTCCTCCCCGTCCAGCGGTGAGCTCCCCTCGATCGGGGCTCTGCGCGATCTGCGCGCCGCCAGCTGCAGCCCCACGGGTGCCCCCACGATCACCTCGGATCTGTCCGAGAACGTGATTCTCACCAGCCTCGATGACCTGCACAACTGGGCCCGCCTGAGCAGTCTCTGGCCCCTGCTCTACGGCACTGCCTGCTGCTTCATTGAGTTCGCGGCCCTGATCGGCTCCCGCTTTGATTTCGACCGCTTCGGTCTGGTGCCACGCTCCAGCCCCCGTCAGGCGGACCTGCTGATCGTGGCCGGCACCGTGACCATGAAGATGGGCCCGGCCCTGGTGCGGCTCTACGAGCAGATGCCCGAGCCCAAGTACGTGATTGCCATGGGGGCCTGCACGATCACCGGCGGCATGTTCTCGGCTGACTCGACCACCGCCGTGCGCGGCGTCGACAAGCTGATCCCCGTGGACCTCTACCTGCCGGGCTGCCCGCCGCGGCCGGAGGCGATCTTTGATGCCGTGATCAAGCTGCGCAAGAAGGTGGGCAACGAAGCCCTGGCTGAGCGCGGCAACCTGCGTCCCACGCACCGTTATTGCACGATTCCGCATCAGCTCAAGGCGGTGGCGCCGATCGTGGATGGCCGCTACCTGCAGGCCGAGACCCAGAAGGCCGCCCTCGCCGCCGCCGCCGGTCTGCCGCTGGGGGCTCCTGTTTCCGATCCAGCGGCAGTCATCGCCGCCACCACCAGCCAGGCCGACGCCTGAGGACACCATGCCCGAGGACACCACCAGTTCCACCCCGGCCATCACCACTCCTGTGGCCGGTCCGATCAGCCAGTGGCTGAGCAGCCAGGGTTTTGAGCATGCCGTGCTGGAGGCCGACCATCTCGGTGTGGAGGTGCTCGGCGTGGAGCCCGACTTCCTGCCCGTGATCGTGGCGGCTCTCAAGGCGACAGGTTTTGACTACCTCCAATGCCAGGGCGGCTATGACGAAGGCCCAGGCGGTCGTCTGGTGAGCTTCTATCACCTGATCAAGCTGGCGGAGCTGGCTGATCCCACGGCGGTGGATCGCGTGCTCGCTGCCGAGGTGAAGCCCGAGGAGATTCGTCTCAAGGTGTTCCTGGCCCGCGATGGCGATCTCACCATCCCCACGCTCTACGGCCTGTTCCGGGGCGCCGACTGGCAGGAACGCGAGACCTTCGATATGTACGGCATTCGTTATGCCGGCCATCCCCATCCCAAGCGTCTGCTGATGCCGGAAGACTGGAAAGGCTACCCGCTGCGCAAAGACTATGTGCAGCCCGATTTCTACGAACTCCAGGACGCTTACTGATCCCCGTTGGATTGAGAGAGGGGCCTTGAAAACAGGCTTTCACCAGAATTGAGTGCACAAAACTGGTCTGACGAGGCAACCAGTAGAGGCGTCATCACGACTCGCCTGAAGATTCCGTGATTGCATCATCAGCTCACCCGCCGATGATGCTGCCGGTAGAAGCGCATCACCGCCAGCGCCACGCTCTTGGAATCGTGGCGCAGTGTGGCCCCCGGACGGCTTCCCTGCATCGGCGCCAGCATCACCTCATAGCCCTGGCTGGTCAGGCGGTGGGTATCGCACTCCACCGGCTCGGCACCGCGGCGGCGATAGGCCTCCACCAACGGCGAGGGACTGAGCTTCTCCTGAGCCAGCACCGCATCGAACAGCCTCTGGTCCACCCCCAGAGTGGCGAGCTGGGCCTCGATCGCCCGGAGATGGCCTTCGACATCGAGCCCGTCGGTCTCCCCGGGCTGGGTCATCAGGTTGCAGATGTAAAGGCGCGGAGCACGGCTCTGGCGAATCGCCGCCACCAGTTCCGGCACCAGCAGGTTCGGCAGCAGGGAGGTGTAGAGGCTGCCGGGACCCAGCACGATCAGATCGGCATGGGCGATCGCCTCGATGGCTCGGGGCAGGGCGGGCGGCCGTTCCGGGATGCAGCCGAGCCGCACGATCGGGCTGGAGGCATGGCCGATCGCCGATTCCCCCTCGATCCGATCGCCGTTCTCCAGCTCGGCCCAGAGGCGAACGTCGGCGTTGGTGGCCGGCACCACCTGGCCCTGGACCGCCAGCACCCGGCTGCTGGCGATGATCGCCGATTCGAGGCTGCCGGTGATGGCCGTGAGGGCCGACAGGAAGAGGTTGCCGAAACTGTGGCCTTCGAGACCACTGCCCGCCTGGAAGCGGTATTGGAACAGGCGGGTGAGCAGAGGCTCCTCACGGGCCAGGGCTGCCAGGCAGTTGCGGATGTCGCCCGGCGGCTGGACGCCCAGCTCTCGCCGCAGCACGCCGCTGCTGCCGCCGTCGTCGGCCACCGTGACGATCGCGGTGATGTTGCCGCTGTAGCGCTTCAGGCCGGAGAGCAGGGTGGAGAGCCCGGTGCCGCCGCCGATCGCCACGATGTTCGGGCCGCGGTTGAGCCGGCGCTGGGCCACGAGGGCATCCACCAGCACCGTGCCCTTCTCAGGAGCCAGGGCCCGCTGGATCGACCCGAAACTGCGGCTCTGGCCCCAGATCACCAGGGCCGCCCCCAGGAGCAGCACCAGCGGCCCGGTGATGCCCCGCGGCAGCACCTGGGTGACCTGAGCCAGCAGCCAGGTGAGCGTTTCGATCGTCCAGTAGATCGGTTTGAAATCCGCCCAGACCGCCGCTCCGAGCAGGGCGATCATCAGACCCAGGCCGGAGGTGAGCACCCAGCGCTTCACCACCAGGCCGGGCTGCAGCCAGCGGGCGGCCCGGCGGGAGCGGCTGACCAGATCACGGCGGCGCATGTCACCCCGACCCATCCAGCCGGGTCGTCGGGGTGGGCGTGGGGCGTGCCGGGTGCTCATCGCCCGTGGCCTCCCCTGTCGCCTCTGCGGCCGTCTGCCTGGCCCGTGCGGCTCCGCCAGGGCTCCCCGCAGACGAGGAGGCAAGGCAAGGGCTGGGAGCAGGACGCCATCGGCAAACCGGGCTGATCGAACTGTACGGATGAAACGGCGGGAGGGTGAAACCTCGGCTGGTTGCAGGCAGGATGGGAGCCTTGCGCTGTGGTCCGTGCCGGATGCTGTTCCTCTGCCGGCATCCCGACGCACCCAGTCCCACGGGGGTGTGGCGATGAAGGTCGCTGGGGCGGCGGAGCCTGGGTCGCTGGCTGATGGCTCGGCTGTTGCAGGGTCTGCTGTTGATGGGCCTGGGGGAAAGGTGCCCGTGGCCCAAATGCAGGGGGTGTCGATGCGCTGGGGTGAGAGCCTCGTGCTCGACGACATCAACCTGGTGGTGCATCCGGGCGAGCGCCTGGTGGTGGTGGGGCCCTCCGGATCGGGCAAATCAACGATCCTGCGGCTGCTGGCCGGCCTGCTGCTGCCCAGCGCCGGCAGCCTGCGGATCCACGGGCTGGAGCAGCGCTACCTGCGCCTGGATCAGCGCCAGCCACCGGATGTGCGCCTGGTGTTTCAGAACCCTGCCCTGCTGGCCTCGCTCACGGTGGGTGAAAACGTCGGCTTTCTGCTCTATCGCTACGGGCGGCTGGGCGAGGCCGAGATTCGCCGCCGGGTGGGCGACGCGCTTGCGGCCGTCGGACTGGCCGGCATCGAGGGAAAGATGCCCGGCGAACTCAGCGGTGGCATGCAGAAGCGGGTCAGCTTCGCCCGCGCCATCATCCAGGACCCCTCCCGGGCCGATGTCCAGGAGCCGCTGCTGTTGTTCGATGAGCCCACCGCCGGGCTCGATCCGGTGGCCTGTACCCGCATCGAGGATCTGATTGTCACCACCACCGACATGGCCCAGGCCTCCTCGGTGGTGGTGAGCCACGTGATGAGCACGATCGAGCGCTCCGGTGAGCGGCTCGTGCTCCTCTACGACGGCCGCTTTCGTTGGCAGGGCACCGTGGAGGAGTTCCGCAGCACCGATAATCCCTACGTCGAGCAGTTCCGGAGCGGCAGCTTGCGCGGACCCATGCAGCCCAAGGAAGTCTGAACGATGCGCCGCAGTGTCCGTGAAGCCCTGGTGGGCTTTTCCCTTCTCGCCGCCATCGTGGGTGGTGGCGCGCTCTGGCTCTGGCTGAAGGGCATCTCCCTGCGCCGCGACACCTGGACGGTGCAGGCCAGCTTCCAGGATGCCGCCGGCCTGGCGGATCGCTCGCCGGTCTCCTTCCGGGGTGTGCTGGTGGGCAATGTGCGCCGGGTGCGGGTCACCCCGGAGGCGGTGCTGGCTGATCTGGAGATCACCGATCCTGATCTCCGTCTGGCCCGCCCCACCCAGGCCCTGGTGGGCACCGGCTCGTTGCTGGGGGGAGATGCCGTGGTGGCGCTGGTGAGCAGCGGCAAACCCCTGCCGGCCAGCACGCCCGGGCCGCGCAGTCCGGGCTGCAACACCAAGCTGATGCTCTGCAACGGCAGCCGCATCGAGGGCGGCGCCCAGGCGAGTCTCGGCACCGTCACCGAGACGATGCAGCGGATCCTGGCCGAGAGCGAGCGCCAGAAGCTGGTGGACAAGCTGGTGGGAACCACCGTGAGTTTCGATCGCACCTCCAACGAGGCGGATCGCTTCCTGCGCGAGGCGCAGAAACTGGTGCAGGAGCTCAACACGGCCGTGAAGAAGGCCGATCCGATCCTGGACAATCTCAACACCGCCACCGTCGAGGCGGCCCAGGCCGGCCGGCATGTGCGCAACCTCACCGCCGCCCTGGACAACCCCCAGACCGTGAGCGAGCTCAAAGGCACTGTGACCAATGCCGAGAAGCTCACGGCCCGCTGGGAGGCGGTGGGCGGTGACGTGAACAAGCTCACGGGCGACCCCCAGTTCGTCGATGGGATCCGCAGCCTGGCCATCGGCCTGGGCAAGTTCTTCGAAGAGCTCTACCCCGCCCAGACCGGCCAGGCGCGTGACAAGGCGGCCCGGGAGAAGGCGGAACGCGAAAAGCGCGACCAGGCGGACCGGGAACAGGCGGATCGTGAAAAAGCTGGCAGCCCGTCGGTCTCGCGTGCCCGAACCAACCAGCCTCGCGCCGTGAGCCAGTGAAGAGGTGAAACGGTGAAAGCCTGAGGCCGGGACCGTTGCAGCTCAGACGCCGTTGATCGCTTCCAGGGCAATGGCGGCGATCGCCTGATCGCTGGCCTTGGGCAACTGCACGTACTTGCCGCCGGCGGCCTCGGCCAGTTCCTTGCCCATGCCGCTGCCGATGAACTTGCGCTCGGTGTCGATCACCAGCAGCTTCAGCCCCAGGGCGCGGTAACGGCCGGCCACCTGCTTCACCTCCTCCTTGAGGTCCACCGGTTCCTCGCCCTCCAGCTCGGGTTGGCCGAGGGAGCGGCTCAGGGGCACGTTGCCGCGGCCGTCGGTGATCGCCACCACCACCACCTGGCCCAGATCGCCGGTGGCGAGGGCATTGGCGCCCACCCGTGCCGCCTGGGAAAGACCATGGGCCAGGGGCGAACCGCCGCCGCAGGGCATCGATTCCAGCCGGCGCCGGGCCGCGGTGATCGATCGGGTGGGGGGCAGAAGCACCTCGGCCTGCTCACCGCGGAAGGGGATCAAGGCGACTTCGTCGCGGTTTTCGTAGGCCTCGGTGAGCAGCCGGATCACGGCACCCTTGGCGCTCTGCATGCGGTTGAGCGCCATCGAACCGCTGGCATCCACCAGGAAGATCACCAGGGCGCCGGCCTTGCGTTGCAGTTGCTTGGCCCGCAGGTCGCCATCCTCCACGATCACCGTTCGGTGCGGCTCCCGCTCCCGGCGGGCTTTCTGATACGGGGCGGCGGCCCGCAGGGTGGCATCCACGGCGATGCGCGTCACCGGGCCGCGGGGCAGCATCGGTTTCACGTAGCGACCGCGGGAATCGCTGAGCACCACGCTGCGCTTGCCGCTGCCGCCGCTGCGGGCCTTGGCAGCGTTGAACAGCAGCAGGTCGGGGTCGATGGCGATGGCTTCGGGGTCGAGCAGGAATTCCTCCGGCACCTGGGGAGGCGGCTGGTCGTCCGGGGTGTCGTCTTCGTCCTGGTCGTCGTCCTGGTCGTCGTCCTGGTTGTCCTCGTTCTGGTCGGGTTCATCGGGTTGCTCCGGCTCCTCCGGCGGTTGCTCCCCCTGGGGCGGTGGCGGCGGCGGCTCCATCGGCTGCTCGGGATCCGGGGGCGGCAGCTGCAGGGCCCGCGGCGCGATCACCAGGCGCACGGCCACCTGCAGGTCGTCGGCTTCCACCCGGTCGCGGCCGCTCAGGGCGGCGTGGGCGCGGGCCACCCGCACCGCATAGAGCTCGGAGCGGTGCCCTTCGACGCCGCCGCGCAGGGCCTCGGTCACCAGGTAGGTGATCTGCTCGCGGCTGATGCTCACGTCCGGCAACCACTGGCGGGCCAGCAGCAGCTGGGTGGCGAGGGCGTCGGTCTCCTCCTGCCACCGCTGCCGGAAGCTGTCGCTGGATTCGCCATGGGCCAGGGCGGAGCGGGTGATCTCGACGCGCTGATCCAGATCCAGCGACTGGTTGGCGCTCAGGGCGATGGCGAAGCGATCCAGCAGGTGGTCCCGCACCGCCCCCTCCTCGGGGTTGTAGGTGGCGATCAGCAGGCAGCGGCAGGGGTGGCTGAGGCTGAGCCCCTCCCGCTCGATCCGGTTCTCGCCGCTGCCCACCGCCGCCAGCAGGAGGTTGGTGATGCCGTCGTCCAGCAGATTGAGCTCGTCGACATAGAGCACGCCGCGGTGGGCTTCCGCCAGCAGGCCCGGCTGAAACACGGCCTGGCCGCTGGCCAGCGAGGCGGTCACGTCGACCGAGCCCACGAGCCGGTCTTCGGTGACACCCAGCGGCACCTGCACGAAGGGTGCCGGCACCACCCGGGTGGGCAGCAGGGCGCTGGGGTCGGCGCCGCTGGCATCGCCCCCCAGTTCGGTGATGCGACGGCGGGTCGCCTCGTCCCAGTCTTCCGGTCGGGTCGGATCGGCATTGAGGCTGTCCACGATCACATCGATCGGTGGCAGCAGCGCATGCAGACCCCGGGCCAGCACCGATTTGCCGGTGCCGCGTCCGCCGGCGATCACCACTCCGCCCAGGCCCGGATCCACCGCCGCCAGCAGCAGGGCCAGCTTCAGGGTGCCGTGGCCCGTGATCGCGGCCAGGGGGAAGGAGCGGGCGGCCTGGTCGGCGCTGGCCGTGGCCGGGGCCGTGGCGGCGGTGGGGGGACCGGAGGGGCTGGTGGCGCTGGCAACCATGGGGGAGGAGGAGGGCCCGCGCGGGGACGTTGTCTGACGTCCAGTCTCGCTGACCGATTGCGCCGCGGCTCTGCGGCCAGACGTCGCCGAGGCAACTCCTCGCTCTCCCGGCCAACCTGCTGGATCGGCTCCTGCCGAGCCTTGGCGCCCTGCTGCAAGACCGTGCTGCCGGCCGCCCGAGCTGCTGCCGCCTGGCTCCGGCCGCCCGAACTGCTGCCTCCTGGCTCTAGCTGGCCGGTTTAGCGTCCGCCCCAGCCGTTGATCCCCGCCATGGCGCCCCTGCCGCCCCCTGAGCCCGCGCGCCATCTCGAGACCCTCGAAGCCCTCGATGCCCGCAAGATCCGCTTCGAGATCAACCGGGTGGAGCTGCCGATGGGGGTGGAGGGCAGCTTCGGGATCATCCGCCATCCCGGCGCTTCGCTGGCGGTGCCCGTGCTCGATGACGGCCGCGTGGTGGTGCTGCGCCAGTACCGCTTCGCGGTGGCGGCCCGCATCCTCGAATTCCCCGCCGGCACCCTGGATCCCGGCGAGGAGCCCCTGGCCACGATGGAGCGGGAGTTGCAGGAGGAGGCGGGCTACAGCGCCTGCCGCTGGGATCCGCTTGGCCTGATGCTGCCCTGCCCCGGCTATTCCGATGAGGTGATCCACCTGTTCCTGGCCCGGGGGCTCACCCCCCTGGAGGCGCCGCCGGCCGGCGACGACGACGAGGACCTGGAGGTGCTGCTGATGGAACCCGCCGCACTCGATGCGGCCCTCGCCAGTGGCGACGAGGCCCTCGATGGCAAGAGCGTGACCGCCTGGTTCCGGGCCAAGCAGCTGCTGGGGCTCTGATGGCTTCCCCTGAGGCCGCCCGCCGCTGGCTGTTCTGGCATCGCCGCGATCTGCGGCTGGCCGACAACCTCGGCCTGGCGGCGGCGGCGGCGGCGACCCCAGCCCTGACGGGTGTGTTTGTGCTCGACCCGGCAATCCTGGCCGACCCGGCGATGGCACCGGCCCGCCGCTGGTTCCTGCTCGAAAGCCTGCGGGAGCTGGCCGCCTCCTGGCGGGCCTGTGGATCGCGGCTGGTGCTGCTGGAGGGAGACCCGCTGGTGCTGCTGCCACGGCTGGCTGCCGCCCTCGGTGCCGAGGTGGTGGCCTGGAACCGCGATGTGGAGCCCAGCGGGCGAGCTCGCGACCGGGCCGTGGCCGCCGCCCTGCAGACCGATGGCCGCCGCGTGCTGGTGGACTGGGATCAGCTGCTGGTCGCCCCGGAGGCGCTGCGCACCGGTGCCGGTGATCCCTATCGCGTCTACGGCCCCTTCCTACGCAACTGGCGCGGCCAGGTGGAGCGCAAGCAGGTTCTCGCGGCTCCTGGCACCGCCGGGGGGATCGAGCCGCTGGTGGCACCAACCGGCCTGCTGGATCTGGACCCGGCGATGCTGCCCCGGCCTGATCTGTGGGAGGCCCTGCCGCGCCTGGAGGCGGTGCCGCCGGCCACACGCTTCGGAGCGGCCTTCTCCGGCGCCGACCTCTGCCCCTGCCGTCCCGGCGAGGCGGCGGCCCTGGCCCAGCTTGAGGCCTTCTGTGAGGGGCCTGCCAGTGGCCGCGGCCAGCGAGCTGCGCTCCTGGCCTATGAGCCCCAGCGCAACCTGCCGGGCATCGCCGGCACCTCAGGCCTCAGTGCCGCGCTCGCCTTCGGCACCCTCAGCCCGCGCCAGGCCTGGGCGACGGCCCGCGCTGCCCGCGACCTCACCCGCAGCGAGGAGGAGCGCACGGCGATCAGCGTCTGGGAGCAGGAACTGGCCTGGCGCGAGTTCTACCAGCAGGCGCTGTTCCATTTCCCGGAGCTGGCGGAGGGGCCCTACCGGCCCCAGTGGCGTCACTTCCCCTGGGAGAACGACCCCGAGCGCCTCGAGGCCTGGCGGCAGGGGCTCACCGGGGTGCCGATCGTCGATGCGGCGATGCGGCAGCTCAACGCCAGCGGCTGGATGCACAACCGTTGCCGCATGATCGTGGCCTCCTTCCTGGTCAAAGACCTGATCTGCGACTGGCGCCTGGGGGAGCGTGCCTTCATGGAACGCCTGGTGGATGGCGATCTGGCGGCCAACAACGGCGGCTGGCAGTGGAGCGCCAGCAGTGGCATGGATCCGAAGCCCCTGCGCATCTTCAATCCCGCCAGCCAGGCCGCCAAGTTCGACCCGGAGGCCATTTACATCCGCACCTGGCTGCCGGAGCTACGCCACGTGGCCACGGCCGATCTGATCCGCGGCGAGATCGCTCCCCTGGAGCGCTGCGGCTATCCTGCGCCAATCGTGAGCCATCAGCGGCAGCAGGCCCACTTCAAGGCTCAGTACTCGGCCTTGCCACGAAATGGAGCGGAGGCGGTCCCGGGCTCAGTGGACAGGTCGACAAGACTTGCGTGAAGACCACTCCCAGCGGTTGCATTCATCCGGTTCAGCGCCTTCATCGCCGCGCAATGATCAATCGAAAGCAGCCGTTGCCGAGAGAGGGCAGGCTCTGTATTGGATTCCTGGGCAAAGCGAGCATCGCTTACTGGCGTGGCATATTGTCACTGGATTGAATGCCAAGAAAGTCACCTTCTTTGTTGCTTAGCGGTGCATAGCGGCTGCCCATGACTGCAGCAAACTGCCATCTGGAGAGAAGTGCGCGGTTATGAGCTGGGGCTTGATTTTCAGACCCATCTCAGCTTGCCAAGGGACTGATCCGAAGGCTTCCGAATCCTCCCTAGCGAATGCACCACCAGGACCTGCTATCCGATCGACAGGCAGACGACTGGAGTGTCGATTTGCACGTGCCGACCTCGTGCCCACGAATGGACAGATGACATCTCGCAGAGATCGCACTCTCCCAGAGGTCATCGGGCGTTACCGAAAATCCAGGAATTCATGCGATGGTGAGTTGACCATAATTTAGCCTTCCCTGAGCGCTATTCAGCCATCAATCATGAAAGTTGCTCGGCTCCGCTTTCTGCGCAAGGGCAACATGCAAGCCCCCTGCAGCGGGGCTGTCATCGAATTCACCGGGGTCGACCCTGCTGAAGAGCTGGACGCAGAGAGGCTGGCCCGTTGGCTCACGGCGCTTCCCACCAGCCTGAGGCTCTCACCGGCTGATTGCCAGGGTCCGTTGGTCGCTGTGCTGCCAAGGCTGCTTCTGGCCTGCAGCGAACACGCCCGGCTGGAGCAGGCACCAGTTCGGCTGCTGCATCAGGGGCCAACAACCCTCTGCCTCTGGCTGCCTGTCGATGACCCCAAGGCCGCCAAGGCGGTCGCAGCCCTCAGCATTCATATCGTTGAGGCAGTGAGGCGGGGCAACCTGCCTGATGCGACCACAACCAACCACTGGAACGCACTGCGCTCCCGCTTCTGGAACCAGACCCACGCCCACCTGGCCCGGGCGGCCAATCAGCTGGGAATTCCGTTTGCTCTGGTGGACAAGGATTGGCAGCGGTTTCTCCAGTTGGGACAGGGCTGCCACTTGCGTCTCTTCCATGAGACCCTCACCGATCGCACCCCACTCTTTGCCCGCTCAGCCACCAATAAGAGTTTGCTGAAAAACCAGCTGAGACGTCGCGTTTTCCCCTCCTGAGAGCTGTTGCAGCTCATTTCGGTCTGGTTTTCAGGGTTTCAGCGGTTCAGAGCACGCGTTTCGGTGTGTTTGGCCCCTCTGGGGCACCCTGATCACTGCCGTCTGGGCACACTTCTCGGCAACCACCTGTTCACGCCGCCGCCATCGCCGGTTTGAGCAGGTTGCCCAGGCGGATCAGGTTGTAGGCGATCACATTCAGGCCGAACACCGCACTCACCTTCTCGGTGCCGCGCAGCTTGAACTGGCGCAGACCTCCCCACTGTTTGATCCAGCCAAACACCTTCTCGATGCCGCGGCGGGCATGGATCGACTTGGCGTAGCCCACGTGGCGGGTGGTGCGGCCATCGATGGCGGAACCACCAGGGCGGCTGGTGTTCTGAGCGACATGCGGTGTCACGGCGATGCGGCGCATCTCGGCGACAAAGCCCTTGGTGTCGTAGTGCTTGTCGGCGCCGATGGTCTTCTGGTGGGCACCGGGGACGGCAGCCGCCATCGCTTTGGCGGCATCCCTCTCCCCGGTGCCCGTCGCTTGTGTGACGCGGCATTCGACGATCAGGGCATGGCGGTTGTCCATGAGCACGTGCCCCCGGTAGCTGGGGAGTGCGGGGTGGGCCTTGGACTTCCGGCACAGCAGCGCGTCTGGATCGACGCTGGAGCGATGGGTCTTGTTGCTGAGCTTGATGCCGCGGAAATCCCCTTTCGCTCGCTTCTTGCCGAGCTTTGGAGCGCCAAAACCCTCGCCAGGGCCTGACGGCGGTGGCGGCGGATCGTCCTGCCCATCGATCCGCTCCAGCGAGGCATGGGAGGCCCAGGCCTGCAGCAAGGTGCCATCCACCGAGAAGTGCTCGTCACTGAGCAGCGGCTTGACCTCCGGAGCACCCATCAGCTTCTCCAGGAACTTCCCCATCACCTGCTCGTTCAGCAGCCGCTCCCGGTTTTTTGTGAATGTGGTGGGATGCCAGATCGGATCATCCGGGCTCAGCCCCACAAACCAGCGGAACAGCAGGTTGTAGTGGAGCTGCTCGAGCAGCAACCGCTCCGAGCGGATGCCGTAGAACGCCTGCAGCAACGAGGCCAGCAGCAGTTGCTCCGGCGGCACTGATGGCCGGCCTTCTGCGGCGTACAGATCACAGAAGGTGGGATTGAGGCGATCGAGGGCCTGATCGGCCAGCTTGCGGATCCGCCGCAGCGGATGGCCGGCCGGGATCCGATCCTCAATCGACACGTAGGAGAACAGGGAGCCGCTGCGCTCCCGTTGACCTCGCATCTGGGCTGGGCAACTGGCCCATTTTCGCAGAGATGGCCGGGTTTTTCAGCGAACTCATAAGGAAGCTCTCCACAACCTGCTGAAACATCGCGGTGTGCCTCTGCCGGCCCAGGAAACAGTCGAGACACTCGAGAATGCGCTGGCCGCCGCTGAACGGATTGGCTGGCCAGTGGTGCTCAAGCCCGCTTCCGGTGGCAAAGGCCGAGGCGTATGGGTCGGGCTGAGCGACCCGATGGAACTGCGACAGGCCTGGCAGAGCCAGGAGCAGAGCGGCGAGGGGCGGCAGCTGTTGCAGCAGAACCTGACGGGGGCAGACCATCGCCTGCTGGTGGTGATGGGCAAGTTGCTGGCGGTGGCGCAGCGCCAACCGGCAACGCTCATCAGCGATGGCCTGCTACCCCTGCACAGGCAGATCGCAGTCCTCAACGCTGATCCGGAGAGGGGCGTGGGCTATGAACGCCTGAAGAATCGCGTCCCGGTGGACGGCCGGCTCGATCTGATCCTGGGCGAGCAGGGCTTCACGCTGGCATCTGTACCTCGGGTCTCCTGAAAAATCCAGATCCATTGCGCCGCAGCTGGTCTCAAGCATGAGAAACCGCTAAAGTAGCCGTGAATCAGGCAATCCGTGATTGCCTTTACTCCTGATCGCTCAATATGTACCGGAGGCACAATAACGGTCAGATCTCAATCAAGGAGTTCCACCTGCCATTTGGCGGCACACTTGATCCCGAGAATCGCTGGGTTCAACTGGAGGGGCTGATCCCATGGGATGAGCTGGAAGAAACCTATGCCCCTCAATTCAGCGCCACAATTGGCGCTCCAGCCAAATCAGTGAGAATGGCCTTTGGTGCTCTCTACATCAAACAGAAGTTAGGGCTCACCGACGAAGAGACAGTCCATCAGATCAGAGAGAACGCCTATATTCAGTTCTTTCTCGGCTTTGCGGGCTACACAGCTAAGGCACCGTTTGATGCCTCGATGATGGTGCACTTTCGCAAGCGTTTTTCTGACGAGGATCTGCGCCTTATCAACGAGCTGGTGGTGCAGCGCGGCAAAGAGATCCTTCTGGAAGCACTTGCTCAGGCAGCAGACGATGACGACCATGATGATCGTGATTCCAGTGGAGGAGGCGCTCAGCTAGAACTTGATGCGTTGATCAAGCCTGCTGACTGGCCAGAAGGAAAGAATTGGGGCACTCTCACGATTGATGCCAGTTGCACTCCAGCCGACATCACCTATCCCAGAGACCTCAAGCTCCTCAACGAGGCTCGCACAACGACCGAGCGAGTCATTGATGATCTGTGCAGTCAGTCATCGGGATTCAGGAGACATCGACCTCGCTACGACCGTGGCCTTGCTCGTGCTCATTTCCTGAGAGTGGCGAAGCAAAAACGGCCACGCCGCCGAAAAGTGAAGGCTGCCATTAAACATCAGCTTGGATATGTGCGGCAGAATCTCAAAGCCATTGATGCTCTGATCGGCCGTGGGGCAAGGCTTTCTGAGCTCAAGAGGCATTGGTGGCAGAAGTTGTTGGCCTGCAGCGAGTTGGAGCGGCAGCAGGGCCTTCTGCTCGCCTCTCAGACCAACAGCATTCCAGACCGCCTGGTGAACCTTGTGCAGACCCATATCCGCCCAATGGTGCGAGGCAAAGCACGTGCTGCGGTGGAGTTTGGTGCCAAAATCAGTGTTTCGGTTCAAAACGGCTTTCCGTTCTTGCACCGCATAAGCTGGAACCCCTACAACGAAGGAGAAGACCTTATCGCTCAGGCGGAAAAATACAAGCTGGATACAGGATCTTACCCAGAGCGAATCTGCGCCGACCGGATTTATATCACGGCCAAGAATAGGCATTTCTGCACGAGGAACGGTATTCGCCTCTCCGGCAAGCGATTGGGTCGCCCGCCCAAGGATCCTGATGTCACCACTGCACACAAGCACCAGCTCCGATCTGATCAAGCTCGACGCAATGAAGTGGAAGGCGTCTTTGGCTCTGGAAAGCGCAAGTATTCCCTGGATCTGATCATGGCTCGTCTACCAGCTGGTGCCGAATCCTCCATCTCGATGGCCTTTGTCGTGATGTGCGCGGAAAAGGTCTTGAGGCTGCTGCGCCTCTTTTTTGTCCTTCTTTTTGGGTGGATCTACAGCTTTTTTATGGCCTGGTCAGCGATCAGAGCGCCTGAGGGCATCTGCAAGCCATGCTTTTGAGATCTGGCCGACTTGATGTCACCGCGCTTGCCAGCCTGATTAACGCGAAGCAAACGGACGAATCCGGCGCCGATGGGCCGAGAATCTTTTTCAGGAGTCCCTACCTCCGGCCGGCACGCGGGTTCAGCTCTCCCGCACGGCCAACATCTCCCAGGGCGGCACGGCAATCGATTGCAGCGCCCGGGTGCATCCCGACAACCGCCGCCTCGCTGAGGACATTGCCCAACTGATCGGTACCGACGTGGTGGGCCTCGACCTGATCAGTCGTGACATCGGCGTGAGCTGGCGTGAAGGCGGCACCTGGCTGCTGGAGGCCAACCTCTCCGCTGGCCTGCGGCCCCATCTCCTGGCCGATCCTGATACCGATCTGTGCCAGCGGATTGTTCGCCTCTGGATGGGTGAGCATCCACAGGCGGGCCGGATCCCCATCGCGCTGATCACCGGCAGCGTCGGCAAGACCACCACAAGCCGCATGCTCGCCCATTTGCTCCTCGATGCCGGGAAGCGGGTGGGCCTCTGCTCCAGCACGGGTGTGGAGCTGGACGGGCAGCTGATCAAGGCCGGTGATCTGGCGGGAGGCGGACCGGCGCAGTGGCTGCTGCAAGACCGCCGGATCGAAGCCCTGGTGGCGGAAGTCGCCCGGGGTGGCATCCTCATGGCCGGCCTGGGGATCGAGAGCGCTGATGTGACCGCCGTGCTCAATGTGCTGGATAACCACGTCGGAATGGACGGTATTCGCTCGCGCGAAGATCTGGCCCGGATCAAGGCGGTCGTGGCCCAGGCTGCCGAAAAGCTGTTGGTGGTGAATGCAGATGATCCTCTGACACTGGGCATGGCCCAGAACCGAGACCCCGCCACTGTCGCCCTGGTGAGCGAGGATCCGGGGTGCAGCGCCTGGCACGCCCACCGCAGAGCAGGACACCTGGTGGCGAGCTACAGCAGAGAGCGGCAGGGGAACATCAAGTTGCACCATCAGGATCAGCAGCTCCTCTCTATCGCTTTGCGCGAGATTCCCGCCTCAGACGATGGGGCCGTCGGCACGATTGCCACAGCTGCAGCATTCTCCGCGGCACAAGCCATTGGGCTTGGCCTCAAGGCAGACCAGATCATCCAGGGGCTGCGAAATTATGGGCTCAAGGCGAGCCATCGCCGCGGGCGGTTTGAAATTCTGATGCGCGAGCCCTGGCAAGTCGTGCTCACCTGGGCCGATGGCCCTGAAGCGATGGCCTCCCTCTCCAGCTACGCCCTGGCCGCCACCGAGGCGGAGCCATGCCGCAGAATGTTGCTCTGCTCAGCCCCGGACACCCGTCCGGATGCTTTTCTGCAGAAGGTTGGTCAGGCCACCTGGGGCTTCGATCTTGTGGTCTGTGCCGCATGGAGTGAACGGAGGAACAGAACTCCAGACATGGTGCCTGCTCTTCTGGCCAAGGGAGTGCGCAGTCTCGGCCCCGACGGGCCAGCGGTATTGGAGTCAGGACTGGAATCCGAAGCAGTGGCCTTGCTGGCCGAGCAGATCCGGCCAGGGGATTTTTGTGTGGTCTCCACCTTTGAGAGTGAAATCATGAGGGAAAAATTGCTCGCAGCCTTGAGCTGATCGAACCCCGGTTGATGGTCGACCCTGGGTATGCCCTGTGAGGCTTGCCACCCACAACTAACCAATCAGGAGGGGACGAAGTGTTTCGATTCGCTGCTGCATGGTTCCGTAGCTGAGCGGCACCGATCAGGCCGGCACAGACACCTTCAGGGCCGACTGAATCACACTCTTGAGAACCTCAATCACCTGCTGCTGCTGCTCCGCACGCAGCTCCGGGAAGATCGGCAGGCTCAGCACCTCGGCGCAGAGGCGCTCGGTGACCGGCAGGCTGCCGGGTCCGTAGCCCAGGGCGGCGTAGGCGGGCTGGCGATGAATCGGGATGGGGTAGTAGATGATCGTGGTCACGCCGGCTTCCTGGAGCTGCTGCTTGAGCCAGTCGCGGCAGCAGGCCTCCGGCAGGCCGAAGTCGGCGCTGTCGGAGGCGGGGGTGCATTGGCCGCCGCAGGCGGCCTGGCCACCGGGGCAGCTGGGGACCCGCACCACGAACTGGTTCCAGCTGTGCCCCGCCGGCCCGGCCAGTGGCAGCTGGATACCCTTCAGATCGGCCAGGGCCCCGTCGTAGGTGGCGGCGACCCCGCGACGGCGCTCGATCCAGCGCTCCAGGTGGGGCAGCTTGACGTTCAGCACCGCCGCCTGCATGGCATCGAGACGGCTGTTGTAGCCGAGGGTCGTGTGCAGATAGCGGCGCGGCATGCCATGCACCGCCAGCTCCCGCACCGCCTGGGCCACGGCGGCATCGCGGCAGGTCACGGCGCCACCGTCGCCGGCGGCGCCGAGGTTCTTGGTGGGGAAGAAGCTGAAGCAGCCCGCATCCCCCCAGCTGCCCACCGGTTGCCCGGCCCACTGGGCACCGGTGGCCTGGGCGCAATCCTCGATCACACGCAGGCCGTGGCGACTGGCGATGGCGCAGACCCGCTCCATGTCCACCGGGCGGCCGAACAGATGCACCGGCATCAGGGCACGGGTGGCGGGTGTGATCGCCGCCTCGATCTGATCCAGATCGATCAGATAGGTGTCCGGGTCGACGTCCACGAACACGGGTGTGGCGCCCACGGCACTGATCGCCTCGGCGGTGGCGAAGAAGCTGAAGGAGCAGGTGATCACCTCGTCGCCGGGGCCGATGCCCAGGGCCCTCAACGCCAGGATCAGGGCATCGGTACCGCTGTTGCAGCCCATTGCGTGGGGCACGCCGCAGGCCCTGGCGAAGGCCTCCTCGAAGCGGGCGATGCCGGCGCCACCGATGTATTGGCCACTGCGCAGAACCTGCAGTACGGCAGCGTCGAGTTCCTCCCCGAGGTCCTGGAGCTGCTCGCTGAGACTGAAGGGAGGCACTTGCATGGCGGACACCTTAAGGCCAGTTCCAGCCTGCAGGAACCGCGATTGCGGGGCCTTCAGCGGGCCCAGGCCGGCTCCTGGCCTGGAGGCCATTTGATGTTGCAGCCGATCGAGGCGGTCTGTTCCGGTGCGACGGGCCGGCCGGCCAGCAGTGCCTCGATGGCGGCCCGCAGATCCCGCCCGTCCAGGGGAACGGCGTTGCCGGGGCGGCTGCCGTCCAGCTGGCCGCGGTAGGCGAGGCGCAGATCGGCATCGAACAGGAACGGATCCGGCGTGCAGGCGGCCCGCAAGGAGTGCGCCAGTTGCTGCTCCTGGTCGAGCAGGTAGGGGAAGGTCCATCCGTTGCGCTGCGCCTGGGCCTGGAGTCCTGCCGGGCCGTCCTGCGGATGGGTGAGGGTGCTGTTGCTCGAGATCCCGATCAGCTGCAGCCGCCCGCCGTAGTCGGCCTGGAGCCGGCTCAGCTCCGGTTCGATGTGCTTCACAAAGGGGCAGTGGGCGCAGAGAAACAGCACCAGCAGCGGCTGGCCGCCCAGGGCCGCAGGCTCCAGTGGGGCACCGGCCACCAGCTCGATGCTGCCGCTGGTCAGGGCCTCGGCCAGTTCCGTCAGGGGCAGGGGGGTCCCCAGCGGCAGCATCGTCGAGGGGGTGAGGGCCATGACCGGGGCGGCGTTCTGACGCCGATGCTGCAGCAGCAGCCCGCCGTTCGGGGAGGATCGACCCACTTGAGATCGGCCTGGCTTGACGGATGACCTGCCGCCCCAGCGTTCCCGCCTGGCGGCTCTGCTCTGCCTGGGGGGGCTGGTGGCCCTGATCGGCGGCTGTGTTCCCGCCCATCGCCATCCCAGCTGGGCCCTCTATCCCCTGCAGCGCCGGGTGCCCCACGACGGCCTGGCGGTGGTGAGCCAGCCCGATGGCTACGGCCTCCATCTCTGGCTGGACACCGACACCCGCCAGGAGGGGGTCTGCAAGCCGCGCTGGAATCCCAATCCGGCTCGGCTGTTCAACGGCAATGGCACGGCGCCGTTCAGCTCCGGGCTGGCAACCCAGCAGGAGTTCTTCGCGGCGGTGGCCCGCCCCGATGTGCAGCGCCTGCTGCGGCGCGAGCTCGAGGCCCTCTGTGCGGCCCGGGCCCCGCGCAGCAGCTTCACCTGGGTGGAACCGCCCCGCCGCCCCCAGGACATCAAGCCCGAGGCCTTCCCGCAGCTGGAGGAAGCCGACCTGCTCAGCGATCCGGAAGCGGTGCTGCAGCAGGAACGCAAGCTGCTCGGCGAGGATCCGCCGATGGGGCCTCCGCCAGCGGGTGTGCCCTGATGCAGCCGCCTCGGGGTTCGGCCTGCGCAAGGGCCTGGGGGTCAGGGCCTTCCGCGGCCAGCGGCGGCCCAGACCCTCGCCTCGGCGCGGCGCCAGTAGCGGCTGAAGCGCCCCAGATCCACCGCCTGCTCGAGTACAACGAAAGGCTCGGGCGGCAGCACCGTGAGAGGCAAAGCGCCGGCGAGCTGGGCCTGGATCGCCGCGAGGCGCGGGTCCACGGCGGCGCTGGTGACGATCCCATCGGCGCCGTGACGTTGCGCGAACGCCAGCAGCTCGGCCGCTGGGTCGCCGTGGCGGATCGTGACCGGCAGCTCCACCAGGCACTCCGCCAGAAAGCCAAGCCGCTTCAGGCTGGGGGGCGGGCCGCTGGTTGTGGTGCCGGTCAGCCAGGCGCTGTCGAAGACGAACAGGGCCGGCCGGCCCGGGTAGGCCCGCAGGGCGGGGTTGGCGGGGCCGAGGGCTTCGCCGTGGATCCAGAGGACCGGTCGCTGGGGTGGATCCGGATTGGGGCGGCTGGTGCCCGTGGGCGCCAGCGGTCCAGCTGAAACGGCGAGGCCGAAGGCAGAGGCAGTGGAAGGCTCTGGCGCCGGGGGTGGAGGGCTGGGAGTTTGCGGAGCCGGAGCTGAAGCCGGCGGCGCCTCAGTGGCCCATGGGAACAACTGCTGCTGCAGCTGCTCGTAGTCGGCGTCGAAGGGACAGCCTCCGGGGGCGTCGGGGCCGCCGCGGCGGGCGGCAGGACAGCGGGCGCAGAGGCTCTGGCCGCCGTAGCGCTCCAGGTTGGCCCGGTTGAAGATGTAGGGCTTGGTGCTGAAGCTGCTGGCCACCCACTGCCAGCTGAGGGCGTTACTGGCGGGGTCGCCATCCAGCAGGTGCTGCAGGAACCACTGGGCACCGGCCTGCCAGCGCACCCGCCGCCAGTGCACCACATAGGAGGCCAGCCAGAGGCGGGCGTGGTTGTGCAGCCAGCCGCTGCCGATCAGCTCGGCCGCAAAGGCATCGATGCAGGTCAGGCCGGTGCTGCCGTCTTGGATGTCGGCTGGCAGCACGGCGGCGTAGCTGGGGGCGGGGTGGCCGGTCTTGAGCGGTTCGCGGTCGTGCCAGATGCCGTCGCCCAGCTGGTGCCAGAGGCGTTGCCAGTAGTCGCGCCAGCCCAGCTCGGCGATCAGCTTGGCGGCGGCGGCGCGGGGGGCACCGCTGGTCTCCAGCCAGGCGAACACCGCGTCGCGCACCTCGGCCAGGGTGAGCACGCCGTGGCGGATGTAGGGCGACAGGCGCGTGACGGCGCCATCGAGGGCATTGCGGCTGCGGCCATAGGCCCCTGGATCGATCGCCGCCAGGCGCCGCTCGGCCGCGGCTCGGCCGCCACGGATTGGGCTCAGGCCACTGGCGGGGCTGAGGAGCAGGGGCCGCAGCGCCTGTACCAGGGCGGCCCTGGAGGCGAACTTGCGGGGCAGGTCGCCGTGTGCGATGGCGGTGGCATGGGGCGCGCGCGCGTCCAAGGCGGCAGGGCGGGGTTGGCTCCGATCCTGGGTGCGATGGTCATGGCCTTGCCTTGACCGGGCGCTGGCCTGGGCCGGGCCGAGCTGGGAGCGGGTGGGGGAGAATCCCCCGATCGCCCCCGACCCGTTTCCGCATGCTCCTCGATCTGCGCGGCAAGAAGGCCCTTGTCACCGGCATCGCCAACAACCGCTCGATCGCCTGGGGCATCGCCCAGCAGCTGGCGGCGGCCGGGGCCGAGCTGGGCGTCACCTACCTGCCGGATGAGAAGGGCCGCTTCGAGGCCAAGGTGCGCGAGCTCACCGCGCCCCTGGCTCCCACCCTGTTCGAACCGCTCAACGTGCAGGACCCCGTCCAGATCGAGGCGGTGTTCGAGCAGGTGAAGCAGAAATGGGGCTCGATTGATGTGCTGGTGCACTGCCTCGCCTTCGCCGGCAAGGACGAACTGATCGGCGACTACTCCGACATCAGCCCCGAGGGCTTCGGCCGGGCCCTGGAGGTGAGCGCCTATTCCCTGGCGCCCCTGTGCCGCTGGGCCAAGCCCCTGTTCAACCCGGGCGCCAGCGTGATCACGCTCAGCTATCTCGGCGCCGAGCGCGCCATCCCCAACTACAACGTGATGGGCGTGGCCAAGGCGGCGCTTGAGGCCTCGGTGCGCTATCTGGCCGCCGAGCTGGGCCCCGACAAGCAGGTGCGGGTGAATGCCATCAGCGCCGGCCCGATCCGCACCCTGGCCAGCTCCGCCATCGGCGGCATCCTCGACATGATCCACAACGTGGAGGAGAAGGCCCCCCTGCGCCGCACCGTGACGCAGGACGAAGTCGGCGCCACCGCCGCCTTCCTGGCCAGCCCCCTGGCCAGCGGTATCACCGGCCAGGTGCTCTACGTGGATGCGGGCTACTGCATCACCGGGATGTGAGGCCGCATCGGCATCACCGATCCCATCCAGTCGATCGTGGTGGAGTGGAGGTTGTAGAAGGCCGCCTCCACCTGCAGGCGGCCGCTGCGCATCCGATCGGTGAGCAGCACGCTGGAATCCACCAGGTTGCGGGCCGCGTTGAGGGTGTGGTGGCGGGAGGCCTGCTCCAGATCCTCGCGGGCTCCCAGGTGGAACAACTCCATCCGCAGTTGTCCCACCACCTGGGCCAGGCTCGGGGTGAGCGGCAGGCCCGGGTTCAGGGCCGCTTCCACTGCCCCGCAGCGTTCGTGGCCCAGCACCACGATCACGGGCACGTCCAGGTGGGCCACCGCGTATTCCAGCGAGGCGATCGCCGCGGTGGTGGAGAGGGTGCCGGCGTTGCGCACCACGAACAGATCGCCGAAGCCGGTGTCGAAGAGCAGCTCCACCGGCACGCGGGAATCGGCGCAGCCGAGCACGGCCGCAATCGGGTGCTGCCCCGTTTCCACCTCCAGCATCCGTTCCCGGCTGCTGTGGGGATGCAGCGACTCCCCGCTGAGAAAGCGCTGGTGCCCGCCGCGAAGGTCCGCGAGCACCGCTTCGGGGCAGTTGTTCATGGGGCGGGGGGCATATCGGCGAGGACATGCCGGTGCGGATCTCACGGCGATTGTGCGCTGATCGGCGCCCCCGGTTTCGGCATGATTGCCACACTCCTGTGCGCTTCCCTTTGTCTGCCCACCTGGACCCTGATCACGTCGCCGCCGCTGGCCGCAGCGGCAGCGTCCATCGCGTCACCGGCGAGACCGACGTTCACGTCAGCCTCAACCTCGACGGCAGCGGGCGCTGCAAGGCCGCCACGGGGGTGCCGTTTCTGGATCACATGCTCCATCAGATCGCCAGCCACGGCCTGGTGGACCTGGAGATCCATGCCGTGGGCGACACCCACATCGACGACCACCACACCAACGAAGACGTGGGCATCGCCGTGGGTCAGGCCCTGGCCCAGGCCCTGGGCGACCGGCGCGGCATCCACCGCTTCGGCCACTTCGTGGCGCCCCTGGATGAGGCCCTGGTGCAGGTGGCGCTGGATTGCTCCGGCCGGCCGCACCTCAGCTACAGCCTGCAGATTCCAGCCCAGAAGATCGGCAGCTACGACACCGAACTGGTGAAGGAGTTCTTTGTGGCCGTGGTCAACAACTCCGGCCTGACTCTGCACATCCGCCAGCTGGATGGCGCCAATTCCCACCACATCGTTGAGGCCTGCTTCAAGGCCTTCGCCCGCGCCCTGCGGCTGGCGGTGGAGGTCGACCCACGCCGCGCCGGGGCGGTGCCCAGCAGCAAGGGCGTGCTGGAGCGCGCCGGCGCCTGAGCGGCTGGTTGGGCCGCGGAGTCGCCGGCGGCTTGGGCGCCGTTCAGCTCCCGGAGTCGACCGTGGTCTGGGCGGCCAGATAGGGGCGGATCCAACGCTGGCCCCGCTCCAGCCAGAAGCGCTCGAACAGGGGCTCGAAGGCCGTGGCGATCTGCTCCATGGCGGCCTCCATGCGGGGCTTGCCGTAGACGAGGAACTGGGCGGTGGAGGCGGCGAAATAGCGGCGCCGGGCCTCGGCATCGTTGCGTTTGAAGGCTTCGCGGTAGAGGGCCTGGCCCTCGCCGATCATCCGGATCACGGCCGGCGAAAAGCTGACGCGGCCGCCATCCGGCAGGATGATGCTGCGATCGTTGATGAAGCCGATCACGGTCCGCATGCAGTCGCGGGTGCGGTCGGCGGACAGGGCTTCGGCGTCGCCGCGGCGGAAGCCCCACTGCAGGCAGCCATTGGTCACCTCCAGCACCCGCAGCAGTGCCAGCTTATCGAGCTGCTCCGCTGGGAGGGCGGTGATGGTGGCCATCTCGGCGCGGATGGCCGCCTGGAACCCTTCTGCGTCGGCGGAGAAGTACTCCTCCAGTTCCCGGATCCGGCCGAGGGCGGCCCAGTCGATCACCGCTCCGGGGGATGAATCCGCTGCGGCAGGGGACTCGCTGCTCTGCTGCATGGCGCCGATGCCGTTGCGGGAATCATGGCCGCGACCGATCGTCTGGCGCGGCCTCGCGTTGTCACACTCCGTTACGGGATGATGGCGGCAGTCTGTTCCATGCCCCAGCGCCTCCCCGCCTCCCCATGACCCTCGCCCCCAGTCGTGATTCCGGATCCCCCACAGGATCGGCAGCAGCCGGATCCGCCTCCGGCCGATCGGGAGCTGCCTACGACCGAGCCGACTGGGCCAGTGCATTCCGCAATGTGCTCGGCGAACTGGATCGGGTGCCGCTGAACGCCGTGCGCGGCACGATTCCGCCGGACCTGGCCGGCACCCTCTACCGCAACGGGCCGGGCCGGCTGGAGCGGGGCGGCCACTGGCTGCACCATCCCTTCGATGGCGACGGCATGATCACCGCCCTGCGCTTCGAGGCGGGCCAGGCCGTGCTCACCAACCGCTTTGTGCGCACCGAGGGCTGGCTGGAGGAGGAGGCCGCGGGCCGCTTTCTCTATCGCGGCGTCTTCGGCAGCCAGAAGCCCGGTGGCCTGCTGGCCAATGCCTTCGATCTGCGCATGAAGAACATCGCCAACACCCATGTGGTGCGGCTCGGCGATCAGCTGCTGGCCCTGTGGGAGGCCAGCTCCCCCCACGCCCTCGATCCGGACACACTCGAGACCCGAGGCCTCACGCTGCTGGATGGGGTGCTGGGCAAGGGTGAGGCCTTCAGTGCCCATCCCCGCTTCGATCCCGGGCACCACGGGGAGCCCCGCATGGTCACCTTCGGGGTCAAGGCCGGCCCGCGCAGCACGATCCGCTTGATGGAGTTCGCCGCCAGCGGCCCGCGCGCCGGCCAGCTGCTGGCTGACCGTCACGACAGCGTGGCCGGCTTCGCTTTCCTGCACGACTTCGCGATCACGCCGCGCTACGCCGTGTTCCTCCAGAACGCCGTGGCCTTCAACCCCCTCCCCTTCGTGGCGGGTCTCAAGGGGGCGGCCCAGTGCCTGGCCTCCAAGCCCGGCGAGCAGGGCCACTTCCTGATCGTGCCGCGCCCTGGCGCCACGGCCGCTGGCGACTCCGCCGCCGAACCCACGGCGCCGATCGTGGTGCCAGCGCCAGAGGGCTTCGTGTTCCACCACCTCAACGCCTTCGAGGATGCCGCCACAGGCGAGCTGGTGGTGGATTCGATCTTCTACGACGACTTCCCGTCGATTGATCCGGGCGTGGATTTCCGCGCCGTGGACTTCGACACCCTCCCCGCTGGCCGCCTGGTGCGCACCCGCATCGATCTGGAGCACCGCACCGCCGCCAGCACCGTGCTGGAGGAGCGCTGCTGCGAGTTCGCCATGGTGAACCCCGAGCGCCAGGGCCTCGATGCCCGCTACGGCTGGACGGCGGTGGCCGAATGTGAGCGGGGCAACGCTCCGCTGCAGGCGATCGAGAAGCTTGATCTGCACACCGGCGAGCGCCGGGTCTGGAGTGCGGCGCCGCGGGGCTTCGTCAGTGAGCCGGTGATGGTGCCGCGGCCTGCGACCGCGACCAGCGCCCCCCGCGCAGAAGACGACGGCTGGGTACTGAACCTGGTCTGGAACGGGGCCCGCTGTGCCAGCGATCTGGTGATCCTCCATGCCGCCGACCTGAGCGAGCAGGCCGTGCTGGAACTGCCGCTGGCGATTCCCTACGGATTGCACGGCAGCTGGGCACCCCTGGGTTAGGTCCAGGCCCCGAGGCTCAAACCATGTGGCTCAACGAATTCCGTGATCCCATTCAGGTGTCTTCGTGCAGTGGGGGGCGTTGGAAGGCATCGACCAGCTCCCGGGTCAATCGGGTGCGGTGGTACCGCATGTGACAGAGCTGTTCCTTGTAGATGCCGCCGTAGAACAGCAAGAGCCCGGCCGCGAACCCCATCAGCCCCACCTGCACCAAAGCCAGGTTGGGTTCTGGTCCAAAGGCGTAGACGATCACGAGCAGGAAGAGCAGCGCCAGCACGACGCCGCCCACGTACACCAGCACACTCGACCAGGTCTCGGCTAAACGGATGCGATCCATCACCGTTTTGTCGCACCAGCGGGTCAGGGCGGGATCGGGGGTGGCCTCCGGTTGCAGCAAGGGCTCGTCACTCCTGTTCCAGCTGCGGAAGTCGCTACCCCCAAGCACCACGATCCGCTTCAGCCAGGCAGGGAGCCGCCCAGCTGTCTGCCGCCCTGGCAGGAGCACATCACGCCGCCAGCGGCCAGGATCCACCGGCTGGCAGGAGGCGTCACAGTCGACCAGATAGGCATGCCAACGCTCCAGGTGATTCCGGCAGAGCGGCACTCCCGGCGTTGCCTCCGGCTCACCACAGACCACACAGCCAGGGGATCGGTCCGCAGTCATCAGGGTGTAGCCGCAGTGTGCTCATACTGCTCCGCCATGGCGGAATCAAACCGAGCCTTCAGGGTTTGGGACAGGGGGCGGGAAAGAGATCGGACTCGCAGGGAGCTGCGGTGACCAGGGCAGCGACGCCAGGATCAAGCGACGCTGGCTTCGGACATTTCACGAAAATGCCACTCGCCCCCTTGCTTTCGTCGCTGAAATTGCAGCCCTCGGGTGCGGTGATCTCATTGCCATCAAGCGATAGAACTCCTTTGTCATCCAATGTGAGATTGCCGTCAGAGCGGCGCAGCTGAATCTGCAGCCGTTCGGCGAAAGCATCGGCGGCGGTCTGACCGGTGAGATCGGTATTGCTGCGCAGTGGCGTCGAGAGCAGCTGCACCATGAAGGGAGCTCCGATACCGAGCAGGGTGGCGGCGATCAGAAGGGCGACAATATTCATGTCCAGGCCTCAATCATCGAACTCCAGCTCAAGGTCTTCATCGCAGTCAATCTTCTTGCCCGGGCTTGGATCCTGATCGACGACTTTGTTCCTTTTTGTTTCTTGATTACCCATAAGCCTCCGCAAGCCTGAGATCCCGCTCCGTGCAAGGCATGCAGCAGCAGACTGCATTGGCGATGCGCTCGGTCATCTCAGCCATGGCAAAGCGCCGATTGAAGCGGAAGCAGAAGCCGCCCAGGTAGCGCTTGGCGTACTTGTCAAAGTTGAAGGCATGGAAGGTGCCGTTGAAGCTGGTCTTTAGGTTGCCCAGCAGGGTGTTGATCCAGCGGAACTGCGGCAGGTCGCTGGGGTGCTTGCCGGTGGTGACATTCGCCTTGTGGTGGCAGTTGGCCGTTGTCACGGCGCGGAAGCAGGCCAGGCCATCGGAGAGTACATCGCTACCGGGAGTCAGATTATTCAAGGACCAGTTAGCGATCGCCTCTGAACTGAAGCTATTCACCGGCGCGATCTTTGCGTGGATCGGATGGCCGGACTCGTTCAACGAGACGGCTGCCACGATCGGAATCTTGTTTTCTGATCCGCGACCCACCTTGCCGCCAGTGCGTTCTCCGCCGAGGTAGGCATCATCTATCTGAATCTTTCCCCGCAGCAGATACTCCTCCTCCCGTTCGCTCATCGCCCGCAGGATCTTGTTGTGAAGCAGCCAGGCGGTGTCGTAGTTGACGCCCAGGTGACGACTCAATTCCAGCGAGGAGATCCCGTTCTTGGCCTGGCCGATCAGATAAAAGGCCAGGAACCAGTTTGTCAGAGGGAGCTTGGTGGCCTGCAGGATCGTGCCGGCCGTGAGTGTTGTCTGATGGCTGCAGTTGCGGCATTGGTAGCGCTTGAGTCGTCGGCCGTAAACCAGGCCATGCTCATGCCCATTGCAGCGAGGGCACCGGAACCCATCCGGCCAGCGAGCCTTCTCCAGAGCAGCCTCACATTGCTCCTCTGTGCCGTAGAGCCGCTGGAACTCAGGCAGAGACAGGCCCTTCTGGAACTGGATGCCGTTGCGCGCCATGGCCAGAACAGTATCTGTGTACCACTCTAGTCGGGACAAATGGCCTGCACGGAGCGAGCTGGGTAATCAAGTTTTGTTTTGTGGTAGCCATCAGTATCAAATTTGCCTTTGCCGGTTTCGTTCCATTTAGATTTATCGGGACTTCTTTCACTGAATGTCTTACCCACATAATTTGGCACCGTACATTCCTTGGAATCGGATTCGCCGTCCTCACCTCCGGAGCTGATCTGGGGCGGCTTGACCGAGGCATCTACTTTGGAGCAATCTTCATCGCTGATGTCGTGAACCCGCACATAAAGCTCGGCACTGCTAGAAAACGATTTCCCCGGGGGAGACTTGGTCGCCAATGCAATTTGTCCGACCTCTGAGGCTGAGCCTCGGAATACGTTCTGGCCGTCGTATTCAAGTCGCTTTTTTTCATTATCACTTTGCCAATCACCATTTTTATCGTAAAGGCTATAGCAGATATCAGCTTCTCCCTCGGTTTCGTCCTCGGTTTCGTCCTCGGTTCCGTCGTCGCCACCAGCGCCAAGTTCGCTACTCAGATACAAGGGCTGCCAGGCCACTGCAAAGAATTTGTCCCCCTCCTCACCTATCTTACATTCCACGAAGTTATCCACGACGGTGTTATGGCCGGTGGGAATAGCATTGTCGTCCGGCCAGAACTGTTCGCAGATCTCAGGAATGGTCAGACCTTTTAAGTCGACCCGGCCCACCTCTGCAGCCTGCTTTCAAACGGCAATCGCGTTGGATTCAGCCAGGGAGAAATTGCTCTTCTGTCGAGACGTCTCGACAGGCAACAGGGCCAGCCGCATCATGGGCGGCGCCACTAGACCCATGATCGCGGTCGCGACTAAAATTGCTGCCAGCTGGCCCAAGGGCTTCCCCTTTGCGCTCTGCCTGATCTTTTACAGTAACCAGCCTATCGGCCTTCCTCTCCAATGAGAGATGAAAACGCGATGAATAGGGGATGAGGAGTTTCAGGAAGGCGCCGCAAGGCTGATTGCCGCGATGGCGGCTCAGATCGTGCTGGTCAGCACCCGCGGGCCGGTGGGTGCCGCGCCGAGGGGGTCGGCTTCCACGCTGACGCTGAGGCTGCTGGCCTGGCTGGTGGGAAAGGGCGGGATCAGCATGGCCACATGGCCCTGGGCGGTGGGTTTGAAGGCGACGCAGCCCACCTGCCGGCCGTTCACGTTGGCCCAGAGCCGATAGACATGGTGGGGCGGCGGCGGCGGCAGATCATTGAGCATCAGGATGTTGTTGGTGGGGCTGCCGGTCACGAGCACCTCGCCGAACGCCTGGTCGCGGCCCTCCATCGCCCGCAGAGGCAGGCGCCGGCTGGCCGGCATGAGGGTGGCCGAAGGCGGCACCGTCAGCTGGAGCTGCGCCAGCTGCTGACGGGTCTGGTGCAGCTCCATGCCGAGGAACAGCAGCCCCAGGGAGAGCAGGCCAGGCACCAGCCACGACGGAGCGGCCACACGGCGGCTGACCTGGGGTTGCGGCGCCGGGCTCAGCAAGCGGCGACGCACGCCCTCTGGTGCCGGCTGCGTCGCCGGCAGAGCCAGGGGCAGCAGCTCGAGGGTGGTGCGGAAGTCCTCCAGCCGCTGGTGCAGCTCCGGTCGTTGCAGCAGCAACAGCGTCAGCTGCTCCCGTTCCTCTTCGTCCAGATCCCCCAGGGCATGGCCGGCCAGCAGGGCATCGACGGCGGCGTCCGGGTTGGTGGCCTCTGGGTTGGCGTCGTGCGGTGTCATGGTGTGCTCCGGAAATCAATCAGCAACTCCCGCAGGCGGATCAGGCCCTGGCGGGAACGGGTCTTGACGGTGCCCAGGGGCAGGTTCAGCCGCTGCCCGATCGCCGACTGGCTCAGGCCTTCGTAATACGCCAGCTCCAGCACCTGCCGTTGATTGGCGGGGATCGTCGCGAGGGCACGGCGCACCCGCTGGCTGAGGTCATCCGCCTCGGCGGACTCCTGGGGGCTGCGCACGGCCTGCGGGAACAGCTGCTCCGACCAGCGTTGCACCAGCTGCCAGCGATTGCTCCGCTGATTGAGGCGGTTGATCGCCATCGAGCGGGTGAGCAGCAGCAGGTAGGCCAGCACCGGCCCGCGGGAGGGCTCGTAGCGGTCCTGCCTCCAGTAACGCAGGAAGACATCGTGGCAGAGGTCTTCCGCCTCCTGGTTCGAGCGGCACAACCGCAGCGCCAGGCGGAAGACGGGCCCGCCGTAGGCGTCGTAGAGCGCGCCGAGATCGGTGGGGCTCGGCGGATCGGACGCGAGCCCCTGCACCAGGGGCCTGGCGGCAGCGACATTCGGTTGTTGAGGAGGGAATTCCACTGGGAAGTGGCCGATCAGGCTCTGTCAGCAGGCGCCATCAACAGGCACCGTCTGATGGGGATACCGCTGAGCAGCCTGATCGGTTTGGCGGAACGGGCAGCGGCTGCAGCACTGCCGTGGGAGGGAATGGTGGCGTCCCAATCAGAAACCTCATCCCACCGGTACCTCCTCTGCCCACCCTCACACCCCCAGTCCTCGTTCGTCATGACCTTGTTCTCTTCACCCGTGGCCCGCTCCTCTGCCCTGGCCCTGGTCGGCGCCACCCTGCTCTGGGGTGCGGCGCTCCATGCCGAATCCATGTCCAAACCGATGACCAAACCCATGCAGAAAGAGGCCGCCGGGATGACGGCCTCTGCCATGGCCAAGGGGAATTTCCGGATGGGGGAGAAACCTGTGAGCGGTGGTTTCTCGATCCACAGCGAAGGCGGCAAGCAGGTGCTCAAGCTCAGCAAGGACTTCAAGACCAGCGACACGGCCCCCGATCTGAAGATCGTCTTCAGCCCGTCCCCCACCCCCCTGGCCAGCAGCAAGGCCCCCACTTACCCGCTCAAGCCCGGCAGCTACACGATCCTGGCGCCCCTGAAAACGAGCCAAGGGGGGCAGAGCTACACCATCCCCGCCTCGATCGATCTCAGCAAGCAGGGCTCGGTGCTGATCTGGTGCCAGAAGTTCAACGCCACCATGGCCTGGGCACCGCTGAAGTCCTGACGCACCGAACCTCGCCAGATGGATCAGCCCAGCAGAGCGCGCAGCTGGGGTTCCAGCAGGGTGAAGGCTCTTCCGCGGTGGCCGAGGCGGGCTTTCTCCGTCTTGGCCATCTCCGCG
Organism: Synechococcus sp. CBW1006; assembly: GCF_015840525.1. Lineage (NCBI taxonomy): Bacteria > Bacillati > Cyanobacteriota > Cyanophyceae > Synechococcales > Synechococcaceae > Synechococcus > Synechococcus sp. CBW1006. The sequence continues at coordinate 1,070,622 of NZ_CP060396.1, read as the reverse complement.
AAGGTCAGCCCGGCTTCCTCCACGAAAAAGACCGGGTCGTAACCGAAGCCACCGGATCCGCGCGGCGTCGCGAGGATCGTGCCCGGACAGATCCCCTCCACCTCCAGACGGATGGTGCCGCCGGGATCCGCCACCGCCAGGGCAGCGATGAACTCGGCCGCACGGCTGGCGACCGGGTCAGCCTTCTGGGCGGTGGCCAGCTCCTTCAGCAGGCGGTCGATCCGGGCGGAGTCTGTGGCGGCGTAGCGGGCCGAGTGCACGCCCGGAGCTCCGCCGAGGGCCTCCACGGCCAGGCCCGAATCGTCGGCGAGGGCCCAGGCGCCTGTGGCGCGGGCCACGGCGGTGGCTTTGAGGCGGGCGTTCTCAGCGAAGCTGCTGCCAGTTTCCTCCACCTCCAGGCCCTGCGGCTGGGGCCGGATCTCCAGGCCCAGCCCGGCGAGCAGATGGCTGAACTCACGGACCTTGCCGGCATTGCCGCTGGCGATCACCAGCACGGATGTTGGGGAGGAAGAGGCGGCCATCGGTGGTGCAGCGGTTGGAGAGCGACCCGGCTTAGATCCCCTCGGCGAGCTGCCGCGCCCAGTGCAGCACGGCGTCTACCCGGTCCTGGCTCGGGGCTTCGCAGTAGAGGCGCAGCAGCGGTTCGGTGCCCGAAAACCGCAGCATCAGCCAGTGGCTGGGGCCGAGGCGCAGCTTGACGCCATCGGTGGTGATCACCTCCTGCACCGCGGCGCCGGCCACCTCCGCCGGCGGGGTGTCCGCCAGGAAGGCCTCCAGACGGCTGCGAGTCGCCATGTCCGGCAGGCGCAGATCAAGGCGGTCGTAGGCCGCGGCGCCGCCGCAGCGCTGCTGCAGGGCGTCGATGCGGGCCCCCAGAGGAAGGCCGCCCTCCACCAGGGCCTCGATCAGCAACAGGGCCGCGAACAGGGCATCCCGCTCCGGCAGGTGCATGCCAAATCCCACTCCACCCGATTCCTCACCGCCCACAAGCACCCTGCCGCTGAGCATCTCGGCGGCGATGTACTTGAAGCCCACGGCCTTCTCCATCACGGGGCGGCCCAGGTCTTCGGCCACCTGCTGCATCAGGTCCGAGCCGCTCACGGTCTTGATCACCGTGCCCGGCAACTGGCGGGCACGGGCCAGGTGGTCGATGAACAGGGGCATCAGCAGCTGGGTGCTGCAGAAGCGGCCGTGTTCATCGACTGCGGCGATGCGGTCGCCGTCACCGTCGAAGACGATGCCCACCGCCGGCCGGCCCGCCAGGGTGGAGGCGCGCACCTCGGCGACCAGCTCGCCCAGATAGGGGGCCAACGGCTCGGGTGGGTTGCCGCCGAACAGGGGATCCCGATGCGAGCGGATCTCGCGGAGGTGGTCTGCAGCGGCAGCTTCCGGCAGCAGGCGGGGCAGGCCTCCGGCCGCTGAGCCGTGCATCGGGTCGACGATCACCTGCAGCCCCAGCCGCTCCAGGCCGGCGCTCAGCTCAGCCGTGTCCACCTTCGCCCGCAGGCCCGCCAGGTAGCTCCCCATGGCATCGAAGCGCAGGGTGGCCCCGGGGATCGGCACGGTGATGCCGCCCGCCGCCAGCCGCTGCTCCACCCGCTTGGTGAAGCTGCCTTCCACTGATCCGCCGAAGGGGCCCTTGATCTTCAGACCCAGCCATTCGGGCGGATTGTGGCTGGCGGTGATCACCAGGGCCCCGAGGGCGCCGCGCTCCACCACGGCCCAGCTGGCGGCGGGGGTGGGGATGGCGCTGTCCGCCAGCACCGGCACCAGGTCGGCGCCGCGCACCGCCGCTGCGATCGCCTCGGCCAGTTCGGGGGCCAGGAAACGGCGGTCGTAGCCGATCACCACCTCGCGGCTGCTGAGGCCTTCGGGCGCGGCATGCTCCAGTTCGCGCGCCGCGGCGGCCGCCACCGGCAGCAGGCGCTCCACGGTGATGTCCACCCCGAGGATGCCGCGCCAGCCATCGGTGCCGAAGACGATCGGGCTGGCCTCCAGGGGCAGGGGGGCAGAGGCCATGGGGGCGAAATCAAGGCGGCGCTGCCCTGGTCGTAGCAGCCCACCCGCCCGCCGGTGCCTTTCCGGGTGCCGGCCGGTGGGCAGGCCACCGCCTCCCTAGCCTGCGGCGATGGCCCAGCCGACTGGATCCGCTCCGATCACTGACGCTCCCCTCACTGACCGATTGCTGCGGGGCTGGCTGCGCTGCCGGCGGCGGGCCTGGCTCGATCGCCATGGCCCGCCGCAAGAGCGCCTCTGGAGCGCCCATCGGGCCCTGGCCCTGCAGGACCAGCTGCGCAGTTTCCAGAGCCTGCTGCCCAGCCGGCCCGGCCACGGTGAGGCGGCCTGTGCCCGAGGGGAGGCCGGCGTTGTGGGCGTGCGCCTGCGGGGACGGACCCGCGGCGGCCAGGCCGTTGAAGCCCACCCCAGCCTGCTGCAGCGGCTGGAGGGCGACAGCCGCTGGGGCGCCTTCCGCTACCGGCCGGTGCTGGCCCGACAGGGGCGCCGGGTGACGCGTGAGCACCGGCTGCTGCTCGCCCTCTGGGGCCGGCTGCTGGCCGAGCACCAGCAGGCTCCGGTGCCCGAGGGGCTGGTGGTGGCGGGCGAGGGGCGGCGTCTGGAGAGGGAGCGGCTGGCCCTCAGCAGTGGTTTGATGCGCCAACTGGACGACAGCCTCGAGCGCCTCGGCCAGGAGCTGAACCACGACCAGCCGCCGCCGCTGGTGAACGACCGCAAGAAATGCACCCTCTGCTGCTGGCGGGGGCACTGCGACCGGGAAGCTGCCCGGGAGGGCCATCTCAGTGAGGTGAGCGGCATCGGCGGCAAACGCCGCGAGCTGCTGCTGGGACTCGGCATCGCCCGCCTCACCGACCTGGCGGCCGCCGACCCTGAGCAGCTGGCCGATCAGCTCGAGGCCCATGGCGAGCAGCACCGCGAGATCGCGGCCACCCTGGTGGCTCAGGCGCAGGTGCAGGCCAGCGGCATCCCCGAGCGGCTCGATCCCGCACCCGCCCTACCGGAGCTGGCCCGGGCCCCGGGGGTGCTGCTCTACGACATCGAATCCGATCCCGACGCCCGCGACGATTTCCTGCACGGCTTCCTGGTGCTGCCCCGTGGCGCTGATGGGTGCTGGCCGGTGGGAACCGGCGCAGACCGTACAGGCCGCTATCTGGCGGTGCTGGCCCTGCAGGAACACGGTGAGCCCCGGCTCTGGGCCCGACTGCGGCGCCTGCTGGCGCGCTACCCCGACTGGCCCCTGCTCCACTACGGCGAAACCGAGTCGCTGGCCCTCCTGCGCCTGGCCCAGCGCCAGGGCGCCAGCGAAGCGGAGGTGCTGCGTCTGCGCAGCCGCCTGGTGGACGTGCATGCGCGGCTGCGGCGCCACTGGCGCCTGCCGGTGAACGGCTATGGCCTCAAGCCGGTGGCGGGCTGGCTCGGGTTCCACTGGAGCCAGCCCGGCGTCGATGGAGCCCGCTGCCTGCTGTGGTGGCGGCAGTGGCGCCACTGGCATCAGGATCGGGTCCGTGGCCGCCACAGCCCCGGGCGGCTGCAGCGGATCTTCCAATACAATCGCGACGACAGCCTCGCCACCTGGGCGGTGGCCCGCTGGCTCCTGGATCGGGACTGACGCCCGCCCGCCACTGGCCTGAACGCCACTGGATCGCCCGTCTCGGCCCCTCCCGCTGCGTTCCGCTCAGAGCCTGGCGGCAGAGCCGGCTCCCACCGGCGGTGGCGCGAAGGCCTCAGGGCAGGACAGCGTCACCATCACTCCAGACTCAGGCTCCCCCTGGCCGAGGGCCCGCAGTTCCACCGCATCCAGGTGGCGGCGGCGGACCAGGGCCAGGCCGATCCGCCCCTGGCCATCGGGAAGCTCCAGGGCGGAGGTGATCAGCCCGGCGCGGCTGCCGTCGGCGCTCTGCAATTCGCTGCCGGGTTCGGTGCAGGCCGCCGCCGCCGTGGCATCCGCCAGGTGCCAGCGCCGCAGCTGCTGCTTGACGCCGTCGTAGGTGGCCAGCTTGGCCAGGGTCTCCTGGCCCACGTAGCAGCCCTTGCTGAGGCTGACCCGCTCGGCCAGGCCCAGCTCAAAGGGGTTGGTGTCGTCGTTCAGTTCGTTGGGAGCGGCCGGCAGGCCCCGCTGGATCCTCCAGTGCTCGCTGGCGCTGAGCGGGGCGCCGCTGGAGAAGGCTGCGGGCAGATCCGCCACCAGGCCGGCCGGCAGAGGGTCGTCGCCTTGCACCAGCAGCCGCTCCTCTCCGAGCAGCCAGGCCTGCGGTTCAGCCTGCGGCTCGCCAACGGCCCTCCAGGTTCCCCCCGCCGGCTCCGGCCGTTCCGCCGGGGTGCCGGGGCTGAGCGGCGTGATCAACCAGCCCGTCTGCAGCGTGCCCAGCTGGACCTGATCCGCCGGGAAGAGCACCCGATCGAAGGCGGTCCGCACCGCGCCACCATCGCCGGCGGTGATCGCCAGCCAGGCGCCGGACGCGTCCACCAGCACCTCCGCCAGGGCCCGCATCCGGCCGGTGGGGCTGATGCAGCAGGTGCGCAGCCACTGGCCAGGAGCGGCCTGGGCCACCGCCTGGCTGGTCTGGCCATGCAGGAAGGAACGCGTGTCGGGACCGTCCAGCCGCAGCAGGCTCACGGGCTGGACGAGGCAGCCGCTGTGGCGGGGCTGGTCCCAGGGGCTGATGGCGTTGCTCATGGGAGGGGATGGCAGGCCGGCGTCGCAGCCATGGTGGATGAACGGGTCACCAGGTGTTGAACCTGCGATAGGCCCAGAGCTGCAACTCAGCCGCCTGTGGCGCTTGCAGCGGCGGCGGCCACCTCTTCCAGCAGGAACAGGCTGCGGAGATCCAGGCCGGCGGCGGTCATCGCTTCGAGGCCCCCCTCCTGCCGGTCCACGATTGTCACCACCCGTTCCACCACGTAGCCGGCTTCGCGCAGCTGGGTCACGGCCTTGCGTGACGAGCCGCCGGTGGTGACCACGTCTTCCAGCACCGTGATGCGGCTGCCCGCGGCCGGCAGCGGGCCCTCCAGCCAGGCGCCGGTGCCGTGGCCCTTGGCTTCCTTGCGCACGATCAGGGCATCGAGCTCGCGGCCATCCAGGGCCGCGCGCATCGCCACCGCACTCACGAGCGGATCGGCCCCCAGGGTGAGGCCCGCCACCGCCACCGCTTCCGGTTCCACCTGGTCGAGCAGCAGGGCACCGAGCAGGGCCAGCCCCGGGCCGGCCAGGCTCACCGGTTTGCAGTTCACGTAGTGGTCGCTGCTGCGGCCGGAGGCCAGGGTGAACGTGCCGTGCCGGTAGGCCCTGGAGGCCAACAGGGGCAGCAGGGCGGCCCGCTGCTCCGCCAGGGTTCCGGCGATCGCGCCCATGGCGGTGGCGGCGGCGGGATGGGACGGAAGGGGCATCGGTCGCGCAGGTGGCTGACGGGGGCTGGTGGAGGAGCCCGGGCCTGCCTAGTTTGAGGGCGAAACGGGTATCCCCGGTACAGGCCGGTAGAGCGATGCAACGCAGGCGAGCCCCCCGTCCGGGAGCCATCGGAACCTCAGGTTGGTCAGGGCGCTTCGGGCGGCGAGCGGTTGGCTTGAGTGCCGCCGCAACGCTGATGCTGCCGCTCATGCCGGCGCAGGCCCAGACCGGTCCGGTGGTGTGCACCACCACTCTGGAAGCACCGCTGGCGGGCAGTGGCCCTGCCGGAATGAACGCCGCCGGGCCAGTGGAAGTGACTCGGTGCGCTGTGGTGCAGACCACCGCCGAGTTGGTGGAGAACCGCTTCTTCACCTACACACCCACCTTTGCCCGCAGCATTGACATCACCCACCAGATCACCGATCTGTTCGGCATTGCCATGGGTGGCAACGGCGGCACCAAGGTGATGGGTCTGGGCTTCCCGGATCAGAGGATCGTCTGGGATGCCTCGGCCTTGCACAACACCGCCACCGAACTCCTGGGCCAGCAGAGCAGCCCGCTCTACTGGCGGACCGAAGACGTGCCCAACGGCTTTTCCTCCAGCATCGGCAGCGGCGGTGCGGCGGTGGTTCCGGTGGACAGGCCGCAGCGTCAGTGGTCCCCGCCTCCGATTCGGGGTCTCTGGTAAACGTGCGTCTGTCCACCTCGACTGGGGGAGGACAGGTGCTGGCCCTGGGCCGCGTCAGGCCCAAGCCAGCTAGCTGTGGCCAGATCCCTGGGGGTCTAGCAATCTGGTGAATGCAGCGGACTCATAATCCGCCTTAGGCGAGTTCGATCCTCGCGACCCCCATGCAGTCCAAGCTGAGCCTCAACTCAAGCCCAGGTCTCTCCTGTGACTTGGTCATGTTCACAGCTTTCAGCTCCGATAAAGCGATCGCGCTGTGTCGATGAGACATCATCAGAAAAGCACTCTGCAACATGATTTCTGGCCGCTGGCTTGGCAATGAAAAAAATGAAAGGCCACCGCTCGGCACGCCGGTCAGCAGAATCTGCGCTCCTGGCAGATTGAAGGCATTATCCATATCTCCCTGAAGCATATCGAAACCTCAGCACATCGAACAGGAATGCATAGTCCTGTCGACAGAGGTGAGGAGCGCGTTCAGCTCGGACCCATTCACCTGATCCCGCCAGATTTGTCGTTGCATCTCCACAAATCAAGCCTGCCACGATCAACCGAGAACGAATCCACCATCCACCACCAGAGTCGCACCCGTGATGTGTGCAGCCTTCTGGGAGCAAAGAAACAGGACACTGTCGGCAATGTCCTGGGGCGAGAGAATCCCACCGAGCGGCAAACCGGATGCCAGGTTCTCTTGAGGTGGTCTGGCTTTTCTGGACAGGCCCCATCGTTAACCTCTGAGGCGGGGTACCGCCCCTGAAAGGGGCTCCCACCGATGAGCAAGCGCCGCACCCACAGCCCCGAGTTCAAGGCCAGGGTCGCCATGGAGGCGATCAGTGGCCGCAAGACGATCCAGGAGATCGCCGCCGACCACGCCATCCACCCGATCCAGGTGAGCCAGTGGAAGCGGCAGCTCCTGGACGGTGCCAGCGAGCTCTTCACCCGAGGCAAGAAGACCAAGGACAAGGAGGAGGGGCAGGCCAAGGAGGCGGAGCTGTTCCAGCAGATCGGACGGCTGCAGATGGAGCTGGAGTGGCTCAAAAAAAAGTCTCAACTGCTCTGATGCCTGTGAACTGCGCAAGCTGGTCGATCACGACCACCCCGAGCTCAGCATCAGCAGGCAGTGTGCGCTGCTGGGGCTGCCTCGATCCACGCTGTACTACCGGCCGACACCGGTCCGTGTATCGACGCTGCGGATCATGGCCAGGATCGATGCTCTCTACCTGGAGGATCCCTGCAGCGGCAGCCGCCGGATGGTGGACTATCTGGCCCAAGATGGTATCCCGATCAGCCGAGATCGAGTGCGAAACCTCATGCGGCGCATGGGATTACGGGCGATCTACCAGAAGCCCCGGACGACGGTTCCAGGTGATCCGTCCGTGCGGTTCCCCTGCCTGGTGGACCTCACGCAGGTCACGTCGGTGGATCAGGTCTGGGCGACCGACATCACCTACATCCCTCTGCAGAAAGGGTTCCTCTATCTGGTGGCGATCATGGATCTCCATTCCAGGCATGTGCTCAGCTGGAGGCTCTCCAACAGCCTTGACACGAAGTTCTGTCTGGAGGCCCTGGAGATGGCCTTGGGAGGCGGCCGTAGGCCAGAGATCTTCCACTCCGATCAAGGCTGTCAGTTCACGTCCGCTGACTTTGTGGCCAGACTCAAAGGGGAGCGGATCCAGATCAGCTGGTCCGGCAGAAAGCGGTGCTACGACAACATCCTTGTTGAACGGCTGTGGAGGACTGTCAAGTACGAGGAGGTCTACCTACGGGCATACAGCGATGGCTGGGACGCTGAAATCAGCCTGGCCCGCTTCCTGTGGCGGTATTGCCATGTAAGACCTCACAGTTCCCTTGGAGGCAAAACTCCCCACGCGGTCTACACTGAGGCCGAACCATGTTCCACCCGTCCTGGGTTAACGATGTCAGGGGCCGGAACTGTCCAATAAAAGGCACCCACCTCACTTCCCTGACCTTATGAATCGTGCAGGGATAGGCCGGCAGCCGATTGTCGAGTTCACCCCAACCATCGATCACCGCACGCCCGTAAAAAAAGCACGGTCTGTTTGCTGTTGTCGGCATGCAACGCATCCATGGTGCCCACAACTCCGCTGAACATATCCCTATCGTCGTTGTTGACATCTCCACCACCTTGTCGCCGGCGGCAAAGCGCCAGCAGCAGGTCGAACTCCAGCAGCCGCTTCGGTGCCCGCTCGCCATGGTGGGTTCGATGCTCGTCGATCCCCCCGGCGCCGAATCAAAGTGCCCGGACTTGAAGCCGTCCCCCTCGGCAGCGTGACGATCAGCAGCCGCCTCGACAACGGTCCGGTCCAGGATCCGCGGCTCAAGCCGAGCCTCAGTGTGATCATCCCACTGCTGAATGAGGCCCGTGCTGCCCGGCAGTTCGGCGCGGCGTGGCAAGCGATGGCAGCCAGCGGCGCTGAGGTGCTGCTGGTCGATGGCGGCAGCGAAGACGGCACACTCGTGCTGATTCAGCAGCTCGGCCTCCAGGTCGTTGCGGCAGAGCGGGGCCGGGGCCGGCAGCTGCAGGCGGGAGCCGAGCGCTCCAGCGGCGAGATCCTGCTCTTCCTGCACGCCGATACGCAGCTGCCCGCCGATGGCCTGGAGCTGGTGCGCCGCAGCCTGCAAGGCCCCCGCTGCTGGGGCCGGTTCGATGTGCGCATCGACGGGCAGCAACGGATGCTGGCGGTGGTGGCCTGGGCCATGAACCTGCGCTCCCGCCTCAGTGGCATCGCCACCGGCGATCAGGCCATGTTCATGACCCGCGAGGCTTACCGGCAGAGCGGCGGGTTCAGGCCGCAGCCGCTGATGGAAGACGTGGATCTCTCAGCCCGGCTGAAGGTCCTCGCCCCACCCGTCTGCCTCAAAGCCCGGGTGACGACCTCAGGCCGGCGCTGGGAGCGGAACGGCGTCGTTCGCACGATCCTGCTGATGTGGAGCCTGCGGCTGGCCTATCGGGTTGGGGTGCCGGCCTCGACCCTGGCCCGGCTGTATCGCTGAGGATTGATCTCAGGCCCGGGCTCGACGCCTCGGTTCAGCAACAGGCGCTGCCCGTTGAGGCAGAGGTGAAGGGCAGGGCTCCGCCGCAGCCGGGAAACAGGCCGTAATGGTGGCTGAAGTCGCCGATGAAGCTGAAATGGGGCGCCAGGCGACTCTCGGCAAGCATGCGGTAAGTGTTGCCACACACCGGAAACACCCGGCCCGTCTCGATGGCGTGGTGCTGATCGAAGCGCAGCAGATGGGGGTAGGCCGGAATCGTGCCGCGATAGATCACCGCCTGGCCGTGATCTTCACAGGCATCCTCCAAGCCATCGATCCGGAACAGGCGATAGGTAGCGGAGAAAAAGCGGATCTCTCCGGTCTTGGCGGCCAGGTCAGGGTCGGTGATCGCCAGGGGACGATCCGCCACCAGCCGTGGATCCAGGAAGCCGGCCTGTTGAGCCAGCCGCCGGAAATCGTTCCAGTAGAGGGCGCCGCTGAGGCACTCGCCGTAGAGCACCGGATCCTGGCGCAGGGCCTCAGGGATGCGCCGGTCTGCATACACATCGGCGAAGTAGAACTCCCCGCCAGGCTTGAGCAGCTGCCGCACCCCCTGCAACACCGCCAGCTTGTCGGTGGAGAGATTCACCACACAGTTGGAGATGACCAGATCGAAACTGGCGGGCTCCAGATGGAGCTGATCCAGCTGCTCGATGATGCCGGCGACAAAGCGCACATTCGCGTAGCCGAACTGCTCGGCGTGGTACTCGCGGTGCCGGTTGGCGACGGCCAGCTGCTCGGGCGTCATGTCGACGCCCACCACCTCACCGCTGGGGCCCACCAGCTGGGCGAGAAGGTAGGCATCCCGGCCGCTGCCGCAGCCCAGGTCCAGCACCCGGGCCCCCTCCAGCAGGGGTGGCGCCACCAGGCCGCAGCCGTAGTAGCGCGACAGCACCTCGGGGTGGAGGCGCGCCAGCAGGGGCCTGAGCTCCGGCGGCACGGCGGTGGCATCACAGCAGGCCGTGGTGCGCAGGTCGTCGCTGCTGGTGAGGGTGGAGCCGTAGTACTGCCGCACCACGCTGGTGAGTTCAGCGGCGCCACTGGAGCAGGTGGAGGGATCGGCGGTCATGGGGTCTCAGGGGAGCGGCGCAGGGCGCACAGGGGTCAGGCCTGTTGCAGGCGCTGACCACCGGCGGAAGGACTTCACTCTGGATCAGGGGTTCGACGACTGTGGCGCCACTCCGGAACCGCTCGCCCACTGCCATCTCCCACTGCCAGGGTTGGCGGCAGCCCGCCGGGTCCCCCCGCCGATCACCGCCGTGAGCGAAACCTGCCGCACGATCCTCTTCGCCAAGGCGCCGGTGCCCGGCCAGGTCAAGACCCGGCTGATCCCCGCCCTCGGAGCCCGGGGGGCGGCGGCCCTGGCTGCCGCGATGCTGGAGCGCACGGCGGCCAGTGCGAGCGAGGCCGCCCTCGGCCCGGTGGAGCTCTGCGTGGCGCCCTCGCGGCAGTTGCCCCTCTGGCAGGAACTGAACCTGCCGCCGGATCTGGCCTGGAGTGAGCAGGGGGAGGGGGATCTGGGGGCGCGAATGGCGCGGGCGGCGCGGCGCGCCCTGGCGATGGGTGAACCGGTGCTGCTGATCGGCATGGATTGCCCCGCTCTGGGCACCCGCCAGTTGCGCAGCGCTGCCGCCCAGCTGCGGGATCACGATGCAACGCTGCTACCCAGCCAGGATGGGGGCTACGTGCTGCTGGGCCTGCGGCGGTTTGAGATCAGCCTGTTCGAGGCCATGCCCTGGAGCACCCCAGTGGTGCTGGAGCAGACGCGGCGGCGTCTAACAGCGGCAGGCTGGTCCTGGCAGGAGCAACCGCCACTGGTCGACATCGACACCCCCGCAGACCTGGCCAGCCTGGATCCGCACCTTCTGGAGCTGGCGCGGCGCTGGGCCCCGGACCTCATTGCCTACCAGACCTCACCGCCGGAATGAGGAGGCTCACTCCAGCGCGCCGCCGCAGCTGGAGCCGCTGCCGGCCGTGCAGCCGAAGCAGTGGTTTGCCACCGCGATCGGCTCAGAGGCTGGATCCCAGTGCAGCAGATCCTGCAGGTGAGCGCGGCGACCCTCGGCCCCCGAGGTGGCACCGAGGGGAAGCCGCAGCTGCTGGTTGAAATCACAGTCGTAGAGGGTTCCCTGCCAATCGACACTGATCAGCGAGCGACACATCACCTGGGCCAGATTCGTCTCACGGTGGCTGCTGCGAAGCCGCTGCTGATAAGCCTCCAGCTCACCACTGGACTGCAGCACGGCCGCATAGCGCTCGATCGGCATGTTGGCCAGGGCAAACAGCTGGTTGAACACGATGCCGAAGTCGGCCGCGAGCACCCGTTTGTAGTCGGCCTCGAGGCTGGCCTGGGGCGGCGGCAGCACTGGGCCCTGGGGGTTGTAAACGAGGTGAAGCTCAAGGCCGGACCCGGGCCGGCCGTAGCCGAGGGCGTTGAGCTGGCGCAGACCGGCGATGCTGCGCACGAACACACCATCGCCACGCTGCCGGTCGACATTGCTGGCCGAATAGCAGGGCAGCGACGCCACCACGGTGACGCCCTGCTCGGCAAGAAAGACCGCCAGATCCTCCTGGCCCGGTTCACTCAGGATCGTGAGATTGCAGCGGTCGATCACCGTCACCCCCAGCTGCCTGGCGGCCACCACCAGCTCGCGGAAGCGGGGGTGAAGCTCCGGCGCGCCGCCCGTGAGGTCGAGGGTGTGGATCCGGCGGGCCAGCAGCACCTGGGGGATCAACGCCAGGGAGGCGTCGTCCATCATCTCGGTGCGGCTGGGACCGGCATTCACATGGCAGTGGCTGCAGGCCTGATTGCAGCGGTAGCCGAGGTTGACCTGCAGGGTGGTGAGGGCACCGCGGCGGATGGCCGGGAAGGTGATGGTGGGTGTGAGTGCTGCGTCCTCCAGCGGCACGGCTGATCTCTGTTGGCCAGCCGTTCTCTGGTGCACGGCCGTTCTCTGGTGCTCTGACAAGGCCATCTCAGATGCTGGGGAGGATGCGGAGACCCTTGGGTTGTGCGTCTGATCTTGGCCAACCCTGCTGCTCGCTGTGCCAGCAAGGCGAGAGACCACCGACGCCAACCTTGACTCTCCAGTGAAGAGGAGCCCATACGGTGGCCTCATTCGCCTTGTTGTGATGCCAGCAGGCACGCTTCGGATCAGCTTCATGGCCCTGGCTGCAGCTGCGCTGTTGTCGTCCACGATGTCTTCCACGGCCTTCGCCCAGGTGGATCCCCACGAGGGTCATCGCGGCATGGACGGCATGCCAGGCATGGCGACCCCAACCAGAGAGGACCATGCCCATGCCGGTCATGCCCATGACGTGGGCCCGGCAGGCGCCACCTACGACCTGCGCTTCATCGACGGCATGGTGCAGCACCACACCGGTGCCCTGCGCATGAGCGAATTCGTCTTCGACATCGGCCAACCCGGTGTCGGGGCCCTGGGCAAGACGATCTGGCGGGATCAGGCCAATGAGATCCGCGCCATGGGCCTCTGGCGCAAGGCCTGGTACCCGCAGGCGCCCGTCTATCCGGTGGCGCTGGCAGCCGGCGGCGATCCCAACAGCCTGTCTGGTCTGACTCGCATGAGCCAGGCCCAGATCGACGGCATGCGGATGATGGGCGACGGACCCACCAGGGAGAACCGGGTGGTGTGGTTCCTCGAGGGAATGCTCGACCACCACGGCGGCGCGCTGATCATGGCCCACGACGCCCTGGCCAAGAGCACCAACCCCACGATCCGGCGCTTTGCCCGGGCCGTGATCGTGGCCCAGCGGGCCGAGATTCGGGAGCTGCGCAGGATGCTGGCGGTGGAGGGATTGCGCAAGCCCGGTTACCACAAATACGACGCCCTCTTCGCTCTCTGAGCTCCCCTCTGGTCGTGAACCATGGCCCGGCACATTTCCCGTAGATCCTTTCTCGCTCTGGCGGCCGCCGGAGCCGGTGGCCTGGTACTGGGGCGCGGCGCCCTGTGCCGAGCCCAACCATCCGCCGTGATGGCTGGCCCTGCCGTGATCCGCTCCAGCGGGGGCCTGCTGGATCTCGATCTGGTGGCTGGCGCCACGCCGGGCTGGCTGCCGCAAGGCCCGTCATGGATCCTCACCTACAACGGCCGCTCGCCGGGACCCCGTCTGGAGGTGAGGCCTGGGGACGCGGTGCGACTGCGGTTTCGCAACACCCTGGAGCAGCCCAGCAATCTCCACTACCACGGCCTGCACGTCTCCCCCGGCGGATCGGCCGACAACGTGTTCCTCTCGATTCCCGGCGGCGAATCCTTCGCCTATGCGTTCGAGATTCCTGCAGATCACCCAGCCGGGTTGTTCTATTACCACCCCCATCGCCACGGCACCGTCTCCGATCAGGTATTCGGCGGGCTGGGGGGAATGCTGGTGGTGCGAGGGGAATTGGATGAGCTTCCCGAGGTGCGGGCCGCCCGGGAGGAGTTCCTGTTTCTGAAGGATTTCCCCGCCGCCACGGAGGGCAGTACCCGGGGCTACGGCTTTTCGCCGATGCAGCGGATCTGGGGCCGCCAGGGGGAGCTCCTCACGGTGAATGGACAGATCCAGCCCAATCTGCAGGTGAGCTCCGGTGGTCTGCTGCGGCTGCGGCTGGTGAATGCGTCAAACGCCCGCTTCTACCGGCTGGCCCTCGAGGGTCATCCCTTCCACCTGATCGCCACCGATGGCGGGGCGATCCCTGCGCCGATCGAGCTCCAGGAGCTGCTGCTAGCTCCCGGTGAGCGGGCCGACGTGCTGGTCCAAGGCAACCGCAGCCCGGGGCGCTACCGCCTGCAGGCCCTTCCCTATGACCGGCTCGCCGGTGGCATGGGCATGGGCAGAGGGGGGATGGACATGGGCTGGAGAGGTGGCAGAGGCAGAGGTGGGATGGGTAGGGGAGAAATCGGAATGGGCCGCCCGCCTGGATTCCTCAGCCAGACGGCTTCGGTGACCCTCGCCACCGTCAGCTATGTGGGCGAAGGCCCACCGATGCCGCTGCCGCGGCAACTGATCGCAGTTCCAGCGTTACCTGAGCCCACCCGCACGCGCAGCTTCAGCCTCTCCCACGCCATGGGCCCCGGCATGGGCATGGCGTTTCTGATCAACAACAACGTCTACGAACACGCCCGTATGGACACCACCGTGCGGCTGAATGAAACGGAAGAATGGATTCTCCTGAATTCAGGAATGATGGATCATCCCTTTCATGTGCACGTGAATCCCTTCCAGGTGATCAGCCGTAACGGCCAACCTGAACCCATTCGCGCCTGGAAAGACACGGTGGTGGTGCGTCCGGGAGAAGAGGTGAGAATCCGCACAGTCTTCCGCAATTTTCCCGGCCGCACGGTGTACCACTGCCACATCCTCGATCATGAGGAGCTCGGAATGATGGGCACCCTCGAGATCAGCGCCTGAACGGACGCGAACAAGCTGGATCGCGCTCGTCCCTCACTCCACTTCCATCACTCCGCGCACCATGTTCATGCCGCAGTGGAAGGGATAGACGCCAGCCTCCGTGGGAGGCAATTCCAGGGTTGTGGTGGCATCAAGGGGCAGATCAAGGGTTTTGTGGAAATCGGGGAAGATCACCTGGGCCACACAGCCGCTCGGATCGATCCTGTGAAAAGCCAGCCGCAGCGGCCGGCCGGCCTTCACTCTGATTCTTGAGGGCGCATAGCCGCCATCCACGGTGATGGTGATCTCCTGCAGGCCGTGCTCCCCTTCGCGGGCCACCACCCCACCGCCATGGCGTCCCAGGAACCACCACAGTTCCCAGGCGATCAGCACCACACCAACGCCGGCGACCAGGGCCTTCAGCACCATGGGCTGATCGATGGTGCGCCAGAGGGGCTCGGCGGTGGAGGCGCTAGTGGCAGCGGTGGCGGCGAGGGCAGGCAGGAGTGACATCAAGGCTGGGAGTGTCATCAGGCAGCCTTCGGCAGGGGTGCCGGCTGGAAGCGGCGCAGCCGCAGGGCGTTGCTCACCACCGACACCGAGCTGAAGGCCATGGCGGCCCCGGCGATCACCGGACTCAGCAGCCAGCCGGTGAAGGGAAACAGCAGGCCGGCGGCGATCGGGATGCCGGCCACGTTGTAAGCGAAGGCGAAGAACAGGTTCTGGCGGATGTTGGCCATGGCGGCGCGGCTGAGCTCGATCGCCGCCGGCACGCCGGCCAGGTTGCCGGAGATCAAGGTGATGTCGCTGGCGGCGATCGCCACATCGGTGCCGGTGCCCATGGCGATACCCACGTCGGCCTGGGCCAGGGCGGGCGCGTCGTTGATGCCGTCGCCCACCATCGCCACGGGGCCCTCCCCCTGCTCCTGCAGCTTGCGAATCACCGAGGACTTGTCGGCGGGGCGCACTTCGGCGATCACCCGCTCGATCCCCACCTGGGCGGCCACCACCTCGGCGGTGCGGCGGGCATCGCCGCTGAGCATCACCACCTGCAGACCCAGGCGCCGCAGGGCGGCCACGGCGGCTTCTGAACTGGATTTGAGGGGATCGGCCACGCCGAAGCAGGCCTCGATCCTCCCGTCCACCATCACGGTCGCCACACTGCAGGCGGCGGCCTCGAGACGGTCCACCAGGGGCTTGAGGGCGGCGGTGTCGATGCCGAGCTCCTCGAACCAGCGGGGAGTGCCGACCCGCACCTGCTGGCCGGCGACCACCCCCTGCACGCCGCGGCCGGCCACGGCCTCGAAGCCCTCCACCGCAGGCATTGAGCCGTCCTTCAATTGGCTGCGGGCATAGGTGACGATCGCTTCAGCCAGGGGATGCTCCGAGCGGGATTCCAGCGCGGCGGTGAGGGCCAGCAGGGCATCGGCCGGCAATGCACCACCATTCAGCCGCTCGAAATCGGTCACTTCCGGCTGGCCGCGGGTGAGGGTGCCGGTCTTGTCGAGCACGATGGTGCGCACAGTGCCGGCGGTTTCCAGGGCCTCGGCGCTGCGGAAGATCAGTCCGTTCTCGGCCCCCTTACCCGAGGCCACCATGATCGAAGTGGGGGTAGTCAGGCCCAGGGCGCAGGGGCAGGCAATCACCAGCACGCTCACCAGGAACACCATTGCCAGCACCGGGTTGCCGCTCACCAGGAACCAGGCCACAAAAGCCGCGATGGCGATGGCGATCACCACCGGCACGAACCAGCCCACCACCTGATCGGCGAGCCTCTGCACCCTGGTGCGGGAGCTCTGGGCCTGGCGCACCAGCTCGACGATCTGAGCCAACACCGTGTCGCCCCCCACCCGGCTCGCCCGAAACGTGAAACTGCCGCTGCGGTTCATCGAGGCGCCGATCACCTCATCGCCGGGAGCCTTGGCCACGGGGGTGGGTTCACCCGTGAGCATCGATTCCTCCACCCAGGAGCTGCCCTCCTCCACCACCCCATCCACGGGCACCTTCTCGCCGGGCCGCACCTGTACGTGGTCACCCACCACCACCAGCGAAACCGGAATCTCGACGGGCACGCCGTCCCGGATCACCCGGGCGCTGGGGGGCTGGAGCTGCAGGAGGTGCCGGATCGCCTCGGAGGTCTGACCGCGGGCCCGAGCCTCCAGGAGACGGCCCAGCAGGATCAGGCTGAGGATCACCGCCGCAGTTTCGTAATACACATCGGCCGGTAATCCCTGCTTCCTCAGCAGATCGGGGGCAACGGTGGTGAGAATCGAGCTGAGGTAGGCAATGCCGGTACCGGTCGCCACCAGGGTGTTCATGTCAGCGGAGTGCTGCCGGAACGCCGACCAGGCCCCGCTGAAAAATTCCCGGCCACACCAGAACAACACCGGGGTGGTGAGCACCAGCTGGCTCCAGGGGCTGGTGAACCAGGCCGGCAGAAACGGCAAGGAATGCCGGCCCAGCATGTGGGGCAGGCTGGAAAGCATGACCAGGGCCGTGAGCAGCGCCGCCACGCTCAGCTTGCGGCGTAACGCGGTGAGCTCCTGGGCCAGCTCCCGCTCCATGTCCGTGGTCGACGGGGTTTCGGTTGCGCCGTGGCAACAGGCCTGACCCATCGTTGGGGTGGTCATCGGAACGCTCATTCAGTTGGCTGCGTGGTCATGGAGCGACCACCGAGCCGCAGCGCAGCGGCCGGAAGCAGCGCGTGATGGAGGTGTTGATGCAAGTGTCGATGCAGGTGTCGCTGACCCATGGAGTTGGTGTCCTGCGGTGTTGGCGATGTTCTGAGGCGCTCCTGGCAGCTCGAGCCCGTGCCCTTGAGCGTCAGGACGCCGGTCTCGGCAGCCGCCCTGGCAAAGACAGCAAGAGCTGAGACAGGGAACAGCATCAGAGCACCAACAACCGGGAACGCCCTGTCAGCCTAAAGTCTCCCTAACAGTGGAGAGTCAAGCCGATCCATGGGCGTCACGTCTCCGGTGCAAGGCATCAAGATCGGTGCGTTGGCGGCCCGCAGTGGCCTACCGGTAAAGACGCTGCGCTACTACGAAGGCCTCGGTCTTCTCCCGGCCGTGAACCGAAGCCCGGGGGGATACCGGTTGTTCCATGAGGAGAAGAGCCTGCAACGGCTGGCCTTCATCCGCCGGCTCAAGGCCCTGGGTCTGACCCTCGAAGAGATTCAGGCCTGCCTGGCACCCCACGATGCCGGGCTGCTGCCTTGCCACGACATCCAGCGGCAACTCAACCGCCAGATCGAACGCATTGACGAACGCATCGATGAACTGGGCCTGCTTCGCGAGGAGATTCAGATCCTGCTGGGCAGCTGGCAGACCGCGCCCCGCCAGGATGATGCAGTGATCTGTCCCAATCTGCAGGTCTGAGGGAGAAAACAAGCCACGGTCAGGCCACTGCTGACTGACTGATGCACTCACCCAGTGCCTGGCATGGCTGGCCCACAGGCCCCATAGAACAAACTGCTGTCAATCCAGAGCAGTGGATGAAGCTTCAGCCGGGTGTTGCCCAGATCGGAGCGGCGTGACCATCCTGAAGACAGGTGTTCCAGGCGTGAGGCGGCGACTCGCTGTCAATGAGTTGTTGCCAATTCACGATCCGATGAGAAGGCGCTCAGAGCGAACCAGATCCTGGAACAGGGCTTTGCTGGGTCTTGCCAGTGCGGGGGTCTGCATGGCGTCCCTGTGGGCTGCGTTGCCATCCAGATCCCAGGGCTGGGGAGGCTATGGAATGCCTGACCATGATGAAGACATCGAGAGGGTCGGCCGCCCGGGGATGGGCCTGCCCTCAGACCAGCCGTTCATCGTGATGATGATTCCCCACCACGACGGAGCGATCGCCATGGCCGATCTTGCGCTCAGCCGTGCCCGGCGGCCCGAGATCAAGGCCCTGGCGAAGCGGATCCAGGCCAGTCAGACGAAAGAAAACGCCCAGATGAGGGCCTGGTACCAGCAGTGGTTTGGCCAAAGCGTGCCCACCTGGGGACCAGGGGCGGGCTGGGGCGGGCAGGGCCGGATGGGAGGGATGGGAATGGGAATGGGGGGTGGGCCCATGGGGTCGAGCACAAACCTGATCGCCCTGAGCCAGGCTCCCGACTTCGATCGAGCCTTCATCGAACAGATGATTCCCCACCATCAGATGGGCGTGATGATGGCCTCCATGGCCCAGATCAACGCCCAACACCCTGAGCTGCGCAAGCTGGAGCACGCCATGGTGCGGGTACAGAGCGAGGAGATTGAACAGATGGAGCAGTGGTACCGAAAGTGATACGAAGCTCAGGGGGCACAACGCTGAGAGCCTGCGTCCGGATCAATCCATTCGGCTGTTGATCGATCCGTTGTTGATCCATCAGTGATTGATCGCTGCCAGTCTCTGCAGACGTACCACCAGATCATCGATCGAGTCGTCCTTGGCCGGGTTGAAGCGATTGCTCACCAGCTGCCGGCCGACCAGATTGGCACCGAGATGGGCCAACTGCAGCCGAAGCGCGGTGAGCACCGTGTAGCCACCACCGCCAGAGTGGGTGGCAATCGCGATTGGCCGATGGTTGAACAACCTGCGGAAATCATCCCCCTGCACTGAGAGCCAGGCGACGGCACTGGTGAACAGCGGCGGAATCGAGCCGTTGTACTCCGGTGTGCAGATCACCCAGCGGGGAGACGCATCCAGCCATGCATTGAGCTCGGCAACCCCAGCGGGGATGCCGCTCTCCGCCAGAGTCAGAGGATTGAACAGAGGCAGTGAGAGGCCCGTCAGGCTGAGCACCTCCGCGGACAAATCGTGCCCGCGTGCCGCTGCCGCAAAGCGCTCAGCGAGGCGGAGATTCTCGCCGGCACTGACGGAGATCACGAGGACATCGGCGGCCATGAACAATCAGATGAAGGGCAAGGGGTGGGCGAAAAGCCGGAATCAGAACACCAAGGGATCAGCGCACCAGCAGCCCGATCGGCTCCAGGGCGATCACGCCCCCACAGAGGGCAAGCAGCAGGAAGCCACCGCCATTCACCAGCAGCGAGGCGCCGAAGGCGCCCAGCCACCAGAGCGCGGCGGAGCCGTCCGCCGGAGCCGCGGCCGCCCCCACACCGATCAGCAGCAACAGGTGATCGGCACCGGTGGGCGGATTCAGGAAGCAGGCGGCGATGCTGCCCTGGGCGATGCCGTGGGCCTGGGCCGGTTGATCCAGCAGCAGCATCGCCAGGCAGGCAGGCATCACCGGCGATGGGGGCCAGGGAGCGGAAGGAGGAGGAGGGTGTCATCGAACGAGCCGGCCCGCGCCGGTGATGGTGGGTGAACACGGCGAGCGTTCTGACTGAGAAAGCCGGACGGCCTCCATCACGGCTGCGAGACAGTGCCGTGATCGGTTCAGGGCGATCCTGCACCCCACCGGACTTTCCTCCTTACCCCCAGGGAGTGACCCGCTGGAACCGTTCGCGCCATTCTGCTGCCAATGCCAGCCGAGCAGCAGCAGGCCGATGGCCAGCCTGGGCCGCCAGCAGCACCAGACCAACGATCAACAGAAGATCGCTGGGTTCCAGCAGGAGCCGGGCGATGCCGTCGCCCCAGGGACCCAGCCCCAGAAGAGTTACCCCACCACCAGTCGTTCGCATGAAGGAGCGCCCCTGGTGGAGGCCCTCCAGTTCTTCAAGCCTCGGGGCGATCTCGGCCATGGTGCCGGCCTCACCTCAGGTGATCGAGACACTGCCGGCATGAAGCACCTTGGAATCCTCCATGGCTGCGAGAATGGGGCGCAGTATCCCCAGGGCAGAGTGCCGAGCAGCGATGTAGCCATCCTCGGCGTTGCGCATGGGTTGGCCAGCCTGCGGCGGTCCTGGCAGTGAAGAGTCGGAGACAGCAGGGAGGTCAGTGTCCAGGGCGGAGCAGATGTCGTCGTCGTTCATCTGACCGGGGGCGCATGTCTGAACCCAGCGTGCAGGCGAGGGCAGGCTGCCAGGCAACTCTTCCTGCGAAAGACAGAGTGGGACTTGGACTGCCGTTGCGCTCACTCCCGTTAGACAGAAACGAATGCCCGGTGCAACCGTCCTGGCCCAGAGGCAGGAAGTACCAGCTCAACAGGATCGTTCCGACAGAAGCAGCCATTCCCATGACGATGCGCCACTAGCCTCCACCCAGGCAGCAGCCAATCGTTTTGAAGGAACTGACCAACCACCAGCTCGACCTTGCACGGATTCCTGATCCCGAGGGAGACCTGCACGGCTGGGAGCACTTCGCCCACACGATCAATGGTTACGAAGCGGCCGGGTCATTCGAGGCCTGCGCCGATCTGGCCAACCACAACTGTGCAACCACGCTCACGGAGCTGCGCTGCGCCCTGTTCTTCGTGGCCAGGAGCGATCGCCACGGTGGGATGTTCGACGACTGCAGCCCCCAGGTACGGGAGCTGCTGAAGAAGATTCGGACGCGGGTGGAAGCCGGAGATCTGAAGTGAGTCTTCAACGACAGCCAGCACACTGACGATCAGAACATGATCGTAGGCTTACGACACCTCGTTGAGAAAGAGTGAGCACATTGGGGTTCCCCCGATTACGTGGACACCGATCAAGGGTTCACGGGAGTGAGTGCAGGGGCAACGATGCATCGCTGCTCATCGTCGATCGGACTGATGTAACCGATCGTTGAATGGCGGCGCTCGCGGTTGTAATACCCCTCAATTCAGAACGCAAGATCGCGCTGCAGCTGTTGGGGTGAGATCAAGACTTCTCGGCGGTGGTGCTCATGGAACACCGCCTGGATCTCAGCGGTGATCACGGCGTTCTCGGCCGCCCGCTGTCCCGGCGCCTCCTGCCGGTGTCGCCAGGCGTAGTCGCCGCTACGGGCCACTCCCAGCTGCCGGCACAGCCAGGCCACCGAGGGACGTGTGGCCAGCTGGTCGATCAGGCGAAACCCTTCGGCGGCAGCTGCTCTTTGGCAACGTGCGCTGCCGCCAGCCTGAAAAAATCCTTCTCCCTCCTGAGCTCTCGCACCTCCTTGCGGAGCCGGTTGAGCTCGGTGCGCTCCTCACTGGTGAGCAGGCCTTGGTCACGGGTGCCAGCCTGGCCCCGATCAATGCGGGCCTGCCGCACCCAGCGAGCCAGGCTGCTGGTGGGAAGGCCGAGACGCTCGGCCACGGTGTTTGAGGTGGTCTGGCTTTTCTGGACAGGCCCCATCGTTAACCTCTGAGGCGGGGTACCGCCCCTGAAAGGGGCTCCCACCGATGAGCAAGCGCCGCACCCACAGCCCCGAGTTCAAGGCCAGGGTCGCCATGGAGGCGATCAGTGGCCGCAAGACGATCCAGGAGATCGCCGCCGACCACGCCATCCACCCGATCCAGGTGAGCCAGTGGAAGCGGCAGCTCCTGGACGGTGCCAGCGAGCTCTTCACCCGAGGCAAGAAGACCAAGGACAAGGAGGAGGGGCAGGCCAAGGAGGCGGAGCTGTTCCAGCAGATCGGACGGCTGCAGATGGAGCTGGAGTGGCTCAAAAAAAAGTCTCAACTGCTCTGATGCCCGTGAACTGCGCAAGCTGGTCGATCACGACCACCCCGAGCTCAGCATCAGCAGGCAGTGTGCGCTGCTGGGGCTGCCTCGATCCACGCTGTACTACCGGCCGACACCGGTCCGTGTATCGACGCTGCGGATCATGGCCAGGATCGATGCTCTCTACCTGGAGGATCCCTGCAGCGGCAGCCGCCGGATGGTGGACTATCTGGCCCAAGATGGTATCCCGATCAGCCGAGATCGAGTGCGAAACCTCATGCGGCGCATGGGATTACGGGCGATCTACCAGAAGCCCCGGACGACGGTTCCAGGTGATCCGTCCGTGCGGTTCCCCTGCCTGGTGGACCTCACGCAGGTCACGTCGGTGGATCAGGTCTGGGCGACCGACATCACCTACATCCCTCTGCAGAAAGGGTTCCTCTATCTGGTGGCGATCATGGATCTCCATTCCAGGCATGTGCTCAGCTGGAGGCTCTCCAACAGCCTTGACACGAAGTTCTGTCTGGAGGCCCTGGAGATGGCCTTGGGAGGCGGCCGTAGGCCAGAGATCTTCCACTCCGATCAAGGCTGTCAGTTCACGTCCGCTGACTTTGTGGCCAGACTCAAAGGGGAGCGGATCCAGATCAGCTGGTCCGGCAGAAAGCGGTGCTACGACAACATCCTTGTTGAACGGCTGTGGAGGACTGTCAAGTACGAGGAGGTCTACCTACGGGCATACAGCGATGGCTGGGACGCTGAAATCAGCCTGGCCCGCTTCCTGTGGCGGTATTGCCATGTAAGACCTCACAGTTCCCTTGGAGGCAAAACTCCCCACGCGGTCTACACTGAGGCCGAACCATGTTCCACCCGTCCTGGGTTAACGATGTCAGGGGCCGGAACTGTCCAATAAAAGGCACCCACCTCAGTTGCAGGAAAGGCTCTCTTGGAGGCAAAGCTCCACGGCCTCAGCCTTCTGTAGCGCCGTAAACCGACATCTGGTTGTGGATGGATTGGTCATCGATGGACAGTCTGATGGTCATGGCGTGATCATTAGCGACTTGTCCTTGAAACCGGGGGAACCCCACAGCCATTGCATTGGCTGTACTGGTAATGAACCTCAAGAACCTGCTGGAGCTTCTTTTTGTCCTTTTTGCCTTCTTGTTTCAGCTAATGATCGGCACTGAATCCATCCGAAGAGGCGAGGAGCGACTCCTGAGCAATCAACCGGCTGCAGCCTGAGCAACACTCAGTGTTAGGCCGGACCTCCTCACTTTGTTATCCTGGGGGCTGCTTCTTGCTTTCTCAGGAGGCCCTAAATATTCTCAGAGGCATCGCTATCCTTGCCGAGATTGCAGAAACGAGACGATAGCAAGAATAGCTGGCGTCCCAAGGCTTGGTGTAAATCCCCCGGCACCCCCACCCCGGCGTAGCCGGGGTGGGCCGCGCACCTCAGGTGGCTGGCCCAGCGGCTGGCGTTGCAAGGGGTGGGCAGGCCCGTTTCCCTGGTTCGAGAACCACCTCAACCAGACGAACCATGTCGAGTCACCCCGGGGAACTTCCCCCCGAGGTGCTCACAGAACCGTACGTGACACTCTCGCGTCATACGGCTCCCATCATCCACATGCCACTTCACTGACTCGACGCCAGTGCGCGAACAGATCACGATGTCCAGACCTGATCCTGGCAAGTACTCGCCAGCTTTGGAGCCGACGACCCCGCAGCCTTTTGTACTTCTGCCGTAACCAGGCTGCAATTCTGTCATCCAGGTAGCGATACAACTTCCTGATCAGTTCTGTCCTATAGAAACGACCGTAGTACTGAATCCAGCCACGAATCACTGGATTCAGCACTTTAGCGATCTCCTCAAGCGACAGATACACGAGCGATGGAAGCCCTATCGACCTAATCCTCTCCCGCATACGCTGGAGAGCCTGCGGACTCACTGCCGGCAAAAAGCCTGTGTAGATGACTCCGCGAGAATTGCGAGACACACGTGGCCGAAACGCGAAACCAAGAAACGTGAACGTGACATCAGCAAACGGTGCCCGGCGGTTGCTATCCCTGCAGTAGACCACCTGGGTCTTCTGGGGATGAAGCTGGAGGCCACAGGACGCAAAGCGATCCTGCAATGCCTCCAGCAACCGCCGAGCTTCCTTCTCGCTGTGGCAATGACAGATCACATCATCTGCATAGCGCTCAAAGGCAATGGCCGGGTGGCTCCGGCGCATCCACACATCAAACGCATAGTGCAGGAACAGATTGGCCAGCAGTGGACTGATGACACCACCTTGCGATGTGCCCCGGTCCCTGGGATGGAGCGTGCCATCCGGCAACAGAACCGGTGCCTGCAGCCATCGTTGCAGGTAGAGCACCACCCAGCGCTCGGAGGTATGGGCCTTGATCGCGCGCATCAACAGGTCGTGATCGATAGCATCGAAAAACCCCTTGATGTCGAGATCGAGAACCCAGTTGGACCTCCAGCAGCGCTGACGGCAGACCTCTACTGCCTGATGCGCTGACTTGCCCGGTCTGTAGCCGTAGGAATCCTGATCGTAAGCATTCAGGGGTCGGGACAGCACGCGGCGAACATCGTCTCTGCTGAACCCTTGACGGCGTCCTGATTCCCGTTTGCATCTCAGGCAGAGACTGCTTGAGATGGGCGCCCCTCCTGCTGGCATTTCCGAGGTGGACTGGTTGTCGTGGCCAGCTGGTGCCAGGGAGTTCATCCTGGCTCAACAGGAGGAGATGGTGCAGCTCCGCGTCCAGCTCACCGCCCTGGCGACCGAACTGGCCCATCTGCGCGAGCGGATCGGCCGCAGCTCCCGCAATTCTTCCAAGCCTCCCTCCAGTGATGGCCAGGGGTTTAAGCCGCCCGAACGACGCAAGGGCAGTGGCCGCAAGCGCGGCGGCCAGCCGGGCCATC
Organism: Synechococcus sp. CBW1006; assembly: GCF_015840525.1. Classification (NCBI taxonomy): domain Bacteria; kingdom Bacillati; phylum Cyanobacteriota; class Cyanophyceae; order Synechococcales; family Synechococcaceae; genus Synechococcus; species Synechococcus sp. CBW1006. The sequence continues at coordinate 1,045,691 of NZ_CP060396.1, read as the reverse complement.
CCGGATCTGGGCCGGAGCTGCTGCCGATCGAGCGGGTGGATGAGGTGGTCGAGCACCACCCCCAGGCCTGCCGCCGCTGCGGCACGTTGCTACAGGGTCAGGATCCCGAGCCCTTGAGGCACCAGGTGATCGAGATTCCACCGATCACGCCTCTGGTGATCGAGCACCGGCTGCACCGCCTGGTCTGCCCCTGCTGTTCCACCAGCACCTGTGCCTCGTTACCGGCGGAGGTGGAAGTAAGCCATTACGGTCCCCGGCTCAGTGCTCTGGTGGGTCTGCTGGGTAGTGCCTTCCCGTTGAGTTTCAGCAAGACCCAGGCGCTGCTGGATCAGCTGCTGGGGGTACAGATCAGCCGGGGAGCGATGGCCACTATCCGCCAGCGCTTGAGTGCAGCACTGGAGCAGCCCATGCAGGAGGCCCTTGCGTTTGCCCGTCAGCAGTCGGTGGTCTATGTCGATGAAACCGGTGCCCCCACCGGTAATGCCGATGGGGGCAACCCCGATGGCCGGCGCGGCTGGGAGTGGGTCATGGTGACCGCCATGGGGGTGACAGTGTTCTTGCAGAGCCTGAGCCGCTCGGCTGCCGCCGCGATCGACCTGCTCGGGAATGCCTTTGGCGGAATTGTGGTGAGCGATCGCTTCTCCGCCTACAACCATCTCCCGCTGGAGCAGCGCCAGCTGTGCTGGGCGCACGTGATCCGCGATCTCACCGCCATCGCTGACCGTCAGGGCGCCAGCGGTGAGATTGGAGCGGAGCTGCTGGGCCTGCAGCAGCAGCTGTTTGCCCAGTGGCACCGCTACAAAGACGGAACGATCGACTGGTCCACGTTGCAGCAGGGCTGTCGGCCGATCCGCCAGGCGTTTGTGGGCACGCTGCAGCGGGTTGTGGAGCTGGGCTGCCAGCGCGGCGAGCGAACGCCGTGGGCCAAGACGGTGCGTACCTGCCATCAGTTGCTGCAAGTGAGCGATGGCCTCTGGACCTTCCTGGAGATTGAAGGGATCGAGCCCACCAACAACGCAGCCGAGCGTGCCCTGCGCCATTCGGTGATTCAGCGCAAGATCAGCCATGGCGTCCAATCCCGCCAGGGTGCGATCTGCCGCAGCAGGCTGCTCACGGTCACCACCAGCCTGCGGCAACAGGGCCGTGATATCTGGCAGTTCCTGGAGCAGGCCTTGATCGCCCATCATCGCGGCGGTGAGATGCCATCGCTGTTGCCGAATCCCTGAGCCGGCCGTCATCGATCGTGGTGTCTGTGGTCGCTTGGTGATCAGCGATCAAGGGCGGTGAATGCTGCGCGGCTGCGTCACGGCCCCTGAACGGATACTCCTGATCAAAGATCAGCTCCAGCTCTGGCTCCAGCACCTGCTTGACCACCATCTGTGCGATGCGATCAGCAACCGTCGGGATACCCAGCGGCCTGACGCCTCCACCGGATTTGGGAATCTCCACACGCCGAACTGGTGGCGGAAGATAACTTCCTGATGCCATCCGATTCCAGAGTTTGTAGAGATTATTCTCCAGATCCTTGTTGAAGTCGTCCAGGCTTTGGCCATCCACACCGGCCGCCTGTCCGTTCCGTTTCACCTGTTGATAGGCCTTCCAGACCATCACCTTGGTAATCGGTAGCGGCTTGTCTGTTGTCATCCCATTCCTCCTGCCGTAGGCAGTTGATGGGAGACTCCAAACGGGATGATGCAACCCCTTGGCTCCGAGTCCGTTACAGACCCATCATCGCTACTACGGGTTGCTCCGCCCCTGCCACAGACATCGGTATTGACCCTCATGGTGGTGACCACTTGGGATGTTCCCTTGGCATTCCATGGCAGGTTCTCACGTTCCGCATCAGGGCCTGCGATGAGCTCGTGCCGTCTATACGCCGGCTGCCGTGTGGTCCATAGACAGGCTCTGTCCACACTGATCCAGGAGATTTGGGCCGCCTCCCGTTTTGGCAGCGTCTGAAATAGATATCGGCGCGTCATCAACGGTTCGCTTGCGCTCACCTTCTCGTCGCACACCTGACGGATCCAGTCCGCCGTTTCCCCGTCGCTCACCACCACGTCTTTTGAACGCAGCAGCACGGGGTGGTTTGGTACCAGCCCCTGCAGGCCGATCCCGGGAGGCCACACTCCCATCCCCGATGCAGTTTCATCAGCCTTGGCTTTCACCTGCTGACTCGTGACACACGCCCAAGACTTACTGTGCCGCACCCGACCTCGCGCCGCTACTGGATGGCAGCACTGCCGGTGAGTTGATCCCCGAGCTGGCCCGTTACGGCCTGCAGCAGCTGATCGAGCTGGAGGTCGCTGCCGTGCTGGGTGCCGACCGCCACGAGCGCACCGAGGAGCGGCTCGGCTATCGCAACGGTTACCGGCCCCGCAGTCTGACCACCCAGGTAGGCGACATCGACCTGCTGATCCCCAAACTGCGGGCTGGCAGCTTCCTGCCCTCGATCCTCGAGCCCCGTCGCCGGGTGGAGCAGGCCCTCTACGGCGTGATCATGGAGGCCTACATCTGTGGGGTCTCCACCCGCAAGGTGGATGCCCTGGTCGCCGCCCTGGGATCCCAGAGCGGTATCTCCAAATCCCAGGTCAGTCGCATCTGCCAGGACATCGACCAGCAGGTGCAGGCGTTTCTGAACCGGCCCCTGCAGGAGTCCGGCTACGCCTACGTCTACCTGGATGCCACCTACCTCCACGGCCGGCTGGGCAAGGCCCTGCAGGTCTGCTCAAGGGCCGTCGTCGTCGCCATGGGGGTCAACGCCGATGGTCGCCGTGAGCTGCTGGGCCTCAAGGTGGGCGACAGCGAGAGCGAGGGCTTCTGGAGTGAGTTCCTCGCCTCGCTCAAAGAGCGCGGCCTGACTGGCGTCAAGCTGGTGATCTCCGACGCCCACGTGGGCCTCACCAAGGCCATCAGGCGCCAGCTGCAGGGCTGTGTGTGGCAGCGCTGCCGCGTCCACTTCGCCCGCAACCTTCTCCAGCGCGTCCCCAAAGCCCACCAGGGCATGGTCACCGCCGCCCTGCGCTCGGTGTTCGCTCAGGAGGATGCCGGAGAGATCCTCAGCCGCTGGGATGACCTGGCCGCCTCGCTGGCGGAGCGCTTCCCCAAGGCCACCGAGCTCATGAACGAGGCCAGAGAGGACGTGCTGGCCTTCCGTCACTTCCCGCAGCCTCACTGGAAGAAGGTCTGGAGCACCAACCTGCTGGAGCGGGTCAACGAGGAGATCAAGCGCCGCACCCGCGTCGTCGGCATCTTCCCCAACGACGCGTCGATCACCCGCCTGGTGGGCGCGGTGCTGCTGGAGCAGCACGAGCATTGGCAGCTGGAAGGCCGCCGCATGTTCTCCGCCGAAAGCATGGCTGCCATCCCGGAGCTGGAGGATCTGCCGGCCCTGCTCAGCGCCGCCGCCGCAGAGGTGCAAGACGCAGGCCCCAGGTGATTGAGGTGGCAGCGCCCCCACAGGGCGCAGCGGCCTCGATCGCCGCCCGGGGGCCGGCGCTGTAACCCCTGGGCTGCATAGAAGACTCCTGCCGCTCACAACACAGCCGCGATCAGACGAGAGACTTGACAAGTCAATCGTCTCGTTTCATCGTGGAAGAACGAGGTGCATCTGCACCTCAGGAATGACAGCCCGTCATTCCACCCTGTTCACCCTCTGAGTCAGGGCATTCGGGCCTCGGGTTTTACACCACGCAAAGGGACGCGGCCGCAAGAATACGGTGTTTCTCACTGGCATTAAGAACTCTTTCTTCTTGTCCATCTATCTTTTGGATCCAGCGGGCATAAGTTCTCCCATATCGTTGCTCTTCGTTGCCTCTATTGAAAAAAGCCCTCTGAATCTTCATTTCATAATCACGATATCTTTCATAAACGGCATCTAGTTCATCCTTGGTAATACTTGGTCCACATTCATCTCTAATTTGAAGTATCAGGTCCCTTGCGCGTACTCTTACATGTCGGTTGCTTGTTATCGACAATACATAATAGATTTTCTCTGCTTGCTTTAATGTAGGGGAAATATTCTGGACTTCGACAGATTGAAAAAGCGTAGCGTCAACGTTTAAAATATCGAAGAAATCATTATCGATTTTCTTTTCGCGAAATTGAGAGAAGTTAAATGGGCGGACGATAACATCCTCATTCGGTAATACCTTCGCAAGTTTCGTTAATAAGTCGTAAGTTGCAATGTATGCCTTTTGGCGATCAAGATATTCGACAAAGTTGCGAAAGGCGGGACTTGAGTCGCGGTTACATAGCCAGATCGCTGCAAAACTATAAAAAGAAATGCAATAGGAAACAACTTCCCTTATGTAGCAAACAATCTTGATATTGAACTCATTGCTGTAATTGCAAACTAGAGTGTAAAAAATATCGTTCCTATTGTGGCATAAATCTTCGTCAGAAACAACCAAGCGATCAGAGGTTGAGTTGGCTCTAAAGGTTTTCAATCTCTCGTAAAAATCCTGAGCTATTGTATCGCCAGGAGCGTCTTTTGCAAATGTACATTTCCCATAATACTCGATTCTTTGCTCTGAAAGCCTTTTTTTGTTGGCACTCATTAAGTGTTGCAAATATGTGGTAGCCGTTTTATGAGTCCCGATGTGAAAACATAGTTCCTTCTTCTTCGATATATCTGTCATAATGTGCTTCGTTTGCTCTTTTTGAATCCATGCTCCATCCGTTTGAGGCGGGTTAGCTTATTTTGACATAACACTTATTGGGCTGATCCGCATTAAAGCCCGGCCAGCCTGATTCTGTCCGCATAAGATCCCATTCTCACTACGACTTGTAGCAGCGGTCTTTTGGTATGCGATGGAACTGGAACAGGGCGATGTCCCAGTTTGAATCTTCAGCGGCCCCGGATAAGAAGCCAAAGTTTTCTATTCAGTCTGCGTGCCTCACTTGGCTGGCAGTCAGGGCAATCAATGCAGATCCTGCATAACCCCACCCTTCCCGTATCGCGGACCCTGGCAAGAGCTGGAACCCCACCAGGGTCCAATGCCCACCACCACTCGCCCCAGACGCACTTCCGCTGCAAGGAGAACCCCACCCTGAGCGGCCTGCGGGGCCGGCTGCCACTGGTCTACGACTGCTGGAACCTGCTGGAACTCCCCGATGGCAACAGCTAGTGCCAGCATCCTGCTGAGCCTGTTCCCCGCCGCCGGCGATGTGGTGCATCCACTGTTCCTGGGTGGGCCCAACGAACGGATGATCGCCAACACGATCGACAACCTGCTGCTGGTGCAACTGCAGGCACCGCGGGCAGCAGCCCTGAAGCTGGTGCTGATGGCGCTGATCACGCTGGCGGCACTGCTGCAGCTGCGCGGCCGTGGCATGGAGGAGCTGCTGTTGCCATGAACCGGCTGGGAGCCTTAGCGCTGGGAGTGCGGAGTGCGTTGGCCTACGGATTGCTCTATGCGCCGGTGGTGGTCACGGTGCTGTTCAGCTTCAACCCGCCCCGCGGGCGCTTCAACCTGGTGTAGAAGGGTTTCACTCTGGAGAACCGGCGCCATCCGCTGCGCGATGCCGCGCTCCTCGAGGCGTTCTTCACCAGCCTCGGCCTGGCCCTGGCGGCGGCGCTGCTGGGGGGCCTGATGGCACTGGCGCTGGGCCGTGCCAGTGTGCGAGGCAGTCGTTGGATTGAGCTGCTGCTGGCCCTGCCGCTCACCAACCCGGAGATCGTGCTGGCCACAGCGCTGCTGAACCTGTTCGTGGGCATCGATCTACCGCGTGGACCCCTAACCCTGCTGCTGTCCCACAGCCTGTTCTGCCTCAGCTACGCAGCGCTGATCCTCAAGGCCCGGCTGGCAGGATTCGACCCAACCCTGGAACTGGCATCCAGGATCTGGGGGCACCACCGCTGGAGGCCTTCCGCCGGGTCACCCTGCTCTGCTTCTCCCTGTCATTCGACGACTATGTCGTGAGCAGCTTCACAACCGTTGAAACGATGACCTTGCCGCTCTATCTGGCCGGTGCTTTCCAGCGTCAGATCCCTCCTCAGATCCAGGTCCTGTCCACCGTGGTGCTGCTGGTGAGCGCGGCGCTACTGGTGCTGGCGACGCCATCGCGGCAGGGCCGGTCGTGATGGGGGCGGCGAGACTGCCCAGGTCAGCACCCGGTTGATGACCTGGCCAGAGTCAGGACAACCCAGGCGATCGATACGACACCTCCTCGGGAGTGACGGGCTGGCAATCCTGCGCCGAATCCCCCAGACTTCTGCTTGACCGCAGGCGACTCATGTCCGTCCGTGCAGCAACCAGGCACCAGACGAGGCTCAAGACTCGGCGGTGCTGGCTGGCCCTGCTGCTGATCGGTGGCGGGCTGCTGCTGGCAGGCCCAAGGACACTGGCGGATGGGGAACCCGCCGAGGTCAAGGTCCAGACGCTGGTCCGCTCAGGCCAGGCCTGGAACGGAACACAGCTGCCCGCCTATCCCAGCGGCGAGCCGGAAGTCACCGTGCTGCACATCACGATTCCGCCGGGGGTGAGGCTGCCCATGCACATCCACCCAGTGATCAACGCCGGCATGCTGATTCGCGGCCAGCTACTGGTGATCAGCGAGGCGGGAGCCAAAGTGCAGCTGAAGGCGGGGGACGGGCTGATCGAGATGGTGAATCAACCCCACTACGGCACGAACAACGGCAATGAAGCTGCCGAGATCGTGGTGGTTTACGCGGGGGTGAAGGGAAAGCCGATCACCGGGCCGCGTCCCTTGGCGTGGTGTAAATCCCGAGGCCCGATTGCCCTGGACTGAGGGAGAACAGGGGTGAATGACGGGCTGTCATTCTCGAGGCGCATGTGCACCTCGTTATTTCACGATGAATCCAGACGATTGACTTGTCAAGTCTTTCGTCTGGATTGCCGATCGGTTGTGGGCTACACCTGCAATCTTGGTCGTGACGTCTGCGGTGCCGGCCCCCGGGCGGTGATCGCCGCCGCTGCGCCCTGTGGGGGCGCTACGGCGCGATCTCCTGGGGCCTGAGGCTCAGGCCGCTGCTTCTTGCAAGGAAGGCTGCGTGGGCAGCTCCGCCAGTGAGGGGATGGCGGCCATGCTCTCGGCGGAGAACATGCGCCGGCCCTCCAGCTGCCAGTGCTCGTCCTGCTCCAGCAGCACAGCCCCCACCAAGCGGGTGATCGAGGCGTCATTCGGGAAGATGCCAACCACCCGAGTGCGGCGTTTGATCTCCTCATTGAGGCGCTCGAGCAGGTTGGTGCTCCAAGTCTTTTTCCAGTGTTGAGGCGGGAAGTGACGGAAGGCGAGCACGTCTTCCCGGGCGTGCAGCATGAGCTCAGCAGCCTTGGGGAAGCGATCCACCAGTGAGCTGGCCAGATCGTCCCAGCGGGCCTCGATTTCGTCCGTTTTCTCCTGGGCGAACACTGAGCGCAAGGCAGCGGTGACCATGCCTTGGTGGGCCTTGGGCACCCGTTGGAGCAGGTTTCTGGCGAAATGGACCCTGCAGCGCTGCCAGCAGCTGCCCTGCAGCATCCGCCGGATCGCCTTGGTGAGGCCCACGTGCGCGTCGCTGATCACGAGCTTGACCCCAGTGAGGCCGCGCTCCTTGAGCGAGCCAATGAACTCGCTCCAGAAGCTCTCGGTTTCGCTGTCGCCCACCTTGATGCCGAGCAGCTCGCGGCGACCATCGGCATTGACGCCCATGGCCACCACCACAGCCCTGGAGCAGACCTGCATCGCCTTGCCGAGACGCCCGTGGAGATAGGTGGCATCGAGGTACAGGTAGGCGTAGCCGGTGGCCTCAAGGGGGCGGTTCAGGAAGGCCTGCACCTGGATGTCGATGTCAGCGCAGATGCGGCTCACCTGAGATTTGGAGATGCCGCTCTGGACTCCCAGGGCGGCCACCAGGGCGTCGACCTTGCGCGTTGAGATGCCGCCGACATAGGCCTCCATCACCACGCCGTAGAGGGCCTGGTCCACACGGCGGCGCGGCTCCAGGATCGAGGGCAGGTGGCTGCCGGAGCGCAGTTTGGGGATGCGGAGATCGATGTCCCCCACCTGGGTGGCCAGGGTGCGCGGCCGGTAGCCGTTGCGGTAGCCGAGCCGCTCCTCGCTGCGCTCATGGCGCTCTGCGCCGAGCACGGCAGCGACCTCCAGCTCGATCAGCTGCTGCAGGCCGTGGCGCACCAGCTCGGGGATCAGCTCACCGGCGCTGCTGCCATCCAGTAGCGGCGCCAGCTCAATTGCGGCACCATTGGACGTGGGCATGGTTCGTCTGGTTGAGGTAGTGCTCAAACCAGGGTCACGGGCCTGCCCACCCCTTGCAACGCTGGCCGCTGAGCGGAACGTCTGAGGTGCGCGCTCAACCCCGGCTACGCCGGGGTTGAGGTCCCCAGGGATTTACACCAACACAGGGGACGCAAGCGATCACCGTGCTTGAACCCGCTGCCAAAGCAAGTCCAAAGCCGCGTCTGACAGCACCTTGATGCGATGCAGCACGAGGGCACTGCTGAATCCGTTCTAGATGGTGGGATGGACGAATCGCACGAATCAGCCAGATCATCGCAAATAGGAGATAGACCATGAAAAAAGAACAGCTACAGAGGAGATGCTGAGCATGACTGGTGATCCAGTTGAGAGTTTAATGCAGTTGGCCGCTGGCCATTATTTGCCTCGGTGTCTCCATGCCGTCGCCAATCCTGGAGTCGCCGACGCCCTGAACAACTCGCCCCAGCCCGTTGCCGCGCTTGCCGAGGCGACCGACGCAGACCCAGCAGATGGCAGGGCTTAGAGTTGATCCAAGAGCCCTTGTCCTAGAAGGACGATTAATCGAGGCAATCAAGACCACTCGCGAGCAAACAGGAATCAGCCTCAATGAAGCCAAAGACGCCGTTGACGCCTTTCTTGTCAATCCTCAATCAACATCACGGACGAGCAGACCAGTCTCAAGGCATCAATCCGGAGACATTCCCCTTCAAGCAATCCTATTTTGGGAAGAGGGGAGTTTGCTCAACGCGATCAAAACAACCCGAGAAGCATTCCATATTGAACCCAGAAATTCACGGCAGATTCAAATCCGCATCGGCCAGGCTGCGCAAACGCTTGATCACCAAACTGGCGATGAACATGATCATCATGGGCAGCATTCTGCTGATCGTCCTCCACTTGCTCGGAAAGAAGTGACGCCGCGGCTTGACCAGGCAGAGTTGGATGATTGGCAGGAAGAAGTCCACAACGCAGGGATGATGATCCGATCGCTTCCGCCTTCGAAGCTTCTGACATGCCAGCATCCCAAGCTGAACAGGTGGCACTTGTCCGTGTCAGAGCGGCTGGGTTCAGTGAGCTCACCTCGATGGCGCAGGACAGAAAAGGCCCCCGACAGGAAGCCAGGGGCGCATGGTTCATGGGAACGTGTGAGCCACCCCGAGGGGCAGGACTATGGTGTTAGCCAGCCACCTTCACCGTGACAGTGCTGACTTTGTTAGCCTTGGGGGCAGTCACGGTGAGCAGACCATCGCGATAAGTGGCTTCCAGCTGATCGCGCTCAATGGCGACAGGGAAACGGAAGCTACGACTCCAGGTGCCGTAGCGGAATTCGCTCAGAAGTGGGGCAGGGTCAGGCTTGGTTTCGGGCAAAGTTTGACCCTCTGATACGCCTTCAGCGGCCAGAGACTCTCGGCCGGATCGACGCTCGGCACTGATCACCAGGCTTCGATCGGTGGCCTTGACATCAATGGCGGACTTGTCGACCCCTGGCAGTTCGAGCACAACGGTGTAAGCCGTTTCAGTCTGATGAACCTCGGCTGCCGGCACGTGCTCAGTGTTCTGCGGCAGCTGGTTCAGCTGTTGGTTCAGTTGCTGCTCAAGACGATCGATCAGACCGTAGGGAGAGGAGGTGCGCAGGCTCAGCATGATCTGGTGGCGAAGGATGATTGGCGGGGCTTCATCGCCCTCGTGATGCCAATGTCGTCGGAATTGATCGATCCCTCTGTCGTAGAAACCCACCGGATCGATTCGGTCCTCACGACCCCGTTCGGCGAACCGGCTCACATGGTCGCGAAAACCGAAACAGCGGCGGCCTTTGTCACCGCAGGGTGTGCAGCACTCACCAGGCTCAGGAACGCGGCTTGATCAGCTGCAGCACCTGTGGACCGGATTGACCGGCACGACGTTCGCAATCGAGCAGCTCCAGGATGGAGCGGGCGGAGGCCGTCACATCGCCCTGCTCTGCAGCGAGGCGGGCTTCAGAGTCGAGACGGGTGATCCGTTGGTTCAAGGCCAGACGGTCATCCGCAGCGGAAGCAGCCGCCGAGGAGCGCAGCGGATTGAGCACAGCCGTGGGAGTCCGCAACGATTTCACCCTGGCCTGCATGGAAGAAAGCACTTGACGACAAAAACGGAAGAGGGAGCCAGAAGCATGGACAGTCCAGAGTGGCCGCAATCCCGACATCCACTGAAGGCATCAAGGACAACGATTCAGGAGAAGGCCATCGAGATGGAAGCAGCGCTCACGGGGAACATTGCTCGCTCGAAAGCAGTGCTCACGGAAGGGTCGATCGACTCCTGGCACAAAGCGAAGGAGAGGCATTAGAGATCGATGTGACCACAAACTGATCCTTCGTAAGCTGATGATAGCAATCTTGCGGCAAGCTCTGCCAGAAGGTCAGCGTCAGGCAACCGATTGTCATCGCGCGGCACATCCAGCACCGGATGGTTGTGCTGCCGGCCAAACCCTACGCCCACCCGAGGACTGATCCCAGCCAGGACACAGGCATGGAGTCAACCAGCCTTGAAGCCAGCGCCTCCTGGCCAAGCAGGTCGCCAGGAGGACATTGGCGGAAGCGATCAGGTTCCTGGTTCTTCGCTGTTGCCCCCCAACTCGAGGATGCGTTGCCGCAGGACCGCCGCACGCTGCTCGTCTCCCTTGGTGAGAGCAACGGCCAGAGCGAACTCAAGCTTCTCCAGCTGATGATCACCCTCGGAAGGCTGCAAGAGCCGGTGGGGGGGCGCTCCAGAGGGCTGAGAAGCGCTGCCGAAGCTGGTAGCGGAGCGTTGGGTCAACCCCTGAAGGGGGGTACCGGAAAGGGAGGGAAAGGCCATGGCTGGCTTTCTTTCCATTTTGTCACCGGTTTCGGAGTTTCGGGAGCTTGCCGCAAGGTTTGTGTGCTTAGGCAGCCGCATCAGTGGCCATGGCGATCACATCACCCTCGGAGACCTCAAGCAACTGGCGGCAATCCCGCAGCAGCCGCTCAACATTCTCCAGGCTGTCGAGTTCTGCCGGATCGGACTGATCGACGCTGGACAGCTGCCGTTCGACCACCACCAGCCGCTGCTCCAGCTTCAGAAGCCGCTGCGAGAGGGTGTGAATGGTTTCCGCCAGGGTCTCCGTATGGCGCGTAATGCGAAAGGACACCGATTCGGACGTCATCGAGACAGGGCAGATCGAGGTCGATCACAACACACCCGCCGGCTCCGCTCAAGCCTGAAGACAGCCTCCCACCCGCCAGACTGGCAGGCATTGTTCGATCCCCTCGCCGGATGGCCTCCTTCTGGCCCCTGGTTTTCTATGGGTTGGCAGGTCTGACGGGTGGCCTGCTCGCCCTGCGTACCGGCATTCCAGCCGCCCCACTGGCCGGCGCGCTGCTCGGGGCCGGCATCCTGAGCATGAGTGGACGGCTGGAACTGGCCCAGTGGCCCAGCGGCAGCCGCACGGTGCTGGAGATCGCCATCGGCACAGTGATCGGCACCGGGCTCACGGCCAACGCCCTGACCGAGCTGCGTCTGCTGTGGCGGCCGGCGGTGCTGATCACCCTCACCCTGGTGCTCACGGGCGTGGTGGTGGGTCTGTGGTGCAGCCGACTGCTGGGCATTGATCCGGTGGTGGCCCTGCTGGGAGCGGCTCCAGGAGGGATCAGCGGCATGAGCCTGGTGGGGGCCGAGTTCGGCGTCGGCGCCGCTGTCGCAGCCCTGCACGCCGTGCGTCTGATCACCGTGCTGCTGGTGCTGCCCCTGGTGGTGAAGCTGGTGCTCCCATTGTCCAGCCCGCCCCCTTGAACAGCCGCCTCGACACCGAAGGCAGGACCGATACGGTGGCGCCTGATCGCCCGTCCGTCTGACCCGGCACCATGGATCTCCGCCTGCCACGTGTCTTCCTGCACGGCCTCCTGCCCGTCGCCGTGCTGTTCGGCGGCGCGGCAACCCTGCCGTCACGGGCTCAAGGGAGCAGCGATGCCGGCAGCAAAGGGGCGCAGGTGTATTGCTTCATGCGAGGCGCAGGTAACAATCATCAGGTGAGCTGGGATGCGGCCTACGCCTTGATCAAGCGTCAGAGCGCCAGCCTGTTCAAGACCTCACCGGAACACGGCGCCGTCATGATCACCGAGGCAGTGGTTCAGAACCCCGGGACCTATCCCGATTGCGGCCGCTTCCTGGGAGACCTCTACGCCAAGCCCCAGGCTGACGCCGGCTCCGCGACTTCGCCAGACAGCCCCCGACCAAGCAGCGGCATGACCCGTGAACAGCGCTACAGCTACTGACCACGTCCGCAGCCGCAGCCAGGCCCCTGGCCGATCTCTACTGCCCCTGCTTCTGCTTCTGGCCGGACTGGCCGGCTGCAGCGAAGAATCCTTACCGGAGCGAAGCATCCAGCCAGACGACTGCCTGCGCGACGTGCAGATCAAGAAGCTGGGGGAGGCCATCCGTCGCTGCGATGCTGTGGTGGCTGCCTTCCCCAAGGATCCGGTTCCTCTGAACGAACGCTTCCTGCTCCAGAGCCTGCGCGGCAATGGGGCCGCAGCCTGCCAGGACATCACCAAAGCCACGGCCCTGGCCAGCCGAATGGATCCCAAGACCTTGGACCCGCTGCTGCAGGAAGATCTGAAATTGCGCGCCGCCAGCTGCCGCAGCGGGTCCTGATCAGGCAGCGCCGTCACCGGCGGCCGGCTCAGGACCAACCATCGATCAGCTCCCGCACCATCGCCGGCAGAGCCTGGCGACGCAGCTGACGCTGGCGGTTCTCCAGCAGCAGAGCAATGCGCTCGGCCTTGCTGTCGATCAGGCCATCGACGAGCTGATCGGCCACCCCCAGCTGCAGCCAATGGCAGGTCAGCGGTGCGGTCATGCCGATCCGATGACAGCGGTCTTCCGCCTGCTCGGCATCTCCGGGGGTCCAGGGACGCTCGATCAGCACCACATGGCGCGCCCGATGCAGGGTGAAACCCAGTCCGCCCGTGCCGTAGGTGGCGATCAGCAACGGCGAGCGGCCAGCCTGAAAGGCTTCCACCCGCTCCTGACGCCACCCCACCGGCACGCGCCCGGTGAGCAGTACCGCCCCCGCCGCTTCCCCGGGTGCCCCGTCAGCCAGAGCCCCCTCGCCCAGGCCCCCCTGCAGCTGGGCCGCCAGCAGAGTCGCCGTAGCCACAAACCCGGTGAACACCACCACCGGTTCGCCCTCCGCCAGACAGGCGGTGACGAGGCGATGGGCCAGGGACAGCTTGTAGTCCGAACCGATCCGCCGCAGGGCCGTGAGCACAGCCAGGGCCTCAGCGTCGCGGCGGACCCGGCCCTGGGCGGCCCGCCGACGGTAATCGTCGATCACGCCCTGAAGACGATGCCGAAAGCCGCGGGCCTCCGAGGGCGTGAGCTCCGCGGCAACGAGGCGGCGATGCTTGGGCGGGAGATCGAGGCAATCCTGCTTGCGGCGGTGCAACAGCAGGGGGCGGGTCAGCCGCCGGAGTTCCTCCAGCCGGCTCGCCCCCTGGGCCTGCCAGATACGCCGCCCACCCTGCTCACGCCAGTGGCCCTGGCAGAACAACTCCTCATAGCGGCGCTGATCCTCAGCCAGGGGATGGCCGATCGCCGCCAGCAGGGGGAACAGCTGGGCCGGTCGACCGTTCTTCATCGGAGTGCCGGTGAGCAGCCAGATCGCCCTCAGGCGGGGATGACGGGCCAGCCGAAGAAACGCCTGGGTCCGTCTGGCCGCCAGGGACTGGGCATAGTGGGCTTCATCGGCCAGCAACACGGTGCCCGCCGGCGGCAGGGCAGCGGGCAGCCTGGACCAGCTGTGCACCTCCAGATGAAGCTGCAGCGCGGCCGCCTCCCGGCGCCAGTGCGCATGCAGCCCCACCGGCGCCAGCACCACGATGCGGCAATCCGACAGGCGCGCCAGGGTGCGTGCCGCCATCAGGGCCGTCAGGGTCTTGCCGAGGCCCATGGCATCGGCCAGCACGGCGCCGCGGCGGGCCAGGAGCCAGCGCACGGCGGCCCGCTGATGGGCAAACAGGCGGCGCCCATCCGGAAGGGGCTCGGTGGTGGCGGCAGCCTCCACCAGGACCTGATGGGGAGGCAGGGGCGGAAGGGGCTGCTGCAGCCAGGCCAGCCACTGCTCCAGTTCCGGATCCAGAGCAAAGCGGCGCCCCAGGCAAGCCTGCAGCGCACCGGCCGCACGGAGCGGAAACTCCCAGCACCGTTTTCGGCCCAGCCAGCGTCCCGGCGGACGCACCGCCCGGAGCTGGGCCTGGGTCACGGCGTCGTAGGGGCTGACCACCTCAATCAGGCCCGACTCCCCCAGCCGCATCAGACAACGCTGGCGTGGCTCGGACTGCGAGGCCTGTGGCGAGGATGGCTCAGGCAAGCGAAGACGAATCTGTCTCTGGAACTGCCATCCACGACACATTGCCACGCCGGACGATGGGGTCAAACTGCCGCCGAACCGAGGCGCGCACATGCAGGCCAGGGATGCGGTCTTCCTGGAAGATCTCTGCCCAAAGTTGCGTGCCAGACGCTGGCGACGGTCGATCCATCAGGTGACCGACAGCCACTGCCTCTACTGCGGACGACCTTCTGAATCCATTGATCATGTGCTGCCCCGCAGCCGCGGCGGGATGAGCGTCACTGAGAACTGTGTACCGGCCTGCCTGGCCTGTAACGGCGCCAAAGGGGATACCGAGGCCTTCGACTGGTACCGCCGTCAGTCGTTCTACGACCCGCGTCGCGCCATGGCTCTGCGCGCCTGGATGGACGGCGATCTGCGCCTGGCCCTACGGCTGCTGCAGTGGAGTCTTCCGGCCCAGGCCGGGCCAGGCGCTGCGGGCGCTGACCCGGCTCACCAGACGCGGCAGGCGACAACACCGTTGTATCGCTGGCAGATGGCCTCCTGATCGGCCGGTCGCTCTGGAGCCACCAGAAGCGCCATCACCACCAGCAGCACGCCCAGCAGTGCTGTGATCGCCACGGAGTCGACCGGCTCCGCGGAGCGATCCGGCACGCACGTCAACGGCCGCTGCCTGGATCCCGCAGGGGCGACAACCGTCCGGGCCCGAGCGGTGCCGCGCCGGAAGCGGGGTGGTCGCGGGCGGGCGACGAGAAGCGGCAGCACAGGCAGAGAGGATGGGGAGGAACAGGGCACGGCAACACCTGGAATGATCGGCTAATACATCTGTACTGTTTCTCGATCTGGCTGTCAAGGCCCTCGCCGTACCCCTTCGCCTGCCTTCAGCCGCACTGCAGGCGCCCGCACTACAGGCCCCCGTGCTGCCCTCACCCACGCCGTCCTCGACCGTGCCGCCCTCGTCTGCTCCGCTCCCGCTCCTCCTGCCTGCAGCACTGCGCCCCCGGCGGGTATTGGTGGTGGGCGGCGGCTACAGCGGCAACCGCTTCGCGGCGGCGCTGAGCGCCCAGGCGGTGCCGGTGATCACAACCCACCGCCGGCCGGCCGATGCCAACGCACCACTGACCTGGCTGCCGTTCGACAGCGAAGCCGGCATAGTGCCCGGCCGCACCGATCTGGAGGGCTTCAGCCATGTGCTCACCACCGTGCCGCCGGGCCGCGATGGCCGCGATCCGGTGCTCGATCTGCTCGGACCGTTGCTGCGCAGCCTGCCCCTGCAATGGCTGGGCGTTCTCTCCACCACCGGCGTCTATGGCGACACGGCCGGTGCCTGGGTTGACGAGACAGCCCCGCTGCAACCCTCGCTGGAGCGCAGCCGCGCCCGGGTCGCCAGCGAAGCCGGTTGGCGAGCTCTGGGACTGCCCCTGCAGATCTTTCGTCTACCGGCGATCTATGGCCCCGGCCGCAGCCCCTTCGCCAGCCTGCGCAGCGGCCGCAGCCGGCTGATCCACAAGCCTGGCCAGGTGTTCAGCCGCATCCACGTCGACGACATCGTCGGGGCGCTGTTGCATAACCTCGCCCTGCCGGCGGAACAACGGCCACCCGTGCTCAACGTCTCGGATAACAGACCCTGCCCCTCGAGCGAAACCCTGGGCTACGCCGCCCACCTGATCGGCCATCCCCTGCCGCCGGTGGCGTCGTACGACGCCATCGCCGACACGATGAGCCCGATGGCCCGCAGCTTCTGGAGCGAGAACCGGCGCGTCGGCAACCTGCTTCTCTGCCAGAAGCTGGAGTATCGCCTGCGGTACCCCAGCTACCGCGAGGGCTACCGCGCCTGCCTGCAGGAAGAAAACGGGACACCTGAACCCGACTGAACAGCACGGGCGAGGACGCGCCCCTCAGGGGGAGCTGTCCGAGGCACAGACCGGTGTGGCCTTCTCCTGCAGATCCTGCATGGTGGGAATGTTCAGGTCCCTCAGCATCCGGCAGGAATCCAGCACGATCCAGCCACGGCTCAGTCCCGTGGCCACCCCCAGCAGCAACAGACCACCCAGCAACCAGCGAATCATGGTGTCAGCAGGTCCAGGTACTCCCTACCTTGACGCTAGGAGAGCCCGGCGGCAGGCCATCGCCCTCGGCGACCCCGCCGGCATCGGTATCGAAGTGACCCTCAAGGCGCTGGCCAGGCCGCTCCCCGGCGACCTGGTCCCAGTGCTGGTGGGGTGTCGGCGTTGGCTGGAACGCAGCTACGAAGCCCTGCGCGTCCACAGTCGTGAGGCCCTGGCCGATCCGGCAGATTTCGAGGTGGTCGACCTGCCGCTGCTGGAACCAGCCGCATGGGGGCAAAGCACACCCGCCTGCGGCGACGCCTGCTTCCACTGGCTCACGGCGGCCACCGAACAGGTGCTGCAGGGCGATTGCGACGCCCTTGTGACAGCCCCGATCGCCAAGGCAAGCTGGGCGGCCGCCGGGCATCCGTACCCGGGCCAGACGGAACGGCTGTCCGAACTGGCCGGAGGGGCACCGACCTCGATGCTGTTCACGGCCCGCTCACCGCGAGGAAACTGGCGACTCAACACCCTGCTGGCCACCACCCACATCCCCCTCGCAGCAGTGCCGGCAGCCCTGGGACCGGAGCTGGTGCAGACCAAGCTGGACGTGCTGCTGAGCTTCTGCCAACGCTTCAGCCCACGGCCGCGGCTTGTGGTGGCCGGACTCAATCCCCACGCCGGCGAAGCGGGCCAGCTCGGCCGCGAGGAGCTCGAGTGGCTGAACGCCTGTCTGGAGGACTGGCGCAAATACCATCCCAACGTGACCCTGCAGGGCCCACTGCCACCGGATACCTGCTGGCTGGACGCCGGCAGCGCCTGGCACGGCCATGGCCCAGGTGCCGATGGCTATCTGGCCCTGTACCACGATCAGGGCTTGATCCCCGTGAAGCTGCTGGCCTTTGACGCCGCCGTGAACAC
The DNA here is from genome assembly GCF_015840525.1 of Synechococcus sp. CBW1006. Classification (NCBI taxonomy): domain Bacteria; kingdom Bacillati; phylum Cyanobacteriota; class Cyanophyceae; order Synechococcales; family Synechococcaceae; genus Synechococcus; species Synechococcus sp. CBW1006. The sequence goes on along the minus strand of NZ_CP060396.1, from coordinate 1,028,162 downwards.
CAGTCTGGGGCTGCCCTTTCTGCGCACCTCTCCCGACCATGGCACCGGCTTTGACATCGCCGGCCAGGGAGTGGCACGACCCGACAGCATGGCAGCGGCGATCACGACGGCCTGGGAATTCGGCTGACACTGCCCATCGAGCCGGCAGCTCCAGGGCCGTTCAGACCGATTTGACGCGCATCAACACCTGGCCGAACTCAACCGGCGTGCCGTTCTCCACAAGGATCTCGACGAGCTCCCCACTCACTTCTGCCTCGAGCTCATTCATCAGCTTCATGGCCTCAAGAATGCAGATCGGCTGACCGGCACTGATCCGATCACCCAGCTCCACAAAGGAAGGCTCCCCAGGGGCGGGAGACCGATAGAACGTGCCCACCATCGGTGCCGTGATATCGATCAGATCACTACGCGCAGCGGCGGCGGCAGGTGGCGGCGCCGAAGGAGCGGATGGTGCGGCCGGGGTCGTGGGCATCGGTGTCTCAAGGCCAGGGCTGGCCACCGGCGCCTGGACCAGGGTGACCGGGGCCGTGCTGGGGAGGTTGCGACGCACCTCCAGGCGGAAGTCATCACCCTCGAGCCTGAGCTCCTGGATGTCGCTCTCACCAAGCAGGGCCAGGAGTCGGTGAAGTTGGTCGTGATCGAGCTGCATGGTGATCAGGTCTCCCGGCCGAGGTAGCTGTCGGTGCGGGTATCGATCTTGATCTTCTCGCCGATCGACAGGAACAGGGGGACCATCACCTGGGCGCCGGTCTCGACGATGGCGGGCTTCGTTCCACCGGTGGCCGTGTCACCCTTCACGCCGGGATCGGTCTGGGTGATCTCCAGCACCACCGAATTGGGCAACTCCACCTCGAGGGGCTTGCCGTTCCAGGACACCACGTTCACCTCCATCCCCTCCTTGAGGTACTTACGGCTGTCGCCGATCTGCTTGGCCGTGAGGCGGGTCTCCTCATAGGAGCTCATGTCCATGAACACATAGTCCTCGCCCTCCATGTAGGTGTGCTGGAGGGTGCTCTTCTCAAGGATGGCCTGGGGGAGCATTTCCCCGGCACGGAAGGTCTTCTCGACCACGTTGCCGCTCTGGACGGCCTTCAGCTTCGTACGCACGAAGGCCGAGCCCTTGCCGGGTTTCACATGGAGGAATTCAACGACCCGCCAGACCTGCCCATCCAGCTCAATCGAGGTCCCGGTACGAAAGTCGTTGCTGGAGATCATTCCGGCGGTTCGGATGGGGCGGATTGTACGGCTGGCTACCGGAGCGTCCTTGCGAAGGCTTGCGCAGCAGGCGCGGTCGGCTCCGTAACCCTGTGCCAGATTCCTGATAAAGGCAGCAGGAGCGGGGCCATGGTGGTGGGTCTGGGGCAAGTCGTTCCGGCAGAGGAGAGACAACGGTTCGGGCGCACGGACCGGGCGGGTGGCTCCCTGTGGCGGCAGGCCCTTGGCCTGATGCTGCTGGCCCTGCTGCTGCTGGCTCCGGCCTCCGGGCCGGCCCTGGCAGCCCTGCCCCCAGGCAACGCCATCAGCGATCCCACGGCCCTGCTGCGCAATGCCCTGCCGATCCAGGCCTCCGATCTGCAGGATCTGCAGCATCGCCTCGAGGCCACCAGCGACGACCTGCGGGCCAAGCGCTGGAACGCCCTGCTCGGGGCCGTGCGCCGCAGCCAATCGCTGCTCGCCTCCCGCCAGGAGGCGATGGTGAACAACTTCCCGGACACCGATCGCGACGCCGCAGGCACCCTCCTGAGCAAGCTGGGCGACCAGTTGGAGACGCTGGCCGGCACCGCCGAACAACAGAACCGCGATGCCTTCCTGGCGGCACGCCGGCAGGCCCTGGCCACGATCGGCGCGGCCGAGGCGATGCTGGTCGGGCCCTTCCCCTATGCCATCCCCGAGAGCTTCGCCGACCTGCCACGGCTGCTGGGGCGCGCCACGGTGCAGCTGACCACCACCAAGGGTGATCTCACTGCGGTGGTGGATGGCTACAACGCGCCGCTCACCGCCGGAGCCTTCGTGGACCTGGCCCAGCGCGGCTTCTACGACGGCCTGCCCTTCATCCGCGCCGAAGACTTCTACGTGCTCCAGACCGGCGATCCCAGTGGTCCGGCCGATGGCTTCATCGATCCCACCACGAAGCTGGAGCGGCATGTGCCCCTGGAAATCCGCGTTCCCGGCGAGAAGGCCCCCTTCTACAACCAGACCTTTGAAGATCTGGGGATGTTCAAGGCGGAGCCGGTGCTGCCCTTCTCCAGCAAAGGCACCCTGGGATGGGCCCACTCCGATGAGGCCCTCGACGACGGCTCCTCCCAGTTCTTCCTGTTCCTGTTCGAGCCCGAACTGACGCCCGCGGGCCTCAACCTGATCGACGGCCGTTATGCCGCGTTCGGTTATGTGGTCGACGGCTTCGACGTTCTCGAGGAACTCACCGCCGATGACGGCATCGTCAGGATCCGGGTGCTGGAAGGCGCAGAGAATCTTCAGGCCCATGGCTGAACCGGCCCCTCCGGCTTCGGCCGGAGACCGTGGATCACTGGCCTCCCCAACCACCCTGTCCGATCTGGGTGAATGGGAGCTGATCCGGCGCCTGGGGGCCTTCGCCCCCACTGACCAGTTCAGCGACGATGCCGCCCTCGTGCCCGGAGGCAGCGGCAGCATCGTGATCAACACCGATGTACTGGTGGAGGGCCTTCACTTCAGTGAGGCCACCACCGGAGCCGCCGATGTGGGCTGGCGCGCCGCCGTGGCGAATCTCTCGGACCTGGCGGCCATGGGCTGCCAGGAAGTAGTGGGGCTGACGGTGGGGCTGGTGGCTCCACCCACCACGGCCTGGGCCTGGGTGGAGGAGGTCTATCAGGGCCTGTCTGCGGCCCTGCGTCGCTATGGAGGCACCCTGCTGGGGGGGGACTGCAGCGCTGGCAACCAGCGCCTGCTGGCGATCACGGCCCTGGGCCGGCTGGCGGCGGCTTCCCAGCAGACCGCCGCTGCACAGGGAAGGACCCATGGCATGATCCGCCGCGGCGGCGGACGGGCCGGCGATCTGCTGGTGAGCACGGGCCACCATGGCCTCAGCCGCCTGGGGCTGGCGTTGCTGCAGGGGGATTCAGGCCTCGACGTCGCGGCGATCGATCCGTCGCTGCGGCAGCGGGCCATCGAGGCCCACCGACGGCCGCGGCCCCGTTTCGATGCGGTGGAAGCTCTGCACCGCAGCCAGCCGGCTGGGGAGCCCTGGCGGGTTGGGGGCACCGACAGCAGTGATGGGCTGGTGGCCGCAGCCCAGGCGATCGGCGCCGCCAGTGGTTGCGATGTACTGCTGCAGAGCACCACCTTGCCGATGGATCCGGCCATGGGCCTCCTGCCGCAGGGGCGGTGCTGGTGCCTGGGGGGCGGAGAGGATTTCGAACTGGTGCTGGCCCTGCCGCGGGCCTGGGCGCAGGCCCTGGCCGAGGAGCTGGAGGAGGGTCAGCTGATCGGCGCCCTGGTGGCTGGGAACGGCGTGGTGCGCTGGGCGGAGAACCGCGAGCCCCTGGCAGCAGATAATGCCGGCTTCAGCCACTTCCGCGCAGCTTCGACTGATTGAGACCCTGCGCCTGCACAGGCCTGAAACCAAAAAACCGCCCCCAGGAGGAGGCGGCTCGACTCTCGGCAGAACCAGGCTGTGATCACAGGCTGGGTGATCACAGACCGGGTGTTCACACAACAGTGATCACTTCCAGTTGCTGGCCACCACTTCAGCAAGATCGACGACGCGCTGGCTGTAGCCCCACTCGTTGTCGTACCAGGAGATCACTTTCACCATATTGCCGTCCATCACCATGGTGAGGTCGGAATCCACGATGGTGGACTCATTGGTACCGGCATGGTCGGTGGAGACCAGGGGCAGATCCGAGTACTTGATGATGCCCTTCATCTCGTTCTGCGAGGCGGCCTTGAAAATGGCATTCACTTCCTCCTTGGTGGTGGAGCGGCTCACCTCCAACACCATGTCAACCACCGAAACATTGGGGGTGGGCACCCGCATGGCAATGCCGTTGAGCTTCCCCTTCATCGGCGGATACACCAGGGCCACAGCCGTGGCAGCACCGGTGGAGGTGGGCACGATGTTCACGGCGGCGGCACGGGCTCGGCGCAGATCTCGGTGGCTGGCATCGAGAATGCGCTGGTCACCGGTGTAGCTGTGCGTGGTAGTCATCATGCCCTTGATGATCCCCAGGGACTGATCAAGTACCTTCACCAGCGGCGCCATGCAATTGGTGGTGCAGCTGGCGTTGCTGATGATGTTCCAATCATCGTGGCGGTACTCGTGAGCATTCACGCCCACCACAAAGGTACCGACGCCTTCCCCTTTACCTGGTGCCGTGATCAGAACTTTGCTGGCACCAGCCTCAATGTGCTTGCCCGCACCCTTCTGGTCGATGAAGACGCCGGTGGCCTCAATCACCAGATCAACGCCCCACTCCTTCCAGGGAAGGTTGAGTGGATTTCGATCCGAGAAACACTTGATCGACTTGCCATTCACGATGATGGAGTCATCGGTGTAGCTCACCTCCGCATCACGGATGTGGCCCAGCATCGTGTCGTACTCCAGCAAGTGTGCGTTGGTACGCGGATCCGAGGTGTCATTCAGGCCCACCACCTCGATACCGGTGTTGGCACCCCGGCTCAGCCAGCAGCGCATGAAGTTGCGACCGATCCGGCCAAATCCATTGATCGCAACACGCAGGGTCATGGCAGAAAACGGCGAAAACCGCTAGCAAAGGTGATTTTGGCTATGAATCATACAGAAATCATTGGCGCACCTCCTTTGCTGTGAGCTGGCCGCTTGACTGCCACACCGAGAAGCGACGCATCTCGTAAAGGTTCAGGGCCCTTTCACGGCTTAACTTCTACGAGCATGGAGACCCCTTTGGCCCTGTCGCTCAACCGCCAGCAACCGATTCACTTCATCGGTGTCGGCGGCATCGGCATGTCGGCCCTCGCTGGGATTCTGGCGGAGCGGGGCTTCAGCGTCAGCGGCTCCGACCCCCGCGACAGCGCCGTGCTGCAGGCACTGAGGCATCGCGGTGTCCGGGTGTTCCGCGAGCAGAGCGCCAGCACGATCTCCGCCATCCGCAGCGGCACCTCCCATCAACCCCTGGTGGTGATCAGCACCGCCGTGCCAGCCAGCAATGCCGAGCTGAAGGAGGCTGAGCGGGCCGGTCTGCACATCTGCCACCGCTCCGACGTACTGGCGGCTCTGATCAACGGCCAGCCCTCGATCGCCGTGGCCGGCAGTCACGGCAAGACCACCACCAGCACGCTGATCGCCACCCTGCTGGAGGCCACCCACCACGACCCCACCGCGGTGATCGGCGGCATCGTGCCCGCCTTCGGCAGCAATGGCCGCAACGGAGCGGGCAAACTGCTTGTGGCAGAAGCGGACGAGTCGGACGGATCCCTGGTGAAGTTTCGCGCCCAACTGGGGGTGCTCACCAACCTGGAACTGGACCACACCGACCACTACGCCGACCTCGAAGCCCTGATCGGTACCGTTCGCCGCTTCGCCGCCAGTTCCAGTGAGGTTCTGGCCAATCGCGACTGTCCGATCCTGCGGGCGCACTTCAACGCCGACCACTGGTGGTCGATCGAGACGGCCGAGGGGGTGGCCTTCGCGGCTCTGCCGCTGGAGGAACGCGGCGACGGCACCACGGTGCGCTTCTTCGAAGGGGGGAGCCCCAGCGGCGAATTCCATCTGCCCCTGCCAGGCCGCCACAACCTCAGCAACGCCGCCGCCGCGATCGCCGCCTGCAGGCTGCAGGGGGTGTCCTTCGCCGAGCTACGCCAGGCCGTGGAACGGTTGCAGACCCCTGGACGGCGGTTTGACTATCGCGGCAGCTGGAACGGTCGCCTGATCGTGGATGACTATGCCCACCATCCCAGCGAGGTGAGTGCCACCCTCACCATGGCGCAGCTGATGGTGAGCAGTGGTCGCAGCCCCCTCCCTGCAGACCCCCGGCGGGTGGTGGCCGTGTTTCAGCCCCACCGCTTCAGCCGAACGGCCCAGTTCCTTGAGGGCTTCGCCGAGGCCCTCAGCTGTGCGGATGCGGTGCTGCTGGCTCCGCTGTACGCCGCCGGCGAGGCGCCGCTGCCCGGGATTGACAGCACCGCGATCGCCGTTCTGCTGCAGCGGATTGCCCCTGCGTTGCCGGTCCAGGTGGCTGCCTCGCTCGACCAGCTGGCCGAGCTGGTGACGACATCCACCGAACGTGGCGATCTGGTGCTGGCCATGGGCGCCGGGGATGTGAACGGTCTGTGGGACCGCCTGCAGAACCTGGGCGAGACTGACCTCCCCGTCACCGCGGTGGCGGCCTGAACGTGATGCAGACCACTGTGGGGCCACCCGCTGGGCTCCGCCAGGACGTTCGGCTCGGTGATTACACCACCTGGAAGGTGGGCGGTCCGGCGTCCTGGTTTGCCGAGCCTGCCAGTCAGCTGGAACTGCTGGCCCTGGTGAGCTGGGCGATCAGCGAGGGCCTGCCGCTGCAGTGCATCGGGGCCGGCTCCAACCTGCTGATCTCGGATGCCGGGCTCGACGGCCTGACCCTCTGCCATCGGCGCCTGCAGGGCAGCCGTCTCGACCCCCACGAGGGCCTGGTGGTGGCCGAAGCGGGAGAGCCGATCCCCACCCTGGCGCGGCGGGCCGCCCGGGCCGGACTGAGCGGTCTGGAATGGGCGGTGGGCATCCCCGGCACCGTCGGAGGTGCCGCCGTGATGAACGCCGGCGCCCAGGGGGGCTGTACGGCGGAGTGGCTGGAGTCGGTGCGGGTGGTGGATCCGCAACGGCCGCAACACCCTTTCGACCTGCGCGCCAGCGAGCTCGACTTCGCCTACCGCCACAGCCGGCTCCAACAGGAGCGACTGATCGTGCTCTCCGCCCGCTTCCGACTGAGCCCCGGCCACGACCCCGCGGCAGTGACCGCCCGCACCAGCAGCAATCTGCACAGCCGCACCAGCACCCAGCCCTATCAGCAACCAAGCTGCGGCAGCGTCTTCCGCAACCCCGAACCCCAGAAGGCCGGGCGGTTGATCGAAGACCTGGGTCTCAAGGGTCTCAGCATCGGCGGCGCCCAGGTGTCACCCCTGCACGCCAATTTCATCGTCAACACCGGTGCGGCCCGCGCCGCCGACATCGATGCCCTGATCCAGGCAGTTCAGGCGCGGGTACGGCAACACCATGGCATTGAGCTCCATCCAGAGGTGAAACGACTCGGGCCCTAACCTGAGCGGAGTTTCCCAACCGTGATGGCTGGCTTCGGTCTTCCCAATTTCGGTCAACTCACCGAAGCCTTTCGCAAAGCTCAGCAGATCCAGCAGGACGCCCAGAAACTGCAGGACGAGCTTGATGCCATGGAGATCGAGGGCAGCAGTGCCGATGGACGAGCCAGCGTCTGGCTCACCGGCAACCAGCAGCCCCTGAAGGTACGCCTCAGTGCCGAACTGGTGGCAGACGGCGCTGAGGCCACCGAAACGGCCACCCTGGAGGCGCTCAAGGCCGCCTACGACCTCTCCACCAGCACCATGAAGGAGCGGATGGAAGAACTGACCGGCGGCCTCAATCTCAACCTGCCCGGCATGGGGGGCTGAGCTGGAAGGGCCCGGAGGCTGAGGCCAACCGGGATCAGTCCTGTTCCAGATCCTGGCTGGCCTGCTGCCGTTGTCGCCGCCGCGACAGCTGGCGCAGGGGAGCGGCCAGACGCAACGCCTCGCCATCGCCGCGCTGGCGATCACTGACCTTGATCGGGACCGCCGCCGCCGTGGCCTCCACCTCGGCCAGGCACTGGCCATACAGGGTGTAGCGATCCCAGTCAGAACCAAGGCTGCATCCCGGATCCTGCTGATGGCGGCAGTTGCGGAAGCGGCAGGGCTGCTCGGCCAGACGCCGCCGTATCTCGGGGAACAGCTGTGCCAGTGCCTCCGGCTGGGCTGGCAACACGGGGCGGTTGAATCCCGGCGTATCGGCCAGCAGCACCCCCTCCGTCAACGGAAACAGCTCCACGTGGCGGGTGGTGTGGCGGCCCCGCTGCAATCGCCCCGACACCGCCGCCACCCGCAGGTCCAGATCGGGCCGCAGGGCGTTGAGCAGGCTGCTCTTGCCCACTCCGGAGGGTCCACAGAAGACGGTGATGCCAGGAGTGCGAAGGCGGGCACGCAGGGCCTCCAGGCCGGCGCCCGAGGCAGACGAGACCGGCAGGGGGTCGTAGCCCCACTGGCGCAGCCGGTCGCACCAGCGGTGCTGCAGGGCGGCCTCGGTGAGATCGGCCTTGGCCACCACCAGCTCGACCCGGCAGCCAGTGGCTTCGGCGGTGAGCAGGAAACGGGTCAGCTGCAGGGGGTCGACGGCCGGTTGCTGCAGGGCCACCACCACCACAATCCGCTCCACGTTCGCCACCGCCGGCCGTTCCAGCAGATTGCGGCGCGGCCGCACCCGCTCGATCGCCGCCCGGCCACTGGTCCAGTCGACCCCGCCCAGTTCGACATAATCCCCCACAGCGACCTGCTGGCCGCTCTTGTCGAGCCGGGTGCGGCGGGTGCAGAGCAGGCGCTCACAGCCATCTGGACCGGGCCGATCGAGCCGCACCCAGCAGAAGTTGGCGAGCAGGGCGACCACCTGGCCGGCACAGATCCTCTCGCTGTTGATCTGATCAGGGCGCTCAGGCGCCATGGCGACGAATCCAGAGGCGCACGCTGCCGTCGTTCCGTGCCGCTTGGCGCAGGCCATGGCCGTCGGCCGCGATGCCCTGGCTCACCATCGTCAGCGGCTCGCCGGGATCCAGGTCGACCTGCAGCCAGGCCCCGTCAGGGATCCTCTCGAGGGCCAGGCGGGTGCGGATGAAGTTGAGCGGACAGGGGGTGCCGACCAGATCGAGACAAGCGGCGATCGCGATCTGTTCAGGAGCCTCTTCAGGGGTCTGGTCTCCCCCGCCGGACGCTGCAGGCACGGCGGCATTCATCCGCCGAAGAGCCCTCCGAACAGGCCGCTCTTGTGATGGTGCCGATGGCCCTTGCTGGTGTGGTGGCCAGCCAGTTCCTCCAGCAGCTCCCGCTCCTCACCGGAGAGCTTGGTGGGCAACTGCACCTTGACGGTGAACAGGTGGTTGCCACGGGCGACGGGATTGCCGAGCTTCGGCACCCCCTTGCCCTGGAGGGTGAGCACGGCGCCGGGCTGGGTGCCCGCCGGGATCTCCAGCTCGGTGGTGCCGTCCACGGTCTCCACCTCGATGGTGTCGCCGAGGATCGCCTGCAGATAACTGAGCGTCACCTGGGACTGGATGTTGAGCCCTTCGCGGCGCAGCTGGGGATGGGGCTGAACCGTGAGGAACACGTAGAGATCCCCGGCCGGACCGCCGCGCTGGCCGGCATTGCCTTCGCCCGCCACCCGCAGCCGGGTGCCCGAATCGACCCCGGCGGGAATGTTGATCCGCAACTTCTTGCGCACCTGCTGCAGCCCCTGACCGCCACAGGCGTTGCACGGATCAGCGATCACCTGGCCACTGCCTTCGCAGTTGGGGCAGGGGGCCACCTGGGTGAAGCTGCCGAAAGGCGTGCGGGTGGCGCGGCGAACCTGACCGGCACCTCCGCAGGTGCCGCAGGTGGTGGGGCCGCTGCCGGCCTTGGCGCCTGAGCCACTGCAGGTGCTGCAGGTTTCGAGATGGCGGATCTGCACATCCTTCTCCAGGCCAGCGATGGCCTCGGCAAAGCTGATCGTCAGATCCAGGCGAAGATCATCGCCTTGGCGGGGCCCACGGCGCCGGGCCCCACCAGAGGCGGCCGCGCCGCCGAAACCGCTGAAGAAAGTTTCAAAAAGATCGGCGAAACCGCCCATGTCGCCCACGTCGGGCATGCCGGACGATCCCCCCAGACCGGCTTCACCGAACTGGTCGTAGCGGGCGCGGGTCTGGGGATCGCTCAGCACCTCATAGGCACGGCCGATCTCCTTGAATTTGTCCTCAGCACCGGGATCCTTGTTGATGTCCGGGTGGTACTGACGCGCCAGCCGGCGGTAGGCCCGCTTCAGAGTCTCTGCATCGGAGTCGCGACCGACGCCCAGCAGCTCGTAGTAATCGGCCATCAGCCGCCCTGCTCCTCACGCGGTTCAGAATCACTGCTCGGGCCAGGTCCCATCGACACCTTGACCAAGGCGTGACGCAGCACACGACCATTGAGGTGGTAGCCCCGCTGAAGCTCCGCGACCACCACATCCTCGGGGTGCTCATCGCTGGGTTCCCGCATCACCGCTTCATGGAGGCTGGGATCAAACGGCTCACCTTCGACCCGCATCGGCGAGACACCCAGCTGTTTGAACACATCCACGAGCTGCTTGTAGAGACCCTGGTAGCTGCGGTGCAGGGTCTGGGCCTCCTCGCTCTGGGGGTTGAGCTGCTGGCGGGCGCGATCGAAGTTGTCCACCACCGGCAGGATTTCACTGAGGGTGGAGCAGGTGATCTGCAGGCGCAGATCCTCCTGATCACGACTCTGGCGTTTGCGGAAGTTATCGAAGTCAGCGGCGATGCGCATGTACTGGCTGCGCAGGGTGTCGTTTTCGGCTTGCAGTGTTGCCAGACGCTGCTCCAGAGCTGGTGTGGACTCGTCAGCCTCGGCGTCAGCCCGGGCGTCGCCAGCTGCGTCCTCGCCCATGGAGGGGAGAGTCTCCCCCACGGAGGGGGAGCCGGTGTCCTCGACGGCAGACCCCTCGGCGGAGACGCCCTCACCATTGGCAGGCACGGAACTGGCCTCGGTCATCGGATGGGTGTCACCACTCATGCTGACTGGAGCGCAAATCGGATCTAGACATGTTGGAACTCAGGGCCCTCCTCCCACAAGCGGCGGAAGCCCGCACCTTTGAGCCCAGCGGTTCCGGCCCATGACTCTGACCCCCATCCGCCCGGTTGCCGACGCCCTATTCCCCGAACAGCAACGGCTGGAAGTGGAGCTGCTGCTCGGCGAGCCGGTGCTGCGGCCCCAGGATCTGGAACGGGCCGATCACCGCCTGATGGCCGACGACCAACCGATTCGCGTCGAACGCTGGAGAGAACTGGGCTGTCTGCCCCTGCAGCAAAACGGCCAGGCCCTGCAGGTGGCCATTCCCACGCACTGGGGCCCGGCAAGCCAGCAGAGCCTGGCGGAGGAACTGACAGACGCGGGCCTGACCGCCTCCTTCAACCTCGCCCTGGCCAGTGACCTGAGCGAGCGACTGGAGAACCTCGAAACCACTCCGGTCCCTGGGGACGCCCCCTCGGCCACCGCTGTCTCCAGCGTCCGTGGGATCGACGACAGTGACACCGACGACTTCCATCTCGACGACGACAACGAGGAAGACAACGAGGGCAACGGTCATGAAGACCACGTCGCTTACACGATCCAGCCACGATCCCTGATCGAGGATCTGGCGATCTCAACAGGTGGAAGCGAACTGAGAGAGGTCACCGACGACCTCCAGGAGCTGGAGATCAGCAGCGAGAGCGCCAACGCCTCACCAATCGTGAGCCTGGTGGATCGGATCCTGATTGAGGCGTTGAGTGCCGGAGCCAGCGACATTCACATCGAACCCCAGGAACATGCCCTTGAAGTTCGCTTCCGTCAGGACGGTGTTCTGCAGAAACACTTCGAGGATCTGCCCAAGAGCCTGATCCCCGCGGTCACCTCCCGCTTCAAGATCATGGCGGATCTGGATATCGCCGAGCGGCGAATGCCTCAGGACGGCCGTATCCGCCGCACCTTCCGTGGCCGGAAGATGGATTGCCGTGTCAGCACCCTGCCGACCCGGCTGGGCGAGAAAGTGGTGCTCCGTCTGCTCGACAGCGGCGCCACCCAACTGGGTCTCGATACCTTGATCACGGATCCACAGGCGCGCGAGGTCGTACGCAACCTCGGCTCCAAGCCATTCGGCATGATCCTGGTCACCGGACCCACCGGATCCGGTAAGTCAACGACCCTTTACTCGTTGCTGGCGGAACGGAACAACCCCACAATCAATATCTCCACGGTCGAGGATCCGATTGAATACACCCTCAAGGGGATCACCCAGACCCAGGTCAACCGCGACAAGGGGCTTGATTTCAGCGTGGCCCTCAGGGCCTTCATGCGGCAGGACCCCGACGTGCTCCTGGTGGGGGAAACACGTGACCTGGAGACGGCCAAGACCGCGATCGAAGCAGCACTCACCGGCCACCTGGTCCTCACCACCCTCCACTGCAACGACGCCCCCAGCGCCATTGCCCGACTTGACGAGATGGGAGTCGAACCCTTCCTGGTGAGCGCCTCGCTTCTGGGCATCGTGTCCCAGCGGCTGCTACGCCGTGTCTGCGTGCACTGCCGACAGAGCTACCGGCCCACCCCCGAGGAGCTTGGCCGGTTCGGACTACTGGCAGGACGGGAAACCAACGTGACCTTCTTCCGGGCCAACAAGCAGCCCCCCGGAGGCCCCCACGCCTGCCCGATCTGCCAGGGCAGTGGTTACAAGGGCAGGGTGGGGGTTTACGAAGTGCTGCGAATCAACGAAGAGATCGCCGCTGCCATCGCCAAGCGAGCCACCACAGACGTCCTGAGGCGCCTGGCTCTCGAAAGTGGCATGAAGACCTTGCTCGGCTATGGCCTCGATCTGGTTCGCAACGGCGACACCACCCTCGAGGAGGTGGAACGGATGCTGCTCACAGACACGGGTCTGGAATCAGAGCGGCGGGCGCGGATGCTCTCCACGCTCACCTGTGCAGGCTGTGGTGCTGGGCTGCGGGAAGAGTGGCTGGAATGCCCCTACTGTCTGCAAAGCCGCTAAAGACGTGCCATGGACCTGATGATCGAGGATCTGATGGGCAAACTGGTTGAAGATGGCGGTAGTGATCTTCACCTCAGTGCCGGGATGCCTCCTTACGGACGCTTCAATGGCCAGCTTCGTCCGATGACGGAGACAGCGTTGAAGGAGGAAGACTGCAACAGACTGATCTTCATGTTGCTGAACAACGCCCAGCGCAAGCAACTGGAGCAAACCTGGGAACTGGACTGCTCCTATGGCCTCAAAGGCGTCTCCCGATTCCGGGTGAACGTCTATCGCCAACGCGGCACCTACGCCGCTTGCCTGAGAGCTCTTGGCAACAAGATTCCCACTCTGGACATGCTTGGACTTCCACCGATTGTGGAAGAGATGAGTCGTATCCCCAAAGGGCTGGTACTGGTAACCGGTCCGACAGGCTCCGGAAAAACCACCACTCTGGCGGCAATTCTGGATCACATCAACCACACCCGAGCTGAGCATATCCTCACGATCGAGGATCCGATCGAGTTCACCTACCGTTCCGATCAAAGCATCATCCACCAACGTGAGCTCAGTCAAGACACCCGCAGTTTCGCCAATGCCCTGCGGGCAGCTCTTCGCGAAGATCCGGACGTGATCCTGGTTGGTGAGATGCGGGACCTGGAGACGATCCAACTGGCAGTGACCGCAGCCGAAACTGGGCACCTGGTGTTCGGCACCCTGCACACCAGTTCCGCCTCCCAGACGGTGGATCGGATGGTGGACGTTTTCCCGGCGGGCCAGCAGGATCAGATCAGGGTGCAACTCAGCAGCAGCCTGATGGCTGTGTTTTCCCAGACTCTCTGCAGGCGCTGGAATCCGAAACCCGGCCAATTCGGCCGGGTGATGGCTCAGGAGATCATGATCAACACTCCTGCCATCTCCAATCTGGTGCGCGAAGGAAAAACTGCCCAGCTTTATTCCCAGATGCAGACCGGGGCCAGCCTCGGCATGCAGACCCTGGAGAAGGCCCTGGCCAATCTGGTGCTTTCCGAGGAGGTGAAACTGGAGGAGGCTCTCAGCAAGACTGCCAAACCGGAGGAACTACGCCGCCTGGTGGATCAGCTTTCCTGAACACTTACACCTGAACGGCCGTGCCCACTTTCATTGCCACCTACAAGACAAACCGCGGCAAGCAGGTCAGCCTCAATGTGGATGCGGCTGACGTGATCACGGCCAAGCGCAACCTGCGGCGGCGCGGGATTCAAGCCACATCAATCAAACAACAGGTCGACGCCAGATCATCTGCTCTCACCCGGTCAGCCAAGGGAAGCAGCGGCAGCAACCTGATGGACCAGATCAACGGGTTGCTTGAGGGAAAACCGGGCATCAAGGAGAAAGCCTTGTTCGCCAGCAAGATGGCGGCCCTGGTGGATGCGGGGGTTCCGATCGTGCGGGGCCTCAATCTGATGGCCGCCCAACAGAAGCATCCCCTGTTCAAGCGGGCCCTTACCGCCGTCAGCCTGGAAGTGAGCCAGGGAGACAGCCTTGGTGCCGCCATTCGCCGCTGGCCGAAGGTATTCGACAAGCTCACGATCGCTATGATCGAAGCCGGGGAGTTGGGCGGCGTCCTGGATGACACCCTGAAACGTCTTGCCAAACTACTGGAAGATAACGCCAAACTCCAGAATCAGATCAAGGGAGCCATGGGCTATCCCATCGCTGTGCTGGTGATCGCCATCCTCGTCTTTCTGGGCATGACGATCTTTCTGATTCCCACTTTCGCCGAAATTTTCGACAGCCTGGGTGCTGAGCTGCCGGCCTTGACCCAGATGATGGTGAATCTGAGCGCTACGCTGAGATCCAGCTTCTCACTTTTCCTGGTTGGAGGTTTGATTGTAAGCGCCTGGCTTTTCGGACGGGTTTACGCCACGCCGAAGGGTCGAAGAAATATCGATGCAAGCATTCTGAGAATCCCCCTCTTTGGCGAGCTGATCCGCACATCGGCTACGGCTCAATTCTGCCGCACCTTCAGCTCCTTAGCCAAGGCAGGCGTCCCGATTCTATTGGCGCTTGATATCGTCAGAGAAACAACAAGTAACACCATCATTTCGGACGCGATCGATGCAAGCCGAAGAGACATCCTCGAGGGCATTCCTCTCAGCGTCGCCATTGCCCGGAAAAATGTGTTTCCAGAGATGGCCGTTGGCATGATGGCCATCGGCGAAGAAACTGGTGAACTGGATACAATGCTCAACAAGGTTGCAGATTTTTACGAAGACGAAGTTTCGGCTACTGTCAAAGCACTCACCTCCATGCTGGAGCCCGCAATGATCGTTTTCGTGGGAGGCATTGTTGCTTCGATTCTCCTGGCAATGTATCTTCCAATGTTCTCCGTATTTGACAAAATTCGATGAAAGATTAATTTGTTTAGAGAATAAATTATGACCACTATTCGATACTGCTACTTCATGAATTAATTGGTATGAATTGTCCCAAGAGAATGATTGTTCTCCCAGGGGTGTCCTGAGTCCTTGTCATTCAGACTTGTCCGACCATGCCTGGGTTGATCATCAACCCGTCTGATTGACACGGAACACTGGCGGATGCACTGGTCATCTCCGCCCTTCCACGAGTCTCAGGACCCAACTGCCCAACTGCCCAACTGCCCAACTGCCTGGTTTGCACAGGATCGCTGACTGCTTTGAATCGGATCATGATCAGCGGTTCTCAGCTCCAAGCCCCTGACCGGCCAGCCAGCCCGAACTCCAGCAGTGCTGGAAGTTGAATCCTCCGGTCACCCCATCCACATCGAGAAGTTCGCCCACCAGATACAGGCCTTTCTGTTGCCGACTCTCCATCGTGGCCAGGTTCACCTCGCCGAGGCAGACGCCACCGGCAGTGACGAATTCCTCCCCGAATGGCCCGCGGCCCCGCACCGTGTAGCGACTGGCGCGCAGGGCCGTGATCAAACCCTTTTGACCGCGAGCGGGCAGATCAGCCCAGCGCAGCTGCCGATCCAGGCCCTGCTCCTCCAACAGATGCCACCAGAGGCGCCGGCTCAGCTCCGGCCAGGGCCGGGCCGTGGCCAGCTGGCGCCTGGCCTGCTCACGGCGCAACCTGCCGAAGAGCAGCTCCAGATCGACCAGACTCCGGCCACCGCTCCAGTCCACCTGCAGGAGACCGCGATAACCCTGCTCCTTCAGGGCTCGGGCGGCAAAAGCCGTGAGCCGCAGACAGGCCGGACCACTCAGGCCCCAGTGGGTGATCAGCACGGTGCCACGCTGGCGGAAACGCTCACCAGCAGCACGCTCAAGACCTGGCAGCAGCTCCAGACCCACAGGGTCCATCACCACCCCGGCCAGCTTCGTGAGAGCCGGTGCCTCCAGGGCCAGAGTGAACAACGAGGGCACCGGCGGCACCAGGGTGTGGCCCAGGGAGGCGGCCAGCTGGCGCCCGCTCGGATGGCTGCCGGTGGCCAGCACCAGCTGGACACAGTCGAGCCGGACGCGAACACCGGCACCGGTCCGCACCTCCAGGCTGAAGCCACCACCGCTGCGGACCTCCGCCCGTTGCAGCGCCGCTCCAGTGCAGAGGCGCACTCCGGCGGCAGTCGCCGCGCGCCGCAGGGTCTCGATCACCGACTGGGAACGGTTGGAACGGGGAAACAGGCGACCGTCGGCCTCCTCCACCAGCTCCAGGCCATGGGCATCGAACCATGCCACCGCATCGCCGCAGGCAAACCGGGAGAAGGGGCCCCGCAGCGCCCGGGCACCCCGCGGATAGTGGCCGACCAACTCGGCCGGATCCCAGCAGGCATGGGTGACATTGCAACGGCCACCGCCGCTGATCCGCACCTTGTGGAGCGGCTCCGGCGTGGCTTCCAGCAGCAGCACATCGCCGCGACCCGCCTCGGCTGCAGCCACGGCCGCCATGAAGCCGGCCGGACCGCCGCCCGCCACCACCACGGCAGCGCGACTGGGCAGCATGGGGTCATGGCACACACCGTCGACAGCCGTCACCCGATCACCAGTCATCGCTTCAGTGTGGCGCCGATGCTGGACTACACCGATCGGCACTTCCGGGTGCTGATGCGCCAGGTGAGCCGCCGTTGCCTGTTGTACACGGAAATGGTGGTGGCGCAGGCGCTCCACCATGCCAGCCGCCATCGCGATCCGCAGGAGCGGCAGCGGCGTCTGGAGCGGCTGATCGGTTTCGATCCGATCGAACATCCCCTGGCACTGCAGCTGGGCGGTGATGATCCGGTGCTCCTGGCGGAGGCCGCCTCACTCGCTGCCGCCTGGGGCTACGACGAGATCAACCTCAACGTGGGCTGCCCCAGCCAGAAGGTGCAGCAGGGGCGCTTCGGCGCCTGTCTGATGGCTGATCCTCAGCGGGTGGCCCGCTGCGTGGCGGCCATGGCCGAGGCCAGCGGCCTGGCGGTCACGGTGAAACACCGGATCGGCATCGATGACCATGACTCCTACGAGGCGCTGCTGGACTTCGTCGACACGGTGGCGTCGGCCGGCTGCCAACGCTTTGCCGTGCATGCACGGAAAGCCTGGCTGGAAGGGCTCGATCCCAAGCAGAACCGCACCATCCCCCCCCTGCGCCATGCGCTGGTCCATCGGCTCAAGGCCGATCGTCCCGCCCTCACGATCGAACTGAACGGTGGTCTGCAGACGCCGGCGGCCTGCCTGGAGCACCTCGATCTCGTGGACGGGGTGATGGTGGGCCGGGCGGCCTATGACCATCCCCTGCGCTGGGCACGTGTGGACGCCGATCTGTTCAACGACACCGCACGACCGATGGCCCGGGCCTCCACCGTGGTGCGGGGCGTGATGCCCCACGCCGAACGCTGGTGCTCAAGCGGCGGGCGCCTCTGGCCGATCGCTCGTCACCTGGTGCAGGTGGTGGAAGGCGTGAGTGGGGCACGCCACTGGCGGCGGGACCTCACCAGGGCAGCCGGGTCACGCCAGGCCGGCGTGGAGGTCCTGGAGCAGGCCGCGCTCCAGCTGGAGGAGCGCGGCTACTGAAGCAGCCGGTTCAGCCTTCGGCTCCGCTGTAGTGGCCACCATCGGCAGCACCGGTCTCAGCCGATCCGCCGCCGCTGCGGCGACGGCGGGTGCGGCCAGCTTCAAAGCCATCCGAGGCGCCGCCATAACCACCGGAAGGAGCGCCGCCGCCACCGCCGTAGCTGCGGTCTTCCCAGCCACGGGCTCCGGATCCCCGATCGGCGGCATAGCCGCCACCACCGCCTGAGTCGCCCCGGCCATAGCCGCCGCCACCGCCGCCGCCGTACCCACCACCACCACGACGCGGGGCGCTGCCACGGGGTTCGGCCTTGTTGATCCGCAGGGGGCGACCCATCAGCTCGGCACCCTGAAGGCCCTCGATGGCACGGGCTTCGGTCTCCTCATCCGCCATCTCGACAAAGGCGAAGCCACGCTTGCGCCCCGAATCCCGCTCCAGCGGCAGCGCACAGCTGCTCACCTCGCCGAAGGGGGCAAACAACTCCGCCACATCTTCCTGCTCCGCGCGGAAGGGGAGGTTGCCAACGAAAATACTCACGGACCTGGGGGGCGCCACGCGGCGCCGACGACCACAGAAGCCTAGGAGCGAAGTGGCCAATCGCCGGGATTCCGGCGGGCAGAGGTCACGGCGTGCAACGGTCCTGGGGCAACAGCCGCTGCCGCATCACCTGCAGCCGCGCCTGCACCTGCTCGAAGCCCGTGCCACCCTCGCTGCGGCGGGCGGCCACCACCTGCCGCGGTGCGATGGCGGCGTAGATGTCGTCGGCGAAAGCCGGATGCAACGCCTGCCAGCGCGGCAGGGGCAGATCCCGGAGCAGCACTCCCTCCTGCAGGCAGGTCTTCACCAGACCACCGACAAGCTGGTAGGCCTCGCGAAAGGGCACCCCCCGAGCCACCAGGTAATCGGCCACATCGGTGGCATTGGAAAAATCAGCGGCTACAGCCGCCTCGAGGCGTTGCGGACGGAAGGCCAGCCCCTCCTCGAACAGGATCGCCATCGCCTCAAGGCAATCCAGGCAGGTACGCACCCCGTCGAACAGGGCTTCCTTGTCTTCCTGGAAATCTTTGTTGTAAGCAAGCGGCAGCCCCTTGATCATCGTGAGCAGGCCCATCAGATGGCCGAACACCCGGCCGCTCTTGCCCCGCACCAGTTCCGGTACATCGGGGTTCTTCTTCTGGGGCATCAGGCTGCTACCCGTGGCACAGCGGTCGGTGAGGGCCACAAAGCCGAACTCTTCGCTGGCCCAGAGGATCACTTCCTCGCTGAGGCGGCTGAGATGCACCAGCACCAGGCTGGCGGCGGCCATGAATTCCACGGCGAAATCGCGGTCGCTGACCGCATCGAGGCTGTTGGCGTAGATGGTGTCGAAACCCAGCTCGGCGGCCGTCTGACGGCGATCGATCGGCACCGGCGTCCCCGCCAGGGCCGCCGCCCCGAGGGGGCAGATGTTGACCCGCCGCCGCACATCCGCGAGGCGGGAGCGATCGCGCTCGGCCATCTCGATGTAGGCCAGCAGATGGTGGGCCAGGCAGACCGGCTGGGCCCGCTGCAGGTGGGTGTAACCGGGGATGAGCACCTCGGAATGGCGTTCGGCCTGGGCCAGCAGGGCGCGCTCAAAACGCGCCAGGGCCGCATCGATGGCATCGATCTGCTGCCGCAGCCAGAGGCGCAGATCGGTGCCGACCTGATCGTTGCGGCTGCGGCCGGTGTGGAGCTTCTTGCCGAGGGGGCCGAGCCCTTCGATCAGGCGCCGTTCCACGGCGAAGTGCACGTCTTCGGCCTCCAGGCCCGGCTGGAACAGGCCGGCGGCCGCCTCGGCCCGCACGGCTTCCAGACCCTCGATCAGCTGATCGGCTTCCTCCGCGCTGATCACGCCGCAGCGGCCCAGCATGCGGGCATGGGCCACGGAGCCATCGAGATCCTGCTGCAGCAGAGCGATGTCGAACCCGATCGAGGCATTGAAACGCTCGATCGCCGGATGCAGCCCCTGCTCGAAACGATCGCTCCAGCTGCCGGCCGTTCCGCCGGTCACACCCCGATCCGCAGGCTCGCCGGTGGCCGCACCGCTGGTGGAGGGGGAGGGGGAGTCGGCTGCCATCGGGCCAGGCACTGGGGCGATCCGTCAGCTTGCCACCCAGGGCCGATGGGATTCAGCCAGGGCCGCTGGCCTCAGCGGCGGTCGGGCCTTGCTGCGGCCAGCGTTTCACCGCAGACCGGCTGCGGCGGGCAGGGACGGCAGCATCACCTCCTCGCGCACCTTCAGCACCACCAGGGAGGCATCGTCGTCGGGCTGGCGATCGTCGCCGACGAAGCGATCGAGGCGGGCGAACAGGTGATCGAGGATCCCCTGGGCACCCACCCCAGACCGACAGGCGGCATGCAGTGCCCGCACGAGACGCTCCTCCTCGAAGCGCTCGCCGGTGAGACCGGGGGCTTCGGTGACACCATCGGTGTAATAGAGCAGCACGTCTCCGGGTTCCAGCACCAGCTGGCCGCAGCCGTACTCGGCCTCGCTCTGCAGACCGATCAGCAGACCCGGGGCATCGAGCCGCTCCACCCTGCCGCTCTGGCGCCGCCAGATCAGTGGTGGATTGTGGGCGGCATTGGCGTAACGCAGCAGGCGGGTGCGGGGGTCGAAATCGGAATAGAAGAGCGTCACGAAGCGGTGCGAGTGGGCCAGGTCTTCCTGGGCCAGCTGGTTGAGGTCGTGCAGGATCCGATCCGGCGCGTGGCCGCTCAGCACCTCCGCCCGCAGCATGCCCCGCAGCAGGGTCATGAGCAGACCCGCCGGCACCCCCTTGCCCATCACATCGCCCATCACCAGCGCCCAACGCCCCTGCTCGCGGCGGCGGCCCATCAGTTGCGGCCGGGTGGGGATGAAGTCGTAGTAATCGCCGCCCACCTGGAAGGCCGGCCGGCAACGGGCCGCCAGTTCCACCCCCTCAATCACCGGGCAGTGGTCGGGCAGCAGCTGGGCCTGGATCTCGGCACCACTGCTGAGCTGGCGATCGAGCCGCTCGTGGCGCCGCATATCCGCCAGCAGCAGCTCGTTCTCCAGGGCAACACCGGTGAGATCGGCCACCAGCTGGATGTGGCGTTGGTTCACCTCGCTCCAGCACAACCCATCCGGGCCACTGAACACGTAGAGCCGCCCCCGCTGATTGCTGCGGGCCACCACCGAC
Source organism: Synechococcus sp. CBW1006 (assembly GCF_015840525.1). Lineage (NCBI taxonomy): Bacteria > Bacillati > Cyanobacteriota > Cyanophyceae > Synechococcales > Synechococcaceae > Synechococcus > Synechococcus sp. CBW1006. The sequence continues at coordinate 1,007,186 of NZ_CP060396.1, read as the reverse complement.
GTGCCGAACACCTGAACCTCACCGAGCAGTCGGGCGACCAGCTGATCGAGCAGCTGCACCACCGCTTCCTCACTGGCCTGGGCCTGGAGGTCGCTGTCGGGCAGAGCGGCGATCTGGCGCAGCAGCTTGGCGCAGCGATCCGGCGGCGAGGCCTGCAGCTGCTCGCGCCAGAGCCGACCATCGGGGTGAAAGACCACCAGCAGGGCCCCCTCGGCCTCCACCAGCCGCGCCGCCACCAGGGCCACCAGCTCGAGAAAACGGCTGAGGTTGGTGAAGCTGCGCAGGGCGAAACCCAGCGACGCCAGCAGTTCGCCGTTGCGGCGTTGCTCGCGACTGAGGCTGTCGAGCAGCTGCCGCAGCGAAGCTGTGGCCGTGAGTGGTGCAGAGGCGGGGGGCGCGATCGCCTCGGGGTCCGGTTGCACGGCGGCAGGATCGGCGCTGGCGGGTAGCGGCGACGGGGCCATGGCGGCCCTGGGCGGCGGCTTGGTGCTCAAGGAGCGGCCGCGGGGAGCTCGCAAGGTAGCAGTGGTTTCCGATCGCCATGGACGCCATCGCAACCGGGGCACCACGGCGGCACGGCTGCGGCGCAAGCCTGGGTCGAACGGCTCAGACCGCCAGCAGGGCCTCGACGAACTCGAAGCTGTTGAAGGGCCGCAGGTCGCGGATTCCCTCGCCGGCGCCGATGAAGCGAATCGGCAGACCGGCCTCGTGGGCCACGGCGATGGCCACACCGCCCCGGGCACTGCCATCGAGCTTGGTGAGCACCACGCCCGTGAGTCCGGCGGCCTTGGCAAAGGCCATCGCCTGGCGCAGGCCGTTCTGACCCTGGCTGGCATCCAGCACCAGCAGCGATTCCACGGCGGCATCGGGGGCCAGCTTGTCGATGATGCGCCGCACCTTGGCCAGCTCCTCCATCAGGTTGTGCTTGGTCTGGAGGCGGCCGGCGGTGTCCACCAGCACGAGCTCGGTGCCCTTGGACTGGGCCGCGCCGATGGCGTCGTAAACCACGGCAGCGGGATCGGCATTGGCGCTCGGGTTGGCGATCACCGCCACGCCGCTGCGCTCACCCCAGATCTGCACCTGCTGCACGGCGGCGGCCCGGAAGGTGTCGGCCGCGGCGATCAGGCAGCTGTAGCCACTGCGCACCGCCAGGTTGGCCAGCTTGCCGAGGGTGGTGGTCTTGCCGACGCCGTTGACCCCCACCATCAGCCAGACGTTGAGCCGTTCCCGCTCGGGGGCGAGCAGGGGAACGCCACTGGCGGTGATCGGTTCGTCCAGGAGGCCACGCAGCTGTTCCTTGAGGAACCGGATGCCTTCAGCCGGGTCCACCACCTCCTCGTTGAGGCGCTGCCTCAGGGCCTCGAGCACCTGATCGGTGGCCTGCACGCCCACATCGGCGCGCAGCAGGGTGGTTTCGAAGTCGTCGAGCACCTCGGGGGTGAGCGGATCGTCGCCGAGGCGATCGAGCAGCTGGGTGACGAAACCGCGCCGGGTCTTCTCAAGGCCGCGGCGCAGACGACCCAGCCAGTCGATCTCCTCCAGGGAGATGTCGTCGAGCTGGCGGCCCTGGGCGGCCAGCACCTCGGCCGACCAGGTGAAGGTGTCGTCGAAGGCGCCGAGGCTGGGTTCGGCGGCATCCGCCTGCGGCGAGGGCTGAGCAGGAGCGACTGCAGGGGAGCCGGAAGTGGAAGTGGAAGTGGAAGTCTCTGAGGGTGCGGGAGCAGAGCCGGTGTCAGCCAGCTCCGCGGAGGCGATCAGCTCCTGCTGACGCTGGCGCCGCTGGGCCGCGGCTTGCTCAAGCAGGGACAGACCGGCCGCGGGTGCAGGGGAAGCTTGCGGCGATGGGGCGCTGGGGGAGTTGTCTGGTGACGACGCTGCAACGTCTGACTCCTCAAAGGAAGCTGAGGCAGAGGGTGCAGAAGCAGAAGCAGAAGAGGCGGTGGCAGAACCACCGGCATCAATCGGCGTGGTGGCACTAGCTCTGGCGCTGGACTCCTGAGGCGGCAGTTCCTGGGCCACATCAACGGACGCAGCACTGGGCCCGGGGGGCTCAGTCGGAACCTGCTCAGGCAGGGGCTGCGGTGGGGGGGCCTGCTCAGGGGTGGGTGGCGCTGCAGACGCTGGCAAGGCCCCCGGCTCGGGAGCCGGGGGGGCTGGAACGGCGGCAGGCTGGGCTGGGGCAGGCTCCGCGGCGGCGGCGGCAGCCTGCTGCTGGGCCTTGAGCCGAGCATAGGCCTGACGGGCCCACTCCAGAGCGTCCTGATCGACGGAGGGGCCGCTCGCCGGGGAACCGGAGGGGCTGGGTGCTGGGGCAGCCGTTGCCGGCTCGATCGGGGCTGACGCCGGCTGGGAAGGCTCCGAGGTTGCGGGTTCGGAGGGCCCCGGAGGCTCGAGCGACGCGACGGACCCGTCTGCAGCCCGTCCGTCCGGTGACCCGGGCTCCGCAACCTCAGGAGCGATCGCCTCCGAATCCTGGCCGGGGACAGGCGGCACCGAAGCCGGTTCGGGCTCCTGCTGCGGCTGGCTGCGAGGGACCAGGTTGCGCTTGAACCAGTCGAACACCATGGCGATCAGCTCGCGGAGACGGACCGGGTGAAGCGGCGCAGCACGCCGTTGATCATGCGGCGGCCCTGCTCGTCGCTGTAGCGGTTGGCCAGTTCCACCGCCTCGTTGCACGCCACCGCCGGCGGCGTCTGGAAGTGCTCCAGGTCGACCACCGCGAGGCGCAGGATGTCGCGGTCGATGCGGGGCAGGCGGCCGAGACGCCAGCCCTCCATCACGCCATCGAGACGGGCATCCACAGCCTCGCGCTGCCGCAGCACCTCCCGGGCCCGCTCCAGGGCACCACGACGCACGTCGTCCTGGTCGGAGAGCAGCAGCAGGCGCGGCAGCTCCAGGCTGGCCGACAGCCGATTCAGGGCCTGCTCCGCCTGGGCGATGCCCTCCTGCAGATGCTGGCGCACCTTCGGCAAGCTGGCCTCGCCGCTGTCCTGCAGCTCGCTGTCGAGCAGCTGCTGCTGGGCACCCTGCAGATCCTCCGCGGAGCGATCGAGCGATTCACGCACGTGCTGGCTGAGGCTGGCCATGGCCTGCTGCAGCAGGGTCTCGAGCGAGAGATCGGCCGCTGGAACGCGGTCGTTGGTCTGGCCGAGCATCAGCAGGGCCAGTTCGCGGGCAAGGGTGCGGCTCTGCATCAGGAGAGTTGGGGGGCGCGCAGCTGGGCCAGCAGGCTGGAGAAGCTGCGATTGGACGTGGGCTCGCGTTCGTCGGGGCTGACGATGCCGGCCGAGATGATCGTGCGGAAGGCATCCTCCACCGAGATGTCGATGTCTCTGACGGAGCTCTCGGGCACCACTGCATACCAGCCGGTGGTGGGGTTGGGAGCGGTGGGGATGAACACGCTCAGCATCGGCTCGGTGAAACTGGCCTGGAGACTGGTGGCCAGGGTGGCGGTGACGAAGCCGAGCGCATAGAGACCCTCGCGTGGATACTCGACCAGCACCACCCGGCGGAAGCGGCCGGAATTGCCCTGCAGGAAGGTTTCCAGCAGCTGCTTGAGGGTTTTGTAGACCGAGCCGGCCAGGGGGATGCGCAGCAGGGTTCCCTCGCCGAACTCCAGCAGCCAGCGGCCCACGATGTTGCGGGCCATCAGGCCGATCAGCAGGATGCCCAGCAGCGGCACCAGCAGACCGACGCCGAGGTTGATCAGCTCCTGCAACACCGGGTTGAGGGTGTTGAAGGGATTGAACTGCTTCGGGATCGAGGTGAGGAACGCCAGCACGAAGCGGCTCACCGTGGTGGCCAGCCAGATGGTAGTGGCCAGCGGGATCACCACCAGCAGACCGGCGATCAGATCGTTCTTGAGATCCTGCTGGAGGCGATCGCCCAGCGGCTGATCAGGCCTGGGACTGGATGGAACCAAACGACAACCCGGAGCTCCGGCCTATAGCAACCTGCTGGCAACTTAGCCAGGCACCGCTTCAGAGCAGAGCGACGAGGGCCACGAGTACGAAGGAGACCGCCAGAACAACGGCTGTGCCGGTACCGCCGATGCGGCGTTGATTCACGGCCAGATCGCGGGCCCGCTCCTGCTGCCGAAGCTGCTGCTCGGCCTGGTCAAGCTGGCGCCCCATCAGCTCCTTGACCATCTGACGCTTCTGCTCATCGGTGCCCTGGGCGGGCAGCTGGCCGGCCTGCTCGGCCTGCTGGACGAACTGCTGAATCGCCTCGGGGTTCTCCATCTGGGCCCGGGCCATCTCCAGCTGGCCCTTCTTGGCCGCCAGGCCCTGATCGGTCTGATCGGCCATGGCCCGATCGCCGCTGATCGACATCGGCACCGCCACCAGCAGAGCGATGGCAAGCACGGCGCTCAGGACCGCCACCACCCAGCGCAGGGGGGTGCGGCCTGCAGTGGGCTCGTCGAGGCGGCCACCGAACAGCATCAGCAGCACACCCACCAGGGCCATCGGCGACTGGGTGACGAGCCGATCGACGACGAGCTGGCGGTAGCCCTCCTCGCCCCAGTTCCAGAGGGGCAACAGCACCGCCAGCTGCAGCAGCAACAGCACCACCAGCGTGATTCCCAGCCAACGGAGCAGAAAGCCGAGGCGACCGAAGGTGGCGGAACTCACAGGCAGGATGACGGGATGGAGCAACTGTACGGGCCGTGAGCCGGGCCGCCCTGGCGGTCGCCCTCAAGCAGCAGGCGACGGCGCTCGGCTTCGCGGCGGTGGGCATCGCCGCTGTGCCCCCCGGCCCGCGACTGGCTCTGCGCACGGCGGCGCTGCAGCGCTGGCTGGAGGCCGGCCACCAGGGCTCCATGGCCTGGATGAGCGATCCGCGCCGCCGCACTGCGGAGGCCCTGCTGCCGGGGGTGCGCAGCCTGCTGGCGGTGGGCCTCAGTTACTACGTGGCGGCCGAGCGGGCACCCGGCAGCCTGGCGGTGGCCCGCTACGGCTGGGGGCGTGACTACCACCGGGTGATCGATGGTCGCCTGCGGCGTCTGGGGCGGTGGCTCGAGGCCGAAGCACCGGGCACCGGCTGGCGTGCCTGCGTGGACAGCGCGCCGCTGCTGGACAAGGCCTGGGCCGAGGAGGCAGGCCTCGGCTGGATCGGCAAGAACGGCAACCTGATCCATCGCCAGCATGGATCCTGGCTGCTGCTGGGCCATCTGCTCACCACCCTGGACCTGCCGGCCGACCACCCCGCCGAACCACTCTGCGGCTCCTGCAGCCGCTGCCTCGAGGCCTGCCCCACCGGCGCCCTGCCGGAACCCTTTGTGGTGGATGCCCGCCGCTGCCTCGCCTTCCACACGATCGAAAATCGCGATTCGGAATTACCGGAGCCCATCACCGCGGCGATGGGCCCCTGGGTGGCCGGCTGCGACATCTGCCAGGACGTGTGTCCGTGGAATCAGCAGCCGCTGGAGAGCAGCCCCGACCCGGAGGTGCAGCCGCGGCCCTGGCTGCTCAACCTGCGGGCCGAGACGGCCCTGGGCTGGGATGACGCCACCTGGGACGAGCACCTGCGGGCCTCGGCCCTGCGCCGCATCAAGCCCTGGATGTGGCGCCGCAATCTGCGGGCGGCGGCGGCAGGCAGGGCGAGCGGCTGTCCCTAGGGTGGAGCCTCCCTGTTGGGCAGTTGTGATCCGGCGCTGGTGGCAGTTCAGGAGCAAAGGGATGGCATCTGAGTTCACGCCGGCCGCGAGCCTGGCGAGGCGGAGTCTGCGGACCTGGGCCCTGGCCATGCCGCTGGGGATCGGCCTGTGGGCCACTCAGATGGCGCCGGCCCGGGCGCTGGTGCCCTATGTGTTCGTCCCCCAGAGCCCGGAACTGGCGGGCGCTGGTCTGGGAATTGCCCAGGCGGCCGGCCGGCTGCTGCGGCTTGGCCAGGCCGAGGACGCCGCGCGACTGGCGGCGCTCACCGTGCAGCTGCTGCCCCAGGATCCGCGCGGTTGGCTGCTGCTGGCGGAAGCCCAGCTGCGCAGCAACCAGCTCGACGAGGCCGCCGCTGCCCTGGCCCGGGCCAAGGAACTCGATCCGCGCAATCCCGGCATCTGGTTCGCCCAGGGATCCCTGGCCCTGCGCAACGGCGAACCGCAACAGGCGGTGGGTCTGTTGCAACAGGGGATCAAGCTGGATGGCCGCAATCCCGGCGCCTACTTCGATCTGGGCAACGCCCATCTGCTGCTGGGCGATTCCGGCGCAGCTCTCTCTGCCTTTGAGCGGGCCTCCGGCCTGCGCAAAGACTTCTGGGAAGCGATCAATAACCAGGGTCTGGTGCTCTACGAGCAGGGCCGCGGCAAAGAGGCGATCGATCGCTGGCGCCGGGTGCTGAAGATCCGACCCGAAGCCGCCGAACCCAGCCTGGCGCTGGCAGCCGGCCTCTACGCCAGTGGACCGCAGCAGCAGGCAGAGGCTCGCCAGCTGGCGGCCCAGGCCCTGGATGACGAACCCAATTACGTGCTCGACAGCTTTCAGAAAGAACAGCTCTGGGGCGACAGACTGAGGGCCAGCACCCGCCGGCTTCTGGAGGATCCAGAGCTCAAGAGCGTGGTGGACCGCGCCAACGCCAACGCAGAATCCAGCACGGATCCGGAGGAGTCGACACCTTGACCTCGGGGAGAAACCGCACAGGATCTGTAGGCTGAGCCCCACTTTTCGCCCTCACACCGAAGACCCGGATGGCCGAGGAGCGCGTTCAGCCCATCGCCCTGCATCAGGAAATGCAGCGCTCCTACCTCGAATACGCGATGAGCGTGATCGTGGGACGGGCCCTTCCGGACGTGCGCGATGGGCTCAAGCCAGTGCAGCGGCGCATCCTGTTCGCGATGCACGAGCTGGGACTGACCCCGGATCGGCCCTACCGCAAGTGCGCCCGGGTCGTAGGCGATGTGCTCGGCAAATACCACCCCCACGGTGATCAGGCGGTCTACGACGCCCTTGTGCGGCTGGTGCAGACCTTCGCCAGCCGCCACCCGCTCCTGGACGGCCACGGCAACTTCGGCTCCGTCGATGACGATCCGCCGGCGGCGATGCGGTACACCGAAACCCGGTTGGCTCCGATCGCCCATGAGGCGATGCTTGAGGAGATCGGCAGCGACACGGTCGATTTCGCCCCCAACTTCGACGGCTCCCAGCAGGAGCCCACGGTGCTGCCGGCCCAGCTGCCCTTCCTGCTGCTGAATGGCTGCACCGGCATCGCCGTGGGGATGGCCACGAGCATCCCGCCCCACAACCTCGGCGAGGTGGTGGATGCCCTGATCGCCCTGGTGCGCAAGCCCGACCTCAGCGACGAGAAGCTGCTGCAACTGGTGCCCGGCCCCGACTTCCCCACCGGCGGCGAGGTGCTGATCGGCAGCGGTCTTCGCGACACCTACCTGGGCGGCCGCGGCAGCATTCCGATGCGGGGGGTGGCCCACACCGAGGAGGTGCAGCCCGGCAAGGGTCGCCACCGCCGCAGTGCCGTCGTGATCACCGAGCTGCCGTATCAGCTCAGCAAGGCCGGCTGGATCGAGAAGCTGGCCGACCAGGTGAATGAGGGCAAGATCGGCGGCATCGCCGACATCCGCGATGAAAGCGATCGCGAAGGCATGCGAGTGGTGGTGGAACTGCGCCGTGATGCGGACGCCACCAAGGTGCTGGCCGACCTGCAGCGCCGCACCGCCCTGCAGAGCAATTTCGGCGCCATTCTGCTGGCCCTGGTGAACGGCCAGCCGGTGCAGCTCACCCTGCGGCGCATGCTGCAGGAATTCCTGGAATACCGCGAACTCACCCTGATCCGCCGGACCAACCATGCCCTGCGCCGCTGCGAAGACCGGCTGGAGGTGGTGGAAGGCCTGATCCGGGCCCTGGAGGCGCTCCAGCAGGTGATTGCCCTGATCACCGCGGCTCCCGATTCCGCCACCGCCCGCGCCAGCCTGCAGGTGCAGCTGGATCTGAGCGAGCGCCAGGCCGATGCGGTGCTGGCGATGCCGCTGCGGCGGCTCACGGGACTGGAACAGGAGAGCCTGCGCAAGGAGGTCGAGGAACTGCGGGTCGAACGCAGCCGTCTGCGCACCCTGCTCGACGACCGCGACGCCCTGCTTGACCATCTGGTGGCCGAACTGAAGCGCCTGCGCAAGCGCTATGCCACGCCGCGACGCACCCGCCTGATCGAGGGGGGCGATGAGCTGGTGGCGCAGCGCAGCGCCGCCGTGCGTCCCAACGCCGAACTGCAGCGCCAGCAGGCCTTCGAGGCCCTGGCCAGCGACAGCCGCCTGCTGATCCTGGCCGATGGATCCGTGAAGATCGTCGGCCCGCAGCTGCTGGGCCGCCTCCATCTCGAGGAACCCGCGCCACTGGCGGAACAGCCACCGCCAGCCCGGCTGATCCTGCCGACCGCCGGCCAGCCCAACCTGCTCGCCTTCACCGCCAATGGCCGGGTGGCCCTGCTGCGCTGGGAATTTGCCGGCCAGCAACAGGGAGGGCTGGAGCGCTTCCTGCCCGACAGCCTCGAGGGCGAAACGGTGGTTCAGGTGCTGCCTCTGCCCAGCCAGGCCAGCGGCACAAGCCTCGGTCTGCTCAGCAGCGACGGCCGCTTCAAGCGGCTTCCCCTGGAGGACTTTCAGGAACTCTCCGGCCGGGCCGCCACCGTGCTCAAGCTCAAGGAGGGCGTCCACCTGCTGCGGGTGGTGCCCTGCCATGACGGCCAGGATGTGGTGGTGGCCAGCAGCACCGGCCGCCTGCTGCGTCTGGCGGTGGAGGAAGCCAACCTGCCGCTGATGGGACGCACCGCTCAGGGGCCGGTACTGCTGCGGTTGCTGCCGGGCGAGGCAGTGGTGGGCGCCGCCGCCGTGGCCACCGGCGGAGACGTGCTGCTGGCCAGCCGTCTGGGCCTGCTCAAGCGCCTGGCCGTGGAGAATCTGCGGCCGTGTCAGCGGGGTGATCTGGGCCAGATCGCCATCCGCTTCCGCGATCGCCGTGATGCCCTGGTGGATCTCTGCGGAGCCGAAACGGCCATGGTGAGCGTTGTGATCTCAGAGATCCGCAGCGTGCGGCTCGCCACCGCAGAGCTGGAGCGCCAGGACAGCAGCGGCGACGGCGAACTGCTGGGCCTGCGCGAACGGGAAACGGTTCAGGCCCTGGTGCCCCTGATCACCGGCTGAACAGCGGAGAATCTCGCTTCAGCCGACCAGCGCCAGACCGGCCGGTTCGAGCATCAGCTTGCTGGCCCTGACTTCGTCCGGCAGGTCAATCGGATAGGCACCGTCGAAGCAGGCGGTGCAGAAGTGGCTGGAATTGGCCTGGGCCGCGTCCACCATGCCCTGCTTGCTGAGGTAGGCCAGCGAATCGACGCCGAGATGGGCGCTGATCTCAGCCAGGGTCAGACGGGCGGCGATCAACTGATCCTGGGTGTCGGTATCGATGCCGTAGAAGCAGGGGTGGGTCACCGGCGGTGAGCTGATGCGCATGTGCACCTCGGTGGCGCCGGCCTCCCGCAGGGCCGCCACCAGCTTGCGGCTGGTGGTGCCCCGCACGATCGAGTCGTCGATCACCACCACCCGCTTGCCGGCGAGCACATCCGGCAGGGGGTTGAGCTTGACGCGGATGCCCGCTTCCCGCATCGCCTGGGTGGGCTGGATGAAGGTGCGACCGACGTAGCGGTTCTTGATCAGACCGTCGGCGAAGGCGATTCCACTGACCTGGGAGTAGCCGATCGCGGCCGGAATGCCGGAATCGGGCACGCCGATCACCAGATCAGCCTCCACAGGGGTTTCACGGGCCAGAGCTTCGCCGATGCGGACGCGGTAGCTGTAGAGCGATTCGCCGAAGAAACGGCTGTCGGGGCGTGCGAAGTAGATCATCTCGAACACGCACAACTTGGCCGGCTCTTCACACCAGCGGCTGCGCAGAGGTTCAGGTTCACCAACACGGAAGTGAATGATCTCGCCGGCACCCACATCATCGATGTAGGTGGCGCCGATGATATCGAGCCCACAGGTTTCACTGCTGGCCACCCAGCGGGCCTCCTGCCGCTCACCGATGTGGCCGAACACGAGGGGACGGATGCCGTGGCCGTCGCGCAGGGCAAACAGGCCCTCGGGGGTCCCGATCACCAGACTGAAGGCACCGCGGCACTGGCCGGCGGCCGCGCGGATGGCCTCATCCCAGCCCAGGCCCCCGTTCACGGCGTGCTGCACAGCGAAGGCGATCAGCTCCGAATCCGTGGTGGAGGTGAACTCACCGGCGAGGTGATCCAGCGAGAGGCGCAGCTCCGCCGCATTGACCAGGTTGCCGTTGTGGGCCAGCGCAAAGGGCCCGAGGCGGGTCATCAGCACCACCGGCTGGGCATTGCAGACCTTGCTGCTGCCGGTGGTGGAATAGCGGTTGTGGCCGATCGCCAGGTCGCCGGGCATGCGTTCGAGCACGTCCTGGTCGAACACCTGGCTGACCAGGCCCATGTCCTTGTGCAGCCGCACCTTGGGGCCATCGAACACGGCGATACCGGCCGACTCCTGGCCGCGGTGCTGCAGGGCGTAGAGACCGAAGTAGGTGAGGTTGGCCACCGGCTGACCGGGGGACAGCACGGCGAATACCCCACAGGCCTCCTCAGGCTTGTCGGGCCTCAGCTCATCACGGGCAACGGGCTGGTGTTGCTGCAAGACCCTGCCCACCTAAAGCTTGACTGCATCATTGTGCATCAGCCGCGACATCAGGGCTCGGACCGGCTAAACGCTGGGGGGCAGCGCCTGGCCCAGGCGCCGCGGGATCGCCTGTTCAAACGCCTCACCAAGGTCGTCCACGGCCAGGTTCAGCAGGGTCGTGCCGCCGCGGTTGAAGGTCAGGGCAGCAGGGGCCCCGGAGGCGGCCTGCACGGCACCGAGGCACTGGGCCGGAATGGCGGCACCAGCGGCGGCGGCCTGATCGAGGGCCTGCTGCCAGGCGGCGGCATCGGCGCCCGCGATGCTCACCAGCACCCGGGCACCGCCTTCGGCGAACAGCAGACGATCCGGCCGGAGGTCACCGGCCGGCAGCTGCAGCTCTGCCCCCAGACCGGAGGCGATGCAGGCCTCGGCCACGGCCACGGCCAGCCCTCCGTCGCTGAGATCGTGGGCAGATGCCACCAGGCCCTGCGCAATCGCCTGACGCAGGAAGGCCTGGACGCGCTTCTCCAGCTGCAGATCGATCAGCGGCGGCCGACCGGTGACGGCCCCGTGAATGCGCTCCAGGTAGCTGCTGCCGGCCAGGCTGACCCGCTCATCGGGCTCCGAAGCCGTGGCAGGTGCCGAGGCGGTGGCGTCCAGCGGCACCCCCAGCAGCCAGATGGCATCGCCGGGCTGACGCCAGGCCAGGCCACGGACCAGCGCGAGATCGGACACCAGCCCCACCATGCCCACCACGGGGGTGGGGTGAATCGGCTGCATCTGGCCGTCTGGAAGCCGGGTCTCGTTGTAGAGGGAGACGTTGCCACCGGTCACTGGGGTCTCCAGGGCGCTGCAGGCCGCCGAGAGGCCGCGGCAAGCCAGGGCCAGCTGCCAGTAGCCGGTGGGGGTCTCAGGCGACGGGAAGTTGAGGTTGTCGGTCACGGCCAGGGGTTCGGCACCGACGCAGCTGAGGTTGCGGGCCGCTTCGGCCACAGCCGCCATGCCGCCGCGCTCCGGATCGAGGGCCACCCAGCGGTTGGGGCAGTCCACCACCGCCGCCACACCGCGGCTGGCGGCCTGCATCGCCCCCTCTCCCCGCTGGGGCCGCAACCGCACCACGGCCGCATCCGCTCCGCCGGGCAGCACCACGGTGTTGGCCTGCACCTGATGGTCGTACTGGCAGAACACCCACCGCTTGGAGGCGATGGTGGGGTCGTCGAGCAACTGCAGCAGCACCGCACCCCAGCCCAGGCTCTGACCGGCCAGGGGGCCGTTCACCGGCGTGATGCCAGCCTGGGTGGCCTGCGGCAGCTGGGCCTCGCTCCAGCGCCAGTGGGCCTGGATGGCGGCGGGGGGCTCGCTGAGCAATGTGTGGTGGTTGATCGGGGTGTCGTCGGCCAGGGCACTGGCGGGCACCTCCGCCGCCACCGACCCGTGCTGCAGCACCCGCACCACGTTCTCCTCGAGCACCCGGCCCACCTCCGCCGCCTGCAGGCCCCAGCGGGTGAAACGCTCCATCAACGCCTGCTGACGCCCGGGCTTCACCACGAACAGCATCCGCTCCTGGGACTCACTCAGCAGGAACTCGTAGGCGGTCATGCCGCTCTCGCGGGCGGGCACCCGGTCGAGATCGAGCTCGATGCCCAGCCCCCCCTTGGCGGCCATCTCGGAGCAACTGCAGGTGAGGCCGGCGGCGCCCATGTCCTGGGCGGCCACCACATCACCGCTCTGGAAAGCCTCGAGGCAGGCCTCGATCAGACCCTTCTCCAGGAAGGGATCGCCCACCTGCACGGCGGGGCGGTCGTCGAGGGAGGCCGCGGTGAGCTCGGCACTGGCGAAGCTGGCACCGCCCATGCCATCGCGACCGGTGGTGCTGCCCACGTAGACCACCGGATAGCCAACCCCCTCGGCGCCGGAGCAGACGATCTCCTCGGTTTCCATCAGCCCCAGGGCCATGGCATTCACCAGCGGGTTGCCGGAGTAGCTGGGGTCGAAGGCCACCTCACCGCCCACGGTGGGCACACCGACGCAGTTGCCGTAGTGGGCGATGCCGGCCACCACGCCCTCCATCAGACCCACGTTGCGCTCATCTTCGAGCGGCCCGAAGCGCAGGGCATTGAGCAGGGCGATCGGCCGGGCGCCCATGGTGAAGATGTCGCGCAGGATGCCGCCCACCCCCGTGGCCGCCCCCTGAAACGGCTCCACGGCCGAGGGGTGGTTGTGGCTCTCGATCTTGAAGGCGAGCCGCTGCCCTTCGCCCAGGTCGACCACGCCGGCGTTCTCACCGGGGCCCACGAGGATGCGGGGGCCGGTCGTGGGGAACTGGCTGAGCAGTGGCCGTGAATTGCGGTAGCAGCAGTGCTCCGACCACATCACGCCGAACATGCCCAGTTCGGCCCGATTCGGTTCCCGCCCAAGCCGCCGCACGATCTCGTCGTAATCGGCCTGGCTCAGGCCTTCCTTGCGCAGCGCCTCGGGCAGCGAAAAGGAGGCGGAAGCCGCGGGGGACGGCATGGTGGCAGCCAGGCAACGGTGCTCCACTCTGGCCGAGGGGCCGACCAACCCGGCTGGGCAGGCGGATCGGGCCGTCAGACCCAGGGATCGGCATCAGCGCCGGGATCCCTGCGGGAGCGCGGCTGGGAGCGGGGCAGTGCCTCGTCGGGATCAGAGTCGCTCTCCCACTGATCCCAGGCCTCGCGCTCCGGCCTGCGCTCCAGGGGATCCTCGGGGTCCTCCCGCCAACGCCCCTGGGGCTCCCAGGGGGGCTCCTCCAGCCAACCCTCCAGCCGGCCTTCAAAGCGATCCCCCACCTGATCGATCTGGTCGCGCCAGCGGCCGGTCTCCTGTTCCAGCTGCTCCTTCCAGCGCCGTGAGCGGCGCAGCAGTTCCTGCCGCACGCTGGCGCGGGCCAGGGGCAGCTCGTCGAGGCTGCCCAGGGCCGTGCGCACCATGCCGGGCTGTTGATCCACGATCCGCTCGGGGGTGAGGCGCCAGCGGCTGCTGCCCGGCAGCCGCGGATCACTGCGGGCAATCAGGTAGTGGCGGATGCGGCCACTGCGCAGCTCCACCGCCGCATCCACCACGCTGCCGAGGGGCTGGCCCTCCTGGCCCAGCAGGGCGGCATCGAACAGGGTCGGCAGCCGCTCCAAAGTGGCCGGATCCGTCTCGGCCGGCTCTCCCTGCACATAGGCCTCACCCTCCCCGAGCCCCCGCAGCTGATTCAGCCGCCAGACCAGCCGTTGATTGCCGAAGGCCGAGGGCCTGGTGACCCAACCGAGCAGACGGTGGACCGGCGGATGCATCCAGCCGATCAGGCCGGGACCGTGATCCAGGCCCTGGTCGCAGCGGACCCGGCGTTGCAGCAGATCGCTGAGCAGCAGCTGCTCGGGAAGGGCCACGCCACTCAACCGCGAATCTGAACAGGCATCACCAGATAGGTGAAGGCGCCCTCATCGGCCGTCGAGAGCACCGCCGGCGTGGTCGGTCCGTTGCAGTGCAGGATCACCCGCTCGCTGGCCATCACCTTGAGCCCTTCAAGCACGTAGCGCACGTTGAAGGCGATTTCGATCGGCTCCCCTTCCAGCTGGGCCGCCAGGGTCTCGGCGCCGCTGCCCACGTCCTGGGCGTCGGCGCGGATGTGCACCTGAGCGGAGGCCGGCTCGGTGCTGATCTTGACCACGTTGTTGTGCTGATCGGCCAGCACCGCCACCCGCTCCAGAGCGGCCGTGAAAGCCCGGCGATCCATGGCGATGCTGCGCCCGAAGCTGTCGGGGATCAACTGGCGATAGTTGGGATAGGTGCCATCGAGGGTGCGGCTGGTGAGCACCTGATCCGCCGAGAGGAACACCACCTGGCCGCGGTCGCAGAAGAGGTTGAGCGGATCATCCGACTGACGCACACTCAGCAGCCGCTCCAGCTCCCGCAGGGACCGGGCCGGCACGGTGACGGCAAAGGATTCGCTCTCGACCTCGGGATCGATGCGCAGGGCCTGATCCAGCTTGAGCACGGCCAGCCGGTGGCCATCGGTGGCGGCGCACTCGAGTGAGTCGTTCTCGAGGCGGAGATGGACGCCCGTGAGCACCTGCTTGGCCTCATCGGCGCTGCTGGCGAAGATGGTGGCGCGCAAGCCCTTGACCAGGGCCTCGGCATCGAGACGGATCGGGGTGCCGGCCTGCACCAGGGGCAGATCGGGGAAGTCATCGGCAGGCATGCCCCGCATGCGGTAGCTGCCCGAGAGGGAGGTGAGCTCCACCTGCTCGGTGCCGTCGTCGCAGTGGAGCGTGATCGGACTGTCGGAGGAGAGACGGGAGACGATCTCGCCGAACAGCCGGGCCGGCAGGGTGATGGCGCCGCTGGCCTCCACGGAGGCCGGCAGGCTGGTCTGGATGCCGAGGCTGAGGTCGAAGCCGGTGAGGCTGAGACGACCGGTGCCGGCATCGGCGGTGAGCAGCACGTTGGCCAGCACCGGATGGGTGGGCCGAGCGGAGACGGCCCGGCTGACCAACTGAAGGCTGGCACTGAGTTCGGCCTGGGAACAGACCAGCTTCATGGGGGTTTCTGGAGGCCTGGCGGCCGGCAGATCGGCCCCACCACCGTTCCACAGGGCGGCGCCAAGCGCAACGCACCGGCTGGCCGGATTCCCGCTTTCCACCCCACTTTCCCCAACCCGACTGCCAAAAGGATTGATTTTTTTCTGAATAACAATCCCAACCCGTAGTCGTAGAGCCTGGGGAATCGGGGGAAAACAGCATTAAACCCTTTGCGCTGCAACTGTTTTGCTCTCACAGGCATGAGGAAAACGCCGGAGGAAAACCCTGGAAATCGCAGCTTTCCACCAAATCCCGGCCCTGGGGAAAACCAGGGCCGTCCCGGGTGTCCGGTCGCGTTCATTTTCCCCAGCTCAGGGAATCCCTTTTCCCGGGGTTTTCAGCAGGCGGTTTCAGGGTTGGCTGCGTCCTGAGATCCCGCTGATTCGCAACAAAAAAGCCCCCGATCGGGGGCTGATGACCAGAGCCGCGGTCGCGCTGATCCCAGGGCCGTGAGGCTCAGAAGCCCATCACCTTGGCCACTGTGGCCGTGTCGGGTTCGATGCCGGCGTGGAACTTGGCGTCGTTGTGTTCAATGGCCGTGGTGGGGTCCTTGAGGCCATTGCCGGTGAGCACGCACACCACCGTGGCGCCGCTCGGTACCTCCTCACGTCGTTTGAGCAGCCCCGCCACCGAAGCGGCGCTGGCCGGTTCGCAGAACACGCCTTCTCCAGCCCCGAGCAGCTTGTAGGCCTCAATGATCTCGGTGTCCGTCACGGCCATGAAGTCACCGTTGCTCTCGGCCCGGGCCTTGAGGGCGTTCTCCTTGTTCACCGGGTTGCCGATGCGGATGGCGGTGGCGATCGTGTCGGGTTGCTCCACCGTGTGGCCCAGCACAAGCGGGGCGGCTCCGGCGGCCTGGAAGCCCATCATCCTCGGCAGCTTCCAGCTGCGGCCTGCCTGGCGGTACTCGCGGAAGCCCATCCAGTAGGCGCTGATGTTGCCGGCGTTGCCGACCGGAATGCAGAGCCAGTCGGGCGCTTCGCCGAGGGCGTCCACCACTTCGAAGGCGGCGGTCTTCTGCCCCTGAAGGCGGAAGGGATTGAGCGAGTTCACCAGGGTGACGGGGTAGCGGTCAGCCACCTCCCGCACGATCGCCAGGGCCCGGTCGAAGTTGCCCTGCACCGCCAGCACTTCGGCGCCGTACAGCAGGGCCTGGGCCAGCTTCCCCTGGGCCACGTAGCCATCCGGGATCAGCACGAAGGCCCGCATGCCACCCCGGCGCGCATAGGCCGCGGCCGCGGCGGAGGTGTTGCCGGTGCTGGCGCAGATCACCGCTTCCGAACCCGCTTCCTTGGCCTTGCTGATCGCCATGGTCATACCCCGGTCCTTGAAGGAGCCGGTGGGGTTGAGACCGTCGTATTTGAGGAACACCCGCACGCCACGGCCGATCCGTTCGGCGATCGACGCAGCCGGGATTAGCGGCGTGGCTCCTTCCCGCAGGGTCACCACCGGCGTGGCATCGCTCACCGGCAGCCAGGCGCGGTAGGCCTCAATCAGGCCCGGCCAGTCCTGCATCACCGGCTGGGCGCCGAAGGGACCGGTGCCATGGCGCCGGAAGGAACGGAGCAGGGGCACGGGGCAGGGTCTGGAGGCTGGAGGCGAATCTACGGCGCGACTCAGGCTGACCCTGGCCCGGATTCAGGAGCCAGGCTTGGCACCGACATCACCTCGCAGGCCATCAAGGGGAGATTCCGAGAAGAAGCGCACCAGGTCGGTCACGGAGCTCGCCTTGCTCATCAGCCCCAGCAAGGCAGGAATGCTGACCTCGATCTCGTTGGTGGGGTAGGCCTTGAGGAAGCCGATTGGCGACAGCTTGCCGGAGTCTTCAGCGGCACCCAGCACCAGCGCCGATCGCATCGCCTGCACCCCCACCGTCTCAGCGTTGAGTGGGTAGATGATCTGGGCGGCCCGCGCCAGGATCGCCTCGCCGATGCTGGTGTTGAGCAGGCGGCTGACCAGCACGACCGGAACGGTCATCGATTGGTTGAGCAGTTTGGCGGCTTCTTCCGGCTTCTGCTTGCTGAACTTGAGCACGTCCGCGAGCAGACCGCGGGCCTCTCCGGTGGTGGCCAGGTGCTCCAGATCCGCCACTGGAATCGAGCGGCGGAAGGCCCCGCTCACGAACACCAGGTTCTCGCCGGCCAGGGCCGCAGGGGAGCTGGCCCAGAGCCCGAGTCCCAGCAGGGCGGCCCCCAGACGGTGGCACTGGCGGGGCTGCCGCCCGGACCGCTTCTGCACGGAACTCTCCGAAGAATGGCCTTCATCGTAGGAGCAGTGTTTGGGTGGGAGCTGAGTGGCGGCTGCGGGACAGGCCGGTTCACCGCCCCCGCTCGCTTCAGGCACTGGCCAGATCGGCGCTGCGCTGGGGCGCCACCAACACATCCCGCAGCAGCCGCACCACGCCACGTTCGGCCAGCCCCCGGGCGACCTGGGCCCCCATGCGGCGCAGATCGGGTTCCCCCACCAGACGCGGCAGCCGCTTCAGCAGCAACTGGGGTTCGAAGCCGGGCAGGGCCCGCAGGATCAGCACCAGCTGCCGCACCGGTTCCAGATCCAGCAAGGGCTCGCTGGCTTCCCAGGGATCGCGGCGGCGCAGACCGGGTGGCTGCAGCCTGGTCGGCAGCCGTTGGCCGAGCCGCAGGGTGGCCTGCCAGGCCACCGCATCCATCCGCTCCACCACCGCGTCGACCAGCTGCTGACGCAGCAGACCCCCCTGGGGAGAAAAGAGGAAATCGAGCACCTGGTCGAGCAGGGTGTCCAGATCGAGCTGGCTCCCCTTGGAGGCGCTGGCGATGAGGTTGTCGAGGCGCTGCCAGCGGAAGATCTCGCCATCGAAGAGCATTTCCTTGAGGCTCTGCCGCAGGCTGGGATCGGGATCCTCCATCAGGCGGCGGGCGAAGTAGGGATAAGCGGCACCGAGGATCTTGAAATCAGGATCCACGCTCAGGGCGATGCCCTCGAGGGTCACCAGCGAGCGGATGATCAGGGCGTAGTAGGGCGGAACCTGGAAGGGGAAGCGATACATCACCCCGGAGAGATCATCGGTCACCGCTTTGAAATCCATCCGGCTCACGCCCATCTCCAGCGCCTGGCCGAAGACGCTCTCGAAGGCGGGAACAATCGGTTCCAGGTTCACATCCTCTGCCAGAAAGCCGAGGCTGACGAAGTCCTTGGACAGGGCGCTGAAGTTGCGATTCACCAGATGAACCACCGCCTGAATCAAGCCCGTACGGGCCTCACGGCTCACCTCGCTCATCATGCCGAAATCGAGATAGGCCAACCGCCCGTCGCTCAGGGCCAGCAGGTTGCCGGGGTGGGGATCGGCGTGGAAGAATCCGTGCTCCAGCAGTTGCTGCAGGCTGCAGTCGACTCCGATGCTCACCATCACATCCGGATCGATGCCGAGGGCCTGGACCGCCTCGAGGTTGGTGAGCTTCACCCCTTCGATCCACTGCATCGTGAGCACCCGGCGGCTGGTGGCCTGGTGGTAGATCAAGGGAACGGCGATCAGGCGGTTGTGGGCGTGCAGCGCGCGAAAGCGGTCGGCATTGGCGGCTTCATGGAAATAATCCATCTCCTCGAATACCCGCCGGCCCAGCTCATCGATCAGCCCGACCAGATCGCTGCGGATCAGCCGCACGTTCTGATTCAGCCAAGCGGCGATATTGCGCACGATGTAGAGATCCAGCGTGATCTGCTCCCTCAGTCCTGGACGCTGCACCTTCACGGCCACCCGCTCACCGGTACGGAGAACGCCGCGATGGACCTGTCCCAGGGACGCAGCCGAGATCGGCTCCCGTTCAAGGCTGGCGTAGATCGCTTCGACCGGTGCGCCCAGATCCTCTTCGATGCAGGCCATCGCCAGGGCTGAATCGAAGCCCGGCAGCTGGTCCTGCAGTTGGGCCAGTTCCTCCAGCAGCATCGGCGGAACGATGTCCGGCCGGGTGGAGAGGGCCTGTCCGGCCTTGATGAACGCGGGCCCCAGATCCACCAGCAGGTTGGCGCATTCGCGGGCCCTGGCCCGGGAGCGTTCAGGGTTGGCCAGCATGCCCAGCAGCCAGTCGGTCCCCACACCGAGCAGATAGAGGCCGATCGGAATCAGGGTCTGGGCCAGTCGGCGCAGGAGCCGCTGGGGATGTCCGGCATAGATCCTGGTGATCGCTGCCGGGTCGTACTCCAGCAGGCCGGCGGCTTCAATGAAATCGCCCAGCTCGGGCGAGCCGCCTCGAGCGGTGGTGCTCAGATCCGGCCAGGGTGTCGATCCTCCAGCCTCCCCTCCTGGACGCGCTGATGAGCGTGGAGTTGCCGAGTGGACTGCATCTCTGAAAACACTGTCCTGATGCGCAGCCTCTTCGAGGACCCTCTCTTCCACGCCAGCCTCTCCGAAGACAGCGGCGCGCATGGCGTCGGCAGCGGCGTCAGCGGCGGTTCGAACCATGCCCCAGCGCCTGTGGCGCAATCCCGTACACCCTCTTCTAGAACAATCGCAAGGCCGCTACGGTCGGGGCGAACACGTGTTCCATACCGGAGGCCGGGGTGCTCACGGGGCTGCGCCTGGAGAACATTGCCCTGATCGAACAGCTGGAGCTCGGTTTCGCGCCGGGGTTCACCGTGTTCACGGGAGAGACGGGGGCCGGTAAGTCGCTGTTGCTCGATGCCCTCGATGCCCTGCTGGGCGGTGCCCAGGGCAGTGCCGGTGCCCGGCTGCTGCGCCCTCGGGCGGAGCGGGCCGTGATCGAGGCCAGCTTCAGCCTCGATCCACCGCTGGAAGTCTGGCTGGCCCAGCAGGAGATCGAGAGCCAGGAGGGTGAGCTCTGGCTCAGCCGGGAGTGGCGCCGCAGCGAGGAGCGCCTCACCAGCCGCAATCGCCTCAATGGCGTGCTGGTCAGCCGCGCTCAGTTGCAGGAGCTGCGGCCCCTGCTGCTGGATCTCACCGTGCAGGGACAGACGCAGCAGCTGGCCCGCCCCGGTCTGCAGCGGCGTTGGCTGGATCGCTTTGCGGGTGAGCCGATCCAGTTGCTGCTTGATCCGGTGCGTCAGGCTTTTGGCCAGTGGCGTGATGCGGTCGAGGCGCTGGAGGCGGCGCAGCGCGATCGCGATCAGCTGGAGCGCGAGCGGATCGCTCAGGAGCAGCGGCTTGAGGATCTGGAGGCGGCGGACCTCGACGACCCGTTTGAGGTGCAGCGCCTCCAGAGCGAGCAGGACCGCCTCGCCCACGGGGTGCGTCTGCAGGAGGGGGTGATGAGCTTGCAGGGGCGCCTGGTGGAGGGGGCCGAGCAGGCGCCTTCGGTGTTCGATCACCTGGCTGCCTGCGAGCAGGAGCTCGCTGTGATGGAGGGGCTGGATGGTTCGGTCAGCCCCCTGCGCCAGCGCTGCACCGAGGGTTTCGTGCAGCTTCAGGATCTGATGCGCGATCTCGATCGCTACGCCGCTTCGCTGGAGAGCGATCCAGCCAGCCTGGCCCAGCTCCAGGACCGCCTCGCCACCCTCAAGGCGCTGGAGCGCCGCCACGGCTCTGATCTCGCTGGCCTGATCAGCCTGCGGGACGCGCTGCGCCAGCAGCTGGCTCCCGGTGGCGCAGCGGCGTCCCTGGCTGCCCTTGAGCAGCGGGAACAGCAGGCGCGTCAGCGGCGGGATGGTCTCAATGCCGCCCTGCACGAGCGGCGCCAGGCGGCGGCCCGGACGCTGGAGCAGCAGCTGATGCAGGCCCTGCGGCCCATGGGTCTGGCCAATGTGCGTTTTGAGGTGCGGGTGGAGGCCGCCCCGGCCGGTGAGGAGGGCGCCGATGCGGTGCAGTTCCTGTTTTCCGCCAACCCGGGTCAGCCCCTGGCGCCCCTGGCGGAGGTGGCCTCGGGGGGGGAGATGAGCCGCTTCCTGCTCGCCCTCAAGACCTGCCTGGCCGCGGCCGATGCCCACGTCACCCTGCTGTTTGACGAGATCGATACGGGGGTCAGTGGCCGGGTGAGTGGGGCGATGGCGGAGTTGCTGCAGCGCCTGGCCCTGCAGCGGCAGGTGTTCTGTGTCACCCACCAGCCCCTGGTGGCGGCTGCGGCGGATCACCACTACCGCGTCAGCAAGCAGGTCGTCGACGGCGTCACCCACACCCAGGTGTCCCACCTGCGGGACACTCGCGCCCGCCAGGCGGAGCTGGCCGAGCTGGCCGGCGGTGATTCCGGTGACGCCCGCCTGTTTGCCGCCAGCCTGCTGGATCGGGCCGCCGCGCCGCCGCGGCCGGATCGCTAGAACCACCCTGCCGCCGCTCCGCTTTCCGTGCCTGCCGTGCCGCCGCGCTGGACCGCCGCTGCCATCCCCGATCTGAGCGGCCGCATTGCCCTGGTGACCGGTGCCAACAGCGGCCTGGGCCTGGAAACCGCCCGGGCCCTGGCCCACCATGGCGCCACCGTGGTGCTGGCCTGCCGCAACCGGCGCCGCGGCGAGGAGGCTCGCCAGGCCTTGCTGCCGGCGGCCCGTGGGCCGCTTGATCTGCTGGAGCTGGACCTGGCCGATCTGGCGCAGGTGGTCGCGGCGGCCGGTTGGATGGAGGAGCAGTACGGCCGGTTTGATCTGCTGATCAACAACGCCGGTGTGATGGCGCCGCCCCGCACCCTCAGCCGTGATGGGTTCGAACTGCAGTTCGCCACCAACCACCTGGGTCATTTCGCCCTCACCCTGGCCCTGCTGCCTCTGCTCGAGGGCCAGCCCGATGCCCGCGTGGTCACGGTCACCTCCGGTGCCCAGTACTTCGGCCGCATCGCCTTCGATGATCTGCAGGCGGAGCGCTCCTACGACCGCTGGCGCGCCTACGGCCAGAGCAAACTCGCCAACGTGATGTTCGCCCTGGAGCTGCAGCAGCGTCTGGAGCAGGCCGGCAGCACGGTGCGCTCCTTCGCGGCCCACCCCGGCCTGGCCCGCACCAATCTTCAGCCCGCTTCGGTGGAGGCCAGCGGTGCCCGCTTCGAGGCCCTGGCCTACCGGTTGATGGATCCCCTCTTCCAGAGCGCCGCCATGGGGGCTTTGCCCCAGCTGTTTGCCGCCACGGCCCCGCAGGCGGAAGGTGGCGGCCATTACGGCCCCGATCAATGGGGTGGTCTGCGGGGCTGGCCCGCGGCGGTGCGGGTTGCCCCGGCCGCCCTCGATGGCCAGCAGCGCCGCCGGCTGTGGGAGTGCAGTGAAGCGCTCTGCGCTGCCGCCAGCCCTGCGCTGGCCACCCGGATGTCGGCAGTGGGCACTGCAGTGAGCCCTGCCTAAGAGTTTGCTGAAAAACCCCGCCGCCTCTGCGAAAATAGGGCAACTGCCCCAGGTTTGATGCGAGGTCAGCAGGAGCGCAGCGGCTCCTTGTTCTCCTACGTCTCGATCGAGGAGCGGATCCCGACCAGCCATCCACTCAGGCGGATTCGCAAGCTGGCGGATCAGGCCCTCGATCGACTCAATCCCACCTTCTGCAGGTTGTATGCCTCAGAAGGGAGACCATCGGTGCCGCCAGAGCAGCTGCTGCTGGCCTCGTTGTTGCAGGCGTTCTACGGCATCCGCTCCGAGAGGCTGCTGCTGGAGCAGGTCCACTACAACCTGCTGTTCCGCTGGTTTGTGGGCTTGAGCCCTGACGATGCGATCTGGCATCCGACCACATTCACCAAGAATCGTGATCGGCTCCTCACTGACGACGTCATGGGGCTGTTCCTGGAGAAGCTGATGGGAGCACCCGAGGTCAAACCGCTGCTCAGTGACGAGCACTTTTCGGTGGACGGCACGTTGCTCCAGGCCTGGGCGTCACACGCTTCCTTGGAGCGGATCGATGGCCAGGAGGATCCTCCGCCTCCGCCCACAGGTCCTGGCGAAGGATTCGGTGCTCCCAAAGAGGGAAAGAAGCGCGCCAAAGGGGACTTTCGCGGCATCAAGCTCAGCAACGAGACCCACCGCTCCAGCACCGATCCTGAGGCACGGCTGGCCCGGAAATCGAATGCCCATCCAGCGCAGCTGAGCTATCGGGGCCATGTCCTCATGGACAACCGCCACGACCTGATCGTCGATTGCCGCGTCACCCAGGCCACGGGCACCGGTGAGCGGGATGCCGCCAAAGAGATGGCAGCAGACCTCACCGGTGCCCACCAGAAGACCGTCGGCGCCGACAAGAACTACGACACCAAAGGGTTTGTCGCTGAGATGCGGCGGATCGGTGTCACGCCCCACGTGGCCCAGAACACGGCCCGCAGCGGTGGCTCAGCCATTGATGGCCGCACCACCCGTCACGTGGGCTACTCCAAATCGATCAACGCCCGCCGGGGGATCGAAAAGGTGTTTGGTTGGATCAAGGCGTTCGGAGGGCTGCGCCAGTTCAAACTGCGCGGTACCGAGAAGGTCGGCGCCGTGTTTGGCCTGCATGTGATCGCCTACAACCTGATCCGCCTGGGCAACCTGCTCAAGCCCGCGATGGAGGCGGCATGAACAGCCCGTTGTCCAGAGGTGTGCCCAATAGGCCTCAACCAATGCCTTGCAGAGAGGCCAACGATGCCGAAATCGGGCTGTTTGCGGCTCTGATAGCCGCCGATCCGTCTTTTTGAGCCGGAAATCCACTGATGCCTGTGGAAAACTGGCTCGTGGGTTGGTTTTTCAGCAAACTCCTAAGTTGGCCGCAGCTCCTGGGTGTCGTGGTGCCGCGTCTTCGTTCCCTTGCCGCCCCTCTGGCTGCCGGTCTGCTGCTGTTGCCTGCGCTGGCACCGCCCGCCGCCCATGCGGCCGAGCAGGTGGTGTTCGTCAGCGGGGCCTTCCGCCGCTCGATTCCGGTGGCGGATCTGGCCCATCTTGCGGAAACCGGCGAAGCGCGAGGCCTGCTGGGGGATGTGCTGCGGCTGGGACGGCAGAACCCGGCTGAGCTGGCCAAGCTCCTGAATGTGCAGATCCGCCTGCCCCTGGTGCTCACCAGCCGTCTGCTCGGCACCCGCATCGGCGAGGCGGCCCTCAACCGGGTCGCCCGGATCGTCTTCCCCCTCAAGGCACCGGGCGTGGCGGTTCCGGCCCTGCGGGCCGCCACGATCCTGGGGCTGGAGAAGGGGGACGGCAGCCTGTCGCCGCTCGGCTTCCTGCAGGCCTATCCCAACCAGGATCTGGCGGTGAGCTTGCCTCAGCTCAGGATTGCTTTCAACCGACTCAACTCGGTCACCGATGTGGTGCGCGGCTTTTTGGAAACGGATCTGGGCGGCCAGAGCGGTGCTGCCGGCAATGGCACCGCCCCCTAGCCGGGCCAGGAGGGTGCTGGATCACTGAATGGGTCAGGCCAGCGCGCCTAGAATCCACCGTTCACCAGGCCGCCGCATGCCCCGCGCCACAGCCTCTGCCAGCCCCGCGGCAACAGCAGCGGCCCCGAACGGCGCCACCAGTGCCAGCGAGGCTGCCCTCACCCTTAACGGCGGCAGCCTTGAGGATGTGATCCGGGTGCGGGGCGCCAGGCAGCACAACCTCAAGAACGTCGATCTCACGATTCCGCGCAATCGCCTGGTGGTGTTCACCGGCGTGAGCGGCAGCGGCAAGAGCTCGCTGGCCTTCGACACGATCTTCGCCGAAGGGCAGCGCCGCTACGTCGAGAGCCTCTCGGCCTACGCGCGCCAGTTCCTCGGCCAGGTGGACAAGCCGGATGTGGATGCGATCGAGGGGCTCTCGCCGGCGATCTCGATCGATCAGAAATCCACCAGCCACAATCCCCGCTCCACCGTGGGCACGGTGACCGAGATTCAGGACTATCTGCGCCTGTTGTTCGGTCGGGCTGGTGAGCCCCACTGCCCCCAGTGCGACCGCTCGATCCGGCCCCAGACCATCGACGAGATGGTCGACCAGATCCTCACCCTTCCCGAGGGCACCCGCTACCAGCTGCTGGCGCCGGTGGTGCGGGGCAAGAAGGGCACCCACGTGAAGCTGCTGGGGGGCCTGGTGGCGGAGGGCTTCGCGCGGGTGCGGATCAACGGCGAGGTGCGCGAACTGGCCGACAACATCGAGCTCGACAAGAACCACGCCCACCACATCGAGGTGGTGGTCGACCGGCTCGTGGCCCGCGATGGCATCCAGGAGCGGCTCACCGATTCGCTGCGCACGGCCCTGAAGCGCGGCGACGGTCTGTCCCTGGTGGAGGTGGTGCCCAAGACCGGCGAGGAGCTGCCGGAGGGGCTGGAGCGGGAGCGCCTCTATTCGGAGAACTTCGCCTGCCCGGTGCATGGCGCCGTGATGGAGGAGCTCTCGCCGCGGCTGTTCTCCTTCAACAGCCCCTATGGCGCCTGTCCGGATTGCCATGGCCTCGGCCACCTGCGCCAGTTCACCGAGGATCGGGTGGTGCCGGATCCGTCGCTGCCGGTCTATGCGGCGATCGCCCCCTGGAGCGACAAAGACAGCTCCTACTACTTCTCCCTGCTCTACTCGGTGGGGGAGGCCTTCGGTTTCGAGATCAAGCTGCCCTGGAGCGAACTCAGCCAGGAGCAGCGCCAGGTGCTGCTGCATGGCAGCAGCGAGCCGATCCCGATCCAGGCCGACAGCCGCTACCGCAAGAGCCAGACCTACGAGCGTCCCTTCGAGGGCATCCTGCCGATCCTGGAGCGGCAGCTGCGCGATGCCAGCGGTGAGGCGGTGCGGCAGAAACTGGAGAAGTACCTCGAACTGGTGCCCTGCTCCACCTGCCAGGGGCTGCGGCTGCGGCCCGAGGCCCTGGCGGTGCGGGTGGGTCCGTACCGGATCCACGAGCTCACCAGCACCAGCGTGGGCGAGAGCCTGGCCCGGATCGAGGCGCTGATGGGGGTGGGGGCCAGTGCCGGGGCGCCGCCGCTGCTCAGCCCCCGCCAGATCCAGATCGGCGACCTGGTGCTGCGGGAGATTCGCATGCGCCTCAAGTTCCTGCTCGATGTGGGGCTCGACTACCTCAGCCTCGACCGCCCGGCCATGACCCTTTCGGGCGGGGAGGCCCAGCGCATCCGCCTCGCCACCCAGATCGGTGCCGGCCTCACCGGCGTGCTCTACGTGCTGGATGAGCCGAGCATCGGCCTGCACCAGCGGGACAACGATCGCCTGCTGGCCACCCTGCTGAAGCTGCGGGATCTGGGCAACACCCTGATCGTGGTGGAACACGACGAGGACACGATCCGCGCCGCCGACTATGTGGTGGACATCGGTCCCGGCGCCGGGGTGCACGGCGGCCGCATCGTGTCCGAGGGAGGTCTTGAGCAGCTGCTGGCGGCGGAGGATTCACTCACCGGCGCCTACCTCAGCGGCAGGCGCTCGATTCCCACCCCCGCGGAGCGCCGCCAGGCCTGCACCCGCCAGCTCACCCTGGTGAACTGCCGCCGCAACAACCTGGACGACATCAGCGTTGAGATCCCACTGGGGCGGCTGGTGTGCGTGACCGGTGTGAGCGGCAGCGGCAAGAGCACCCTGGTCAATGAGCTGCTCCATCCGGCCTTGGAGCACAAGCTCGGCCTGAAGGTGCCTTTCCCCTCGGGGCTGGAGTCGCTGAAGGGGATGAAGTCGATCGACAAGGTGATCGTGATCGACCAGAGCCCGATCGGTCGCACGCCCCGGTCCAATCCAGCCACCTATACCGGCGCGTTTGATCCGATCCGCCAGGTGTTCGCCGCCACGGTGGAGGCCAAGGCCCGCGGCTACCAGGTGGGTCAGTTCAGCTTCAACGTCAAAGGGGGGCGCTGCGAGGCCTGCAGCGGGCAGGGCGTCAATGTGATCGAGATGAATTTCCTGCCGGATGTGTATGTGCAGTGTGATGTCTGCAAGGGGGCGCGCTACAACCGCGAGACCCTGCAGGTGACCTACAAGGGCTTCACCATCGCCGATGTGCTGCAGATGACGGTGGAGCAGGCTGCCGATGTGTTCTCCGCTATCCCCCAGGCGGCGGATCGATTGCGCACCCTGGTGGATGTGGGTCTGGGCTACATCAAGCTCGGCCAGCCGGCGCCCACCCTCTCTGGTGGGGAAGCGCAGCGGGTGAAGCTCGCCACCGAGCTCTCCAAACGTGCCACCGGGAAAACGCTCTATCTGATCGATGAACCCACCACTGGCCTGAGCTTCTACGACGTGCACAAGCTGATGGACGTGATGCAGCGGCTGGTGGACAAGGGCAATTCAATCCTGGTGATCGAGCACAACCTCGATGTGATCCGCTGTGCCGACTGGATCATCGACCTCGGGCCTGAAGGGGGCGACAAGGGCGGTGAGATCGTGGTCTGCGGCACCCCGGAGGAGGTGGCGGAACATCCCACCAGTCACACCGGCCGGTACCTCAAGCAGGTGCTGGAGCAGCATCCCCCTGTGGAGGTGGCTGCCTGATCGTTGGCTGCCTGGCGGTTGGATGTGCCGGTGATTCCTGCCTGTCAGACAGGGATACGAGCGGGATAGACCGTCATCGTCTGGCTGACGCCCTTGAGGGGCACCTCATGTTTTTCCTGGATTAGATCGCGGGATTCCGTGAGGTTGTCCCAGACGGCCTGGCTGATCAGGATGTCGCAATTGAAATCCCTGGTCTTGCGCTCAATTCGGCTGGTGATATTCACGCAATCACCCACAAGCCCGAAGCGCAGGTCGTCTACCGGGCCAGTGTTCTCCACGACGGTGGGTCCGTAATGGATGCCGATGCCAACGTCAACAGAGCGATTGAATTCCTTTCGGAGTGCTTCGGAGAGCACGAGGATTCTTTTGCGGATTGCAAAGGCGGTTTTCACAGCATCTTCGCAATAGGATCCTGAATCGGTTTCCTGGATGCCGAATACACAGCTCAGTTCGTCGCCAACCCAGAGGTTGATCGTTCCATGGTTTTAGACAATCTCCTCCTTCAGTGCCGTGAAATAGCGATTCAGGATATACACCAAGTCGAACGCGGGAATGCTTTCTGAAAGGGGGGTGAATCCTTTGAGATCCACGAACAGGATCGCCAGGGATCGAACAACGCCTAACCCCCCCCTGTTTGGCTTTTCGTTTTTCCGCTTTCCTCTCCCCGGGAGGTTTGATCAGTCGCTTGATCTTCACCTTTCCTCTGTCGCGAAATCTCGTCGCACAGCCCAGCCGTATGTTATCCGGCCAGTGGAGGCGCTCGGCAATGCGTGCTTCCTCAGGGGTTCTTGGCTCCAGATAATCCAGCCCTTCGAGAACCTCAACCTTGCAGGAGCTGCAGATGGTTTTTCCTCCGCATGCCGAAACCATTTCGATATCGGATTCGATCGCGATATCGAGCAGCGTCTTGTCCGGGTGATGCCAGGGAGTGCTCAGCTGAGCGCATGCCCAGTTGATCTCCATGCGCGATAGAGTGTTTTAGCAATTCTAGTTCAACTCTCCTCCTCTTGTCTCTGGCTCCGGCGCCGGGGGATCCCACGGTCTGCGCAGAACGCGGCGGACCATCGGAATGAAGGTCTCGATTGGTTCTTGGGGATAGTCCGGATCGAATGAGACCTCGTCGTACAGGGCGCAGAATTCAGCGGTGTAGGCGAAGTGCGGGCTCTCCCGGTAGGCCTCCCGGCCGTTCGGGTCGATGCCCACCTGGCTGCCGTAGAAGTAGGTCTGGAACACCGGATGGTGGGCGAGCATCCAGTGGTTCTCCTCCCGGATGAACGGCTTGAGGATGGCGGCGATCACCTCACCGTGATTGAGGGGGCCGAGTGCCTCCCCCACGTCGTGCAGCAGGGCCACCACCACGGTTTCCTCGTCGCGGCCGTCCCGCAGGGCCCGGGTCGCCGCCTGCAGGGAATGGGTGCGGCGATCCACGGGATAGGCCTCGTCCCCGCCCAGCCTCTCCAGCAGATCGAGCAGCAGATCCGGGAGCTGCAGCAGGTTCTGCTCATGCACCGTGCGCAGCAGCCGGAAATCGTCCGGGCTCATCTCGTCCATGCGGTGGAACCGCATGCGCTCGCCCTGCGGCGTTGGCTCCATGGTCTGCGGAAGTACCCTCATCCTCACCCTATGGAGCAGGCCTCCCACCGGGTGGAGGGAGCTGTGAACAGTCCCATGGCGTTCGGACGCTCCGGTGCCACCATCCAGGGATCCAGGCACGCGGATGCCCGCTTCCGGAGCCAGTTCCCCATGTCCTATCGACAGGCCGACGAACCCCTCCGCTGGCGGTGGCGTTACCGCGGCACCGGCACCAGTACAGGCAGTGGCAATGGCGAACGCATCCGGGCCCAGGGCCGCTTCCTCACCGATCGGGACCCCGACGGGGATGGCTTCCACGAAATTCTGCGCATCCGTGGCCAGCGCAACGGGGACCGGATCACCGGGCTGGTGCCCGCTGGCACCTCCATCCCCGGTAATGCCCCCTACACCGGCGACAACCTCGTGCGCTACGAGCCCCGGCGCTTGCCGGAGGGGCGGAAGAGCGATCCCCAGCTGACCCAGAGCGGCATCCAGTTCGCCCTGGCGGATGGCACCTACTCGAACGTGTTCCACGCCGGCTTCCTCACTCCGCCCACGGGCCTGGACTTTCATTCCGTGCCGCCCTTCCCCCAGGGGCCCACGCCCCCCAACAGTGAATCTCCCGTGCTGTTCCGTGCCTGGGTCGTGGGTTGACGCCTTCCGGTGCGGTGTGCGGTAACTGGGGAGTTCAGGGGGCGAGCGTGCTGCGGTAGCTCCTCACTTCCGTGGGGACATGCCGGATCGTGGTGGTGACTGTGCCGAGGCCACTCTTCTCCAGCACCTGACTCAATTCCCCGTGCAGCTGATCCAGGATCTGATCATCGAGCAGGCTGGATGGGGCATAGAGCTGGAAGTCGACCTTCACCCCTTTGGAATTTGTCTGGACGCTCAGATTCTTGAGCTGAATCACTTCGCGGTAGTGGGGATACCGCTCCCACAGTTTCGCGATCTGGCTGTCGATCCTTTTCTCCAGGATGAATTCCCCCATCGCTCCACTCAAGGGCCCGCTCACCACGGCCAGCAGGAGCCCCAGAGACACCAGGCTCACCCCCGCCCGTCGCCAGTGGCCGTACCGCTGCCACAGGAAGACGAGGGATGCGGCCACGGTGATGCCGATCAGGTTGGCGCAGAAGAGCAGCAGGGCTCCCGTTGTGACCTGATTGCCGATCCCGATGGGTACGGCGGTTTCCACCGAGACGCCGATGTCGTCGTGCAGGCCGAGGCCGATTCCTGCGACACACAGCGGCGGGACCAGGGCCACGGCGATCGCGACGCCTGCGATGGAATTGGCGATCTTGGGCCTGGTCAGGGAGAAGGCGCCGGCGGCACCGGCCGCCAGTGCGATGCCGAGATCCACGATGTTGGGTGTGGTGCGGGCGATGATTTCCTGGCTGAGGATCGTGGCCGGCACCGCTTCATCCAGAGCCCAGGCCAGAAGCATCACCGTGGCACTGCCCAGCAGAATCGTGACCAGGGAGCGTTGAATGAGGATCCCGTCGGAGGTGCTGATCCCGAAGGCACAACTCAGGATCGGATTCATCAACGGAGCCACGATCATGGCCCCGATCACCACAGCCGGGCTGTCGACCAGAAGCCCCAGTGTTGCAATGATCGTGGACGTGATCAGCAATACAAAGAACGACAGGCTTGGAAAGGAGGATTCCACCCTGTCTTCCTGCAGGGAGTCATGGCTGATCGGCGGCTCTGCTGGGGTGTTCCGGCTTCGGCGAAGGCCTCCGAGGAACTTCAGAGCGCGTGGGGGAAGTGTCACGAAGCCGCTGAGTTTCTGTTTCGCAGTGTGGTCGGGATGATCCACTCCTGACCACAGCAAGATGCCGTTGCGCTCCCTCTCCCCGCAGCAGACCAGAAACGCCCTTCTGGTGGGGTTCGCCGGTTTTCTCGCCACTGCCCTCTACCTCTGGTCCGGGCCTGCGGTAGCGGCCGAACAGGGCTTCTATCTGGTGTACGGAGCCGTGCGCAGCCTGCTGCCCAGCCGGGATGCCTCCCTGCAGGCGGCCCAGGCACGGCTGCTGGGCACGGCCTTCGGCGGGGTGGTGGTGTTCCTGGTGATGCTCGCCTTCCGCGACTGGCTCGCCATGGGGGTGGCCTACGTGCTGATTCATCGGATCGGTCGGCGCTGCGGCTTCAGCAGCGCCACCCTTGTGAACGCGGGGGTGATGGTGGTGCTCCTGCTCGGTGTGCCCGCCTACGGGGCCATGGGGTTCCGCTATGTCTTCGATCGCACCCTCTGGCATGCCCTGGGCCTCGGGATCGGCATGGCCGTGGAGCGTCTGTTCTGGCCGGATGCGCCACTGCAGCGCCTGATCACCAGCGAACGGGCTCTGGTGCAGCGGCTGCACGATCTGCTGGCCGGCCGCCAGGTTTGCTCGGCCGAGTCCCTGATCGCCAGCTATGCGGAGCACCGGGCGGTCCGCTCGGAGGTTCTGCGGGGCAGCGAGGCGGCCCTGCTGCAGTCCCCCTCCTACCGCGATCGCCACGACTGCCTCGAGATCGCCCTGCGCCACGCCGTGGCCATGCTGCGCGGCCCCACGGTGCTCAAGACCCTGGATGAACGGGCCTGCCGGGAGGCCCTGGGGCGCTACGGCACCTTCCCGGAGCTGGCCTGAGCATGGCCTCCTCCCCCTCGTCGTCCTCGCCCGCGCCCCTGGCGCTGATCCTCCGCAACGGCAGCGTGCTGGCGCTGCTGATGGCCGCCGCCGCCTTCCTGCGCCTGCCCGAGGGGCTGTTCCTGGCGCTGGGGGCCCTCACGGTGCTCGAGTCCGACCTCGGCCAGGGCGTGCTGGCCGGCCGGGAGCGCCTGCTCGGCACCCTCTGCGGCCTGGTGGCGGTGGTGATCGCGGCTGGCGCCCTCGGCGGCGCACCGCTGCCCCTGGCGATCTTCGGGGGGCTCACCCTGGTGCGTCTGTTCAGCTTCGCGGCGGGCCTGCGCAGCGGCTACATCGTGGGCGGGCAGGTGGTGGCGGGGAGCCTGCTCCACCACGGCCTCGAGTGGTGGCCCTATGCCCTGTTCCGCACGGTCACCACCCTGCTGGGGGTGGGGATCGGCATTCTCGTGTCGCGGCACATCAACAGCCAGCGCAGCCTGCTGCTCTGGCAGGCCGACTGCCGCCAGTGGCTGCTCGACCTGGCCGATGCCCTCGAGCGTGTGGCCCTGACCCAGCACTCGGAGGAGCCCTATCTGCGGATGCGGGAGCGGCGCGATGGCCTGCGCCGGCGCCTGCCGCAGCTGGCGGCCGAGCAGGGGGTGCTCCATCTCAGCGGCGAGGATCCCCTCAACCTGGCGCAGGATCTGCTGCTCCAGGCCGGCACGGTGCTCAGCTGTGCCCGCGATCTCCACCCCATCCTTGCCGCGGCCGGGCCCGGCTCCGCCGCGGCCACCTTCCCCTGGGCTCCCCTGATCAGCTGTGGGGCGGCCCACTTGCGCGCCTCTGCCTGCGGCTCCGATGGGCGCCGCAGCCGCCGGGATCTGCAGGCTCTGCGGCAGCGGCTGCAGCGCCAGCTGGAGGATCAGCCCCCCTCAGGCGAAGGCGAGCTGCTGCTCTGCAGCCGCCTGCTGATGCTCAGCGATGCCCTGCTCAGCCTGCGCAGACTTCCCGCTGGGGCCCGGCCTGCCCTGGCCGGCCCGGTCCGCGCTCCTTAGCCTGAGATCCCAGTGGCAGGAGTGTCTCCGGCCTCGTCCATGCTTGAGTCCCTCTCCCCTGCGCCCTTCCTGGAGCCGGATCCCCGGCCCGCCTTGCCGGACTGGGCCCGCTCCGCTTCTTCCTCCTCCGCCCTCTTCCCGTTCGGGACACCGCCGGAGCCGCCGGCGCCCGAGGGGGCCATGCTGTCCTGGTCCGCGGAGCCGGAGCGCGACGCCCGGGGCAGCCGCGGCGATGCCGCCGATTCCTCCCGTGATCCCCTCACCGGGGAACCCTTCGATCGTCTGCAGGTGCTGCCCGAGGATGGCCGGCGCATCTACCGCAAGGCCTTCGCCCTGGCTGAGCGGCAGATCCGCATCGAGATCTGCGTGCTGGAGGATCCGAAGATCCTGGCCGGCCTGCGGGATGCCCTGGACCGCGGCGTGCGGGTGCGGGCGATCGTGGACCGGGGCAAATACGAGGCGCTGGAGCCGGAACGGCAGAACCTGGCGGCGGAGTTC
The DNA here is from genome assembly GCF_015840525.1 of Synechococcus sp. CBW1006. Lineage (NCBI taxonomy): Bacteria > Bacillati > Cyanobacteriota > Cyanophyceae > Synechococcales > Synechococcaceae > Synechococcus > Synechococcus sp. CBW1006. The sequence continues at coordinate 973,930 of NZ_CP060396.1, read as the reverse complement.
GTGGCCGCCGGCGGGGAGCTGCACCTCAGCAATCCGATCTTTCCGCGCTCTTTTCCCAAGACGATCCTGATCGATTCGAAGCTGCTGGTGTACGGCTCCGCCTGCCTCGACTCCACCACCTTCGCCCAGTACCGCGATTTCGCCCTCAGCAGCACCGATCCCACCGTGCTGCGCACGATCCGCCGCCTCTTCGCCAACGACTGGGCCTATTCGGCCCCGGTGGGACAGGAACCGCCCGCCTTCAATCCCACTCCCCCAGTGGAGCCGCCGGAGCTGCTGATCGCACCGCGCAACGCCGCCTCCGGCATGGCGGATCTCTACCAGCAGGCCGAGCGGCGGCTGGATGTGTACACCGAGGAGCTGGGCAATGCGGCCCTCGAGAGCGAACTGGTGGCGGCGGTGGCCCGCGGGGTGATCGTGCGTCTGATCACCCCGGTACAGGTGAACGGCGCCAGTGAGGAGCAGAACCGCCAGCACACCGCATCGATCCAGGCCCTCGCGGCCGCCGGCGTGCGGGTGCGCACCAGCGGGCCGCTCGAGAGCTTCGATGCGCCCTACATGCATGCCCGCGCCGCCCGGGTGGATGGGCGCCTCGCCTATGTGGGCTCGATCAGCCTCTCCCCCGACTCGGCGACCCTGAACCGGGAGATGGGTCTGATCGAGGACGATCCCACCATCGTGGCCCAGCTCGGTCGCCAGTTCGTCAAGGATTTCCGGCGCCTGACCCCGGCAGCCTGACCCCGGCAGCCTGTGGCGCCGGTTGCTGTTGCCGGGGTCGGATGGATCACAATTCCCTGCAGGCCTTTCCCTCCCGACCTCCTCTCCTCCGATGCGCGTTTCCAGTGTCCGGCTTCGTCGCATCGGCTGGCTGGCGGCCGGGCTGGCCCTGGCCACTGCTGCGGCTCCCGCCCGCTCCCTGGAAACGGTGGTGCTGCAGTTGCCCTTGATGGAGACCAGCTTCAGCGTCAAACTCAGCGAGCTGGAGCAACCGGCCAGACTTCTGAGCGGCAGCAGCGATCTGGCTGAGCTTGATCGCGCCACCAATGGTGCCGTGGGGCGGCAGTTGCTGGAGGTGTTCAATCGCCCCCTGCCCTTGCAGGTGGAGGCTGTGGTGGATCAGGCCAGCGGCACGCCCCTGCTCACCCAGGCGCTGCTCGCCGTGTCCGCCCTGGGCCAGGTGGAGGGGCTGCCTGCGGGCGCCGACATCGGCGGGGACCAGCTGGCAGAGGCTGTGCGGCAGGCGGCCTCCGGCGGGCAGCTCACCCTGCTGTCCCTGCTGCGCGCCCTGCCCGGCGACTCCGTGACTGTGGACCTGGGGAAGGCTCTGTCGGCAGCCCGTCGGCTGCAGAAGCAGCAGGCCCCCGCCGTGGAGCTGGTGCGCGACCTCCCGCCCGCAACCCAGGATCCAGCCCTCTCCGCGCCTGGTGCCTTCACCCCGGTGCGCAGCAGCTTCACCCTGCCGGTGTCCTATCGCCCTGAACCCCTGAACGTGGTGCTGTTCAAGCCCTCCCATGGGGGCAATGGCCAGCTGGTGGTGATCTCCCACGGCCTCTGGGATGCTCCCGAGAGCTTCGAGGGCTGGGCGCGCCACCTGGCCAGCCACGGCTACACCGTGGTGCTGCCTCTCCACCCGGGCAGCGACCGCGACCAGCAGCGGGCCATGCTCTCAGGAGAGGCGAAGCCCCCCAGCCCGGAGGAGCTGCGGCTGCGCCCGCTCGATGTGAAGGCCATTCTCGATGGCTTCACCGGAGCCGATACTCAGAACGCTGTGGTGATCGGTCACTCCTGGGGCGCCACCACCGCTCTGCAGCTGGCCGGGCTGAAGCCCAGCAGCAGTCGGTTGCATCAGAGCTGCAACGACAGCAAGGATCCCGACCGCAACATGAGCTGGGTGCTCCAGTGCAGCTTCCTCAGCAGCGCCGATCGCTCCAACGTGGCTGATCCACGGGTGATCGCCGTGGCGGCGGTGAGTCCGCCCCTTTTTCTGCTGTTTGATCAGGGAAGCTCCGCCGGCATGTCGGCCCGGACCCTGCTGGTGACCGGAAGCCGTGACTGGGTTGTGCCTGCCGGCCCCGAGGCGATCGCTCCCTTCAGTCGCTCGCGCCCGGCCGGGCATCAGTTGGTGGTGGCCGGTGGCGGCGACCATTTCAACCTGCGTGGACCAGCGACTGGCGATGGCGGCCCACTCCGGGGTCTGTTGCTGGGCTGGGTGAACGGGGCCTATGCCGCCGGTCCCAACGTGCGGCCGGCTCCCGGTGCTCCGCCCCTGCTTCCAGCCGACGGCTGGGGGGATGCTGACAAGCCGTTGGTGGATGCCACCACCAGCGTGCTTCCGTTGCAGCGCTGAGCGTCGCAGCGCAGACCACACTCCACCTGCGGTGGGCAGCCTCGGCTGGGTGTCCTCGGTGCGGCGGAGCCCATTCTTTGTCTGTGAACGCTGACAGGGCTGGGCCGGGGCCCTTGCGTGGCCGGGCGGCCTGATGCCGTACTCGTGCGGGATCTGTGCCCGATGCAGCCATGCTGCGCCTGCGCTTGGCCGGTTTTCCCTGCAGCGTGATTCCGAAAAGTTGGCTATTGATCCCTTACGTACTCAATCACTTCCACCCTCTTGTCACGGCTGACGCCGTGGTCATTGACCACCCCTGACGCCGTGGTCATCGACCACTGCTCACCCGTTTGTCCACCACTTCGGGGCCGCCATGGGTTTCAACATCCTCCACCTGCATCTGCACGGTCTGTTTCGAGGTCATGACCTGGAGCTGGGTCGTGATCCCGATACCGGTGGCCAGACCACCTACGTGCTGGAACTGGCCCGGGCAATGGCAGCACGGCCCGAGGTGGAGCGGGTCGAGGTGGTCACCCGGCTGATCCGCGACCGCCGCGTTTCGTCCGATTACGCCCGGCCGTTGGAGCCGATCGGGCCTGATGCCGCCATCCGTCGCCTTCCCTTCGGTCCGCCGCGCTATCTGCGCAAGGAACTGCTCTGGCCCCACCTCGACGAGCTGGCCGACGCCCTCACGGAGGTTCTGGTGGCTCAGCCACGCCTGCCGGACTGGATCCACGCCCATTACGCCGATGCCGGGTATGTGGGGGCCTTGCTGAGGCGCCGGCTTGGCATCCCGTTGGTGTTCACGGGCCATTCGCTCGGACGTGAGAAGCGCCGCCGGCTGATGCTCTCCGGTCTCGATCCTCGCCAGATCGAGCAGACCTACGCCATGGCCCGTCGCATCGATGCCGAGGAGCTGGTCCTGGCCCATGCGTCGATGGTGGTCACCAGCACCAGCCAGGAACGGGAGCAGCAGTACGCCCGCTATGGCCGCTTCCGGCTGGAGCAGGCCCGTGTCATCCCTCCCGGTGTGGACGCCCGCCAGTTCCGGCCGCCCTTGAGCGGTGAGGTTGAAACGGCGATCGAGCAGTTGCTCCAGCCCTTTCTGCGCGATCCGGCCAAGCCTCCGGTGCTGGCCATCTGCCGTGCCGATCACCGCAAGAACATCCCGGCCCTGGTGGAGGTGTTCGGCCGCTCCGAGCACCTACGCAAGAACCACAATCTGGTGCTGGTGCTCGGCTGCCGCGACGACCCCCGTGAGCTGGAGAAACAGCAGCGCGAGGTGTTCCAGCAGGTGTTCGAGCAGGTGGACCGCTTCGATCTCTACGGCCAGGTGGCCTATCCGAAGCAACACCGACGCGACCAGATTCCGGCCTTCTACCGCTGGGCGGCCCAGCTGGGCGGCGTCTTCGTCAATCCTGCGCTCACCGAGCCCTTCGGTCTCACCCTGCTGGAGGCGGCGGCCTGTGGCCTGCCGATCGTGGCCACCGATGATGGCGGCCCCCGCGACATCCTCAGCCGCACCGACAGCGGTCTGCTGGTGGACGTCTCCGATCTCGATGCCCTGCAGCAGGCGCTGGAGGCAAGCCTGGCGAGTCCCCTGCTCTGGCGTCGCTGGTCGGAGAACGGCATCGAAGCGGTCAGCCGCCATTTCAGCTGGAATGCCCATGTCTGCAGCTACCTGGGTGAGGCCGCTGCCGCTGCCGCTGCCGCTCGCCATGCCGAAGTGGTGCGACACTCCGCTGCTGCCGCCAGCTCCGATGCCAGTGTGCCGGGAACATCCGGTCCCATGGTGGTTCCCCCCAGACGCTTGGCTCCGCCCCAGCGCCTGCTGCTCTTCGATCTCGATGTCTTGCTGGCTTCGCCCGATGACGCCAGCCTTGTGGAGCTGCGCCGTCGGCTGGAGGCTGACCCTCGCCTGTCGGTGGGTGTGTTCAGCGGCCGTTCCTTCAAGGCGGCCTGCCAGCGCTTTGCCGAGCTGCATCTGCCGGCACCTCGCGTCACGATCACCCAGGCCGGTACTGACATCCGTTTCCGCGATCTGTCTGGTCCTGAGCTGGGCTGGTGCGATCCGGGCCTGGGCGATGTCGAGCCTGGCGGCGAGAGGGTCGCACCTGGCCTTGAGATCGCCGACCTGGTGCTGGACCCGCTCTGGCAGCAGCAGATCGGCCGCAGCTGGCAGCGCCAGGAGGTGGTTGCGGCCATGGCTGAGCTCGAGCCGCGCCTCTGCCTGCAGGACGAGAGCGAGCAGGGGCCTTACAAGGTGAGCTATGTGTTGCAGGAGCCTGATCAGGGCATCCTGCCGCTGGTGCGGCAGGCCCTGCGCAATCATGCCCTGCAGGCCAGGCCCCATGTGTTTCAGCACTGGTTCCTGGATGTGCTGCCGCTCACGGCTTCCAAGGCGGAAGCGATCCGCTACGTGGCGCTGCGCTGGAAGCTGCCGCTCAGCAGCATTCTGGTGGGGGCCAGCCAGCAGGGCGACGGGGAACTGCTGCAGGGCCTGCCCCTGGGCGTGGTGCCTGAAGACCATGATCCCTCGCTCGAATCCCTGAGGGGGCACCGCCGTGTGTACTTCTCCTCAAAGCCCCAGGCCTGGGGCCTGCTGGATGGTTTAGATCACCATCGATTCCTGCGCCGCTGAGCCTGGCGTGCCACCAGATCTTGATGATCGCAAAGCCCCGTCGGCATGGTCACGGGGTGATGCCCCAGACAACCCCTTCCTGAAGCGACTGCGCCGGGAGTTTGAGGCTGACGCACGCCTCAGCCAGGTTTTCCTCGTGCTCTCGGTGGGCGCGAGCCTGATCGCCACCTTCGGTCTGCTTTCCAACAGCGCCGCCGTGGTGATCGGCGCCATGGTGGTGGCGCCCTGGATCCTGCCCCTCCAGGCGATCGCTTACGGCATCCTGCGCGGCCGCTTCAACCTGGTGCTGCGGGCCTTGATCACCTTGATGCTGGGGGTGACGACCACGGTGATCCTGTCTGTGGGGATCGGGCGCCTGCTTGGTTTCGCCACCTACGGCAGCGAAGTACTCAGCCGCACCAACCCCAACCTGCTTGATCTGGCCATCGCCCTGGTGGCCGGTGCCCTGGCCATTTATGCCAAGTTGCGCCGTGATGCGGTCTCCTCTCTGGCTGGCCTGGCGATCGCGGTGGCGCTGGTGCCGCCCGTTTGCAGCATGGGCCTGGTGCTGGCCAGTGGTGATTTCAGAAGCGCCCTCGGCGCCGGTCTGCTGTTTGTGACCAACCTGCTGGGCATCCTCAGCGGTGCGCTGGTGGCCCTCGCTGTGGTTGAACCCAGCTTCCGCCTGGTGCTGCTGCGCAGTCGGCTGGGCCTCACCAGCCTGGGCCTGACGGCCTTGCTGCTGGTGCCCCTCACCGGCAGTCTGGTCGGGCTGTTGCGCCAGGCCCGCCAGGGGGCGAGTCTGCGCCAGGTGGAGCAAGCGATTGCGCAGAGTCTGCGCAATCGCACGATCACCCTCGGCCGCGATGCCCAGCTGGTGGGTGTGAACATCGACTGGGCCCAGAATCCTCCCCTGATCCGCGCCTATGTGCGGGTGACCGATCCGACGCTTCCGACGCCGGCTCAAGTGGCAGCGGTGCAGAAGTTCATCAACAGCCAGCAACCCATCCGCTACCGGCTGGTGGTGCAGAAGTCCGCCATTGTGGTGGTGGGTCCCGAGGCCAAGCCCAACCCCTCGCAAAAACTGCCGATCGGATCGGAGATTCCGCCGCCGCCCCTGCGGGAAGGCGACGCTCCGATTCCGCGGATTCCGCCCCCGCCGGCACCGCCTCCGGTACCGGACGAGTCAGAACGACAAAGCACGCCCCCGTCCGAAGCGTCGGTGGGGTCCGAGGTGGGCGGCTCGTCCGATGGTGCTTCAGCAGAATCCGTGCCGAAGAACCAGGAGCCCTGAACCCGTCTCCTCCGCTGTCTGCTGGCTGGTCAGGGTCGCTCGGCTGCTCAGTAGCGGCTCTCTCCTGAAGGCTGGAATTCGGCAGCGGCGCGAACCCCCTCGCTGGTGCCGTCCGCAGCAGCCCCATCCTGGCCGCCTTGGCCTGCTCCAGGCTCGGGCATCCAGTAACTGAGATCGTTGTACCAATACAGGTGGCCGGGCAGTTGCTCGGTCTTCAGCCTCGTGGTGGCCATCGACCCCATCAGCCGAGCGAGATCCACCGGAGACAGGTCCGTGCGGATGTCGTCTCCGGCGATGCGGAGCAGCTCCGGCAGGCGGGTCACCGTGCCGGGTTGCACCAGCTTGCGGAACACGGCTGAGAGCACCAGCTTCTGGCGCTCGAGGCGGCCGATGTCGCCGAGTTCGTCGTGACGGAAGCGGAGGAATCCCTCCAGGTTCTCGCCTTTGAGAACCTGCACGCCGGGGTAGAGGTCGATGTAGAGGCCCTGGCTGTTGTCCACGTAGTACATGCGCTTGGGCACATCCAGCTCCACTCCGTCGAGGGCGTCCGCCAGCCGCTGCACGGCGCGCAGGTTCACCTTGAGGTAGTGGTCCACGGGCGCGTCCAGCAGCTGGGTCAGTTCCCGCTTGACCGCCTCAGGGCCGCCAAGGGCGTAGAGGGCGTTGGCCTTCTGGACGCCGAAGTCGGGTGTTTCGATGTAGGTGTCGCGGGGCACCTGGGTGAGCTCGGTGGTGCCGTCCTTGACCTGGACCGTGAGCATCACATCGGTGCTGCCGCTCACCGCATCGGTCCCGAGCACCAGGATCCGGCGTTGTTGGGCGAGAGGATTGATCAGGCTGGTGACACTGCTCGATCCTTGTTTCAGCCCTGCCACCACCGGTGTGATCCAGTGGGGCAGTGGACCAGCCAGGGCATAGCCGAGAACGGCACCCAATCCGAAGGCCAGCAAGGGTGGGCGGCGCCGACCAGACGCCGCGCCGGTCTGGACTTCGGCCACTGTCGCCTTGCCGGGTCGTGCCTGGTTGCCATCGACCGGTGGACCCAGCGCTTTGCTGGCGCGTTGCTGGCGCCGCCGGCGGGTGAGGTCTGTGATGGCGGCAGCGCCCCTGGCCGCGGCCTCCCGATTGGAACGGGGTGTGGGTTGGGCCTGGCTCATGGTGGGTCCTGATCGGCGCACCTTACGGGCGATGCTCGCTTCCGGCCAGTGGCCTGAGGCGCTTTGCCGAGCGGTTCCTGTCCGTTGTCATGCCCGGAATCCGTCCCCAGATCAGATGGCGCCCACCCGCACGCAGGCTGCTGCGGCATCGGCGCGCCGCCGTGCTTCGGTCAGATCTGCGCCCCGAGCCAGAGCCACGCCCATGCGTCGCTGCGGGTGGGCCTCGGGCTTGCCGAACAGCAGAACCTCGGTGTCCGGCTCGGCCAGAGCTGCGGCGACGCCGTCGTAGCGCACCGTGCTGGCCTTGCCCGGCGCCAGGATCACCCGGCTGGCGGCGGGGCCGAGCGAGCGGATCTCCGGGATTGGCAGGCCCAGAACCGCCCGCAGATGCAGGGCGAATTCGCTCAGGTTCTGGCCCACCAGGGTCACCAGCCCGGTGTCATGGGGGCGTGGCGAGAGTTCCGAGAACACCACCTCCTCACGACCGGGTTCGCCACAGAGGAAGAATTCCACGCCAAACAGGCCAGCACCGCCCAGGTTGTCGGTCACGGCCCTGGCCATGGCCTGCGCGGCCGCCAGCTGCTCGCGTCCCAGTGCCGCCGGCTGCCAGCTGCACTGGTAGTCGCCCCGCTCCTGAAGATGGCCGATCGGCGGGCAGAACAGGGTTGGACCCTGCCACTGCTTCACCGTGAGCAGGGTGATCTCCAGATCAAACCGCAGGAACTCCTCCACGATCACCCGGGTTCCCGCCCCGCGCGCCCCTGCCAGGGCGGCCTCCCAGGCGGCGCCGATGCCCTCGGGACCCTGCACCACGCTCTGCCCCTTGCCGGAGGAACTCATCACCGGTTTGACCACCACCGGCCAGCCCAGGGGAGCCGCGGCCGCCGCCAGCTCCTCGGCGCTGGCGGCGTAGGCGAAACGGGCTGTGCGCAGGCCCAGTTCAGCGGCGGCCAGGTCGCGGATGCGGTCGCGGTTCATGGTCACGGCCGTGGCCCGCGCCGTGGGGATCACGGTGATGCCCTCGGCCTCGAGGGCGGCCAGGGCATCCACAGCCAGTGCCTCGATCTCCGGAATCACCAGATCGGGTTGGTGGCGCCGCACGACGGCCGTCAAGGCCGCGGCGTCGCCCATGGCCACCACCTCCGCCTGATCCGCCACCTGCATGGCCGGTGCGTTCGGGTAGCGATCCACCGCGATCACCCGGCAGCCCAGGCGCTGGGCTGCGATCGCCACTTCCTTGCCCAGCTCACCGCTGCCCAGCAGCATCAGGGTGCGGGGGAAGGGGGCACTGCTGGGATCGGGCATCGAGGGGGATCCTTGGGAGCTGGGTTGGTGGACCTTGATCCTCGCCTCCGCCGGTCCAGCCTGTCGCAGGAGCCTGGGGTGGCGCTGCTAGAGAGGGGCTCGCCTTCGCTTCCGGCGGACTCTCCCCCATGCGCGCCGATCTCCCCCTGGCCTTCAGCACCGCCGGCGATGCGGCCGGTGGATTGCTGTTCGGCTGGGACATCGCCACCTTGCAGCAGGGGGCGCTGGTCTACCTCGGCCTGTCGTCGCTGGCCTTTGTGGTGGTCTGGGTGGTGGGCTACCTGCGCCGCGGCTGAGGCCTTCTGCAGCGCTTCAGCTCTCCAGGCCGGACATGAGCGTGAGCTGCCGCTCCGGCTTTTCCTCACTGATGAAGCCATAGGACTCGAACACGGCCGGATCGGGATGGGTGATCCGCTGGCCTGTGCTGTCGCGTTCCAGCCGGAAGCCCTCGGTTGCCATGCGGCGCATCAGGGCCGCCGCTTCTTCGAAACGGGCTGCCATCGCCTCCAGGCTGGCGCAATCGCCGGTGAGCCCTTGTTCCTTCCAGGTGAAATAGGCCATGACGGGTGCGGTTGAGGGTGACGGTGGGCTCAGGGATGGAGGGCTCAGGGCAGGAGCACCAGGCCCATCAGCACAAGTAGCAAGCTTGCGCCCCAGAAGCTGAACACCACGCGTTGTTCGCTGATGCCGCCCAGCTCGAAGTGGTGATGCAGCGGCGCCATCCGAAACAGGCGGCGGCCCTGGCCATCGGCACCCTTGGTGGCCTTGAACACCCAGACCTGCAGGATCACCGACAGCGATTCCGCCAGGAACACGCCCCCCATCAGCAGCAGCGGCCAGAGGCTGTTGCTGAGAAGGGCCACGGCGGTGAGCGCCGCGCCCATGGCCAGGGAGCCCGTGTCCCCCATGAACAGCCGGGCCGGATGGCGATTGTGGGCCAGGAAGCCGAGCCAGCAACCGGCCATCGCCACGCAGAAGGCCGCCAGGGCCGGATCCCCTTCGTGACCTCGCAGCATCAGTTGCAGGCCCATGCCGGTGAAGACCACCGCGCCGCAGCCCGCCGCCAGCCCATCGAGACCATCGGTGAGGTTGGTGGCGTTGCTCTCCGCCAGGAACACGAACAGGCCCAGGGGCCAGATCAGCAGCCCCAGGGGCAGAATCCAGCCGAAGGGCAGGGCGATGTCACCGCCGTCGGCGCCGCCGAGCCACTGGCCCTGGGCGGCCCAGAGCAGGAACAGCAGGGCCGCGCCGGCCTGCAGCATCAGTTTGCCGCGGGGGCTGAGGCCGGTGTTGGTCAGTTTGGTGAGGCTGCGCCAGTCGTCGACGGCGCCGATCGCCATGTAGGCCAGGGTGATGGCGGCTATCGCCAGCAGCCTGGGGTCCTCAGGGCTCACCAGGCCTCCCACCAGGACCCCCACCGGCACCACCAGCAGGCCCCCCATGGTGGGGGTGCCGGCCTTGCTGAGATGACCCTGCGGCCCTTCCTCGCGGATCACCTGGCCGAGCTTGAGCCGGCGCAATCGAGGCACACCCCAGGCGGTGGTCAGAGCGCTGATCGCCAGGGCCACCACCAGGGGCAGACTGAGCATCGAGTTGGCCACCAGGGCGTCGCTGAGCAGGCAGGCGCCCAGCAGCACCAGGCTGAGCACGGCTGCTGCCGTTCTGGCGGTGCGCGGCCTGGAGCGATCGGCAGGACTGGCGGCTGTCACGGACACTGCGGGAGAGGGCGCTCAGTTTCCCGCAGCGCTGGTTCCCGCAGCACTGGCTGCTTGCCGGAGCGGCCCGGGGCTTCAGTCCTCCCAGGCCTCGTCGTTCTGGTCGTCGGCCGCGTTGTAGTCCTCCTTCTCGCCCATCAGGGCGGAGAGTTCCTCCTCCTCCACCGTGCTCACTTCCGTGCTGGCGGTTTCCTCGTCGGCCACGAGCCGGCCGGTGGTCTCCAGCCAGCTGAGCAGATCGGGCTCGTCCCGCAAGGGCAGCACCGGAGCCGGGTCCACGCGGCGGTAGCGGGTCAGCGAGGGGTTGATGCTGTCCAGCGATCCCGTCAGGGTGCCGGAGGTGGAGGCGAGATCACTCATGCCGTCGCGCGGACTCTTCAATGGCCAATCAGACACACTAGCTGCCAGCTGATCGATCGACCCGATCAACCCCTTGGATCAACCCCCCGGCTTTGCAGCCCAGCCGTTCGGCCGGACTGGTTTCGGGTCCACAGGCTCCGCGGTGCCCGGGTTCTGCTCCAGTGGCGTCGTTGAAGCAGTTTTCGGTGGAGCGACTCTTCTTCAGTCGTTCCTGTGCAGCTGTTCTGGCGAAGAAGCGGCATCCTGGTTCTGGCCGTTCTCCCGGCGTTCGCCCCCCTCGTTGTCCCCATGGCCCTCAGCAGCAAGCTCGCCTCGGTGCTGCGCCTCTGGACCCTGGCCCTGGCCCTCAGCGCCCTGCTGGTCGCGGCCGGCCAGCACTGGAGCGCCGCGCTGGTGCCGCGTGCCTGGCTGATCGGCGTGCTGTTGTTCAGCCCGTCCCTGGGGCTGGCGCTGTGGATCGCCGCGCAGTGGCGTCTCCCCCCGCACGGGACCCCGGTCGGTGAGGGGGGAGAATCGGGCGACTAAGTCCATGGAGACGGGTTGATGGGTCGGGCCAAGAAGGCGGTGCTGGCGTATTCCGGCGGCGTCGACACCAGCGTCTGCATCCCCTACCTGATGAACGAGTGGGGCGTGGAGGAGGTGATCACCTTCGCCGCGGATCTCGGCCAGGGCGATGAACTGGAGCCCATTCGCCAGAAGGCCCTCAATTCCGGAGCCAGCCAGTCGATCGTGGGCGACCTGATCGAGCCCTTCATCACCGAGTTCGCCTTCCCGGCGATCCGGGCCAATGCCCTGTACGAGGGTCGCTATCCCCTCTCCACCGCCCTGGCCCGCCCCCTGATCGCCCGTCGCCTGGTGGAGATCGCTCGGGAGGTGGGAGCGGATGCCGTGGCCCATGGCTGCACCGGCAAGGGCAACGACCAGGTGCGCTTCGATGTGGCCATCGGTGCCCTGGCTCCTGATCTGAAGGTGCTCACCCCGGCCCGGGAGTGGGGCATGAGCCGCGAAGAGACCATCGCCTATGGCGAGCGTTGCGGCATCCCCTCACCCGTGAGCAAGGGATCTCCCTATTCGATCGATCTCAACCTGCTCGGCCGCTCGATCGAGGCCGGTCCGCTGGAGGATCCGATGGTGGAGCCTCCCGAGGAGATCTACGCCATGACCTGCTCGGTGGAAGCGGCTCCGGCAGACCCGCAGCTGGTGGAGATTGCTTTCGAGCAGGGCAATCCCGTGGCGATCGATGGCGTCCGCCTCGATTCGGTCAGCCTGATCCGCCAGGCCAATGCCCTCGCCGGTGGCCACGGTTTCGGCCGGCTGGACATGATCGAGAACCGGGTGGTGGGCATCAAGAGCCGCGAGATCTACGAGACCCCCGGCCTGTTGCTGCTGATCCGGGCCCACCAGGAACTGGAAAGCCTCACCCTGGCCGCCGATGTGCTGCGCACCAAGCGTCAGCTCGAAATGCAGTGGGCCGATCTGGTGTATCAGGGCCTCTGGTTCGGCCCGCTCAAAGATGCCCTCGACGGCTTCTTCGATCGCACCCAGTCCAGCGTCAATGGGTTGGTGCGGCTGCGGTTGCACAAAGGCAACGCCACGGTGGTGGGCCGCAGCAGCAGCAGCGACAGCCTCTACGTGCCGGATATGGCCACCTACGGCTCCGAAGACCAGTTCGACCACAGAGCCGCAGAGGGCTTCATTTACGTCTGGGGTCTTCCGACCCGTTTGTGGGCAGGCCGCCATCGCTCCGGCGGCTGACCGTCTTGCGGTTCCGCCGGCTCAGACTGAAGGCGTGGCGGACCGCCTGGGGGATGCGGGGCCGTTGCGGCAGCTGGGGCAGTAGCGGTGCGGGCTCTGCTGTCTCAGCGGCACTCGTTGTCCCCGGCCCTTTCCCGGCATCCGATGAGGAAGACGCTGTGGGTCGGCCAGAGCCCACCCGCGCCTGAAATGGTGTCCACTGCAGGGGTGGCCGTGGAGGCACCTCTGCGGGATTGGCTGCTGTCGGTCCAGGGAGAGGCGTGGGAGGGGTTGAGGGTGTTGCGTTGGCGGGATCGCCAGTCACCACGGACTCAGCTGGCTGCAGCAGACGCATCTGGGAGCGCAGTCCTTCATTTTCGCTGAGGAGCCGCTGCTGGTGGGCGAGCAGGGGCTGGAGCCGTTGTTGAAATTTTCGCTCGAAGATCTCCGGCAGTTCCTGCAGAAGCTCCTGCATCGCCTCGAGCTCCGCGCGGGTGCTGGCCAGTTCCCGCTCCAGCATCTGCTGCTGCCAGGCCTGCTGCTGCATCTGCTGCGGGCTGACCGTCTGCTGCCAGGTCGAGAGAGGCCCACCAGCCTGTGGCGGATCGGGCGGCAGATGCGGAGGGTGGGAACGATCCGGCTCCATGGCGCGACCTTACTGGCCTCCTGGGACCATTACAAGACATGGCGAACGGTGGAGCTGTGGCCCTGTCGCCGCCAGCCCATGGAAAAGCCCCGGCCAGAGCCGGGGCTGAAGTTCATCGCGGATCTGTCGGGAGACAGGCAGGCTTCAGGCGCCGGCGGGTTGTTCCTGAGGCTCGCCAGCGGCACCGGTCGTGCTCCGGGGCGCGGGCATGGGACCATCCTGCTTGACGGTGAGATAGCGGATCACATCTTCCGAGAGGCGCATCGCACGCTCCAGGGGGGCGACCTGCTGTCCGTCACCGTTGTGATTGAGCTGGACGTAGATGCCTTCGCGGTTCTTGGCGATCGAATAGGCCAGACGGCGCTTGCCGCGCATCTGGCAGTCGAGCACCTCGCCACCGGCCTCGGTCACGAGGTCGCGGTATTTGGTCACATGGGTTTCCACCTCCTCTTCCGGAATGTCCGGACGGAGGATGTACATGGTTTCGTAATAAGGCTGCGTCATGGTCGCCTGTCGGGAATCGCCGCGTCGGGCATGGGCTGAAGGGACCTTGGCAGGACCTTCAGCGACGGATTGACCATCCTATCAGCGCACCCTCTCTGGTCCTGGGCGCCGACTCAGTGGAGCTGCATCCGCACCGCCTCGGAGAGGCTGGGGATGTCGGCTTCCTTGCCCCGCAGGCACTGGATCACGGTGAACAGCACCAGAACCAGCGTGCCAAGGAAGATGGTGTTGCTGAGGGTGCGCAGGGCGAAGCCGCCGCCGAGAGGTGCCAGCAACACGTTGAAAGCCAGCGAAATCAGGATCAGCACGATGTCGATCAGGATCGCCTGCAACGCGTTGAAGCGGATCAGGTAAGGCACCTGTGGATTGCGGACCACCGCCAGGAACAGCACCAGGAACAGGAGAAAGCCGCCGAAGGGGATCTGGTTCTGCAACAGCGCCAGAGGAAGCGCCGGCAAGGTGAGCCACTGCAAGGCTGGGAACAGGCCAAACAGAGCGCGTCCGAAGGGAACGGCATCGGCCCAGGGCAGCGCATAGATCACTGCGGCCAGCAGCCGTTGCCAGATCGGGGGTGCCTGCATCGCCAGGGTGCTGCCGGTTGACCCGGAATAAGTTGGACAAAAGTTTAGGGTGGAAGCATTCGGTCCACGCTTCCTGTGATCGGTCGGTGCGCCTCCGTCCCGCCCTCATCTGGATCTGATCCATAGTGTTGGCTTGACCATGGGGCCCGAGGTTATGGATTTAATCTGGTGCATGTTCGATCGGTGATCTCGATGGTGCCCAACTGATGGATCTCACCCTCTGCATGGTGGTGAAGAACGAGATCAAGAATCTCCCAGAAGGATTAGGAAAAATCCGGGATCTTCTCGATGAAGTGATCGTGGTGGATACCGGTTCCACCGATGGTACTCAAGCCTACTTGCGTGAAGAGCTGGGCATCGAACCCTTGCAGACAACAATGCAAGTCAGCACGGCCTATTCTAAGTCGCCTTCGCGTAACATGGCAATCGCTAGGGTGCGCACCGAATGGGTGTTGAGCCTCGATGCGGATGAGCGAATTGCGCCGCAGGTGCTGCAGTTTCTGGGTGCACATCAGCCGGCATCTGAGGAGGCTGGTTTCTTCGGGTTGTGGCGCAACCATGTGGCCGAAACCCCCAGCTTTGATGATTACAAGCTTTTCCTGTTTCGTCGGCAGTATCGAAAGCGTGGTCTGGTTCATGAGAATGTCCAGGTTGATATTCGCGAGTCTGGGCATCGTGCTCGCTGGCTCAAGGAACTGGTGGTGGACCATTTCCCCGATCCCGGTCTGCATCGCCATAAAACCACGTTTTATCAGCAGCGACTTGAATCTGCGGTCGCCATGGATCCGTTATGGATTCGTCATCACTGGTTTTTAGGGTATATGCACTTTTAGCAGGGTGATCTGGAACAGGCCATTCCCTATCTCGAAACCGCTCTTTATTCCGATCATCCCCTCTTTCCGGTTGAGCGGCTGAACAGTGCCATGGTGTTGGCGACAATTCTGGCCAGGCAGACAGAGCAGGAGGCGCTCGGCACTGTGCTGAAGCAAGTGTCTGATCTGTATCAGAGCGTGCTGAATGATTTTGAGGTGCAGATCAACCGGGCTTTTGCTCCATGGCTGGAGCGCACGATGTCCTGCTGGCAGGAAGGGCGGCTGGCCGCTATCGACTGTGCGCGTTTCGCTCGTTGAGAATGGCCACTTGTCCTCAGGGCGCACCGGAGAGAATCCGGACCTTCTCCTGAACTTCCGGGATCAGCCAGAGAGCGATACAGACGGCTACTGTCACGCCCGCGACGGCATCGACATGGTTGCTGAAGGCGAAAAGTACAGCCAGATAGAGGGGCATGAAGATGTTGTAGAGCCCGGAGAATGGGGCATAGCTGGAGCCATCGATCACCCTCAGGCGATGAGAGGGAAGCAACAGCAGATACCCAGCGAGTATGGCCAGATAGGCGGGCAGGAACCAGGCCAGCATGGGAATATCCCGCTGCAGGATCAGTAGCGCGATCAGCAGTGTCAGCGTTTCGAGGGGGAAGAGCAGGAAGCGCCCGAGGCGCCGCATGCTCGCCAGTCCCTGGGAAGTAGCGAGGGTTTCAGTGCTGCTTCTCAGGTCGGCCTGATAATCATCGATCTGGTGAGCAAGGATGTAGCGGAGTCCTACCAGGCCGTTCAGAAGGCAAAGCAGCAAGGCCGCCGGGCTCCACGTACCCAGGGCCTGAAAGATCAGGATCACCGGCAGGAATCGCTGGGCTGCACTTGCGGTGATCAGGCCCAGAGCACCTCGTTCCTTCAGTCGCAGGGGTGGGGCCGAGTAGGCCGTGGATGAGCCGTAACAGGCCAGCAGCAGCAGCAGCACCGCTCCATCCGAGGCGAACTGGAGAATGCCGAGGCTTGCCGCAGCCCCCAGCCAGCAACCCAGAAGCGTTCGTCCTTCTCCCACCCGCAGATGGGAGAAGGCGTTCGGTTTGCCAGCAGCGCCATCGCTCCTGACATCATAGAAGGAGTTCACCATGTAGCCGTAGGCGGCCAGTAGGCAGAGCTGAAGAAACAGCAACGCGATCGCCAGCGGATCGGCAGGCTCTTCCCGGCTATCCGCCTGCAGCTGGGTGATCAGCAGACAGGAGATCAGAAAGGGCAGCTTGGACGTGGCCCACTCTTTCCAGCGGGTGAGGGCCTGGATCTGGCGGATGAAGCGGCCCAGGCCATTGGCTCTCGGTGGCGGTGAAGTGGTCACGCCGTGACAGGTGGCCGTTGGGTGGCCGTAACCATCGAGTGCTGGCCCAGGACGCGTAGTTTCAGGGATTCGGGTGGGGCGAGCAGCACACCTCGCCGGACAGGCAGCCATGCAGGCTCTCCCACCACTTCAAGATCCCATGAGCGGATGACCTGAGCAATCACCAGCTTCATCTCGATCAGGGCCAGCGACATGCCAAGACATTTGCGTGGACCCTCTCCGAATGGCCAGAATTCATAGGGCGAAAAGGCTTTTTCCAGAAAGCGTTCCGGTCGGAACGACAGGGGATCCTGGTAGATGTCCTCCCGCCGATGGGTGAGTTGCATGCATGGCACCAGTCGAGTGCCGGCAGGCAGGATATGGCCCTCAACCACAAGGGATTGTTGTAAGACTCGTGGTGTCTCCACCGGCCCCGGATAAAGCCGCAGCACCTCGTGGCACACAGCTGTGAGATAGGGGAGATTCAGGATGCCCTCTGGTGCGCGAGCACTCTCGACCTCCAGCTCTTTGCGCAACTGGCTCAGCACCCCTGGATTGGCGTAGATCAGCGCCAGCGCCCAGGCCAGGGCTGACGCTGTCGTCTCGTGTCCAGCAAAGAGCAGGGTGATGACCCGGTCCACCAGTCGCCGCTGCGATTGTTCCGGATCGCTGGGATCGAGATCCTGAAGCAACGTGCCGAGCACAGTGTCATCGGCCGAGGTCAACTTTTTCTCAAGATGAAGTTTTGCCTCCTCGCCGATCGCCTCCTCAAGTCTTTTTCGCACTTTCACAAGTCGGTTCCAGGGACTCAGCCAGGGCAGACTCCAGGGGGGAAGAAGCAGAAAGATCACCGTCAGGAGTCGATGATTTACCAGCGCCACACTGCGAATCAGTTCACGTTTCACTTTCAATACTCCTACTGTGTCGTGGCTGCCGAGTACGAGATCGAAGATCACCCGAAGTGTTACCTCCTGGGTGAAATCTCTGGCCCTGAAGGTCGTTCCTGCTTTCCAATCCCCTGTGAGTTCATTGCAGATCTGCAGGATTTCGCTGCAGCTGCTGAGGATGCGTTCGCCCTGGAACAGGGGGGCCAACAGGCGGCGATCCTTTCGATGGTCGGCTCCATTGCGGTACTGAATGGATTGACGGCCCAGGAGGCCGACCAGCACCCGAGCACCGCGACGGGGTTGGTAGAGGCCCGGGTTGGCCGTCATGATCTGACGTACGGCTTCCGGGCTTCCGAAGAAGACCGAGGGTTGTGGTCCCTTGGATCCAAGGCTGAACGGGTCTCCGTAGCGCTGGCTCCACTGGCGCAGCGATGGCATCGGACGAAGCAGCAACTGCAGTTGGTCGAGCCAGGCGGGGCGCCCCGGTCCAGGAGGGAGTGTCATGCCGGAAGGATGGTTCACGGATCAACCTAGGTGGCATGATCCCTTTCCCCCTCCCATCAGCCCCGTGCTCGACCAGTGGGAGATTTTGCTTATGGCCCCTACTTCAGCCCGGCTTCAGTCCAGCCTTGTCAAGGGCAGGAGAGCGCTGGAGTCCCTGCAGAGCAGGGATGGCAGCTTTGCGTTTTTCCAGCAGCAGCCAATCGACCACGCCTTCATGCCTGGCGGCCCACCGACCGATCCACTGTTTGCCACGCTGACGGTTCTGTTGGCCGCAGGGGATCAGCTCTCGAAGCCCAGTCTTGAGCGGGCCGTGATGTCGATTGCAATCCGGCGGGGTGCTGATGGACACTGGAATTACGATCCTGCTCTTGGGATTCCGTCGGACTCTGACGATACGGCTTGTGCCCTGGCCGTGTTGGCCCGATTCTCTCCAGAGCAGATTCGGGTCAGCGATGCAAAAATGCTGCGTAGCTACTGGCGGAGTCCGGCTGGGCCCTTTCGCACCTGGAACAGCCAGGAGCTTCCCTGGGATCGATCGGATCGTGACGATGTGGTCGTCAACTGCAACGTGGCTTACGCTCTGAAATGTATGGGCGCTCCACTCAATAGAGCGGAGCGCTGCTGCCTGGAGTCGATGCTGAGCATGGCAGATCAGCGCTCGCGTTATTACTGTTCCGTGCTGACAGTGGGTTATGCGGCGCGGCGGGCTGGCTTTGATCCTTACCTTTCGAAGTGTGTGCGCCTTGCGAGCTCAGCCTTGTCGCTCAATTCCCTGGAGATGGCCCAGTCGCTTCTAATTGCGGGGGGCCAGGATGCATCGCTTTCCGATGCGTTGCTCACTGGCCAGGCCAGCGACGGGACCTGGCCTGCGGCCCCATGGTGCGATGGTGAGGGATTTCGCCCCTGGGGTTCCCGTGCGATCACGACGGCCTTGTGCCTAGAGGCACTGCAACAGCTCAAATGATGACCTGCAGCTGGTTTAGGGTGCACAGCCGGGACAAGGGTCGATCATTGCCTGTTCAATTCTGATCGCGTCGACGGAAGATCAGCAAGGGACTGAGCTTGGTAAAGTTAGCGAAAAGCATAAATCTCCATAGAATGTCTGCAGTTTTTTCCTGCAGATATCTGGTGTATTGTTTTCCGAATCTGGCAACAATGTATTGGGGGCTCAGAGTGAGTTTTTCCGACAGCAGGGAATCGCCCCCGCTCGGGCGACGCAACTGAAGATGCTGGTGTAGTGCAAGATAAAAGACAGTATCAGATTTCTGTTTTGTTAATCCCAGCTGGGCAAGGGCATTGGGAATGGAAAGATCCTGCTCGATTACAGTGGCTTTATACTGGCAAAGTATCTGGCGTGCAGTGAGAGTGCACTGTGGATCACTGTCCACAGCCGTGACATGGGAGGCACCCACCTGCAGTGCCTCAAATGAATTCAGGCCAAAGTGACAGCCTAGATCGAGAACGCGTTTTCCTTGGCAGATAGCTCTCAGCGGCTGGAAATCGAGTGAGCGCTCCCAGTTGCTCAGGCCGATGAAGGCCTTGTGAGGCTTGTCAGCCATGATCCTTCCCAGCTATCCATACGGTAACCGGGATCAATTTCTGATAAGTCCTGTGCTAAACTTTGTTTAAAAGACGTCGTGCTAATGACCGCTAAGCCTGTGTTTCTTCTTGGCTTTGGTGCCATGAAGGCTGGCACCACGTGGCTCTATCGCTATTTGCGAGATAATGAACTCGTCTCCTTTGGTCCCTCCAAGGAGATGCATGCTTGGACGATGTACTTTGACCCGTCTCGGTCACGTATTTCCCTTAGGCTTGGCAATGCCTTGAAAGGGTATGTTTGCGCCGACGCTCGTCGTGCTGGTGTCGCCCGTGCAGAGCTTCTGCGGGAGGTGAAGCTGACATCGTTTGGACTAGACCCAAGCAGCTATCTGCGCCTTTTTCAGCAGCTCGCTGCTTCACATTCGCGCCCAGTGGCAGATATCACTCCGGATTATTCACGCTTGCATCCGCAACAGGTCTCCAGCATACGTGATTTTCTGGAGCCTCATTTCGAGCTTCGCCCCCTGTTCCTGATGCGCGATCCGGTTGACCGACTATTCTCGGATTGCAAGCATGTAGCCCGTCATCATTCAACTGGCTCCAGCTCCGATACGGTCGTGACTGGTGTCTCTCTCTTCCGCGCCAAGCTGGACAGACGCGACCGCCTTCCGGGTGGACTTAAGTCGAATTACAAACATGTTTGTGAGATGTTGGATGCGGCCTTCGGCGATCAGAAGTCATTGTATCTCTTCTATGAAGATCTCTTCTGCTCGGAGTCAATCCGGCGGGTGACGGATTTTATTGCTGTTCCATTTGTAGAACCAGATCCCCGGGTCCGTTTTAATGCCGATCCAGAGCAGATCTGCCTCGCTCCTGAGTTGATGCGAGAGGCGGTTCAAATGCTTTTGCCTGTTTATCGATTTGTGGAAGCTCGTTTTGGATCGTTGCCTCGGCGTTGGCAGGAGAATCTGAGTTTGCTCTGAACCTTCTCGGCTGTTTGGAGAACAGTCGTGTGGAATCTGTCATCAGATCAAGGCATTTGCCGCTTCAGGATCATCGGGCTTGATGCGCAGTGAGCTTCTGAAAAGGAAATCGCAGTACGAAGTAGACTTAAGAGTTTGCTGAAAAACCAACCCACGAGCCAGTTTTCCACAGGCATCAGTGGATTTCCGGCTCAAAAAGACGGATCGGCGGCTATCAGAGCCGCAAACAGCCCGATTTCGGCATCGTTGGCCTCTCTGCAAGGCATTGGTTGAGGCCTATTGGGCACACCTCTGGACAACGGGCTGTTCATGCCGCCTCCATCGCGGGCTTGAGCAGGTTGCCCAGGCGGATCAGGTTGTAGGCGATCACATGCAGGCCAAACACGGCGCCGACCTTCTCGGTACCGCGCAGTTTGAACTGGCGCAGCCCTCCGAACGCCTTGATCCAACCAAACACCTTTTCGATCCCCCGGCGGGCGTTGATCGATTTGGAGTAGCCCACGTGACGGGTGGTGCGGCCATCAATGGCTGAGCCACCGCTGCGGGCCGTGTTCTGGGCCACGTGGGGCGTGACACCGATCCGCCGCATCTCAGCGACAAACCCTTTGGTGTCGTAGTTCTTGTCGGCGCCGACGGTCTTCTGGTGGGCACCGGTGAGGTCTGCTGCCATCTCTTTGGCGGCATCCCGCTCACCGGTGCCCGTGGCCTGGGTGACGCGGCAATCGACGATCAGGTCGTGGCGGTTGTCCATGAGGACATGGCCCCGATAGCTCAGCTGCGCTGGATGGGCATTCGATTTCCGGGCCAGCCGTGCCTCAGGATCGGTGCTGGAGCGGTGGGTCTCGTTGCTGAGCTTGATGCCGCGAAAGTCCCCTTTGGCGCGCTTCTTTCCCTCTTTGGGAGCACCGAATCCTTCGCCAGGACCTGTGGGCGGAGGCGGAGGATCCTCCTGGCCATCGATCCGCTCCAAGGAAGCGTGTGACGCCCAGGCCTGGAGCAACGTGCCGTCCACCGAAAAGTGCTCGTCACTGAGCAGCGGTTTGACCTCGGGTGCTCCCATCAGCTTCTCCAGGAACAGCCCCATGACGTCGTCAGTGAGGAGCCGATCACGATTCTTGGTGAATGTGGTCGGATGCCAGATCGCATCGTCAGGGCTCAAGCCCACAAACCAGCGGAACAGCAGGTTGTAGTGGACCTGCTCCAGCAGCAGCCTCTCGGAGCGGATGCCGTAGAACGCCTGCAACAACGAGGCCAGCAGCAGCTGCTCTGGCGGCACCGATGGTCTCCCTTCTGAGGCATACAACCTGCAGAAGGTGGGATTGAGTCGATCGAGGGCCTGATCCGCCAGCTTGCGAATCCGCCTGAGTGGATGGCTGGTCGGGATCCGCTCCTCGATCGAGACGTAGGAGAACAAGGAGCCGCTGCGCTCCTGCTGACCTCGCATCAAACCTGGGGCAGTTGCCCTATTTTCGCAGAGGCGGCGGGGTTTTTCAGCAAACTCTTAAGGTCTTCTTGTTCTTTCCCTCTGGCCCGTCCGGGAGGATCCGCAGCGATGTGATGTGGTTCGTCGGCAAGCCATGCTCCACAACTTCGCTTGCACTGAGGCAGCACAGAGCTCGATCCAGAAGTGGTTCATTGAGCAGCAAACGGGCAGCCTGAGCTCCGTTGGCATGGTTCTGGGAAAGGATGCTTTTCTCATAGTAAACTCTGCTGCGGGTGGAATAGCCCGAACATCGCAGTTCTTTGGCCAACTTCCTGGCTATCTCCTGCAGTTCTGGTTCTGATCTTTCCGCTTCGCTGATCAGGAGATGCACTTCGATTCTGCCGAGTTCTGGCAGGGTTTCCCGCAGGATCTGTTCGAAGGGTTCCAGGCTTCCTTCCCCGCCAATCTGGGGAATGCCATTCACTTCCAGCACCACGCCGCCACCCTCGAGCCAACTGCGCGCTCCGTCTTCCAGCAGTAGGTCGACTCCAGCGATGTTCAGCCTCAGAACGGCGGCACAGCGGCACGCCAGCAACAGGTTGTCTGGATGCAGGCGGGTCGGATCGATCAGAACCTGCTCTCCTCCTGTGGAAACATTGGCTTTACGTCGCAGCGGCAGAAAGATTCCCTCGGCTGGCACGCTCTCAGGTGTAAGGCCAGCTTCTGCGAGCAAGTCGAGAGCCTCGTGATCGAGATCAATGCTGAAGCGTCCATTCGCAAGATGCTCTGCCTGATGTCGCGGTGACGCCTGGACGATGGCCATCAATTCGGTCACCGTAGAGTGTCCATCTCCGCGGACACCCCCAGGGTGGCGAAGGATCACCTTGACTACCTTGCCCTCTACCACGGTGATTCGGTAGTCCAAACCCCGCACGAACTGCTGAACGAGAACCTTCTGCGAGAGGTTCCGGGCTTCGGCATAGCTCTTCAGGAATTGTTCTTCCGTGCTGATGCCGGCGTTCACTCCAATGCCCCCATCCGTGTCATCCGGCTTGATCACGAGGGGATAGCCGATGGTCTGTGCGGCCTGGAGGGCTTCCTCTGCGGTGGTCACCACAAGGAAGGTGGGCACTGGAATCCCATGGCCCGTCAGCACTTCTCCTGTATGACTCTTTCTGCGGGCTATATCGATGCCGATGCCGGAGGTTTTGCAGGTGACCGTGCTTCGGAACAGGCGTGCATGGCATCCATCTCCCAGTCTGTATATCTGATTGATGTAGTTCGAGGCACGAACTCCCAGTTGGGCAGCTTTTCTGAGCAGGTGGACAGTGTTGATCCCCTGGCACCCATGGGTTTGAAATTTGCGGCGCAGCTGATCCAGTGCGGCTGTCTGGGACGTGAGGACCTGACGCTCCTGTTGTGGATGTCTCAGAAGAAGCTCGATTGTGCTTTGACTCCAAAGAATCAGTTCTTTCGCCATGTCAGGACTCCAGTAATGGATCACCAACAGGGCGTTTTCCCAGAGGGCGGGGCTCTTGGAGCCAAGGGTCATCAGGTGTTGCCACGGATAAACTGGGCAGCGGATGCCACCATGAGCCCGGTAATAGGACTCCACCAGCAGCGGCAACAGGCTGGTGCCGGCAGCATCCACGAAATGAACCTGACCTCTGTCGAAGGGTCTGCTGGCGAAGATGGCCGTCAGGGCACTGTTGACCCTTTGTTGCACCTTCTGTTCCACGATGCGCGAGCTCACCCTCGCCACCAGGGCCGGCTGTACTGAGCCGTAGGCGTATCCCGGCAGAGTCTTCGCCTGCAGCTTGATCCAGGAGCTGTTGTTCTTGTCCACGGTTCAGCTCTCGCCCTGTTTGATTTCGATTTTCAGCTGCTGCAGAGCCGCCTGTCGCATCGCCGTGACGGGCACCTCGGTCAGGCCGCTCCACAGCCGCAGGCTGGCTGCCCCCTGCTGGACCAGCATCTCCAGCCCGTCCAGGCTCTGGCATCCCCTGGCACTGGCGGTCTGGAGCAGGGCCGTGGGCCGTGGCGTGTAGATCAGGTCGTAGACGGTGCTGCCCGGCCGCAGGGTCTCCAGGTCGCCAGGGCTGAGTGGGCACCGCCGAGCTGCGTCGGGGTCAGTAGCCGAAGCCATACCCACCGGGGTGGTGTTGACCACCAGATCCGCATCGGCCAGAGCGTTCTGCAGGGCTCGGTTGCTGGGAGTCCATTGCAGCCCCTGCAGCGGTTTCGCCCAACTGCGGCAGGGGGCGAGCAGGGCCTCGAGGTGTGCGCTGCTGCGGCCGGCCACCTGAATGGCTGCACAGCCCAGTTCCACCAGACCGGCGATCACGGCTCGGGCACTGCCGCCGCAGCCCAGCACCACGGCACGCTGGCCTTGCCAGCTGCTTCCCCCTGCACGCAGGGGTGCCAGGAATCCCTCCACATCGGTGTTGTCCCCCAGCCAGCCGCCGTTCGGGAGGCGCACCAGGGTGTTGACAGCGCCCACCCGCTCGGCCAGGGGTGAGAGCTCCCGGCACAGGGCTGCCACGGCCTGCTTGTGGGGCAGGGTCACGTTGAGGCCGCGGCAGTCCATCGCTTCGAGGCCCCGCAGCACCTCGCCCAGGTGCTCGGCCGGCGTCGGTAGGGCGAGGTAGACCCAATCGAGCCCCAGCCCCTTCAGGGCGGCGTTGTGCATCACCGGCGAGAGCGAGTGACGCACGGGATCGCCCAGCACGCCCACCAGGGAGGTGCTGCCGCTGATCGGCTGAGCGAAGCGGGAAACGAGGGCCATGGCGACAGCGCCGGAGGCCCAGACCGTAGGGATTCACAGGGCCCTGTACGGCAGCGGTTCGGGAACCACACCTCGCCTTGGTCAGGCCTCGCTGCTGAAGATGCCTTCATTCAGAACTTGCTTCTCCACTCAGGAGGTGGGAACCCATGGGAAAGGTTGTTGGCATTGACCTCGGCACGACGAACAGCTGTGTCGCCGTGATGGAGGGCGGCAAGCCCACGGTGATCGCCAACGCTGAAGGGTTCCGCACGACGCCCTCAGTGGTGGCTTACACCAAAAATCAGGATCAGTTGGTCGGTCAGATCGCCAAGCGTCAGGCGGTCATGAATCCGGAGAACACTTTCTATTCCGTGAAGCGCTTCATCGGCCGCCGTGTCGATGAAGTCAACGAAGAATCGAAGGAAGTGAGTTATGGCGTCGAGAAGGCCGGCTCCAACGTCAAGGTGAAGTGTCCGGTGCTGAACAAGCAGTTCGCACCTGAGGAAGTGAGTGCCCAGGTGCTGCGCAAGCTGGCGGAAGACGCTGGCAAGTATCTCGGTGAAACGGTCACCCAGGCGGTGATCACCGTGCCCGCCTATTTCAACGACTCGCAGCGACAGGCCACCAAGGACGCCGGCAAGATCGCCGGCCTTGAGGTGCTGCGCATCATCAACGAGCCCACGGCCGCGGCTCTGGCCTATGGCCTCGACAAGAAGAGCAACGAGCGCATCCTCGTGTTCGACCTGGGCGGCGGCACCTTCGACGTGTCGGTGCTGGAGGTGGGTGACGGTGTGTTCGAAGTGCTCTCCACCTCCGGTGATACCCACCTGGGTGGCGACGACTTCGACAAGGTGATCGTCGACTACCTCGCAGACAGCTTCAAGTCGAACGAGGGCATCGACCTGCGTCAGGACAAGCAGGCCCTGCAGCGCCTCACCGAGGCCGCCGAGAAGGCCAAGATCGAGCTCTCCAGCGCCACCCAGAGTGAGATCAACCTGCCGTTCATCACGGCCACCCCTGAAGGTCCCAAGCACCTCGATCTCACCCTCACCCGCGCCAAGTTCGAGGAGCTGGCCAGCAAGCTGATCGACCGCTGCCGCGTGCCGGTGGAGCAGGCCCTCAAGGACGCCAAGCTCTCCTCCTCAGAGCTCGACGAAGTGGTGATGGTGGGCGGCTCCACCCGTATCCCCGCCGTTCTTGAGCTGGTCAAGCGGGTCACCGGCAAGGATCCCAACCAGACCGTCAACCCCGATGAGGTGGTGGCCGTGGGTGCCGCCATCCAGGGCGGTGTGCTCGCCGGTGAGGTGAAGGACATCCTGCTGCTGGACGTCACGCCGCTCTCGCTGGGTGTGGAGACCCTCGGTGGCGTGATGACCAAGATGATCACCCGCAACACCACCATCCCCACCAAGAAGTCGGAGACCTACTCCACCGCCGTGGATGGGCAGACCAACGTGGAGATCCACGTGCTGCAGGGGGAGCGCGAGATGGCCAGCGACAACAAGTCGCTCGGCACCTTCCGCCTCGATGGCATCCCCCCCGCTCCCCGCGGCGTGCCCCAGATCGAAGTCACCTTCGACATCGACGCCAACGGCATCCTCAGCGTCACCGCCAAGGACAAGGGCAGCGGCAAAGAGCAGAGCATCTCGATCACCGGCGCCTCCACCCTCAGTGATAACGAGGTGGAGAAGATGGTCAAGGACGCCGAAGCGAACGCCTCCGCCGACAAGGAGAAGCGCGAGCGCATCGACCTCAAGAACCAGGCCGAAACCCTGGTTTACCAGTCCGAGAAGCAACTCGGTGAGCTGGGCGACAAGGTGAGTGCCGACGACAAGGCCAAGGTGGAGGGATTCTCCAAGACGCTCAAGGAAGCGATCGACAAGGAGGATTACGACACCATGAAGAGCACCCTCGAGCAGCTCCAGCAGGCCCTCTACGCCGCCGGTGCCTCTGTGTACCAGCAGGCGGGCGCTGAAGCAGGCGCCGAGGCCCCCGGTGGCAACGGGGCGTCCGGTTCCAACGGAGCCTCCGCCGCCAGCAGCGACGATGTGATCGACGCCGAATTCACCGAGAGCAAGTGAGCCTGCGGGCGGCCCTGCCGCTCCGATTCCGATCCGCTCCCTGATCCAGCCCCCCTACTTGGGGGGCTTTTTGCTGGCAGGTGCTCAGGTCCCAGCCGCCGGAAGTGTTGCTGGCTCCAGTTGCTGGGCCACCCACTCGGCGCTGGCCGGCGCCAGCAGCACGCCGTTGCGGTAGTGGCCGCTCACCAGCAGCAGGCCGTCTGCCAGGGCTTCCAGCAGGGGTGCCGGCTTGCCCTGGGGACGGCAACGGCACCCCTGCCAGCTGTGCAGAAGCCGTGCCTGTTGCAGCCACGGGGGTGCCTCCCCTTTCAGGCTGCGCAACCGCTCCAGGGCCAGCGGATCGGCCCGCTCTCCCGGCTCCAGGGTGGCGCCCAGCCAGAGGCGCCGACCACCGGTCAGATCGGGCCGGGGCACCAGGTTGAGGCCGCGCCACACCAGCGCTCCCGGCCAGCTCCACAGGGCTTCATCGTTCGCGTCTGGGCCTCGTTCCAGCTCCAGGGCCTGGCCCAGCACCGGCTCGAGCGGCGGGATGGCAGCAGCCCCCGCGAGCTCTGGCACCTGGCGCAGCAGCCCCGCCGATCCCAGGCCGGCGGCGATCACCACCCAGTCGGCCCGGTGGTGGTCGCCGCCGGCGAGCACGGCGCTCCAGCCCCCGTTCACCGGTCGCTCCAGGCGCAGCACCCGCTCGGCCAGTCCTTGCACTCCTTGCCGCAGACCATCCCCCAGCAGGGCCTCCAGGGCGGCGATCGGATCGATCTGGCCATCGCGGGGGGAGTACAGCCCGCCCAGGGCGGCGGCGGGCACCAACGGATCCAGCCGCTCCAGCTGCGGCCGCTCCCACCACTCCAGCGGCACCCCTCGCTTTTGCCGCTCCAGCACCAGCCGCTGCTGGCGCTCCTGGGTCTCGGCATCAGCGGCCAGCACCAGCAGGCCCGGACGGCGTGGCACAGGCCAGCCAGCCTCCGCCAGCTGCCGGCACCACAGGTCCCAGAGGATGCGGCTGCGCTGCCGCAGGCGCCAGCCCCGGCCACTGCTGCGCTGTGCGACATCGGCCATCAGCAGCCCCAGGGCCGCGCGGCTGCCACTGCGAACCGCTGGGTCAGGCTTGCCGACCTCACTCCCCTTGGGCCCAGCCAGGGCGGGATCGATCAGAACGACGGCATGGCCCTGCTGCTGCAGCCACCAGGCGGTGGACGCACCAACAAGGCCCGCCCCGATGACGATCACGTCAGCGCGGCGGGCCCCGCAGGTGCTGGCCTGGTGCAAGCGGGTCAGGCCTGCTCGGCGGCGTCGAGAGCTGGGGCAGGAATCACTTCGGCATAGGAGCCGAAGCCGCTGGCCACCTGGATGTACGACTTGCGCAGCCGCTCGCCGTCCTGGAGGCGGGCGGCTTCATCGAGCTGGGCCAGGGCGCTCTTGAGCTGGTCGGCGCGCTTGCCGGCTTCGGCCCGGTCGGCGGGCAGCAGGCGCTGGTTGATGTAGAGCATCTCGCGGCCCACTTCCTGCATGGGTCCGTGGATCAGGTTGCGGGTGAAGACCCAGTCGCGCTGGTTGACCAGATTGGCCAGCTCAGGCAAGCGATCCTTGGCGGCGAGGAAGCCCTCGGCCTGACGGGTGATCAGGGCCATGTCCGCCGGGCTGATGCTGGGGGCCTTGCGGCTCTGGCCGCCATCGCAGGCCGCCAGCGACACCGAAAGCACCAGGGCGACGCCGATCATCACCAGGCGGCGCAGCAGGTCGAAGACACCCGTTCTGGAGGCAGTGCTGGCAGCAACCATGGGAATTCGCCGACCGGGCGTTCAATGCGGCGTGATTTTACCCGTGGCCCCTGTCGGCGGAGATCGGCGTTCCGCTCGGCACAATTGCGGTTCCGCCCTTCGCGCCGGCATGAGCTCCCCCACGGCCATCCTCCAGGTCATCTGTCCGGACCGTCCGGCCCTGGTGAGCGAGCTCTCCGGCTGGGTGGCCGCCAACGGCGGCAACATCCGCCACGCCGATCACCACACCGATGCCGGTGCCGGCCTGTTCCTCAGCCGGATCGAGTGGGCGCTGGACGGTTTCGGGCTGCCGCGGCAAGCGATCACGCCCGCGGTGCTGGCCCTGGCCGAGCGGCTGGGGGGGGAAGGACAGGTGCACTTCTCCGATGAAACGCCCCGGGTGGCGATCTTCGTGAGCAAGCAGGACCATGCCCTGGTGGATCTGCTCTGGCGCACCCGGGCCGGCGAGCTGCCGATGCTGGTGCCGCTGGTGGTGTCGAACCATCCGGATCTGCGGCAGGTGGCCGAAGGCTTCGGGGTTCAGTTCGTCCATCTGCCGATGACGACGGAGACCAAGGCCGAGGTGGAGCTTCAGCAACTGGCCCTGCTGGAGCAGCACGGCATTGAGCTGGTGGTGCTGGCCAAGTACATGCAGGTGCTCAGCCCGGCCTGGCTCGAGGGGTTCATGGGCGGGGGACGCTCCAGGTCAACGGTCCAGCGGCAGGTGATCAACATCCACCACTCCTTTCTGCCGGCCTTCAAGGGGGCGCAGCCCTATCACCGTGCCTGGGAGCGGGGCGTGAAGCTGATCGGCGCCACCGCCCACTACGTCACCGAGGATCTCGACGGCGGCCCGATCATTGAGCAGGCCACCGTGCACGTCAGCCACCGCGACGATGTGGACGATCTGATCCGCAAGGGGCGCGACACCGAGCGGCTCGCCTTGGCGCGGGCGCTGCGCTTGCATCTGCGCCGGCAGGTGATGGTCTATCGCGGCCGCACGGCCGTGTTCGATTGATGGCAACTGATCTGAGGCCGTTGGCCGCGATTCGCCTGGCCGCGCTCGATGCGCACCTGCTCGGTCATCGACCTGCTGACGCGTCCCCCCTGGGCTGGCGATGTTTTCAGCTGGGTCTGTTTCTGTTGGCCAGCAGTGCCTTCCTGGGGGGATTGCTGCTGTTCGTGGCCCTGATCCAGGGGAGCCGCGGTCGCTCCTCGCTCTGGCAGGACGGGAGCAATCGGGTGCTGCTGCTGATCGCCCTGCTGATGGTGGCCGGCTGCTTCGGGGCCCGCAGCGGCGGCCTGGCCTGGGTGGGACTGGGCAACTGGTTGCCGTTCTTCTGGGCGTTCTGGGGCTATCAGCCCTATCTGGCCACGCCGGCGGCCCGGCGGCGGGTGGCCCTGTGGCTGGTGGCCGGCACCGTGCCCGTGGTGATCACCGGCCTGGGCCAGCTCTGGTTTGGCTGGAGCGGCCCGTTTCAGGTGTTGGGGGGTCTGATCATCTGGCACCTCAAGGCAGGCGGCAGCCCGGACGATCGTCTTGCCGGCCTGTTCGACTACGCCAACATCGCCGGCTCCTGGCTGGTCCTGGCCTGGCCTCTGCAACTGGCGGCGCTGCTCGAGACCTGGCAGCGCTGGCGCCAGGGGGTGCGGGATCCCGCTGGTGGCGGCGTGCCATCCCGGTCAGCCGGGATCCTGCTGGCCCTGGCCCTGCTGATGGCGTCAGGCGTGGTGGCGGCCGTGTACCTCACCGATTCCCGCAACGCCTGGGGTGCCCTGGTGCTGGCGGTGCCGCTGGTGGTGGGGCCAGCCAGCTGGCTGTGGCTGCTGCCCCTGCTGACCCTGCTGGTGGTGCTGGTGGCGCTGGCCAGCGTGCAGGGGGTGCCGGAGCTGGTGCAGGAGCCCCTGCGCCAGCTGGTGCCTGAAGCGATCTGGGGCCGGCTCAGCGACCTGGAGCACAGCGGCGATCGGGTGCAGGCCTCCACCCGGCTGGCCCAGTGGGGTGTGGCCCTGGAGTTGATCGGCGAACGCCCCTGGCTCGGCTGGGGCGCGGCGGCCTTCAGCCTGATCTATCCGCTGCGCACGGGCCAGTGGCATGGCCATCCCCACAATCTGCCGATCGACCTGGCCGTGAGCCACGGTCTGCCGGTGGCGGTGCTGCTGGTGGGCTTCGTGCTCTGGCTGTTGCTGCGTGCCGCCTGGTTCGGCATGGCCGCGTCCAGCCTGTTCGAGCGGGCCTGGTGGACGGCGACCCTGGTGCTGGTGGCCTTGCATGCCACGGATATGCCCTTCTATGACAGCCGCATCAATGTGGCCGGCTGGGTGCTGCTGGCCGGGCTGTCCCAGGTGGGCCGCCCGCCGGCGTCCCACTGAGACCTGGTCGGAGCGGGTTCAGCCGATGGCCTCCTGCCTGGGCAGTGCGTCCTGCCGGTGCCGCTGCAGGGTGGCTTCAGGCAGGGGACCCTGCAGATGTGCCCAGGGCAGCACCCGGCCCGGTTCCCATTCGGCGTGCACCACCTCCTCCCAGGCCGGTGGCCGTGGCAGCGGCGAACCGGCAGCCGGCTCCAGTTCGCCTGCCTGCGCCGCCCGGTAGGCCTTCTTCCAGCCCCCCAGGCTGTCGTGACTGCCGCGGGCGGCGGCGATCACCGGCGCGAGCCGCCGGTCGCTGCGCGACAGCAGGGCCTGGATCACGCTCCAGCCATAGCTTTCCGGCCGCAGCTCGATCCCCTTGGGCTTGAGCCGCTTGGCCAGCAGCTTGAGCCGTTTCTCGGCCTCCGGCCGCACGCCCTGCCACTGGAACGGAGTGTGGGCCTTGGGCACGAAGGTGCTCACCCCCAGGGTCAGCCGCAGCCCCGGGGTCGCCTTTTTCAGCGCCAGCATCAGGGCGGCGGTGGCCTCCACATCGGCCTCCTCCTCGCTGGGCAGGCCCACCATGCCGTAGAGCTTCAGGCCGCTGAGGCCACCCTCTCGGGCGTAGCGAGCCGCGGCGTCGATCTCCTCGGTGGAAAGTTTCTTGTTCACCACCTGCCGCATCCGCTCGCTGCCGCTCTCGATCGCGATCGTCAGCGACTTGCTGCCCCGCTTCGCCAGGATGCGCCCCAGCTCGGCGGTCACCGTGGCGGCCCGCACCGAGCTGACGCTCACCCGGGTGCCCTCAAAGCGGTCCTGATCCAGCCACTGCAGCAGCTCCGGGAACTGGGGATGCTGCGTCACCGAAGCCCCCAGCAGCCCCAGGCGCTTCGTCACCGCCAGACCCTTTTCCACAGCCGGGATCAGGCCGTCGTCGAGGGATGGCGTGCGGAAGGGCAGGGTGAGATAACTGGCCAGGCAGAAGCGGCAGAGTTCCGGACAGCTGCGCACCACCTCCACCATGTGGATGTCGGGCCAGGCGGCCTCCGGGGTGATCACCGTGGAGTGGCTGAGGGTGTTGCCCCGCCAGGTCTGTTTGGCCACCGTGGACGGCACGCCCGCCTCGATCGGCTCCACCGCCAGCAGTGCACCGCCGACTGCATAGCGGGGGGCATAGAGGCTGGGCACGTAGATCCCCGGCACCTGGGCCAGGGCCCGCAGCCGCTCCGCCCGTGGTTGATCCCGATGCTGCTGCACGGCATCGATGAAGGCCGGCAGGAGCTCCTCGCCATCACCGAGCAGCACCACATCGAAGAAAGGCGCCAGCGGCTCCGGGTTGGCGGTGAGCACCGGTCCGCCGCCGAACACGATCGGATCACTCTCGCCGCGCTGCTCGGCCCAGAGAGGGATGTGTTGCTGCTCCAGCAGATCCAGCAGCACCGGCCCGTCCAGCTCCCAGCTCAACGACAGGCCGAACAGGTCGCCATGACGGTGGGGTGGGTCACTGCGATCCGTGAACAGGCGCCGCACATCCACGTCGGCGCGCCGCGCCAGGGTCGCCCAGACCACCTGGTAGCCCAGGCTGGTGATCCCCACGGAGTAGGTGCTGGGGAAGGCCAGCACGGCCCGCAGGGCACCGGCGACGGGCTGGGCGGGCTCGAACAGCAGGGTTTCCTGGTTCAGGGGGAGGGGCATGCCAATCGATCAGTCTCACGGATCCCTGGTGCCGGTTGCCTGGCCTGGCTAGAGCGGGGGCTGCTGAACGGGTGTCATGCCGAAGCTGCAGGTGATCTCACCGTTTGAATACAACCCCACGCAGGATCCCGCTAATGTCACCTTCCTGCAGGGGATCAAGGGAGGCGATCAACGGGACACCTATCTGCTGACCGGCAGCATCAATGCCACCGGCCCGGGTTCTGTCGGCCTTGTCTACGAGGGTCCGCTCGACTCGGTGCAACGTGATGGGGTGAGTGGTTCCGGCACCTGGTACACCATCAACGTTCCCGAAACAGGCGCCTTCACCAACGTCAATGGCACCAGCGTCTACGGCCCCGACAACCTCGGCGCTGGTCTGGTCGATCTGGTGGGGGCTTACACGCGCAATGTCAGCGGCGGGTCGGCCTCAGGGGCAGGGCCGCCTGAAAGTCCGTCCAGCTTGCCCTTGGCGCCCCTGCCGCGGCCTGGTTTGCTCGCGGGACCAGCCCCTCAGCAATGCCCCAGACCGCTGCTCCCGCTGTTGATTTCAACGCCGATGCCGACCTGATCAGCTTCCTCAAGGCCATCCCCGATGGCCGTTACCGCCGCGGGGTGCGCTACCCGCAGTGGTACCTGCTGCTGGTGGCGGTGCTTGGGATCCTCAGCGACTGCCGCAGCTCCCGCGATCTGGAGGCGTTCGCCAGGCGGCACCGGGAGGTGTTGAACCAGGCCCTGGGGCTGAATTTCAAGCGCTGGCCTTCGGACGCCACCTTCCTCTACCTGTTCAACAAGGCGCACCTGCAGCAGTTCGGCGAGGTGCTCCAGGCCTGGATGATCAGCCATATCCCAGGCGGTACAACGGCTGTGGAGCAGTTGGTGTGCGATGGCAAGACCCTGAAGGGTTCAGCCATCGAGACCGATGACGGCAACCACCGCTTTGTCGCCCAGGTGACGGTCTACGCCCGAGCCCTCGGTGTCGCCTTGGCTCAGAAGGCCTACGACACCCATGAATCGAGCGAGCGAGCAGCGCTCAAAGAGCTGCTGAGCACGATGGATTTAGAGGGCAAGCTGATCCAGGCGGATGCCCTGCACACGACGCAGGCGTTTTTCGCTGGTGCCTCGAGCAGGGAGCCGACGTCGCCCTGACCGTCAAAACGAATCAGCCCAGGCTCCATCGGCAGATCAGCCGCCAGTTCGAGGGAAAACGTCGGATCCCTTTCACTGCAACGGATCAGGAGAAACGCCATGGGCGTGACACGCGCTGGGAGCTCAGGGCCAAGGAAGCCCCCGATCACATCAAGGAAGCCTGGCCGGGCAGCGCCTGGATCGTGGAGCTGATCACCACGACCACCAAGCGCAACGGCAAGCACAGTGTCACCAGGCACTTGTTCATCACGACCGTTCGCACAGCTCCAGAAGGCCTGCTGCGCCTGATCCGGCAACGCTGGAGCATTGAAAACGAATGGCACTGGGCCCGCGACACCCAGCTCGGTGAGGACGCCCACCGCTATACCCATCGCATCGGTGCACCGGTGTTTGCGTTCCTGCGGACCGTGGTCATGAACCTGCTGCGGCGCGGCGGCTACCGCTCGATCCGACGGGGGCTCCGGGAACTGGCTTACGACATCAGAGGGATGCTGGCGTTGGGCGGGGTTCAGCTCGCGGGAGCGAGGTTGGAGTGACTTTCAGGCAACCCTGGCCTCAGGGGAGGATCCCAACACCGTGGGCTTTCTCTATACCGGTGCCATTGATGGCTCCACCAGTTCCGGCTACCGCAGCTTTCAGGGTCAGACCCCCCCAGTGTCAGCAAACGAACCAGTACGCGCGTACGCCCTCGCGCCCGAAACACCCACGGCCAAGCCAGAGCGCCCTTGCCACTCTGGTCATGAGGACATCGGGCCATGGCCGATGACATCTTTGGAGGCCTGACCCCGAAAGCAAACGTGGCCTGGGATTCGAATTGCGCTCCCTGCCCTGGCGACGGCTCGACTGACCAATGAGTTAGTCGGCCGATCCCGATTAGGAATTTGCTGATTTTAGTGCGCGAATCCTGCCTGATGCCCTCCCGATCACCTAGTGAGTCCTTAAGCCATGGGAGAACCAATTTCAGCAGGCAAGCGCCGAGCTCGTCTGAAAGTCATTAACCCTCGTTCCGCTGGAATTGATGTCGGCAGTAGATTCCACGTTGTTGCTGTTCCTGTCGAGCTTGATCCGAATCCCGTCCGCAAGTTTTCAAGCTTCACAAAGGATCTAATCGCACTCGCCGAATGGCTGCTGGCAGTTGGAATTAGCACCATTGCCATGGAGTCCACTGGAATCTACTGGGTTCCGCTTTACGAGATTCTCTCTGGCAAAGGCATTGACGTCTTTCTTGTTAATGCCAGGCACGCCAAGAATGTTCCGGGCCGCAAGACGGATATCAACGATGCACAATGGCTTCAGCAGCTCCACAGCTACGGCCTGGTGAGAGCAAGCTTTCGTCCAGACCAAAAAATCACAGAACTACGCTCATATCTGCGGCAGCGTGATCAACTTGTTCGATACCGCTCGTCTCATCAGCAACACATCCAGAAGGCGCTGATGCTTATGAATCTTCAGCTTCATCATGTTGTCAGAGATATCAGCGGACTAACCGGTAGGCGAATCATCGATGCCATACTTTCAGGTGAGAGGGACCCCGAAAGACTCGCTTCTCTCCGAGACAGACGCTGCAAGGAGAGCGCGGCAACAATTGCGGCTGCTCTTGAGGGGAACTACCAAGACGATCACTTGTTCTCTTTGAAGATCGCAGTTGAGCTCTTTGACACCTATTCAGAGAAGATCAGGGCCTGCGAGCTTGCGGCACAATCATTGATGACAGAGCTTGCCGGCTCGGACTATCAAGATCCAGGCAGTCAACCTGGGGATTGGAAGATATGCGGACATGGCTTTGCATTTAACCCAACCCACCTAATTCAAGCCTTGTCAGGCCACAATCTTCTAAGGCTTCCGGGATTAGGACCAACAACAGTTCTCACGCTCATTAGTGAGTGTGGGTTGGACATGAAGCGCTGGCCCAGTGCCCAGCATTTTGTGTCATGGCTGGGACTCAGTCCTCAGAACAGGATCTCAGGGGGAAAGGTACTTTCTTCACGAACACGACAGGGCACTACGCGAGCAGGTAGTGCCTTTTGGATGGCTGCCGTACCGCTGGGAAGAACGAATACTGCACTGGGTGCTTTTCAACGTCGTCTGGCAGCACGTGCCGGAAAGAGTAAAGCATTAATTGCTACTGCCCGAAAGCTTGCCATTCTTTACTACAAGACGCTCCGTGATGGTTTGGTATATCAGGATCCCGGTGCTGCCGCATATCAGGAGGAATCAAGGGATCGTCAGATTCGTGGTCTCCAGCGACGCGCCATTGCCCTTGGTTTTCAACTTGTTGCCTCTGCTTGAGGTGTGGTCAGTCAGCCGAGATCCCTGTTGGCCGTTGGTGTTTCTTAGGAAGAAGTCCGCTCGGTTTGACCCGTCCACCTGGGGGCCCAACCGACGACTATGCAACCGCCCTATGACGCCGCTCTGCGGGAAGCCGTCCGCCTGCGGATGAGCCCTCCGAACCTTGAGAGCGTGGCTGAGATCGCCCGCGACACCGGGATCACGGCGCAGACCATCTACAACTGGCGGAGCCAGTGGCAGAAGCAGGGCCAGCTGGTGCCTGCCACGAACCGGCCGCCGGAGCAGTGGAGCGCTGCCGACAAGCTGGCAGCCGTGATCCAGGCCGCAGGACTGAACGGAAGCGAGCTCGGGTCGTTCTGCAGGGAGCGGGGGCTGTACCCCAAGCAGGTTGCCCGTTGGCGCCAGGCCGCCGAGGATGCCAATGGCCCCAGCGCGCCGAGCATGGCTGATCAGCGGGAACTGCAACGCAAGAATCAGGAACTGGTCCGGCGGAATCGCCAGCTGGAGCGTGAATTGCAGAAGAAAGAAAAAGCACTGACAGAAGCGGCGACGTTGTTGATGCTCTCAAAAAAGTTCAACCAGATCTTTCAACCGGACGAGGATCCTTGATTCCGTCTGGCGATCGCGGTGCGATCGTCGCGCTTCTACAGGAAGGCATCAGTCGTGGCCTTTCGGCCAAGGCCATTGCTGATCTTTTCGGCCTGGCGACACGCACGCTGAGGCGATGGGGCTTGATGATTCGGACCCAGGGATTCAGCTGCGATCAACGCAAGGGAGCGTCCAGGCATGTCATGCATCGTTTCAGCGAGGAGGAGCGCCAACAGGTGTTGTCCACTGTCAACGATCCACGCTTTGCCGATCTCACGCCTGGTCAGATCGTGGCGATCCTTGCCGAGGAGGGAGTCTACGTGGGATCGGAGTCAACGATTTACCGCATCATGCGCCAGAAAGGCCTGTTAAATCATCGCGGCAGGAGCCGCCCACCGCGGGAGCCAAGAGAGCCACCCGTGCTGGAGGCAACGGGCATCCATCAAGTGCTGGCCTGGGATATCACCCTGTTGCCGGGGCCTGTGAAGGGTCAATTCTACTACCTTTATATGGTGATGGATGTGTGGAGCCGGCGCATCCTTGGCGTTGAGGTGCACGATCGTGAATGCGGCGAACTGGCCAAGCACTTCTTTGATCGTGTCTGCCGTGATGAAGGGATCAGCTCGGGGTCGACCACGATCCTGCACGCCGATAACGGAGCACCCATGCGCTCCTACACCTTGGCCGCCAAGCTGGCCGAGCTCGGCATCTCCCTGTCATTCTCGCGGCCGCGGGTGAGCAATGACAACGCCTACGTTGAGTCATGGTTCCGAACCATGAAATATCACCAGAGCTATCCAGTGCGTCGTTTCCGGGATCTTCTCTCAGTGCGTGCCTGGGTCGATGGTTTTGTTGACTGGTACAACGCTGAGCATCGTCACAGCGGCATCAAGTATGTGACGCCCAATCAACGTCACTACGGAGAAGCTGACGCGATCTGCAGAGTCCGTCAGCAGACCTATGAGCAGGCGCGTGCGCAACATCCACGCCGCTGGGCCAGGCCACCTCGCGATTGGGCTCAGCCAACAGTCGTGCGGGTCAACCATCCCAGACCGCAGGACACTGTCGCTGCTTGAAGATCAGAAACCCAGGCCCCAGGGGGTTGTGGTTGGACCGCCCGCAAGAGGCGGGCCGGCCTCAGCCTCCGACCGGGGGCCGGCCGCTCAAGCCTGCGCTCCTGATCAACGCGCGATGACGATCAACATCCGATCTCGAAGCCCATGATCCTCCATCCGGAGTAGGCTTTCTGAGGTACTCAGATCAGTACCCTGAGCGGACATCTTTGCTGATAGGCGCCGACCCGCAGCGGTGAAGCAGCTCCTACACCTTTGTCCACAGCGTGGATGGGGGGCTGGCCGTGGGCAACTGCGACATCGCTTCCGCCGATTCCCTGACGGGTTACAGCCTTGTCTCCACCGCCTTTCTTGTGGATCTGGACAGCGGCCGGCAGATCAACATCCGCTTCCCCGACTTGGGTCTGGATATCACCCATACGGCCTATGGCATCTGGGAGAATGGAGATGACTCCTACACCGTATGCGTTCAGGGGTCGGGACGCCCCACCGCACGAATGCAAGCCTGATCGCTCACCGCTGAGCGATCAGAGACTCTTCCTTGTCCTTTCTTCTGCCTTCAGGGATCGCTCAGCAGTGACGGCATCACCCCATCGCGGTGATGGGCGATCCAGGCCTGCTCCAGGAACTCCCAGACATCCCGCCCCTGTTGCCTGAGGGTAGTGGTGACCGTGAGCAGGCGGCTCCGGCAGATCGCACCTTGGCGGGATTGGACTCCTTGACTGATCTTGCGCTGAATCACCGATTGGCGCAGGGCACGTTCTGCGGCGTTGTTGGTGGGCTCTATTCCCTCGTTCTCCAGGAAGGTCCACAACCCACCTGTCACCTTCTGGAGCTGCTGGCACGTGCGCACTGTGCTGGCCCAAGGCGTTCGCTCGCCGCGCTGGTAGCCGAGCTCTACTACCCGCTGCAGCGTGGTCTCAAAGGTCTGGCGGATCGGCCGGCAGCTTTGCTGCAAGGCGGGCCAGTCAATCTTTCCCTCCTTGTAGCGGTGCCAGTGGCCAAACAGCTGCTGCTGCAGGCCCAGCAGCTGGGCTCCGAATTCAGCGCTGGCGCCCGGGCGTTCGGCGATGGCCGTCAGGTCGCGGATCAGGTGCGCCCAGCACAGCTGGCGCTGCTTGGTGGGCAGGTGGTTGTAGGCCGAGAAGCGATCGCTCACCACAATCCCGCCAAAGGCGTTCCCCAGCAGCTCGATGGCAGCGGTCGTCGATCGACTCAGCCCTTGCACAAATACCGTCACCACGGCGGTGACCATGACCCACTGCCAGCCCCGCTTTCCAGTGGGATTGTTGCCGTCGGCATTGCCGGTGGGGGCGCCAGTTTCATCTACGTAGGCCACCGGCTGCACGCGGGCAAAAGCAAGGGCCTCCTGCATGGGCTGCTCCAGTGCTGCACTCAAGCGCTGGCGGACCCGTGCAATCGCGCCGCGGCTCATCTCCACTCCTACCAGCTGCTGGAGCAGGGCCTGGGTCTTGCTGAAACTCAACGGAAAGGCACTGCCCAGCAGGCCCACCAGTGCACTGAGCCTTGGGCCGTAGTGACTGGCCTCCACATCCGCCGGCAACGAGGCGCAGGTGCTGGTGGAACAGCAGGGGCAGACCAGGCGATGCAGCCGGTGCTCGATCACCAGCGGGGTAATCGGCGGGATCTCGATCACCTGATGGCGCAGGGGATCGAGATCCTCTCCCTGGAGCAAGGTGCCACAGCGGCGGCAGGCATCAGGGTGGTGATCCACCACCTGATCCACCCGCTCGATCGACAGCAGCTCTGGTCCGGATCCGGGATGGCCCTGCTGGCCGCCCCGCTTGCGGCCACTGCCCTTGCGCCGTTCTGGCGGCTTAAAACCCAGACCATCACTGGAGGGAGGTTTGGATGAGTTGCGAGAGCTGCGTCCGATCCGCTCACGCAGGTTTGCCAACTCGGTGGCCAAGGAGGTGAGTTGGCCGCGCAACAGCTCGATCTCCTGCTGCTGGGCGTTGATCAGCGCTCTGACGCTGGCGGGAGTTTCCAGCCAGTCGGCTTCTGGAATTCCAGCCGGATGTGCGGTCATCACAGGCGGGTCTCTACCTGAGATGCAACCGGAAATCAAGCTGTCGTCAAGGGTTCAGCAGGGCCGATGTTCGCCGCGAGCTGTCACGCCCCCTGAACGGATACCCTACACCATTGCTCGACTGATAATGGTAAGTACCGCCTGCCTGCCGCCTCCGTGGTGACGGTCAAACGCAAGTCCTCCGAGGCTTTCAAAGCCAAAGTCCGCTGGCGCGATCTGGACGTGGTGAAGAGCGATTCCTGCGTTCCCAGTGTGCTCACCACCGCTAACTCCCAGTATGGCGATGTGACCGTGGGTTTTGCCAATTATCCCAATCCTGACGGCACTCTCGCTGCTGCCGACTTCGTTGCCCAGCCCTTGATTCTCTGAGCCTGCTCAGCGACACGACAGCGCCTGTCTGCCTGGATTTACTCAGCCCGTCAACAGGCGCCTTTGCGCTGATGATGAACTTGCGATAATGGAGGATTCGAGTCTCTCCTTGGCCGGGCTCAATGCTGAGGTAACGCAGTCAGTCGTGCTTTGTTTACGGAAGTCAGAAGGGTTGCAGGTGCGCCTGGATAGCTTGCATGGAGATGGCCAAAGTCGGTATGGTGAGCATGTTGCGCTTGGCGCTGGATTTCGCGCAGGCAACACCTTCTTGGTAATGCAGTCGATGGAGAATGCTTGCAAGACAGTGGAACTCCATCGTCTGGCGAATTGAGTTGCGAGGGTGCCGCTGGAGGCCCTTTTTCTGACGTTGATGATCTGGCAGTCAGACGCGCCTGTATCGAGGCAGAAGCCGCGCATCTGGGAGTGAAGTTTCGCTGCAATCGTGATGACGGAGGCTCGTAGGATGATGGCATTGTTGCCGGCATCCATCAGGGAAAAATCCTTGAGGTTGGATCCTGTCGCGTCATCACTGAACATCAGGCCGGCTCATGAAGTCCATCAACGCTCGCGCCAGAGGGCCCGGCCGGACTGGATATTCCCAGCCACGATCAGGTCGACGAATTGCTCGGCTCAGCGATTGAGTGGTGAGCCGCCGCTGTCCCTTTTCCGTTGGCGTCGAAGGCCCGCAGCAGCTCGATCTGGCGTTCGTAGATCGATTGTCCATGCAGGACCTGGGTCACCAGGAAGCTGGCCAGGCAGGCCACCAGGATCGGCTTGAGGATCAGCAGGTCTTTGGTGAGGGCGAAGGCGAGGAACACGGCGGTGATCGGCGTGCGGGAGCAGCCCGCCACAAAGGCCCCCATGCCCGCGAACACGAAGGTGGTGGGCACGTGGCCGGTGAGGTGCTCGGCCAGGCCCCCGCAGGCCAGGCCGATGGTGGCCCCCAGGGTGAGCATCGGCGCGAACAGGCCCCCGGGAGCTCCGGACGCTGCGGAAAGACCCGTGCTGAAGAACAGCAGGACGAAGATCCCCAGCGCCGTGCCGATTTCCACATGGCCCTCAGCCACGGCCTGCTGCAGGCCGGCATTGTTGCGGAATTCCGGCGGCAGGCAGGCATACACCAGGCCGAGGAGAACCCCGGCGATCACCATGCGGCTCACCAGATGCGGGGCGAACCAGCGGTGGCTCAGCCACTGCATGCGGATCACGTAGCGGCAGTAGAGCTCTGCCAGCAGACCCACCACGATCCCGAGCGCGATCAGGTAGAGCAGATCCACGGGCAGGAACCGGAGCATGGGGGTGAATTCCCTGTCCAGCAGGAAGCCCTTGACGTTCAGACCGCTGGACTGAAGACCCAGGGCCGTCAGTCCCATCACATCGGCCCAGGTGTCGGCCAGGAAGGTGGTGACCAGCACCAGCAGGAGCACCACCGGCCGGGCACCGCGCAGCAGTTCTTCCACGGCGTAGAAGAAGCCGCCGATCGGAGCGTGAAACACGGCCGCGATGCCCGCCCCGCCGCCGGCGGCCACGATCACCCTCAGGAAGGCCGCAGGGGCCCGCAGCACCTTGGCCAGCCGCCAGGCCACCGATCCCCCCATCTGTACCGAAGGTCCTTCGGGACCGAGCGGAAAGCCCGAGCCGATGGCCAGGATCCCCGCCACCAGCTTCACCATTGCCACGCGGAAACCCATCGGCATGGGACGTCCCTTGAGGAAGACCATCACCTGGGTGATCCCCGATCCCGCCGCCGTGGGGGCCAGCTCCCGGATCAGCAGCGCCGAGACCAGACCCCCCAGCCCGCCCATCAGGGGCAGCACCAGGGCGGCGGGAGCCATCTCCAGCAGCCTCAGTCGCCAGGTGCCCAGCCAGCCCACGCCGGTCTTGAACAGCAGGGCGGCGGCGGCGGCACTGAAGCCGGTGAGCAGCAACGCCAGGGCCACAGCCCACCAGCGCTCCTCGATGAGCCTGCGGATGCTCCGGGTGGATTGCCAGCTGTCCCTGTCGAAGTGGAAGGCCCTCAGCCGCAGGGACCGCAGGGCCTCGATGGGTGGAATCAAACTCCTGCCAGCACCTTGGCCTCCTCCTCGCTGCTCACCACGCGGCCCTGGTCTTCGAAGCCCTCGATCTGGTCGAAGTTGAGGTAGCGGTAGAGCGTGGCGCCGTTGGGGTCGATCTTCTCGGCGGCGATCGCCAGGTAGTCCTCCTTGGTGGGGATGCGGCCCAGCT
The DNA here is from genome assembly GCF_015840525.1 of Synechococcus sp. CBW1006. NCBI lineage: Bacteria > Bacillati > Cyanobacteriota > Cyanophyceae > Synechococcales > Synechococcaceae > Synechococcus > Synechococcus sp. CBW1006. The sequence goes on along the minus strand of NZ_CP060396.1, from coordinate 931,811 downwards.
GGGCGCACACCGCCGCCAGTTCGGCGCTGCCCAGGTACACCTGCGCACCGTTGCCGAGGCGGTTGTTGAAGTTGCGGGTGCTGGTGGAGAACACGGTGGTGTCGTCTTCCACCCGGGCCTGGTTGCCCATGCACAGCGAGCAGCCCGGCATCTCCATGCGACTGCCGGCCGCCTCGAAGATCGCGTAGTAGCCCTCCTGCCTGAGCATCTCCTCGTCCATGCGGGTGGGGGGGCAGACCCAGAGGCGGGCGGCATTGGCGCCCTGGCCCTCCAGCACCGTGGCGGCGGCCCGGTAGTGGCCGATGTTGGTCATGCAGGAGCCGATGAACACCTCATCGATCGGCGCGCCCGCCACCTCCGAGAGCGTCTTGACGTTGTCGGGGTCGTTGGGGCAGGCCAGGATCGGTTCGGTGATCGCATCGAGGTCGATTTCGATCACGGCGGCGTACTCCGCATCGGCATCGGCCTCCATCAGCACCGGCTTGGCCAGCCAGGCCTCCATCGCCTGGATCCGGCGGGCCAGGGTGCGGGCATCGCCGTAGCCGCGGGCGATCATGTTCTTCAGCAGAGCCACGTTGCTGCGCAGGTATTCGCTCACCGTTTCCACGCTGAGCTTGATGGTGCTGCCGGCGCAGGAACGTTCGGCGGTCGCATCCGTCAGTTCAAAAGCCTGCTCCAGCTTGAGATCGGGCAGGCCCTCGATCTCCATGATCCGGCCGTTGAACACGTTCTTCTTGCCCTCCTTGGCCACCGTGAGCAGCCCCTGCTGGATCGCCACGTAGGGAATCGCGTTCACCACATCGCGCAGGGTCACGCCCGGCTGCAGGGAACCTGAAAATCTCACCAGCACCGATTCGGGCATGTCGAGCGGCATGGCGCCGATGGCGGCGGCGAAGGCCACCAGGCCCGAGCCGGCCGGGAAGGAGATGCCCAGGGGGAAGCGGGTGTGGCTGTCGCCGCCGGTGCCCACGGTGTCGGGCAGCAGCATGCGGTTGAGCCAGCTGTGGATGATGCCGTCGCCGGGTCGCAGCGCCACGCCGCCGCGGGAGGCCATGAAGTCGGGCAGTTCGGCGTGGGTCCTGAGGTCCACCGGCTTGGGATAGGCGGCGGTGTGGCAGAAGCTCTGCATCACCAGATCCGCCGAGAAGCCGAGGCAGGCCAGCTCCTTCATCTCGTCGCGGGTCATGGGCCCGGTGGTGTCCTGGGAGCCCACGGTGGTCATCAGCGGCTCGCAGCTGGTGCCCGGCCGCACGCCCGCCAGGCCACAGGCCTTGCCCACCATCTTCTGGGCCAGGGTGAAGCCCTTGCCGGTGTCGGCCGGGGCCACCGGCCGGATGAACAGATCCGAGGCGGGCAGGCCCAGCTGGGCGCGCACCTTGTCGGTCAGGGAGCGGCCGATCATCAGGGGGATGCGGCCGCCGGCCCGCACCTCGTCGGTGATCGTGCTGGGCTTGAGCTCGAAGCGGGCCACGATCTCGCCGGCGTTGGCTTCACCGGCCGCCCGCTCGATCGTGCCGGCATAGGGGCGGATCGTGATCACATCGCCGGAGTTGAGGGCGGTCACGTCGCACTCGATCGGCAGGGCGCCGGAGTCTTCAGCCGTGTTGAAGAAGATCGGCGCGATCTTGCTGCCCAGCACCACGCCGCCGCTGCGTTTGTTGGGCACATGGGGGATGTCGGTGCCGGTGTGCCAGAGCACCGAGTTGATGGCGGATTTGCGGGAGCTGCCGGTGCCCACCACATCGCCCACGTAGGCCACCGGGTGGCCCTTGGTCTTGAGCTCGGCGATCAGCTCCAGGCCGCCGGGCATGCGGGTCTCCAGCATCGCCATGGCGTGCAGGGGGATGTCCGGCCGGGTGGTGGCGTGGGTGGCGGGGGAGAGGTCGTCGGTGTTGGTTTCGCCCTCCACCTTGAACACCGTCACGGTGATCTCGGCCGGCAGCTCGGGCTTGGCGGTGAACCACTCGGCGGCGGCCCAGCTGTCGATCACCCGCCTGGCGTAGGGGTTGCGCTCGGCCAGCTCGAAAACGTCGTGGTAGGCGTCGTAGACCAGCAGGGTGCGGCTGAGGCCCTCGGCCGCTGTCTCGGCGATGGTGCTGTCGTCGCTGCTGAGCAGTTCGATCAGGGCGCCCACGTTGTAGCCGCCGATCATGGTGGCCAGCAGCTGCACGGCTTCCACCGGGCTCACCAGGGGGCTGCTGACGCTGCCCTGGGCCACGCCGCTCAGCCAGCCGGCCTTCACGTAGGCCGCCTCATCCACCCCCGGCGGGATGCGCTCGCTGAGCAGGTGCAGCAGAAAGGCCTCCTCCCCGGCTGGCGGTGCCGCCAGCAGCTCGGTGAGGGCCTGGGTCTCGGCGGCGTTCAGGGGCAGGGGCGGCACCCCCAGGGCCTGCCGTTCCGCCGCGGCGGCGCGGTAGCTGCTGAGGACACTGGCCGGATCGGGGGAGGAGCTGGCAGGGCTCGAGCTGGCAACGGTCATCCCAGGGGTTTCGGCTTCTGCCCTCCATTGTTCTTGCCAGCCCGGCCGGCTGTTGGTGGCGACCGTTGCCAAAGGTTCACTCCGAACGGCCCGCGGAAGCCGATGACTAGGGTGAAGTCCGTTCCGCGGCGCCAGACGAGCAGCCCAGGGTTCATGACAGCCACCTCCGATCTGCACGTGGTGGAGACCCGGCCCCTCGTTCCACCGGCACTGCTGCACCGGGATCTGCCGATCACGGAGACCTCTTCCGCCACGGTGCAGCAGGCCCGCGAGCGCATCAAGGCGATCCTGCGCGGCGACGATGCCCGCATGCTGGTGATCGTGGGTCCGTGCTCGGTGCACGATGTGGCCGCGGCCCAGGAGTACGCCGCGGCGATTCAGGAGCTGCGCCAGCGCCACCGCGGCGAGCTGGAGGTGGTGATGCGGGTCTATTTCGAGAAGCCCCGCACCACCGTGGGCTGGAAGGGGTTGATCAACGATCCCCATCTCGACGGCAGCTACGACATCAACACCGGCCTGCGCCGCGCCCGCACCCTGCTGCTCCACCTCGCTGAGATGGGACTGCCGGCCGCCACCGAGCTGCTCGATCCGGTGGTGCCCCAGTACATCGCCGACCTGATCAGCTGGACCGCCATCGGCGCCCGCACCACCGAAAGCCAGACCCACCGGGAGATGGCCTCGGGACTGTCGATGCCGATCGGCTTCAAGAACGGCACCGATGGCAGTGCCACCACCGCCATCCATGCCATGCAGGCGGCGGCGCGGCCGCACCATTTCCTGGGCATCAACAGCGAGGGGCAGGCCTCGATCGTGACCACCACCGGTAATCCCGATGGTCATCTGGTGCTGCGCGGCGGCAAGACCGGCACCAACTACAACCGCGAAGCGATTGAGGCGGCCTCCCTCTCCCTGGAGAAGGAGAACCTGCCGGCCCGGCTGATGGTGGATTGCAGCCACGGCAATTCCAACAAGGACTACCGCCGTCAGGGCGAGGTGCTGGAGCAGGTGGCCGAGCAGCTGCGCCAGGGCTCCCGGCGGGTGATGGGCGTGATGCTGGAAAGTCATCTGGTGGCGGGCAGTCAGAAGATCCCCAAGGACCTCAGCCAGCTCGCCTACGGCCAGAGCATCACCGATGCCTGCATCGATCTGGCCACCACGCGGCAGTTGCTCGACCATCTCGCCGCTGCGGTGCGCCAGACCTGTGATCGGCAGCTGGCGGCGGCATGACGACCTGAATCCTGCTAATTGGCACTCAAGGATTGCGAGTGCCAAAGTATGATGATTCCATCGAAATGTTCCTTGTGGACATGCGATCTCTTGGATCTCGGTACGTTTGGACTCCTCGTGTGATTCAGGAGTTCCGTGATGAGCTATCTCCTGCAGTTCTGTGGCCTGACCGACCCTCTCCAGCTCTTCTATCTGGAGCAGACGGCAGGGCCGGCCTTCGGGGGCTTCCGCCCCTTCCAGCTCGACGACCTGCTCGCCTGGGCCGTGGACACCGCCCGTGGCCGCTGCTGGGATCCGGCGCTGATCGAGCGCACCGTGCTGGATGAGTGGATCGAGCGGGCTGATGTGATCCGCCAGTGGCAGCTGCGGCTGCGGGAGGAGCCGGCGGATCGGATGGTGGTTGCCGGACTGGGCACGCAGCGCGACTGGGAATGCCGCTGTGAGCACTTGCTGCAGGCCTGAGGGCTCGGCGGCTACAGGCTGGCTCCGGGGTAGCAGAGGCTCCAGAGCCAGCCCACGGCCAGGGGCACCGTGAGGTTGTCGAGGCCGAGCAGGGCCGCCTGCTCCAGCAGGCAGGCCACCAGGGCGATGCCGATGGGGACCAGCCAGGTCGTGGCGCCGCCGACGGCCGGGCTGGGCACTGCCGAGAAGGCCTGCAGCAACAGCAGCACGCTGAGGCTGGCGGCGGCCATGGCGCTGGTGCCCGCCACGGATTTGCGCTGGCCCCAGAGACGCCAGCTGGGCGAGGCGACCGAGACACCCACCAGGCCCGCCAGGCCATCCCCCCAGGCCATCACCAGCACGCCCGCTGCCACGGCAGCGGCCTGATCCGGCCAGTACAACCACAGCAGCAGGGTGACAGCGGCTCCGTAGGCCACGGTGCCGTAACTGGCGCGGCCCACGTCTTCGATGGCGGGCAGCACCCGCAGGCGGTGATTGAGAGCGGCCAGGGCGGTGATCAGCCCAGCCAGGCCGATGGCAATGTTGCGGTCGATCCCCAGCCACCAGGCCAGCAGGATCACCGGACCGCAGCCCACATGCACGACCTTGCGGCGCCACTCACGTTGCTCAGGCCAGCGCTTCGCCATGGCCGTGGCGGCTCCTGCCAGCAGGCCGAGCCAGAGGGCCAGGACGCCGATGCCGACCAGCTGGCTCAGGGCCCAGTTGTCCACCGGAAGGGTCGTGCTCAGGCAGCCTGCTGTCCGTAGGTGGTGCGGTTGCTCATCAGCCGCAGCTTCATGATCGCCTTGGTTTCAAGCTGCCGCACCCGCTCGCGGGAGACGTTGATCTGGCGGCCGATCTCGGCGAGGGTCTGGGGTTCGGTGCCCTCCAGACCAAACCGCATCTGCAGGATGCGGCGCTCGCGTTCGTTCAGCTGGGCCAGCCAGGTGCCGAGGTGCTCCTTCTGGAACAGGCGGTCCATCGATTCGATGTGCGCCCCGCTGGCCGGATCGGCGATCAGTTCCCCCAGGGTGCTGCGGTCTTCGTCGCCACGGGCGTGGGCGTCGAGGGAGGCGCAGGGGGCGCTCTGCGAGACGAGGTCTTCGAGTTCGTTCGGAGGGATGCCCATGGCATGGGCCAGCTCCAGCCGGTTGGGCTGACGGCCGAGCCGGTGGGAGAGCTCGCGCGAGATCCGCCGCATCTTCGAGAGTTTCTCGCTGATGTGGATCGGCAACCGGATCGTGCGGGCGCTGTTGTCAATCGCGCGGGTCATGCCCTGGCGGATCCACCAGTAGGCATAGGTGGAGAATTTGTAGCCCATGGCGGGGTCGAATTTGTCGACGGCCCGCTCCAGTCCGATCGCGCCCTCCTGGACCAGGTCGAGCAGCTCCAACCCCTGATTCTGATATTTCTTCGCCACGCTCACCACCAGGCGCAGGTTGGCGGCCATCATCCGGTCCCTCGCCCGCTGGCCCATGCGGATCTGGCGGCGCTGCTGGGTCGTGAGGGTGTCAGCAGGCAGCTCCAGCAGACGCTTGCCCTGTTGCACGTGATGGGCCAGCTCAATTTCTTCAGCCGGTGTGAGCAGTGGCACACGGCCGATCGTGCTCAGGTACCAGCCGATCGTGTCGGCGCTGATGCGGCCGACAGCCTGCTTGGCAGCACTGGCGGATTTGCTTGGTGTGCGGCGCCCGCTGACGTTCTCGGTGTTGGCGATTACGTCATGAGCGGAACGCTGAGGCGTACTCATCACCCCGGCCTCCGTGAGTTGGTGGCCGGAATGTAGCAGCGTTATTGCTGGGATGAGGAATGTAAACGAAAGACATCCTGTAAGCAAGACAACGACAGGGTGGTGCTTGTGTAACGGATGTTGCTGTTTCGCTTCAACGTGCAGAGCTGAGGCCGCCGCGCCAGAGCCGGATCAGAGTCTCCTGGGTCTGGAGACCATCCCCTTCAGGCTGCAACTGCTCAAAGCTGCCATCGCTGCGCATGTGCCAGGCGCCCGTGTCGCCCAGATAGAGCTCCAGCAGATCCTCCAGCTGCCCGCGCAGCCGAGCGTCTTCCACCGGCGCCACCGCTTCGACCCGTCGATCCAGGTTGCGGGGCATCCAGTCGGCGCTGCCGAAGTACATCTCAGGGTTGCCGCCATTGGCAAACCAGAACAGGCGCGAGTGTTCGAGAAAACGACCGATCACGCTCACCACCTGGATGTTCTCGCTGATGCCCTCCACTCCGGGCCTGAGGCAGCACATGCCACGGATCACCAGCTCGATTTTCACACCGGCCTGGGAGGCTTCGTAGAGCAGGCCAATGATCGCCGGATCAACCAGCGCATTCATCTTGGCCCGGATGTGACCACCCTGGCCAGCCTTGGCGAGGTCAATCTCGCGGCGGATCAGCGCCTCCATGCCCTTGCGCAGGGTGACCGGCGCCACCAGCAACTTGCGGAAACTCTGTTGTTTTGAGAAGCCGGTGAGGTAATTGAACAGCTCCACCAGGTCCTGGCCGAAATCGGTGTGGGAGGTCAGCAGTCCCACGTCGGTGTAGAGGCTGGAGGTGCGGGAGTTGTAGTTGCCGGTGCCGATATGCACATAACTGCGCAGAATCTGCTTCTCCTTGCGCACCACCAGCAGGATCTTGGTGTGTGTCTTCAGACCGAGCACCCCGTACACCACATGCACGCCGGAGCGTTCCAGCCGCCGGGCCCACTGGATGTTGTTGTCTTCATCGAAGCGGGCCTTGAGTTCCACCAGGGCCATCACCTGCTTGCCGTTCTCTGCCGCCCGGATCAGGGCGGCCACCACCGCCGAATCCTTTGACGTGCGATAGAGCGTCATCTTGATCGCCAGCACCGACGGGTCGTCGGCGGCCTGGTTGAGGAACTCCTCGACCGAGGTGGCGAACAGGTCATAGGGATGGTGCAGCAGCACATCGCCCTGGCGAATCGTCGCGAAGATGCTCTGGAAGTCCTCCTCCTTCAGCGAGCCGTCGTCCAGATGGCTGCGCTGCGCCCGCGCCAGCGCCGGCACGGTGCGGCCCTGGAAGGGCTTGTCTTTCAGCTGGGGCAAGGGGATCGCCAGCAGGCTCATCAGGTCATCGAGGCCGAGTGGACCGTTGACGCGGTAGAGGTCCTGCGCCTCCACGTTCATCCCTTCCATGAGCACGTGGATCACGTCATCGGGCATTTCGTCGGCCACCTCAAGCCGCACCACCTCGCCGCCCTTGCGCCGCTTGCGCAGGCCCTCCTGCAGGGCCTCCATCAGGTCGTCGGCCTCAAGGTCGCGCAGCTCCAGGTCAGCGTCGCGGGTGACCCGGAAGAAGTAGTGCCCCTCGATCGTCATGCCCGGGAACAGCAGTTGCAGGTTGAAGGCCACCACCTGCTCCAGCGGCACCGCGGTGAACACCGGCTTGGGCCGCTTGCCGCTCAGATCGCTGGGGATCTCCACGAAGCGGGGCAGGATCTTCTGGGGAACCTTGACCCGCGCGAACTGCTGCTGGCCCGTGTCTGGGTCGCGCACCAGGGCCGCCACGTTGAGGCTGAGGTTGCTCACGAACGGGAAGGGATGGGCCGGATCCACCGCCAGGGGGGTGAGAACCGGGAAGATGGCGGTCTGAAAGGTGTGATCCACCCACTGCCGCTGGCGGTTGCTGAGGTTGGCGTAATCGATCAGATGGACGCCGTACTCGGTCAGCTGGTTCTTGAGCGAATGACGGTAGTGCTGCTGCTGCAGATCCAGCAGGGGGCGGAGTTTGGCCTGAATCGCCTCCAGCTGCTGCAGGGGTGTGCGGCCATCGTCGCTGAGGCTGGTGACTCCGGCTTCGAGTTGCGACTTCAGCGACGCCACCCGCACCATGAAGAACTCATCGAGGTTGTTGCTGAAGATGGCGCTGAACTTGGCCTGCTCCAGCAGCGGGGTGTGTTCATTCAGCGCCTGGGCCAGCACGCGCCGATTGAAATCGATCCAGCTCAGCTCGCGGTTGATGTAGAGCTCGGCAGCGACGGCGGGCTCGCCCATGGTGTTCTGCTGTCGGCGGTGCTGACGCGACGCACGCTGCCGGTTCCTCTCCGGCAACGTAGCAATCTCACTCCGTTGCTCCCGGTGACGCCGTTGCTTGACCGGGCAGCCCCCCGGCCACCAGCAGGGCCACCCCCACCATCAACACGGTGCCGAACCAGAAGGGGCTTTGCTGCCCCACGGTTTCGTAGGCCAGGCCCGCCAGCGGAGGCCCCACGAAGCCGGTGAGGCTCTGCAGGCCCTGGAGGCTGCCCAGGGCGGCTCCCTGACCACCCTCATCGAGCCGGCGGGAGACGAGGCTGCGCAGGCTGGGGGTGACCAGACCGGTGCCGGTGGCCAGGATCGCCAGGGCGATGAACACCTGCGGCTGGGCGTTGCCGACCGTGGTCAGCAGGATCAGCAGAAACCCCACGATCACCAAGCCGATGCCCGCCAGGGTGAGGCGCCATTCACCGAAGCGCTGCACCAGCGGTCCGATCAGGCCGCCCTGCACCAGGGTGGCCACCACACCCACCACCAGGAAGGCCAGCGCCGACGTGGTGGGTCCCCAGCCGAAGGCCTGCTTGAAATAGAGCACCAGCACGGCCGTGAAGCCGTTGAAGGCCAGAAAAAACAGGAAGAAGGCCGCACTCAGGCGACGCACCTGCGGGTTGGCGAGCACCCGCGCCAGCTGGGCGAAGGGTTGCAGATCGCGCTTGCGCGGCAGGGGTGATCGGGCCTCTGGCGGATGGGTTTCGGGCAGCAGCAGGACCACCAGCACCAGGTTGAGGGCGGCGATCGCCACGGCCAGCAGCAACGGCAGGGTGATGGTGATCCCGGCCAGGGCGCCCCCCAGCGCCGGTCCGAGGATGAAGCCCAGCCCGAAGGCCACCCCGATCAGCCCGAAGGCCTTGGCCCGCTGTTCCGGTGCCGAGATGTCCGCCAGCACCGCAGCGGCGGTGGCGGCGGTGCCGCCGCTCACCCCATCGATCAGCCGCGCCGCGAACAACAGCCCCAGGGGCCAGCCGGCCGCCGCCGCCGCTGGCCAGAGGCTGGCCCAGGGCAAGGCCAGGGTGAGGGCAAACATGCTCAGCCCCAGCAGGGAGCCCGTCACGCAGACCATGATCACCGGCCTGCGGCCGTAGCGGTCGCTCAGGGCGCCGATCAGCGGTGTGAAGCCGAACTGGGCCAGGGCATAACTTCCGGCCAGCAGCCCCAGCACCCGTCCGTCATTGGTGATCCCCGCCAGCAGGTAGGGCAGCAGCGGAAACACGATGCTCTCGCCCAGCCGGTCGTTGAGCAGGGTGATGAAGACGCACAGGAGGGTGGAGGGGCGCGTCCAGCGCACGGCGAGGGGCCCAGGGGGGGCCTCACATTCCCATGGCCCTCTGCAAGGGAGGCGCGCTGGGCGCCACCATGGGGGTCGCTGTCGCCGCGCCATCCATGGACGCAGGAGCCGAGGGGGCGGCCATCCGGCCGATGATCGCCGTGCTCGGCCTGGCCTTGGTGCTCTTCCTGGTGCTGCACCTGGCGGGTGTGGGGGTGGCCCTGATCGATCCGGACGCCTTCGGCCGGCTGGTGACCGTTCTGCACAGCGCCTGGTGGTTGCCGCCGCTGGAGCTGGCCCTGGCGGCGGTCGGGCTCGGCCATGGCCTGGCGGCGCTCCTGCGGGTGAGCCGCAACGCCCGCGCCGCCGGTGCGCAGCGGCCCCTGGTTCTGCGCAGTCGCCGGGCCGCCGCCGGGCCCGCGGAGGCCCTCGCGGCCCTGGCGGCCCGCATTGCACCCTGGAGTGGCGCCCTGCTGCTGCTGTTCCTGGTGGTGCATCTGCTGCAGTTGCGCTGGCACCGTCCACCGGCCGCGGCGGAGCTCGCGGCCCTGCGGGCCGTGCTTGCGAACCCCGGCGTGCTGCTGCTCTACGGGGCGGCCGGTGCGGCGGCGGGCCTGCATCTGCTGCATGGCGTCGAGAGCGCCCATCGCAGCCTCGGCTGGCTCGATCCCGCCAACGCCGGTCCCATCCGCATGGCCGGTCGGTGGCTGGCGCTGCTGCTGGGGGGCGGCTTCACGCTGCTGCCGCTGGCGCTGGTGCTGCAGGGGGTGGGCCGATGACGGCAGCCCCCATGGCGAACGCCTCCCCTGACGATCTCCGGCTGGATCCGTGCCTGCCGGCGGGGCCGCTGGCCACGGCCTGGGAGCGCACCCTGCTGGATCTGCCACGGATCAGCCCGGCCAACAAACGGGGTCTGCGGGTGCTGGTGGTGGGCAGCGGCCTGGCGGGGGCCTCGGCCGCCGCCACCCTGGCGGAGCAGGGCTACGCGGTGGACGTGGTCACTTATCACGACAGCCCCCGCAGGGCCCATTCGGTGGCGGCCCAGGGGGGCATCAATGCCGCCAAGAATTACGCCGGCGATGGCGACAGCATCGAACGGCTGTTCCGAGACACGGTCAAAGGAGGCGACTTCCGGGCCCGCGAGGCCGGCTGCCATCGCCTGGCGGAGATCAGCGGCCGCCTGATCGACCATTGCGTCGCCCAGGGGGTGCCCTTCGCCCGGGAGTACGGCGGCACCCTCGCCAACCGCAGCTTCGGCGGTGCCCTGGTCAGCCGCACCTTCTATGCCCGCGGCCAGACGGGCCAGCAGCTGTTGTATGGCGCCGTTCAGGCCCTGCTGCGGCAGGTGGAGGCCGGTCGGGTGCGCCTGCTCTGCCGGCGCGACATGCTCGATCTGATCACGGTCGACGGCGTCGCCCGGGGCGTGGTGTGCCGCCACCAGCTCAGTGGCGCCCTGGAGTGCCACACCGCCCACGCCGTGCTGCTGGCCAGTGGTGGCTATTCCAACGTCTATTTCCTCTCCACCAATGCGGTGAAGTCGAATGCCACCGCGCTCTGGTGCGCCCATCGCCGCGGCGCCTGGTTCGCCAACCCCTGCTTCACCCAGGTCCACCCCACCTGCATCCCCAGCGGCGGCGCCTTCCAGAGCAAGCTCACCCTGATGAGCGAGAGCCTGCGTAACGACGGGCGGGTGTGGCTGCCCCTGCGCCCCGGCGACGACCGGCCGCCGGCGGAGATTCCCGAGGCCGAGCGCGACTACTTCCTCGAACGTCACTACCCCACCTACGGCAATCTCGTGCCCCGCGATGTGGCCTCCCGCCGGGCGCGCGAACGCTTTCTCGCCGGCCAGGGGGTCGGCCCCGGCGATGGCGGCTCCGGCGGCGCCCAGGGGGTGTATCTCGACCTGGCCGAGGCGATCGCCCGTGATGGCCGGGCCGCGATCGAGGCCCGCTACGGCAACCTGCTGCAGATGTATGCGCGCATCACCGGCGAGGATCCCTTCGCCAGGCCGCTGCGCATCGCTCCCGCTCCCCACTACACGATGGGCGGGCTCTGGGTGGACTACCACCTGATGAGCACGATTCCCGGTCTGTTTGTGCTGGGGGAGGCCAATTTCTCCGAGCATGGTGCCAATCGGCTCGGGGCCAGCGCCCTGATGCAGGGCCTGGCGGATGGCTATGTTATTGCCCCGGCCACGGTGACGGCCTGGCTGGCGGGGCATCCCCAACCGGAGGTGGGGCCCGAGCACCCGGCCTGCCGCGCGGCGATCGCGGCCGTGCGCGCCCGGATCGATCACCTCACGGCGATCGGCGGCAGCAGCTCGGTGGATGGGCTGCATCGCGAGCTGGGGCTGCTGATGCTCGATGTCTGTGGCATCAGCCGCCAGGCCGACGGCCTGCGTCGCGGGCTGGAGGAGGTGGCGCAGCTGACGCGGCGTTTCCACGACGATCTCCGCCTGCCCGTAGTGAACACCCCCATCCAGGGCGAACTGGAGAAGGCCCTGCGGCTGGAGGATTTCCTCGGCCTGGCTGATCTGATGCTGCGCGATGCCCTGGCCCGGGAGGAATCCTGTGGGGCCCATTTCCGCGAGGAGCACCAGAGCGAAACCGGCGAAGCCCTGCGTGACGACGCCCATTTCGCCCACATCGCCGCCTGGGAGCATCGCCAGGGCAGCGTGCCGCAGCGCCACATCGAGCCCCTCCGCTTCAGCGCCGTGGTTCCCCAGGCGCGTGACTACCGATGAGCCGCACCCTCTGCCTCACCCTGCGGATCTGGCGCCAGGCCGGCCCGGATGCTCCCGGGGGCTTCGAGAGCCATCGGCTCGAGGGAGTGTCTGCCGATCTCTCCCTGCTGGAGGCCCTCGATCAGCTCAATGAGCAGCTGATCGCCGCCGGCCAGAGGCCCGTGGGCTTCGATCACGACTGCCGCGAAGGCATCTGCGGCAGCTGCGGCTTTCTGGTGAACGGCCAGGCCCACGGACCCCTCGCCGCCACCACGGTCTGCCAGCTGTATCTGCGCCACATCGACGACGGCGCCACCCTGGTGCTCGAACCCTGGCGGGCCAGGGCCTTTCCGGTGCTGCAGGATCTCTGCGTCGATCGCTCCGGCTTCGATCGGATCCTGGCGGCGGGGGGCTACTGCTCCGTGAACACCGGCAGTGCGCCGGAGGCCAACACGATGCTGATCGGGCGCGAGCAGGCGGCCTCGGCCTTCGACACGGCCACCTGCATCGGCTGCGGAGCCTGCGTGGCCAGCTGCCGCAACGCCTCCGCCAGCCTCTTCGTGGCGGCCAAGCTGGCCCACCTCGGCCAGTTGCCCCAGGGCCAGCCGGAGCGAGGGCAGCGGGCCCGCGCCCTGCAGCAGCGCATGGCAGACGAAGGCTTCGGCAGCTGCAGCAACACCCTGGAGTGCGAGGCGGTCTGCCCCCAGCAGATCTCCGCCGACTGGATCAGCTGGATGCACCGGGAGGCCCGGCATCACGCTGGCTGAGGCGCGCCATGATCAAGGCTGTGGCGCTTTCGGTGCCTTGAACGCAACTCCAGCTCCACGATCCGCGTCAGAGCCGATCCCCTCGCTGAGCCACCTCAACGCCGCCGGTGAGGTGCTCATGGTGGAGGTGGGTGATCGGCCCGCCACCGATCGCCGTGCCGTGGCCGAGGGCTTTCTTGCCATGGAGCCGGCGGTGCTGGCCCTGGTGCTGGAGGGCCGGGCCCCCAAGGGCGACGTGCTGGCGGTGGCACGGGTGGCGGCGATCCAGGCTGCCAAGCGCACCTGGGAGCTGATCCCCCTCTGCCATCCGATCGCCCTGAGCGGAGTGGGGGTGCGGATCGAGCCTGCCGCCGATGGCAGCGGCCTGCGCCTGGAGGCGACGACCCGCACCACCGCCCCCACCGGCGTGGAGATGGAGGCCCTCACCGCCGTGCAGGTGGGGCTGCTCACCCTCTACGACATGCTCAAATCCGCCGATCCGGCGATGACGATCGGCCCGGTGCGGCTGCTCACCAAGGAAGGGGGACGCCATGGCCCCTGGCAGCGCCCATCGGTCAGCCCTGCCCCAGGCTGAACCTCGCGCCCCCTGTCCTGAGGGCGCCCCTTCGATCCCGGCCACCCCCTCGCGCCCAGTCATGGTCAAGCCCGTCTTCGTGACCACCACCTTCACGATTGAGGGTTACGCGATTCGTGAGTACAAGGGCATCGTGCGCGGCATCGTGGTGCGCTCGCCCACCCTGATCCAGGGCTTTCTCGGTGGCCTCAAGTCGATGATCGGCGGCCGCATCGGTGCCTACACCGAGATGTGTGAACAGACCCGCCAGCAGGCCTACGACCAGATGGTGGCCCATGCCCGCCAGCTCGGCGCCAATGCCATCGTGGGCACCCGCTACGACGGCTCCGAGGTGGAGAGCGGCGCCACCGGTGCCACCGAAGTTCTGTGTTATGGCACGGCCGTAGTGGTGGAGCGCCTCGCTGCCGGGCCGCCGCCGGTGCCCACGTCGCCCTTTCCGCCCACCTGAGCCCATCCCCGCCGCCGATGTCGTCTGCCCTTCCCGCCGGCCTGCCGACGCCGGCCGATCCCTTCCCGCCCGAGGGCCTGCCCCTCGAGCAGGCGCGGCGTCTGGTGCTGGAGAGCCTGCAGCCCCTGGCCGGCTGCCGCACCCTGCCCCTGGAGCAGTGTCTCGGGCGGGTGTGCGCCGCGGCGGTGATCGCCCCGGCGGCGGTGCCGGGCTTTCGGGCCTCGATCCTGGATGGCTACGCGATCGCCAGCCCAACGGCGGAACCCGGCCAGTGCTGGCCGCTGGTGGGGCGTTCCGCCGCGGGAGCTCCGTTCGATCGGGCCTTGGAGCCCCACGAGGCGATCCGCATCCTCACTGGTGCCCCCCTGCCGCAGGGCGCCGTGCGGGTGCTGCCCCAGGAGCTGGTGGTCGTGGAGGCCGGCGAGCTGCGCTTGCTGCAGGCCCCCGGTGCCAACCCCTGGATCCGCAGCGCCGAGGAAGAGGCGGCACCGGGCCAGCAGCTGCTGGCCTGCGGTGAGCGGCTGGGGCCGGCCGATCTGGCCCGGCTGGCGGGCTGCGGCGTGGCGGAGCTGGCCGTGGCGCCCCGGCCGCGGCTGGGTCTGCTGGTGAGCGGCGATGAACTGGTGCCGGCGGGAACACCGCGCGGCCCCGGCCAGATCTGGGAGAGCAACGGCACCCTGCTGGCGAGCCTGTGCCAGCGGCTTGGCTACCCCCTGCTGGAGCGGCGGGTGGTGGGCGATGATCCGATCGCGCTGCGCCAGGCGCTGGCCGATCTGGCGGCCTGCTGCGACGTGGTGGTCAGCACCGGCGGGGTGTCCGCCGGCGACACCGACTGGATCCGGCCGCTGCTGGCGGAGCTTGGCTCGGTGGCCTTCTGGAAGCTGTTTCTCAAGCCAGGCCGGCCCTTTGCCTACGGGACACTGCAGCGTCCTGCCGGGGGCGGCAGCGTGCCGTTCTTCGGACTGCCGGGCAATCCGGTGGCAGCGGCGATCACGGCGCTGCAGCTGCTCTGGCCGGCGCTGCAGCAGCTCGAGGGTGCTGAGCCCGATCCGTTGCCCCGCTTGCGGGTCAGGCTGGCGGGGCCGTTGAAGCGTGGTGCCGGACGCCCGGAACTGGCCCGGGCCCGCCTGACGGTGGGTCCCGCCGGTGAGCTCCTGGCGGTGGTGGAGGGCTCCCAGGCCTCCTCCCGCATCGGTTCGCTCCAGGGTGCCGATCTGTTGCTGGAGATCCCGGCGGAGCTCGGCAGCCTCACGGCCGGTCAGGAACTCTGGGCCCAGCTGCTGCGCTTGCCCCTGTTCTGAGGTCGTTCAGTGGGGTCAGACCCGTGATCGGCTGGTGGGCATTGGCGTGTGGACCTCACCTTGTGAAAGGCACCAGTCCTGAGCAGGCTGGCTTCAGGTCTTTGACGTGCTTGGCTCCATGGCCCTCCCCCCAGCCAGTGCCCCTGGCGGCACGCCGCAGGCCTCGGAGGTGCCCCAGGAGCCGCTCAGGATCCTGTTGATCAGCATCCATGGCCTGATCCGGGGCACGCAGCTCGAACTCGGCCGGGATCCCGACACGGGCGGGCAGACCAAGTACGTGGTGGAGCTGGCCAAGGCCCTGGCCCGCAGCCCCTGGGTGGCGGGTGTGGATCTGGTCACCCGCCGGATCGAGGATGCCGCCGTCAGCGGCGACTATGCCGAGCCCCTGGAGCCTCTGGCAGACAAAGCGAGGATCGTGCGGATCGACGCGGGCCCGCCTGATTACCTCCGCAAGGAGGACCTCTGGGATCACCTCGACAGTTTTGCCGACCATCTCTTTACCTGGATCCAGAATCAGCCCGCCAGGCCGGATGTGGTGCACAGCCACTATGCGGATGCCGGCTACGTGGGCGTCAAGCTGGCCCGTCTGACGGGGCTGCCCCTGGTGCATACGGGCCACTCGCTGGGGCGTGATAAGTACCGACGCTTGATCTCCATGGGGCTCGCCCTTGAAAAGATCGAGGGCGATTACAATATTTCCAGACGGATTGATGCCGAGGAAGAGGTGATCAATCAGGCGGCGCTCGTGATCACCAGTACGCGCAATGAAATTGAAGATCAGTATGAACTCTATGACTGTTACAACCCTGACAAGATGGTGGTCATTCCGCCGGGCACGGATCTGCAGCAGTTTCATGTTGCCGATGGATCGGAGCCGGTGCAGGGCTCGGGCTTTCTGGAGGGGCTCCAGGTTTCACTGAAAGATCCGACCAAGCCCATGATTCTGGCGCTCTCCAGACCGGATCTGCGCAAGAACATCATCACGCTGCTGGAAGCCTACGGAGAGTCGAAGCCACTCCAGAGACTCGCCAATCTGGTGATCGTGGCCGGCAATCGTGATGACGTGCGGGATCTCGATGAAGGCCCCCAGGCGGTGTTCACCGAGTTGCTGATTGCCATGGATTCCTATGACCTCTATGGCCTGGCCGCCCTGCCCAAGCACCACAGCTCCGATGAGGTTCCCCTCATCTATCGCCTGGCCGCCAGCACCCGGGGTGTGTTCGTCAATCCTGCCCTGACGGAGCCCTTTGGCCTGACCCTGCTGGAGGCAGCCGCCAGTGGCCTGCCGTTGGTGGCCACGGAGAATGGTGGCCCGGTGGACATCATTGCCAACTGCCGCAATGGCCTGTTGGTGGATCCCCTCAACAAGGAGGCGATTGCCCAGGCCCTGATCACCATTCTTGAAGATGCCAACCAGTGGCAGGCTTTCTCACGCAATGGAGTGCGCCATGTGGCCCAATTCTATTCCTGGGATGCCCATGCCGAGGCCTATCTCCATCAGCTCAACCAGCTGGTTCAGCAGCAGCGATCGCCCCTGGCCTCCTCGCGAATCCTCAGCGGCGACCGCCGGCGCACCAAGGCCATCTTCACGGCCATTGACAACACGTTGCTGGGGGATCGAGACGGCCTGAGTCTGCTCAGCCAGTTGATCCGTGAGCGCCGCAAGGGCTGCCTGTTCGGGATTGCCACCGGGCGGCGTCTCGATTCCGTCCTGACGATCATTCGCGAGTATGATATCCCTGTGCCGGATATCTTGATCACCAGCCTAGGTACGGAAATTTACTATGCTCCCCACTGGCTACCCGATCTAGCCTGGGCCAAGCACATCAATCACCTCTGGACCCCCCAGGTGCTCAGGGCGACGCTGAAGGAGCTACCTGGTCTGCAGCCTCAGTCGAGAAAGGAACAAAGTCAATTTAAGTATTCCTATCACTATGACAGTCAACATGCACCGTCTCTGGATCAGGTCAGGGCCATTCTCAGACAGCAAGATCTATTGGTCAATGTGACTCTGTCATTTGGTCAGTATCTCGACTTTGTGCCTGTCCGGGCCTCCAAGGGGCAGGCCTTGCGATTCATTGCCCAGCGCTGGAGTATCCCGTTGGATCGGATCCTGGCCACCGGGGGGTCCGGTGGCGATGAAGACATGCTGCGCGGCAACACCCTGGGGGTTGTTGTTGCTAACCGTCACCGGGAGGAGTTGTCCATTCTTGGCGATACCGAGCATGTCTATCTCGCGGAGCAATCCCACGCCAGGGGGATTCTTGAAGCCCTTGAACACTATGACTTCTTCAATCTCTAGGCTCCTGTTGTTCGCGATCGCCCCGATTCTGTCCGCGATGTCCCCTCTGCCCCCGCAGGCTGTCCATGGCTGCTGACCCTCCGGCCAGGTTGTTGCTCTGCACGGATCTCGACCGCACCCTGATCCCCAATGGGCGGCAGCCCGAGTCGCCCGCCGCCAGGAGCCTGTTCGCACGCCTGGTTCAGCGGCCCGAGGTGACGCTGGCCTATGTCAGCGGCCGCGATGCCGCCCTCGTGGCGCAGGCGATTGCGGACTATGCCCTCCCATCACCGGACTGGGTGGTGGCCGATGTGGGCACCACGCTCCTGGAGGTGGCTCCCGATGGCTGGCGGGCCCATCGCGGATGGCACCAGAGCATCAGCGTGGACTGGGCCGGTCGCACGGCCCAGGATCTCCACCAGTTGCTGGCGGATCTCTCCCCCCTGCAATTGCAGGAGCCCGCCAAGCAGAACACCTACAAGTTGAGCTACTACCTCCACCTTGATGTTGACGTTCCCAGCCTCTGCGCTGATATCGAGCGGCGGCTGGAGCTTGAACAGCTGCGCGCCAGTCTGATCACCAGCATTGATGAGCAGGCTGAGATCGGCTTGCTGGATGTGCTGCCGCCTGCAGCCACCAAGTTGCATGCGGTGCGTTTTCTGATGGAACTGCTGGGTTTTGATTCCTCCGAGACCCTCTTCTGTGGGGACAGCGGCAATGATCTGCCGGTGATGACGAGTGACCTCCCTTCGGTTCTTGTGGCCAATGCCGATCCTGCGCTGATGGCCCAGCTAGGCTGTTCTGCGGGGGAGCGATCCGCTCGGGAGACTCTCTATCTGGCTCAGGGCGGCTTCATGGGGATGAACGGCAACTACGCCGCCGGAATTGTGGAAGGAGTGCTTCACTTCCACCCGCAGTTTTCTAGCTGGTTGGCCGAGCCTTGTTGAGTTTAACCCGCTGGCATCGTCAGGTGCCGATGAAAACAGATTGGGCAGCTTGAATGCAGCCGAACAGTGTGTTGACGATTCTTTTCTCTTGCCTGCACTCGAATCATGTATGAACAGGTCTCCCACTCGCTGCTCAACGCAATTCTTGATGACCTGAAACCTGAGATCCGACGTCAGGATCTCAGACACTTCTATACGCGCTTGGGTGCCAACTTTTATGCGATTTACTCGCTATTCTTCCGTCTCTATGGTCACAGGCCTGATTTCAAGCACCAGATGCTGGGCTTGGTCGAAACGATGGCGGAAGGCTATATCAATCGTTCGCCAGAGCTGGAGGCGCTCGACATAGCCCGGGAGAAGGACCACAACTGGTTTCTCTCCCAGCAATGGGTCGGCATGGCCCTTTACACCAATGGCTTCGCCAGAAACCTGCGAGATCTGGCTGACAAGACCGAGTATTTCCAGGAACTCGGGGTCAACATGATTCATGTGATGCCGATTCTGAAGTGTCCAATCGGCAAAAGTGATGGTGGCTATGCCGTGAGCGACTTCAGGCAGATCGATGATCGGGTCGGTGATCTGGCGGATCTTCAATATCTTGCCTCGGAGTTGCGTCAGCGCCAGATCCTGTTGGTGCTTGACATCGTGATGAATCACACTTCGGATGAGCATACCTGGGCTCGGAAGGCCGTCGCGGGAGATCCTGCCTATCAGGATTACTACTATATGTATGAGAGTCGCGATATTCCTGACCTTTTTGAGCGGTCAATGCCTGAAGTCTTCCCGGAGTCTTCGCCGGGCAACTTCACCTGGAACGAGCAAACCCAGCGCTGGGTCATGACGGTCTTCCATGATTACCAATGGGATCTCAATTACAGCAATCCTGAGGTCTTCATTGAAATGCTTGGTGTTGTCCTGTTCTGGGCCAACAACGGGGTTGACATCATGCGCTTGGATGCCGTCGCCTTCCTTTGGAAGGAAATCGGCACCGACTGTCAGAACGAGCGTAATGCCCATCTTCTGCTCCAGCTGATGAAGGACTGCTGCCAGGCCACGGCCCCGGGAGTGTTATTCATTGCTGAGGCGATTGTCGCCCCTGTCGAGGTGATTAAATATTTCGGCGAAGATGCGATCAGCGCCAAGGAGTGCGAGATTGCTTACGAGTTTGCTGAAAAACCCCGCCGCCTCTGCGAAAATAGGGCAACTGCCCCAGGTTTGATGCGAGGTCAGCAGGAGCGCAGCGGCTCCTTGTTCTCCTACGTCTCGATCGAGGAGCGGATCCCGACCAGCCATCCACTCAGGCGGATTCGCAAGCTGGCGGATCAGGCCCTCGATCGACTCAATCCCACCTTCTGCAGGTTGTATGCCTCAGAAGGGAGACCATCGGTGCCGCCAGAGCAGCTGCTGCTGGCCTCGTTGTTGCAGGCGTTCTACGGCATCCGCTCCGAGAGGCTGCTGCTGGAGCAGGTCCACTACAACCTGCTGTTCCGCTGGTTTGTGGGCTTGAGCCCTGACGATGCGATCTGGCATCCGACCACATTCACCAAGAATCGTGATCGGCTCCTCACTGACGACGTCATGGGGCTGTTCCTGGAGAAGCTGATGGGAGCACCCGAGGTCAAACCGCTGCTCAGTGACGAGCACTTTTCGGTGGACGGCACGTTGCTCCAGGCCTGGGCGTCACACGCTTCCTTGGAGCGGATCGATGGCCAGGAGGATCCTCCGCCTCCGCCCACAGGTCCTGGCGAAGGATTCGGTGCTCCCAAAGAGGGAAAGAAGCGCGCCAAAGGGGACTTTCGCGGCATCAAGCTCAGCAACGAGACCCACCGCTCCAGCACCGATCCTGAGGCACGGCTGGCCCGGAAATCGAATGCCCATCCAGCGCAGCTGAGCTATCGGGGCCATGTCCTCATGGACAACCGCCACGACCTGATCGTCGATTGCCGCGTCACCCAGGCCACGGGCACCGGTGAGCGGGATGCCGCCAAAGAGATGGCAGCAGACCTCACCGGTGCCCACCAGAAGACCGTCGGCGCCGACAAGAACTACGACACCAAAGGGTTTGTCGCTGAGATGCGGCGGATCGGTGTCACGCCCCACGTGGCCCAGAACACGGCCCGCAGCGGTGGCTCAGCCATTGATGGCCGCACCACCCGTCACGTGGGCTACTCCAAATCGATCAACGCCCGCCGGGGGATCGAAAAGGTGTTTGGTTGGATCAAGGCGTTCGGAGGGCTGCGCCAGTTCAAACTGCGCGGTACCGAGAAGGTCGGCGCCGTGTTTGGCCTGCATGTGATCGCCTACAACCTGATCCGCCTGGGCAACCTGCTCAAGCCCGCGATGGAGGCGGCATGAACAGCCCGTTGTCCAGAGGTGTGCCCAATAGGCCTCAACCAATGCCTTGCAGAGAGGCCAACGATGCCGAAATCGGGCTGTTTGCGGCTCTGATAGCCGCCGATCCGTCTTTTTGAGCCGGAAATCCACTGATGCCTGTGGAAAACTGGCTCGTGGGTTGGTTTTTCAGCAAACTCTTACAATGCCACCTTCATGGCCCTGCTCTGGGATGCGGTGGCGACCCAGAACGCCAGGCTGCTCACCCGGGGGCTCAGGAGTCTTCCCAATAAGCTGGATCGTGCCACCTGGCTCAACTATCTGCGTTGTCACGACGACATCGGCTTCGGTTTTGATGACCAGGATGTGTTGGCTGTCGGTTATCAGCCCAGGTCCCATCGGCGGTTTCTGACCGACTTCTTCTGTGGTGAGTTTGAGGGATCTCCCTCCCGGGGACTTCCATTCATGCGCAATGAAGTCACGGGGGATGCTCGCATCTGTGGCTCCCTGGCCTCCCTTGCGGGTCTGGAGAAGGCGATGCAGGAAGAGAATCCGGTGGCAATCAATATCGCGATCAGTCGAATTCTGATGCTGCACAGCCTGATCTTTTCGTTCGGTGGTATTCCCTTGCTCTACAACGGTGATGCCCTTGGCCTGCTGAATGACTATAGCTATCAACAGGATCCAGCCAAGGTCTCAGACAACCGCTGGGTGCATCGGCCAAGCATTGATTGGCAGCATGCCGAGCGGCGTCATCAGAGCGGCACAGTGGAGAATCGACTGTTCACGGCGTTACGGTGGATGATCGCTATTCGTAAGTCACTGGATGCCTTTGCCGATTTCAACAACCGAGAGTTGTTGGATACGGGGAACGAGCATCTGCTCTGCTTCTTGCGTTCCTATCAGCAGCGTCCCTCCGAGCAGGTCTTGGTGGTGGCCAACTTCCATTCCACTCCGCAGGCTCTCCCTGTTGATGTGCTGCGGCGGCGCGGGCTCGATTTCACGGCTCCGCTGATTGATGTGTTCACCGGTCGCAGGCCCCACCAGATCGAGGAGAATATCCTGCTGCAGAGCTATCAATTTTACTGGCTGAAGCAGGTCTGACACCCACTGCTTCGACACTCACAGGCCCCTCATCCAGGTCTGTTTCTGCATGGGTTCGCTGCAGGGGGGCGGTTGCAAAGGCTTGGCCCAGCTGCTGCGACTGGCGCTGTCTTGATGCCAGGGTGCTGGGCATTCTTGTCCGACTAGCCCGCGTTCATGTTGCCTGAGGCTGTTCGTGCGGCGCGCTTGTGGCGCCTTTGGCTGCCTGTCTGCCTCCTGCTGCTCGGTCCAGCCGCTGCGGTCGCCGCCGAAGGCGATCAGGCTGATGGGGAGGAAGCGGCGCCGGCGGCCCAGGTTCCGGCCGCGGGGGCAGCAGAGCTCGGGCCCGAGCTGCGCTTGCCCTCCGCCAACCCGGCTGCCTCCACGGCTGCCCCCGGCACTGGCCAGCTGGGCCGCTGGCTCGGCCTGCCGGTCGATTCCCCCCTGCGCTTTGGTGGGGTGTGGGTGGGCAATGGCACGTCCCAGATCGTGGGGGGTGTTCAGTCGGCGCCGGCCAACGGGCTGGCCCAGCAGCTCCTGGTGGACGCCACCCTCGATCTGGAGAAGGCCGTGGGCTGGCGTGGCGCCCGTGTGTGGGTCCAGGGCCTGCAGGTGAACGCCGGCGCCGGGGCTGCCCTTCCCTCGGGCAGCCTGCAGGGCAGCAACAGCCTCGTTGCCCCACCGCCGCTGGATCGCACCGAGCTCTACAGCTACGTGCTGCGTCAGGACCTCTGGGATCGCCAGCTGAAGATCCTGGTGGGCAAGCAGGCGGCCAGCATCGAATTCGCCAACGTCACCCGTCCGGACTTCACCCGCAATCCCACCTATGCGGTGCCGGCGCTCAGCGCCCTGGCGTTCACGCCCCTCTATGCGATGCCCACCCTGCTGGGGCGCATGCCGGGCTACCCGGATTCGGCCCTGGGGGCCTCGCTGAGCTGGCAGCCCAAGGCTCTGAATCGGAAGGTGTATCTCAATGCCGGTGTGTTCGACGGCCGCGGCGGGGTGGGGGATGGATCGATCCGCACCGGCCTGGCCGTCCCCAGCCTCAGCGGGCCCCTGTTCTCGGTGGCGGAGCTGGGGGGTGGCTGGTCCCTGGGTGATGCAAATCGACCCGGGTCCGCCAGCTTGGGGGCCTGGTTCCAGGGCGGGGAGTCACGCCGATGCAATGGATTCGGCCGTGACCAGGACTGCCTCCGCGAGAACGGAGCCCATGGCTTTTACGGAACCCTGGCGCAGCGGCTGGTCAACTTCCGCTACGGCCGTGACCACAGCGGCCTGGTGGGCCTGGTGAGCGCCGGCTGGACGCCCTCGATCACCAACCTGATGACTAAATCGGTCACCGCGGCTCTGACGGTGTTCGCGCCAATGGAGAGCCGTCCTCAGGACAGCTTCGGCGTCGGTCTGTCCTGGGCGCGGGTCAATGATCGGAGCTTTCTCGGGGAGGTCTTCAGGCCTGCGGAGTTGATGCTGCAGGCCTATGGCCAGTTCCACCTGGGCGGCACCACCTACGTGCAGCCTGCCGTCACTTACCTGCCCCAGCCGGGCCTGGCCAGTGCCGCCTACAGCTCCACCAACGTGATGCTGCAGCTGATCACATTGTTCTGATCACATTGTTCTGATCGCTTGTTGCTTTCGGTCCCTGGCGCCTCACTCCCCAGCCAGCAGCCGCAGGCCCGCCAGGGTCAGCACCACCGCCAGGCAGCGACGGATCACCGGCACCGGCAACACCCGGCTGCCCAGGGCAGCGCCGCCGCCGCCGAGCAGCACCACCACCGGGATCAGCGGCCAGGCTTCCGCCGGCACGCTTCTGCCGGTGGAGATCAGGCCCGCCAGCCCGGCCAGGGAGTTCACCAGGATGAAGACAACGGCCACGGCCGCTGTTTCGCGGGTGCGGCTCCAGCCCGCCAGCAGCATCAGCGGACTGAGGAACACACCCCCGCCCGTTCCGGTCAGCCCGGCCAGGAACCCCAGGCCACCGCCCACGGCCACCAGCGTCGCCGGACCGGGTGGCTGCACCTGCTCCGGATCCTGGGGTCTCTGCAAAAACCGCAGGGCCGAACCCAGCAGAATCACCCCCACCAGGCTCTGGAACACCCGCTTCGGCAGGGCCAGGCTGCCCCCCAGGAAAGCCCCAGGGATCGAGAGCAGCACCAGCGGCCAGAAGCGTCGCCAGCGCAGGTGGCCCGCCTGGATGAACTGCCAGCTCCCCAGCGCCGCCACCACCACGTTGAGCAGCAGGGCGGTGGGGCGGATTGTCTCCGGATCGGTGCCGAACAGGCTGAGGGCTGCGATGTATCCGGAGGCCCCTGCGTGGCCCACGCTGGCGTAGAGGAAAGCCACCAGGCCGATGGTGAGCCACAGACCTGGTTGGGCCTCCATCACGGCTGCTCCCGCCGCTGGTCCGCCAGAGGTGTATTGCCTTCCACCCACCGACCGATACCTTCCACCCCCACCTCCTTCTTCCAGAAGGGGGCCTCGTGCTTGAGCGCTTCCAGCAGCTCCTGGCAGCACCGCTGGGCGGGGCCGCGCCGATCAGCGGCCACCGCCACCAGCACGATCGCTTCTCCCGGCTGCACCCGTCCCACCCGATGGCGCACCAGTACCGCCTGCACGGCGTGGCGGGCGGCGGCGGCGATGGCAAGTCGCTCCAGCTGGGCTTCGGTCATTCCCGGGTAATGCTCCAGCTCCAGGGCCACCAGGGGGTCACCGGCTGCACTCCAGCCCCGCACTCGGCCGATGAAGTGGGCTTCGGCTGCCGCCGCGCTGCCGGTGCTCCAGGGCCGCAACACTGCGAAGGGATCGAAAGGCCCGGCTTCCAGGGCGATCGAGAGGGTCGCGCTGCTCTCGCTCCGCGGCGGGCCGGGATCAGCCACCGGTGATCGGCGGCAGGTAAGCCACCTCATCGCCGGGGGCCAGGACCCGGCCGGGTTCGGCGAACTCACGGTTCACCGCCACCCGTACCCCCGTAGGCCAGGGGCCGAGGCCGAGCCTCTGCCACAGCTGGGCGGCTGTGGGGGGAGAAGCTCCGTCGCCGGCGCCTGGGGCCGACGGCCCGTGGAGTGTTAATTGTCGCTCTCCCCAGCCGGCCTGCTCGCGTACTCCGGCAAAGAGCCGCACCAGGAGGTGGGGCGGACCGGCAGGATCGGTGGTCATGGCGGTGCGGTCTGGCCGGGGTCTTGCCCCTGTTCAGGCCCCATCTTGGCTCCCTGTGGTTGCCGTGCAGCCGAAGCAGGAGCGTCGTGAAGGTGCAGTGCGGGGGTGCTGACCTGGGAGCAGAGCATGGCGAGACGAATCGATTATTACGTTTAGTGAAACGAAAGAGAGGTGGGCGATTGCCTTTCTACTTTGACTTTCGAAATCACCCACTCTTCCTGCCTGTCAGGTTCTTGGTTTTGCTGGGCTGACGATCGTCAGGCCTGGTCTCTTTCTTTGGAAAAGGATCGGCTTTTGGGGATCACTTTGTTTCCCAGGGGATGATGATCCTCGGCGATAGGTCTCCAAGGTGATGTGTGGTGAGAGCGCTCGTTGCCGGCGCTCGTCTCTCCCGTTCTTTTCCTGAATTCGACTATGGCCTCTCAGGATATTGAAAGCAACGAGTACAAGAAGCAGTTCCTTCATGAGGCCACCCGTCTTGCCATTGAATCCGTGGAGAAAGGTTGGGGAGGTCCTTTCGGTGCAGTGATTGTCAAGGATGGTGAGATTATCGGCCGAGGTCAGAACCGGGTGCTGCTCACGGGAATCCCTGTGTATCACGCGGAGGTCACGGCCATTATCGACGCCTGCTCAAGAATCAATACCAAGGCGCTGCTCGGCTCGGAAGTCTATGAGGGGAATCTGAAGATGATCCCTCGTCCAGAGGGTTCTCCCGATCCAGTTCCGGAACGGGCGCAGATGCTCAAGGGCTGTGATCTTTATGTGAACGGGGCTCCCTGCCCCATGTGCATGAGTGCCATCTACTGGGCCCGGATTGATCGCGTGTACTTCGGTACCCGCTTGGAAGACACCAGTAAGATCGGCTTTGATGACGAATTTCAGTACATCGACTTTCGTCTCCCCTGGGAACAGCGCAAGGCAATTCAGTGTTTTCCGGATTTTGAGCGCGATTTCGCCCTTCAGGCCTGCCAGGCCTGGATGAACAAGCCTGATCGCCATCCCTACTGACGGTCTCCTCCTTCATGGCTGACTCCGTCACCCTGATCACCTCAGCCTTGGTTCGGCCCGGTATGGGCCAAGCCTTGGCGGCCTGGCATGCACGCCAGGCTGAGGCCCTCAGCCGGCAGAGCGGTTTCATCAGCACCAACCTGATCCCGCCTCGCCCCAGTGGCTCTGAGCGGCGCTGGTGCATTGAGATCACGTTTCAATCCTCCGACAGTCTCGAGGCCTGGCAAGGCTCCATCCCCTGCCGGAAGTTGCTCGAGGAGGCCGAACCCCTGCTTGAAGGTGGGGAATTTCAGCAAAGCCTGAGGGAGGAGCACCTCGATCCAGATCGTGGAACTGATGTCACCGAGGTCATCTTCTCCAAGGTCAAAGCTGGAATGTCCGAGCAGTTCCGAGACTGGGCCCAGCGCATCCAGGCTGCGCAGGCGCTGTATCCCGGCTATCTCGGCATGTATCTCCAGCCTCCCTCTGGAGATGGCGATGGCCATTGGATGACGATTCTGCGCTACGACTCCGCGATCCACCTTGAGGCCTGGATGCATTCCAGTCAACGGGCTGCACTTCTGCAGGAATCGAAGGAGTTCATGGAGCGGGAGGAACTGCTGCGCATCTCCACGTCATTTCCTGGCTGGGTTCCCATCGATCCCGTCTCCGGGCAGGGACCACCCAATTGGAAAACGGCGATGCTCGTGCTGCTGGGGTTGTATCCGATCGTGATGCTGCAGCTGCGGCTGCTCCATCCAGTTCTTGTTGCTGCCCGGCTCCCTCCGGCGGCGGGAACTTTTCTTGCAAATGCAATCAGCGTGGCGCTGACCAGCTTCCTGACGATGCCGTTCTTCGTGCGGACGTTTGATTGGTGGTTGTTTCCCGGTGTCGCCTCGCCACGGGCCAAGACCCGGCGCGGCCTGCGTCTGATCGGTCTTCTGTATCTGCTGGAGATCCTCGTTCTCTGGAAGCTGTTGCCGTTCTGATCAGTCCTGTCTGTATCAACCTGAACCTGCTCCTGTCGATCATGGATGTGTCTTCGCTGCAATCACGCTGCCGTGGGGTGATGGCCCAGCCCGGAGATCCTGCCTATGAGGCCATGGTCTACGGAGATCTCTGGAATCGGGTCATTCCTGAGCGGGGTCCGGAACTGGTGGTCAGGGTGGAAGAGGAGCAGGATGTGAAGGCCGTTCTTCGTTTCGCCAGAGAACGGGGTCTCAAGGTGGTCGTTCGTGGCGGGGGCCATAACTGGTGCCAGCCAACCCTTCGCCAGGGTGGGATTCTGATTGATCTTTCCTGCCTGAATCGTGTCCTATCCATTGATGCTGAGCAGCGCAGGGCCGTTGTTCAGCCGGTCGTGAGCAACCGTGATCTTCAGGCGGCACTGAATGCCCAGGGGTTGACATTCCCCAGTGGCCACTGTCCCCAGGTGAAGCTGAGCGGCTATCTTCTCGGTGGCGGCATGGCCTGGAATCAGGGCGTCTGGGGTGCTGGAACGGAGAGTGTCGAGGCGATCGACATGGTCACCCCTGCGGGGGAATTCCTTCAGGCCAGCAGGGATCATCATGCCGATCTGTTCTGGGCCGCACGCGGTGCCGGGCCTGGCTTCTTCGGGGTCGTGACCGCCTTTCACCTGCGGCTCTATCCCTTGCCGAGCGCCATTCTCGGCAGCACGTTCTACTTCCCTCTCTCCGCGGCCGGTACCGTTGGAGATTGGCTGGCCAGCCTGGCCCCTTCGCTCTCCGCCTCCATCGAGCTCAGCCTGTTTCTCCTGCAGGCTCCGGCAGCACTCCAGGAGGCTGCCCGTTCCGATGGTGGCATCGTCTGCATGGTCACGGCGGTTTCGTTCACGGATTCCGTTGCCGAGGGGCGCAGGCAACTGACACCCCTGGAGTCACCGCCCACGCCTCCCCTCTCCCAGGAGTGTGCGGTGCCACTGGATTTTCCCCGCCTCTTTGATGCCTCCGGCTCCCTCTGGCCGGAGGGGCAGAGAAGCCGTGTGGAGGCCCGCTTTTCGATGGCCTCCCCCGGGGATCTTGCCCGGGCCGTGGTCAGCTCCATGCAGAGGTGTCCCTCCCCCACGACGCTGGTGTTGTTCACCGTCTTCACCGGTCCCTGCCCGGGTCCAGAGGGAGGAGCCACCGCTTACTCAATGCGGGCGCGGGTGTATGGGGGCCCATGGACGATGTGGCTCGATCTGGCGCAGGACGCGGAGAACATGGCCTGGCACCAGGACTGCATCGATCGCCTGCGGCCGTACACGGTGGGTAGCTACATCGGAGAGTCTGATTTCATTCGTCGTCCGGCCACGGCTGTGGAGGCCTTTCTGCCGCAGTGCTGGAGTCGTCTGGCTGATCTTCGTTCACTCCACGATCCCGACCGGTTGTTTTTCGACTTCTTCGAAGGTCTTGCCGAACCGGCCCTTCCCTCCCAAACAGGCTCCTCCTGTCTCTGAACAGCACACCTGAGGTGCTGCCTACGATCGAGCCGCCGCCTGGCCCGATCATGGTGAGCCTCGCCATCGCCCTGCTCACGGTCTCCGACAGCCGCACCCTGGCGGACGACCCCAGTGGCGACGCCCTGTGGCAGCGTCTCGAGGCCGCTGGCCATCGCCTGGTGGCGCGCCGACTGGTGCCTGACAACCGCTATCGCATCCGCGCTGAGGTGAGCGGCTGGATCGCCGATCCGGCGGTGCAGGTGGTGATCAGCAGCGGCGGCACAGGCCTCACCGGCCGCGACGGCACACCGGAGGCGGTGGCGCCGTTGCTCGATAAGACGATGGAGGGCTTCGGCGAGCTGTTCCGGGTGCTCTCCTTCGAGACCATCGGCACCAGCAGCCTCCAGAGCCGCTGCCTGGCGGGGGTGGCGAACGGCACGGTGCTGTTTGTGTTGCCGGGCTCCCTCGATGCGGTGACCACCGCCTGGGATCGCCTGATCGCCGCCCAGCTTGATGGCGCCACCCGGCCCTGCAACCTGGTGCAGCTGTTGCCCAGGCTTACGGAACCGGTGGATCACCCGGCCGTGCGGCCGTCCGCTGGCGCAACGCCGGGATGAGCGTTCCGCCTGGGCTTGTGCTGCTTGCCTCCCCGGCACGCCGGGACGCTCTGCTCGCTTGGGTGCGTCGGCACCGGGCCCTGCTGGCCCCCTTTGCCCTGCGCCTCACCGCCGACCTGGCGGAGCCGCTGCAGCTCGAGGTTTCCACCGCCGACCTCCGCCTGGAGATGGCCGGCACGCTGGAGGCCGGCGGCGACATCAGCCTGGCCGCGGCGGTGCTTGCCCAGGAGGTGATGGCCGTGGTGGCGTTCCTGGATCCGGCGGCGCCCGTGGGTTCGCCGCCGGAGCTGCCGATGCTGCTGCGGGCCTGTCAGGTGCGTGATGTGCCGCTGCTGCTGAACGAGGCCAGCGCCACCCTGGCCCTGCGGGGCCTGTCGCGGGGCCGCCTGGCCACCCTGATCTTCAATCCGGTGGCCGGGCAGCGCGATCCGAACCAGGATCTGGCCCAGATCCGCTCGATCCTCGAGCCGCAGCTGCAGGTGCATGTCTGCTTCACCCAGCCGGATCTCGATCCAGCTGAGCAGGCCCGGGCGCTGCTGGGTCCGCTGCGGGCCCGTCAGGCCCGGCGGCCGGATTCGGCCCTGATGATCGCCTGCGGCGGGGATGGCACCGTGTCCGCCGTGGCCGGAGCCCTGCTGGACAGTGGCCTGCCTCTGGGGGTGATCCCCCGCGGCACCGCCAATGCCTTCGCCGGAGCCCTGGGCATCCCCACCGATCTGCCCGGAGCCTGTCGCACGGTGCTGGCGGGGCACATCCAGCGCATGGATGCGGCCCTCTGCAACGACACGCCGATGGTGCTGCTGGCGGGGGTGGGGTTCGAGGCCGGCATGGTGGACCGGGCCACGCGCGAACTCAAGAACCGGTTGGGGCCGTTGGCCTATGTGCTGGCCGGCGCCCAGCAGTTGGTGAACCAGCAGCCCTTCCAGGCCCACCTGGAGATCGACGGCAAGGCCATCAGCCTGCAGGCTTCCGCCATCACCGTGGCCAACGCCGCCCCCGGCACCTCGGTGTTGGCCCAGGGCTTCGGGAGGGTGATTGCGGACGACGGCCTGCTGGAGGTGACGATCGCCACCTCCACGGACCGGCTGCAGGGCCTGCAGGCCCTGGCCAGCCTGGCGGCCTCCGCGGTGGTGCAGACCCCGGCCCAGCACGGTGACCTGCTCTGCCTGCGCGCCCGCCGCATCACCATCGCCACGGCAACACCCCAGAAGCTGGTGGTGGACGGCGAGATGCTTGAGGGCGACCGCTTCTGCTTTGAGTGCTTGCCGGGGAGCCTGCGGGTGCTGGCCCCCTGGCCTCTGCCGTAGTGGATGCGTGTTGGGTCCGTCTCTGGAGCTGTGTTCCGCGCGGGCGATGCTGCGCCCGTGCGCTTCCCCGCTGAAAGCCATGGCATGCACTGCACGCTGCATGACGCGTCCAACCTGGCCCGGCAGCTGTCTCTGGACTATCACGGGGCTGTCGATGTCAGCAATCACCCTCCCAAATCCCTCGGGCCAGCAGGAAGGAAACGGATCGAGCAAGGTGTTTTCACCGGCGAAATGCCCTGGTGAAACAATGCAAAGATACGCTGGAGTTGTCTGGGTATTGAATCATCAAGGAAATAGGAAGAAGTGCGCCCTCAATCTCCAATCCGCGTCCACTTCGGGCTTCGCATGGATGGATTGATGTGCTTCGGTTGGTGACTGGCGACAATGATCTTGCCCAGGGCGTAGATCGTCTCGCTTGGCCGGTCTTCCAGCGGATTGTCCGGTCCATCCGCTCTTTGGCTGTCCGATCCCGTGGGGCAGGTCCGCGTGATCGGCGGGGGCGTTTGCCGTGCTCCTGCCAGCTGGTCGAGCAATCGGCATTGAGCTTGCTCTTCTCGCACGACTCGATGTGCTCAGTGCTGCAGGACTCCGCAGCCACGATCAGCTCGTCCGGCCGCCGGTCTCATGGTTGCGTCGGAGCCGCCGCTCCGCTCCCGGCGATGCCGGCTCATGCGGTTCAGGTGGTCGTGGCCGCAGGCCCGCGCCATCACCTGCACCAGCGCCACCGTGGCCCGGAAGAAACGATCCAGGCGCTGGCCGGCAGGCTCCACCTGCAGACGGCGGCGCAGCTCGGGATCCTGGGTGGCCACTCCCGTGGGGCAGCGGTTGGTGCGGCAGATCCTGGAGCCCACGCAGCCGATCACCTGGATCGCGGCACTGGCCAGCGCGATCCCATCGGCCCCCAGGGCCAGGGCCTTGATGCAGTCGGCCGGTTGTCCTTCGGGAATGCCGCGGACCCTGGCGATGTGGGCGGTGACCTTGGCGCCGGGCAGATGACCGCCCGCGCCGGTCTTGGCCGCCTGGGCGGCCTTGAAGTGAAAGGCCTGCACCCGGGGTAGGAGGTCTTCGCGGTAGCCGAACATCGCCGGCGCGAGTTCGTAGAGGTAGCGTTGGTTGGCGGCCTGCTCCTCGCTCAGCATTCCCCCTTCGCCGGAGCAGATCCCAGTGCCGGCCCGCTCCGCCCCCGTGGCCAGGGCCCGCTTGGCCTCCTCGGAGAGGGTCCCGAAGCTCATGTCCGACACCAGCAGGGGGATCTCCAGCCTCAGCGGCCGCCGGGCCCGGGGACCGATCACCAGCTCCGTGCCCACCGGGGCGGATTCGGCCAGGGACCGCCGTGCCAGCTGGGCCGTGAGGATCTGGATGTCATCCCAGAGGGGAAGCTGGGAGCGGGGCAGCCCCATGGACACCACCGGCCCCAGGGCGCCCACCCGCGCAAGGCCGTGCTCGGCCAGCTTGTGGATCAGCTCCAGGTTGGCCTCCTCCTCCGTGGCCTGGCCTGGGTCGTCCTGCCGACGGGGGAACCACCACTTTCCGGCTTCTCGTTATCACCGTCTTCGTCAACAGCAAAGGTGGTGCCCACCCGGTCGGCGGGAACACGGGCATGGGTGCCATCGCAATAGGGAGGTGTGGCGGTCTGCTTGCAGCGGCAGAGCAGGGCCCTGCCGTTGGCCTCGGCAACGAAGGCCAGGGGTGTGAAGCCGCTGCCCTGATGGGATCCGTCGCAGAACGGCTGATCCGAGGATCGGCCGCAAGCGCAGTAGAAGTACTTCGTTCCTTCCTCCAGGCTGACGGTGATGGGCGTACTGGCGGCAACCGTCGGCGTTGTCATCACACGTTCAGCGAAGAGCACAGGGCGTGGAGGCCCTCCCTCGGTCTGAGTACCCAGGTGGCTCAGCTGTGTGTTCCTGGAGGTGCTGCGGGTCTTCGGCGGTCCGTGGCTTTCAGATTATCGGCCACTTCATGAGCCTCGTCGTCGCGACTGGCAAAGTCTTCCAGCAACCATTCAACCGTTGCCGACCAATCGAATTGCTCTAAAATCAACTGTAGAGCAGGCGAATTATACCAAGATCACTATGTAAAAGGCAGGACGGATTGTCAGCAGGCATCTGTGCGAAATGATAATGCCTCAGGCTCAAGATCAGCGGCGGGCAACATGCCTGTGGGTTGCGCAGGCATGTTGAACTCCCATCCGCTGAATCTTGAGACCAGCTTGCCGTTCTAACTTGAAGGGCTATTCTGCAACTACGAGAGCAAAATTTGACGACCGGAATATCCCACCATTGGGGGGTCTGTGAAGTTGACATCTTCAGGGCCATGCATCCAGTTTTTCCGACCGCGAATGCCAGCGAACAAAAATGGCTCTGCCTTCGTAGGGACTCCTGAAAAATCCAGATCCATTGCGCCGCAGCTGGTCTCATGCATGAGAAACCGCTAAAGTGGCCGTGAATCAGGCAATCCGTGATTGCCTTTACTCCTGATCGCTCCATATGTACCGGAGGCACAATAACGGTCAGATCTCAATCAAGGAGTTCCACTTGCCATTTGGCGGCACACTTGATCCCGAGAATCGCTGGGTTCAACTGGAGGGACTGATCCCATGGGATGAGCTGGAAGAAACCTATGCCCCTCAATTCAGCGCCACAATTGGCGCTCCAGCCAAATCAGTGAGAATGGCCTTTGGTGCTCTCTACATCAAACAGAAGTTAGGGCTCACCGACGAAGAGACAGTCCATCAGATCAGAGAGAACGCCTATATTCAGTTCTTTCTCGGCTTTGCGGGCTACACAGCCAAGGCACCGTTTGATGCCTCGATGATGGTGCACTTTCGCAAGCGCTTTTCTGACGAGGATCTGCGCCGTATCAACGAGCTGGTGGTGCAGCGCGGCAAAGAGATCCTTCTAGAAGCACTTGCTCAGGCAGCAGACGATGACGACCATGATGATCGTGATTCCAGTGGAGGAGGCGCTCAGCTAGAACTTGATGCGTTGATCAAGCCTGCTGACTGGCCAGAAGGAAGGAATTGGGGCACTCTCACGATTGATGCCAGTTGCACTCCAGCCGACATCACCTATCCCAGAGACCTCAAGCTCCTCAACGAGGCTCGCACAACGACCGAGCGAGTCATTGATGATCTGTGCAGTCAGTCATCGGGATTCAGGAGACATCGACCTCGCTACGACCGTGGCCTTGCTCGTGCTCATTTCCTGAGAGTGGCGAAGCAAAAACGACCACGTCGCCGCAAAGTGAAGGCTGCCATTAAACATCAGCTTGGCTATGTGCGGCAGAATCTCAAGGCCATTGATGCTCTGATCGGCTGCGGGGCAAGGCTTTCCGAGCTTAAGAGGCATTGGTGGCAGAAGTTGTTGGCCTGCAGCGAGTTGGAGCGGCAACAGGGCCTTCTGCTCGCCTCTCAGACCAACAGCATTCCAGACCGCCTGGTGAATCTTGTGCAGACCCATATCCGCCCAATGGTGCGAGGCAAAGCACGTGCTGCGGTGGAGTTTGGAGCCAAAATCAGTGTTTCGGTTCATAACGGCTTTCCGTTCTTGCACCGCATAAGCTGGAACCCCTACAACGAAGGAGAAGACCTGATCGCTCAGGCGGAAAAATACAAGTTGGATACAGGATCTTACCCAGAGCGCATCTGCGCCGACCGGATTTATATCACGGCCAAGAATAGGCATTTCTGCACGAGGAACGGTATTCGCCTCTCCGGCAAGCGATTGGGTCGCCCGCCCAAGGATCCTGATGTCACCACTGCACACATGCACCAGCTCCGATCTGATCAAGCTCGACGCAATGAAGTGGAAGGCGTCTTTGGCTCTGGAAAGCGCAAGTATTCCCTGGATCTGATCATGGCTCGTCTACCAGCTGGTGCCGAATCCTCCATCTCGATGGCCTTTGTCGTGATGTGCGCGGAAAAGGTCTTGAGGCTGCTGCGCCTCTTTTTTGTCCTTCTTTATGGGTGGATCTACAGCTTTTTGATGGCCTGGTCAGCGATCAGAGCGCCTGAGGGCATCTGCAAGCCAGGCTTTTGAGATCTGGCCGACTTGATGTCATCGCGCTTGCCAGCCTGATTAACGCGAAGCAAACGGACGAATCCGGCGCCGATGGGCCGAGAATCTTTTTCAGGAGTCCCTTCGTATAAGGGCACATGCGCTGCCGTGTTCGTGAACTTGTAGGTTGCTTGCTCCTTAAAGGTCTGTGCACTGGCGCTACCCGTAACTGCTAGAACAGTAGTGATGCCCAGGAACATTTTCTGAAGATCGTGAAAACGAATTGGGTGGATTGGGGAATTTGGCTTTCCAGGAAGATGCAAGCCAAATCAGCCTTGGCTTGTTTCAGCACTATTTGTCAATGACTAATCTTTTCGGCCAGGGCTTGCGATGTGCAGAGGTGAATCAGCTTCTGTAAGGCCCCATTCTGAGGGGCCTCGTCTACTTGGGGCCTCTAGAAAAAGGTATCCGTTCAGGGGGCGTGACAGCTCGCGGCGAACATCGGCCCTGCTGAACCCTGCTTGCGTCCCCTGTGTTGGTGTAAATCCCTGGGGACCTCAACCCCGGCGTAGCCGGGGTTGAGCGCGCACCTCAGACGTTCCGCTCAGCGGCCAGCGTTGCAAGGGGTGGGCAGGCCCGTGACCCTGGTTTGAGCACTACCTCAACCAGACGAACCATGCCCACGTCCAATCGTGCCGCAATTGAGCTGGCGCCGCTACTGGATGGCAGCAGCGCCGGTGAGCTGATCCCCGAGCTGGTGCGCCACGGCCTGCAGCAGCTGATCGAGCTGGAGGTCGCTGCCGTGCTCGGCGCAGAGCGCCATGAGCGCAGCGAGGAGCGGCTCGGCTACCGCAACGGCTACCGGCCGCGCACCCTGGCCACCCAGGTGGGGGACATCGATCTCCGCATCCCCAAACTGCGCTCCGGCAGCCACCTGCCCTCGATCCTGGAGCCGCGCCGCCGTGTGGACCAGGCCCTCTACGGCGTGGTGATGGAGGCCTATGTCGGCGGCATCTCAACGCGCAAGGTCGACGCCCTGGTGGCCGCCCTGGGAGTCCAGAGCGGCATCTCCAAATCTCAGGTGAGCCGCATCTGCGCTGACATCGACATCCAGGTGCAGGCCTTCCTGAACCGCCCCCTTGAGGCCACCGGCTACGCCTACCTGTACCTCGATGCCACCTATCTCCACGGGCGTCTCGGCAAGGCGATGCAGGTCTGCTCCAGGGCTGTGGTGGTGGCCATGGGCGTCAATGCCGATGGTCGCCGCGAGCTGCTCGGCATCAAGGTGGGCGACAGCGAAACCGAGAGCTTCTGGAGCGAGTTCATTGGCTCGCTCAAGGAGCGCGGCCTCACTGGGGTCAAGCTCGTGATCAGCGACGCGCACGTGGGCCTCACCAAGGCGATCCGGCGGATGCTGCAGGGCAGCTGCTGGCAGCGCTGCAGGGTCCATTTCGCCAGAAACCTGCTCCAACGGGTGCCCAAGGCCCACCAAGGCATGGTCACCGCTGCCTTGCGCTCAGTGTTCGCCCAGGAGAAAACGGACGAAATCGAGGCCCGCTGGGACGATCTGGCCAGCTCACTGGTGGATCGCTTCCCCAAGGCTGCTGAGCTCATGCTGCACGCCCGGGAAGACGTGCTCGCCTTCCGTCACTTCCCGCCTCAACACTGGAAAAAGACTTGGAGCACCAACCTGCTCGAGCGCCTCAATGAGGAGATCAAACGCCGCACTCGGGTGGTTGGCATCTTCCCGAATGACGCCTCGATCACCCGCTTGGTGGGGGCTGTGCTGCTGGAGCAGGACGAGCACTGGCAGCTGGAGGGCCGGCGCATGTTCTCCGCCGAGAGCATGGCCGCCATCCCCTCACTGGCGGAGCTGCCCACGCAGCCTTCCTTGCAAGAAGCAGCGGCCTGAGCCTCAGGCCCCAGGAGATCGCGCCGTAGCGCCCCCACAGGGCGCAGCGGCGGCGATCACCGCCCGGGGGCCGGCACCGCAGACGTCACGACCAAGATTGCAGGTGTAGCCCACAACCGATCGGCAATCCAGACGAAAGACTTGACAAGTCAATCGTCTGGATTCATCGTGAAATAACGAGGTGCACATGCGCCTCGAGAATGACAGCCCGTCATTCACCCCTGTTCTCCCTCAGTCCAGGGCAATCGGGCCTCGGGATTTACACCACGCCAAGGGACGCGGCCTGAACCCTTGACGACAGCTTGATTTCCGGTTGCATCTCAGGTAGAGACCCGCCTGTGATGACCGCACATCCGGCTGGAATTCCAGAAGCCGACTGGCTGGAAACTCCCGCCAGCGTCAGAGCGCTGATCAACGCCCAGCAGCAGGAGATCGAGCTGTTGCGCGGCCAACTCACCTCCTTGGCCACCGAGTTGGCAAACCTGCGTGAGCGGATCGGACGCAGCTCTCGCAACTCATCCAAACCTCCCTCCAGTGATGGTCTGGGTTTTAAGCCGCCAGAACGGCGCAAGGGCAGTGGCCGCAAGCGGGGCGGCCAGCAGGGCCATCCCGGATCCGGACCAGAGCTGCTGTCGATCGAGCGGGTGGATCAGGTGGTGGATCACCACCCTGATGCCTGCCGCCGCTGTGGCACCTTGCTCCAGGGAGAGGATCTCGATCCCCTGCGCCATCAGGTGATCGAGATCCCGCCGATTACCCCGCTGGTGATCGAGCACCGGCTGCATCGCCTGGTCTGCCCCTGCTGTTCCACCAGCACCTGCGCCTCGTTGCCGGCGGATGTGGAGGCCAGTCACTACGGCCCAAGGCTCAGTGCACTGGTGGGCCTGCTGGGCAGTGCCTTTCCGTTGAGTTTCAGCAAGACCCAGGCCCTGCTCCAGCAGCTGGTAGGAGTGGAGATGAGCCGCGGCGCGATTGCACGGGTCCGCCAGCGCTTGAGTGCAGCACTGGAGCAGCCCATGCAGGAGGCCCTTGCTTTTGCCCGCGTGCAGCCGGTGGCCTACGTAGATGAAACTGGCGCCCCCACCGGCAATGCCGACGGCAACAATCCCACTGGAAAGCGGGGCTGGCAGTGGGTCATGGTCACCGCCGTGGTGACGGTATTTGTGCAAGGGCTGAGTCGATCGACGACCGCTGCCATCGAGCTGCTGGGGAACGCCTTTGGCGGGATTGTGGTGAGCGATCGCTTCTCGGCCTACAACCACCTGCCCACCAAGCAGCGCCAGCTGTGCTGGGCGCACCTGATCCGCGACCTGACGGCCATCGCCGAACGCCCGGGCGCCAGCGCTGAATTCGGAGCCCAGCTGCTGGGCCTGCAGCAGCAGCTGTTTGGCCACTGGCACCGCTACAAGGAGGGAAAGATTGACTGGCCCGCCTTGCAGCAAAGCTGCCGGCCGATCCGCCAGACCTTTGAGACCACGCTGCAGCGGGTAGTAGAGCTCGGCTACCAGCGCGGCGAGCGAACGCCTTGGGCCAGCACAGTGCGCACGTGCCAGCAGCTCCAGAAGGTGACAGGTGGGTTGTGGACCTTCCTGGAGAACGAGGGAATAGAGCCCACCAACAACGCCGCAGAACGTGCCCTGCGCCAATCGGTGATTCAGCGCAAGATCAGTCAAGGAGTCCAATCCCGCCAAGGTGCGATCTGCCGGAGCCGCCTGCTCACGGTCACCACTACCCTCAGGCAACAGGGGCGGGATGTCTGGGAGTTCCTGGAGCAGGCCTGGATCGCCCATCACCGCGATGGGGTGATGCCGTCACTGCTGAGCGATCCCTGAAGGCAGAAGAAAGGACAAGGAAGAGTCTCTGATCGCTCAGCGGTGAGCGATCAGGCTTGCATTCGTGCGGTGGGGCGTCCCGACCCCTGAACGCATACAGAAAAAGCTACTGCTCGGGCCTGTATCTGATCCAGAGATGCCTGCACCGTGATCATCTCAGCTCGTAGTTTAAATCAGTCCCGATGAAATGAGTAGTGTGGGGTGTCTCTTGGAGACGATGCATGCAGTTGACGCGCCTTGGAATATGGCAATCAAGACACAAAGAAGTTCTGGGAGCTTCTCGAGGTTCATGACCAACAGATTCATGGCGATGATGCAACCTCGGGTCTCGGCCAGCTTCTCACGAACGAGCCCAAGTCCGAAACGGCGCTTGCCTTGGTCGAACTTCCCCTCTACACCGTTGCGCCGCCTCTGATCATCATCCCGCCATAGAAGTGCCCAGGTCAACTGCACTGCAAGCGGTCTGCTGATCTTCAGGAAACTCTACTCTTTTGTTTGGCTGCATTCCTCAGTGGCCTAGACTCTCTTTCTTGAAGCCTCTCGTCACTTCGACTAAATCGAGAAGCAGCGCTTCAGTCGGCTCGGCACACAACTTCTCGTTTATCTCGCGGATCGCATCCAACGGCAAGTCCCACCAATGCAGTTCCAGTAGCAGACTGATGAGCGAATCGTCGAATCTTCTTCTTATCAAGGCAGCTGGATTGCCGCCGACGATTTCATATGGTTGTACGTCCTTGGTTTCCGTCGCGTTGGCCGCCAAGACCGCACCGTCACCGACCGTCACTCCGGACATGATCGTCACGCCGTGACCCACCCAGACGTCGTTCCCAATCACCACATCACCTTTCGTCGCTGGATGTCCAATGATGTCAGCCCCGCCCAGTTCGGATTGGAAGATGTGGCCGAATGGGAACGTGGTGATCCAATCAGTACGATGGTTGCCCCCAAGAAATACCATCACCGAAGATGATATTGAGCAAAACGCTCCGATCCTCAAGGCCGCACCTTCCCCCCACTCTCGAACAAGGATGTTCTCCACGCCGTATGTGAACCGACCAACGGATACAGGACTATTGCCGACCGTTCCCGATTGCAGGGAGCTTGCACTCATGATCCATTGGCCGAGAGGGTAGGGTGCCAATGTTTCATGCGCCACAGCTCTTGAAATAGTGAAGAACTTCAGGGCTATGCCTGATAGAGGCCAGCTGCTTTTTGTATGGTGACTTTGGGCGTCCTCACAATGAGCGCAGGGGTACCATGGCCTGGAGCTGCTTGTCAGTAAGCGACTGGGCATCATGATCAGACTTGGTAGCAGCATGAATCGCCTGATCCTCTTCGGGAGTTGGGATCTGCACGCAGCCTTTCTTCTGTTGCTTTGGCATAGTGCTTCGCGTCTCGACGGTCTGCTCTGCGAAGGCTGATGATTCTTCGGACCGTTGAGCGGTCTACGAAAGCCGCGAAATCCAGGATCGCTGTCTTGCGTGCTAATGCGATCATCCGAGCTTCGCCGTAGTCAGTTCAATCATCAACCCAAGCCAGAGCGGCATCTCAGTCGAGCTCAGCAGCAAGCGGGGGCGTCCCGCCGAGTGGTGTCAATCCTGAGGAGCAGCACAGGCGTAGCCGGTTCTGGCGGTCTTCTCCTCCAAGCCCCTGCGGGGGAATGGGTGGGCTGGTCTGTGACCCTGGTCGGAGCATTATTCCCTTCCTGAGACCAGATCATGCCCTTCTCCGGTTTCTCCACCGGTGAGCTCATCCCTGCACTGGTGCGCCAGGGTCTGCAGGCCCTGATCGAGGCTGAGCTGCAGCAGCCCTCGGTGCGGACCGCCACCAGCGCACGACGGAGCGCCGTGGCCACCGCAACGGCAGCTGTGGGCGGTGAGAGCGTTATCCAGAGGTTCCTTAGCTGTCCGATAGAATCGATCTACTCAAGATTTGGAAGGGAGACTCACGTAACTGGCTCGAAATCACCTGGCATCCAGGTCTTGTTGAACCAGGGTTCCAGCGGGCCGTACAGGCGCAGCAGCACGTTGTAGCCCTTTCCAGGCATGGTCTGGATCCAGTTGCCTTCATGTCCTCTTGGCGCTTTCGGGCCAAACCACATCGTGTAAGAACCATCGGCATTAGCCTTCACGGACGGGTTGTTGCTGTCCAGGCCACCGGTCTTCTGATCGGTCTCGAGTACCGAACGAGTCTGGTTGTCGTAGACCATGAAGGACCAGAAGTCCTTGGCGGGCACGGGACCCGGGAGGGTGACCTTGTAGGTCTTGCCGCCATCGAGGTAGTTGCCTTTCGAATCGTGCGCACCAATGGCGTAGACAGAACCGGTGCCGACCGCCGGCTTGGCCATGGCCGGGGTGATGCCGGTCGCGTAGTAGTGGAACATGATCCGATCGTCCAGGACCAGTTCGCCGTTGTTCATGAACTCGTGACTGCCACCCGTGAAGCTTGAATACCACCGGCGCTTGCCTGGGTAGAAGTAGGCACTCTCGTCGCGGGGTCGGAACGTGATCGATCGGGCCGTTGGATTGCCGATGGCCACGCCCTCGGTGAGGATCTTCTTCATGCGGGCGTCCGGAGCGAAGGGCTTGCCTTTCTTGATTCCGACCGACGCGAACTGGCCGACGACTTCAGGATTGAAGGCATCGGCCGGCTCATACTGGACGACCGCGTTCAACTCCGCCCAGTAGTCGTAGTCGTTCGCGTGGATGGTGTTGATCTTCGCACCCGAAGCATTGACCACCCTTCCCTTGGGCGGGTTGTTCAACTTCGAGAGGGGATAGATGCGGAACTGCGTTCTGAGCCCCAGCGTAGCTGCTTCCAGGTCGCCGTCCTGGACCAGCGCGCGCAGGAACATGAAGTTGCGGTAGGTGGGGGTCTTCACGACGCGATAGCCGTCGGGAAGCTGACCCTTGTAGTCCGGACAGATAAAGACATACTTACCGCCCTTGCCCTGGTTCGGCCCGGTGACCCCGAGGTCCGTGACCCAGCGGAAGAAGGCATCATCCACAGCACCGACCAGACGCCCGGCAGGCACCTCTGCGATGACCGGTTCATCCTTCACGTTGATCTCGGCAAACGCATAGGGCGTAGTTGTCTGGGGCGTCAGGAGCAGGCTTCGCGCGTCGTAGAGGTTTTCCCACAGCACCAGATCGCCCGGTTTCGCGCCTGCCTGCTTCAGACCTTCCAGCATGGCGTAAACGGAGGTGGCCGGAATGCCGTTGAGAAACGCGTCGACGGCGCGAGACAGGTCGATGAAGTCGTAGGTCTTCCTGACCGTGGCCTCGCTGGGCATGCCGTCCCTGAACGTGAGCTCGCCGAGAAGTTCGGTCTGCACCTTGTCTGGTGTGATCAGGCTCGAAGGCACATCGGCCTTGTACTTGGGCTCGGCCCTGGCGGCCGAGGCGAGCAGCATGGTCGCGCATGCCGCAGCGGCGATGCGGGCCGAGAGAAAGTGGCTTGTCTTCATGTCAGAGTCCTGTTTCGTTCCTGATTGAGCATCACGCGGCAGTCCTACTTCACGAGCTCGAAATCGCCCGGCTTCCAGGTCTTGTCGAACCAGGGCTGGAGCGGGCCATAGAGGCGCAGCAGGGTGTTCCAGCCCTTGCCCGGCATGGTCTGCACCCAGTTGCCTTCCTTGCCTTTCGGTGCCTTGGGGCCGAACCAGATGGTGTAGGAGCCGTCGTCGTTCGCCACCAGGCCGCGGCTGTTGCTGTCGAGGCCAGCGGACTTCTGGTCAGTCTCGAGCATCGACCGGCTCTGGTTGTCGTAGACCATGAACGACCAGAAGTCCTTCATCGGGATCGGTGCGGGCAGCGTGATCCTGTAGGTCTTGCCGCCATCGAGATAGTCGCCGTTGGCGTCCCGTTCGGCATAGGCATAAACCGATCCTTTCCCGACCACCGGCTGCGCCATCGCGGGCGTGATCCCAGAGGCGTAGTAATGGAACAGGACACGGGAATCGAGCATCCGTTCGCCGTTGTCGTAAAACTCGGAACTACCGCCGATGAAGTTGGTCTTCCACTGACGGTCCGGGTAGTAGAAGCCGCGCCTGTCGCGCTGGGCGAAAACGATTGCCCGCGCGGTGGCGTTGCCGACCGCGACCGCGTCGGTAAGGATCGCGCGCATCCTGTCATCGGGCGCGAAGGGCTGGCCCTTCTTGATGCCGATGGAAGCCAGCGTGCCGACCAGTTCAGCCGGCAAGGCATCGCCCGGTTCCTTCTGGATGACGGCGTTGAGCTCTTCGTAGACCTCGAAATTGTTGGCGTGGACCGTGTTGAACTTCAGCCCGGACAGGTTGACGAACTTTGTTTTTGGCGGGTTGTCACGCTGCGCCCATGGGTAGACCCGCATCGTGTCCTTGACCTGTTGCACGCCCGCCGCAAGATCGCGGTTCATGATCCGGGTCAACTGCCAGACCGTATAGGTGGGCGAACGGACGATGAAATAGCCCTCGTTGGGCAACTCGCCCTTGTATCCCGGGGGAACCAGTAGGTATTTGCCCCCCTTCCCCAGGGTTGCCTGAAAGTCACTCCAACCTCGCTCCCGCGAGCTGAACCCCGCCCAACGCCAGCATCCCTCTGATGTCGTAAGCCAGTTCCCGGAGCCCCCGTCGGATCGAGCGGTAGCCGCCGCGCCGCAGCAGGTTCATGACCACGGTCCGCAGGAACGCAAACACCGGTGCACCGATGCGATGGGTATAGCGGTGGGCGTCCTCACCGAGCTGGGTGTCGCGGGCCCAGTGCCATTCGTTTTCAATGCTCCAGCGTTGC
This sequence comes from Synechococcus sp. CBW1006, assembly GCF_015840525.1. NCBI lineage: Bacteria > Bacillati > Cyanobacteriota > Cyanophyceae > Synechococcales > Synechococcaceae > Synechococcus > Synechococcus sp. CBW1006. The sequence continues at coordinate 888,876 of NZ_CP060396.1, read as the reverse complement.
CGGATCAGGCGCAGCAGGCCTTCTGGAGCTGTGCGAACGGTCGTGATGAACAAGTGCCTGGTGACACTGTGCTTGCCGTTGCGCTTGGTGGTCGTGGTGATCAGCTTCACGATCCAGGCGCTGCCCGGCCAGGCTTCCTTGATGTGATCGGGGGCTTCCTTGGCCCTGAGCTCCCAGCGCGTGTCACGCCCATGGCGTTTCTCCTGATCCGTTGCAGTGAAAGGGATCCGACGTTTTCCCTCGAACTGGCGGCTGATCTGCCGATGGAGCCTGGGCTGATTCGTTTTGACGGTCAGGGCGACGTCGGCTCCCTGCTCGAGGCACCAGCGAAAAACGCCTGCGTCGTGTGCAGGGCATCCGCCTGGATCAGCTTGCCCTCTAAATCCATCGTGCTCAGCAGCTCTTTGAGCGCTGCTCGCTCGCTCGATTCATGGGTGTCGTAGGCCTTCTGAGCCAAGGCGACACCGAGGGCTCGGGCGTAGACCGTCACCTGGGCGACAAAGCGGTGGTTGCCGTCATCGGTCTCGATGGCTGAACCCTTCAGGGTCTTGCCATCGCACACCAACTGCTCCACAGCCGTTGTACCGCCTGGGATATGGCTGATCATCCAGGCCTGGAGCACCTCGCCGAACTGCTGCAGGTGCGCCTTGTTGAACAGGTAGAGGAAGGTGGCGTCCGAAGGCCAGCGCTTGAAATTCAGCCCCAGGGCCTGGTTCAACACCTCCCGGTGCCGCCTGGCGAACGCCTCCAGATCGCGGGAGCTGCGGCAGTCGCTGAGGATCCCAAGCACCGCCACCAGCAGCAGGTACCACTGCGGGTAGCGCACCCCGCGGCGGTAACGGCCATCGGGGATGGCCTTGAGGAAGCTGATCAGGTCGGCATCGGCGTTGAAATCAACAGCGGGAGCAGCGGTCTGGGGCATTGCTGAGGGGCTGGTCCCGCGAGCAAACCAGGCCGCGGCAGGGGCGCCAAGGGCAAGCTGGACGGACTTTCAGGCGGCCCTGCCCCCTTCCCCTGGTCAGGGCCGGTTACGCCCACGTCAACGACGTGCCGGAAATAGGCGTCGTCCAGCGGTCCGAGCAGGCCGGGCGACGCTTCCAGAACGATCGGACCGTTTTTCAGGTCAAAGCAGAGGGTGACATAGGAGGTTGTCGTCTGGGCCGTCAGAAAAACCGACCTGGCGTCCATGAGCGTTTCGAAAATGCCAACCGTCTGATCGTCGACCCCGGCTCCTTTCTTCAGGCCGTTGCACATCGCATAGATTGATGCCGCTGGCATGCCGTCAAGAAAGGCTTGGACGCCCCGCATGAAATCCAGGTTGTCGTACACGGTCTTGACGGTCGCATCGTCCGGTGCGCCATCCTTGAAGCGCAAGGTCCCGAGCCGGGTCTTGACGCTGTCCGGCGTAAGAATCGACCCGGGAACGTCTGCCTTGTACTTAGGCTCCTCCGCTGAAACCGCGACAGATGGGGACATCAACAGCAGGGCACTGGACGCGATACTTAACAGGGTTCTACTGACGTTCACGGTTTTGCTTTCTCCTTGATTGTCGGTGTGCATACTCTGGCACAGGAAAGACAGCTAACGCTGGCCATCACCGGCCCGCAGAAAGCTTCTGGTTCGGGATCTCGTTGGGCTTTGGGAAATTGAAGGTGGCGGGTCAGGTGCATGGCTGTGTTAGCCAGGCATCTACACAGCGAACATCGCCTGAAGAACACTCAGCAGTTCATTCAGCGTAGTCTCCGACAGACTCCCCAACCGCTTGACTAGACGGTCTCTGTCTACAGCTCTCAGCTGATCAGCCACAACATGGCCGTCCTTGCCATCAAACCTGCAACGCACACGAAATGGGTATGGATGGCCGCCAGTTGTGAGCGGCGCAACAATGAAAGTGCGAAGGTGAGCATTAAGCTCGTCCGGCGACACTACGGCACAAGGCCTCGTCTTCCTGATTTCAGATCCTCGCGTGGGATTCAACGCGACAAGGAAGATATTGCCTCTTGAGACGTGTTCTTCAGTCACCATGACCACTCTTCGTCATCAAACTGGGTGGCGCTCATTTCATCCAGAAGTCCCTCTGGCTCCAAAGACGATGCCGCCTCTGCCCAGCCAGCCCTCGGATGAGCGGATGGCCTGATGGTCAGAACCCCTGGAGCCGCTTCGATCTCGACTTCGTCAGCGAGCCCCGCAACCTCAAGCAGTGGCTTGGCGAGGCGGATCCCTCTCGAGTTGCCGATTTTGACCAGCTTCGCTCGCACCACGACTACACCCAGCACACGTGCTCACATTGTAGCCACGGTGGCGACTTCCGCGCATCCCCCTGCTCTGTCTAACGCTGTCCCTGAGTGGCAGGCAAGAAGAATGAAGATTCAGCTGATTCCTTTTGGTGGCCTGTCCACTCGAGGGGCTGGTTAGACAGCCATTTTCGCATTGTCAGTAGCGCTGACATGTAGTTGCAAGCCTAGTGCCGAGATAACCTTCAATACCGTGGCTAATTCTGGATTTCCTGAAGAGGATAGGGACTTGTACAGACTCTCCCTGCCTAGACCCGCCTCACGTGCGATTTGGCTCATCCCTTTGGCCCTAGCAATATCGCCAAGAGCAGCGGCTACAAGCTGAGGATCTCCATCTTGAAGCGCAGCTTCCAAATAAGCCGCGACATCATCGGCAGTGGTTAGGTGTGCGGCCGGGTCCCAGATAGTCGTGATTGTTTTTGTCATTGAAGTCTCCTAGAGGTTGCGAGCAAGATGCTTGGCGAGACGAATATCCTGATCTTGAGAGCTCTTGTCCCCGCCTGCAAGAAGGATGACGATGGCCTCTCCTTGCATTGTCAGATAGATCCGATAGCCGGGGCCGTAATGGATTCTTAGCTCTGATACGCCCTCTCCTACAGGGCGAACGTCGCCTGGGTTGCCCAAGGAGAGACGCCTGATGCGAATGTCGATACGAGCTTTGGCTGTCCGGTCACGCAGGGAAGAAAACCACGTGGCATAGGCAGACGTCTCCCGGATCTCGAGCATGCTCCCACTGTATCCCAGGAGATACGAGGGGCGCAACCGGCTGCCTGGCCTGTCTAACGCTGCCCCTGAGTGGCAGGCTGGGAGCCTGCGGTGTCGAAGAAGATAGTTTGCGGAGGCCTGTCCACTCGAGGGGCTGGTTGGCCGGCCTCTTCGCTCAAGAAAGCAGCTCCTCTAGTTCATCTCTGGTTTGCTCAGTATCACGAAGGATTTTGGAAAGCAACCCAGGTCCCAGCGTTTCACCAGAATGAATAGGGACTACAGTCGTTCGCCCGTCGGGATGTCGCAGAAAATGATGACTTCCCTTTATTCGCAGAACTTCAAAGCCAATCCTTCGAAGGGCCAGGATGAGCGCCTTGCCTGTGACGGCGGAGTAAGTTGACACGTCTAGACGGTCACTCGCTGAACACCAACGAAGTCAAGTTGTTCCGCCATTCCGTCCTGAACCTCGAGGCAGAGCTCAATAGCTTCTCTGATCCGACCCATCAACTCATCAAGAGACCGAGCCTGTGTGTGGCATCCGGCTAGAGCGGGCACGCTCGCAACATAAAAGCCCTCTGAGTCTCTCTCAACCACCACATCGAACTGCTTTGCCATGGGAGTCACCTGCATCCTCTCACGATAGCCCCGCCACAGCCTGTCGGTAGCTCTTCACTGGGACCGGCCAACGCTCCAGATCAGAAGCGGGCCAGTATGTCGGCACTGAAACAATCCTTTAGACCCGTCTTCTGTATCTGGATGTTAGAATTCCAATAGACTAGTACCTGCAAACTAGAGATAGAACCTTCCATCTGACCGAGCAAACAGCGCAAGTCTTGCCGGTAAATCACCTAAGCCAATCATTTTATTCTCCTGCATACTCACTAGTCTTAGGGAATTATTCTGAGTGATTCAGGGGCTTTAGGCTTCCGAAAGTCTTCGCGAGGCTCGAGAAGACTTGAGCCAAATGAGGTTAATCGCGTTAAGGAGCTATCCGATTCAGAGGAGATGGGCTTGATTTCACTTTCGACCCAGGATAGAGCCGAATATGAATTCCTGGCATTAAAGTCAAGAAGATCATTGCTCTTGTATTCATCATCTAGAGACTCAATAAACATCCTTACATCAAGCTCGTTGTCAAGGTCTTCTGAAATCACCCTTCCGACCATATTTCGTATTAGCTCTCCTTCGCGATCATGTATTCTGCGATCCGTACCCAATAGTGACTTGCATTTATGCTTGTCAATTCGTCGACATAATCGGCGGATACGCTCAGGAGTCGTCTGGCGACGCGTAATCTCACTAATCTTCTCCTCGGGTAGTCCATCCTTAATCAAGGTCTCCTGAATATATTCACTCACCGCTTTGCCGTCCTTTATAATATAGTCAATTCCGGATCTTAGTGTTCCATAGCCGCCGATCGCCAAGTATAATGCGCCGGCTACCGTTAGGACTGCCTTAAAGCTTCCATGTCAGTACTCTATTCTGACCTCTACGCTCTGCCGGAATAACAAAGAAGCGTATTCTTGGGTGACCTTTAGGAGGTATTCCTCAAGCTCTTTGACGTCACCGTCTGTGAGTGTGAGATCTAAAACCATATAGGTTTTGGAAAGTACGCTCATGCTTGCTGCTCTCTAGCCAAGGTAATGATAACTGTATTTCGGCGGGTCCGGTATCCCCTCCCTGCTCAGTGCCTGCGGCTGCATACGAGCCCTAAGTCTCCCAAGGCGATGGCTGAAATGCGTTCCAGCATAAGGCCCTTTCTGGCATTGCTCTATCGCTGACGGGAACTTGGGCGGGTCCGAGAGCCAAATGTTTGGGCCGCTACAAAAGGTCGACGGGGCTCATCACCCCGCAAGGGCCTCGATTCAGTACATGTGTATAGATCATCGTGGTCTTCACGTCGCTGTGCCCAAGCAATTCCTGGATCGTGCGGATATCCTGGCCGCGCTCCAGTAGATGAGTCGCAAACGAGTGGCGAAAGGTGTGGCAGCTGGCCGCCTTGCTGATGCCGGCACGCAGGATCGCCCGCTTCACGGCCTTCTGGATCACGGATGGGTCGATTTGGTGGCGGCCTGCTTCCAGGTCTGCACGGTGAATCTGTCGCACCGCCTGTAGATGCGCCTGCAATGGCTCCGCGAGGCTGGTTGGATGCACGGTGATCCGGTCCTTGTCCCCTTTGCCGCTGCGAACGGTCACGTGCCTGGCCTCGAAGTCCACGTCCTGGACCCGGAGCCGCAGGGCTTCCATGAGCCTCAGGCCGCCGCCATACAGCATCTGCGCCACGAGTTGTTCGGTGCCCTCGAGTTGTTGCAGCACAGCCTTCGTCTCCGCCACCGTGAACACCACCGGTAGCCGCTTGGGCTGCCTGGCACGGACCACTCCCTCCAGGTTGCCCACATCACCGCCCATCTCACGCGGATGGCGCATCCCGTGAAAGTGCAGAAATCGTTTCACCCATTGGGAATAGATAGGTGCTGATCGTGCAGCGCGCGTAGTGCCGCACCTGTAGCTCCTCCCGGTATCGATCCATCAGCCTTGGGCCTTGACGAGGAGTCATGTCTGCGGTGCGGAACCACCTTCAGGGTTCCCCGCCCGGTCCCTGCCGCCCTCGCGCCAGCGTTGCCTCCAGTTCCCGGCGCCATTCGCCCGGGGTAAAGTTGTGCCAGCGGCCGTGGCCGGGCAGCAGCCAGCGCACGTCCAGATCCAGCAACCGCTCCACCGAACGCAGCTGCTCCGGCCAGTTCCACCAGCAATAGCGCTGGGACGCCACCACCCCCGGCGGATCAACGCCCCACCAGAGGTGGTCGCCGCTGAACAGCACCTGCTTGGCGAACAGCACCGCCACTGAGCCGGCCGTGTGTCCCGGCACCGGCAGCACCAGCAGGTCGGCATCGAGCCGGATCGGCTCCGTGCCTTCGAAGCGGTGCTCCGCCTGCGGCGCGGCCTCCGCATCAGCGCTGTGGATCCAGCGTTCGGCGCCGAACCGCTTGGCCCAGGCCTGGTGATCGGCCACATCGTCGCGGTGGCTGAGCAGAATACGGCTGACGCCGCCCAGGGCCTCGATCCGGCGGGCCAGCGCTGCGCTCCAGCGCGGTGAATCGATCAGCAGGTTGTCGGCGTTGCCATCGGGGCGTCGCCGGGTGATCAGCCAGCTGCTCGCCCCGAAGCTCCGGCGCGACGCCCAGCCGCAGTAGTGCACCTCCCCCTGCGGCAGGCTCACCACCAGCGATGGGAAGCCATCGGCTGGCGTGAGCGCCAGCAGGTCCCGGCTGGTGCCGATCGCGGCCACCGGGCAGGCCTGCAGCGCCAGCAGGGCGGCGCGGGTCTCGGCATCGCCCTGGGGCTGGGCCCAGACGTGCGAGGTGCTGCCAGTGGGGGCGAAGTGGGCCGGATCGAACTGCCAGCAGGTGCCGCAGTCGATGCAGCTGGCATCCACGTAGAAGGGGCCGCCGGCATTGGCGGCCAGGCGCTCGCTCGCACGGGCCATGGCGGTGAGGCAACAACCCCCTCAGCCTGGTGGATCGCTCCGCTCTGGCCCACGGTCTGGTGCTGGGGCTATAGAGCAACGGCACCCTGTTCCGGCCCGATGGACCCCCGCGCGGATCTCACCAGCCACTTTCTCCAGCTCGCCAGCGGTAACTGGGTCACCAAGATGATCCACGTGGCTGCCGAACTGGAGCTCGCCGACCATCTGGCCGCCGCCAACCCCGAGGGCCTGACCGCCGAGGAGCTCGCCGCCCAATGCGGCGCCGATGCCGATGCCCTGTTCCGGCTGCTGCGGGGCCTGGCCAGCCTGGGCCTGTTCGCCGAAACCGAGCCGCGCTCCTTCGTGCTCACCCCCCTGGCCGACCTGCTGCGCAGCGACCATCCCGCCTCCCAGCGCCAGTTCGTTCGCATGCTCGGCGGTGAGCACTACGACGCCTGGGCCGACCTGCTCCACAGCGTGCGCACCGGCGAGAGCGCCTTCCGCCACCATTACGGCGAACCCGTCTTCCCCTGGTACGGCCACAATCCCGAGCGCGGCGCCATCTTCGACGGCGCCATGACCGACTTCTCCCGCGTGGAGACCCAGGGCCTGCTGGCGGCCTACGACTTCAGCGCCATCACCCACCTGGTCGACGTGGGCGGTGGCTGGGGTCAGCTGCTGCAGGCGGTGCTGCGCCACCACGGGCACCTGCGCGGCACCCTGTTTGATCAACCCTCCGTGGTGGAGCCGGTGGTGGTTGCGCCGGAGCTGGAGGGGCGCTTCCAGGTCGCTTCCGGCGATTTCTTCCACTCCGTGCCAGCCGGAGCCGATGCCTACCTGCTCAAGCACATCCTCCACGACTGGGGCGATGACGCCTGCCTCACGATCCTGGGCCACATCCGCGCCGGCCTCGCCCCCGGCGGCCGGGTGCTGATCCTCGAGCAGGTGATTCCGCCGGGCAACGATCCGGCCCCCGCCAAGATGCTCGACCTGAACATGCTCGTGATGACCGAAGGCGGCCGCGAGCGCACCCCCGGCGAGTACGCCCAGCTGCTGGAGCGGGCCGGCCTGCGTCTCGAGGCGATCACCGCCACACCCTCGCCGATCAGCGTGGTGGAGGCGGTGCTGGGCTGAAGCTGCCAAAGTTGTGCGATGACCGCCAGCTTCCCGTGGGTCCGGGCGCGCCTGTCGCGCCGCATCGCCTTCTGGATCTTCCTCAATTTCCTTGTGGTGGAGGCGATCGTGCTGGTGCCGTCGGTGCTGCGCCAGGCCGAGCGGCTGGGCCTGCAGCTGCGGGAGGTCACCAGCGCCAAGATCCAGTGGCTGGTCACCATGCAGGCGCCAGGAAGTCCTGAGGCGCTCCTGCAGGAGGTGAAACGGCTGCAGGGGCCCACCATGGTGGCCGATCTGAAAGGTGCGGCGCTCTACCGCGCCTCCACCGGTGAGCTCCTGGGGGGCTTCGGTTCTAAACCCAGCCTCCGCTCGGCTGCGGCTGCCGATGCTTCGTTGCAGGGGCGCTGGTTTCCCGGCGAGAACGCCTACGACGGCCTCTGGAGACCCCAGGTTCTGCGGGGCAACGACCTGGTGCTGATCGTGCGGCACAACGATGCCGCCCTGCGCCAGGGCCTGCTGATCTACGTGCGCAACATCGTGCTGATCGTGCTGGGCATCGCCAGCGTTCTCACCCTGATCACGATGGTGGTGATGCAGCGCCTCGTGATCGGCCGGGTGCTGCTGCTGCATGATCACCTGCTCCGATCCGGCACCGCCTTTGAGCAGGGGATGCCAGCCGATCCAGACAGCTTCCTGATCCCGGTCGCCGCCTCACGTCGCGCCGATGAACTCACCGACGTGATCGAGGCTTTCAACCGTTCCTACCAGCGCACCAGTGGCGAGATGGAGCGGCGGATCGCAGCGGAGGCCTCCGCCCAGGCCGAGCGGGACCGCTCCGAGTCGCTGTTGCTCAACATCCTGCCGGCGCCGATCGCTGAGCAGATGAAGCGTGGCAGCCACACGATCGCCGAAACCCACGCCGATGTGACGGTGCTGTTCGCCGACATCGTGGGGTTCACCGCTCTTTCCTCCCGGATTGATGGCGACGCCCTGGTGGTGCTGCTCAACCGCGTCTTCTCGAGCTTCGACGACCTGAGCGAGCGCCACGGGCTCGAGAAGATCAAGACGATCGGCGACAGCTACATGGTGGTGGGTGGCCTGCCGACCGCACTCGACCACCACGCCGAGGCCGTGGCGGAGATGGCCCTGGCGATGCAGGCGGCGATCGCCCAGGTCGAGGCTCCGGTGGCAGGGTCGCTCGCTCTCCGCATCGGGATCCACAGCGGGCCCGTGGTGGCCGGCGTGATCGGGCGCCGCAAGTTCATCTACGACCTCTGGGGCGAGACCGTGAACGTGGCCAGCCGCATGGAATCGAACGGGGAGCCGGGCCGGATCCAGATCAGTCAAGCCACCTGCCGCAAGCTGGCCGGCTCCTATGCCACCGAACGTCGCGGCCAGGTGCCGATCAAGGGCGTGGGGGAGATGACCACGTACTGGCTGCAGGGCCGACTTGCGTCGTAGTCGCTTCAGCCGCTTGAGCCGTTTCAGCCGCCGAGGTAGGCCATCTCTGCCGGAGTGGCTCGGCCCGCGGTCGTGCCAACGGCCTCCCTACGGTCTTCGCTGTAGCGATCCTGCCGCTGTTGCCAGAGTGCCCCGATCGCAGCCCGCAGTCCCGCCGCATCCGCTGATGCTCCTGTGGCCGGCCGGAGCCAGGGTTTGAGGTCGCTGCCGCCGCTGGCGAACAGGCAGGTGTAGGCCACGCCGTCGGAGGTGACCCGCAGGCGATTGCAGTCGCCGCAGAAGGGGGCACTGATCGAGGCCACCACCGCCACATGCAGCGGCGCGGCGCCGGCTGAAGACCCTGGGCTGTCGAGGTAGCGCCAGCGGCTGGCGGTGCCCTGGGCGGGACGCCCCACCGGTTGCAGCGGCCAGTGGGCTCCGATGCGCCGCACCATCTCGGCGGCGCTGAGCACCTGCTGCGGGACCCAGCCGTTGCGGTTGCCCACATCCATGAATTCGATCAGGCGCAACTCCACCCCCCGCTGACGCGCCAGGGCCGCCAGCGGGATCAGCTGGTCGTCGTTGCGGCCGCGGGCGATCACCGCGTTGAGCTTCAGCTCCCCCCGGGCCGGATCGAAGCCGGCGGCGCGGGCATGCTCGATCGCCTCCAGCACCCGCTGCAGCAGCCGCTCCCCCCGTGCCACCTCGGCCTCTGCAGGCGGGGCGGTGCTGGCCAGACCGGCCATCCGGGCCACGCTGGCGCCATCGGTGCCATCAAGGCTGAGCGTGATCCGATCCAGCCCGGCCTGCCGCAGCGCCCTGGCCCGTTCCGCCGTGAGCAGCGCCCCGTTGCTGGTCAGGGCGATCTCGCGCAGCTGGCTGCCCTGGCCGCGGTTGCCTTGTCCGCTGGCGGCACCACCTTTCAGCGGCTGCAGGCTGCTGATCAGCTCCTCGAGCGGTGCATAGAGCAGTGGCTCCCCGCCCGTGAGCCGCAGCGAGGAGAAGCCCAGCCCGGCGGCGGTTTCGATCAGCTGCCGCCGTTCCGCCAGGGTCAGCAGCTCGGGCGGATCCCGATCGTCCGGACAGCAGTAGGGACAGGCCAGGTTGCAGCGGGCCGTGAGCGACAGCCGCAGCACCCCCGGCGCGCGGTGGTGGCGATCGAGCAGAGGGACTGGGGGGTCTGAGGCGGCAGGGTCCACGCGGGCATCAGCCCTTGAGGCTTCGGCTCCGCCCAGCCTGCCGGGTTCCGCCTTGGGCTGGCGAGTCACGGCCCGGCTGCCTTGTCCGGTCGTGCGGCTGGCCCGTCGTGTGGCCAGTCGTGCGGATGGTTGCAGTTCCTCAGCTGGGAGGGCTCCAGCCTCACCGGCAGCACCGGCTGGCGATCCAGCCAGCCCTGCAGGCGGCGATGGCCCAGTGCCAGCCAATCCTCCAGATCGCGGCGCACGGTTGGCGTGTTCGGGTAGACCCCCAGCAGGGGCTGCAGGCGCTGGCCGTCGTGGGCGAGGCAGAACTGGTGGGGGTGTTGGTCTGCGGCTTCGAGCAGCTGCCGCAGGCTCTGGGTCTCCAGCCAGGGCATGTCCACTGGCATCAGCAGCAGGATTGCGTCGTCCGGGTGCCGGTGCATCAGCCGCGCCAGGGCCCGCAGCGGCCCTCGCCAGGGGGGTGGTTCCTCGAAGCAATCCAAGGGCACGCCCAGGGGCTGCGCCAACCCTGCGGCCAGGGCCAGGTGGGACGAATGGCGGCTGCAGAGGGTGATCGGCTGCTCCAGGGCGGCCAGCCGCCGCAGCCCCCGCTCCAGCCAGGGGCCGCCGGCCGGATGGGGCAACAGGGCCTTGTCGCGGCCCATGCGGTGGCTGTCACCACCGCTCAGCAGGCAGCTGCGCAGCAAGGATCAGCACTGCTCAGCCGGTGGATTTCGGCAGTAGCTGTTGCTTGCGAGGATCACGCTGCCGTCCACAATCGTCAGAGGTCTGGTCATCACATTCGCTGATCAGATGGCTTGAGAATGCCAAGGAGGGTGGCTGAACCCTGGCTGAGTGACACATCTCAGTCGCAAGACTCACGCGACAGCCAGCTGCGGGTTGTGCTGGCGAGTCGGTCGTGATCGTGGTGGCAGCTCAACCTTGGAGAACCAAGTCCGAGCCTGCTTGTGCTGTGCCTTGCGGCTTGGGATGCAGGGCTCCAGCTCCTGCAGTGGGATCGATAGCCAGGCCATCAACCTGACGGTGGCATCGGCGACGACCATCTGCAGAGCACCCAGGCCGATGCGCAGAAAGCTCATGCCGCGCCTCCAGTGCGGATCCACCTGTCGCCTGAGGCCCGCCAGGCTGAGGGCATAGCCCTGCAGACACCCTGCCAGCACAGCGATGGCGACCACCAGCAGCAGCCGATCAATCCGCTGCGGGTCCCGCAGGCCGCTGTCAGCCAGCTGGAACACCCCGGACTTCTGATCGCGGAACAGCTGTTCGCAGCAGAAGCGCCGTCCGTAGCTCCAGACCAGATCCAGGCTCGGTTCTGCGTTGCTGATCAGGTACCAGGGCTCTTCCACTGGCAGGCCGGTGGGATGGGCCAGCACCAGGTTGGCTGTGTGAGATCCGTCAGCCCAGAGCCGCACGTTCCGGAAGCCACGGCATTGCCCGCGGCGTAGCCGCAACCGCCGCACCTGACAGCCCAGAGGCGCTGCGGTGCCGTGGATCTCGGTGTCGCGGGGCAGGCGCATCACATAGGTCCAGCCGGGTTGGTTCTCCAGCCAGCCCAGCAGTTCAGCGCAGGGAAAGGCCCGATCGGCCAGCAGCGTGATGGCTCCGAATCCAGCCAGGAGCCGATCCACCTTCTCCAGCAAGCCGATCGACACCGCCGCGCTGACGCTGGCGCTGGGATGCTCCAGGGTTTGCCACAGCAGCGGAATGGCCCGGCCGTGGCAGACGACCGAGACCACCACCACGCAGATGCGGTTCCAGAGCATGGTGGTATCGAGAGCCAGATGCAAGGCTTGGCCTGGGTTCTGCCAGCCCTGGATCGCCCAGAGGATCAGCGGGCCATAGAGGCTCTCGGCATCAATTCGGCTGTTGGCCAGCCAGCGCTGACAACGCCGCTGCCAGCTGGCCGCCAGGCAACGCCCCAGCGGCAGGCGCGTCTTCCAGTGATCAAAACAGACCGTTTGACTCAGCAGCAACCCGGCCACCATCCAGCCCAGGAGCACCAGATGCCGCTGGTCGCGAGCCGGGCAGTGTTGACGGAGAAAGCCGGTGAGCTCACAGTGGAGCCGGGCGTGGGAATCCACGAGGGATTGGCTTGGTGTGACAACCCCAACCTCTCACGGCTCCCTGCCCACCTAATCAACTGAGACCCGTTCTGTTGCAACGGGTCTCGGACTTGTGTCGGGCAGCCAGGGCTGAACCATTGCTCTGTCTTCCTGGTCTGTCTTCCTGGATCGATACAAGCAGCGATGCAGTCCGGCATGAAGGCTGCTCGATGACCATCCGTAACTGTGGCTACATCGCGGGTTTGGTGTGAGCTGGTCTAATGCCTGAGCGGTTGGCATGGTGCGCCGCTCAAAGGCTCCGCCCGATTTTCGAGAGGTGAGGGTCGCCATCTTGATTTCACATGCTTGCCGAACTCTGGTCACTCCAGGGCAGATATAAGACACTGCATCTCACCTGGTTTGCCTTTTTCCTTACTTTCGTTGTCTGGTTCAACCTTGCACCCCTGGCCACCACGGTCAAGGCCGAATTTGGGCTCAGCGTTCCTCAGATCCGCACCCTGGCGATTTGCAACGTTGCCCTGACAGTGCCCGCCCGCATTCTGATTGGAATGCTGCTCGACAAGTTTGGACCCCGAATTACCTACTCCACGTTGTTGGTGTTTTCGGCGATCCCCTGTCTGATGTTTGCGGCCGCTCAGGATTTCAACCAGCTGGTTGTGGCCCGCTTGTTGCTTTCTATCGTGGGCGCCGGGTTTGTGATCGGCATCCGAATGGTGGCTGAATGGTTTCCCCCCAAGGAGATTGGCGTTGCCGAAGGGATTTATGGCGGCTGGGGAAATTTCGGCTCGGCTTTCTCTGCCTTGACCCTGGTGATCGTGGCCGGCTGGCTGTCATTCTCCGGCGGTTTTGAAGTGGATGGTGCTGTTCTGAACTGGCGAGGTGCAATTGCTTTGACGGGCATCATTTCGGCCGTCTATGGATTGATTTATTATTTTAATGTAACCGATACGCCCCCCGGAAAAACCTATCAAAAGCCCCTTAAGACTGCTGGTCTCGAGGTGACATCGATCAAGGATTTCTGGGGTCTGATCGGCATGAATGTGCCGTTCGCGGCGATCCTGGCGGTGCTGGCCTGGCGCCTCCAGAAAGTGAAGTTCCTTGATGCGGGTGGATATACGATTGCCCTGCTCCTGGTGCTGGTTTTCTTTGTCTTCCAGACTTGGGGCATTATCCGCACCAACAAGGCCCTGATCCTGGGTCAACGCACCTACGACAAGGACGATCGCTATCAGTTCAAGCAGGTGGCGATCCTGGAGCTCACCTATATCGTCAATTTCGGGTCTGAGCTGGCGGTGGTGTCGATGCTTCCCACCTTCTTTGAAACCACCTTTGACCTTCCCAAGGCAACGGCGGGCATCCTGGCCTCCGCTTTTGCCTTCGTGAACCTGATCGCCCGACCTGGCGGCGGCCTGCTGTCCGACAAGCTCGGTTCACGCAAGTCGACCATGGGATTTCTCACCATCGGCCTGGGTATCGGCTATCTGGTGATGAGCATGATCAAGCCCGGCACTTTCACCGGCAATGCTGGCATTGCCCTGGCCCTGGTGCTCACGATGGCCTGCTCGTTCTTTGTGCAGGCTGGCGAAGGCTCCACCTTTGCCATGGTGCCTCTGGTCAAGCGCCGGGTCACCGGCCAGATCGCTGGCATGGTCGGGGCTTACGGCAATGTGGGGGCCGTGGCTTACCTCACGATCTACAGCCTGCTGCCCGTCTGGATGGGTGGCGCTTCGGCGGAGCCTTCGCCTGAAGTGATTGCTGCTTCCAACAGTGCCTTCTTCCAGATCCTGGGAGTGGCTGGCTTGATCGTGGGCTTCATGTGTTACTTCTTCCTCAATGAACCCAAGGGCTCCTTCGCTGATCAGCATGAGGGTGAAGCCGTTGCTGCCGCCTCTCCCGTGGGCTGATTGCCCGCTGTTTTGAGGCCTGGTTCTCCACCACGACCGTCGACATCAGGCAGGCCGATGGCCTGCCTTTTCCATTGTGATCGTTGTCTGTTCATGGTTGATTCCGCTGCCTCCTCCCTGCGCTCCCAGTGCCCCTATTGCGGAGTTGGGTGCGGGCTTGAGCTGATGCCGCCGGCCTCGAAAGGCAAGCCAACCCGTCGAGGTGACGATGGCCTGCCGGTCTGGGGTGCCCGGGGCGATCGGCAGCATCCCTCCAGTCTCGGACAGGTCTGCGTCAAGGGAGCTACGGTCTGCGACACGCTGGATGGGGGAAGGCAGCTGCAGCCCCTCTATCGCGCCAGCCTGGATGATCCGTTGGCGCCGATCTCGTGGGATCTGGCCTTGGAGCGGATTGTGCACCAGATCAAGGCGAGTCTGGCTGGCAAGGGGGCAGACGCGATCGCCATGTATGGCTCCGGCCAGTTTCACACCGAGGACTACTACCTCGCCCAGAAACTGTTGAAGGGGGCGATCGGGACCAACAATTTTGATGCCAATTCACGCCTGTGCATGAGTTCGGCTGTTGCCGGCTATGCCCGCAGCCTGGGCTCTGATGGCCCGCCCTGCAGTTATGACGACCTTGACCACTGCGGCGTCGCCTTTCTGATCGGCACCAACATGGCGGAGTGCCATCCGGTGCTGTTCCAACGTCTGCTCAAGCGCAAACGGCGCCAGCCTGGATCCCTGCAGCTGGTGGTGGTGGATCCGCGCGCCACCGCCACCGCTGCCGCCGCCGATCTGCATCTGCCGATTCGCCCGGGCACCGATCTCGTGCTGCTGCACGGAATTGGCCATCTGCTGTTGCGGCAGGCATGGATCAATTTTGAGTTCATCGAGGGGGAAACCGAGGGGTTTGCGGCCTATGCGCAGTTGATCCAGGCCTGGACTCCCGATCGGGTGACGCGGATCTGTGGCATCACCGAGGAGCAGTTGCAGGCTGTGGCCTCCCTGTGGGGTGGTGACGGTCCGGTGCTCAGCCTCTGGTCCATGGGCGTCAACCAGAGCGTCGAAGGCACTGCCACCGTGGCGGGGATCATCAACCTGCATCTGATCACCGGTCAGATCGGCCGTGTCGGCGCCGGACCGTTCTCGCTCACGGGACAGCCCAATGCGATGGGGGGGAGGGAGGCCGGTGGCCTCTCCCATCTCCTGCCCGGCTATCGCACGGTCGCGGATCCTCTGCATCGCCGGGCGGTGGAGCAGGTCTGGGGGTTCCAGCCTGGTGCGATCAGCCCCGCCCCCGGGCTCACGGCCTGGCAGCAGGTGGAAGCGATGGAGGCGGGCGAACTCGATCTCTGGTGGGTCGCCGCCACCAATCCGTTGGTGAGCCTGCCCAATCTTGAACGGGTCAAGGCGGCGCTGCCGCGTTGTCCCCTGGTGGTGGTGAGCGAGGCCTATGCGGAGACGGAAACAGCTCAGTACGCCCATCTGATCCTGCCCGCTGCCCAGTGGAGCGAGAAGGAGGGTGCCATGACCAACTCCGAGCGACGGGTCACCCTCTGCCCCTGCTTCCGCCCCGCTCCCGGCCAGGCGCGTGCCGATTGGCAGGTGTTTGCCGAGGTGGGTCGCCGCCTTGGTTTTGTGGATCAGTTCACCTATGCCTCAGCCGCCGAGGTCTATGCCGAGTTCGTGCAGCTCACCGCCGGTCGTCTTTGCGATGTCTCCGGTCTGAGCCACGATCTTCTCCGTCTGGAGGGGCCCCAGCAGTGGCCCTTTCCGATCGGCACCGAGCCCACCACCGAAGCCCGGCGGCTGTACACCGATTGGCGCTTCGCGACCCCCAGTGGGCGCGCCCGCCTGATCGCTGAGCAGCCGATGGGGCTGGCGGAGCCCCCCAGCGAGGCCTATCCCCTGGTACTCACGGTGGGGCGCTACCTCGGCCACTGGCACACCATGACCCGCACGGCCCGTGTTCCCCGGCTCACGGCGATGCATCCCGAACCCCTGCTGGAAATCCATCCCGACGATGCCGAATCCCTGGGCCTGGAGAGCGGAGCTCTGGCCTCGATCAGCTCACGCCGGGCCAGCATCACCGCCAGGGTCGACATCACCGAACGGATTCGGCCAGGCACGGTTTTTCTGCCGATGCACTGGGGATTCATGCAGGAGCAGGCCTGTGAAGTGAATGCCCTGTTGCATGAGCAGGCCTGCCCGATCTCGAAGCAGCCTGAACTCAAGGCAGCGGCGGTGTGTGTGCGGCGGCGCAGTCGCGAGCAGCTTCAGGGGAAGACTTCCGCCAGCGCAGCCGCCAGGTTGTGATGGTCGTGCCCGGGGCGGGCCAGCTTGCAGAGGGCGAAGCGCTCCAGTTCTGACAGGGCAAGCCAGCACTCCGGGCTGAGGCTGTATCCCAGTTCGGCGGCGGCCGTCGTTGCCGCCACGGGCGGTTCACCTCCCTGCTGCCAGGGTTCCTGGCTGGCGATCGGCAGGTCTGTGGCTTCGCCATCCGGCAGGTCCCGGGTGCGCTGCTTCAGATGGGTGGCCAGGGCCCGGAGTGCCTCGGCATCGTCGCCCCAGAGCACCAGCTCCTGCCGCTCCGCTTCGGGCATCGCCAGCCAGTGGCTGAGGCGAAGTTTGATGCCGGCCAGATCAAGTTTGCGCCTCACACAGAGAGGGATGCAGCGCCAGTTGCCGACGAAGTCGTGCTCAAAATCAAAGCAATGGCTGCCCTGACTGGCCTGGTCAGGACGCATCGGCCCTCCACTGGATCAGACGCTGCAGCTGGGTCAGACCGGCGCCGCTGTTCACCAGGTTCCGGGCCATGGCCAGGCCACGCTCGAGATCGGCCTGCACCCCCGCCAGAGAGAGATAGACGCCTGCATTCCAGATCAGAGCCGTTGTCAGCGGGCCCTGTCCGCCCAGGGCCGCCAGCGCCTGTTGGCTCCAGCTGTCCAGCTCGAGCCAGGGCACATCGTTGTCGTAGCAGCCATGGTCACGGGGATGGAGGATCATCCGTACGATCTGGTCACCCCGCGCACGGGCGGTGATGCAGGCCCGGCTGATCGGCAGGTCTGTGCTGCCTTCCAGGCCTTTCACGGTGATCACCTCCTCCTCTCCCGCCAGATCCAGTGCTTTCCATGCCCGCGATTCGGTGGGGGGATGCACGAAGCCGCTCACCAGGAGATGGGGACCGCGGTGGGCGGTCCAGAGCAGTTCGAGGCTGGCGACGGGTGGGCGCTTCCCCAGATCTTCCCGAATCTCGGTGAGCCGCTCCGCCAGGGGGAAATGATCGGGCTGATGGATCAGGGCCAACCGCTGCTGAGTGAGCCCCTCCTGAACGGTGGCCAGCGGCAGGTGCAGCAGATCGAGGCCCAGGGAGGCGAACAGTTCCATGGCCGTCACCCCGTATTTGACCGGCATCCGGCTTCCGCCCTGCAGCACCACCGGCAGGCCGGCGGCAGCCAGCACCAGGCTGGTCAGCGGGTAGATCGGCGCTGTGCGGGTGCGGCCATCAAAGGGCATGCCGAAGCTGACCGCTCGCTCGGTGGTGTGGAGGGCGGGGCCGAGGTCCCTGTAGAGATCCAGCATGCCGGCGAGTTCCTGGGTCTCCGGTCGTCGAATCCGGTGGGCGATCAGGAAGGCACCGATCTGGGCTGGACTGGCCAGGCCCCGCAGCATCAGCTCCAGAGCATCCCGCGCTTCGCTGCGGCTGAGGCCCTGGCTGGTGTGCTCACCGCTGCCGATTTTCTTGAGATAGAGCTTGAATCGCTGGCGTTCACCACTGGGCTGTCTGGCAAATGCTGCTGCGGCTTCCAGGGTGGTCGTGGGATCTGGCGCGGGATTCGAGGTGGCTGGCATCAACATGGACGGTCGGCACTGAATCCACCAGCACCAGTATTTTCCACAGCTGAATGCGGAACTGTGCGGGTTGTGGCCTGAGCCGCACGGGGCCCAAGCGCACGGTGTCAGCCCATCACTGCGAAGAAGTATCAAGCGATACTGATTCTTTCCTGAAGAGGCGAGGGGGCGATCAGGTCGATCGGTTCGGTACCAACCATTGCATCGAGGCGCGTCGTGGGCCGAGAGAGTCACCCGAACGTCCCCTGTTCCTGTGCGTCTCGCCGCTTCCTTTGGACTGTTGCTCGGTGTCCTGCATGGCTGGAGCGTTCTGGATCTGAGGGCCTCCCAGGCGGCCGCCCCCTTCGCAGGCCTCTCGGAGGCGGCGCCTCTCCAGGATTCGGGCCGCTCATACTGACGCCATTCATCAGCTTGGTTGCTGCCATGGCTGCGCCGCTGCAGGTCACCCGCGCCCAGGCCTCGCCCCTGGGGGTGGCCCTCGCCTTCCTTGGCATGTTCGTGGTGGGCTCGCTCGCTGTTCAGCTGCTGGCTTCGCTGCCGCGCTCCTCGGGAGCGGCTTCCCGGTCGGCTCCGGCGCCGGTGATTGCCCATCAGGCGACGCTCTGGCAGACCCTCGGCGAACGCTGAGTCTCGGCGGGTCGGATTCAGGGAGTGTCCCGGGCCAGCCTGGTCTGGGAGCTGGGATGGGGGCGCGGCGAGATTCCGTAGCGGTAGTGACACGAGCCCTGAAGCTTCCGCCTCAGGATGTGGCGATCGCGTGATTCGGGTACTGGCGCTGCTGTTTCGGCTGCCGTCTCCGACTACTCTTGCCGGCTGCGTATCCCTCATTGGCGCTCGCCGGCCCCACCGCTCTGCTGGATGCCGGCGTGGTGGGGCTTTCGAGGTCACGTCATCCCTCCGCCGCTTCCTGTTCCGGCGCCGTATGGGCGCGCTACTTCTTTATGCAGACCCCTCCCGTAACCGATCTGTCAGCTGAGCCCAAGCTCAGTAAACTCGAGCAGGCCAAAGCCGACTTCTGTGGCCTCGATCTGGAGCCCCAGCTTGCAGATCTCGCTCTACAGGGGTGGGAATCCCTGGATGAGGCCACCCTCACCATTCATCTCAAGTGGCTGGGCATCTTTTTCCGGCCGGTTACGCCGGGGCGCTTCATGCTGCGGCTGCGGCTGCGCAATGGTGTGATTCAGGCGGAGCAGTTGGAGGTGCTGGCCGAAGCCGTGGATCGCTGCGGCGAGCATGGCAGCGCCGACATCACCACCCGCCAGAACCTGCAGCTGCGGGGGTTGTTGTTCGAAGACATGGCCCCGCTGCTGGCGGCGATGGAGCGGGTGGGCCTCACCAGCCGTCAATCCGGCCACGACAATCCCCGCAACATCACCGGCAATCCACTGGCCGGCATTGATCCCGAGGAGGTTTTCGATACACGACCACTGGTGAGCGCGATTCAGGAGCGGCTCTTCGCTCCGGATGGTCCCCGCAACCTGCCCCGCAAGTTCAATGTGGCGGTGGGAGGGGCGCCAGACAGTTTCCTTCTGCATAACGATCTTGCCTTTCTTCCGGCCTGGAGCGGTGGGGCCAGTGGTGGTGAGCTTGGCTTCACGGTGATGGTTGGAGGCTTCTTCTCCGCCCAGCGCAATGCCCTGGCTCTCCCGCTGGGCGTGTGGCTTCCTCCGGAGCACTTGCCCACATTCACGCTTGCGGTGCTTCGCCACTTCGAGGATCAGGGCAACCGGGAGGTGCGCAACAAGAGCCGGTTGATGTATCTGATTGATGCCCTGGGGCTCGACGACTACCGCACCGCCGTGCTCGCCCGGTTCGCTGCATTCGCCGGTATCGCGGCGGCCGACACGGTGCGGCCGCACGATGGCAGCAACCTCGTCTGCCGCGCCCCGCGTGATGGTCTGGGGGTGCATGCCCAGAAGCAGGACGGCCTGCATTGGGTGGGCCTGCATGTGCCGATGGGCCGGTTCCGTGGCGCCGACCTGTTTGAGCTGGCGCGCCTGGCGTGCACCTATGGCAGCGGAGAGCTGCGTCTGACCGAAGCCCAGAACGTGCTGTTGCCGAATGTGCCGACTGACCGCCTGGAGGCGCTGCAGCAGGAGCCGCTGCTACAACGCTTCCGTCTCGATCCCGGAGCCCTGCAGGCCGAGGCGGTGAGCTGCACCGGCAATGCCTACTGCAGCTTTGCCCTGATCCCCACCAAGGGCCTGGCCCAGGATGTTCTCGATGCGCTGGAGACGAGGATCGATCTCCCTGAGGCTGTCCGCATGCACTGGAC
The DNA here is from genome assembly GCF_015840525.1 of Synechococcus sp. CBW1006. Classification (NCBI taxonomy): domain Bacteria; kingdom Bacillati; phylum Cyanobacteriota; class Cyanophyceae; order Synechococcales; family Synechococcaceae; genus Synechococcus; species Synechococcus sp. CBW1006. The sequence continues at coordinate 868,580 of NZ_CP060396.1, read as the reverse complement.
CGGTTGCCCCAACGCCTGCGGCCAGCCCTACATGGGTCAGATTGGCCTGATGGGTGCCAAGGCTCGCAAGGATGGCGAGATGGTGGAGGCCGCCAAGATCTTTCTGGGAGGTTCCATCGGCCAGGAACCGAAGCTGGCGGAGCTCCACGACAAGGGGGTCCCGCTCACCGACCTGACCGATGTGTTGGAGCAGCTGCTCCTGGAGCGCTTCGGTGCCACGCCGAAGGCTGCCTGACCGCCCCCGGCCACCAGGCAGGGCGACGCCAGCCGTGCTGCTGGCGTTGCTCCTGCCGCCAGACCCGATCGATCGCCTCCAGTGCGGCGGTGTCGTGGGGGTCCTGCCCGCCGTAGAGGAGACGGGTGAGCCGCTCAGGGTCGAATCCCATCAAGGCCGCTTCCTGCCACAGGCGGCTGCTACGGGCCGTATCGCCGAGGGCGAACTGGGCTCGATCGAGATCGCGCACCCATCGGAACAGCAATTGCCGCTCCTTGAGCGCATCCAGTCCGTCGAGCTCCGCCCCTGACGCCGAAACGCTGGCCGATTGCACCCCAACGCCGCGCTGTCGTGCCCGATCGAGCCCTGGGTCTGCGGTGGTCCGGATCATGCGATTGGCCATGGGGTCGTTCGAGCAAGCCTGCACTTGTGATAGACGCCATGGACGCCACCACCCTCTCCATCACATCAAACGTATCGATGGCTACGGTTTCTGAGCCAGGGTGGTGCCCGCCCCATCCCCGTGCCATGCCGGAGCTGTTGCCGCCACCGGGCAGTCCGGAACGCTGGCCCTGGCTTCAGCAGCTGCGCCGCCGGCCGAGTCTGGATCTTGAGCCCTGGTTGGTGGCGATTGAAACGGGCCGATTGCAGCCGGAGGCCGATCTTCTGGCCGTGTTGGCGGAACGCGTCGACGGCCAGGCCACGGTGCGCCTGCTGGCCTGGTGGTTGGCGGAGCCCAGCGCTGATCCGGAGTGCCTGTCCGTGATCGCTCGGTTGCGCCATCCCGGCTGTGCTGGGCTGCTGCGCCAGGCCCTGGCGACGGCTTCCTCCGACCGTCAGGAGCTGCTGGTGCCGCTGCTCGGCCATCAGCGGGATCCAGCTGATTTCAACCGGCTGTGCTCCCTGGCCCTCGAGCCAGGGCCGTTGCTGTTGCGCCGGGCAGCACTCGAGGGTCTGGCCCTGGGACTGCCGGCATGGCCCACCGAATCCCTGCGGCAGGTGCTGCGGAGCTGCGCCGTTGATCTCGATCCCCTCCTGGCGGGGGCAGCCGTGGACCTTCTGGCCCGGCTGCCGCACGGCCGCCGCAGCCTGTCTCGCCTCGATCCGTCGCGGCTGGACGGGGCCGTGGCCAGGCGGCGGCAGCGGCGCCTGGCCGGTCTGCGCCGCAGTGCCCTGCTGCTGGTCGTGCATGGACGGCGGGGGGGTGTGATCCCCGAGGAACTCGGCACCCTGGCCCGGGAGGTGGAGCGTCTGCGGGGCACCCCGGTGCATCTGCACGCCCTCACTGCAGACCCCTGCCCCGCGCCGGGCGACGGCGGGGACCTCACCCTGGTGCCCCTCTTCCTGCTGCCGGGCACCCATGTCCGCCACGACCTGGCTGCGGTTGCGGCCCGATGGCGAGGCCGCGGTGCCGTGGGTCGCGTGCCCTTCCTGGGGGCCTGGCCCTGCTGGCAGGAGGCCCTGCGTGAGGAGCTGGCCGAGCTGGCCGGTTCGGCTGCAGTGGGATCATCCCCTTGGCTCATCCATCACCCCATGGACGGCAAGCTGGGATCTCGGTATCTGCGGTATCTGGAGCGGAGTCTGGGGGTCCGTTGCCGGTCCGCTGTTGCCGATGGGCAGGAGCCGCTGCCGGCGATGGAGGACGGAGCGCCCGTGCTGCCGCTGGTCCTGGCCGCCAATCGGCTCACCGACAGTCTTCCGCAATGGCTCGGGCAGCCCCTGCTGCAGCGCTTCCGCTTCCGTCAGCTGCTGCTGACGCAGCTTGAGGCCCTGCCATGACCACGCCCCCCTCGCCGGGCACCGTCTATCTGGTGGGAGCTGGTCCGGGTGACCCCGAATTGCTCACCCTCAAGGCCCACCGGTTGCTGCGCTGCTGCGACGCCCTCGTCTACGACTCCCTGGTGCCGAAGGCCCTGCTGGATCTTGTGCCGGAGGGCTGCGAGCGGCAGTTCGTCGGCAAGCGCCGCGGCTACCACTCGGTGCCGCAGCCGAGCACCAATGCGGTGCTGGTGGAGCTGGCCGGTCGCCATCGCACGGTTGTGCGGCTCAAAGGGGGCGATCCCTTCCTGTTCGGCCGCGGCGGCGAGGAGGCGGCCCACCTGGCGGCGCGCGGCATCCCGGTGCAGGTGGTGCCCGGTGTCACCGCGGGGATCGCCGCACCGGCCTATGCCGGCATTCCGGTGACCCATCGCCGGGCGGGTTCGAGCGTCACCTTCGTGACCGGCCATGAGGAGATCGACAAGGCGCGCCCCGGCGTCGACTGGCAGGGGCTGGCCCGCTGCAGTGACGGCCTGGTGATCTACATGGGCCTCCATAACCTCAGCCGCATCTGCAACGAGCTGATCGCCGGTGGCCTGGCGCCCGACACCCCGGCCGCCGTGATCCAGCAGGGCACGGTGCTGGGGCAGCGGGATCTGGTGGCCCCGTTGGGCGAGCTGGCCGATCGGGTGGCGGAGCAGGGGTTCGTGTCGCCCTCGATCGTGGTGGTGGGGCAGGTGGTGGCGGAACGGGTGGCGGCCTGCGCCCCCGCGCCGGCCGATGCCGAGATGCCGATTCCCTTCTGAGCATCAGCCCCGACGCCGCTGTGTCGCTCGGGCCTCCCTTCGGCAAGACTGGTGGGTGAGGCCTGGACTGTCTGGGCTCGGCACCCTTCCAGCCATGCCCGCTCCCGTGTCCGCCACCCCAGCCATCACCACCCAGCTGGGAGACCAGGGACTGGGACAGCAGCCCTGGTGGGTGGAGCAATGGATGGAGCTGATCAACTCCTTCCGCTACAAGAAGCGGCTGGAGCGCGCCTGGGCCTACGCCCGCGAGGGCAACGTCCTGTCGATCCGCTTCGAGGGGCGGCGGGTGCATGCCCGCGTGCAGGGCACCGAACCCGAGCCCTACAAGGTGAAGCTCTGGCTCGATGTGCTCAGCGAGGAAGACTGGGGCTACGTGCTCGAGGCACTCACCCAGAAGGCCCGCTGGTCGGCCCAGCTGCTGGCCGGCATCATGCCGCAGGACATCGAGCGCGCCTTCGCCGCCAGTGGCAAGCGCCTGTTTCCGTTCAAGCTGCAGGAGGTGCGCAGTGAGTGCACCTGCCCGGACAAGGCCAACCCCTGCAAGCACACCAGCGCCGTCTACTACCTGATGGGGGATCGCTTCAGCGAGGATCCCTTCGTGCTGTTCCAGCTGCGGGGCCGCACCCGATCCCAGCTGCTGGCCGATCTGGCGGTGCGCCGCCGCAAGGCCCTGGCGGAACGGGCGGCGGCGCTGCGGGCCAGCGCTGCGGACGGCACTCCAGCCGGATCGCTCCCGGCCCCGGACGCCGGCCAGTCGCCCCATCCCACCCATCCAGCCATCGGGGATCCGAGCCGCTGGTGGCGCTACGACGCAGCCCTCGATCCGGATCTCGTGGTGATCACGCCGGCCCTGGAGGGGGACACGGGGCTCGATGCCGCCGGTCCGCTGCCCCTGGCGGAGGAACCCCGCTTCCCCGAAGCCAACCGCCGCTTCCTCGACCATCTGCGCAGCCAGGGCCAGGCCAAGGCCAACCAGGCCATGGCCCTGGCCATGGGCGCCGGGGTTGCCGGTGGCTGAGCCGGATCTGCTGGCTGTGTCGCATCCGATCGCTGAGCCGCCCTCGGTGCTGGGTTCAGCGCTGGAGCCCGCCTGGTTGGCGGAAAGCGTGCTGGAACGGGTGGCCTGGATCCTTGCCTCCCACCAGGCGGCCTTCGGTCGCCCCCTGATTCCGGCTGCGGCCAACCGGCGCCTGGCGGCCCAGGAGCTGTTCGTGGCCCCGGTGGTGGTGCTCGCCCATGACGATCCTGGTGAGAATCCGATCGGGCCGCGGCTGATCTATGCCAACGCCGCCGCCCTGCGGCTCTGGCGTCGCCCCTGGGCCACGATGGTGGGCCTGCCCTCGCGGCTCACGGCCGAGCCGGTGGCGCGGGCGGAGCGGGCCCGCGCTCTGCGGCAGGCCTGGCGCGACGAGGCGATCGCCCACTACAGCGGTGTGCGCATCGACAGCCATGGCCGCCGCTTCCAGATTCGCGGAGCCCGCCTCTGGACCCTGCGCGATGCCGCTGGCCAGCGCCGCGGTCAGGCCGCCTGCTTCAGCGATTGGTACTGGTTGTAGGAGCCTGGATTCAGCCCTGCGAGAGGCTGATGCCGAACAGCACCACGAAGGCGCTGAGCACGATCAGGCTGATGCGTGCCACCAGCAGTTGCACGGTTCCGAACCGATCGGCAGGGGCCACCTGGCGGCCCTGCATCACCCGCAGGTTCATCCAGGCCAGCACGGGAGTGGTGAGGAACGAGACCACCATCGCCAGCTGGACCAGCGCTCCCATCGAACCGGGCCAGAAGGCGAGCACCGCGGCGGCTCCGACACCGTGCAGCACCATCCAGATGCCGTGATCCCGCCGGTCATGGACGGCGTGGCCGCGGAAGCCGCGCAGCAGCCGAAAGCCGGCGGAGGTGGAGCGGGGATAGCCGTCCAGGCAGGTGAGGGTGGTGCTGAACATCGTGGTGAAGGCCGCGATCGCGATCACCGGATAGGCCCAGCCACCGAGGCTGGCGGTGTAGAGGGTGATCAGCTGCTGGGCGAAGCGCGCGCCGCTGGGGGAGAACGCCTGCCCGGTGCCGTGCATCACCCAGGCGCCCAGCAACAGAAACAGCACCGCCATCGCCACCGTGAGCAGGTAGCCGAGGTTGAAGTCGGCTTCCACTTCGGCGCGGGAGCCGCGATGGCCTGAGTCGTCCTGCCGCGCGAAGATCCACAGCGACGACCAGGCCGCCAGATCGAGCGGGCAGGGCATCCAGCCCATCAGGGCCACCAGGAACGGCAGGGCCGTCAGGCTCCAGGGACTGGGGCTGAACAGGTCGGCGTTGCCGGCGACCGGTCCCCGACCCAGCACGGCCACCGCCGCCACCACCGTGCTGATCGTGAGCAGCAGCACGATGCCCTTGCTGAGTCGATCGAGGCTGCGGTAGTGGCCGAGCAGCAGCACGGCCACGCAGACCCCCACGATCAGCAGGGCCAGCCCCGCCGGCGTGCTCAGCCCACCGGGCAGGTTCATCGGCACCATGCTGGTGGCCAGGCTGCCGCAGACGGAGGCCACCGCCGCGATGTTGGCCACGCCGGTGGCCAGGGTGATCAGCAGAAACAGGGGCAGGTACCAGGGCCGCTGGCGCTGATAGCCCTCCAGCAGGCTCAGCCCGGTGACGGCCGTGAACCGGCTGCCCACCAGCAGGAAGGGGTACTTGAACAGGTTGGCCAGCAGCACAAAACCCAGCAGGCCGAGGCCGAAGCGGGCTCCCGCCTGGGTGGAGGCCACCAGGTGAGACCCGCCGATGGCGGCGCCGGCCAGCAGGATGCCGGGCCCCAGGCTCTGCCGAAAGCCCTTGAGACTGAGCGGCATGCCCGGTTTCGGGGCCGCCTGCGACTGGTCGTTCGGATCCGGCGGTCCGGCTTCGCCTGCCACCATTGTGATCACGCCCCCAGGGTGCGCTCCAGCTTGGCGGCGCCTTGGCCGGCTGGCATCGAGGGCTGACCGAGGGCTCGCCCCATGCCGCCAGCCGGAGGGCCGGTCTGCCTACAGTTCTGGCCCCCGGAGGAGACGATCATGAGCGTTGTCGCACCACCGCGCCTGAGCCTCCAGTGCGAGGTGATCGCCGCCGATACCACCACGATCCGCTCCCTCGACTGGGATCGCAGCCGTTTCGATATTGAGTTCGGTCTGCGCAACGGCACGACCTACAACGCCTTCCTGGTGCGGGGAGAGCGCACGGCCCTGATCGACACCAGCCACCTCAAATTCGCCGACACCTGGCTGCCGCTGCTCGAGCAGGAGATTGATCCTCTGGCGATCGATCATCTGATCGTGTCCCATACCGAGCCAGACCATTCCGGCCTGATCGGCCATCTGCTCGACCGCAATCCCGAGATCGAGATCGTGGCCTCCAAGGTGGCGATCCAGTTCCTTGAAGACCAGGTCCACCGCCCGTTCCGCAGCCGTGCCGTGAAGAGCGGTGACACGCTCGATCTGGGTACCAATTCCGCCAGCGGGATTCAGCACCGCTTCGACTTTCTCAGTGCTCCCAACCTGCACTGGCCGGACACGATCTTTTCCTTCGATCACGGCACCGGTATCCTCTACACCTGCGACGCCTTCGGGCTGCATTACTGCAGCGAGGAGCTGTTCGACAGCGATCCCGGCGCCATCGCCCCGGATTTCCGTTTTTATTACGACTGCCTGATGGGGCCGAACGCCCGCAGCGTGCTGCAGGCGCTCAAGCGCATGGAGGGGTTGCCGGAGATCACCACGATTGCCGTGGGCCATGGCCCCCTGCTGCGCCAGCACCTCAGCCTCTGGGTGGGTGACTACCGCGACTGGAGCAGCCAGCGCAGCAAGGGGGAGGCTTATGCCGCTGTCTGTTATCTGAGCCAGTACGGTTTCTGCGATCGGCTCAGCCAGGCGATCGCCCGTGGCATCGGCAAGGCCGAGGCCCAGGTGCAGCTGGTGGATCTGCGTGCCACCGATGCCCAGGAACTCACTGCGCTGATCGGCGAGGCCAGTGCTGTGGTGGTACCCACCTGGCCAGCCGCGCCCGACGCTGAACTTCAGGCCCAGGTGGGCACCCTGCTGGCGGCCCTCAAGCCGAAGCAGTGGGTCGCCTGCTACGACGCCTACGGCGGCAACGACGAGCCGATCGACACGGTCGCGGCCCAGCTGCGCAGCCTCGGCCAGAAGAGCGCCTTCGATCCGCTGCGCATCCGTCAGGTGCCGGACGGCCAGGATTACCAGCGCTGCGAGGAGGCCGGCACCGATCTGGGCCAGCTGCTGACCCGCGAGAAGACGATCGCGGCCATGAAGAGCCTTGACGGCGACCTCGACAAAGCGCTTGGCCGCCTTTCAGGAGGCCTCTATGTGGTGACGGCACGCCAGGACGATGCCGAGGGCGGCAGCCGCAGTGGTGCGATGGTGGCCAGCTGGGTGAGCCAGGCGAGTTTTGATCCCCCGGGGCTCACCGTGGCGGTGGCCAAAGACCGCGCCATCGAGGCCCTGATGCAGGTGGGCGACCGCTTCGTGCTCAACATCCTGCGGGAGGACAACCACCAGGTGCTGCTGCGCCATTTCCTCAAGCGCTTCCCCCCCGGTGCCGATCGCTTCGCCGGCGTCACCACCCTGGACGGCGTCGCCGCTGGCGGCCCGGTGCTCGGCGATGCACTGGCCTACCTCGGCTGCCGCGTTGTTCAGCGGATGGAGGGTCCGGATCACTGGATCATCTACGCCGCCGTGGAGCAGGGCACCGTCTCCGATCTGGAGGCCTCCACCGCCGTGCACCACCGCAAGGTGGGCAACCACTATTGAAGTGGGGCAAGTGGGGCCCAAGCCCACCCATGGCTCAGCCTTTGATCGTGTAGACCCCCTCCGCGTTGACCTGAAGGATGAACACGGGCACCTTCAGTCGGTTGCCGGTGATCGGATCGATCGTGATGGTGCCGGTCGCCCCCTGGTAGTTGCGGGTCTGCAACAGCGCATCAAGGGCAGGCTCAAAACGGTTGCTGCCGGCCTGCTCCATGGCTTCGGCCAGCACCTGCAGGGAGTCGTAGGTGAAGGTGCCCCAGACGCCAGGGGTGCGATCGAAACGCTGCTCATAGGCCTTCACGTAGACCTTGGCCGTGGGTAACTGGGCGGCTTCAGGGGTACCGCTGAACACAAGGGACTGGGCCACCTCCAGCCCGGCCAGCTTCACAAAGGCCGGATCCACGTTGGCCAGACCCATGAAGCGCTGGGCGTCGCTGCCACTGGCGGCCAGCCCTTTGGCGATGACACTGCCCTCCGGGAAATAGGTGCTCACGTAAACCAGGCCGGGGTCACTGGCCAGGGCCTGCTGGATCGCGGCACTGTAGTCCTCGGCCCCCGGGGTGATGCTGAATCGCTCCACGTCCACCCCATTTGCCCTGAGGGCCGCCTCGAGCCGATCCGCCATCCCCGTGGTGAAGGTGGAAGGATCCACCAGTATCGACACCGTCTTGATGCCCTGGGAGAGGATGTAGGCCTCCTCCACCGGAGCGATCTGGCTGTTCTTGGGCTGCACGGTGACACCCTCGCCATCGGTGTCATCCGTGGACGTGAGATGTACAGGAACGATCTCATTCTCGAGGTAGTAGGGCAGGTTGAGGATGCCCACGCCGGAGTTGTAGGGGCCGATCACCGCATCGGCCCCCAGGCGCTTGAGCTTCCCGGCCACGGGCAAAGCCCGCTCCGGATCGGCCCTGTCGTCGGCCTTCACCAGCTCGATCGGGCGTCCCAGAATTCCGCCCTCGAGATTCAGCTCCTCAGCTGCCAGTTTGGCGCCGCGCCACATGTCGCGCCCATTGGCTTTCTGGGAGCCGCTCAGCGGGGCCTCCAGACCAATCACGATCGGCTCCTGATCGGACGACAGTCCACCACCGTTTGAATCAAGCCCGTAGCCAAACCCGGCCAGAATGGATGCAACGGGATTGCCTGCCAGCTGCAGTTCGATGAACAACGGTTCCATGCACGGCCCTGCCCGGATGGCCGACCTTACCCATGGCCTTGGGACAGCACCATCAGTCAGTGGTGTCAACCCAGGCGGGATTGAGATCGTCGCCCCTCCTTAGAGTCACCGCCACCGGAACGGCGAAGCATGGGCGCGAGTGACGCAGAACGCCGGGTGATCCAGCTGGCGATCGAACCCGGTCTGGTCTGCCTGCGGGGGCTCAGTCCCAAGCGGCTGCGCTTCGAGGTGGAGTACGGCCTGGAGCGGGGCACCAGCGCCAACAGCTTTCTGTTCACCGCCGGAACCACCGCGACTGGCCAGCCGGTACCGCCGGTGCTGGTCCATCCGCCCGGGGAATCCTTCGCCGCCCCGTTCCTGGAGCAGTTGGCCGGGTTGGTGCCGGCCGAGGCGGCCCTGAAGGTGGTGGTGGGTCACGTCAACCCCAACCGGGTGAGCCTGCTGCGGCGCCTGGCCAGCCAGTGGCCCCAGCTGATGCTGGTGGCCTCCAATACCGGTGCCAAGCTGCTGGCGGAGCTGTGGGACCAGCGCAAACCGGCCCCTCCGGGCAGCACCCAGCCCGAACCGGTGATTCCCCCCCTGCCCGCCATCGATGTGGTGAAGCAGGAGGCGACCCGTCCGCTTGGGGATGGCCATGAGCTCACCTTGATCCCCACCCCCACGCCCCGCTGGCCTGGGGCCCTGATCGCCTTCGAGCAGAAGACCGGCCTGCTGATGAGCGGCAAGTTCTTCGCCGCCCACCTCTGCAGCGAGGCGTTGGCCGAAAGCGACCGCAACAGCACCGAGGAAGACCGCCGCTATTACTACGACTGCCTGATGGCGCCGATCGCCCGCCAGGTGGAGGTCGTGGTCAACCGGCTGGATGAGCTGCCGATCCGCACCATCGCCCCCGGCCACGGACCCGCCATCGCCGAGAGCTGGCGCAGCCTGCTGGCCGATTACCGCCGCTGGGGCGAAACCCAGGACCGCGCCAGGCTGTCGGTGGCCCTGCTGTTCGCCAGCGCCTATGGCAACACCGCCGCCATCGCCGATGCCCTGGCCCAGGGGGTGGGACGCACCGGCGTGCGCGTCGAGAGCATCAACTGCGAATTTGCCCCCGCTGACCAGCTGCTCTCCGCCATCCGCTCCTGTGACGCCGTCCTGATCGGTTCCCCCACCCTGGGGGGGCATGCGCCCACGCCGATTGTGTCGGCTCTGGGCACCCTGCTGGCGGAGGGGGATCGGGCCAAGCCGGTGGGGGTGTTCGGCAGCTTCGGCTGGAGTGGTGAGGCGCTCGATCTGCTCGAGAGCAAGCTGCGCGATGGCGGCTTCCAGTTCGCCTTCGAGCCGATCAAGGTCAAGTTCAGTCCCGATGCCGCCACGATCAAAACGATCGAGGAAACCGGCACGGCCCTGGGCCGCAGCCTGCTGGTGGAGCAGCGCCGCAGCCAGCGCCGCAGCGCCGCCGGTGGTCTGAGCGAAAGCCGCAGCGATCCGGCGGTGCTGGCCCTGGGCCGGTTGGTGGGCTCCCTGTGTGTGCTCACCACCCGAAAGGGGGAGGGGGAGACGCGCCTGAGCGGGGCGATGGTGGCCAGCTGGGTGAGCCAGGCCAGCTTCTCGCCGCCCGGTCTCACGGTGGCGGTGGCACGGGACCGGGCCCTGGAGAGCCTGCTGCACGTGGGCGATGGCTTTGCGCTCAACGTGCTGGCGGCGGGCCGGCAGAGCGGCCCGATGAAGCAGTTTCTGCAGCCGTTCCCGCCGGGAGCGGATCGCTTCGCCGGCCTGGAGCTCCAGGAGAGTCCTGGGGGCTATCCGGTGCTGCCGGAGGCGCTGGCCTGGCTGGAGGGCAGGGTGAAGCAGCGGATGGAGTGCGGCGACCACTGGCTGGTCTATGCCGAGCTCAGCAGTGGCGGCCTGCTGGATCCCACGGGAGTCACGGCCGTCCACCAGCGCCGGAGCGGGGCCAACTACTGAGGGGGCCGCAGGAGGCAGCCCCTCGCCAACACTGTTCGCGCTCTAACCCGAAGTGGTTATGACTTCGTGTAAGCTCTGTAGAACGGTGGGCCCGGTCTCCAGAGCTCTCGCGTTCGATCCTGATCGGGTTGATCCTTCCGGGTCCTTTTCTGCCGCGCTCCATCCTCTGCGTTTTTCCGTCATGGATCTGTCCAACCCCTCCACCCAGGCCAACCTCGAGGCTGCCTTCGGCGGTGAGAGCATGGCCAACCGCAAGTATCTTTTCTTCGCCGATGTGGCCAAGCAGCTGGGCCATGCCGAGCTGGCGAAGCTCTTCCGCGACACGGCCAATCAGGAAACCGAGCATGCCTTCGCCCATTTCCGCCTGCTCCATCCCGAGCTGGTGGTCGCCGATCCCGCCGGCCTGAGCGAGGAGCAGAAGCAGGCTGTGCTGGCCCGCTGCCTGGAGCTGGCGATCGAGGGCGAAACCTACGAGTACACCACCATGTACCCGGAGTTCGAGGCCCAGGCCCGTGTGGATCGGGATGCCGATGCCGCGGCTGAATTCCAGGATCAGATCGACGAATCCGAGGAACACGCCGGCATCTTCCGCAAGGCGGCCAGCAACTTCGGCCTGCTCACGCCGATCGAGCACCACCATGCCGAGCGCTATGGCGTTGCCCTCGAAGCGCTGCAGGGCAAGGGCCAGGCCGGCGAGACGGCCCCGCTGCCCGGGCTGTGGATCTGCAAGGTGTGTTCGATGATCTACGACCCTGTCAAAGGGGATCCCGATTCCGGAATCGCCGCCGGCACCCCCTTCGAGGCCATCCCAGACGACTGGACCTGCCCGATCTGCGGCACCCGCAAGGCCAATTTCATCCCTTATCGCGAGCCCGAACTGCTGGCGGCCTGAGTCATCGGCGATGGGTCGAGGCTCGGCTCAGTACACCTGGATGGAAGCCTCTGTTCATCCAGGTCGCTTCATCATGGGCAATAGGCCACCTAGAATAATCAGCTATTAGCAAGGTCTCTGTGGACACGAAAAAGCCGCCGAAGAGGCGGCAGAGCATGAGAGCCTTATATCGTCTATTGACGAGATCTCCTGAACTATGGGAGCTTCTCTGGGAGATTCATGCAACAGTTGCTATATGGGAAGAGCGCTGGAGATAACGAAGGAAGTTGAAGGTCAGGTTCTTGAGGCCCCACCAAGCATCATTCCTTTCTAGCCCAATTTTTCTTGTCAGTTTTCCACCCATGGACATAGTCATGCAGCCGAAGACATGCTCCACACAAGCTCTGATTGACGACTTGACACGATTCAGTTCCTTGGCTTTGTCGCTGAGAGGATGATTGCGAGCACCTTTTTCATGGATCAGGCTTTCGAAGCCACCTAGACTCAGAAGATCCTCAAAGCATTCACCTCAATACGCTGAGTCTGCCCAAACAAAGTCATGTTCGTTTTCTGGATCCAGCAAGCGTGGGAGCAACTGGCTGTCGTGAATGTTGGCAGGAGTGACAGCATATCGGCGGATGAATCCATGGTCAACATCGATACAGATGCTGTTCTTGTAACCGTAGTAACTGATGCCGTTCTTTTTTGTCCAGCGAGCATCTAAATCCTTCTGCTGCAAGCGATCTGGGTTTTCATCCCAGCCCTCCGGCAGCCTCCCGGCTTTGATTTCTTTGTTCTCCTCGCGGGTATTGCGTTGCTTGGGAACCGGAACAAGAGTTGCATCGATGATCTGGCCACCGCGGGCTTGGAGGCCCTGGGAGCGGAGGTATGCCTCAAACATCTCGAAGAGCTCCTCGATAACTTCCGCCTTGCGCAGTCGCTCTCTGAAGAAGGCGACTGTGGTGGCATCAGGAATGCTGTTCATCACACCAAGCCCGACAAACTCCTCAAAGGAGCGCCTGTCATTCACCTGAAATTCAAGCTCTTCATCGCTGAGGTTGAAAAGCTGCTGGAGAACGAGCATCTTGAAAAGGATCAGCGGATCAATCCTCTTGCGCCCTGCATTAGTCTTGCGCTCATGGACATAGCCCTTGTCAAGCAGTGGGCGGAATGAATCCCAAGGGATCGATTCAGAAAGTCGCTGAAGAACCGGCTTCTTCTCCTTGAGCTTTGCGACTCTTTGCTGTTCGTCCCAGAAGCCTCTCTGACCCACTGCAGAATTAGAATGTCATCAATCTAATATTAGCTCAGATTAGGCATATTGCATTGGCTTGTTGATTTATCGAGGTGCCCAATAGTGCTTCTGATTTCTTCATCCCAATGCGACGTGCTTGACCCGTAATCCGATACATCCGCGACCAATGCACAGGCGGTTGTTGCTTCACGATGGCGTTGTAACGCTCTTTAGGAGTTTGCTGAAAAACCCCGCCGCCTCTGCGAAAATAGGGCAACTGCCCCAGGTTTGATGCGAGGTCAGCAGGAGCGCAGCGGCTCCTTGTTCTCCTACGTCTCGATCGAGGAGCGGATCCCGACCAGCCATCCACTCAGGCGGATTCGCAAGCTGGCGGAGCTTGCGTCCCCTGTGTTGGTGTAAATCCCTGGGGACCTCAACCCCGGCGTAGCCGGGGTTGAGCGCGCACCTCAGACGTTCCGCTCAGCGGCCAGCGTTGCAAGGGGTGGGCAGGCCCGTGACCCTGGTTTGAGCACTACCTCAACCAGACGAACCATGCCCACGTCCAATCGTGCCGCAATTGAGCTGGCGCCGCTACTGGATGGCAGCAGCGCCGGTGAGCTGATCCCCGAGCTGGTGCGCCACGGCCTGCAGCAGCTGATCGAGCTGGAGGTCGCTGCCGTGCTCGGCGCAGAGCGCCATGAGCGCAGCGAGGAGCGGCTCGGCTACCGCAACGGCTACCGGCCGCGCACCCTGGCCACCCAGGTGGGGGACATCGATCTCCGCATCCCCAAACTGCGCTCCGGCAGCCACCTGCCCTCGATCCTGGAGCCGCGCCGCCGTGTGGACCAGGCCCTCTACGGCGTGGTGATGGAGGCCTATGTCGGCGGCATCTCAACGCGCAAGGTCGACGCCCTGGTGGCCGCCCTGGGAGTCCAGAGCGGCATCTCCAAATCTCAGGTGAGCCGCATCTGCGCTGACATCGACATCCAGGTGCAGGCCTTCCTGAACCGCCCCCTTGAGGCCACCGGCTACGCCTACCTGTACCTCGATGCCACCTATCTCCACGGGCGTCTCGGCAAGGCGATGCAGGTCTGCTCCAGGGCTGTGGTGGTGGCCATGGGCGTCAATGCCGATGGTCGCCGCGAGCTGCTCGGCATCAAGGTGGGCGACAGCGAAACCGAGAGCTTCTGGAGCGAGTTCATTGGCTCGCTCAAGGAGCGCGGCCTCACTGGGGTCAAGCTCGTGATCAGCGACGCGCACGTGGGCCTCACCAAGGCGATCCGGCGGATGCTGCAGGGCAGCTGCTGGCAGCGCTGCAGGGTCCATTTCGCCAGAAACCTGCTCCAACGGGTGCCCAAGGCCCACCAAGGCATGGTCACCGCTGCCTTGCGCTCAGTGTTCGCCCAGGAGAAAACGGACGAAATCGAGGCCCGCTGGGACGATCTGGCCAGCTCACTGGTGGATCGCTTCCCCAAGGCTGCTGAGCTCATGCTGCACGCCCGGGAAGACGTGCTCGCCTTCCGTCACTTCCCGCCTCAACACTGGAAAAAGACTTGGAGCACCAACCTGCTCGAGCGCCTCAATGAGGAGATCAAACGCCGCACTCGGGTGGTTGGCATCTTCCCGAATGACGCCTCGATCACCCGCTTGGTGGGGGCTGTGCTGCTGGAGCAGGACGAGCACTGGCAGCTGGAGGGCCGGCGCATGTTCTCCGCCGAGAGCATGGCCGCCATCCCCTCACTGGCGGAGCTGCCCACGCAGCCTTCCTTGCAAGAAGCAGCGGCCTGAGCCTCAGGCCCCAGGAGATCGCGCCGTAGCGCCCCCACAGGGCGCAGCGGCGGCGATCACCGCCCGGGGGCCGGCACCGCAGACGTCACGACCAAGATTGCAGGTGTAGCCCACAACCGATCGGCAATCCAGACGAAAGACTTGACAAGTCAATCGTCTGGATTCATCGTGAAATAACGAGGTGCACATGCGCCTCGAGAATGACAGCCCGTCATTCACCCCTGTTCTCCCTCAGTCCAGGGCAATCGGGCCTCGGGATTTACACCACGCCAAGGGACGCGGCCCTGGCGGATCAGGCCCTCGATCGACTCAATCCCACCTTCTGCAGGTTGTATGCCTCAGAAGGGAGACCATCGGTGCCGCCAGAGCAGCTGCTGCTGGCCTCGTTGTTGCAGGCGTTCTACGGCATCCGCTCCGAGAGGCTGCTGCTGGAGCAGGTCCACTACAACCTGCTGTTCCGCTGGTTTGTGGGCTTGAGCCCTGACGATGCGATCTGGCATCCGACCACATTCACCAAGAATCGTGATCGGCTCCTCACTGACGACGTCATGGGGCTGTTCCTGGAGAAGCTGATGGGAGCACCCGAGGTCAAACCGCTGCTCAGTGACGAGCACTTTTCGGTGGACGGCACGTTGCTCCAGGCCTGGGCGTCACACGCTTCCTTGGAGCGGATCGATGGCCAGGAGGATCCTCCGCCTCCGCCCACAGGTCCTGGCGAAGGATTCGGTGCTCCCAAAGAGGGAAAGAAGCGCGCCAAAGGGGACTTTCGCGGCATCAAGCTCAGCAACGAGACCCACCGCTCCAGCACCGATCCTGAGGCACGGCTGGCCCGGAAATCGAATGCCCATCCAGCGCAGCTGAGCTATCGGGGCCATGTCCTCATGGACAACCGCCACGACCTGATCGTCGATTGCCGCGTCACCCAGGCCACGGGCACCGGTGAGCGGGATGCCGCCAAAGAGATGGCAGCAGACCTCACCGGTGCCCACCAGAAGACCGTCGGCGCCGACAAGAACTACGACACCAAAGGGTTTGTCGCTGAGATGCGGCGGATCGGTGTCACGCCCCACGTGGCCCAGAACACGGCCCGCAGCGGTGGCTCAGCCATTGATGGCCGCACCACCCGTCACGTGGGCTACTCCAAATCGATCAACGCCCGCCGGGGGATCGAAAAGGTGTTTGGTTGGATCAAGGCGTTCGGAGGGCTGCGCCAGTTCAAACTGCGCGGTACCGAGAAGGTCGGCGCCGTGTTTGGCCTGCATGTGATCGCCTACAACCTGATCCGCCTGGGCAACCTGCTCAAGCCCGCGATGGAGGCGGCATGAACAGCCCGTTGTCCAGAGGTGTGCCCAATAGGCCTCAACCAATGCCTTGCAGAGAGGCCAACGATGCCGAAATCGGGCTGTTTGCGGCTCTGATAGCCGCCGATCCGTCTTTTTGAGCCGGAAATCCACTGATGCCTGTGGAAAACTGGCTCGTGGGTTGGTTTTTCAGCAAACTCTTAGGGCGTTGTGTGTGCGCGGAGTGGCAACTCCGAGGCCGCTCCGCCGCATCAGTGCTGTCGTCAATGGCTCCAGTCATCCGGGACAACGTGGTGGTGCGCTATCGAGGATTCGTGCTGATTCCGATGGTTCCAGCCGGTTGGCTGGTGCGTCCTGAGCGCAGCCCGATGGTGGTTCTTCCCTTCCGGTTTCCTGCCGCGTCACTCGATCAGCTGAAGGCAGAGATCGACGGGCGCCTCCTGGATCAGAGCCTGGCTGCTGATCAGGGCTTCGCAGCCTGAGCCGGCTCAGCAGGCGAGCCGCCCATCAGTCCTGCGCAAGTTTCCTGCGCAATTTCCCGACCTGAGCTGGTTCGTGCCAGGTCTCAGGGCGGGATGGATCGTGTCTTGTCCTCGCCCTCAGGCGGCCTGAGGGGGTGGAGGGGTGGAGCCCCCGACCTGGAACGGCAGGACCAGGGTGGCCCAGTGATCGGGCCGAGTCGGCCGGAGACGGCGGGGTTGGCGCACACCGAAGGGAACCCGCACCACGTTGGTGCCATCGCTGCGGGTGGTGGCTTCGCTGCCGCTGCTGCGGTTGATGCTGGGGAGAGGGGGCAGGGAGGGGCCCGGCACCGCCTCGGACTCAGGGCGGTTCAGGGCGCGCAGCGAGCGCCCTGAGTTGGTCTGAGTCCCCCAGCCGTCTTCGCTGTTGCCTCCGCTACCCATGGAACTGGCCCCGAAACGACGCAATGATGCGCTATTACGCCAAAAGATGTAACCCCTCGAACGATCAGGAGGCCAGTTCCTCAACTGTCGGGCAGGTGCACACCAGATGGCGATCGCCGTAGGCATTGTCGATCCGGGAGACAGCCGGCCAGAACTTGTTCTCCCGTTGCTGGGGGCCGGCCGGAAAGGCCGCCTGGCTGCGGCTGTAGGGCCGCTCCCAGCTGTCGGCGGTCACCACGGCCAGGGTGTGGGGCGCCCGCTTGAGCGGGTTGTCGAGCCGGTCGGCGTCGCCGCTCTCGATCGCGGCCGCCTCGGCGCGGATCGCCACCATGGCGGCGCAGAAGCGGTCGATCTCCGCCAGCGCCTCGCTTTCGGTGGGCTCCACCATCACCGTGCCGGCCACGGGCCAGCTCACGGTGGGGGCATGGAAGCCGTAGTCCATCAGCCGCTTGGCCAGGTCGTCGACCTCCAGCCCGATCGAGCGTTTCAGTGGCCGCAGGTCGAGGATGCATTCATGGGCGACGCGGCCGTTGGCACCGCGGTAGAGCACCGGGAAATGGGCATCCAGTCGCTCGGCGATCAGGTTCGCCGCCAGCAGGGCCACCTGGCTGGCGCGGCGCAGGCCGGCTCCCCCCATCATCCGGATGTACATCCAGCTGATCGGCAGGATGCCGGCGCTGCCCCAGGGGGCGGCGCTCACCGGGCCGATCGCCGCTGTGCCGCCGCAGGCCGCCAGGGGATGGCCGGGCAGAAACGGCACCAGATGGGCGGCCACGCCGATCGGGCCCACGCCGGGTCCACCGCCGCCATGGGGAATGCAGAAGGTCTTGTGGAGGTTGAGGTGGCAGACGTCGGCGCCGTAGAGCCCCGGCTTGCACAGCCCCACCTGGGCGTTGAGGTTGGCGCCGTCGAGATAGACCTGGCCGCCGTGCTCATGCACCAGGTCACAGATGCGGCGGATGCCGGTCTCGAACACACCGTGGGTGGAGGGATAGGTGACCATCAGGGCCGCCAGCTCGCCGGCGTGGGCCGAGGCCTTGGCCTCCAGGTCGGTGAGGTCGATATTGCCGTCGGAGTCGCAGGCGACGGCCACCACCCGCAGACCCGCCATCACCGCACTGGCCGGGTTGGTGCCGTGGGCGCTGGTGGGAATCAGGCAGACGTTGCGGTGCTGCTCGCCGCGGCTGGCATGCCAGGCCCGGATCACCAGCAGTCCGGCGTATTCCCCCTGGGAGCCGGCATTGGGCTGCAGCGACACCCCGGCGAAGCCCGTGATCGCCGCCAGCCAGCGCGCCAGGTCGTCCACTAGCCGGCGGCTGCCGGCCAGCTGCTCGGCCGGTGCGAACGGATGGAGCTGGCTGAAGGCGGGCCAGCTGACCGGCGCCAGTTCCGCCGCGGCGTTCAGCTTCATGGTGCAGCTGCCCAGCGGGATCATGCCGTGCACCAGGGAGAGATCCTTGCTGGCGAGGCGCTGGATGTAGCGGAGCAACTCCGTTTCGCTGCGGTAGCAGTGGAACACCTCCTGGGTCAGCCAGGGGCGGTGGCGCAGGGGCAGATCCGGCAGCAGGCTGGCGAGCGCAGGGGGCTCAGGGTTGCCGGTTGTGCCGGGGCTGGCCGTGGCCTGGCCTGGCTTGGTGGCGAAGGCCTCCGCCGGCATGGCTGGTGTGGCGGCCGCATCCGGATCGGCCAGGGCGGCCAGCAGGCGCTCGACTTCAGCCTCGCTGCTGAGCTCATCGAGGCTGATGGCCACGGCTGGCATGGCTCCTGTCGGCGCGGCCCCTGACGCCACACCGCTGCCGTCGATGCCGGCCCGCAGGTTGAAGCCGGCTCCGGCCGCCCGAGCCATCAGGGCGTCGGCGTCGGGACTGTGCACCACCAGGGTGTCGAAGCCGGTGCCGGGTTCCGGCGGCAGGCCGATCGCGCCCAGGCCCGCGGCTAAGCGGGCCCGCAGCGTCACGATCCGCCGGGCGATCGCGGTGAGCCCTTCGGGGCCGTGGTGCACGGCGTAGAAGCTGGCCATCACCGCCAGCAGCACCTGAGCGGTGCAGATGTTGCTGGTGGCCTTGTCGCGGCGGATGTGCTGCTCACGGGTCTGCAGCGCCAGCCGCAGGGCCGGCCGGCCCTCCGCATCGAGCGACTGTCCCACCAACCGGCCGGGAATCTGGCGTTTGTAGGCGTCGCGGGTGGCGAAGAAAGCGGCGTGGGGGCCGCCGCCCATCATCGGAACACCGAAGCGCTGCAGGCTGCCCACGGCGATGTCCGCCCCCAGGTCGCCGACCGGCTCCAGCAGCACCTGGGCCAGCGGATCGATCGCCACGGTGCTGATCACCCCCGCCGCCCGGGCGGCGGCCAGCAGGGCCGTGGGGTCCCAGAGGCGGCCGTCGCTGCCGGGCAGCTGCAGCACCAGGCCGAAGACATCGGCTGCGAAGAGATCGGCGGAGAAGAGATCAGCTGCGAGCGCTGATGACCCGTCACCCCGCCAGCCTGCCGCGTCGATCAGCTCCAGGCGGATGCCGAGCGGTTCGGCCCGCGTCTGCAGCACCGCAAGGGTCTGGGGCAGCACGGCCCGGTCCACCAGGAAGCGGTGGGCCTCCGGTCGCTTGCAGACCGCCAGCGCCAGGGCCATCGCCTCGGCGGCGGCGGTGGCCTCATCCAGCAGCGAGGCGTTGGCGATCGGCAGCCCGGTGAGCTCGCTCACCAGGGTCTGGAAGTTGAGCAGGGCTTCGAGGCGGCCCTGGGCGATCTCCGCCTGATACGGGGTGTAGGCGGTGTACCAGCAGGGGTTCTCCAGCACGTGACGCTGGATCAGAGCCGGCGTGGCCGTGCCGTGATACCCCAGGCCGATCAGGCTGCGATGCATCTGATTGGCCGCGGCGATCGTTGCCAACTCCTTCAGGGCCTCGGCTTCGCCGCAGCCGGTCGGCAGGCCTTCGGAGGCCTCCGCCTCCGGCAGCAGGATGTCGGCCGGCACCACGGAGGCCGTCAGCGCGTCCAGGCTCGGCAGGCCGAGCTCCTCGAGCATGCGCTGTTGCTCCCAGGGCCCCGGACCGAGATGACGCTCCAGGAAGTCCGTGCTCACCGCAGCTGCGCCCAAGGTCGGGCGGGATCCTAGGGAGGCTCGCCAGCTCCCTTGCAGGCTCAGGCGCCTTCCACCTTGGCCCGGTAGCTGGGGGCTTCCAGCAGGGCGTCCAGCTCACCGCGATCGGAGGGACGCACCACCAGCAGCCAGCCCTCTCCGTAGGGATCGTTCTGCAGTTCCTCCGGGCTGGCCAGCACTGCCTCGTTGCGCGCCTCCACCACACCGCTGATCGGCGCCATCAGATCTTCCACCGCCTTGACCGATTCGACGCTGCCGAAGCTCTCGCCCCGCTTCAGGGATGCCCCCACCTCGGGCAGCTCCACGAAGACGATGTCGCCGAGTTGGTCGATGGCGAAGGCGCTCAGTCCAAGCCGCAGCTGGTCGCCTTCGCCGCGCACGTATTCGTGGCTGTCGGCGTAGCGGCAGTCGTCGGGGAAGTGGAGTGCCATGGCCGGAGGCGGGGCTGTGCAGGCTCAGTCTGGAGGAGGGCAGCGCCCGCCGGTGCTGGCGCCGGTTGGTTCCTAGGGAATCAGGTCGTTCGCCTTCAGGGCCGCCAGGGCCCGCTCCAGGGCGATGGCCACGTGGGCGTGGTGGGTGCCGCCCTGGGTGTACAGCACGTAGGGCTCCCGCAGGGGCGCATCGGCGGAAAACTCACTGGTGCTGCCGTCGATGAAGGTGCCGCCGGCCATCACCAGTTCGCTGGCGTAGCCGGGCATCGGCGCCGGTACCGGATCGAGATAGGCCCCCACCGGCGAGGCGGCCTGGAAAGCGCGGCAGATCTGCCGCAGCCGATCGGGATTCCCCAGCCGCACCGCCTGAATGATGTCGCTGCGGCTGGCTCCGGGGCCGGGGTTGGTGGCATAGCCCAGTTCGGCGAACACGGTGGCCACCAGATCGGCGCCGATCAGCGCCTCGCCCACCATCTGCGGGGCCAGGAACAGGCCCTGGAAGAGCAGACGGTGCAGGTCGAAGCCGCTGCCGCCCTCGCTGCCGATGCCCGGCGCTGTGAGGCGGCAGCAGGCCTGCTCCACCAGATCGGCGCGGCCGGCCACGTAGCCGCCGCTGGGGGCGATGGTGCCGCCCAGGTTCTTGATCAGGGAGCCGGCGATCAGATCCGCTCCCACCGCCGTTGGCTCCTGCTCCTGCACCAGCTCGCCGTAGCAGTTGTCCACGAAGCACACCACGCCGCTCTGGAGGGCCTTGACCCGTTCGCAGAGCCGGCCGATCTCCGCCACGTCCAGCGAAGGCCGCCAGCTGTAGCCGCAGCTGCGCTGGATCAGCACCATGCGGGTGGGCAGGGCCAGGGCCTCCGCCAGCCGATCGGTGTCCACCCGTCCATTCGGGGTGAGGGCGAGTTCGTCGTAGGTGATGCCGAACTCGGCCAGCGATCCCTGGCCGCTGCCGCGGATGCCGATCACCTCCTCGAGGGTGTCGTAGGGGCGGCCGGTGAGGGCCAGCAGTCGATCACCAGGGCGCAGCACGCCGAACAGGGCCGCAGCGATGGCGTGGGTGCCGCTCACGAACTGCAGCCGCACCGCGGCCGCCTCCGCCTGCAGCACCCGGGCGAAGACCCGATCCAGCACTTCCCGGCCCAGATCGCCGTGGCCATAGCCGCTCACCGAGGCGAAGTGCTGCACCCCCAGTCCTTCCGCCGCAAAGGCCTCCAGCACCCGCTCGAGGCGGGGACGCACCCCAGCCGTGCGGGCCGCCACCTGGGGGGCGATCCGCTGCAGGGCGGTCTCCACCCGCTGCCGGGCCCAGTCCCGCTGGGCAGCGCTGGGCTTGGCGGCGGGCAGGCCCATCGGCGAACGGTGCATCGGCAGGCCCCATGCTGCCGCCGGTTAGATTTCTTTGGCTGCATTGGCTACAAAACGGAGAAGCCAAGGCACGAGACATCCGGAGAGTTCCTTGGTTTCCAGTCCAGAAGCATTGAGTTCAGTGCCCAACGCGCCGCGATCCGGTGAGCCCGTACTGGTTCACAGTGTTGATCCCGCTGACGGGGCTGAAGCCATCAGCACCGCCCATCGCGAGCGCAAGGAGGCCCGCATCCGTGCCGCCCTGGCGGCACGGCGCCTGCCGCTGCCGCCGCGGCAACGCAAGTTCAAGCTCGGCACCACCGGTTTCATGCTGGCCATCCATGTGGGGGCCGTGTTTGCGTTGCTGCCGCAGTTCTGGAGCTGGCAGGGGCTGGCGGCGCTGGCCTTGCTCTACTGGGTCACGGTTCTTGGCGTCACCCTGGGTCTGCATCGCCTGGTGGCGCACCGCAGCTTTGTGGCGCCCCTCTGGCTGGAGCGCACCCTGGTGCTGATGGGCACCCTCGCCTGCCAGAGCGGCCCGATCGAATGGGTGGGTCTGCATCGCCATCACCACAAATTCTCCGACCAGCCCAACGACCACCACGACGCCGCCCGCGGCCTCTGGTGGGCCCATAGCGAATGGATGCTGCACGAGATTCCGGCGGTGCAGCACGTGGCCCGCTTCACCGGTGACCTGCAGCGCGATCCCTTCTACCGCTGGCTCGACCGCTGGTTCCTGCTGCTGCAACTGCCCCTCGGGGCGGCTCTGTATTGGTATGGCGAAAGGGCCGGCGTGCGGGGCGGTGGCCTGGGCCTGGTGCTCTGGGCGATTCCGCTGCGCCTGGTTCTCGTGTACCACGTCACCTGGTTGGTGAACTCGGCCACCCATGCCTTCGGCTATCGCAACTTCGATTGCCCGGATCTGTCGCGCAACTGCTGGTGGGTGGCGTTGCTCAGCTTCGGCGAGGGCTGGCACAACAACCACCATGCCCATCCCCACTCCGCGCGCCACGGCCTGCGCTGGTTCGAGTTCGACATCACCTGGCAGCACATCAAGTTGCTGCGGGCCTTCGGCTGGGCGCGACGCGTCCGTGTGGCCCACTACCGGGCCTGAAGCCTCAGCTGCCGCCGCGCTGCCTGTTCCTTCAGGCTTCGCCTGATCCTCTCTGCGGCCCTGGCATCGCCCCAAGTTCCCTCCGGATCGCCGCCGCCAGGTCGAGGGAATGGCCGTTCATTCCGAGCCGTTGCTGCCGGGCCCTGTCGCGCAGGAGCTCCAGGAACTGATCGGCGCTCAGCTCCTGCTCTCCCGCCACCCCCAGCGCCGCCAGGGTGCGACGCAGATCGGGCAGTTCGGCATCCAGTTCGCTGGCGTTGTAATCGCTCTGGCCGGCCATCACCTCCGCGAAGCGTTCGCGCCGCTGGCGACGGGCCACCGGATAGGCCTCCAGGAGCAGCGTGCGGCACTGCCGCCACGGCTGGCCAGCGGTGAACAGCCCTGCCAGGGCGGCACTGAGGCCGGCGGCCTCGGCATCGGCGATCCGCAGGTCAAAGGCCGGCGGCGGCTGGCGCACGCCCACGAACACCTCCAGCAGCTCCCCGGGGCCAAGCACACCGCCGTGGGGATCGGTCACGGGCTGGGCGGACACCGCCAGCGCTTCCAGGGCTTCGGGGGTGTCCAGCAGCAACTGGCGCAGTTCGGCGGTGAGCGGTTGCCCGGGTGGCTGGGCCGCCAGCCACTGGTTGACGCTGCCGAGGGCGAGAAACACCTCCGGCCCGGGGGAGGCGAGCTTGCCGTTGCGCAGCATCGAGATCTGAGAGTTGTGCACCTTGCCCAGATCGAGGGCCTCGGCCAGGCCCGGCAAGACGCGGTGACTCCAGTCGTTGCGCTCATGCCACACCTTGATCAGATGGGCGAAGGCGGCGCGGCCCGCACCGAGCTTGTCTCGATAGCCCACTTGCTGATCAGGATCCGTATTGCTACCATCTTATCGATTGATCAGGAGCCGGTCCGTTATGACCGCCACAGCTACACGTTCTCCGGTCGCCGCGGCTGCCGCCTCTGCTGCCGGTCTGCGCAGCCACCAGGCGGCGTCCGTCGCCGCGGTGGATGCCCTGCAGCGCTCCGCCCGGCTGCGTCGCCCCCGCCGCGGTGAGCCCACCCCGGAAATTCCGAGTGGCCGCAGCTGGGTCACCATCGGCTTCATGGCGACGATCCACGTTCTGGCCCTGGTGGCCCTGTTGCCTCGCTTCTGGAGCGTGCCCGCCGTGGCCTCGCTGGTGGTTCTCTATTGGGTCACCGCCTGCCTGGGCGTGACGATCGGCTACCACCGGCTGCTCAGCCATCGGGCCTTCCGCGTGCCCCAGTGGCTGGAGCGCTTCTTCGCCACCTGTGGCGCCCTCAGCTGCCAGCACGGCCCGATCGACTGGGCGGGTCTGCACCGTCACCATCACAAGTTTTCCGATACGGATGCGGATCATCACAACAGCCACCGTGGCTTCTGGTGGAGCCACATGGGCTGGATGTTCAAGGAGATCCCGGCCATGGGAGCCGTGCCTCGGCTCACGGGTGATCTCGCCGCTGATCCCTACTACCGCTGGCTGAACAACTGGTTCCTGGCCCTGCAGCTCCCCCTGGGCGGCCTGCTGTTCTGGATCGGCACCGTCACCGGTGCCGGCGGCTGGGCCCTGGTGCTCTGGGGCATCCCCCTGCGCCTGGTGCTCGTCTATCACGCCACCTGGCTGGTCAATTCCGCCACCCATTGCTGGGGTCGCGTCAGCCATGCCAGCGGCGATGCCTCCCGCAACAACCCCTGGGTGGCGGCGCTCACCTTCGGCGAGGGCTGGCACAACAACCACCATGCCTTCCCCCATTCGGCCCGCCAGGGTCTGGAGCCCGGTCAGATCGATCTCACATGGGAGCACATCCGCCTGATGCGGGCCCTGGGCCTGGCCACCAAGGTGCGGCTGCCCAAGGCGGCCCTCGGCGGCCCCACCCTGGCGGATGCCCAGGAGCGGGGTGCGGTCGGTAGCGTAGGTTGAGCAATCGGTTTTCGTCAGAGCGTCGGTTTCGAATCCATGGCCAAGCGCGTACAAGTCGTACTGAACGAGGACGTCCTCAGCCTGGGCAAGGACGGCGATCTCGTGGATGTGGCCCCCGGCTACGCCCGTAACTTCCTCCTTCCCACCGGCAAGGCCATCCCCGTGACCCCCGCGGTGATGCGTCAGGTGGAGGCCCGCCGGGCCAAGGAGGCCGAGCGCCAGGCCGCCCTCAAGGCCGAGGCGGAAGCCTTCCGCACCGCCCTGGCCACGATCGGCCGCTTCACGATCAAGAAGCAGGCCGGCAACGACGATGTGATCTTCGGCACGGTGACCAACGGCGATGTGGCCGAGGCCATCGAAGCCGCCACCAAGAAAGAGGTGGACCGCCGCCACATCCTGGTGCCCGAGATCCATCGCACCGGCTCCTACAAGGTGCAGGTGAAGCTCCACCACGACGTCACCGCCGAGCTCAATCTCGAAGTGGTCAGCTACTGATCGCTGCGGCGACCATGGCTGCCGCCAACGTCACGCCGTCGGGGCCTTCGGGCCTTGACGGCGTTGTGGTGTGGGCCGTCTACGGTGCTGTTGTCACACCCTCCCATTGCCGCCGATGGTGAGCGCGCCTCCGATTCCCAGCGATGCGGCCGATCCTGGCCCGCGCCGCCGCGCACGGGCCGCCGCAGAGGCGAGCTTCGAGGCGCTGCCCGATTCGGTGCCACCCCAGAACCTGGAGGCCGAGGAAGCCGTTCTGGGCGGCATTTTGCTCGATCCCGATGCGATCGGCCGGATCGCCGACGTGGTGCAGCCGGAGGCGTTCTACCTGGGTGCCCATCGCGAGATCTACCGCACCGCCCTGATGCTGCACAGCCAGGGCAAGCCCACCGACCTCACCGCCATGGCGGCCTGGCTGGCGGACACAGGCCACCTGGAGAAGGTGGGCGGCACCGGACGGCTGGTGGAGCTGGTGGAGCGCACCCTCTCCACCGCCTCGATCGACCAGGTGGCACGCCTGGTGATGGACAAGTACCTGCGCCGCCAGCTGATCAAGTCGGGAAATGAGGTGATCCGGCTCGGCTTCGAACAGAGCAAGCCGATGGAGCAGGTGCTCGATGAGGCTGAGCAGAAGATCTTCGCGATCAGCCAGCAGAAACCCAGCGCCGGCCTCACCCCCACCGCCGAGATCCTCACCAGCACCTTCAACGAGATCGAGAGCCGCTCCCTGGGCACGGCCGTGGCCGGTATCCCGGTCAACTTCTACGACCTCGACGCCATGACCCAGGGGCTGCAGCGCAGTGACCTGATCATCGTGGCCGGCCGCCCCGCCATGGGCAAGACCGCCATCACCCTGAATCTGGCCAAGAACGTGGCCCAGCTCCACAACTTGCCGGTGTGCGTGTTCTCGCTGGAGATGAGCAAGGAGCAGCTCACCTACCGGCTGCTGGCCATGGAGGTGGGCATCGAGAGCGGTCGTCTGCGCACCGGCCGCCTGCAGCAGGAGGAGTGGCCGCTCTTGGGGCAGGGCATCAACACCCTGGGCCAGATGCCGATCTTCATCGACGACAAGCCCAATGCCGGCGTGCTCGAGATGCGTTCCCTCTGCCGCCGTTTGATGGCCGAGAGCGGCAAGGAGCTGGGTCTTGTGGTGATCGACTACCTCCAGCTGATGGAGGGATCGGGTTCCGATAACCGTGTCCAGGAACTCTCCCGTATCACCCGCGGCCTCAAGCAGATGGCCCGCGAGCTCAACGTGCCGGTGGTGGCCCTCTCCCAGCTCAGCCGTGGGGTGGAGTCTCGCACCAACAAGCGGCCGATGCTCAGCGATCTGCGGGAATCGGGCTCGATCGAGCAGGACGCCGACCTGGTGCTGATGATCTACCGCGACGAGTACTACAACCCCGATACGCCCGATCGTGGCATCACCGAAGTGATTGTGACCAAGCACCGCAACGGGCCGGTGGGAACGGTGAAGCTGCTGTTCGAGCCGCAGTTCACCCGCTTCCGCAATCTGGCGGCCTGATTCAGTTGCATGTGCTGGTGCGTCTGCTGGTGTGCCGCTGCGAATCAGGTCGCCAGATTCACCCTGGTCTGAGATGTTGACGCGCCTTGGAGCGAGGTCGTCATCGAGCCATGTCGCGGGGCAATCAAGCGGCCCTGAAAAGGCCGGATTCGACTCGTCAAGATTTTCCCGAATTCTATGTAATGATTCTGGTCACCTGCGTCACAGGAGCTGTAGTCAAGGCTTGAGCTGAATCTGAGAGGCTAGGAGCGGCGCTTGCCGGAAAGCCAACAGCCCACAGACAAGGAGTATTCGGATTGACTGGTATCGTGGTAAGCTGCCAAAGAGTAAATTATATGAAAGCAAAGGGGTGCCAAGCGACAGATCAGAGATTGAAGACTGTTTTGAATTTATCAAGACAAAACAGGACCAAGGGTATGACCTGATTTTCTTCCCGAATCCAGGAAACTCTGGAGACGCAGTCATTGCATGCGCAACAATACAGCAACTTGAGAAGCGCAGGATTCGATGCACGCTTGCAAGGAGCGGTATGCAGCATAAGCCGAGTAATTACTATATTTATGGTGGCGGCGGTAATCTCGTTCCTTTCTATGCCGATGCCGCCAAGGTGCTGGCAAGCTTGTCAAGGCAAAAGGCGGGTTTGTGTGTGCTCCCTCATAGCTGCTTTGGTGTCGACAGCGTCCTTCAGCTCTATGAAGGGGATCTTACGATATTTGCCAGAGAGGCCACGACGCAACACTATTTACGGAGCCTAGATGCTCGGCATCTTACGATCAAGATAGACCATGATATTGGTTTATCCTTGGACATGGAAGACCCTCGTCTTGCAATGCCGAGAACTTTTAACGCCTTGTATGGCAATGCAGGCAGAAGGCAGTCACTTTGTATTCTGCGAAATGATTGCGAATCCGTAGCCAATCCCTTGCTTGCAGGCAAAAATAGCATAGACATATCAAACCTTTGGCCTAAGGGATTCCCCAGCAGGGGCTTTGGAGTGACGTATCTTGATGCTCCCTTGGTATTTAATTGCGTGTCGTGGTTTCTCTCGCTGCTGGCGCCCGCTGCAGTGATCCATACGGATAGATTGCATGTCGGCATCGCAGCAGCACTGCTTGGCAAAGAGGTTTATTTGTACGATAACTGCTACAAGAAGATTAGCGCCGTGTATGAATTCTCATTGAAAAATAGGCCCGGCTTGAATATTAGACTAGGTTGAGATCTTTCAGGATTTTCGGTAATGCTGGGATGGTCACTTCAGGCGGAGCTCCCTTCGGAAACGATCGATCTGGCTCTGGATAGCCTGTGTTTCGTCTTGGCGTTCCTGACATCATAAGGATGAATGATTTGACTGAGATCTTGTCGCTACCTGCTTGCTGATCACTTTTTGCAGTGTCTCCAGCCAGGTACCTGCAATCTCATGTTTCGTTGCAAAAGTGTAAATACTGACTAGTTCATTTAGTTTTGCCACGTTCATCAGCTTATCTCCAAGCCTCATGATCTGCTCATCTGTAATATCCTTCTCAAAAGCCGAGGGCAGGGGCTTGCCGGCTGCGCGAAAGTTCAGGATGGTCCGAATACACTTTTCGCACACGCAACAGTTCGCGCCTGTCTGCGGCCCTTCCCAGCAGACTCGCAGATTATTGACACACTCCAAAGTCTCTGAGATGTGCATTACTTTCTCGGTTCTTGAAAAAGCATGTCCTTCAGCCATGATGGAGAAGATATCACTGGAAAGCATGTGATCAGATATGGGATTAGAGCCCCAAGGCAGAGTCAGTGCGTCGTATCTCGCGTCACTGCTGAGTATGCCTATGGAATGACTGCCATTGAATTGATGTAATACACCAGCGAAAGCGGCTGCAAAGTTCTGCTCCCAGTCGGGCAGCGCCAGCCTTGCGTTGGTCTTGACGCAGACGAGAGGAATATTTGTTGCCGCAAGAATCTTGCGGCAACTTTTGGCGGCTTGGTCAAAAGCTGCCTGAGCCTCAAGACGAATGTCAAATCCATGAACGAGAACGGCAGCATCAATGTTTACGTGATATTTTCCAGGGGATCGATTAACGTGCTTGAAGAGGCTGAAACAGCTATCCACCCCTCCTGAGAAGAGAAGAACTGCTGACTGGCCAGTGTCAACCACTACTTTCTTTTCAATGTGGTCTGCATTGATATCCACGCATTGATATAGATTGGGAAACCATGAGCAAAAAACATGTTGAAACTCTTCGAGATTACGCATTAGGGATTGGCTTGCGCTTCCATGAACATAAATGTCTCTGCCGGTCTTCATGGATGCAAAAAGAATGGCCACTATTGCAAAGTCTAAATTTGCAGTCGACTTAGAATGGCCGAAAAATTCGTAGTAGATGGAATCCCTTGAGATGGATCTGTTGTTATCGAAGCACTCGATTGTGAGATCTCTTCTCAGCACATTGCCGGATGATCTTTCGTCAAGAAATAGGTGAACACTTTTTGACATGGGCCAGCTTGATTTGTCGGGATTCTATCTTGAGATTGGCATCAGTGTGATTGGCTGAAATCCAATGACTTGAATCTGCTGTGCCGATAGGCAGCTACGCAAGCACTATGGAAACTGCTGCGAAACTAGCTATGTGCAATATGCTGCCATGCCAGTCGGTTGATGATCTTCTGCTGTCACCACAGAGAGCTTATGGCCACATTGTATTACTATTGGCCGTGAATAGAAGAGTGTCCTCAGTGACTGCTCCAACGTTGAGAGGTCATCTTGTGTGCTTGCGCCGTTGCGGAGGCCACGACATCACTATCATTGACAGTGCTGGAAAATTTGCAGTCGAAGCTTACGACCGGATCACAGGCCGTGTAAGTTATCGCCTCTTCGTAAATTAAAAAGTCGGCAACGCACCGAGTTGGCCGATACAACTTCTTTAGATCAAGACAAGTAGAGTCGCGCAGAAAGCGATTGGCCAATCGTCGAGCAATCTTCTTCTTGATTAGATAGCCATAGGTCCCCCAGAATTCGTGCTCCCAACGGATGAAAGGGATGTCATGGTCAGCCAGCTCAAGCAGGCGTGTTAGGAAGCTTGGGTTATTTGTTCCAAGCTGAATGATCTCCCAGTCCGCGGGAAGTTGCTTGAGGAAAGCAGCCGAATTGAAGTCATCACGAAGAATGGCGTCATCTTCAAGCACAAGAAAGACTTGGTTGTTTGGACCGCTTTCGTTGGCAAGAAGTTTAAACAGCATCAAATGACTGGACAGACACGCGAGTTGAGCTGGGCGATTATATACAGGCATGTCAGTGCTAACTTGTGGCAGTGTCTCAGGCGTGATTGCTTTGAAGAAAAAGCAGTCAAGCCCCGCCTGCGCAAGTCTTGCATTGATGATCTCTTGGCGCTGAGAATTTCCTTCAATCGAAATGCACCAAGCATGCTGTAATCCTAGCCTCTGCCATGGAGAGACAGGCTTGCCTTTGGGAGTATTTCTTTCGCCGTCAGCCCGATTGGCACCGGCAATGGCTTGCTCGTAGCGCGATAATATAGATCTCAGGTGTCTTATCACATTGGCTTGCAGTGCAGCGCCAACGGGTCGGAGCTGATCGGTATCGCCAGCGGCTTTGAGCGTTCGAAAATCAGGCCGATGATTATTGTGAGAGATGCAAAGAATCGTGTGATCTGGATCTAGCAGTACCAGTGGTAGCGTGAAGTCCTTCAGGAAACTTTTTTCCTCGCCGGAGGTGACACTGTCGGAGCAGCGCGTTTGCAGCAATAGTTCCCGCTTGAAGGCCCAGGTGGCCGCCGTAGCCTGGTTGTTGCCAAACGGGCCAGCCAGCCACAGCTCTCGCTCCGGCAGGAACAGCACTGGCAGCTGATTGCAGCCCGCCATCAAGCCATCGCCTCCGCTGAGCCGTTGCACCGCATGGGCCACCCGGCCGGTCGGGTAATAATCAGTATCGTTCATCACCACGATGATCTCGCCGCTGCAGAATCCATGGCTGAGATTGCGCACCTGGCCCAACGGCAGCCTCTGCTTCAGGCGCTCATAGCGAATCGTGAGACCCTGGTGGGGATCCGGCTGAAAAGCTTGTGTGCTGTCGTCGCTGTTGTCTACGATCACCCATTCCAGCAGTTCGTGAGGATAGGTCTGTGTCAAGATCTGCTGCTGCAAGAGCGGCAGCAGTCCGGCAGGACCATGCGTGACCGTGCAGAGACTCACGCGTGGAAGCTGCACTGGATGCTGCGAGGCAGAGTGATTCACCTGTCACTTTGGTAGACGACGTGATTCGTGGCTGGTTGCCATCGATAGGGGATTAGCGCATGTATTGGAGGGTTGGAGATTGACAATCGTCGATAATGTGTTCTGGTCTTGGACAGAAAAACAATGGCGTACATATGCTCCTGCTTTCTGCCAGGCTGACTAGTCTCTCGGCACGGGCTCGCGCCCGCGACGAGCCTGTGCAACTGGAGAAAGACCTCAGCGACACCAGGCTCGGTGCCTGCAGCCGCGAGCGCGGCCTGCGTCCTTGGACGGTGATCGATGCAGGCGTCACACAGCCAAGCAGGCAGCCCCACGCGAGCGAACCAGCCAGCCGTTGAAGAGCGACTCAGACCGAAACGGTGATCCCGGCCTGATTCTGCTGCTCAGACTGTTGTTCAGCCAGCACCTCAGCCAGACCCTCAAGATCCGCATCGGTGATCTTGGTCTGCATCGGGCAATGCTTGGGTCCACACATCGAGCAGAACTCGGCCTGCTTGTAGATATCGGCCGGCAGGGTTTCGTCGTGGTACTCGCGGGCCCGTTCCGGATCCAGCGAAAGATCGAACTGCCTGTTCCAGTCGAAGGCGTAGCGGGCCCGGCTGAGTTCGTCGTCGCGGTCGCGGGCACCGGGGCGATGGCGGGCGATATCGGCGGCGTGGGCGGCGATCTTGTAGGCGATCAGGCCATTGCGCACGTCTTCCGGGTTGGGCAGACCCAGGTGCTCCTTGGGCGTCACGTAGCAGAGCATGGCCGTGCCATACCAGCCGGCCATGGCCGCGCCGATGGCGCTGGTGATGTGGTCGTAACCAGGGGCGATATCGGTCACCAAGGGACCGAGCACGTAAAAGGGTGCCTCGGAACAGTCCTCCATCTGCTTGCGGACGTTGAACTCGATCTGGTCCATGGGCACATGGCCCGGACCCTCCACCATGACCTGGATGTCGTGGGCCCAGGCGCGGCGGGTGAGTTCTCCGAGGGTCTTGAGTTCGGCCAGCTGGGCCTCATCGGAGGCATCGTGCAGGCAGCCGGGCCGCAGGGAATCACCGAGCGAGAAGCTGCAGTCGTAGCGTTTGAAGATCTCGCAGATGTCGTCGAAGCGGGTGAACAGCGGATTCTGCTTGTGGTGGTAAAGCATCCACTGGGCCAGGATGCCACCGCCGCGGCTCACGATGCCGGTGAGGCGTCCCTTCACCTTAGGCAGATGCTCAATCAGCAGACCGGCGTGGATGGTCTGATAGTCAACCCCCTGCTGGCAGTGCTTTTCAATGATGTGGAGGAAATCATCTTCCGAGAGTTTCTCGATTGAGCCGTGCACACTCTCGAGAGCCTGATAGACGGGCACCGTGCCGATCGGCACCGGCGAAGCCTGGATGATCGCCGTGCGCACCTCATCCAGGTTGACGCCACCGGTGGAGAGATCCATCACGGTATCGGCGCCATACTTCACCGCCAGCTCGAGCTTCTTCAGCTCTTCGCTCACATCACTGGCATTGGGGGAAGCACCGATGTTGGCGTTCACCTTGCACTTGCTGGCGATGCCGATCGCCATCGGCTCCAGATTCTCGTGGTTGATGTTGGCGGGGATGATCATGCGACCCCGCGCCACCTCCTCCATCACCAGTGATTCGGGCAGGTTTTCCCGCTGGGCCACAAAGGCCATTTCCTCGGTAACCACACCCTGACGGGCGTAGTGCATCTGGCTCACATTGGCGTGACCACGACGCTTCTCAATCCAGGCGCTGCGCATGAGGGGGCGGGCAAAGGTGGACAACATCCCAGCGGACCGATGCAGAACAACGGACACGGACGGATTGGGGCGCAGCTGGAGTTCGTTCTCACTTTCCTGCGCCGGCATGACCCGGATCAGGTTCGGAGGGTGTGATCTCAGCCCTGGGCAGACAGCCGGGAAGGCGTTTGCCGGGCACCCCTAGTGACTTTGGAAACCTAGCAAGGCTGAAACGAAGAGGAGGCTGATCAGCTGCCCTGCAGACCGTTGAGAGCCGCCGCGACGACGCGATGGTCGGGGTCCTGCTGCAGTTCCACCAGCAGACGACGGGCCACGTCGCTGGACGGTGCCGCTGCGGAGGCCGGTGCCAGGGACGATGGCAGACCCGGCTTCTGTACCAGCCGTCCGAGGATCTCGGCACCCCCCACCCGCACGGTGCCGTCGCCATCGGCGATCGCCAGCTGGGCAAGATCGAGCAGCCAGGCATCCGGCATCTCCGGATGTTCGGCCAGGGCCGAGAGGATGCTGCAGCGCACCAGCCACTGGTGATCCACCACAAAAGCCTGGCGCACCAGAGGCCAGGCCTCAACATGGCCATAGCTCACCAGGGAATTGGCGGCTTCGGCGCGCACGTTGGCGTCCTCATCGTGCTGAAGGGCCTGCACCAGGGCCTGGCGGGCGGCATCGCTGCGTTTGACCCCCAGGCCGGCGCAACTGAGCGAGCGGATCATGAAGGTGGTCTGTTCCAGACCCAGCAGCAGCAGGGGAATGGCCTGCTCCGCCGGCACCTGCCTCAGTCCCGCCAGTGCGGGCATGGCCCGGCTGGGATCGCCGGAGGCGATTGCCTGGCGCAGGGCATCAAGATCGATCGACTCAGCCATTGTCCTGTCTTAGGTCACCCAGGAGCTGGGCGCGACGTCGGCGGCGGCCCACCAGGCTGGAGGCCTGCAGCCCCACCCCGATCAACAGGGCCGGAATCGCCTGCATCCGGTCTGCCCCCTGGCGCAGCAGCAGCGCCACCAGGGCCAGCAGGATCAGCAGAAGCGACGACAGCGCCAGCAACGGGCGGACTGTTCGAGCCGGCGAGCCGGCGGGAGGAAGCGTCATGCCAACGGGCCGGCACTGGCCTGGCGCTCCATCCAGCGCAGCAGGCTGAGGGTGAGCACCTTCACCCCGACCGCCAGGGCTGCTTCATCCGGCGCGAAGGTGTTGCTGTGCAGGGGCGTGCAACCCGTGGCACCGGCCACCCCGAGGCGGAACATGGTGCCGCGGGTGCCCTGCTGCAGCTCGGCAAAATCCTCCGCCCCCAGCGAGGGCTGCTCCAGCCAGCGCACCTGATCGCGTCCCAGCAGTTCGGTGGCGGCCTCCGCCACCAGCTCGGTGAGTTCCGGATCGTTGTGCACCGGCGGTGAGATGCAGCGGTAGCGCACCCGGGCTTCGCCGCCATGGCCCCGGCAGAGGGCCTGGACCGTGTCCTCGATCCAGCCAGGCAGCTGGGCATGGAGCTCCAGATCCAGGCAGCGCACGGTGCCGAGCAGACGCACGTGATCGGCGATCACGTTGAAGGCCTTGCCCCCCTCGATCCGGCCGAAGCTCACCACCACGGGATGGAGTGCATCGAGCCGCCGGCTGATCGCCTCCTGCAGACCACTCACCACCCGCGCCGCGATCCAGATGGCATCGGTGGACTGGTGCGGGCGGGCGCCATGACCTCCTTCGCCGAGCACCTCCACCTCCAGCTCGCCGGCTGCGGCGGTGAGGCTGCCGCAGCGCACCCCGATCGAACCCACCGCCAGGCTGGGGAACACGTGCACCCCGAACAGGGCCTGTACCCCCTCCATGGCGCCATCGGCCCGCATCCAGGCTGCACCCTGGGCCGTCTCTTCGGCGGGCTGGAACAGCAGCCGCACCCGCGCCGTCAACAGCCCGGCAAGGGGAGCCAGCACGTGCGCCACCCCCAGTCCCACGGCGGTGTGCAGATCGTGACCGCAGGCATGCATCAGCCCCTGGCGGGTGGAGGCGTAGTCGAGGCCGGTGCGCTCCTCCACCGGCAGGGCATCCATGTCGACCCGCAGGGCCACCAGATGCACGTCCGGCCCCTCAGGCCCCAGTTCGGCCAGCACGCCGGTGCGGCCCACCCCCTCACGTACCCGCCAGCCCCAGCGACGCAGCTCGCCGGCCACCAGGGCAGCGGTCTGCTGCTCATGGCCGCTGAGCTCGGGATGGCGGTGGATGTGGCGGCGCAGCTGAATCAGCTCCGGCAAGACCTCGGCCAGGCTGGCCTCGAGGCCGAGACGCTGCCAGTCGGCCAGCGGATGGGCACCGCAACCGGGCGCCGCGGCTCGGGGGGTGTCGGATCCGGTGGCGAGGGGCAGGGGCATCGAGGGGGTTGTCAGGAGGCCAGAGCCAGGAACTGGGCCAGAGCCTGCACGGGCACGGGTGGCCAGCGCCGTATCCGCAACAGCCATTCTTCCTGGCGATAGCGCGGATCGAGACCGGAGGCCGCCGCCCAGTTGCTCTCGGCTTCCCCCTGAGCCCCCTGCCGCCAGAGCAGGGCGGTGAGACCGGCGCGGGCATCGGCGAACAGGGGGTAACGGCGGATCAGCTGGCGGAACTGGCGTTCGGCGGCCTCGAGATCCCCCAGCTGGAAAGCGGCCAGGGCAGCACTGGAGCGAGCCATGGCGAAACCGGGACGGGCCAGGTCAGCCGAGTCATAGCAGCGTCGCGCCTCGGTCCAGTCGCCCTGGGAGCCGCGCACGTTGCCGAGGTTGTAGAGCGCCGAGGCGTCAGCGGGATCCCGCTCCAGGATCCAGGTGTAGTCGGCGGCGGCGGCCTGCCAGCGCTGCAGTGCCTCCTCGGCCGTTCCCCGGTTGAGGTGGGGATCGGGGTTGAGCGGATCGAGCGCCATGGCGCGGCCCTGGTCTTCGATGGCGCCCTCGGGGTCGCCCAGGGCCAGCCGCACATTGCCGCGGTTGCTCCAGGCCGCGGCCTGGCTGGGGTCCTGTTCCACCACACCATCCCAGAGAATCAGGGCTTCGCTGAAGCGGCCGTCGCGGCTGGCGGCCAGGGCCTGCTCGAACTGCTCGGGCAGGCTCACGCCAGGCCTGGCTGAAATCGGAGCGGCAGCGAGGGCCGGCAGAGGCAGCAGCAGGATCAGGGCCAGCGCCACCGCCAGGATCAGCAGAGCCGCGGCCAGATGACGCCCAGCCCCGCCCGGGGTCGCCGGTGACGGCATGGTGGAGTCGGTGGTGTCGGTGGTGTGGGTGGCCACAGTGGCGTCAGTCATCGCGGCCCCTCCGCGCCGAGCTGGGCCGCGCCAGGGCCAGAGCCGGCCGCGGCGAGATGGGCACGGCCCGCCTCGGTCACCACCCGACCCCGTGGGGTCCGCTGCAGAAAACCCAGCTGCAGCAGGTAGGGCTCCACCACCGCTTCCAGGGTGGTGGGGTCTTCACCGAGGCCCGCCGCCAGGGTGTCGAGCCCCACCGGCCCGCCTCCATACCCCTCCAGCAGCAGGCCGAGCAGGCGCCGGTCGCTGGCATCGAGACCGCGCCCATCGACCCGATGCAGCCGCAGAGCCTGATCCACCAGGGTCGCGTCGATGCGGCCATGACCCGCCACCTCCGCCACGTCGCGCACACGGCGCAGCAGCCGGTTGGCGATGCGGGGCGTGCCCCTGCAGCGACGCGCCACCTCGAGCGCGGCTTCCGGCTCCAGCGCGATCGCCAGCAGCCCCGCCGCCCGCTGCACGATCGCCTGCAGATCGGGCAGGTCGTAGAACTCGAGCCGCTGGATCAGGCCGAAACGGTCCCGCAGGGGTGAACTCAGGGCGCCGGCCCTGGTGGTGGCCCCCACCAGGGTGAACGGCGCCACCGGCAGGCTGCGGGTGCGGGCCGTGGCGCCCTTGCCCACGGTGAGATCCAGGCGGAAGTCTTCCATCGCCGGGTAGAGGATTTCCTCCGCCACCCGGTTGAGCCGGTGGATTTCGTCGATGAACAGCAGATCGTGGGGCTGAAGGTTGACCAGCAGCCCCACGATGTCGCGCGGGCGCTCCAGGGCAGGGGCGCTGGTGATCCGGCAGCGCACGCCCAGTTCCTCGGCCAGCACCAGGGCCATGGTGGTCTTGCCCAGGCCTGGCGGGCCATGCAGCAGCACGTGATCGAGGGCCTCCTGGCGGCTGCGGGTGGCCTCCACCGCGATGCCGAGCACCTGCTTGAGTTCGTGCTGGCCGATGTAATCGGCCAGGCGTTTCGGCCGCAGCCCGTCTTCCCGCAGCACTGGAGCGGTCTGTTCACCCGTGTCGGGGGCGGCTGGATCGACCAGCCGGGCGGCGACACTGCCCCGGCGGGGAGCCGCACCTGCGCCGGAGGAGACGATCGCCATGGTTGGAGGGTACCGGCCGCTGCCTAGGGTCGGGGGGTAGGCGATACCCAACGGACAGGCGGCAGGGAGATGGCGAAGGGCGGAGGAAAGAAAGCCGCCAAGGCACGGCGCGATGCCGCCAACAGGCTGCTGGCCGACAACCGCTTTGCCCGGCATCAGTACGAGATCCTCGAAACCCTCGAATGCGGCATCGAGCTGCTGGGCACCGAGGTGAAATCGGTGCGGGCGGGCCAGGCGAATCTGCGCGATGGCTTCTGCCTGATCCGCAGCGGCGAGATCCAGCTGCACAACGTCCACATCTCGCCCCATAGCCACGCCGGCCGCTACTTCAACCACGAACCGTTGCGGGTGCGGCGGCTGCTGGCCCACCGGCGCGAAATCGACAAGCTGCGCAGTGCCCTCGACCAGAAGGGCCTCACCCTGATCCCTCTTAATTTGCATCTGAAGGGCTCATGGATCAAGGTGACCCTCGGCCTCGGCAAGGGCCGCAAGCTGCACGACAAGCGCCACGAAGAGAAGAGCAAGCAGGAGGCCAAAGAGGCCCGGGCGGCCATCGCCCGCCTCTGATCAGCACCAGCCCCTGGGCTCAGGGGGTATCGGTGGGCGGCGGTGGTGGCTGGATCGGGGCTGTGGATGGAACCGTGGGACGGATGGGGGCCGCAGAGCCGGGTGTCGGGGATGGGGTGGAGTTCTGCTCCTGAGGCGCGCCAGGGATGCGTGTCTCGGGTGGCTCGGCCTCGGGAACGGCGTTCTGGGGCTCTGGTTCCGGCTCCTGGGGGGGTGGCGGATCAGCTCGCAGCGACAGGGTGATCTGGGCCGGCGCCAGCCCCTCGTTCGTGACCAGCAACTGCACGGGCGAGCGGGCCTGCGCCGGCAGACTCACCACGCGCAAAGGACCACTGGCCTCGAGCACACTGCCATCGGCGGCGAATACGGTCATCTGCATCAGGGGTGAGCCGTTCACGCCCAGCACCAGGCGGTGGTTGGCGGGGAGCTGGATCGGAAACAGACGGGCACCACCGGCGTCCACATCGGCCGAGAGGGCCTGAACGTCCTGGGATCGGGTCTTGATCGGCTCGATCCGCATGCCGGCCAGGCCCTGCTCCGCAGCGGCGTACCAGAGCTGGCGGAAGGGCTCCGGCGGAATCTCGGTGCCGATGCGACCGGGCAGCAGGTTCTGGGCGCTGCCGGAGACGAGCTGGCGCAGCACGGCGGAACTGAGGCCCTGCCCCACCAGAGCCTGCTGCCGCTGCTCCCAGTCGGCCTGGCTGTAGGTGCCGAGGCGGCGACGCACCGCCAGTGGCAACTGCTCTACCCGTGCCAGCCATTCTTCGGCCAGTTCGTTCCACACCTTGCGCAGCGGCGCGTCTTCGCTGGAATCGCTGGGCAGCCGTCCGCGCCGCTCCGGGAACTGGGCCAGCAGGCTGGCATCCACGAGCCGCAGGAACCAGGGCCGATCCACCTGCATGGCCCGCAACCGATTGAGCAGCTGCTGACGTTGGTCCACCTCCTCGGGGGGCAGGCTCTCGCCGGCGGCCAGACTCGCCTCCGGGATCCTGGGGGCGGCCGTGCGGCCGCGGCTCAGCCACCACCAACCGCCGGCCGTGCCCACGATGGCCGAGAACACCAGGGCCAGCACCACCGGCCAGACGCCGTTCTCGGCCTCCTCCTCCTTGGCCTCCTGGCGGCTGCGCCGCGGGGCCGCCGCCCCCATGGCGGGCAGCGGCTGGCTCTCGGCCAGGCCGACAAGGGGCAGTTCCGGCGCGACGGGGCCAGGCAGCGGTGACGGTGCAGGCGCCACCAGCACCAGCGTGCGATCCGCGCGGGGCACCGGGCCGGTGCTGTCCGGCATGGGGAGAGCCTGCAGTGCTGCCAGAGCCTGGGCGGCACTGGCGAACCGGCTGGCCGGATCCCGCTGCAGCAGTCGCTCCAGCTGGAGGCGCAGCTCTGGTTCGGCGTCGAGGGTCGCCGGCCAGCGCCAGACCAGGCTGACCGGATCGAGCAGGGAGGCCGGCGGCTCGCCGCTCAGCAGCACCAGGGCCGTGACGCCGAGGGCATGCAGATCCATCCAGGGCTGAGCTGCGCCGCCCTGGGCCAGCTCCGGGGGCGCATAGCCCGCTGTGGCCACGACGCCGCCGCCCACCAGGCCGAAATCCAGCAGCACCGGCTGGCCATCCCGATCGCGGCGCAGCAGATTGGCCGGACAGAGATCGCCGTGGACCAGCTCCTGGCTGTGCAGGGCCACCAGCACCGGCAGCAGCTGGCGAAGCAGCAGCAGCAGCTCCCCCCCGCCGAACACAAGCTGGCGCTCGGCGCGGGCCTCGAGCAGCTCCTGGTAGGTGCGCCCGTCCTGCCACTCCCGCACCAGCCAGAGGTCATCGCCCGCGGTGATCGCGCCACCGAAACGCGGCACCTGCGGATGGAGCACCGTCTGCAGCTGGCTCCAGCGGCGCCGAGCACCCTCCTGATCCGCCGCAGGACCCAGCTGGCGCAGGGCCATCAAGGCCCCGCCAGCCAGCTGGTCACTGGCCCGCCATAACCGCCCCTGAACCGGGGCGGCGTCATCGCTGGGGGCACTGAGGCACTGCTCCAGCTGGTAGCGCTCGCCGATCAGATGGCCAACCTCCGGCGGAGCAGGCGCCTCGGCGGGGCTGGGATCGGAAGGGGTCGCCATCAGGACGGGGATTGAGCGCCGTCGCGGTCGGGCTGATGCAGACCGCGGCTCTCCAGCCAAGCGCGGTCGTAGAGCCGCGAACGGTAGCGGTCACCGCTATCGCACAGCACGGTCACGATGCGATGGCCAGGCCCGAGGCGGCGGGCCGTTTCCACGGCCGCGGCCACGTTGATGCCCACCGAGCCGCCCAGAAACAGACCCTCCTGCCAGAGCAGCTGGTAGATCGTGTCGAGGGCAGCCTGATCGTCGATGCGCACGGCGTCATCGATCGGCGCCCCTTCCAGGTTGGCGGTGACGCGGCTGTTGCCGATGCCCTCGGTGATCGAGCGGCCCTCGGCCTGCAGTGCGCCGGTCCTGGCCCAGCTGTAGAGGGCGCTGCCGTGGGGATCGGCCAGCACGCAGCGCACCGCCGGATTCTTCTCCTTGAGATACAGGGCCACGCCGGCGTAGGTGCCCCCCGTGCCGGTGGCGGCCACCCAGGCATCCACCCGACCTTCGGTCTGCTCCCAGATTTCCGGAGCGGTGCTGTTGTAGTGGGCGCGGCGATTGGCCAGATTGTCGAACTGGTTGGCCCAGACGGCTCCGGGGGTTTCGGCGGCGATGCGGCCCGAGAGTCTCACGTAGTTGTTCGGGTCGCGGTAGGGCACCGCCGGCACGGTGCGCACTTCGGCGCCGAGGCTGCGCAGCAGGCCGATCTTCTCGGCCGACTGGGTGTCCGGAATCACGATCAGGGCCCTGTAACCGCGGGCATTGCAGAGGTGGGTCAGACCGATGCCGGTGTTGCCCGCCGTGCCCTCCACCACTGTGCCGCCGGGCTGCAACAGCCCCTGCTCCTCCGCTTCCAGCAGGATGCCGAGGGCGGCCCGATCCTTGACGGAGCCGCCGGGGTTCATGAACTCGGCCTTGCCGAGGATGTCGCAACCGGTGAGGGCGCTCAGGGCCGCCAGGCGGATCAGGGGGGTGTGGCCGACTGCGCCGACAAACCCCTCAGTCGTACCGCCCATCGCGCTGGCCTTCTCGAACAACGTTGCTGTGGGCGGATCGTAGGCAACTCCCTAGGGTCAGCCCAGAGGGCACGGCAGTGATGGTTCCCCGGACGGGCACGGCGAGTGGACGGCCATCGCTGGTGACCCTGCGGCAGCGGCTGCGGCAGGTGCGCCAGATCAGCGAGCGCCTGATCGCTCCGCTGGAACCGGAAGACCTCTGCCTGCAGGGCATGGCCGACGCCAGTCCGCCCAAGTGGCACCTGGGCCACACCACCTGGTTCTTCGAGGAATTCCTGCTGCGGCCGGAACAGACCAGCGGCGCAGCGGCCCCGGAGCTGTGGCGTTATCTGTTCAACAGCTACTACGACGCCGTGGGAGCGCGCCATCCGCGGCCGCAGCGGGGTCTGCTCAGCCGACCACCGATCGACGCGGTGCTGGCCTGGCGGCAGCAGGTGGATCAGGCCCTCGAGCTCCTGCTCGACCGAATGGAGGTCTGGCCCGAGGAACGGGCGCGCCCCACGTTGGCGCTGCTCGAACTGGGGTTGCAACACGAGCAGCAGCATCAGGAGCTGCTGCTGATGGACCTGCTCGACGGGTTCAGCCGCAATCCCCTGGAGCCGGCCTACCGCGGCACTGGTGGCCGTGACCGGCCCAAGACAGCCGCTGCACTGATCAGCGATGGCCTCGACAACAGCGCGGTGGCCGTGCCTGCCTGGCACGACGACCCCGAAGGCCGCTTCCGCGCCCTGGCGCACGCGCACGACGGCCCTGGCCACGAAGGCGCCGCTGCAGACGGCGGCAGTGGGCTGGCTGGGTGGCTGAGCTTCGCTGAGGGCCTGGTGGCGATCGGCCACCTGCCGGGCAGCGGCGGCCCCGAGAGTTCGCCCGGCGGGTTCGCCTTCGATAACGAGGGCCCCCGTCACCGCGTCTGGTTGGAGGGCTTCCAGATCGCCGAGCGGCTTGTGACCAACGCCGAGATGGCCGCCTTCATCGCCGCTGGGGGTTACGACCAGCCCGAGTGGTGGATGAGCGAAGGCTGGGCGGTGGCCCGCGACCGCGGCTGGCGGGCTCCCCGCTACTGGCGCGGCGACGACGAATTCACCCTGGCGGGCCGGCAGCCGCGGGATCCCCAGGCCCCGGTGCGGCACCTCAGCTGGTTTGAGGCCGATGCCTACGCCCGCTGGGCCGGGGCGCGGCTGCCCAGCGAAGCCGAGTGGGAAGTAGCGGCCGCCAGCGGCCGCCTGCCCCAGGCTTTCGGCCTGCTCTGGCAGTGGACCGCCAGTCCCTACCGGCCGTACCCGGGCTTCCAGCCCGCGGCCGGCGCCGTGGGCGAATACAACGGCAAATTCATGAGCTCCCAGATGGTGTTGCGCGGCAGCGGTTTCCTGACGCCACCGGATCACCAGCGGCTCACCTACCGGAACTTCTATCCGCCCGCCAGTCGCTGGATGGCGGCCGGACTGCGGCTGGCCCGCGATGGCGCCATGCGGGCCGGGGAGGCGGCATGAGGGCCCACCTCGAGCAGCGTCAGCCGGACTGCAGCCGCCGCTTCATCGACCTCCATCCGCAGCCGGCCGACATGGCCCGCCTGGTGCGCCAGGGCATGGCCCGCAAGCCGCGGCAGCTGCCCGCCTGGCTGCTCTACGACGCCGAGGGTTCGCGGCTGTTCGAGGCGATCGGCGCCCAGCCGGAATACAGCCTTACCCGCACCGAGACAGCCCTTCTGGAAGACATGGCGCCGCAGCTGGCGGCGGCCCTGGGCGCCGGCGTGCTGGTGGAATTCGGCGCCGGTAACGCCCGCAAGGTGGGTCCGTTGCTGAACGCCCTGCGGCCGGCCGCCTACGTGGCCCTCGACATCAGCGCCGACCACCTGGCCGACGCCTGCGACGCCCTGCAACGGCGCCATCCGCCCGTGCCGGTGCTGGGCATCTGCTGCGACTACAGCCAGCTGGAGCAGCTGCCCGCCCATCCCCTGCTGGAAGGTCAGCCGTTGCTGGGCTTCTACCCGGGCAGCTCCCTGGGCAACTTCGATCCGGAGGAGGCCCGCGCCCTGCTGCGCCAGTTCGCCCGGCTGCTGGGCCCGAGCGGTCGCCTGCTGATCGGCATCGATCAGCCCAAGGCACCGCAGCGGCTGGAGGCCGCCTACGACGACGCGGCGGGGGTCTCGGCCGCCTTCGCCTTCAACTTGCTGGCCCGGCTCAATCGGGATCTGCAGGGCAGCTTCGACCCCACCCAGTTCCGGTACCAGGCCCGCTGGCAGCCGCAGCACAGCCGCATCGCCATGGCGCTGGTGAGCCGGCGGGAGCAGATGGTGCAGCTGGCCGGATCCAGCTGGCCGTTCGCTGCCGGGGAGCCGCTGATCACCGAATACAGCCACAAGTACACGCCTGAGGCGTTCGCGGCGCTGGCGGCCGACGCCGGCTGGCGGGGCACCCGCCGTTGGAGCGATCCGGCCAACGACCTGTCCCTGCACCTGCTGGTGCAGGCAGACTCGGAACCAGCGACAACGGTGGGGCGATGAGCCTCCAGGAGCAGCCATGAGCCGGGACGAACAACGGGCGGCGATGCGCCAGGTGCGCGAAGGGCTGATCGAAGAACTGGAGGGGCTCTACCACCAGGCCTTCGATCGGATCGGCCGCGTCGAGCTGGGGGAGGGGGCCGTGGCGCGGCTCACCCAGCTGCTG
This sequence comes from Synechococcus sp. CBW1006, assembly GCF_015840525.1. Classification (NCBI taxonomy): domain Bacteria; kingdom Bacillati; phylum Cyanobacteriota; class Cyanophyceae; order Synechococcales; family Synechococcaceae; genus Synechococcus; species Synechococcus sp. CBW1006. The sequence goes on along the minus strand of NZ_CP060396.1, from coordinate 825,171 downwards.
CTCCGCTCCCGGGAAGCGGCGATCACGCCGCTGCAGGAGGAAATCGAGGCGCCCTTGATCACCCGCGCCCCCGGGGAGTCACCCCCGGCCGCCGCTGACGAACCCACCGAGGCCTGAGACCAGACGCATGGCTAGCAGCTGGTTCGAAGAGCTGGAGGCACGGCTGGAGCAGCAGCTGGAGGCTTTCCTGCAGGCCAACCCCGAGCAGGACGCCCTGCTGGCCGAGCAGGAGGCCCGCGATCGCCAGCTTGAGCTGCAGAAGCGGCGGCGCAGCCTGCAGGCTCAGGCTGAGCAGCGGCGCCAGGAGCTGCTGCGGCTGGCCGGTGAGATTCGCCAGTGGCAGGAGCGGATCACGTGGGCCCGCGCTGCCGGCGCCACCGAGCTGGCCGATCAGGCCGCCGCCCGCTGCGAGGCCTTGATGGAGCAGGGGCGCCGCGCCTGGCAGGAGCTGGCGGACCTGGGCCAGAGCTTTGCCGCCACCGAGGCCGCCCTCGAGGAGCTGACCGCGCGCGCGCGCCAGAGCCGCCCAAGCCAACAGCCCCGCCAGCAGACCACCGGCAGTCCCGCGGCGGGCGCGCCAGTGGAGCCGGCCCAAGCCGCAGCGCCAACGTCCGGCGGCGACAACCTGGAGGCCGCCTGGGCCGCCTTCGAGACCCGGCAGGAGCTGGAGGCCCTCAGGCGCCGCCAGAGCCATACCACCTGAGGAGGCGCACGGCCTGATGGGATTTCTGCTGAGCAAGCTGCTGCCGCTGGGGCTCTACCCCCTCGGCCTGGCCCTGGTGCTGCAACTGGTCGGCCTGGTCGGCCGGCGGCGGCGCTGGGGACCGTGGCTGTCGGGCGGTGGGGTGCTGCTGCTCTGGATCGCGGCGATGCCGTACACCAGCCGTCAGCTGGTCTGGGGGCTGGAGGAACCGGCGGCGGCCCTCACCCCTGCCGTGATCCCCCGCGCCGATGCGGTGGTGGTGCTGGGCAGCGGCCTCAGACCCGCCCTGGCGCCGCGGCGCCAGGTGGAGGTCAACGAGGCGGGCGACCGGCTGCTCACCGGCCTGCGGTTGCTTCGGCAGGGCAAGGCACCGGTGCTGCTCACCAGCGGCGCCAAGGTGCACTTCGCCAGCGGCGACCCTGCCCCCGCCGAGGCGGAGGTCGCCCGCCAGCTGGCGATCGATCTGGGGGCTCCGCCCGCGGCGATCCTCACCAACCCGGGCTCGCGCACCACCGCCGAAGAGGCCCGCGACATCGGCCAGCTGGGCCGCCAGCGGGGCTGGACACGCATCCTGCTGGTGACCAGTGCCACCCACATGCCGCGCTCGCTGGCCACCTTCCGGCGCCGCAGCGGCCTGGAGGTGATTCCGGTGGCCTGCGATTTCCAGCTGACCAGCCGCAGCAACTACGGCGGCCCAACGGCCGCCAGCGTGGTGCTGGATCTGGCTCCCGATGCCGGGGCGCTGCTGTTGACCAGCCAGAGCCTCAAGGAACACCTGGGACTGCTGGTCTACCGGCTCAAGGGCTGGAGCTGAACCGGCCCGGGCTCACTTCTTGGGAGCAGGGGGCACCAGGCTGACGCCCTCGGGCGGCGGGGTGGGGTCGGGATCGGCGATCAACATGTGCTGCAGCACGATCTCAGGACGTTCGCTGTCGCGCCAGCGGATCCGATAGGCCGGCATCTTGGTGCCACGGCTGGTGGTCTGCTCCACCGGCTCCATCACCCATCCCCGGCGCGAACGACCCTGGGGGTTGCGCTTCACGACCGCATCTGCGTGCTGGAAGCGGAAACCGACGCGCTCGCCACTCATGGAATCGCTGCCCCCGTTGGGGGAGATTGCCTACCGAAGTGATTATCCCATTGCGCCCCTCAGGCCTCACCGCCCTGCTCGGGGCGGGTCTCCGCCCGCTGCTCCGGCCGCAGCAACGGAAAGGCGATCACGTCGCGGATCGAGGGGCTGTCGGTGAGCAGCATCACCAGCCGGTCGATGCCGATACCAAGACCGCCGGTGGGGGGCATGCCCACCTCGAGGGCCTGCAGGAAATCCTCATCCACACCCTGGGCCTCCAGGTCGCCGGCCGCCTTGCGCTCCTGCTGGGCCTCCAGGCGCTGGCGCTGATCCACCGGGTCGATCAGTTCGCTGAAGGCGTTGGCGGTTTCGCGCCCCACGATGAACAGCTCAAACCGCTCCACCATCCCGGGCTTGCTGCGGTGGGCCCGCGCCAGGGGTGAATTCTCCACCGGGTAATCGAGCACGAAGGTGGGCTGGATCAGGCTCTCCTCCACCCGCTGCTCGAAGGCCTCCACCAGCAGGCGGCCGACGGAATCGGCCAGGGCCGGCGCCACGAGGCCCTGGCTTTCCATGGCGTCGGCGGCCTGCTGCCGCGTGGAGAAGGTGGTGAAGTCGAGCCCGGTGGCGTCCTGCACCAATTCCTGCATGGTGGCGCGACGCCAGGGCGGCGTCAGATCAATCGCGGTGCCCTGGTAGGTGATCGCGGTGGTGCCGCACACCTGCTGACAGACGTGGGCGATCAGCTGCTCGGTGAGCTCCATCATGTCGGTGTAGTCGGCGTAGGCCTGGTAGACCTCCACGGACGTGAACTCGGGGTTGTGGCGGGTGCTCACCCCCTCGTTACGGAAGATGCGGCCCAGCTCATAGACCCGCTCGAAGCCGCCCACCACCAGCCGTTTGAGGTGCAGCTCGGTGGCGATGCGCAGGGTCAGGGGCAGATCGAGGGTGTTGTGGTGGGTCTCGAACGGCCGGGCATCGGCACCGCCGGGCTGGCTCTGCAGCACCGGTGTCTCGATCTCCAGGAAATCCCGCTCATCCAGCCAGCGGCGCATGGCACTCACCGCCAGGGCGCGACGCCGGAAGGTCTCGCGGGTGTGGGGCGACACGATCAGATCGAGGTAGCGCTGCCGGTAGCGCTTCTCCACATCGGCCAGGCCGTGCCACTTGTCCGGCAGCGGCTGCAGACTCTTGCTCAACATCGACCAGCGCTTCACCTTCACCGAGAGCTCGCCCCGGTCGGTGCGGCGCAGGCTGCCCTCCACACCGATCAGGTCACCGGCATCGACCAGGGACGTGAGGTGGGCAAAGGCCTCAGGGTCCTCCGGCAGGGAGGCGGCCAGGGTGGCCTTGTCGATGAAGAGCTGGATCGGGCCGCTCTGATCGGCCAGGGTGAAGAAGGCGAGCTTGCCCATCACCCGACGGGTCATCACCCGACCTGCGATTGCAACGCTGAGGTCACGCTCCTCGCCCTTGGGCAGATCGGCATGGGCGGCCTGGAGCTCAGCGGTGCTGTGGCTGGGCTCGAAACGCAGGGCATAGGGACCCTGGCCCAGCGCAGCGAGGGTCCGGGCTTTCTCCAGGCGGGTCTCGCGCAGCTCCGACAAGGGTCTGACGACTATCTGATGGCGCCCCATCCTGCAGGATCGAAGGTCAGGCGATGACCTGGATCTCTCGGGGTCTGGGTCTTCAGAGGCCTCGATCTTCCGGGTCAGCCAGCAGCCGCCAGGCTGGCGTCACCCATCCGCTGGGAGGCGTATCCGGTGCCCCGCACGGTGAGGATCAGCTCAGGGTTGCGCGGATCGGGCTCCAGCTTGCCCCGCAGCCGGGCCACGTAGACATCCACAACGCGCAGATCGGCGGCGCGGCGCGGCGGGTAGCCCCAGAGCTGCTCGAGGATCTCGGCCCGTGGGACCACTCGGCCAGGCTCGCGGAACAGCAGTTCCAGCAGGCTGAATTCGGTGTAGGTGAGGGCAATGCGCTCGCCGTCGCGGGTCACCTGGCGTCGATTGGTGTCCACCACCAGATCACCCAGGCGCATCACACCGCTGCCCACCGGCACATCGCGGGGTTCACTGCCGGCCGAACCGCGGCCTACCCGGCGCAGGATCGTGGCGATGCGGGCCTCGAGCTCCTTGGGGCTGAAGGGCTTGGGCAGGTAATCGTCGGCCCCCAGATCGAGACCGGCGACCCGCTCGGCGATGGCATCGAGAGCCGAAAGAAAGATGATCGGCACGCAGGATTCCGCCCGGAGCCGGCGGCAGACCGCGAAGCCATCCAGCTTGGGCAGCATCACATCGAGCACCACCAGATCGGGCTGCTCCTGGTGGAACAGGGCCAGGGCCTCCTCGCCGTCCTCGGCGCAGACCACCCGATAGCCGGCGATCTGCAGCCGCATCACCAGCACCCGCCGCACGGCAGCTTCATCGTCCACCACCAGAAGGGTGGCCCTGGGATCCGATGGCATCTCCTGATCGAAACTCCCCCCAGGCAAGCCTTCAGCCTGCTGCGGTCGCTGCTGAGGCTGAAGCTCCACGGGCATGGGCCACGATCAAAGTGAAGAATCGCAACCCTACCTGCTCACTTTCCCCCTCTGCCGCCAACCCAGCCGGCCAGCCCGGTGATTCGGTTGAGGCTTAAGGATTTCTGCGGAACTTCGCCTGGGGGGGATTCGACGGCGTCTCAGGGCCAGCGGGCCTCGGCGTAGCGGTTCCACTCCTGCTCCGCTGCCGCCAGGGCCTGATCGCTGCCCATCTGCCCCAGCATCGCCCGCTGCAGCTGGGTGTAGAGGATCGCCTGGAGCCGCTTGACGCCCGGGCTGGCCGGCACGAGCACCCGCGCCTGGCCCAGCGTTTCGGCGGAGAGCATGCGGGCCTGCCGCACCAGCTGGTCAGGCCGACCCTGGGGCCGCTCCTGCGCCAATGCCGCCTCCAGCTGGTCCAGCGCGCCCGTCGCCGAGGGCAGCACCCGTGCCTGCTCGGCGAAGGCCAGCTGGTTGGTGGCGTCCGTGAGGAACAGGGCGAAGCTGAGGGCCTCCTTCGGCAACCGGCTCTGACGCGGCACCGCCAGGTTCATCACCGCCACATTGGCCTCGCCGCCGGCACCGGTGAGTGGTGGGAACGGGGCCGTGACCGCCGCGATGCCGGGGGCGTTGGTCTGGATGCTGCGCAGGAACTCGGCGCCGCTGGCCACCTGGGCCAGCTCCCCGCTCTGGTAGAGCTCGATCGCCCGGCGGTAGCCCTGGCTCACCACCTCCCGTGGCAGCAGGCCGCGGCGGTAGAGGTCGGTCCAGAAGGCGAAGGCGCGGCGGCCCTCCGGGCTGTTGAAGGCCGCCCGCTGACGTCCGTCCAGCAGGCGCACATCCATCTGCACCAGGGATTCGAGCAACTCAGCTGAGTCGTCCGGCACCACGGTCACGAACAGGGCGTAGCGACCGGTGCGGCGTTTCACCGCCTCGGCGTAGGCCGGCACCTCCTGCCAGCGCAGGGGCGGGCGGCTGTAGCCGGCCTTGGCGAGCAGATCCCGGTTGGCCAGGGTGATCCGGGCCGTCAGATACCAGGGCACGGCGAACTGGCTGGGCGGGCCGCCGGGGCCGGGCAGCTGGCCGGCCTTCCAGACCTTGGGCAGATAGGTCTGGGCCGCATCGGGCGGCAGCAGGGGATCGAGGGGCAGCAGGCCCCCCTTGCTGGCCAGGTTGGCGGCGAAGAGCGGATTGAGGTTCACCACGTCCGGCGCGGTGCGGGCGAACACCGCCGCGAGGAGCTTGCGCTCCACCGAACTCCAGGGCAGGTCGGTCCAGCGCACTCGCACACCTGGATTCCGCTGTTCCCAGGCGGCGATCACCCCACGGATGTAGTCGTTGAAGCGGGGCGCCAGATCCAGGGTCCAGAACTGGATCTCCGGCTCGGGCGGTTGGGCGGGCCTGCAGGCGGCCAGCCCCAGGGCGGCAGCAAGGGCGGCAGCAAGGGCGAGGCTCGCTCCCAGGCTGAGGCGGCGCAGCAGCGCCCGCCGACCCCAGCGCCGGCTTGGGCGCGGCGCCGATGGAGGCATCGGCTCGGGGCGGGGTGCAGCGGGCATCTCGATCAACTCAGCTCCTCAGGGAAGAGGACTGCTGCCGCCAGAGCAGCAGCAACAGCGAACACAGCATGGGGGCCAGCAACGCGGTGATCAGGGTCTGGCTCAGCAGCGTATGCAGCCCGGCCCCCAGCAGGTCGCTCAGATGCCAGCCCGGGGTGGCGAACAGACGGGGATCGACCCCGAGGTCGGCGCCAGCCTCCACCCCGGCGGCGACCTGGGTGGGGGCAGAGTCTCCGGCCAACCCGGAAGTCCGGCCGCCACGCCAGGCCAGCAGGGCGAGCTGAAGCCAGAGGGTGAGATTCAGGGCCAGGCAGCCCAGCAGGGCCAGCAGGCCGAGATTGAAGCTGCGCTCGATCGGCCGGCCGCGGCGACCGATCCGCCCCCACCACCAGCCCAGCAACACAAGGGCAGGTATCTGGGTGAGCGGGCCGGGGTGAAGTCCATCGAGCAGCAGTGCCAGGCCCAGACCCGCCAACGCTCCGGACACCGGACCGTCCACCAGGGCCCAGGGCAACAGCCAGAGCACGGCCCAGCTCGGGGACACGCCCGCGACCTTCACCAGGCTGGGCGACGCGAGACTGAGCCAGGGCACCAGCAGAGCCGTGGCCACACACCAACGCTGTTGATGAAGACGGGCCATCAGGGCGAGCGGGTCAGCACCTGCACCCAGTCCACCGCATCCACCGGGGCGCTGAGCTGCACCACCGCCTCAGGGGCAGGCACCGCCTTGTCGTCGACCGACTGGATCACCCCCACCGTGAGGTTGGGCGGCACCAGGGTGCTGGCGGGGGACGACACCACGACATCGCCGGGGCGAACCTGAGGGTCCTTCTCGAGGAAGCGCAGCACCGGGCGGCTGGTGCCGACCCCGGTGAGCAGCCCGTGGCGCTGGGTGCGGCCCACCCAGACGCCCAGGTGGCTGTGAGGATCGGTGAGCAGGGTGACGTTGGCAGTGGTGGGGGTGACCTGGGTGATGCGGCCGATCAGCCCACCGGGCGCCAGCACCGCATCGCCGGCCTGGAGGCCCGCCAGGGAACCGCGGCCCAGCAGCAGCTGCTGCCACCAGCCCGCCGCTTCGCGGGAGATCACCGGCGCGGTGATGCGCTGCTCAGCGCTTCGCTGGAGATCCAGCAGGCCCCGCAGCCTCCTGTTGTCCTGCTCCAGCTGACCCAGCCGCGCCTGGTCATCCAGTTGCTGAGCCGAACGGAGCCACTCCTCCTGGGCCGTACCGGGCCAGAAGGGGCGGCTGAGCAGGGCATAGAGATCGTTGAGGAAGGCCCCCTTGCTGAACCGGATCGCACCGAGGGCCAGAAACAGCAGCAACCAGGGGGCGGCTTGCTGAATCAGGCGGAGCGAGGGAAGCCGGGGCCAGCGCAGGGCCGGCATCGGCATCAGACCGTGGCGCGGGCGAAGTCAGGGGTGTCGAGCACCCGCTCCAGCCGTTTGTAGTCCTCCAGAACCATGCCGCAGCCATTGACCACACACAGCAGGGGCTCCTCGGCCACGTGGGTGAGGATGCCGGTCTCGTGGCTGATCAGCTCGCTGATGCCCCGCACCAGGGCACCACCGCCGGCCAGCATGATGCCGCGATCGACGATGTCGGCGGCCAGCTCAGGGGGTGTGCGCTCCAGGGTGCGCTTCACCGCCTCGACGATCACGTTGAGCGGCTCGGCCATGGCCTCGCGGATGTCGCCGGCACGCACGTTGATGGTGCGAGGCAGGCCGGAGAGCAGGTGCAGACCCCGCACATCCATGGAAGTTTCGTCGTGCTCGTCGTCGGGGAAGGCGGAGCCGATCCGGATCTTGATGTCTTCAGCGGTGCGCTCGCCCACCACCAGGTTGTGCACCTTCTTGAGGTAGGTGCCGATCGCATCGCTGAGTTCATCGCCGGCCACCCGCACCGACTCGCTCAGCACCGTGCCGCCGAGGCTCAGCACCGCCACTTCGGTGGTGCCACCGCCGATGTCCACCATCATGGTGCCGACGGGCTCGGTCACCGGCAGGCCGGCACCGATCGCGGCCGCCACAGGCTCGTCAATCAGGTGCACTTCCCGGGCACCGGCCAGGCCGGCTTCGCGCACGGCACGGCGCTCCACACCGGTGACGCCACTGGGGATGCCGATCACCAGACGGGGCGCCACGATGCCGCGGCCTTCATTGCCCTTCTGGATGAAGGTCTTGATCATCTGCTCGGCGGCGTCGAAGTCCGCAATCACGCCATCCCGCAGGGGCCTGACGGCACGGATGTTGCCAGGGGTGCGACCCAGCATCATCTTGGCTTCGTTTCCCACGGCCAGGGGCACGTTGCGCTCCAGATCAAGCGCCACCACGGAGGGTTCCTGCAGCACGATGCCCTTGCCGGACACGTACATGAGGGTGTTGGCCGTTCCCAGATCGATGCCGATATCGCGGGAGAACTGGAAACGTCGGAAAAACACGGGCGGGGTCAGGGGCGTCAAAAAATCATAGGTGGGCCGTTTGACGGCCCCCAGCGGGAACCCGCCATGGTCCGATGAGACGGGGGTGGCACTGAACGGAAGCGGAGGCCCCGGAGCCTGACCGAGGGGTGCCGCATCATTGACCCAACACGATCCAGCAGGAGCAGCGCCATGAGCGTCAATTCCATCACCCTCGTCGGCCGGGCAGGCCGCGATCCCGAAGTGCGCTACTTCGAATCCGGCACCGTCGTCGCCAACCTCACCCTGGCGGTGAACCGCCGCAGCCGCGACGATGAACCCGACTGGTTCAACCTCGAGATCTGGGGTAAGCAGGCCCAGGTGGCGGCCGATTACGTCCGCAAGGGATCCCTGCTCGGCATCATCGGCAGCTTCAAGCTCGACCGCTGGACCGACAAGGCCACCGGCGAAGAGCGGAGCAAGCCGGTGGTGCGCGTCGACCGGCTCGAGCTGCTCGGCTCCAAGCGCGATGCCGAGGCCGGTGGCTTCAGTGGTGGCGGCAGCTATGGCGGCGGTGCTCCCAGTGAGGAGGAAGTGCCCTTCTGAACTGAGCTCGAGCGGGGGAGACGATCGTCTCCCCCTGGCCGCCATCAGGCCAGTGCTCAGTAGCGGTAGTGCTCGAGCTTGTAGGGGCCTTCCACCGGCACGTTGATGTAGGCGGCCTGCTCGGCGGTGAGCTCGGTGAGCTTGGCGCCGATCTTCTCGAGGTGGAGGCGAGCCACCATCTCATCGAGATGCTTGGGCAGCACATAGACTTCCTTGCCGTACTGCTCACCCTTGGTGAACAGCTCGATCTGGGCCAGCACCTGGTTGGTGAAGGAGTTACTCATCACGAAGCTGGGGTGGCCGGTGGCGCAGCCCAGATTCACCAGACGGCCCTCGGCCAGCAGGATGATCCTGTTGCCGCTGGGAAGCACGATGTGATCCACCTGGGGCTTGATGTTGTCCCAGGGGTACTGCTTCAGCGAGGCGACATCGATCTCGTTGTCGAAATGGCCGATGTTGCACACGATCGCCTGATCCTTCATCTGAATCAGGTGCTCGTGCCGGATCACCTGGAAGTTGCCGGTGGCCGTCACGAAGATGTCCACATCGCGCACCACGTCGTTGAGCCGCACGACGCGGTAGCCCTCCATCGCCGCCTGCAGGGCGCAGATCGGGTCGATCTCGGCGATCATCACCGTGGCACCGAGGCCCCGCAGCGACTGGGCCGAACCCTTGCCCACATCGCCGTAGCCGAGCACCAGGGCCACCTTGCCGGCCACCATCACATCGGTGGCGCGCTTGATGGAATCCACCAGCGACTCGCGGCAGCCGTAGAGGTTGTCGAACTTGCTCTTGGTGACCGAATCGTTGACGTTGATCGCCGGGAAGGGCAGCTCACCGCTCTTCTGCATCTGGTAGAGGCGGGCCACACCGGTGGTGGTCTCCTCGGTCACGCCCTGGATGTTGGCGTAGATGCGGGAGTAGAAGCCGGGCTGGGCGGCCAGCTTCTGGCGGATGCTGTTGAAGAGGGCCGTCTCCTCTTCGTTGGAAGGGTGATCGAGAACAGAGGGATCCTGTTCGGCCTTGGTGCCGAGCACCACCAGACCGGTGGCGTCACCACCGTCATCGAGGATCATGTTGGGGGTGCCGCCATCGCCCCACTCGAGGATGCGGTGGGTGAAGGCCCAGTACTCATCGAGGGTCTCGCCCTTGTAGGCGAACACCGGCACACCGGAGGCCGCAATGGCGGCGGCGGCGTGATCCTGGGTGGAGAAGATGTTGCAGCTGGCCCAGCGCACCTCGGCGCCAAGGGCCACCAGGGTTTCGATCAGAACGGCCGTCTGGATCGTCATGTGCAGGGATCCCGCGATGCGGGCACCCGCCAGGGGCTGCTCGGCGCCGAACCTGGCGCGCAGAGCCATCAGGCCCGGCATCTCGGTTTCGGCGATCGCGATCTCCTTGCGACCGAAATCGGCCAGGCCGATATCGGCGATCACGTAGGTCGACGTGGACTGCAGCACAGCTGCCGTGGGCGTTGCCACCATGGGTTGTTCTCCTGAAAACAGCTCACTCCCGGCTGGGAGGGCGTGGGTTGGAAATATCTGCGGAGACGCCGAGGCTTCGGGCTCGCGAAGACGCGAATCTACAGGGGTCCTCAAGGCTCTCGAGAGCCCAGGCCCCCTGCCATGCCCGACCCGGTTCTGCTGCGTGATCTGGCCGCCACCCGTGCCCTCGGCCGCGCCCTGGTCCGGCAGCTGGCTGCCCCCGCACCGATCCTGCTGCTGCAGGGGGAGCTGGGGGCCGGCAAGACCTCCCTGGTGCAGGGCCTGGCCGAAGGGCTCGGCATCAGCGAGCCGATCACCAGCCCCAGCTTCGCCCTGGCGCAGCACTACGCCGGCCAGGGGGAAGCCGGTGCCACGGCCCTGGTGCATCTGGATCTCTACCGGCTGGAGCCGCCGGCGGCGGCCGATGAACTCTTTGCCCAGGAGGAGGAGGAGGCCCGCTCCCTGGGGGCCCTGCTGGCGGTGGAATGGCCGGAACGGCTCAGCCAGCTGCCGGCCGAGGCCTGGCGGCTGCAGCTGGAACTGGCTGATCCAGCCGATCCCGAGCAGGGGCGGATCGCCCGGCTGATCGCGCCTTAGGCCCACGCCTCCAGAAAGCGCTGCACCGCCTCGGTTGAGGGCTGCGGGTCGATCGCACCGGCGCCGCCGCACACCAGCGCGCCACAGGCGCTGGCAAAGCGCATCGCTGCCGTGAGGGTGTCAGCCGAGGGGCTGTCGAGCAGGTCGGGCTGAAGGCAGAGGCAATGGAGCAGCCCCGCCAGGAACGCGTCACCGGCACCGGTGCTGTCCACCACCGCCACCCCGTAGGGGGCGAGGCTGCCGGAGACGCCAGCGCAGTGCCAGCGCAGCGGGGCGCCGCCATCGGTGACCACCACCGCCGGGGCCTGGGGCAAGGACGCGGCGATCTCCGCCGGATCGCGGGTCCCGAACAGCCCCTCGGCTTCCTCTGCCGCCAGCTTGAGCAGATCGGCCCGGGCCAGCAGCGGCCGGATCCGCTCCAAGGCACGGGGAGACGGAGGGTCGTCCGCCGCCGCACCCCAGAAGGTGGGCCGCCAGTTCACATCCAGGGCGACCCGCAGGCCGCGGGCCTCCGCCCGCGCCAGGGCGCACCCCAGGGCAGCTGCCGCCAAGGGGCTGGCCAGGGGGATGGTGCCGATCAGCAACCAGGCCGGGCCCGCTGCCGAGCCAGGCTCCACCAGCTGATCCAGGGCCAGCTCGAGCTCGGCCGCCGCGATCGCCTGATCAGCGAAACCCTCGCCCCGATCCCCGGCGAAACCGCCGAAACTGCGTTCACCGGAGAGATCGCGACGCACCAGCACGATGCGGCTGGGCCGCTGCGGATCCCACTGCAGCGCCGCCCGATTCACGCCCCGTTCGGCCAGCAGACTCGCGAAGGCCTCACCGATCGGATCACGGCCCAGCCGGCCCAGAAACGCCACCGGCGTGCCCAGCCGGGCCAGGGCACAGGCCACATTGGCCGGTGCCCCGCCGAGCCGGTCATCACAGTCTGGATCGGTGGCGGGGTCCCCACCCGGCGGCCCCAGCCGATCCACCAGGGCCTCCCCGAAACAGAGCACCTGGGGCAGGGAATCCATCGATCAACGGCACGGCGATCCCTTCAGCGTGCTCCTCCAGCGCGGATCCGTCAGGCGGCGACCAAGCCCAACCGTTCCAGCAGTGCCGCAATGATGCGGGCATTGGCCGCGGGAAAGGGGTAGTCCTTCAGCTCGGCCGGCTGCACCCAGCGCACCTGCTGGGAGGCCAGCGGCTGCGGCTCGCCCCTCAGCCAGCGGCAGAGATGCACCACGAAGCGCAGTCGCTTGTGGCTGTAGGCGTGCTCGAGGGTGATCAGCTCCTCGCCCACCTCCACCGTGATCGCCAGTTCCTCGATCAGTTCGCGGGCAATGGTGGAGGCGATCGCCTCCCCAGGCTCCTGCTTGCCGCCGGGGAATTCCCACAGCCCCCCCAGCAGGCCCTCGTTGAGCCGCTGATCGATCAGCACCCGGCCGGCGGGGTCGAGCACCACCCCCACGCCGATCACCTGGAACGGTAGGGGTCTGGCGGCATCCTTCACGGGGTAGCGGGCGGGGTCGCCGGCAGCGTAGGCAGCACAGTTCCCCTGCCAGGGACAGACGCCGCAGCTCGGTTGACGGGGCGTACAGACGGTGGCGCCGAGATCCATCAGTGCCTGGTTGAACGCCCGGGGCCGCCGCGGATCGAGCAGGGCCTCACTGAGCCGCCAGAACCCGGCCAGCTGCCGCGCCGGTGGCCGCGGACTGGCCAGCAGTCGCGCCAGCACCCGCTTGACATTGCCATCAAGGATCGCGAAGGGCCGATCAAAAGCCGACGACAGGATGCTGCCGGCGGTGCTGCGGCCGATCCCCGGCAGTGCCAACCAGCCCTCGAGCGTGCGGGGGAAGGGGTCGGGCTGAAGCCCGTCACCGCCTTCGTCACGGCCATCACCACTGTCATCGGCGTCAGCGGCCAGCAGCTGCCGTGCGCCCTGGTGCAACCGGCGGGCGCGGGAGTAGTAGCCGAGCCCCTGCCAGAGCAGCAGCACGTCGTGCTCCTCGGCGGCGGCCAGGCCCTCCAGGGTGGGGAACGCCGCCATCCAGCGGTGCCAGTAGGGCAGCACGACGCGCAGCTGCGTCTGCTGCAGCATCACCTCGGCCACCCAAGCGCGCAGGGCACAACCCTCCTCGCCATCGGCCAGCGGCAGGCCCTCGGAGCTGAGCTTCCAGGGAATGGCATGGCGGCCGTGGACCTCCCACCAGGCCAGCAGGGAGCGGCGCAGCTCAACGGCATCGACCTCCACCCACACCGGAGCGCTGGAGGCGTCAGCCGAAGCCACCGGGCCGGGGTCGGGCGATCGAGAGCGACACATTCGCTGGCGGCGCCTGGTCAGCCCTGCCTGGCGCAGCGACAGCCAATCCGGCGGCAGCAGGCTGATTCACCGGCCGGGGCACCGCTGCCACGTTGAAAGCCATGGACCAGCGCTCCCCCTCGCCGCGGAAAGGGGCGACCGAATGGGGCTGCCAGGCCGGAAACACATAGAACTCGCCGGGTACAGGCAGCACGTAGTGGGCCATGCCGGTGCGGAAGCTCTGGATGTGCCACTCCTCCGGACCGTGGAAGCAGAGCTGGCCATCGAAGCGCTCGCCGGTGATCTGGGGAGGAACCTTCAGGAAGAGCACCCCCGAGAAGCTGCCCCCGTGGGTGTGGGTGGGGTTGTAGTCGCCGGCGCGCTGCACGTTCAGCCACACATCGATCATCTGTAGCCCGTAGCGGCCAGGAATCCAGGGTCCGCGGCCCTGGGGCGGCTGCTGTTCCATCACATGGCTGATCCAGCGGTCGCAGGCAGGCAGGATCACATCGGCGCAGAGCCCAGCCACAGCCGGGAAGTGGGGACCCAGCTCGCGCTGCAGGGCCAGTTGACCGGCCAGCTTCACCGAGGCATCGGTGGTGCCGCGCGGATCGGCCAGCACCTGCTCAGCCAACTGCAGCAGGCCGGTGAGCTGGGCATCGGCCAGGTGGCCCTTGAGCAGATAGCGGGGGAAGAGGCTCTGCACCTCCATCGACAGGTCGTTGGCCACCCGGCCCTGGTCAGCTGAACGGACCCTAACGGCCATGCCCCTGGCCTCCGGCCCGCTGGTGGTGGCGCCGACCCTGGCCAGCGTCGTCGGTGGATCGGCAGCGCAGCAACTGCCAGCCGCCGGCTGCGTCGACAGGCCGGCAGGCCCAGGCGGGCGAAGCGGTGCCGTCCTGGCTGAGCACCCAGGCGCCGCCGCTGGGTCCGGCGGCCGGCAGATCCCGGGCCTTCGCCAGCCGCCGCACCGGCAGGCCCGCATACCAGTTGAGGCTGGGGCGCGCATCCTGGCGCCACATCCCGGCGGCCTCAACCTGATGGCGCTGCAACAGCGCCGCCACCGGCCGTACCGACCAGGTTTCATTCAGTTCCCACAACCAGAACGGGCTGCAGAACAGGGCCAGCAGGGCCAGCACAGACCCAGCCCCGACCACGGCGACACCCCGGCTGCGGCCCCCAGGAGCACGGGCCCGCAGCAGCAGAGCGCCACCCAGGCTCCAGCCCCCACCCATGGCCAGCAGAATCATCCGCTGGGGCGCCAGCGCTTCCGCTGAAGGCCAGCCTGGCGGCAGCAGGGCCGGGGGGATGGCCGAGGCCAGGGCCAGCAGCAGGCCGGCAATCCCCAGCACCATCCAGAGCAGGGGGATGCAGCGCACCACGCTGCGCAGCGGCGGCGCCACGGGCTGACCGGCCGGATCAATCAGCCAGGCCAGCAGCGGCCCGCAGACCAGGGCGAAGGGCAGCCAGAGGGGATGGCTGTACCAGGGCAGCTGGGTGCGCAGGGGCAGCACGGTGGCCGCCATGCCGAGCTGCAGCACCAGCAACCAGCGGCCGGCGGCGCGGTTACGCTCGCGCCAGGCCAGCCCCATGGCGAAGGGCCAGAGCGGCAACCAGGGCCAGCCGCCCTCGAGCACCTCGGTGAGAGGAACACGCCAGCCCAGATCGCTGCCTTCACCGGCCGAGAGCAGCACCCGCCCTGCCCCGTCGCCGAACCACATCCAGGCGGCGGCACTGCCCTGGGCCAGGGCATGCCAGAGATGCCAGCCCAGCCCCGGCAACAGCCCCAGCAGCAGGCCGGCGCCGAGCCGCCGCCAGCGGCGCCAGTCCATCGCCCCATCGCAGGCCAGGGCCAGGAGACCCACCGCCAGCACCGGCAGCAGCAGCGGCGCCTTGAGCAGCAACTGGGCGCTGCCGGCCAGGCCGGCGATGGCGCTCCAGCGCCAGAGCTGCCGCTGCGGCGCCCGCACCTTCAGCAGACTCCACCACAGCAACGCCGTGGCCGAGAGCTGGCTGCCATCGAGCATGGCGAGGCGGCCATGGCGCGCCACCGGCAACAGGCACAGCAGGATCAGGGCCGTGGCCAGGGCGGTGCGGCGCTGGCCCGGCCGCAACTCCCACTGGATCAGGCCCGCCAGGGGCACCACCAGGGTGGACAGCAGGGCCGGCACCAGCCGCACCACCCATTCGGGGGGCAGACCGGAGACCGCAGCCTGGCCAGGCAACAGGCGCCAGAGCTGCACCGCCTGGGCGATCAGCAGATGCAGCCCCGGGGCCTTGTTGGCATAGGGCTCGCCCCAGTAGGTGGGCAACAGATCGCCGTAGCGGGGGGCCTGGCTCAGCTCCAGGGCCACCCGGGCCACGATGCCCTCGTCCCAGTCGCGCAAGGGCAGGTTGCCCAGGCCCACCAGGGCCAGCAGCACCGCCACACCCCAGAGCAGCAGCAGGCCATGGCAGAGGCGGATCCGCCCACCATCACCGCGGCCAACACCACCCAGGCCCCCAGCGTCACGGCCGGCAGCAGCAAAGCCCTCGAACACGCTCATGGCTTCTGGCCAGGGGGTGCGTCGGCCGATTGAGCCTTGCCTGGGGGGTCCTTGAGAGCCTGATCAATGCGGGCATAGGCCTGCGGCAGCGTGCGGCGGGCCGAGCCGATCGCCGTGAGATCGCCACCCACTACAGCCGCCAGGTCTGCGAGGCCCTGCAGCACCGGCTCCTGGCCGTGGCGGGGATGGGTGCGGGCCACCTGGCCCGCCGGCCAGGGCTTCCAGTCGATCAGCAACACGGCACTGCGGTAGGCGGCGGGCCAGGGGTTGTCCGGCAGCAGCCGCTCCAGCCGCGCCAGCCACTGCTCCGCCTGCTGCGGCCGCTCCTGCAGGATCGCGAGCAGGGTGAGGCTCCAGAGGGCCTCGATGTCGTTGGGATCGCGGCCAAGGCGCTGCCGGGCCCAGTCTTCGACCCGGCGCTGGTAGAGGAAATGGGCATCGAGCTGGTGCTGGGGCCCGATCGCCTCGAACACCCGCGCCAGCCCCTGCGGGCCATCGGCGAGTCCCGACGCCATCGCGATGAAGCTGCGATCGAAGGGCGGCACCGGCGGTGCGCTGGGGGTTCGGCGCCACAGTTCAACCTGGCGCCCCTTGCTCCAGGGCCACTGGGCCACCCGCTCGAAGCGACCGTCCTGACGCACCTGCCTGCTGAGCTGACGCACCACGCCGCGGCGGTGACCCTGATCGCCCGTGGCCAGCAGCAGCCACTCGGCCCGCTGCAGCACCAGCGCATGGTCGGCGGGGTTGCGGCCGAGGCTGCGGGCCAGCACCTGGCCTCCCTGCAGACGGCCGTAGAAGGTGGCGGTGTGGTCGTTGAGATCGCTCACGCCCGGCAGCACCAGCAGGGTGAGCGGCTGCCCCGGCTGGATCCGGTTGAGCGTGGCCATCACCTGCGGCAACGGCGACACCTGGCGCCGGGCGATCGCGTCTGCCCGCGGCTGAGCAACGGCGGCGGCGGTGGAGCCGAGGCCGGCGACCAGAGCCGCGGCCGCCAGCCGCGGGCCGCCCCGCTGTCTCAGGGCCAGGCCGAAGCTCCACCAGCCAAGGGCCAGCAGCAGGGCCAGCAGCGGCAGCAGTGGCGCGATGTAGCGGGGATCCTTGTTGGGGCTGAGGGTGATCAGCACCCAGCCAGACAGGCTGCAGCCGATCAGCCATGGCCATCCCGTCGGCAGTTGGCGCACGGGTCGCCGCAGAGCCGCAAGGGGTTGCCAACGGCGCTGGGGATCGCGCAGCACCGGCAGCAGGCCGACCAGCCCACCGATCAGGGCGATGGCCAGCACGGGCAGTCCCAGCTGCTGGGGCCAGAGCCGCGGATACCAGAGCAGGCTTGTCAGGCTGAAGACGGCCGGATCCCCCTCCGCCGCCGCCGACTCGATCACGGCCCGGTTGGTGCCACCGATCGTGGTGATCCAGTTGTGGTGCAGCCAGGGGAGACAGACCGCCAGCACCAGCGCCAGCGCCGCCAGCGCCTGCAGCCGCCGTCCGGGCTGGCCCAGTCCGCGCAACGCCGCCCAGCAGCAGGGCCCGAGCAGCACCAGCAGGGCGCTCTGCTTGACCAGCACTGCCGCGGCCACCGCCAAGGCCGCCAGCAGGCTCTGGCGCCACAGCCCCCCCTGGGGCGCCTGCCAACGACCCAGCAGCCACAGAGCCAAAGTCGTGGTGGCGGCCAGGGACAGATCGAGGGTGAAGACCAGGCGCAACTCAGCCAGGCCGGGCAGCAGGGCGGTGAGGGCCGCGGCCAGCAACCCGAAGCCGGGCGACACCAGCTGCCGCCCCCAGCAGGCCACCACCACCAGCAACAGGCCGTGCCACACCGCCAGGCCGCCGACCGCCTGATCCGGCCGATCCCCCACCAGGGCCATGACGCTGCCGTTCACCAGGGAGGCCAGGGGTGGAATCTTGGGGGAGAGATCCAGCAACCCGTCCCAGCCCGGCCAGCCACCGCCAGGCAACAACCCGAGGGCCCGGCCGTGGTCCACTGCGCTGTTGAGGTAGTCGGCCTCGTCCCAGTCGGGGATGGAATGATCGGCCGCGAGCCAGCTGCGATCCCACAGGGTGGCCAACAGCCAGATCGCCAGAAGGGTGAGCCACCAGAACCAGGCCCTGCGGTGCAGCGGCGGCCGGGGGGTGGAGACGGAGGAAGCCAGAACCAAGCGTCCGTGGTCGCCTCACTCTGGCTTCAAGCCTCCCCCAGCGACACCGCCCACTCCGCCACGCTGCACTGGCGGCCGTAGCCCTGGAAACAGGCCAGGGCGGCCTCATGGCGTTCGGGTGTTTCCGCCTGGCAGGCATCGGTCAGACAGATCACCTGGTAGCCGCGATCGGCCGCGTCCTTGACGGTGTGGTCAATGCACTGATCGGTGAGCAGACCGGCCACGATCAGCTCGCGCACGCCGAGGTTGCGCAGCAGATAGTCGAGCACCGTGGAGGAGAAGGGGGAGGAGGAGCTTTTCGGCAGCACGATCTCGTCAGGATCAGGGGTGAGAGGCCTGATCACCTGTGCCTCCCTGGAACCTGGCGCAAAGCCCATGCCGCAGCGCTGGTAATCAAGGCTGCGGTCGCGGCCATCGCGGGTGAGGTTGGCGATCACCGTGTGAATCACCTCGATGCCCTGGTTCCGGGCCAGGGCCAGGGTCCGCTCCAGGCATGGCAGCGTTCTGGCCTGGAAGCGCTCCAGGAAGGCCGGTCGCCGCTCCATCAGCTCGGGACCGCAGGTGCCGTTCTGGAGATCCACCAGCAGCAGGGCCCGCTGGCCGGCCCTGAGTGCGCGGTCAGGAACCGGCGGCCTGGAGTTCAGGGGCGAGGGGGCCATCACGGGCGTTGCGGCTCCGCCCAGGCTGACGAGCGCAGGGCGGCGGCGCCATCCTGAACGTTCCAGCCCGCCCGCCCATGGCTATTCCCGGGAGCCGTCACCCGAGCCTCGCCCAGCGAGCGGAGGCCCGCGCCAGGCTCCTGCTGCCGGAGCTGCAGCAGCGCGGCCTGCGCCAGCTGGCGATCACCTTCGTGAACCACGGCGGCCTGCCCCTGGTCAAAGGGATCCCCCTGGCCCGCCTGCCCCAGGTGGCCGCCAGTGGGGTGGGTTTCTCACCGGTGTCTGATGGCTTCGGTGCCACCGGCGGCATCGATGGCCTCCAGTCCCTGGCCCGCCCGGACGGGGATCTGCGGCTGATCCCGGATCTCGACAGCCTGGTGCTGCTGGATGTCGCGTCGGGCTGGGGCTGGCTGGCCGGCGATCGCTTCGAGCAGGACGGCAGTCCTTACGCGGCTGACCAGCGCAGCTTCTGCCGCCTCCAGGGCGATGCGGCGGCAATGGCGGGCCTGACGGTGAACGCCGGCTTCGAGATCGAATGGGTGGTGGGCAGTCCCAGCGGTGTGGGCGGCTATCTCAGCCCCACCATTGGCGGCAGCCCCTATGGCGCCGACCGCCTGATCGAGGGGCTCGACTACCTCAGCGCGATCACCGCCGCCCTGGACGCCGCCGGCCTTCCCTGGCTCCAGATCCACCCGGAATACGGTGCCAGCCAGTTCGAACTGTCCCTGGCGGCTGCCGATCCGCTCCAGGCCGCCGACCAGCTGGTGTGCGCCCGGCTGATCATCCAGCGGGTGAGTCTCCGCTTCGGCTGGCGGGCCTCCTTCAGCCCGATGGTGTCATCGGAGCGAGTGGGAAACGGTGGCCATGTGCATCTCAGTCTTGAACGCGACGGAGTGCCCCTGTTCGGCGGTGGCAACGGTCCGGGAGGTCTCACCACCCCCGGCCAGGGCGCTCTGGCCGCGCTGCTGGAACGGCTGCCAGCCTTGCTGGCGATCGCCACCCCGCTGGCGGTCTCCTACCGGCGTCTGGTGCCGGGGCGTTGGGCAGCTCCCTTCCAGATCTGGGGGGTGGAAAACCGGGAAGCGGCCCTGCGGCTGATCCCGGGCGGCCCCGAGGAAAGCAGCCACCTGGAGCTGAAGGTGGTGGATGCCGCCGCCAACCCGTATCTGCTGCTGGGCGCTCTGATGGCGGTCATGGTCCATGGCATCGACCATCCCAGCCCCCTGCCGCCGCCGGTGGTCGGCGACCCCGCCCGCCTGGGGTTGGCTGACACCGGCGAGAATCCGGCCGCCCCGGCCCGGCTGCCTCGCCAGCTGAGCGAAGCCGTGGAGCACCTACGCCGTGACGACCTGCTTGCCGGTGTGATGGGAGAAGCCCTGCATCACACCGTGATCGAAAGCCGTGAGGCGGAGCTGCGCCGCAGTGCCAATCTCTCGGAAGCGGACCTGATCGCCACCACCTGCTGGTGGCCGCCGATCCAGGCCTGAGCTCAGCAGGCCACGTAGTCCTCCACCGCCTCACTGAGGCGGCGCAGCCCGGCCAGGGCATCGCGTTCGAGATTGCGGACCCGGTCGCGGCTGATGCCCAGGACCCGACCGATGCCGGTGAGGCTCATCGGCTCCTCCACATCAATGCCATAGCGCATCTTCAGCACCCGACCCTGGATCACGGGCAGGCGTTCGATCAGGGCCCGCAGGTCGCCGCGCAGGCATTCGCCATCCACCAGCTCTTCGGGCAACACGCCATCACCGGCCAGGAGGTCGAGCAGTTCGGTGTCATCGCCGTCGCCCACCTTGGTTTCCAGGCTGACCGGCTGGCGGGCCCGGCAGAGCAGCTCCTTGACCTCGTCTTCCGGCAGTTCGACAAACACCGCCAGCTCGGTGACGGTGGGGGTGCGGCCCAGCTCCTGGCTGAGCTCCCGTTGCCCCTTCTTGAGCTTGTTGAGGGTCTCGGTGATGTGGATCGGCAGGCGGATCGTGCGGCTCTTTTCGGCGATCGCCCGGGTGATCCCCTGGCGGATCCACCAGTAGGCGTAGGTGGAGAACTTGTAGCCGCGGGTGGGATCGAATTTCTCCACGCCCCGCACCAGGCCGATCGTGCCCTCCTGGATCAGATCCAGCAGTTCCATGTTCCGCTTGGTGTACTTCTTCGCCACACTCACCACCAGGCGCAGGTTGGCGGCCACCATCCGCTCCTTGGCGCGGCGGCCGTTGTGCAGCCGCCGCTTCAGGACGGCCGGATCCAGACCCGCCGCCTCGGCGAGCTGCAACTGGCTGGGCTTGCTGCCGAGGTTGCCCTCCAGATCGGTTTCGAGCTCCTCAAGCGCCATCAGCTCCTGCACCTGGCGGCCGAAGGTGATCTCCTGCTCGTGGGTGAGCAGTGGCACCCGACCGATGTCACGCAGGTAAGAGCGCACCAGATCGCCATCGACCGGAGCGGGGCGAGAGGAGGGACGACCGCCGGACAGAGGCACCACCCTGGAAGTCGGGGCATTTTCGAGCGAGAGGGCTACGGACACGGCACAGAACTTCACGTTCCTGTCAGCATAACCTGAAGAACTGTGAACTCCTCTCAGAATTCGCCGCGACGGGGGCTCCGGCTGGATCGGGGCAGCAGCCAGCTCAGCCCTGGCCCATCCAGCTCAGCAGCCAGGAGGCGGTCTGCAGGTAGATGAACACCCCGGCCACGTCGGTTGCGGTGGTGATGAAAGGGGCTGACATCAGGGCCGGATCCAGCTTCAGCCGATCGAACAGCAGCGGCAGGGCCGCACCCGCCGTCGCGGCCAGGGTGGTGATCGCCAGCAGGCTGATTCCCACGGAGAGCCCCACCAGCGGCCCCTCCCCCCGCCACCAGGCCCAGGGCACCACCACCAGCAGCATCAGCAGGCCAAGCAGGGCACCGGCCACGCCTTCACGGACAATCGTGCGCCAGGGACCCAGAGCCTGGATGCGCTGGGTACTGAGGCCGCGGATCACCACGGTGGAGCTCTGGGCCCCCACGTTGCCGCCGGTGCCGATCAGCAGGGGGATGAAGGCCGCCAGGACAACCACCTGGCTGAGCACCTTCTCCTGCATGGCGATCACTTCGGAGGTGAAGCCATTGGCCACCACCAGCACTGACAACCACACCACGCGCCGGCGGGCCACCGTGAACAGGTTGCTCTGGAAGTAGTCGTCCTCATCGCCGGCCTGCACGGCGCCGGCGGCGTAGAGGTCCCGGGTGGCCTCCTGCTGGATCACGTCGATCACATCGTCGACCGTGACGATCCCCACCAGCCTCTGTTCGCGGTCCACCACCGGCACCGCCAGAAAGTCGTAGCGCTGGATCGCCCGGGCCACCTCCTCCTGGTCGGTTTCGGTGGACACGCTCACCACGTCGCGGGTCATCACATCACCGATGCGGTCCTCGGGATCGGCCGTCACCAGATCCCGCAGCGAGAGGATCCCCGTGAGGTGCCGGGAGGCGTCGGTCACGTAGAGGCTGTAGACGGTCTCGGTGTCGCGGGCCCGGCGACGCACGATGTTGAGCGCCTGGGCGGCACTGTGGAATTCCTTGAGATCGATGAACTCGGTCGTCATCAGACGACCGGCCGTCTCAGGTTCGTAGCCCAGCAGCTGCGCGGTGACACGCCGTTCAGCCGGACTCAGCTCCACCAGCAGGCGGCGCACCACCTTGGCCGGCAGTTCGTCGAAGAGCCGCACCCGATCATCGGGCGACATCTCCTCCACCAGCTCCAGCACCTCACTGGAGCGCAGGCGCTCCAGCAGGCTCTGCTGCACGCTCGGATCGAGGTACTCGTACACCTCAATCGCTTCATCCTTGGGGAGCAGGCGAAAGGCCAGGGCCTGCAGGGTCTGAGGCAGCAGGCCGATCGCCTCAGCCGCATCCACCTCCTGCACCGGCTGCAGCAGCAACTTCACGGCGTCGTAATTGCCGGCCTCCAGCAGGCGCAGCAGCTGCTGCGACACCACATCAGCCAGTGGGGTGCCGTTGGTCGTACCCACAGCACCAGCCAGAGGGGTGGAAGGACCGATGGCAGTTGGTGCCCCGTTGACCTCACGCATCTGGTAAAGGGGGCATGGGCCACGACAGATTGAGCTTAGATGTCAAAGCATCCACAGCAAGACCTGAAAATCGAATGGAGATGCATCGTCTTTCTACGGCTGCAGCGAGAAGATAGGGGCCGCTAAAGGGAAAGTTCTTGCATGAAAGCTCTGACGTGAGAGTTGAAGTAAGCTCCGTCCAGCATTTCTCTGCGCTCTTTGGGAAACTTGATCCGACCCTTCTTCGCCAAGGCAATAGCAGCTTCGAGTTGTTCTCCGTAGCCAGATTGTGATGGTTTGAGTACAAGGCCAGCGCCAATCTTTTCAGCGGCTCTTGCCGTGAAGATCTGCTCAAGCCCCGTTCCTATCAAGAGCTGCGGAACGCCTGCATGGAGGCATCGTGCAACAGTCTGGCTGCCAGCCATATGCACGACGAGATCCGCTTGGCTGCAAACTTCATCCATCGATGCTGGGCTTTCAAGAAAAATATGGCGCTTGAGTTTGCCCTTCAGGGCATTGCTGGCATCACGTGTATAAATCAGCGCAGGCAGGCCGATCGCTTCCATATCCTCAAGAAATGTCTCCCAACCAGGAAAAATCTTCAGGTACGCAAAGACTTTGAGCCTTGCCGCTGCAGGCCAGGGAGGCAGCGCAATGCCGGGAACATCAGATGGCGGCATGCCAACATAGTCTCCTATGGATCTGGCTCCAAAATAATCAAGCTCTGGAATCGTAGTCAGAAGCTGCTTGTCAATTTGCTCGATAATATCTTTGACATTGACGATTGCTGATCTCCCGGTCTGAATCAACGCCTGATTGACAACATCCAAAAATGTCCTTTCAGAATCGTGTAGGCGCTTTTTGACGTCTGGAGTCCCACTGGCATTTGGCATGATGCCCACGAATGGCATATCTGTCCTGGGCATGAAGAACGGCCCTCCCACGGTCCACTTCATGCAGGAGTATTCCAGGCTCGCAAGGAGCGCTGTTGGAGAGGCATCGTAGATGACAAGATCGGGATTGACCAAATCAAGAATGGAATACCATGCCTCAAGAAAGCAGCTTAGTTTTTTGGATCTGCCATACCGCACCATCAGCATCTCTGGCCATGAAATCGGCGTGATGGCACACCCCGGCGTTGTCTCGTATGGCGCCTGGAACACGTGGTGAGGCATCGTTTCATAGACAGCCCGAATATTGGCCAGCTCTTTGACGACAAGGCTGACCTCATGCCCTGCCTCCAGCGCCGATTGAACAAATGGTTTCAGCCGTGTGAGATGGCCCAGTCCGCCACCCATTTCCCAGACACATAGGATTTTCAAGATTTATAAGAGGCTTGTACGGCGACTCAGCATAACAACGACCCTCCATGCAAAGCGCCCCGCTGAATCCGGCCTGTGCAGATGTCTTCCGATTCAGCCTGGAAGCTTTCCAGCTCTGACAGGTTGTTGCAAGCACTCCAGTTGCTGCAAGCACCCAGAAGGCATCGTCGCCACACCTCTTGATAAGGGGCGAACCGGCGATGACAAGCCAGTGCCAACCTCAGCGTCAGCAAAGTCTATCTGCGAGATGCCGGCTCCCGAAGCTGCGCTGTGTACTGAATCCCAGCGGACTGCAGGTTGAGTGCACGGGCGGCAGGGCCACAATGGCTTCATCGCTGAAGAATGAGTTAAGACAGAGCTGGCAGTTACAGATGCGCTATCGTGCCGGAAATCATCGCAATAGCCAGCCGAATAGGATGGGGTATGCCCTGTGCGCCAATGCCAAAGTTATCTATCATCCCGCTCCCAAGAATGCAGGCTCTTCCATGCGCCAGCACCTCTTCCGCATCGACAATGGCAGGTTCTATGAGCCCATGGTGATTAATGGCCTCAGGTTTGAGCTCTACATGATCTATGGCAAGCCAACCTGTTTTGAGCCCGTAGCCGAGTTGAAGGGTTTTGAAAGAATGACTGTGGTGCGTGATCCGATCTCACGCTTTCTCTCTGCCTATACCAATAAAGTATTAGATCCGCACTGGCGCAACCCGAAGAATGCTCAGCATTGTGAATTGCTGGGGCTTCCATTGGAGCCGGGCCTTGAAACATTTATTGAAAACTTGAATGCCTATCAGGACATTCCTGCAATTGCTCACCACATCAGGGGTCAGCGGTTTTACCTGGGAGATGACCTGAGTTACTATGACAAGGTTTTCAGATTTGAGGAGCTAGATTCGGCCATTGAATGGATTAATACAAGGGCTGGGTTGGTGCTGGAATTCCCGCGACTGAAAACCGATGGGCCAAAGTTGCGCAAGCAGGACATCAGTAGCCTTGCGGTGCGTCGGCTCACAGATTTTCTGCAGGATGATTACGAACTCCTCGGCGGTTTGTACGGCCCGCCGAGTAGCCCCTAGTTTTGAGCCTTCATGGGGCAGAACAGTCTTTGGTGGGGCAGGCCAGCCTTTGGGTTGTCTTATTGCGTCAGTCTACGCTGTCCTGGGATAGTCTTGCTTAGCCTGACGGAATCAACAAGCGTGAGTATCAACATCACTGGGGTGAAAGTCAGAACTGCCAACGGCTCTGAACTCGATCTTGGCGCTCGACATGGTCAGGTGCTGCTGATTGTCAACGTGGCCAGCCGCTGTGGCTTCACGCGCCAGTACGCCGGTCTTCAGGCCCTCCAGGAGCAGTACGGGGCTCAGGGGTTTGCCGTCCTGGGCTTCCCCTGCAACGATTTCGGCGCTCAGGAACCCGGCAGCCTGCCGGAGATCCAGCAGTTCTGCTCCACCACCTATGGCGCCAGCTTCGAGCTGTTCGACAAGGTGCATGCCACCGGCGCCAAGACAGAGCCCTATGCCACCCTCACCCAGGCCGAACCTGCCGGTGATGTGGCCTGGAACTTCGAGAAGTTCCTGATTGGCAAGGACGGCACAGTGCTGGCCCGCTTCAAGAGCAACGTGGAGCCCGATGCCGCTGAACTCACCGCCGCGATCGAGGCGGCCCTGGCGGCCTGATTCAGGCGCGCCAGAGGCGGCGGCTGGTGGCCAGTCCCAGAGCGGCGGCCGCCACGCCGCCGGCCAGGCTCCCGAGCAGCAGCAGCAGGGCGAGCCTGGGCTGGGCCGTCTGCAGCAGCCGCACCAGGTCGAGCATCCAGCTGCTGAAGGTGGTGAGGGCGCCGCAGAAGCCCACCCCCAGAGCCAGCAGCAGAGTGGTGCGCCGCGGGATCGGTCCGCTCAGCAGGCCCAGCAGAAAGGAGCCCACCAGGTTGACCAGAGCGTTGGTCCAGGCCGTCCCCCCCAGCCAGGGGCCCAGCTGCAGCCCCGCCTGCCAGCGCAACCAGGCTCCAGGCACCGCCCCCAGCCCCACCAGCGCCAGCTCCCTCAGGGCGAAGCGCAGGCGGCGCCGACGCAGCAGGTCGGGATCAGCCACCGATCACCAGCCCCAGGCCCACCGCTGCCAGGCCGGCCAGCAGCGAGGCGGCCGCCAGCAGCCACGCCTGCTGCTCCTGGCCGGATTGCAGCGCCTGCAGCAGTTCAACGCAGAAGCTGGAAAAGGTGCTCAGGCTTCCCAGAAAGCCCACGGTCAGCAGCAGAGCCAGCCTTGGCGCCGCCGGCCCGCAGCGCGCCTCCAGAGCACTGAGCAGACCCAGCACGAAGCAGGCCACCACGTTGACCCCGAAGGTGCCCCAGTGACGTCGCGGCACCAGGGGCTGGAAATGGTTGACCAGCCGGAAACGCAGCCAGGCGCCTGGCACTGCCCCCAGGGCCACCAGCAGGGCGTCTCGCATCAGCAGGCGGCTCAGGCTCGTTCACCGCAACCCAGATCTGCCAACCAGCCGCAGGCCGATCCGCTCCTGACGCGCAACCATCGCCGACCATCGAAGCCCGACCAGATCCGCAGCACGTGCAAGGGTTCACCCACGGCCACCGTTGCCAGAGCCGGCGCGCTGCGCTCAGGGGCAATGCGGAGCGCGAGCACCCCAGACGACAGCAGAGGCTCATCCAGCTGGCGTCTTCGCACGGCGGGCACACTGCGCTCCGCACCTCCGGCTGGCAGACCCACCGGAGCAATCAGGGCGAAGCCCAGCAAGACGGACCAGCGCCAACCTGAAGCAGCCGGAGGGTTGATGATGTCAGTGACCATCAGATATCGAGCTGGGCGAGATCCAGCTCGGCGCTGTGGGTTTCGATGAATTCGCGGCGGGGAGCCACCTTGTCGCCCATCAGGATGGTGAAGATGCGGTCGGCTTCAAGGGCATCTTCGATCTCCACCCGCTTCATTGTGCGGGTGGTGGGATCCATGGTGGTTTCCCAGAGCTGCTTGGGCATCATTTCGCCGAGGCCCTTGAAGCGCTGGATGGTGAAATTGGCCTTCTCTCCGAAACCATCAACGGTCTTCTTGAGATCGGCCTCGTTGTAACAGTAGGAATGCTTCTTGCCGCGTTCCACCTTGTAGAGCGGCGGACAGGCGATGTAGATGTAACCGCCCTCCACCAGGGCCTTCTGATAGCGGTAGAAGAAGGTCAGCAGCAAGGTGCGGATGTGGGCGCCGTCCACGTCGGCGTCGGTCATGATCACGATCCGGTGGTAGCGCAGATTCTTTTCATCGAAATCTTCGCCTTTGATGCCGAGGCCCAGGGCCGTGATCAGGGCCTGGATCTCAGTGTTTTTGTAGATCTTGGCGTCGTCGGTCTTCTCGATATTGAGGATCTTGCCCCGCAGCGGCAGGATCGCCTGGAAGCGGCGGTCGCGGCCCTGCTTGGCCGAGCCACCGGCGGAATCCCCCTCGACGATGTAGATCTCCGATTCGCTCGGATCGCGGGTGGAGCAATCGGCCAGCTTGCCGGGCAGGGTGGAACTCTCGAGCACACTCTTGCGCCGCACCAGCTCGCGGGCCCGCCGGGCCGCCTCGGCGGCATTGAAGGCCTGGATCGCCTTCTCCAGGATCAGGTCGATCACGGCGGGATGAAATTCCAGGTATTGGCTCAGCGACTCGCCCACCAGCGAGTCGACAATGCCGCGCACCTCGGTGTTGCCGAGTTTGGTCTTGGTCTGGCCCTCGAATTCGGGGTCAGGCACCTTCACGGATAACACGGCCGTGAGACCCTCGCGGATGTTCTCGCCGGCGAGGTTGGCGTCGGCATCCTTGCGTTTGCCGCGCTTCTTGGCAAAGGTGTTGAGGGTGCGGGTCAGCACCGTCTTGAGGCCCTCGATATGGGTGCCACCATCGACGGTGCGGATGTTGTTGGCGAAGCCGAGGATGCTGTCGGAATAGGCATCCACACACCACTGCAGGGCCGCTTCGACCTGAACGCCTTCCTTTTCAGAGTTGACGTAAATGATGTCGGGATGGAGCGGATCCTTGCCGGCATTCATGTAGGCGACATACTCCTTGATGCCGCCTTCATAGAAATAAATTTCCTCATGGGCGGCATCGTCCGCGCCCCGGGCCGTGGTTCGCTCGTCTCGGAAGACGATGCGCACGCCTCCGTTGAGATAGGCCAGCTCCCGCAGCCGCGCCGACAGGGTGGCGTAGTCGAAGACGATGCCGGTGGAGAAGATCTCCAGATCGGGCAGAAAACGCACCGAGGTGCCGGTACGGCCTTCCTCGCCGGGCTCGGAACGGAGCGAACCGATCGGGTTGCCGCGCTCGAAGCGCTGGCGGTGCACCTGGTTCTGGCGGTACACGGTCACTTCCACCCATTCACTCAGGGCGTTCACCACCGACACGCCCACGCCGTGCAGGCCGCCGGACACCTTGTAACCGCCGGAGCCGAACTTGCCGCCGGCGTGGAGCACGGTGAGCACCGTTTCCAGGGCACTCTTGCCGGTGCGGGGATGGATATCGGTGGGGATGCCGCGGCCGTTGTCGGTCACCGCACAGGAGCCATCCTCATGCAGCACCACCAGAATCTCGGTGCAGTGCCCGGCCAGGGCCTCGTCGACTGAGTTGTCCACCACCTCGTAGACAAGGTGGTGCAGGCCCCGCGGACCGGTGGAGCCGATGTACATGCCGGGCCGCTTGCGCACCGGCTCCAGCCCTTCCAGCACCTGGATCTGCTCGGCGCCGTAGGCGGCCTGGACTTTGGTGGCGTCGCTCATGCGGTTGGGTGTCCCCAGGGAGTCGGCACAGGACGGCGAGATCCCGGGGCAGAGAGGGGCGGAAGCCCTGCTCAGGCCTTGCCGCGGCGGGCAATCTATCACTGGCTTCCTGCAGGGGCTCTCAGCCGCTTCTGCGGCTCCATTTGAACGGGGGATGCAGACTGGCTGCGATTGCTCCCCCTTCCGCCGTGCCCCTCGCGCCCGTCGGCGCCGCCACCGCCGGGGACCCTCGCCCCCTGGTGATCGTGCTGCTCGGCCCCACCGCCAGCGGCAAGACGGATCTGGGGATCGAGCTGGCCGAACACTTCGATCTGGCCGTGCTGTCGGTGGATTCGCGCCAGCTCTATGCCGAGATGGACCTGGGCACCGCCAAGCCCACGCCGGAGCAGCGACGCCGGGTGCGCCATGAGCTGCTGGATCTGCGGCGCCCCGACCAGCCGATCAACCTCCAGGAGTTCCGCATCCTGGCCTCAGAAGCAATCGCCCGGGAGCACGCCCGCCGCGGCGCGGCCCTGCTGGTGGGGGGCAGCGGCCTCTATCTCCAGGCCCTCACCCAGGGATTGGAGCCGCCGCGGGTGCCGCCCCAGCCCGAGCTGAGGGCCCAGCTCAGCTCCCTGGGCCAGCCCACCTGCCACCAGCTTCTGAGCCAGGCCGATCCCGAGGCGGCCGCCCGCATCGCCCCGGCCGATGCGGTCCGCACCCAGCGCGCCCTCGAGGTGCTCTACGCCAGCGGCCAACCCCTCTCCAGCCAGCAGAGCCGCAACCCACCCCCGTGGCGCGTGCTGGAACTGGGCCTCAATCCAGCCGACCTGCACCAGCGCATCGCCCGCCGCACCGGCCAGCTCTATGACGCCGGCCTGGTGGCCGAAACCGAACGGCTGATCGGGCGCTACGGCAGCACCCTGCCCCTGCTGGACACGATCGGCTATGGCGAGGCGCGCAGCCTGTTGCAGGGCCAGTTGAACGAGGCGGAGGCCCGCGCCCTCACCGAGCAACGCACCCGTCAGTTCGCCAAGCGGCAGCGCACCTGGTTCCGGCGCCAGCACCAGCCCCACTGGCTGGGGCAAGCGGATCAGGTTGGTGATCTCCCGCAACAGGCCAGACAAGAGATCGCGGCCGTTCTAGGGTGAAGCTCTGCAGACCCTGGGCAGACCCTCAGGTGTCCAAGCCAGCAAACCTTCGCCCCTCTGAATGCCTCCCCGTCCCCGTTTTGACCGCCGTGCTCCCGTCCGGGAGCTGCCCAACATCAACGACCGGATCAATTACCCCAACCTCAGGGTGGTCGATGCCGATGGCAGTCAGCTGGGGGTGATCACGCGGGAGGCTGCCCTGGCCGTTGCCGTCGATCGGGAACTGGATCTGGTGCTGGTGAGCGAGAAGGCCGATCCTCCGGTCTGCCGGATCATGGATTACGGCAAGTTCAAGTTCGAGCAGGAAAAAAAGGCCAAGGAAGCCAAGAAGAAATCGCATCAGACCGAAGTCAAGGAGGTCAAGATGCGCTACAAGATCGATTCGCACGACTACCAGGTGCGGATCGGCCAGGCCCTGCGCTTTCTCAAGTCCGGCGACAAGGTCAAGTGCACGGTGATCTTCCGCGGCCGCGAGATCCAGCACACCGCCCTGGCGGAGCAGTTGCTGTTCCGGATGGCCAAAGACCTGGAGGAGATGGCCGAGATCCAGCAGTCTCCCAAGCGGGAAGGCCGCAACATGATCATGTTCCTGACGCCACGTAAGCAGGCCGTCGCCAAGTCCGGCGGTGGCGGAGGCAGCGCCAGCCCCAGGCCGAAGGCGGAGATCAGCAAGCCCGAAAAGACGGAAACCAGGGTGATTGAATCCAGGGTGCAAGCCACCGCCGGCTGAAGCACGGCCGTCTGCAAGACCAGCTGGTGGCGTTCGGGCCGAGGGCCCCTGACTCAAAGGGTTTCGGCGAAAAACTCCAGCAGGGCAGCCCAGCCGAGGGCTGCCGCTGCGGAGTTGTAGTCGTCGCGGGCATCGCACAGGAAACCGTGGCCGGCCTCCACCTCCAGATAGCGGTGCAGGGCTTCAGGGGGGCCATCAGCCCTGATCCGGTTGGCCGCCTCCAGGGCTGAGCGGATCGCTGCCGCATCGGCCTGTGGGATCAGGGGATCCTGGCGCCCACAGACGCAGAGCAACCGGCCAGGAATCCGGTCCACCTCCCTGAGGCTGGGGGGACCACCACCGGGGCGGCCGCTGGCCACGCCGGCACCATAGAAATCCGCTGTGGCGGCGATGGCCGGCAACGTTGCGCTCAGCAGGGCGGCATGGCCGCCGAAGCAGAAGCCCAGGCAGCCCAGGCCCACGGACCGCCCCTCAGACTCACTGAGGCCCCCGCTGGAGCCCTCGCCGAGGCCCATGGCCTCCAGCTGCCCAGTCAGCCAGGCGGCGGCCGCCGCTGCATCAGCCAGGATCTGTGCGGTGGTGGTCTGGTCCTTGTGGTGCCTCCCCTCCGCCAGGCTGGCGGCGTCGTAGGGGAGATCCAGTT
Organism: Synechococcus sp. CBW1006; assembly: GCF_015840525.1. NCBI lineage: Bacteria > Bacillati > Cyanobacteriota > Cyanophyceae > Synechococcales > Synechococcaceae > Synechococcus > Synechococcus sp. CBW1006. The sequence continues at coordinate 793,969 of NZ_CP060396.1, read as the reverse complement.
CCGGCGCCGTGCGCGAGAACAGGGGCATCGCCAGGGCGGCATAGCCCTCGGCCGCCAGGCGCCCGGCCATGCCGCGCACCCAGCCATTCACGCCAAACACCTCCGGCAGCACCAGCACACCACCCCGGCAGAACCCGCCGCGGGCCGGTTCCCACCAGCAACGCAGCTCGGTGGCAGCGACGTCAGCTGAGGCGGCGACCGGGATCGTCACCCAGTCGGCAGCGGCCGGAGCCACAGAGGTCTGAGCAGCGGCGGCATCGGATGTCATGGCGGCGGATCGCTCAGCCGCCATTGTGCGGTCGCCCCGGTTGCAAAAACGGACCAGACCGGCACATGACCGTATGCCAACGGGGCAATTGTCACCGGGGGGTTTGATCCTTAGGGTGGCCGGCGAAAGGTCTGTCCCCTCCGGCGTGCGATTCCACATTCAACAGGAAAGTGATATCCCGGCGTCGACCCAGCTCTACAACCAGATCTGTTTCGCGATCGCAGCCCGCCATTACCCACCCGGCCACCGCTTGCCGAGTACGCGTCAGCTGGCGATGCAGACGGGCCTGCACCGCAACACGATCAGCAAGGTCTACCGCCAGCTCGAGAACGATGGCGTGGTGGAGGCCATGGCCGGCTCCGGCATCTATGTGCGCGACCAGCAGAACCCCCGCGAGATCCGTCTACCCCCCGGTCCGCGTCAGAAGGTCCTGCCGGACATCGACCGGGAGGTGCGACAGAGCGTGGATGGACTGCTCAATGCCGGCTGCACCCTGCAGCAGGCCCGCGATCTGTTCACCCGCGAGATCGACTGGCGGCTGCGCTGTGGCGCCCGGGTGCTGGTGAGCACCCCCCGGGAAGACATCGGCGCTTCCCATCTGATCGCCGAGGAACTGGCCCCCAATCTGGAGGTGCCGGTGGAGGTGGTGCCGATGGAGGAGCTGGAATCGGTGCTGGAGAGCTCCAACAACGGCACGGTGGTGACCAGCCGCTATTTCCTGCAACCGGTGGAGGAGATCGCCAAGCGCCATGGCGTGCGGGCCGTGCCGGTGGACCTCAACGACTTCCGCCACGAACTCAACCTGCTCAAGGAGCTGCGGGCCGGCAGCTGCGTGGGCCTGGTGAGCATCAGCCCGGGGATCCTCAGGGCCGCCGAGGTGATCCTGCACAGCATGCGCGGCAATGAACTGCTGGTGATGACCGCCAATCCCGACACCGGCAGCCGCCTGCTGGCCCTGCTGCGCGCCGCCAGCCATGTGCTCTGCGACCGGCCCAGCCTGCCGCTGGTGGAGCAGACCCTGCGCCAGAATCGGGCCCAGCTGATGCGCCTGCCCGTGGTGCACTGTGCCCAGAGCTACCTGGGGGCGGCCACGATCGACCAGCTGCGCAAGGAGATCGGCCTGCTGTCTGCCGCAGCATGATCGCTGCCGCAGCATGATCTCCCCATGCTGAATGCCATCCGGGCCGATCTGGCGATCATCAAGGAACGGGACCCTGCCGCCCGCGGCACCCTGGAGATCCTGCTCTGCTACCCCGGCTTCCACGCCCTGGTGCTGCACCGCCTCAGCCACCGGCTCTGGGGCGCGGGGGTCCCGCTGCTGCCGCGGTTGTTCAGCCAGCTCTCACGCCTGCTCACCGGGGTGGAGATCCATCCCGGTGCCCGGATCGGCCGGGGCGTCTTCATTGACCACGGCATGGGCGTGGTGATCGGCGAAACCAGCGTGGTGGGCCACAACTGCCTGCTTTATCAGGGGGTGACCCTGGGGGGCACCGGCAAGGAGCACGGCAAGCGCCATCCCACCCTGGAGAACAATGTGGTGGTAGGGGCCGGCGCCAAGGTGCTCGGGGCGATCACGGTGGGGGCCAACACCCGCATCGGCGCCGGGTCGGTGGTGCTGCGCAGCGTTGAACCCAACTGCACCGTTGTGGGCATCCCCGGCCGGGTGGTGCATCAATCCGGCGTGCGCATCGACCCCCTGGCCCACTCGGCCCTGCCGGACACCGAAGCCCGGGTGATCCGCAACCTGATGGAACGGATCGATACCCTCGAAAATGAACTCACGCGCATGCAGGCCTGTCTGCAGGAGGTGGCGGCTGGCCGGCCGCTGCGGGAACCCTGCAGCGGCTTGTCCCAGAGTCTCAAGGACCGGGAGATCCTGGAGTTTCTTGGCGACGAGTCGCCGTGAACGGCAGCACGTAACCTGCCGCGATGCAGGCCGGCTGGCACCGACGGATCACCCCGCGCTTCTGGCGCGCCCTCTGGCGGCAGCGGGAACTCACCTGGAGCCTCACCGTTCGTGAGGTGCAGGGTCGCTACCGCGGGTCGCTGCTGGGCTGGGGCTGGAGTTTTCTCACGCCACTGCTGATGCTGGCGGTGTACACCTTCGTGTTTTCCGAGGTGTTCCAGGCGCGCTGGGGAGATCTGGAGGAGGCCGGCTCGCTCGGTTTCGCGATCAATCTGTTTGCCGGGCTGATCGTGTTCAACCTCTTCTCGGAAAGCGCGACCAAGGCGCCCGGGCTGATCCTCGAGAATGCCAATCTGGTCACCAAGGTGATCTTCCCCCTTGAGATCCTGGCCGCCGTGAGTGTGGCCACGGCCTGCTTCCATGCGCTCACCAGCCTGGTGGTGCTGGCCCTGTTCGAGCTGCTGGCCCAGGGATCGATTCCTCCAACCCTGCTGTGGCTTCCCCTGATCTGGTTGCCCCTGGTGAGCGGTTGCCTGGCCCTGAGCTGGCTGCTTTCGGCGCTGGGGGTCTACGTGCGCGACCTGGGTCAGGTGCTGGGCACCGTGGTGAGCATGCTGATGTTCCTCAGCGCAGTGTTCTATCCCCTCAGCGCCCTGCCGCTGCGCTGGCAGCCCCTGCTCCGCCTCAACCCGCTCGTTGTGGTGATCGAGCAGACCCGCAACGTGGCCATCCAGGGACGGCCCCCGTCCGCCAGCTACGTGGTGCTGGGCGTGGCGCTGGGCCTGCTGGCCTGCGAAATCAGTTTCCGTCTCTTCCAGAAGGCGCGGCGCGGCTTCGCCGATGTGCTCTGACTCCCATGACATCCAGCCCGCAGACCCACGATGCAGAGGTGCCGATGACGCGGCCGTCGGAATCGACCACCGACGCCGTCCTGGTCGAAGGTATCAGCAAGTGTTACCACATCTACAATCACCCACGTGATCGGCTGCTGCAGGCCTTCTGGGGGGACAGGCGCCGGCTGTACCAGCCGTTCTGGGCTCTGCAGGAGGTGAGCTTCCGCCTGGCCCGCGGCCAGACGCTGGGGGTGGTGGGCCGCAACGGCTCCGGCAAAAGCACCTTGCTGCAACTTCTCTGCGGCACCCTCACCCCCACCAGTGGCAGGGTGCGGGTGCGCGGCCGGCTGGGGGCGTTGCTGGAGCTCGGCAGTGGCTTCAACCCGGAATTCAGCGGTCTGGAGAATGTGTATCTCAATGCCTCGGTGCTGGGGCTGAGCCGGGCCGAGACAGAGCAACGGCTGGATCGGATCCTGGCCTTCGCAGATATCGGATCCTTCATCGATCAGCCGGTGAAGACCTACTCCAGCGGCATGGCGGTGCGGCTGGCCTTCGCGGTGCAGGCCCACGTGGATCCCGATGTCCTGGTGGTGGACGAGGCCCTGGCAGTGGGCGATGAGCTGTTCCAGAAAAAGTGCTATGCCCACCTCGAACGCCTCAAGGAGAACGGCACAGCGGTGCTGCTGGTGACCCACAGCTGCCCCCAGATCGTGCAGCACTGCGACAGGGCTCTGCTGTTGCACAAGGGCCGTGCCCGTCTCCTGGAGGAGCCGGCCCGGGTGACGGTGCTCTACCAGCGACTGATTACCGCCGGCGACGCGGAATGGGATGCAGTGCTGGGGCCGGGGCTGCAGCGTCAGTCAGCGAGCGGCTTCCCCGGCGGTCCTGCAGCAACGGCCGAGGCCCTCGAGCCCGCGGCTCCACCCGGACCCCTGCATGCCTGGTTCGATCCCAGCCTGCTGCCCCAGAGCAGCGAGATCTACCCCAGCCACGGCGCCAGGATCATCGACGCCTGGATCGAAACCCTGGAGGGGCAGCGCGCCAACGTGCTGCCCTTCGGTGAAGGCTTTGCCCTCTGCTTCAGCTATCACGCCGACACGGACCTGCAGGGGCTGAGCTTCGCCTGTCACCTGGCCAGCCATACGGGCCAGCGGATCAGTGGTCAGGTCTTCCCCGAGCACCAGACGGCGGCCATGACCCAGCCCGGCCTCGCCTGGTCTGCCGGCAGTGCCTGGAGCCTGCGTTTCACTTTTCAGGGCGGGCTCTGGCCAGGGCTGTATTTCGCAGGGGGGGGCATTTTCACTCTGCACGGCCAGGGCAAGAGCTTCGTGCACCGGGTTGTGGATTATCGCGCCTTACGGGTGGTCGAAGCCGGTGCCACCACGGTGATCGGCGCCTGCCGGCTCCAGCGCGATCCGCCCGAACTCAGGCTGTCACCGAAGCTGCTGTCGCCTCCATACGAGGCTGGAACATGAACATGGAGTAGATGACGTTCCGCCGCATCTGGGTCATCATCTCCAGGAACATGTCATAGCCCTCATTCTTGTATTCAATCAGGGGATCTTTTTGTCCGTAGCCGCGCAGACCCACGGATTCCCTCAGGGCATCCATGGCCTGCAGATGCTCCCGCCAAAGCGTGTCGATCTGCTGAAGGATGAAGAACCGCTCGGCTTCGCGCATCAGGCCGGGACGTTGTTGCTCAATCTGGCCTTCTTTCAGGTCATAGGCGTTGCGCATCTGTTCCTGCAGGAAAGACTTCAACTCCTCCATTGAAAGGCCCTGCACATCCGTGGGCTGCAGATCTTCGAGCAGGTAGATGAATTCCTTCACCTTGTCCACCAGGCGACCCAAATCCCATTCCTCCGGTGGAAGATCGGGATTCACATAGGCTTCCACGATGTCATCGATCGTACGCTCGCCGTAGCCGATCACCTGGCGCTTCAGTTCACGCCCCTCAAGAACGCGGTAGCGCTCGGTATAAACAGCTTTCCTCTGATTGTTCATCACCTCGTCGTATTCGAAGACCTGCTTGCGGATGTCGTAGTAGTAGGTTTCGACCTTTTTCTGAGCCCCTTCCAGGGAGCGGGTCAGCATGCCCGATTCGATCGGCATGTCCTCCTCCACCCGGAAGGCATTCATCAGGCCGGCCACACGATCGCCCCCGAAGATGCGCAGGAGATTGTCTTCCAGCGAGAGGAAGAAGCGCGTGCTGCCGGGGTCGCCCTGGCGGCCGGCCCGGCCGCGCAGTTGATTATCGACCCGCCTGGATTCATGGCGCTCCGTGCCGATCACATGCAGGCCACCGGCTTCCCGAACCTGCTGTTCTTCCAGCTTGGTCACCTGCTCGTATTCGTCCTTGACCTGGGCGATGCGCTCACGCAGCAACTGGATCTGAGGATCGTCTGTCGGGGCTTTTTCGGCCGCCTGGGCAATGCGGTCTTCCAGCTCCAGCACGGAGAGAGCGCGGTCGCCCCAGGCGGACACCAGCTCCTTCACCAGGCTGGAGAGGGCAAGCTCGGTTTCGGGGCTGAGTTCGCAGGGGTAGAGGCTGCCCATGGCGCGGGCCTCGGTGGGCGCCTGGAACGGATCCGCCGGGGTGCCGCCGGCCTTGCCCGAGCCGGCGAAGCCACCACCGCCTTCGGCGGAGCGTTGCAGTGGAATCGGCGGCCGGTGCCCGTCCTCGGGACGAACCAGTCGAGGGAGCAGCACCTCGCGTAATTTGAGGCGTGCCATGTAGTCGCTGTTGCCGCCGAGGATGATGTCCGTGCCCCGGCCGGCCATGTTGGTGGCGATGGTCACGGCGCCGGCCCGACCGGCCTGGGCCACGATTTCGGCCTCCCGCTCCACGTTCTCCGGCTTGGCGTTGAGCAGGTTGTGGGGGATGCGCTGCTCGGCCAGCAGGGCACTGAGCAGCTCGGATTTCTCCACGCTGGTGGTGCCCACCAGCACGGGGCGGCCGGCTTTGTGGATCTCAGCTGTTTCCAGGGCCACGGCCCGCCACTTGGCCGCTTCGTTCTTGTACACCTGATCGGTCCAGTCGGCCCGCGATCGCGGCCGGTTGGTCGGCACGATCGCCACTTCCAGCTTGTAGGTTTTCTCGAATTCCACCTCCTCGGTCTTGGCGGTACCGGTCATGCCGGCCAGGCGCGGATAGAGAAGGAAGAAGTTCTGGTAGGTGATCGAGGCGAGGGTCTGGGTTTCCGGCTGAATCGGCAGGCCTTCCTTGGCTTCGATCGCCTGGTGCTGGCCGTCACTCCAGCGGCGCCCGGGCATCACCCGACCGGTGAACTCATCGACGATCACGGCATCCTCGCCGCGCACGATGTAGTTCACATCCTTGATGAACAGCTCTTTGGCCTTGATGGCGTTGTTGATGTAGTGCGCCCAGGGGTCGGCCGGGTCAAACAGGTCGCTCACCCCGAGCATCTCCTCGGCCTTGGCGAATCCCTCATCGGTGAGGGTGCAGCTGCGTTGTTTTTCGTCGACTTCGTAATCCCCCTCTGGATCGATGCCGTCTTTGCCGAGTTCGGCGGCCCGCACCAGCCGTGCCGCCACCTCGGCCGCCTTCTGGTACTTCTCCTGGGGCCGTTCCACCTGGCCGGAGATGATCAGCGGTGTGCGGGCTTCGTCGATCAGGATCGAGTCGACCTCGTCGATCACGCAGTAGTGGAACTCGCGCTGCACGACCTCGGCGATGTCGCTGGCCATGTTGTCGCGCAGGTAGTCGAAGCCCAGCTCGCTGTTGGTGGCGTAGGTGATGTCGCAGCCGTAGTTGCGGCGGCGCTCGGTGGGCACCATCTCCTGCTGGATCAGCCCCACCGAAAGCCCGAGGAAGCGGTGGATCTGCCCCATCCACTCGGCATCGCGGCGGGCGAGGTAGTCGTTCACCGTCACCACGTGCACGCCACGGCCGGTGAGGGCATTGAGGTAGGCGGGCAGTGTGGCCACCAGGGTCTTGCCTTCGCCGGTCTTCATCTCGGCGATCTGGCCGTCGTGCAGCACCATGCCGCCGATCAGCTGCACATCGAAGTGGCGCATGCCGAGCACCCGCTTGCCCGCCTCGCGTACCACCGCGAAGGCCTGGGGCAGAAGCTCGTCGAGGAGTTTGCGCTCCCGGCTCTGAACCGCCTCGAGGTTGCCGCCGCCGCTGCGGGCGTTCTCCAGCTTCTGGCGGAACTCGGCCGTGAGGCCCCGCAGCTCATCGTCGCTGAGGGGAGCGACCTCCTCCTCGAGCAGGTTGATATCGGAAACGATCGGCTGGTAGCGCTTCAGCTTGCGGGCATTGGGATCACCCAGCAGCAGCTTGAGCATGGACCGGAACCTACCGAGCTTTTGGCACCCTACCTGGGTGCTCCGGGGCTGGAGAGCCCGCCTCTGCGTCCGCCTGCACCGGCAACCAGTCGAGGATGCCGAGCTTGGCGAGCCACACCAGGGAGGCGCGCACGAACGGCCGGCGGTTGGGGGCGAAGGCCGCCTCGAGCGTTGCGGCGTCCAGACCGATGGTCGGTTCGGCCCGGGCCAGCAGCTCCAGCATCTGCTGGGTCTCCCGGGGGGAGGCTCGCAGGCCGGGAAAAAACCGATCCAGCTCGACGCCTCTGATCCTGTTCAGGGAATGGGCACCCATCCCCTGCCGGAAGCGAAGCCGCCGGGTCGGCTCGAGCACCTGGCTGGCGAAGCCGGCGAAGTCGGCGAAGGGATCACCCCGCAGCGGATGCAGCCGATGGGGATGGGGCAGGGGCAGCGGCGGGGCCTGGTGGCGCCGTTCGGCCAGGTCAGCGAAGAGATCGTTGTACTGGCTCACCACCACGGGCCAGGAGAACATCTCCCTGGCACGCTTCTGCCCGGCGGCGCCCATGCTGCGCCGCAGCTCGGGCGAGTCGATCAGACGGGTCAGCGCGGCGGCGGCCTCTCCCACGTGGACGGCGGTGTGCTGAGCCACAGCCCCCACGTAGGTCTGATAGGTCTCCTGCGAAAAGCTGTGGAGATGGGCGAGCAGTTCACCCGGCCCGGAGCCGGTCATGCCCAGGGTGGGGATCAGGAATCCCTCCGATTCATGGCGCACGGTGTAGCGGTAGCCGTCCCAGTCGCTCACCACCACGGGCAGGCCGGCGGCCATGGCCTCCACAGGGGCCAGCCCGAAGGTCTCCTGAACGTTGTCCACCAAGGAGAGGAAGATGTCTGCGGCAGCCCAGGCCTGGGCCACGACGGCTGGATCGTTGCCGTCCAGGTCGTGGATCTGCACATCAGGCGCCAGGGCGGCAGCCGCCTCGTGGTAGCGCCGCCGGTCGTCGTCACCGTTGGGATACCAGCCCACCAGGGCGAAATCAAGGCGCCGGCCGGTCTTGACGGCCGCCTCCTGCACCGCCTGGAACATCGCCTGGGGGAAGGCCTTCTCGAAGAACGACAGACGCCCCACCCACAGCACCAGCACCGCGTCATCGTCGAGGCCGCAGCGGCTGCGCAGCTCCGAGCGGGCCGCCGGGGCTGACGCCTGATCGGCGATGGTCTCCACGTCCACCCCGAGTGGAATCAGCGGGAGACGGGGCCGAGGTGATCGGAGGCCGCCAAAGCGATCGTGCAGATGGCCGGTCCAGGCCTCGAACATGGCGGTGATGGCCTCCTGCACCGCCGGCGAGGTGCAGACCAGCGCATCCCAGTCGTGCACGGGAGCCAGAGCGGCCGCCCCGATCATTTCCCGGATTGCGGGCGGGGCAATGGTATGGATCAGGCCCACCAGGCTGTAGTCCCCATCCAGCCCGTGGGCGCGGCGCAGCCAGGCCAGCTCGGACAGGTAGGGCTGGCCGCGCAGCACCACGCCGCTGCGAGCCGGCAATGTGGTGGAGAGGAGGCTTCCGCTCTCCAGCGTCAGCGGAACCTCCTGATCAGGGAAGAGATCGGCGGCGATCTGGTCTGCGGGGATGCCGGGCTGGTTGAGCACGTTGACCCGGCGGTAGGCACCATGCCGCACCAGCGCACCGAAGAGGCCTGCATTGGCGATGTCCTTGCCGAAGGGGTTCTTGCGGCGTGGAAAGCGGCCAGGAGGATGAAACAGCGTGATCTCGTCGATGCGTGGCAAATTGATGGGTGGCCAAGCGGGTCGTCGGAAAGTCTGCAGCAGAAGCGTGGGGCGAAGATCGGACGGCTCGCTTCCCGATCGGTCCAAGGACCCGATCGCTCCAACGAACCGGTGAACCCTTGATTCGTCTGATCCGCCATCGTCCGGGCGCGCCGGGACTGCGCTGGGGACTGGGTCCCAACCTGCAACCCCGCGATGCGATTGGCCAGCTCCAGCGGCTGTTCGATACCCACAGTTTCTGGGCCTGCGGCCGCGATCGCCAGAGGCTGCGCCGCATGCTCCAGGGCAGCCAGGCCGTGGTCAGTGCCTGGTCAGGCAGCCGTCTGGTGGGATTCGGACGGGCCACCAGCGATGGGGCCTACAGGGCCGTGCTCTGGGATGTGATGGTGGCGGAGGAGCAACAGGGCCTGGGGCTGGGGCGCCGCATCGTGGAGGAACTGATCCAGGCCCCCGGCTTGGCGGGCATCGAACGCACGTATCTGATGACCACCAACAGCCAGGGTTTCTATGAAAAGCTGGGTTTCGAGGCCAATGAACAACAAAAACTGATGATCAAGCAGATCAACAGGTAAACGGAATGACCAGTAAGCGGATGAAGAGATTCGAACTCTCGACCCTCTCCTTGGCAAGGAGATGCTCTACCACTGAGCTACATCCGCAGGTTGGCTGTGGCTTGAGCCACACACCAACATGATCGGCGCGTTCCCGATGGGCCAATCATGCACTACCGGGGGGCGCGCGGTCAAACGCCCGACCGCACCCCGTAGGCGGTGCCACGAGTGGTCGGGGGGGGGAGGCCGCCTGGTGGGAGTCGCCCCTTAAGATCTGAGGAATGAGTGATAGGATCCTGACCCTTCCGCCGGATACGTTGGCTTTTCTGCAGCGGCACAATCTGCTGCGGAAATTGGTGCGTTGCGAAGTGGTTGAGGAGACCATTGGCACTGTCCAGCTCGAAGATGGGGAGCTGGAGCAATCCCGCCAGCGTTTCAAGCAGCGCCACGGAATCGGCAACCCTGACCTGGAGCAGGCATTCCAGAGGCAGAACGGACTCTCGGATGAGGCCCTTGCCTGGCAGATGACCCTGCCACCGAGGATCTCTCACTACGTCCGAGAGCATTTTCTTCCCAAGGCCGAGTCCCACTTCCTTGAGCGCAAGAACCAGCTCGATCAGGTGGTGTACAGCCTCATCCGGGTCGGAGATCCCTATCTGGCCCGTGAGCTCTACCTCAGGATCGCCGACGAAGAAGCCAGCTTCGCCGACCTTGCCGCGAGCCACTCCGAGGGTCCCGAAAAGGCAGCCAGAGGCTTGGTCGGCCCTGTCCCTCTCACCCAGGCGCATCCGGCTCTGGCCGAGCGCCTGCGCACCACCTCGAAGGGGATCCTGCACGAGCCCTTTCGTCTCGAGAAGTGGTGGCTGATCCTCCGCCTGGAGAGCTACCGGCCGGCCAGGTTCGACGATGCCATGGCGGATCGCATGGCGCGGGAGCTGTTCGAACAATGGGTCGACTCTGAGACCAACCTTAGACTCACCAACCTCACGGCGGCCTATCCGTTCCCCACCGTATGACCCTCACCCCAGCCTCAAGTCTGCAGCGTCATGCGGCCTTCCAGAATCTGAGCTCCTCGGGCCAGCGTCTGCTTGCTGAGCACGCCAAGCTGGTGCGTTTCCGCGTTGGGCAGGGCCTCACCGATGGCGGGATTCTTCCCGCCAAGGTGATGGTGATTCTCCAGGGTCAGGCCCGCCTGCTGGGCCGTGAGCAGGGAAGGATGACCACCCTCTCACGCCTGGGCCCCGGAGACCTGGTTGGTGTGGTGTCGCTGCTGCGGGGTGAGCCCTGTGAATCGGTGAGTGCCGCCACGGAGCTGCTGGCCGCCTGTCTGGACGATCAGCACATCCTGGAACTGCACCGCACCGAACCCAGCTTTCGCCAATGGTGCCTCGAAACGGTCTGGCGGGCGGAGGTGGCGGCGCTGCTCGACAGTCACAGCCATCGTCAGGCTCTGAACGGCAGCTCGGTGCGCGATGTTCTGGCCCAGGCCATCGCCGAGGCCCGGAGTGTTCCTCTCACGATCCCGGCCATTCAGGCTCTGCGGGCCGAAGGCCGCGAGATTTTTCTGGCCAGCCTCTGTGCTGATGGCGGCCCCCCCCTCTCCAGCCGTCTCGAAGAGGGTGCCGCCCTTCCCAACGCCGCCGGACCCTTCGGTCTGCGCCTGCTCAGCCTGCCGCAGGGATTGCTGGACACCCTGCTGCGGCAGCCCGATCAGCCCCCCTTGGCGGAACCCGAGCCAACCCCTGGCCAGGCCGTTCCGATCGCGGCGGAGGTGGCACCGGAATCCCCCCAGGTCAGCGAGCTCAGCTTCGCAGGCAAACCCCGGGGCAAGCTGATCCGGGCCAACGGGGCAGCCCAGGAGGCGGTGGCCTGCCTGCAGATGCTGGCCTTCGACATGAAGCTGGCCTTCCGGCGCGATGCCATCGACAAGGTGATGCAGGATGCCCTGCGGCGGGGGCAACAGCCGAATCTGCAGCTCTGCGGCCAGCTGGCCTCCAACCTGGGCCTTCATGTGATGGGTACGAGGGTGCCAGCCAGCCAGGGCACCCGCCTGCAGACCCCCGCTCTGGTCAGCTGGAAAGAAGGCTTTGCCCTGGTCCGCCGCAGCCATGCGCGGGGCATGACCCTGGCATCCCCCAGCAGAGGGCTGGTGGAGTTGCGACCCGAGCAGCTGGAGCAGGAGTTTCCCGACGGTATCGCTCTGCTGGTGGTGGATCGAACCAACGCCACCCCGGAGCAGAAGTTCGGCCCATCCTGGTTCTGGCCGGCACTGAAGCGCTACCGGGGTGTGCTGTTGCAGGTTCTGGCGGCCAGCTTTGTGGTGCAGCTGTTCACCCTGGCCAACCCGCTGTTGATTCAGGTGATCATCGACAAGGTGATCCGGCAACGCAGTCTTGACACCCTGCAGGTCCTTGGCATTGCCCTTTTGGTGGTGTCGTTGCTCGAGGGGGTCCTGACCAGCCTGCGCACCTTCCTCTTCACCGAGACGACCAATCGCATCGACCAGCGCCTGGGTGCTGAGATCATCGACCATCTCCTGCGTCTGCCGCTGAACTACTTCGATCGCAGGCCCGTGGGTGAACTGAGCTCGCGTGTTGCAGAGCTTGAGAAAATTCGCAATTTTCTGACGGGACAGGCCCTCACCACCGTGCTGGATGCGGCGTTTTCGGTGATCTACATCGCTGTGATGGTGCTCTACAGCTGGGTTCTTACATTGGTGGCCTTGTCGGTGCTGCCGATCCAGATTGGCCTGACTGTCCTGGGAGCACCACTGTTTCGCAGGCAATATCGCAAGTCTGCAGAGTCCAACGCCAAAACCCAGAGCCATCTTGTGGAAGTGCTGACCGGCGTTCAGACGGTGAAAGCCCAGAATGTCGAGATGGTGAGCCGCTGGAAGTGGCAAGAATTTTATGATCAGTACATTGCCCACAGTTTTGAAAAAACCATTACGGGCACGGCCCTCAGCCAGACGAGCCAGGTCCTGCAGAAGATTTCACAGCTTCTGGTGCTTTGGATGGGAGCCACCCTGGTTCTGAGTGGAGATCTCACCCTGGGCCAGCTGATCGCTTTCCGAATTCTGAGCAGCTATGTGACGCAGCCGATTCTGCGGCTTTCCAGTATCTGGCAGACCGTTCAGGAACTTCGAGTCTCATTCGAGCGATTGGCTGATGTGATTGACACGCCCCAGGAATCGGATGAAGCCGATCAGGCCAAGATCCCGCTGCCTCCGATCTGCGGCAATGTGGTCTTTGAGAACGTGAGCTTCCGCTTTCGCGCCGATCAGCCTCCGGTCCTGAAGAATATTGATCTGACAATCCCAAGCGGAACCTTTGTGGGCATTGTGGGTCAGAGCGGCAGCGGCAAGAGTACGTTGATGAAGTTGTTGCCTCGTCTTTATAACGCAGATGAAGGCCGTATTCTGATCGACAATTACGACATCGACAAGGTAGAACTCTATTCGCTTCGCCGTCAGATTGGCATTGTGCCGCAGGATCCCCTCTTGTTCTCTGGAACGGTCGCTGAAAATATCGCTTTGACGCAGCCCGATGCCGAGAGCGATGCCCTGGTTCAAGCCGCCCAGCTGGCCTGCGCCCACGAGTTCATCATGGACCTCCCCAGTGGTTACAGCTCTCCGGTCGGAGAGCGGGGCGCTGGTCTGAGCGGAGGCCAACGCCAGCGCATCGCCATCGCACGCACCCTGCTCAGCCGCCCGAAATTGCTGGTGATGGATGAAGCCACCAGTGCCCTGGATTACGACACCGAGCGCAGGGTGTGCGACAACCTGGTCGAAGCCCTGCACGATTGCACGGTGTTCTTCATCACGCACCGTCTCTCAACGATCCGTCGTGCCGATCTGATTGTGATGATGCATCAGGGCGCGATCGTGGAGACGGGCACCCACGATGAGTTGATGGCATTGCGGGGCCGCTACTACGCGCTTTATCGTCAGCAGGAGGCAGGTTGATGATCCATCTCGATCAACGCAAAGGCAACACCAACTCTGGGCACCTGTCGGCACCTGAGCAACCCGCCAACGCTGCAGCCCTGCGTCAATCACGACGCTGGATGCACGCCGTCAGCCTGAGTCTGGTGAGCACAACCGTGTTTGCTGTGGGATGGCTGGCCCTGGCCCGCACCGATGAAGTGGTGATCGCACCGGGCAGTCTTGAGCCGATCGGTGCCGTGCGGGAGATCCAGATGCCTCTGGGCGGAGTCGCCGCCGATATTCTGGTGAAAGAGGGCCAAGCGGTGAAAGCGGGCCAGGTTTTGATTCAACTCGACCAGAAAGCCAGCCGCCAGCAGGTGAATTCCTTGCAGGAGGCTATCAACCTCAAGCAGAGAGAATTAAATCTGAAGCAGAAGGAGCTGCAGCGCTACCTCGAGCTCAATGCAGCCGAAGCCGACATGCTCAGCAATAATCTGAGGCTCGATACGGAAATCATGAATCGCTTTGAGCAGCTGGCTCGTGAGGGTGCCTCTGCCGAGCTCCAGTTTTTACAGCAGCAGAACAAGGTCAAGGAGACCCACGGCCGGCTGATGCAGAATCGCATCGAACGTCTGCGGCAGCAGGCGGTGCTCGATCAGCAAACGCAGCAGTTGCGTGCCGCCCTTGAACAACTCCGCAGCGATCTGGTCGAGGCCAGCACCACGCTCCGCTACCAGGAGATTCGTTCCCCTGTCGATGGGGTGGTGTTCAACCTCAAGCCTAAATCGATTGGCTTTGCCGCCCAGGGCACAGAGCCGATCCTCACGGTGGTGCCGCAGAAAGATCTGGAGGTTCGTGCTGAGATCAGCAGCCGCGACATTGGCTTTGTGAAAGTGGGAATGCCCGTGGAGATCAGCGTCGACTCCTACCCAGCCTCTGATTTCGGCTCTCTCAAGGGCGAGGTGCGCCAGATCGGTTCCGATGCCCTGCCCCCGGATCCGAACAAATCCGGTGAAGCGGCGTCCAGCTATCGCTATCCAGCCAAAATCAGCCTCGCCAGTCAGGGGCTGAAGGCGCGCGATGGCAAAGATCTGCCCCTGCAGGTGGGGATGTCGGTGGAAGCGAACATCAAACTCCGTAAGGTTTCCTACCTGGAGCTTCTGCTCGGCACCTTCCGCGACAAGGCCAACAGCATCCGGCGCATCTGACAGGGCGCAGTCCTGATCAATTGCGCCAGGTGAGACTCCGTTGTAATGTGTGAATCCACGAACAGTGGACTCAATCACCCGTGGCTCCGCCGGTCGAGGCCCGTCAGTCAAAACCCTTGCGACGACAGCGATCTCTCTGGCCCCTCGTGACTGTGCCAGCCTGCTTGCCGGCCGATCAAGGCACTGATAAACTGGCATGGATGCGCTTTTAAGCGTACAGTTCATCAGCGTTCCTGCAACCCAGAAAACCACTGTGGCTTTTACCACCCTTCCCGGATCCGCTTCAGCGGCAACCACCTTCCAGGGTACTGAAGGTGCTGATTCAGTCGTCATCATTGATCTGCCCAACGACTCCACCAACTTCGAGGCCAATGGTGAGGGAGGCGATGATTTCATTGCCTTCGAGGGCTCTCAGAATCTTTCCACCATCCGCGGTGGCCAGGGCAATGATCTGATCACTCAGAACATCATCACCGATTACTTCGGAAATATCTGGTCCGCTGGTCTGATCAGCGGCAACATGGGTGATGATGTGATCGGCAATAACCAGCTCGGTATTGCCGCCATTGCTTCCACCATCAATGGTGGTCAAGGCGATGACCAAATGTATGTCGGCCCCATCCAGAGCACCCTGCTCAATGGCAACCGCGGTGCTGACTGGGTGATCGTCGATAGCGACTATGGCTCGGTCAACATCAACGGATCGTCCATCTATGGTGGTCAGGGTGATGACTACCTCTCGGTTGATTCCGATCGCAACGACAACATCAACAACACCGTCATCGGCGGCAACCTGGGTAATGATACCATTATCCTTGATATCGATGCCTCCTTCGCGGGCTCTGTAGTTGAAGGTGGCGATGGCGATGATGGCATCTTCGCTGGTCGTTCGAGCACCGGCCTGCTGATCTTCGGTGGCGACGGCAACGATTACATCGTCGGTGCCGGTGGAGATTATTACGGCGACTACGGCGCTGGTGACGACATCTTCGGCGAAGCCGGCAATGATTACATCAAGGGCCTCGGTGGCAACGACTACCTCGTTGGTGGCGATGGCGCTGACAGCCTCTTCGGTGGCTATGGTCGCGACACGCTCCTCGGCGGTGACCTGAACGACATCCTCGTGGGTGGCGAAGATGCTGACATCCTCTCCGGCGGTACCGGCAGCAACCAGTTCCGCTACAACTCCAGCGACACTGCCGATGGTAGTTTCGTCAATGTCTCGGTTGGCGGCAACATCTATACCATTGGAGTTGAGCTCTCTGACACGAGGGTTGACATCATCACCGATTGGGATGCTTCGGCTGGAACCAACGTGATTGCCAACAACTTCAACGTCTTTGATGCTGGCGTTGTGCTCACCAACTTCGCCGGTGGACAGGGTGTCTTCGCTAACAACTTTACTGATGAACAAAACTACGCCGTTCGCGGCTCCTACAACGCCGATCTGGATAACTTCACCTTCAATCAGTTTGGCAGCGATGTTCTGATTGGTACGGCCCAACAAGACGGTCCGTTCCTTGATGGCCCTGACGGATACACCAATAATCTGGTGGTCCTCACCAATGTAGCGTTCACAACTACCTTCTCCCAGGCGAACTTCGTCTGATTCCAACCCCTCTGCGGGTTGCAAAGCCTCTGGAACGTTTTTGGGCCCCTCTTCGGAGGGGCTTTTTTCTTGTGCTAGGTGCTGGGTCGCCATGGCCATGCGTGCTCTCTCTGAGTTACGGGCAGCAGCAGCACCCTTGAGGTGGACAAGACTGTCGCAAAAGTGTAGAATAACCAACATATTCAGCGCCAATGCACTGCGATGGCTTTTCGACTCTTCCTGGCTCAGACTCGGCCGCAACAACCTTCCAAGGTACGGAAGGGGCTGATTCGATCGTCATCTTTGATCTTCCCAACGGCTCGACCAACTTTGAGGCTAATGGCGAGGCTGGTAATGACTTCATCGCCTTCGAGGGTAGTCAGAATCTCTCCACCATTCGCGGTGGTCAAGGCAATGATCTGATCACGCAAAATATTGTTGCCGGTGACTCCAGCACCTTCATCGCCTTCAACAGAAAAGTCTCGATCTTCTCTGGGAATGTCTGGTCTGCTGGCCTGATCAGCGGCAATATTGGCGATGATGTGATCGGCAACAATCAGCTCGGGATTGCTGCCATCGCCTCCACGATCAATGGTGGTCAAGGCGACGACCAACTCTATGTTGGCCCCATCCAGAGCACCCTTCTGAATGGCAACATGGGTGGAGACTTTGTCTATGTTGATAGCGACTATGGTTCAGTCAACATTAACGGATCGTCTATCTTTGATGGCCAAGGCGATGACGTTGTCACGGTCGATTCCGGCTTTAACGACAATGTCAATAACACCGTGATCGGTGGCAACCTGGGCAACGACACCATCGAGCTGGATATCGACGGCTCCTTCGCTGGATCTGTTGTGGAAGGTGGCGATGGTGATGACAGCATCTTTGCCGAAGATTCCGAATCGGGCCTTCTGATCTTCGGTGGTAATGGCAATGATGTTATCTATGGCGGCATCGGTAGTGATCGGCTTTTCGGTGATGCGGGCAACGATTACATCGTTGGAGATCGGCAAATCTTCCCTGTTATGAAGATTGCCATGGAGCTGCAGGATATTCATGTACTGGATTATATTCATGGTGGCGAGGATGGCGATTATCGCGACTCTTTTGACTATGGCGACTATATCGTCGGTGGTGATGGTGCCGACAGCTTGTTTGGTGGCCTTGGAGTCGACACCATCTTCGGTGGTGACTTGAACGACATCCTCGTGGGTGGTGAAGATGGTGACATCCTCTCCGGTGGCACCGGCAGCAACCAGTTCCGTTACAACGAGTTCGAGACTGACGACGGTAGTTTTGTCAGTGTGTTAGTTGGCGGCAATGTCTATACCGTTGGCGTTGAATTCAGCGGCAACGATGCGGTTGACATCATCACCGATTGGGATGCAGGGGCCGGTACAAATGTGATTGCCAATAATTTTAACATCTTCAATCCTGACGCAGTGCTTACCAGTTTCGATGGTGGAACGGGCGTCTTGTCAAGCAACTTTGCTGTTGGTGAGAACTACGCTATTCGGGGTTCTTATAATGCCGATCTGGATGACTTCACGTTCAGCTTTGGTGGCAGCGATGTTCTGATTGGCGTTGCCCAGGACGAAGATTTCAATCCTCTTGATGGGTTTACTAATAACCTGGTTGTGCTTAAAAATGGTAAGCATTCAGGGGTCGGGACAGCACGCGGCGAACATCGTCTCTGCTGAACCCTTGACGGCGTCCTGATTCCCGTTTGCATCTCAGGCAGAGACTGCTTGAGATGGGCGCCCCTCCTGCTGGCATTTCCGAGGTGGACTGGTTGTCGTGGCCAGCTGGTGCCAGGGAGTTCATCCTGGCTCAACAGGAGGAGATGGTGCAGCTCCGCGTCCAGCTCACCGCCCTGGCGACCGAACTGGCCCATCTGCGCGAGCGGATCGGCCGCAGCTCCCGCAATTCTTCCAAGCCTCCCTCCAGTGATGGCCAGGGGTTTAGGCCGCCCGAACGACGCAAGGGCAGTGGCCGCAAGCGCGGCGGCCAGCCGGGCCATCCCGGATCTGGGCCGGAGCTGCTGCCGATCGAGCGGGTGGATGAGGTGGTCGAGCACCACCCCCAGGCCTGCCGCCGCTGCGGCACGTTGCTACAGGGTCAGGATCCCGAGCCCTTGAGGCACCAGGTGATCGAGATTCCACCGATCACGCCTCTGGTGATCGAGCACCGGCTGCACCGCCTGGTCTGCCCCTGCTGTTCCACCAGCACCTGTGCCTCGTTACCGGCGGAGGTGGAAGTAAGCCATTACGGTCCCCGGCTCAGTGCTCTGGTGGGTCTGCTGGGTAGTGCCTTCCCGTTGAGTTTCAGCAAGACCCAGGCGCTGCTGGATCAGCTGCTGGGGGTACAGATCAGCCGGGGAGCGATGGCCACTATCCGCCAGCGCTTGAGTGCAGCACTGGAGCAGCCCATGCAGGAGGCCCTTGCGTTTGCCCGTCAGCAGTCGGTGGTCTACGTCGATGAAACCGGTGCCCCCACCGGTAATGCCGATGGGGGCAACCCCGATGGCCGGCGCGGCTGGGAGTGGGTCATGGTGACCGCCATGGGGGTGACAGTGTTCTTGCAGAGCCTGAGCCGCTCGGCTGCCGCCGCGATCGACCTGCTCGGGAATGCCTTTGGCGGAATTGTGGTGAGCGATCGCTTCTCCGCCTACAACCATCTCCCGCTGGAGCAGCGCCAGCTGTGCTGGGCGCACGTGATCCGCGATCTCACTGCCATCGCTGACCGTCAGGGCGCCAGCGGTGAGATTGGAGCGGAGCTGCTGGGCCTGCAGCAGCAGCTGTTTGCCCAGTGGCACCGCTACAAAGACGGAACGATCGACTGGTCCACGTTGCAGCAGGGCTGTCGGCCGATCCGCCAGGCGTTTGTGGGCACGCTGCAGCGGGTTGTGGAGCTGGGCTGCCAGCGCGGCGAGCGAACGCCGTGGGCCAAGACGGTGCGTACCTGCCATCAGTTGCTGCAAGTGAGCGATGGCCTCTGGACCTTCCTGGAGATTGAAGGGATCGAGCCCACCAACAACGCAGCCGAGCGTGCCCTGCGCCATTCGGTGATTCAGCGCAAGATCAGCCATGGCGTCCAATCCCGCCAGGGTGCAATCTGCCGCAGCAGGTTGCTCACGGTCACCACCAGCCTGCGGCAACAGGGCCGTGATATCTGGCAGTTCCTGGAGCAGGCCTTGATCGCCCATCATCGCGGCGGTGAGATGCCATCGCTGTTGCCGAATCCCTGAGCCGGCCGTCATCGATCGTGGTGTCTGTGGTCGCTTGGTGATCAGCGATCAAGGGCGGTGAATGCTGCGCGGCTGCGTCACGGCCCCTGAACGGATACTAAAAATGTGGCATTCACCACCACCTTCTCCCAGGCAAACTTCATCTAATTTCTATTCACTCTGCGGGTTGCAGAGTTTTTGGAATGTTCTCTCGCCCCTCCTTTGGAGGGGCTTTGTCGTGATTGGCTTGCTCTTCGTTTCGTGTCAAGGCTTGGTGGTCGATTCAGCCGATTGTGCCCAGGTTGGGCAGATGGTTCGTATAGCCCAGAAAGCTGGGATAGCCGTGTTCGATCGTCAGGAACTGCCGGCAGTTCCAGGCTGGTTTCCAGACCTCGAAATGTTGCAGCACCGTATAGGTGGCCACGGTTTCCAGGGGGCCCACAAAGCCGTCCCGGGGCAGGTCTGCTTGCTGGCGCAGCTGCTGCAGCTGCGGCCGGCTCAGGGCAAAACTGCCGGCATGGGGATTGCTGGCGCGATCGAAGTGCAGCATCTCACCGTTTCTCCAGCAGGCTTCGGCCACATTCGCCTGCGGACGGTGCCGGGCCAGCGTCGGATTCGCCGCCACCAGGGTCGACCAATCGAGAGGACCATCGACGAACAGGCGGCCCAGGCCCAGCCTGGACCGCAGCTCGTAGCGGTGCGGCATCAGCACCACCCGCTGCTCCGTGAGCTGGGCGCACCAGAGCAGCTTGTCGAGGTAGTCCGGATCCTGGATCACCAGGTCATCCTCCAGGTACAGGCTCAGATCAGCCACTGGATCCCGCTCCAGCAGGTGCTGTCGCGCCGCCGCCGGCAGGTCGCGTGGATCCTCCAGGTCGAGGCGATGAACATGCAGACGGTCGCTGAAGCAGGTCAGCACCTCCTCAAGCCAGGCGTCGCCGGTCACGAACACATGGCATTCGATTGCAATCCCAGCCAGGCGCTGGGTTGGATACACCGGCTCCGCTGTGGTGCGCAGGCCCCGCCCGGCGATGTCGAGCACGCTTTCCCGTTCAGACCGTGCCAGCCCCAGCACCGATCCCAGACAGCGAGCCAGGGCCAGAGAACGGCTCAGCCGTTTCCCGTTCCGCGATCCATAGCCTTGCTCGCTGCCACGATCATCGAAATAGTGGGGGATGGCAACACGCACGCCACAAGGCCTGGCCATCCTGTTCATGCGGCACACTGAGCACCACGATTTTAGGTTCCGCCACCTCCAGCCCCTTGAACATCCTCTTCGTTCATCAGAACTTCCCCGGCCAGTACCGCCACATCGTGCGCGCACTGGCCAAGGCGGGGGGGAACCGCTTGGTGGCCCTGGCGATCGAGGAGCCCAGCGAACCGATCCCCGCCGGTGTCACCCATGTGCGCTATGGCATTCGGCGCGCCAGCGCTACAGATCTGCAGCCCTGGGTGCAGGATGTGGAGACCAAGACCATCCGTGGTGAGGCCTGCGCCACCGCAGCCCATCGTTTACGCGAACAGGGCTTCAGCCCGGATCTGATCTGCGGTCACCCCGGCTGGGGCGAAATGCTCTTTCTGCGGGATCTCTGGCCGGAAGCGCCGATCCTCACCTATCAGGAATTCTTCTACCAGGCCCATGGTTTCGACTATGACTTTGATCCCGAACTTCAGGGCATCCCCAGCTGGCAGGATTGCGCCCGCATCCGCATGAAAACGGCCAACCTGTTGCTCAATCTCGAGATCAGCAACTGGAGCGTCACACCCACCGCCTTCCAGCGCAGCAGCTTCCCACCCGCCTGGCGCTCAAGGTTGAGCGTGATCCACGACGGCATCGACACCCACCATGCGAGACCCCGCGCCGATGCTCCGCCCCTGACCCTTCCCGACGGCACCACCCTGCGTCAGGGCGAGCCGATCGTGACCTTTGTGAACCGGTGTCTTGAGCCCTATCGCGGCTGCCACACCATGATCCGGGCCATCCCGGAGCTGCAGCGGCTGGCGCCTGAGGCCCGGCTGGTGATCGTGGGCCGTACCGAGGGGGTGAGCTATGGCGCCGTCTGCCAGGAAGGGGAATGGAAAGATCGCTTTCTCGCCGAGATCGAGGGCCAGTTCGATCCGAGCCGGGTGCATTTCAGCGGCCATCTGCCGTACAAGCAGTTCATTCCACTGCTGCAGCTGAGTGCCGCCCATGTCTATCTCACCTATCCCTTCGTTCTGAGCTGGAGCCTGCTCGAGGCGATGTCCTGCGCTGCCGCCGTGGTGGGGTCGGCGACCGCACCGGTGCAGGAGGTGATCCGCCACGGTCACAACGGCCTGCTGGTGGATTTCTTCTCTCCCGCCGAGCTCGCCGCCAGCGTGGCCGAGCTACTGGCCAATCGTCCCCTGGCCGAGCGCCTCGGCGCCGCCGCCCGTGCCACCGTTCTGGCCGACTACAGCCTCAAGCCGTGCCTGTCTCGCCAGCTGGCGCTCATGTCGCTGGTGGCCAGCCGCGCGGTGGGCTGAATCGGGCTTGGCCCCGCCCTGTCTTTCCTCGCTACCCAGGAGTTCCTGCCATGGCCAAAGCCGGTGGATTCGGAGGCCGCCCCACCCCCGGGGCCACCGGCCGGCAGCGACCCATGCGCTCGGTCGATGCGTTGGTGCATGCGGCGATCGCCGCCCACCGCCGTGGGGATACCGCCGCCGCAGAAGCGGGCTACAGGGCAGCCCTGCAGGCCACGAACCGCCACCCCACCCTGCTCTCCAACCTGGGTGCCCTGCTCAAGGCCGATGGACGCAGCGAGGAGGCCATGGCGCTTTACGGCGAAGCGATCCGCAAACAGCCTGGTTTCAGCAATGTCCGCGTCAATCTGGCCAATCTGCTGCGTGATCGCGGTGCCCTGGACCAGGCCCGGGAGGTGTTGGAGCAGGGGCTGGAGCACGATCCAGCCCACCTGGAAAGCCTCCATCTCCTGGCCCTGTTGCTGTTGGAGCTCAAGAACAGGACCACAGCCCTGGCCATGGTGGAACGGGCCCTGACGGTCGATCCCAGCCACATCCCCTCCCTGCTGGTGCTCACCAGCGTGCGCCTCGCCGAAGACGATCTTGACGCCGCCCAGGGTCTGCTGGACACGGTGCTGCAGCGTGATCCCGGTCAGGCCAAGGCGCACCTGCTGCGCAGCGAGCTGCAGCGTTCGCGTGGCGATCTGGTGGCCGCGAAGGAGAGCGTGGAGCGGGGCCGGAACCTGATGCCGGAGGACGACCCCGAGCGTGAGATCTGGCGCTTCAACCGGGCCGTTCTCGACCTGTTCGCCGGCGACTGGACGCCATCGACCTGGCGCGACTACGAGACCCGCTGGCTGGCTCCCCAGATGATCTCCCACCAGCGGCATCAGCACCTGCCCCGCTGGCAGGGGCAGGTGGACCAGCACCCCCTTGCAGGCTCCCTGCTGATCTGGCGGGAGCAGGGGATCGGCGAGGAAATCCTCTTCCTCAGCCTGGTGCGCGATTTGATCGCCCAGGGGCAGCCTCTGGTGCTGGAGGTCTCAGCCCGCCTCCAACGGCTGGTTCAACGGAGCTTCCCCGGTGTGCCTGTGATCAGCCAGGGGGACT
The DNA here is from genome assembly GCF_015840525.1 of Synechococcus sp. CBW1006. Taxonomy (NCBI): domain Bacteria; kingdom Bacillati; phylum Cyanobacteriota; class Cyanophyceae; order Synechococcales; family Synechococcaceae; genus Synechococcus; species Synechococcus sp. CBW1006. The sequence goes on along the minus strand of NZ_CP060396.1, from coordinate 770,794 downwards.
CCCTGGCGGGCCTCGACATCACCGCCGCCCTGCCGCTTGGCAGCCTCGGTCTGCACAGCGGCTTCGACCAGGCTTCCTGGCTGCGCCGCCGCAGTCCATTCCTGCGGCCAGGGGCGGAGAGCGACCTGGCCCGGGTGCGCGCCTGCCTGCCCCACCCCACCCACAGGAGCCGGGTGGGGCTCTGCTGGCGCAGCGTGGGATCGATCTATGCCGGACCGAAGTCCATCCCCCTGGCCAGTTTTGAACCACTGACCGGCCAGGCCGACACCCAGTGGATCAGCCTCCAGCATGGGGCCCTGGAGCCAGGGGAGGCTGAGGGGCTTGAACGTCTGGGGATTCACCGTCCGGACGCCGATTTCTTCCACGATCTGGAAGCCCTGGCCGCCTGGATTGCCAGCTGCGATCTTGTGATCACGATCAGCACCGCCACGGCCCATCTGGCCTGCGCCCTCGGCAAGCCCACCTGGATGCTGTTGCCCGCTCCGCAATCGTTCTTCTGGTGGTGGGGCAATGAGGGAACACATACGCCCTGGTACCCCAGCGCCCGGCTGTTCCGTCAGCCCAGCCCCGGCGACTGGGACGGTGTGATCACGCAGGTCCACCAGGCACTCGGGAGCTCCATACCATCGGCAGACTCCTGAGCAGGCCGGTCTGGTGATTCCCCGAATCCTTCATTACCTCTGGCTCAGTGATGAGCCCAGGCCAGAGCTCATGCGCCGCTGTATCGCGTCGTGGCAGCAGGTGATGCCTGACTTCCAGATCCGGCACTGGTCGTTGGCCGATTTTGATCAGAGCGCCCTGCCCCTCTTCGCCCAGCAGGCGATCGCGCTGAGGCAGTGGGCCTTTGCCTCCGATGTGCTGCGGCTCTGGCTTCTTGTTCAGCATGGGGGGGTGTATTTCGATGCGGATGTGCTGGCCGTGCGTTCCCTGGAGCCCCTGCTGGGCTACGAGGCGTTCACGGCGGTGGAGTTCAATCCCATGGCTTTTGCCGCCGGGAACGGCGCCGCCTGGCTGGATGCTGATGGCAACCGGCGGGCAGGCGTTCGCCACCAGGGACCGCCACCCGGCATCGGCCTGCAGGCGGCGGTGCTGGGCGCGGTTGCCGGGCACCCCTTCCTGCGCTCCTGCCTGGCCTACTACGAGTGCCGCCCTTTCCTGGAGCCCGATGGCAGCTGGCACCGCGATCCGATCGCCCCCGGGATCTATGGCCTGGCAGCGGAGCAGCATGGCTTCCGCTGGATCAACCACATGCAGAAACTCAGCCATGGCGTTGTTGTCCTGCCGGCGGAGATCATCGCCAGCACCAAGGCCCAATATGGGCGCAATACCCTGGCTTTCCACTGCTGCGCCGGATCGTGGCGCCAATCAATGCCACAGGTATTCCCTTCAGGTCCGTCGTGAAGAATGGAACGCTTCATGGGGTTGGCTCTTCCATGACTTCGGTGTCTTTCACGGCTGGAGTCAGCCTCGCCCGCGTTTGCCGAAACTATCAATAGAGAGTGCAACTAAGGCCTGGTTTTCAATATGTTCTTCGGCCAGATCAGGATATCGGCGCGCAGGTGAGTGCCAGCACCTGTTTGAGGTGGCGCTCATACATCTCCGCCACCTCCGCAGCTGTCAGGTAGCGCCAGGCGGCATGGGCGCCGGCACTGGCGTGATAGGCCGTCTCACAGCTGAAACGCTCCACCACCGTTGGTGGTGGTGGAGTGGGGTCATGGCGTGCCAGGTGCCGTGCGAAGAAGATGTCCTCCGGTTCCTCCGGCGGCGATGCCGCTGCTTCGGCCTGGCAGATGCGCACCATCAGCTGGCGATCCCGCACCGAGAGGCCACCGTTGCCATTGCTCATCCCCTCAGGCACCGTCTTGCAGAAGCGGCGGGTCAGCCAGACGGGCGGCAGAGGCTCCAGATCGGCGCCGTAGCGGGGGAAAGCCTGGCTCACATGGCGGCCCTTGGCCCAGGGGGATCCCACATAGCCATAGGCAAAGACGGCAGGATCAGGTGGCTCGATCAGCAACGTGTCGGTCTGAAACAGGAGCAGCTTCGGGGCGGGGAGCTGGGCCCAGAACGCGGCCGTCTTCAGCAGCCGGTTGTAGGCCAGCCAGTCGAAGTGGTCGGCCTCTCCCGCCCGCAGCCCGACCACCGACACCCACGCTGCCAGGTCGGCGAACAGCGCACGACTGCGCTCCAGAGACGCGGGCGCCGTGTAGAGCGTCACTCCCCAGCGTTGGCGCCCCATCAACAAGGTGTTGAGCACCGTCATCCGCAACAGCGGCGTGGGGCGATCGTCCACGATCACAGCCCGCAGGTGTGGATCCTGGGGACCGCTCGGCTGCCGCTGGCTGGCCAGGGCGCGAGCCCAGGGCTCGAGGTGGGTGCCCAGCACCACGCTGCAGTGGGCCTTGAAGATGGCGATGCGATAGGCCTCCAGCTGGTGCGTGGGGCTCTGGGGCAGGGGCGACGGCCCCGTCGTTGTCATGGCGCCGGGCGGTAGGCCACCATCACCTGATCACGGGGATGGTTCCAGGCGCCGATGTATTCGGCCCGGTAGCCATGGGCCTCACCAAAGCCCTCCATCTGCTGCTTCGTGTAAGCGAAGAAGCCGTGGTCGTGGGCTTCGGTGGGGTTGCGCTGCTCCTGCAGCACCTCGAAGTAGGTGGCGTAGAAGACCCCATCCGGCTGCAGGCAGGGCCGCAGGCGTTGCAGACACTGCTCGATCGCGGCCGGCGGCAGATGGGTGAACAGCGACTGGGCCATCGCCCGATCCACCCGTCGCCCGAAGCGTTCAAAGCTGAAATCGGCACCCCGCAGCAGCTGGGGCCGCTTCTGGTGGCGCACCGCCGCTGTCAGTTCCTGCTCCAGTCCGGCCTGAAGCAGGGCAGCCTCCTTCTCCATGCCCAGGTAGTGCTCCGGCTCCAGGTAGGGGATCACCTTCACGCCCAGCCGCAACGCCCCACAGGCGATATCGAGCAGCACATGCGACGGCTGCAGCCCCTGAGCCAGCAGGAAATCGAACTGCAGCTGGCCGATCTCCTCCCACAGCCCGCCGACATACCGGCGATGACCCAGCTCGGCCACCCCTTCAGCCCCGCTGGGCGGCAGGCTGGATGTCATCGGTGGAACTGCATCAAGGTGCTGCACCATGGCGCCGGTCATGGCCAGGTTATGCCGTAGCGCCGGGCCATCTGGTCGTAGGTCGGCTCCAGCTGACGCCGCAACTGGCGTCGCAGCTCCTGCGGCACCTGTCCGGCCTCGCCGCCGCCCGCATTGTGCCGAGGCAGCCGCTCCGGCAAGGGGGATGGGTCGAGGCCCAGGAAACCCAGCAGCCGTGGCCACACCAGCTCCGGCCGGTCGAAGAGATCCTCCGCCTTGATCAGCAGGAGCTGCTCGGGAGCGAACAAGGCCTCGTAGCGTTCCAACTGGGGGCCGTAGCAGCTGCGGCTCAGGTAGCTGTGCACCTGGTGTGAATGGTGCTGCGACAGGCCCGCCCGCAATTGCTCATCCGCTCCGGCCAGGCGACCAGACTCAGCGGCCAGGGCCTGCTCGGGCGGCAGCGACTCCAACCCCAGGCGGATCGAATGGAACAACCCGGAAAGAGCCCTCTCCACCGGGTCCCGCAACAGCACCACCAGTCGGGCGCCGGGGATCAGGTCATGCAACCGCTGCGGTGCAGCCGGATGGAACAGGTAATACGGCGTGATGTCGCCGCAGCGCTGATCGTTCCGAGCCGCCGCATAGTGCTGCCCGTACCAAATCGGGCCCCGCCCGTGGTTCAGGGTGAAGTAGTGCAGCTCTTTGCTGGCGGGCAACCACACCTGTGGATGATCGGCCAGCAGGCGGTGCAGGCTGGTGGTGCCCCCCTTCTGCGCCCCGAGGCCAACGAAATCGGGCAGTCGCAACCGGCTCGTTTCCCCCACGTTGCCGGGATCCTATGGGGGGCCGTGCCGGCGGCAGCCAGGATGTCGCTGCTGATCCACCACCGAGAGGCGGGTATCGATGATCGTGGCCGACACGTTCCTGTGGCTTCATCTGCCCAAGACCGGCGGCACCACCATGACGCGTCTGTTCCGCGAGCTCAATCTCCCCGGGATCGCCGTCGATGCCGACGACACCCCCGCCAAGCACGATTCCATTGCCCTCAGGGAAAGCCTTGGCCGCTGGAAGGCCGGGCAGCGGCGCCGCTTCATCACGGCGCGGCGGTTGGACGCCTGGCTGATCAGCGACTGGCACCACAAGCGGCGGCACATGAACCTGCCGGATCTCCCGTTTGAGCCGGTTCGCAGCGGGCTCTCCTATTCACTCCGCCTTGGCGGCACCTGGGTGGCTGCAGACTGGTGGCTCCAGTACTTCGGCCTGACGTCCGAGATGTGCGCCCTGCGGCTCGAGCACTTCACGGCCGACTTCAATCAGCATCTGCTGCCCCTGCTGCCGCCGGGCACGCCGGCGCTGCACTCACCACCGCGGGAAAATGCCAAGCCTGTGGTGGACCCAGCCTTTGAGCCCTGGTTCAGCGCGGCAGACCGTGCCCGCATCCATGCGGTGAACCCCCGCTGGAGCGCCTGGGAACGCTCCCTTTACGGTGAGCCCCCTGTCCAACCGTCCCCGGATTGAGCCCGCCGGAGTCCCCGTCCCTGATCCTGCTGGTGGGAATGCATCGCAGCGGCACCTCGCTGCTGGGCTCGCTGCTGCCGGCACTGGGGGTGCCGCTGCCGGGTGATCTGATCGCCGGCGATGCCCATAACCCCGAGGGCTACTACGAACGTTCCGACATCACGGCTCTGCAGGAGCAGCTGCTGATCGCAATGGGCCAGTGGTGGCCGTCGGAAGCGGGGGTGCTGCATCGGCCCGAGGGCTGGCTCGACTTTCCCGCAGTACGCAGCGCTGCCGAGAGCCTCGACCGGCTTCTGGCGCAGGAGCAGCGGCGCCAGCTTGGGCCCTGGGCCATCAAGGATCCGCGCACGTGCCTGCTGCTGCCGCTCTGGCGCCAGGTCGCCGCGCAGCGCGGGGTGCCCCTGAAGCTGGTGCTGAGCGTGCGGGATCCCGCCGAGGTGATGGTGTCGCTGCTCCAGCGCGATCGCCGGGCCGCCGGCATGACCGCCTGGCGGGCCCAGCGCCTCTGGTGGCGCCACAACCGTGCGCTTCTGCTGGATGCCGCTGATCTTCCCCTGCTGGTGGTCGACTATGGCGCCTGGTTCGATCCTTCGACCTGCCGCCGCCAGCTGCAGGCCTTGGGACGCTTCTGCCTGGAAGCCGACCCCATGTCAGCGGCCCTCGAGGCTGCCGCGGCCTGCATCCGCCCAGGTCATCGGCGCAGCCGCCGTTCCCGCGCCGAGCTCCCCCAGGCCCTGCACCCGCGCCTTCGTCGGCTGCACCGTGCGCTGCAGGAGCTGGCTGCGGGGCCGCCCGATCGGGAACGCCGGCAGAGGCGGCTGGTTCGCTGGCTGGCGGCGCCGGGGCGCCAGCAGATACCGCCGATCGCACCGGCCGGCCGCTCCCTGCGCTCCCAGCTGATCCATCGGCGCGCTTCCCTGGCGCCCCAGGCGGAGGTGGGCCCCTGGTTCGATCCGGCCCACTATCGCCGCCAGGCGCCGGGTCTGGGCCTGGACCACGACCCCCTCTGCCACTACTGGTGGCGGGGATGGCGGGAGCAGCGCTCCCCCCATCCCGCCTTCGAGGGGGACGCCTACCGGCTGGCCTGTCGTAACCGAGGCCTCACCGTTCGGGGAGCACCGCTGCGCCATTTCCTCACCGTGGGTCTGGCGGCCGGCATCCCGCCCTCCCCGGTGGCCGAACCGCGCTGGCTGGCCGGCACACTGCAGCGGCAGGCGCTCTGGCGCGCCGCCCGACTGGAGGGGCTCCATCCGTGGGGGGCAGCAGCTCTGGCCCTGGAGGGTGACGATCTCCAGCAGACGGTGGAGCGGCTCCGTCACTGGCAACGGCAGGGCTTCAGCGCCGACGATCTGGCCGCGATCGCCGCTGCCCCCCCCGGAAGCTTCACCCTGCCCGCTGCCCTGCTTCCGGATCCACCGCCGCTTCCACAGCGCTGCCGCCTGCAGGTACTGGGCACCCACCTGCACGATTGGCAGGTCCATGCCTGGTTGCAGCATGCACCCCTGCCGCCGGGGTTCTCGTTGATCGAGGGGCAGGCGCCGCCCGAAGCGGCTGAGTCGGTCATCGCCCTGGTGCTGAGCCCCCTGCCGCCGGGCCCCGCCAGCCTGCAGCTGCTCGGTCTGGCGCTGCTGCCCTGGGTGTTCGCCAGGGCCGAGCAGGTGCCGCTGCTGCGTCGCCTGGGGATCAATGCCCAACCCCTCGAGCCCGGCGTCGCCCCCAACGGCTGGCTGGCGGTGGAGGAGGCGGAGGCCGAAGCCGCGCGGCAGCTCGGAGTACCACCCGCGGCGGCCCTGGCCGGGCTGGCGCCCATCCTCGCCTTCGGCAGTCTGGGAGCAGAGTGGGAACGAAGCCTGGCGCCACCGATCTGGGGCTGGCCGGAGTTCGACGACCTGGCGATCGAGACCCCGCAGCAGGCCAGGCTGCTGGCCGCCTGGCTGGATGCCTGCAACCGTGCCGGCATCCAGCTGGTGCGGCTCGAGCCCCCAGGCAGTGAACGGCTGCTGCGGGGGTGGCAGGCCCTGATGCCCCCCTCTGACCCGGCACCGGGCTGGCTGCCGCCCCAGGGCTTCGTGGCGCCACTCAGCGCGATGGAGCTGCAGGGGGAACTGCGCTGGCGGGCCCAGGGGGCGCCAGCACCACCGCCGGTGCAGACCCCCAGGCCCACCCACACGCTTCTGTGGGCCTGGCAAGGCGACGCCTCCGGGCCAGGCGGGTTGGTGCAGACGCCTACGGCGGCGGTGTGCATCAGCCTGCACAACTACGCCGACCGGATTACCGCGGCCCTCGAAAGCGTCCTCGTCCAGAGCCATGGACCCCTCGAGCTGATCGTGGTCGACGATGCTTCCGAGGACGGTGGCGAGCAGCGCTGCCTGGCCTGGTTGGAGCGCCACGGTCAACGCTTCGTGCGTGCCCTGCTGGTGCGGCACACCGGCAATGGCGGTCTGGCGGCCGCACGCAACACCGCCTTCAGGCTCGCCCAGGCTCCCTGGTGCTTCGTGCTGGATGCCGACAACCTGCTCCACCCCGAGGCGGTGGCCGCCTGCCTGCGCCTGGCTCAGGCGAGCCCGGCAGACATCGCCGTGGTGCATCCCCTGGTGGAGGTGCTCCAGGACGGCGTGCTGCAGGGCAGCGACTCCACAGGGGCGGCGCCCAGCCTGATCAGCGGCCGCAGCTGGCAGCGCTGCCATTTCCTGGATCGCAACCTGTTGGACGCCATGGCCCTGGTGCGGCGCAGCGCCTGGGACGCGGTGGGGGGCTATGCCCACATTCCGGGCGGATGGGAGGATTACGACTTCTGGTGCAAGTTGATGGAAGCCGGCTACCAGGGCGTGCTGGCTCCGCAGCGGCTGGCCACCTACCACCGCCACCCTGAATCGATGCTCGCCACCGCCACCCATCAGCGGCTGCGGCTGGTGAGCCGCCACCTGCAGCAGCGTCATCCCTGGTTGCAGCTGAGTCTCGCCGCCGGGCCCGAGGAAGGATGGACCCTGGCGTGATGTCCACAGCCGCCGTGGACACGGACCTCCACCGGGCCGGTGGCCTTTCCTGCCTGGTGATCTCCCGCACACCGGAGCTGCTCAACCGCATGCTGGCCACACTCCAGGACGCCCGGGCGTTCTGGCACCCGGGTGATGAAGTGCTCTGCTCCTGGAATGGCAGCGCTGAGGCTGAGAACGCTCTCCAGCCCCCCGCGCCTGCTCTGCCGGGATTTCGGATCGCTCAGCGGCAGCCGTATCACTTCGCCAGCAACATGAACGCTCTGGCGCGGCAGGCGCAGGGTGAGTGGCTGTTGCTACTCAACGATGATCTCATCCTTGATCCCGGCAGTATCGATCGCGCCATCCATCTCCTCAGCCAGCACCCGGAGGTCGGGGTGCTGGGCGGTCGATTGCGCCAGTCGGGCGGACAGATCAGCCATGCCGGGCTGCTGTTTTCCTCCCCGGAGGGTCTGCCGTACAACCGCCTGCGACCCCAGCTGGGGCCCCTGATCGACGCCGAGGGCCCGGAAGCGCTCGAATCAGGCCCGATCCCCGCGGTCACCGGCGCCCTGATGTTGCTGCGTCGATCCGATTTCCTGGCGGTGGGGGGGCTGCGCGAGAGCTTCCGGGTGTGCGGCGAAGACATCGCCCTCTGCCTCGATCTCTGGCAGCAGCTCGGCAAGACGCCCTACTACGCCAGCGATGTGAGTGGCATCCACGATGAGAAGAGCACCCGCGGCACGACCCCCGACCAGCACGACATCCGGGCGGTAGGACGGCTCGCTGCGCCCTTCTGCCAGCACGATCAGGCCTTCCAGGCACGCCAGAGCCACTGGGCCCTGCAGGAGGCGGCGTTGCTGTGTCGTCTCACCGAGGAGCAATGGCACCAGGCCGGCGTGTGCCGCCAGCAGCTGGACCGGCAGCAGCAGCAATGGGAAGCGAATCAACAGCACTGGGCCCGCGAACGCAGCGCCCTGCTGGCCAGGATTGACAATCTCGAACAACGGCTGGAAGCCCTGCTGCGCAGCAGCTCCTGGGCCATCACCAAACCCTGGCGGGCCCTGGGTCGCTGCTTTGCACCGACTGCGGGGCGCCAGTCCTGATCGTTCCGCCGGCCTGCCGATGCCTGCCCCCCCTCCCCCCCTGGAACACCTCTGGGTGGACCTCACCCCGATGCTCCCCGGTGGCGCCAACGGTGGCGCCAAGCCGTTCATCCTCACCCTGCTGACCGAGCTGGCCCGTCAGCACCCCCAGGTGCGATTCGATTGCACCTGTCGGCCCGAGCTGCTGCCGGAACTGGCACTCGCATCGCCGCTGGAGCCGAATCTCCACGTCGGTCCGGTCATCCCCGCGGTGGCGGCCGGACGCTGGCTGGGTTCGCGGCGTCTGGGTCGGGCGGGTCGCCGCTGGCGTCGACGTCTGGCCTCGCGGCCCGGGACGCCGGTGGAGACCGGGCAACCGAACCGGGGCGAGGGAGCGCAGCTGCTCTACTGCCCCTTTGGAGCACCGCTGCTGCACCGGGCCAGCCTCACCACGGTGTCCACCTTCCACGACCTGCAGGTGCAGGCCTATCCCGACTTCTTCCCCGCCGCGGCCCGCCGGGAGCGCCTGGAGCATTTCCGCCAGATGCTGGCGAAGGCCAGTCGCATCGCGGCCATCTCCCAGTTCTCCCGTCAGGAGGCGATCGAGCTGGGGGGCGATCCCGGCCGGATCGTGGTCATTCCCCACCGCATGGCCCTCAGCCGCAGGGCCGTGCCGATGGCTGAGCCCCCCTGCGCCCTGCCCTCCGGACGCTTCTTCCTCTACCCCGCCAATCTCTGGCGTCACAAGAACCATGAACTGCTGCTCAGTGCCTTCGCCATGGCCCGCCACCAGGGGCTGCCAGCCGACCTGAAACTGGTGTGCACCGGTGATGGCGTCGACCGGCTCGAGCCCCTGCGCGAGCTGGCAGAGCAGCTCGGTCTGGCTGAGGCCGTCCTCCTGCCCGGATTCGTCAGCGATGCGGAGCTGGAGGGGCTCTACCAGCACGCCCTGGCCGTGGTGTTCCCCTCCCTCTACGAAGGCTTCGGCCTGCCGGTGATCGAGGCGATGGCCCGCGGCCTGCCGGTGGCCTGCAGCGACACCACCGCCCTGGGGGAAGTGGCCGGGGAGGCCGCCCTGCGCTTCCATCCCGGCCATCCCCAGCAGATCGCCGATGCCTTGCGCCAGCTGGCGGAGGATCCGGCCCTGCGAGACCGGCTGATCGAGCGGGGCCTGAGCCAGGCAGACGCCTACGCCCAGCCGGCTGTGATGGCTCAGCAGTACTGGGAGCTGTTCCAGGAAGCCCATGCCGCCGGTCCGGTGGCCTGAGGCTGAGCGCCTCCGAGAATCATCTCCGCAGCACCGTTCCATGAGCGCATCGATCCGCATCAGTGTCGTGACGCCCTCGTACAACCAGGGGGCCTTTCTGGCCCGCACCCTGGCCAGCGTGGCCAGTCAGAGCCATCCCGCCCATGAGCATCTGGTGTTCGATGGCGGCAGCACCGACGACACCCTGCAGGTGCTGGAGGCCGCAGGTGACGGGGTGCGCTGGGTGTCGCGGCCGGATGGAGGCCAGGCTGACGCTGTGAACCAGGGTCTGCAGGCGGCCGGCGGTGATGTGATCGCCTGGATCAACTCGGATGACGTCTATTACCCCGGTGCCTTTGCAAGGGTGGCTGCCGCCTTCGCCAACGATCCCGACCTGGATGTGGTGTACGGAGCTGCCGATCACATCGACCTGAATGACAGGGCCTTCGAGGCCTACCCCACCACCTTCTGGGATCCGGAACTGTTGCGCCACACCTGCTTCATCTGCCAGCCGGCCCTGTTCTTCCGCAGGCGCGTGGTGGAGACGGTGGGTCTGCTGGATCCGGGTCTGCGGTATTGCATGGACTACAACTACTGGCTCAGGCTTGCCGATGCCGGCTGCCGCTTCGCCTACCTGAGCGACAAGCTGGCCGGCTCCCGCCTCTACGCCGACAACAAGACCCTCAGGGACCGGCCGGCCGTGCATCGGGAGATCGCCGAGATGTTCAAGGCCTACGACGGCCAGGTGCCGCTGCGATGGGTCTTCGCCTACGCGCACCACAGCACGGCGGCCTGGATCGACCGCAGCGACCATCCCCTGCGCTTCAAGATCAGCCTCTATCTGGAAACGATGCGCAGTCAGTGGCGCTGGAACCATCGCGTCGGGATCTCCGCTCTGCGGGAGCTGCGCCGTGCCAGTCGACGTCATGCCCTGGAGGGTCAGGCCGCCGAGGCTGCCGCGGCCTCCTCGTAGAGCTCCAGCAGCTGGCGGGTGCTGTCCTGCCAGTTGAAGGCTGCAGCCCTGTCCCGGGCTGCAGCAGCCAGACCGGCAAGCCTCTGGGGCTGGTTCAGGAGACTCTCGATGGCCTCCACCCAGCCGTCGCGATCATCCGGTGCCAGGAGGATGCCGGCATCCGCGACGATCTCGGGCAGTGAGGTGGTCGAGGAACTGAGAACCGCTGCCCCCTGCCCCATCCCCTCCAGCACAGGCAGACCAAAGCCCTCGTAGTGGCTTGGGTAGAGGTTCAACAGGCAGTTCCGGTAGAGCCAGATCAGCTCCCGATCACTCACATAGCCGAGCAGGTGGATATCCGAGGCCCAGGGCGATGCCGCCAGATCCTTCTCGAAGCCTTCCATCAACCAGCCCTTGCCACCGGCAAACACCAGCGGAATCGCCGCTCCGCCCCTCTCCCGGAAGCGTTGATACACCTCCACCAGGAAGCGCTGGTTTTTGCGCGGTTCGATCGTGCCGGTGGAGAGCAGGAAGGGCCGGCCGCTGCGGAACAGTGCGGCTCGCGGTTGGCTGGGCTGCAGATCGAAGCCGGGCTGATCGAAGCGTGAGGCCGGATGGATCACCCGCACCCGCTCCGCCGGCACGTGGGGGAAATGACGCAGGAATGCACGCTTTGACGCATGGGAGATGGCCACCAGCCAGTCCGCCCGCAGGGAGGCCTGCAGCACACCCTGGAAGCAACCGAGCCGATTCTTTTCGGTCGTCCATTCGGGATGCTCGGCAAAGCTCAGGTCGTAGAGCGTGTAGATCAGGGTGGAACGGAGCCGCCAGGGCGGACACCAGAAGTTGTTGGCGTGCACCAGATCGAAGCCGGCGAGCTGATCGTTCACCCGCTGCCGATCCCGCCAGAAGGCCTCTGCATCGCTGCGTCGCGGCAGGCGGGGTCCATACGCCACACCCTGACGGCGATGGGGGAAGGCCGCCGCCTGGCTGGGATCGTGAAAGAAATCGCCGAAGCTGGTGAGCAGGGTGTAGCGATGCGGTGCACCCGAGGCCAGCAGGCCGTCGATCAGGGCGGCGGCATAGAACCCGCAACCGGCCTTGCGCGGGCCCGTCTGACTCACATCAAAGGCGATGTTCAGCGGCGCCACCCCTCCTCTCCTGGACAATCGGGCAAGGGTATCGGAGCCGGACGCGGCCCCAGCCGCAGGCGCAGCTTGCCCCAGTAGCGCCGCCAGGGCGGCGCCACAATCCCCAGCTCCCGGTTGATCGCGGCCAACTGCCTCCGGCCCCGCAGGATCGCCCGCCAGCCGCTGGTGGCCCCACCCTCCGCCATCGCCACCAGCGGGTCCGAGCAGATCTGGACGCGATCCGCCAGCTCGGGTCGCAGCAGCAGGGTCTGCATCAGTTTGTAGTCGGCGGAGAGGCTGTAGCGCTCATCGAACCCGGTGGCCCGGTAGAGGGCGGTTTCGGCCAGAAAGCCGGGATGGGGGTAGTGCAGCCCGCTGCGCAGCCGCTGATGCCAGAGGGCCGGATCCCGCGGCGGGGATGGCACCATCCACCGGGCCCGCAGCCAACGATCGGGCCGGCGGAAGTATCCGATCGAGGCCAGCAGCAGAGCGGCTTCCCGCCGACGAGCCTGCAGCAGGAAGGCCGCGTAGGCGCCCGGATCCAGCAGGAGATCGTCTGCGTTGAGCACGTGGCTGTAGTGGCCACGCGCCAGCCGCAGGCCCACATTCATGGCGGCATAGGGGCCGCCGCCGATGTCCGTCTGCCAGCGGCAGAAGGGATGACGGTCTGCATGCCGCTCCAGCAGCCGTTGGGTGCCGTCACGGGAGCCGCCATCAATCACCAGATGCTCCAGGTCTTCACCGGCCTGCCGCAGAATCTGCCGAGCCCGCGCCACGCTCGTGAGCGTCTCGGGCAAGGTTCTCGCGGCTTCGAGGCAGGGGGTGATCACCGTCACCAGCGGCAGCCCGCCTTCCGAACCGGACCCTGCGGCATCGGTCTCGGGAGACGCAGCCTTCACGGGCACAGGGGCGGCAGGGAGGGGGTCCATGGGCACGCTGTGACCCGGGATACCGGAGACTGAAGCATGCCCTCTCGCTTCTCCCAGAGCGTCAGCATCGGCTTCGATGGCCAGATCTTCCGGCGGCAGCGGCGGGGGGGGATCAGCCGCTACTTCCGAGAACTGGCCCTGAATCTGCGCGCTGCGGGCGCAGAGGTGCTGATGGCGGAGGAGCGCCAGGGCTGCTGGCCCTGGTCCGGTCACCTGCCCTGGCGGCGGGCGGATGTGGTGCACGCCACGTTCTACGGCGGCGGGCCCTATCGGCTGCAGAGCCACCAACGCCTGGTGAGCAGCCTGTTCGACATGACGCCGGAGCGCCATCCCGAGCACTTTTTCCTGCCGGCCCTGCGTTCCCCCCATGCCAACAAGCCGGGGTGGCTGGAGGTCTCTGACCTGATCATCAGCATCAGCGCCGCCAGCGCCGACGACCTGGCTTTCTTTCAGCCGACCCTGCGGACGCCCCTCAGGGTGATCCACCTCGCCACCGCCATCGACAGGCTGGTCCCCCAGCCCGTGGAGGCGCTGGAGGGGCGACGGTTCTGGCTGATGGTGGGCAAGCGCCACGCCTACAAGAACGGCCTCACACTTCTGCGGGCCCTGAGCCTGCTGCATGGCGGCGACGGCGATCGGGGTCGCAGGGATCAGCCCCTGCTGGTCTGTGCCGGAGGAGGCCCCTGGAGAGCCGAGGAGCGGCGCTGGATCCATGGCCAGGGTCTGGAGGATGCGGTGCTGCAACTCGCAGCGACGGATCCGGTGCTGGCCTGGCTCTACCGCCACGCCGAAGCTGTGCTGGTGCCCTCCCTGGCTGAGGGGTTCTCCCTTCCGCTGATCGAAGCTCTCGCCTGTGACACGCCAGTGGTGGCCTCAGATCTGGAGGTGCACCGGGAGGTTGGCCAGAGCTTCGCGACCCTGCTGCCGGCCCTGAATGCACGGGTCTGGAGCGAGCTGCTGGCCGCGGCCGGGCAGGAGACTCTGCCGCGGCCGAGTCACCGGCTGGGAGGAGAGCGCTATGCCCGGCTGCGTCGTCATTTCGCCCCCGAGCGGCTGGTGCAGGACCATCTGGAGGCCTACGGATCCACCACCGACCGTCCCAGTCCCCGGATCAGGGGCAGGCGTGGCTGATCAGGGCTGCGATCACACCATCCACATCAAGCCGTGCCCGCCAGCCATGGCGTTCCAGCATCGGCGCGGGATCTCCGACACTGCTGAGGATTTCCGAGGGACGCCGCAGGCTCTCCACAAGGTCGACATGATCGTGCCAGTCGAGGTCAAGCTCCCGGAATACGCGGGCGACAAAATATTCCAGAGTTTCCATTCTTCCAGTACAGATCACCTGGTCCTCCAGGCAGTCGGCGCGAAGGATCAGCTGCATGGCGTCGATATATTCTTCGGCCCAGCCCCAGTCTCGCGCTACAGACAGATCTCCTAGCTGTAGGCGAAATCGGGAATCGTGTCGGCAGCGTAATGCCCCGTCAACGATCTTTCGGGTTACGAATGTGGAGGAGCGGTAGGGTGATTCGTGGTTGAACAGGACGCCGGTCACGCAGCCGAGACCATAGGCTTGTCGATAGACCTGCACCGTATTGAAGCTGGCATCTTTTGCGATGGCATAAGGGCTCAGAGGCTGGCGCGGACTCCGCACATCGGCGGGTCGCGGCGTATTTCCGAAAATCTCACTACTGCCGGCAAAATAGAGTCGTCCATTGAAGTCGGCGAAGCGTGCAACCTCCAGTAGGTTGATCGTGCCATTGATGATACTGTTAAAGGTGTCCACCGGTTGACGAAAGGAAAGTCCAACCGACGACTGGGCTGCCAAATTATAGATTTCCTCTGGCTGATGGCGGGTCATCAGTTCTAGAATCTCGCGGAAATCGCAGAGATCTGCTGTGGTCAGCTCCAGGTCTCCTGTGATGCCAAGCTGCTGATGGGTTGCCAGGTTGGGATTGCTGGAGCGGGACACACCCACCACTGTCGCCCCTTGGCGCAGCAGCGAGCGACACAACAGTGAGCCATCCTGGCCAGTGCAGCCAAACACCAGTGCCTTCACCTCAGCGGCCCCCTGCCTTGAGAATGATCTTGATCGTCTTGATCAGAATCAGCAGGTCTAAAGCTGTGCTCCAGTTATGTAGATAGTAAAGGTCATAACTGAGCTTGAGTTCGGCTTCCTCCAGGCTTGCGGCATAGGGCGCACATACCTGAGCCCAGCCGCTCAGGCCTGGTCGCATCCAATAGCGCTTGCGATAGTGGGGAATATGAATTTCCAGCTCAGCTTCGAACTCCGGGCGCTCTGGTCTTGGGCCGATCAGGCTCATATCGCCCTTGAGCACGTTGATCAACTGGGGCAGTTCATCGAGTCGCACCCGCCGCAGTAACTGACCCACCCGCGTAATGCGACAGTCACCAGGCAAGGTCCAGCTGGCAGGCGCATTCGGATCGGCGCGGGTCATGGTGCGCAGCTTGAGCAGTCGGAAGGTATGGCCCATCCAGCCGCTGCGCTCCTGGACATAGAACACTGACCCTCGATCCTCAAGCCAGATCAGGAGAGCTGCCAACAACATCACAGGCAGGCAGACCACCAGCAGAAGGACCGCTACCACCACATCGGCAACACGTTTGAGCTGGCGTTGCACACTGAAGGTGTCAGACCAGGGAATGTCAGCCTGGGATAACCAGTCGGCAGGCAGAAGGGCGGGGGGCAGTCGCTCCAGTTCCCGCTCCGCCAGCTCGATCACTGTTGTGATCGGGACACCGTTGTCACCCAGAATCTGAAGCTGGTGTTCCTGGTCGGGGGCCAAGCGCAGATCGCTGCCAAGGACCACACCGCCCGGGGGGAAGGCATGGCCCGCAGGGGTGAGCACCCGAGGGGTGACCGCAAAGGGTGTGCGTTGCCACTCCCGCAGGATTGCCGGGGCTTCGTGAGGAGTCGCCATCAGGCCCCAGTCTCGCTGGGGTGAGTGGCGGCCCAGCCAGCGGAGGCCCAGTCTCACCAGCAGCGCCCAGACGGTGAGGGAACCGAGCAGGAACGTCTGTGTGCTTCGGTGGCTCAGGTAAAGCCCCACAGGCAGGTTGAAGAGCCAATCCATCAGGGCCACAACCAGCATGGTTGCCAGGGCTGTGATCATCAGGCGCAGGATCACCAGACGCAGGCGCAACCAGGGCCAGCGAAGCACCGTATAAGTACCGAACAGCCAGCCGAACAGCAGGTACAGAAGTGCGAAGGCGATCAGCCACCGAGGCTGTCCCAGGAGATCGGTTCTCCGTGTCTGATCGAGCAATGCTGCCAGGATCAAGCAAGCGCTCAGATCAAGGGAGGCGCAGAGGAAGAGAAGTCTGCGGGGCTTTCGCCAGTGCAATACAGGATTTTATCTGAATTGAACTTAAGTCCAAATGGTCCCAGAGCACAAAGGACATGGCGGCTGGGGCTCCGGCACAACAGGCCCGGCCAGTGCCATGTAGCGGCTCAGGGGTCTGCCAATGCCCCCATGAGGCTGCCCATCTCCAGGGCCTGCAGGCCGTAGCTCCAGCCCAGGTTGCTCTTGATGCCCGCCCGCTCCAGGGCCTGCTGCAGGGTGTCGGTGGTGAGTACCCCGAAGATCACCGGCACTCCGGTGTCACGGGCGACGCTGGCCACGCCCTTGCTCACTTCGGCCACCACCACATCGAAGTGGGGGGTGTCGCCGCGGATCACCGCCCCGAGGGTGACCACCACCTGATAGCGACCACTGCCGGCAAGCCGCTGGGCGACCAGGGGAATCTCAAAACTGCCGGGGACCCAGGCCACGTCAAGCTGGGCGCTCGACTCGCCCACATCGATGCCGTGGCGTGAGAGGCAATCCAGGCAGCCACTAAGCAACTTACCGGTCACCAGATCGTTGAACCGCGCCACCACAACAGCGATGCGGAGGCTGGCAACGTCGGTGAAGCGACCTTCAAAAATGGCCAAGGGGTTCAGACCACGAAATAGCTCATGCCCCAGTTGAGCAGCACCAGGGCCACCCAGGCGGCGCCGCCCAGCAGGATGATGCGATTGGAGCGGCCGCTGTCGTCGCTGCTGGCGTAGAGCACGGGCACCGCCACCACCAGCGCGAACGACATCACCACCAGGGCCAGAACGGTGAGGGTGTTGAGGATCTGCATGGGTGCGGCAACGGAGATGGCCGGCAGCGGCAGGGGGTCGCCGGCGGTCAGTTTCGGGATTCTCACACGACGATTCCTGCCCCCGACCCGGAGCTGGCAGGTTCCTTCACAAGTTGTCGGGAGCGGACCGACCAGGCCCCTTACGATCAAGCCTCGTTCGTCCTGCCAGCGTGGCCGCGGGAGCCGAGCAGCAGCTGTCGCTGGTGGCCGATCTGGGGCTGCAGGGAGACCTGTTCGCCGCAGCTCCGGCCGCGCTGCCCAGCTCGGATCAGGCCCCAGGCGAGGCAAATCGCAGCGGTGATGAGGCGCCCCTGGACGACGCCCAGCTGGAGGCCGATGCCACGGCCCGGCCCCGCCGACGCCGGCCAGCCAGAGCGGCTGGCGGCCTGGACCTCGCGACCGGTGACGGCAACGGCAACGGAGGCGAGCTCAGTGGTCTGGACACGGAGCCCATTGGCTCCACCAGCGCAGCAACCCCTGACGGATCCTGCGCCGCAGCCGCTGCTCCGGCCGACGCCGAAGACCTGCCCGATCACGACCTGCCCCGCTGGCATCACCACAGCCTGGTGGATCCGGCCCGGCTGACGCCGGTGCTGCGCCACTACGTCGAACTCAAGGCGGCCCATCCCGAGCGGGTGCTGCTCTACCGCCTGGGTGATTTCTTCGAGTGCTTCTTCGAAGACGCGATCACCCTCTCGCGCCTGCTGGAGCTCACCCTCACCGGCAAGGAGGCCGGCAAGGCGATCGGGCGCGTCCCGATGGCGGGCCTGCCCCACCATGCCGCTGAGCGCCACTGCAGCGAACTGGTGCGCCGCGGCCTCAGCGTCGCCCTCTGCGATCAGCTGGAGACCACCCCAGCCAAGGGGGCCCTGCTCAAGCGGGAGATCACCCGCGTTCTCACACCGGGCACGGTGCTGGACGAGGGCATGCTCAGCGCCCGCCGCAACAACTGGCTGGCGGCCGTGGTGCGGGAGGGCAACCACTGGGGCCTGGCCGTGGCCGATGTGAGCACCGGCGAATTCCGGCTCACCGAGCGGCAGGGCACGGATCTGCTGCACCAGGAGCTGCTGCAGCAGGACGCCGCCGAAGTGCTCTGGAGCGGAGAGCCCGAACCGGCCTGGTGCCCTGACGGCTTGCTGCTCACCAGCCAGCCCCGCACGCCGTTCGCGGCACCGGAGGCGCGGGCACGGCTGCTGGCCCGCTTCCGCCTGGCCAGCCTCGATGGCCTGGGGCTGGCGGAGGCCCCCCTGGCCCTGCGCGCCGCCGGCGGACTGCTCGCCTATCTGGAGGGCACCGAGACCGGCCGGCTGGTGCCCCTGGACATGCCTCGGCTCTGGCATACCGGCGACCAGCTGGTGCTCGACGCCCAGACCCGCCGCAACCTGGAGCTGACCCGCACCCAGCTGGGGGGCAGCCTGCAGGGCTCCCTGCTCTGGGCCCTGGATCGCTCCATGACCGCCATGGGGGGGCGCTGTCTGCGCCGCTGGATCGAGGCTCCCCTGGTGGATCGGGCCGCGATCAGCGCCCGTCAGGACGGCGTGGGCGAGCTGGTGGCCAGCCGTTCGCTGCGCCTGAGTGTGCGGCGCCTGCTGCGGCCCATGGGTGATCTGGAGCGGCTGGCGGGCCGGGCCGGCGCCGGCACCGCCTCGGCCCGGGATCTGGTGGCCCTGGCCGACGGCCTGGAGCGGCTGCCCCTGCTGGCCGGTCTGCTCGCCCAGGCCAGCAGCCCCCCCCTGACGGCGCTGCAGCGCACCTGGCCGGAGCTGGTGGAGCTGGCTGCGGTGCTGCGCCACACCCTGGTGGACGATCCACCGCTGAGCCTCAGCGACGGCGGCCTGATCCACGACAGCGTCGATGCCCGCCTCGATGGCCTGCGCAACCAGCTCGACGACCAGGACACCTGGCTGGAACAGCAGGAAGCCCTGGAGCGCCGCGCCAGCGGCAACCCCAACCTGCGCCTGCAGTATCACCGCACCTTCGGCTACTTCCTCTCGGTCAGCCGCGCCAAGGCCGCCTCGGTGCCAACGCACTGGATCCGCCGCCAGACCCTGGCCAACGAAGAACGCTTCGTGACCCCCGAGCTCAAGGGCCGCGAAGGCCGCATCCTGCAGCTGCGGACCCGGGCCGCCCAGCGGGAGTACGAGCTGTTCTGCGCCCTGCGCGAGCAGGTGGGGGAGCGGGCCGCCGTGATCCGGGAGGCGGCGCGGCGGGTGGCCGAGCTCGATGTGATCGCCTCTCTGGCGGAGGTGGCGGCCACCGGTGGCTACTGCCGCCCTGAGATCGTCGAAGGGCGCGAGCTCTGGATCGACGCGGGTCGCCATCCGGTGGTGGAGCAGCTGCTGGTGGAGGAGCCCTTCACGGCCAACAGCCTGAGGCTGGGGTCTGCGCCGCACGCCGCCACCGTTCCGGATCTGCTGGTGCTCACCGGTCCGAATGCCAGCGGCAAGAGCTGCTATCTGCGCCAGAGCGGGTTGCTGCAGCTGATGGCCCAGATCGGCAGCTGGATTCCGGCCCGCAGTGCCCGCCTCGGCATTGCCGATCGGATCTTCACCCGCGTCGGCGCCGTCGACGACCTGGCCAGCGGCCAGTCCACCTTCATGGTGGAGATGGCCGAAACCGCCAACATCCTCCACCACGCCACCAGCCATTCCCTGGTGCTGCTCGATGAGATCGGCCGGGGCACCGCCACCTTCGATGGACTTTCGATCGCCTGGGCCGTGGCCGAGCACCTGGCCGAACGGATCGGTGCCCGCACGATCTTCGCCACCCATTACCACGAGCTCAATGAGCTGGCCGATCTGCTGCCCAACGTGGCCAATGCCCAGGTGCTGGTGCAGGAAACCGGCGACGACCTGGTGTTCCTGCATCAGGTGGTGACGGGCGGCGCCAGCCGCAGCTACGGCATCGAGGCGGCCCGCCTGGCCGGGGTGCCGCCGGTGGTGGTGCAGCGGGCCCGCCAGGTGCTCGATCGGATCGAGGCCAACAGCCACGTGGCGGTGGGGCTGGAGCCAGAGGCCTGAGCGACCAGGCTGACCCCCTCCCTTCGGCTCTCAGGCGTTCGCGGCCAGCCAGGCGTGACGCAGCAGGGCATTGGCAGCCGCGCCGACCAGACCGGCACCACCGCGGCTGCCCTCCAGGCGGATCTGGGCCAGACCGCTGCGGGCCAGGCGGCGCTTGCTCTCAAGCACCCCCACGAAGCCCACCGGCATGCCGATCACCAGGGCCGGTGCCACGCAGCCAGGCGCCATCGGGGCAGGCGCCACCTGCCCAGGTGCCATCGCATTGTGAGCAGGAGATGGGCAGGTCAGATCGATCAGGCACTCCAGCGCGGTGGGGGCACTGCCGATCAGCACCACGGCACCGGGATGCTCCGCCAGGGCCCGCGCCATGCCCGCCGCCGCACGGGTACTGCCGGCCAGCGCCACCGCCGGAGCCCAGGCCAGCACGCTATGGACCGGGTTGGCGAAGGTGCGTCGCGCCATCGGCGTCACCGCCGCCGCGGCCATGGCCGTATCCGTGAGGATCGCCGTTCCGGCCGACAGGGCCGCCAGGCCCGCTTCGCAGGCCCCCGTGCTGAAGCGCAGCAGGGGCGCCAGCGCCGGATCGCCGCTGCTGTGCACCAGCCGTTCGAGCACCTCCTGCTCCACGCCGCGGAAACCCGTCTCCCCCAACCAGGCGTGGATGCGGCGCAGGCTTTCGGTGAAGATCGGATGGTCGAAACCGGCCGCCGCGCCAGGGCTGCCCTCCGCTTCCCTTTCGTTTCCCCTGTCGTTCTCCAGCCCCTGCCGCTCCATCCGGCCGCGCCGCACCGATGCCGATCCATCTCTACTGGGGCGACGATGAAGCCGCCCGCCAGCGGGCCGTGGAGGCCCTGGTGACTGAGCTGGTGGATCCTGCCTGGGCTTCAATCAACCTCAGCCGCCTCGATGGCAACGACTCCGGCCAGGCCGCCCGGGCCCTGGAAGACGCACGCACCCCGCCCTTCGGCAGCGGAGCGCGGCTGGTGGTGCTGCAGCGCAGCCCCTTCACCAGCCAGTGTCCGGCGGAGCTGGCGGCCCAGATGGAGGCCTGCCTGGAGCTGGTGCCCGAGACCTGCCACCTGCTGCTGGTGAGCAGCAACAAACCCGACGCCCGCCTGCGCCTCACCAAGGCCCTCAAGGCGGTGGCCCGGGAACGGAGCTTCACCCTGCCGGCCGCCTGGGACGGGGCCGGCCAGCTGGATCTGGTGACCCGCACGGCCCACGAACTCGGCCTGAGCCTGGAGCCGGGCGCCGCCGAGGCCCTGTGCGAGGCGATCGGCAGCGACAGCGCCCGGCTGGCCAGTGAGCTGGAAAAGCTGGCGCTCTATGCCGGTGCCGCCCCGGGATCCTCAGCGGCGACACCCACAGCCCGCCCAATCAACGTCGCCGCGGTGCAGGCCCTGATCGGCAGCCATGCCACCACCAGCCTGGCCGTGGGCGACGCCCTGCTGGCGGGGCGTCCCGCCGACGCCATCGCCCTGGTGGACAACCTGCTGGAGGTGAACGAACCCGCTCTGCGGATCGTGGCGGCACTGACCAGTCAGATCCGGGGCTGGCTGTGGGTGAGCCTGCTGGACAAAACGGGCGAGACCGACGTGGCGACCATCGCCAAGGCCGCCGGCATCGGCAACCCCAAGCGGATCTACGTGATGCGCAAACAGCTCCGCGGCCGCGGCCCGGGGCCGCTGCTGAAGCTGCTCAGCCAGCTGCTGGAGGTGGAGGCCGCCCTGAAGCGGGGCGCAACGCCGGGCGATGCCTTCCGCGACGGCTTCCTGCTCGCCGGGGGCATCGCCCTTGACCATGCGGGCCGATAATCGCCCGTTCCCGCCGCGTCCGACTCGCCGATGGCCCTGCTCGTCCAGAAGTTCGGGGGCACCTCGGTGGCCGACGTGGAGCGGATCCGGGCCGTGGCCCGGCGGGTGGCCGCCTGCCGCGAGGAGGGCCACGACCTGGTGGTGGTGGTCTCGGCGATGGGCCACACCACCGACGAACTGACCAGCCTGGCCCGGGCCATCAGCAGCGATCCGCCCCAGCGCGAGATGGACATGCTGCTGTCCACAGGCGAACAGGTCTCGATCGCCCTGCTCTCGATGGCTCTGCACGCCGAAGGGGTGCCGGCCGTCTCGATGACCGGCACCCAGGCGGGGATCATCACCGAGTCGTCCCACGGGCGGGCCCGCATCCTCGAGATCCGCACCGAGCGGCTGCAGCGGCTGCTGGCCGATGGCCAGGTGGTGGTGGTGGCCGGCTTCCAGGGCACCAGCAGCGGCCGGGCCGGCACCCCCGAGATCACCACCCTGGGCCGGGGCGGCTCCGATACCTCGGCCGTGGCCCTGGCCGCCGCCCTCGGGGCCGCCGCCTGCGAGATCTACACCGATGTTCCCGGCGTGCTCACCACCGATCCCCGCAAGGTGGCCGACGCCCAGCTGATGGACACGGTCACCTGCGACGAGATGCTGGAGCTGGCCAGCCTCGGCGCGGCGGTGCTGCATCCGCGGGCGGTGGAGATCGCCCGCAACTACGGCATGCCCCTGGTGGTCCGCTCCAGCTGGAGCGACGCCCCCGGCACCCGCCTGACCAGCGGCGCCCCCCGGTCGATCGGCAGCGAAGGCCTGGAGCTGGGCAAGCCGGTGGACGCGGCGGAGCTGCAGGTCGATCAGGCCGTGCTGGCCCTGGCCCATGTGCCCGACTGCCCTGGCGTGGCCGCCCAGCTGTTCGAGGCGCTGGGGGCCGCGGGGCTGAACGTCGATCTGATCGTGCAGGCCACCCACGAGGGCGCCAGCAACGACATCGCCTTCACCCTGCACCAATCCGAGATGGAGGCGGCCCGCGCGGTCTGTGAGCAGGTGCTGGCGGCCATGGGAGCCGGGGCGGCCCTGCTCAGCGCCGAAGGCGGCATGGCGAAGCTCAGCATCGCCGGGGCCGGCATCATGGGTCGCCCCGGGGTGGCCGCCCGCCTGTTCGACACCCTCGCCCGCGACGGCATCAACCTGCGGCTGATCGCCACCAGCGAGGTGAAGGTGAGCTGCCTGGTGGAGGGTCCCCAGGGCAGCAAGGCGCTGCGGTCTGCGGCCCAGGCCTTTGAGCTGGGCGAGCAACAGCTGCGCCACGATCCGCCGCCCTGCCACCTGGGCGATCCGGCCGTCCGTGGCGTGGCCCTCGATCGCGATCAGGCCCAGGTGGCGGTGCGGCAGGTGCCGGACCGGCCCGGCACCGCCGCCGCGATCTGCCGCGCCCTGGCCGACAACGGCATCAGCCTCGACGCCATCGTGCAGTCGGAGCGCACCCACGGCAGCCCCGGCCACCTCAGCCGCGACATGAGCTTCATCCTGCGCAAGGGTGACCTGGTCCAGGCGGAACGGGCCCTGGCGCAGCTGCTGAAGCAATGGCCCGGCACCCGCTTCGAGGAAGGTCCGGCGATCGCCCGGGTGAGTGCGGTGGGTGCGGGCATGCCCTGCACCGCCGGCACCGCCGCCCGCATGTTCCGCAGCCTGGCCGATGCCGGCATCAACATCGAGCTGATCGCCACCAGCGAAATCCGCACCAGTTGCGTGGTGGCGGAGGCCGATGGCGTGGCGGCCCTGCGGGTGGTCCATGGCGCCTTCGGCCTGGGCGGCGGCGTGCAGCACCGGGCCGAAGGCAGTGAAGCCCCGGCCTGAGCGGCCTCAGCGCCGCACCAGAAACGGCAACGCGATCAGCAGCAGCCCCACGATCAGCTGGGGCAGCACGCCGGGCAGGAAAAAGGGCACGATCATCAGCAGGATGCCGCTCACCAGAGGGACCAGCGCATCCTGCTTACGGCCATACAGCACGAAGGCCATGCCCACGAAGCCGAGCATGAGGCTGAACATCAGCTCGGCGGGGCTTGGCATCAGGCCCTGCCCACCAGCTTCTGGCGCAGCTGCTTGATCCGATCGCGGAGATTGGCGGCCTCCTCGAACTCGAGGTTCTTGGCCGCCGCCTTCATCTTGTCCTCCAGCTGGGTGATCAGTTCCGGGAGCGATTCCAGCGGCACCGCATTGTTCTCAGCCTGCTCAGTCGCCTCTTCAAGCTGTTCATCACTCAACCGGCGGGAGACCTCCAGGAAGGCGAGGATGGCATTGCCAGCCCGCTTTCCAGCCGGGGTGGGGGTGATGCCGTTGGCCGCGTTGTAGGCCTGCTGGATGGCGCGGCGGCGCTCGGTTTCTGAGATCGCCTTCTCCATGCTCTCGGTGAGGTTGTCGGCATAGAGCAGTGCCACCCCTTCCACATGGCGGGCCGCCCGCCCGATCGTCTGGATCAAGGAGCGTTCGGCTCGCAGGAAGCCTTCCTTGTCGGCATCGAGAATCGCCACCAGCGACACCTCCGGCAGATCGAGGCCTTCGCGCAGCAGGTTCACCCCCACCAGCACGTCGTACACCCCGTTGCGCAGGTCCTGGATGATCTCGATCCGCTCGATCGAGTGAATCTCGGAGTGCAGATAGCGCACCCGCACGCCGTTCTCGGCCAGGTAGTCGCTGAGGTCTTCCGCCATCCGCTTGGTGAGGGTGGTGATCAGCACCCGCTCCTGCTTCTCGGCCCGGACGCGGATTTCCCCCAGCAGGTCGTCCACCTGCCCCTCGGTGGGACGCACCTCCACGATCGGGTCGAGCACGCCGGTGGGGCGAATCACCTGCTGCACCACCTGATCCTGGCTCTGGGCCAGCTCCCAGCTGCCTGGTGTGGCACTCACGAAGATCGTCTGCTGCGCCTTCTGCCAGAACTCCTCCCCCTTGAGCGGGCGGTTGTCGGCGGCGCTGGGCAGGCGGAACCCATGCTCGATCAACACACTCTTGCGGCTCTGATCGCCGTTGTACATGGCCTGCAGCTGGGAGCAGGTGACGTGACTTTCGTCCACCACCAGCAGCCAGTCGTCCGGGAAGTAATCGATCAGGCACTCCGGCGGCGTGCCGGCCGGCCGGCCGGCCAGGTGACGGGCGTAGTTCTCGACGCCGTTGCAGTAGCCCACCTGCTCCAGCATCTCGAGGTCGTAGGTGGTGCGCTGCTCAAGGCGCTGGGCCTCCAGCAAGCGGCCCTGGCTGTTGAGCAGGTCAAGCCGCTGGCGCAGCTCGGCGCGGATCTCGCCAATGGCTTCGGCCAGGCGCTCCTTCGGCGTCACGAAGTGCTTGGCCGGATAGATGTTGATGGTTTCAAGACTCTGAAGAATCTCGCCGGTGGTGGGATCGACGTAGCGGATCGCCTCCACTTCATCGCCGAACAGCTCCACCCGCACCAGGCGATCTTCATAGGCAGGGCCGATCTCAAGAACATCGCCGCGAACACGGAAGCGACCGCGGGAGATCTCCAGATCGTTGCGGGAGTACTGATTGTTGACCAGCTCCCGCAGCGAAGCGCGGAGATTGAGCGTGTCGCCCACCTGAAACTTCACCGCCGCCTTGAGGTACTCCGATGGAATGCCCAGGCCGTAGATGCAGCTGATCGAGGCCACAACGATCACATCGCGGCGCTCGAACAAGGAACGGGTGGCCGAGTGGCGCAGCATGTCGATCTCCTCGTTGATCGACGCCGTTTTGGCGATGTAGGTATCGCTGACCGGCACGTAGGCCTCTGGCTGGTAATAGTCGTAATAGGAGATGAAGTATTCGACGGCGTTCGTCGGGAAAAATTCGCGCAGTTCATTGCAGAGCTGCGCCGCCAGCGTCTTGTTGTGGGCCAGCACCAGGGCAGGCCGCCCGGTGCGGGCGATCACATTGGCGATCGTGAAGGTCTTGCCGGTGCCGGTGGCTCCCAGCAGGGTCTGATAACGCTCACCACCTTCAACCCCGCCCACGAGGGCCTCGATGGCGGTGGGCTGGTCGCCCTTGGGCTCGTAGGGAGCGTGCAGCTGAAAGGCCATCGGGCCATTCTCACGGTTGTGGCCGATCAGTGCTGCCCGCCCGGCTACGGGTTGCCGGCCTCAGCCCCGCTCCAGACCGAACACCCTCAGAACCGCGCCGGTGAGCAACGTGTAGACCAACGCTCCCAGCACGGCACTGACCAGGCCGTTGCGCAGCCGGAACTCCGGGATCAGAGAGGCCGCCAGGGCAAACAGCGCCACGGTGATCAGGCCGTCGAACAGCCAGCTGATCGGCGCGATCAGCCCGCCCAGGCTGGTGATCACCCAGAGGGGTGCCAGCAGCAACTTCAGCAGCGGCGCCAGCAGCGCCCCCAGCAGGCTGATCACGATCACAGCCAGCACCGCCGCGCCGAAGCTCTGCATCTCCACCCCCAGGGGCAACTGGGCAACGATCAGCAGCACCACGGCCCGGATCGGCCACTGCAATAGCCAGGCCAGTGAACCCATCGATCCTTCGACGCAGGGAATGCCACGAGGCTAAACAAGGCCCCAGCAAGGCGCTAGGCAAGCTGCTGGCACAGCAGCTTGCCTAGCCAAACAGCCGGCGCCTGACCGGGTGCCTGCGATTCAGCGATCAGCTGGCACAGCGTTCGTCGCAGCTGCTGCCAGAGCCACCGGCGCCAGGGCATCGCGCAGACCGCGCACCACCGCCACCATCGCCAGTTCATCGTCAAGCCGGTTCACGGCGGAGCCCACACCCACGCCGGCGGCACCGGCGGCGATGGCCAGCGGCAGGGTGACAGCGGATAGGCCGGAGGCGCAGAGCACCGGCACGGTCACGGCTCGGCTGAGGGCATGGGCGGCCGCCAGGGTGGGCGCCGCCTTCTCGATCAGGCCGAGACTGCCGGGGCTGAACGGCCGGGCACTGGTGCCGCCTTCGGTCTGGATCAGATCGGCGCCGGCGGCCACCAGATCGATGGCTAGCTGCTCCTGCTGATCCAGGGGCAGCACGTGGGGCACGGTCACCGAGAGCACCCCATCGCCGAGCAGCTCGCGGCTGCGGCGGGTGAGCGCCAGCACGTCCTCGGCCCCGAAGATGCGGCCCTGGGGGTAGAAGCTGTCGTAGTTGCCGATCTCCACCATGGCGGCGCCAGCGGCCACCGCTGCGGGGAACAGCTCGGGATCCACCGCAGACACGCAGATCGGCAGACCCGAGGCGGCGGCCGCCAGGGTCACCAGCTCCGGATCACAGGCCACATCGATCAGGTCGGCGCCACCGGCACCGGCGGCTCGGCTGATCCGCTGCACGGCAGCGGCATCAAAGTTGGAGAGACCGGCGATCACCTTCAGGGCCCGGCGCTCGGCGATGGCGCGCTGCAGGGAGCTGGGCAGGCTGGACAGACGCGACATCGGCGGCGCAGAGAGCTGGATTCGTGATTCTCCCATCTGAAACCGTGAACCCCCACGAAGCGCCAGCTGGGGCCCCGGCCAAGGCCCAGCCGCACTGGAGCGCCGACCATCTGCGCCTGCACCAGCTGCTGCGTCAGCAACCCCAGCTGCTGCCCGCCGGCGCACCCCTGCTGCTGGCCGTCTCCGGCGGGCAGGATTCGATGGCGATGACGGGCCTGCTGCTGGATCTGACACGCCTGCATGGCTGGTCGCTGCAGCTCTGGCATGGCGACCATGGCTGGCGGCCGGAATCAGGCCAGCAGGCCGCCGAACTGGCCCAGTGGGCCCAGCAGCACGGGCTGGCGCTGCAGATCGATCGCGCCGAAGCGCTGGCGCCCAAGGAAGCAGCGGCGCGGCACTGGCGGTACACGCGGCTGGCCCGCTGGGCCGAGCGGCTGGGTTGCCAGCGGGTGGTGACGGCCCACACCGCCAGCGACCGGGCCGAAACCCTGCTCTTGCACCTGGCCCGCGGCAGCCATCGGCGCGGCCTGGCCAGCCTGCGGCGCCAGCGCCCCCTGCTGGAGCCGGCACCGCCAGATCCCGCTGCCGAGACAGCGATCCAGCTGGTGCGGCCACTGTTGCTGTTCAGCCGCAGCGACACGGCCCGTCTCTGCCGCGAGCTGGGCCTGCCGGTCTGGACGGACCCCAGCAATACCGATCCCCGCTTCGCTCGCAATCGGCTGCGGCAGGAGGTGCTGCCGGTGCTGGAGCAGCTCCATCCCGGCGCCACCCGACGGATCGGCGCCCAGGCCGAAAGGCTGGCCGAGGAACTGGAGCGGGACGAGGAACTCGTTGCACTGGCCCTGGCCGGCCTGCATACCACTCCCGCGACTTCCACCCACGAGGTTTTCACCCACGAGGCTTCCTCCCTCGGCCGGCAGCTGCAACGGGCGCCGCTGGTGGCCCTCAGCCTGGCCAGCCAACGGGCCCTGCTGCAGCACTGGCTGAGCCAGCACAACCTGCAGCCTCTCTCCAGCCGTCAGCTGGAGACGCTGCTGGCCCGCCTGGCGCCGCGCCGCGGTCCTGGCCGGCTCGATCTGGCCGGAGGCTGGCGCTTGCGCTGGGATCGCAGCACACTGGCCCTGCTTGGGCCCACCGCCGGATCGCTGCTGCATGACTGAGACCCAGGACCATCTCTACGCGGCCGTGGAACTGGCCTACAGCGAGGCCCGGTGGTCCGAGGCCCTGTCCATCGGTCAGCAGCTGCTGGGGCAACTGGATCCAGCAGCGAATGCCTCGCTGAAGGTGCGCCTGGAGCTGCTGCTGGGCCACATTCAGCTCTATGGCTTCGGTAATGCCACCGCTGCCGCCGAGCACTACACCACGGTGAGTCAGGCCAGGCCGGCCCCGATCCTGCTGGACATCGCCCAGCAGGGGCTGGAGCATTGCCAGGTGTTGCTCGGCGGCAGCGCGGGGGCTGCACCGGTGCTGGACGGCATCGAGCAAGGGGATGTCGTCCCGGAGGGCTCGTTGCTGGGGAACTCCGATCCTGATCAGGAGCGTGGCGAAGCAGAGAATCCGGCAACCCCAGCGCCAGCTCTGGACGGCACAGCGGCAGCCACAGGCCTGGAAGACGGATCGACGCCGGAGACAATCGAAACGGCCGGTGCGACAGGCGCGGCGTTCCCCTTCACGCCCACGGCGGTGGCCAGGGGAGGAATCGCCATGCCTGCGGCGGCCATGCCCTGGATGGTGGATCTGGGTGCCAGCGATCCCGGAGCCCAGCCCGCGGCAGATGGCGCCGTGGCGATGGCCTCCAATCCCTTTCTGCAAGCTTCACCAGTGATGCCGGCGGGTATCACCGTGCCGCATTTACAGGCGGATCCCCAAGAAGCCGCTGCTGAACCCACAGCGCCGGCGGCTGCAGTGATGGCTGTTGCACCGATCGCGGTGGAGGTGGTGGATGAACCCGAGCTCATCGAGGTGAATCAGGCTGATCCCACCCGGGCCGAGGAGATCGAGGTGGTTCCTGTGGAAGCCAAAGGTGGGGCCAGCCTCACCCTGGAGAAGACCGGGGAGGCAGAAGTTACCGTTCCGCCGCCCCTGTTCACTCCGGAGGAAGAGGAGGAGCTGGCCCGCGGACTGCTGCGGGTGGTGCTGCGCTGAGGGCGCACGCACCACTCCTGACAGAAGCGGGCGTTCAACAACCGGGGATCAACCGGCCACGGCAGCGGAGCGGCGGCGGCGGGTGCGTCCGACCGGCTCCTCCTCCTTGACCGCCACCTGCCGGACGGCTGCGGCAGGTGCAGCCACAGGGGGTGCCACCGCGACAGCGGCGGCAGATGCGGGCGCTGATGCAACGGCCGCTGCAGCGGCCACTGGTTGACGCTGGGGGGCGCCGTTGCCGTTGCGGATGATCTCCCGCCCGCCATCACGACGACCTCGCGGCGCGGGACGGGTATCGGGTTCGGCATCAGCGCGCCCCTTGTAGGCAGGCGTACCGGCCGGGGCGGGCTGCACCAGGCAGATGATCAGCGGCTCCACCTGCAGCTCGCGGCGCAGGCGACGCTGCAGCCCCAGTTCGATCTCGCGCTGCACACCGACCCAGTCGACGTCGGGGGCATTGCCGCCGCTGTTCCGGGCCAGCTGGCTCCAGCGATTCTCGAGCACCCAGTTGATCTCGCGCTCGGTCCAGACCGAGAGCTTGCGGGCATCGGCGGTGGTGACCACGCCGCGCAGATTCACCCGGGGCGGGGCCGCCATCACACCATCGGTGCTGATCACGGTGAGCAGGTTGATCACGCCGTCTTCCGCCAGCTGCTGGCGCTCCTTGAGCACGCGCGCATCGACGATGCCGTTGCGGGAGGCATCCAGCAGCTCGATGCCGGCCTTGACTGCTTCTCCTTTGCGGATCGAATCGGGGGTGAGTTCGACCACATCGCCGTTATCGATCAGCAGCATGTTGTCGGCGGGCACCCCCATCGACTGGGCCGTCTTGCTGTGGCAGACGAGCATGCGGTGCTCACCGTGCACCGGCACGAAGTACTTGGGCCGGGTGAGGGCCAGCATCAACTTCTGGTCTTCCTGGCAACCATGACCCGAGACGTGGATGCCTTCGCCCTTGCCATACACCACCTTGGCGCCGAGCATCATCAGGCGGTCAATCGTGTTGACAACGGAGATGGTGTTGCCCGGAATCGGACTGGCCGAGAAGATGATCGTGTCGCTGCTTTTCACCTGAACCTGCGGATGCTCACCGCGGGAGATGCGGCTCAGGGCGGCCAGCGGCTCACCCTGACTGCCCGTCATCAGCAGCAGGGTTTCGCGATCGGGCAGATCGCGGATCTGCTTGATCGGCACGAACAGTTCATCGGGGGCACGCATGTAGCCGAGCTCCCGGGCCTTGGCGATCACATTGAGCATCGACCGACCCAGCAGGCCGACTTTGCGGCCGTTCTTGAGCGCCAGTTCCAGAATCATCGCCACCCGATGGATCGAGCTGGCGAAGGTGGTGATGATCACCCGACCCTCAGCCTGGGCGATGTGCTGGTCGAGTTTGGGGAACACGGCCCGCTCCGAGGGCGTGAAGCCGGGTACCTCCGCATTGGTGGAGTCGCTGAACAGACACAGCACACCTTGCTCGCCATAGTGGGCCAAGCGGGCCATGTCGAAGTGCTCGCCGTCGACCGGCGTATGGTCGAACTTGAAATCACCGGTGAACACCACCACCCCGACCGGCGTGGTGACCGCCAGGGTGAAGCTGTCCGCCATCGAGTGGGTGTTGCGGATGAACTCCACCTTGAAGTGCTTACCCACCTGCACCACATCACGTGGGCCCACCGTCTGAATCACCGTGCGATCGGTGACACCGGCCTCCTCCATCTTTCCCTGCAACAGGGACATGGCCAGGCGGGGGCCATAGATCACGGGGATGGTGAAGTTCTTAAGGTGGTGGGGGATGCCACCGATGTGATCTTCGTGACCATGGGTCACGATCATCCCGCGGATCCGTTTCTGATTCTCACGCAGATAGCTGGTGTCGGGCAGCACCACGTTGACGCCGTGCATGCCATCGCTGGGGAAGGCCAGGCCGGCATCGACGAGCATGATGTCGTCGCCGTATTCGAACACGCAGGTATTCTTGCCGATCTCATGCAGGCCCCCCAGGGGAATCACCCGCAGCGCCGGGGTCTTGCCATTGGCGCCGGGGGAGGAGCTTGGACGAGCGTGGCCGTTCTGATTGGTCATGTAGGAAAAAGGAAAGAAGAAAAAGAAAGAGACCGATGAAGCGAGCGTAAGGACGGATGGCGGTCCGTCGTCGGGCAGCGCAAGCCTTGGCGTCAGGTAGGACGCAGGGCAGCCAGGACAGAGATGAGGCGTTGACGCACGTCGGTATCAGCGGAAAGAAGGGGAAGACGGGGAGCACCCACCGGCCAGCCGCAGATCTCCAGGGCGGCTTTGACGGGGATGGGATTGGTGGTGCAGAACAGGGCTTTGCACAGGGGCAGCAGCTGCTCATGCAGCGCCAGGGCAGCGGCGGCATCGCCAGCGAGGAAGGCCTGGATCATGGCCTTGATCTGGGGGCCGGCCACGTGGCTGGCGACGCTGACCACCCCGACGGCCCCCACGGCCAGCATCGGCAGGGTGAGGGCATCGTCGCCGCTGTAGATCGCCAGCCGATCCCCGCAGAGCAGGCGCAGCTGGCTCACTTCTTCGGTGGTGCCGCTGGCGGCCTTGAAACTGACCACGTTGGGCAGATCCAGCAGGCGAACCACGGTGTCGGGGGCCAGGCTGCAGGCGGTGCGTCCGGGGATGTTGTAGAGCATCAGCGGCAGCTGGGGCGCTGCCTCGGCCACAGCCCGGAAATGGGCTTCCAGGCCCGCCTGGGGAGGCTTGTTGTAATACGGCACCACCACCAGGGCGGCATCGGCACCCAAGGCAGCCGCGGCTCGGGTGGCCTCCACCGCCTCGGCAGTGCAGTTGCTGCCGGAGCCGGCAATCAGTTGGGCCCGGCCGTCGATCGCCTCCTTCACGGCGGCGAACAGACGGTGCTCCTCCTCCCAGCTGAGGGTGGGAGATTCGCCGGTGGTTCCGCACACCAGCACCCCATCGGAGCCATGGCTGACCAGGTGATCGGCGAGGCGGCCAGCCAGCTCCAGGTCCACCGACCCATCGGCGGCAAAGGGGGTCACCATGGCGGTGACGACCCGGCCGAAGGGCGCGTTCATCCAGGGCGATGGTGCCGTGTTCCCAGGGCTCAAGCGGCACCTCCGGCAGAAACGGTCGCCGCCGTCAGGCCGGCAGGATCGCGCAGCAGCTCGGCGATCTGGATGGCATTGAGGGCCGCACCCTTGCGGATCTGATCACCGCAGAGCCAGAGCTCCAGCGCGTTGGGATCGCTCAGGTCCTGGCGGATCCGCCCCACCGCCACCGGGTCGCGGCCGGTCACATCGGTGGGCATCGGGAAGCGGTTGGCCTCGAAGTTCTCGAGCAGTTCCACCCCGGGCGCCCGGGCCAGAAGCTGCCGCGCCTCCTCCACCGGGAAGGGCTCGGCGAATTCAATGTTCACGGCTTCGGAATGGGCCCGCAGCACCGGCACTCGCACACAGGTGGCCGTGAGCCGCAGATCGGGCAGCCCCATGATCTTGCGGGTCTCGTTCAGCATCTTCAGCTCTTCCTCGCAGTAGCCACTGGGCTGCAGGGGGGAGTTGTGCAGGAAGAGGTTGAAGGCGAGGGAATGGGGCAACACCTCACTGACTGGCTCACCACCGTCGAGCACGGTGCGGCTGAGGCGCTGCAGTTCCTCCATGGCACGGGCACCGGCGCCGCTGGCAGACTGATAGGTGCTCACCACCACCCGGCGGATCGGGCGTCGGGCCGCCAGCGGTGCCAGCGCCAGGGTGAGCAGGATCGTGGTGCAGTTGGGGTTGGCGATGATGCCGCCGTGGCTGAAGGCGGCCTCGGGATTCACCTCCGGCACCACCAGAGGCACCGATGGATCCATGCGGAAGGCACTGGAGTTGTCGATCACCACGGCGCCGGCCGCGGCCGCCAGCGGCGCCCATTGCTTCGACACCGAACCACCGGCCGAGGCCAGCACCAGATCAACGCCGTCGAATGCCTCCTCCGTCACCGGTTCGATCGTGAGGCTGCGCCCCTGCCAGGCCAGGGTCTGGCCGGCGGAGCGGGGCGATGCCAGGGGCCGCAGCTCGGCCACGGGGAAGCGGCGTTCATCCAGAAGTTGCAGCAGCTCCTGGCCAACGGCGCCGGTGGCTCCCAGGATCGCGATCCGCAGGGGGCGCTGCGGCAGGGCGGCAGGGCGGGCAGCGGTGGTGAGGGGGTGAGAGACGGTCAAGAGCGGTGGGAACGGGTGGGATCCATGGCGTCAACGGCCAGGGCTGTGGCTGAGAACCAGGCTGTGGGCGAAATCCGGGCTGTGGGCGAAAACCGGGCAGCCTGTGAAGGAGCGCTACGGAGTCGGGGCGCCGAGCCGAAGCGGTTCGGGTAGGCCGGGGCCGCGATCGGGGAAAGCGGTGGCTGAGGCCGACCGAACCGGTCGGCAGGGTGGGGAGGCTGGGGAGTGGGTGAACGTGAAGTGGAAAAGCTGGCGGCGCCGTATCGGATGTGGTGACCGGAATGGGGAGCTGTCTCCAGGCTGGGCTCGAGCCGTGGCAGAGGCTTCAGAGGGATGAGGCGCCGGGGTGTGCGTCAGGCCAAGTCGACTGTGAACACTCGACTGCGAGCCATCAACCGTTAACAATCGATTGAAACCAATCCATTGTCTCGCTTCAAGAATCGCTGCTACGGGCGACCTTGTTCAGGCGGCCTCGACCGGGATCGAGACCGTTGCCGCAGGTTCCGGCACAGGCCAATCAGCCCAGGCCAGACCGGCAGCAGGGATATGGACGTCATCGTCATCCTCCGCACAATACGTGGCGCGGCGTGTCCTGGGCCACTTTCTAGGATGAGGGGCTGCCTGTTGATCCGCCCCCGTCATGCCTGCCACCGCCGAGTCCGCCAGCCCCACGGACCGCAGCCCAGCGCTGACGGTCAGCACCAGTCCAAGGCCCGGCAGCCGCATCGCCGTGGAGGTGGCCGTCCCTGCCGCGCGCTGCCAGGCCAGCTACGACACCGCCCTCGAAAAGCTCAGCCGCACGATCAAGCTGCCCGGTTTCCGCAAGGGCAAGGTTCCCCGGCCGGTGCTGCTTCAGCAGATCGGACCAGTGCGGATCCGCGCCACCGCCCTTGAGGAGCTGGTGGAGGCCATCGTGCAGGAGGCGATCCGGCAGGAGGCGATCGACGCGATCGGCCGCCCCGAACTGAGCGAGGGCTTCGAGGAGCTGCTGGAGCGTTTCAGCCCCGGCAGTGAGCTCACCCTCACCCTCGTGATGGATGTGGAGCCCAGCCCGAGCCTCAAGGCCACCCGGGGCCTGAAGGCCGAAGCCGAGACCGTGCCCTTCGATCCGGCCCGGGTCGACGAGCTGATCGAGGAGCAGCGCAAGCGGCTGGCCACCCTGGTGCCGGTGGAAGATCGCCCGGCCGCCGCCGGTGACGTGGCCGTGCTGAGTTTCGAGGGGGTCTATGCCGACACCGAGGAAGCGATCACCGGTGGCAGCAGCGAGACCATGGAGGTCGAACTCGAAGTGGATCGGATGATCCCCGGGTTCGTGGAGGGGGTGATCGGGATGGAAGTGGGGGAGAACCGCACGATTGAGTGCCAGTTCCCCGACAGCTACCCCCAGGAGGAGGCCCGAGGCCGCCAGGCCCGTTTCGCGATCACGCTCAAGGAGCTCAAGACCCACGAACTTCCCGCCCTGGACGACTCCTTCGCCCAGCAGGCCAGCGACAAGCAGACCCTGGCCGAGCTGCGCCAGGACCTGGAGCAACGGCTGCAGGAGGACGCCGAGCAACGCACCCGTAGCAACCGCCACAACGCCCTGCTCACCGCCCTGGTGGAGCAGCTGGAGGTGGAACTGCCGGAAACCCTCGTGCAGGAGGAGATCCGCGCCCTGATCGAGCAGACCGCCGGCCAGATCGCCCAGCAGGGCATGGACGTGAAGAAGCTCTTCACTCCCGATCTGGTGCGCAGCCTGATGGAGACCTCAAGGCCGGAGGCGGAGCAGCGTCTCCGCCGCAACCTGGCCCTCCAGGCCCTGGCCGCCGCCGAAGCGATCGAGGTGGCCGCCGAGGAGATTCAGGAGAAGCTGCGGGAGGTGAGCCGCAGCCTCAGCGACAGCGACGCGATTGATCCGGAGCGCCTGCGGCTGGCGGTGACCGACGACCTGCTGCGCAGCAAATTGCTGGAGTGGCTGGAGCAGAACAGCACCATCGAAGAAACCGAGGCGAACCCGACGGGAGATCCTGCAGCCGAGGCCTAAGCCAGGGGCCTGAAGCCAGGGGCCTGGCAGAATCGCCCACTGACTTGAATCCACAGGCCTGGGATTCCCCATAGATTGACCGACCAGTCCGACAGCCCGGCAGCCACCGCGTGATCGACGCCCCTCTCAGCACCCTGCGCCCCCACCCGGTTCAAAACCGCTGGCAGGGGGAGCCTCCCTGGAACGGCCTGCCCACCGCCAGCGCGGTTGGTTCGCCGATGGCCAACCCCGGCGTGCTCCCCACGGTGGTGGAGCAGTCTGGCCGGGGCGAGCGGGCCTTCGACATCTATTCGCGCCTGCTGCGGGAGCGGATCATCTTCATGGGCACCGGCATCGACGACGCCGTCGCCGATGCCCTGGTGGCGCAGCTGCTCTTCCTCGAAGCGGAAGACCCCGAGAAGGACATCCAGATCTACATCAATTCTCCGGGGGGATCGGTCACGGCGGGGCTGGCCATCTACGACACCATGCAGCAGGTCGCTCCTGACGTGGTGACCATCTGCTACGGCCTCGCCGCCAGCATGGGCGCCTTCCTGCTTTCCGGCGGCACCAAGGGCAAGCGCCTGGCCCTGCCCAATGCGCGGATCATGATCCACCAGCCCCTCGGCGGTGCCCAGGGCCAGGCGGTGGATATCGAGATCCAGGCCCGCGAGATCCTCTTCCTCAAGGACACGCTCAACGGTCTGATGGCCGACCACACCGGCCAACCCCTGGCAAAGATCGCCGAAGACACCGACCGCGACTACTTCCTTTCTCCAGCGGAAGCGGTTGAATACGGTCTGATCGACAGGGTCGTCGAGGAGGGATCGGCCACCACCGGACAACCGGTACCGGTCTGATCCCTACCGGTTTGATCCTTAAGGACTGCCCTTCAAGGGCGATTTGCGTTGATCCTGGAGATTCGGGGTCACCCTGCCAGCCCCGGCACCCAACCCTGACCCGAACGCCCCCTGCGCGATGGCCAAGTTCGATGCTCACCTGAAGTGCTCGTTCTGCGGCAAGTCGCAGGAACAGGTGCGCAAGCTGATTGCAGGCCCAGGCGTCTACATCTGTGACGAGTGCATCGATCTCTGCAACGAGATTCTCGATGAGGAGCTTGTCGACGCGCCGGCGGGTGGTGCCAGCCGCAGCAGCCCGGAGAGCGGCCGCAAAAGCGTGGCCAAGAAGGCTCCCAAGCCGGCGCCGACCCTGGCTTCGATCCCCAAGCCCCAGCAGATCAAGACCTTTCTCGACCAGCAGGTGGTCGGCCAGGACGACGCCAAGAAGGTGCTCTCGGTCGCCGTGTACAACCACTACAAGCGCCTGGCCTGGCAGGGCGATGGCCAGGGAGAGACCGACCGCACCGCCACCCGGCTGCACAAGTCCAACATCCTGCTGATCGGCCCCACCGGCTGCGGCAAGACCCTGTTGGCCCAGACCCTGGCCGAGCTGCTGGATGTGCCCTTCGCCGTGGCGGACGCCACCACCCTCACCGAAGCGGGCTATGTGGGCGAGGACGTGGAGAACATCCTGCTGCGCCTGCTGCAGAAGGCCGACATGGATGTGGAGGTGGCCCAGCGGGGGATCATCTACATCGATGAGATCGACAAGATCTCCCGCAAGAGCGAGAACCCCTCGATCACCCGCGACGTCTCCGGTGAAGGCGTTCAGCAGGCGCTGCTGAAGATGCTGGAGGGCACGGTCGCCAACGTGCCACCCCAGGGGGGCCGTAAGCACCCCTATCAGGACTGCATCCAGATCGACACCAGCCAGATTCTGTTCATCTGCGGCGGCGCCTTCGTGGGCCTCGAAGATGTGGTGCAGCGGCGCATGGGCCGCAATGCGATCGGCTTCCTGCAGGCTGACGGACGGACCCGCCCTCGCGGCAAGGACCATCAGGCCGCCCAGGTGCTGCGGCATCTGGAGCCGGACGATCTGGTGCGTTACGGCCTGATCCCCGAATTCATCGGCCGCCTGCCGGTGAGTGCCGTGCTCGAACCGCTCGATACCCGCGCCCTTGAGGCGATCCTCACCGAGCCGCGCGATGCCCTGGTCAAGCAGTTCCAGACCCTGCTGAGCATGGATGACGTGCACCTGGAGTTCGAACCGGATGCGATTGAGGCGATCGCCATTGAGGCGCACCGCCGCAAGACCGGTGCCCGTGCCCTGCGCGGCATTGTGGAAGAGCTGATGCTGGAGTTGATGTACGACCTGCCCTCCCGCCAGGACGTGAAGACTTTCACGATCAGCCGGAATCTGGTGGAGCAGCGCAGCCTGGCCAAGGTGGTGCCCTATCCCAGCAACCTCGACCGGGAGCAGAACGACAAGACCGCCTGACGGGGTAGCCGGCGATGGCGGCAGCCGATCATCTTGAAGTTCCCCGCCAGCACGGTCTGTTCCATCACCACGGCATCGACCTCGGCGATGGCACGGTGGCCCACTACCTGGAGGGAAGGGCCATCCTGCGCAGCCCCCTGGAGGAGTTCAGCCGCGGCCAGCCGGTGAGTCTGGTGACCTATCCACCGCAGGCCTGCTCCCCGTCTGGGGTGACC
The DNA here is from genome assembly GCF_015840525.1 of Synechococcus sp. CBW1006. Lineage (NCBI taxonomy): Bacteria > Bacillati > Cyanobacteriota > Cyanophyceae > Synechococcales > Synechococcaceae > Synechococcus > Synechococcus sp. CBW1006. The sequence goes on along the minus strand of NZ_CP060396.1, from coordinate 732,590 downwards.
CTGCGGCGCGCCATGAGCCGGCTGGGGGAGCAGAACTACAACCTGCTGTTCAACAACTGCGAGCACTTCGCCCACTGGTGCAAGACCGGGCGCCATCGCAGCGGCCAGGTGGAGGACTGGCTCCAGACCGGCAGCCGCGGCCTCCAGGCCTTCGGGCAGGTGGTGCCGGCAGCCCTGATCGGTGCCGTGCGCCTGCTGCTGAGCCAGGGTCTCAACCTCGATGCCCGGCAACTCGAGCAGGGGCGCGCCCTGGCCCTCAGAAGCCTCGAGCAGCTCGATGGGCTACGGCTCAACCTGCAGCGGAGGCTGGAGACCGAGCTGGCCAGGGCCGAGGAACGCTGGGGCCAGGGCAGTGGCGCCGGCAACGACCAGTTCGCGGCCCTGCGTCTGGCTGCCCAGAAGCTGGCCGATCAGCTCAGCGAGGTCGAGGAGCTGGAAGGGCGTCTGGAGCGGCTGCTGGAACAGGGGGGCGGCCAGTAGCCTCGGATCTCCGGCCGCGTCATCCGGACGGCACGACGCAGCGAGCGGTGATGCAGCGATCAGGGATGCAGCGATCCATGAACCCGCCATGAGCCAGGCGTACCAGCCGCTGCACCACAAGTACCGGCCCCAGCGCTTCGACCAGCTGGTGGGTCAGGAGGCGATCGCCGCCACCCTGGGCAATGCCCTGCGCACCGGGCGGATCGCGCCGGCCTACCTGTTCAGCGGACCGCGTGGCACCGGCAAGACCTCCAGCGCCCGCATCCTGGCCCGCTCGCTCAACTGCATTGCCCATGCGGGGCCCACACCCGAGCCCTGCGGCGTCTGCGAGCTGTGCGTCTCGATCGCCGCGGGCAATGCTCTGGATGTGATCGAGATCGACGCCGCCTCCAACACCGGTGTCGACAACATCCGCGAGCTGATCGAACGCTCCCGCTTCGCCCCGGTGCAGGCCCGCTGGAAGGTCTACGTGGTGGACGAGTGCCACATGCTCTCCACCGCAGCCTTCAACGCCCTGCTCAAAACCCTCGAGGAGCCGCCGCCACGGGTGGTGTTCGTGCTCGCCACCACTGACCCCCAGCGGGTGCTGCCCACGATCCTGAGCCGCTGCCAGCGCTTCGATTTCCGCCGCATCCCCCTGGAGGCCCTCGAGCAGCACCTGCGCTGGATTGCCGAGCAGGAGTCGATCGGCATCACCCCCGAAGCGCTGCATGTGGTGTGCCAGCGGGCTCAGGGGGGATTGCGGGATGCGGAAAGCCTGCTCGATCAGCTCAGCCTGCTGCCCCCACCGATCGAGGCCGGTGCGGTCTGGGAGCTGCTGGGGGCCGTGCCCGAACAGGAGCTGCTGGAGCTGGCCGGTGCCATGGCGACATCGGAGCCGCTGGGGGTGATCGATGCCAGCCGCCAGTTGCTGGAACGGGGCCGCGAACCGGGGGCGGTGCTGCAGGGACTGGCCGGCCTGCTGCGTGATCTGGTGCTGGCCGGCGTGGCGCCGGAACGGCTCGAACTCACCAGTTTCTCGCCCCAGTTCCGGCCCCGGCTCCCAGAGCTGGCGCGGCAGATCGGCAAGGCCCGCCTGCTGCAGTGGCAGGCGCAACTGCGCGGCAGCGAACAGCAACTGCGCCAGAGCGTGCAGCCGCGGCTGTGGCTGGAAGTGCTGCTGCTGGGTCTGCTGGCGGAGCCCACCATCACCGCCGCCGCAGTGCCCCCAAGGCCGGCCGTGGCCACGGCGACCGCGACGGGCACGGGCGCGGGCACGGGCACGGGCACAGTCGCAGGGAGCCGCACGGGATCAGCCAAACCAGCCTCCACCTCCGAGCGCCCGACCCACCCCACGGACCAGCCAGTCGCCAGCCCGACACCGGCACCCGCGGCAGCAGCCACTCCACCCCAGCCGATCGACACCACGACCGCCTTGCCGGAACTCTGGCAACAGATCCTGGCGGGGCTGGAACTGCCGTCGACCCGCATGCTGCTCTCCCAGCAGGCCCAGCTGGTGCGCCTCGACGGGCAACGAGCCGTGGTGCGGGTGGCCAGCACCTGGATCGCGATGGTCCAGAGCCGCCTGCCGCTGCTGGAGCGTGCGATCACGTCCGTTGTGGGCAGTCCGCGCCAACTGGTGCTGGAAAGCAGTGATCAGGGTCCGGCGGCCGGCGCCGAAACCAACCCGGCGGCCGCCGCTCCTTCACCGGCCCAGTCCTTCCACACCAGCGGCCGCTCCGTTCCGGGCCCATCCGCTGCCAGCGTGTCAGCAGCGCCTCGTCCCGAGGCGCTGCAAGTAAGGCCTGCGGCTCAGCCGGTTCGAGAGCCAGCTGGCTCACTGGCCCCTGATCCACAGCCGCAGGCCGCCAGCCCGGTGCCTCAGCCAACCTCACCCTCCCAACAAGCAGCGACTCCGACGCCACCCCACACTGATCCTGGTGCTGGCCGACTGGATGAGAAGGCACGGCGACTGGCCGACTTCTTCCAGGGGGAAGTGGTGGAGTTGGACGCCCCCCTCGAGAGGGAGGAACCCTCGGTTGAACGTCTGGCGACAAGCCCCTCTGAGTTGACAACCTGAGCTGCGCTCCGAGGTTGCTCGCGTCGGGTTCAAGGCCGCGCTGGAGGTGCTCTAACTGCTGACGGCCTCTTCGACACTGGCGTCATCGCCGAGGTGCAGGGTCTTGACCCAGACCAGGCGCTTCGGCAGCACAGCCATGCGCAGGGTCACCCAGGGGATCACCACGAACCAGTGCACCAGATAGAGGATGCCCAGACCCATGGCCAGCGGACCCATGGCCGGCAGGGCAGGCCCCTCGCTGGGACGCCGGCAGCCGCTCACGATCGCCAGGCCGGAGAGACCGAGGGCCACGATCGAGAGCGGCCAGATCGTGGGCAGGGTGCGGGTGATCAGAGCGCCGGCCAGATCCGCGATCGAGACCACCGGCAGCATGTACTGCAGGAGGAAGAAGCAGGTCAGATCAAGTTTCTGGCTGAAACGGAGCGGCCCGAACACCAGGCCCTGGCCGTAGTCGAAGAAGCGTTGCAGGCCCCCTTCCGCCCACCGCTGCCGCTGGCGCCAGAGGGCGGCGAGGCTGAGCACCGCCTCCTCCTCCACCGGCGGATCCCAGAACACGCCGATCGGCTGGTTGGCCAGCAGCAAGCGGAAGCTGAGATCGAGGTCGTCGGTCACCGTGGCCTCGTTGAAGCCGCCGCAGGCCTGCACGGCTTCGCGCAGCAACAGCTGGCCGTTGCCGCGCAGCTCGGGCACACCGCCCACCGACAGGCGCCCCTCCTGGATCACCGCATCGAGTGCCATCTCCATGGCCTGGGCGCGGGTGAGCAGGTTGACAGGGCCATTCACCACCGCCTTGCGCAGCTGCACCGCCGACCAGCCACCGGCCTCGGCGGCGGGAATGACCCTCTCGAGCAGGTCAGGCTGCAGGCCGGCATCGGCATCGAGCACCAGCATCCAGCGGCCCCGCAGCTGGGTCATCACCTCGTTGAGGGCGCCCGATTTGCCCCCACCCGCATCGCGGGGGCGCCGCAGCACCCGCAACAGCGGCGTGGTCTGCTCCAGCTCCCGTAGCAGCTCGGGAGTGGCATCGTCGCTGCCGTCGTCGATCACCCAGAGCCGCAACTGGCCCTCCGGATAGCGCAGCTGCCGGATCCGATCCACCAGACGACCGATGACGGCCTGCTCGTCGCGGGCGGCCACCACAAGATCCACTGCCGGCAGATCGATGGCTGGCAAGTCCCCCGCAGACGCGTCCACACTGCGGCGAGCCTGACGCAGAGCCTGGAGCAGCACCGTGCGCAGGCTGTAACCGCCCAGCAGCACCGCCAGGCTGAGCGCAGGCAGAAGGCTGCGCTCAGCTGCCAGCCAGTGGGGTGCGAGCCCGGCCCAGGTGCAGCCCAACAGGAACAGTGCCGATTTGGCGCGGCGATCTCTGCCAGTGCTGGCAATGCCAACGCCGGCATTGGCACTGTCGCTGGCAGTGGCGCTGTCGCCGGCAGCCATGGACACCCCGTGAGTGGCCAGACTTTAAGGGTGACGCTCCGGAATCACAGGCGGAGCCTCGGACTGAAGACCCGTCAGCGGCACCAGTGCCGTGCCCGGGTAGTAATGCTGCAGGATCCGCTGCAGGCCCCAGCCACGGCGCGCCAGATCAATGGCGCCGGCCTGGGACAGGCCGGCGCCATGGCCGAAGCCGCCCCCCACGACACGCCACTGGCCCGCCGCCACGGGCCGCACCTCGAACAGGGTGCTGGGCAAGGTGCGCAGGGTGCGGCGGATCGCATCGAGCCGCAGCACTGTGGAGTCGCCACTGCCGACAATCTCCAGGGCCAGCACCCGGCCACTGGGGCCCCGCTCCAGCACCCGCACACTGCGCGGCTCACCGAGCCTTGGGGCCACTCCGCGCAGAGCCGCACTGATCTGGGCGGCGGTCAGCTGGCGCTGCCAGCGGAAGACGGGATGGCTGGCTCCATAGGCGGCCCCTCCCTGGCGCAGCAGCAGGGCAAGGCCCTCCTGCTGAAGAGGCAGCGGCAGTGAGGCCTGCAACGCGGCTGGTCCATCCACGAAAGACTGCAGATACGGGAGAGGCTCTCCACTCCACCCTTCCTCGAAGCCTGCCGCTACCCCACCGTTGGTGGCGTGATAGACGGCATGAATCGGCCGGCCGGCGTAACTGAGCACCTGGTGGCGGGTGCTGGCGATCGCCTGGCGAACCGCCGCGCCGGCCTGGCGTGGATCGCTGTAGACCTGGCACTGGGTGTCAGCACAGAGGTGATAGCCATCCACCCCATAGCGATGCTGGTTGCGCAGCGCCCAGGTGCGCGCCAGCACGGCCTGGGCCGCCAGGGCTGCTGCCGGCGAACCGGCTCCGATTTCATGGGGCACCACGCCCTCGAGATAACGCTCGAGCGGCGCCTCCTCCAGCAGTGACCAGCTGCCGTAGGCATCGGGTTGCAGGCGGAAGGGACCGCCGTACACGCCGTTCTGCCAGCGCAGCCCACCAGGCGCCTCGATCCGGATCGGCTCCTGAAGTGGCCGTGCACCGTCGGCCGGCCGCAGCTCCGGTACCCAGCGACCCGGCAGCCGGCGTTCCTGCAGCCGGGGCTGCAACCCCAGGGGTGGCAGGGCGGAGGCGGGTGCCCACACCTCCCAGTCGCCCGGGTGCGCGATCACGGCTGCCACACCAAGCTGGCGCCACTGGTCAGCAGCCTGCTCGGCACTCTCGAAACTGGCGAACGGCCCGAGCACCTGGCGCCGCCAGATCCGGGGCTGGGCCAGGGGCTGCCAGCGCCAGTGCACCAGCAGATCGGCCCCCTGGACTCTGTGGCCGGCCGCATCGGTGAGGATGAGGCCACCGCGGGCGCTGCGCAGCCGCAGCGGCGGTGGCACCGGGCCAGCAGCCTGGCTTGCGGGGGCGAGCCGGGCGGCCAGGGCCACCCAGAGACGCGGATCCCGTGGATCGGGTTTTGGCGGCGGTGGCACGGGCCAGTGCAGTTCCGACTCCATGGCCACAGCCCCCGGCGGGGGTGGAGCCGCCGGGACCGCCATGGTGGGACCTGCTGCCGGGGTTGATGCGGATGAGGCGTGATCGGTGGGAAGCGAGGCCCGGCAGCCCCCTCCAGCCAGCATCAGGGGCACCAGTGCACTGACCGCGAGACCCCGCAACGGCGGTGAAGAAGAGGCAAGGAGACGGGGGGCTGCAGCCATGGATGAGTTGGGTTGCTTGGCGAATGGGAGGTTCGCGTCGTACTTTGCTTGTTTGCGTCCGCGCCGCGAGACATGCCGAAGCTCAAGACCCGCAAAGCTGCCGCCAAGCGGTTCAAGGTCACCGGCAGCGGCAAATTCATGCGCCGGCGCGCCTTCCACAACCACCTGCTCGATCACAAGAGCCCGAAGCGGAAGCGTTATCTCGGCACGATGGCCGTGGTGGATGAGCGCGACGCCGAAAACGTGGCCCGCATGATGCCTTACGCCTGAGCCAACTGCGCTCGGCTCGCCTGATTCCTGATCCTTTTCAACCCGATTCCTCCCCATGGCCCGCGTCAAGAGGGGCAACGTAGCCCGCAAACGTCGCAATAAGATTCTTCGCCTGGCCCGGGGTTTCCGCGGCGGTAACGGCTCGTTGTTCCGCACCGCCAACCAGCGGGTGATGAAGGCCCTCTGTAACGCCTATCGGGATCGCCGTCGCCGCAAGCGTGATTTCCGTCGTCTCTGGATCGCCCGCATCAACGCCGCCGCCCGCATCAACGGCCTCAGCTACAGCCGCTTGATGGGTGGTCTCAAGAAGGCAGACGTGCGTCTCAACCGCAAGATGCTGGCCCAGCTTGCTGTGGTCGATCCCAGCAGCTTCTCCAGCGTCGCCAGCGCCGTCAAGGCCTGACGGCGGCGGTCGGCCCGATGGATCTTCTTCTGCCTCAGGCTTACCTGCTCGGTCTGGTGGTGCTGCTCGGAGGTGCCGCTGTCGTGGTGACCCGCCAGATCCTGCGGGTCCGGCGGGATGAGTCAACCCTGGCCCGGCTTGAGGGTGCGGGAGTCGAACAGGATGCTGCCAATCTGTACGAGCTTGGCTCCGTGCAGCTGCGCAAACGGCTCTATGGCCAGGCGGTTGACACCCTGAAGCGGGCCCTCAAACAGGTGGATGGCGAACAATCCCCCGGTGAGGCCAGGGCTCTGATTGCCAACGCGATCGGCTTCGGCCTGGCTGCTCAGGGACAGTACAAATCCGCGATTCGTCATTACGAATCTGCTCTGCGTGCCAAGCCGGATTATCCGGTGGCACTCAACAATGTCGCTTTTGCCCTCGAGAAGCAGCAGAAACTCGAGGAAGCCTGCGAGGCCTACAAGCAGGCCCTCACTCTCGATCCCTCCAACAAGACGGCCCTGCGCCGGTTGAAGCGACTGGAGCGCAGTCAATCAGCTCTCAAGACCAGCGTTCCCAATCCAGAAACCTGAAGCTGTCACTCCCTCAGTGCAGCCGTCGGGACTGCTCATCTGTCTGCGGCCACAGAATCCAGGCGCTGCCCACAGAGTCCAGTCACCGAAGTACTCGCCCAGGGGTCGACGAGGCCACGGCCACCCCATCAGCAGGGCAGCCTGGGCCTGCGCTCTCGACTTCAGTCAGTCACCAGAGTCCGCGGATCGGCGTCCTTACGGCGGCAGGGGCTGCAGGCATGGAAACGTTGTTCACGGCAGGCTGCAGCTCTAAGCGACCTCCCATGCCGGTGAGGCGGGGGGCGTTCCATCCACTCAGCTGAAGACCCTGCAGCCCCTGGAACTCGCCACCGGCCTCCAGGCCGGCAACGTCGCATTTGCTGCAGAGCAGCAACAGATCAATCTGATCAGACTTGGCATTGAGATTCCCCTGCACAGGCCAGGTGACGGAGCCCACGGTGATCTGGCCACGCAGGTCGACCATCTGGCCGATGGCGGTGGTGGAGGCCAGGCGCAGATCCACGGAAACCGGAGCACCGCCGAAGGGCTGGTAGCTCCCGACCCAGTCCCGCGGCATCTGCTGGGCCATCACAAGGGCCCGGGCGATCGGATCAAAGGTCTCCACCGGCTCAAACACACCCAGGACCGGGGAGGACCCATAGGGCGCGGGCGTGGTGAAGGGAACGAAGTCGTTCCGGGGCGGGGCCGGCGTCGCCGTGAGAGGCATGGCGGCCAGCAACAGGGCGAGCGGCATGGAATGGGGTGGATCGTGTGGTCCAAGGCTATAGGCGGGAACCCCCTCGCGATACGGTCGATGGACCAGCTCGCCTGTTTGATCCGGCCGTGTCCCAGCCTGAGCCCAGTAACCCTCCGGCCGATGCCCTGGTGATCGGCGGGCGCACGTTCCGCAGCCGCCTGATGACCGGCACCGGCAAATATCCCAGCCTGGCGGTGATGCAGGCCAGCCTCGAAGCCAGCGCCTGCGACATCGTGACCGTCGCCGTGCGCCGGGTGCAGAGCGTGGCTGCCGGCCATGAGGGGCTGATGCAGGCGATCGACTGGCAACGCCTCTGGATGCTGCCCAACACCGCCGGCTGCGCCACCGCAGACGAGGCGGTGCGGGTGGCCCGTCTGGGCCGCGAACTGGCCAAGCTGGCCGGCCAGGAAGACAACAATTTCGTGAAGCTGGAGGTGATTCCAGACCCGAAACATCTGCTGCCAGACCCGATCGGCACCCTGGAGGCCGCCGAGCAGCTGGTCAGAGAGGGCTTCACCGTGCTCCCCTACATCAATGCCGATCCTCTGCTGGCCAGGCGGCTGGAGGAGGCCGGTTGCGCCACGGTGATGCCACTCGGGTCACCGATCGGTTCCGGCCAGGGCATCCGCAACGCTGCCAACATCGCCCTGATCATCGAGAACTCCGGCGTTCCGGTGGTGGTGGATGCCGGCATCGGAGTTCCCAGCGAAGCCGCCCAGGCCATGGAGATGGGGGCGGATGCCCTGCTGGTCAACAGTGCCATCGCCCTGGCAGGGAATCCAGCGGCGATGGCGAGGGCCATGGCCATGGCCTGTGAGGCTGGCCGGGTTGCCCATGCCGCCGGCCGGCTGCCGGTGCGGCCGGACGCAAGGGCCAGCTCACCACTGCAGGGCCGGGTGGGCAGCTGATGCCTCGACTCGCACCGACTCCAGGTGCCCCGGGGTCAAGAGCCGTGAAGTTCCATAGAGGAAGCGAAGATCCTCCCGTCGCGGTCCATAGGGTGAGTGCTCTTACCTACTCGAGGGCGTCATGCAGGTCACGGAAGAAGACGGTGGGCGACTCAACGCCTTCGCCAAGGAGCCGCGGATGGAGGTGATGGAAGCGGGGGAGGGCACCAGCCGCAGCTCCATGGCCCTGATCGTGGGTGGCAGCGTTCTGGTGCTGTTGCTGGTCGCAGTCGCGGTGGGCATCAGCTGATCCGTCACCACGGACCGGCGAGTCGGGATCCGGGCCGGATGCCTGTAGTAGCTTGCCATCCGGAGCACGTGCTCGTTCAGCAGGAGTCTGGCGTGAAGGTTTTCGTTCTCGGTGGCGACGGCTTCTGCGGTTGGCCCTGTGCGGTGAACCTGGCTGACGCCGGCCACGATGTGGTGATCATCGACAACCTCAGCCGCCGCAAGATCGACATCGATCTCGAGGTGGAGTCGCTGACGCCGATCGCGACGATCGGCGACCGCCTCAAGGCCTGGCAGCAGGTGGGCGGCAAGGCGATGCGGTTCGTCCACCTCGATATCGCCCACGAGTACACCCGGCTTCTGGATCTGCTGCGTGACGAGCGGCCGGCGGCGGTGGTGCACTTCGCCGAGCAGCGCGCCGCTCCTTATTCGATGAAGAGCAGCGCTACCAAGCGCTACACGGTCGACAACAACGTCAACGGCACCCACAACCTGCTGGCCGCCATCGTTGAGAGCGGCCTCGACATCCACATCGTGCACCTGGGCACGATGGGCGTGTACGGCTATGGATCCCACCGCGGTGCCACCATCCCCGAGGGTTACCTCACGGTGGAGGTGCCCCAGCCCGATGGCAGCCGCTTCACCGAGAAGATCCTGCACCCTGCCAGCCCCGGCAGTGTGTACCACATGACCAAGACGCTGGATCAGCTGCTCTTTCTCTACTACAATAAAAACGATCAGATCCGCATCACCGATCTGCACCAGGGCATCGTCTGGGGAACCAATACGACCCTCACGGAAAAGGATCCGCGCCTCACCAACCGCTTCGATTACGACGGCGACTACGGCACGGTGCTGAACCGTTTCCTGATGCAGGCAGCGATCGGCTACCCCCTCACCGTGCACGGCACCGGCGGCCAGACCCGCGCCTTCATCCACATCCGCGACTCGGTGCGCTGCGTGCAGCTGGCCCTGGAGAACCCCCCTCAGGTGGGCGAGAAGGTGAAGATCTTCAACCAGATGACCGAGAGCCACCAGGTGGGCGAGCTGGCTCGCAAAGTGTCAGCGCTCACCGGGGCGGAGATCAACTACCTGCCCAATCCCCGCAATGAGGCGGTGGAGAACGACCTGATCGTCGACAACCGCTGCTTCATCGAACTGGGCCTCAAGCCCACCACCCTCGACGATGGCCTGCTGGCGGAAGTGGTGGATGTGGCGCGCCGCTGGGCGGATCGCTGCGATCGCAGCCGCATTCCCTGCGTGTCCGCCTGGACCCACAAGCAGGCTGAGGCCATCCACAGCGTGCCGGTTGCCTGATCCCTTGAAGATCGCCTTCTTCACCGAAACCTTCCTGCCCAAGGTGGACGGGATTGTCACCCGCCTCACCAAGACCGTCGAGCACCTGGTCGCGGCCGGCGACCAGGTGGTGATCTTCTGTCCGGAGGGAGCACCGGAGTCCTACAGGGGAGCCCAGGTGGTGGGGGTGCCGGCGATGCCGTTGCCGCTTTACCCGGAGCTGAAGCTGGCCCTGCCGCGGCCAGCCGTGTCGGAGGCCCTGGAGAGCTTTGCGCCCGATCTGGTGCATGTGGTGAACCCAGCCGTGCTGGGGCTGGGCGGCATCTGGCTCGCCAAGACCCGGGATATCCCCCTGGTGGCGAGCTACCACACCCATCTGCCCAAATACCTCGAGCACTACGGCATGGGCATGCTCGAGCCCTTGCTCTGGGAGCTGCTCAAGGCGGCCCACAACCAGGCCCGTCTCAATCTCTGCACCTCCTCGGCCATGGTGGAGGAACTGAGCGAGAAGGGGATCCAGTCCACCGCCCTGTGGCAGCGGGGTGTGGATACGGACCTGTTCCGTCCCGCGCTGCGCAGCCCGGCGATGCGGCTCCGGCTGCTGGATGGCCGAAGCGATACTGGCCAGCTTCTGCTCTACATCGGCCGCCTCTCGGCCGAGAAACAGATCGAGCGCATCAAGCCGGTGCTGGAGGCTCTGCCCGACGCACGCCTGGCGCTGGTGGGGGATGGCCCCTACCGCAGCCAGCTGGAGCGGATCTTTGCCGGCACCCCCACCAGTTTCGTCGGCTACCTGGCTGGGGAAGAGCTGGCCTCTGCCTATGCCAGCGGCGATGCCTTCCTGTTCCCCTCGAGCACCGAAACCCTGGGACTGGTGCTGCTTGAGGCCATGGCCGCCGGCTGTCCGGTGGTGGGCGCCAACCGCGGCGGCATTCCCGACATCGTGACCGACGGTGAGAATGGCTGCCTCTATGAACCGGAGGGCGCCGACGGGGGAGCCGCCAGCCTCACCGCCGCGGTGCAACGCCTTCTCGGCGATGCAAGCCGACTGGAACAGCTGCGCCGCAACGCTCGCCAGGAGGCGGAGCGCTGGGGATGGGCCGGTGCCACTGCCCAGCTGCGGGCGTACTACCGCCAGGTGCTCGGACATCCGCAGCTGCAGCTGGTGGCCTGAGTTTCAGGAGTTCTGGTGAGACTCAGCTCTTGCGGCCGGTTGGCTGGGGAGCCGAACCCTTGAACCAGGTGGTCATCAGCGCCTTCACCATCGGAGCCGCCACAGTTCCGCCATAACCACCGCTGTTCTGTCCAAAGGCAATGATCACCAAGGTGGGCTTGTCGGCGGGGGCATAGCCACCGAACCAGGCATGGTCAGGACGGGGGGGATCTTCACCGGTGCCGGTCTTCCCGGCCACCGGAGGCAGGGAAGGGTCATTGAGGAGCGTGGCGGTGCCACTGGTCACCACATCGCGCAGCCCCTGCCGCAGCACCCGCAGGGTGTCGGGCCGCAGGCCGATCCAGGTGCGTGGTGTGGAGCGCTCCACCAGGTGGGGCGTCACCAGCCAGCCGCCATTGGCCACCGCCGCATAGAGCCGTGCCATCTGGATCGGCGTCACCGTCACCGCCCCCTGGCCAATCGCGGAGGTGATCGTGTCCACGGGGGTCCAGGGTTCGCCCAGCACCTCCTTCTTCCAGGCCTGGTCCCCCAGCAGGCCCGGGGTATCTTCTTCGATTAATTCCACGCCGCTGAGACTGCCGAAGCCCATGCGGCGGGCCGCCTTGAACAGCTCATCGGGTCCCACCTTGAGGCCCACCTGGTAGTAAAAACTGTTACTGCTCACTGCCAGGGCAAAGGGAAACCCGATCGCCCCGAAGGCGCCATGGTCGGCGTAACACTGCCCGTAGTAGCAGAACGAGTTCATCGTGGGCACCTTGGAGGCCGCGGTGTACTTACCCGATTCGATCCCGGCGATCGTGGTGACGGTCTTGAAGGTGCTGGCCGGGGGAAATCCCTGGAAGGCCCGGTTCAGCAGTGGCGCCTCCGGACGGTTGAGCGCATTCCACTGGGCCGTGGTGGGCCCATCCGAAAACACGTTGGGATCAAAGGTGGGCCGGCTGGCCAGGGCACGGATGGCGCCGGTCTGAGGATCCATCGCCACGATCGCCCCCTTGCGCACGCCGTCCAGGGCCCGTTCGGCGGCGCGTTGGAGGTCGAGATCCAGGGTGAGGCGCAAGTCCTTGCCTGCCTTGGCGGGCTTGTCTCCGAGCACGCGCTGCACCTGACCGGCGGCGTTCACCTCCAGCTGCTGGCCACCCCATTCGCCGCGAAGGTGCGACTCATACACCTTCTCGACACCGCTGCGGCCGATGCGGTCGCGGATGCGGTATCCCTCGCTGCGCAGCCGGTCGTATTCCTCGCCGGTGATGCCGCTGGTGTAACCCAGCACATGGGCCGCCAGGCTGCCATTGGGATAACTGCGCAGCACGTCAACGTCCACCTCGGCGCCGCGCAGCCGGTCAGCCTGTTCGCGGAAGCGCAGCACCTGCTGGGGGGTGAGCGGACCGGCCAGCTCGATGCGGTAGCCCTCCGGGTTGGCGCCACTGCGCCGATTCTCATCGAGCTCAGCGGCGCCAACACCCATCACCTGCACCAGCTGATCGCGCAGCGCCGGCCACCGGTCATCGTCCACCTCCCGTGGCTGGATGTAGAGGTTGTAGGTGAGGCGGTTGGTGGCCAGGACGCGGCCATGGCGATCCAGCAACCGACCCCGCATCGGGCTGCGGGGCATCAGGCGGATGCGGTTTTCATCAGCCATCTCGCGGAATTCGGGGCCGTGGAGCAGCTGCAGCCACGCCAGCCGGGCCCCCATGGCGCTGCAGCAGGCCAGCACGAGCAGCAGCAGCCAGAGGGGCTGCTGGCCCATGCCGGAATGGCGTACTGAAGCCGGACCCATCGCCATCGATCAGGAGGCCGAGTCGTCAATCCTCTGCTCCAGCAGCCGCAATCGCCCGGAGATCCGCTCCAGGGTGCGGGCCAGAGCTGCATCATCCACCGCCGTGGCCGCCGATGGCTCGGTCGGCACATCCCGCACCTCCACCTTCATCACCGGATTGCCGAGGCCAGGCTGGACGCGGTCGAGACCCTCACGCACCTGGCTGGCCACCGGCTCCCCCTCTTCGCGCAGCTGGCCAAGCGGGTCATTGGTGTCGTTGAAGGCGGCCATCACCTCAGCCGGACCGCCCTTGCGGGCCCGCTCCACCACGGCCAGGCCAACCGGCAGCACGTCCTGCATCAGGGTCAGCCGCAGCGCGTCGAAGGGATCGGCAGCCATTGCGGGTGCGGACAGAGGGCACATGCCACAGTCTGCCCCGCAAGCTTCCGCTATGGGGGCATCAGCTCAGGGCGTGGGCCGTTGCACGCCTGGAGTCACGACCACCTGCCGGCAGCTCTGCTGACTGCCCCACCACCAGCCGGCACCCACGGCCAGCACGAGCAAGGCCATCAGGGGCACCAAGGCCTGACGCGTGGTATCCAGCACAATCCATTCACTCCAGCCCCGCCAGAAGCGTTCGCGATCGAAACGGCGACGCTCCTTCTGCTCGGCCTGCTCGCGGCGACGCAGGGCCTTCTCGACCCAGCGCTCGAAACTGCGCTTCTTGGTGACGGCCATCTTGCGCTCGACCTCGAGCAGGTGGCCGGAGCCGAGCTCGGGGTTGAACGTGGTGATCAACTCCATGGTCTTGAGAAACATCTCCACCGCCCCTTCCTTGATCCTGACCTCGGCCGGATCGAGCAGGTCCCAGTCGAGCTCGGGATAGAAGCGGCTGCGGTTGACCCGGATCTGCTCCTCGGGAAGCTGGCCGGGCTGCCGCAGCCAGCGGTCGGTGTTGGCGTCGAATCGGCGCCAGTACAGGAAAGGGTTGAGGTAGACCACCTTGCCGGCCAGCAGGATGCTGTCCTGCTGCAGCCGCCGCTGGGTCTGGGAATCCGGCTCGGCAGCGGCGCCTGCAGCGGTCACACCGGAGCTGGTGACGGTCAAGGGAAATCAGCCGGGGCCCGATGCTATCGGAGCTCCCCCGCGGCGACCAGTCACCCCTATTCCCATTCGATCGTGCCGGGGGGCTTGCTGGTGATGTCGAGCACCACCCGGTTGACTCCCTTGACTTCGTTGACGATGCGGTTGGAGATGGTTTCGAGCAGGTCGTAGGGCAGGCGCGACCAGTCGGCGGTCATGCCATCTTCCGAGGAGACGCAGCGCACGACCACCGGGAAGGCATAGGTGCGCTTATCGCCCATCACGCCGACACTGCGCACCGGCAACAGCACCGCGAACGCCTGCCAGATGTCGTGGTAGAGGCCGGCATTGCTGACTTCCTCCCGCACGACGAGATCCGCATCGCGGAGGATGTTCAGCTTCTCGGCGGTCACCTCGCCGAGGATGCGGATCGCCAGGCCAGGTCCAGGGAAGGGGTGACGGCGCACGATCTCTTCAGGCAGGCCGAGGCTGCGACCCACCTTGCGCACTTCATCCTTGAACAGCCGGCGCAGGGGCTCCACCAGCTTGAACTGCAGATCCTTGGGCAGGCCACCGACGTTGTGGTGGCTCTTGATCTTCACGGCGACCCGTTCGCCGGTCTTGGGGTCGACGTTGGTGCCGGCACTTTCGATCACGTCGGGGTAAAGAGTGCCCTGGGCGAGGTAGTCAAAGGGGCCGAGGCGCTTGCTTTCCTCTTCGAAGACCCGGATGAATTCAGCACCGATGATCTTGCGTTTCTGCTCCGGATCGGTGATGCCGGCCAGCTTGTTGATGAAGCGTTCGCGGGCATTGATGTATTCGACATTGATGTGGAACTGCCGATCGAAGAACTCCACCAGGAACTCAGGCTCGCCCTTGCGCATGAAGCCCTGGTCGATGAACATGCAGGTGAGCTGATCACCGATCGCCCGGTGCAGCAGAAACGCCAGGGTGGAGGAATCAACCCCGCCCGAGAGGGCCAGCAGCACCCGCTTGTCGCCAACCTGGGCGCGGACATCGGCGATGGCTTCGTCGATGAAGGCGGCGGTGGTCCAGTCGGGCTCGCAGCCGCAGATGTGATACACGAAGTTGCGGATCATCGCCATGCCGCAGGTGGAATGCACCACCTCGGGATGGAACTGCACGCCGTACAGGTGCCGTTGGTGATTGGCGATCGCCGCTTCCGGCGTGTTGTCGGTATGGGCCAGGCGCACGAAGCCTGCGGGGAGGCGCTCCACCGAATCGCCATGGCTCATCCACATGGTGGAGCCCTGGTCCACGTTGGTGAGCAGGTCGGTGGGATCGTCCACCTGCAGCGGCGCCTTGCCGTATTCGGCCCGGCCAGCCGCCACGACGGCGCCACCGAGCTGCTGCACCATCAACTGCATGCCGTAGCAGACGCCCAGCACCGGAATGCCGAGATCCCAGATGGCGGGGTCGCACACCGGCGCCCCCTCTTCGTAGACCGAACTGGGGCCACCGCTGAGGATGATGCCCTTCGGAGCCATGGCGCGCAGCTCCTCGGCGCTGGTGGCATAGCCGAGCACGAGGGAGAACACCTCCGTCTCCCGGATCCGGCGGGCGATCAGCTCCGAATACTGGGAGCCGAAATCGAGGATCACGATCGCCGGATAGCGGGACGACTGGGAGGACTCGGACATCGGGGCCTGCGGCCGTTTGAGCATTCGGGCCAGCCTAGGTGTCGCCGCCGTGGGCACCCACCCGTTCCGGCGCCAACGGCGTTGCTCCAGCCCGCGCCCAGTGCATCGCACCCACTGGCCCCGCCGCCACGATCTGCCGCCCCCGATCGAACAGCACGGCCCCCACGGCCATGGAGTGGTGGCCGTAACGGGCCAGGTAGGCGCAGCTGCGCTGCTCCACCGTGGCGGCGATCCGCCGCCGCAGCCGGCCGGCCACGCCTGGATCCACCGCCATCAGCTCGACCAGGGCCGCCTCCACGGTGGGCGCGGCGTGGAGTGCCTCCAACTGAGGCCCTGGCAGCCCCTCCAGGGCCGCCAGGGCCGTGAGCACCTCAGCGCGTCCATCGGCCAGGTGGTGGTGGGTGTGGAAGATGCCGCCGGCCAGTTTGATCAGCTTGCCCTGGTAGCCGAACAGCAGCAGCCGCTGCGCACCCCCCTCTGCCGCAGCCACCAGCAGGGGGCCGAGCCAGTTGCCGGCCTTGATCACCTGGGCCGCGGGAAGACCCAGCCGGACGGCCAGATCCAGTCCGTTCTCGCCGATCACCAGCACGAGATCGCCGCCGCAATCAGGCGCTGCCAGGCGCTCCGCCAGTTCGGCCAGGGCCTGCTCGAGCCGATCGGGGGCGGCACTGCGCTGCACCTGGGCCTGGGTGCCGATCAAGGCGAGACCGTCCACCACCCCGAAGGCGGCGTTGCTGGTGCGCTCGGCCAGGCGCCGGCCCTCCGGCAGCACCACCTTCAGCCACAGCCCCTGCCCCTCGGGCACCAGGGGCCGCAGGGTGCGCTCGAGCAGGCCCTGGGCATAGGCCGACAGACAGAGGCGGCCACTGACCTGTTCCACCCCGGCCCCCTCACCCGCCTCCAGCCGCAACCAGTGGGGGTCGGGGGCCGTTGCGCTCGGATCAGCAGAGGCGACAGACCCTGGCTCCCACCAGCGCAGCAGGGCCCAGACGGCCAGACCACGGGTGAGATCCAGCACCTCCTCGCCGGGGTCGCAGCGGCTGATGCCCAGGGCCCAGCCATCGGCCAGCAGGGCTGCCGACTCCACGGGAATTGCCGTGGCCACGGCGACCTGATCGGGTTCCTCGAGCAGAAGCGGCTGATGAGGGCAGAACGTCTCCTCCCTCAGGGCCACCAGAGCTGCCCTGGCGGCGGCAGCAAGCCACACCGGCAGCGTGTAACCCGTGGCGGTGCCTGCAGGGCCGGCTGCATCGGCGTCAGCTGGTCTGGGAGCTGTGAAGCCAGTAGCGGTGAAGCCAGTGGCGGTGAAGCCGGCGGCCGAGGGGAGCATGGCCCTGGGAGAACGTTTTTTTACAGTGATTGATTGCGCCGCTGTCGCGTCGCGCCGCGTTTCGCCCCAGCCCCATGCAGGACAAGCTCACTCTGATGATCCCCGGCCCCACCCCGGTGCCGGAAACCGTCCTGCTGGCGATGAGTCGCCATCCGATCGGGCATCGCAGCGCCGACTTCCAGAAGATCGTCAAGCGCACCACCGAGCAGCTGAAGTGGCTCCATCAGACCAGCGGCGACGTGCTGGTGATGAGCGGCAGCGGCACCGCCGCCATGGAGGCCGGCATCATCAACGTGCTCAGCCGGGGCGACAAGGTGCTCTGCGGCGACAACGGCAAGTTCGGCGAACGCTGGGTGAAGTTGTCCAGGGCCTTTGGCCTTGAGGTGCAGGTGATCAAGGCCGAGTGGGGCCAGCCCCTGGATCCGGAGGCGTTCCGTGCCGCCCTGGAGGCCGACACCGCCAAGGAGATCCGGGCCGTGATCCTCACCCACTCCGAAACCTCCACCGGGGTGATCAACGACCTGCAGACCATCGCCGGCCACGTGCGTGCCCACGGCACCGCCCTCACCATCGCCGACTGCGTCACCAGCCTGGGCGCCTGCGATGTGCCCATGGACGCCTGGGGCCTGGACGTGGTGGGCTCCGGTTCCCAGAAGGGCTACATGATGCCTCCGGGCCTGGCCTTCGTGGGCATGAGCGATCGCGCCTGGACGGCCTACGAGCGCTCCGATCTGCCGAAGTTCTACCTGGATCTGGGCAAGTACCGCAAAGCGGCCCATGCCGACAGCAATCCCTTCACCCCGCCGGTGAATCTCTACTTCGCCCTCGAGGCAGCCCTCGAGATGATGCAGGCAGAGGGCCTGGAGGCCATCTTCGCCCGCCATGCCCGCCACCGCGCCGCCGCCCAGGCCGGCATGACGGCCATGGGCCTGCCGCTCTATGCCGCCGCCGGCCATGGCAGCCCCGCCATCACCGCCGTGGCTCCGGAGGGGGTCGACGCCGAGGTGCTGCGCAAGGCCGTGAAGGAGCGTTTCGACATCCTGCTGGCCGGCGGCCAGGACCACCTCAAGGGCAAAGTGTTCCGCATCGGCCACCTCGGCTTCGTGTGTGATCGCGACGTGCTCACGGCCGTGGCGGCCATCGAGGCGACCCTGCAGGGCCTGGGGCTGCACAAGGGCACCCCTGGGGCAGGGATGGCGGCCACGGCGGCGGCCCTGGCCGGCTGACGGGGTGCATCAGGGCGGTGGGTCCCCGGGAGGGGTCCACCTACCGTTGAGGGCCATGCGTGTTCGCGATGCGTCGCACAATGCTGGCCCTTGGGGCCGTTCTCAGCCTGGCTCTGGCCGCCTGCCAGAAGCAGGACACAGCCAAGATGGAGCAGAAGACCGAAGGGGAGATCTGCACCCAGCTGGCAGCGGTCGGTGCGGCCCTTGAGAAGACGGCGGCCCTCACCCCCCAGTCGACCGTCGGCGAGGCCGAAGCAGCCAACAAGGAACTCGGCGGCTCCCTCAAGGCCCTGGCTGACGAAGAGAAGAAGCTCCAGGAACTCCGCCTGCAGGACTTCCGCAAGCAGGTGAAGACCTTCAAGAAAGATGTGGCCACGGTGGCCAACAGCAAGAAGCTCACCCTGGAGGAAGCCGCCGGCCAGCTGAAAGGCAAGGCCCAGCCCCTGCTTGCCGCCCACAAGCAACTTACCGCCGAGGTGAACTGCAGCCCCGCCAAGCCCTGAGGCTGCAACAGCAAGCCGGGCGCCCAGAGCCAATCGATGCACGGCTTGCTAGGATTTACTCGTGCGGGTGTAATTCAGTGGTAGAATGTCAGCTTCCCAAGCTGAACGTCGCCGGTTCGAGTCCGGTCACCCGCTTCTGGTCCAGGCCTGAGATTTGCTGACCCGCCGACGATCATCTTGCTTGGTATTGGCTGGCAGCATGCCAGATCTTGACTGCGGATGACATGGGATGCCCGCCATTGGCGAAACCTTCTCACAGGGTTTCTCACCGCTGGGTCATTTCATGGCCTGATCGACCGTCCTTGATCGGTCAGAATCGCAGCAGTGGGTCGACCGAACCCGAGGTCTGGTAAGCGACCTAAGTTGAGGTAACGCTCTCCGCGTAGCGGTTGGCCCCCGGCATGCCCCAGACCATGTCGGAGATGATTAACCCCTCGAGCGGCTGCTGGTGCTGCTGCTTATGTTCGATGGCCAGGATGCCGACCCAGGAGTGGCTGAGCAGGAGGAAGTTGCTTGCATCGAGGGCAAGGGCCTGGCGCACCTGCTCCACACCTCATCAACGAAGCGCTCGCTCTTTCAGAGATCGGGATGGTTGAGGTGGGTGCTGTGATGCGAACCCAGCTGGTCGTAGCAATGGAGCTCAATGCCCGCCTGAGGCAGAACACTGTCGAACACCTCGAAAGTCTCACAGGTGCAGCCCGGTCCGCCATCGAGCAGCAACAGCTTGATGGTGGGACTGGTGCCGCTGCGCCGCATCCACACCTCAAAGGTGCCGGGGGCGGTGCACACCGGAATCCGGAGCACGCCAGCAGGACTCGGATCGGCATCAAAAGCCATGGACACTCCCGGGGATAGGCAGTGGTTCGGGAAAAGTCTGCGCCTCAACCCTCGAGGCGGAAACCGGCGGGATCCGGCAGGGCTTGCCAGGCCTCGATCTCCAGGGCGTAGGCGGCATGACGCTGGATCGCATCGTCCATGAGCAGCGCCGCCCGGATCAGCATCTCCGGGTTCAAGGAGAAGCCATGCATCGCCAGGCCGGCGGTGATGCTGTGCAGCGCCGCCAGCTGCAGGTCATGGCGTGCCTCGCTGAGCGGATAGTCGCGCACGCCACGCTGCACCAGCTCCCGGTGCCAGGCGAGAAGCAGCTCCTCGTGGTGGCTGCCCAGCCGCTGCACCTAGGGGGGCGGTTTGGCGTTCACGAATGCTCAGGTAGGCCGTGCCTGCTGGCCGTGGCGAATGGCCACGGCCCGATACTCCGACTTGGGGGCATCGGCTCGCAAGGTCGCCAGGTCCCGGTACATGGCCGCAGCCTGCCTGCCAGAGGTGAACGAAAGGAATTCTCCTTCCACCTCGAAGCGCCACCAGTGCCGCTCACCCCCCGGCACATGCAGAAGCGTGCCTGCTTCGATCGGCTGCTCCTGATGCCCCAGGCCGAACACCACCGGCCCCCTGATGACGAAGAACGTTTCATCCCAGGGATGGCAATGGGGTGCCGGTCCGGTGCCATTGTTGCCGCTGGTGTAAAAGGCCTCGAACGCCTGGGCCTCGTCTCCCGAAATCAGGGCCTGGATGTCAAATCCTGCAACCCGGTTGGGCGCTGGCCGTTGCGAGGGCGTAACGATGCGCGCACAGGTCATGGTGATCAGCCCTCTGGTCCGTTGAACCTGGTGCAGCCGGCAGCTGCCGTCAAGCGGATCGGCAGAACGACTCAGGGCGGCATCAGCGTGACGGCCTGGCCGTGACGGCGGTCCGAAGGCACTCACTGATTTCTAGGGTTCCTGGCGACGAGCCTGGAGCCTGGGTCAATGACCGAACTGCACGCCCGGCTCAGGGCCTTCCTGCGCCACCGGCGGATTCAGCTGAACGTGGTGGCCTCCAACCCCCGCCAGGGGGGCACGATGCTGCTGATCGCCCTGGGCTGCGCCCACTTGGCCGAAGGACACCAGGCGATCGGCCTGGTGAATGAGCCCGGCAATCTCGGGGTGCTGCCCGGCTGTCGTCACGACCAGGCGGATAATCCGCGCCGCGACGTGGATATGGAGCGGCTGTTGCTGATCACAGCCCAGCTGGCCTGGCTGCAGTGGCGCCTGCGGCAGCAGATGCGCACCGGCGGCTGTGAGGTCGGCTGGATCGAACGGCAGCGCGAACTGGCCCAGCGCCTGTGCCAGCCCAGGATCCATGACGCCGAGGGCCGCTACGACCCCGGCTTCGATACGAGGCTGCTGGCCGATGTGGAAGCTCTGCTGCAGAGCCTGGATGGAGGGGATGGCGGCCACCGGATCCCAGCCACCGAGCAACCGCCCCTGATCCTCACGGTCAAGGAGCACACCTACAACCGCAACGAGGCTGAGTTTCTGCGTCTGCTGACGCTGGTGCAGGAGAGCGGCGGCAGCCTGCTGTTCACCACAAGGCGGCCCAGCGACTGTTTCCACTCGTTTCTGCTGCGCCGCACCGTTCACTTTCTGAGCGCGGCCGGCACCATCACCAACCGGGAGATCGCCGCGGTGGTGAGGAGGCTGCTGCCCGCAGGGCCCGAGGCCGCTGATCCGGGGCCCGCGCTGGAGGATCTGGAGCGCTGGGCAACCGCCGGCTTCAGCAGCAGCGGCGACCGGATCGATCGGCAGCGCCTGCTCGCCTTTGTGGGCAAGGCGCCCGGCGACAGCATCGCTGCGGACGATCTCCAGCAGGCGGGCCAGCGGATCTGGGCGCACGGCCTGGACATCATCCAGATCAGCTACGCCAACACGGAGCGCTACCTGCGGCTTGCCCGCGAACGGCTGCCCGCTTCCACCAATCTGGTGGATTTCGACGCGCTGCTGGAGCAGCCGGATGCCACGCTCAGCGCGCTGGCGCGGACGATCCCCTGGATTCAGGCTTTTCGCAGCCGCGACTGGGATCCCGAATGCCTGAGGAACGTCGTGAACATCCCTGAAGCCTTCGTGCTGCCGGGCAGTGAGATCGAGCGCAACGTGTGGTTCAAGGACACTCTCTGCGCCACGGGCATCCGCCCCCGGACGGATCGGCAAACCGGGCTTGAGCTGCTGCAGGTCCTTGACCCTCAGGCCGCGGCCGACCTGGAGCGCGCCCATCAAGCCGTGCTGGCCCTTGGCTGAGGCCCCCGGCTTCCGGACGCTCAGCGCGGCATCAGGGTGACCGTCTGGCCGGTGCGTACCGACTCCACGATCGCCTCGGCGATGCGCAGACCCTCGATTGCCTGGCTCAGGGAAGCGGTGGCCGAGGGGATGCCCGAGCGGGCTGCGGTCACGAAATCGCGCAGTTCCTCCCGCAGGGCGCCCAGCACCCGGCCCTGCCGCTGGGGCCAGAGCAGCCCGTCGGGGCAGTGCTGCCGCTGCTCGCCCCAGATCTGCAGGGGACCATCCAGCAGGCGCAGCTGAGCGGTGCGGCGCGTTCCCACCACGGCCAGCTCGGCATCGATCGTGCCCTGCCACGTCTCCGTGATCACGTTGGCCGGGGCCTGGGCAGGCACGAACCAGCTGGTTTCCACAATCCCCACGCAGCCGCTGGCGAACTGGATCAGCGCGAAGCAGCCCTCAGGGGAAAGGTGGCTCCCGAAGCGCCGCTCCATCGCCATCACGCGGCTGGCCTGGCTGCCGCTGAACCAGAGCAGCAGGTCGATGTCGTGGATCAAGGTTTCAAACACGGTGTGGGCCCGATCGGCCACACTCTCAAACCAGGCGGCGCTGCAGTTGCGCTTCGCCCGCAGCGACACCAGCTCACCGAAGCCCCCCGTCGCCAGCTGCTCCTGCAGCAGGGCATGCTGCAGCTCGTAGCGCAGGATCAGGCCGGTCTGCAGCAGGCTGCCGGAAGCAGTCGCTGCCTGCCGCAGCTGCTCGGCCTCCTGCCAGGAGGCCGCCAGGGGTTTTTCGATGAACACCGGCCGGCCAGTGGCCACGGCCTGAAGGCCCTGGCTGCTGTGCTGTTCATCGGGGGTGACGATCACGAAGGCATCCAGATCCGGATCAGCGAGGAGCTCTTCGGCTGCGCTGTAGCGCCTGGGCACCCGATGCCGATCGGCCACTTCGCACCGCCGTTCGACGTTGGTATCGGCGATGGCCGCCAGTTGCACCTCTGGGAGAGCAGCCAACACCGCCGCGTGGAGCTGGCCGAAGCGGCCGACACCGAGCAGTCCGACCCGCAAGGGCGCAGAAGCGTCGATCACAGGAAGCCGCGGAGATCCAGCACCATCCATCAGCGCCATGCTCCTGGCATTCACCGGTTGGTGCTCCTGTTGACTCAGGGTGTGGAGACCGGAACGATGTCGACCACCAGAGCCCGGGCTGGGGTGGTGCCCTGATTGCGCCACCAGTGGCTGACGCCGGTGGCTTCGAAGACCGCCTCTCCAGGGCCGATCACCCTGGGGGTAAACCCAGGACCACGCCATTCCGTCATCTGGCCCTCGAGGATGTAGGCGACCCCGGGGCGCTGGTCATGGCGGTGCAGGGTGATGCTGCCTCCCGGGGCAATGGTCAGTTCCCGCAGGCGTAGCTCCCGCCCCTGCAGGGCAGGGAAGTCGTGATCGAGCGGCTGGCCGCCGAGGCGCCTGACCGCCACCCCTATCTGGGCGGTCGGAGCTCCCGTCGCCGGGGCTAGCTGTTCGTGACTTGGAGCCACGACGGGAACCTGCTGGCTGTGGGCCGGAGCGCCGCTGACGACCAGGGCGGCAACGGGCAGAAGCGCGGCGTAGAAGCCGAGCGGGCATGATGGCTGGATCATCGAACCTGCTTCCAGGCAAAGAGCCGCAAGGCCAACTGTTCCGGGACCCGGCAGCCTCGGGACGCAGGTTACGCCGCCGCTGCGGGGGCCATGCCTCCGGGATGCTCTCGTCAGGCCGTATGGAAGCTGGGGGCCAGGCCGTACACCGGCGTGTCGAGGCCGGCCAGGCGCGCCTTGAGCTGCAGGGCCAGATACAGGGAGTAGTGGCGGCACTGGTGCAGGTTGCCGCCGTGGATCCAGAGGTTGTCCACCTGGGTGGGCTTCCACATGTTGCGCAGCTCCCCCTCCCAGGGGCCCGGATCCTTGGGGGTGTCTGAGCCCATCCCCCACACCTTGCCCACCGTGTCGGCCACCTCGGGGGAGATCAGATCCGCCAGGAAGCGGTTCATCGAGCCGTAGCCGGTGGCGTACACCACCAGATCGGCCTGCAGTGCGCTGCCGTCGCTGAGCACCACCGTGTGGGGCGTGAGCCGCTCAATCTGCACGCCGCTGCGCAGCTTGATCCGGCCATCGGCCACCAGTTCCGAGGCGCCCACATCGAGGTAATAGCCCGAGCCCCGCCGCAGGAACTTCATGAATACGCCCGAGTCGTCGGCGCCGAAATCGAGCAGGAAGCCTGCTTTCTCCAGGCGCGCATAGAGATCGGCGTATTCGACGCGCATCGCGTCGTAGATCGGCTTCTGCCACTGGGGCAGCAGCTTGTAGGGAATCGAGGCGATCGTCATGTCCGACTGCTCAGGGGTGATGCCCCGCTCCAGCGCCTGCTCCGAATAGGAACCGGCGAACGCCAGCTTCTCCAGCGCCGGCACCGGCGCGATCAGCGTCGAGCTGCGCTGCAGCATCGTCACCTCCGCGGCCCCCGCTTCCCAGAGGCCGGCGGCGATGTCGTGGGCGGAGTTGTTGGAGCCCACCACCACGCAGCGCTTACCGCGATAGGCATCGGGGCCGGGGTGGGCACTGGAGTGGTGCTGCTCACCGGCGAAGCTCTCCGCCCCCGGCAGCGACGGCATCAGCGGATAGCCCGACACACCCATAGCGAACACCAAGTGGCGGGGGCGAAGCACCACCGGCTGGCCATCGCGCTCGGTGCTCACCTGCCAGCGACCTTCAGCCGGATCGAAGCGGGCACTGCGGACCGGCGAACCACCCCAGACGTTCAGCCCCATCACGCTCACGTAAGCCTCCATCCAGTCGGCCAGCTGATCCTTGGGGGTGTAGAGGGGCCAGCCCTCGGGGAAAGGGAGATAGGGGAAATGGCAGTAGTGAACGGGATCGTGCAGACAGAGGCTCTTGTAACGGCGTCGCCAGTGGTCACCCGGGCGGGGCTGCTTCTCCAGCACCAGGGCCGACACCTCCAGGTGACGGAGACGGGCGGCGAGGCTCAGGCCGGCCTGGCCGCCGCCCACGATCACCACATCCGGTTGCTCCGTCACTCCCAGGGCCTGCCGCTCCCCCTCGCGGCGCTCAGCCCACGACTGCCGCCCGGGATGGACGCCGTGCTGGGCGCCGGCCGGCCGCCGCTCGCGCACCCGCTCCTCGTGGCCCTTCAGTTCATCGAGGGCGGTGAAAAGGGTCCAGGCGCGGCCATCGCGCAGGCGCAAGTGGCCGCTGCAGCGCCCCACCCGCGTTTCGAAACCGAACCAGGCCTCCACCCGGCCGCCGGCCTCGCTGGCCTCGCCCCTGAGCTGGAAGCCATGGGGCGCCACATCCGCCAGGCGGGCCGCCAGCATGGCCGCGATGGCCTCGGGCCCCTCCTCGGTGCGGAGGTTCCAGGTGAACGCCACCAGATCGCGCCAGAAGCATTCCGGGCCAAACAGCGCCACCACGGCCTGGGGGTCGCCACCCGCCAAAGCAGCCGCGAACGAACTCAGCCACGCTTCGGCAGTGGTCGTGGGAGACGGGATCGGCGCCATTGAGAACGGAAGCGGGATGGACCAAGCCTGAACCGCCCCGCTGGTGAGATCGCCCGATGCAACCGTTCCACACAGTGGGGAAGGCGACGGATACCGGCTCCATGCCGCGGATACCCTGGCAGGCCTGAGGCCGGGGATCTGGGCACCATCGCCAGCCGCGCCCGATCGAGCATCGCAGGCTTCGGCATTGGCCCTGAGCCCACTCCCCGCACGGTGGCCACGCCGCCGCCGGGGCCGGAGGAGCAGCTGGTGGCCGAAACCCGACGGATCGAGGCGCTCTTCGCCCGAGAGAAACCCTTGGCAGCGGAGACGAGCATGGCGAAACGCCACCGCCCGGACAACCTGGCGCTCAGCCCCACAGCTGCACCAGTACCTCCCGCTGGCGCGGGCCATCAAGCCCCACCAACAGCACCGCCTGGTAACCCCCCAGCCCCAGCCGACCCGCCACCACCGGCAGGCTGAGGTGGTTGCCCAACAGCAGGGCGATCAGGTGGCTGTGGGCGTTGCGCGGCTCATCCGGGGCGATGTCGGGCCGCAGGTGCAGATCGTTGTGCAGCCAGGGCCGATCGGCCGGAACCAGCTCCAGGAAGAAGCGTTCGATATCGGCCAGCAGCCGCTCCTCGTTCTCGTTCACCACCAGTGCCGCCGAAACCCGACGGGTGGTGGTGTGCTGCCCGGCCGCCACCAGCAGGCCGTCACCCAAATCGGCGCGCTCCACCAAGGGCCTGAAGCGCGGCGGTGATGTCGTGGCAGCGGAACGGGCCGGCGGTGACCAGCTGCAGCCGGTGGGTGAGCAGGGTGGCCATGGGATGTCGCTGGTAGGCGGCATCCTCACCGGGGGAAGGCCGCGGCATCGCCGGCACGACGAGCATGGACCAGGGTTATCACAGAGAAACCGGAGAACCGCACGATGTCGCAGACCGTTCGCGTTCCTGGTCGTGCCTGCCTGCTGGGTGAACACTGCGACTGGTGGGGAGGAGCCAGCCTGACGGTGCCCCTGGAGCAGGGCATCCGGGTGAACGCCAATCCCGCCGAACGCGGCCTGCACCTGAAGACAACGCTTGAGGGCCAGACACTGGAGGGGCACTGGCCCATCGATGGCGGCGTCGATCCCGCAGGAGGTGCCCTGCGGTTCGTACCGGCAGCCGCCGCAGCGCTGCGAGCAAGGCAGATTGCCATCCCTGCCGTGCAGCTCACGGTGGAAGCCGATCTCCCCGCCGGGAGGGGGTTGTCGTCATCGGCGGCGTTCTGTGTGGCCGTGCTGGATGCCCTGGTCCGGCACGCCGGCTGCCGCCTGGAGGGTCGGGAGCTGGCGGCGCTGGCCACCCATGTGGAACGGGATCTGCTCGGCGTGGCCTGTGGCCCCCTCGATCCGATCGCCTGCGTGTCGCGCGAACCGATCCTGCTGCGCTGGGGGAACGACGGAGCCGTGTCGATCACAACGATCCAGCCGGCGCAGACCCTGCATCTGGTTGTGGCCTCTTTTGCAGCACCGCGAAACACAGACGCCATCCTGCAGGCGTTGCAAGACCACGCACGCGGCCAGGCAGCGTCAGACCTGGATCCCCAGGCGGTTGCGGCCGTGCGGGCAGCCTTGGCCACCTTTGCCGCTGAAGCCGAACAAGGAGCGGTGGCCCTGCGTGGCGGCGAGGCCACGGGCCTCGGGCGGGCGATGGATCGCTGTCAGCAGGCCTATGACCACATGGCTGCGCTGCTGCCAGCCCTTGCACGCCCCGGCCCTGGCGCGGGCCGTGCAAGGGTTGAAGGCGGGCGGAGCGCTGGGGGCGAAGTTCAGCGGAGCGGGCGGCGATGGCAGCGTGATCGCCCTCTATCAGGACCCCCACGCAGCCCGAGAGGGGCAGGCGTGGATGGGTGGGCTGGAGGGCGTGCAGGCCTGGATCTGCAGGATCCAACGCCGGCCTGGGGCTCATGCAGCGGCAGCAGGCTGACAAAACCAGCGCGCGCACCATCGGCTGGCTCGATCTCAGCCACCCCGTGCCGCAACGGATGTGGGAGCGACGGCTGCGGGGCCATCGGGCCATGGACTATGCGCAGCTTGCAGATCAGCTATCGATGGCAAGAGCCTGGTCGAAACCTTCTCACAGACCTTCTCACATCCAAGGATGAAGGAGCATGAGACTGACTGCGGCACAGTCAGTTCAGCCCATCAATCGAGAAGCTTCCCAAGCTGAACGTCGCCGGTTCGAATCCGGTCACCCGCTTCTAGTCCAGGCCTTGAAAATCTCCCGAGAAGCCAGTCAGGCACTGGCTTTAGGAATTCCAGCGGCTGACCGCGCCTGACAGGCCGTGCCAGGGTGTAGGCCCAAACATCTCACCAAACGTCTCACATGGCGCCGACCCGTGAATGGGAGGGGACGTTCCGAACCGTGCTCCCCATTCCA
Organism: Synechococcus sp. CBW1006; assembly: GCF_015840525.1. Lineage (NCBI taxonomy): Bacteria > Bacillati > Cyanobacteriota > Cyanophyceae > Synechococcales > Synechococcaceae > Synechococcus > Synechococcus sp. CBW1006. The sequence goes on along the minus strand of NZ_CP060396.1, from coordinate 704,673 downwards.
TGGCAATGCGATCAGGTCGATGAAATTCGGGATGCAGTTGTCTAGTATCCGTTCAGGGGGCGTGACAGCTCGCGGCGAACATCGGCCCTGCTGAACCCTTGACGACAGCTTGATTTCCGGTTGCATCTCAGGTAGAGACCCGCCTGTGATGACCGCACATCCGGCTGGAATTCCAGAAGCCGACTGGCTGGAAACTCCCGCCAGCGTCAGAGCGCTGATCAACGCCCAGCAGCAGGAGATCGAGCTGTTGCGCGGCCAACTCACCTCCTTGGCCACCGAGTTGGCAAACCTGCGTGAGCGGATCGGACGCAGCTCTCGCAACTCATCCAAACCTCCCTCCAGTGATGGTCTGGGTTTTAAGCCGCCAGAACGGCGCAAGGGCAGTGGCCGCAAGCGGGGCGGCCAGCAGGGCCATCCCGGATCCGGACCAGAGCTGCTGTCGATCGAGCGGGTGGATCAGGTGGTGGATCACCACCCTGATGCCTGCCGCCGCTGTGGCACCTTGCTCCAGGGAGAGGATCTCGATCCCCTGCGCCATCAGGTGATCGAGATCCCGCCGATTACCCCGCTGGTGATCGAGCACCGGCTGCATCGCCTGGTCTGCCCCTGCTGTTCCACCAGCACCTGCGCCTCGTTGCCGGCGGATGTGGAGGCCAGTCACTACGGCCCAAGGCTCAGTGCACTGGTGGGCCTGCTGGGCAGTGCCTTTCCGTTGAGTTTCAGCAAGACCCAGGCCCTGCTCCAGCAGCTGGTAGGAGTGGAGATGAGCCGCGGCGCGATTGCACGGGTCCGCCAGCGCTTGAGTGCAGCACTGGAGCAGCCCATGCAGGAGGCCCTTGCTTTTGCCCGCGTGCAGCCGGTGGCCTACGTAGATGAAACTGGCGCCCCCACCGGCAATGCCGACGGCAACAATCCCACTGGAAAGCGGGGCTGGCAGTGGGTCATGGTCACCGCCGTGGTGACGGTATTTGTGCAAGGGCTGAGTCGATCGACGACCGCTGCCATCGAGCTGCTGGGGAACGCCTTTGGCGGGATTGTGGTGAGCGATCGCTTCTCGGCCTACAACCACCTGCCCACCAAGCAGCGCCAGCTGTGCTGGGCGCACCTGATCCGCGACCTGACGGCCATCGCCGAACGCCCGGGCGCCAGCGCTGAATTCGGAGCCCAGCTGCTGGGCCTGCAGCAGCAGCTGTTTGGCCACTGGCACCGCTACAAGGAGGGAAAGATTGACTGGCCCGCCTTGCAGCAAAGCTGCCGGCCGATCCGCCAGACCTTTGAGACCACGCTGCAGCGGGTAGTAGAGCTCGGCTACCAGCGCGGCGAGCGAACGCCTTGGGCCAGCACAGTGCGCACGTGCCAGCAGCTCCAGAAGGTGACAGGTGGGTTGTGGACCTTCCTGGAGAACGAGGGAATAGAGCCCACCAACAACGCCGCAGAACGTGCCCTGCGCCAATCGGTGATTCAGCGCAAGATCAGTCAAGGAGTCCAATCCCGCCAAGGTGCGATCTGCCGGAGCCGCCTGCTCACGGTCACCACTACCCTCAGGCAACAGGGGCGGGATGTCTGGGAGTTCCTGGAGCAGGCCTGGATCGCCCATCACCGCGATGGGGTGATGCCGTCACTGCTGAGCGATCCCTGAAGGCAGAAGAAAGGACAAGGAAGAGTCTCTGATCGCTCAGCGGTGAGCGATCAGGCTTGCATTCGTGCGGTGGGGCGTCCCGACCCCTGAACGCATACGTTGTCTATGTGTTTGATGAATTTCAGAAGGGCGTTGATCCGGATCTCTGCGTAACTCGCATCCACCGGCCGCACCATGCTGGAACCGGTGCGAGATCAGCTGCAGAAGCTCTAGGCTTGTCCACCAGCACTGGTGGTGGCTCAAAGCTCAGCGCTCCTGCCGCAGCCCTCTCGATTGAGGACTGGTCCGAGCTGATCGAAGCCTTTCGCGACTACAAGCTGATCAGCGGTGAGATCAAGGGCTCGACCTGGGAACGGGTCTATCGCCACCACATGAAGCACGTGCTGGGAGCCATGGCGATGCCCGCTCCACCGCAGAACGCCAAGCAGTTGCTTGAGGGGCTGGCAAAGATCTGGGCGGACAAACCGGGAGGCCGCACCCGCCAGATCCAGATGCAATGCACCACTGCCCTGCTGCGCTGGGCCCGTGAGGAGGAGCGGCTGGGCGAGGAATGGGATCCCCCGCAGAATCTTGCGACCTATGTGGGGCGCTCCAGGACCCCACAAGCCATCACAACACCCCTGCAGGTGGAGGACATCCTGGCTCTGGTGGATGCACTCCCTGATCCTCGCTGGCGTTTTGACTTCCAGTTGATGGCGGCCTACGGATTGCGCCCTGAGGAACTGCACCACCTTCAGCTCCGTGATGGCCGCCTCTGGTGCACCTATGAAAAGGTGGCCTCACGCGGCAAGACCAAGCCCCGCACCCCGCGCCCTGAGGCTGCTGCCCTGTGATGACTGGGCTACCCAGTGGCAACTCGCCGAGCAGTACGCCCCCGACCGGCTTCCACCCATGCGAGTGGGCTTCGCAGGAAACGACATCAGGCAGTATCTGCACCGACGCCCTCTCTGGAACAAGCTCCGTCAGGACTACGAGGCCAAGGGCGAGAAACTCGTTCCTTACTCCTGCCGTCACGGCTACGCCCACCGGGCGCACGTGATCTGCGACCTGCCACCCAAGGTCGTGGCCGCGGCGATGGGCCACAGCGTGCAGACCCACCTGGCGGCTTACAGCCGCTGGTGCGGAGATGACGTGGTCGATGACGCCTTCGCCAAGGCGGAGCAGCGTTTTCTGGCGGCATGAGGATCACTGCCTCCGCCTTCTCGAACGCCTGGGCCCAGTCCGGCCCAGCCCCTGAGGGTTGCTCAGGGCCCCATACCGCGATTCAGACTGGACCGAAGAGCTGAGCTGGGTTGTCCATGGCGCATCGCGTGTTGACCGAGATCGCCGTGAGCATCTCGGCGCACAAGAAGAACCCCATGGCCACCGTGGCAGCGGGAGATGGGATGGCCGTGGCTGTGCTCAACCGCAACGAACCAGCGTTCTACTGCGTGCCGGCCAAGACCTACGAGGAACTGATGGACCTGGTGGAAGAGCTGAAGCTGAATCGCCTCGCTGATGCTCGCCTGGCGGATGGGCACGAGCCGGTGCAGGTCAGCCTTGATGCCCTCTGACGTCGGCTTTCCTCTGCAGGCCCTGCCTCGGATTGTTGGCTTACTCCAGTGCCGGCCTCATCCCGAGGGCAGTCGCGGCTTGCTGCATCCGACTATCGAAGCTGGCCAGATGGGTGCAACGGCTGTGCAGCGCCACCGCCAGATGCAAGGCGTCACCCGGGCGCAGGCCGAGCCCCGGATCCTGGAGCAGATCCGCTGCCTGGCGAAAGCGGTCGCGATCGAGGGAGCGAAGTTCCACACCGCCCTGCAGCAGGCGCTCGAACTGCTCCCCAGCGGCCTGGCGTACTTCAGAACTGAGGCCGTGATGGCGCTGCTTGATCCCCAGGGCGCTGTGGGTCTCGGTGATCAGCCAGTCGCTGCTGATCAGGAAGTCGCGGGATTCCGCAAACCAGTCGAGCGCTTGGGCACTGCGTTCTTCCGGGGTCAGCAGAGCCACCACCACGCTGGTGTCGAGATAGATCATCGAGGGCTCAGCGTCACCAGCGTTCACCGCCGCGGCATTCCTCGATCACCGAAGGGGTGAGAGGCATGGTGGCCTGAAGCTGGCGCAGATCAGCGGCCAGGACAGAGCGATCCAGCTTGCGCAGAGGCTCCAGGCTCAGTCGGCCATCAGGGCCAACCACGATCTCGATCTGATCGCCTTCCCGCAGGCCGGCCTGACGCAGGCAATCCGTGGGGAGCCGAACGGCCAGGCTGTTGCCCCAGCGGCGGATCGCCTGCTGGAAGTGCCTACCTGGATCCGGGGAAGAGCCCTGAGGCCCGGAAGAAGTCACAGAATCCCCTCGCTGTAGATACACAACTCTACATCTGGTGGGTGCTTCCGTTGATGCAGTGGCTCATCGCAGAGGCCGGCCCGCCGAGCCACGGCACAGCTGAGCGGCAGATCGACATCCGCCAGACGATGGAGGGCCATGGCGTAATTCTCAACGACGGAACGGGCGTGTTGCAGTTTTCCCAGCCTGCACTTGGTCGCGATCTCCCAGGCGAAGGCGGTGCTGACGACGAGCGTGTTGTCACTGTCCTCCAGGGAGTTGCGCAACTCCAAGGAGAGCTTCTGAGGCTCCAACAGAGCCCAGAGCAGCACATGGGTGTCGAGCAGCAGCTTCATGAGCCCCAGCGCTCCAGCTCGTCGTCGGGCAGGGGGCCCGAGAACGCCTCATCCACGCTTCCCTGCAGGAATCCGAGTTGCCGGCGCGGGCTGGGATCGAGGGGCACCAGCTGGGCGATGGGCTTGCCATGACGGGCCAGAACGATGCGCTCACCGGCCGCGACCCTGGCAGCAAGTGCTCGAGGGACTGGCGAAGATCTGGGCAGACAAACCCGGGGGACGCACCCGCCAGATCCAGAGGCCCAAGGCCAGCAGCAACTGCTCCGGCGTCTCCGAGGGCCATCCCTCGTAGGTATACAACTGGCAGAAGGTGGAAATATGCCGATCAAGGGCTTGATCAGCCAGCATGCAAATCAGCCACAGCGGATGACTGGCCGAGATCCGCCATGCTCGGGGTACCGCGTGTTATCAGGAAGGCCTCCAGCCAGGAGACTGAAGCACCCACTAGAGGCTACTGACAACCTGATTGGCAAGAAGCAAGTGTGAAGCCTCCTACCCGGCATGTGAACACAAAACCTGGGAAAACACAAAGTAGACTCATAACTTCATCAAGCATATCTTGGAAATGATGACAGAAAACCGTCGCCCAACATCGTGACGGCTCCATCGTTAGAGGCACCATGCCATTGGCGAGCCGCACAATTTCCGGGCTCCCGATCAAACCCTTCGGTTCATGGAGCTGCATAGGGAAAGTCTGCTCCCTCAGCCAGCCAAAGCGGCTGATACTCTCTCTCGTAGATGCACCATGGCTGGGCTCGGTTGAACGCTTCTGCTGTGGTCTGAGTCAACACCCAATAGCAGAACTGTGCCGCCACATCACTTGGAATCAGGTTGATGCGGTTGCCTCGAAAGAAGGGAGCGAGGGGGAACTCTTCAGGATCCGGATCGCGCAGGCTAGCCTGCATGCCAGTGTCCACCTCACCAGGAATCAACTCAGCCACCACGATCCCCGGACCCAGATCATGCCGCAGGCTTTCTGTGACTGCATGCAGCGCCTGCTTACTCATGCAGTAGGCACCCAGACCCGGCAAGGTGGACTGCGCTGATCGACTGGACAAGTTGAGAATCCGGCCGCCTGAAGACATCAGAGGCGCAATAGCGGCAGCCAACTGCGCCGGAGCCACGGCCATAAGGCAGAGCGCCCGCAGCAAATCAGACGCGGACTGGCGTACAAGAGCTCCAAGCGGCTCAACAACTCCTGCTCCATTCACAAGAGCCGCCACCGGTCGGCCATCAAGAGCGAGATTCAGCTGCTCTACAGCAGCGCCAAGCCCTGCCTCGTGGCTGAGGTCCACGCCCAGTGGAATGAGATTCTCGGCATCGGCGCAAGGCTGTCGCGAGAGCGCAACCACCCCCCGTCCGGAGCCAAGGAAAAGCTTAACGAGCTCATGACCGATTCCACGGCTGCCGCCGGTCAGCACAACAATTCCCTCCGGTAGCTGCTTGGGATGATTCAAACGCATCACTGCCAGGAATAAAATTGAGTGTATCGGGAATCTGGAGGAACTTAGTGCTCTGTCTCAGCAGGTTGTTCAGCTGACACAGGGGGGGTGAGGCCGCAAGCGCAGCAGAGGCGCCTGATCACACCGGTTAAACAGGGGCCCACAAGAAGTCCATAGAAATTACATCAAGCCAGCGTATTAATTGCCCTGGCCAGAATCACAATAAACACGACAATCATAGCAATGTCATGCGCAATTTGGAGTAGCTTGATTGACCGTCCCACCAGCAGATGCCCCTCTGGAGGCCCAAAGCAATTGCTGCTCAAGATGGCGAAATAGGCGTAGTCCACGAAGCCCGGCTGCCACCGATCCGACTGCGATAGCTCGCGCTCCAGAGTTTCCTCTGGAAACACGATTCCGTAAGGCATGCTGAGTGTCCCTGACTCAGCATGCCGCTGCTCCCAAAGCAGACCGCGACGACGCGGCAGATTATCGACGAACCAGTACCAGAACAGAAAAATGAGGCAGATGCTCAAATAGAGCATCAACGAATCCATCAGCAACGTATAGGAAGACAGATTGACCCGATAGATCGCCAGATTCTCGGAAAGCAGATTAGCAACAGCCATTCCGGAGGCCAACTGCACCATCCGGCCCAGCTGACGCCTGGCAAGAGCAGCTCCCCGGCGCCAGACTGGGAGCACACGCAGCAGCACTAGACCACAGAACGCCAGAAAAAAGGCTGAAAACACCATCAACAGGCTGCGCTGGATGAGCAGCAGCAACCAGTGGCTATTGTCTTGAACCCGCAGCACATGCTCGATGATGCGCAGCCGCAGCCCCAGGTTGAGGACCACCGCCACCAACAGGGAGATCAGATACGGCAAAGATGAATGAAAGCTAGCGCGCACCCGGACATTAAACGCACCCACCATCCGGCACGGACACCGCTGAATGAGTCAAGTCTAGTTGACTGATCGCGATGCGGCCGCGGTAGTGCATGATCTCAGTTGGCTTCTGCTCAGCCGCCCGGATCTCAACGTCTCAGAACGCGTACCTCTCGGGTCGACAGCCAACCGAATGGCGTCGTCGGCGGCTACATGGACTTTGTCGAAGCCGACGCCATACCTACGCAGCTGACAGCAGACGAATTCTCGGCAAGACTTGCCAAGATGAACACCGTAAATTTTAAGATTGCCGCAATGCATATCCTTTAGGCGTTACAACCACAATCCTGTGCTCTCATCAAAGCAAAACAATGTCACCCGCGAAGCAAGTAGATTCACAACTGGATTACGATCCTTCGCAAGAATGTGCCGACATCCTGATAATGACTGGCCTGCATGAAGAGCTAAAGTGGCTCCAGAGAATATTCGGAGTTGAGTTTACACGCCAAGCACGTCACGGGACATCCTACATGGTCTGCGATGTGAAGCGAGCCCTGCGAAAGGTAAGGATTGTTGCACTCCGTCAGCAAGAAAAAGGGCTGACCAGCGCGGCCATCACCGCCACCAAGGCTATGTGCATTTGGAAGCCGAGATTGGCTTTGATGACCGGCATCTGTGCTGGCGTCAGAGGATCCGTGAATCTGGGAGATCTGGTCATAGTCAGCCAATGTTTTGAGCACTCCAGTGGCCAGCTCAGGGATGGGGAACTGATTCCGGTGCAGAATCGCATCTCAACACCGCCATGGGTTCTTGATTTTCTGACGTCGGTCACGGATACTCACGTTCTGCAGGAGCAGATTCCGGTAGACTTTGGCCACCCGATGCCATCTGATTCGAAACCAATCATTCATTATGGTTCGATGGCTTGCGGCCCACAGGTGATCAAAGACAAATCCTATATCGACCAGCTTAAATGCAAGGAGCATTCTCTGCTGGCCATCGACATGGAGTCTTATGGTCTTGCACTCGCCGCCTCGATGTGTAGCACGTATTCACGCTCCATTATTCCACTGGTCGTAAAAGGCGTCTGCGATTTCGCTGATTCAGAAAAAAAGATGACTGGCATGATTATTGCTCTTATGCCAGCGCTGCGTTTGTGCGTGCTTTGCTAGAACAAGCCATGGGTCGCGATAAGGTCTATAATTGGATTAAAGGTGCTCCTGATCATGAGTAATCAGCAATCCGTCGACACCCTCATTTCAGGTGGCATCGTCGTCACCATGGATATTCATCGACGCGTCATTGCCGATGGGGCCGTGGCCATTAAGGCAGGCAGAATCGTTGCCGTCGGGGAGCGTGCATCCGTCGAAGCGAGCTGCAGCCCCCAGCAGCGCATCGATGCCATCGGGCGCGCCGTCATTCCAGGGCTGATCAATGGCCATGCCCATCTGCCGATGACTCTGTTCCGTGGCCTGGCGGATGACCAGGACCTCGACGACTGGCTGCAACACACGATCTTCCCTGCCGAAGCGATGAACGTGGATGAAGCCTTCGTGCGCTGCGGCACACGCCTCGGACTCGCTGAGCTGATTCGCGGCGGTATCACCACCGTCTGCGACATGTATTACTACGAAATGGCCGTAGCCGAGGAGGTGGCAGCCGCCGGGCTGCGCGGTCTGCTTGGGCAAGCTCTGATTGACTTCCCAGCTCCCGACGCCGCCGACCATGCCACGGCGCTCAACACCATCCATCGCTTCGTGGAGCGCTGGCAGGGTCATGCCCTGATCACTCCGGCGATCGCCCCGCATGCCCCCTACACCGTGGGAGATGAGCATCTGATCGAGGCTCACCGATTCGCCCTTGAACGCGATTGCCCGCTGATCATTCACCTGGCGGAAAGCCGCCATGAGGTTTCAGAGAGCCTGCGGCTCAAGGGGGCCAGACCCGTGGAACATCTGGCGCGCCTCGGGGTGCTCAGCGAGCACATGGTGGCGGCTCATGTCGTCTGGGCAGAAGCCCATGAACTCGATATGCTGGCCCACCATGGCGTCGGCGTGGTGCATAACCCTCAGTCGAACATGAAGCTCGCCTCCGGTGTAGCACCGCTACCGCAGATGCTGTCGCGGGATATGGCGGTTGGACTAGGCACTGATGGCTCGGCCTCCAATAATGATCTTAGCCTCTGGGAGGAAATTGACACGGCAGCCAAGCTGCACAAGTTGATCACGGCTGATCCCAAGGTGGTCTCCGCACAGCAAGCGTTTGAGCTCGCTACGATCCGCGGGGCGAGAGCCCTGCATCTGGAAGCCCAGATCGGCTCTCTGGAAGTGGGCAAGCGGGCGGATGTCGTTGTGCTGGAAATGGAAGCGATCGACCAGGTTCCTCTAAGTAGTATCTATTCGGCTCTGGTCTATGCCACCAAGGCCAATGATGTCTGCGATTTATTAGTGAATGGCCGTGTGTTGATGCGTGATCGCCAGTTAATCACCATCGACGAAGCACAGGTCAGAAATGCTAGCCTTGTTCTTAGACATCAGATCATCGAACGGCTTCAAGCCGTTGCTTGACTGCCCTCTCACAGCCTGTTGATCCTGAAAGTCACTTAGGCGGCCTGAGCCGCCTTATTGCTTCCTTGGCCGGCGATCACATTGGAGCCTTTAATGAATCGAAGGGGTTGCTTCTGAATCAAGCCGTGAAGACTCGCTTCCTAGGTGTTACCAATCGGCTGGAGCCATCGCTGGGGGTGAAAGGTTTGGCCTAAGATCGACACAAAAAGCCAATCTATTCAGGATGTGGGTATCCGCCAAAGACCCACATCGACAAGCGGCAAGAGAATGAAGAGGAAGTGTGCTGGGGAGAACTGCCCGTCTTGTACCCATCGAGCTCATCGAAGCCATCGGCTGGATCGTCCTGCTCGTAGGGCACGAACTCAAACACCTGAACTACGCGTAGCTGGAAGGTCATGCCACAGCCTTTCTCTCCGTCCCAACCGTAGATGTTGAATATGACGACCACGTTGGAGCCGTTGCCGATGGCCGCGCCATCCAAGTGCTGCTTTTTCTGATCGACGATGCGGGGACCCTCGGACAGGGAGCCATGGCGCCGCTGAAACTGAGGCACCTTGACTCGAGACGAACGGTGATCTCGCTCGGCTTCTCCTTGTCGGGCTTCCAGGGGAAGCCCAAGTTTCATTGCCGCGATGCAGAGTGGCCCGAAGAGCTGGGCTGGTTGAAGACGTGGAGCTGAATCGCCTCGCTGATGCTCGCCTGGCGGACGGGCAAGAGCCGTTGCAGGTCAGTCTTGCTGCCCTCTGACTTCGAGTTTCCTCTGGAGGCTCCGCTTCGTATTGTTGATTTACTCCAGTGCTGACATCATCCCGAGGGCAGCTGCAGCCTGCTGCATCCAGCTATCGAAGCTGGGCAGATGGGTGCAGCGGCTGCGCGAGGCCACCGACTGATGAAAGCGGTCGCGATCGAGGGAGCGAAGTTCCACACCGCCCTGCAGCAGGCGCTCGAACTGCTCCCCAGCGGCCTGGCGTACTTCAGAACTGAGGCCGTGATGGCGCTGCTTGATCCCCAGGGCGCTGTGGGTCTCGGTGATCAGCCAGTCGCTGCTGATCAGGAAGTCGCGGGATTCCGCAAACCAGTCGAGCGCTTGGGCACTGCGTTCTTCCGGGGTCAGCAGAGCCACCACCACGCTGGTGTCGAGATAGATCATCGAGGGCTCAGCGTCACCAGCGTTCACCGCCGCGGCATTCCTCGATCACCGAAGGGGTGAGAGGCATGGTGGCCTGAAGCTGGCGCAGATCAGCGGCCAGGACAGAGCGATCCAGCTTGCGCAGAGGCTCCAGGCTCAGGCGGCCATCAGCTCCAACGACGATGTCGATCTGATCGCCTTCCTGCAGTCCGGCCTGACGCAGGCAATCGGCCGGGAGCCTGACCGCCAGGCTGTTCCCCCAGCGGCGGATCGCCTGCGGGAAGTGCTGGCCAGCATCAGCTGAGCGATCCTGAGGCCTGGACTGTGTCAAGGAGCATCTGCGGCCGATCACGGCCGCCTGTAGAGACATGACTCTACGTCCGACTTGTGGCATTCTGGGCTGTAGATGCCGCCGGCTCCAGCCGGTGATCCTGGCTTCCACGTTCTCGAGTTGCCACTGCAGGGGCCCCCGGCCTTGGGTGCAGCCGCAGCTGGCGGAGTGTTTCGCGGCTTATGCCCAGGGCAGCGCATGCCTCGGCGGTCGTCACCCAGACCCGGTGACGACCAGACGGGGTGGGGTCGTCTGGTTCTCCATCAGCCCAGCTCCCGCACCACGTCGACAACGGCCGGGTTCCAGAGGATCTGCTAGCCGCTATGTCCATGCCGCCAGGTGCCAGGGCTGACTGAGCCCAGGATCCCCGCGAGCAAATTGCGTAGATCCTCCAACCGCTACAACATCAAATGTCGTGCCTCCGGGTACTGCCTCGTCTACGAGGTGCGTGAGCACGAGCTGCTGGTGCTGGTTGTGGCGGTTGGCAAGCGGGAGCGTAATGCTGTCTACCGACAAACTGCCCAGCGCTGAGGCCCTGCCTCATGGCCGACTCGATGCACCCCGAGCTGGATCAGCTGCGCCGGGAGAACGCCCGCTTGATTGGGCTTCTGGAGGCCCACGGCATCGCCTGGCGATCCGGCGGCCCTGCCCCAACGGAACCCGCGCCGATTTCGCAGGCAGCACCTGCCAACGGCCCCAGTTCCACGCGGGAGAAGGTGGCGCTGTTCCGGCGCCTGTTCCGCGGTCGCGACGACGTGCATGCCCTGCGCTGGCAGAGCAACAGCAGCGGGCGCTCGGGGTATGGGCCGGCCTGTGCGAATGAATGGAAGCCGGGGATCTGCGAGAAGCCTCGTGTGGCGTGCCGCGACTGCAGCCACCGGGAGCTATTGCCGCTCAGCGATGCGGCGATCTACGGCCATCTGGCCGGAGACCACACCATCGGCCTCTACCCCCTGCTGGAGAACGACCACTGCCACCTGCTGGCCGTCGACTTTGACGAGCAGGACTGGCGTGATGACGCCCGGGCCTTTCTGGGCTCCTGCCGGCAGCTGGGCGTGCCAGCGGCCCTGGAGATCTCCCGTTCCGGAGAGGGCGCCCACGTGTGGGTGTTCTTCGAGGAGGCGGTACCGGCCCGAGAGGCCCGTCAACTCGGGGCAGCCCTGATCAGCCACACCTGCGCTGCGTCATATCAATTGCAGCTGAGCTCCTACGACCGGCTCTTCCCCAATCAGGACAGCATGCCCAAGGGGGGCTTCGGCAACCTGATCGCCCTGCCGCTGCAGAAGGAAGCCCGGCAGCGGGGTTGCAGCGTGTTCGTGAATGACGACCTGCATCCCTATCCCGATCAGTGGGCCTATCTGGCAACCCTGCAGAGGTTGCCTGTGGCGGGGCTGCAGACCTTGATCCAGAGCGCCACGTGCGGTGCCCATCCTCTCGATCTGGCGTTCATCGACGAGGAGGACATGGCGACTCCATGGAAGGCAGCGGTGCCGCTTTCGCGGCTCAGGGGACCGCTGCCCACCTCCCTCACGCTCACCCTGGCTGATCGCCTCTATGTGGAGCGCTTGGGCCTACCGCAGCCACTACTCAATCGCCTGATTCGCCTCGCCGCCTTCGCCAACCCGGCCTTCTTCAAGGCCCAGGCGATGCGACTGTCGGTGTGGGACAAACCGCGGGTGATCGGCTGCGCCGAGAACTTTCCTCAGCACATTGCCCTGCCTCGGGGCTGCCTGGAACCCGTGCAGACCCTGCTGCAGGAGCAGGGGATCAGCTGGGAGCTGGTGGATGAACGTCAGAACGGCTCACCGCTGGAGATGGCGTTCACGGGCCAGCTGCGCGCTGACCAGGAGGCCGCCGTCGAAGCGATGCTGCGCCATGACATCGGCGTGCTGCAGGCACCGACGGCCTTCGGGAAAACGGTGGTGGCGGCAGCGATCCTGGCCCGGCGGGGTGTGAACACCCTGGTGCTGGTGCATCGGGCGGATCTGCTGCGCCAATGGCAGGAGCGGCTCCACACCTTTCTGGATGTCGCTCCCGAGGCGATCGGTTGCATCGGTGGAGGCAAAGCCAAGCCCACCGGCCAACTCGACATCGCCGTGATGCAGTCGCTGGTGCGCAAGGGCGAGGTGAATCCCTTGGTGCAGAGCTACGGGCAGGTGATTGTCGACGAATGCCACCACATCGCGGCGGCGTCCTTTGAGGCCATCCTGCGCCAGGTGAAGGCCCGCTACGTGCTGGGGCTGTCGGCCACCCTGGTGCGCCGCGACGGTCTGCAGCCGATCCTGTTCATGCAGTGCGGCCCCATTCGCCACACCGCCCAGCGGCCTGCCGGAGCGCCCCAGACCCTGGAACTGGTGAGCCGCACCCATCAGCTCGAGGGGCTGCCAACCGATCTGCCGATCCAGGAGCTGATGCGCCGCTTGGCGGAAGACCCACGCCGCACCGAGCGGATCGTGGAGGAGGCTCTCGCCTGCTGGGGTGACGGCCACCGTTTGTTGCTCCTGAGCGAGCGCACCGATCACATCACGACGATCGCCGCCGCTCTGGCTGACAGGGTGGCAAACCTGTTCCTGTTGCATGGGCGGCTGAGCGCACGCCAGCGCAGCGCCACCCTGGCCGCGCTGGAAGCGTTACCTCCTGATGCACCCCGCATCGTGCTGGCCACCGGCCGTCTGGTGGGTGAAGGTTTCGACCATCCGCCGCTCAACACGCTGCTGCTGGCCATGCCCGTGTCGTGGCAGGGCACATTGCAGCAATACGCCGGCCGCCTGCATCGGCAGCAGGCTGGCAAAACCAGCGTGCGCATCATCGACTGGCTTGATCTCGGCCATCCGGTACCGCAACGGATGTGGGAGCGGCGGCTGCGGGGCTATCGGGCCATGGGCTATGCGCTGCGTGCAGATCAGCTATCAATGGCAATCACCTCATCGAAAGCTTCTCACGGACCTTCTCACATCCAAGCCTGAGGGCTTGCGAGACTCACCGCAGCGCAGGCAGTTCGGCCAATCCATCGAGAAGCTTCCCAAGCTGAACGTCGCCGGTTCGAGTCCGGTCACCCGCTTACCAGTTCAGGCCTGAAAATTTGTTGTTCCTCAATCGATCATCGCGATTGGCACTCGCTGGCAGCACGCCAGAAGCTGACTGTGAATGACAGGTAATAGCCGCGATTGGTTCAACCTTCTCACAGGGCTTCTCACCTCCGGGTCGTTTCATGGCCTGATTTGACCGTCCTTGATCGCCCCGGGTTGTCGCCGTGGATCGACCGAACCTGAGACCTGACTGGCGACCCAAGATGCGGTTCTGACCCGGACTGACCCTGTGATGGCCCACCGCGTACTCACCGAGACAGCGGTGAGCATCTCGGAACACAAGAAAAACCCCATGGCCACCGTGGCGGCAGGAGAGGGAATGGCCGTCGCGGTGCTCAACCGCAACGAGCCGGCCTTCTACTGCGTGCCGGCCAGGGCTTACGAAGAACTGATGGATCTGGTGGACGACCTGGAGCTGGGCCGCATCGCCGATGCCCGGCTGACGGACGGCCAGGAGCCTGTGCGGGTCAGCCTCGATGCTCTTTGAGCTGGCCTTTCACCCGGAAGCCCTTCGGGAGTGGCGGAAGCTGACGCCAGGAATCCGGGAGCAGTTCAGGAACAAGTTGGCCGGGCGGCTGACTGAGCCCAGGATCCCCGCGAGCAAATTGCGTGGATCCTCCAACCGCTACAAGATCAAGTTGCGGGCCGCCGGGTACCGTCTGGTCTACGAGGTGCGTGACCATGAGCTCCTCGTCCTTGTCGTGGCGGTGGGCAAGCGGGAGCACAATGTTGTCGACCAGCGTGCCGATCAGCGCTGAAGCCGACCGACGGACCCGGCCGCGCGCATCACGCCGTGCATGACAGAATGGATGACAGATCATCTGTTCATGTTGCATGCCGGCCTTCAGTCTTCGGCTCCCCCAGGACCTGGAGCGCAGACTGGGCGAGGAAGCCCTCCACTGCGGCCAGCCCCGCTCGGAGCTGATCCGCGAGGCACTGGAGGAGCTGCTGCGCCGCCGGGAGCAGCAGCGCTTCATGGCCGGGCTCGTCGCCGCCGCCGAAGCGCTGGTGAGGGATCCTTCAGCCCGCGCTGAAAGCCTGGATGTGGCGGCAGATTTCCTGCCGGCCGACTGCGAGGCTCTGGCGTTGGCGGAGGAGACGACCTCCCGGGAGCTGACCGGCCAACCGAGCCCCCAACCGTGGTGGCGCTGATGCGTCGGGGTGAGATCTGGGTGGCGCGTCTGAATCCCAACCAGGGCGCGGAGGTGGGAAAGCTGCGTCCCGTCGTGATCCTTCAGGCCGATCCGATCACCCAGGCCGGCCTGGCCACGGTGATCGTGGTGCCGCTCACCACCCAGGACCGGCCTGGCACCCGGGCGCTGCGGGTCCCGATCCGTGCCCGCGACCGCCTGCTCTGCGACTCCTTCGCCATGGCGGATCAGCTCCGCTCCCTGGATCGCTCCCGCCTTGGCGACGGCCCCCTCACCACCCTCGGCGGGGACGAACTGGCGGAGCTGGAGCGAGCGCTACTGGGGGTGCTGGGCATTGGGTTCGCCTGAGTGAGCGCATGCCGTGGCTGACTCCAGTCCCTCCGAGCTGAACCAGCTGCGCCGGGAGAACGCCTTCTTGATTGGGCTTCTGGAGGCCCACGGCATCGCCTGGCGATCCGGCGGACCTGACCCAACGGAACCCGCGCCGATTTCGAAGGCAGCACCTGCCAACGGCCCCAGTTCTACGCAGGAGAAGGTGGCGCTGTTCCGGCGCCTGTTCCGCGGTCGCGACGACGTGCATGCCCTGCGCTGGCAGAGCAACAACAGCGGGCGCTCGGGATATGCACCGGCCTGCGCCAATGAGTGGCGCCCAGGCATCTGCGAGAAGCCCAGGATCAGCTGCCGCGACTGCCATCACCGCAAGCTGCTGCCCCTCACCGATGCGGCGATCTACGGGCATCTGGCCGGCGAGCACACCATTGGCCTCTACCCCCTGCTGGAGAACGACACCTGTCATCTGTTGGCAGTGGATTTCGATGAGCAGGACTGGCGCGACGACGCCAGGGCCTTTCTGCAATCGTGTCGGGAGCTGGCAGTGCCCGCAGCGCTGGAGATCTCCCGCTCCGGGGAAGGTGCTCACGCGTGGGTGTTCTTCGAGGAGGCGGTACCGGCCCGGGAGGCTCGCCAGCTCGGGGCAGCCCTGATCAGCCACACCTGTAACGCCACGCGTCAGCTGCAGTTGAGCTCCTACGACCGGCTGTTTCCCAACCAGGACACCCTGCCGAAAGGCGGCTTCGGCAACCTGATCGCCCTGCCGCTGCAGAAGGAAGCCCGGCAGCGGGGTTGCAGCGTGTTCGTGGATGACGACCTGCAGCCCTATCCCGATCAGTGGGCCTATCTGGCAAGCCTGCAGAGGTTGTCGGTGGCCGGGCTGCAGACCTTGATCCAGAGCGCCACAGGCGGGGCCCATCCACTTGATCTGACGTTCATCGACGAGGAGGACCTGGCGACTCCATGGAAACCGCATCAGGCGGCTCCAGCGATCAGGGGACCGCTGCCCACCTCCCTCACGCTCACCCTGGCTGATCGCCTCTATGTGGAACGCTCGGGCCTGCCGCAGCCACTACTCAATCGCCTGATCCGCCTCGCCGCCTTCGCCAACCCGGCCTTCTACAAAGCCCAGGCGATGCGCCTGTCGGTGTGGGACAAGCCGCGGGTGATCGGCTGCGCCGAGAACTTTCCCCAACACATTGCCCTGCCTCGGGGTTGCCTGGAGCCGGCGCTGGCCCTGCTGCAGGAGCTGGGAATTGGCTGGGAACTGGTGGATGAACGCCAGAACGGCTCACCGCTGGAGCTGGTATTCACGGACCAACTGCGTGCTGACCAGGAGACCGCCGTGGAGGCGGTGCTGCACCATGACATCGGCGTGCTGCAGGCGCCGACGGCCTTCGGGAAAACGGTGGTGGCAGCAGCGATCCTGGCCCGGCGGGGTGTGAACACCCTGGTGCTGGTGCTGGTGCATCGGGCTGAGCTGCTGCGCCAATGGCAGGAGCGGCTCCACGCCTTCCTGGATGTCGCTCCTCAGGCGATCGGTTGCATCGGTGGTGGCAAAGCCAAGCCCACCGGGCAACTCGACATCGCTGTGATGCAGTCGCTGGTGCGCAAAGGCGAGATGAATCCCGTGGTCCAGGGCTACGGGCAGGTGATCGTTGACGAGTGCCACCACATCGCGGCGGCATCCTTTGAAACGATCCTCAGGCAGGTGAAGGTCCGCTATGTGCTGGGGCTGTCCGCCACCCTGGTCCGCCGCGACGGTCTGCAGCCGATCTTGTTCATGCAGTGCGGCCCCATTCGCCACACCGCCCAGCGGCCTGCCGGAGCGCCCCAGATCCTGGAGCTGGTGAGCCGCACCCATCAGCTCGAGGGGCTGCCAACCGATCTGCCGATCCAGGAGCTGATGCGCCGATTAGCGGAGGACCCACGCCGCACCGAGCGGATCGTGGACGAGGCTCTCGCCTGCTGGGGTGACGGCCGCAATCTGTTGCTCCTGAGCGAGCGCACCGATCACATCACGACGATCGCCACCGCTCTGGCTGGGGAGGTGCCGAACCTATTCCTTTTGCATGGCCGGCTGAGCGCACGCCAGCGCAGCACCACCCTTGCCGCGCTGGAGGCGTTGCCTCTCAACGAACCCCGCATCGTCCTGGCCACAGGCCGTCTGGTGGGAGAAGGATTCGACCATCCGCCACTCAACACTCTGCTGCTGGCGATGCCCGTGTCCTGGAAAGGCACACTGCAGCAATACGCCGGCCGCCTGCATCGGCAACAGAGCGGCAAGACAAGCGTGCGAATCATCGACTGGGTCGATCTCGGCCATCCGATCACGCAACGGATGTGGGAGCGACGGCTGCGGGGCTATCGGGCCATGGGCTACGCGCTGCTTGCAGATCAGCTATCGATGGCAGGCGTCTGAGCGAAAGCTTCTCACAGACCTTCTCACGTCCAAGCCTGAAGGCATAGGAGACCCACAGCGGCGCAAGCGGTTCGGCCGATCAATCGAGAAGCTTCCCAAGCTGAACGTCGCCGGTTCGAGTCCGGTCACCCGCTTTTAGTCAAGAACTGAAAAGCGCCGAAGATCAAGCGTGCGGCCTCTCTCCCATCGGCTGGCAGGAGTCCAGTCGGAGCTTGGCAATGACCGGCAGTGCCAAGGGGTGACATCGACCTTCTCACAAAGCTTCTCTCGCGACTGCGCCATTGATTGGTCAGGCATTCATCTGCGCGGGGTGAACTCATGGTCCGCCCAGCACTGGATCGTCCGGAATCACGACTGGGCGGAGGTTGCCAACTGAATTCGGCCCAACATCATGCCCGGAGGTGATCAGGGCAAGCCGCTTCAGCATCAACGACCGATCGCCTGACGCTGCAATAACAGGGAAAAAATGTCCCAGGACGGTCTCCAGAATCGCTGGAGATCAGCCGGGCGCCACCCATTCGATCCAGACCCGCCTAGCGACCTGTCCAGAGACCTGACTGGAGACCTAGAATGTGGTGCATTGCCTTCCTGCTCCGCTGATGGTCCACCGCGTTCTCGCTGAGACAGCAGTAAGCATCTCGGAGCACAAGAAAAACCCCATGGCCACCGTGGCAGCCGGAGAGGGGATGGCCGTCGCAGTGCTGAACCGCAACGAGCCGGCCTTCTACTGCGTGCCGGCCAGGGCCTACGAAGAGCTGATGGATCTGGTGGACGACCTGGAGCTGGGTCGCCTCGCCGATGCCCGGCTGACGGACGGCCAGGAGCCGGTGCGGGTCAGCCTCGATGCCCTTTGAACTGGCGTTTCATCCCGAGGATCTGCGTGAATGGCGACAGCTGAGCGCGGGGATTCGCGAGCAGTTCAAAAAGAAGCTGGCTGAGCGGCTGGTTGTCCCGCGAATTCCCGCCAGCAAGCTGCGGGACTCCAGTGATCGGTACAAGATCAAGCTCCGCTCCGCCGGCTTCCGCCTGGTCTACGAGGTGCGTGACCACGAGGTGCTGGTGCTGGTTGTGGCGGTGGGCAAGCGGGAGCGCAATGCTGTCTACCGCCAGGCCGATCAGCGCTGAAGCCCTATGGCTGGCTCCATGCCCTCTGATCTGGATCAGCTGCGCCGGGAGAACGCTCGCTTGATTGAGCTGCTGGAGGCCCACGGCATCGCCTGGAGATCCGGCGGACCTGCCCCAACAGAACCCGTGCCGATTTTGGAGGCAGCACCTGCCAACGGTCCCGGTTCCACGCAGGAGAAGGTGGCGCTGTTCCGGCGCCTGTTCCGCGGTAGCGACGACGTGCATGCCCTGCGCTGGAAGAGCAACAGCAGCGGGCGCTCGGGCTATGCACCGGCCTGCGCCAATGAGTGGCGGCCAGGCATCTGCGAGAAGCCACGGATCTCCTGCCGCGACTGCAACCACCGCGAGCTGCTGCCCCTGAGCGATGCAGCGATCTACGGCCATCTGGCCGGAGACCACACCATCGGCCTCTACCCCCTGCTGGACAACGACCATTGCCACCTGCTGGCCGTCGACTTTGACGAGCAGGACTGGCGTGACGACGCCCGGGCCTTTCTGCGCTCGTGCCGGGAGCTGGCGGTGCCGGCAGCGCTGGAGACTCGCCAGCCGGGGGCGGCCCTGATCAGCCACACCTGCAATGCCACGCGTCAGCTGTAGTTGAGCTCCTACGACCGGTTGTTCCCCAACCAGGACACCCTGCCGAAAGGCGGCTTCGGCAACCTGATCGCCCTGCCGCTGCAGAAGGATCCCAGGCAGCGGGGCTGCAGACCGTGATTCAGACCGCCACCAGCGGCGCCCATCCGCTCGATCTCAGCTTCATCGACGAGGAGGACCTGGCGACCCGTCAACCAGGTTGTCGCCGGATAGCCTTGGCAAACCCGGCCTTTTACAAGGCCCAGGCGATGCAGCTCTCGGCGTGGACAAGCCGCGGGTGATCGGCTGTGCGGAGAACTTTCCCCAGCACACACCGGGCCAGACTCAAGGGCAGAGGCAGGACGATCCCATGGCATGGGCCAACCGAACGGGCAGTTTGATCGCCGCTTTCGCACTGTTCTCAGGACTGGCTGGGTGGGCGCAACCGCTCACCACGCCGCAGCAGAAGGAGACGCTGCAGCAGGAGACCCTGCAGCAATCCATCCAGCGGCGCCAGGCCTTCCCCTTCCGTCCCGACTGCAACGGCAACACCCAGGAGATGGCAGCCTGTCTCTGGCAGGAGCGGGACCAGGCCGATCAACGTCTGTTGCCCCTGCTGGGCGGCAGCCTGCCGCTGGAGCGCTGGAGAAGCGTCCGCCATTCAGTGTGTGAGCGCTCGGCCCAGCGGAGTCAGGGGGGCAGCATCCTGCCGATCCTCTGGCTCACGTGTGAAAACGAGCTCAACGCATCCCTGCTCCAACAGCTGACCACCCCCCTCGGCCGCTGATACCGGCCCCGGTTCTTGCCTCCACCACCTGCGCGTACGCAACACCATGGATGAAGCCAGCCTGCGAGCCCTGTTCACCAAGCCCTACGGCACACCAGCCCCGGCAGAAGATCAATGGCGCGCCCTCTATGACGATGATGTGCACTTTCAGGACCCCACCCAGGAGCGCCAGGGGATCGCGTCGTATATCGAGGCTCAGCAGGGTCTGGTGAAACGCTGCGATGACGTTTACCTCACAGCAGGGGCGATCGCGATTCAGGGCAAGACCGCGTTCATCGAATGGGAGATGGGCCTGATGATCAAGGGCATCGAATTCATCTATCCCGGCACAACCCGCCTGTACCTGAACGACGCCGGCAAGATCATCGACCACCGTGACTACTTCGACTTCGTGGGGCCGACCTTTGCGCCGGTGCCTGTGGTGGGCGGCTTCGTCCGCTGGCTGTACCAACGCTTCGTCGACTGAGGGTGGCGCTCAGGCTGCGGCTCCGTCCGGTCCCACGGTGGCTGGCAGGTGGCCTGTCTTCACCCAGATGGTGCAGCCCGAGTCACTCCAGGGCCGATGCGCACTGCCCGGTGGATTGCGCAGCCAGCTGCCGGCCGGATAGGTGCCCTGTTCGTCCTGAAACACGCCCTCCAGCACCAGGATTTCCTCGCCACCAGGATGGCCGTGCGGTTGGAACACCGTGCCGGGCGCCCAGCGAACCAGGGCCACATGCTCCGAGCCGTAGGCGTGCAAGGGCATCACCTCCAGCCCCGGCACCAGGCCAGGCAGCCAGTCGCGGCTGGGGGTGGCGATCCCCACGGTCTGCTGATCGGCCGGGTGCATCTGGTGCAGCTTGACCAGCAGCGTGCAGCCCTCTGCGCTGAAGGGCGCATGGCTGGAGCCGGCGGGGTTGCGCAGGTACGTGCCGACCGGATGGTCGCCGGCCTCGTCGGAGAAGGTACCCTGCAGCACCAGAATCTCCTCGCCACCGCCGTGGCTGTGGCGATCGAAGTGGCTGCCGGGGGCGTAGCGCACGATTGAGGTGGCGCGGGCCACCTCGCCGCCAAGGCGATCGAGCAGGCGCCGCTCGACTCCGGCCAGGGGTGATGGTGTCCAGGGGAGGCTGGTGGTGTCCAGCATCACCCGTTGGCTCAGATCGGCACGGAGCTCCATGGGGTGATTCTGCTCAACGGCGGATCCGCAGCAACTGAATGTGAGGAGGCAACCGCGTCACACCGCCTGGGCTTGCCGCCGGCTGAAGGCAACGACTCCAGCAGCAAGGGCTGCCACCCCCAGGGCGCCACTGGCGACCAGGAACACCAGCGTCTGCAGGGCCAGCAGGAACACCCCCAGAGCCGACGCCGCCTTGATCTGAATCCTGGCCTTGATCAGCAGGGTGAGCAGCAGCAGCACCGTGGCCCGCAGCCCGGCGATCCTGGCGGCAGACAGGGGACAGAGAGGGCAGGGCAGCAGCATGGTGGAAGTGCGATGCTTCAATCCTGGCGAAGCGGTGGATGGGGTGTGGATTCGCTGCTGCCCTACGACGTGCAGTAACTGTCACTTGTATTCGTGATGGCTGAGCCCCATAGCTTCCGATGTCCCCGTTGCGGTGGTCATGACCATGGCTTGGTCTATGGGCGCCTGCTCCAGCGTTACCAGTGCCGATTCGACGGAGCATGACGTTGCAGTTTGAGGTGGTCTGGCTTTTCTGGACAGGTCCCATCGTTAACCTCTGAGGCGGGGCACCGCCCCTGAAAGGGGCTCCCACCGATGAGCAAGCGCCGTACCCACAGCCCCGAGTTCAAGGCCAGGGTCGCCATGGAGGCGATCAGTGGCCTCTATCTGAATCCACCTGACAAGGCGATGGTGCTCTGCGTTGACGAGAAGACGCAGATCCAGGCTCTGGACAGGACTCAGCCGCTGCTGCCCATGGGCCTCGGTTACGTCGAGGGCGTCACCCATGACTACATCCGCCACGGCACCACCACCCTGTTCGCCGCCTTGGACGTGGCCACCGGTGAGGTGATCAGCCAGTGCACGACCCGGCACCGGCATCAGGAGTTCCTGGGCTTCCTGCGGCAGATCGAGACGTCCGTCCCCGAGGACCTTGATGTCCACCTGATCGTGGACAACTACTGCACGCATAAGCACGCCAAGGTGAGGGCCTGGCTGGCACAACGGCCCCGCTTCCACGTTCACTACACACCCACCTACGCCTCCTGGCTGAACCAGGTGGAGCGCTGGTTCGGGATCATCACCCAGCGGGCGATCCGGCGCGGCAGCTTCTCCAGCGTCTAGCCGCAGGCTTCCGCGAAGCGGTAGGAGCTGATCGCCAAGATCGAGCAGTTCGTGGCGGCCTACAACAAGACCAAGGCCCCGTTCAACTGGACGGCGACAGCAGATTCAATCCTGGAGAAGCTCAAGCGACTTTGCTCGCAAATCTCCGGGACGGCACACTAGGCGTAAGTAAGCATAATTGCAACAATCAACGAGCGTATCCGTTCAGGGGGCGTGACAGCTCGCGGCGAACATCGGCCCTGCTGAACCCTTGACGACAGCTTGATTTCCGGTTGCATCTCAGGTAGAGACCCGCCTGTGATGACCGCACATCCGGCTGGAATTCCAGAAGCCGACTGGCTGGAAACTCCCGCCAGCGTCAGAGCGCTGATCAACGCCCAGCAGCAGGAGATCGAGCTGTTGCGCGGCCAACTCACCTCCTTGGCCACCGAGTTGGCAAACCTGCGTGAGCGGATCGGACGCAGCTCTCGCAACTCATCCAAACCTCCCTCCAGTGATGGTCTGGGTTTTAAGCCGCCAGAACGGCGCAAGGGCAGTGGCCGCAAGCGGGGCGGCCAGCAGGGCCATCCCGGATCCGGACCAGAGCTGCTGTCGATCGAGCGGGTGGATCAGGTGGTGGATCACCACCCTGATGCCTGCCGCCGCTGTGGCACCTTGCTCCAGGGAGAGGATCTCGATCCCCTGCGCCATCAGGTGATCGAGATCCCGCCGATTACCCCGCTGGTGATCGAGCACCGGCTGCATCGCCTGGTCTGCCCCTGCTGTTCCACCAGCACCTGCGCCTCGTTGCCGGCGGATGTGGAGGCCAGTCACTACGGCCCAAGGCTCAGTGCACTGGTGGGCCTGCTGGGCAGTGCCTTTCCGTTGAGTTTCAGCAAGACCCAGGCCCTGCTCCAGCAGCTGGTAGGAGTGGAGATGAGCCGCGGCGCGATTGCACGGGTCCGCCAGCGCTTGAGTGCAGCACTGGAGCAGCCCATGCAGGAGGCCCTTGCTTTTGCCCGCGTGCAGCCGGTGGCCTACGTAGATGAAACTGGCGCCCCCACCGGCAATGCCGACGGCAACAATCCCACTGGAAAGCGGGGCTGGCAGTGGGTCATGGTCACCGCCGTGGTGACGGTATTTGTGCAAGGGCTGAGTCGATCGACGACCGCTGCCATCGAGCTGCTGGGGAACGCCTTTGGCGGGATTGTGGTGAGCGATCGCTTCTCGGCCTACAACCACCTGCCCACCAAGCAGCGCCAGCTGTGCTGGGCGCACCTGATCCGCGACCTGACGGCCATCGCCGAACGCCCGGGCGCCAGCGCTGAATTCGGAGCCCAGCTGCTGGGCCTGCAGCAGCAGCTGTTTGGCCACTGGCACCGCTACAAGGAGGGAAAGATTGACTGGCCCGCCTTGCAGCAAAGCTGCCGGCCGATCCGCCAGACCTTTGAGACCACGCTGCAGCGGGTAGTAGAGCTCGGCTACCAGCGCGGCGAGCGAACGCCTTGGGCCAGCACAGTGCGCACGTGCCAGCAGCTCCAGAAGGTGACAGGTGGGTTGTGGACCTTCCTGGAGAACGAGGGAATAGAGCCCACCAACAACGCCGCAGAACGTGCCCTGCGCCAATCGGTGATTCAGCGCAAGATCAGTCAAGGAGTCCAATCCCGCCAAGGTGCGATCTGCCGGAGCCGCCTGCTCACGGTCACCACTACCCTCAGGCAACAGGGGCGGGATGTCTGGGAGTTCCTGGAGCAGGCCTGGATCGCCCATCACCGCGATGGGGTGATGCCGTCACTGCTGAGCGATCCCTGAAGGCAGAAGAAAGGACAAGGAAGAGTCTCTGATCGCTCAGCGGTGAGCGATCAGGCTTGCATTCGTGCGGTGGGGCGTCCCGACCCCTGAACGCATACCAGGCAACAGGGGCGGGATGTCTGGGAGTTCCTGGAGCAGGCCTGGATCGCCCATCACCGCGATGGGGTGATGCCGTCACTGCTGAGCGATCCCTGAAGGCAGAAGAAAGGACAAGGAAGAGTCTCTGATCGCTCAGCGGTGAGCGATCAGGCTTGCATTCGTGCGGTGGGGCGTCCCGACCCCTGAACGCATACCAACGAGCGAGGGAAGCGCAAAACCGATCAGGCGAGATAGTATAGGCAACAGCATATTTTTCGTCGGCTCATGGAGCGGGTTACATTGATTATGACTGTAAGAGAGCGCTATGAAACCACGCTCAGATCAATCATCGAGACATTGAAGACGCTGCCCCCAGGCTGCAAGCTGATTTTTGCAGATGGTGCAACGCCCAAATATGTTCGGGAGCAGATAAAACCGTACAATAAAGAGGGAGTTCTCGAGGCAATCTACTTCAAGACAAGAAAGTGGCCCAATCAGATCAGGAAAAGAGTAATAGGAAGAATCAAATCAAAGTATGTGATATTTATTGACAATGATGTTATTCCTTCAGAGGGATGGATTGAACATCTGATTGATTGCGCTGAGGTCACAAGTGCAGCAATAGTTGCCCCGCTTTATTTAATTGGCAGAGACCCATCCACCGATACTATTCATATGGCAGGAGGAAGGCTGTCGTATCAAGGATTGGGTCACACAAGATCCCTGTACGAGGAGCATAGGCTCTCAAGCTCTTCGTTTTCAAAGCATGCGCCTCATCTTTTGAGAGAAGAGGTTGACTTTGGCGAGTATCACTGCCTCTTTATGCGCACTAAGTTTGCAAAGACTGTTGATGTCTTTTTTGATGGAATTTACGCTGTGCATGAGCATATACATGCATCATTGATGGCCAAAAAGCATGGCATGGCGACATATTTTGAGCCAAAGTCAGTTGTCACTTACTGTGCTTATCAACCTCTTCGAATTCAGGATAGAAAATATTTTGTTGAACGATGGGACCCAGCCAAGGCCGATCACTCACTGGTCAAGTTTTGTGAATATTGGCATCTCGTCGATGATGGACACTGCTTTGAGGGTATCCGTGGCTTTGTCAAGCGCCATCAGCGAATGGGACAGATTTTGAATACAGAGGGCGTAGTACCTGAGTCAAGGGCATTCGTCGCTAAGATCAAGGCAAGTGATGTGGCCAATTCAAGAAGCGAACTTTTTGCTCTTGCTATGAGTTTAGGCCTCACGGAAATTGAGAGACTAAGAATTGATAGGTGTTGTGAGCTGTCTACTGTATTTATGAATGGTGGGTACAGACCCTGTGGTCGACCATTCGTGAATCATCTTATTGGTGCGGCCTCAATTCTTGCTTGGCACGGAGTGAGTACTGAAATAATCTGCGCAGGGCTAATGCATTCTTTGTTGCAAGCCTCTCCCCTTAGAGGAGACAATGAGTTCAGCAAGACTGTTGCCGCAAGTATTAGTAGACTTGCGCCGGACTCCGCCCATATAGTTGCTATTTATTCGCAATGGCAGCGCCGACTAAAGAGATATCCCTACAAAGATCCTTTAGAGGTAAAGCGAATTGTAGATGGATTGACTGTTCTGGAGGCCAAGGCGACGATTGTTTTGGCCGCAGACTTTCTGGAGATGTGTTTAAGCGGAGAGTATCTCTATAGTCGCAGAATCAACGAATTTCCCGACGAAGGATTTATTTTGTTTCTTGTTGAAACCTTGAAAGCTCTAGAGATGTTTCAATTTGCCCAGAGTTTAATCGAGATTCGTGCTGATACTGCGAGAACGCTGCGCAAGGCTAGCCCTATTCATTGCGATGCTCGCAATCTTGATCAATTGTATTCGTATAGATATGATGGTGCTACGAAGTCGCCTATGATCGCGCTGGATGTTTAGAATTTAAATTGGGTGCCTACTTAGGGACTCCTGAAAAAGATTCTCGGCCCATCGGCGCCGGATTCGTCCGTTTGCTTCGCGTTAATCAGGCCGGCAAGCGCGGTGACATCAAGTGGGCCAGATCTCAAAAGGCTGGCTTGCAGATGCCCTCAGGCGCTCTGATCGCTGACCAGGCCATAAGAAAGCTGTAGATCCACCCAAAAAGAACGACAAAAAAGAGGCGCAGCAGCCTCAAGACCTTCTCCGCGCACATCACGACAAAGGCCATCGAGATGGAGGATTCGGCACCAGCTGGTAGACGAGCCTTGATCAGATCCAGCGAATACTTGCGCTTTCCAGAGCCAAAGACGCCTTCCACTTCATTGCGTCGTGCTTGATCAGATCGGAGCTGCTGCTTGTGTGTAGTAGTGACATCAGGATCCTTGGGCGGGCGGCCCAATCGCTTGCCGGAGAGGCGAATGCCGTTCCTCGTGCAGAAATGCCTATTCTTGGCCGTGATGTAAATCCGGTCGGCGCAGATGCGCTCTGGGTATGATCCTGTATCCAGCTTGTATTTTTCCGCCTGAGCGATCAGGTCTTCTCCTTCGTTGTAGGGGTTCCAGCTGATGCGGTGCAAGAACGGAAAGCCGTTTTGAACCGAAACGCTGATCTTGGCACCAAACTCCACCGCAGCACGTGCCTTGCCTCGCACCATTGGGCGGATATGGGTCTGCACAAGATTCACCAGGCGATCTGGAATGCTGTTGGTCCGAGAGTCGAGCAGAAGGCTCTGCTGCCGCTCCAGCTCGCTGCAGGCCAGTAACTTCTGCCACCAATGCCTCTTGAGCTCGGAAAGCCTTGCCCCACAGTCGATCAGAGCGTCAATAGCCTTGAGATTCTGGCGCACATAGCCAAGCTGATGTTTAATGGAAGCCTTCACCTTGCGTCGGCGTGGCCGTTTCTGCTTCGCGACTCTGAGGAAATGAGCACGAGCAAGGCCACGGTCGTAGCGCGGTCGATGTCTCCTGAATCCCGATGACTGACTGCACAGATTATCAATGACTCGCTCGGTCGTTGTGCGAGCCTCGTTGAGGAGCTTGAGGTCTCTGGGATAGGTGATGTCGGCAGGAGTGCAACTGGCATCAATCGTGAGAGTGCCCCAATTCTTTCCTTCTGGCCAGTCAGCAGGCTTGATCAACGCATCAAGTTCTAGCTGAGCGCCTCCTCCACTCGAATCACGATCATCATGGTCGTCATCGTCTGCTGCCTGAGCAAGTGCTTCCAGAAGGATCTCTTTGCCGCGCTGCACTACCAGCTCATTGATACGGCGCAGATCCTCATCAGAAAAGCGTTTGCGAAAGTGCACCATCATCGAGGCATCAAACGGTGCTTTGGCTGTGTAGCCCGCAAAGCCGAGAAAGAACTGCACATAGGCGTTCTCTCTGATCTGATGGACAGTCTCCTCGTCGGTGAGCCCTAACTTCTGCTTGATGTAGAGAGCACCAAAGGCCATCCTCACTGATTTGGCTGGAGCGCCAATTGTGGAGCTGAATTGAGTGGCATAGGTTTCTTCCAGCTCATCCCATGGGATCAGCCCCTCCAGTTGAACCCAGCGGTTCTCGGGATCAAGTGTGCCGCCAAATGGCAGGTGGAACTCCTTGATTGAGATCTGACCGTTATTGTGCCTCCGGTACATTTGGAACGATCAGGAGTAAAGGCAATCACGGATTGCCTGATTCACGGCCACTTTAGCGGTTTCTCATGCTTGAGACAAGCTGCGGCGCAATGGATCTGGATTTTTCAGGAGTCCCTACTTAGGGCCTCCTGAGAAAGTAAGAACCAGCCCCAGGTCAGCAAAGTGGGGAGGCCCCGGCCCAACACTGAGTGTTGCTCAGGCTGCAGCCGGTTGATTGCTCAGGAGCCGCTCCTCGCCTCTTCGGATGGATTCAGTGCCGATCAGTAGCTGAAACAAGAAGGCAAAAAGAACCAAAAGAAGCCCCAGCAGCTTCTCGAGGTTCATTACCAGTACAGCCAATGCAATGGCTGATCCTTGGGTGGCAGCGAGCTTCTCACGAATCAAACCCAATCCAAATCGCCGCTTCCCCTGTCCGATTTTGCCTTCTACCGCGTTACGTTGCCGTTGATCATCAAGACACTGTCTCTTCTCTTCTGCCACAAGCTTAGGATCGCTCTTGGGCCGACCAAGGCGAGGTCCACTCAGGCGAATCCCATGACGCTGACAGAAAGCGCGGTTCGCTCGAGTCCGATAGATCTGATCGGCACAGATCACTTCTGGATAATGACCATGACGACGGCGATAGGCTCTTGCTTGAGCCTTTAGATCTTCTCCTTCATTGTAGGGATCGTAGCTCAGGCGATCTAGGTAGGTGAATCCATCACCCGTAACTGAAATTGAGATCTTGGCTCCGAATTCGACATTACATCTGGCGTAAGCATTCAGGGGTCGGGACAGCACGCGGCGAACATCGTCTCTGCTGAACCCTTGACGGCGTCCTGATTCCCGTTTGCATCTCAGGCAGAGACTGCTTGAGATGGGCGCCCCTCCTGCTGGCATTTCCGAGGTGGACTGGTTGTCGTGGCCAGCTGGTGCCAGGGAGTTCATCCTGGCTCAACAGGAGGAGATGGTGCAGCTCCGCGTCCAGCTCACCGCCCTGGCGACCGAACTGGCCCATCTGCGCGAGCGGATCGGCCGCAGCTCCCGCAATTCTTCCAAGCCTCCCTCCAGTGATGGCCAGGGGTTTAGGCCGCCCGAACGACGCAAGGGCAGTGTCCGCAAGCGCGGCGGCCAGCCGGGCCATCCCGGATCTGGGCCGGAGCTGCTGCCGATCGAGCGGGTGGATGAGGTGGTCGAGCACCACCCCCAGGCCTGCCGCCGCTGCGGCACGTTGCTACAGGGTCAGGATCCCGAGCCCTTGAGGCACCAGGTGATCGAGATTCCACCGATCACGCCTCTGGTGATCGAGCACCGGCTGCACCGCCTGGTCTGCCCCTGCTGTTCCACCAGCACCTGTGCCTCGTTACCGGCGGAGGTGGAAGTAAGCCATTACGGTCCCCGGCTCAGTGCTCTGGTGGGTCTGCTGGGTAGTGCCTTCCCGTTGAGTTTCAGCAAGACCCAGGCGCTGCTGGATCAGCTGCTGGGGGTACAGATCAGCCGGGGAGCGATGGCCACTATCCGCCAGCGCTTGAGTGCAGCACTGGAGCAGCCCATGCAGGAGGCCCTTGCGTTTGCCCGTCAGCAGTCGGTGGTCTATGTCGATGAAACCGGTGCCCCCACCGGTAATGCCGATGGGGGCAACCCCGATGGCCGGCGCGGCTGGGAGTGGGTCATGGTGACCGCCATGGGGGTGACAGTGTTCTTGCAGAGCCTGAGCCGCTCGGCTGCCGCCGCGATCGACCTGCTCGGGAATGCCTTTGGCGGAATTGTGGTGAGCGATCGCTTCTCCGCCTACAACCATCTCCCGCTGGAGCAGCGCCAGCTGTGCTGGGCGCACGTGATCCGCGATCTCACCGCCATCGCTGACCGTCAGGGCGCCAGCGGTGAGATTGGAGCGGAGCTGCTGGGCCTGCAGCAGCAGCTGTTTGCCCAGTGGCACCGCTACAAAGACGGAACGATCGACTGGTCCACGTTGCAGCAGGGCTGTCGGCCGATCCGCCAGGCGTTTGTGGGCACGCTGCAGCGGGTTGTGGAGCTGGGCTGCCAGCGCGGCGAGCGAACGCCGTGGGCCAAGACGGTGCGTACCTGCCATCAGTTGCTGCAAGTGAGCGATGGCCTCTGGACCTTCCTGGAGATTGAAGGGATCGAGCCCACCAACAACGCAGCCGAGCGTGCCCTGCGCCATTCGGTGATTCAGCGCAAGATCAGCCATGGCGTCCAATCCCGCCAGGGTGCGATCTGCCGCAGCAGGCTGCTCACGGTCACCACCAGCCTGCGGCAACAGGGCCGTGATATCTGGCAGTTCCTGGAGCAGGCCTTGATCGCCCATCATCGCGGCGGTGAGATGCCATCGCTGTTGCCGAATCCCTGAGCCGGCCGTCATCGATCGTGGTGTCTGTGGTTGCTCGTTGATCAGCGATCAAGGGTGGAATGCTGCGCTGCTGCGTCACGGCCCCTGAACGGATACCATCTGGCTTTGCCACGAACTATGGGCCTGATGTGAGCCTGGAAGAGGCTCACGATCCGATTGGGGATGCTTCTGCTGTCTGAGTGGTAGAGAATCTTCTGCTGGCGAACCAGCTCGCTGACCACCAAGAGTTTGTGATACCAGTGTCTTCCTGCGGCCAAAAGGCAGGCACTGCAAGCGATCAGGGCATCAATACTGCCAAGATTCCGTTGAAGATGGCCGAGCTGCTGCTTGATCGCTCTTCGAATCTTGCTGATGCGAGGGCGCTTCTTCTTTGCCACTGCCAAAAACTGCTGACGGGCTTTCTTTCGATGCGTACGTGGCTTCTGGCCAAACGCCTCTCTGATCGGCTGATGCATCGCATCAATCAGTTTTTCTGTAACTTCTCTGGCTTTATTGAGCAGAGATAAATCAGTCGGATAGCGGATGTCAACCGGTGCGCATGTGGCGTCAATCAAGAGTGTGCCTTGGTTGGCCGATGGCATAGACGTGTGATCATTGCTGCCATGTCCCGTGGAAGAACCGTCACCTTTGTCTGCACCTTGATCATCGTCGGCATCTGCGGCCTGGATCACATGCAGCCCATGGCGCACGATCCGTTCGTTGCAGTCGTTGATCACTGACTCCGGCAGGCGCTTCCGGAAATAGACCATCATCGATGGATCGAACGGTGCTGAGAACTGGAACGCTTCTAATCCAATGAAGAATTGCAGGTACGGATTTTCCTTGAGTTGCTCAACCAGCTCCTCGTCTGTGATCGCCATGCGAGCCCTGATGATCAGGGCACCCAATGCCATTCGAAATGGCTTGGCAGGTGCCCCAAAGCCTTTGCAGAACTGCGACGAGTACAGATACTTCAAAAGAGGAAGAACTATTTGCCCAAGAGGATCTCGGCAAGCCGCGAGTCAAGCACATTGACACAGTAATTATTGTCAGCCTCGTCTGTCGCGTTGAAAGCAGGGATAGAGAAATTGACAAAACAGGGCAGCTCAAGAAAGTCTGCTATAGGCTTGACCGAATCCTCTTTGGTCAGATCAATCACGAGGAGGTCTTGCTCTCTTCTTTGAAAATACTTCAAGATCTGATCTCGCCTCTCTATATAAAGGTGGATATAGTGTTTCTTATCATAAAGCAGAGACCAGTCGTGCACAACTCTTTGCAGTCTATCGTCGACCCTTGCAAGCCAGAAATATTCGGTCTTTGTTTTTAGGAAACCACTCCTCAAGAAAGAGAAATCCGCGATGTCCTTAGGGGACACTTCGCCCACTGCTTTTCCGATATTCTTTGCTTGAAATCTGACTAGAGACTCAAACCAAGATTCAGGATCTCTATATGTATAAATAAACTTACTCCCAGGAAAGGCTGAGTCTAGCGCAACCCATGTTAGACCGTCTGAAAATGGTGAATCCTGGAAGAAGTCGTATTGCCTAATCTTTTCGAATAATTCTTGATACAATCCATGCTGAAGCTGTTCTGAGGTTGACATCGCCATCTCCAGTTCAGGTGCGCAATCATAGCCTAAAAGATTCATGAGCGCGTTCATTGTTGTAGTACCTGTCTTGTGAGAGCCGATACAAAAACACTTGTTCCATTTCTTTGCCTTCGCATAAGGGCGCAACTTAAGCCGGACGCCTGCAACGCTTAGGCTCATTTTATAGCTAGCGATTATTGAGCCTGCAGTATACATCTTATAGCCGCTAACGGTGACTTTCAGGGAAGGTGTCACTCCTTGGCTGCCATTCAGGCGGCCTCGATTAAGGGTAGCGCGAGGATCGGATCTGGTTCCTCTGGTGGCTTGTTGATCCACACGTCTTCGGGTTGGCGCCAGCAGCGAGTGGATCGGCTCCAGCGTCTTGGATGAGCCTGGCGGGCCTTCTCGTAGACATCGGCTCGGATGAGCTGAAACGCACCAACTCCTTCCTCGATCTACACGAATCCCCTCGATCGCTGAGTTGCACATTCAGCGATCAGGGTTCATAGTGGAACGATGGAGCTGCGCAATCAGCTCCCAAGCAGTCATCCCCTGACTGCTCCTGATCACCCTCCTGAAAGGGTCACAGGACCTCCTGAGTTACACCACTCGAAGGGGCGCTATCCTGTGGTCGGCAGATAGGTGATGTCCCAGCTCCAAACCTGGTTTGGCCCATCCGCCCTGAGGCGCGGTACGGAGCGCTGTTCCTGCGGCAGCCGGGACCGTCCACGGCGGTGGCACTGTCCCGCCTGGTGCAACACCCGATAAAAGCTGCTCTCCGAACCGATAAACAGGCCCTGATCAGCCTGAGGGCATCGAGGTTGCGCCGGCGGAACTCGCTGATTCGGCTGTGGTCCGGCTGCTGGTTGCCGGTCAGCACGCGGAAAGCCAGATCCTCGTAGCAGGCCCGCTCGATCTTCCTGGAGGAGACGATGCCCACGCAGTAGGCGTAAAGCAGCAGCATCGTCATCATGCGTGGATCGAATCCCTTCTCTCCGCGGGGATCCTTGGCCTGAGCGGGAATCAGGATCTCCGAGAGATCCAGCTCATCCACCAGGTCCAGCAGGAAATACACCTGATGGTCATCGGCCAGCCACTCACGCGGCGAGGGAGGCAGCAAGGTGGTCTGATCCGGCTGCCAGGGGCGAAAGGTCTTGCGTTTCTGCATGCCCCATTCTCTCGTCCAGATCTATTGCAGTCACTGGGATCTGGGCAGATTTATGGGCGTCTGTAGGGAGGCTGGACGCTGATCTATGCGCGACAGGCTCCTAGTGTTAACGATGTCAGGGAGCAAACCTGTCCAAGAAAGGGCGCCCACCTAAGATACACTGCGGCACAGCCGCTCTGCCCTTTCTCAGGAGGCCCTTAAATAGAGATTCAGCGACCATAAAGGACATGTTGATAGAGTTGGATCTGCTAGCAAAGCAGAAATGAGACTTTCAAGTCAAGATTTGATGACAGCCAGCCCTAGGCAAGTGTATTACCTTCATGTCCCAAAGTGCGGGGGCAAGACAATAAGAAGGATCATGGGTGATCTATTCGTTGATAATTCCTTGGTGAAGAGACTTTGCGGTGATGTGAGAATGCATATGCATTTCCATGAGGCTGCTTGGGTGATGATCAGAAGCAAAGAGAGTGGAGAATGGGAAAGGACTCGACAGCTAGTCTCCTGTCGAAGTCTACTGGCTTTGGCACCAAACATCGTGGCGACGGTGAGGCACCCGCTAAAAATCTTGGTATCCGTTCAGGGGCCGTTACGCAGCAGCGCAGCATTCCACCCTTGATCGCTGATCAACGAGCAACCACAGACACCACGATCGATGACGGCCGGCTCAGGGATTCGGCAACAGCGATGGCATCTCACCGCCGCGATGATGGGCGATCAAGGCCTGCTCCAGGAACTGCCAGATATCACGGCCCTGTTGCCGCAGGCTGGTGGTGACCGTGAGCAGCCTGCTGCGGCAGATCGCACCCTGGCGGGATTGGACGCCATGGCTGATCTTGCGCTGAATCACCGAATGGCGCAGGGCTCGCTCTGCAGCATTGTTGGTGGGTTCGATGCCCTTGATCTCCAGAAACGTCCAGAGGCCATCAGCCACCTGGAGCAACTGCCGGCAGGTAGGGACTCCTGAAAAAGATTCTCGGCCCATCGGCGCCGGATTCGTCCGTTTGCTTCGCGTTAATCAGGCTGGCAAGCGCGGTGACATCAAGTCGGCCAGATCTCAAAAGCCTGGCCTGCAGATGCCCTCAGGCGCTCTGATCGCTGACCAGGCCATAAAAAAGCTGTAGATCCACCCAAAAAGAAGGACAAAAAGGAGGCGCAGCAGCCTCAAGACCTTTTCCGCGCACATCACGACAAAGGCCATCGAGATGGAGGATTCGGCACCAGCTGGTAGACGAGCCATGATCAGATCCAGGGAATACTTGCGCTTTCCAGAGCCAAAGACGCCTTCCACTTCATTGCGTCGAGCTTGATCAGATCGGAGCTGGTGCTTGTGTGCAGTGGTGACATCAGGATCCTTGGGCGGGCGACCCAATCGCTTGCCGGAGAGGCGAATACCGTTCCTCGTGCAGAAATGCCTATTCTTGGCCGTGATATAAATCCGGTCGGCGCAGATGCGCTCTGGGTAAGATCCTGTATCCAGCTTGTATTTTTCCGCCTGAGCGATCAGGTCTTCTCCTTCGTTGTAGGGGTTCCAGCTTATGCGGTGCAGGAACGGAAAGCCGTTTTGAACCGAAACACTGACTTTGGCTCCAAACTCCACCGCAGCACGTGCTTTGCCTCGCACCATTGGGCGGATATGGGTCTGCACAAGATTCACTAGGCGGTCTGGAATGCTGTTGGTCTGCGAGGCGAGCAGAAGGCCCTGTTGCCGCTCCAACTCGCTGCAGGCCAACAACTTCTGCCACCAATGCCTCTTAAGCTCGGAAAGCCTTGCCCCGCAGCCGATCAGAGCATCAATGGCCTTGAGATTCTGCCGCACATAGCCAAGCTGATGTTTAATGGCAGCCTTCACTTTGCGGCGACGTGGTCGTTTTTGCTTCGCCACTCTCAGGAAATGAGCACGAGCAAGGCCACGGTCGTAGCGAGGTCGATGTCTCCTGAATCCCGATGACTGACTGCACAGATCATCAATGACTCGCTCGGTCGTTGTGCGAGCCTCGTTGAGGAGCTTGAGGTCTCTGGGATAGGTGATGTCGGCTGGAGTGCAACTGGCATCAATCGTGAGAGTGCCCCAATTCTTTCCTTCTGGCCAGTCAGCAGGCTTGATCAACGCATCAAGTTCTAGCTGAGCGCCTCCTCCACTGGAATCACGATCATCATGGTCGTCATCGTCTGCTGCCTGAGCAAGTGCTTCCAGAAGGATCTCTTTGCCGCGCTGCACCACCAGCTCGTTGATAAGGCGCAGATCCTCGTCAGAGAAACGCTTGCGAAAGTGCACCATCATCGAGGCATCAAACGGTGCCTTGGCTGTGTAGCCCGCAAAGCCGAGAAAGAACTGAATATAGGCGTTCTCTCTGATCTGATGGACTGTCTCTTCGTCGGTGAGCCCTAACTTCTGTTTGATGTAGAGAGCACCAAAGGCCATTCTCACTGATTTGGCTGGAGCGCCAATTGTGGCGCTGAATTGAGGGGCATAGGTTTCTTCCAGCTCATCCCATGGGATCAGCCCCTCCAGTTGAACCCAGCGATTCTCGGGATCAAGTGTGCCGCCAAATGGCAGGTGGAACTCCTTGATTGAGATCTGACCGTTATTGTGCCTCCGGTACATATTGAGCGATCAGGAGTAAAGGCAATCACGGATTGCCTGATTCACGGCTACTTTAGCGGTTTCTCATGCTTGAGACCAGCTGCGGCGCAATGGATCTGGATTTTTCAGGAGACCCTACGTTTGCTTTCGGGGTCAGGCCTCCAAAGATTGAGGTGGTCTGGCTTTTCTGGACAGGCCCCATCGTTAACCTCTGAGGCGGGGTACCGCCCCTGAAAGGGGCTCCCACCGATGAGCAAGCGCCGCACCCACAGCCCCGAGTTCAAGGCCAGGGTCGCCATGGAGGCGATCAGTGGCCGCAAGACGATCCAGGAGATCGCCGCCGACCACGCCATCCACCCGATCCAGGTGAGCCAGTGGAAGCGGCAGCTCCTGGACGGTGCCAGCGAGCTCTTCACCCGAGGCAAGAAGACCAAGGACAAGGAGGAGGGGCAGGCCAAGGAGGCGGAGCTGTTCCAGCAGATCGGACGGCTGCAGATGGAGCTGGAGTGGCTCAAAAAAAAGTCTCAACTGCTCTGATGCCCGTGAACTGCGCAAGCTGGTCGATCACGACCACCCCGAGCTCAGCATCAGCAGGCAGTGTGCGCTGCTGGGGCTGCCTCGATCCACGCTGTACTACCGGCCGACACCGGTCCGTGTATCGACGCTGCGGATCATGGCCAGGATCGATGCTCTCTACCTGGAGGATCCCTGCAGCGGCAGCCGCCGGATGGTGGACTATCTGGCCCAAGATGGTATCCCGATCAGCCGAGATCGAGTGCGAAACCTCATGCGGCGCATGGGATTACGGGCGATCTACCAGAAGCCCCGGACGACGGTTCCAGGTGATCCGTCCGTGCGGTTCCCCTGCCTGGTGGACCTCACGCAGGTCACGTCGGTGGATCAGGTCTGGGCGACCGACATCACCTACATCCCTCTGCAGAAAGGGTTCCTCTATCTGGTGGCGATCATGGATCTCCATTCCAGGCATGTGCTCAGCTGGAGGCTCTCCAACAGCCTTGACACGAAGTTCTGTCTGGAGGCCCTGGAGATGGCCTTGGGAGGCGGCCGTAGGCCAGAGATCTTCCACTCCGATCAAGGCTGTCAGTTCACGTCCGCTGACTTTGTGGCCAGACTCAAAGGGGAGCGGATCCAGATCAGCTGGTCCGGCAGAAAGCGGTGCTACGACAACATCCTTGTTGAACGGCTGTGGAGGACTGTCAAGTACGAGGAGGTCTACCTACGGGCATACAGCGATGGCTGGGACGCTGAAATCAGCCTGGCCCGCTTCCTGTGGCGGTATTGCCATGTAAGACCTCACAGTTCCCTTGGAGGCAAAACTCCCCACGCGGTCTACACTGAGGCCGAACCATGTTCCACCCGTCCTGGGTTAACGATGTCAGGGGCCGGAACTGTCCAATAAAAGGCACCCACCTCAGATGTCATCGGCCATGGCCCGATGTCCTCATGACCAGAGTGGCAAGGGCGCTCTGGCCTGGCCGTGGGTGTTTCGGGCGCGAGGGCGTACGCGCGTACTGGTTCGTTTGCTGGGGATTGAATCTGCCGCGTAGCAGCTTCACCCAACATACGGAATAACTAGCCCTCAGATTTCTCTAGACATATTAAAAAATATGATCAACATTATCCCTTACTCGTTCTTCTAGCGAAGAACAAAGAGCGGCCACCCATGCCTGGTGCTCTCTTGCCAGATCAGGGACTCTGACGCCAATCCCTCCTTTGTGGCTAGGGCCAACTATCTTCCAGTACCGCTCATGCAAAGGCTGAAAAAGGGCGTATAGATAGGCGTATTCACCGGCCGTCATGAAGTCAGTTGGATTATAGGAATGTGCACTATGGCTGATGGCTTTTTGAAGGCTATTCTTCTTCCATGGCTCATCATTTACTGTCAACTCAAAAGCAAGGCTGTCATCTATCGACCTCAGCTCTTCCTCATAGATAGTAGTCTTGGCATCGCCTAAGCACTCCAGTAGCATAGTCGCTTGATTCTCGTTTCTATTGTTTGCGAATTGTCGAGAATCCAGAAGAAATCTGGCAATCTTAAGAATTGATTCCTCTCGATTACGAACAAATCCTTCGTGACTCACGATAATAAGTCGATTAGGCGGAGCTGCAATTAGGGGATTAAGAATTCGTATTATATATTGAAATGCTAGGGTGTCAATTGTGCGATGCGGCTCTTGCCATGAGCCTGGCTTTTCTTGTGAGATCTTTCTCATCGCACAAATTTGGTCAATAGGGTTGCGCATAGAGAGAATGCACTTAACACTTGGAACGGCCTTGAGCAAGTGATGTGCATATTCGCTTGACGTTATTGTCTTGTCTATGACAAATCCCGATCCCGTGCGGGCAATGAACTCCTTAGCCCTTCTCGATAGAGTTGATTCGACAACCGCGATATATAACTCAGCCAGATTATAGTTCTTTTGCGGGGAGACTATGGGCCGGAGATCTACAACGTGCTTAAGGACCCATTCAAACCTTGGATCACTCTTTCCAATGCTGTCAAATCTTTCGAGGA
This sequence comes from Synechococcus sp. CBW1006, assembly GCF_015840525.1. Lineage (NCBI taxonomy): Bacteria > Bacillati > Cyanobacteriota > Cyanophyceae > Synechococcales > Synechococcaceae > Synechococcus > Synechococcus sp. CBW1006. The sequence goes on along the minus strand of NZ_CP060396.1, from coordinate 666,590 downwards.
GGTAGCTTCCTTCATGCCTGACCTCTGGATCATGCCCAACTAACTCTGCATACTGACTAATTAAAGAGTGCTCCGGTATGCCTACGAATGGATAGTGAAGGCAAAGACTTCGCTGCAGCACTGAAGTTCCGGATCTTGCTGGGCCCATGATTGCTGCAATACCTATGCTTGGCGCCTCATGAATGATGGGCCCAGCAAATGAAGCTGCTCCGCGTGATTGTTGTTTATATTGCCTAATTATAGCTTCCCACTCTAGTGCTGAGCGCCTCGGCACGAACTTGGCGTTGATTGGCGGACAGCGACCTATCAGATAAAAATGGCCGAGGTACCAGCTTTCAAATAGAACTGTCGCATCTTCTAGCCATGCACAGGAATGATTATGAATTAGATGGTGAAACATAACGCGATCGCAGATCGGCCCATATTTCGATGGCATCTCGCTCCAAATAGAAAGTGCGGAGAAAGCAGGTCGAAAGAGTACCATGCAACTGGTGTCGACATGCGCCTTGTTTGTATCTTCTTCTAGCAGAGTTGGGATTACTTGCCCGTCTGGAAAAAATACATGTCGATAGGTAAATATAACATCCGCTTGTGTTTCTTCTCTGCGCGCAAGTGCTAGCCTGATATGGTCATCTTTGTATAGATTGTCGACATCGAGGTAAGCGATGGCATCATAGCCCTCGTTCATTGCGCAGAGGCTGCCTATCCCTCGAGGAGTATTGCCATTATCGCGATGTCCTTTGCCAAGAATGATGTGCCGGCAGTCCCAGCTATCAAGCTCTGGATTGCCAGGGCCATCGGCAATGAAAAAGTGACTACAAGAACTACTCTGTCTCAGCACGCTTTCATGACAGCGTCGCAAGATTGGTGTTGGCTCGTTGTGATAGGGAGTGATAACTGCAACTCTTGTAGACCGTTGTGATGAGCTATATCCTCTCGCAGGCTGAATAGTTCTCTCTGCAAGAGTCTTCCTAGGACTCAATAGTTGATCCATGCCTTGACTCTTGGCGAATTGTCGGCTCGTCGCTAGTGAGATCTGGTACTCTTCAAGTCTGGCGCTTGAAATAATTTCTTTCAAAAGGCTATCATCTGCTTTCTTCGGCTTGAGACTATATCTAGCATGAGTCAGTTCTCCATTTGGGAATATACTCGATTGATATTCAACGCAGGCAATGGTCTTGATCGGATCAAGCTGCGCCAACGGAAATGAGTGATTCTGCAAAATATACTCTTCTTCATTAGTCGCAGAATCCTGCTGGTCCCCGCGGATTTTGTTTAGGTGAGCCCGTTTGAAGGCTAGTGTATTGGCAGTGACCTGGTTGTGGTTGAAGGGGCCTAGTAGCCAAAGTTCTCGCTTCGGCATATTGATGATGGGTAAAGTGTCTGCGCCAGCTACGTCGTGGTCAGTGTCCATGAGGCGCTTGACTGCGTGCTCAACTCGTGATGGTGGATAATATGCAGTTTCATCCATATGAATAATGATATCTCCATCGCAATGATCGTAACTAATACTTCTTTCCCTGCCTTGGGGCTGCTTGTTTTTGGGTCGGATCAACTTTGTCTTGAGACCCGTATTTGGAGTTGGCGAAAAGATGGGCCCATCAAGATCTGAGTCATCAATGATTACCCATTCTGTAAGGAGTCGTGAATATGTCTGACTGAGAATGCATTTTTCAAGAAGCGGCAATAGGGTCGATCGATTGTGTGCTACAGTAAATAGACTAACTTTGATTTCCTCGCTTCCTTCGTCTGGAAAATTCTTCATTGTCTTATTGTGCCGAAGTCGTTCCGCTGACTGCATTGGCTCGTGTGATCTACCTGTGTAGGCGAAGCCCTTGCTACTGGAGCCAACTCGATTTTCTGATTTGTGCGTGACTGTCTTCTGTTGTTGTCTTGTAGTGCCTGCTGCAGAAACAGGTGTTGAATGGCCGATGATACTGTCTTCTCGGACATCCTGCTTTCGTGTCTTTTCTGATGTTAGAATGTATCCTTGGAAGATGTGCCTCAGTTCTTTTTCGGATATAAGGCGATTAGGGAAGCATCGAGAAGCAGTGTTCGCGCGGATGATATGCAAGCAGATTCCAATATCATCTTGGACAAAGCTGACTGATCCTTTTCTCTGTAAGACTCTTTCGACGAAATGCGAATCCTCTTCCAATTCTTGGTCTGGAAATCGAGTTTGTTCCCAGCATGACTTTCTGTACATGCATGAAAAACCATGCCCTGTTTGGAATGAACGATAGGCTGCAGCTGTAAATCTTTCAAGTCTCTTGCCAACTGGCTCGGTGCCACAGAAATTAAAATGATCGGATTCATGATCTGCTGTATCCCAGTAGCCAAGTCTCCCGCTCGGCTCATGCAGACAAAACCAGCCGGCTAACTTCACGACATCACAGCCACTGGTGCTCATCGCCTTCCACATCATCTCAAGATAATTCGCCGCGTAATAATTGTCTTCATCGAAGTGCGCAATTATATCGCCGTTGCTTCGACTGGCAAGCAGGTTGCGCTTCTCACCGATGCTTAGTCTCCTACTCGTATGCCAATAAAATGCATCACTTCGATGCTCAGCCTTGTCACGAAAAGCAGAGTCAGGGTTGTCGCTGTCATCTAGAACTAGAATCTCCTTATTGGACCAGCTTTGTCGGTCATAAAGCATTAGAAGCTGAGGCAGAGAGTGGGCTCTGTGTCTTGTTGGAACAATGACGGAGATCTTTGGTATTTCTTCGACATTTCTTGCGGGGTCGATTGGCTGCCTGCTGGGGCTGAGGTGCGATGTTTGCTGGTGTGATCTATCCCTACTCATGATCTTCCATTACGATGTCCGGACATTCGCCAGTCTGCCTTGTCGTGGCTGTGGTGTCTTCTGGGCTCGAGAAAGGCTCATTTGCCTCTGACACTCTGAGAGGTCGAATCAGTCTAAATTGTCTCGGTGTGCCACGGCGGCTATCAGGGTGCATCGACACTTCTTCGGCCAAAATGGAAAGAGACTAGCATAGATAAGTTGATTTATACTCTTGTGCAGTGCGTCGTTAGAATGCTCAAGCGGCATGGAAAGCCAAGCTAGTGTCTCAGCTTCGCCATTAGAGGACCAGGAGCCTGTCGCGCATAGATCAGCACCCAGTCTCTGCACAGCCGCCCATCAATCTGCCCTGATCCCAGTGACTGCAATGGATCTGGGCGATACACTCGGGCATGCAGAAGCGCAAGACCTTTCGCCCCTGGCCGCGGTAGCGCCCCTTCGAGTGGTGTAACTCAGGAGGTCCTGTGACCCTTTCAGGAGGGTGATCAGGAGCAGTCAGGGGATGACTGCTTGGGAGCTGATTGCGCAGCTCCATCGTTCCACTATGAACCCTGATCGCTGAATGTGCAACTCAGCGATCGAGGGGATTCGTGTAGATCGAGGAAGGAGTTGGTGCGTTTCAGCTCATGGCTACTGCCGCCCGCTTGGCCGGATCACCATCGGTGGGCTCCAACATTGCCTCGAGCTCGGGGATTTTGGCCATGGTGGCCTCGGAGAAGAAGCGGCGGCGCTCCAGCTGCCATTCCTCCTGCTGCTCCAGCAGCTGACTGCCCACCAACCGCACGATCGCGGCATCTTCCCCAATGACGGTGACTTTCAGGGAAGGTGTCACTCCTTGGCTGCCATTCAGGCGGCCTCGATTAAGGGTAGCGCGAGGATCGGATATGGTTCCTCTGGTGGCTTGTTGATCCACACGTCTTCGGGTTGGCGCCAGCAGCGAGTGGATCGGCTCCAGCGTCTTGGATGAGCCTGGCGGGCCTTCTCGTAGACATCGGCTCGCTGCTGGCACATTGCGGTGGCAGTACCGCTGTGACGCTGATGAGGCGTGACGAATTTGATGCCGCTGTGGCGGTGCCGGTGGTTGTACCAGTCGACAAACGCCGCCACCCACTCACACGCCCCCTCTTTGCTGGCAAGCGGCCTACTGGGGTAGTCGGGCCGGTACTTGACCGTGCGGAACAGGAATTCTGAGTAGGGATTGTCGTTTGAGACCCTTGGCCTGGAGAAGGATCTGAGCACACCCATCTCCCGATGGGACCTGTCCAGAAAACCAGACCACCTCAACGTGCCGCCAAATGGGACATGGAACTCTTCGATTGAGAGCTGCCCGTTATGGTGTTTTCGGTACATCTGCAGCGTTCAGCAGTTGTAGCAATCGTCAATTGCCTTGATCGAGCCCAGTTCATCGGGTCTCGGTCACTGAAACAAGTTGCGCCGCAGTCGTTCTGACTTTTTCAGGAGTCCCTAACTGGTGCGAGACCGCTGGAGCATCGAGGGCTGGCACTGGATTCCGGGCAATGGCGCCGGCGCGATGGCCACGCTGCGAACCGCAGCGATGAACCTGCTGAGGCTGGTCGGATGTCGGGCGATGCGTGCCGGGATGCAGGCGGTGATGTACGACAACATCACGGCATTGCTGGCGATGGCCACGCGCCAGCCATCCCCGGACCTATGGTGAGACTTTGAATTAGCCCTGGCTACTCATCGGCACTGAATCCATCCGAAGAGGTGAGGATGGACTCCTGAGCAATCAACCGGCTGCAGCCTGAGCAACACTCAGAGTTCAGCCGGGCCTCCCCACTTTGTTGCCCTGGGTGTGGTTCTTACTTGATCAGGAGGCCCTACTTAAAATTCTTAGTCGGGAATCGCCTTGCCTGACAAGGGCAAGGGCCATAGCCTGAAGATTGACTCCATCACACGAATCAGCAAAATACTCATGAAACATACTCCTAAAAACCAGTAATGTATCACTATAGAATATATCTTTTAGTTGGTCAACGGCTTTGACGGCAATCTCCGTATCAGCCTCAGTTATTCCAAGCCTAGAGAGCAATAGAGTGGAGAGTGCTGTATTGACCTTTGGCAGGGGAAAGTCATCAATAACTGTCGTACCTTGCATTAAGGCCAAGACCAAGGCAGTCGCCGCTATCCGAGTCAGAGTCCCTGAAGGTTGATGTGAGCCAAATTCTTCCCAGATTCTTCCAGTGCGAATTGATTCAATGACTTGCTCAGACTTTTGACTAAGTCCATAAAGCCTTGAGTATGTCCCCCCAGAAAGTGAGAACTTCACTAGTAAGTCTTCAACACCCCTGCAATAGTAATGCCTTAGTGGAAGACTCTTGCCCTGCTTTAGGGTGATGCGTGAACCCAGCCTGGACATCGTAGATGTGTGCGGCTTGACTTCCTGGACATCCGCAACTCGGACAATCTCTTTTCCGCGCGGAAACAATATAAACTGCTTCTTGTGACTTTCAACTCTGGAAAAGTCAAGCGTTGCTGTCAAGGCCCAAGGCATTGAAAGGGTCTGAATATCATGCGAAAGCAACAGCTTGACAGTGCCGGGATGGAGGTACTCGTCAGCATCAATAATTGCCGAATACTTAGTGACTATGCGTGGAAGCGCCGCGGTCATATTCTGTGAATCAATGTCCAATGGCGAAATTAGGTTGTCGACCAAGATCTGTCTGCAAAGTAGCGATTGGCCTGGTTCGAGAATAAAGTAGAAGCTTTCGATTCCAATGGACCGATGATAATCTATAAATCCTTGCAGATAAGGAGCTTCTCCATCATATAATCGCGTTAGGACTGAGAGATTGCAGGTCACGGGCGGTGAAGGCGATTGGAGGAGCAGTCGCCACAAAGGTGCTGCACTTTGTGATTTTAGAGTGAATTCTTAATTGTCGTCAAGACTTCTCTTGATTAGGAGTTTGCTGAAAACCCCGTCAAGGGCCATTCAGCTGAGGTGGTAGTACAGCGTGGATCGAGGCAGCCCCAGCAGCGCACATTGGCGGATGACACTGAGCTCAGGGTGGTCGCGATCGACCAGCTTGCGCAGTTCATGGGCATCAGAGCAGCTGAGACTTTCCTAAGAAGCACAGCGTTGCGGCGGGAATCTATGTTTGCTCTATTCACGCTTGAGTGAGCGTTAGGCCAAGGCGCTGAGCTCGTCTCTTTATGGCATTGATCTGTATCTGCCGCTGCTCAGCTTCGTAATGGCTCAGACCAGGATCAACAAGGGATATGCCATCGCGTAATGCTCGGTAATAGAGTTCGGCCAACTTGCGTGCTGTTGCAATGATTGCCTTTGGGCGACCAATCCTCGCTGCTAAACGTCTTTGAAATCCACCGAGAGATGTCTGCGTACGCGCCAAAACTTGCGCGGCCATCCAAATAGTAGTCCGGGCAGGATTGGCTCCCCACCGCTGTACCTGATGACAGAAGCCTTCCACCAGATACCTTGTTCCGCGGGGCCAGGCCAAGCCATGACGTGAAATGCTTGGCCGTTGGCCATCGCCTCATATCAGTCCCACACTCACTAATCACAGTCAAAAGAGTTCCATGGCCCATTCCAGGTAGGGACTCCTGAAAAATCCAGATCCATTGCGCCGCAGCTGGTCTCAAGCATGAGAAACCGCTAAAGTAGCCGTGAATCAGGCAATCCGTGATTGCCTTTACTCCTGATCGCTCCATATGTACCGGAGGCACAATAACGGTCAGATCTCAATCAAGGAGTTCCACCTGCCATTTGGCGGCACACTTGATCCTGAGAATCGCTGGGTTCAACTGGAGGGGCTGATCCCATGGGATGAGCTGGAAGAAACCTATGCCCCTCAATTCAGCGCCACAATTGGCGCTCCAGCCAAATCAGTGAGAATGGCCTTTGGTGCTCTCTACATCAAACAGAAGTTAGGGCTCACCGACGAAGAGACAGTCCATCAGATCAGAGAGAACGCCTATATTCAGTTCTTTCTCGGCTTTGCGGGCTACACAGCCAAGGCACCGTTTGATGCCTCGATGATGGTGCACTTTCGCAAGCGTTTTTCTGACGAGGATCTGCGCCGTATCAACGAGCTGGTGGTGCAGCGCGGCAAAGAGATCCTTCTGGAAGCACTTGCTCAGGCAGCAGACGATGACGACCATGATGATCGTGATTCCAGTGGAGGAGGCGCTCAGCTAGAACTTGATGCGTTGATCAAGCCTGCTGACTGGCCAGAAGGAAAGAATTGGGGCACTCTCACGATTGATGCCAGTTGCACTCCAGCCGACATCACCTATCCCAGAGACCTCAAGCTCCTCAACGAGGCTCGCACAACGACCGAGCGAGTCATTGATGATCTGTGCAGTCAGTCATCGGGATTCAGGAGACATCGACCTCGCTACGACCGTGGCCTTGCTCGTGCTCATTTCCTGAGAGTGGCGAAGCAAAAACGACCACGTCGCCGCAAAGTGAAGGCTGCCATTAAACATCAGCTTGGCTATGTACGGCAGAATCTCAAGGCCATTGATGCTCTGATCGGCTGCGGGGCAAGGCTTTCCGAGCTTAAGAGGCATTGGTGGCAGAAGTTGTTGGCCTGCAGCGAGTTGGAGCGGCAACAGGGCCTTCTGCTCGTCTCTCAGACCAACAGCATTCCAGACCGCCTGGTGAAGCTTGTGCAGACCCATATCCGCCCAATGGTGCGAGGCAAAGCACGTGCTGCGGTGGAGTTTGGAGCCAAAATCAGTGTTTCGGTTCAAAACGGCTTTCCGTTCTTGCACCGCATAAGCTGGAACCCCTACAACGAAGGAGAAGACCTGATCGCTCAGGCGGATAAATACAAGTTGGATACAGGATCTTACCCAGAGCGCATCTGCGCCGACCGGATTTATATCACGGCCAAGAATAGGCATTTCTGCACGAGGAACGGTATTCGCCTCTCCGGCAAGCGATTGGGTCGCCCGCCCAAGGATCCTGATGTCACCACTGCTCACAAGCACCAGCTCCGATCTGATCAAGCTCGACGCAATGAAGTGGAAGGCGTCTTTGGCTCTGGAAAGCGCAAGTATTCCCTGGATCTGATCATGGCTCGTCTACCAGCTGGTGCCGAATCCTCCATCTCGATGGCCTTTGTCGTGATGTGCGCGGAAAAGGTCTTGAGGCTGCTGCGCCTCTTTTTTGTCCTTCTTTTTGGGTGGATCTACAGCTTTTTTATGGCCTGGTCAGCGATCAGAGCGCCTGAGGGCATCTGCAAGCCAGGCTTTTGAGATCTGGCCGACTTGATGTCACCGCGCTTGCCAGCCTGATTAACGCGAAGCAAACGGACGAATCCGGCGCCGATGGGCCGAGAATCTTTTTCAGGAGTCCCCAGGTAGCTGCATCATGTCTCTGCCACAAAGAGCAGCGCACAGTGGCCTGGGATTGAAGTTCAGAGATCGAACCCGATTTCGACCGTCAAGCTTCGCACTTGAGAGCTTCTTGTCACCTAAGAAATGCTTGTTCTCCTGGCCCGTTGACTCAACCAAGGTCTGCAACAGTTCATTGATTCTATCTTCGCATCTTGAGATTCTCTCCGAATAGTAGTTGAACTAAGCCGCTTCGCGGCAGATTACAAGAATAATCATAGTCAACTTTTGTCGATTCAAGGCTCTGCGCCTTGCGGGGATGACACAGGGTGATGCTCAGGGCGAGAGCTGAGCAGTCCCCGCTGGGTTGCGGCTGGCGACTGATTCCGGGAAGACACTGAGGGATGCGCATCTACTGATGCGCTGATTCCCTTCATCTTCCCAACGGGAAGCCAGCTCAATGAATAGTACCGAACAGGAGCGCTTTGATCGCCTCTTTGACGCTAACGTAAAAGCGATGGTATCCGTTCAGGGGCCGTTACGCAGCAGCGCAGCATTCCACCCTTGATCGCTGATCAACGAGCAACCACAGACACCACGATCGATGACGGCCGGCTCAGGGATTCGGCAACAGCGATGGCATCTCACCGCCGCGATGATGGGCGATCAAGGCCTGCTCCAGGAACTGCCAGATATCACGGCCCTGTTGCCGCAGGCTGGTGGTGACCGTGAGCAGCCTGCTGCGGCAGATCGCACCCTGGCGGGATTGGACGCCATGGCTGATCTTGCGCTGAATCACCGAATGGCGCAGGGCACGCTCGGCTGCGTTGTTGGTGGGCTCGATCCCTTCAATCTCCAGGAAGGTCCAGAGGCCATCGCTCACTTGCAGCAACTGATGGCAGGTACGCACCGTCTTGGCCCACGGCGTTCGCTCGCCGCGCTGGCAGCCCAGCTCCACAACCCGCTGCAGCGTGCCCACAAACGCCTGGCGGATCGGCCGACAGCCCTGCTGCAACGTGGACCAGTCGATCGTTCCGTCTTTGTAGCGGTGCCACTGGGCAAACAGCTGCTGCTGCAGGCCCAGCAGCTCCGCTCCAATCTCACCGCTGGCGCCCTGACGGTCAGCGATGGCGGTGAGATCGCGGATCACGTGCGCCCAGCACAGCTGGCGCTGCTCCAGCGGGAGATGGTTGTAGGCGGAGAAGCGATCGCTCACCACAATTCCGCCAAAGGCATTCCCGAGCAGGTCGATCGCGGCGGCAGCCGAGCGGCTCAGGCTCTGCAAGAACACTGTCACCCCCATGGCGGTCACCATGACCCACTCCCAGCCGCGCCGGCCATCGGGGTTGCCCCCATCGGCATTACCGGTGGGGGCACCGGTTTCATCGACATAGACCACCGACTGCTGACGGGCAAACGCAAGGGCCTCCTGCATGGGCTGCTCCAGTGCTGCACTCAAGCGCTGGCGGATAGTGGCCATCGCTCCCCGGCTGATCTGTACCCCCAGCAGCTGATCCAGCAGCGCCTGGGTCTTGCTGAAACTCAACGGGAAGGCACTACCCAGCAGACCCACCAGAGCACTGAGCCGGGGACCGTAATGGCTTACTTCCACCTCCGCCGGTAACGAGGCACAGGTGCTGGTGGAACAGCAGGGGCAGACCAGGCGGTGCAGCCGGTGCTCGATCACCAGAGGCGTGATCGGTGGAATCTCGATCACCTGGTGCCTCAAGGGCTCGGGATCCTGACCCTGTAGCAACGTGCCGCAGCGGCGGCAGGCCTGGGGGTGGTGCTCGACCACCTCATCCACCCGCTCGATCGGCAGCAGCTCCGGCCCAGATCCGGGATGGCCCGGCTGGCCGCCGCGCTTGCGGCCACTGCCCTTGCGTCGTTCGGGCGGCCTAAACCCCTGGCCATCACTGGAGGGAGGCTTGGAAGAATTGCGGGAGCTGCGGCCGATCCGCTCGCGCAGATGGGCCAGTTCGGTCGCCAGGGCGGTGAGCTGGATGCGGAGCTGCTCGATCTCCTGTTGCTGCCTCTGGCACTGACTGACCAGCTCAAGAAATCCAGCCTTCACTCCCACCGGGGTAGCGGCCCAATCGGCTTCTGAAATCCCGGCCGGTGGGGTGGTCATCGCAAGGAGTCTCTTACTGAGATGCAACCAGGAATCAAGCCACCGTCAAGGGTTCAGCAAGCCCGATGTTCGTTGCGAGCTGTCCCGACTCCTGAACGGGTACGGACCTTCTGAGTTACACCACTCCACGGGACGCTGCTCTTTTCGGCGATATCGAGCCGAATTGAGCACATTCTACAGTTGAAAACTGCTCGGATCCATTGCGGCGCAGCCGCTTTCCCCTTTCTCAGGATGCCCTGATTAGATGCATCGCATCTCTTGAGGGAAGCATAGTTATCCAGTGGACACTAAAGAGAAAGAAACGTGTTTGGTAAAGGGAGAATGCTTGTCATCTTGGTGAGATTCTGCTCCAAGATCAAGTGCTGAGCAAAGCAGGATGAGGTATTGCCTCCATGAATAATGTGAATAGCAAGTCCCCTGTAATCGTCGACAAGGCCAATGCTTGCCCCGGCTGATATGCAGTCCATGGCAAGCTTGATGTCTTCGCCGTGGTTGATGTCTTCCGGGTGGTTGACTTTATTGAGAAGATCGCTCCGATAAAAATACGAAAAGCCATATCCGTATAGCGATCGATCCTTTTCTTCGCTAGAAAACAGCCTGGGAAACCTTTCGATTCCGGAAGATGATATTCGATAGGAGCAGGAGCTGTCTAGCAGGGCTGTATTGCAAAAGCCGTAAATCCTCGTTGGCGCGTGGAGCGAACACCAGCTTCGGAGCTTAACGAAGTCGTACCTGCCTGCCAAGAGGCTATTCAGCATTGTCTCAAGATAATCAGGTGCGTAATAATCATCATCGTCAAAATGAGCGATGTACTCGCCTTTGGCAGCAGCGCAGAGTCTCTTTCGCTTAGTGCCGATACTATCTCGGTGATGCTGGTGGATATAGCAGATCCTCGAATCACTCTGCGCGATTGCTTCGGCTTCAGCGCATCGTTCTCGGCTGTCATCCAAGATCAACAGCTCTTTGTTGGGCCATGTCTGAGACTGAAAACATCGGATAATATTGATCAAGTGCCTTGGTCTTTCCTTGGTGGGAATAGTAACTGAGATCATGGATAAATCTTGAGTTGCCTTGCAAGTGCCAGGCATTTGAGGTGTCCTCAGCTGAGTGGTAGTGCTGTGCCCACTCCCGATTGGTGGACTGTATAGGGTGATAAATGGAGCATGTGCATAGGATGCTCTCTGCCTAATCTGTATGGACGTCTGGGCTTGACTCTGATGATTAACTTTGTGCACATTGATTGGGTTCTGATCGTTGTAGAGATGAATCGCGGAGGGAATGTGGACAGCTCTGTGCCCAGAAATCTCCAGTAGTGGATGCATCAACGCAATATCCCCGGCCTGTTTTATAATGTTCCCATGTTCATCGCTCAGGTCGCCAATACTAAGTAGCTCCAGCAAGCCAGCCTTGAAAGTGCGCAGGTGCGATGCTCGCCAGGGTGCTTGGCGAAAGCTGTTTGTGATCACTGTCCGAGTGTCGTAAGCGCCACCAATGTGTCGTTGATCGCTGGCGCGAATGAAGCTTCCATAGGTGAGTAAGCATTGCTGGCTCTGATAAGTAAATGCCACGATCTGTAGTGCATCTTTCCCTAGCAACTGGTCATCACCGTCAAGCGTAACTAATACATCGTCGAGAGACGGCCTTAGCAATCTTGTGCCTTGAAGAAAACTTTGCAATGAGCTACCACTATTTGTGGTATTGCTGGTTATTCGAAATCGTGAATCCCCCTCGATTGCAGCACTTGCGATTGCCGCCGTGTTGTCGGTTGATCCATCATCAATAATAATCGCTTCAAGATTTCTATGGTTCTGCTCTTGAAGCGACCGAATGCAGGCTTCTATGTACCTCTCGGCATTAAACGATGGGATCACTACCTTAAAATGAATGTCCTGATCATCAAGCTCAATGATGGATCTTGCTGGGAGTCTGAGTTTCTCCTCGTCCATAGGCGGGCTCAGCTGTTGTGCGGAAGAAACTGGTCTTGTTGCTCCTGGCTGTGTCATTTCAGTCGATGTCTTGCTATTTGCATTCCCATAAGCTTTGGCGAGCTGCCTGATCAACCCGATTTGATTCGGGTCTTGTGTGGGGACACGCTGAATGCGCGTGTTTTCTACCTGTTGAATCAACTCTCGCTTGTCAATGATATTGCCGCCATGGAAGATGCTGATTATTGTGAATCTTGGTTCCAGCTGGGCCATTGGTATGGAATAGTCCTTGAGAAAACTCTTCTCTTCAAGGCAAACGGCTTCATCGTCATGGCTTGTTTGTTCCAGCAGTGCTCGCCTGAATGCGAGCGTTCCTGAGGTTGCATGATTGGGGTCATAGGGTCCCTCGACCCACAGCTCTTCATCTGGCAGAAATAGAATGGGCAGCACTGTGGATCCGGCCACCATGCATCCACTCTGCTCCAATTGGTTGACAGCGTGTTCCACTCTTTCGGGCGGATAGTAATCGTCATCATCGAAATAGATGATGATGTCTCCGCGACAGAAGGTGTGGCTGAGATTTCTTTTTTCCCCAAGTCTGAGCTTTTTTGGCAGCCTCTGATAGTTGATCGTTAGGCCGCTCTGCTCGATTGGATGGAAATCAGGGTGGTCTTCAGAGGAGTCATCCAGGATTATCCATTCAATCTTGGTAAGTGGGTAGGTTTGGTTGAGAATGCACTGTTCTACAAGCGTCAGATAAGCTTGTCTCTGATGCGTGACTGTACAGATGCTGACGCTGGGCATCATTGCTTCTGCTTGATGCCTCTCTGCCTGCGTGTTGGCCTCGGCGCTGTCATTCCTGTTAAGAGTTGCTTCTTGCTGATTCATCTCCATTGGCTTGTGCTTTTTGCGCTTTGCCACGGCCTTTGGGGATCATCACGCTCTATGGGCAGTCTACCGATCAGTCATGGCTTTGTCACTGTCCTTCTCCAAGTGCTTCGTTGGGATGATCTTCCCAGATCCGGTGAAAGCTTCTTTGTGGATGTTCCCCTGCGGATCGTTAGCTGGCCACGACAACCAGTCCGCGTCGGAATTGCCAGCCGGAGGGGGCGCCCAACCCAAGTGGTCTCAGCCTGGGATGCAGGCGGGAATCAGGACATCGTTATGGGTTCGGCCGAGGCCAAGTGCGCCGTATGCTGTCCCGCCCCCTGAAAGCTTACATTTTGCGAGAGATCTATGCTGCCTGATTGGCGTTTTCTGACTGGTCAGCGCAATGATTTCTTCGCTAAGCATGCCCTTGCTTTGTTCTAGCTGGCTGTTATCTGCTGTGATGGGTTGAGTATTCGCTGATTTGCGAGAAAGCCTGATCTCCTTCATCAACTCTCATGATACTGTGAGCCCTGAATGCATGGGCTGATGCGCTTTACGACGATACGACTATCTGGAGGCAGATGGATGGTCGCGGGTGGATTCGCGGACCGAATCCGAGGCTTGTGCTCTTGCTATTGGGTTGGCAGGATGATTGGAGAGCCTCTCGAAGTGATTTGGCCCGATCCAGACCCAATTTCAACTTATTATGCTGCTAGGCATGGGCTGGGCCTGCATTTGAGTGGGGCCATTACTTCGGAATCATTGTATCCTTTTTGCCAGTCAATTGATTTGGTTGATGGCAAGTGTGATCAGTTTCTCGGGCAGCTGGTGTCTCAGATTCCCCTTGAGACTGACTCGGATGATGTGCTGCGAATCTTGCGCCAGACATTTAGCTGCCAATCTCTTGCGACCAATATGGGTTTTGATTTGCTCTTCAATCATCCGCTGGTTCATCGACTTGTTCGGGATCAGTTGCTGTTGGCCAATCGGATCATTGCTCCTTGGCCCGCCGATGCCTGCCTCAATCTGTTTAACTCGCCAGGGAGGCGACCGTTCAGGCGTTCAAATCTGACTGGCACAACATTTGGAAATTTATTTTGCTTGCGTGAGCCATCTGAATTGCCCGCCCCGCTTTCTGCTGCGTTGGCGTCCTTTCGGGCATGGGCTTCCCGTCATGCTGGTCACAATGTGATTGGTGTGCATGCACGCCTTGGCGGCGACTCTGTTTCTTGGCAGGATCCTGCATTGAGCTCTTTGGACGAGGCTCTGGACTCACTGCAGGCGAAGTCGACTCGGTGGCTTGCCCAGCAGAAGCGGCCAGCTGTGTTTCTGTGCAGCGACTCTGAAGCCTTCAAGACTCGTGCTGCCGATATCCTCTCTTGCCATTCTATTCCTGTCTTTATGCATAGGCTAGAGCCGATTCATATTGAAAGAAGCCGGGATAGGGGGCCGGGCATGATCGGTGTTGTTGCTGATTTTGAGTCGCTTCGCCTGTGCTCTACGATTCAATACACGGCGGGTGGCTTTTCGATGCTGGCGGCAGGTGCCTCTGGTGTTTCAATTGAAAGGCTTGTTCCCGGTAGGGCAGAATCAATCTGAGGGATTGGCGCGAGTGCTGTAGCTGTTCCTCGGTGGCTGCTTGGTCTTGTGATGCACCAGATGCGGGAATGGTCTCCATGCTCCTCGGTTCGAGGATGTATCGCTGTCGTGTTCATTTTGTCAGTCAAGCAGGCCGTGCGTTCGCTGATCACGACGAGCTTGTTGTCGTGACGACGGCTGTACGACCTGGAGGGGCGCCAGTCTTTCAATGGATATCCGTTGCTTCTGTTCTCCATTGTCTCCCACCCTCCCGCTGTGATGGACCCCCATGTCCCTGGAACCAGGCCAGCATCTGCTTCCAGCCATCCTTGGCCGCGTCCGGCCGGTAGCTGGGGCGGTATCGGGTGTGGAAGCCATGGGGCGCTTCAGGAGACACCACAATCCGGCTGCGGCTGCTCGCAGCCTGGAGTGCTGCCTGCATGTGCACCTCCGTTTCCAGCTTGATGCCGTCGTCCAGTTCACCGTAGAGCCCCAGTACGGGAATCGTGCCCCCGTCCTCCGGGATTTGCATGAAGCCGGCGGTGAGGGTGCCGAGCAGCAGATCGCGGCGCCGGATCCTCCGGGCGCTCCAGGGTCGGAAGGGGTCGGGGCTATCGAAAGGAGTCGCCGGGCAGGGCAGGGTGGCACCCACGCTTCGGCTGCCGTGGATCGCGGGTGCGTTCAGGTGTCGGCCGTGATCGCCACCACCTGATCGCGGCCGCTCTGCTTGGCGTCGTACATGGCGGCATCGGCGCGGGCGATCAGGGCATCGAGTGATTCACCCTCTTGGGCCAGAGCCACACCCACACTGATCGTGATGCTCACCTCACTGTCGGTGATCGGCACCGGTTGGCTGGCCAGACGCCGCAGTTTCTCGGCGATCGTGATCGCATCGTTGACCCCCTGCACACCTGGCAGCACCACCAGCAGCTCATCGCCGCCGATGCGGGCTGCCAGATCCGACGACCGCAGGCAGGAGCGCACCCGTGCCGCCATCGCCTGCAGCACGGCATCACCGGCGTTGTGTCCGTAGGTGTCGTTCACGGTCTTGAAGTGATCGAGATCGCAGAACAACACCGCCAGTTCCTGCCCCTTGCGCTGCTGCTGGACCGTGAGGCGCTGGATCTGGCTGAACACCTCCTCGCGATTGAGCAGGGCGGTGAGGCTGTCGGTGGCGGCGCGGCGTTCCAGCTCTCGCTCGGTGGAGACCTCCACATCGATGATCCGGAAGGTGCACACTTCGCCGTCCGGTTCTTTGGCGGCGTTGAGGAAGGAGCTCCAGCGGCTTTCGATCCAGTGGCTGTGTCCATCCCGGCTGCGGATCTGATCCCGCCGGATCAAGCATTGTCCAGGCCTGGCCTGGTTGGTCAGGGGCTGGCATGGGCGGTTGCCGAAGCTCGGGATCAGCTCCCCGATCGGGTGACCGATCCAGTCCCCTGGCTCCCAGCCCAGCACCGTCTGCACCGACGGCGAGACCCACAGCACCATGTCATCGGCGGCCAGATGCACCACCACGTCAGTGGAGTTCTCGGCCAGCAGGCGGAACTGCAGCTCGGAGGCGGCCAGCTGTGCCATGGCCGTGGCCCGCTCGGTCACATCGCGCCAGGTGATGCTGAGGTTGTTATCCACCATCACGGCACGGATGTCGAAATGGCGCGATTGGTCCTGGATGTCGTGGTGGAAGATATAATCGTCCAACACCAGTGGCTCGCCGCTGATCAGGACCTCTAGATAGCGATCGAACAGTCCGCTCGTGACATGCCCGGGCCAGAATTCCCTGATTGTGGCGCCCACGAACCTGTCCAACGGCATCTGGTTGTAGGCCGCGGCGGCCGGGTTGGCCCTAAGGATGCGGAGATCGGTGATCTGGCCATCTGCGTTATGCACAGGCCCAAGGATCAAATGGGGGTCGAGCAGGGAATCGAGGGTGGTGCGGAGTCGCTGGCGCTCTGTGATGAGTTTCTCCTGCGTCTGCACAAGATCCGTCACCTCGTAGTTCACGCCCAGCATCCGCAGCGGCCGCCCCTCCCGATCGAAGCTGGTGTGGGAGGCCAGGGTTGCCTGAAAGTCACTCCAACCTCGCTCCCGCGAGCTGAACCCCGCCCAACGCCAGCATCCCTCTGATGTCGTAAGCCAGTTCCCGGAGCCCCCGTCGGATCGAGCGGTAGCCGCCGCGCCGCAGCAGGTTCATGACCACGGTCCGCAGGAACGCAAACACCGGTGCACCGATGCGATGGGTATAGCGGTGGGCGTCCTCACCGAGCTGGGTGTCGCGGGCCCAGTGCCATTCGTTTTCAATGCTCCAGCGTTGCCGGATCAGGCGCAGCAGGCCTTCTGGAGCTGTGCGAACGGTCGTGATGAACAAGTGCCTGGTGACACTGTGCTTGCCGTTGCGCTTGGTGGTCGTGGTGATCAGCTCCACGATCCAGGCGCTGCCCGGCCAGGCTTCCTTGATGTGATCGGGGGCTTCCTTGGCCCTGAGCTCCCAGCGCGTGTCACGCCCATGGCGTTTCTCCTGATCCGTTGCAGTGAAAGGGATCCGACGTTTTCCCTCGAACTGGCGGCTGATCTGCCGATGGAGCCTGGGCTGATTCGTTTTGACGGTCAGGGCGACGTCGGCTCCCTGCTCGAGGCACCAGCGAAAAACGCCTGCGTCGTGTGCAGGGCATCCGCCTGGATCAGCTTGCCCTCTAAATCCATCGTGCTCAGCAGCTCTTTGAGCGCTGCTCGCTCGCTCGATTCATGGGTGTCGTAGGCCTTCTGAGCCAAGGCGACACCGAGGGCTCGGGCGTAGACCGTCACCTGGGCGACAAAGCGGTGGTTGCCGTCATCGGTCTCGATGGCTGAACCCTTCAGGGTCTTGCCATCGCACACCAACTGCTCCACAGCCGTTGTACCGCCTGGGATATGGCTGATCATCCAGGCCTGGAGCACCTCGCCGAACTGCTGCAGGTGCGCCTTGTTGAACAGGTAGAGGAAGGTGGCGTCCGAAGGCCAGCGCTTGAAATTCAGCCCCAGGGCCTGGTTCAACACCTCCCGGTGCCGCCTGGCGAACGCCTCCAGATCGCGGGAGCTGCGGCAGTCGCTGAGGATCCCAAGCACCGCCACCAGCAGCAGGTACCACTGCGGGTAGCGCACCCCGCGGCGGTAACGGCCATCGGGGATGGCCTTGAGGAAGCTGATCAGGTCGGCATCGGCGTTGAAATCAACAGCGGGAGCAGCGGTCTGGGGCATTGCTGAGGGGCTGGTCCCGCGAGCAAACCAGGCCGCGGCAGGGGCGCCAAGGGCAAGCTGGACGGACTTTCAGGCGGCCCTGTGTGGGAGGCCGACTTGAGGTGGTGGACAGAGCCATCGGGCCAGATCACCCGAAACTGGGCTGCATAGACAGACTCACCCCGCAGGGCTGATTGGACAGCTGCCTCCGTAGCGGCCTTGTCCTGCGGATGAACCGCATCGGCCCAGACTTCATAGGCGCCAGCAAAGTCGCTGGGACTACGGCCATAGAGCCGGTACATCACCGGGTCCCAGTGGAGGACGTTTCTGGGCACGTCCCAGTCCCAGATGCCCACCACCCCTGCCGCTGCAGCGGCCTGGAGGTAGTCGGTCTTGGCCTTGAGCTCGGAGATGTCGATCAGCTCCACCAGCACCTGCTCCACCGTTCCCTCGGAGCTCTTCAGGCTGCTCACCTGCAGATCTCCCCAGATCACCGAGCGGTCGGGTCGGGTCAGGCGCAGGCGCATCTGGCAGAGGCTCTGTTCCCCGGCCAACACAGCGGCCACCTGTGCCATGGGATCCGTGTCCTGAGCCGCCGCCGCCTCAGGCTCCTGTTCGGCTTCGGCGGTGGGATCAACGATCCGAAGGGCCTGGAGCAGGCCTATGGACTTCAAGGCGGCCTCGTCCTGGCCCAGCAGGCAGCAGAGCGCTGGACTCAACATCAGGAACTGGCCGGTGCCAGGGCTGCAGATCGCCACCCCCACCCTGGCCGCCTCGATGCTGATGCGCATCTGCTCTTCGGAGCGAGCCTCGGCCAGCTCAGCTTCGACCTGCCGGGTGATGTCGATCGCCTCGCCGATGCAGAAGTCCACGCCTCCCTCGCTCCGGCGAACGCAAGCCACGCTCAGATCGATCCAGCCAGCTGTGCTGTCGGCCTTCAGAAAACGCTTTCGGAGTCGATAGCTGCTGCGCCGATTGGCAACCAGCTCCTCAAACAGGGGGAGCTCGAGCTGGATGTCGTCTGGATGGGTGAGCTCTCTCCAGTTGTGGTTTTCCAGGGTGTCGGCATCGCGACCGAACATCCTGCACAGAGCCGGATTCACCCGAGTCAGCTGTCCGTCGGCATTGGCCAGGGCGATACCGACGGAGGTGTTGTCGAGGGTGAGGCGCAGGGTCTCTTCACTGCGTTGCAGTCTGGCCAGCGTCTGGCAGCGCTGGGCCGAGAGTCTCACGGCCATCAGCGCCACGCCCGAGAGGCCCAGCAGCCGGATGACGAAATCGATCGAGGGGAAGAAACCCCAGTAATAGCCCGAGCCGATCGCCAGCACGTAGGCCTCCGCGATCAGGGGGGCCATCTGGCGCGGCGTGGCGAAACTGGCCGAGAGCACCACCACCACGAAGTAGTAGGGCAGCAGCGGGAAGGTGCGCGGCGTGAGCAGATCCAGCGGGAAGATGGCCGCCATGGCCAGCGCCAGGATCCAGAGCAGGCGGTGGTTGCGTGTCGCTGGTAACGCTGGTTCCGAACGCACTTGCCCTCTAACACCCGACGGGAATCGCTGGGATTTTCTATGGGGTCATCCTGCTACCGCTGAGGACGCATCGTGGGTGCCGATCGAGGTCTGCATCGGGCTGTCACAAAAACGCGTCTGCGCCGTGGCTTCACTGGGCAGGGGCGGGCACGGTGGCCAGCCGCTCAGCAGCCGGATCCCAGAGGATGTAGTCGAAGCAGATGGGGATGTCGCCCAGCCGCAGGCGCCTGACGCCGTTGAGCAGATGCTGATTGCGTTGCTGGCAGGCCCGCAGCCGGTAGTTGGGGATGGCGGAGCTGAGGTGGTGGATGGCGTGGCAGCCGATGTCTGCCGAGAACCAGTTGAACAGGGCCGGCAGGTCCAGATCGCTCGTGCCTTCCAGGCAGCCGGCCATTTCGCTCCAGCCCTCGCTGGCATGGGCATAGGAGCCCGGGAAGTTGTGCTGCACGAAGAAGATGCAGATGAAGATGGCGGCGGCGCAGGCCATCACCGGTGAATAGATCAGCCAGAAGGGCCCGGCGCCGATCCACCAGCCCATGCCGACCCACAGGCCGACCACCGCCAGGTTGTTGAGGGCCAGATCGCGGCATTCCTCGGGGCTGTGCCAGTGCCGGGTCGACCCCTGACGGGCGACATCCAGCAGACCCAGCAGCAGGGCCACGCGGGGCTTGATCACCAGATAGAAGAACCCGCCGGGAAACAGCATCAGCGGCTGGCGAATCCGGCCATACCAGCGCTGCTGCGACGGACTGAGCGCGCCGTAGGCCTCGGTGGTGATCAGGGCCGACGGCCCCTGATAGCGCTCCCAGTTGCCGTTGTGCCGGTGGTGAAAGGCATGGCCGCGCGACCAGGGCAGCTGCGGGATGCCGCAGACGATGCCGAGCAGAAAACCAACGGCGCGGTTCACCCTGCGGCTGCGGAACAGGGCGTTGTGGCCGCAGTCGTGCATCAGCGAGAAGCAGCGGGCCAGCAGCAGCACCATCAGGGCGATCACCGGCAGCAGCAGCAACGGCGCCTGCTGCAGGCTCCACACCGCCACCCACCAGAGCAGGCCAAGTGGCACCAGGGTGTTGAGGATCTGCCAGCTGGCGATCCAGTTGGAGGGCGTCATGAAGGGCTTGAGCTCGAAGTCGGCCCTGGTGATGCCCGTGGCGTGTGCGCTTGGCTTGGCCGGCGGCGTCTGCGCTGGCGGCAGGGGGGAGCTCAGAACTGGAGCCGTCGCGGGGCCATGGGTCAAGCGTTCTTACCGAAAAGTCCGATCCATCAGCCTAGGCAGGATTCCAGGGTCGCGTCAGTGGGGTGAGAATTGGCTCAGACCGGTGTGGCGTCGCGCACACTTTCGAACAGGTCGATGTCCCAGGCCACCAGATCGCGGCGGATCGCATCGGCGCGGGGGCGGGGCAACCGCTCGGCCAGGTCTTCGCCGGTGATCACACCGCGGAGCTCGCCGCCGTCTTCCCGCAGGAAGGCCAGGGCATGCCAGGTGAGGATCGCGGCCCCCACGGCGGTGGGATAGGAGATGTAGGTGGCACCGGCATAGGGGCTGTTGAGTAAACCGCGGTAGCGGAGATAGCTCACCCCAACAGTTTCGATCGTGCTCTGGCGATCGTTGCGCACATTTTCGGTGTAGCGGATTTCGGCGGAAGCGGCGAAGTGGGCCCGGCGAATCACCCCCTCGCGCAGATAATCCTCGATCCGCCGCGGTTTGTTCATGCCCGGCAGGATGGCGCGCACCATCGCTTCCACGGTGAGTTCGCTCTGCTGCGGCAGGGTGCGTTTCGACAGCAGATTCAGCTTGAACAGGGCCTTGACCAGCTCCACTTCCGACCCACCGGTGTAGATGCCGATCGAGTCGATCTCGGGGAAGGAGCGATGCAGCGACAGCAGTTCCTCCTGATAGAGCGGGTACTGCCGGGTGGCTGTCACCTCATGGGGAAAGCTGTGCTCGCGCGCGGCGCTGAACGGCTCCAGCACCTGCAGGCGCCCATCCCGCAGCAGGCGAGGCCGCGCCGCCAGTTCCTCCAGGGCCACCAGCGGCGACCAGGAGAAGACGATCTCGTCGGCGTCGATGTCTTCGAGCAGATAGAGATCCACGCTCTCGATCCGCAGATCCCGGCGCCGGGCGGAGCGCAGCTCGTGCAGACGCAGACCGACCAGGAAATTGGTCACCCCCGGCGAGATGCCCAGATTGATCAGGGCGGCCCGGTTGGCGGCGCGGAAGGCGTGATCCAGCCCGTATTGCGCAAAGGTGAGGCTGCGCTCGGTCTCGGCGTCGTACATGTCCGAGGCCAGATCCACGGTGTGGGCGCCCAGCCGCAGGCCCAGCTCCAGCATTGGCAGGTTGAAGATCGGGTTGGCGGCATTGACCAGCAGGTCGATGCCGGCGAAGCGGGCGGCGTGATCGCCTGCCAGGGCAAAGACCGGCGCGAAATCGCTCACCTCCAGGAAGTCGATCCGATCGAACAGGCGCTCGGCGTGGAACAGCGCATCGCGGGCCAGCTCCGTGTTCAGCACCACCACCAGGAACTCCAGCTCCACGCCATCCCGCTCGGCCAGCTCCGCCAGGCAGATCAGCAGGGAGGAGCCCACCGCCCCCAGCCCGAAGAAGGCGATCCGCAGGGTGGGGGCGGCAGGGGTGCTGGTGCCGGAGGGGAGGCTGGTCATGGAACGCTCTGCCACTGGCGCAGCAGGTCTTCGAGGGCTCCGGGGGAGGGGGGCGGCAGGCGGCGCACCCGATCGCCGGCGGGGCTGCCGCCCTGACCGGCCGCATCCCGGAAGCCATGGCGGTTCAGCACGGCACGACCCTCGGCGCCCAGAAGAAACGCCACGAAGCGGCTGCCGTCGGCTTCC
Organism: Synechococcus sp. CBW1006; assembly: GCF_015840525.1. NCBI lineage: Bacteria > Bacillati > Cyanobacteriota > Cyanophyceae > Synechococcales > Synechococcaceae > Synechococcus > Synechococcus sp. CBW1006. The sequence continues at coordinate 644,372 of NZ_CP060396.1, read as the reverse complement.
CGCCCCTGGCCTTCGCCCCGGCGCACGCCTGCGGCCAGCACCGTCTCCATGGTGGGATCGGGAAACAGCATCCGGTAGCCCCCCGGCCAGCGCCCCTCGGCTTCGCCCTGGCGCTGCAGGGCCGGGGCCTCGTACACAAAGGCGAGATCCCCCTGGTTGGGTCCGCCACTGACGAACTCGCTCAGCAGGATGTCGGTGGAGCGCGCCGGCCGGTAGATGGCCCGCTTCAGCAGCGCCACCGCCTCGCTGCCCGGTTGGTCGCGGGCCCAGAGCGCCAGGGTGAGCTGGCCCGAGTTGGAGCGGAGCGGATCGGTCATGCGCAGATCGATGCTGCCCCAGGCGGGCGGACCGCCGATCGCCTGCCAGCGACCGGCCCGCGCGGCAGCCCGCAGCCGCTCCCAGGAGAACCGGCCATCGGGGAACAGCCGCTTGGCCCGTTCCGGCCAGGCCACCGCCACCAGCAGCGTGCGGGCGATCGGCTGCGGGCTGCCGCGGAAGGCCGGTCCTTCGCCCCGGGCCTGCACCGCCCCGGCGTAGCTCTCGAGCTGGTCGCGGTTCGAGGGGATCAGCACCCGCGGGCGCTCCGGGCCGCCATCGATGCTGGCGTTGATCATGTCCTGGGCACCCAGCACCCGCCAGCGCAGGTCGATGTCGCCATGGCGCGTCTCGAACAGCGGTTCGATCTGCCGCAGCGAGGCCTCCAGCTCCGATCCCACCACCACCAGCAAGGGACGCCGCAGACCCGGCACCGGGGCGGCAGCCAGCAGCACCGCCACAGCGCCGATGCCCAGGGAGAGGAAGCGGCGTCGGCTCAGACGACTCACCGGCTGATCCGGAGATGCCCGGTCAGTCTGCAGCAGAATTCCGCAGCAGAATGGGGGGCAACGGGCCGGGATTCGATGCGCTTCTCCAGCCTGGTGCCCTGCGGTGTGGTCCGCCGCCGCCCCTACTGCCACCGCCACCGCCACCGCCACCGCCACCGCCACCGCCACCGTTGTACCGCCGCCGCTCTGCTGCTGCTGGCTCCCCTGGCGGGCTGCGGCAGCGGGCCGGGGCAGGAGATCGCCATCCCGATGCTGGTGGGCAGCGCCCTGGGCGGCTTCTGCGAGCAGGCCGCCGCCGCCATCGCCCGCCAGCCGCCCCGGCTCGACGACGGCACCCGGGTGCAGTTGCGCTGCCGCGCCGCCGGCAGCGGTGATGTGGTGAGCGAGATCGAGCGCCACGCCCGGGCCGTGCTGCAGGGCGGTGCTCCGGCCGATGACCCGTCGATCCCGGTGCTGCTCTCGGTGGATGGCGAGATCTACCAGGAGCTGCTGCGCTACCGGCTGCAGCAGCTGGCCCCCAGCCGCGATCTGATTCCGGCTCCGGCCGATGCCCCGGCCCTGGCCAGCAGTCCGATGGTGTTCATGACCACCCCGGCCCTGGCGAAGGGACTGCAGCGCTCCGATCCCTACCAGGCCCTGGCCCGCAGCACCGACCACCGCCAGCTGGATCCGGCGGGGCCGTCGCAGCTGATCCGCTTCGTGCACACGGCGCCGACCCGCTCCAATTCCGGCCTGCAGACCCTGGTGGCGATGTTCGCGGAGGTGGCCGGCAAGCCCCCTGAAGCACTCACCCTGGCGGACGTGAGCCGCCATGCCGCCGGTGTGGCGGCGATCCAGCGGCACATCACCCGCTACGGCAGCTCCACCGATGAACTGGCCGGGCGATGCAGCGCAACGGCCCCTTCTGGGCGTCGGTGGCCTCGGTCTATGAGTCGTCGGTGGTGGGGGTGAACAGCCGACGCAGCGGCAGCGAGGAGGTGCTGCAGGCCGTGTACCCGGCCGCCACCTACGCCAGCACCATGCGGGCGATCCTGCCGAACGCGCCCTGGGTGTCGCCCCAGGAGAAGGCGGCGGCAGAGCTGCTGATCGAGCGGCTCCAGAGCCCGGAGATCCAGAAGCTGGCGGCGGATCAGGGGTTGCGTCCCGCCAATCCGGCCGTGCCGGCCTCCCGGGTGGTGGCGGCCTATGGCGCCGATCCGCGGGCGGTCTACGACTCCCTGCGGGCGCCGCGCCCGGCGGTGGTGGAGGCGATGATCCGCACCTGGCGGGATCTGGTCAAGAAACCCTCGCGGGTGGCCCTGGTGGTGGACAGCTCCGGCTCGATGAGCGGCGAGAAACTGCCCTCCGCCCAGCGCAGCCTGCAGGCCTACCTGGCCGCCATCGGCCCGCGCGACACCGTGGGTCTGTTCGACTTCGACAATCGCCTGCCGGAGCCGGTGGTGATCCGTGGCGGTCCGGCTGATGCCGCCAAGGGCCAGGCCTTTGTGGCCGGGCTGGTGGCCGATGGCGGCACCCGCCTGCACGATGCCGTGTCCGGTGCCCGCGACTGGCTGCGCCGCAGCCACAAGCCCGGCGAGATCCTGGCGGTGGTGGTGCTCACCGATGGGCGTGACCAGGGCTCGCGCCTCGGCCTCGACGCCCTCAAGGCCGAGCTGAAGCGCAGCGGTTTCGGCGGCGACGAGCGCATCGGTGTGTTCACGATCGGCTACGGCAACCCCGGTGATTTCGACGCTGACGTGCTGCGCCAGATCGCTGAGAGCAACGGCGGCGAGTTCACCCAGGGCAATCCCGAGAGCATCCTGCGCCGGATGGAGGATCTGCAGATGGCCTTCTGAGCCTGGATGCCCCCGTGACCCGCTCTGCCCTTCTGCCCAATCCCCTCGACGATCCCGCGGCCGTGGCCATCGCCTCAGTGGCACTGGTGCTGCTGGTGCGGCTCGGTCTGCTGCCCCTGGCACCGGCCCTGGCGGTGGCGGCGCTGTTCGGCTGGGGCCTGGCCACCCTGCGGCATCGGCGGCGCCATCGCGGCAGCCGCCTGCTGGATGCCCGCCTGCGGCTGCGGATCGATGCAGCGCTGGCGCGCTGCCGGGAGCTGGCGGGGCAGGCGGCGCTGGTGGGTGGCGAGGCGATGGCGCGCTTTCAGGATGCGGCTCACCTGGAGGCCCTGGGCCTGGTCCAGCTCTGCTGCGAGCGGCTGCAGAGCCTGCCGGAGCGGATCGAGCAGCGCCGTCCCCTGCTCGAATCCGGTGGCGGCGTGCTGCTCAGCGCCGAAGACCTGCAGCGGCGCCTCAGGCAGGAGGAGACAGCCCTGCGCCGCGAGGAGGCCGGCCCCCTGCGGCTGGAGCGCCAACGGCTGGTGGAGCAGTTGCGCCGCAACCTGGAGGCGGCCGAACAGGGGATGGACGAGCGCGAAGCCCGGTTGGTCGCCCTCTCCACCCGCCTTGAGCAGATCGATGGCGGCCTGCGGCATCTGCGCCGCCAGGTGGATCGCCAATGGCCCTCCAGCCAGGCCACCGATGCGGCGATGGCCGAGGCCCTCAGGCCCCTCGATGCAGCCCTCGATCAGATCGAACGCCTGCTCGACGAAGGCTCCCGCTGAGCGGGTTCGTCCCTCAGGATTCGGCCTTGGTCGGTGCTGCTGCCCCTTGCCGATTGACGCGGCGGCCTGCGGGACTCACCCTGGCGTTGATGGCGCCGCCTGCAATTCGTCCGTGATGCCGCCGCAACTCCCGACCCTCCAGACCGGCCTTAACGTCTGGATCAGGCGCGGGATCCGGTGTGGGATCAGGGTCTCGGCACTCAGCCTGGCCCTGGCGGCCGTCTCCGCAGCCGAGACCGTTGCGGCAGCCAAGGCCCGCCCGGTGCCAGTGCCGCTGGTGGTGCAGCCAGCCGGCTCCCGGGCGAAGACCCAGCCCCCCACCGCGTCCAAGGCGGAGCTGCCGGGCCTGGGTGCCCGTCAACCGGAGTGGCGCCTCTACGGCCCCCTGCGGGTCGACTGGTCCAGCTGGACCTCGATGGGGGGCAGTGTGGTGGCGCCCACCATCAATTCCAAGGGGCAGACCATCCATCTGTCGGTGAACTGCTCGGTGGGCAAGATCAACGTGGCCGGCGCCAATGGCGTCTGGAGGGGCTGGCAGGCTCCTCAGGTTGATTTCGAAAGACAGCTGGTGAAGGATGCCTGTGCCGCCCGGCGCAGCTGATCCCGATGGGGCGGCTGGGTCTAGGCCGACGGCCCAGTGGCTGACTCCAGCCAGCCCAGCAGTTCCGGCAGGGGCATGGGTCTGGCGATCGCGAAGCCCTGCAGGTAATCCGCCCCCAGCTCCTGGCAGAAGGTGGCCATGCTTGTGTCACTGATGCCTTCCACCACCACGGCGGCCCCGAGGCCATGGGCCATTTCGATGGCGGATCGCATCAATTGCCTGCCGCGATCATCCTCGAGGCTGAGCAGCAGCAGGGAGCGATCCAGCTTGATGAAGGCGGGCTCCAGTGTCTTCAGCAGCCTGAGGTTGGAATAGCCGGTGCCGTAGTCGTCGATCGAAATGGCGGCGCCGTGATCGATCAGGCCATGCACCACCTTCAGGGCCGCGCTGTTGTCGGGCAGCAGGATGGATTCCACCACTTCCACCACAAGGCCCTGGAGGCCGTGGACCGCGGGCCAGCTCTGCAGCAGGGAGGCGAGCTGGGGATCTTCCAGCTGCTTCACCGACATGTTCAGGCTCACCGACAGATCGCTGCGGCCGGTGGCGCTGAGGCGCTCCAGATCGGCCCGCAGCAGGCGCAGGGTGAGGGGCCCGAGCTCGCGGATCAGACCGCTCTGCTCGGCGAACGCGATGAAGTCGTCCGCATGCACCACCTGCCCGTCGCGGTGCCAGCGAATCAGCGCTTCCACCCCCCAGAGCGTTCCCTCTTTGGCCGCCACGATCGGCTGGAAATACAGCTCAAACGACTCTGCGGCGATTGCCTCCGCCAGCGCGCGCCGCAGCAGGCGCCGCTGCTCGGCGGCGGCATTCATTGAATCGGTGAAGTATTGAAAGGTGTTGCCGCCCTGGCTCTTGATTCCATACATCGCCGCATCGGCGGCACGCAGAAAGTCGTCCACCGTGGTGGCGTCTTTGCCGTAGATCGCCACCCCCACACTGGTGCCCACCTTGAGTTCCACATCCGCCGCCTGAATCGGATGCCTCAATTCCAGCATCAGCCGTTCCAGGATGGCATCGAGTTCGTGATGGTCGCTGTAGCCGGCGATGATCACGCCAAATTCATCGCCGCCCAGCCGGCCCACGTAATCCCTGCCGCCGCGGATTTCTTTCTGCAGGCGCTTGCCGATCGCGCACAGCACCTCATCGCCAGCGGCATGGCCGTATTGGTCGTTGATGTCCTTGAAGTGATCCAGATCCACCCAGGCCAGGGCCAGGGGCAGAGTCTCCCGGGAGGCCCTGGCGATCTCGCGATCGAGGGCCTCCGAGAAGCTGAGTCGGTTGAGCAGTCCGGTCGCGCCATCAAAGCGGGCCATCTGCTCCAGCTGCAGGGTCGATTCCCGCAGGCTGGTCACATCCTGCAGGATCACCAGAACCACGGCCTTGGCGATCGGTCGCGGCAGCCGCCGCACCTCGGCCGTCACCCAGGGGGTGTGGCCATCCTTGCCCTTGAGTTGCAGGGTCCGGGTGGCGGCACGGTCGTTGCCACTGAGCACGTCTGCTGCGGCGGAGACGATCTCCTGCTCGAACCCCGCCGCGGCGATCAGGCCGATCGGAATGCCCTGGATCAAGGTGGAATCCAGGTTCACCAGATTGCAGAGTGCCTCGTTGCCCATCACCACCCGATACTGGTCATCGAGGATGGCCACACCGAAGGCCTGGGTCTGGAACACCGCTTCGAAGATCGCGGACATGTCATGGGCCCGTTCTTCGGTGGCGTGCTGTTCGCTGATGTCGGCCAGGGTGCCCACCACGAAGGTGTCGCTGATCACCTTGGCCGTCTCCAGCACCCAGATGGGCTGGCCATCGCGACGGATCAGCTGATAGCGAACGTTCCACGCATCGGCCGCTTGCCTGGCCTGGTTGACGCGGTCGCGGTCGGCTGGATCGATCGCCTCATCCAGGAGTTCAGGCTGCTCGAGAAGCTCGGCCAAGCTCCAGCCGCTGAGGCTCTGCATGCGCTGGCTGACATAGACAATCTCCTTCATATTGCGGGCTCTCTTCCACACCGCCTCCTGCAGGGCATCGGCGAGCTGGGTGAAGTCCTGCAGCGCTGATTCGGCGTTCTGGCGCAGACTCACCAGCTCCGTGACATCGGTGAGCGTCACGATGGCGCCATGGCGGTCGCCGCGGTGGTCCTGATAGGGGAGGATCTGGGCCAGGTAGGCGATGCCGTCGCCTCGGGCCTCAATCGCCTCCCTGACGCCTCCCCGGATCACCCGCTCCAGGGCCTCCCGCAGGTTCGGCAGGTCCACCGTGGTGGGCACACCGGGCAGCATCTGGCCGATATCGCTGTCCACCAGGGCGAACACCCGAACGGCCAGCGGGGTGAAGCGGGTGACGCGCAGATTCTCGTCCACGATCACCATCCCCTGGCTCAATGACGACTGGATGTTCTCCATGTCGCCGTTCAGCGCCTGCAGTTCATCGGTGCGGGATCGCAGCTGCTGGTTGAGGATCCCCAGGGCCTCATTGGTGGCCTGCAGTTCCTCGTTGGAGGCCTCCAGCTCCTCATTGGAGGATTGCAGCTCCTCCGACGACGCCTGCAGTTCCTCGGAGGAGGCCTCCAGCTCCTCGTTGGCGCTTTCCAGTTCGCACAGGGAGCGGCGCAGCGAGTCCTGGCTGCTGAGCAGCTCCTTCTCCAGCCGCTCCACCTCCTGATCGAAGCTGGTGTCCCGTTCGATCAGGCGGCTCGGCAGCGGAGCCGTGGTGCTGGCGGTGTTGCTGTCGCTGGGATTGACCGCGATGAAGCTCAGAATCGTGAGGTTGCGATCACCCGCCGTCAGGGGCCGGGCTTCAAGGCGCACCTTGCCCTCCAGTCCCTCCAGCTGCAGCGGCTGGCCCATCACCGGCATGCCGTCGGCGCGGACGATCAGGAACAGGGCCCGCGCTTCGGCCTGCAGCTCCGGCCTCAGGTAGGAGCTGGCGGCGGAGGTGACCTGGCCCTCTGGCAGACGGCAGTAGGGGGTCACGTTCCCCTGCACCTCCACCAGGTCGTGGTGTTCGTCGAGGATGAGGCAGGGGTGGCACAGCTGGCGGATCAGGGCCTCCAGCAGGGTGACGTGCTGCTCCGGCACGTTCTCGCGCATGATCGCGACCCGGTTGCCCGCCGCCCCGCTGAACGCCGTCAATACCCGAGGCTGGGCTCTGCTGGCTAACGGCGGCAGCAGCCGCGTCGGGCTTTCTCCTTCCAGGGTGCGGACATAGAGGTGCTGTTCAGCGCTGGCCACCCCAAATCCCGGCGTGCGGCTGCTGAGCGATTCGGAGCCCCCCAGAAACAGCAGGCCGTCGGGCAGCAGGCCGTAGCGAAACAGGCTCAGCACCCGATCCCGCAGGGGGGTCGTGAAATAGATCAGCGTGTTGCGGCAGGAGATCAGGTCCAGCCGCGGGAAGGGCGGATCTTCCCCCACGTTGTGACGGGCGAACACGGCGCATTCGCGCAGCGTTTCGCTCAGCCCCATCTCGCCGTTGGCGAGGGTCACGAACCGCTGGCAGAGGTCCTCCGGGATCGCCTTGGCGGCCGAGACCGGATAGGTGGCCCGGCGGGCGATCGAGAGGCTCGCCTCGTCGAGATCCGTACCGAAGATCTTCAGATGGCGTGACAGATCGGCGGGATGATCCAGCACCTGGCTCACCACCATGGCGATGGAATACACCTCTTCCCCGGTGGCGCAGCCCGGCACCCAGACGCGCAGTGGATAGTTGTCCACCTGCTTGGCGAGGTACTGCCGCAGCTGACGGCCGAGCTCGGTGAAGGCGGCGGGGTCCCGGAAAAACGCCGTCACCGTGACCAGGAGGTTTTCCGCCAGGGCGTGCGCCTCAACAGGATCGGAGCCCAGCAGAGGGAGGTAATCCTCGATCGAGCTCACCTGCCGGATCGCCATGCGCCGCCGGACCTGCCGGCGCAGGGTCGATTCCTTGTAGAGGGAGAAGTCGATGCCGATGGCGTGCTTCAGCTGCCGGCTGATGGTGGAGAGCATCACAGGCTCCGGCTCCGGCAGGGCGCGGCCGATCCAGTCGGCGCCGCTGCTCACCAGGGCGGCGAGGCGCTGGCCGATCTCGGTGGCGCTGAGCACCAGCTCGGCGCCACCGAGGGAGATGGCGGCCCGCGGCATGCCGTCGAAGCGGGCGTTGTCCAGGGTCTGCACCAGGGTGAGCCCGCCGGCGGCCCGCACCGCCCGCAGCCCGCGGGCGCCATCGGAGCCGGTGCCGGAGAGCACCACCCCCACGGCCCGCTCCCCCCAGTGCTCGGCCAGGGATTCGAAGAGCAGGTCCACGCTGGGGCTGGGACCGAAGCGCGGCAGCGGCTCGGTGACAACCAACCGATTCTTCTCCACCGCCACGTCGTGGTTCGGGGGGCAGATGGCCATCGTTCCGGCCTGCAGCGGCATGCCGTCCACGGCCGCGACCACCTTGAGGCTGGTGGTATGAGACACCAGATCCACCAGCAGGCTGCGGTGGTCGGGGGCGAGGTGCTGGGCCACCACGTAGCTCACGCCCCCGCCCACCAGCAGGTGTCTCACCAGCTCCTGCAGCGCTTCGAGGCCGCCGGCGGAGGCGCCCAGGCCCACCACATAGGCAATCTCGTCGTCGGCTGGCGCGGGTTGGGGCTCTGTGGCGTCGGTGGCGCCTGGGGATCCAGCTGCTTCTGGCGGGTCAGCGGTCTCTGAAGCGCCAGGTGTGGGCGACGAGCCCGGCCGATCAGGTGGGTTGGCTGGCTGTTGGGACGCGGTTGGCTCGGCTGGCTGCTCGGGCGAGGTTGGATCGGCTGGCTGCTCGGACGAAGTTGGGTGCTCCTTGGGTTCAGATCTCTGCTTTGATCCCAACGACTGCATCCGATCCCTGCAAGAAGCTTATGCAGGGTTTCCGAGGCTGGCTTGGAGTTGTTGCCGTCACTCAGATCAGGGCCGGATCGGCGCCATCGGGGCGCTCGGCCAGCGGCAGATCAGCCAGGAGGTCGAAGTCGGCGAAGTCGAATCCCGGTCCCACGCTGCAGTAACTGAGGCTCCAGGCCCCCAGGCTGCGCGCCGCCTGCCACCAGTCGGCCGGGATCAGCTGCACAGGCTGCTGCTGGGGGTCTGCTGGATCGAGGGGGCCGAGCCGCAGGTGCTCGGTGCCGCCGCCCTGGGGTGGCAGGCGCAGCAGGTCGAGCGGTGCGCCGCCGCCGTGATACCAGAGCTCATCGGCCTGGCGGACCCGGTGCCAGCGGCTCGATTCGCCCGCCTGCAGCAGGAAGGCGATCAGGGTGAGGCCGGCCCGCGGCTGGCCGTCGTCCTGCCGCACCACCCCCACGGCGGAGCGGTGCAGTTCCCGGTACCAGCCCCCCTCCGGATGGGGTTGCAGCTCCAGCTGGCGAATCAGTTGTGCTGGATCGGAGGCCATGGGCGCCGGGTTGTTGCCCTGCCTAGCTTGCCGGGAAGGCCCCAGGTTGCAGGAGCGTTCCATGCCCGCACTCCCTCGTCCCGCTTGGCGGCTCCACGGCGCGTCAGCTGCGGTCTCAGGGGCCGTCGCTCCGATCGCCAGGTGGTCTGAGGCGTTGGACGGTGGCCTGGCTGCGCTGCGGCGGCTGGGGGGTTTGCTGGGGCTGGTCGTCCTGGTGGGGCCGCTGGCCGCAGCGCCCGCAGCGGAAGCGCAGGTGCAAGCGCAAGCCCAGGCGCGCCTGGTGGCCGCCTTGGCCCGCCTCGACACCCTCGCGGCCGACACGCTGCGGCGCACCGGCGTGCCGGGCCTGGCGGTCGCCGTGGTAGCCGATGGCGAGGTGGTGGTCGCCAAGGGCTTCGGGCGGCGCCAGGTGGACCGGCCCGATCCGGTGGATGCCGACACCGTGTTCCAGCTCGCCTCCCTCTCCAAGCCGTTGGCCACCACCGTGGTGGCGGCCCTCGTGGGAGACGGGCCGCTCGCCTGGGATACGCCCGTGCGGCGCTATGTGCCGGAGCTGCGGCTCGGCCCGCCGGCCATCGCCGATTCGGTGACCCTGCGGGATCTGTTCAGCCATCGCAGCGGCCTGCCCGACCATGCCGGCGACGACCTCGAAGACATCGGCTTCGGCCGGATCGCCGTGATCGAGCGCCTGCGGTTCCTGCCCCTGGACAACCGCTTCCGCGCCAGCTACGCCTACACCAACCTCGGCTTCACCGCAGCGGCGGAGGCCGCGGCCCGCAGCACCGGCCGCTCCTGGGAGGAGATCTCCGCCGAGCGGCTCTATCGGCCCCTCGGCATGGACCGCACCAGCTCCCGCCATGCCGACTGGCTGGCCCAGCCCAACCGGGCCGTGCTGCATAGGCAGCAGGGGGAGCGGTGGCAGGCCCTTCCAGCGGTGGTGATCCCCCAGCGCCCGCAACCGGCGCGGCCGCCTGCGGCGTACACCGGCAGCTACGCCAACGATTACGTGGGTACCGCGGTGGTGCGCCTGGCGGGCAGCGGTGTGGCGCCTGGTGGTGCTGCTGGCGCAGGCAGCAACCTGGTGCTGGAGCTCGGCCCTGCCCGCCGGCCCTTTGCCCTGGAGCACGTCAGCGGCGACACCTTCCGCTATCAGCCCACCGGTGAGAACGCCGACGGGGCCAGCGCCGTGGTCTTTGCGCCCGGACCCGGCGGCCGTGCCACCAGCGTGCGGATCGACAACCTCAACCTCCAGGGTCAGGGGACCCTGCGGCGCCAGGATCCCTGAAGCGCCGTGCCCAGCCGCCGTGACCTCCTCCTCCGTTCTGCAGGGTCCGCCCCTGGCCTGCCACACCCCGCTGGAGCAGTTGCTGCACCGCGGGCTCCAGCACCCTGATCCCAGGCGGCCGGCCCTGATCAGCCGGCGGGGGGTGATCGGCTGGCAGGAGCTCGACAACCGCAGCGCCCACCTGGCCGGCCACTACCTCCGCCTCGGCCTGCAGCGCGGCGACCGGGTCGCGTCGCTGCTGCCGAACCGGCTGGCGGTGATGCTGCATCTGCTGGCCTGTCTGCGGGCCGGCCTGGTGGCCACCCCTCTGAACTACCGCTACACGCCGGCGGAGCTCGATTACGCCCTCGAGCTCAGCGGCGCCCGGCTGCTGCTGTTCCATGCCGAGCGGCTCGCCGATGTGGCCGCCAGTGCCCAGGCCGCTGCCCTGCCCCTGGGCACCCTGATCTATGGCGCTGAGTCGGCTGGACTCGTTGGCGGTCGAGGTTGCGGTGGCGAGCCGCTGGTGGTGGAAGGCCTGAGTCGGCCGCCCCGTTGCTTCGAGGATCTGCTGCTCCCTTCGCCGGCTGGCCTGCCGCCGGAGGTTGCTGGGGCAGGCCTGGCGGATCCCACGGAGCACCACGACGACGACCCGGCCATCCTCTACTTCACCTCCGGCAGCACGGCCCGGCCCAAGGGCGTCACCCACAGCCGCCGCAGCCTCGCCGCCGTGCTCTCCAGCACCGCCCAGGGGCTGGGCTTCACGCCAGACGACAACTACCTGGCCGGCACCTCCATGGCCCACATCGGTGGCTCCACCAGTGCCCTGGCCGCCCTGCTGGCGGGCAGCACCGTGGTGCTCGCCCGCAGCAGCGACAGCGAAGAGATCCGCTGGCTGCTCGAGCAGACCAACCCCACGGTGCTGAAGCTGCTGCCGGCGGCCCTGTTCGCCCTGGTGCGCGATCCGGCGATCCGGCCCGCCGATTTCGCCAGCCTGCGGTTGTGCGTGTCCGGCGGGGATCACATCCCGTCGGAGCTGCAGACGGAGTTCCGCGCCGTGGCCGGCTTCCCGGTGAACGAGCTCTACGGCATGAGCGAGGTGGGCATGGTCATCCTCAATCCACCCGGTCAGGCCCTGCGGCCGGGCTCCCTGGGCAGGCCCGGTCCAGGCGTGGCGATGGACCTGCGCCGGCCCGATGGCAGCTCCTGCGCCCCGGGAGAAGCCGGCGACCTCTGGATCCGCACCGACGGCTGCATGAGCGGCTACTGGAACAATCCCGAGGCCACCGCCGCCGTGCTGGTCGACGGCTGGCTGGCCAGCGGCGACGTGATGCAGGCCGACGCCGACGGCTACCTCTGGTTCGACGGCCGCCGCAAGCAGATCATCGTGCACGACAGCTCCAACATCTGCCCCCAGGACGTGGAGGACGTGCTGCTCGAGCACCCCGCCGTGGCTGGCGCGGGCGTGGTGGGGATCCACGATCTGGTGCACGGCGAAGACGTGCGCGCCTACATCTGCCTGCGCGGCCCCGTTGCGGATCGGCAGGCCCTGGAGCGGGAGCTGATCGGCTTTGCCCGAGATCGCATCGGCTACAAAGCCCCTGAGCAGATCGTGGTGCTCGACGACCTGCCGCTCAACGCCACCGGCAAGGTGGATCGCCTCGCCCTCAAGCGCCTGGCGGACAACCAGACGGCCCCCAGATCCGGGGCCACTCCCATGGATCAGGTTGCACCGACGGACCTAGCCTCCACCTAAACGCCCCTTCCATGCGGTTTCTGGCCCTGGCCATCCTCCTGGCATTGCTGGCCTTTTTTGCTGCCGGGGAGCTGGCCCTGATCCGTCTGCGGCCCAGTCGGGTGCAGCAGCTGGTGGAGGCCGGTGAACCGGGCGCCGCTGCCGTGGCGCGTCTGCAGCACCGGTTGCGCCGGGCGCTGGTCGCCACCCAGCTCGGCACGGCTCTGGCCCTGGTGGCCCTGGGCTGGACCGGCCGCGATCTCGTGGATGGGATGCGGCCCTTCGCCGCCGCCGCGCCGGAGCTGCGGCCCTGGCTTCTGGCCTTGGTGTTTCTGGTGCTGGTGCTTCTGGCCACCCTTCTGGGCGGCCTGGTGCCGAAGGCCTGGGTGCTGCATCAGCCCGAGCTTTCCGCCCTTCGCCTGGCGCCGTTGCTCGAATCGGTGAACCGCACCCTGGGGCCGCTGCTGCTCCTGATCGAGCGCCTGGGAGGCCTGCTGCTGCGCCTGTTCGGCCTGCCCCGCAACTGGGATGAGCTGGTGCCGGTGCTGTCGGCAGGGGAGCTCGAGACCCTGATCGAGAGCGGCAGCGTCACCGGTCTGCAGCCCGATGAGCGCAACATCCTCGAGGGTGTGTTCTCCCTGCGGGACACGCTGGTGCGGGAGGTGATGGTGCCCCGCTCCGGCATGGAGACCCTGCCGGTGGGCGTCACCTTCGCCGAGATGATGGACGCGGTGCATGCCACCCACCACGCCCGCTTCCCGGTGATCGGCCAGTCGCTCGACGACGTCCATGGAATGCTCGATCTGCGGCGCCTCGCTGAACCGATCGCCCGAGGGCTGCTGCAGCCCGATTCGCGGCTGGATCCCTTCGTGGTGCCCGTGCAGCTGGTCCAGGAAAGTGCCTCCCTGGCTGACTTGCTGCCGCTGATCCGCAGCGGCCATCCGCTGCTGGTGGTGGTGGATGAGCACGGCGGCACCGAGGGGCTGGTCACCGTCGCCGATCTCACCGGCGAGATCGTGGGAGAGGAGGACGGATCCCAGGCCGATGCCAACGACCTGATGCAGCTCCAGGACGACTCCTGGTCGGTGGCGGGAGACCTGGAGATCTTCGAGCTCAATCGCCAGCTGGGGCTGCGACTGCCCGAGGCGGAGGGGCATCACACCCTGGCGGGCTTCCTGCTGGAGCGGCTCCAGCACATTCCATCCCCCGGGGAAGGTCTGGGTTGGAAGGGCTACCAGTTCACCGTGGTCACCATGGATGGCCCGCGCATCGATCGGGTGCGGATCAACCAGCGCCCCGGCTGAGGACTCGATGCCTGTCAGATCCTCGTGAATCCCTGCAGATCGCGCACCGTCTGCTCTCCCGGGGCCCGGGGGCCCGGTCGCGCTGCGATGATCCCGCTGTGGTGAGGCCTGCCGACATGAAGCCCGTCAAGGTTGGTGTGATCGGCATCGGCAACATGGGCTGGCATCACGCCCGCGTGCTCAGCCTGCTGCGCGACGCCGAGCTGGTGGGGGTGGCCGATCCCGATGAGGCCCGCGGACAGCTCGCTGTGGAGCAGTTCGGCTGCCGCTGGTTCGCGGATTACGCCGACATGATCGAGCACGTGGAGGCGGTGTGCATCGCCGTTCCCACCCTGTTGCACCACCGGGTCGGTCTCACCTGCCTGGAGGCGGGGCTGCACGTGCTGATCGAGAAGCCGATCGCCGCCAGCCAGGAGGAGGCGGCTGAGCTGATCCAGGCAGCCTCCGCCACGACCCGCCTGCTGCAGGTGGGGCACATCGAGCGCTTCAACCCCGCCTTCCGCGAATTGCTCAAGGTGGTGGCCGACGAGGAGGTGGTGGTGCTGGAGGCCCGCCGCCACAGTCCCAACGCCGATCGGGCCAATGATGTGTCGGTGGTGCTGGATCTGATGATCCACGACATCGACCTGGTGCTGGAACTGGCCGGGGCTCCCGTGGTGCGTCTGGCGGCTGCCGGGGGGCGCAGCGCCGATGGCCCGATCGACTACGTCAACGCCACCCTCGGCTTCGCCAATGGCGTGGTGGCCAGCCTCACCGCCAGCAAGATGGCCCATCGCAAGATCCGCAGCCTCAGCGCTCACTGCCGCTGCAGCCTGATGGAGACCGACTTCCTCAACCACAACCTGCGCATCTATCGCCGGTCCCACGGCTCGGTGAGCGCCGACCACGGCGAGCTGGTGTATCGGAACGATGGCTTCATCGAGGAGGTGAGCACCACCTCGATTGAACCGCTCTACGCCGAACTCGAGCACTTTCTCCAATGCGTGCGAGGCGTGGAAATCCCAGCAGTCGATGGCCTTCAGGCTTCCCGTGCCCTGCAGCTCGCCGACCTGATCGAGCAGTGCGTTGAGCAGCCCAACCTCTGCATGGCGCTGGATGCACCGATCTGATCCTCAGGCCGGCTGTCTGGCTTCAGCCGGCTGCTCCGCTTCGGTGAGCTCCCGCAGGGCCTGCAGTTGCCAGCGTCGGCAGGCGGCCGGCGAGGCGTTGTAGAAGCGATCCCAGGCATCAGCCTTGTGCAGGCCGTAGTCCGTGGCCGGCACATCGGGATGGTTCTGCTGCCAGCCGACGCGCACCGCATGGCCGATCACCACGTCGAGGGCGAGGTCGTCGTCGAAGTGAACCTGGGGGTTGGCCCCCACAAAGGCCATCAGGGTGATCAGGGTCTCGATGCAGAGGCGCCGGTACTCGGAGGCCTCGATCTTGCTGAGCAGGTGTTCGACCAGGGTGGCGAAGTTGCGTTCGCCGGGGGTCTTTTCACTCAGCAGCGGGGCGCTTTCCAGCCGGTTGCGGCGCTCCAGCTTGTCGCCAATCACCAGGCCGTCGCAGTGGTGCAGCAGATCCCAGATGCCGGCATAGAAATCGCGCGGCACCCGCTGCAGGGTGCCCATCCGCTGGCGGTGCTGCAACCAGCTTCCGCCCTTGGGCAGCTCCTCGAGCGGATCGGGCACTTCCCAGCGCACCCGGCCCCGAACATGCAGGTGTTCCTTGCGTTGCAGGGAGGCGCGGGCGTGCTCCACATCGGCCAGCAGGTCCCGCAGGCGGCGACGCAGGCCGTGGGGCGGCAGGCTGCAGAGCGCCTCGAAGGCATCGCTCTGGCTGAGCTCGTGTTCCGTGGCCAGCTCGCCGGTGAGCAGCAGCAGCAGCTGGCCCAGCTGCAGGGTGAGGCTGCCGCTCAGCAGGGTCGGCTCCAGCCGTGCCAGCCCGTCGAGGGCGAGCAGCAGTTCCTGCTGCAGCATCCATTCGCGGCCGTCGTCGCCGCTGTAGCGGCGGATCCGCTCGCCGATCACCAGGCTGCTGGCTGGTTCGGTGATCAGGGAGTCGTGGGTGTAGTTGCGCCCCACCACCAGTTGCTTCTGCCGCACCAGCAGGTCGGTGAGGGCATCTTCGAGCTGGGGGTGCACCAGCCCCATCACGCCGGCGCATCGGCGCACCACATTCCAGTTGCCCTCGGCCAGGGCCCGTCGGTACACCTCATCCACCAGCAGGGGCAACCGCAGGGGGGCGCCGCGGCCAGGCCCCTGCAGCACCGCGTGATTGCCGAGCCGCCGTACCAGCTGCTCCAGCACCTCACTCTGCTCCTCCAGGGAGGTGCTGGCCCAGAGACGCTCCGCCAGGCTGGAGATCGGCGTCTGCTGCAGTTCCAGCTCCTGCTCCTGCTGGGCGGTGAGCGGCTTCTGGCTGGTGCTGGCCCGCAGCGGCAGCTGGCTCGGGGGCGCCGGTGCCAGGGGGGCGGGGAGATCGGCGGGGAGCTCCACCAGGTTGAGCTGGTCCAGCACGGTCTCCAGGGGAGCCAGCTGCACCGGAACCCCCTCGATCTCACCGGACTGGAGGGCGCGTCCCAGCCGCAGGAAGGCCTCCGGGTCGCGATGGAAGGGGCCGGCGGCGACGGGTACCAGCAGCAGCGGCAACCGCTGGCTGCGCCAGTTGCGCTGCAGCAGCCGCAGCTCGCTGCACACCGCATCGGCCAGCTGCTCGGGATCGTCGGCCAGGTAGAAGGTGCCCTCCTCCAGCACGGCCGGCAGGTAGGCGTGCAGCGCGCCGGCCTGCCGGTAGAGCCGGGCCGTGGCCATGGTCTCGATCCGCACCGGTGGATGGCCGCTCAGCCCCAGCTGCGGGTTGGCACCCACCGCCGCCAGCTGGCGGCCCAGCTCCCGGGAGCTGCCCACCTGCACGCTCTCGTTGCTGCGGGTGATCGGCAGGCCCGCCTGCTCGAGCGCGGTCGCAATCGTGGCGTCGGCCGGCACCAGGCTGACCAGCACTCGATCGGCTCCGAGCTGCTGCGGCTGACGGCGGCCGCTGGGGTCGAGGTCGGCGGGGGTGATCAGCCCGTGCAGCAGCAGGTCTCCCAGCCAGGTGAGGCTCTGGGTCCAGAGCAGGGGCACATTCTCGTTCGGTTCGCGTTCCTGGCTGCCGGGAATGGCCCGTTCGGCCTCGATCGCCTGCTCCGGCACCAGGTACAGCTCCGGCAGCAGCAGCACCCCGTCCACCTCCACGCTCACGGCCCGCAGGCGCTCACGCCAGCTGCGGGCCTCTTCCCAGCGGCCTTCGCAGCAGGCCGTGACCAGCTCGTAGGCGAGGAACAGGGGCCACTCGGATTCGATGTGTTCGAACTGGGCCAGCTCCTCCCGTTCGTAGTGCAGGCGGGTCACGTCTTCCACCACCGTCTGATGGCCGTCGCGGCGGAAGCGCTTGTAGCCGTAGGCGCCGCCCAGATCGCGGCGGATGCGGTGGCGGGTCCGTTCCACCAGGTCTGGATCCTCCACCGCCCAGGCGGGGTAGCCGATCACCGACAGGCAGGCGCTGTCGGCCTCCTTGCTGGCGGATTCGCGCGGCAGCAGGTTGAGCAGCGCCTGGCGCAGGCGCACGATCGCATCGTGGGGAATGGTGAGGCAGCAGCTGCCGTCGCCGTGGGGGCCGTACAGATCGAGATCCTCCAGGGCTTCGAGGGCCGCCTTGACCAGGCCGATCGAGCTGGCGTTCCGTTCCGGCAGGCCGTGATTCCCCTTGTCACCCCGCTCCCAGATGCCGTAGTCGGCCACGCGGTAGGCCCGTGCCACGTAATACACCAGGTTCTGGATGAAATCGCGCTCGTGGCTGGTCTGCACGATCACCAGGCCGGAGCGGGTCAGCTGGGCCAGCTGCAGCAGGAACAGGGCGGTGGCGTCGAGCTGCAGATGGCCCCAGCCGTCGTCCGGCACCACCGGCTCACCGCTGTTGGTATCGAACTTGGCGTGGATGGCGTCAAGCCGGTCGAGGCTGGTCTTGAAGCGCTCCACTTTTGCCGCTTGCCGCAGCATCACGTTCAGCAGGCCGCGCATCAGCTGCAGCACCCGCTGCTGGAGTTCGTGGCCGCGGCGGGTGCTGCCGTGCAGGCGCTGGTGGGCCAGGGCCAGTCCCCAGACGCATTGGATCGAATAAACGCAATCGCGCACCCAGGCATCGCCGTAGTTGCCGTGCACCGTGTGGGCGGTGCTGGCCGGCAGCAATCCGGTGATCGGATGCTGCCGCCGCAGCACCACCTGTTCGATCTGCTGATCCAGTTCTTCGAGAAAGGCCAGAGCCTCGAGGCTGGTCTCCTCGCCGTTCGCGTCCGGCGGCAGGGGCTCCGGCATCAGGAGCCGGTCGGAGGAGGCGCTGGAGATCGTCATGCTGGGCCCTCAGCGGGTGCCGCCTCTGAATCCCCACAGGTGGGTTTCAGGGTTGAGCCATAGATTCTCTCGCGCAGCGAACCCGGCCCATGGCAGCGAAGGCGACCGATCCCCGCCGCACCCGGGTGCTGGACGTGCCGGTGGATGTGTGCCCGGATGTGTTTGAGGCGGCCCTGGCGCTGCTGCCGCGGGGCGGCGGCCAGATCGTCACCCTCAACGCCGAGATGACGATGGCGGCCCTGGCGGATCCGCAGCTGGGGGCGGCGATCGAGGCGGCGACGCTGGTGATCCCCGATGGCGCCGGTGTGGTCTGGGCGCTGGGGCGCCAGGGCTTGCGGGTGCGCCGCGCCCCGGGCATCGAGCTGGCCTACCGCCTGCTCGTTCACGCCTCCACCCACGGCTGGCGGGTGGCCCTGGTGGGCGCCAGCCCGGAGGTGATGGAACGGCTGCGAGAGCGGCTACACCGCGACCTGCCGGCTCTGCAGCTGGCTTTTTCGGTCCATGGGTTTCAGAGCACCGAAGCGTGGCCGGGCCTGCAGCAGCAGCTGCTTGATGCCAGGCCGGATCTGGTGTTGGTGGCCCTGGGGGTACCGCGCCAGGAAACCTGGATCCAGCACTTTCAAGGCCGCAGCGGTGGCCTCTGGATGGGCGTCGGCGGCAGTTTTGATGTCTGGGCCGGGGTCAAGACACGTGCACCCCGGTGGATGGGAGCGCTTCACATCGAATGGCTCTACCGGCTGATTCAGGAGCCGAGCCGCTGGCGGCGGATGCTGGCGCTGCCGGCCTTCGCCTGGGCCGTGCTGCGCCATGGAGTGAAGCGACCGCCTCAGTACTGAACGCCACCGGAGGTCCCAGGAGATGTTGGGATCACGACCGCCGGGGCGAAAGGACAGGTGCCAGAGGGGCGGCGAGCCTCCGGATCAGCGGAAACCCAGCGGGTCAGCCCAAACCCAGCCGATCAGCCGAAATCCACAGGATTCAGCGGAAACCCACCGAGGCTTGCCACACAAAGGCGAGCAGCAGGAAGAACAGGGGGATGATCGGCAGGATGTCCACCAGGGGACCGAACGCCTGGTAGGCCTCGGGCAGCTGGGCCATGGTGTGGAGGGCGGAGCCGGCCAGCAGCGAGGAGAGAGCCATCCCTGAAACAGTGTGGTGGTCGGAACCTACCACGTGTGTGCGGCCGGAGAATTCGGCTCCCACGGAGCGAAATCCTCTGAAAAACAACCGTCCTGGATCGCCTTTGCCATGGCGGAGGTGAAGCGGATCAAGGTGGTGATGTTGTGCAGGCTGAGCAGCGTGCGGCCCAGCATCTCGCCGCTCCGGATCAGGTGGTGCAGATAGGCGCGGCTGTGCTGGCGGCAGGCCAGGCAGCTGCAGCTCGGATCGAGGGGGGTGTGGTCGTGGCGGAAGCGGGCATTGCGCAGATTCCAGCGCTCGCCTCCCACCAGGGCGGTGCCGTGCCGCCCCAGCCGGGTGGGCAGCACGCAGTCGAACAGATCGAAGCCGTGGGCCACCGCGATCGCCATTTCCCGCAGGCTGCCCACGCCCATCAGGTAGTGGGGCTTGGCTTCCGGCAGCAGCGGCGCCACCAGCCGCACGATCCGGTGCATCTCCTCGGCCGGCTCGCCCACGCTCACCCCGCCCACGGCGATGCCGGGCAGGTCCATCGCCGCCACCACCCGGGTGGAGTCCTGGCGCAGGTGCGGGTAGCAGCCCCCCTGGGCGATGCCGAACAGGGCCTGATCGGCTCGGTTGTGGGTGCTCAGGCAGCGCTCCAGCCAGTGGTGGGTGCGGCGGCAGGCCGCGGCCACCTCGGTTTCACTGGCCGGATAGGGAGGGCATTGGTCAAAGGCCATGGCCACGTCGGCGCCCAGGGCCATCTGGATCTCGATCGCCCGCTCGGGGGTGAGCTGGATGCGGGCTCCGTCCCGGGGGGAGCGGAACACCACGCCGCTGTCATCGATCTTGTTGATCGCCCCGAGGCTGAACACCTGGAAGCCGCCTGAATCGGTGAGCAGCGGCCCGTCCCAGGCCATGAAACGGTGCAGCCCACCGGCCTCGGCCACCACCTGCTCGCCCGGTTGCAGGTGCAGGTGATACGTGTTGGCCAGCACCATCTGGCTGCCGGTTTCGGCCAGCTGGGGTGTGGTGACTCCCTTGATGCTGGCGGCGGTGCCCACCGGCATGAACCGGGGCGTCTCCACGACGCCGTGGGGGGTGTGGAAGCGGCCGCAGCGGGCCCGGGTGCACGGGCAGCGGGCGGTGATCGCGAAGGAGAATGGGGGCTCGATGGCGCCGTGGTGGTGCTTCGCCGACGCTACGTGCCGCGTTCTTCACCTTCTGCCGCGCCACCACCGCCCCACCCCCTCGGTCCCAACCCCGACGGACGAGACGGCTGGCTGCCGGATCTGGCCGGCGCCTGGGTCTTCTATTCGGTACTGCCGGCCTGGCCGTGGCCGCGGCCCCGCTTCAGCCGGATCGCCCGCTTCGCGTCCTGGATCGGCCTGGTGCTGGGCGGGCTGCAGGCGATGGTGTGGCTGCTGCTGGCGGGGCGAGCGCCGGCCTTCACCCAGGCGGCCCTGGTGATCGTGCTGGGCCTGGCCCTCAGCGGCGGCCTGCACAGCGATGGCGCCATGGATACCGCCGATGGGCTGGCGGCCGGCGATCGCTGCCTCGAAGCCATGGCCGACAGCCGGGTGGGGGCCAGTGGCGTGCAGGCCTTTGCCCAGTTGCTGCTGGTGCGGCTCGCCGCCCTCGTCTGGCTGGCGGCCGCCGCCGCGGCAGCCGCTCCGGCCGCCCTGGTCTGGGCCGCCTTCTGGGCGCGGCTGTCCCCCCTGATCGCCATGGACCGCTTCCCCTACCGCAGTGCCCGCGGCACGGGTGCGTTCCACCGCCATCACTGGCGCGGCCTGGCGCTGGAACTGCGTCCATCGCTGCTGGTGCTGGCCGGGGTTGTGCTGCTGGTGGCGGCCGCTGGGGCGGCGGGATTCAGCCCCGGCGCGGCCCCGCAATCCTGGCTGTCCCTGCTGGCCGGAGCGGTGGGGGTGCTGCCGGCGGTGCTGGTGCCCCTGTGGCTGGGCCGGCGGCTCGGCAGCCACAGCGGCGACAGCTACGGCGCCTGCGTGGAGTGGGTGGAGGCCCTCAGCCTGCTGCTCACGGCTGCGCTGCTGGCGCTTCTGCCGCTGCAGGCAGGCTGAGCCGGAAGCCGTTGCCCTGCGGCGGCAGGGCTGGATCGATACGGGATGGCGGGATCAGCAGCTCCAGGTCGCCGCCGATCTGGCGGGCCAGGTCCCGGCCCAGGGCCAGGCCGAGCCCGGTGCCGGCGAGTTGCTGACCGGCCGTGCCCCGCACGCCGCGCCCGAAGATCGCCTGCCGCTCCGGCTCTGGAATCGCGGGCCCGGCGTCCCACACGGTGAGGCTGAGCCGCCCGTCGCTGCGGCCGACCAGCAGGCCCACGGCCGCTCCGGCGGGGCTGTAGCGGAAGGCGTTCTCCAGAAGGTTGGCGAGGATTTCGGCCACCGCACCGCTGTCGCCACGCCAGCTCGGCAGCGACGACGGGCCCTGCCAGGGCCGCTTCTGCAGTGCCGCAGTGGCGGCGGCCCGCTGCAGAAGCGGCTCCAGGACCTCCTCCAGGGGCTGGCCTTCCGGTCCGGCGAGCACCGGAGGCAGCAGCAGGGGCGTGGTGCCGCTGCTGCCCGTCAGGGCCTCCGGCGGCGCCAGGGCACTGATGGCTTCCACATAGCGGTTCAGCTGGCGTTCCTCCGCCAGCAGTCCGTCCACCAGGGGACGGCTGCTGCTGTCCTGCTCAAGCCGGCGCCGCAGCAGCTGGGCGAAGGTGCGCAGGGCGGCGAGGGGATTGCGCAGCTGATGGATCAGCAGCCGCAGCTGTTCGTCCTGGCGCTGCTGGCGCTGCAGGAGATGTTGCCGTTCCAGATCGATCCGCAGGGCCTCGGTGAGGCAGTGGGCCACCGCCTCGAGCCGCTCCACCAGCGGCATCGGCCAGCTGAGGCTGCGACTCTCCACCTGCAGGGCCCCCAGCAGGGCCCGGTCGTGGCGCAGGGGCAACCAGCGGCGGCCTTCGGCGGGCATCTGCAGGGTGCGATCCGAGGCCACCGCCGGCAGGGCCCTGCCATCACGGGGCCATTGGCCCACCGGCATCAGGCTGAGGCGTCCGTCTGCCCCAGGCAGGGCCAGATACACCACCACAGACTTCAGGTCTTCGCGGTCGGCGAACTGGGCCAGCTGGCTGGTCAGCAGGGCCAGAAACCGCTCGGAGACCTGCATCAGCAGAGACGGCGAGGGAGTTCGCGGAAGAAGTCCGGGGAGGGCGTTGAAAATTCCAGAAAAAGTCTTAAGATCCTGGTATCGACCAATACTTCCCAGTCCGCGAGCGGACGGTAAGTCGCAGTCGTCACGGCCAACATGTTGCGCTTCTCCGCAAATGAGGCTACAGCAGAGCCAGGTTCGCCTCCCTCTCCTGGTCTGAGCTCCGCCGCCGCGGGTTCAGACGTTGTTGATGACGCGGCCACCGCAGGCGTTTTTCCGAAAACGTCTGCGGTGATCCGTTCCGGACGACAGACGTTTGGGCGTCTTCCGTGGCTTCTTTGCTGGAGCCGCGGATGACACGGTTCAGCTCGGCTTGCCGGCTGAATCTGTCGTCCCTCCTTCCCTCCTCTCTCAGCCTCCCGCCCGCGGGAGCCGTGTCATGTCGAAAAAGCGCAAGCGGATCAGCCGTCGCCGCCTCGCCGGCCAGCGTGTTCTGGCCCATGTCTCCACCCACAACCTCGAAACCGGCTCCCACAAGCCGGTCACCGCGGCGCGTCGCTACATTGCCGAAGTGGGACTGGAAGCTCCGGCCATCCTCAACGTGCGCCGCAACGAGCACACCACGGACCGCTTCTTCTGGGGTGAGAAGGGCCTGTTCAGCGCTCAGTACGCCGAAGAGAACCACTTCCTCTTCCCCTCCCTGCGTCTGATTGTCGATCAGATCGGCGAGGAGGTGCTGTTCGAAGGTCTGGAAGCCATGGCCTCGGACGACTGGGAGGAAATGGAGGAATACGAGTACGCCTTCGTTTGAGGGCGGCAGCGGAACGGAGCCAGCGGCCACGGCACCTCACGGGTCGCTGGGCTCGCTGGCTCCTGCATCACGATCCCTGGCGCTCATCACGTCCTGCATCGCGTTCTGAATCTCGGGGGCGGCTGAAGGTCACCCAAGATCACGCATGCCTCAACAGCCAGCTGTCGAGGCTTGCAGGTGC
Organism: Synechococcus sp. CBW1006; assembly: GCF_015840525.1. NCBI lineage: Bacteria > Bacillati > Cyanobacteriota > Cyanophyceae > Synechococcales > Synechococcaceae > Synechococcus > Synechococcus sp. CBW1006. Next base: position 621,035 of record NZ_CP060396.1, on the reverse strand, counting down.
TGGGCCAGAAAGGCGCGGATCCGCGGCAGCAGGTCTTCATCGATCGTGTGGCCGCCGGCGAAAGCCAGGCGTTGCACCGGATGTTGTGCCTGTGCAACGCCGGTGAGCTGGCGCTCCAGCTCGAGGCTGGCCGCGAAGGGCACCACCGGGTCCTGTTCGCCATGGGTGAGCAGCACAGCCATGTGCAGAGGGCCTGGCTGCCAGCCGGGATGGGGGTAGCCGCTGCAGCTCACCAGCGCCGCCAGTGGCAGCCCCTCGCTGTCAGCGCTGGTGCCCACATCGATCGCCATGGCGGCTCCCTGGGAGAAGCCCAGCAGCGCCGTGTTCGCCAGGGGAACACTGGTCGCCAGTTGCTCGAGCCGCTGGCGCAGATCCCGGCGGGCCTGGGGCAACTGCGGCCATTCCGGCTGCTGCAGGTCGTACCACTGCCGCCCCTGGCCTGCGGGATGGGGATCGGGCGCCCGCAGTGCCACCACGCTCACCTCCGGGCCCACCAGCAACGCGCCCAGATCGAGCAGGTCGTCGGCATCGGCCCCCCAGCCATGCAGCAGCACCAGCCGCGTGGCCGCCTGGTCCGGGCCGAGGCGGATCTGCTCAGGGTCCGGGGAGAAGGGGCTGGTCATGGCGTCGACGGCAGGAGCGTTCCAATCATGCGGAGAGGCCCTGCAGGGCTGTCTGCACCATGCAGGGGCCGCAGGACTGGACCAAGCGATAGCGGGGCCGTGGCACCGGTGGAGCAGCCCAGGGTCTGCTGCGTAGGTTGGGCCTTACGCCCCCTCATCTGCCGCCATGGCGCCCACGGCCCTCCTGAGTGTGTCCGACAAGCGGGATCTGGTGCCCCTGGCTCAGGGCCTGCTGCAGGCCGGCTACCGGCTGATCTCCAGTGGCGGCACCGCCGCGGCCCTGGCCGCCGCTGGCCTGAGCGTCACCAAGGTGGCTGAGCACACCGGAGCTCCCGAGATCCTCGGCGGCCGGGTCAAGACACTGCACCCCCGCATCCATGGCGGCATCCTGGCCCGCCGCTCCGAGGCCTCGCATCTTGCCGACCTGGCCGCCCAGGACATCGAGGCCATCGATGTGGTGGTGGTGAACCTCTATCCCTTCCGCGAAACCGTGGCCGATCCGGCCGTGGCCTTTGAGACGGCGATCGAGAACATCGACATCGGCGGGCCGGCGATGGTGCGCGCCGCTGCCAAGAACCACGACGACGTGGCGGTGCTGACCGATCCGGACCAGTACCCCAGCTTCCTGGAAGCCCTGGCCGCCGGCCGGGTGGACCGGGCCCTGCGCCGGCAGCTGGCCCTGGCGGCCTACCGCCACACCGCTGCCTACGACGCCGCCATCAGCACCTGGCTGGCGGAGCGTCTGGCGGCTGAGCAGCCTGCGGCAGCGACCTCCGGCACGGGCGAGTCTGCGGTGGCCGCGCCCCTGCGACTGGACCTGCCGGCGCGCCAGAGCCTCCGTTACGGCGAGAATCCTCACCAACGTGCCACCTGGTACAGCGCGCCTGCCGCCGGCTGGGGCGCGGCAAGCCAGCTGCAGGGCAAGGAACTCAGTTACAACAACCTCATCGACCTGGAGGCCGCGCTGGCCACCGTGCGGGAGTTCGGCTACGGCGAGCAGCGCCAGCAGCCGGCGGCGGTGGTGGTGAAGCACACCAATCCCTGCGGCGTCGCCACCGGCAGCAGCAGCGCCGAGGCCCTGCTGCGCGCCCTGGATGCGGATCGGGTGTCGGCCTTCGGCGGCATCGTGGCGCTGAACGGCCCGGTGGATGGCGCGGCAGCGGCCCATCTCACCGGCCTGTTCCTGGAGTGCGTGGTGGCACCGGCCTACGACGCCGACGCCCGCGCCGCCCTGGCGGCCAAGGCCAACCTGCGCCTGCTGGAGCTCAGCCCAGCCGCCATCGCCGCTGCGCCGCACCAGCAGTTGCGCAGCGTGCTCGGTGGCGTGCTGGTCCAGGCGTTCGATGATCAGCCCGTGGAGGAAGACGCCTGGCAGGTGGTGAGCCGCCGCCAGCCCACGGAGGCGGAGCTTGACGACCTGCGCTTCGCCTGGCGGGTGGTGCGCCATGTGCGCTCCAATGCCATCAGCGTCGCCCGTGGCGGCCAGAGCCTCGGCATCGGTGCCGGTCAGATGAACCGGGTGGGATCGGCGCGGCTGGCCCTGGAGGCGGCCGGCGAACGGGCCCAGGGTGCGGTGCTCGCCAGTGATGGCTTCTTCCCCTTCGACGACACGGTGCGGCTGGCCGCGGCCCACGGCATCAGCGCCGTGATCCAGCCGGGCGGCAGCGTGCGGGATGGCGACTCGATCAGCGCCTGCGATGACCTCGGCCTGGCGATGGTCTGCACCGGCCGGCGCCACTTCCTGCACTGAGTTGGCGGTGAGTTGTAGCTTCGCTGCCATCCCCCGAGCCGCCCCTGAGCGGCCGAATCCCGCCATGCCCATCGCCCTTCCCAGCTCCCTGGCCTTCGGCCTCAACTTCCTGCATCCCCTGATGATGTGGGGGCTGCTGGCCCTCTCGGGCTACGCCATGCTGCTCGGCATCAAGGCCAAGAAGACCCGCACCGCCGCGGCCGAAGATCGCAAGGAGCTGATCAAGGGGCAGTTCGCCCGGCGCCACTACCAGCTCGGCAGCGTCGTGCTGGCGGTGATGGTGCTGGGCACCTTCGGCGGCATGGCCGTCACCTACCTCAACAACGGCAAGCTGTTCGTGGGGCCGCACCTGCTGGTGGGCATCGCCATGACCTCCCTGATCGCCCTGGCTTCGGCGCTCTCGCCGCTGATGCAGCAGGGCAATCTGATCGCCCGCAAGGTGCACGTGGGTCTGAACATGAGCGTGATGACCCTGTTCCTCTGGCAGGCGTTGAGCGGCATGCAGATCGTCAACAAGATCTGGACCAGCCGCTGAGACGGATCCAGATCCTGCAGGCCCAGCCCGATTCTGAGCCGGTGTGCTGCCGCCTCAGAACTGGGCACGGCGCCGCGGCGGACAGGCGAGCCCGTGGGTGGCGTGGAAATCCTCCTGCACCTTCCAGGTGAGGCGACGTGAGATCTGCCGCACGATCTGGCGGAGCAGATGGTCGCCGCTGCTCTGCACCAGTGAGTCCGGCAGCAGGGTGATCACCTTGGGCAACCGGATCCAGACGCTCAGATCCAGCTCCCAGCGCACCAGGGTGAGTGGACCGTCTTCCTCGTTCTCTGGCGTGGTTTCATCAAGCCGCAGGGCGGCGTTGAAGTCGACGTCGTAGAGGCCCTCCAGCCCTGTTCCGGCCATCACCTGCGGTGGCAAGGTCACGATCCGGTAGACGCCTTCAGCCTGGGGGAGCAGTTCCAGGCCGATCGTGGGCTCCACCTCAAAGCCGAAATTGCCGAAACGCCCCAGGGTGAGCACATAGCCGTTGCTGCCATGGGGCTGAACGGTCATCGGGGCGGCGCAGCGCCGGAACCAGCCTTCGTGGCGATCCAGGTACTGGCCCACCTGCTCGGCAGGAGCCCGCATTTCCATCAGGTCGGCGAAGGTGGAGGCATAGCGCCGCACCCGATCATCGTCGCCATCCCGCAAGCTCACCTCTGGGGCCATCGGCTCGAAACCCTCGGCGGCAGCGGCGTCGCTCATGGGGTTGGAGTGGAGATCGCTCAGGGCGGTCGTCGTCAAAGCGGGACAGGCAACGGACGAAGCGGCAGCCCCACCGGCCAAGCCATCAAACAATGTAAAGGAATCCTTGCCATCGAGGCCCTTCTGCGGTGGTTCCCCGATTTCAGAGGCTGCTGCCGCTGCAGAGGCAGCACGGTCATCGGGTGATTCAGGTGATCAGGCCTGTGGGTGATTCAGGAGGTCAGGCCGATCAGCCGCTCGATCACGTCTTCCACCACCCGGTCCGGCGTGGAGGCGCCTGAGGTGATGCCCACCCGGATCGGCCCGTCCGGCAGGAAGGGATCTTCCACCGCCAGCTCGGCGCCGAGGGGCATGTGCTCGATCCGGTTGCCCGGTCCGATCCGCTCGGGGGTGTCGATGTGGAAGGAGCGGATGCCGCGGCTGACCGCGATCTCCTGCAGGTGGGTGGTGTTGGAGGAGTTGTAGCCGCCGATCACCACCATCAGATCGAGGGGCTCATCCACCAGGGAGAACATCGCGTCCTGCCGTTCCTGGGTGGCGTCACAGATGGTGTTGAAGGCCAGAAAATGCTCGTTCAGTTCCACCGGACCGAAGCGCTCCAGCATGGTGCGCTCCACCAGGCGGCCGATCTCCTCGGTTTCGCTCTTGAGCATGGTGGTCTGGTTGGCCACGCCCACCCGGAACAGGTCACGGTCGGGATCGAAGCCGGGGGAACAGGCCTTGGCGAAGCGGGCCATGAAGGCGTCGCGGTCGGCGGTGCCGCGGCCGAGGATGTAATCGCAGACCATCTGGGCCTCGGCCAGGTCGAGCACCACCAGGTAGGTGCCCGCAAAGGAGCTGGTGGCGAGGGTCTCCTCGTGTTTCACCTTGCCGTGGATGATCGAGGTGAAGGCGTGCTTCTTGTGCTTCTCCACCGTGTTCCACACCTTCGAGACCCAGGGACAGGTGGTGTCCACGATGTGGCAGCCGCGCTCGTTGAGCAGCTGCATCTCCTGCACGGTGGCGCCGAAGGCGGGCAGGATCACCACGTCGCCACGGGCCACGTCGGAGAAGTCCTTGACGCCACCCTCGACCGGGATGAACAGCACGTTCATCTGCCGCAGGTGATCGTTCACCGAGGGGTTGTGGATGATCTCGTTGGTGATCCAGATCCGTTCGCTTGGGTAATGGCGCCGGGTCTCGTAGGCCATGGCCACGGCCCGCTCCACCCCCCAGCAGAAGCCGAAGGCTTCGGCCAGCCGCACCGTCAGGCGGCCGCGTTGCAGGGTGTGGCCGTTCTCGCGCAGGGTGGCGATCAGATCGCTCTGGTAAGCCGTCTGCAGGCTGCCGGCCACCTCCTCGCCGAGGCCGAAGCCGCGGCGGTTGTAACGCTCCGAGTGATGCAGCGAGCGTTTGAAGGCGCGGGTATCCACAGCGGCCTGGCACGGGTTGGGCAACTCTATGGGGGGTGCCGCGGCTGGTGGGGCCGGCAGCGGGGCCTCACCCCCCGTCGTCGCTGTGGGGCTGTACCGCGGCCAGGCCGCGCCAGCGCACCCCATCGGCCTGCACGTCGTAGATGCAGGGCAGCACCTCCACCCCCGCCGCCAGGGCCTGGCGGAACAGCTCGCCGTAGCGGGGATCGGCTGAATCACCCGGCGCGAAGCGACGCACGTCGGAGCGGCTCAGGCAGGGCAGCAGCACGGCCCGCGCCTCGGGCAGCACCCCGATCAGTTCCTCGAGGTGCTTCTGACCCCGCTCGGTCACGGTGTCGGGGAAGAGGGCCAGATCGCCGCGGGTCCAGGTGGTGTTCTTCACTTCCAGGTAGATCGGGCGGGGATCGGCGCTGCCCTCGGCCGGGGTGAGCAGCAGGTCGATGCGGCTGCGCCGCCCCTGGCCATAGGGCACCTCGGCCCGTACCGATGCGATCGGCCCCAGCCAGGGCTCCAGCAGGCCCGCTTCGATCGTGGCCCGCACCAGGCGGTTGGGCAGGGCCGTGTTGATGCCCACCCAGAGCGGCGTCCCCTCGGCCCCCGGCACCTCCGCCTGCTCCCAGGTCCAGGCGAGCTTGCGGCTGGGGGAAGGGGCGTAGCGCAGCCGCACCCGGCCACCGGGATGGAGCACGCCGGTCATCGGGCCGGTGTTGGCGCAGTGGGCCGTGACCACGGTGCCGTCGTCGAGCTGCACGTCCGCCAGGAAGCGCTTGTAGCGCTTGAGCAGCACCCCCTGCCGCAGGCCCTCGAAGGGCAGCACCAGCTGGTCCAGGCCCCGTGTTGGCAAGGCGGGCGACAGGTCAGGCGGCGTGGCCTGCGACACCGATTGCTTCGAAGCCAAGGGTTGCGCCGCCACTACCGGGATTCTGTGCCGGCCCCGTCGCCGGCGCGGTCAGGGGGGGCGGCACAGGACAGCGGTGGAGAATCCCCCGCAGTTCTGGCCCTGGATCGAACCGGATGGCGAAATCCCTGCGCCGCATCGCCCTGATCGTGGCCGTGGCCACAGGCCTGAGCAAAGTGGCGGGGCTGGTGAGGCAGCAGGTCATCGCCGCAGCCTTCGGCGTGGGGGCCGCCTACGACGCCTACAACTACGCCTATGTGTTGCCCGGCTTCCTGCTGATCCTGCTGGGGGGCATCAACGGGCCTTTTCACAGCGCCATGGTGAGCGTGCTGGCGCGTCGACCCCGCCAGGAGGGCGCCCACGTGCTGGCGGCGATGAACACCCTGGTGGGCGTCGGACTGCTGGGGGTGACCCTGATTCTGGTGATCGCGGCCAATCCCTTGATCGACCTCGTTGGGCCGGGCCTGGAGGCCACCCGCCACGACATCGCCGTGCAGCAGCTGCGCTGGATGGCGCCGATGGCCCTGTTCGCCGGTCTGATCGGCCTTGGCTTCGGCGCCCTGAACGCCGCCGATGAATTCTGGCTGCCGGCGGTGAGTCCGCTGCTCTCCAGCGTGGCCGTGATCGGTGGCATCGGCCTGCTCTGGTGGCAGCTGGGGGCGGCAATCACCCTGCCGGCCACGGCCCTGATCGGCGGCATCGTGCTGGCGGGCAGCACCACGCTGGGGGCGGTGTTGCAGTGGCTGATTCAGCTGCCTGCCCTGGCCCGCCAGGGCCTGGGCCACTTCCGCCTGGTGTGGGACTGGCGCGATCCGGGCGTCCGCGAGGTGCTCCAGGTGATGGGGCCGGCGACGCTCTCCTCGGGAATGCTGCAGATCAATGTGTTCACCGATCTGTTCTTCGCCTCCGGGATCGTGGGGGCTGCAGCGGGTCTGGGGTACGCCAACCTGCTGGTGCAGACGCCCCTGGGCCTGCTCTCCAACGCCCTGCTGGTGCCGCTGCTGCCGGTGTTCGCCCGGCTCACCGCTCCCGCTGATCGGCCTGAGCTGATCGCCCGCATCCGCCAGGGTCTGATGCTCTCCAACGCCAGCATGCTGCCGCTGGGGGCGCTGATGGTGGCCCTGGCCGGGCCGATCGTGGCGTTGATCTACGAGCGTGGCGCCTTCGATGCCGGCGCCGCCGCCCTGGTGGGTGGACTCCTGATGGCCTACGGCGTGGGCATGCCGGCCTATCTGGCCCGCGATGTGCTGGTGCGGGTGTTCTATGCCCTGGGCGACGGCACCACGCCGTTCCGCTTCTCGATGGCCGGCATTGGCCTCAATGTGGCGTTCGACTGGCTTCTGGTGGGTGGCCCCAGCCCCTGGGGTCTGCAGCTGCCGGCCCTCAACTTCGGGGCACCGGGCCTGGTGCTCGCCACGGTGGCGGTGAATCTGATCACCTGCGCCGGCCTGCTGCTGGCCCTGCAGGCACGGCTGGGGGCGATGCCGCTGCGCCTCTGGGCGCGAGACACCCTGCTGCTGCTGCTGGCGGCCCTGGCTGCTGCACTGGTGGCCTGGGCCCTGTCGGTGTGGGTGGCCTGGCCGGCGGGCCTGTTGGGACGCCTGCTGCAGACCAGTCTCTGCGCCGGGCTGGGGCTGGCGATCTATGGCCTCGCTGCCAGTGCCGCTGGGGTGCCGGAGGCGCGCCAGATGCAGAGGCAATTGCTGGCACGCCTGCCCGGCGGGGGGCGTTAAGAGCTTGCTGAAAAACCCCGTCAAGGGCCATTCAGCCCGGGAACGCCTGACTTCGAGCCCAGTGTTCACGGGCGCTGCGCCCAAAGGTCAGGCTCAAGGCATGACGGCCTCGGGGCTTTTTCAGCAAACTCTTAAGAGTTTGCTGAAAAACCAACCCACGAGCCAGTTTTCCACAGGCATCAGTGGATTTCCGGCTCAAAAAGACGGATCGGCGGCTATCAGAGCCGCAAACAGCCCGATTTCGGCATCGTTGGCCTCTCTGCAAGGCATTGGTTGAGGCCTATTGGGCACACCTCTGGACAACGGGCTGTTCATGCCGCCTCCATCGCGGGCTTGAGCAGGTTGCCCAGGCGGATCAGGTTGTAGGCGATCACATGCAGGCCAAACACGGCGCCGACCTTCTCGGTACCGCGCAGTTTGAACTGGCGCAGCCCTCCGAACGCCTTGATCCAACCAAACACCTTTTCGATCCCCCGGCGGGCGTTGATCGATTTGGAGTAGCCCACGTGACGGGTGGTGCGGCCATCAATGGCTGAGCCACCGCTGCGGGCCGTGTTCTGGGCCACGTGGGGCGTGACACCGATCCGCCGCATCTCAGCGACAAACCCTTTGGTGTCGTAGTTCTTGTCGGCGCCGACGGTCTTCTGGTGGGCACCGGTGAGGTCTGCTGCCATCTCTTTGGCGGCATCCCGCTCACCGGTGCCCGTGGCCTGGGTGACGCGGCAATCGACGATCAGGTCGTGGCGGTTGTCCATGAGGACATGGCCCCGATAGCTCAGCTGCGCTGGATGGGCATTCGATTTCCGGGCCAGCCGTGCCTCAGGATCGGTGCTGGAGCGGTGGGTCTCGTTGCTGAGCTTGATGCCGCGAAAGTCCCCTTTGGCGCGCTTCTTTCCCTCTTTGGGAGCACCGAATCCTTCGCCAGGACCTGTGGGCGGAGGCGGAGGATCCTCCTGGCCATCGATCCGCTCCAAGGAAGCGTGTGACGCCCAGGCCTGGAGCAACGTGCCGTCCACCGAAAAGTGCTCGTCACTGAGCAGCGGTTTGACCTCGGGTGCTCCCATCAGCTTCTCCAGGAACAGCCCCATGACGTCGTCAGTGAGGAGCCGATCACGATTCTTGGTGAATGTGGTCGGATGCCAGATCGCATCGTCAGGGCTCAAGCCCACAAACCAGCGGAACAGCAGGTTGTAGTGGACCTGCTCCAGCAGCAGCCTCTCGGAGCGGATGCCGTAGAACGCCTGCAACAACGAGGCCAGCAGCAGCTGCTCTGGCGGCACCGATGGTCTCCCTTCTGAGGCATACAACCTGCAGAAGGTGGGATTGAGTCGATCGAGGGCCTGATCCGCCAGCTTGCGAATCCGCCTGAGTGGATGGCTGGTCGGGATCCGCTCCTCGATCGAGACGTAGGAGAACAAGGAGCCGCTGCGCTCCTGCTGACCTCGCATCAAACCTGGGGCAGTTGCCCTATTTTCGCAGAGGCGGCGGGGTTTTTCAGCAAACTCTTAAGCGTTCGCTGAAAAAAACGCCAGCTCCGCGCCTGAATCTGCTCAAGGATTACTTGCGACGAATCGGGCCGGAAGTCTGGGCGTCGGAATCAAACCAACGGCTCTCATTCCTGATCTTTGGATCGCCTTGAATCGTGAAGGTGATGAAGCCGGTTTTGAACACCAGGGCCCCATCACTGAGCCTGCTGGCCACAGGCTTGCCGTTGACAACCACCTGATTCTTGTTGTCGATTTGGATGGCGGCGACGGTCTGTCCAGTTCCGCTGTTCTTGGCGACCCAGCGACCGGCGTAGGTCGATGCTGTGGCAGCCGGTGCCGTTCCGAAGCCCGCTTTGGCGTTTTCGGCCTTGGTCTTGTTGATGTCGCAACCCTGCATTTCTGTGGCCTGGGTGCAGCCTGATTGTTCGAGCTTCTTCGCATACGCCGGGTCCATCGCATGGGAGGCAAGCGGAAGCAGAACGGCTATGGCGGCGACGCTGCAGGCGACACGATGGTTTGTGCGGTTCATTCGGAGCTTCTGCGCGTTGCGCGACACAATGTTGTGATCGGAGGCGTTGAGCGCCGCGGGCACGATTGCCATTCTGACGGACAGATTTGTTAGTCTGCCATGGCTACTGCTGTCAGTCGGCAGCCACGGCTCCGGCAACGGCCTTCAAGATCCCGACGCCATGGATCTGCTCGTGCCGCTGTTCGTCGGCAAGCCCCAGGCCATTCTGCTGGTGGCCGTGGTCTTCATCGCGGTTGATCTTGCCCTGCGGTTCCGCTGGCCCGGTCTTGCCCGCCATCCTGGCGCGCTGCGGATCGGGGCCATCGCCTGGGGGGTTTATGCCGGCTGGGAATGGCTGGTGCAACTGAGAACGCCGGAGGCGAACATCAGGGTCGATCTCCTGCTGATCTGGCCCGCGTTGATGATCCTCTCGGCCTGGGCGCTCCTGCGCACATTGCGAGCGTGAGCGCCGCCGCCTTTCGGATCTGCTGTTCCGCGCTGTGCTTCTTCTCTCGCTGGGTGGAATGGGTCTTCTGGGACTGGACAGCTATCGCTTCCACACGGTGCCCGAGCACAGGCAGGTGCAGCGGATGACGATCATCCTGGTGCCGATGCTGCAATCGACCCTTGCGATCGCGATCGGTCTGATGCTGCAGACCAGTCGGATCGTGTGACACTGACTGAAGCTCCTGGCCCTCATACCGCATGAACCGCTCAGCACTCGCCGCGCTGGCCGTCGTCGTCAGCACCACCCCGGCCTTGGCCGACTCGACAGTGGCGTATTGCGAGATGGTTCGCGACAACGGCGAGATGCTCAAAGGACGCTGTATCTGGTCTCAGATGCAGGGCAATGTCTACATCAACGATTTCAATCATTATGCCTTTGCCTTTCCTGCCGCTGAGCAGGGCAAGACCTATGAACGCACCAACCGTGAGGGTGCAGGTCCCTCCTTCAAGCGCCCTGGCTACGTGATCAATGTGTACTGGGACAAGCCGGCCCGTGAGCCTGGCGGTCTCTGAGGGGGTCTCCAGTTCCCCGGCTTCGGTGGTGCATGAGGGCGGTTTCAGCTGGGAGAGGCGGCCTGTTTGTAGGGCTGTTGGCCGGGCGTTGGTCCGGACGTCCCAAGGCTCCCTGTGGCTGATCACCGCACGAGCAGTGTGATCACGCTTGCCGCACAATGCCTCTTGCGAAAACGCTTGGCCCTCATTCTGGATCCGGCAGTCGCACCTGCCGCTCCTCGCGTACGTGCAGGGGGATCTCGAGGCGGGAGCGCCCCACCATCTGGGGCCCGTCGATCGAGAAGATGCGCGCCTCGATGCCGAATTCCTTGAAGGCGCTCTCAAGTTCCTGGATCAGCACCTTCTCCACCTGGGCCTCGGCATCCACCACCTTGCCGATCAGACGGCTTCCGAGGCGGCCGATGCGCTGCCGCACCACGTCGCGGGCGTTGGTGACCTCAATGACCAGCACGTCCCGTCCGCAGGAGCGGCAACCCTATCGGCCTCGCCAGCATCAGCCAAACTCCTGCAGCACGTCTTCCAGGTCGCGCAGCTGGCCGGGGGGGATCAGGCGGGCCAGGGGCAGGCGGGTGCTGCCGCCGCCGATCGGTACCTGCACGGCCTCCAGGGCCTGACGGGCACAGACGCCGGGTCCCTGCTCCAGCCGGGCCACGCATTCGATCGCCAGGGTCTCGGCCAGGCCCGCATCGCCCAGATAGAGGTGCCAGCCGGCCACCTGCAGGTAGAGCCGATCGGCCAGGGCCTCAGTCAGCTGTCGGATCGTGGCGGCGTCCATGCCCATGGCGGTGTCCGGAATCGGTGGGGGGATCTGAAGCAGGTGGAGCAGCAGCCGGGTCCGCTCAGGCCGGATCCTGGCGGGGCGGGCGCAGGGCGATCACCACGCCGCCGTGCACCAGCAGCATGGCTCCCCAGGTGAGGGTCACCAGGTCGAGGTGGCTGAAGGGATGGCGCAGCTCCTGCAGGAACCAGAGGCCGCTGTTCACCGCCGCGAACACGGCGCCGTGCAGGGTGAGATTCACGATCCGCTCGAAATGGCGGTAGGTGGGGTCACCCGGGTCGGCGGGGCCGTACCAGCGGATCGGCATGGGTCTGGGGGAGGGCGAGGTTCCGCCGCGGCGGGTCGGAACGGGATGGCCCGATTCTGGGGGGCGCCCTTGCACTCCGCTCCGGCGCCGCGGCGGGGCCGCTGGTTGGGGGCGGCTGCTGGAGGCGGTTGGTTGACGGAGGGGCCCCCCGTGCGGTCAAAATGCCTGCACACGCGCTTGTAGCTCAGCGGATTAGAGCATCTGACTACGGATCAGAGGGTCGGGAGTTCGAATCTCTCCAGGCGCGCTTCTTCACCGTCCCAAAAGGGCGGTTTTTTTTTGGCCGGCCTCCGCGCCTGGCTTGGTGAGGGTCTGTCGCGCCAGGACTGCCGCTGCAGGTTTGTGACGGCAGACGAACCCCTCCGTTTCATTACGATGAGCAACCCCCGCATCCGGCCCATGGCGGACACCTCGGCAGCGCTCAACCAGCCCCTGGTCGCCGGGGATCCGGCCGTGGCGGCCCTGATCGGCAAGGAGCTCCAGCGCCAGCAGACCCATCTGGAGCTGATCGCTTCGGAGAACTTCGCCTCCCGCGCTGTGATGGAGGCCCAGGGCTCGGTGCTCACCAACAAGTACGCCGAGGGGCTGCCCCATAAGCGCTACTACGGCGGCTGCGAGCACGTCGACGCGATCGAGGAGCTGGCGATCGAGCGGGCCAAGCAACTGTTCGGTGCCGCCTGGGCCAACGTGCAGCCCCACAGCGGCGCCCAGGCCAATTTCGCTGTCTTCCTGGCCCTGCTCCAGCCCGGCGACACGATCCTGGGTATGGACCTGAGCCATGGCGGCCACCTCACCCACGGCTCGCCGGTGAATGTGAGTGGCAAATGGTTCAAGGCGGTGCACTACGGCGTGGATCCCGAGACCCAGCAGCTCAACTACGACACGATCCGCACCCTGGCGCTGCAGCACCGGCCGAAACTGATCGTCTGCGGCTACTCCGCCTACCCCCGCACGATCGACTTCGCCGCCTTCCGCGCCATCGCCGATGAGGTGGGTGCCTGGCTGCTGGCGGATATGGCCCACATCGCCGGTCTGGTGGCGGCCGGCGTGCATCCCAGCCCGGTGCCCCATTGCCATGTGGTCACCACCACCACCCACAAGACCCTGCGCGGTCCGCGGGGCGGCCTGATCCTTACGGGCGATGCCGAATTCGGCCGCCAGTTCGACAAGGCCGTGTTCCCCGGCAGCCAGGGCGGCCCGCTGGAGCATGTGATCGCTGCCAAGGCGGTGGCCTTCGGTGAGGCGCTGCAGCCCGAGTTCACCGCCTACAGCAAGCAGGTGATCGCCAATGCCCAGGCCCTGGCGGAGCGCGTCCTCGAACGTGGCATCGATGTGGTGAGCGGCGGCACCGACAACCATCTGGTCCTGCTGGACCTGCGCAGTATCGGCATGACCGGCAAGGTGGCCGATCTGCTGGTCAGTGACGTGCACATCACAGCCAACAAGAACACCGTGCCCTTCGACCCCCAGTCCCCCTTCGTGACCAGTGGCCTGCGGCTCGGCACCGCCGCCTGCACCACCCGAGGCTTCGATCAGGAGGCCTTCCGGGAGGTGGCTGATGTGATCGCTGATCGTCTGCTCAGTCCGGAGGATGGCGCCATCGAGCAGCGCTGCCGCGACCGGGTGGCCGCGCTCTGCGATCGCTTCCCCCTCTACGCTTCCGAGCGTCAGCTGCAGCACGCCTGAGCAGGCTCTGAGTCCATAAGGTGGCCCGCGAAGGCCCGCTCCTGGCACCCCCACCGGCCCCGTTGCTGTGACCCTCGCCTACAGCCCCAACGCGGCGGCCCTGCTCACCTTCTTCGCCGCGTCGGTGCTCACGGCTCTGATCGTGCCCGTTGTGCGGCGCCTGGGTCTGCGCTGGGGGCTCACCGATCAGCCTGATCCCCGCAAGCAGCACACCACGCCGATGGTGCGCCTCGGCGGCATCGGCATCGTGGCTGGTTTCAGCCTCGGGCTCATGCTCACCTGGGCCTTCGGTGGCTTCGCCGAGTTGCCCGTCAGCAAGGACACGGCGATCTGGACCACCCTGGCCGGCTCGCTCTGCTTCTTCGTGATCGGCCTGGCGGACGATCTCTTCGCTCTGCCGCCCCTGCCGCGTCTGGTCGGTCAGGTGGCCGTGGCCACGGTGGTCTGGGGTGAAGGGGTGCGGATCGGTACGATCGAGCTGCCCTTTTCCTTCGGCGATGCCCTGGCGCCGGTGCTGGTGCTGCCCGAACCGCTGAGCCTTTTGGCCACCGTGATCTGGCTGGTGGGGATCACCAATGCGATCAACTGGCTGGATGGCCTCGACGGCCTGGCCGCCGGGGTGAGTGGCATCGCCGCCGTGGGCCTGCTCTCGGTCAGCTTCAGCCTGCATCAGCCGGCGGCGGGCCTGCTGGCTGCGGCCCTGGCGGGGGCCTGCCTGGGCTTTCTGCGCCACAACTTCAACCCCGCCCGCATCTTCATGGGCGATGGCGGCTCCTACTTCCTCGGTTTCGCCCTGGCGGCGATCAGCATCGTGGGCCCGGCCAAGGGCCTCACCAGCGTCAGCCTGCTGCTGCCTCTGCTGATCCTGTCCCTGCCGCTGGCCGACATGTCGGCCGTGATCATGGGACGCCTCAGCGAGGGGCATTCGCCCTTCTATCCCGATCGTCGCCATCTGCACCACCGCCTGCTCAGGGCCGGCTTCAGCCATCGCCGCACCGTGGTGCTGATCTATGCGTTCACCCAGTGGCTGGCTTCCCTGGCCCTGGTGCTGGCCAATGCCGAACTGCGCTTCCTCTGGCTGGCCCTGGCCACCGCGATCCTGATCGGGGTGGTGGTGGCCAGCCGCCGCCTGCAGGAGGAACCGTGGGATGGGGCGGAGCCGGGCGAGCCCTCCTCTCTCCCCGAACGTCCTTCCCATGGCCAGCGCTGAGGTTCTCTGCGTCGGGACCGAGCTGCTGCTCGGCAACATCACCAACGGCAATGCCCGCTGGCTTGCCGAAGCCCTGGCCGGCCTGGGAATCCCCCACTTCCGCCAGGGGGTGGTGGGTGACAACAGCGAGCGCCTGATCGCTGCCGTGCAGGAGGCGGCGGGTCGCTGCCGGTTGTTGATCACCACCGGAGGTCTCGGTCCCACCCCCGACGACCTCACCACCGCCGCCATCGCCGCCGCCTTCGGAGCACCGCTGATGGAGCATCCCGAGGTCTGGGATGACATCCAGGCCAAAGTGGCCGCCCGTGGTCGGCCCCTGTCGGACAGCCTGCGACGCCAGGCCCTGCTGCCCGAGGGGGCAGCTGTGCTGCCCAATCCCACCGGCACTGCGCCGGGGATGATCTGGACCCCCGATCCGGTCGGGCTGCCGTTCCCCGTACAGCCGGGTTTCACGCTGCTCACCTTCCCGGGTGTGCCAAGCGAGCTCCACGCGATGTGGCAGCAGACCGCCGTTCCCTGGTTGCGGCAGGAGGGCCTGGCCGCCGGGGTGTTCGCCAGCCGGCTGCTGCGCTTCTGGGGGATCGGTGAATCCACGCTGGCCGAGCAGGTGCACGACCTGCTGGCCCTGGAGAACCCCACGGTGGCCCCCTACGCCGGCACCGGTGAGGTGAAGCTGCGGATCACGGCCTGCGCTGCCACGGCCAGCGAAGCCGAAGCCCTGCTGGCGCCGGTGGAGGCGGAGTTGCGTCAACGCACCAGCACCCTGTGCTATGGCGCCGACAGCGACAGCCTCGCCTCGGTGGTGCTGGCTCTGCTCCGCAGCCGCGGCGAGACCCTGGCCGTGGCTGAATCCTGTACAGGCGGCGGGATCGGCGCGGCCCTGGCGGCGGTGCCGGGGGCGTCTGAGGCCTTCCTGGGTGGGGTGATCGCCTACGCCAATCGCGTCAAGCAGGACCTGCTCACGGTGCCCGCCGCCACGCTGGAGGGTGATGGGGCGGTGAGCGATCCGGTGGCGATCGCCATGGCCGAGGGGGTGCGCCGCATCACCGGGGCCACCTGGGCCATTGCCGTGAGCGGTATCGCCGGTCCGGGCGGCGGCAGCGTCGACAAGCCCGTGGGCCTGGTCCACATCGCCGTGGCCGGACCGGATGGCAGCAGCAGCGAGGGGGTGCGGTTCGGCGCCAGCCGCGGCCGCGGCTGGATCCAGGCGCTCACCGCCGGCGAGGCCCTGAATCGTCTGCGGCTGCGGCTGGAGCTGCCCGGGGATAGAGCCAGCGCTTCAGCAGGCGCGTGAGCCGGGGCATGACGCCGTAGGTGAGCAGCAGCACGGTGAGGCCGCTGGTGATCAGCAGGGCCAGCCAGGCCGGCAGGGGATGGAGCAGCGGGGCCAGCACCTGGCTCAGCAGGCGGATCAAGGTGTACACGGCCACCCAGGTGACCAGGGCCATCTTGTGGCGCGACGGCGGTGGCAGCACCTCCCCCGGCAGCGAGAACCAGGCCTCCAGCCCCGAGATGTGTCGGACCTGGGGATCGCTCGCCACCAGCGGCTCGGCCCGCTCGATCCAGCGCCGGCGCGCCTCGGAGGTCATCCAGGCGCGGAAGTGGTCGTCGGTGTCGAAGCGGAAGATCACCACGTACTCCGGCCGCACCCCGGGCTGGGGCCGGATCACGTGGGTTCCCATGTGGCCAGTCCAGGCGCTGCTCTCGCGGATGATCCCGCTGATCCAGGCCTCGTAGTCGTTCTCCCGACCGGGCCGCACCCGCTGGGCGATCACGGTGGTGATGGGGTCCTGCGGCTGCACCGGCAGGCGGCTCCGATGACCAGTTGAATGGCGGCACCGTACCGCGACAGACTGGGCCGCAACTGCTCTGCGAGCCCTTGGAGCGTTGATGGACAGTCCTTCGCCGCGCTGGGTCCGCTGGCGGCATGGATGGGCCCCCTGGGCCCTGCTGCTGCTGTTGCTGCTGCTGGTGGCGCTGATTCTGCTGACGCTGCAGGGTGAGGCCCAGGTGCCGCTCGGGCCGGAGGGCCGCAGCCACATCCAGCGGCTGGCCCAGGTCCGCCGCTACCGGCATTTCGATCTGATCGGCACCGCTGCCTTTGCCCTCGCCGGTTTTCTGCGGGCACTGCAACGTCGCTACGACCTCTGGGGCACCTTTGTGCTCACGCTCCTGCCGGCCGTGGGCGGTGGCGTGATCCGGGATCTGCTGATCGGCGGTGATCGCCTGCCGCTGGGTCTCTTCCGTGAGCCCGTCTATCTCGTGATCGTGCTGATGGTGCTGCTGCTGGGCACCGTTCTGTCCAACCTGATCAGCCCCAGCCGGCTGGCGTCGCCGGTCTGGGGTGCGGTCTTCACGGTGTGCGACAGCATCGGCC
The DNA here is from genome assembly GCF_015840525.1 of Synechococcus sp. CBW1006. NCBI lineage: Bacteria > Bacillati > Cyanobacteriota > Cyanophyceae > Synechococcales > Synechococcaceae > Synechococcus > Synechococcus sp. CBW1006. The sequence continues at coordinate 604,003 of NZ_CP060396.1, read as the reverse complement.
TGGCCACCTTTGCCGTGATCGGCACCCGGGTGGCATTGCTGGCCCAGCTCGACTGGTGGTGGCTGCCCCTGTCGGCGGCCCTCACCTGTTCTGGCGGCGGGGTGATCATGGATGTGGTGAGTGGCCGCGAACCGCGCAGCTTCCAGGGTGAGCCCTACGAAGAGCTGGCGATCCTCGGCAGCCTTGTGCTGATCCTGCTCTGGTCCTTCGCCGGCCGCTTCGAGCCGCTCACCTGGCCGATCACCGCGGCGATGGGATGCACCTGGTGGCTGGTGTTCCTGTTGCGGTTGCTGGTGGTGCGCTTCGGCTGGCGTTCCTGGCGCCTGGGGCCGGCCCGCTGATCTCGCACCCGCCCGTCTTAGGCTGGACTTTCGATGGAAACAGGCACACCCTTGAGCGCCGGCACCCTCTACGACAAGGTCTGGACCCTGCACCAGGTCGCCGAGCTGCCCGGTGGTTCCACCCAGCTGTTCATCGGTCTGCATCTGATTCATGAGGTGACCAGCCCGCAGGCCTTCGCCGCCTTGCGGGATCTCGGTCTGGGCGTGCGCCATCCGGAGCGCACCGTTGCCACGGTGGATCACATCGTGCCCACCACCTCCCAGGCGCGGCCCTTCGCCGATCCGCTGGCCGAGGAGATGCTCGCCACGCTCGAGCGCAACTGCGCCGAGCACGGCATCACCCTGCACGGCCTCGGCAGCGGCCGCCAGGGGATCGTGCACGTGATCGCTCCGGAGCTGGGTCTCACCCAGCCCGGCATGACCGTCGCCTGCGGCGACTCCCACACCTCCACCCACGGCGCCTTCGGGGCGATCGCCTTCGGGATCGGCACCAGCCAGGTGCGCGATGTGCTGGCCAGCCAGAGCCTGGCGATGGGCAAGCTCAAGGTGCGCCGGATCTGGGTGGACGGAGCCCTGCAGAACGGTGTGTATGCCAAGGATCTGGTGCTCCACATCATCCGCAGCCTCGGCGTCAAGGGCGGCGTGGGCTACGCCTATGAATTCGCCGGTCCGGCGATCGCGGCGCTCTCGATGGAGGAGCGCATGACCCTCTGCAACATGGCGATCGAGGGCGGTGCCCGCTGCGGCTACGTCAACCCCGACGCCACCACCTTCGCCTACCTCCAAGGCCGTCCCTGCGCCCCGAGCGGCGAGGCCTGGGATCGGGCCGTGGCCTGGTGGAGCTCCCTGGCCAGCGGCCCTGATGCCGTCTTCGACGACGAGGTGCGCTTCGATGCCACCAGCATCGCCCCCACGGTCACCTGGGGGATCACGCCGGGCCAGGGCATCGGCGTGGATGAAGCGGTGCCCACCCTGGAGCAGACCGAACCCGACGAACGCCCCCTGGCGCAGGAGGCCTATCGCTACATGGACCTCACCCCCGGCGCCCCGATCGCGGGCCTGCCGGTGGATGTGTGCTTCATCGGCAGCTGCACCAACGGTCGTCTCAGTGATCTGCAGGCTGCCGCCGCGGTGGCGAAGGGACGCCACGTGGCCCCCGGCATCAAGGCCTTCGTGGTGCCCGGCTCCGAGCAGGTGGCCGCCGCAGCCGAGGCCGAGGGCCTCGATCGGGTGTTCCGCGAGGCTGGCTTCGAGTGGCGCGAGCCCGGCTGCTCGATGTGCCTGGCCATGAACCCCGACCGGCTGGAGGGCCGCCAGATCAGCGCCAGCTCCAGTAACCGCAACTTCAAGGGGCGCCAGGGCTCGGCCTCCGGGCGCACCCTGCTGATGAGCCCGGCGATGGTGGCCGCTGCCGCCATCAGCGGCCAGGTGAGCGATGTGCGCACCCTGCTGGACACGGCCGGCACCAAGGCGCCGGATCGGGCACCGGTTCCGGCGGCCGCGGGCTGAGGTGATCCGGCCGGAGTGCTGCCGCGCCGGCCCGCTCCAGCCGCCTCCCCTGCTGCCGCTGGCCGTTCTCCTGTCCCTGCCGCTGCCCCTGCGCCGCACCGTTCCGCCTTCCCCTGTCCCCAGGCCTCTGGCGGGCACCCTTGTTCCGTCCTGTTCCGCTTTCGCTCGCTTCGCCTGCCGCCATGACCAGCATCAGTGCCCCCTTCCCCTTCGGAGCGATCGCCTCGGTGGTCGGCACCGCCGTGGCGGTGCGCGGCGACGACATCGACACCGACCGGATCATCCCGGCCCGCTTCCTCAAGTGCGTCACCTTCGAGGGCCTGGGGGAGCAGGCCTTCGCGGACGACCGCGCCGAGCTCAAGGGTGCCCATCCCTTCGATCGCCCCGAGCACCAGGGGGCCACGGTGCTGGTGGTGAACCGCAACTTCGGTTGTGGCTCCAGCCGTGAACATGCTCCCCAGTCGCTGATGCGCTGGGGGATCCGGGCCGTGATCGGTGAGAGCTTCGCCGAAATCTTCTACGGCAACTGCCTGGCCCTGGGGATTCCCTGCCTCAGCGTCAGCCACGCCGATGCCCTGGCTCTGCAGGCCGCGATCGAGGCCGATCCAGCCTCGAGCGTCGTGGTGGACCTCGACACCCTGAGGGTCAGCCTGAACGCAGCTGCCGACTCCGCTGCGGTGATCTCGGAAGGCGCTTCCTGGCCCCTCACCCTGGCCGATGGACCCCGCCGCATGCTGCTCAGCGGCCAGTGGGATGCCACCTCCCAGCTGCTCGCCCACGATGACCAGCTGCGGGCCACCGCAGCCCGGCTCCCTTATCTCACGTCCTTCTCGGCGGCCTGAGCCGCCCCTGGTTCCGCGAGACGTCTCTGCATCCCGAGCCGTTGATGCTCAGTGGGCCGGTGTTGTTCAGGCGATCAGCAGCTCAGGCGATCAGCAGCTGATAGGCGGCATGAATCCGCTGGAAGGACGCGGCGTTGCCGCCCCGATCGGGGTGATGGGTCTTCACGAGCCGGCGGTGGGCCTGCTTCACCGCTTCGCGGCTGGCACCCCACCTCAGCCCCAGCAGATCCAGGGCCTCAGCCCTCTGCCGATCCATGCCGACCCGGTTCTCCGCCGGTGGCCTGTGCGTCTGTCTCTGCTCTTCCTGGTGCCGCTGTTGCTTCTGCTTGGTCTGCGTTTGCTGCTGCCGCGCGTTCTGTTTCTGCCTTCGCGTCTGTTCCTGTTTGTCCTCCTGCCGCTGCCTCTGCGTGTGCTGCTGCGCTTGCTGCTCTGTGCGCGCGGCGGCCTCCAATCTGGTGATCCGATCCAGGAGGTCGTCCACCACCCGCATCGGGGCTTCGTTGAGCCACTCCGGCGCGCGCACGCTGTAAAGCGCGAAGGCAGCCTTCACCGCCAGTCGGGCCTTGCTCTGGGGCCCGCGCAGGGCCTGGCGCAGCTCGGTGCCGAGCCCTGGCGAGCGGCGATTGAGCTCCTGCTCCAGATCGGCGCGGGGAGCCTGCCCGTGGCGGCGACGCTCCTCGATCAGGCCCCTCAGGCCGCTGAACACCAGGGTGTCGGGCTGGCGCAGAGAGGTCCCGACGCGCAGCGCGCTCCAGCGGGGATGGTCTGCCATGGCCTCGCCCCAGCGCCGCACCTGCTCCACCGTGATGCGGGGTGATGGGCCGGTGGTCTCCTCCGGGCGGGATGGCTTCACGCCGGAGCGGAATCCCCGGGTCTGGAGCTGGGCGAGCTGCTGGCGTAGCTGCAGCACCTCCTGCCGCAGGGCCTCGTTCTCGGCCAGCAGGGAGTCGATATTGCAGGTGACCTGACGGCCCGGAGATGGTGTGCGGGCCCAGCTGCGTGGATCGAAGCCCATGGGTCAGGGTTCGTGGGGGCGGTGCAGACGGGATTCGAGCAGTGCGGACGGGCTCAGAAGGGTCTGCGCGGAGTGGCCTGGGCTGGATGGAAGGGCACGAAGGGTGTGCCGGGGCCCTTGAAATTGAAGTCGTTCAGCTTCACCCGGATGCCGCCCAGCTGTTCGTAGGGGCTGTAGAACACGCCAATCTCATAGGCCCGCCGCTGCCAGCGCAGTTCCACGTAGGAACCGGTGACATCGCCGTAGAACTCGGAGTTTGGGTCCACGTTGAGGCCGATGCCGCCACTGAGCACCAGCGGACCCACCAGCTGCTGGGTGAGGCCCACGCCCAGGGTGCCCAGGTCTACGGCCCGATCGAAGCTCAGGGGGCTCACCCCCTCCCGCAGGGTGCCGCCGCCGGTGATCGAGAACACGGTGTAATCGAGGAAGGGCTTGCTGAAGTGCCCCAGGGTGAACGTGGGGCCGCCGGAGAGGGACAGGGTGTTCTGGTTGGTGCCGTCGCCGAAGTAGGCCACCGTGCCCGTCAGGTTGGCGTTCAGCCGCACGCCCGGCACCACGGGCGTGGCGGAGTAGGGGTTGGCCTGACCCTCCAGCGGGCCGGGCGGAAGGGCCTGGCCGGTCCAGAGGGGCAGGCTGGCGTTGATGGCCACGATGGCGTTGCCGCGCCAGAGATCCAGCAGGTTGCTGCTCTGGAAGGCATTGGCCTGGTAGCGGCCCACGCCGAAGCGCCAGAAGTAGTTGCCGCTCAACTGTCCCCAGGCGGGCAGCTTGCCCTTGTCCTCCAGGGAGATGCCGTAGGCGCTGTAGATGTCCTGCTCGCCGAGGGAGCCGTTCCAGACGCGGTAGCGGTAGGCGCCGAACAGCCGCAGGGTTCCTTTCCCCACCAGCGGCAGGTCAAGCTTGCGGCTCAGGTCCCCCCAGCTGCGGGTGCCGTCGGGGATGTTCTCCGGGTTGAAGGTGGACATGTCGAGGTTGGCGTTCACCCCGAAGCCGAGCAGCTTGCTTTCGAGCTGGGCCTCGAGGCCGAACATGTCGGCGCCGGTGATCCCCTGCTCTTGGGGGGAGGCGCCGGCTGGCTCACCGGGCAGGGGATAGCTGTCGGTGCGGCCTTCGATCGCCCGCTGCACCAGGAACTGGGGCTGAAGTGTCAGGGTGGTGTCCGTGCCGATCTCCAGCGGCCGGATCTTGTAGCCGATGAAGAAGCCGTCGCGATCCTCGCCGTCGTTGCCGAGTACCCAGCGGTTCTGCACCTCCTCCTGCTTCTGGATCCGGGTCTCGCGGGTCACCGGGATCGGCAGCCGGTCTTCCAGGATCAGCCGGTTGCGGCCCGCGCGGATCAGGGTGTCGCCGTTCGGCTGCAGCGTGGCCACCACCTGCTCGGAATCCAGCCAGTTCTGGGCCGGCGTGTAGGGGTCGTTGGTGAAGGAGGCCCGGTCGGCCCGCAGTTCGCCGGGGGCCAGGCGCACCTGCTTGGCCTGGAAGCGCCAGCGCGTGATCGTGCCGGTTACCAGCTGGCGGTTGCTGCGTGCGTTGAGATCCTGAAGCTGCGGAGGACGGACGGCGCCGAAGTCGTTGCTCAGCTGGGTCGTGCCCTCGCTGTCGGTGTCGCCGAAGGAGCGGCGCCGCTGCGCCGTGAAGCTCTGCTGGAACTGCACCTCGCTGACGCGCTGATCGATCCCGGCGATCACCTGGCGCCGCTCTGCCTCCCGTTGCCGTGCCTCCTGCCAGACATTGGCCGGCGCCTTTCGGCGCACAGGCGTGGAGGGAGGGCCTTCGGGCTCGCTGGTCCCCACATCCTTGACCTGGGTGGGGCCCATGGCCACGTCTTCCAGGCTTTCGGCCAGGCTGGGCGATTGATCGCCAGTGGGTGGAGCGCTGCCCGGGCAGCCCAGGGAGGGCGGCATCGGCACATCCAGCCGGGCGAACTGGCGGGAGGGATCCCGCTGGCCGAAGCGATAGCGGAAGCCCAGCAGGTAGGCGTTGCTGCCCTCCTTGACGCCGCTGTAGGTGCCGTAGGCGCCGGAGCGGTGATGGATCCGCCCCACCACCGACCATTGGGGATGGACGAGGGCCTCTGCCTCGAAGGCGAGGTAGTTGAGGAACTGGGCGAAGTTCTCGCGGAAGGTCTTCTCGTAGTTGCTGACGCTGGTGTTGAAGCTCACCCCTTCCACGAAGTAGAGGTTCAGCCAGGGCCGCAGCCAGAAGCGCAGGCCGATGCCGGCTGTGATCTCGCCGAAGCTCTGGGAGGGCGTATCGGCGAAGGGCACGGCCTGGTTGAAGCCGCCGCCGGGCTGCTGGGCGGCGCGGTGGCCCATCAGGTTGGTGTCCAGCTCGAGGGCCAGCGGGCCGCCATCCAGGAGGCGCCGCTGCAGCCCCAGGCCCATCAGGTACTCGGGCCGCCAGTTGCCCTGAAAGACAAAGGTGTCGCCGAAGTTGGCATCCACCATCTGGCCGCCCCAGGCGGTCACGGCCCAGGGGTAGGGATGCCAGTCCGGCAGCGGCGGCATCTGGGGCGTGCAGCTCACCGGCTCCGGCGGTGGCAAGGGTGCAGCCGGCGCCGTTTCCAGGTCGAGATCCTGCTGGGTGCTGTCGAGATCGAGAACGCCGTAGACGTCCTCCAGATCGCCGACCAGCTCCAGCAGGTTGTATCGCAGCCGGCTGGCCTGCAGATACTGCTGTCCTCGCTGGAAGCGAACGCTGCCGATCGCGTAGAGAGTGCGGCCGTCGATGTCGTATTCGATCCGATCGGCGAGCACCCGTCCTCCGGCGATCAGGGCGCTGGCGTTGCCGATCGCCACGAAGCGGTTCAGACGGGAGTCGTAACCCTGTTCATTGGCGCTTACCTGCAGCTCGAGGGGAGGCTCCTGTTCGGCACCGGCGGGGCCGTCGATGCGAGCGGGTCTGGGGGCGGCCGCGTCGGGAGGAGCACTGATTGCCTGGGCGGCGGGAGCCAGGGAGGCGGCAGGATCCCGTGCGGCAGAGGACTCTTCGGGATCGCCAGGCAGGCCGGTGGTGGATGGTTCGGAGGACTGCCCAACCGGTGCGGCCGGAAGTGCCAGAGGCTCGGCGGGCAGCCGCGGGCTCGCTGCTGGTTCAGCGGCCAGGGCGGCGGGCAGGCCGGCACTCAGCCACAGAACCACCGCACCGCTGGCGCCACGGGCCCATTGCACTGGCCGGGGGGTGGGCGCCACGGGGTGATGCGAAACGGGGCAGATCCTGACACGGGAGACTGGCCGCTCAGGCTTCGCGGCGGCCGGTTGGTGTCACGGCAGGAGGAGCGGCCCCAGGGCTCGGGTCAATCCTCGAGGTCCTTGCGGCTGGGGGTACGGCTGGGATCGCTCGCCAGGAAACCGAACACGAAGATCCCGATGAAGAAGAAAACGACGGAGTAAACCGAGATCTTGAGGGCGAGCATGGTCTGACCTGCTGGGGCAGGGGCGAGGGAGACAACGGGTGACAGGGAGTGACAGGCTCCGGGAGGTGCCTCGCAGGCCCTGCGGCAGCCGCATCATCCTATGGGTCCTGGCCGGCCATCCAAAATGCCCGAGGGCCCTGAGCAACAGGAATCCCCCCGGATTGAAACGTTTCAGTCATGTTCGCGCCTGGAGCTTCAGCCCCTCTGGCTCTGCCCCTGGCCCGATGGCTCTGAAGCTCCGGCCCTGGCCCACCCGTGGGCGCCGCAGGCCCGGCCCGACTGGACAGCCCGCGGCCTGATCGTCTGGCCGCGGGGCCAGCAGTGGTGGCGGCTGCGGCTGCGCCTGAGCTGTCCTTCCGCCTGGGTTGACCTGGCTGGGGCGGCGGAGGCCCGTCTGGTCCTGCGCTGGTGGGCCGATCGCGCCGAGCTGTGGGTGAACGGCACATGCCGGCACCGCGGTGATCTGTTCGACACCGCCTGTCGCTGGCTTCTGCCGCGCTCCTGGTGGCAGGGCGAGCCGCTGGAGCTGGAGTTGCGGCTGCGCAGCCCCCTCCACGACGACGGCGCCCTGATGCACAGCCGCCTTGAACTCGAACCGACCGACCCGGCCGATCCCCAGGGGCTGCTTGCCGAGACGGCCGCCGCTCTGGTGAAGCTGCGCCAGGGGCGGACGCTGCCGCTTGCCGCCCCAGTCTCCCTGGAGCCAGGCCAGCCGGGGTTTCATGTGCTCGGCCATGCCCACCTCGACCTGGCCTGGCTGTGGCCCGTGGCGGACACCTGGCAGGCGGCCGAGCGCACCTTCGCCTCGGCCCTGGATCTGATGCAGCGCTTCCCGCAGCTGCATTTCGGCCATTCCACCCCGGCGCTCTACGCCTGGTTGGAGCGGCACCGCCCGGCCCTGTTCGAGCGCATCCGCGCCGCCATGCGGGCCGGTCGCTGGGAGCCGCTCAACGGTCCCTGGGTCGAGACCGATTGCGTGCTGGTGAGCACGGCCTCCCTGCTGCGCCAGTTCCAGGAGGGGCAGCACTACAGCCAGGCCGCGTTCCCCGAGTGGGAGCACAGCCTCGCCTGGTTGCCGGACAGCTTCGGCTTCGGGGCCGGTCTGCCGGCGGTGGCGGCCGCCACCGGAGTGCGCTGGTTCTGCACCCACAAGCTCGCCTGGAATGCCTCCACTCCCTTCCCCCACCGACTGTTCCGCTGGCGCAGCCGCGGCAGTGGTGAGGTCCTGGCGCTGATGACGGCGCCGATCGGCACCGATGGCGATCCGGAGGCGATGGAGCGCTACCGGCTGGAGTGGCAGCAGGCCACTGGCCACGCGACCGCCCTGTGGCTGCCGGGGGTGGGTGACCACGGCGGCGGCCCCACCGCCGAGATGCTCGAGCAGCTGGCCCTCTGGCAAGCCCAGCCCGAGGCGGCGCCCCAGCGCCACGGCAGCCTGCGCCAGTACCTGGCGGATCTGGCGCCGTTGGCGCCGACGCTGCCGGTGTGGCGCGACGAGCTCTACCTGGAGCTGCACCGTGGCTGCCCCACCAGCCGGCCAGACCAGAAGCGCCACAACCGCAGTCTGGAGCGCCTGCTGCGGGAGGCGGAGCTGGCCCAGGCGCTGCTGCAGGGTGGCAAGGCAGACGGAGTTCAGACCGAACGAAGCCAGCTGGCGGGGGCCGAAACGGACCTGCCGGACTGGCGCGACCTGCTGTTTCAGCAATTTCACGACATCCTTCCCGGCAGCTCGATCCCGGAGGTGTTCGAGCAGGCGGAGCCCCAGTGGCGCCGCGCCCGCCGCAGGGCGCGCCGGCAGCGGGATCAGGCCCTGGGGCGCTGGCTGGGGGCTGCAGTGGCGGGGGAGGCTGGGTCGGTTGGCTCGGCCACTGGAGCAACGAGTCAAGATTCGGCGGCGGCCGGCCAGAGGGACGACCAGGCGTCCGACCACACGGCCGAACAGAAGAATGACCAGAGGTGGTGGATCGCCCAGCTCCAGCCCCTGGCTGCGGCCTCTTGCACCGTGCGGTTGCCTGCGGGCCAGTGGAGCCTGCCGGGGCCCGCAGGCGATCAGCCCATCACCAGCCAGCCGGCCGCGTCCGGTGGGGTGTGGGTGCAGCTGCCCGTTCCGGCAGGTGTGACGGCCCTGCCCCTGTGGCGAAGGCCACCGGGGCGAAGCACGGTCGGACCGGACCCCGCCCCGCGCCCTGTCGCCTCCGGTGTCGAGGCGCTAGCCCTGCGGGATCCTGTACGGCTGGAGCCCGATCCGGAACGGGGGAGCGACCGCTGGCGGCTTTCCAATGGACTCCTGAGTGTGGCGGTAGGGCCCGCGGGTGTGGAGCAGCTCTGGGATGCCAGCGGCGCGGCCCAGCTCGCTGCGCCGCTGGCCTGGCGGCGCTATGGCGATCGCGGTGAGTTCTGGGATGCCTGGGATCTGGCGGCCGACTACCGCGACCATCCCCTGCCCTGGATCTGGGACGGGCCGCCGCAGTGGCTGGAGCGGGGGCCCCTCTGCGCGGCGTTCCGCTGGCGGGGCCGCTGCGGTACCAGCCCACTGCGGCTCGATGGGCGCCTGCGCGCTGGCAGCCCCTGGCTGGAGCTCAGCCTCGCGGTGAACTGGCGCCAGCGCCATGAACTGCTGCGACTCGAGGTGCCGCTGGCCTGGCCTGCCGTTCGCTGGGCCACCGACACCAGCGGCGGCGTGATCGAGCGTCCAGCCGAGCCCCAGACCAACCGCGAGCGCAGCCGCTGGGAAGTGGCGGCGATCGGCTGGCTGGCGGCGATCGGTGCCTCGGCTGCTGGGGGGGGCGAGCCTGGGATGGCGGTGCTCCTCGATGGACCTCAGGGGGTATCGGCCAGCCAGCAGGCGCTGGGGGTGTCGTTGCTGCGGGGCCCCACCTGGCCCGATCCATCCGCCGACAACGGCTGGCAACGCCAGCAGCTGGCGCTGATGCCCTGCGCCGGAGGCTGGCGCCGCGGAGGAGTGCCGGCGGAGGCCCTGCGGCTGCGCGAGCCCCTCTGGGGGCGCCCCACGGCTACGGCCGGAGCCCCCAATCCGCCACCCGGTTTTCCCGCCCTGGCCGAAGATCTGCAGATGATTGCCTTGGCGCCCGATCCGGAGCTCGGCGTGGTGCGCCTCACAGTGCAGAACCTGGGCCCTTGCCGGCGCTGGCTCGATGTCGGGCCCGACTGGCAGCTGCTGGAGCGGGGCGACGGTCTGTTTCAGCCGCTGCCGCAGGAAACGGGAGATTGGGTGCAGGCAGCGGTGCTGGGGCCCTGGGAGTTCGGCTTCTGGCGAATCCGCCGGCGGGCCTGAAGGTCAGGGTTGGCGCTGAGCTGAGAACTGCACTGGCGACACCGGTGACGATTCCGGGAACCGGTGTTCAGTCCTCGTGATCGTCGAAGGGATCGGTGAGTTGCTTCGAGGGCGGCCCGAAGGCCTGGTAGACGCCGAAGCCTGTGAGGGCCAGTAACACTGCCAGCACGGTGAGGGCAATGGAGAGGGCGGGCGAACCTGTGGATTCCATACGAGTCTCGAAAGCTGTCGCAGGCGGCCCTGGTGTGACCTTTAGAGTACCCGTCACGATTCCTTGATCGAGAGGACTGAGCTCCATGGCCCAACGCACCCCCCTCGGAAATCTGCTGCGACCCCTGAATTCCGAATACGGCAAGGTCGTTCCCGGCTGGGGCACCACCCCGGTGATGGGGGTGTTCATGCTCCTCTTCCTGGTCTTCCTCCTCGTGATCCTGCAGCTCTACAACAAGTCGCTCCTGCTCGAGGGCATCACCGTCAACTGGAACGGCGTCGGCTGATTCCTGACCCAGCCGCTTTTCCTGCATGAATTTCTTCGGTATCGGCTTGCCCGAACTTGCGGTGATCGCCGCTATTGGCCTGCTGGTGTTCGGGCCCAAGCGGCTGCCTGAACTGGGCAAAACCCTGGGTCGGACGCTCAAGGGTTTTCAGTCGGCCTCCCAGGAGTTTGAGAAGGAGTTCCGCTCCGCGATCACCACCGAGCCGGAGCCGTCTGCGACCCCGGCGTCACCGGCGCTTCCTGAGGGGTCTGCGCCTGCAACGGCCAGTGGAGAGGTTGGGTCTGCCATGGCCAGTGGGGAGTCAGCCACGCCAATGGCCTGAAGCCTTGCCACTCCTTGTCACAAGCCTTTCGAAAGGTTGTGCTGTCTTCTCGAGGGGCTGAGCGGTGTTGCCCATCCCCCGCGCCGTAGCCTCGGGCAGACTTTTTCGGGGGATGTTTCCCTGCAATCCGTGAGTCCAACGCCTCCGGTGACCACCGAGACCACGCTGCCCGGAGTGGACCTGCGGCTGCTGGTCGGCTTGGGAAATCCGGGTTCCAAATACGTCGACACGCGTCACAACGTGGGCTTTATGGCCCTCGAACACCTGGCACGCCAGGAGGGCGTCGGGTTTCGCCAGCAGGCCAAGCTTCACGGCTTGCTGGCGGAGGTGGGCCATGGCGATCGGCGCCTGCGGCTGCTCATGCCGCAGACCTTCATGAACGACAGTGGACGCTCGATTCGTGCAGCCCTCGACTGGTTCGACCTGAAACCCTCCCAGATGCTGGTGGTGGTGGACGACATGGATCTGCCCTTCGGTCGTCTGCGCCTGCGTGCCAGCGGAAGCGCCGGTGGACACAACGGCCTGCGCAGCACGATCCAGCACCTCGGCGCTCAGGAGTTTCCGCGGCTGCGCATCGGCATCGGCGCTCCAGCGGAGCATCCCGTCGAGCGCCGGGCCCGCACGGTGTCCCACGTGCTGGGGCGCTTCTCGGCGGACGAGCAGCCTGGCCTGGCCGCAGTGCTCGATGAGGTGGTGGCCGGCATCGACCTGATCCGCCGGCTCGGGATCGAGCGGGCCGGCAACCGCCTGAACAGTTTTTCGCTTCAGGCTGCGGCAGCCTGATGTCTGCCATGGGCTTTTGTCAGCCTTGATCTGCCTGTCGTGAGCCCTTCGCCGTGATGTATCCCTCGTGAGCCGCCTGCCCGCCACCACCGCCCAGCTGCGGGTCCTGCGCCAGAGTTTCAGCCAGCGGGTGCTGGAGGGTGAGGTGTCCGCCGGCGGGTTCCAGTGGACCTTCTGCTGGGCCTTCGATCGTGGTGAACTCAACGTGGAGCCCTCCCTGGGCCGCGCCCTGATCCAGGACGCTCTGCTGCGCTTTCTGCTCCAGGCCGATTACCAGCTCGAGGCCGGCGGCGACTACGCCTTCACCGTGCGCGCCAGTCTCTGAAATCGGGCTGGGCATCCCGGGCTCAGCGCGGAGCCGGACCTCCCCTTCTGGATCAGGAGCGCGGCAGGGTTCGACCCAGGAACCGTTCGAGCAGCAACTGTGCCACCACATCATCCCAGTCGCGGGGCGGCTGCCGCAGCCCTCGGGGCAGGCAGCGCCGCCAGCCCCGAGGCGGGAACAGCTCCCAGAAACGCTGCCGCGCCGCCAGGGTGCTGCCATGCTCCTCCACCACATGCACAGCAGCGATCGTCGCGAGTCTTGTCTGCCAGTGCCGGCAGCCGGTGCCGTTGCCCAGCACGATCTCAGCCACCAGCCCCTCGGCGCACCAGCTGTTCAGTTGGTGCCAGGTCGCTTCCGGGGTCAGCACCGCCGCCGCCACAATCCGCTGCCCCGTGGCATCGGTGCACACCAGGCCGCACTTGCTGCGGCCCGGATCCAACCCCGCCAGTCCGGCTCGCTGCTGCGGTGCATCGCCGTGAGGGATTCGATCACTCGGCTCGGGTGAGGCGTGGGTGGCCATGGCACGGCGTTCAGGGGCGTCCGTTGCGTGGCCGGATCCAGCGGAGCTCCACCACGATCGGATCGGGAGTGTCGGCATCCTGCACGGCCACGGCTTCCAGCTGGGCCGCCTGATCTTCCGGTCGCTCGCTCAGGGAGCGGGCCAGCTGGTTGAGCAGGGCCGCGTCGAACTGCAGGCCATCGGTGATCGAACCCTGGCGCTGCACCTTGGCGTAGGCGGCAGCGAGCAGCAGGTTCAGCCGGCTGTTGACCTGCTGGGGGCTGTGCACCTCCGGTTCGAGGCTGGTGGTGGCCAGCACGTCGCCCGCCCGCGCCACGGGGCGGTTCGGCCGCAGGTCTGGAAAGGCCAGCACCTGCTGCTCACCGCGCAGCACGTTGGCGGCCGAGAGCAGGCTCACCACCCAGGAGCCGGGGCGGGCCAGCAGAGTCTCCAGTTTGGCGATGTCGTTCCTTGGCACCAGAAGGATCTGGCGGTCCGGCGGCTCCCCCGGCAGCACCCGCTGGAACGCGAGCCGGTTGGCCTGCTGCAGCAAGGTGTTGATCACGTCCCGGGCCTGTTCCGGTCGCTCCAGAGTCACCTTGGCGGTGGCCAGGGGCTGGCCGCTGCTGATCACCACATCGCCGCGGCGCAGGGCGATGATCTTGGTTTCAAGGCCCTGGAGTTCCTTCTCCCCTTCCTTGATCTGCTCCTGCACCGCCGCCAACTCGGTTTCGGTGCGGCGGATCTCCTGGTCCCGGTTAGCCACATCGCGGCTGAGGCGATCGCGCTCGGCCTCCAGCCGGGCACGCTGCTGCTGCAGGGGCAGCAGTTCGCGCCGCAGTTGTTGCAGCCGCTTCTCCGCTTCATCCCGCTGGGCCTGGGCCCGTTTTCGCTCCCCTTCCACCCGCTTGGTGGCCGCCTGGGCTCGGCGGCTGGCCTGCTGGGCGGTGGCGCTGGCGGCCTGGGCACCGACCAGGTCGCGGCGGCTGCGTGCCAGATCGTCGCGGCTCTGCTGCAGCCTCTGCTCCAGCTGGTCCAGTTCGAACAGGCCCACCCGCAACCTTTGGCTCACCAGAAGCATCAGGCCCAGGGACATGGCACTGATCAGCGATCCGGTGAGCACCGTGATCAGCACGGCGGTGCGGCGCGGTCGCAGGTTGAACAGGCTGAGGCGCGCCTTGCCCACGCGGCTGCCGAGCCGATCACCGAGGGTGGAGAGCACGCCGCCCAGCACCAGCAGGACCAGGATCAACAACCAACCCGTCATCGCTGCCTCACCACGCCGTCGTTCCGCTGTCAGCCTTCGGATCCGGGGGATCCGAAGGCTGCATCCTGCAGCACAGACCCCGTCGTCCGACACGGTGCGGACAGTCTGGGGAGGCGTCCCGCCGGGTCTGATCCTTGGCCTGTTCCGGTGTCTGTGGTCCGGTCGGTGCTTCTGGGTCGTTTAATGTCTGGCCCGCCCGGCTTGCACCGCGATGGTTCCGGACTTCATGGTGATCGGGGCCCAGCGTTCCGGCACCACCTGGCTGCACAGGGTTCTCAGCCAGCATCCGGATCTGTGGCTCACGCCGGTCAAGGAGCTCCACTACTTTGACAAGCCCCAGATCCGCTTCGGCGTGTTCGACGCCGATGAGCGGCGACGCGCCAGGTTCTGGGACCTGAAGCGTTTCGCCCGCGATCCCCGCTGGTTCGGCCGCTACTGGTTCCTGCCGCGCAGTGATGCCTGGTATTGCCGCCTGTTTGGTCAGGGACGTCGCCAGGGCAAGCGGGTCGGCGAGATCACCCCCGCCTACGCCACCCTGGAGCGGCCGGTGTGGGAGCGGATGCAGCGTCTGGCACCGGAGCTGAGGCTGGTGTTCGTGATGCGCGATCCCGTGCTGAGGGTCTGGTCGGCGATCCGCAACCGGGTCCGCAAGGGCCAGTTCGACGGTGAGGCCGACATTGCCGCTCTGCTGGAGCAGGCCCGCATGCCCGGCGCCGTGAGCCGTTCCAACTACCTCCGCACCATCGAGACCGTCGAGGCGGTGTTCCAGCCCGCTCAGTTGCACTGCTGCTTTTTCGAACAGCTCATCAGTGATCCTGCAGCCTTCGCCGACGACCTGTTCGACTTTCTGGCCGCGCCCCCTTTGAACGAGCGACTGCGTCTGCCGCCGGCCGTCAACGTGGCCGCCGGCGGCCGGGAACCCCCCTTGGGCTTTCAGCGGGAGATGGCGCGCGACTATCTACCGATGGTGGAGCGTCTGGCAGAGCGTTTCGGTGCGGTGCCGCGGGGCTGGCTGGATCGCTACCGCAATCTGCTCAGCTGACCTGGTTGGAGTGGAGGCGGTCAGCTGAAGCGTTTGGCCAGGGCGATCGGGTCGAAGACCGTGATCTTCTTGCGATCCACCTGCACCAGCCCGTCGTTGCGCAGGTCGCCCAGCAGCCTCGTGATCGTCACCCGGGTGGAGCCGATCGCCTCGGCGATCGCCTGGTGGGAGAGGCGCAGGTCGATCGTGATCCCCTCCTGACTGGGCACACCGAAATCGCGGCAGAGCACAAGCAGAAAGCTCACCAGCCGGGAGGACATGTCCCGGTGGGTGAGGGTTTCGATCATGGTTTCGGTCTGCAGGATGCGGGAGGACAAGCCCTGCAGCAGCAATAGCCCGACGCTGGCATCGCGCTCAATGGCCTGGCGGACCGAGGTGGCGGGAGCGGTCACCATCTCCACGCGGGTGAAGGCGATGGCGTGATAAAAGCGATCGGATCGCTGCCCGGTGAGCAGCGACAGCACACCGAACAGACTGTTTTCCCGCAGCAGTGCCACGGTGATTTCTTCACCGGATTCGTAGACCCGCGATAACCGCACGGCGCCGCGACGCAGCAGATAGACCCGTTCGGCCGGATCTCCGGGAAAGAAAATGGTTTTGCCACGCTCCACGGTCTCGACGCTGCTGCCGCCGAGACCGCGCATCACTTCGAGAAGGGTGGCTCCGGCTCCGCCGGACACACCCGACCCGGTGCCAGCGGAGCCGCTGGGGGGAGGGGGGGCGTAACGGCTGAAGCCGCGAGTAGCGCCGACCATGACGGCGGGGCAGGAACTGGGAAGCTACGGAGCGACCCTGCTCTTTCTTGTAGCAACCAACACGGTTGCTGTCAGGGCCTCCGCTTCCGCTCCCGCTCGCCAGCCCCTGGCGCTCTGGGCCTGTGCGGCTGTTGACGCCTGTCGCAGCCTGTGCCGCCGTTTCTGCGAAACCGTCTGTTCCCACCAGGGATGGTGTGTGTGGCTTGTCCAGGGCGCAGATGCCGCTACATTCAGGTTTCAGCGCAGCGTCCGATCCCATCGCTTCGGTCCCTGTCCAGGTCGGCCGGAATGATCCGCTCGCCCGGCCCCATCGCCCTCCGGGATGTCCATGACCGCCAGTCTTGCCAGCCCCCAGGGCAGCCATCGCCCCTCCCAGCGGGGTGACATCTCTGTTCGGGGTCAGCGGCTGGAGGCCCGGCCTGAGCAGCGAACTGACCCTGTCCGCCCAGCGACTCGCGCTGTAGTGCCCCTTCGGCCCGTGCCTCAGGCCGAAGGGCTGCTTCAGGTGCACACAGCCCCTTTCCGCGGCAGCTTCGGCGCCGTGTTCAGCCAGGCCCTGCGCACGGCGGGTCTGGGCAGTCGCGTCCTGGTGAGTCAGTTTCTCAAAGGTGGCGTGGATCAGGGGCTGGGCCGCAGTCTCTGGCTTTGCGGCCGCCTGCAGTGGCTGCGGCCGGCGGTGCCCGCCTGCCTTGCGGCTCCCCTGCAGGCTGAAGCCGAGCAGGACCCTGCCCTGGCGGCTGTCCGGGAGGTGTGGGATTTCAGCCGCCAGCAGCTGCTGGCGGGCGCCGTGGATCTGATGGTGCTTGATGAACTGGGGCTGGCGATCGAGCTGGGTTATCTGTCTCTTCTGGATGTCACCGAGGTGCTGGAACAGCGGCCGGCTCAGCTGGATGTCATCCTGACGGGCCCGGCGATGCCCGCCGCTCTGATGGCCATGGCCGATCAGGTCACCCAACTGCGCCGCGGCTGATGCTCAAGAACGACCGCTGGATCAAGGAGCGGGCCGATGCCGGCATGATCCAGCCCTTTGAGGGCCATCTGGTGAGGCATCTCGAACCCGAGACCTCCAGCGCGCCGGTGCTCAGCTTTGGTTGTTCCTCCTATGGCTACGACCTGCGTCTGTCGTCGCAGGAGTTTCTGATCTTTCGCCATGTCCCCGGCACGGTAATGAACCCGAAGCGGTTCAATCCAGCCAATCTGGAGCCGGCCCCCCTGCATGAGGACATCGATGGCGCCTTTTTCATTCTGCCGGCCCATTCCTATGGCCTTGGCGTTGCGATGGAGAAGCTGAGGGTGCCGCCCAACATCACGGTAATTTGCCTGGGAAAGAGCACTTACGCCCGGCTTGGCATCATCGTCAACACCACACCCGCTGAAGCGGGGTGGGAGGGCCATCTCACGCTTGAATTCAGCAATTCTTCCGGCGCAGATTGCCGCATCTATGCCAACGAAGGTATCTGTCAACTGCTGTTTTTCGAAGGCGATCCCTGCGACACCACCTACCAGGATCGTGCCGGAAAGTATCAGGATCAGCCCGAGCGGGTCACCCTGGCCAGGGTCTGAACCGACTGGTAGCCCGGGCAATGAAGAGCCCGTCATCCTGCTGCTCTGCGGTCCTCATGGCCTGGCAGTCCATGAGGATCAATGGCGCCATTCTCTGTTCCGTGAGCGTCCGTTCAACCCCATGGCTCGCTGAATAGCGCCCAGGCAGGGAAAACCGCTGCTGCACAGGAGGACGGGCTGGTCGTTGATCCAGAACACTGGATCTGAGCCTGTGGTGGGTGCTGCCACTGCCGCCCCGGAGGTCTCGACCGGGGGGGTGCTGCTGCTCCCTGAGCTCGCGGCACTCTGTGAATTTCTGAGTGTTGCCCCGGACTCGTTGGAGAGGCGCTGGCGAATCTTGTCCAGGACTTGGCCATAGACTGCCCCACCCTGCTGCTGCAGAATGCCTTGGACCGATCCGGCTCCTGCCGCATCCAGAAGCATCTGGGCATGGCCTGCCGATCCGGCCAGCCCGCCTGTGGCCACAGCCATCCCGAGCAGGGTCAGGAGCAGTGAGTCGCGGACGGGAGGGAACACGGGAGCTGCCAGGTAGAGAGGCGATCAGGCAACTTCAAGTTTGGCGAAGGATCGCTGCTCAGGGGGCAAGACGGGCCTTGTGCAGCCGGCTTTTCGCGTACCAGTCAGCAAATTCAGGTGCCCATCGCTCCAGGTGGGGCCACATCAGATCGCAGAGGGCGCGGATTTCCTGTTGGGCATCGAGCTTGGCCCGCAGATCGAGAAAGTGGAGGAAGGCCCGCAGCGAAAAGCTCACCACAAAGTGCTGGCGGTAATCGAACGGCAGGATGCCGCGGGCATGCTCTTCGGCAAAGCCAGACGCCAGCAGGTCGCGGTAGCGCTCAGCGGCCTGCTGGCAGAGGTGCAGATCGATCGCCCGCTGCTCCTCGCTGTAGAGGTAGCGCTTGCCCTGACGGTCGCTGTAAGAGCCCACCGGCCGCAGGTAGAACACCTCCTCCAGCTCCATCGCCCCATCGGCGGCGCGGCAGATGCGTTCGCCCGTGTAACGCATCGATTGCACATCGAAGCTCACACCCACCCGATGGGTGCGGGCCTGCTGCATCACCGAGTGGGGGAACCAGCCCACATTGAGAACAATCTGCGCATGCTCCAGTGGTCCGAAGTGGCCGCGCTCACCTGCCAGCAGACGCTTGATGCAGATCTCCCCGGCCTTGGCCTCCTCGGGCCAGCTGCCGGGGTCGGCGGCGACGAAGCCCTCGCTGTAGTCCTGATGCATGGCCGCATAGACGCACCGCTGCGGCTCGGGAGTGGCGGCGATCAGGGCGACCCGGAAGCGGGGATCCATGGGGAGGGGCGTGGGTGCTTGGGTGGGCAGGGCGTCAGCCGTGGCTGCGGGGATCCGCCATCACGGCCGGTGCCTGGGCCGTGTCGGCCAGAGTGCTCACGGCGCCGACGCCGGCCAGGCGCGGCAGCGGCGTGCCATCGATCAACGCCTCGACCAGGGCGTTGAGCTCAGGGGCGCTGCGGGCTCCGAGGGAGCGGCCCACGGATTGCCCGTTGTTGTCGAACAGTTCCAGCTGGGGAATGCCATTCACCTCGTAGCGCTCGATCTCCGGCAGCCAGCGCGGATTATCGACATTGAGCAGCACCACGTTGAGGCGATCACGATGCTGCCGCTCCACCGCCTCCATGGCCGGCGCCATCGATCGGCAGGCCTCGCACCAGTCGGCGTAGAACTCCACCAGGCTGGGCCGGCCATTGCTCAGGGCCACCGGCAGATCCAGCGACCGGCGGGCCAGCTGCTCCAGCGGGGCTTCCGGATGGAGACCTCCCCTTAACCACACTAACGCCACCGCCAGTGCCGCGGCGATCATCGCCAGCAGCACACGCTCGCGTCGGCCCAGGGGGATCGAGGGCGGGGAAGGATCGCTTGGGTTCGCCATCTGCCGCAGGGAGCCGACCGGCACTCTGGCAGTTCAGCGTCAGCCCTGACCTGAAGACCTTGCTAGCGTCCGACTCGAAGGATGCGGCCCCGTGAAACGACGTCTCACGCTGCATTTCCCGCGGGAAGCGGTGCACCAGCCGATCACCTACCGGCTCGCTGTGGATTTCGACATCGCCGCCAAGATTCTGCGGGCCCAGATCGCGCCCAACCAGAGCGGCACCATGGTGGTGGAGCTCTCCGGCGACATCGACGAACTGGAGGCTGCTGAGGTCTGGCTGGAGAGCCAGGGGCTGGCGCTCAACCGTGCCCCTGGGGAGATTCGGATCGACGCGGATCGTTGCGTCGATTGCGGCATCTGCACCGCCATCTGTCCCAGTGGTGCCCTGCGCTGCGAAGCACCGGCCTGGAGGCTGAACTTCGAGGCGGACCGCTGCCTCGTCTGCGAGCAGTGCATCCCCAGCTGCCCGCTCGAGGCCATCGCCCTGGTGCTGGATCAGCCATGACCCTGGATCGGCCATGAATTCAGTGCTGCGCCTGATCGCCCTGCCGTTCCGGGCTCCCCTCGTGCTCCTGCTGATCGGGGTGAGTGTCTATCTCGGAATGCACTGGACCCTTACCCTGCCGGAATTGAGCCAGCGCTTTTCAAGCCCCGGCCATTTCATCCTGCTGGTGGAGTACCTGCACGCCGTTGTGGTGGTGGTGATCTGCACGATGCCGGATCTGCTCCTGTTCCGTCTGTCGCAGCTCATGGCCGCCAGCCGGGTGGTGAGCCTGGTGGTGAGCCTGCTGCTGGTCACCCTGGCCGGTCTTTATCTCCTGCACCTCAACATCCTGGCCAACGTGCTGATCCTGGCGCCGGCCGTGCTGCTGGCCCGTCTGGATCTGGTGCGGATCCGGGTGGTGCCCTCCTCCACCACCATGGTTCTTGTGCTCAACATCCTGGTGCTGGGAGGGCTCATGGCAGGACGCTGGCTGAGCACCCACGGCCAGGCGTTGGGGGCTTCGGCCTGATCGTGGCAGTCCCCTGGCTGTAACTCCAGAGGTTGCCCAGCACCTTCTTCACGTAGAGCCGCGTTTCCGGATAGGGGATCGCCTCCACCCAGAGTTCCGGTTCGTCCCGCAGGCGGCGCCGTTCAGCCGGGTCGGCCAGCCAGCCGGTCACGGCCCCCGGGCCGGCGTTGTAGCTGGCGATCATCGGCAGGAGCTGCTGATCCCACTGGCGAGCCAGTTGGTGCAGATAGAGGGCGCCGAGGCGGGTGTTGAGGCCGGGATCCTCCAGCTCCCGGCTGCTCATCGGCCGGCCCGCCAGCTCTGAAGCGGTACTGGGCAGCAGTTGCAGCAGCCCCACGGCGTCAGCGGGAGAGTGCACGGATGGGGTGAAACGTGATTCCTGCTTGGCCACCGCCAGCAGCAGGCTCACGGGCAGCCCTACGGGGGCTGCCGCCATCTGAAATTCCGGCAGGAAGCGCTTGGGGTGGAGGCTGCGCTCCAGCAGGGGCTGCAGCCCGCAGGGATCCGGGGCGAGCCGCAGGGAGGCCAGCTCCAGCTGCCCGAGGCCTGTCCAGTCGTCGCCGACACCCTGGCGCAGCCGCCCCTCCACCAGCAGGGTGGCGCTGTCGCCGGGCGGCACGTTGCCACGGCGCTGGCGCCATTGCTCCCAGGCCTCGAGCCGTTGATCGAGGCGCCAGAGGGTATCGAGCCCGGGATCACCGCTCCGCAGGGGCCACCAGGGCTCGCCGCTGGCGGCAGGTTCGCCGGGGTTGGGCAGGGGGGTGGCCTGTGTGTCCAGCAGGGTGTCGGCAGCGGGATCTCCCAGCTGGGCGGCGGCCCGCCAGGCGTAGTAGCCCCCGGGCCACTGCCGGCGCAGCTCCTGCCAGCGGATGAGCCCCGCCTGGCGGTCCCCCTGGCGGACCTGGGCGTAGCCCAGCCAGAAGCTGGCCCGGGCCGCCAGCGGTGCCGGCAGGGTTTCCGGGGTGATCGTGCTCAGCAGCTGGCTGGCGTCGGCCCATCGCCCCGCCAGCAGGGCGGCGCGGGCCAGCTCCCACTGCAGATCCCAGCTGGCCCGATCCGTGGGCCAGCGCCGCAGCACCGCCTGGGCGCCACGGCCTCCGCCTGCCAGGACCGCGTGAGCCTGCACCGGCGCACTGGAGCGCCAGCGGGGTGGCAGTTGCGCCAGCAACGCGTCGGTCTGCGGCTGCAGGACCAGCAGCCGCACGGCTTCATCGGCCTCGGGGGCCTGCGGGGCGCGGCGGACCAGCTCCAGCAGGCGCCCCTGGCCCAGGGCGTTGTCGGTGGCAGTGCCCCGTAGCAGGGCCTGGGCCAGGCTCAGCTCGGTGGCGTTGGAGCCGCGGCCACCCCTCAGGCAGGCCAGGGCGGCCTGGCCGTCGCCCAACTGGGCGAGGCCGCCGGCCAGCTGATCCCGTTGACCCGCGTTGGGTGCTGGATTCTTGAGGGCACAGGCCGCGCGGATCGGCCCGATCGCGCCGGGCCAGCGGGCTCCCCAGCGGGCCAGATGGCTGGCGCCATCCAGCAGGGCCTGGCCCTGATCGCCGGCCTCAAGGGCGGCGGCCAGGGCCGCTGGATGGGCGGGGAAGCGCTGCCGCAGCCGTTGACGCTGGATCGGCTGTTCCCTTCCGAGGGCGTAGAGGGCATCGGCACTGCTCGGGGCGCCGGGGAAGCGGCGCAGTTGTTGCTGCCAGAGCTGGGTGGCGGCGTTGCTGTCGCCCAGGGCTTCCGCGGCCAGGGCGTCCTGTTTGAGCACCACGGCGGCGAGGGGATCGGCTCCCCAGCCCTGGTGGCGCAGGAGCTGCCTCCGTTGGCGTGGCTCCTCGCCCAGGCGGGCGTGCAGCAGGAGCGCCGCCTCCCGCCGCCGCCAGGGATCCGGGTCCCAGCGCGCCGCCCTGGTCAGTGCAGCACTGGAGACGGCGGGAGTCAGGGGTGGGCGCAGCCACTGCAGCAGGGCGCCGCCACCGAGGAGCGCCGCGCCGGTCCCCAGGGTGGTCGCCGCGATCAGCAGGGGGAAACGGGGCACGGCGTGCGGGCCAGCTGCCGGCATTCTGGGGATCCCTCCGCCGCCGGTGCCGCCGGCTCGGTCGATGCCGCGGTTGCCGTCCCTGCCGCCCTTGCCGCCGTTGCTCACCACCCTGCCGGGAGCGGCCCAGCGGCGGCGCACCCTGCAGCTCTGGGCGGTGGCAGGGGTGGTAGTGCTGCTGCGGCCCTATCCGCCTTTCCGCTGGTTGCCGGGCTGGAGTGTGGGCCTGCTGCTGCTCTGGGCGGTGGCGGAGCTGCTGCGCTGGGCCTGCTGGCCGCGTCGCTGGCGCTGACCCGGAGTCGTGCCGCTGGCGGTGATGGCGAGGGCGGGGCGGGACACGGCGCTTAACCTGCTGCCCGCCATCGATCGCGTTGCCATGCCCGGGCCGCTGCCCCCTCCGATCGGTGCACCCCTGGGTGACGCCGTCACCGGCTTCGGCACAGACGGAATCCGCGGCCGCGTCGGCACCTGCGTGACCCCGGCCCTGGCGCTGCAGGTGGGCTACTGGTGCGGGCGGGTGCTGCGCACCGACGGCCCGGTGGTGATCGGCAGTGATTCGCGCACCAGCGGACCGATGCTGGTGGCAGCCCTCACCGCCGGTCTGACCGCCGCGGGTCGGGAGGTCTGGAACCTGGGTCTCTGCCCCACACCGGCGGTGCCCGGCACGATCCGCCGCCTCGGGCTGGCTGGTGGGCTGATGGTCTCGGCCAGCCACAACCCTCCCCACGACAACGGCATCAAGGTGTTCGGGGCTTCCGGCGCCAAGCTCAGCCGCGACCAGCAGGAGGCGATCGAGCGCGGTCTGCGGGGCACGCCGGAGACTGAGGCCGAAGCTCCGATCGGCGGCCCCAGCACTAGCGGCAACATTGCCAGCGGCTCCGAGACGTTCGGCTCTGCCTATGAGCGGGGCGACCTGCTGGAGGTCTATCGGCAGGGTCTGCTGGCCAGCGTCGAGGGGAGGCGACTGGATGGGTGCCCGGTGGTGCTCGACCTCTGCTGGGGATCGGCCGCCGCCTGTGGGGAGGCGGTCTTCCGTGACCTCGGTGCCGCGGTGACCGTGCTGCACGGCGAGCCGGATGGCCACCGCATCAATATGGGCTGTGGCAGTACCCATCTCGAGCCGCTGCGGCAGGCCGTGCTCGCCAGCGGTGCCGCCATGGGATTCGCCTTCGATGGCGATGCCGACCGCATGCTGGCCGTCGATGGCCAGGGTCGGGTGGTGGACGGCGATCAGATCCTCTACCTCTGGGGCACGGCCCTGCAGGAGGCCGATCAGCTGCCCCAGAACCGCATTGTGGCCACGGTGATGTCCAACCTGGGCTTCGAGCGTGCCTGGCAGGCCCGTGGCGGGGTGCTGGAGCGCACCGCCGTGGGGGATCAGTACGTCCACCAGGCGATGGAGGAGCTGGGGGCGGGTCTCGGTGGTGAGCAGTCGGGTCACATCCTCTCGGCCCGCCATGGCATGAGCGGCGATGGCCTGCTCACCGCCCTGCAGGTGGCCACCCGCCTGCACCAGGCCGGCCTGAGCCTGGCCGATTGGCTTGAGAGCAGCTTCCGGCCCTACCCCCAGCGGCTCGTCAACGTGACCGTGCCCGATCGGCAGCGGCGGCAGCAGTGGCAGCAGTGTGAGCCGCTGCGTCGTGCGGTGGAGGCGGCCGAGCAGGCGATGGAGGGTCAGGGACGGGTGCTGGTGCGGGCCAGCGGCACCGAGCCCCTGCTGCGGGTGATGGTGGAGGCGGCCGAACAGGTCCAGGTGGATCACTGGACTCACCACCTGGCGGCCGAGGCCGAAGCGCACCTCTGTGCGGCCTGAGGGCTCAGGCTGCCTGGTCCGCCAGCTGCTGGGCGAGATGGAGGGCACCGGCGCAGGCATCGCCCCGCGGGCCCACCAGATGGGCGCCGCCCAGACGCTCCTGCAGCCGCTGGGCGAAACGCTGGTGCAGGCCCTCCAGGTGGCGCAGGGCCCCGCCGCTGGTCACCACGGCCGGGTTCTGCAGCGCAAGGGCCACGGCCACCGCCGTGACCATTGCCGCCAGGGCGGTGGCGTTGGCCTCAAGGATCGCCGCCGCCCCGGCATCGCCGTGCCTGGCCAGGTCGTGCACCACAGGCGCCAGGGCGGCGAAGCCAGCGGCGCCGAACTGCGGCTGCACCACCAGGGTCTTGATCCGCTGAGGCGCCTGGGGATCCTCCACACCCAGGTCCAGGGCCTGCCACAGGGCCCGCCGTAGCTCGGACTCCGGGGCGCGGCCATCGGCCATGCGCAGGCTCAGGGCCAGGCCATCGCGGCCGATGTCCATCGCGGAGCCGGCACCATCGAGCAGCCAGCCCCAGCCGCCGCAGCGGTGGCTGCGGCCCTGGCCGTCCTGGCCCACGGCGATCGTGCCGGTGCCGCTGATCACCAGGATGCCGGCCCCACCCGCGAAGGCGCCATGCAGGGCGGTGCGCTCATCGCCGGTCACCTCCAGCCGTTCCAGGGGCAGCTGCAGGGCCTGGGCGGCGAGGCGTCGGCCCTCCTCCTGCACGGCGGTTCCCTGCTCGATCCCGCTGGCGCCGATCGCCGCCGCCAACAGGGGCTGCCGACCTGCCTGGGCCTGCGCCTCGGCCGGCAGCCGTTCCAGAGCGCTCTGAAGGCTGAGCTGCAAGGCCGCACGGAAGCGCTCCGGACCGTCCGGTGCCGCCAGGTGGCAGACGCCCGGCCCCTCGCCTTCCGCCAGGAGCAGGGCCGCCGGATGGGGCAGGGCCAGGCGGCAGCGGGTGTGGCTCTGGCCCGCGTCGAAGCCGGCGATCAGCCCTGGCGATGGCTCTGGTGCTGGCGAGCCGGTCATCAGGGGCGATCCGTGCCCCGGCCCGATGCTGGAGCGGCCGCGAGGGTGGCCAGGCAGAACCAGGCGATCAGCTGCACCTCCGGCCGGAAGAAGATCGTGTCGGTGAGGCCCTGCACCATCAGCCCGGCGATCACCGCCACCGAGGCCAGGCAGGGCAGGGCCAGCACGCCGGACTGACGCCACTGGGCCAGCCCTGCCCTGATGCTTGCCAGAGCGAGGCCGATGCCGGCCAGCAGACCGGGAATCCCCGCTTCCACGGCCAGCTCCAGGGGGATCGAGTAGGTGCTGAGGGCGTTGAACTTGGGTTGCTGATAGAGCGGGTAGATCAGGTTGAAGGCCGTGTTGCCCGGCCCGATCCCCAGCCATGGCCTGTCGCGGATCATGTCCAGGGCCGCCAGCCAGACGTTGATGCGGAAGTTGTTGGAGCTGTCCTCGCGGCCCACCAGCAGGCTCATCGCCCGCACCCGCAGGGGCTCCACCTGGGTGACGAGCAGCACCAGAATCAGGGCCCCGCCTCCCAGCAGCAACAGCGGAAACAGGCGCCGCCACAGCAGGGGCCAGGTCTGGGTCTGGCGGATCGCCAGCAGCAGGCCGATCACGGCAAGGGAGGCCACCATCCCCATCCAGGCGCCGCGGCTGTAGGTGAGGACCAGAGCTGAAGCACCCAGCACCAGGGAGGCGAGAGCATAGAGCTTGCGGGCCAGGCCGGGCCAGCGCAGCAGGGCCACGATCGCCAGGGGCAGGATCGGCAGGAGATAGCCCCCCAGCAGGTTGGGGTTCTCCAGGGTGCTGTAGATCCGCACCGTTCCGCTGGCCACTGAGTTCGGATCGGCCCAGCGGGCCAGTTCGCTGGTGTTGGCGTAGAGCTGCCGCAGGCCGATCACGCTGGTCACCAGCTCGCCGGCCAGCAGCGCTACCACGATCCGGTCCCACCACACCGGAGCGGCGGCCAGCAGCTGGCGCATCAGGGCATAGACGGCCATGTAGCTGAGCAGTTTCAGCAACCCCTTGGCTGCGGCAGCCGGGACCGGCGAGAAGCCCGTGGCCAGCACCGCCAGGGCCAGCACCACCAGCAGCCAGCCATTGATCGGGCTCAGGCCCCGCGCCGGCGTCCGCAGGGCCCACACCAGCCAGAGCAGGCCGCTGGCCAGGATCAGCAGGCTCAGCCCTGCGCGGGTCACCAGCGGCAGGCCGGCCATCAGGGCGCAGAGCACCACCCCCGCCACCAGGGGCATCCGGCTGCTGAGGGGGCCGGCGGGGGTGTTGGCCAGAACCCCCTGCCAGCGCAGCAGCCAGGGGGTGGGGGCAGGGGAGGTCAAGGGGCTGGTGGCTCCGCGGCGCAGGAGTCGGTGGTGTGCACCGGCTCAGTGGCGGGATTATCGGCGGCCAGCGCCACCCTCTCCTCCAATCCGGGGGCGGGCGTCAGGGCGCGTTGATAGAGCACGCGGTACACCGGAAGCCCCTGCTCCAGCACCAGTCGCTCCCGTTCGGTCGGCACCGGCAGGGGGTTGTGGTCGCGCCAGGGGCGCCGGTCCTGCGGCGGACGGGTGAAGCAGGCGCTGGCCTCGATCAGGTCCACCATCGGCTCGATCACGGCCAGCACGTCGCTCTGGATGAACAGCTCCCGGCCCGGCGCCAGGGCGGCTGCGATCGCGTGCAGCAGGGCGGGCTGCAGCACCCGCCGCTTGTGATGCTTCGTCTTGAACCAGGGGTCGGGGAACTGGATCGTGACCCGCTCCAGCCTGCCCTCCGGCAGGGCCCTGAGCCAGTCCTGCAGGCTCACATTGGCGTTGCAGAGCAGGAAGTGGAGGTTGCTGAGGCCCAGGACCTGGCGGTCGGCCTCGGCGGCCTCCACCAGGGGCCTGCGGATCTCGACGCCGAGATGGTTCCAGCCCGGATCCACCTGGGCCAGGGCCAGCAGGAAGCGGCCGCGGGCCGAGCCGATGTCGAGCCGAAGCGGCAGGGACGGATCGGCGAACAGGTCGTTCAGCGGTGGCAGGGTCCGCGGCAGCTGGTGGCGGCGGCTGAGGGGATTGACGTGTTGACGCACCATGGCGGCAGTGTCGCTTCCGGCGCTCAGGCCGCTGCTTCGGCTGCTGAGGCGACCGGGTCCACGGGTTCCTGGGGCACCAGGAAGCCGATGCTGGCGGTGTAGCCATGCAGGTGCGTGTTGCCCGCCACCGGCCCGATTTCGCCGTTGCAGAACGCTCCGGCGATCGGCACCGTCGCGAAGGCGGCGCGGCAGAGGCTCACATCCCCGTCCGGGCGGCCGTAGAGGCCCTGGCCCCGGCCCAGACAGGCAAAGACCAATGCCGCCAGTGGCTCCGGCTCCCGTTCAGCCTGGCTGGCCAGCAGCTGGCGCAGCTCCTGGCTGGAGGCGGCGGCATCACGCAGCTGGAACTGCACCTGCTGGCCCACCCGCATCCGCTCCGCCACGGCCACGGCGCCATTGCGGGGATCGACGCCGATCAGGTTGCGCACCAGGAAGGCCGCCGAGTCTTTGCTGCTGCTGCTGAGGCTGAAGTTGCTGCGCCCCACACCCAGGAACAGGGAGTGCTTGACCAGCTCCCGCTCCTCCGGGGTGAGGGCCGTGAGGATTTCCTGCAGGGCGGCCACGGGGGTGTTGCGCCGCTGGCCGAGGCTCACTTCCAGCACCACGTTGCGCTGGGCCTGCTCCACTTCGAACACCGGGCCGATCGGCCGGCAGCCCTGAGCCACCACCGCATCGAGCCGCCAGGCTCCTTCGATCAGACAGCCCACCGCGCCGGTGCAGACCGAGCCGTCAAACAGCAGGGAGCCATGACTGGCGCTGTGCTGTCCGGCGATGCCTCCCACCTTGTCGACCCCCGCATAGGCGTAGTCGAGGCCACTGATCAGGTCGTTGATGGCCGGACTGGAGGGATCCACCAGCAGCAGCATCGAGGCAGACGCGCTCGCAGCCGTGCCCACCAGGTCGTTCCAGGGTTCGGCGGGGCCGTCCAGATCAGGCAGCTGGCTGGTGTCGATCTGGAACGGGTGCAGCCTTGCACCGGGCAGGCGCAGCAGGGTCACGCTCAGGGCCGGCTCGCGCTCCAGCTCCCGCGGCACCCCGGCAGGGTCGGTGCCCACCACACCGCCGCCGACACATCCGAGCCAATGGTTGGAGCGCAGCCGCTGGCTGAGCAGTGGCAGCAGACGTGGCAGGTCACTGGCGTAGGCGCTCGAGACAAACACCAGGGCCAGATCGGCTTCTTCCTTGCTGCTCAGTTGGCCGGCGACGGCATCCACCGCGGCCTCGAGGGAGGCCTCCTGGGAGAGCGCGCTGCGACACCAGGCAGCCGGCTCAGCTGGCTCGAGCCAGCGCAGGAATGGGAATGCGGCCATGGGCGGACCCTATCGCCTCAGGCAGGCTGCGGATAATGGCGTCTTCCCGTACCGCCGCCGCCGTGTTCGAGTCCGATCTCCTGTATCGCTCGCTGGTGTGGCTGGATGTGCGGCTCGCCAGCGTGTTCGCCCTGGGGCTGCCGCTGGTGCTGCTGGTCTGGGCGGCGCTGCGTCGGGAGACGGCCCTGGTGCGGCTGCTCACGATCTACTGGAAGGTGGCCAGCCTGCTGCTGGTGGCCCTGCTGCTGCTCACCGATCGCCGTCCGCTCGGCTACGCCCTGCTGGTGATTGCGCCGCTGCTGATCGTGGCGTCCCTGTGGTTCTGGGTCGATCTCAACGAGGAACTGGCCGACCTGCCGCCCTGGCGTCCCTTGCCGCTCACCCTGCGCCTCTGGCGCTGGAGCCTCACGGTGCTGGCCCTGCTCGGGGCGGGCCTGGCGACCACGGCGCTTCCCTGCCTGGGGGGTGGGGCTGCCCTGGAGCGCACCCTCTGCCGTGCCTGGCTGGAGGCGCCGCAGGGCATTCATGGGGGCGTCGACCGGGTCTTTGACTTCGTCTTCGGCGCCGACTGGACGCCGGCGGTGGCGGCCTTCGTGGGCTACCTGGCCCTGGTGGGCTATGGGGTGGGGCTGTTGCAGTGGCTGCTGGTGCGGCTGCCCAAACAGGGGAGGGTGGCCGGTGAGTTCTGAGACGGGCGCTGCCGGCTGTGGGGTGCTGGCCAGGCTGGAGGAGATCAGCCGGGACCGGCCCGATCGGGTGCTGCGGCTGCGGGGTTCCCTCGGCGAGAACCCCCTGGAGCTGCTGGTGTTCCGCGGATTTTCCAGCAGCACCACGCACCCCACAGAGGTCGATCCCGACCAGTCGGCGTTGCCGCCGGGCGCACGGATCGAAGCCGCCGAACTGCTGGTGGGCCCCCTGCGGCCCGGTGCCGAGCAGGTGCTGCTGGGGCCGGTGCCGATGGAGCTGCTGTTGGACCCGGCCCGCTGGTGCTGAGGTGCCTGGCCGGCTGAACTCCGGCTCAATTCAGGTGGTCAGCACCGCCACGCAGCGGCCGCAGAGGCTGGGGTGCAGGGTGTGCTGGCCGATGTCGGTTTCGTAATGCCAGCAGCGCTCGCATTTCTCGCCCTCGGCCCGGGCAATCCGCACCTGGATGCCGCCTGCGCTGGCCTCGGCCAGCACCGCGTCAGGGGGAGCACCGCCCAGCTGCAGAGCTGAGACCAGCAGCCAGTCGGCCAGGTTGTCGACGCTTGGCGCGGCTGAACCCGCCAGCCAGTCGAGGCAGGGTTGCAGGGCCGCTGCGGCCTCACCGGCGCCGAGCTCCAGGTGCACCTGGGCTTCAAGGGAGGCACCGAGCTTCCCTTCGGCCCGGCAGCTCTCCAGCTGGCGGTTCACCAGGGCGCGCAGCTCGAGAATCCGCTCCATGGAGCTCTCCAGTTCGGGTGCGGCCCAGTCCGCTGGCGCCGTGGGCCAGCCCCGCTCAAACACCGAGACCTCGGCCACGGGGTAGGGAAGGTTCTGCCAGATGTCTTCAGCCATGTGGCAGAGCACCGGTGCGATCAGCCCCGCCAGACGCTCCAGCACCAGGCTCAGCACGGTCTGACAGCTGCGGCGGCGGAATTCGGCAGCGCCGCTCACGTAGAGCCGATCCTTGGCGATGTCGAGGTAGACGTTGGAGAGATCCACCACGCAGAAGTTCTGCAGCGCCTGAAAGAAGCGGTAGAACTCGAAGCGCTCGAAGTCGCCCGTCACCGCATCGATCAGGGCGGCGGTGCGCTGCAGCATCCAGCGGTCCAGCAGCGGCAGCTCGGCGTAGGCGATCGCATCGCCGCCCTCGGCCACGGGCCGCGGATCGAAGTCGTGGAGGTTGCCCAGCAGATAGCGGGCCGTATTGCGCACTTTGCGGTACACATCCGCCAGTTGCTTGACGATCCCCGGACCGAGGGGCACGTCGGCCGAATAGTCGACCGAACTCACCCACAGCCGCAGGACATCGGCCCCATAGGCGGGATCCTGCTTGGCGTTCTTGCCGCCTTCCACCAGGACCGCCGGGTCGACCACGTTGCCCAGGGATTTGCTCATCTTGCGGCCCTTCTCATCCAGGGTGAAGCCGTGGGTGAGCACCCGCCGATAGGGGGCGTGGCCATTGACGGCCACCGAGGTGAGCAGGCTGCTCTGGAACCAGCCGCGGTGCTGGTCCGAGCCCTCCAGGTAGAGGTCGGCGGGATAGTTCAGGGGCGAGGCCTCCGCCGGGGCGTCAGCGGCGGCAAGGCCGCCGAGCACGCCGGCCCAGGAGGAGCCGGAATCGAACCACACATCCATGGTGTCGCTGCCCTTGCGCCATTGATCGGCCTGGTCGGCATAGGCGGGTGGCAGCAGGCCTGCCTCATCGCGCTCCCACCACACGTCGGAGCCGTGCTCGGCGATCAGGGCCTGGATGTGGTCGAGGGTGTCGGCGTTGAGCAGCACCTCACCGCTGCTGCGGTGATAGAACACGGGGATCGGCACACCCCAGGTGCGCTGGCGCGAGATGCACCAATCGCCCCGGTCCCGCACCATCGCCTCGATGCGATTGCGGCCGCTCTCGGGCAGCCAGTCCACGGCGGCGATCGAGGCGAGGGCCTGGTCGCGAAAGCCGTCCACTGACGCGAACCACTGTTCCGTGGCCCGGAAGATCGTCGGTTTCTTGGTGCGCCAGTCGTAGGGATAGCGGTGTTCGTAGCGCTGCTCCGCCAGCAGGGCGCCGGCATCCCGCAGGGCGGTGATGATGGCCCCATTGGCCTCCTTCAGCACATTCAGGCCGGCGAATGGACCGGCTTCGGCGGTGAGGTTGCCGGCCTCATCGACCGGGCAGAGCACCGCCAGGCCGTACTTGCGGCCGGTGTTGAAGTCGTCCACGCCATGGCCGGGGGCGGTGTGCACCAGGCCGGTGCCTGCTTCGGTGGTGATGTACTCGCCGCCGATCACCACCGGGCTGCTGCGATCCAGCAGGGGGTGCTGGTAGGTGATGCCCTCCAGCTCCGCGCCCTTGACCCGAAGGATGGGTTCGAGACTCAGCCCCAGGGTGTGCTCCAGGCTGGCGGCCAGATCGGCCGCCACCACCAGGTGGGCAGCGCGGTGTTGGCTACCGCCTCCGCCCTGGCCGATGCGGCAGATGGCGTAGTCGAGTCGGTCGTTCACCGACACTGCCAGGTTGGCCGGCAGGGTCCAGGGCGTGGTGGTCCAGATCGCCACCGCCAGGGAGCCAGCGCCTTCAAGGGTCACGCCGGCGTTGTGCAGGCCCTTGCGCAGCGGCTCGGGCAGCTCCACCACCGGAAAGGCGACGAAGACGCTCGGGGAGGTGTGCCCGTCGGGGTACTCCAGCTCGGCCTCCGCCAGGGCGGTGCGGGAGCTGGGGCTCCAGTGCACCGGTTTGAGCCCGCGGTAGATGTGCCCGGCCAGCACCATCTGGCCGAACACGCCGATCTGGGCCGCCTCATACGACTTGTGCAGGGTCAGGTAGGGCTGGTCCCAGTCGGCCCAGATGCCCCAGCGGCGAAACCCGGCCTTCTGGCCCTCCACCTGCTCGAGCGCATAGGCGTGGGCCTTGCGCCGCAGCGCGATCGGCGTGAGGGCCTGGCGTTCGCTGCTGCTGAGGCTCTGCAGCACCTTCAGCTCGATCGGCAGGCCGTGGCAGTCCCAGCCCGGCACGAAGCGGCAGCGCCTGCCCTGCAACAGGGCGGTTTTGTTGATGATGTCCTTGAGGATCTTGTTGAGGGCGTGACCCACGTGCAGGGCGCCATTGGCGTAGGGCGGCCCGTCATGCAGGGTGAAGCGTTCTCCCGGATTCTCTCGGCTGAGACGCTCGTAGATCCGCTGCTCGACCCAGAAGCGCTGCAGCTCCGGCTCCCGCACCTTGGCATTGGCCCGCATGCCGAAGGGCGTCTGCAGGAGGTTGAGGGTGTCCTTGTAGGACACCTCTGCGGTGGGGCCCGCGGCCGCAGCCGGATCGGAGGACGAGGGGGAGGCCGGGCTGGCGGTCACGACGCCTCGGTGCAGCAAGGCGCGATTATCCCGTCCCGCTGCATTTGCCCCGGCGTGACGGCGCTCTGGCACGCCGGTGTCTTCGGTGTCAGGGTGCTTCTGGCGTGGAGCGGAGCAGCGCGTCGACATCCTCGAAGCTGCGCACCACTGGGGCCGATCCCACCTCGGCCTTGACTTCGGCTTCGGTCTTGGCTTCGTCAGCTTCGGGGCCGGCTTCAACCTCCTCCGATGCTGTCGCCTCCTGATTCGAAGCCTGGTCCTGAACCGAAGCCGGCAGTTGCGGTTCTGATGGTTCCCGGGTGAGGTCGGAGGGGGTCAGATCGTCCTCCGGTGCAGGGCTGGGCGCTGCAGCTGTCCCCGCCGGCTGGGTTTCGGCCTCATGCCTGGGGGCAGTCAGGGGAGGGATCGATCCGTCGGACTCTGGGCTGTTTTCCAGCGCAGGCTGGTGCTCGGTGGCCCCATCGGTCTCGGGGCTGTGCTGGGGCGCGGGCTCCTGGCCCTGCAGGCCATCAGCACCGGGGTTGCGCTCGGCCCCAGGGTTGGAGTCCATGTCGGCGCTGGCTTCCTGGTCAGAACTGTCCCTTGAGCTGTCCGTGGCCCCAGGCTCCTGCCGCACCCAGCGCTTGGTGACGCTGCGCGGTTGGCGCCGCTCCTGGATCCAGCTGGCCAGTCCCGTTGCCAGGCCCATCACCAGCTCGATCAGCTTGCCGACCGCCACCAGCAGTTGCTGCAGGCTGGTTCGCCACCGCTCCAACGACCAGAGCCGCTGCTGCTCTTCGGGGGTGAGCTGACGCCAGCGGGCCTGGCCCACCTCGCTGCCGAGGCGGCCGATCAGCAGGCCGCCGCAGAGCACGGCCACCATCGGCGCTCCCACCAGGCGGTCGGCGCTGGTGACCAGCACCAGCCCCAGCAGCAGCACCACCGCCCCCCACACTGCGTCGCGGGGACGGCTCAGCTCCTGGGCCAGCAGCGGCAGCAACAGAACAGCCAGCCCCAGCAGCAGGGCCAGGCTTCCCCCCAGGGTGGCGAGCATGGCGGTGTGGCGTACGGCCCCCATTGTGGAAGCTGTTCCCCGACACTCCCTAGAGTCGCCACACGCCCACCTGGCGGAATTGGTAGACGCGCTGGGTTTAGGTTCCAGTGGCTCAGGCTGTGGGGGTTCAAGTCCCCCGGTGGGCATTCCCGGTTTTTTAGGTTGTGCGACCTTTTGGCCTCAGGTGCATCAGCAGACGATGATGGAATCTCCGCTGGCGACTGAGGCGCGTTCGATTCAGACCCCTGCCACCCAGGTGCTGAGGCGTTCCCCTTCCAGTGCGGTGCCGCGAGAGTTCCTCGACCCGCCGGATGCCTGGAATCCCACCGTGGGGTTGTTCCTGGGGGGCTATGCCCTGGCAGGGCTCACCATCTGGGGCTGGTTCGGCGCCGGTTGGCCCCTGCCGGTGCTGCTGGCCCTCGGCTTCCTGGCTCTGCATCTGGAGGGCACCGTGATTCACGATGCCTGCCACAACGCCGCCCATCCCAGCCGCTTCTGGAACGCGGTGATGGGCCATGGGGCGGCGATGCTGCTCGGCTTCAGCTTTCCGGTGTTCACGCGGGTGCATCTGCAGCATCACGCCCATGTGAACGATCCCAAACACGATCCCGATCACATCGTCTCCACGTTTGGACCGCTGTGGCTGATCGCACCGCGTTTTTTCTATCACGAGGTCTTCTTCTTCCGGCATCACCTCTGGCGCCGCTATGAATTACTGGAGTGGGGTCTGGCTCGCGGCCTCTTCTTTGCCATCGTGCTGGCGTCGTTGAAGTATGGCTTCAAGGATTTCGTCTTCAACTGCTGGTTCGCACCGGCGCTGATGGTGGGGGTCACCCTGGGTCTGTTCTTCGATTATCTGCCTCACCGGCCCTTTCAGTCGCGCAACCGCTGGCACAACGCCCGCGTTTACCCGGGCCGGTTGATGAACCTGCTGATCATGGGGCAGAACTATCACCTGATTCACCATCTCTGGCCATCGATTCCCTGGTTTGAGTACCAGGACGCCTATCACGCCACCCGCCACATTCTTGACGCCAAGGGATCACCTCAGCGTCTCGGTTTGTTCGAGACCCGCACCGATGGTCTCAATTTTCTCTACGACATCTTTCTCGGCGTGCGCAGCCACAAGAAGCGCCGCAGTCGACTCAGGCCTCTGGCTGCTCTGATGCCGACCCGCCATGCCCGCCGCAGGGTGTTGGAGCTGCTGCATCGAACGGCGGTGTCGCCGGTCCGCTGAGCCCTTACTCAGCCAGGATGCGCGGCACGCGGAAGAAGTCGCCCTCGCGCTGTGGCGCCAGATCCAGAAGCTGCTCGCGCTCCGCAGTGGTGTCCACCGCATCGGCTCGGGTCACATTCACCACTTCGACGGCCCGGGTGGTGGGCTCAACGCCTTCGGTGTCGACCTGCTGGAGATGGGCCACGTAATCGAGAATGCGCTCGAGCTGGCCGGTGTAGGTGGTGATCTTCTCCTCGGGGAGATCGAGGCGGGCCAGGTGGGCCACCTTGCGTACATCGTCGGCCGTGATCCTGCTCATCGCTGCACCCGGGTCGGGGGGGAGGCTGAGGGGGAACTTACTCGGCCAGGAAGGCGGTGAGATCCTCCGCCAGGGCCGTGGCCGCCAGATCCAGAAAGGTCTTGCCGTGGTCAGGACTGGCCAGGAAGGGATCGGAACCCATGCGGCCATCGGGATGGCGCCGGCGGAAATCGGCTGGGCCATGAATCGGGCCGGCCGGCGCCGGTTCCGGCAGGGGCCGCTGCTTCTCCACCAGGCTCGGCTCCAGGTGCAGGGTCAGGGCGATTTCGCTGGGGGTGGCGTGATGGCCTTCCTTCTCGCCATAGCGTTGCCGGGCTTCACGCATCACCGGTGCGGCGGTGAACCAGTTGGCCAGACGGCAGCGCAGCCGTTCCGGGTGGGGCAGCCCCCGGGCGGTGGCGGTGCCGTAGGCCTGGGCGAAGGCGGCCCGTGCCGTGGCGATGTTGCCGCCGTGGCCGTTGATCACGAAGATCCGCTCAAAGCCATGGCGCGCCAGCGACAGCACCACGTCGTGGAGCACAGCCAGCAGCGTGGCCGGCTGCAGGCTGATCGTGCCGGCGAAATCGAGGTGGTGCTCCGCCATGCCGAAGGCCTGGGTCGGCGTGACCAGCACACCGGTGCGGCGGCCCACTTCCAGGGCCACGGCTTCAGCGGTGAGGGCATCGGTGCCGATGGCGCCCGTGGGTCCGTGCTGCTCCGTGGAGCCGAGCGGCACGATCACCCCCTTGCAGTGCGTCAGGTAGGTCTCCACCTCCGGCCAGCTGCGCAGCTGCAGGCGGATGGCTTCGGTGCTGGGGGAGATGGTCATGGTGAACAGCGGCAACCTGGATGGATCTGCTTAGGATCAATGGGCCTGCAGCCCGGAGGGACCATGCTGCACCGCAAGCTCCAACAGTTCTGTTGTGAGAAGCGCCCGGTGTGGGTGTTTCTGCGCGATCAGCAGCGCTGGATCGAAGAGGCGCGCATCCTGGAGATCGATGGTGATCTCGTCACCCTGCGCTACGACGCCGAAGACGACGACGAGCTGCACAGTTGGGAGGAGAGCGTGCGTCTCGATTCGATCGGCGCCGTCAGCACCCGACTGGCCTACGTGTGCCGCACCAACACGGCCGACGATCTTCTGACCTCCGAGGACTGCCCTGAAGCGGAACGGCTCGGCAGCCAGGGCTCCTGAACAGCCCCCAGGTGGGGTCAGTGGGCCGTGCCGTTGCCGTCGTAGGCGTCGGTGTCGTAGTAGCCGCCCTTGGTGCCGAAGAACAGGGTGGTGAGACAGAACAGCACGCTCACCACCAGCACCACGAGGCCTGGATTGAAGCTGGAGCTCGGATCGGTCACGGGGGCACTCGCTCATTGATGGCCCCAGTCTGTCGACAGACGCTGCCGCTGTGTGGACTGCGGTCAGGATGGTGGCGTCTCGTGACCTCGCGCCTGTGACCCGGCTGCCGGCACCCCTGCCCCAGGGGTTCTTTGTGCGCCCGGCCGAAACGGTGGCGCCGGAGCTGATCGGCAGCCTGCTGGTGCGGCGCTTGCCGGATGGAACCGCGCTGCGGGGGCTGATCGTGGAAACGGAGGCCTACTGCCAGAGCGAGCCGGCCTGCCATGGTCATCGCCGCCGTAGTCCAGCCAATGCAACGCTGTTCGGTGAGCCTGGGCGGTTTTACGTCTATCTCACCTACGGCCTGCACCACTGCGTGAAGGCGGCCTGAGCATTTCTGCTTACTGTTCTGGCCTGACTTCTGAAGGTCTCGGCGGGGTCAAAAGCCAATGCCCAAGCCGCTTCCCAAGAATTTCCCAGATTTTTCCTCCCAGGTGACCCCCAGGGCTACATAGGGCTACGAAATGGGCTGAGGGGATTGGCCGCGGCCATGGGTCGGCCATAAGCCAGAGGTCTGAGCAGGACCATCAGACCCATGAGGAAAGCACCATCGCTGAGGAACAACAACGGGGCGCTGCAGGTCAGGGTGCGCCTGGGTGGGCGGGATGTCTTCATCAACCGTCTGGGTCGCTGGGAAGACCCTGTGGCAGTGGCGAGGGCGCAGGCCATCAGTGCCCAGATATGGAGCGATTACCAGGAGGGGACGTTTGACCGCTCCCTGCTGCGCTACACGCCGCTGGTGAAGGGTCAGCAGGTGGGTCTGCTGGAGGCGATGCAGGCCCTGGCCGACAGCACCCACAACGCCCGCTGCATCCATGCCCTGAGAGTGGTCAAGGGATACGGCAAGCCGCTGCGAAACCGCAGTGATGTGGAGGACTTCGTGCGGTGGATGCAGGCCAAGCCCCTGGCCAACCGCACCATCGCTGGGATTCTGCAGGTGTGCCGCAACGCCAACCCCAGCAACCGCCAACTGTTTACCTACCGCCTGCCCCTCAAGCAGCGGTCCGTGCAGAGCGATGTGCTGAGCATTGAGGAAATCGGTCTGGTGCTCAGGGACATGAAGGAGCACGAGAGCTGGTTTTACCGGCCGCGTCCCTTGGCGTGGTGTAAATCCCGAGGCCCGATTGCCCTGGACTGAGGGAGAACAGGGGTGAATGACGGGCTGTCATTCTCGAGGCGCATGTGCACCTCATTATTTCACGATGAATCCAGACGATTGACTTGTCAAGTCTTTCGTCTGGATTGCCGATCGGTTGTGGGCTACACCTGCAATCTTGGTCGTGACGTCTGCGGTGCCGGCCCCCGGGCGGTGATCGCCGCCGCTGCGCCCTGTGGGGGCGCTACGGCGCGATCTCCTGGGGCCTGAGGCTCAGGCCGCTGCTTCTTGCAAGGAAGGCTGCGTGGGCAGCTCCGCCAGTGAGGGGATGGCGGCCATGCTCTCGGCGGAGAACATGCGCCGGCCCTCCAGCTGCCAGTGCTCGTCCTGCTCCAGCAGCACAGCCCCCACCAAGCGGGTGATCGAGGCGTCATTCGGGAAGATGCCAACCACCCGAGTGCGGCGTTTGATCTCCTCATTGAGGCGCTCGAGCAGGTTGGTGCTCCAAGTCTTTTTCCAGTGTTGAGGCGGGAAGTGACGGAAGGCGAGCACGTCTTCCCGGGCGTGCAGCATGAGCTCAGCAGCCTTGGGGAAGCGATCCACCAGTGAGCTGGCCAGATCGTCCCAGCGGGCCTCGATTTCGTCCGTTTTCTCCTGGGCGAACACCGAGCGCAAGGCAGCGGTGACCATGCCTTGGTGGGCCTTGGGCACCCGTTGGAGCAGGTTTCTGGCGAAATGGACCCTGCAGCGCTGCCAGCAGCTGCCCTGCAGCATCCGCCGGATCGCCTTGGTGAGGCCCACGTGCGCGTCGCTGATCACGAGCTTGACCCCAGTGAGGCCGCGCTCCTTGAGCGAGCCAATGAACTCGCTCCAGAAGCTCTCGGTTTCGCTGTCGCCCACCTTGATGCCGAGCAGCTCGCGGCGACCATCGGCATTGACGCCCATGGCCACCACCACAGCCCTGGAGCAGACCTGCATCGCCTTGCCGAGACG
Organism: Synechococcus sp. CBW1006; assembly: GCF_015840525.1. Classification (NCBI taxonomy): domain Bacteria; kingdom Bacillati; phylum Cyanobacteriota; class Cyanophyceae; order Synechococcales; family Synechococcaceae; genus Synechococcus; species Synechococcus sp. CBW1006. The sequence continues at coordinate 565,362 of NZ_CP060396.1, read as the reverse complement.
CCCGTGGAGATAGGTGGCATCGAGGTACAGGTAGGCGTAGCCGGTGGCCTCAAGGGGGCGGTTCAGGAAGGCCTGCACCTGGATGTCGATGTCAGCGCAGATGCGGCTCACCTGAGATTTGGAGATGCCGCTCTGGACTCCCAGGGCGGCCACCAGGGCGTCGACCTTGCGCGTTGAGATGCCGCCGACATAGGCCTCCATCACCACGCCGTAGAGGGCCTGGTCCACACGGCGGCGCGGCTCCAGGATCGAGGGCAGGTGGCTGCCGGAGCGCAGTTTGGGGATGCGGAGATCGATGTCCCCCACCTGGGTGGCCAGGGTGCGCGGCCGGTAGCCGTTGCGGTAGCCGAGCCGCTCCTCGCTGCGCTCATGGCGCTCTGCGCCGAGCACGGCAGCGACCTCCAGCTCGATCAGCTGCTGCAGGCCGTGGCGCACCAGCTCGGGGATCAGCTCACCGGCGCTGCTGCCATCCAGTAGCGGCGCCAGCTCAATTGCGGCACGATTGGACGTGGGCGTGTGTCACGAGTCAGCAGGTGAAAGCCAAGGCTGATGAAACTGCATCGGGGATGGGAGTGTGGCCTCCCGGGATCGGCCTGCAGGGGCTGGTACCAAACCACCCCGTGCTGCTGCGTTCAAAAGACGTGGTGGTGAGCGACGGGGAAACGGCGGACTGGATCCGTCAGGTGTGCGACGAGAAGGTGAGCGCAAGCGAACCGTTGATGACGCGCCGATATCTATTTCAGACGCTGCCAAAACGGGAGGCGGCCCAAATCTCCTGGATCAGTGTGGACAGAGCCTGTCTATGGACCACACGGCAGCCGGCGTATAGACGGCACGAGCTCATCGCAGGCCCTGATGCGGAACGTGAGAACCTGCCATGGAATGCCAAGGGAACATCCCAAGTGGTCACCACCATGAGGGTCAATACCGATGTCTGTGGCAGGGGCGGAGCAACCCGTAGTAGCGATGATGGGTCTGTAACGGACTCGGAGCCAAGGGGTTGCATCATCCCGTTTGGAGTCTCCCATCAACTGCCTACGGCAGGAGGAATGGGATGACAACAGACAAGCCGCTACCGATTACCAAGGTGATGGTCTGGAAGGCCTATCAACAGGTGAAACGGAACGGACAGGCGGCCGGTGTGGATGGCCAAAGCCTGGACGACTTCAACAAGGATCTGGAGAATAATCTCTACAAACTCTGGAATCGGATGGCATCAGGAAGTTATCTTCCGCCACCAGTTCGGCGTGTGGAGATTCCCAAATCCGGTGGAGGCGTCAGGCCGCTGGGTATCCCGACGGTTGCTGATCGCATCGCACAGATGGTGGTCAAGCAGGTGCTGGAGCCAGAGCTGGAGCTGATCTTTGATCAGGATTCCTACGGCTACAGACCGGGCAAGTCAGCGCATCAGGCAGTAGAGGTCTGCCGTCAGCGCTGCTGGAGGTCCAACTGGGTTCTCGATCTCGACATCAAGGGGTTTTTCGATGCTATCGATCACGACCTGTTGATGCGCGCGATCAAGGCCCATACCTCCGAGCGCTGGGTGGTGCTCTACCTGCAACGATGGCTGCAGGCACCGGTTCTGTTGCCGGATGGCACGCTCCATCCCAGGGACCGGGGCACACCGCAAGGTGGTGTCATCAGTCCACTGCTGGCCAATCTGTTCCTGCACTATGCGTTTGATGTGTGGATGCGCCGGAGCCACCCGGCCATTGCCTTTGAGCGCTATGCAGATGATGTGATCTGTCATTGCCACAGCGAGAAGGAAGCTCGGCGGTTGCTGGAGGCATTGCAGGATCGCTTTGCGTCCTGTGGCCTCCAGCTTCATCCCCAGAAGACCCAGGTGGTCTACTGCAGGGATAGCAACCGCCGGGCACCGTTTGCTGATGTCACGTTCACGTTTCTTGGTTTCGCGTTTCGGCCACGTGTGTCTCGCAATTCTCGCGGAGTCATCTACACAGGCTTTTTGCCGGCAGTGAGTCCGCAGGCTCTCCAGCGTATGCGGGAGAGGATTAGGTCGATAGGGCTTCCATCGCTCGTGTATCTGTCGCTTGAGGAGATCGCTAAAGTGCTGAATCCAGTGATTCGTGGCTGGATTCAGTACTACGGTCGTTTCTATAGGACAGAACTGATCAGGAAGTTGTATCGCTACCTGGATGACAGAATTGCAGCCTGGTTACGGCAGAAGTACAAAAGGCTGCGGGGTCGTCGGCTCCAAAGCTGGCGAGTACTTGCCAGGATCAGGTCTGGACATCGTGATCTGTTCGCGCACTGGCGTCGAGTCAGTGAAGTGGCATGTGGATGATGGGAGCCGTATGACGCGAGAGTGTCACGTACGGTTCTGTGAGCACCTCGGGGGGAAGTTCCCCGGGGTGACTCGACATGGTTCGTCTGGTTGAGGTAGTGCTCAAACCAGGGTCACGGGCCTGCCCACCCCTTGCAACGCTGGCCGCTGAGCGGAACGTCTGAGGTGCGCGCTCAACCCCGGCTACGCCGGGGTTGAGGTCCCCAGGGATTTACACCAACACAGGGGACGCAAGCGTTTTACCCGCTGTTTCTGCTCTGGCTGAGCACGGGGCTACGGAGTGCCGAGCTTCGGGGACTGACGTGGGACTGCATCCGCTGGAGCGACAAGGAGCTCCTGGTCTGTAAGTCGCTGAGACGGGATGGGTATTCCAGCGGGAAGGTGGTTTGGGCGACGACCAAGACGGGCAAGGAGCGCGTTGTGCCCCTGAGTGACGCGGTGATGGAGACCCTGCTGGAGCACCAGTGCCAGATGCAGGAGAAGGGGCTGTATCAGAGAGAGGGGCTGGTCTTCCTCTCCCCTGACACCTACACGAATGTGTATGACCACCTGTTGGGTCGTGTGTGGCATCGGTCTCTGCAGCGGTGCGGACTGAAACCAAGACGGCTGTATGCCCAACGCCACTCATTCCTCAGTCATGCGTTGGCGATGGGGAATTCACCCGCAGACCTTGCTCAGATTGCTGGTCACTCCACTGAGATGCTGCTGAAGACCTATGCGAAGCCAACAGGCCGCGTGAAGTTGCCGATTTTGAGGTGGTCTGGCTTTTCTGGACAGGCCCCATCGTTAACCTCTGAGGCGGGGTACCGCCCCTGAAAGGGGCTCCCACCGATGAGCAAGCGCCGCACCCACAGCCCCGAGTTCAAGGCCAGGGTCGCCATGGAGGCGATCAGTGGCCGCAAGACGATCCAGGAGATCGCCGCCGACCACGCCATCCACCCGATCCAGGTGAGCCAGTGGAAGCGGCAGCTCCTGGACGGTGCCAGCGAGCTCTTCACCCGAGGCAAGAAGACCAAGGACAAGGAGGAGGGGCAGGCCAAGGAGGCGGAGCTGTTCCAGCAGATCGGACGGCTGCAGATGGAGCTGGAGTGGCTCAAAAAAAAGTCTCAACTGCTCTGATGCCCGTGAACTGCGCAAGCTGGTCGATCACGACCACCCCGAGCTCAGCATCAGCAGGCAGTGTGCGCTGCTGGGGCTGCCTCGATCCACGCTGTACTACCGGCCGACACCGGTCCGTGTATCGACGCTGCGGATCATGGCCAGGATCGATGCTCTCTACCTGGAGGATCCCTGCAGCGGCAGCCGCCGGATGGTGGACTATCTGGCCCAAGATGGTATCCCGATCAGCCGAGATCGAGTGCGAAACCTCATGCGGCGCATGGGATTACGGGCGATCTACCAGAAGCCCCGGACGACGGTTCCAGGTGATCCGTCCGTGCGGTTCCCCTGCCTGGTGGACCTCACGCAGGTCACGTCGGTGGATCAGGTCTGGGCGACCGACATCACCTACATCCCTCTGCAGAAAGGGTTCCTCTATCTGGTGGCGATCATGGATCTCCATTCCAGGCATGTGCTCAGCTGGAGGCTCTCCAACAGCCTTGACACGAAGTTCTGTCTGGAGGCCCTGGAGATGGCCTTGGGAGGCGGCCGTAGGCCAGAGATCTTCCACTCCGATCAAGGCTGTCAGTTCACGTCCGCTGACTTTGTGGCCAGACTCAAAGGGGAGCGGATCCAGATCAGCTGGTCCGGCAGAAAGCGGTGCTACGACAACATCCTTGTTGAACGGCTGTGGAGGACTGTCAAGTACGAGGAGGTCTACCTACGGGCATACAGCGATGGCTGGGACGCTGAAATCAGCCTGGCCCGCTTCCTGTGGCGGTATTGCCATGTAAGACCTCACAGTTCCCTTGGAGGCAAAACTCCCCACGCGGTCTACACTGAGGCCGAACCATGTTCCACCCGTCCTGGGTTAACGATGTCAGGGGCCGGAACTGTCCAATAAAAGGCACCCACCTCATTTGGCCTGAAATGGAAAAGTGAAAAAGAATGCTTATTTCATAGGCTACAAAAGTGGGTGCGTGGGTGAGAAATGTGATTTAAAAGCAGCTTGTGCTTGTTGTCGTCGTCTTGGACTGTGAAAAATCAGAAACTCGTATAAATAGAAATTGTTATTTGCAGGGTTTACAGGGAAGACATAAGAGCGCCTGGCGTTGCCATTGAGAAATCTCAGCCAGCCAGTGATTGGGAATCCAGTTGGCGGTGCGTTGGAAGAAGTGATGAGGTGAGACCTGAGGTTTTTCGCCTGTATCCCTTGATGTCCTCAGATGACTCAAAAATTTCCAAAGAAAATCAATATGAAAAATCAAAAACTGATACAAGCCAACGAGCAGATACTCCATCGGCAACTCCAACGAGGATTCAACCCCCGTATCCGTTCAGGGGGCGTGACAGCTCGCGGCGAACATCGGCCCTGCTGAACCCTTGACGACAGCTTGATTTCCGGTTGCATCTCAGGTAGAGACCCGCCTGTGATGACCGCACATCCGGCTGGAATTCCAGAAGCCGACTGGCTGGAAACTCCCGCCAGCGTCAGAGCGCTGATCAACGCCCAGCAGCAGGAGATCGAGCTGTTGCGCGGCCAACTCACCTCCTTGGCCACCGAGTTGGCAAACCTGCGTGAGCGGATCGGACGCAGCTCTCGCAACTCATCCAAACCTCCCTCCAGTGATGGTCTGGGTTTTAAGCCGCCAGAACGGCGCAAGGGCAGTGGCCGCAAGCGGGGCGGCCAGCAGGGCCATCCCGGATCCGGACCAGAGCTGCTGTCGATCGAGCGGGTGGATCAGGTGGTGGATCACCACCCTGATGCCTGCCGCCGCTGTGGCACCTTGCTCCAGGGAGAGGATCTCGATCCCCTGCGCCATCAGGTGATCGAGATCCCGCCGATTACCCCGCTGGTGATCGAGCACCGGCTGCATCGCCTGGTCTGCCCCTGCTGTTCCACCAGCACCTGCGCCTCGTTGCCGGCGGATGTGGAGGCCAGTCACTACGGCCCAAGGCTCAGTGCACTGGTGGGCCTGCTGGGCAGTGCCTTTCCGTTGAGTTTCAGCAAGACCCAGGCCCTGCTCCAGCAGCTGGTAGGAGTGGAGATGAGCCGCGGCGCGATTGCACGGGTCCGCCAGCGCTTGAGTGCAGCACTGGAGCAGCCCATGCAGGAGGCCCTTGCTTTTGCCCGCGTGCAGCCGGTGGCCTACGTAGATGAAACTGGCGCCCCCACCGGCAATGCCGACGGCAACAATCCCACTGGAAAGCGGGGCTGGCAGTGGGTCATGGTCACCGCCGTGGTGACGGTATTTGTGCAAGGGCTGAGTCGATCGACGACCGCTGCCATCGAGCTGCTGGGGAACGCCTTTGGCGGGATTGTGGTGAGCGATCGCTTCTCGGCCTACAACCACCTGCCCACCAAGCAGCGCCAGCTGTGCTGGGCGCACCTGATCCGCGACCTGACGGCCATCGCCGAACGCCCGGGCGCCAGCGCTGAATTCGGAGCCCAGCTGCTGGGCCTGCAGCAGCAGCTGTTTGGCCACTGGCACCGCTACAAGGAGGGAAAGATTGACTGGCCCGCCTTGCAGCAAAGCTGCCGGCCGATCCGCCAGACCTTTGAGACCACGCTGCAGCGGGTAGTAGAGCTCGGCTACCAGCGCGGCGAGCGAACGCCTTGGGCCAGCACAGTGCGCACGTGCCAGCAGCTCCAGAAGGTGACAGGTGGGTTGTGGACCTTCCTGGAGAACGAGGGAATAGAGCCCACCAACAACGCCGCAGAACGTGCCCTGCGCCAATCGGTGATTCAGCGCAAGATCAGTCAAGGAGTCCAATCCCGCCAAGGTGCGATCTGCCGGAGCCGCCTGCTCACGGTCACCACTACCCTCAGGCAACAGGGGCGGGATGTCTGGGAGTTCCTGGAGCAGGCCTGGATCGCCCATCACCGCGATGGGGTGATGCCGTCACTGCTGAGCGATCCCTGAAGGCAGAAGAAAGGACAAGGAAGAGTCTCTGATCGCTCAGCGGTGAGCGATCAGGCTTGCATTCGTGCGGTGGGGCGTCCCGACCCCTGAACGCATACCAACCCCCAATGGTATGTGGTCTATCACCTGAATGATGGATTCAACAGCCGCCACCAGCAGCAACGCAGAATCAACCCAGATGAGGTGAGTAAGGATATTGCCTTCCACAAGCACACGCTCTACCAGTGGGTCTACGGCAACCGTCGCTGGGCGAAGATTTCCGATAGGGCACGGTCACTGTGGAGCATTGAATACGGGAGAAACAGGGAGCGACCCCATATAAATATGTTGATAGAGGCATTGCCGTCTCCATTTGATTGGCATGAGCGGCTTGATGACTTCTTTAATCTGACTCTTCCGCTTAGAGCAAAAAGCGTCCTGTTTGATTCCGCCCATATCCAGCCTGTCACTCCCAGCACTGAGATGATGCTGCTGCGATATCTCTGTAAGGAGACCAGGCAGAGCAATGCCTCTATTGACTACTATTCAACCGATTGGATTCTATGAAGAGAAATCAGTTAACCGTCACCTATCCAACAGCTGATTCCCAGCAGCTCCACCAGGCACTGCTCCACCTGAAGAGAAGCCGTTGCCTGAATATCTCAGCATTTTGTAGAGAAGCGATTGCCGAGAAACTGGCGCGACTGGAGGCAGTCTAATGAAGACCATCATCATTCGCCTACCTGATGTGGAAGCGGCGATGCTGGTTGAGGTGCAGAAAAAGAGGCGAAATCTTAGAAGCTTAGAGAATATATTAACCGAGCTTATTAGGCGTGAATATTCAAGATTGAACTAGCCGCCTACGAGTTTGTCCTTGTTGACTCATTGCAAATTAGTGCTATGCTGAATTTTTAAGCTAGAGGCGCTCACCTCAGTGGAAGCATTAAAGCGTGTGTATAAAGGTATTCGTTCCAAGTCTCGGGCACTTCTCGCTGCTCGTCTTAGGTCAAGGGTATTGGCTCACAAGCGATTTCTGAGTGAGGCGGCATTCAGGTATTCTGCGTATCAGAACGTCGCCTTCGTCTTCCAGGTTTTTAATAAGGCGAAGAACTGTGATAAAATCCTCGCTACTTTCCTTGAGAAAGGGTGCAGCAATGTGATTGTTTTTGCTGATGGATGTATTGACGGCTCTGCACTTGCATGGCACAGAAGGCTAGCTGGGAAAAATCATCTCGTTATCTCAGCAAACGATTTGCATGAGATACAAAACTATAGACTTTCCATAGAGATTGCCAGCCACTGGGGCTGTTCCCACGTGGTTCTACTTCAGGATGATGATGTTTATGATGAGAGGCTATTTGATTGGTTGGATTCAGCTCTAGGAGCATCGTCTCAGTATGGTGCGGCTATTGTTGGCGGCAATGGAGGCTCAGACCTTGACCCTTCTTTCTCCTATCAGCGTGCAGATTCTGGGCTGCTGAGTGCAGAGTTTGTCGTGGGTTCTTCAGGTCAATCCAACTCTTTCTATTCATTGGGTTGTTATAAGCGCATGCTTCTTCCGTCTGGATTCGTTGCTGCCAACGGTATGATGCCTCATAGATTCGTTGCCAACGTCAATCGGGCGCCCCAGTTAATTAGCGTAGAGTCAGCAAGGCAGCTATCTTTTTTCCCAAAGGAGCTTGAGCCTTATCAATATGACGATTATTACAATTGCTTTAAATCTTGGCTAAATGGTCGCCCTGTTGTTCTGATGCCATTTGGAAAAGTTGCTACCGATGTCGGGATTGGCGGCATGCGTCTTTATAATGATGTGAATATAAGGAGCCGCCCTCTGCACTTTGTTGAAAACTGGAATTTCGTGCTGGATCATTTCTCTGGCTCATTCGCTAAAATTGATGATCTTGTATCGGGCTCTAATCGCAGGTGGTTGACTTAGCCTAATCTGGCTGGTCTCAGTAGGGTGAATTCTAATGTTTTGGCATTTGAGATCTCAAAGATCCATCCCATCCCTCAAGCCACTCCCATAGCCACCACGACCACCCAAGACCTCCCAGGGCTGACCCAGGCTTTCTTCGCCCGCCCCGCAGAAGAAGTGGCGCCCGACCTCATCGGCTGCCTGCTGGTGAAACGCCAGGCGGGTAGAGACCTGCTCAGCGGCGTGATTGTAGAAACGGAGGCGTATTGCCAATCCGAGCCCGCCTGTCACGGGCATCGGCGCCGCAGCCCCAGCAACGAAACCCTGTTTGGTGCGCCAGGGCAGTTTTATGTGTATGTGAGTTATGGCATTCACCACTGCGTCAACGTGGTGACCGGCCGCAGAGACTGGGCCAACGGCGTGCTGCTGCGGGCGGTGGCGCTGCCCGGCGAACCGGAGCGGGTGGCGGCAGGCCCCGCTCTGCTGGCCCGCCGTTTCGGCCTGGATCGCAGCCTGGATGGCCGCTCCGTGGCGCCTGAGTCGGGGGTGTGGCTGGCGCCGGTTCCCTCGCGGCTGCAGGACTGGCTCGATCAGTGCCGCAGCCGTGGGGAAGACCCGTTGTGCCAGTGCCCCCGCATCGGCATCTCTTCCGCCCAGGAGCTGCCCTGGCGCTGGTATCTGCGCGGCAGTCGCAGTGTCAGCCGCCGCGTGCGCGGTGATCGGAAGCCGCCGCTGGCGTTTGCCCTGGATCCGGCCGTCCTGCTGGATGTCTGAGCCCTGCTGCTCGGCAGAGCCCTACCTTGTGGGGTGTTCTGCGCGACCGCGGCCCCTTGAGCGGCTGGAACCACCGCCATGTGATCGACCTGGCGGCGTTCTCGCTGCAGGATTTCGCCACCGTGCTGGAGCTGGCTCAGCGCTTTCGTTCCCTGCCTGATGCCGGCGCTCGCAAGCTGCCGGCGCTGCAGGGCCGGTTGATGACCACCCTCTTCTTCGAACCGAGCACCCGCACGCGCAGCAGCTTCGAGCTGGCCGCCAAGCGCCTCTCCGCTGACGTTCAGAGTTTCTCCCCGTCCTCCAGCTCGCTCAGCAAGGGCGAGAGCCTGCTTGATACCGCCCGCACCTATGTGGCGATGGGATCGACGGTGCTGGTGGTACGCCATCGCTGCGCCGGCGTGCCTGCCTGCCTGGCGCGCGATCTCGATCAGTCCGGCGAAAGGGTGGCGGTGCTCAATGCCGGCGATGGGCTGCACAGCCATCCCAGCCAGGGTCTGCTGGATCTGTTCACACTTGCCCGCCACTTTGATCCGCTGGCCCCATCGCCCGAAGGCCTGCGGGGCAGGCGGGTCGCGATCGTGGGAGATGTGATGCACTCGCGTGTCGCGCGCTCCAATCTCTGGGCCCTCACCGCCTGTGGCGCGGATGTGGTGCTTTGTGGTCCGCCCACTCTGGTACCCGAGGCCTTCGCCGACTTCGTGGCGGCTCCGCCCCCTGGCCAGCATGAGGATCCTGTGCCCCGACGTGGCTCGATCCAGGTGGTGCGCTCCCTTGAGGAGGCGTTGCCTGGGGCCGATGCGGTGATGACCCTGCGTCTGCAGAAAGAGCGGATGCAGCAGCAACTGCTCTCCAGCCTCGACACGTACCACCGCCTCTATGGCCTCAGCCGCGATCGCCTGGCCCTGTGTGGCCAGCCGGTTCCCCTGCTCCATCCCGGCCCGGTCAACCGTGGCGTGGAAATGGCCGGCGATCTGCTCGACGATCCTGGGGCCAACCTGGTGGAGGAGCAGGTCCGCAATGGCATCCCGGTGCGGATGGCCCTGCTCTATCTTCTGGCCGCCGGGGATGGGGCCGGAGCTCAGAACAGCTTGAAGCCGTCCAGCAGCAGGCCGTAAAGCAGGCCGATCCGGCCCATGTCCAGCAGTTCCAGCCCCAGATGATCACCACGCTGCCGCAGCAACCAGCGGCGGGCCCTGATGGCGAATTCCATCGCGATCACGCAGAACAGGGCCGCCAGGTGGTCAATGATGGAGAGGGCACCGCAGATGGTGCCGACGCCACCGCCGATCACGAAGCCGAGCAGCAGGACGATCAGCAGCAGGGCCAGCCGTCGCCAGGGATTACTGGCCCAGCCGGTCAGGGCCGCGCCTGCGTCGACCACCCGGCTCTGCAGGCGTGTCGGTCGTGGTCGCAACGATCCTGCTTCGGGGGTCTGCTCGATTCGCTGGGCGGGGCTTGAGTGGCGAGCCGGGAAGGGAGTTCGCATCGGGCGACCGTTACCAGGTCCAGTGAGCCGGAGCCCAGTGAACCGCACGGCAGAGCGGCAGGATAGCCGTCACATTGGGTGGGCCTCAGCCTGAGACCTGCCCTGCGTGCTGACGGGCTGGTCGCTGGAAGCCGGGATCAGCCCTCGCTGTCTTTCTTGCGGGAGCCCTTGCCTTCCAGCAATTCGAGCAGGGCCTCCATCTGGGCCATGACACCCCTCACCTCACCAGCTTCAGGAAGCAGTCCGTCTTCCATCACACCTTGGTGCATCTCGCGCAGTTCCTGGCGGATGTAGCGCAGATGACTGACCACCTGCTCACGCTTGGACTGCGACATCGCAACGGTAGGGAACGGATCAGACCTCTCTTTTACCCCATCGCCCTTCCCACCACGGCTGGGCGTGAGGGAGCCGGGATCGGATCAGCGCGGGCCAGGTCCGCTCACTTCTGGCCGAACTGTGCCTTGGCCTGCTCGTAGAAGGCAACCTCGATCCGCTCCAGGCCCGCATCGGCGGCGAGCCGTTCGATGCGCCGGCGCACCGCTGGCCGAACGAAGAAGGGGACCTCCTTCAACTCAACTTCAGCATCTGAACTCCATTCCAGAGCAGCCATGGCCTTGTGCGAGGTGTGAAGAGGAGTGCTTTGAGATCAGAGTAATCGAACCGATCAGAGACGTCGCGAAAGGATGGGACTCAATTCGGAACTCTGATGCGGTCGACTTCTCTCTGATCAATGATTAAGAGTTCAAATGCCTTTGCTCCGAAGGCGGCCGGAGCCGTTAAGATAAAATGACTTCAAAAATGGCTCATGGCTGCTTCCCCGATCCAAAATCAGCAAATTCTCGGCCCTGATGGTAGATGGGATTTTTCCAACCTGGCTGATACCGTATCCCTTGAGAACTTCCCTGATTCTCTTGGTCAGCCCACCAGAATGAATGGTGGAGACGATCAGGTTACCGGCTCGAGCATTCCCATCCCTGGCTGGTTTAACGATGTAAACGGAAACCTCGGCAACGATTTTTTGGTTGGCGGCACCGGGCGAGACAAATACCTTGGCGGCAATGAAAATGATTTCCTTGCCGGCGACGCAGGGGCGGATTGGCTCAACGGGAATGTTGGTAACGACAATGTCAGTGGCGGGGCTGGTAATGATATTGTTCGAGGTGGTGCAGGTAACGATTTTGTTTTCGGTGAAGCAGGAGACGATATTGTCACCGGTGATCTAGTGTGCCGTCCTGGAAATAACAGCTAAAATCAGGGGTGTCACCCGAGGTGCCCTGTGGCGCTTGGTCGTCCGATGCCTCCGCTGGTCCTCAGCGAGGACGAAGCTCAGCAGTTGCGGGCCCTTGCGAATTCCCGGTCGCTGCCGCATTCGATCGTGCAGCGAGCCCAGATCGTCCTGGCCTGCGGAGCAGGCGAAACCAATACGGCGATCGCCAAACGAATGGGACTGACGGGGATGACCGTTGGCAAATGGCGCAAGCGGTACCGGGACCTTGGACTGGAAGGGCTCCATGACGAGCTGCGGCCCGGCCGGCCCCGCACCTATGAAGACGACAAGGTGGCTGAGGTGATCAACCGGGCTCTGCAGACCAAGCCCGCCGATGGCAGCACCCACTGGAGCGCACGGACCTTGGCTGCAGCGACTGGGATCTCCAAGACCACGGTTCACCGCTGGCTGCAGACCTTCTCGGTCCAGCCCCACCGGCAGAAGCACTTCAAGCTCTCGACCGATCCGTTCTTTGTCGAGAAAGTCCGCGACATCATCGGCCTGTACCTGAATCCGCCCGACAAGGCGATGGTGCTCTGCGTCGACGAGAAGACCCAGATCCAGGCCCTGGACCGCACCCAGCCGCTGCTGCCCATGGGCCTGGGCTACGTGGAGGGGGTGACCCATGACTACATCCGCCACGGCACCACCACCCTGTTCGCGGCCCTGGATGTGGCGACTGGTGAGGTGATCACCCAGTGCAGGCCCCGGCACCGGCACCAGGAGTTCCTGGGGTTCCTCCGGCAGATCGAGAAGTCGGTTCCCGAGAATCTGGACGTGCACCTGATCGTGGACAACTACTGCACGCACGAGCACGCCAAAGTCCGGGCCTGGCTGGCGCAGAGGCCCCGCTTCCACGTGCACTACACCCCCACCTACGCCTCCTGGCTCAATCAGGTAGAGCGCTGGTTCGGGACCATCACCCAGCGGGCGATCCGGCGGGGCAGCTTCTCCAGCGTCAAGGAACTGATCGCCAAAATCGAGCAGTTCGTGGCCGCCTACAACAAGACCAAGGCCCCGTTCAAATGGACGGCAACAGCCGACTCAATCCTGGAGAAGCTCCAGCGACTTTGCTCGCAAATCTCCGGGACGGCACACTAGGAAACCTAATGCCGCTCTGACCCAGCGAGGCCGGCTCCGGCTTGTGAACCAGCACTTGGAGCATGGCCGCAGACTCTCGGAGCTGGCGGACGAAAACGGGATCAGCCTGCACTGTGCCTACCTCTGGCTGACCCAGTATCGCTTCGGTGGCCCAGCCTCACTGTCGATTCATCGCAGCATGAGCCACACCCAGCGGCGGGCGCTCAATCCGCTGGGGTCACGTCAGTTTGGAGGAATTACGGGAGCTACGAACGATCCCTTCCCGCAGCCGGGCCAGTGAAGTGGCCATGTCGATGATCTGGAGCTGCAGCTGCAGCTCCTCATTGCGTTGGCTGAGTTCCTGAATCTGCTGCTGCTGAGCAAGGATCAGGCCGCGTCCCTTGGCGTGGTGTAAATCCCGAGGCCCGATTGCCCTGGACTGAGGGAGAACAGGGGTGAATGACGGGCTGTCATTCTCGAGGCGCATGTGCACCTCGTTATTTCACGATGAATCCAGACGATTGACTTGTCAAGTCTTTCGTCTGGATTGCCGATCGGTTGTGGGCTACACCTGCAATCTTGGTCGTGACGTCTGCGGTGCCGGCCCCCGGGCGGTGATCGCCGCCGCTGCGCCCTGTGGGGGCGCTACGGCGCGATCTCCTGGGGCCTGAGGCTCAGGCCGCTGCTTCTTGCAAGGAAGGCTGCGTGGGCAGCTCCGCCAGTGAGGGGATGGCGGCCATGCTCTCGGCGGAGAACATGCGCCGGCCCTCCAGCTGCCAGTGCTCGTCCTGCTCCAGCAGCACAGCCCCCACCAAGCGGGTGATCGAGGCGTCATTCGGGAAGATGCCAACCACCCGAGTGCGGCGTTTGATCTCCTCATTGAGGCGCTCGAGCAGGTTGGTGCTCCAAGTCTTTTTCCAGTGTTGAGGCGGGAAGTGACGGAAGGCGAGCACGTCTTCCCGGGCGTGCAGCATGAGCTCAGCAGCCTTGGGGAAGCGATCCACCAGTGAGCTGGCCAGATCGTCCCAGCGGGCCTCGATTTCGTCCGTTTTCTCCTGGGCGAACACTGAGCGCAAGGCAGCGGTGACCATGCCTTGGTGGGCCTTGGGCACCCGTTGGAGCAGGTTTCTGGCGAAATGGACCCTGCAGCGCTGCCAGCAGCTGCCCTGCAGCATCCGCCGGATCGCCTTGGTGAGGCCCACGTGCGCGTCGCTGATCACGAGCTTGACCCCAGTGAGGCCGCGCTCCTTGAGCGAGCCAATGAACTCGCTCCAGAAGCTCTCGGTTTCGCTGTCGCCCACCTTGATGCCGAGCAGCTCGCGGCGACCATCGGCATTGACGCCCATGGCCACCACCACAGCCCTGGAGCAGACCTGCATCGCCTTGCCGAGACGCCCGTGGAGATAGGTGGCATCGAGGTACAGGTAGGCGTAGCCGGTGGCCTCAAGGGGGCGGTTCAGGAAGGCCTGCACCTGGATGTCGATGTCAGCGCAGATGCGGCTCACCTGAGATTTGGAGATGCCGCTCTGGACTCCCAGGGCGGCCACCAGGGCGTCGACCTTGCGCGTTGAGATGCCGCCGACACAGGGTTGCCTGAAAGTCACTCCAACCTCGCTCCCGCGAGCTGAACCCCGCCCAACGCCAGCATCCCTCTGATGTCGTAAGCCAGTTCCCGGAGCCCCCGTCGGATCGAGCGGTAGCCGCCGCGCCGCAGCAGGTTCATGACCACGGTCCGCAGGAACGCAAACACCGGTGCACCGATGCGATGGGTATAGCGGTGGGCGTCCTCACCGAGCTGGGTGTCGCGGGCCCAGTGCCATTCGTTTTCAATGCTCCAGCGTTGCCGGATCAGGCGCAGCAGGCCTTCTGGAGCTGTGCGAACGGTCGTGATGAACAAGTGCCTGGTGACACTGTGCTTGCCGTTGCGCTTGGTGGTCGTGGTGATCAGCTCCACGATCCAGGCGCTGCCCGGCCAGGCTTCCTTGATGTGATCGGGGGCTTCCTTGGCCCTGAGCTCCCAGCGCGTGTCACGCCCATGGCGTTTCTCCTGATCCGTTGCAGTGAAAGGGATCCGACGTTTTCCCTCGAACTGGCGGCTGATCTGCCGATGGAGCCTGGGCTGATTCGTTTTGACGGTCAGGGCGACGTCGGCTCCCTGCTCGAGGCACCAGCGAAAAACGCCTGCGTCGTGTGCAGGGCATCCGCCTGGATCAGCTTGCCCTCTAAGAGTTTGCTGAAAAACCCCGCCGCCTCTGCGAAAATAGGGCAACTGCCCCAGGTTTGATGCGAGGTCAGCAGGAGCGCAGCGGCTCCTTGTTCTCCTACGTCTCGATCGAGGAGCGGATCCCGACCAGCCATCCACTCAGGCGGATTCGCAAGCTGGCGGATCAGGCCCTCGATCGACTCAATCCCACCTTCTGCAGGTTGTATGCCTCAGAAGGGAGACCATCGGTGCCGCCAGAGCAGCTGCTGCTGGCCTCGTTGTTGCAGGCGTTCTACGGCATCCGCTCCGAGAGGCTGCTGCTGGAGCAGGTCCACTACAACCTGCTGTTCCGCTGGTTTGTGGGCTTGAGCCCTGACGATGCGATCTGGCATCCGACCACATTCACCAAGAATCGTGATCGGCTCCTCACTGACGACGTCATGGGGCTGTTCCTGGAGAAGCTGATGGGAGCACCCGAGGTCAAACCGCTGCTCAGTGACGAGCACTTTTCGGTGGACGGCACGTTGCTCCAGGCCTGGGCGTCACACGCTTCCTTGGAGCGGATCGATGGCCAGGAGGATCCTCCGCCTCCGCCCACAGGTCCTGGCGAAGGATTCGGTGCTCCCAAAGAGGGAAAGAAGCGCGCCAAAGGGGACTTTCGCGGCATCAAGCTCAGCAACGAGACCCACCGCTCCAGCACCGATCCTGAGGCACGGCTGGCCCGGAAATCGAATGCCCATCCAGCGCAGCTGAGCTATCGGGGCCATGTCCTCATGGACAACCGCCACGACCTGATCGTCGATTGCCGCGTCACCCAGGCCACGGGCACCGGTGAGCGGGATGCCGCCAAAGAGATGGCAGCAGACCTCACCGGTGCCCACCAGAAGACCGTCGGCGCCGACAAGAACTACGACACCAAAGGGTTTGTCGCTGAGATGCGGCGGATCGGTGTCACGCCCCACGTGGCCCAGAACACGGCCCGCAGCGGTGGCTCAGCCATTGATGGCCGCACCACCCGTCACGTGGGCTACTCCAAATCGATCAACGCCCGCCGGGGGATCGAAAAGGTGTTTGGTTGGATCAAGGCGTTCGGAGGGCTGCGCCAGTTCAAACTGCGCGGTACCGAGAAGGTCGGCGCCGTGTTTGGCCTGCATGTGATCGCCTACAACCTGATCCGCCTGGGCAACCTGCTCAAGCCCGCGATGGAGGCGGCATGAACAGCCCGTTGTCCAGAGGTGTGCCCAATAGGCCTCAACCAATGCCTTGCAGAGAGGCCAACGATGCCGAAATCGGGCTGTTTGCGGCTCTGATAGCCGCCGATCCGTCTTTTTGAGCCGGAAATCCACTGATGCCTGTGGAAAACTGGCTCGTGGGTTGGTTTTTCAGCAAACTCCTAAATCCATCGTGCTCAGCAGCTCTTTGAGCGCTGCTCGCTCGCTCGATTCATGGGTGTCGTAGGCCTTCTGAGCCAAGGCGACACCGAGGGCTCGGGCGTAGACCGTCACCTGGGCGACAAAGCGGTGGTTGCCGTCATCGGTCTCGATGGCTGAACCCTTCAGGGTCTTGCCATCGCACACCAACTGCTCCACAGCCGTTGTACCGCCTGGGATATGGCTGATCATCCAGGCCTGGAGCACCTCGCCGAACTGCTGCAGGTGCGCCTTGTTGAACAGGTAGAGGAAGGTGGCGTCCGAAGGCCAGCGCTTGAAATTCAGCCCCAGGGCCTGGTTCAACACCTCCCGGTGCCGCCTGGCGAACGCCTCCAGATCGCGGGAGCTGCGGCAGTCGCTGAGGATCCCAAGCACCGCCACCAGCAGCAGGTACCACTGCGGGTAGCGCACCCCGCGGCGGTAACGGCCATCGGGGATGGCCTTGAGGAAGCTGATCAGGTCGGCATCGGCGTTGAAATCAACAGCGGGAGCAGCGGTCTGGGGCATTGCTGAGGGGCTGGTCCCGCGAGCAAACCAGGCCGCGGCAGGGGCGCCAAGGGCAAGCTGGACGGACTTTCAGGCGGCCCTGGCCGCCGACATAGGCCTCCATCACCACGCCGTAGAGGGCCTGGTCCACACGGCGGCGCGGCTCCAGGATCGAGGGCAGGTGGCTGCCGGAGCGCAGTTTGGGGATGCGGAGATCGATGTCCCCCACCTGGGTGGCCAGGGTGCGCGGCCGGTAGCCGTTGCGGTAGCCGAGCCGCTCCTCGCTGCGCTCATGGCGCTCTGCGCCGAGCACGGCAGCGACCTCCAGCTCGATCAGCTGCTGCAGGCCGTAACGGGCCAGCTCGGGGATCAACTCACCGGCAGTGCTGCCATCCAGTAGCGGCGCGAGGTCGGGTGCGGCACAGTAAGTCTTGGGCGTGTGTCACGAGTCAGCAGGTGAAAGCCAAGGCTGATGAAACTGCATCGGGGATGGGAGTGTGGCCTCCCGGGATCGGCCTGCAGGGGCTGGTACCAAACCACCCCGTGCTGCTGCGTTCAAAAGACGTGGTGGTGAGCGACGGGGAAACGGCGGACTGGATCCGTCAGGTGTGCGACGAGAAGGTGAGCGCAAGCGAACCGTTGATGACGCGCCGATATCTATTTCAGACGCTGCCAAAACGGGAGGCGGCCCAAATCTCCTGGATCAGTGTGGACAGAGCCTGTCTATGGACCACACGGCAGCCGGCGTATAGACGGCACGAGCTCATCGCAGGCCCTGATGCGGAACGTGAGAACCTGCCATGGAATGCCAAGGGAACATCCCAAGTGGTCACCACCATGAGGGTCAATACCGATGTCTGTGGCAGGGGCGGAGCAACCCGTAGTAGCGATGATGGGTCTGTAACGGACTCGGAGCCAAGGGGTTGCATCATCCCGTTTGGAGTCTCCCATCAACTGCCTACGGCAGGAGGAATGGGATGACAACAGACAAGCCGCTACCGATTACCAAGGTGATGGTCTGGAAGGCCTATCAACAGGTGAAACGGAACGGACAGGCGGCCGGTGTGGATGGCCAAAGCCTGGACGACTTCAACAAGGATCTGGAGAATAATCTCTACAAACTCTGGAATCGGATGGCATCAGGAAGTTATCTTCCGCCACCAGTTCGGCGTGTGGAGATTCCCAAATCCGGTGGAGGCGTCAGGCCGCTGGGTATCCCGACGGTTGCTGATCGCATCGCACAGATGGTGGTCAAGCAGGTGCTGGAGCCAGAGCTGGAGCTGATCTTTGATCAGGATTCCTACGGCTACAGACCGGGCAAGTCAGCGCATCAGGCAGTAGAGGTCTGCCGTCAGCGCTGCTGGAGGTCCAACTGGGTTCTCGATCTCGACATCAAGGGGTTTTTCGATGCTATCGATCACGACCTGTTGATGCGCGCGATCAAGGCCCATACCTCCGAGCGCTGGGTGGTGCTCTACCTGCAACGATGGCTGCAGGCACCGGTTCTGTTGCCGGATGGCACGCTCCATCCCAGGGACCGGGGCACACCGCAAGGTGGTGTCATCAGTCCACTGCTGGCCAATCTGTTCCTGCACTATGCGTTTGATGTGTGGATGCGCCGGAGCCACCCGGCCATTGCCTTTGAGCGCTATGCAGATGATGTGATCTGTCATTGCCACAGCGAGAAGGAAGCTCGGCGGTTGCTGGAGGCATTGCAGGATCGCTTTGCGTCCTGTGGCCTCCAGCTTCATCCCCAGAAGACCCAGGTGGTCTACTGCAGGGATAGCAACCGCCGGGCACCGTTTGCTGATGTCACGTTCACGTTTCTTGGTTTCGCGTTTCGGCCACGTGTGTCTCGCAATTCTCGCGGAGTCATCTACACAGGCTTTTTGCCGGCAGTGAGTCCGCAGGCTCTCCAGCGTATGCGGGAGAGGATTAGGTCGATAGGGCTTCCATCGCTCGTGTATCTGTCGCTTGAGGAGATCGCTAAAGTGCTGAATCCAGTGATTCGTGGCTGGATTCAGTACTACGGTCGTTTCTATAGGACAGAACTGATCAGGAAGTTGTATCGCTACCTGGATGACAGAATTGCAGCCTGGTTACGGCAGAAGTACAAAAGGCTGCGGGGTCGTCGGCTCCAAAGCTGGCGAGTACTTGCCAGGATCAGGTCTGGACATCGTGATCTGTTCGCGCACTGGCGTCGAGTCAGTGAAGTGGCATGTGGATGATGGGAGCCGTATGACGCGAGAGTGTCACGTACGGTTCTGTGAGCACCTCGGGGGGAAGTTCCCCGGGGTGACTCGACATGGTTCGTCTGGTTGAGGTAGTGCTCAAACCAGGGTCACGGGCCTGCCCACCCCTTGCAACGCTGGCCGCTGAGCGGAACGTCTGAGGTGCGCGCTCAACCCCGGCTACGCCGGGGTTGAGGTCCCCAGGGATTTACACCAACACAGGGGACGCAAGCAAGGATCAGCATTCGGATCCTTGCTGGAGTTACCAAGCAGTCCACTGCTGGAATCCGGGCCGGAGGTGTCCTCATCGCAAGCGCTCCCAGCCTAAGTTGATGCCGGAATTCAGGGAGGCGTAAGGGGTTCAGCAGAGTCGGCCTTCCCCTAGTGCTGTCCCGCTTCCCTGAACACTTAAGAAACCGAGCTTGGATTCGGGTCGAGCCCCCCCCTGAAGGTGTCGACCAAGCTGAGCTTCAGACAGCGGAGATGTTACTAACTTCAACCGAAACTCCTTGACAACGCACCATCGCTGGGAGCCACTGAAAGTATCGCGAGGCCGGAGTATCCAGTTGCCGCAATGGATCATGCTCGCGCATGAGGGGAGAAGACGACTCAGCGCCAGGAGACATCGGCCGTTTCGCACATGACAGCCGCTGTCATGTCCCTTGACTATTCCAGGTACAATGCCCTCAAGAAGCACTCGAAGACGTTTCTGTTCAAAGCATCGACCTCATCCATCGAACTCAAAGGAGGAAACATGGCAAAACAATTCATGGTTCAACGAAACTATTTTAGTTTCAACTCTCCACCAAACAAGAAGTCACGATCTCAGAGCCGAACCAAGGCAATCCTTGCAGGCCCGCATGCAGAGAAGGTTTCACAACCGCCGGGTAGAAAATGGAAGTCTTCGCTGCTGCTCTTGGCCATCTTGCTGCTGACGGAAACCATACTCTCAAGCTGCGCTATGGCCAGGTCATTCCAGCGCCGCATGCAGGGCGGCCCTAGGCAGTCTGCAGCAGCTAAACCAGTCAATGTATCAACAGGTGGATGGCCCTATTCAGCATTGATTCCAGGGGCTCCTGCAGGCAGCAATACTCTCGAAATATTTGCTTGCAGGCAGTCATCTGGGCCTCCTTGTCCGACACTTGTATATATTCATGGAGGATCTCTGATGAGAGGCGATAAAAGGAGTGTCGGATCCATGCCCGAGCTGCTGAATCGCAATGGCTTCTGCCTTGTCTCCTTAAACTATCCAGTGTATGGACGCCCGATCGAGGGGCTGATCGCGCAGCAGATGAGTGCAGTTGCTTCCGCCACAGCATGGCTTGAAGGCAATCTAAGAAGAACCTCACCTTCATGCACCATGAAAGATGCATCCATGATTGGGCATTCAGCAGGGGCCTATCTAGCAGCACTTACCCTCACAAGTCCATCCTATCGGAAAACAGCAGACATCTATAGCAAATTTATCCTGAACGACTCCAATTGGTATACAGGCAAAGTTCGTCGATACAAGGATAGCCTTGTCGCAATTTTTGGGCAGAGTGCCGTAAGCGAGCCAGGCAAGAATTCCCTTATTGCAGAATGGGTTCCTGCTCAACTTGTCAGGACATCATGTCCAAAGAAATCATCTCCGACTGAGGTGATGGTCATGTATTCAACCCAGCGGCCAGAAAAACAGCAGGACGAAATCAGGTCGTTCGCGAGTGCCCTCAATGAATGCTCGGCGTTCAACGCCTCGGTCTCGTCTCATCCTTATGACCACAAAGAGATGCACACGAGCATCGGAGAACCTGGAAGCAGCACAGGAGCGGCCATCCTTGGAGCCCTAAAACATTGACATGTATCCGCGTACTTCCAAATGCCCATCTATCCGTCAATCGCATTCGCCAATCTGCACAGACTGAACATGACCACGACTGCACTGCTTCTCGTGGATCAATAGCTGAGGTCTGCAGTGCTGGCAGATGTCAGACTCATCGGTTTAGAGCAATGAATATAAGATAAGTTCTTGGGATCGGAAGTCCCTTCGTTACAGAGCAGTTCAGCTTGCTCAGTGCAGCATGAAAGAGCCTGCGTCAGCACCGCAGCCGATGGTGGTGCAGACAGGGAGGGATTACTTGAGTGCGAAGGCGGCGTGCCTACAGTCTGCACTGCTCATAATCATGCTAATCTGAAAGACAGCTAAAAGAGTTCGATGCAGGGCTACGCAATTGTAGGCATGGCATGCAGATATCCAGGGATCAAGGACACCTCATCTTACTGGCAAGCACTTGTTAGAGGGGAATCACTCCTAAAGGAGATGACTGATCCTTGGGCCAGTCTTTACTACAGCAAAGACCAGGACAGGTCCAACCCACGAGAATCCTACTCCACGATATACACCAAGAAATATGGGTCAATCGCCGAAAATAGCTGGATAGATTGCCTTCGGTTCGCATTTCCTCCAAACCTTGTTGAAGGCGATCCATCGCAGTACCTTTGCCTCCAGGTGGCCGCCGAGGCAATGGCTGACGCATTGCGCGGACGGGCACCGGAATGGATTCCCCATGAACGGACCGGAGTGGTGGTCGGCATGGGTGACCATCCTCATCGAGGCATCGTCGGGGCGTTGATGAATGGGATGATCTTGGAGCATTTCATTGATGTTCTTGCAGATTCCGTGGGTGCAGTTCTCAAAGGAGCGCGAAGGAAGCAACTTCGATCACTGCTTTCGTCCGCTTTTGAGCTGGTTACTGACCCCGCAATAACGCCCAATCTCATCTCTAACGTTGTTTCTGGGACGATTGCGAACAGGCTTGGCCTACTTGGTCCAAACTACCTTGTAGATGGTGCCTGCACTTCGGGCATGATCGCAGTAGATCATGCAATCAAGCAACTAGATTCTGGCGACGCTGATCTAATGCTTGTTGGCGGAGTTCAGGCCACGATGAATTTCCCAATTTACCAGTTGTTTTGCACAATTAATGCCTTATCGGAAGAAGGAATATTCCCAATGTCAAAGTTCGCATCCGGAACACTGCTTTCCGAAGGAGTTGGCTTCATTGCTTTGAAGCGTTTGTCAGATGCAGTAGAATCTGGCGACCCGATATATTCTGTTATCCGTTCAGTCGCCTTGGCCAGCGATGGCAAAGGTGAGGGTTTGCTTGCACCAAATCGTCAAGGACAGGTGCTGGCAATGAAGAGAGCATATCAGAAATGCGACATTAAGCCTTCAGATGTTTCACTAGTAGAAGTTCATGCTACAGGAATTCCGCATGGTGACAACACCGAACTTTCATCGATGCTGGAAGTCTTCGAGGGCTGTCATCGTGGCCTATCCACAATTGCCGTTGGATCAATCAAATCTCTGATTGGCCATACAATTCCCGCCTCTGGCGTTGCCAGCCTGATCAAGGCCTCGCTCGCCCTTCAGAATAAACTACTTCCACCATCAGTTTGTCCAGATCCGTTAGAAGCTGTCGCTGATCACTCCACCCCTTTCTATATTAATCGCACGCTTCGACGTTGGTTCCATTCACCCGCAAAGCCGCGTATTGCAGCCATTAATTCCTTCGGCTTTGGAGGAATCAATGGGCACTTACTGCTTCAGGAATTCACGGATTCTAATCAGCAGGCTGGATCGCCCGTCATTCTGTTCCCATATACGGCCTCAAAGTCGCCAGATCTCCTTGCTGATACTGATCCAAGCATTGGCAATGATTCATCTGGAAAGACTTACCGTGGATTACTCAAATATCAGCACCAAGGCTATACCACAACTGGTCGAGCTATCTTTCTTGAGGCAGACTCGCGCTCTGAATTACAAGACTTAATTGCTGGTCTTGAAGTTGACAAGATACATCAGGCAGTCCTGTTCAAATCGACCCATAGCAACAACCAGTCATCGAGAGCTGCAACCCGACTAGTTATCTTTGCATCATCGCACAGAAATCTTGGCGAGGGTCTGCAGGATGCCTCATCTTGGCTGGCATCCAATCCATCGTCATCAAGTCATCGTGGACGTCACTTTATTTATTCTGAGTCGGCAGATTCACGAGGAAAGATAGCATTCCTAATTCCTGGAGAAGGAGTACAATCGCCTGAAATGCTCGGCGACCTGACAACGAACATTGATTTATTTGCGTATTGGTATAATTTCATGGATGAGGCTTTGGGCCGTGAGATCCCACTCGGATTAGTCACTTGCTTGCCGAATGCTGACTTAGACTGTGCCAGATCAGCCAATGCAAGGCGAATTGAGCTTCTTTATGCTCAGGATTCAGCCACGCAAATTATTGCTGCGTGCCTGATGTCCTTCTATGAAATTGCCTCTCGCATAGGACTGCGGCCAGATCAGCTGGTTGGACATAGCCAAGGAGAGTCTAATGCAGTGATGCTGTCAGGTAGCCTAGCCACAATGAAGAATCAGGATGACCTTAGGACAAGGATAAAGCAAATTCATGAGTTCTTCTCGAAAGCCGATTCGATCGATGAGTTCCCTGAGGGGTCGACGTTTGCAATCTCTGGACTTGAACTAGGCCAACTTAATACTATTTTAAAGATGCGATCTGAATGGTCGTTAATTTCTGACAACTGTCGCTCACAGCGCGTCGTATTTTCTGAGGCTGACTTCTGCGAGGAGCTGGTTGAGCACATAGTTGCTGCTGGAGGCAACATCTTGCCGACCCCATTAACACGACCATATCATACGCGATACTTCAAAAATGGTGCCGAAACGCATCGTAGACTCTATAGAGAGTTTCCTCATTCGATACAATTCGAATCACATCATGCAGTCGCATACAGCTGCTTGACAACCAAGCCCTATCCCTCTGACTATGAGCAAGGGATGCAGATTTTTATCGATCAGTGGCTCAATCCTGTCAGGTATGAAGAGACGATCCGAAATATGTATGCCGACGGAGCCAGATACTTTATTGAGCTGGGGCCAAATACTACGCTCACTAGTTATACGAAGGAAGCACTTTCTGAATTCCCAGACATTGTTGCTGTCTCGCTAGGGACCTCCCGTAAAGACAGCACCACTGCCTTTCTCCAGTCGGTGGCAATCCTGTGGACATCGGGGCTGGACCTCAATCTGGGAGCTCTCGATGGCCTTTTCATCGAACGCTATCGAACAGGCCTGGCGACCGTGATCAAGCCAGCAACCGCAGTCCCGGTTCATTCAGAAATTCCTCAATATAACTCCGTCGGGCTCAGGGACTTTCTGACCTCACTAGCTTCAGACGTCGTCCCCCCTTCTTCAGGAAGCCGAAGTGAGTCGTCTAGCCAGACCGTGTCTGCCCAGGACCCTACCTCCATGGCGGTTATCAGTGATCCCACCTCCTCTGGAGCCAGATCCACATCCAGCCCGAACGCATTACCTGTCCCGGTTGTCAAAGAGCAGGATCCTGTGCTGGGCCAACAACTTCTGCTGGAGCACAGCCGAACCATCTTGACGATTCTGGCCAGCGCAGAAGCCAGCTCAAAGCAGATCCTAAAACAGGTTGATTAATCAATGTCAATGCTACTGGCAAAGGCACCTGACACACTGTTATGCCAGTATCTTTCCGAGAAGTATTTATCCGATCAAGAGAAGTGGTATGTTTCTAGGCTTCGTCATAACAAGCGAATAGCTGACTATGTGGCCAGCCGTCTAATGGGCAAGCTTCTGTTGCAACAATGGCTGAAACATGGTTCTATTGCTGCATCTCAACTGGAGCTCTACGGTCCGCCTGCCAGCCCACCCAAGCTTTATTACTGCCAGCAGAATCTCCACGGTCTATTTGTATCTGTTTCACATTCTCGTGGACTGGTGCTCGTTGGCATTACAGATCACTCTGCAATCGGTCTAGACATCGAACATGTCGCAGGCCATGATTGGCAAGCCATTTTTGCTTACATGCGGTGGCCCATGCCTGTACCAGCAAATCAGTTGCCAACTGAGATTGTATGTTGTTGCATCTGGACAATCTTTGAAGCTGGCTTCAAGTTATATGGTGGTCTCGTTTCCGAAGCCGACTTTCGTCTATTGTCCATCAGCTTCTACACAGGTGAATCAGTGGCTTGGCCCTGCACATTTTCATTTGAAGCAGCTTTTCAAGACCATTACTATGGCGGGAAAGGAATAGCCGAGGCTGACTGGACTATTTCCGTGGCCAAGCAGCGCTTGTAGTACTGTGACTGCTTGACTGAACCCTCTTTAATTCGACAATCATAGACATAAGGACACGTGAATCATACGAATTCCCACCCCATAAGGCCAGTCTCTCAGCCATCCAGCAGGCCATTACATAGGGACTCCTGAAAAAGATTCTCGGCCCATCGGCGCCGGATTCGTCCGTTTGCTTCGCGTTAATCAGGCCGGCAAGCGCGGTGACATCAAGTGGGCCAGATCTCAAAAGGCTGGCTTGCAGATGCCCTCAGGCGCTCTGATCGCTGACCAGGCCATAAGAAAGCTGTAGATCCACCCAAAAAGAACGACAAAAAAGAGGCGCAGCAGCCTCAAGACCTTCTCCGCGCACATCACGACAAAGGCCATCGAGATGGAGGATTCGGCACCAGCTGGTAGACGAGCCTTGATCAGATCCAGCGAATACTTGCGCTTTCCAGAGCCAAAGACGCCTTCCACTTCATTGCGTCGTGCTTGATCAGATCGGAGCTGCTGCTTGTGTGTAGTAGTGACATCAGGATCCTTGGGCGGGCGGCCCAATCGCTTGCCGGAGAGGCGAATGCCGTTCCTCGTGCAGAAATGCCTATTCTTGGCCGTGATGTAAATCCGGTCGGCGCAGATGCGCTCTGGGTATGATCCTGTATCCAGCTTGTATTTTTCCGCCTGAGCGATCAGGTCTTCTCCTTCGTTGTAGGGGTTCCAGCTGATGCGGTGCAAGAACGGAAAGCCGTTTTGAACCGAAACGCTGATCTTGGCACCAAACTCCACCGCAGCACGTGCCTTGCCTCGCACCATTGGGCGGATATGGGTCTGCACAAGATTCACCAGGCGATCTGGAATGCTGTTGGTCCGAGAGTCGAGCAGAAGGCTCTGCTGCCGCTCCAGCTCGCTGCAGGCCAGTAACTTCTGCCACCAATGCCTCTTGAGCTCGGAAAGCCTTGCCCCACAGTCGATCAGAGCGTCAATAGCCTTGAGATTCTGGCGCACATAGCCAAGCTGATGTTTAATGGAAGCCTTCACCTTGCGTCGGCGTGGCCGTTTCTGCTTCGCGACTCTGAGGAAATGAGCACGAGCAAGGCCACGGTCGTAGCGCGGTCGATGTCTCCTGAATCCCGATGACTGACTGCACAGATTATCAATGACTCGCTCGGTCGTTGTGCGAGCCTCGTTGAGGAGCTTGAGGTCTCTGGGATAGGTGATGTCGGCAGGAGTGCAACTGGCATCAATCGTGAGAGTGCCCCAATTCTTTCCTTCTGGCCAGTCAGCAGGCTTGATCAACGCATCAAGTTCTAGCTGAGCGCCTCCTCCACTCGAATCACGATCATCATGGTCGTCATCGTCTGCTGCCTGAGCAAGTGCTTCCAGAAGGATCTCTTTGCCGCGCTGCACTACCAGCTCATTGATACGGCGCAGATCCTCATCAGAAAAGCGTTTGCGAAAGTGCACCATCATCGAGGCATCAAACGGTGCTTTGGCTGTGTAGCCCGCAAAGCCGAGAAAGAACTGCACATAGGCGTTCTCTCTGATCTGATGGACAGTCTCCTCGTCGGTGAGCCCTAACTTCTGCTTGATGTAGAGAGCACCAAAGGCCATCCTCACTGATTTGGCTGGAGCGCCAATTGTGGAGCTGAATTGAGTGGCATAGGTTTCTTCCAGCTCATCCCATGGGATCAGCCCCTCCAGTTGAACCCAGCGGTTCTCGGGATCAAGTGTGCCGCCAAATGGCAGGTGGAACTCCTTGAGGGCACCTCGAAAAATAGCCTCTACCAAGACGGAGCACTCAAGCCACGCCTGACGGGACAATGAGTCTCAATTGCCGGATCCAGCAGATCCCGAATTTTTCGAGGTGCCCTTGATTGAGATCTGACCGTTATTGTGCCTCCGGTACATTTGGAACGATCAGGAGTAAAGGCAATCACGGATTGCCTGATTCACGGCCACTTTAGCGGTTTCTCATGCTTGAGACAAGCTGCGGCGCAATGGATCTGGATTTTTCAGGAGTCCCTACATATTGCCTAACAAATGGGCGATGTCCCTGCCAATCTCGCTATCTGGGTAGGCTATCTCTCGCGAGATATCCACATGGCTGAGCGGGTAGGCTTTGACCGAAGCATGCATGTTCAACTTACTCTTAAGAAGTGATGCAAGGACAGTGGAACTGTCAAGACTGAAACGCTTCCTCGTAGTTGCGAGATAGACCCAACCCATGTCGGGACCAGGGCCACCTGCAGGGCATTGCAGCAGATTACTTACGGGAGAATAGGCACTGATGAGCTCATCTAGGCTACCTTTATTGCCATCCTCATAGCCGACTAGGCGTTCTATCTCAAGCCTAACATTCGGACGAGCCGCCCCATATCGCTTAGACAAGTCATATGCCGCTGAATCAACAAGAATAAATGATGTACGAGGATTGCAGAAGAGCCCCTTGGAGACCGCCAATGCGAGCAAGTATGCGCCTGCCGAATGCCCCAGGAAGATGACTGGCGAAGAAGGTTCGACTTGAGAAAGTGTACGCAACTCGGTTCCGACCCACTTGTCAAGTGATCGCAGAGCCAGCAGCTGGTCATCGATCAGACAAGCAGTACATTCAGCGGACAAAGGATAGTTGCATGAGACAAAGTTATAACCGAGAGAGTTAAAGTATAAATCCTTGCCTAGGACATGCTTCTTGGATCCCCTCCTAAGCCCTCCTCCATGCAGAAAGATAACAGCTCCCTTGGCAGGCGTAGACGCAAGCTTAAAGACATCAAGGGTCACCTTGTCACCATGAGAGGCCTTGAGCGACGGCGCGTAACAAATATCACTATGACAATGAACAGAAACCTCTGAGGGCAAGCGTGATGACGATAGCTGAGAGGACGGCTTACGAAGAAATCGCTTGCAACGGAGCAAAGACTTCCAAAGGTTAGATGCCATGAATGCTTGTGCCAGTAATTAGCCAGACAAAGACGGAGAAAGACCTAGCAATTGCCAAATGTATCAACCATGAATAGACAGGAGCAAAGGGCAACATTCGGAGCGCGTGGTGCGCTCAGCTGGGCGAACCATCAAGATAGCGGCCATAAGCCGAGCAAGATGTGACGTGCCCAGGGCCTATTAGAAGTCTGTCCCTGTAGGCCTGGACCGGTAGCCCCGGCTACGGTGTCGTGCGCGGGAACCGCCCTGCAGCCTTGCCGTCACTCCCTGCTGAGCCCGCCGCCGCTGGCGATCTGATCAGCTTTCTCAAGGCGCTGCCTGATTGCCGCATGCGCCGCGGCGTTCGTTTCCCTCAGTGGTGGATGCTGCTGGTGGCGATCCTGGCGATTCTGAGCAACGAGGGTTCTCTGGTCGGCATCGAGCGGTTTGCCCGACGTCACCGCGAGGTCCTCAACGAGCTGCTGGGCACCGATTTCGGCAAGGAGCCCTCGGATTCCACCTTCCGCCTGCTGCTCTCGCAACTGGACGTGGCTGGCTTTGAAACCCTGTTGCGCCAATGGATGTCGGCCCAGCCCGGCGTCGCTGATGACTTCGACACACTTGTGTGTGACGGCAAGACGCTGCGGGGCTCGATCGCTGAAACCGACTCTGGCGCAGCGACATTCATTGCTCAGGTCAGCCTCTACTCCCAGAGTCTGGGCGTTGCGATCGCCCAGACCACCTACGCCACTGATGCCGGCAGCGAAACCCAGGCATTGCGGCAGCTGCTGGAGGCGATCGAGCTGGAGGGCGTGCTGGTTCAGGCGGACGCGTTGCATGCCAACCGCCCTTTTTCCTGTTCCTCGCCCAGCGCGGTGCCGACTTCTTGATTGCGGTCAAACACGGACGCCGCAAAGGGTTTCGGCTGATCCGTGATCGCCTGACCTACAGCCGCAAGGTGCCCTGGGAAACCAGCCACCATGAAGCTGGCCATGGCCGCGACATCGTCTGGACGCTGCGGGCGATGCCAGCACCAGACTGGGTGATCGAGCAATGGACCGGCAGCGCCACGATCATTGCCGTGTGCAGCCAGGGCATTCGCGATGGCCGGCCCGTCGACGAGACGCGTTACTACGTCACCAGCCTGCGGACCAGCGCAAAAGCACTGCTACGCCTCGTGAGAAACCGCTGGAGCATTGAAAATTCCTGGCACTGGGTGCGTGACGTCGCGCTGCGGGAAGACGCCCACCGCTACCGGGAAACCAACGGCGTTCAGATCGTCGCCATGCTCCGCACCATGGCGATCAACAGCCTGCGGTTGAACGGGATCTGGTCGGTGACCGAGGGCATTGCCGCCTTGGCTCACGACATCAAGGGACTGCTGCGTCTGCTGGGGTGGCGTGCACCAGCAGAGCCGAGCCCTTCTGGATGACTTCTAATAGGCCCTGACCCCCACCCCGGCGTAGCCGGGGTGGGCCGCGCACCTCAGGCGACCGGCCCAGCGGCTGGTGTTGCAAGGGGTGGGCAGGCCCGTTTCCCTGGTTTGAGTCCTACCTCAACCAGACAGACCATGTCGAGTCACCCCCGGGGAACTTCCCCCCGAGGTGCTCACAGAACCGTACGTGACACTCTCGCGTCATACGGCTCCCATCATCCACATGCCACTTCACTGACTCGACGCCAGTGCGCGAACAGATCACGATGTCCAGACCTGATCCTGGCAAGTACTCGCCAGCTTTGGAGCCGACGACCCCGCAGCCCTTTGTACTTCTGCCGTAACCAGGCTGCAATTCTGTCATCCAGGTAGCGATACAACTTCCTGATCAGTTCTGTCCTATAGAAACGACCGTAGTACTGAATCCAGCCACGAATCACTGGATTCAGCACTTTAGCGATCTCCTCAAGCGACAGATACACGAGCGATGGAAGCCCTATCGACCTAATCCTCTCCCGCATACGCTGGAGAGCCTGCGGACTCACTGCCGGCAAAAAGCCTGTGTAGATGACTCCGCGAGAATTGCGAGACACACGTGGCCGAAACGCGAAACCAAGAAACGTGAACGTGACATCAGCAAACGGTGCCCGGCGGTTGCTATCCCTGCAGTAGACCACCTGGGTCTTCTGGGGATGAAGCTGGAGGCCACAGGACGCAAAGCGATCCTGCAATGCCTCCAGCAACCGCCGAGCTTCCTTCTCGCTGTGGCAATGACAGATCACATCATCTGCATAGCGCTCAAAGGCAATGGCCGGGTGGCTCCGGCGCATCCACACATCAAACGCATAGTGCAGGAACAGATTGGCCAGCAGTGGACTGATGACACCACCTTGCGGTGTGCCCCGGTCCCTGGGATGGAGCGTGCCATCCGGCAACAGAACCGGTGCCTGCAGCCATCGTTGCAGGTAGAGCACCACCCAGCGCTCGGAGGTATGGGCCTTGATCGCGCGCATCAACAGGTCGTGATCGATAGCATCGAAAAACCCCTTGATGTCGAGATCGAGAACCCAGTTGGACCTCCAGCAGCGCTGACGGCAGACCTCTACTGCCTGATGCGCTGACTTGCCCGGTCTGTAGCCGTAGGAATCCTGATCAAAGATCAGCTCCAGCTCTGGCTCCAGCACCTGCTTGACCACCATCTGTGCGATGCGATCAGCAACCGTCGGGATACCCAGCGGCCTGACGCCTCCACCGGATTTGGGAATCTCCACACGCCGAACTGGTGGCGGAAGATAACTTCCTGATGCCATCCGATTCCAGAGTTTGTAGAGATTATTCTCCAGATCCTTGTTGAAGTCGTCCAGGCTTTGGCCATCCACACCGGCCGCCTGTCCGTTCCGTTTCACCTGTTGATAGGCCTTCCAGACCATCACCTTGGTAATCGGTAGCGGCTTGTCTGTTGTCATCCCATTCCTCCTGCCGTAGGCAGTTGATGGGAGACTCCAAACGGGATGATGCAACCCCTTGGCTCCGAGTCCGTTACAGACCCATCATCGCTACTACGGGTTGCTCCGCCCCTGCCACAGACATCGGTATTGACCCTCATGGTGGTGACCACTTGGGATGTTCCCTTGGCATTCCATGGCAGGTTCTCACGTTCCGCATCAGGGCCTGCGATGAGCTCGTGCCGTCTATACGCCGGCTGCCGTGTGGTCCATAGACAGGCTCTGTCCACACTGATCCAGGAGATTTGGGCCGCCTCCCGTTTTGGCAGCGTCTGAAATAGATATCGGCGCGTCATCAACGGTTCGCTTGCGCTCACCTTCTCGTCGCACACCTGACGGATCCAGTCCGCCGTTTCCCCGTCGCTCACCACCACGTCTTTTGAACGCAGCAGCACGGGGTGGTTTGGTACCAGCCCCTGCAGGCCGATCCCGGGAGGCCACACTCCCATCCCCGATGCAGTTTCATCAGCCTTGGCTTTCACCTGCTGACTCGTGACACACGCCCAACGCCTACTTTGCCGCACCTGAACTGGCCTCGCTACTCGATGGCAGCAGTGCCGGGGAGCTGATCCCCGAGCTGGCCCGCTATGGCCTGCAGCAGCTGATCGAGCTGGAGGCCTCCGCCGTGGTCGGTGCTGACCGCCATGAGCGCACCGAGGAGCGGCTCGCTTACCGCAACGGCTACCGGCCCCGCACCCTGACCACCCAGGTGGGGGATCTGGAGCTGCAGATTCCCAAACTTCGCTCGGGAGGCTTCCTGCCCACGATCCTTGAGCCCCGCCGCCGGGTGGATCAGGCCCTCTATGCGGTGATCATGGAGGCCTACATCGCTGGGGTCTCCACCCGCAAGGTCGATGCCCTGGTGGCTGCCCTTGGCTCCCAGAGCGGCATCTCCAAATCGCAGGTGAGTCGCATCTGTCAGGAGATCGATCAGCAGGTGCAGGCCTTTCTGAGCCGGCCGCTGGAGAGCAGCAGCTACGCCTACGTCTACCTCGATGCCACCTACCTCAAGGGACGCCTCGGCAAGGCCCTGCAGGTCTGCTCACGGGCTGTGGTGGTGGCCATGGGGGTGAATGCCGACGGCCGCCGTGAACTCCTTGGGCTCAAGGTGGGCGACAGCGAGAACGAGGCCTTCTGGGCGGAGTTCATCTCCCACCTCAAGGAGCGGGGCCTGGGTGGCGTCAGGCTGGTGATCTCGGACGCCCACCTGGGCCTCACCAAGGCCATCCGCAGGCAGCTGCAGGGCTGCGTCTGGCAGCGCTGCCAGACGCAGCCCTGCAGCTGCTGCAGCGGGTGCCCAGGGCCCACCAGGGCATGGTCACCGCGGCCCTGCGATCGGTGTTCGCCCAGGAGAGCGCTGAGGAGATCGAGTCCCGCTGGGACGATCTGGCGGCCTCACTGGCGGAACGCTTCCCCAAGGCTGCCGCACTGATGCATGAGGCCAGGGAGGACGTGCTGGCGTTCCGCCACTTCCCCAAGGACCACTGGAAAAAGGTCTGGAGCACCAACCTGCTGGAGCGCGTCAACGAGGAGATCAAACGCCGCACCAGGGTCGTGGGCATCTTCCCCAACGACGACGCCATCACCCGTCTGGTGGGGGCGGTGCTGCTGGAGCAGCACGAGCACTGGCAGCTGGAGGGCCGCCGCATGGTCTCCGCCGAGAGCATGACCGCCATCCCGGAGCTGGATGACATCCCTGCCCTGCAGGCCGCCGGCGCCTGAGAGCTGCAAGGACGCAGGCCCCAGGTGATCGAGGCTGCAGCGCCCCACAGGGCGCAGCGGCCTTGATCACCGCCCGGGGGCCGGCCACGGCCACCTCCGGCAGCACAGACCACTGCAGATCACAACACATCCGCAATCGGGCGAAAGACTTGACAAGTCAATCGCCCTGATTCAACGTGGAACAACGAGGTGCATCTGCGCCTCCGGGATGACAGAGCGTCATTCCACCCTGTTCGCCCTCTGATCAGGGCATTCGGGCCTCGGGTTTTACACCACGCAAAGGGACGCGACCGGCTGAGCTGCAGCGGCTGGGCCTGACAGAGGAGGATCTGGCGGCTGACTTCAAGACTTGGAGGCAGGACCAGCCGTCACAGCTCCAGCCCTGATGGCAGAACGCAAGCGTCTTCTTTGGCCCTGATCTCCCAGCGGGTATCGCGCCCATGGCGCTTCTCCTGATCCGTTGCCGTGAAAGGGACCTTGCGCTTTCCCTCCAACTGACAGACGATCTGACGGTGGAGGGTCTTCTGGTTGGATTTGACGCTCAGGAGCACGTCGGCCCCTGCTCCAGGCACCACTGAAAAACGGTCGGGTGGTGTGCAGGGCATCCGCCAGGATCAGCTTGCCGTCCAGATCCATCGTGCTCAGCAGCTCTTTGAGCGCTGCCCGCTCGCTGGATGCGTGGGTGTCGTAGGTCTTCTGGGCCAAGGCGACGCCCAGCGCCCGGGCGTAGACAGTGAACTGGGCAACAAAGCAGAGATGGCCGTCCTCGGTCTCGATCGCTAGACCCTTCAAGGTCATGCCAACCGCTTCGCGGAAGCCAGAGGCTATACAGACCAGCTGCTCGAGAGCCGTTGCCCCACCAGGGATCTGGCTGATCATCCAGGCCTGGAGCACCTCCCCGAACTGCTGGAAGTGAGCCTTGTTAAAGAGGTAGAGGAAGGTGGCATCGGAGGGCCAGCGCTTGAGGTTCAGACCCAGCGCCTGGTTCAGCACCTCGCAGTGCTGCTCGGAAAGGCCTCCAGGTCGCGAGAGCTGCGGCAGTCACTGAGGATGCCGAGCACCGTCACCAGCAACAGGTACCACTGCGGGTTTCGCACCCCGCGGCGGTGACGGCCATCCGGGATCGCCTTGATGAAGGTGATCAGATCGGTGTCGGCGCTGAAATCAACGGCGGGAACACCGGTCTGGGACATCGCGAACAGAGAGTACAGGCTGGCCCTGGGAACCAACCGGGCATCAGCGACGGGGCCAAGGGCGGGCGGGACAGACTTTCAGGCTGCCCTGAGGCGGGAGCAGTCTTTTGCCCGTTTCACAGAGGCCGTTCACCTGGCAACGCGTCACGAAATCCAGAATTTCAGGTAGCCGTGGGACCTGAGGGAACTCCCATGCAATGATTGTACTATGTGATCGCTTAGGCTATGACGCGCACTGCTGCCCCCAAAAAAAGTGTTGCCCTGAACAACAAGCTGACAGCGATACAAAACCGATTGTTCGAAAGGGCTCACGCCGAACCCATGGAGTTGAAGTTCCTTGGGATTGCACTGAGCAACCAGGGAATAATTGGCAATGCACTATATGCCAATCCAAATATGATGCCTCTGCCGCTGCAGCGATGCGAGCACCTCAAGTCACTGAGCAGTCGACAGGTCGCAATTTTAACGGCCTGTTTTTTCGCCAGTTTCTACAAGACTGTGGCCAACAGTGAATCACAGACTCTGGTTTCCAATATGGCGGCTGCCGAGAAGTTGTTTGACCCTTACTCAGATGAGTATATGATTCTCCACCAGGAAACAAGTGAGGAGATGGATCACATCTGGACCTTCCGCGCCGCCTATAATATGGTTGCCAGAGAGACAGGGACATCTGAGCCCTTTGACGCACCTGGATTCTTCAGAGGCGTGGTTGGCTCTATCCCCCAGCGTGATTACAATTCTATTGATACTCAGTTCACCCTCACTGAAGAGCACTTACGCATTCTCGAGTTGCTCCAAAAAAATGGAGGCTTGCAAGTACTCCTGAACGAAATGAAACAGGGCGGTCGTGATTTTCGCTATCGTGTTCAACATTTCCTGATTGGCGACGCTATGCGTCTTCTGCCTTCCAACGAAGTCCTGGCTCTTGGCCTGGGAGGCTTATGGCTATTGATCCGATATATTGCAAATGTTGATCTAAAGCAGGCTGAATCATATCTGTTTGCAGACCAAGAAAAATTCAACTACGAGCCCCTGGCTTATAGCATTAACCAAGGTCACCTCCATGACGAAGCGCGCCATTTCACTACGTCCTTCGATATCGGCCTAGCCCTATACCAGGCGGCCAGCCCCGAAGCTCAGGCGTTCATCCGAGAGTTAACAAGGATGACGATAGAAGACTACATTAAAGGCCAGTTTCTAATCTTTCCTGAAATGCTAGATGCGGACAAAAAAGGAATCTTGACCGTTACTCTTCATTCCTGCAAACAAATTTTAACAATGGCCTTGTCCCACCCCGAGCTCTCAGACAAGCAGACGAATATTGATGACCTAATGGCGTCTTGGGGGCAGATGGAATGGCCTATGAAGTTACCTCCTTTCGGCGCCGGACTGCTCACGCAGAAGCGCTGGCGCTACATTGCCCAGCAGTATGAGCGCATTAGGAAAGCAATGAACTTCGACTTTGACGCCTCTAATCTGGGAAATCTGTTGCAGCGGTACCATGACATCCTCGCCCGGGAAAATCTGACTGACGTCTTTACCCTTGCATAAATCTAAAGCTTACATTCGCTTGCCATGGCCAACATATCACCCATCGCCATCACATTCGAAGACACTGGCCTGGTGGTGTCCACCAGTGCTGGCCGTTCCTTCATGGAAATCTGTGATGAATTCAACACTCCAGTTCTCATTGGTTGCCGCTCAGCTTCCTGCGGAACCTGCCTAGTGCGGATTACTGCCGGCGGAGACAATCTCTCACCCACCTCGGAGACTGAAGCGATCCTTCTCAGTGTCCTAGCTGATGGTGATCCCCAGGCTCGCTTGGCCTGTCAATGCACCGTTCACGGACCGATCTCGGTGCGAAGCTTCTGAATCCCTGCAGCCAAGGAACGCACAGCACAGCGAGGGTGACCTGCGTTAGTTGGGCCCTTCAAACGGACGACCTCTGAATACAGACCTCTATGTGTACCATCATTGAACCAGCCAATAGCGATCCGGCAGTCTGGCCAGCACTAGCGACCTTGAGGCGTCCCTGTACCTCCCCAGGATAAGCGTGGAGCCCCCAGCTGCTCGATCAACACGTCGGCAATCAGCCGTGCGTGGCGACCGTTCCCGTTCGGGAAGGGGTGGATGGTGACCAGGCGGTGATGGAAACGCACGGCGATCTCATCCACCGACGCCACCCGATGTTCCACCTGATAAGCGATGTCAGCCAACAGGGCCGGGACCTGCATCCGGATCTGCCGCCAGTCGGCACCAATGCTTTTGTCGCTGGTGCGGTACTGGCCGGCCCACCGCCCAGGGCCTATTAGAAGTCTGTCCCTGTAGGCCTGGACCGGTAGCCCCGGCTACGGTGTCGTGCGCGGGAACCGCCCTGCAGCCTTGCCGTCACTCCCTGCTGAGCCCGCCGCCGCTGGCGATCTGATCAGCTTTCTCAAGGCGCTGCCTGATTGCCGCATGCGCCGCGGCGTTCGTTTCCCTCAGTGGTGGATGCTGCTGGTGGCGATCCTGGCGATTCTGAGCAACGAGGGTTCTCTGGTCGGCATCGAGCGGTTTGCCCGACGTCACCGCGAGGTCCTCAACGAGCTGCTGGGCACCGATTTCGGCAAGGAGCCCTCGGATTCCACCTTCCGCCTGCTGCTCTCGCAACTGGACGTGGCTGGCTTTGAAACCCTGTTGCGCCAATGGATGTCGGCCCAGCCCGGCGTCGCTGATGACTTCGACACACTTGTGTGTGACGGCAAGACGCTGCGGGGCTCGATCGCTGAAACCGACTCTGGCGCAGCGACATTCATTGCTCAGGTCAGCCTCTACTCCCAGAGTCTGGGCGTTGCGATCGCCCAGACCACCTACGCCACTGATGCCGCTTGCGTCCCCTGTGTTGGTGTAAATCCCTGGGGACCTCAACCCCGGCGTAGCCGGGGTTGAGCGCGCACCTCAGACGTTCCGCTCAGCGGCCAGCGTTGCAAGGGGTGGGCAGGCCCGTGACCCTGGTTTGAGCACTACCTCAACCAGACGAACCATGCCCACGTCCAATCGTGCCGCAATTGAGCTGGCGCCGCTACTGGATGGCAGCAGCGCCGGTGAGCTGATCCCCGAGCTGGTGCGCCACGGCCTGCAGCAGCTGATCGAGCTGGAGGTCGCTGCCGTGCTCGGCGCAGAGCGCCATGAGCGCAGCGAGGAGCGGCTCGGCTACCGCAACGGCTACCGGCCGCGCACCCTGGCCACCCAGGTGGGGGACATCGATCTCCGCATCCCCAAACTGCGCTCCGGCAGCCACCTGCCCTCGATCCTGGAGCCGCTGCCCGATGTCAACTACGTAGGCGGGTCGCGTCAATTACGTAGGCGGGTTACCCCGGGTCCTCCCCCTGCCATGGCAGGGGGAGGCGACAGCGAAAAGTGAGCCACCCTGGCCCGGTCCTCTGCCATGGAGTCTGAGGTGGTCTGGCTTTTCTGGACAGGCCCCATCGTTAACCTCTGAGGCGGGGTACCGCCCCTGAAAGGGGCTCCCACCGATGAGCAAGCGCCGCACCCACAGCCCCGAGTTCAAGGCCAGGGTCGCCATGGAGGCGATCAGTGGCCGCAAGACGATCCAGGAGATCGCCGCCGACCACGCCATCCACCCGATCCAGGTGAGCCAGTGGAAGCGGCAGCTCCTGGACGGTGCCAGCGAGCTCTTCACCCGAGGCAAGAAGACCAAGGACAAGGAGGAGGGGCAGGCCAAGGAGGCGGAGCTGTTCCAGCAGATCGGACGGCTGCAGATGGAGCTGGAGTGGCTCAAAAAAAAGTCTCAACTGCTCTGATGCCCGTGAACTGCGCAAGCTGGTCGATCACGACCACCCCGAGCTCAGCATCAGCAGGCAGTGTGCGCTGCTGGGGCTGCCTCGATCCACGCTGTACTACCGGCCGACACCGGTCCGTGTATCGACGCTGCGGATCATGGCCAGGATCGATGCTCTCTACCTGGAGGATCCCTGCAGCGGCAGCCGCCGGATGGTGGACTATCTGGCCCAAGATGGTATCCCGATCAGCCGAGATCGAGTGCGAAACCTCATGCGGCGCATGGGATTACGGGCGATCTACCAGAAGCCCCGGACGACGGTTCCAGGTGATCCGTCCGTGCGGTTCCCCTGCCTGGTGGACCTCACGCAGGTCACGTCGGTGGATCAGGTCTGGGCGACCGACATCACCTACATCCCTCTGCAGAAAGGGTTCCTCTATCTGGTGGCGATCATGGATCTCCATTCCAGGCATGTGCTCAGCTGGAGGCTCTCCAACAGCCTTGACACGAAGTTCTGTCTGGAGGCCCTGGAGATGGCCTTGGGAGGCGGCCGTAGGCCAGAGATCTTCCACTCCGATCAAGGCTGTCAGTTCACGTCCGCTGACTTTGTGGCCAGACTCAAAGGGGAGCGGATCCAGATCAGCTGGTCCGGCAGAAAGCGGTGCTACGACAACATCCTTGTTGAACGGCTGTGGAGGACTGTCAAGTACGAGGAGGTCTACCTACGGGCATACAGCGATGGCTGGGACGCTGAAATCAG
The DNA here is from genome assembly GCF_015840525.1 of Synechococcus sp. CBW1006. Taxonomy (NCBI): domain Bacteria; kingdom Bacillati; phylum Cyanobacteriota; class Cyanophyceae; order Synechococcales; family Synechococcaceae; genus Synechococcus; species Synechococcus sp. CBW1006. Next base: position 526,739 of record NZ_CP060396.1, on the reverse strand, counting down.
CCTGGCCCGCTTCCTGTGGCGGTATTGCCATGTAAGACCTCACAGTTCCCTTGGAGGCAAAACTCCCCACGCGGTCTACACTGAGGCCGAACCATGTTCCACCCGTCCTGGGTTAACGATGTCAGGGGCCGGAACTGTCCAATAAAAGGCACCCACCTCAGACATGACAGCGGCTGTCATGTGCGAAACGGCCGATGTCTCCTGGCGCTGAGTCGTCTTCTCCCCTCATGCGCGAGCATGATCCATTGCGGCAACTGGATACTCCGGCCTCGCGATACTTTCAGTGGCTCCCAGCGATGGTGCGTTGTCAAGGAGTTTCGGTTGAAGTTAGTAACATCTCCGCTGTCTGAAGCTCAGCTTGGTCGACACCTTCAGGGGGGGGGCTCGACCCGAATCCAAGCTCGGTTTCTTAAGTGTTCAGGGAAGCGGGACAGCACTAGGGGAAGGCCGACTCTGCTGAACCCCTTACGCCTCCCTGAATTCCGGCATCAACTTAGGCTGGGAGCGCTTGCGATGAGGACACCTCCGGCCCGGATTCCAGCAGTGGACTGCTTGGTAACTCCAGCAAGGATCCGAATGCTGATCCTTGCTCAGCAGCAGCAGATTCAGGAACTCAGCCAACGCAATGAGGAGCTGCAGCTGCAGCTCCAGATCATCGACATGGCCACTTCACTGGCCCGGCTGCGGGAAGGGATCGTTCGTAGCTCCCGTAATTCCTCCAAACTGACGTGACCCCAGCGGATTGAGCGCCCGCCGCTGGGTGTGGCTCATGCTGCGATGAATCGACAGTGAGGCTGGGCCACCGAAGCGATACTGGGTCAGCCAGAGGTAGGCACAGTGCAGGCTGATCCCGTTTTCGTCCGCCAGCTCCGAGAGTCTGCGGCCATGCTCCAAGTGCTGGTTCACAAGCCGGAGCCGGCCTCGCTGGGTCAGAGCGGCATTAGGTTTCCTAGGAGCCTGTCGCGCATAGATCAGCACCCAGTCTCTCCACAGCCGCCCATCAATCTGCCCAGATCCCAGTGACTGCAATGGATCTGGGCGATACACTCGGGCATGCAGAAGCGCAAGACCTTTCGCCCCTGGCAGCCGCAGCAGGCCACCCTGCTGCCGCCGTCACCGCGTGAGTGGCTCTCAGAAGACCACCAGGTGTATTGGCCGCGTCCCTTGGCGTGGTGTAAATCCCGAGGCCCGATTGCCCTGGACTGAGGGAGAACAGGGGTGAATGACGGGCTGTCATTCTCGAGGCGCATGTGCACCTCATTATTTCACGATGAATCCAGACGATTGACTTGTCAAGTCTTTCGTCTGGATTGCCGATCGGTTGTGGGCTACACCTGCAATCTTGGTCGTGACGTCTGCGGTGCCGGCCCCCGGGCGGTGATCGCCGCCGCTGCGCCCTGTGGGGGCGCTACGGCGCGATCTCCTGGGGCCTGAGGCTCAGGCCGCTGCTTCTTGCAAGGAAGGCTGCGTGGGCAGCTCCGCCAGTGAGGGGATGGCGGCCATGCTCTCGGCGGAGAACATGCGCCGGCCCTCCAGCTGCCAGTGCTCGTCCTGCTCCAGCAGCACAGCCCCCACCAAGCGGGTGATCGAGGCGTCATTCGGGAAGATGCCAACCACCCGAGTGCGGCGTTTGATCTCCTCATTGAGGCGCTCGAGCAGGTTGGTGCTCCAAGTCTTTTTCCAGTGTTGAGGCGGGAAGTGACGGAAGGCGAGCACGTCTTCCCGGGCGTGCAGCATGAGCTCAGCAGCCTTGGGGAAGCGATCCACCAGTGAGCTGGCCAGATCGTCCCAGCGGGCCTCGATTTCGTCCGTTTTCTCCTGGGCGAACACCGAGCGCAAGGCAGCGGTGACCATGCCTTGGTGGGCCTTGGGCACCCGTTGGAGCAGGTTTCTGGCGAAATGGACCCTGCAGCGCTGCCAGCAGCTGCCCTGCAGCATCCGCCGGATCGCCTTGGTGAGGCCCACGTGCGCGTCGCTGATCACGAGCTTGACCCCAGTGAGGCCGCGCTCCTTGAGCGAGCCAATGAACTCGCTCCAGAAGCTCTCGGTTTCGCTGTCGCCCACCTTGATGCCGAGCAGCTCGCGGCGACCATCGGCATTGACGCCCATGGCCACCACCACAGCCCTGGAGCAGACCTGCATCGCCTTGCCGAGACGCCCGTGGAGATAGGTGGCATCGAGGTACAGGTAGGCGTAGCCGGTGGCCTCAAGGGGGCGGTTCAGGAAGGCCTGCACCTGGATGTCGATGTCAGCGCAGATGCGGCTCACCTGAGATTTGGAGATGCCGCTCTGGACTCCCAGGGCGGCCACCAGGGCGTCGACCTTGCGCGTTGAGATGCCGCCGACATAGGCCTCCATCACCACGCCGTAGAGGGCCTGGTCCACACGGCGGCGCGGCTCCAGGATCGAGGGCAGGTGGCTGCCGGAGCGCAGTTTGGGGATGCGGAGATCGATGTCCCCCACCTGGGTGGCCAGGGTGCGCGGCCGGTAGCCGTTGCGGTAGCCGAGCCGCTCCTCGCTGCGCTCATGGCGCTCTGCGCCGAGCACGGCAGCGACCTCCAGCTCGATCAGCTGCTGCAGGCCGTAACGGGCCAGCTCGGGGATCAGCTCACCGGCAGTGCTGCCATCCAGTAGCGGCGCGAGGTCGGGTGCGGCACAGTAAGTCTTGGGCGTGTGTCACGAGTCAGCAGGTGAAAGCCAAGGCTGATGAAACTGCATCGGGGATGGGAGTGTGGCCTCCCGGGATCGGCCTGCAGGGGCTGGTACCAAACCACCCCGTGCTGCTGCGTTCAAAAGACGTGGTGGTGAGCGACGGGGAAACGGCGGACTGGATCCGTCAGGTGTGCGACGAGAAGGTGAGCGCAAGCGAACCGTTGATGACGCGCCGATATCTATTTCAGACGCTGCCAAAACGGGAGGCGGCCCAAATCTCCTGGATCAGTGTGGACAGAGCCTGTCTATGGACCACACGGCAGCCGGCGTATAGACGGCACGAGCTCATCGCAGGCCCTGATGCGGAACGTGAGAACCTGCCATGGAATGCCAAGGGAACATCCCAAGTGGTCACCACCATGAGGGTCAATACCGATGTCTGTGGCAGGGGCGGAGCAACCCGTAGTAGCGATGATGGGTCTGTAACGGACTCGGAGCCAAGGGGTTGCATCATCCCGTTTGGAGTCTCCCATCAACTGCCTACGGCAGGAGGAATGGGATGACAACAGACAAGCCGCTACCGATTACCAAGGTGATGGTCTGGAAGGCCTATCAACAGGTGAAACGGAACGGACAGGCGGCCGGTGTGGATGGCCAAAGCCTGGACGACTTCAACAAGGATCTGGAGAATAATCTCTACAAACTCTGGAATCGGATGGCATCAGGAAGTTATCTTCCGCCACCAGTTCGGCGTGTGGAGATTCCCAAATCCGGTGGAGGCGTCAGGCCGCTGGGTATCCCGACGGTTGCTGATCGCATCGCACAGATGGTGGTCAAGCAGGTGCTGGAGCCAGAGCTGGAGCTGATCTTTGATCAGGATTCCTACGGCTACAGACCGGGCAAGTCAGCGCATCAGGCAGTAGAGGTCTGCCGTCAGCGCTGCTGGAGGTCCAACTGGGTTCTCGATCTCGACATCAAGGGGTTTTTCGATGCTATCGATCACGACCTGTTGATGCGCGCGATCAAGGCCCATACCTCCGAGCGCTGGGTGGTGCTCTACCTGCAACGATGGCTGCAGGCACCGGTTCTGTTGCCGGATGGCACGCTCCATCCCAGGGACCGGGGCACACCGCAAGGTGGTGTCATCAGTCCACTGCTGGCCAATCTGTTCCTGCACTATGCGTTTGATGTGTGGATGCGCCGGAGCCACCCGGCCATTGCCTTTGAGCGCTATGCAGATGATGTGATCTGTCATTGCCACAGCGAGAAGGAAGCTCGGCGGTTGCTGGAGGCATTGCAGGATCGCTTTGCGTCCTGTGGCCTCCAGCTTCATCCCCAGAAGACCCAGGTGGTCTACTGCAGGGATAGCAACCGCCGGGCACCGTTTGCTGATGTCACGTTCACGTTTCTTGGTTTCGCGTTTCGGCCACGTGTGTCTCGCAATTCTCGCGGAGTCATCTACACAGGCTTTTTGCCGGCAGTGAGTCCGCAGGCTCTCCAGCGTATGCGGGAGAGGATTAGGTCGATAGGGCTTCCATCGCTCGTGTATCTGTCGCTTGAGGAGATCGCTAAAGTGCTGAATCCAGTGATTCGTGGCTGGATTCAGTACTACGGTCGTTTCTATAGGACAGAACTGATCAGGAAGTTGTATCGCTACCTGGATGACAGAATTGCAGCCTGGTTACGGCAGAAGTACAAAAGGCTGCGGGGTCGTCGGCTCCAAAGCTGGCGAGTACTTGCCAGGATCAGGTCTGGACATCGTGATCTGTTCGCGCACTGGCGTCGAGTCAGTGAAGTGGCATGTGGATGATGGGAGCCGTATGACGCGAGAGTGTCACGTACGGTTCTGTGAGCACCTCGGGGGGAAGTTCCCCGGGGTGACTCGACATGGTTCGTCTGGTTGAGGTGGTACTCGAACCAGGGAAACGGGCCTGCCCACCCCTTGCAACGCCAGGCGTCTGAGGTGTGCGCGCTCAGCCCCGGCTACGCCGGGGCTGAGGCCCAGGGGATTTACACCACTGCTGGGGACGCCAGCCGCAAGAGGCGGGCCGGCCTCAGCCTCCGACCGGGGGCCGGCCGCTCAAGCCTGCGCTCCTGATCAACGCGCGATGACGATCAACATCCGATCTCGAAGCCCATGATCCTCCATCCGGAGTAGGCTTTCGAAGGTGCTCAGATCAGTACCCCGAGCGGACATCTTTGCTGATAGGCGCCGCCTGAGCAATCAACCGGCTGCAGCCCGAGCAACACTCAGAGGTCAGCCGGCCCTCCCCATATTGTTGCCCTGGGGGTGGTTCTTACCTTCTCAGGAGGCCCTACCTCGACGCCACCTACCTACACGGCCGCCTCGGCCGCAACATGCAGGTGGTCTCCCGGGCCGTTGTCGTCGCCATCGGCATCAATGCCCTCGGCTACCGCGAGGTGTTGGGCATTGCCGTCGGCGACAGTGAGGCCGAGGGCTTCTGGAGGCAGTTCCTTGGTTCACTTGCCCGATGTCAACTACGTAGGCGGGTCGCGTCAATTACGTAGGCGGGTTACCCCGGGTCCTCCCCCTGCCATGGCAGGGGGAGGCGACAGCGAAAAGTGAGCCACCCTGGCCCGGTCCTCTGCCATGGAGTCTGAGGTGGTCTGGCTTTTCTGGACAGGCCCCATCGTTAACCTCTGAGGCGGGGTACCGCCCCTGAAAGGGGCTCCCACCGATGAGCAAGCGCCGCACCCACAGCCCCGAGTTCAAGGCCAGGGTCGCCATGGAGGCGATCAGTGGCCGCAAGACGATCCAGGAGATCGCCGCCGACCACGCCATCCACCCGATCCAGGTGAGCCAGTGGAAGCGGCAGCTCCTGGACGGTGCCAGCGAGCTCTTCACCCGAGGCAAGAAGACCAAGGACAAGGAGGAGGGGCAGGCCAAGGAGGCGGAGCTGTTCCAGCAGATCGGACGGCTGCAGATGGAGCTGGAGTGGCTCAAAAAAAAGTCTCAACTGCTCTGATGCCCGTGAACTGCGCAAGCTGGTCGATCACGACCACCCCGAGCTCAGCATCAGCAGGCAGTGTGCGCTGCTGGGGCTGCCTCGATCCACGCTGTACTACCGGCCGACACCGGTCCGTGTATCGACGCTGCGGATCATGGCCAGGATCGATGCTCTCTACCTGGAGGATCCCTGCAGCGGCAGCCGCCGGATGGTGGACTATCTGGCCCAAGATGGTATCCCGATCAGCCGAGATCGAGTGCGAAACCTCATGCGGCGCATGGGATTACGGGCGATCTACCAGAAGCCCCGGACGACGGTTCCAGGTGATCCGTCCGTGCGGTTCCCCTGCCTGGTGGACCTCACGCAGGTCACGTCGGTGGATCAGGTCTGGGCGACCGACATCACCTACATCCCTCTGCAGAAAGGGTTCCTCTATCTGGTGGCGATCATGGATCTCCATTCCAGGCATGTGCTCAGCTGGAGGCTCTCCAACAGCCTTGACACGAAGTTCTGTCTGGAGGCCCTGGAGATGGCCTTGGGAGGCGGCCGTAGGCCAGAGATCTTCCACTCCGATCAAGGCTGTCAGTTCACGTCCGCTGACTTTGTGGCCAGACTCAAAGGGGAGCGGATCCAGATCAGCTGGTCCGGCAGAAAGCGGTGCTACGACAACATCCTTGTTGAACGGCTGTGGAGGACTGTCAAGTACGAGGAGGTCTACCTACGGGCATACAGCGATGGCTGGGACGCTGAAATCAGCCTGGCCCGCTTCCTGTGGCGGTATTGCCATGTAAGACCTCACAGTTCCCTTGGAGGCAAAACTCCCCACGCGGTCTACACTGAGGCCGAACCATGTTCCACCCGTCCTGGGTTAACGATGTCAGGGGCCGGAACTGTCCAATAAAAGGCACCCACCTCAGCCGGGATCTTCTGATCGGCCCCAGGCGTCAAGCCCGTTGGCCGGTGCTCTTGCTGCTGTCCCGCCTGAGCGCTGCAGCGGAGCGCACGAGCCGGCGGACCCCACGGTCCGACGGCAGCGCGGAGCTCATCACCGGCACCTGGCGCCAGGGGTTGGCTTGTGGTTGGCGGGTAATTGACGCCTGGTCGCGGCGACGAATCAGCCTGCGCTGGAGCGGTCAATCCGCCGTGCCCGTTTGCGGCGGTAGCTCTCGCCATTGATCTGAATCAGCGTGCTGTGGTCCACCAGCCGGTCCACCGCTGCCACGGTCATGGCGCTGGTGGAGAAGACGTTCTCCCACTCGCTGAACGGCTGGTTACTGGTCACCAACAGGGATCTGCGCTCGTAGCGGTGCATCACCAGCTCGAACAGCACCGAGGTCTCGGCCTCGTCCTTGCGGACGTAGCCGATGTCATCGATCACCAGCAGGGCAAAGCGATCCAGTCGGGTCAGGGCCTTAGCCAGGGCGTAATCGGCTTTGGCGCGCTGCAGCTCCTGCACCAGCGTGGTGGCGGAGAAAAACCGCGCCGTGCGGTCCAGGGCGATCAGGCTGCGGCAGATGCCTGCTGCCAGGTGGGTTTTGCCCACACCGCTGGGACCGAATAGCAGCAGGTTCTCGGCCCGATCCAGCCAGCCGGTGTCGTGGGCGAGCTGCTCGATCTGAGGACGCTCAAGATCCGGGATGGCGTTCCAGTCGTAGTCCGCCAGGGTCTTGGGGACCGGCAGCTGGGCCTCATGCAACAGCCGCCGTTGACGGGCTTGATGCCGCTGCTGGTGTTCCTGCTCTGCCAGCACATAGAGGTAGCTGGCTGGACTCCAGCCAGCGGCTGTGGCCTGCTGCTCGGCCGCCTGCCACTGGCTGCGGAACTGGGGCAGTTTCAACTGTTTCAACACCGATGGCAGAGCCGTTTCCAGTGCCGGCCTGCTCGGGGGTTCCAACCAGGAGTTCGTCATAGCTGCTGAGGGTGTGTTCGGGGATGTCGAGCTGGGGCATGGCCGCCAGGCCCCGGGGGGGCCGCAGGCCGTAGTGATCGCGCAGGGCCGTGAGGTTCAGCTCACCGCGGCGGAGCTGACGCCGCAGATACCGCTCCACACCGGCCAGATCGTCCGTCCGGGCAGCGACATGGAGGGCGTCCACCATGACCTTGGCGGCCTCATCCGGCGGCAGGGCCGCCAAAAGCAAGCGCCACAACTGACGCCAGGTCTCTCCGGGGAGCAGGTCGGACTGCAGCTGGGCACGCAGCAGCGCCCGGGGTTTGCGGCGCAGACTCTCGATCACGTGGCGGAAATCGATCCGCCGCAACGGCCCGCTTTCTCCCGCTCGCCGATGCAACCGTGGCAGGGTCTCCACGAACTTGCTGCGCAGGAACAGATCCAGCCGGTCATGGCGCAAGTGCACCGTCAGCTGCTGGCCGATCAGCCGCGAGGGGACGCTGTAGGTGACCGAGCGCACCTCGATCGTGCTGGTGCTCCGCACCCGCGCCACCACCGGCTCGTAGTCGGCAAAGCGCTCCACCGGCAGGGGCTGGAGATGCAGCTGCTCAATCTCCAGGTTCCCCTGCACCTGGTAGCGGCTGTTGAGCGTGTTGGTGACCTGGGCGACGAGCTGCCGGTAGTCGGCCTCGGTGGCGAAATCACGGCTGCCGCGCTGGATCAGCTGCTGCTCCAGCCGATGTTTCCAGTGCCGGTGCGGGCCCTCGATCGCGCCGTTCTCGTGGGCAACGCCGCGGTTGTTGCGGGTGGCGATCACCCCCAGGTGGGCGCACAGCTCGCGGTAACGGCTCGTGTAATCGCCGGCGTAGCTGCCGTCGCGGTTGCGGAAGCAAGCACTCAGGCTGTCGGTGCGGTGCTCCGCCGGCACCCCACCGCAAAGAGCGAGAGCGTTTTGCAGGGCCTCGGATAGGGCGACAAAGCTTTCGCCGCCGTGGATCACCGCCACATGGCACCAGCCCGAATAGGGCAGGCGGAAGTGGAACAGCCGGTGCTCCAGCACCTCCCCCGCCACGGTGATCGGCTCACCTTTGAGCAACGTGAAATCCGAGATCCCCAGTACACCGGCCCGGTGCTGCTGCAGGAACATCACCTCCTGGGCCGGGCCGTGCAGGGCCCGCCACTGCTCGACGCGGCGCTGCAGGGTCCGCTTGCGCCGGTACCACTCCTCGCCAGGCCTGAGCTGTTCCAGGTGAAGCAGCAGGGTCTGGGGTTCCAGTTGCGGCGCCTTCTCAAGCATCGGCACCAGCACGCTCTCCCAGACCTCGGCCAGGGGATCGGCTCGGGTGCGCCAATGGCGACCCCGCTGCTGCTGTTGCCCCTCGGGCTGCAGCTCACCCCGATCGATCCGTTGCGCGCTGCGCACCGAAATCCCCGCCGCATCAGCCGCCACCTGTTGGCTGAGCCCATTGGCCCGTTTTGCCATGTACCGCTCCTTGATCCGCAACGACAGAGGGGCGGGCATGGCAGGGCTCCAGACCGGAATCGGAACCCTGTTGTCGCGTCCTGAGACCCGCCTATGTAGTTGCGCGGACCCGCCTACCTAATCGTCGCCGGACAGTTCACTCAAGGAACGAGGCCTGGACGGCACCCGGCTGGTGATCTCGGACGCCCATCTGGGGCTGACGGCGGCGATCAAGCGGATGTTCCAGGGCTGCTGCTGGCAGCGCTGCCGGGTGCACTTCCTGCGCAACCTGCTCTCCCACGTGCCCAAAGCTGGCCAGGACATGGTGGCCGCTGCCATGAAAGCCGTGTTCGTGATCCAGGCCCCCGATCAGGTGCGCGCCCATTGGCAGCGGGTCACCGAGATGCTGCGCAAGCAGTTCCCCTCCGCCGCGCCGATGAAATCTGCTCGGATCCACTGCGGCGCAGCCGCTTTGCCCTTTCTCAGGAGGCCCTAGGTAATATCGCCGAACCGCTGTCCTGACGGCAGGGCCGGAACGCCTTGCGGGTTCTGCCATTGAGCTGTGCACGTCTCATGAGCCGGGCGACGCGGTGACGAACAACCCTGTGGCCGGAAGCCATCAGTTCACGGTGCAAGCGCGAGGAACGGTAGTAGTCACGATGCTGCTCGAAAACCAACTGAATCTCAGCGGTGATCAGAGCGTTCTGAGTTACCTGCATTCCCGGCGTCTCCTGCCGTTGCCACTAGACATAGAAGCCACATATGGCAAGGAGCATAACTGCAGATATAATGCAATCTACACATTACGACGAGAAATTCAAAACTTAACTTAAGGTATGAGCGAGTTGCAAATCAGAAAAGTTGTGACTTGGCACGAAGGTTATGAAGTGAAAAAATCATTTAAGAAATAAACAGCTGAGCGATCAACTCGAGAGGAAAAAAAGAGGGTTTGGGAATGATCAAGATGATGAATAAGCATCGGCACAAGGTCATGATCACGATGCACTACTTTATCGACTAAAACAAATGTAGAACCATTGTCAGATGAACAATACATAGAAGTTGTCGTATAATCTAGGCTTAATACACAAAGCATGTTAGACTGACAAACCTTAGATGACAAGTCACAATCATGTGAAGCGGCTAAGACTAAGCCTAGTGATGGGTGAACTAAGCCTGACGCAGAAGGTGCTATCGATAATGAATTATCAATGGAGAAGAGAGAACGTCCAAGAACAAGGGTTGGCTTAGCCGAGCCCTTACAGGCAAACAGTCTGGATTCAACCCCACAACTCAAAGTTCTTATAGAAGAATCATTGGCTATAAGTACAACCGAATGATCACGGAGCTCAATAGCATCAACAAGTGACAGGTACGGATAGTGAGATTGAAAGACGGAGATTGCGTTGGCAATGCTTGAATTGCATTCATAACAAGATGATATTGGCAATGTAATATTTCTAATAGATAATACATCGCGATAACTATGGAATGGAACACAAACAGAAGTTAAGGTAGCCTCGTTGAGCGCATTATCATTAAGTAAAGGAGAATTATTCAAAGTAGAAGAACCTGCCAGGTCAATACGAGGCTTACAGTATTTAAGTAGTTCATTCAAATGACTGGGCTTAAACTTAATATTAACGTTAGTCACCTTGATGCCAAAAGAAGGATCATAATTTATAATATACAATAAGGATTTAGCGCCCTCGGTCTCATCAGTCATGAAAAATAACTCACCATTGAGCGATGAACCAAAATAAACAAAATTGTACGGAAGTACAAAGCATGCATCAGAACTAGATGATGTACAGTAGACAAGAGTGCGAGAAGAAGTCGTAGAAAGAAGAATCCACATTCCGACAGAATTAATTGACTGATGGACAGCCAATATTTGCTGAGTATCGTTGGTCCCTCCAGGGAGGGGAATAGAAAGTAAATTCATTCGTTCAGGCGTAGCCAAGTTGTGCTTCAATATCTAAGACTAATTCAAGTAGCGACTGATTCCAATCTTGTAAACGTGAAATATCTGCGTCGCTACTAGACTTCTCAATATAATAACGAGTAAAGTTTGAGCGATCATTAGAATTCAGGTAAGTCCTTACTTGTTCAGAGGAATATTCTTTTCTGCGCATTGGTCTAAATTCAGGATTGGTAATAAACTTTGGATCATTACCACATGGAGCCATACGGGGCCCAAAGAAGGCATACGGAGAATTCTCTGGATGGAGCATCTCATCAATGCTTCGCTCGTCAGTCGACACTCCTAACCACTCACATATTTGAGGAAGCACTGAATGTGGCTCGGTCAGGATAGACTCACCCTTGACTGTGAGGAAATTGGAGGGAGGTATAATCGAACGAAATTTCAATATGCTCTTGTGGGTAGCATACCACATTAAAGCATAGTTATCTTTAACAAGTGGATGTCGGAGACTCTTGCGCTCACCTTGGTTTGAGTCACGATGCTCAAAAAACTCCTTAAGTGACTTAGAAGAGCCCACGACGCTCCGAGTAAGATGAATGAATTTGGCTTTGGGATAAAATTTGAAAAGTCTTATCATTCGATCAATTGATCGAGTATTTCCAGGCGATTTCTCGATGCATAGCTTGGGTTCATGAGCCTTACATAAATAATCAAACAATTCCATGGTAGATAGAGATCTATGATTAGCAAGCCACATCCATGCCCGACTGCAGGAAGCGCTATTCTGAACCTGCTCATGAATCTGTGCAATTGCTCGTAACAGTCCACTAGGAGCAAAACGAGATTGAGTAATATTAGATTTACTCGAAAGAACATGCTCTACATCATCGCGCCATAACAGATGCAACTCCGGAAAACAATAGAGTTGGGGATGTTGTCCAATTATCGACGATACAACGGAAGAAAAGGAGCGAGGGGGACTTAATAAGAAGATAGGTTCACTCATGAGATTGAATATTAAAAAGATTTCTCTTAATAACGTTGTAACGATGCTGCATTCGGTCCTTCAGGTTCTGAAGATCATTAATGAGTTCAGTGGAAAGAATCAAATCAGATGACTGGTCATCTTGAGAAGAAGGATCAATTGGCTCAAACAAGAATTTAAATAATGCTACATGAGCATTTTCAGACTCCATCTCGCTGAAGGGCTCCGCTACAAGCTCAGAGCTTGATGGCTGAGGTTCAAGCTGATGCTCTGCATCTTCGTCATCGGAGACGTCAACGTAAGATTGATCAGCATCTTTTCGGGAAACTGAAACAATCTGCGTCAGTGTATTGTATTCAATACTATTTTCTCGACCAGCAACAGTGCTGTCAAGATTAGCTCGTTCCATCAAGACTTCAAGATAAGAGTCGATGGAATTGGCGATCTCGTGCTGCGAATCTTCATTGTCATGAGGTTCATGAGAAGAGTTGTCCACAGATGTAGGGTGAAGGAAATTAAAAAACGGGGAGGTCTTCATTGTTGAATCGATTAAGTTCAATTAACGCGAGTAAATACTCATTAAAAAGGCACTAAAATTGAATGATGGTTGGCAATAACTGCAGATAAATATAACTTATTGAAGTCATCAAGCTTTTCGGAATCGAACGTCAAGCAGTCATGTGATTTTAAGGGGGGCAAGGGCCTTGTGTCAATGACAACTTGACTGGATATGATATCTTCTAGTTTAGATGACTCCGTGAGTACGCTAATATTCTGTAATCCAAGAAGTGTTGAATGGTATAGACACATTCTCGAATGTCTATCTTCAGCATGGACAAACATTTTATAACGACTTCTGGAGGTTCTTGCCTTGATCCCGGTCCAGGAAGAAGGAACATGCTGGTATGAATCAGCTGGTCCTGAAATGAGCAGTACGCCGTTAAGACTGTTATCCATAGCAATAACTGCGGCGTGCCCTGCTCCTTGACTATGGCCAATGATTAGTGTTTGAGAAAGGATCTCATGATCAGAAATTGATTTGCCATGACGTTTCCTAACTTGCCCTAAAAATGATCCAATGACTGACTCCTCATAGGCAATCGAAAGTCTTGAATCTGATGTTGATTGGCTACCATAGATTAGTTCACGACGGACCTGTAGTAAACAGTCTGAAACATAGAACTCAGAGTTTAACTTGGCTACAGTAGAGCTAATCGGATAATCAACAGTATAAAAGTCGCTATTATGAGCCAAGCATTTACTCAACCAGACATAATCTGAACTGCGGCGAAAACTGCCAGGCAGGAAAAGGGTAAACATGGATACTGTGGATCACAGATTAAAATTAAACCAGGATTGGTGAGGGCTCACCATTCGTGCTGACAATCAAACAAGGGGAAGGCCGCGCTTCGAACAGTCCTTTCAGAACGGGAAACGAGCAATAGAGACGCCGAAACGACGGCTGATGCTCAGATAGCATGGCATGGCTGAGTTCAATATGGCATCCATTGTTCCACTTCGGCGATCTACCGAGATCAGCACGCAGTGATTATCCAGTGGTTGAGGCAGAGGCCGACCAGGTTGATTATACTGATTGACGCTTGTCTGAGCGATGCTGAGAATTATTCAGATTAGGTCGGACTGATCAAGTTATTGCGTCTGCTATTTGAAGTGATGCTACGCCCAAGACCAACAAGACAGGCATAGACATTGTCTTTGCATCCCATTAGTTAGAGGCAAATAATATTTGGGTTAATATAAGCTGCCATGAATAGACATACGTCAAAAAGTATAGCTGCTTTAACGTAATGTTCATTTTAGATGAGTAATTGATGTGTGTTCGACTCGACACATCTTAACTTGCGCAACTACGCTAATCTCGATTGACTATGCTTAGGGTTCAAGCTCACGAGAAGAGCAACCTAGCAACAAACTTGCAAGCGAGGAAGCCAAGGATATTGTTCACTCGAACAGACGAGCTTTGGCAAAGTCAATCAATGGTGGTTGTCGAACGGTGTGTTTTTCTTTAGGGACTCCTGAAAAAGATTCTCGGCCCATCCGCGCCGAATTCGTCCGTTTGCTTCGCGTTAATCAGGCCGGCAAGCGCAGTGACATCAAGTGGGCCAGATCTCAAAAGGCTGGCTTGCAGATGACCGCAGGCGCTCTGATCGCTGACCAGGCCATAAGAAAGCTGTAGATCCACCCAAAAAGAAGGGCAAAAAAGAGGCGCAGCAGCCTCAAGACCTTTTCCGCGCACATCACGACAAAGGCCATCGAGATGGAGGATTCGGCACCAGCTGGTAGACGAGCCATGATCAGATCCAGGGAATACTTGCGCTTTCCAGAGCCAAAGACGCCTTCCACTTCATTGCGTCGAGCTTGATCAGATCGGAGCTGCTGCTTGTGTGCAGTGGTGACATCAGGATCCTTGGGCGGGCGGCCCAATCGCTTGCCGGAGAGACGAATACCGTTCCTCATGCAGAAATGCCTATTCTTGGCCGTGATATAAATCCGGTCGGCGCAGATGCGCTCTGGGTAAGATCCTGTATCCAGCTTGTATTTTTCCGCCTGAGCGATCAGGTCTTCTCCTTCGTTGTAGGGGTTCCAGCTGATGCGGTGCAAGAACGGAAAGCCGTTTTGAACCGAAACACTGATTTTGGCACCAAACTCCACCGCAGCACGTGCTTTGCCTCGCACCATTGGGCGGATATGGGTCTGCACAAGGTTCACCAGGCGGTCTGGAATGCTGTTGGTCTGAGAGGCGAGCAGAAGGCCCTGCTGCCGCTCCAACTCGCTGCAGGCCAACAACTTCTGCCACCAATGCCTCTTGAGCTCAGAAAGCCTTGCCCCACGGCCGATCAGAGCATCAATGGCTTTGAGATTCTGCCGCACATATCCAAGCTGATGTTTAATGGCAGCCTTCACTTTTCGGCGGCGTGGCCGTTTTTGCTTCGCCACTCTCAGGAAATGAGCACGAGCAAGGCCACGGTCGTAGCGAGGTCGATGTCTCCTGAATCCCGATGACTGAGTGCACAGATCATCAATGACTCGCTCGGTCGTTGTGCGAGCCTCGTTGAGGAGCCTGAGGTCTCTGGGATAGGTAATGTCGGCAGGAGTGCAACTGGCATCAATCGTGAGAGTGCCCCAATTCTTTCCTTCTGGCCAGTCAGCAGGCTTGATCAACGTATCAAGTTCCAGCTGAGCGCCTCCTCCTCTGGAATCAGGATCATCATGGTCGTCATCGTCTGCTACCTGAGTAAGTGCTTCCAGAAGGATCTCTTTGCCGCGCTGCACCACCAGCTCATTGATACGGCGCAGATCCTCGTCAGAAAAGCGTTTGCGAAAATGCACCATCATCGAGGCATCGAACGGTGCCTTGGCTGTGTAACCCGCAAAGCCGAGAAAGAACTGCATATAGGCGTTCTCTCTGATCTGATGGACAGTCTCTTCGTCGGTTAGCCCCAACTTCTGTTTGATGTAGAGAGCACCAAAGGCCATCCGCACTGATTTGGCTGGAGCGCCACCCCCAGTGTCAGCAAACGAACCAGTACGCGCGTACGCCCTCGCGCCCGAAACACCCACGGCCAAGCCAGAGCGCCCTTGCCACTCTGGTCATGAGGACATCGGGCCATGGCCGATGACATCTTTGGAGGCCTGACCCCGAAAGCAAACGTGGCCTGGGATTCGAATTGCGCTCCCTGCCCTGGCGACGGCTCGACTGACCAATGAGTTAGTCGGCCGATCCCGATTAGGAATTTGCTGATTTTAGTGCGCGAATCCTGCCTGATGCCCTCCCGATCACCTAGTGAGTCCTTAAGCCATGGGAGAACCAATTTCAGCAGGCAAGCGCCGAGCTCGTCTGAAAGTCATTAACCCTCGTTCCGCTGGAATTGATGTCGGCAGTAGATTCCACGTTGTTGCTGTTCCTGTCGAGCTTGATCCGAATCCCGTCCGCAAGTTTTCAAGCTTCACAAAGGATCTAATCGCACTCGCCGAATGGCTGCTGGCAGTTGGAATTAGCACCATTGCCATGGAGTCCACTGGAATCTACTGGGTTCCGCTTTACGAGATTCTCTCTGGCAAAGGCATTGACGTCTTTCTTGTTAATGCCAGGCACGCCAAGAATGTTCCGGGCCGCAAGACGGATATCAACGATGCACAATGGCTTCAGCAGCTCCACAGCTACGGCCTGGTGAGAGCAAGCTTTCGTCCAGACCAAAAAATCACAGAACTACGCTCATATCTGCGGCAGCGTGATCAACTTGTTCGATACCGCTCGTCTCATCAGCAACACATCCAGAAGGCGCTGATGCTTATGAATCTTCAGCTTCATCATGTTGTCAGAGATATCAGCGGACTAACCGGTAGGCGAATCATCGATGCCATACTTTCAGGTGAGAGGGACCCCGAAAGACTCGCTTCTCTCCGAGACAGACGCTGCAAGGAGAGCGCGGCAACAATTGCGGCTGCTCTTGAGGGGAACTACCAAGACGATCACTTGTTCTCTTTGAAGATCGCAGTTGAGCTCTTTGACACCTATTCAGAGAAGATCAGGGCCTGCGAGCTTGCGGCACAATCATTGATGACAGAGCTTGCCGGCTCGGACTATCAAGATCCAGGCAGTCAACCTGGGGATTGGAAGATATGCGGACATGGCTTTGCATTTAACCCAACCCACCTAATTCAAGCCTTGTCAGGCCACAATCTTCTAAGGCTTCCGGGATTAGGACCAACAACAGTTCTCACGCTCATTAGTGAGTGTGGGTTGGACATGAAGCGCTGGCCCAGTGCCCAGCATTTTGTGTCATGGCTGGGACTCAGTCCTCAGAACAGGATCTCAGGGGGAAAGGTACTTTCTTCACGAACACGACAGGGCACTACGCGAGCAGGTAGTGCCTTTTGGATGGCTGCCGTACCGCTGGGAAGAACGAATACTGCACTGGGTGCTTTTCAACGTCGTCTGGCAGCACGTGCCGGAAAGAGTAAAGCATTAATTGCTACTGCCCGAAAGCTTGCCATTCTTTACTACAAGACGCTCCGTGATGGTTTGGTATATCAGGATCCCAGTGCTGCCGCATATCAGGAGGAATCAAGGGATCGTCAGATTCGTGGTCTCCAGCGACGCGCCATTGCCCTTGGTTTTCAACTTGTTGCCTCTGCTTGAGGTGTGGTCAGTCAGCCGAGATCCCTGTTGGCCGTTGGTGTTTCTTAGGAAGAAGTCCGCTCGGTTTGACCCGTCCACCTGGGGGCCCAACCGACGACTATGCAACCGCCCTATGACGCCGCTCTGCGGGAAGCCGTCCGCCTGCGGATGAGCCCTCCGAACCTTGAGAGCGTGGCTGAGATCGCCCGCGACACCGGGATCACGGCGCAGACCATCTACAACTGGCGGAGCCAGTGGCAGAAGCAGGGCCAGCTGGTGCCTGCCACGAACCGGCCGCCGGAGCAGTGGAGCGCTGCCGACAAGCTGGCAGCCGTGATCCAGGCCGCAGGACTGAACGGAAGCGAGCTCGGGTCGTTCTGCAGGGAGCGGGGGCTGTACCCCAAGCAGGTTGCCCGTTGGCGCCAGGCCGCCGAGGATGCCAATGGCCCCAGCGCGCCGAGCATGGCTGATCAGCGGGAACTGCAACGCAAGAATCAGGAACTGGTCCGGCGGAATCGCCAGCTGGAGCGTGAATTGCAGAAGAAAGAAAAAGCACTGACAGAAGCGGCGACGTTGTTGATGCTCTCAAAAAAGTTCAACCAGATCTTTCAACCGGACGAGGATCCTTGATTCCGTCTGGCGATCGCGGTGCGATCGTCGCGCTTCTACAGGAAGGCATCAGTCGTGGCCTTTCGGCCAAGGCCATTGCTGATCTTTTCGGCCTGGCGACACGCACGCTGAGGCGATGGGGCTTGATGATTCGGACCCAGGGATTCAGCTGCGATCAACGCAAGGGAGCGTCCAGGCATGTCATGCATCGTTTCAGCGAGGAGGAGCGCCAACAGGTGTTGTCCACTGTCAACGATCCACGCTTTGCCGATCTCACGCCTGGTCAGATCGTGGCGATCCTTGCCGAGGAGGGAGTCTACGTGGGATCGGAGTCAACGATTTACCGCATCATGCGCCAGGAAGGCCTGTTAAATCATCGCGGCAGGAGCCGCCCACCGCGGGAGCCAAGAGAGCCACCCGTGCTGGAGGCAACGGGCATCCATCAAGTGCTGGCCTGGGATATCACCCTGTTGCCGGGGCCTGCGAAGGGTCAGTTCTACTACCTTTATATGGTGATGGATGTGTGGAGCCGGCGCATCCTTGGCGTTGAGGTGCACGATCGTGAATGCGGCGAACTGGCCAAGCACTTCTTTGATCGTGTCTGCCGTGATGAAGGGATCAGCTCAGGGTCGACCACGATCCTGCACGCCGATAACGGAGCACCCATGCGCTCCTACACCTTGGCCGCGAAGCTGGCCGAGCTCGGCATTGCCCTGTCATTCTCGCGGCCGCGGGTGAGCAATGACAACGCCTACGTTGAGTCATGGTTCCGAACCATGAAATATCACCAGAGCTATCCAGTGCGTCGTTTCCGGGATCTTCTCTCAGTGCGTGCCTGGGTCGATGGTTTTGTTGACTGGTACAACGCTGAGCATCGTCACAGCGGCATCAAGTATGTGACGCCCAATCAACGTCACTACGGAGAAGCTGACGCGATCTGCAGAGTCCGTCAGCAGACCTATGAGCAGGCGCGTGCGCAACATCCACGCCGCTGGGCCAGGCCACCTCGCGATTGGGCTCAGCCAACAGTCGTGCGGGTCAACCATCCCAGACCGCAGGACACTGTCGCTGCTTGAAGATCAGAAACCCAGGCCCCAGGGGGTTGTGGTTGGACCGCCCGCAAGAGGCGGGCCGGCCTCAGCCTCCGACCGGGGGCCGGCCGCTCAAGCCTGCGCTCCTGATCAACGCGCGATGACGATCAACATCCGATCTCGAAGCCCATGATCCTCCATCCGGAGTAGGCTTTCTGAGGTACTCAGATCAGTACCCTGAGCGGACATCTTTGCTGATAGGCGCCGCCAATTGTGGCGCTGAATTGAGGGGCATAGGCTTGTTCCAGCTCATCCCATGGCATCAGCCCCTCCAGTTGAACCCAGCGATTCTCGGGATCAAGTGTGCCGCCAAATGGCAGGTGG
Organism: Synechococcus sp. CBW1006; assembly: GCF_015840525.1. Lineage (NCBI taxonomy): Bacteria > Bacillati > Cyanobacteriota > Cyanophyceae > Synechococcales > Synechococcaceae > Synechococcus > Synechococcus sp. CBW1006. The sequence continues at coordinate 507,689 of NZ_CP060396.1, read as the reverse complement.
AACTCCTTGATTGAGATCTGACCGTTATTGTGCCTCCGGTACATCTGGAGCGATCAGGAGTAAAGGCAATCACTGATTGCCTGGTTCACGGCCACTTTAGCGGCTTCTCATGCCTGAGACCAGCTGGGGCGCAATGGATCTGGATTTTTCAGGAGTCCCTCTTTAAGTTCTAAAGCAGCTCAGAATTCACTGGAAAAGGAATTCATGCAACCTTAAAGCGGATAAAATCTCCCTGTTGAGCATTCTAAAAACTCAGATTTTCAGATTGTAATTATATCTTAGATCAACGCCAGGCATCCGGAGTTGACTGCCGCTCGTTCACGGTGCTAAAATGCACGTGTTTAGAAATGCTTAACAATGGCTTCGGTGCTTCCGGGTCACTTGAAATCTACCTTTAAGCAGGTGCGCTCTCTGATCGTTAATGAGAAGAATTTTCCTGAAGCAAGGCGGATCTTGGCCGGAGTTCCTGATGGGGAACTCTACACTCCATATCACGTAGCCATGGCTGCAATTGCTCGATCAGAAAGTGATGCCGCAGTTGCAATGGCTCACCTTGAAAAAGCACTTTCATTAACACCTGAAGACATCAGATTGCTTTCTCGTATTGGTAAGCTGAGGCTTCAAGAAGGTAATAAAGTTTTAGCACAAGAGTACGCGAGCAGGGCTCTTCTACAGAAGCCGACCAAGAAGTCGGATGTAACTGCACTAGCATCATTCTTGCAACAGCTCGGAGATGCTGATAACGCAGCCAAAACTTTACGAGAAGCAGTTCTTCAAAATCCTAACGACACAAAGCTACGCAGGATGCTTGCTATTGCTCAACTTCAGCTAGGACAGCTTGATGAATGCGAACGCAATCTTAATAACTGCTTGAGACTTGATCCGAAGAATCATTATTCACAAATCCTCCTTGGTGAAATTCTCATCGCACAGGGTAATAAAGTGCGTGGTTTGGCGGTGCTTCGTTCAGCAGACAATGATGAATGTCCTTCTAAACTCAAAGAGCGCCTATCAATTGATGCGGCTGAATGCTACATAGATCTTGGTGAATACAGTGCTGCCAAGGATGAACTTACCCGAGTGCAAAGCAGCAACAGTCCTCGCTTTAACTATTGTTGGGGTAAGATTCAATATCAAGACAAAGATTATGAATTTGCATTGTCCAGCTTGATGTCTGCTTCAAAGTCCATTGGACCAGATGGAGACTCGACCGATGCTCCAATTGTAGATCCCTCAAGCCTTACCAAAGAGGATCAGCAGAGCCGCTGTGAGCAGCTGATTCACGATTTGGCAGGAAAACTGGAAAAGTTGAAAACAACTGGATATGGATCATCTCAAAGTGGAGTGAATCAAAGTACTATATTCGATAATAATGACGATGAATTCTAAAGTCCTTTGTACTCCCTAATCTTTCATTCATTATCATGATAGTAGGTGATAGTTGTTTTTACTGTATCAATCCATCAGTACGAACTTCTCCCCTGGTAGAAGGGCAATATCGTTTATATTTTGGTGACCGAACCACTTCGTTTAAGTTGTCCGCATCTGAATGGGATGCCATTCTCAATGCTGATTCAAGTGGTGGTTCGGTCGACTTTCTTTTTTCTAATTGCAAGAACTTTTTTGATACATCTCGCTCTGAGATTAAGCGAGATGAATACATTTCTTGGTTATGTGAAAAAGGAATATTGCTTCCAGTTGATCCTCATCTTTATCCGACAAACTCAAAGACAGACTCATTGTCTTCGAATGGATCTACAAGTTCCTTATATCAAGCTAATGGCTCAAGAACGGATCGCACTAAGGTAACAACATCAAAGGAAGATCGTAAAATATTACTTTTCAGTTTTAATTGGATTACCTCCCGTGGACTGCTAAGACCTCCGAGAGCCTTAATCAGCCTGCAAGCTTGGCTTTTCCCTTTGACAGTAATACTGTTTGTAGGTACTATATACAGTTTTTACTTTGGGGTAAAGCCACTAGCCGTATTATTGTCACAAAGGTCTGATCCACTGACAGGTTTGTCGCGCCTCTTGATCATGTTAATTGTGATTAACTTGATCAGTGTCATGATATCTATTCTTCTGTCATATTCCCTAAATATAGATGATCAAAAGTTATATCTTAGACTAAAATGGGGCTTTTTGCCCAGATTAGCCAAAGAACAAAATAGCAAGGAAATCAAGCAACGAGCAACTAAGCTTGAAGAATTGATATTAGTCGCCCAACCACTGCTAGTACGCTTATATCTTGTTGTTTTTTCAATCCTGTATTTATATATTTATACCCCAATACCTGACACCTCACCTTATTCTCGCCTCAATATCCTAGTTGCAATCATACAAGGCGCATTGGCCAGTATGATTATTTTGCTGATACCAGTACGGAATACTCCAGGCAGAAGACTGCTTGAGTTCTTTGGGGTCATGCCTAAGAACTATCTCAAGATTTCAGTAAAGCGTACTTTTACAACATTCTCTCATCTTTTTAAGGGGCAATTCAGTCAAATATCCTTATCAAAGTCTGATATCAATAGCTTGCTTTTCCTAATTGCTTTATTGATAGCATTTACCATCAAAATGCTTATACTATACAATATTCTTATACCAAACATATCTGCTGAGGTTCCACAGTTTGCCGGTCATTGGACTGCATTAATAGTCCGGATTGCACTAACTGTTTTACTTATCCGCTTTTTATACTTAACATTTTTCACTAAACTTATAGCAAGTCGTACTTCAAAAAAAACTGATGAGTTGTCTATACGTGCTACGCCACAATCATATACATTAGGTACACCTGATGAACCATTGCCAAATCAATCCCTTGGTGCGGCAAATTCATTTCTACATTCTTTGCACTTCGGTATTACAAGTTTTTTTAGCAGCAAATTTTTCCTAGCCTTTATCCTAATTATCATATTCTTGTTTCCATTCAGGGCATCCGTAACAGGTTCTGCAAATGTAACCGAAGGTGAATCTCTTGACATACGTTCTACGGAAACGGCAGTCGTTAAACAAATCTTTCAAGCTGGACCATCATCGATTATCTTTAAAAAGGGAACAAAGATACTTGAAATGTACTCACCAACATTAAGTTCTCAGCTTAGCCAGCAGATGCAACTCATTTCAAAATTGGATTCAGATATTCGAACTCAAAGGACACTTATTCAATCTATACGCACGGGAAGTATTAAACTTGAAGGAGAGAATCGCGATGAAGAACTCCAAAGCGCATATGCAATGGTTCAGAAAGTAAAGTCAAAGATTACATCCCTACAAAATCAGATTAAGATTCAGAATGATCAAATAACCAAATTGAGAGGTTTAACAAAGTCTGGAGCAATCAGCGAATTTCAACTTCAAAACCTATTATCTTCTCAAGAAGCGCTTACAGGCGAATTAGAGGGTGCCAAAAGTGAGTTAACATCTGCTTTGGCAGATGTAACAATCGCGCAGAGAAAACAGAAAATCGATCAAGATGTAAACTCAGAAGAGCAACTATCCAAAGCTCTAGATGAATTGAGTTCAGCCGAAAGTAGCTTGAAAGTTGGCAAAATTGCATTAGAAGCTCTAGAGGCTCGTATCAGTAAGCTCACGCTTGTAATGCCTTTTGACGGAGTTATCAGTTCAAATACTAGAGCATTGTTGAACAGAACTGTAACACCAGGAGAGACAATATTAACCGTGAAAGCCCAGCCGCTAACTCAGACAAATGCCTTGATTCCTGAATATGATCGGGCACGAGTTCGTACTAAGTTGCCTTGTGTCCTGAGACTGTATTCTGTTTCGGATCAGGAATTTAAAGGTACAGTTTCATCTATTAGTCCATCAACAGTTGAGCTTGATGGCCTACAATACGTTGAACTTCAGATACAATTAGATGATAGTCTGCCTACAAATTTTATTGGATCAAAAGGTTATGCCAAAATTGATGTTGGCTATACCTGTATTCTTTTAAATCTCATATCCCCCATTACTAGGTTTATCAACGTTGATCTTTGGTCTCTCCTTCCCTAGCCAAGTAATGACTACCATTCATCGTGCATTACCGCATGCAAGTACGTCGCCAAACCCCATCGACTTTTACCGATTAAACTTTGTTATCAGTGCTCCTAGAGGTGGCGCAATATCATTCAGCAACAGAATGAGTCAGTTGGGGCAGATTGGTCTTCCACATACTCACCTTCCTATAAGAAGCGATTCTAAGCACCTCAAACAAGTTAATTCTATTCTCGATCTTTACAGCATTGATGATGGCTTAATTCGTGCCTTGTCTGGAATTATCTATGGTGGCTTTGAAACCTATCAGCTTGAAGCAGCACATCATGATCTCAGCATGATGTATTCAAGAGATACTTTTGGACAGGTATATCAAAGGCTCTTGGCCAACAGCAGCTGCAATCTGTATGATCCTTCGTTCAGCTTAGCATTATTTCCTGATGAGATTCCGCAGCTAGAATCTCATTATCCAGGTGCGCGCTATATATATCTTTTTAGAGATCCTTATTTTTATGCTTCTTCAATACTGACCACGATTCACGGCTTAGACTCACTTCTGATTTGGTGGTCAATTGCTAAGGAGTTTCATTCCGACATAGCGCTGGATCCACTCATAATGTGGTGCTCAATCAATGAATCACTGCTTGTATCAAAGGACAAGCATCGTACGGCTAGCTCTGTGCACGTAATGCGTCACCCTGAAGCAACTGGTCGTTATTCATTTGAACGGATTAATCAGTTCATCGGTTCAGAATATGCAAGCTATGAGCCACCACTTACTCGCTCTAGTCCTAGTACTTTTGTAACCTCGCTTTTCAAGCGAAGGATGTCCATGAGCACACGACTAAGTAAAATGACTTCTATAGTATCAGGGACTACCATCTCACCGATACAAGATAAAACTTCTTGGTGGCTTGATATCACCTTAGGTGGTGATCCATCGGCAAACTTATCTTACCATTCAAATCCAGGCGAAATAGTACCTGATTACTGGAAACAGATAATGCACAATTCCCAGCTGATTGATCGCTGCGATAAACTATGTAGAGCCCTAAGGTTTACGCCCCTTTCCACAAGGCTGTCTACCAATGAATAGGTATTTCAGGGGTCTAGGGACATCACTCCACAACGGACTAAGGGTTCTCTCTCAGGAGGTTGACTAGTCGCCAATCAAATGTGAGGTCGCTAAGGGTTGTAGTGCTACCCACCTACTTCGACCTCACGCCACATGCATGGTTACGTTAAAGTCCGTCCGAGACAGTGGGGCACCTGCGGCTGCTCCAGAGGAACCTCGATCAGGGCCGTCCACCGTCGTACTCGCTGTTGGCACTTGGATAAGCCTTGGCTGCTCCTACAGGTGGCAGGTCCGCATCCAGTTTTGACGGCCCAGCCGAACCGGCGTATCAACACGGTCACCGCAGCGCGCTGTGGATCTGCGGCACAAGCGTCCACACCTCTTGCAGATCGCCCGACTGCTCGCAGCTTGCTTGACACCCGCGAACGCATTCACTCCCAATGCAGTCGTGTTTGAACCGGTGGCGTTGACCATGTCGGCTGGGATCACAGTGAGTCCTGCCTTGTCGCCAGCCTTGGACCGACCACTGCTCCTGCGTGCAAGGGAGCTCAAGCGTCAGTTGGGGCCTCCTGAGAAAGGGCAAAGCGGCTGCGCCGCAGTGGATCCGAGCAGATTTCAACTGTAGAATGTGCTCAATTCGGCTCGATATCGCCGAAAAGCAGTCCAGAGTTTTCCACATGTATCGGCGCGAGCATCGTCATCAGCTCTCGTTTGAGGATTTCTTCTTGCCGTTTGGCGGCAAACTCTCTGGTGACAATCGCTGGATCAAGCTTGCTGAGCTCATTCCCTGGGATGAGCTGGAGGACGACTACGCGTCCCCCAGTGTCAGCAAACGAACCAGTACGCGCGTACGCCCTCGCGCCCGAAACACCCACGGCCAAGCCAGAGCGCCCTTGCCACTCTGGTCATGAGGACATCGGGCCATGGCCGATGACATCTTTGGAGGCCTGACCCCGAAAGCAAACGTGGCCTGGGATTCGAATTGCGCTCCCTGCCCTGGCGACGGCTCGACTGACCAATGAGTTAGTCGGCCGATCCCGATTAGGAATTTGCTGATTTTAGTGCGCGAATCCTGCCTGATGCCCTCCCGATCACCTAGTGAGTCCTTAGGGTCTCCTGAAAAATCCAGATCCATTGCGCCGCAGCTGGTCTCAAGCATGAGAAACCGCTAAAGTAGCCGTGAATCAGGCAATCCGTGATTGCCTTTACTCCTGATCGCTCAATATGTACCGGAGGCACAATAACGGTCAGATCTCAATCAAGGAGTTCCACCTGCCATTTGGCGGCACACTTGATCCCGAGAATCGCTGGGTTCAACTGGAGGGGCTGATCCCATGGGATGAGCTGGAAGAAACCTATGCCCCTCAATTCAGCGCCACAATTGGCGCTCCAGCCAAATCAGTGAGAATGGCCTTTGGTGCTCTCTACATCAAACAGAAGTTAGGGCTCACCGACGAAGAGACAGTCCATCAGATCAGAGAGAACGCCTATATTCAGTTCTTTCTCGGCTTTGCGGGCTACACAGCTAAGGCACCGTTTGATGCCTCGATGATGGTGCACTTTCGCAAGCGTTTTTCTGACGAGGATCTGCGCCGTATCAACGAGCTGGTGGTGCAGCGCGGCAAAGAGATCCTTCTGGAAGCACTTGCTCAGGCAGCAGACGATGACGACCATGATGATCGTGATTCCAGTGGAGGAGGCGCTCAGCTAGAACTTGATGCGTTGATCAAGCCTGCTGACTGGCCAGAAGGAAAGAATTGGGGCACTCTCACGATTGATGCCAGTTGCACTCCAGCCGACATCACCTATCCCAGAGACCTCAAGCTCCTCAACGAGGCTCGCACAACGACCGAGCGAGTCATTGATGATCTGTGCAGTCAGTCATCGGGATTCAGGAGACATCGACCTCGCTACGACCGTGGCCTTGCTCGTGCTCATTTCCTCAGAGTGGCGAAGCAAAAACGACCACGTCGCCGCAAAGTGAAGGCTGCCACTAAACATCAGCTTGGCTATGTGCGGCAGAATCTCAAGGCCATTGATGCTCTGATCGGCTGCGGGGCAAGGCTTTCCGAGCTTAAGAGGCATTGGTGGCAGAAGTTGTTGGCCTGCAGCGAGTTGGAGCGGCAACAGGGCCTTCTGCTCGCCTCTCAGACCAACAGCATTCCAGACCGCCTAGTGAATCTTGTGCAGACCCATATCCGCCCAATGGTGCGAGGCAAAGCACGTGCTGCGGTGGAGTTTGGAGCCAAAGTCAGTGTTTCGGTTCAAAACGGCTTTCCGTTCCTGCACCGCATAAGCTGGAACCCCTACAACGAAGGAGAAGACCTGATCGCTCAGGCGGAAAAATACAAGCTGGATACAGGATCTTACCCAGAGCGCATCTGCGCCGACCGGATTTATATCACGGCCAAGAATAGGCATTTCTGCACGAGGAACGGTATTCGCCTCTCCGGCAAGCGATTGGGTCGCCCGCCCAAGGATCCTGATGTCACCACTGCACACAAGCACCAGCTCCGATCTGATCAAGCTCGACGCAATGAAGTGGAAGGCGTCTTTGGCTCTGGAAAGCGCAAGTATTCCCTGGATCTGATCATGGCTCGTCTACCAGCTGGTGCCGAATCCTCCATCTCGATGGCCTTTGTCGTGATGTGCGCGGAAAAGGTCTTGAGGCTGCTGCGCCTCTTTTTTGTCCTTCTTTTTGGGTGGATCTACAGCTTTTTTATGGCCTGGTCAGCGATCAGAGCGCCTGAGGGCATCTGCAAGCCATGCTTTTGAGATCTGGCCGACTTGATGTCACCGCGCTTGCCAGCCTGATTAACGCGAAGCAAACGGACGAATCCGGCGCCGATGGGCCGAGAATCTTTTTCAGGAGTCCCTCCTTAAGCCATGGGAGAACCAATTTCAGCAGGCAAGCGCCGAGCTCGTCTGAAAGTCATTAACCCTCGTTCCGCTGGAATTGATGTCGGCAGTAGATTCCACGATGTTGCTGTTCCTGTCGAGCTTGATCCGAATCCCGTCCGCAAGTTTTCAAGCTTCACAAAGGATCTAATCGCACTCGCCGAATGGCTGCTGGCAGTTGGAATTAGCACCATTGCCATGGAGTCCACTGGAATCTACTGGGTTCCGCTTTACGAGATTCTCTCTGGCAAAGGCATTGACGTCTTTCTTGTTAATGCCAGGCACGCCAAGAATGTTCCGGGCCGCAAGACGGATATCAACGATGCACAATGGCTTCAGCAGCTCCACTGAGGTGGGTGCCTTTTATTGGACAGTTCCGGCCCCTGACATCGTTAACCCAGGACGGGTGGAACATGGTTCGGCCTCAGTGTAGACCGCGTGGGGAGTTTTGCCTCCAAGGGAACTGTGAGGTCTTACATGGCAATACCGCCACAGGAAGCGGGCCAGGCTGATTTCAGCGTCCCAGCCATCGCTGTATGCCCGTAGGTAGACCTCCTCGTACTTGACAGTCCTCCACAGCCGTTCAACAAGGATGTTGTCGTAGCACCGCTTTCTGCCGGACCAGCTGATCTGGATCCGCTCCCCTTTGAGTCTGGCCACAAAGTCAGCGGACGTGAACTGACAGCCTTGATCGGAGTGGAAGATCTCTGGCCTACGGCCGCCTCCCAAGGCCATCTCCAGGGCCTCCAGACAGAACTTCGTGTCAAGGCTGTTGGAGAGCCTCCAGCTGAGCACATGCCTGGAATGGAGATCCATGATCGCCACCAGATAGAGGAACCCTTTCTGCAGAGGGATGTAGGTGATGTCGGTCGCCCAGACCTGATCCACCGACGTGACCTGCGTGAGGTCCACCAGGCAGGGGAACCGCACGGACGGATCACCTGGAACCGTCGTCCGGGGCTTCTGGTAGATCGCCCGTAATCCCATGCGCCGCATGAGGTTTCGCACTCGATCTCGGCTGATCGGGATACCATCTTGGGCCAGATAGTCCACCATCCGGCGGCTGCCGCTGCAGGGATCCTCCAGGTAGAGAGCATCGATCCTGGCCATGATCCGCAGCGTCGATACACGGACCGGTGTCGGCCGGTAGTACAGCGTGGATCGAGGCAGCCCCAGCAGCGCACACTGCCTGCTGATGCTGAGCTCGGGGTGGTCGTGATCGACCAGCTTGCGCAGTTCACGGGCATCAGAGCAGTTGAGACTTTTTTTTGAGCCACTCCAGCTCCATCTGCAGCCGTCCGATCTGCTGGAACAGCTCCGCCTCCTTGGCCTGCCCCTCCTCCTTGTCCTTGGTCTTCTTGCCTCGGGTGAAGAGCTCGCTGGCACCGTCCAGGAGCTGCCGCTTCCACTGGCTCACCTGGATCGGGTGGATGGCGTGGTCGGCGGCGATCTCCTGGATCGTCTTGCGGCCACTGATCGCCTCCATGGCGACCCTGGCCTTGAACTCGGGGCTGTGGGTGCGGCGCTTGCTCATCGGTGGGAGCCCCTTTCAGGGGCGGTACCCCGCCTCAGAGGTTAACGATGGGGCCTGTCCAGAAAAGGCAGACCACCTCACACAGCTACGGCCTGGTGAGAGCAAGCTTTCGTCCAGACCAAAAAATCACAGAACTACGCTCATATCTGCGGCAGCGTGATCAACTTGTTCGATACCGCTCGTCTCATCAGCAACACATCCAGAAGGCGCTGATGCTTATGAATCTTCAGCTTCATCATGTTGTCAGAGATATCAGCGGACTAACCGGTAGGCGAATCATCGATGCCATACTTTCAGGTGAGAGGGACCCCGAAAGACTCGCTTCTCTCCGAGACAGACGCTGCAAGGAGAGCGCGGCAACAATTGCGGCTGCTCTTGAGGGGAACTACCAAGACGATCACTTGTTCTCTTTGAAGATCGCAGTTGAGCTCTTTGACACCTATTCAGAGAAGATCAGGGCCTGCGAGCTTGCGGCACAATCATTGATGACAGAGCTTGCCGGCTCGGACTATCAAGATCCAGGCAGTCAACCTGGGGATTGGAAGATATGCGGACATGGCTTTGCATTTAACCCAACCCACCTAATTCAAGCCTTGTCAGGCCACAATCTTCTAAGGCTTCCGGGATTAGGACCAACAACAGTTCTCACGCTCATTAGTGAGTGTGGGTTGGACATGAAGCGCTGGCCCAGTGCCCAGCATTTTGTGTCATGGCTGGGACTCAGTCCTCAGAACAGGATCTCAGGGGGAAAGGTACTTTCTTCACGAACACGACAGGGCACTACGCGAGCAGGTAGTGCCTTTTGGATGGCTGCCGTACCGCTGGGAAGAACGAATACTGCACTGGGTGCTTTTCAACGTCGTCTGGCAGCACGTGCCGGAAAGAGTAAAGCATTAATTGCTACTGCCCGAAAGCTTGCCATTCTTTACTACAAGACGCTCCGTGATGGTTTGGTATATCAGGATCCCGGTGCTGCCGCATATCAGGAGGAATCAAGGGATCGTCAGATTCGTGGTCTCCAGCGACGCGCCATTGCCCTTGGTTTTCAACTTGTTGCCTCTGCTTGAGGTGTGGTCAGTCAGCCGAGATCCCTGTTGGCCGTTGGTGTTTCTTAGGAAGAAGTCCGCTCGGTTTGACCCGTCCACCTGGGGGCCCAACCGACGACTATGCAACCGCCCTATGACGCCGCTCTGCGGGAAGCCGTCCGCCTGCGGATGAGCCCTCCGAACCGTGAGAGCGTGGCTGAGATCGCCCGCGACACCGGGATCACGGCGCAGACCATCTACAACTGGCGGAGCCAGTGGCAGAAGCAGGGCCAGCTGGTGCCTGCCACGAACCGGCCGCCGGAGCAGTGGAGCGCTGCCGACAAGCTGGCAGCCGTGATCCAGGCCGCAGGACTGAACGGAGCCGAGCTCGGGTCGTTCTGCAGGGAGCGGGGGCTGTATCCCAAGCAGGTTGCCCGTTGGCGCCAGGCCGCCGAGGATGCCAATGGCCCCAGCGCGCCGAGCATGGCTGATCAGCGGGAACTGCAACGCAAGAATCAGGAACTGGTCCGGCGGAATCGCCAGCTGGAGCGTGAATTGCAGAAGAAAGAAAAAGCACTGACAGAAGCGGCGACGTTGTTGATGCTCTCAAAAAAGTTCAACCAGATCTTTCAACCGGACGAGGATCCTTGATTCCGTCTGGCGATCGCGGTGCGATCGTCGCGCTTCTGGAGGAGGGCATCAGTCGTGGCGTTTCGGCCAAGGCCATTGCTGATCTTTTCGGCCTGGCGACACGCACGCTGAGGCGATGGGGCTTGATGATTCGGACCCAGGGATTCAGCTGCGATCAACGCAAGGGAGCGTCCAGGCATGTCATGCATCGTTTCAGCGAGGAGGAGCGCCAACAGGTGTTGTCCACTGTCAACGATCCACGCTTTGCCGATCTCACGCCTGGTCAGATCGTGGCGATCCTTGCCGAGGAGGGAGTCTACGTGGGATCGGAGTCAACGATTTACCGCATCATGCGCCAGGAAGGCCTGTTAAATCATCGCGGCAGGAGCCGCCCACCGCGGGAGCCAAGAGAGCCACCCGTGCTGGAGGCAACGGGCATCCATCAAGTGCTGGCCTGGGATATCACCCTGTTGCCGGGGCCTGCGAAGGGTCAGTTCTACTACCTTTATATGGTGATGGATGTGTGGAGCCGGCGCATCCTTGGCGTTGAGGTGCACGATCGTGAATGCGGCGAACTGGCCAAGCACTTCTTTGATCGTGTCTGCCGTGATGAAGGGATCAGCTCAGGGTCGACCACGATCCTGCACGCCGATAACGGAGCACCCATGCGCTCCTACACCTTGGCCGCGAAGCTGGCCGAGCTCGGCATTGCCCTGTCATTCTCGCGGCCGCGGGTGAGCAATGACAACGCCTACGTTGAGTCATGGTTCCGAACCATGAAATATCACCAGAGCTATCCAGTGCGTCGTTTCCGGGATCTTCTCTCAGTGCGTGCCTGGGTCGATGGTTTTGTTGACTGGTACAACGCTGAGCATCGTCACAGCGGCATCAAGTATGTGACGCCCAATCAACGTCACTACGGAGAAGCTGACGCGATCTGCAGAGTCCGTCAGCAGACCTATGAGCAGGCGCGTGCGCAACATCCACGCCGCTGGGCCAGGCCACCTCGCGATTGGGCTCAGCCAACAGTCGTGCGGGTCAACCATCCCAGACCGCAGGACACTGTCGCTGCTTGAAGATCAGAAACCCAGGCCCCAGGGGGTTGTGGTTGGACCGCCCGCAAGAGGCGGGCCGGCCTCAGCCTCCGACCGGGGGCCGGCCGCTCAAGCCTGCGCTCCTGATCAACGCGCGATGACGATCAACATCCGATCTCGAAGCCCATGATCCTCCATCCGGAGTAGGCTTTCGAAGGTGCTCAGATCAGTACCCCGAGCGGACATCTTTGCTGATAGGCGCCGGTGCAGTCATGCCTACATCAGAAAGGTGATGACACGGATCAGACAGAGGCACCGCCACAAAGAATTCCCAGCCTTCATGGGGCAGATCAAGAAGTCAGTCCCCGTGGATCTGGATGTCCACATCATAAGAGACAACGACTGTGCTCAGACGAACATCGGTGGTCTTGTGTGCATAGCCAAGTGGACCCACTTCCACATGCATTCCACAACCACCAATGCCACCTAGCAGAGTCCCATGAAGCACTGGTACTAGAGCATCACACAACCCGCCATTCGCGGAGCGGGGAGGCTTTCCCACGTCAAGGAGGTGATCACCATAGGAGTCTGTGGCTCTCTGGGCCAGTGCTCAGGAATCTCGATGCATTGGTGGGACATCGAAACAAACGGCGTGCGTTTCTGATCACTGGAACCTATCGTAACTAGGGAAGGTCTGGACAACCTCCTGTCGAGAAATCGGCTGGAAGCCAGGGACATGAGTCTCGGTCTCTGCATTAGGGGATTTGCCCGGTTATCCAGACCCTCCCTAGAATCGCTTGAGCAGCAAGCGGCTTCAGATCCGGCGGGTCGACACCATCGTAATGAGCTGAAAATGGCTGCCCCCCGGACGGCCACTGCGATTGCCTCTGCCGCATCAGCCGACTTTACGGTCTCGGTCGGCTCCGCAGCCATTACATCCACCTCCTGGGCAGCTGCCTCTCTGTAAATAGCCCCCATAGCCTCATGCTATCGGTGCCATGCCGCTACCACAGACGTGCTGCTGCCACATCTGCTGTAGCATCCATCACTATGCGGGCCTAGCGTACCTTCGTCAGGAAGAGCTGTTTGTACCTCACCACCTCCGGAAGCTCGCTAATATGGCTAGTGTTGTCAATACGGGGATCCTGCTAGACATCTGAGATCTCGACCTAGCGCATCAAGGCGTTGTTCTCTTTCTTCATAAGTGTACATATGAAAAACTCCAACCAGGTTTTCGTTACGATTCGCCCAATTGGAGATTGGCTTAAAGCCTGTGAGAAGGTAGTGGCAGCAGGAGCGTCTATATGCTTTGAAAGTTTTGGTTTTGAACACCAGCTCGAGGAGATCTGGAAGCAATATCTCACTAGATTCAGAACTGGCATTTCTGCTGTGTCCTGCAACAGTTTTGAAACTGCTAAAGTGTTGCAGGAGCTGACTCGGGAGCTAGAAGTACCGTCTAGCAGTCCGCTGCGGGCAATCATCCCATGGCACCGAATCAGTAGAGAACAAGCCATAGAGCTCAAAAGCATGAATCCAATCCCGAGGATTGGTTCCATTCAGGAAGTAGAACAATATGCCAGGTTTCCATGGGAACAACAGAACGATCCTTGCGCGATCCTCGAGGGCTACGAGTCGGGAGGATTATGCGGACGCGATTCTCAGTACATTCTGTTTCAGAAGGCTCTAGGCTGTCTTCAAGACTGCAGGTTAATTGCAGCCGGCCCAGTAGGGCTTCTTTCATTCTCTGCCCTCAAAAGCCAAGGGATCCGTTCTATCATACTCGACGAACAGATCCTGCTTCTTCAAGATAGCTATCTCCCGCAGCGCACTAAGCTTGCCCTTAGCAGGGTGAACGGCAGACAGTCTATTGTCATCCGATCAGCCGAGGACGATACAGTAGAAGTCAGATGCATTATCAAACCCGGGAAGGAGTCTTCAGAACACTTCTTTGGAAGCAGAGTAGAGACTTCTCGGCTAAAGGAAATTGCGACCTGGAGTAGCGAGGGGACATTCCCCGTTGGAGAGGGAATTGATCTTGCGAAAGACTACTCTTCCGAATGCCTAACCATTGGCAGAGTTATTTCTTCTTACCGAACGATCACACAAAATAGGCATTCGTCTCAGCTTCAGGCTAATTCCATTGCTGAGCAGTTTGGCGTAGAGTATCCAGTCATTCAAGGCCCGATGTCTCGGGTGAGTGATAATGCCGAGTTTGCTTCTAGCGTCGCGAAGGGAGGTGCTCTGCCGACAATAGCCGCCGCTATGTTGACAGACCAAGCACTGGAGGAGATTCTGATCAAGACAGCAGAGTTGATTCCAGGAATGCCCTGGGGAGTTGGCCTGCTTGGGTTTATTGATTCTACTCATTTACAGTCTCAGATTGCTGTCCTAAAACGATCTAGAGCCAGCTTTTGCATCCTGGCCGGTGGAACACCAGCACAAGCAAAGGAGATCGCCACCAATGGCCTTCGTGTTTTCATTCATGCGCCAACACCTGAATTGCTGGAGCTGTTCATCAAGGAGGGATGGAGAGACTTTATTCTTGAAGGGCGAGAGTGTGGAGGACACATCGGTCCACTCAGCTCACTAAATCTTTGGGAACGATCCATCAAAGCTGTCCTTAAGCAGAGTGTGGTCGTAAGGCGAGAAGTGTGTCTAGTCCTTGCAGGTGGTATCCATGATCAGACCTCGGCAGCTTTTGCTGCCTACATGTTAGACGACTTGGTGAAGGCAGGTACAAACTATGGGTTGCTGGTTGGCTCCGCTTATCTGGCAACTCGAGAGATAATTGAGGATAGGGCCATCACTAGTACATACCAGAAGGTTTCACTAGAATGCGCCAGAACTGTGTTTCTCGAAACATCTCCGGGGCATCAGAGCAGATGTGCTGATACTGCTTTTTCACGCGAGTTTAATGCTATACGTGATGAGCTGATAAGAGCTCAGGTGCCCGTCAGAGAAATCTCTAATCAGCTGGACCGGCTGATCCTTGGTCGCCTGAGACTTGCATCCAAGGGCTTACAAAGAGGCGAAGGTGGCCTTGTCCAGGTTACCGACCAAGCTCAACGTGAACTTGGCATGTACATGCTGGGCGAAGCTGTGTGCTTAATTAACGGCCAGACCACAATACGCCAGCTACATGAGAGTATTAAAGCTGGATTGGAAGCCCCAAGCGGAAACCCTCAACAGCAACATGTCACGCAGACTTCTCGCTATCAGACAGAAAGTGCAAACAGAGGCAAGTTAGACATAGCAATCATTGGCATGTCTTGCAGGCTGCCCGGTGCAAACAGTCCACAGCAGTTCTGGGACTTAGTAATGCGCGCAAAATGCCAGATTCAAGAGATCCCAGAGAACAGGTGGTCTATTGAGGACTTTTATTCAGCTGACCCCAAAGTGCCTAATAGAGTCCATTCCAAGTGGGGTGGCTTCTTGGATGCAGTTCGATTTGATCCGATAGAGTTTGGGATACCACCACAATCACTCTCCTCAATCGATCCAGCGCAACTTTTGGCGCTTGTCTGCGTCAAGGACGCTCTTCAAGATGCTGGATATTCAAAGGATAGCTTATACGATCGTGAATCTACCTGCGTTGTTTTGGGATATAGTGGTGGCCTCGGCGAGCTTGGACAGGGATATGTAATGCAAGCAGAGCTAGCACCACTATTAACTGGCCATCCCGATATCGAAAGACAGTTACCAGCTTGGACTAGCGACAGCTTTGCCGGCATTCTACCAAATGTGTCGGCCGGAAGAGTAGCGAACAGATTTGATTTTGGCGGCACCAATTGCGCCGTGGACGCTGCATGTGCGTCATCACTTGCCGCCTTGGATATAGCTATTAATAAGCTCAGGCAAGGGGACGCGAGCATGGCAGTTGTAGGAGCAATTGATACGCTTCAGTCTCCGTTTGCTTATTTTTGTTTTTCAGAGACTCACGCACTTTCGCCAACCGGTCAAGCCAAGTCGTTCACCAATGAAGCCGATGGAATCGTGCTAGGTGAGGGCGCAGGGATTCTGATCCTAAAGAGACTTGAAGATGCGGAAGCAGATGGAGACACAATCCACGCTGTGATCAAAGGTATTGGTAGTTCCAGTGATGGCCGTTGTAGAACAATGACCGCGCCGTCACATCAAGGACAAGTCCAAGCTTTTGCAAGGGCATACTCAGATGCCGGAGTGGATCCAGCGACGCTTGGCTACTATGAAGCTCATGGGACCGGCACTCCTGTTGGAGATCGTTCAGAGATCAGAGCTTTGACTACATTCTTAGAAGCTCAGAAAAGCCCTAATACATACTGCGCAGTGGGCTCAGTAAAAACCCTGATCGGCCATACGAAAAGTACTGCCGGATTAGCCGGTCTTCTCAAGGCCACCTTGGCTTTAAAGCATAAGTCTATTCCATTACATAGCAGAACTGAAGAACAAATTGACGAAGTGATAAGTTCTTCAGCCGTTTATCTACCTACTGGCAGTCTTCCCTGGCTTAAGAATGATCAGCGCACGCCCAGAACGGCTGGAGTAAGCGCATTTGGATTTGGGGGAACAAATTTCCATGCTGTACTGCAGGAGTACGTCCCACAACCAGTTATCAACAATGATGTAACAGACCTTTCGCCACAACTGCCGTCTGGCTACAGGCTTTTGTATTTCAAGGCAAAGCAGGGATGCCTTTCTGAATGCATCAGGTTGGCACTTGCACAAGCGCTGGAAGTCGAAAGAGAGTGCGCAGTCAATGGGTGTTTGACATCTGTCAACCAACTAATAGCCGACACAATCACCTGCCACGACATATGCACTCATCAGCATGGATGTACTGATGACTTTGCGATTGTCTTAGCCGATCTCAGCGCGGCTGACATTGGCCAGAAGCTGGCTATTGTTTCTGAACTGCTTAATAAAACCACTCGCTACACAGATGCCATGAGGCAGTGGCTGGTATGTCAGTCGAAAACAGCAGACTTACAAATTGAGTTCAAGCAGGCCAGACAGACAGCACTTTTGTTTCCAGGGCAGGGCTCAGATTATCCTGGGATGGGATCAACATGCATGGTGGCTACCCAACTCCGCTCGCATGAGCTCTTGCTCCAACTAATACCTGACAAACCTACACTAACAGATGTATTGAGTCGATATCTGTTTAGCAGATCTGAAAAGAGCATTGCTCCGCCTCCTGAGCTGAAACAGTCATTGCTAGCCATCACAGAGATGGCCTACCTAGAAATTCTGAACTATTTGGAGATTCCTTGGTCAATAGCACTTGGCCATAGCCTCGGTGACTTTGTCAGCCTATTTGCGACAGGGTGGATGACAGACAGTGAGTTAGTTGACTTACTTCGGGCTCGAGGTGAAGCCGTCAGCACTTACAGTGATGATGGCTATGGCATGCTGATTCTCTTTTGTTCCATTGACCAAGGAAAGGAACTATTGAAGAATGTGGCGGAACATTCACTTACGTTAGCAAATATCAATTCTCCATCACAGATCGTTTTATCTGGCCTGCTATCTGATATCGAACGCGTAGAAGCAGCGTGCATGATGAACGGAGTCTCATCACAGCGGATGCAGGCAAAGCAGCCATTTCATTCCATCCTTATGCAAGAGTGTAACAATAGATTCATCAATAGCCTGAGTATCCTTAATTTACGGACGGGTCGATCACATTCTCACAGTGCCATTCTCAGTACATCCCCTGAGTCAGGCCCGGTGAGTGAAAGCAATATTGATAAGCTTATTACTGATCACATGACTTCAAGCGTCGACTTTATCGAGTCTGTGAAGCAGGCAGAGAGACTTGGCTGTACCTTGTATATCGAAGTTGGGCCAAAAAAGGTCTTGTCTAAATTGGTGCAGTCATCACTCAGTTCGACTGGTTCTGTAGCGTTTTCGCTAGATGGTCCGCAAGGAACAGACTCATTCGTCGGTTCAATCATGCGCCTTGGGAGTTATGGTGTTACGTTAACTTGGTCAAGGCTAGATCAGATGCTGCGACATACAGGTTCGGGGTATCAAGCCCAGCAGAAGCGTATTCGCAGAGAACCTGGACTCAGTTATTTCATTAATGGAGCTAGTTCGTGGCAGTCGGGACATAGAGTTCAAAAAAGTGCCCAACACAATGTTCACCATACCTTCTCGACGACAGGCAAGTCAACTAATCAGAACATCCCCGAGCCTAATTCAGCGGATACAGCTCTGCTAGAATCTGTCCAATTGCATCCGCACCGCAACGAAATCTTACCCATGAACGAGCTCAACCTCTCCAACCAGTCGAATCCTCCGAACGAAGTTAGCAGCCTTCGCCTAGAAGCTTTTCGCACCTATCATGAAACGCTTCGGATGATGATAGATTCACAAACTCAAGTCTTTTCAGCATATCTGAATCAATCTGGTGATAATCCTGCATCCCTTGCTAGTCCCCCTTTGATAGTGACGAGCTCGCCTCTGTCCGAATCTCCTACTTCATTGAGTTCGGATTCGCCTGAAGCACAGACAATAGTCCGCAATAGTGCTTCGACTATTCTACCCAATGTCCAACAACAGCAATCTCAATCTCCCGCACCTTCATCGCATGCCCATGGCAATGTGGCGATGATCGATACCTTGGTTCCAGCTCCATCTACTCCAGTACAAAGTACTTTTGACAGTCAAGCGACTGAGCCCACTTCTCTCTTAGCCTCAAATGGAGATGCTCTAACAGATAGGAAGTCAAGGCAAGGACTGGTACAACTTGATACCGGATCCATCTTGTCACAGCTCACTTCTATCTTATCTGAGAAGAGTGGTTACCCTGTTGAACTACTTGATCCAGACCAAGACCTAGAATCTGACCTTGGAATCGATTCCATCAAGAGAATTGAAGTCATGGGTGGCTTCATGGCAACATTGTCAGATATTGCCCCTGAAACGATTCTGAGCATCCAGACTGGCACTCGAGATCTTAGAAGTCTAAAAGAAGTGTCCCAGTACATTTCTTCAGCTCTTAGTGCAGGTACAAGTATTGATCTTGCTGCAGAGGAATTTCAGCCGGGAAAGTAACAAGCGGGAGAGATGAATTAATAAGACATCAGCTTTCCCACTTCCAAAGTGTCTCGTATCGTCTATCAACCCCGAGGTCTGGCCAATGCCTTGGGAAGAAGACGCGTCCGTATGTCATCTTTTGTCCGGAGGACAAGCAGGGCTTTTATTCTGAGTTATTTAATGGGGCTCCTAATGTTCAGTTCTACGCATCATCGATAGACTCTTCATCTAAGGAGCCCCTCTCTGAGCTTCTGCTCAATGCTCTTCAAGTATTTGGTGAGTCTAAGCCAGATAGTCAAGATGGCATCACTGTTGTAGTACATTTAGATGCCTTTGGACAAAAGCTGGACAGTCTAGCGGAGTTCTCTCCAAGTGATGCCGTCACGTCGCTTTGGGCCGCATTTGAGAATTTGCGAAATATTTTGTATCCGCTCAGCAAAGACTGTAGAAGTCACCAGTTGATTATTCTTCACTACGGACAAGGTAATTTTGGCCGATGCCTTCCTAGTGATGCCAGCACAGGGCCTAAGCAGTTCAATATGACCTATGTATCTGCCCTTTCAGGGATGATCAAGTCAATTGTATCTGAGTATCAATCTGTACGCCCTACTGTAGTTGACATCTGCCGTCAAGAGTTTGATTCCGACACAACAAGGTGCCATTTAGACTTTATATGTGCACTTGAAGAGCCCGAACGCGAATACACAATAAGTCACAGTGGACTATATGTTCACGCTATAATACCCTACCAGCCCTCCATAGAACAGCCCCTCCGTACAGAGATTCATTCACAACCAAAGTGTGTACTGGCTATTGGCGGCGCGAGAGGGATAGCCGTCTCTGCCTTGGAAAGAATTGGCACTAAACATATATCCTTAGTTCTTACTGGAAGATCGGACCTCACTCTGCCATCATGGATTCGGCCTGATAGTACAACTGCTCAAGTGAGGTCACATTTGATTGAGCTTCACCAAGAAGCTGGTGACCAGTTTACTCCAGCTTCCATTGAAAGAGAGCTGAGGACTATTAGTTCTTCACGTGAAGCCATTTCAACTATTGAGCGGCTATCAAGCCTCTATGCTTCCGTTGCCTACATAAAGGTTGACTTTCTTGATCGATCATGTGACAGTATCGTCCTTGATTTCCTAAAGCAGAATGAGTTGAGAGTTGATACGGTTGTAAATGTGGCGGGCATTATCGAGGATTCATTGGTTCACAAGAAAGCTAAAGACAGCTTTGAGCGAGTCTTGCTGACTAAGCTGAACGCTCTCAAACTTACTTTTCGGTTGGTTGAGACTCATCCAGTTACTAGAGTGCTGAATTATGCATCAGTTGCGGGGAAAGTGGGTAACCTGGGTCAATCTGATTACTCAGCTGCCAATGAGCTTATTAATGCCGGCAGTTGGCTGTCTGCCTCGTTATACCCAAGCATAAAGATTAATTCGGTCAACTGGGGGCCATGGGCGTCGGCGGGGATGGCGACTAAGGAAGTAAATGACGCCTTTGCTCACAAAGGAATAATTCCAATCCCCCTTGATCTTGGTGCTCAGTGCATTGCAGAGCTTTTAACTACAGACTACACCCTACCTCTTGAAATCACAACAGGAGTTTATGATGTATCAAAGTTCTCCCAGTCGGAAGTTGATATTGACAGTATTTCAGAGTCATATCCCTATCTTGGGGCTCACTCACTTTCGTCTTCAATGCTAACTATTGAAGGAAAGTTATCTAAGACCTATCGATTTCTGCTAGATCCCAACTATTTACCTTACCTTAGGTCACATCAAAAGTTTGGTCGTCCTGTAATGCCAGCTGCGCTTTCCTGCGTCTTTGCAGTTGAAGCCTATCAGAGAGAGAACGCTACTACTTCTCTTCCACCCCCAGACTCTGTTCTTAGGATAACGACAGAAGTGCTGTCAGGAATAGTTTTTGACAACTCGGAACCGCAAGAGTTTCTCTACGAAGTCTCCAGCCCAAGCAATCGTGCAGTAATCTGTACTCTAAGAAATAGCCATTCAAGTCGTTGCTCTTATCGTACTCATGTCCAAGAGATTCCTCGGCCAGTCATAAGCAGTGATCTGTTGTCTGCTCTCTCAACTGAGAAGCTTGATGTTGATAACATAATTACCATTGGCCAGTCAGAATGCTATGATAGATACCTATTTCATGATGGCGTCTTCACTGTAATTAATGGCCCTTCCTTGATTTTGCCAAGGATGGGCGTTATTGTTTCCACCTTAAGATCACACGGTGCATCGGAACTATTAGGTGTGCCCCAGTCTGCAGAGGGATTTCTCGATCCATCTCTCCTTGATGGTCTTCTTCAAATGACGCTAGTTATACTTCGAGAATTGCATCAGACTAGTGCACTGCCCAACAATATCGTCGTCGACATCTACTCATTGCCTGTACTTGGCTGCAACTATCTAGCGAGTGGTCGCATATCAAGTTTCGATCCTGTCAGCAGCAGAGCTTGCTACGAAGGCCTAATCACATCAGAAGACGGTAGCCCTCTCTTGTCCATCTCTCATTCAGAGATGACCCATTCGAAAAGCATGATCGACTAAAGGCATGATTTTAGCTATCTCTGACTTGAGATCCTAGACATATAGATCCGCACATGCGAGATGGTGAATGTTCTGTGTCTAGTTGTGCTTGCATCTATCGAGCCCATAATTCGGCACTAGTCTGCTGCGTCTGCGAGGAGGCTGAATTCAAGAGCCCTCTCTGAGAGGATGGTGGAGTCCTCTGTGGTGCGACCATTCCCACCGCCATAAAGTGCCATGCAAAGGAGCGATGTGTCTTTATAGCCAGCGATTAAGTCTGATGTAAGTCGGCGATTGAATACTCATCCCGTATCCTCCCTCCACCCACACACATAAGTGGCGTCAGACGGGGCCGGCCGCAGGGGGAGCGAAAAGGCTTCGTGTATAAGGATGGGAGTCCGAGTACAGTACCTAGTGCACAACCACAGGATTTGGGAGAGCGCCTCGTTTTCACAGTATATAGAGATATAGCAACATCAAGTAAGCAGTAGCAAGAACGGGGGAAGGAGAGAGCGTGGATGAATGCAGAACGATGCCCATAGTCATAGTCATCCCATATCCCAGCCCAAAAGCAGAGCGAATAAAGAAGTTCGCCAGGCTCTACCCGGTGTCAACAGTTTTAAAGATGCAATGCGGGACCAAAAGCAGATGTCGCTTGACAACCCGGAAGGGATGCTATCCGGCGACAATCTGGTTGAGGGGTCGCGCCAAACAGGTTGACCGCTCCTGAGGGGCTCTGCTGAATCCGGTTGCCATGCGCAGGGCACCGGCTCATGCCTGCTCCCCTCACCGCTCAACAGATTGCGCTGTACATGTCCAAACGACGAGCCGGCAGCCGCCAGGAGGTGGCTGCCGCAGCGGCGGGCATTTCGGTGAGCAGTGCCCACCGCATTGATGCTGGCCGCCTCCAACCCAAAGCCGCCAAGCCCCGTGGCCGGCGGCGGCCCGATCCATTGGCTGAGGTCTGGGAGCCCCTGTTGCTGCCGCTTCTGGAGCGCCATCCAGCCCTGACGCCCACCACCCTGCTGGAGCACCTGCAGGAGCAGAAGCCAGATCAAGACTGGAGTTCGCTCAAACGCACCCTGCAGCGGCGGGTGCAGCAGTGGAAGGCCTTGCACGGTCCAGCGCCGGAGGTGATGTTCCCGCTGGCCTACCAGCCTGGAGAGATCGGCTTCTGCGATTTCACCCGGCTGAAACGGGTGACGATCACCCTGCGCGGCGAACCATTTCCCCACCTGCTGTTCCACTACCGCCTGGCCTGGAGCGGCTGGGCTTATGGGCAACTCATCCATGGTGGCGAGAGCTTTGTCGCCCTTTCAGAAGGGCTGCAGAACGCCCTGGCCGCCTGCGGTGGGGTGCCCAAGGAGCTGCGCACCGATCGACTGTCGGCCGCCAGCCGCAATCGGGATGGCAGCTACGCCCTCGACATCACCCCCCGCCACCAGGCGCTCTGCGCCCACTACGGCCTCAGTGCCAGCCGCAATAACCGCGGCGTGGCTCACGAGAACGGCATCATCGAGGCTCCCCATGGCCATGTGAAACGTCGGCTGGAGCAGAAGCTGATCCTGCGGGGCAGCTGCGATTTCGAGGAGCCCGCCGAATACGCCCAGCTGCTCGCTGAGGTGTTCTGTGCCCTCAACGCCCCCCGGCAGCAGCGTTACGAGCAGGAGCTGGAGCACCTGGGGCCCCTGCCGGCCTTCCGCTTTGCCGACTACGAGCTGCTCACAGTGCGGGTGCGCAGCACCAGCACGATCGAGGTGCGGCAGGTGATCTACTCAGTGCCGCCCACCCTGATCGGCCGCCAGGTCATGGTGCGGCTGCACCACGACCGGCTGGTGGTGTTCCTGGGCAGCGACTGGGTCTGCCAGCTCCCCCGCCTCTATGGGGTCTCCTGAAAAATCCAGATCCATTGCGCCGCAGCTGGTCTCAAGCATGAGAAACCGCTAAAGTAGCCGTGAATCAGGCAATCCGTGATTGCCTTTACTCCTGATCGCTCAATATGTACCGGAGGCACAATAACGGTCAGATCTCAATCAAGGAGTTCCACCTGCCATTTGGCGGCACACTTGATCCCGAGAATCGCTGGGTTCAACTGGAGGGGCTGATCCCATGGGATGAGCTGGAAGAAACCTATGCCCCTCAATTCAGCGCCACAATTGGCGCTCCAGCCAAATCAGTGAGAATGGCCTTTGGTGCTCTCTACATCAAACAGAAGTTAGGGCTCACCGACGAAGAGACAGTCCATCAGATCAGAGAGAACGCCTATATTCAGTTCTTTCTCGGCTTTGCGGGCTACACAGCCAAGGCACCGTTTGATGCCTCGATGATGGTGCACTTTCGCAAGCGTTTCTCTGACGAGGATCTGCGCCTTATCAACGAGCTGGTGGTGCAGCGCGGCAAAGAGATCCTTCTGGAAGCACTTGCTCAGGCAGCAGACGATGACGACCATGATGATCGTGATTCCAGTGGAGGAGGCGCTCAGCTAGAACTTGATGCGTTGATCAAGCCTGCTGACTGGCCAGAAGGAAAGAATTGGGGCACTCTCACGATTGATGCCAGTTGCACTCCAGCCGACATCACCTATCCCAGAGACCTCAAGCTCCTCAACGAGGCTCGCACAACGACCGAGCGAGTCATTGATGATCTGTGCAGTCAGTCATCGGGATTCAGGAGACATCGACCTCGCTACGACCGTGGCCTTGCTCGTGCTCATTTCCTGAGAGTGGCGAAGCAAAAACGACCACGTCGCCGCAAAGTGAAGGCTGCCATTAAACATCAGCTTGGCTATGTGCGGCAGAATCTCAAGGCCATTGATGCTCTGATCGGCTGCGGGGCAAGGCTTTCCGAGCTTAAGAGGCATTGGTGGCAGAAGTTGTTGGCCTGCAGCGAGTTGGAGCGGCAACAGGGCCTTCTGCTCGCCTCTCAGACCAACAGCATTCCAGACCGCCTGGTGAATCTTGTGCAGACCCATATCCGCCCAATGGTGCGAGGCAAAGCACGTGCTGCGGTGGAGTTTGGAGCCAAAATCAGTGTTTCGGTTCAAAATGGCTTTCCGTTCTTGCACCGCATAAGCTGGAACCCCTACAACGAAGGAGAAGACCTTATCGCTCAGGCGGAAAAATACAAGCTGGATACAGGATCTTACCCAGAGCGAATCTGCGCCGACCGGATTTATATCACGGCCAAGAATAGGCATTTCTGCACGAGGAACGGTATTCGCCTCTCCGGCAAGCGATTGGGTCGCCCGCCCAAGGATCCTGATGTCACCACTGCACACAAGCACCAGCTCCGATCTGATCAAGCTCGACGCAATGAAGTGGAAGGCGTCTTTGGCTCTGGAAAGCGCAAGTATTCCCTGGATCTGATCATGGCTCGTCTACCAGCTGGTGCCGAATCCTCCATCTCGATGGCCTTTGTCGTGATGTGCGCGGAAAAGGTCTTGAGGCTGCTGCGCCTCTTTTTTGTCCTTCTTTTTGGGTGGATCTACAGCTTTTTTATGGCCTGGTCAGCGATCAGAGCGCCTGAGGGCATCTGCAAGCCATGCTTTTGAGATCTGGCCGACTTGATGTCACCGCGCTTGCCAGCCTGATTAACGCGAAGCAAACGGACGAATCCGGCGCCGATGGGCCGAGAATCTTTTTCAGGAGTCCCTCTATGGCGCCTCTGGTGGCAAGCGGGCCTGGTGCATCGATCTGGAGCACCTGATCGATGCCCTGCGGGCCAAGCCCCGGGCCCTGCTCCATTGCCGCTACCAGCGCTACCTCTTCCCTGATTCCCGCTGGTGGGACTTCTGGCAGCAACTCCTGGTCGGCGGTGACCGTGACGCCGCTGCCCGGCTGATGGTCGAGGCCCTGTATGTGGCGGTGCGGGTGGCCTCCTATGCGCTGGTGCTCGCCTTCCTGGAGCAGGCCCAACGCCGCCAGACCCTTTCGCTGTCGGCTCTGCAGCAGCGATTCCGCGTTCCTCCCCGTTGCCAGAGCCTCCCCGATCCCGCCATCCCCCAACACCTGCTGGCTACCTATGACCACCTCGTCCCCATGCCCGCGCTCTGCGGCGGTGGAAGCGGCGCTGCCGCTCCTGCTCAAACAGCTGAAACTGGCGCGCTTCCGCAGTCACTGGCAGCCGCTGGCCGATCAGGCTGATGCCCAGGGCTGGAGCCCGGGCCAGTTCCTCTACGCCCTCTGTGAGCAGGAACTGGAACAACGGCAGATTGCCCGCCAGCAACGCCTGCTGCGCGGTGCCCATCTCCCGTGGCAGAAAGGTCTCGATGGCTTTGACCACCAGCACCTCGAGCCCCACCACTGGCAGGAGCTCCAAGGCCTGACGCGGCAGACCACTTGGCTCCTGCAGGCGGAGAACCTGCTGCTGTTTGGTCCCAGCGGTGTGGGCAAGACCCACCTGGCCATTGCCATCACGATGGCAATGGCGGCGCAGGACCAGGCCTGCCGCTTCTTCCCGGCCACCACGCTGGTGCAGCTGCTGCAGAAGGCCAAGGCGGCCTACGACCTGCCGGCGATGCTCCAGAAGCTCGATCGCTATGCCCTGCTGGTGATCGACGACATCTCCTACGTGCGCCGCAGCGAACTGGAGACCTCGGTGCTGTTTGAGCTGATCTGCCACCGCTACGAGCGGAAATCCCTGCTGGTGACCAGCAACCAGCCGTTCCGGGAGTGGGACGACATCTTCCCGAGCGGATCGATGACCGTGGCCGCGGTGGACCGGTTGGTGCACCCAGGGCCTATTAGGAGTTTGCTGAAAAACCAACCCACGAGCCAGTTTTCCACAGGCATCAGTGGATTTCCGGCTCAAAAAGACGGATCGGCGGCTATCAGAGCCGCAAACAGCCCGATTTCGGCATCGTTGGCCTCTCTGCAAGGCATTGGTTGAGGCCTATTGGGCACACCTCTGGACAACGGGCTGTTCATGCCGCCTCCATCGCGGGCTTGAGCAGGTTGCCCAGGCGGATCAGGTTGTAGGCGATCACATGCAGGCCAAACACGGCGCCGACCTTCTCGGTACCGCGCAGTTTGAACTGGCGCAGCCCTCCGAACGCCTTGATCCAACCAAACACCTTTTCGATCCCCCGGCGGGCGTTGATCGATTTGGAGTAGCCCACGTGACGGGTGGTGCGGCCATCAATGGCTGAGCCACCGCTGCGGGCCGTGTTCTGGGCCACGTGGGGCGTGACACCGATCCGCCGCATCTCAGCGACAAACCCTTTGGTGTCGTAGTTCTTGTCGGCGCCGACGGTCTTCTGGTGGGCACCGGTGAGGTCTGCTGCCATCTCTTTGGCGGCATCCCGCTCACCGGTGCCCGTGGCCTGGGTGACGCGGCAATCGACGATCAGGTCGTGGCGGTTGTCCATGAGGACATGGCCCCGATAGCTCAGCTGCGCTGGATGGGCATTCGATTTCCGGGCCAGCCGTGCCTCAGGATCGGTGCTGGAGCGGTGGGTCTCGTTGCTGAGCTTGATGCCGCGAAAGTCCCCTTTGGCGCGCTTCTTTCCCTCTTTGGGAGCACCGAATCCTTCGCCAGGACCTGTGGGCGGAGGCGGAGGATCCTCCTGGCCATCGATCCGCTCCAAGGAAGCGTGTGACGCCCAGGCCTGGAGCAACGTGCCGTCCACCGAAAAGTGCTCGTCACTGAGCAGCGGTTTGACCTCGGGTGCTCCCATCAGCTTCTCCAGGAACAGCCCCATGACGTCGTCAGTGAGGAGCCGATCACGATTCTTGGTGAATGTGGTCGGATGCCAGATCGCATCGTCAGGGCTCAAGCCCACAAACCAGCGGAACAGCAGGTTGTAGTGGACCTGCTCCAGCAGCAGCCTCTCGGAGCGGATGCCGTAGAACGCCTGCAACAACGAGGCCAGCAGCAGCTGCTCTGGCGGCACCGATGGTCTCCCTTCTGAGGCATACAACCTGCAGAAGGTGGGATTGAGTCGATCGAGGGCCTGATCCGCCAGCTTGCGAATCCGCCTGAGTGGATGGCTGGTCGGGATCCGCTCCTCGATCGAGACGTAGGAGAACAAGGAGCCGCTGCGCTCCTGCTGACCTCGCATCAAACCTGGGGCAGTTGCCCTATTTTCGCAGAGGCGGCGGGGTTTTTCAGCAAACTCTTAGAAGTCATCCAGAAGGGCTCGGCTCTGCTGGTGCACGCCACCCCAGCAGACGCAGCAGTCCCTTGATGTCGTGAGCCAAGGCGGCAATGCCCTCGGTCACCGACCAGATCCCGTTCAACCGCAGGCTGTTGATCGCCATGGTGCGGAGCATGGCGACGATCTGAACGCCGTTGGTTTCCCGGTAGCGGTGGGCGTCTTCCCGCAGCGCGACGTCACGCACCCAGTGCCAGGAATTTTCAATGCTCCAGCGGTTTCTCACGAGGCGTAGCAGTGCTTTTGCGCTGGTCCGCAGGCTGGTGACGTAGTAACGCGTCTCGTCGACGGGCCGGCCATCGCGAATGCCCTGGCTGCACACGGCAATGATCGTGGCGCTGCCGGTCCATTGCTCGATCACCCAGTCTGGTGCTGGCATCGCCCGCAGCGTCCAGACGATGTCGCGGCCATGGCCAGCTTCATGGTGGCTGGTTTCCCAGGGCACCTTGCGGCTGTAGGTCAGGCGATCACGGATCAGCCGAAACCCTTTGCGGCGTCCGTGTTTGACCGCAATCAAGAAGTCGGCACCGCGCTGGGCGAGGAACAGGAAAAAGGGCGGTTGGCATGCAACGCGTCCGCCTGAACCAGCACGCCCTCCAGCTCGATCGCCTCCAGCAGCTGCCGCAATGCCTGGGTTTCGCTGCCGGCATCAGTGGCGTAGGTGGTCTGGGCGATCGCAACGCCCAGACTCTGGGAGTAGAGGCTGACCTGAGCAATGAATGTCGCTGCGCCAGAGTCGGTTTCAGCGATCGAGCCCCGCAGCGTCTTGCCGTCACACACAAGTGTGTCGAAGTCATCAGCGACGCCGGGCTGGGCCGACATCCATTGGCGCAACAGGGTTTCAAAGCCAGCCACGTCCAGTTGCGAGAGCAGCAGGCGGAAGGTGGAATCCGAGGGCTCCTTGCCGAAATCGGTGCCCAGCAGCTCGTTGAGGACCTCGCGGTGACGTCGGGCAAACCGCTCGATGCCGACCAGAGAACCCTCGTTGCTCAGAATCGCCAGGATCGCCACCAGCAGCATCCACCACTGAGGGAAACGAACGCCGCGGCGCATGCGGCAATCAGGCAGCGCCTTGAGAAAGCTGATCAGATCGCCAGCGGCGGCGGGCTCAGCAGGGAGTGACGGCAAGGCTGCAGGGCGGTTCCCGCGCACGACACCGTAGCCGGGGCTACCGGTCCAGGCCTACAGGGACAGACTTCTAATAGGCCCTGGTTGGTGCACCACTGCCACATCATCGGGATCAAGGGCGAGAGCTACCGGCAGAAGGCAGCTGCCGCAAGGGTTTCCAAGGATTCCAGCAACCCGCCAACGTAATTGACGCGGACGTCATGGCCGCCACGATCAACGGCAACACCGGCCCAGCCCGGCAAAACCAAGGCGGCGACACGAAAACTGGCCCTCTCGCCATGAGATTGAGGCCAGAACCACAACTTGATTGACGCGCCACGACAGCCATGGGCACGATCGAGGCCCCATCAGGATTTCAGGCCTGGTGCCGCAGCAAAATTCAACCGGCTCACCGGTCAACCTGATTGGCACAAGCCATCAACCTGATTGACACGGGACAGGATGCTCACCTTTGGAGCGGATGTGGGCCTTGGCCGTTTCGATCAGATCTTGCAGCCTTCCCTCTAGCGTCTCCGGTAGCGCCCTGCGTTTACCGGGTCGCATGGCCACTCTGAATTCCGTGGTCTTGCCTGCCATCTCAGGCCTTTTGGCGATGCCCTGGTAGCCGGCATCGGCGTAGACCACCTCCTCATCACCATGCAGGAGGTCGGCTGCCGGTGTCAGGTCGTGCACGTTGGCTGCGGTGACCACGACCGAGTGGATCAGGCCTGAGTCCTTGTCCACGCCGGCATGGACCTTCATCCCGAAAAACCACTGATTGCCCTTCTTGGTCTGGTGCATCTCCGGATCCCTCTTCCCCTCCTTGTTCTTGGTGGAGCTGGGCGCCGCGATCAAGGTGGCATCCACAATCGTGCCTTGGCGCATCGTCACGCCCCGATCCGCCAGGATCGCCTTGACGGTCTCAAAAATCTGCTCGCCCAGCCCGTGCTTCTCCAACAGGTGGCGGAAAGTGAGGATTGTTGTTTCATCTGGGATTCGGTCACTGATCAGCTCGATGCCGGCAAAGCGGCGCATGGTGGGCACCTCGATCAGGGCTTCCTCCATGGCCGGATCGCTGTGCGAATACCACTGCTGCAACAGATGGATCCGCAGCATCGTGGCCAGTGGGTATGGAGGACGGCCGCCTTTCTTGCTCGCTTTGGGGTAGTGAGGCTCAATCAACGCCATCAACGCCTGCCACGGCACCACCGCCTCCATCTCGGAAAGAAACTTCTCCCGCTTGGTCTGCTTTTTGGCAGTAGTCAGCTCATAGTCCGAAAAGTCGAGCTGCTTGCCGCCCACCACTCCAGTCCTGGCCCGCGATCACAGGGTCATTGTCCCGTGAATCGCTTCGGTTTTCCAGAGCCTCCTTAAGAGTTTGCTGAAAAACCCCGCCGCCTCTGCGAAAATAGGGCAACTGCCCCAGGTTTGATGCGAGGTCAGCAGGAGCGCAGCGGCTCCTTGTTCTCCTACGTCTCGATCGAGGAGCGGATCCCGACCAGCCATCCACTCAGGCGGATTCGCAAGCTGGCGGATCAGGCCCTCGATCGACTCAATCCCACCTTCTGCAGGTTGTATGCCTCAGAAGGGAGACCATCGGTGCCGCCAGAGCAGCTGCTGCTGGCCTCGTTGTTGCAGGCGTTCTACGGCATCCGCTCCGAGAGGCTGCTGCTGGAGCAGGTCCACTACAACCTGCTGTTCCGCTGGTTTGTGGGCTTGAGCCCTGACGATGCGATCTGGCATCCGACCACATTCACCAAGAATCGTGATCGGCTCCTCACTGACGACGTCATGGGGCTGTTCCTGGAGAAGCTGATGGGAGCACCCGAGGTCAAACCGCTGCTCAGTGACGAGCACTTTTCGGTGGACGGCACGTTGCTCCAGGCCTGGGCGTCACACGCTTCCTTGGAGCGGATCGATGGCCAGGAGGATCCTCCGCCTCCGCCCACAGGTCCTGGCGAAGGATTCGGTGCTCCCAAAGAGGGAAAGAAGCGCGCCAAAGGGGACTTTCGCGGCATCAAGCTCAGCAACGAGACCCACCGCTCCAGCACCGATCCTGAGGCACGGCTGGCCCGGAAATCGAATGCCCATCCAGCGCAGCTGAGCTATCGGGGCCATGTCCTCATGGACAACCGCCACGACCTGATCGTCGATTGCCGCGTCACCCAGGCCACGGGCACCGGTGAGCGGGATGCCGCCAAAGAGATGGCAGCAGACCTCACCGGTGCCCACCAGAAGACCGTCGGCGCCGACAAGAACTACGACACCAAAGGGTTTGTCGCTGAGATGCGGCGGATCGGTGTCACGCCCCACGTGGCCCAGAACACGGCCCGCAGCGGTGGCTCAGCCATTGATGGCCGCACCACCCGTCACGTGGGCTACTCCAAATCGATCAACGCCCGCCGGGGGATCGAAAAGGTGTTTGGTTGGATCAAGGCGTTCGGAGGGCTGCGCCAGTTCAAACTGCGCGGTACCGAGAAGGTCGGCGCCGTGTTTGGCCTGCATGTGATCGCCTACAACCTGATCCGCCTGGGCAACCTGCTCAAGCCCGCGATGGAGGCGGCATGAACAGCCCGTTGTCCAGAGGTGTGCCCAATAGGCCTCAACCAATGCCTTGCAGAGAGGCCAACGATGCCGAAATCGGGCTGTTTGCGGCTCTGATAGCCGCCGATCCGTCTTTTTGAGCCGGAAATCCACTGATGCCTGTGGAAAACTGGCTCGTGGGTTGGTTTTTCAGCAAACTCTTAAGAGTTCGCTGAAAAACCCGGCCACCTCTGCGAGAATGGGCCAGCTGTCCAGCCCAGATGCGAGGTCAACGGGAGCGCAGCGGCTCCCTGTTCTCCTACGTGTCGATTGAGGATCGGATCCCGGCCGGCCATCCGCTGCGGCGGATCCGCAAGCTGGCCGATCAGGCCCTCGATCGCCTCAATCCCACCTTCTGTGATCTGTACGCCGCAGAAGGCCGGCCATCAGTGCCGCCGGAGCAACTGCTGCTGGCCTCGTTGCTGCAGGCGTTCTACGGCATCCGCTCGGAGCGGTTGCTGCTCGAGCAGCTCCACTACAACCTGCTGTTCCGCTGGTTTGTGGGGCTGAGCCCAGATGATCCGATCTGGCATCCCACCACATTCACAAAAAACCGGGAGCGGCTGCTGAACGAGCAGGTGATGGGGAAGTTCCTGGAGAAGCTGATGGGTGCTCCCGAGGTCAAGCCGCTGCTCAGTGACGAGCACTTCTCCGTCGATGGCACCTTGCTGCAGGCCTGGGCCTCCCATGCCTCACTGGAGCGGACCTGTGGGCAGGACGATCCGCCGCCACCGCCGTCAGGCCCTGGCGAGGGTTTTGGCGCTCCAAAGCCCGGCAAGAAGCGAGCGAAAGGGGATTTCCGCGGCATCAAGCTCAGCAACAAGACCCATCGCTCCAGCGTCGATCCAGACGCGCTGCTGTGCCGGAAGTCCAAGGCCCACCCCGCACTCCCCAGCTACCGGGGGCACGTGCTCATGGACAACCGCCATGCCCTGATCGTCGACTGCCGCGTCACACAAGCGACGGGCACCGGGGAGAGGGATGCCGCCAAAGCGATGGCGGCTGCCGTCCCCGGTGCCCACCAGAAGACCATCGGCGCCGACAAGAACTACGACACCAAGGGCTTTGTCGCCGAGATGCGCCGCATCGCCGTGACACCGCATGTCGCTCAGAACACCAGCCGCCCTGGTGGTTCCGCCATCGATGGGCGCACCACCCGCCACGTGGGCTACGCCAAGTCGATCCATGCCCGCCGCGGCATCGAGAAGGTGTTTGGCTGGATCAAACAGTGGGGAGGTCTGCGCCAGTTCAAGCTGCGCGGCACCGAGAAGGTGAGTGCGGTGTTCGGCCTGAATGTGATCGCCTACAACCTGATCCGCCTGGGCAACCTGCTCAAACCGGCGATGGCGGCGGCGTGACCAGCGGGTTGCCCAGAGGTGTGGCCAGGCGGCCGCGCTCAGAGAGCCCCAATGCGGCAAAACACACCAAAAGGGGAGCTCTGAGCCGCTGAAACCCTGAAAACCAGCCCGATAGGAGCTCCGGCCCAGGTCTCAGGAGGGAAAAACGCGACTTCTCAGGCGGTTTTTCCGCAAACTCTTAAGAGTTTGCTGAAAAACCCCGCCGCCTCTGCGAAAATAGGGCAACTGCCCCAGGTTTGATGCGAGGTCAGCAGGAGCGCAGCGGCTCCTTGTTCTCCTACGTCTCGATCGAGGAGCGGATCCCGACCAGCCATCCACTCAGGCGGATTCGCAAGCTGGCGGATCAGGCCCTCGATCGACTCAATCCCACCTTCTGCAGGTTGTATGCCTCAGAAGGGAGACCATCGGTGCCGCCAGAGCAGCTGCTGCTGGCCTCGTTGTTGCAGGCGTTCTACGGCATCCGCTCCGAGAGGCTGCTGCTGGAGCAGGTCCACTACAACCTGCTGTTCCGCTGGTTTGTGGGCTTGAGCCCTGACGATGCGATCTGGCATCCGACCACATTCACCAAGAATCGTGATCGGCTCCTCACTGACGACGTCATGGGGCTGTTCCTGGAGAAGCTGATGGGAGCACCCGAGGTCAAACCGCTGCTCAGTGACGAGCACTTTTCGGTGGACGGCACGTTGCTCCAGGCCTGGGCGTCACACGCTTCCTTGGAGCGGATCGATGGCCAGGAGGATCCTCCGCCTCCGCCCACAGGTCCTGGCGAAGGATTCGGTGCTCCCAAAGAGGGAAAGAAGCGCGCCAAAGGGGACTTTCGCGGCATCAAGCTCAGCAACGAGACCCACCGCTCCAGCACCGATCCTGAGGCACGGCTGGCCCGGAAATCGAATGCCCATCCAGCGCAGCTGAGCTATCGGGGCCATGTCCTCATGGACAACCGCCACGACCTGATCGTCGATTGCCGCGTCACCCAGGCCACGGGCACCGGTGAGCGGGATGCCGCCAAAGAGATGGCAGCAGACCTCACCGGTGCCCACCAGAAGACCGTCGGCGCCGACAAGAACTACGACACCAAAGGGTTTGTCGCTGAGATGCGGCGGATCGGTGTCACGCCCCACGTGGCCCAGAACACGGCCCGCAGCGGTGGCTCAGCCATTGATGGCCGCACCACCCGTCACGTGGGCTACTCCAAATCGATCAACGCCCGCCGGGGGATCGAAAAGGTGTTTGGTTGGATCAAGGCGTTCGGAGGGCTGCGCCAGTTCAAACTGCGCGGTACCGAGAAGGTCGGCGCCGTGTTTGGCCTGCATGTGATCGCCTACAACCTGATCCGCCTGGGCAACCTGCTCAAGCCCGCGATGGAGGCGGCATGAACAGCCCGTTGTCCAGAGGTGTGCCCAATAGGCCTCAACCAATGCCTTGCAGAGAGGCCAACGATGCCGAAATCGGGCTGTTTGCGGCTCTGATAGCCGCCGATCCGTCTTTTTGAGCCGGAAATCCACTGATGCCTGTGGAAAACTGGCTCGTGGGTTGGTTTTTCAGCAAACTCTTAAGGTACACACATCAAGGATGTCACCCGCCAAGCAGCGGTTCGGCGCCAGTGGCGCATCTCCTGCTGTCGAATGTTCTCGGTGAAGCCAGTAGGTCCACCCCAGGGGTGACAGTATGGCCGGAACGTCCTGCCCCCACTCCGCCACACCGCATCACTCGGGCAACCCGGTGGGGAGCCCCACGAACCGGCCTGCGGCGCACGGCTCCTGGCGGACTCCGGACGTGGCATAGAACAACCCACACCACCATGGGAAATCGAACACGTGCCAGCTCCGTCGACGCGGGCTGCCTGATCAGCAGCAGGGGCGAGTTGTGCCCTGGCAGCCATCGGCCTGCAGTGATGAAAGGATCAGAGAGCTTCTCAAGAGCATGTCTGACTGTGGTACATGTTATTATCGGACAGCTTTTGTCCGACGATGCTCCAAGACGTCATAGACATTATTGACGATTACTGCACCAGTCACGACATATTCTACGATCAACCTCTTTCGTCAAACACGCTGCTGATTGCCGACCTTGGTCTTACATCAGTTGATTTTGTCTCGATTTTCCAGAAGTGCCAGGCACTAAAAGACGATCGACTGTCGTTCATAAGACTAGTCATGCCTGTGGAGGGTCAATACGTATCCGACCTGAGCATTGGTGAACTGAGTGATTATATACTTAAACAATCAGATCTTCGGAATACAGGGCCAAGAGAAGGCACCGAACCCTACACTTCAGGCTCGGAAATCGCCGTTGACGAGAGCAAATATAAGCACTCTTTATTTGCGGGAAGTCAGTTTGCAGATTTTAAGGCCTTAATTCAAAAAACAACATTCAAAGATCCATGTCCTTTTAACACAGGCTATCAGCTCGTCTTCGTTCTTTCTTCGCCCCGCTCAGGTTCAACCTTGCTGCAACGGATGCTCGATCAACATCCGGACATCGAGTCACCAGAAGAATTGCATCTTCTTCATTACGATACATATGCGCAACGACATGCAGCATTGATTCAAGACGAGACCAAGCATCTGCTGGGTGGAACTGTTCGGCTCAGGGCCAGGGTGAATGGGTTGAGCATTGAAGAGTCGAGTCTAATCGAAGCCAACTTCATCAAGCATGAAGAGCCTGTCTTGAATTTCTTCCTGGAGATCGATGGCAACTTTTCAAAGCAGTATCTAGTTGACAAAACGCCTTCGTACGCTTACAGCAAAACAACCCTTGAGAGGATTTCAGCACAGTTTCCTCAGGCTCGCTTCATCTATCTTGTGCGTCACCCATCAGCTGTTGTGAAGTCACTTATTGACTCACAGTTGCAAGACATCATTCCTTTCACTCGTCGCTACATAGACGACGCATCAGCCATTCCAGAAATGATCTGGGCACTGTGCAACGAAAACATTCAATCAATTCTTCCAGGACTTGACAGTAGCCGGTTGCATTATGTCAGCTATGAAGACCTCGTCATGGACCCTACTGAAGCCATGATCTCAATACTTCATTTTTTGCAGCTGCCTTTTCATCCAGCATGCGTTAATCCATATGGCGCCAATCAGAATCCGCAGATTGAAACCAATGAGTACGCAGGAGACTTGAAGTTCTTTCTTGAGAACAAGGTTGCAAATGAGCGCGCCGACGCATGGAAAGGCTTCTCATCGCTTCACCCCTTGTCACTCGTGAGCAAAGAATTGATGCGCAACATCCCTTTCTATGGGGCTTGATCGATGTCAGTGGCTCAACATATGCATATCAGTCCTGCCCCAGTATGCGCCAACGGATTCGGGGATCCCTACAATGCCTATGCTTATTCGGCCGCAGTATTCAAGGGGTCTTTGTACATTGGCACGGGCCGTGCAAATCTTGTCTTTCTGCGGTTTGGGATGCCCAATGTTCATATAGATATGTGGCCTGTCCCAATTGAATATTCTAATTATGAGCAGGCCTTTGAAGAGACAGTTTCCGCTGCAGAGATTTGGCGTTTCAACCCGCAGTCCCCTTTGCCAACGCGAGTTCATCAGGCTGATTGGTTTCATCCTGAGACAGGGACATCGTTCAGGCGACATTACGGCTATCGGAGCATGTGTACCTTCAAGGAAGGGGAGAAAGATGTAGCTCTCTACGTAGCATCAACATCCCGCTCCAGGGGAGATGGGCCTGATTTAATGGTCAGTTATGACGGCAATAGTTTTCAGCGACTTCCCAAGCCAAGCATCATATCTGATTTTTCCTCTAATGATTTTACGCTTACTTCGATAAGGTCTCTCCTCCAGTACGACGAGCTCTTAATTACAACTATTACCGGTGCATCGAATGGAAACGTAAACGGTGCCGGTATCACCACCATTTTCGCGACTGATGATCCGACAACCGGGAAATGGTTCTCCATTAATGGGAACGGTCTTGGAACTTTCCCTGAAGTCGTAGTCGTCTACGAACTTTGTATTCACCAAGGATTGCTGTATGCTGGCACTGGCGGAATCAACGGCTTTCAGCTTTGGAGGGGTAAGCGCACAGGAAAGTATGAGTTTCAATGGGAGTTAGTGATTATGGATGGTGGTGGACGAGGAGCCCTTAATCAGGGAATTATCTCGCTATGCAGCCACCGAGATTATCTTTACATTGGAACTGGCATTCAGAATGGTGGACATGATCGTACCAACAATGTGGGGCCAGCGGCTGCAGAAGTGTTACGGCTCGCTCCTAACGACGAATTAGAGCTGGTTTGCGCCAATCCGCGCGATGGCTTGTTACCATTAAGTGGGCGTGGGCCCGGCTTCGGCAACTATTTCAATGCTTATATATGGAAAATTGTAAGCATTGATGACCTCCTGCTCCTAGGAACTATGGACTGGTCCATATTTGGCTTGTGGGCATTAAGGGATAAGCGCAAGACAAGATTTGGTCAACTTCTAGACTGGGACACGATGCAGGTCTTTTTGTCCTCTTATGGTGGCGCTGAGCTTTGGTGCTCGGAAGATGGGGCCGACTGGAACTGCATGACGCGCAATGGCTTCAATAATATATATAACTTTGGAGTTAGAAATATCATCAAATGGAATAAGCGAATCTACGCTTGTACAGCAAATCCATTCGGACCCAAAGTCTTAATGCGCACATCTGACACGGATCACGGCGAGTACAAGCTAAATCCCAAGGGCGGCTGCCAAGTTATAGCCATATGAGGAAATGCATCCTTGCCAAGGAAGAATGCATGGCGTCATGGGCTTCGTGTTATTGCTGGCGCAATTCCGTTTGATTTTTGCGATGCGCCTACCACAGACAGGCGCCATTCAGCCGAGAAGGACTATGCCTTAGGATGATCCTTAAATGTGTTTGCAAATCCCCCCAGTTTCTTCGCGGCAATCGGGCCAATCGGTAGCAACATTTCCAGATTCGAGAACAGTCTCATGGCCGCTGAAGTCAGAGACAATTGACGTTCAGCTTCCTCGACCGAGATTTCGTTCAAGTGATCAAGATCTTCAGCGGAGATCTGATGAAACTTATTCGGAAGCAACTTTAGTTGCGTAACCATCTCAAGGTGGAACGACTGATCGTCAGATGGCTTTTGGGTTTCCATGGATCCGGTTCAGAGCTCTATGGAAATCGTACTGCATGCTTCCGGCTCAGAAGCAGCGGTTCCAAGTATTCGTATTCTCTGAAGACCATTCTCGTCTGAAGTTCATACCATCATCAGCCATGGAGGGATGGAGGTGGTCCTCCATCCCTCGCCACTGGACTACTAGTTTGCCTAGAGTGGTGCTAGCGGAATGATCCTATTCGCACGCGTGACCAATCACGCATTCGATGAATAACCCGATCTCAGCTGAACAGGATCGATCCCTAGGCCGACTGACGTGGACCCCAGAAACCGGTCCAGGCTGAATGAGAGTCCTCAGCCGGCCAGACCGGGCCGGGGACTCGACCATGAAACGCACCAGGCACACAGCGGAGCAGATCATCCGCAAGCTCAAAACGGCAGAGCAGCTGATCGCCCAGGGCAAGACCGTCCCCGACGTCTGCCGCGTGATCGAGGTGACGCAACCGACCTACCACCGCTGGAGACAGCAGTACGGGGGGATGCAGGCGGAGGAGGCCAGGCGTCTGACCCAGCTGGAGAAGGAGAACGCCCGGCTCAAAAAGCTTCTGGCAGAGGCCGAGCTGGAGAAGGCAATGCTCTAGCCGAAGGCCGGCGAAGCCGTAGGACCTTGCAGAGGGAAACTTCTGAGCCCGGAACGCAGGCGTAGGGCCGTCACGGTCCTGCAGGAGCGTTACCGGGCATCCGAGCGGCAGGTCTGCCGGGTCGTGGGCCAACACCGCAGCACCCAGCGCCATCCGCCAAGGTCGTCTCCATCGAGGAGGGGAAGCTGCGGCATCGTCTCCGCGAGATCGCGGCTGACCACATCCGCTGGGGGCGACGGATGGCCTACCGCCTGCTCAGGCGGGAAGGCTGGAGCGTGAACCACAAGCGGGTTCAACGGCTCTGGCGGGAGGAGGGTGTCCGGCGACGATTAGGTAGGCGGGTCCGCGCAACTACATAGGGACTCCTGAAAAAGATTCTCGGCCCATCGGCGCCGGATTCGTCCGTTTGCTTCGCGTTAATCAGGCCGGCAAGCGCGGTGACATCAAGTGGGCCAGATCTCAAAAGGCTGGCTTGCAGATGCCCTCAGGCGCTCTGATCGCTGACCAGGCCATAAGAAAGCTGTAGATCCACCCAAAAAGAACGACAAAAAAGAGGCGCAGCAGCCTCAAGACCTTCTCCGCGCACATCACGACAAAGGCCATCGAGATGGAGGATTCGGCACCAGCTGGTAGACGAGCCTTGATCAGATCCAGCGAATACTTGCGCTTTCCAGAGCCAAAGACGCCTTCCACTTCATTGCGTCGTGCTTGATCAGATCGGAGCTGCTGCTTGTGTGTAGTAGTGACATCAGGATCCTTGGGCGGGCGGCCCAATCGCTTGCCGGAGAGGCGAATGCCGTTCCTCGTGCAGAAATGCCTATTCTTGGCCGTGATGTAAATCCGGTCGGCGCAGATGCGCTCTGGGTATGATCCTGTATCCAGCTTGTATTTTTCCGCCTGAGCGATCAGGTCTTCTCCTTCGTTGTAGGGGTTCCAGCTGATGCGGTGCAAGAACGGAAAGCCGTTTTGAACCGAAACGCTGATCTTGGCACCAAACTCCACCGCAGCACGTGCCTTGCCTCGCACCATTGGGCGGATATGGGTCTGCACAAGATTCACCAGGCGATCTGGAATGCTGTTGGTCCGAGAGTCGAGCAGAAGGCTCTGCTGCCGCTCCAGCTCGCTGCAGGCCAGTAACTTCTGCCACCAATGCCTCTTGAGCTCGGAAAGCCTTGCCCCACAGTCGATCAGAGCGTCAATAGCCTTGAGATTCTGGCGCACATAGCCAAGCTGATGTTTAATGGAAGCCTTCACCTTGCGTCGGCGTGGCCGTTTCTGCTTCGCGACTCTGAGGAAATGAGCACGAGCAAGGCCACGGTCGTAGCGCGGTCGATGTCTCCTGAATCCCGATGACTGACTGCACAGATTATCAATGACTCGCTCGGTCGTTGTGCGAGCCTCGTTGAGGAGCTTGAGGTCTCTGGGATAGGTGATGTCGGCAGGAGTGCAACTGGCATCAATCGTGAGAGTGCCCCAATTCTTTCCTTCTGGCCAGTCAGCAGGCTTGATCAACGCATCAAGTTCTAGCTGAGCGCCTCCTCCACTCGAATCACGATCATCATGGTCGTCATCGTCTGCTGCCTGAGCAAGTGCTTCCAGAAGGATCTCTTTGCCGCGCTGCACTACCAGCTCATTGATACGGCGCAGATCCTCATCAGAAAAGCGTTTGCGAAAGTGCACCATCATCGAGGCATCAAACGGTGCTTTGGCTGTGTAGCCCGCAAAGCCGAGAAAGAACTGCACATAGGCGTTCTCTCTGATCTGATGGACAGTCTCCTCGTCGGTGAGCCCTAACTTCTGCTTGATGTAGAGAGCACCAAAGGCCATCCTCACTGATTTGGCTGGAGCGCCAATTGTGGAGCTGAATTGAGTGGCATAGGTTTCTTCCAGCTCATCCCATGGGATCAGCCCCTCCAGTTGAACCCAGCGGTTCTCGGGATCAAGTGTGCCGCCAAATGGCAGGTGGAACTCCTTGATTGAGATCTGACCGTTATTGTGCCTCCGGTACATTTGGAACGATCAGGAGTAAAGGCAATCACGGATTGCCTGATTCACGGCCACTTTAGCGGTTTCTCATGCTTGAGACAAGCTGCGGCGCAATGGATCTGGATTTTTCAGGAGTCCCTACATAGGCGGGTCTCAGGACGCGACAACAGGGTTCCGATTCCGGTCTGGAGCCCTGCCATGCCCGCCCCTCTGTCGTTGCGGATCAAGGAGCGGTACATGGCAAAACGGGCCAATGGGCTCAGCCAACAGGTGGCGGCTGATGCGGCGGGGATTTCGGTGCGCAGCGCGCAACGGATCGATCGGGGTGAGCTGCAGCCCGAGGGGCAACAGCAGCAGCGGGGTCGCCATTGGCGCACCCGAGCCGATCCCCTGGCCGAGGTCTGGGAGAGCGTGCTGGTGCCGATGCTTGAGAAGGCGCCGCAACTGGAACCCCAGACCCTGCTGCTTCACCTGGAACAGCTCAGGCCTGGCGAGGAGTGGTACCGGCGCAAGCGGACCCTGCAGCGCCGCGTCGAGCAGTGGCGGGCCCTGCACGGCCCGGCCCAGGAGGTGATGTTCCTGCAGCAGCACCGGGCCGGTGTACTGGGGATCTCGGATTTCACGTTGCTCAAAGGTGAGCCGATCACCGTGGCGGGGGAGGTGCTGGAGCACCGGCTGTTCCACTTCCGCCTGCCCTATTCGGGCTGGTGCCATGTGGCGGTGATCCACGGCGGCGAAAGCTTTGTCGCCCTATCCGAGGCCCTGCAAAACGCTCTCGCTCTTTGCGGTGGGGTGCCGGCGGAGCACCGCACCGACAGCCTGAGTGCTTGCTTCCGCAACCGCGACGGCAGCTACGCCGGCGATTACACGAGCCGTTACCGCGAGCTGTGCGCCCACCTGGGGGTGATCGCCACCCGCAACAACCGCGGCGTTGCCCACGAGAACGGCGCGATCGAGGGCCCGCACCGGCACTGGAAACATCGGCTGGAGCAGCAGCTGATCCAGCGCGGCAGCCGTGATTTCGCCACCGAGGCCGACTACCGGCAGCTCGTCGCCCAGGTCACCAACACGCTCAACAGCCGCTACCAGGTGCAGGGGAACCTGGAGATTGAGCAGCTGCATCTCCAGCCCCTGCCGGTGGAGCGCTTTGCCGACTACGAGCCGGTGGTGGCGCGGGTGCGGAGCACCAGCACGATCGAGGTGCGCTCGGTCACCTACAGCGTCCCCTCGCGGCTGATCGGCCAGCAGCTGACGGTGCACTTGCGCCATGACCGGCTGGATCTGTTCCTGCGCAGCAAGTTCGTGGAGACCCTGCCACGGTTGCATCGGCGAGCGGGAGAAAGCGGGCCGTTGCGGCGGATCGATTTCCGCCACGTGATCGAGAGTCTGCGCCGCAAACCCCGGGCGCTGCTGCGTGCCCAGCTGCAGTCCGACCTGCTCCCCGGAGAGACCTGGCGTCAGTTGTGGCGCTTGCTTTTGGCGGCCCTGCCGCCGGATGAGGCCGCCAAGGTCATGGTGGACGCCCTCCATGTCGCTGCCCGGACGGACGATCTGGCCGGTGTGGAGCGGTATCTGCGGCGTCAGCTCCGCCGCGGTGAGCTGAACCTCACGGCCCTGCGCGATCACTACGGCCTGCGGCCCCCCCGGGGCCTGGCGGCCATGCCCCAGCTCGACATCCCCGAACACACCCTCAGCAGCTATGACGAACTCCTGGTTGGAACCCCCGAGCAGGCCGGCACTGGAAACGGCTCTGCCATCGGTGTTGAAACAGTTGAAACTGCCCCAGTTCCGCAGCCAGTGGCAGGCGGCCGAGCAGCAGGCCACAGCCGCTGGCTGGAGTCCAGCCAGCTACCTCTATGTGCTGGCAGAGCAGGAACACCAGCAGCGGCATCAAGCCCGTCAACGGCGGCTGTTGCATGAGGCCCAGCTGCCGGTCCCCAAGACCCTGGCGGACTACGACTGGAACGCCATCCCGGATCTTGAGCGTCCTCAGATCGAGCAGCTCGCCCACGACACCGGCTGGCTGGATCGGGCCGAGA
Source organism: Synechococcus sp. CBW1006 (assembly GCF_015840525.1). Lineage (NCBI taxonomy): Bacteria > Bacillati > Cyanobacteriota > Cyanophyceae > Synechococcales > Synechococcaceae > Synechococcus > Synechococcus sp. CBW1006. Next base: position 464,990 of record NZ_CP060396.1, on the reverse strand, counting down.
ACCTGCTGCTATTCGGTCCCAGCGGTGTGGGCAAAACCCACCTGGCAGCAGGCATCTGCCGCAGCCTGATCGCCCTGGACCGCACGGCGCGGTTTTTCTCCGCCACCACGCTGGTGCAGGAGCTGCAGCGCGCCAAAGCCGATTACGCCCTGGCTAAGGCCCTGACCCGACTGGATCGCTTTGCCCTGCTGGTGATCGATGACATCGGCTACGTCCGCAAGGACGAGGCCGAGACCTCGGTGCTGTTCGAGCTGGTGATGCACCGCTACGAGCGCAGATCCCTGTTGGTGACCAGTAACCAGCCGTTCAGCGAGTGGGAGAACGTCTTCTCCACCAGCGCCATGACCGTGGCAGCGGTGGACCGGCTGGTGGACCACAGCACGCTGATTCAGATCAATGGCGAGAGCTACCGCCGCAAACGGGCACGGCGGATTGACCGCTCCAGCGCAGGCTGATTCGTCGCCGCGACCAGGCGTCAATTACCCGCCAACCACAAGCCAACCCCTGGCGCCAGGTGCCGGTGATGAGCTCCGCGCTGCCGTCGGACCGTGGGGTCCGCCGGCTCGTGCGCTCCGCTGCAGCGCTCAGGCGGGACAGCAGCAAGAGCACCGGCCAACGGGCTTGACGCCTGGGGCCGATCAGAAGATCCCGGCTCCATGGCAGAGGACCGGGCCAGGGTGGCTCACTTTTCGCTGTCGCCTCCCCCTGCCATGGCAGGGGGAGGACCCGGGGTAACCCGCCTACGTAATTGACGCGACCCGCCTACGTAGTTGACATCGGGCAGGAGGGTCTGCAGCGGCCCACGCCCAGGAAGCGCAAGCGGGCACGGCCGGCGGACGGCTCCGTGCGGCGTCACCGGGCCGAACGTCCCCACCAGGTTTGGGCCATGGATTTCCAGTTCGATGCCACCGCCGATGGGCGGCGGCTCAAGTTCCTCAACGTGATCGACGAGCACAGCCGCCTCTGCCTGGCCATTCGGGTAGGCAGGCGCTGCAAGGCCAAGGACGTAGTGGCGGTGCTGGAGGAGCTGACCAGCATCTACCTGGCTCCGGCGTTCATCCGCTCCGACAACGGGCCGGTGTTCATTGCCCAGGCCCTACGGGACTGGTGCGAGGCCACCGAGACCACCAGCACGGCCTACATCGAGCCAGGATCCCCATGGGAGAACGGCTTTGCCGAGTCGTTCAACGGCCGGTTCAGGGATGAGTTCCTGAACATCGAGCTGTTCGCCACTGCTCCAGAGGCTCAGCTCCTGGCTGATCGCGGGCGCTGGGAGTACAACACGTTCAGGCCACATTCGGCCCTCCAGGGGCGTACGCCCCTGGAGGCAGCTCAACAGGGAGTTGCTGCATGACTACGACCACCCACTCTCATAAGCACTGGACCGATAAAGGGGGTAACATCACGACCATCTAGTGTACCGTCCCGCAAATAGACAGTAGAATGTGGGGTGTCTCCTCGCGGGGTCGTTTCATGCCGACCGGTCGGCCCATGGCCCCTTTGGAGCTTTCGGCTGATGAGGTCAGCCAACTCCAGAGCCTGGCTGGATCAAGAACCTTGCCGCATTCGATCGTTCAGCGGGCCCAGATCGTGTTGGCCTGCGGGGCTGGCGAAACCAATACCGCTGTCGCGAAGCGCTTTGGGGTCCGCGGCTCAACCGTGGGCAAATGGCGGCAGCGCTATATCGATCTGGGCATCGAGGGCCTGCACGACGAGCTCCGTCCCGGCCGTCCCCGCACCTACGAGGACGACACGGTGGCTGAGGTGATCAGCCGGGCTCTGCAGACCAAGCCCGCCGATGGCAGCACCCACTGGAGCGCACGGACCTTGGCTGCAGCGACTGGGATCTCCAAGACCACGGTTCACCGCTGGCTGCAGACCTTCTCGGTCCAGCCCCACCGGCAGAAGCACTTCAAGCTCTCGACCGATCCGTTCTTTGTCGAGAAAGTCCGGGACATCGTCGGCCTGTACCTGAATCCGCCCGACAAGGCGATGGTGCTCTGCATCGACGAGAAGACCCAGATCCAGGCACTGGACCGCACCCAGCCGCTGCTGCCCATGGGCCTGGGCTACGTGGAGGGGGTGACCCATGACTACATCCGCCACGGCACCACCACCCTGTTCGCGGCCCTGGATGTGGCGACTGGTGAGGTGATCACCCAGTGCAGGCCCCGGCACCGGCACCAGGAGTTCCTGGGGTTCCTCCGGCAGATCGAGAAGTCGGTTCCCGAGAATCTGGACGTGCACCTGATCGTGGACAACTACTGCACGCATAAGCACGCCAAAGTCCGGGCCTGGCTGGCGCAGAGGCCCCGCTTCCACGTGCACTACACACCCACCTACGCCTCCTGGCTCAATCAGGTAGAGCGCTGGTTCGGGATCATCACCCAGCGGGCGATCCGGCGCGGCAGCTTCTCCAGCGTCAAGGAGCTGATCGCCAAGATCGAGCAGTTCGTGGCGGCCTACAACAAGACCAAGGCCCCGTTCAACTGGACGGCAACCGCCGACTCGATCCTGGAGAAGCTCCAGCGACTTTGCTCACAAATCTCCGGGACGGCACACTAGGCAAGGATTTTCTGAATGGGGGGCAGGTAATGATCGATTTGTCCTGCCAACCGACGCCGCCAATACCTCCCCCAATGCCTTTGAAGTCGATGTCATCACTGATTTCTCACTTGTGGGCGGGAATAGAGATAAAATTGTTCTCCCGGGTGTTGCATCCTTTTCGGAGCTTGAATTTACGAATACTGTGCTTGATGGAGTTGCTGGAACGTTGATCGGCTTCAAGTCAGGCAACTTCATTGGATTTGTTCAAAATATCACCCCTGCAAGTCTTGGTGCTGGCGCAGGTTCAAACTTTGTCCTCGGTGCCACGGCGGATGATTTCTTCGCCAAAATCACCCCCGATTTCTTCCTGCAGAATCCCAATATGGCAACAGACTTGATTCCTGTCTGAATCCACGATGTGACAGATGGGGCTAGCTCGCTACGCCCCTCTGCTCGCTTTCGGGCTTCTATTTTCACCGTTCTATTCAGCGGTGTCGGATGTAGCAAGGCCCGCTGTTCTGGTCGTTGGAATTTGATCAACGCTGCGGCAACGGCGAATCATGCAGCTGCATTGGCCGATGCAAGATTGAACTTGAAAGTTTCCAGGTGGCTTAAAGCCTTTGGCATTGATGGAGAATAGGGGACTCGAACCCCTGACCTCTGCGGTGCGATCGCAGCGCTCTACCAGCTGAGCTAATTCCCCATTACGCACTCCCAGGTGGTGGTGCATGGGCGGGTGATCGCTTCGCAGCGGCCACCTCAACCATCAGTTTTACCATCATCGGCCGCGGCATCCCTGGCAGGATCAAACTGACGATCTGTTTTCCGCCATGGGCCCGGCTTCGATCACCCCTGAGCAGCTCGAGGCCTTCGACGAGGTCGGCATTGCTGAGCTTGCCCGGCGCCTCGAGGAAGACGACTACCCCACGCCCTTCGCGGGCCTGGGGGACTGGCACCTGTTGCGGGCCCTGGCGATCCATCGACCTGAGCTGGTCAAGCCCTACGTCCACCTGGTGGATCAGGAGCCCTTCGACGAGGAATGAGCGGCTCGACAGTCGCTCCGTCTGCGTTTGTCCGCTCCACTCCCTTGCCGGCCCCCTTCCCCCTCCCCGCCGTGGCTGCGCTTCCCGGGTTTGACCCGCTGGAGGGCCGCCGGATCCTGGTGCTGATCAGCGGCAGCATCGCCGCTGTGAAACTGCCGCTCCTGGTGAGCTCCCTCGCCAAGCGGGGCGCCCTGGTGCGTTGCGTCTTGACCCCCAGCGCGGCTCAGCTGGTCAGTCCTGTGGCCCTGGCCAGTCTCAGCCGGCACCCCTGCCTGCTCGAGGCCGATGCCTGGAGCAGGCAGGCGTCACGGCCTCTGCATGTGGAGCTGGCCGAATGGGCGGAGCTGGTGCTGTTGGCTCCCCTGAGCGCCTCCAGCCTGGCCCGCTGGGTGCATGGCCTGGGCGACACCCTGCTCTCCTGCGTTCTGCTGGCCTGCGAGGCGCCGGTGGTGGCTGCTGCGGCCATGAACACGGCGATGTGGGGCTCTCCGGCGGTGCGGCGCAACTGGGAGATGTTGCAGGGGTTCGAGCGGGTGTTGCCTCTGGGCCCCGCCGCCGGATTGCTCGCCTGTGACCGGGTGGGTGACGGGCGCATGGCCGAACCCGCCCAACTGCTGCTGGCGCTCGAATCGCTGGCCCTGCACGGGTGGCGGCGGGACTGGCACGGCCGCCAGCTGCTGGTGACCGCCGGCCCCACCCGGGAGTTTCTCGACCCGGCCCGCTGCCTCACCAATCCCAGCACCGGCCGGATGGGGGTACTGCTGGCCCAGGCGGCCCGTCTGCGGGGGGCGGCTGTGACCCTGCTGCATGGTCCGCTGGCGCTGGATCCGCAGCTGCTCGATGGTCTCAGCTGCCATGCCATCACCACCGCCGCTGAGCTGGAGCACGAACTGGAGGCTCGCCAGGCTGGCCACGACGCCATCGTCATGGCTGCCGCCGTGGCCGATCACCGCCGCGCCAAGCCCCTGGCGAACAAGCCGGCCAAGCATGAGCTGGAGGCGCTTCTCCAGGGCGGCTGGGAACCGGTGCCTGATCTGCTGGCGGGCCTGGTGAGGCGCCGCCAGGAGCTGCGGCCCGATGGCCAGCCGATTCTCTGCTTTGCAGCCCACTCCGGCGATGTGCTGCCCCAGGCCCGCGCAAAGTTCGCCCGGAAAGGGTGTGAGTTGCTCTTCGCCAATCCCATTGATCAGGCTGGTGCCGGTTTCGGCTCAGTCACCAATCAGGGCTGGCTGCTGGGCCAGGGCGAGGCCGTCACACCGATCGGACCGGCCAGCAAGCTGGCGGTCGCCCATCGGTTGCTGGATGCCCTGGCTGTGTTGCTCCCACAGCGACCGTTCAAGCCGCCAGGGGGTGGTCCTCCTCAGGACGATCCTGTTGCAGCAGATCCATGAAGGTGCGCAGCTGCAGGCGGGGGATGTAGGGCCAGCCGCCGGTCTCCTCCATGCGCTTCAGAACACCGAACAGCCTGTTGCGATCGGCCGGCAGGCTGCCGCGGAAGGGACCATCCTGAATCGAGCGATGGGTCTGCTCCAGCTGGCGCAGCAGATCCAGCAGGGACTCGGGGTCGTTGCGCAGCTCTGCGGCCATGGTTTCGAGAGCAGCCAGCTGGGTGCGGAGGTGGTCCTGCTGCTGGCTCGTGAGACTCATGCGGTGACGCTTCTTGGCAAAGAGGACGGCTCCCCCCATACAGGTTGTTGAGAGCCTTGTGATGCTACCGGGAATGCGGGTTTGCCACCGGTAAGATCCGCCTCGGCGCTTCCTGTTCTCCTCTCTCCCGCCTTCCATCCTCCGCCCCTGCGGCTTCTCCCGATGCGTTTCCGTCCCCTGCTGGCCCTCGTGCTGGCCCTGTGCCTGACCCTGGTGACCGCGTGCAGCGGTGGGGCCAAGGCTGTTGATCGGGCCAACCTCACCTATGACGACATCCACAACACGGGTCTCGCCAACAATTGCCCCACCCTGCCGGATTCGGCCCGCGGCTCGATCAGCCTCGATGCCGGCACGAAGTACCAGCTGCGCGAAATCTGCCTGCACCCCAATGAGGTCTTCGTCAAAGGAGAACCGGCAAACAAGCGTCAGGAAGCGCAGTTCGTGGCCGGCAGAATCCTGACCCGCTACACCTCCAGCCTGGATCAGGTCTACGGCGACCTCTCCGTGGACGGCGACCAACTCACCTTCAAGGAACTCGGCGGGATCGACTTCCAGCCGATCACCGTTCTGATGCCAGGGGGCGAGGAAGTGCCCTTCATGTTCTCGAGCAAGGAGCTGGTGGCCCAGGCCGATGGCGCCGCCATCAGCACCAGCACCGACTTCACCGGTAGCTACCGCGCCCCGAGCTACCGCACCAGCAACTTCCTCGATCCCAAGGGCCGCGGCCTGACCACCGGCTACAGCAGTGCTGTGGGTCTGGTGCCCGTGGGCGACGATGAGGAGCTGGTGAAGGAGAACGTGAAGCGCTATATCGACGGCACCGGCACCATGGAGTTTTCCATCACCAAGGTGGATCCCTCCAGTGGTGAATTCGCCGGTGTGTTCACGGCCGTTCAGCCCTCCGACACCGACATGGGTGGTAAGCAGGCTGTGGATGTGAAGATCAGCGGCGAGCTCTACGGCCGCCTTGAGCAGGTCTGATCCACTGATCGGCTGATTGAAGTGCGCAGGGGCCTTCGAGGCCCCTTTTTCATGGCCACCCCCGGAGCCGCTTCGGGCTGGTCTGGGAGAATCGTCCCAACGTTTTTTGGGATCTCCATGTCGGTTGCCGAGTCCGCGACTCCCGCTGCCCAGGGTCTGATCGGCCCGCATGGCGGCAGCCTGGTGGATCTGATGGTGCCGGCGGCCGAGCGAGAGGCGCTCAAGGCGGGCGTGGATCGGGTGGTGGAGTGCAGCGACCGCAACGCCTGTGACGTGGAACTGCTGGTGGTTGGGGGCTTCTCGCCGCTGCGCGGCTTCATGCACCAGGAGGATTACGACGCAGTGGTCGAGACGCACCGCACCACCAGCGGTCTGCTGTTCGGTCTGCCGATCGTGTTCGACACCAGCGATGCCTCGATCGCCGTGGGCCATCGGCTGCTGCTCACCTACCGAGGCCAGGATCTGGCGGTGCTCACGGTCGAAAGCCGCTGGGAGCCGGACAAGGTCAAGGAGGCCAAGGGTTGCTATGGCACCACCTCCCTGGAGCACCCGGCGGTGCGGATGATCGCCACCGAGCGCGGCCGCTACTACCTGGGTGGACGGGTGCAGGGGCTGGAACTGCCGACCCGCGTCTTCCCCTGCAAGACGCCGGCTGAGGTGCGCGCCACCCTGCCGCCGGGGGAAGACGTGGTGGCGTTCCAGTGCCGCAACCCCATCCACCGGGCCCACTACGAACTGTTCACGCGGGCCCTGGACGCCACCAACGTCAGCAAGGGCGGCGTGGTGCTGGTGCACCCCACCTGCGGCCCCACCCAGGACGACGACATCTCCGGTGCCGTGCGGTTCCAGACCTACGAGCGGCTGGCGGCGGAGGTGAACAACCCCCGGATCCGCTGGGCCTATCTGCCGTACTCGATGCACATGGCCGGCCCGCGGGAGGCTCTGCAGCACATGATCATCCGCAAGAACTACGGCTGCACCCACTTCATCATCGGCCGCGACATGGCCGGCTGCAAGTCATCCCTGAGTGGTGACGATTTCTACGGTCCCTACCAGGCTCAGGATTTCGCCCGCGACAATGCCTCTGAACTGGGGATGGAGACCGTGCCGTCGCTCAACCTCGTCTACACGGAGGAGGAGGGCTACGTGACCGCCGAGCACGCTGAGGCTCGCGGCCTGCACGTGAGGAAGCTCAGCGGCACTCAGTTCCGCCAGATGCTGCGCGGCGGCGAGGAGATCCCCGAGTGGTTCGCTTTCCGGAGCGTGGTCGACGTGCTGCGGGCGGCGGCCGGCTGAGCGTCAGGCCCAGGCTCCCAAAAGAGCCCCCAACCGCCCGATCCTGAGGGCGGTTAACATTCCTTTACTTCCTTGAGCGGAGAGTCGAGTGGCGAAGAAGGGTTGGCGCAATGCGGGGCTTTACGTCCTGTTGGCCGTGGTGGTGATTGCGGTGGGCACCGCCTTCCTGGATCGTCCCGATCCGGCCAATGCGCCCCGCACGCTCCGCTACAGCGATTTCGTCGAGGCGGTTCAGGGCAATGAGGTCTCGCGCGTGCTGATCTCCCCTGATCGGGGCACCGCCCAGGTGGTCGAGAACGACGGCCGCCGCGCCGTGGTCAACCTCGCTCCTGACAAGGATCTGCTGAAGCTGCTCACCGATCACGATGTGGACATCGCCGTGCAGCCCAGCCGCGAGCCGGCGGCCTGGCAGCAGGCCGTGGGCAGCCTGATCTTCCCGCTGCTGCTGCTCGGTGGTCTGTTCTTCCTGCTGCGCCGCGCCCAGGGCGGTGGCGGTAACCCGGCGATGAGCTTCGGCAAGAGCAAGGCGCGGGTGCAGATGGAGCCCCAGACCCAGGTCACCTTCGGCGATGTGGCCGGCATTGAAGGGGCCAAGCTCGAGCTCACCGAGGTGGTCGACTTCCTCAAGAATCCGGACCGCTTCACGGCCGTTGGCGCCAAGATTCCCAAAGGCGTGCTGCTGGTGGGCCCTCCTGGCACCGGCAAGACCCTGCTGGCCAAAGCCGTTGCCGGCGAGGCCGGCGTGCCCTTCTTCTCGATTTCCGGTTCGGAATTCGTGGAGATGTTCGTGGGCGTCGGCGCCAGCCGCGTGCGCGACCTGTTCGAGCAGGCCAAGAAGAATGCCCCCTGCATCGTGTTCATCGACGAGATCGATGCGGTGGGTCGTCAGCGCGGCGCCGGCCTTGGTGGTGGCAACGACGAACGGGAGCAGACCCTCAACCAGCTGCTCACCGAGATGGATGGCTTCGAGGGCAACACCGGCATCATCATCGTGGCGGCCACCAACCGTCCGGATGTGCTGGATCAGGCCCTGATGCGTCCCGGTCGTTTTGATCGCCAGGTGGTGGTGGACCGGCCCGATTACTCTGGCCGCCTCCAGATTCTTGAGGTGCACGCCCGCGGCAAGACCCTGGCCAAGGATGTAGACCTCGACAAGGTCGCCCGCCGCACCCCCGGTTTCACCGGGGCTGACCTGGCCAACCTCCTCAATGAGGCGGCGATCCTGGCGGCCCGTCACCAGCTCACTGAGATCTCCATGGATGAGGTGAACGATGCCATCGAGCGGGTGATGGCTGGTCCGGAGAAGAAGGATCGGGTGATGAGTGAGAAGCGCAAGCGCCTGGTGGCGTATCACGAAGCCGGCCATGCCCTGGTGGGAGCGTTGATGCCGGATTACGACCCGGTGCAGAAGATCTCGATCATTCCCCGCGGCAACGCTGGCGGCCTCACCTTCTTCACCCCCAGCGAAGAACGCATGGAGTCTGGCCTCTATTCCCGCGCCTATCTTCAGAACCAGATGGCCGTTGCCCTGGGCGGCCGTGTCGCTGAGGAGATCGTCTACGGCGAAGATGAGGTGACCACCGGCGCTTCCAACGACCTGCAGCAGGTGGCTCGGGTGGCCCGCCAGATGGTGACCCGTTTCGGCATGAGCGATCGGCTCGGCCCTGTGGCCCTGGGCCGCAGTCAGGGGGGCATGTTCCTTGGCCGCGATATTGCTGCCGAGCGCGATTTCTCCGAAGACACCGCTGCTGCGATCGATGAGGAGGTGAGCGAGCTGGTAGCTGAGGCCTACAAGCGAGCCAACGAGGTGTTGAGCTCCAACCGCCCCGTCCTTGACGAACTGGCCGAAATGCTGGTGGAGAAGGAGACTGTGGACGCCGAGGATCTGCAGGAGTTGCTGGTGCGCCGCGATGTGCGTGTGGCCGAATACGTGTGACCGATCTGTTGATCCGGTGCGCTTGACCTGCACCGGCACTGGCACCGGTGGATCCGTCTCGCTGTGATTCTCCTTTGAGGCCCTCCGCTGCGGTTGCCGCTGATCCGGCCGGCTTGATTCCCAGCTTGCGGAGGCAGCCGCTGCTGCTGGTTCTACGTCCCCAAGCCCCGCTTGATGCCGCTCCGCTTCTGGAGCGGCTGGTCGAGCTGGGCCTGCGTCATGTTGAACTGGCGTTCCAGGAGTCTCCGCACTGGCGCCCCCAATGCCGCGAGTTGATCGCCGCCTTTCCAGGTCTGAGGCTTGGGGCGGCCTCGGTCTGCACGGTCGAAGCCCTGGCTGATTGCTCAGCGGCGGGCTTTTCCTACGTGGTGTCGCCGATCCTGGATGGCGAGCTGGTGCAGCAGGCGGCTGCGGCCGGCATCACCCTGGTGCCTGGCGTGATGAGCCCCACCGAAGTGCATCAGGCCCGGTTGCTCGGGTCTCCGCTGGTGAAGCTCTTTCCGGCGCACGCTCTGGGCCGCGCCTACTGGTCAGGCCTGCGAGCGCCGCTCGGCGCACTGCCGTTCTGCATCGCGGCAGGCGGCCTGTCGCCTGCGGATGTGATCCCCTGGCTGCGCAGCGGCGTCGATGCGGTGGCCCTGGGCTCGTCGCTCAGCCTGGATCGTTCAGACGACTTGCCTTGCCCGGGGGAGGAGGCTGACGCAGCCGTCCAGCCTCTGGAGCCCTTGCGGCTCCTGCTTGTCGAGCTCGGCCGCATCGGGCCGGCCTCAGAAGCGGCGACGGCGGCAGATTGAACCGCGACTGACTGATCTCAACCTGCATCCTGGTGGCGCTGCTGCGTTCACCAGAGGCTGCACTGGCCCTGCTGACGCAGCAGGTGGTCGGCCAGTACCAAGGCCACCATGGCCTCCACCATAGGCACCGCTCGCGGCAGCACACAGGGGTCGTGGCGCCCCTTGGCGGCCAGGGTTGTGGCGGCGCCGCTGGCGTCGATCGTCTGTTGTTCCTTGCGGATTGTGGCGGTGGGCTTGAAGGCCACCCGCAGCACGATGTCCTCACCGTTGCTGATGCCCCCCTGGATCCCGCCGGAGTTGTTGGTGGCCGTGTGCAGGCGTCCCTCGTCGCTGGGCAGGAAGGCGTCGTTGTGCTCGCTCCCCTTGAGCAGGGTGCCGCCGAAGCCGGAGCCGATCTCGAAGCCCTTGGTGGCAGGCAGCGACATCACAGCCTTGGCCAGGTCGGCTTCGAGCTTGTCGAACACCGGCATGCCGAGCCCCATCGGGGCCTGGCGCACCACGCACTCGATCACGCCGCCGCAGGAATCCCCGTCGCGCCCGATCGCTTCGATCCGCTCGATCATGCGCGCGGCGCTCTCGCCATCGGGGCAGCGCACGATGTTGGCTTCCACCTTCTCCAGGGTCACCGCCGCCGGGTTGATGGCCGCCTCGATGGTGTGGATCCGCTTCACCCAGGCCAGCACCTCGGTGCCATGGCAATGGGCCAGCAGTTGCTTGGCAATGGCGCCGGCAGCCACCCGGCCGATGGTTTCCCGCGCCGATGCCCTGCCACCGCCGCTGCGGGCCTGAATGCCGTATTTGGCCTGGTAGGTGGCATCGGCGTGGGACGGCCGAAAGGCCACCGCCATCTCCTTGTAGTCGCCGGGGCGCTGATCCTTGTTGCGCACCACCATGGCGATGGGGGTGCCCAGGGTCACACCGTCCAGCAGGCCGCTGAGGATCTCGACCCGGTCATCCTCCTTGCGCGGTGTGGTGATGCGGCTCTGCCCCGGTTTGCGTCGGTCCAGTTCGGCCTGGATGGCTTCCAGATCGAGTGGCAGCCGCGGCGGGCAGCCGTCGACGATCACCCCGACGCCGCCGCCGTGGGATTCGCCGAAGGTGCTGATGCGAAACAGGGTGCCGAAGCTGCTGCCCATGGCGGCGTCACGTTGACGCGAGCGTAGGGGACGCTCCTGCCGCCGCAGCGAAGGCGACGGGACACTTTGCTTTGAGCCGCTGGGGTTCAGCCTTCGCCCTTGGGCAAGGTGCTGGCATTGCCGTTGCGGATGGCGTGATAGCCGGGCGAGAGAATCTCCACCTCGGCGGCCGCGAAGCAATCCTGCAGCGCGGCCAACACGTCCGAGAGGGTGCGTCGGTAGAGATCCACGTCTTTGACGAAGGCGGTGAGCTCATAACTGATATGGAAGTCGTTAAGCGCGGTCTGCAGCACGAACGGTTCGATCTCCTCTGAAATTCCCGGTGCACTCCTGGCGGCCGAAAGCATCAGCTCATGCACTTTTCTCCACGGCACGTCGTAGCCGATGGTGATTGTGGTGGACAGGGCGACGGGAGTGCTCAACTCTCGCCGGGAGAAGCTGTAGTTGGTCACGGAGGCGGCAATCACCGCGGCATTGGGAATGCTCACCAGTTCGTTGCGTGGTGTGCGAATCCGGGTCACCAACAGATCCCGTTCCTGTACCAGTCCCACCACGCCATCGATCATCACCCGATCCCCCTCGGTGAAGGCGCGGGTGTAGATCAGCATCAGGCCGCTGATGATGTTGGAGGCGATCGCGCTGGAGCCGAGGGCGGCCAGCACGCCCACGAACAGGCCGGCACCCTGGAAGGCCTTGGTGCTGGTGCCGGGGATGTAGGGATAGGCGATCACCAGACCGCCCACCAGGATCAGAACGGCCGCGATCCGGCCCGTTGGCCGCGCCCACTCGGGGTAAAACCAGGCGAAGCGCAGGTGGCCGCGCTCCAGGGCGCGGAAGCAGAAGGTGCTGAGCCGCATCACGCCGATGGTGAGGGCCAGGATCAACACGATCGCGAGTAGATCCGGGATGGAACTCACCACCCCGTTGAAGACGGCACTCACCACGCTGAGCAGTTGTTCCCGCAGGCCTTCCGCCATGGCGCTGGTGGGTGGAAACAGTCCGAGCAGCAGAGGAATCAGCAGGTAGCTGATCAGCAGTAGCAGACCCCAGTGGACAAAGCGCAGGAGTAGGGTCAGAACTCGTGTGATCTGGGCTGTACTTAGAAGAGCATTGGTGCCGATCTGGAATCGACCTAGCCTGATTCCATCCAGTTGAGAAATGCTCTGCTGAAGGCGCGTATGCAATGCGGCTTGCCAGCGGATCCAGAGCACGTAAATTCCGAGCACCAGGAGAGCCAGTGCTGTGCCCCGCAACCAACTGGAGAGACTGTTGTTGCTGCGGTAAGAGCTGATGGCTCCCCGGAGCTGATCGCGGTAGCGGATGGCTAGTTGTTGACGGCTGAGATCAAAACACTGGGCGACCCGATCATCCACGGCCATCAGCCGCAGGAATGGATCTGAACCAGCTCCGCGGATGCCGATCAGGGTATAGGGATTGTCTTCCAGTACTTCAATCTGCTTGGGCTGCACTCTGTTGTTATCTGCCAGTTTCTTGAGCATGAAGCTGCCTCTGCGGGCCACGTCGGAGGGCTCCTGGGCGCCGATTGCCGAGCGAAGCTCGAGGACCTGGCGTCCTTCGAGGGTGAACCACACCGGTTTTGCGCTGCACCATGGCTTGCTGTCCGTGGCTGGAGCAGCAACTGTGGCGGTCGTTGACAGGCCCTCCATGCCACCCCAAACCAATAGCCCCGCCAACAGCCCCGCCGCCAGCGTCAGCCCCGCTCGTCCTGCCCGCCTCGGTGGCCGGGGTGCGATCAGGAGGGCATGGAACAGCCGAAACCAAGGACGCAGCCAAAACCTGACCATCGGTGGGATCTGGGGACGGTGGGGGAGCCGGACGACTCCTGAGTGGATCAGGTTTAGGAGAGTGGCGCTGCTGCGGGGCTGCTTGTTACGAATGGGCAACGGGCTTTGGCCCCGAATCTGACCAGTTTGCTGAGGTAAGATTGGGTACGTTTCTACTACCGCATGCTTCTAGACGGGCCCTGTCGAATGAATCGATCAGTTCGGTTCGCAACGGATCGGCTTGGTGGATGTGTTCTGGGGGTCTGGCTGATCACCACAGGTTTGCCTGGATGGACTGAGCCCTTGGAGGCATAACCCATCGAGGAGGCTCCGGCGGAGTCGCCCATGCCGGTCCCTGAGGAGGCCCGAATCGAGGCGGATCCAAAGGTCTGGGCGAGCACGGTTGAATTGTATGGATTTCTGCCGATTCGCCTGACCGGTACCACAACGATTCGGGGCTTCTCGGCCGACACGGATCTTGATCTCGGCGACTTGATCTCACGCCTCCAGTCGGCCACGTCTGCACGTGGCAGCGTTGAATATGGCCGCATCGGTCTGCTGACCGATCTCAGCTATGCCCGGGTCGGGGATCAGACCACCCGCACCACCAGTCGGGGGCGTTTCACCGGGCAGGGGTCGCTCACCGCCATTCAGGGGATGTATGACCTGGCCCTCCGCTACCGCTTCGGTGCGCCGGAATCCGCGATCGGCAAGCCGGGCGCACAGCGTGATTCCCTATGCCGGGATTCGGCTGCTCCAGGCCAACCTGGATGTCTCGGCTCAGGTGCGTGGCAATGGTGACCGTGGGCTGCGTGTGGAACGGGAGGGCAGCTTCGGCCGAACCTGGGTGCAACCTCTGGTGGGTACCCAGGCCACGGTGTTTCTCTCGCCGAAGCTGCGCGCCTTCGCCCGTGCCGATTTGGGGGGCTGGGGGCTCTCCGGCGCCAGGGATCTATCCGGCAATGCCCAGGTGGGCCTTGGCTATGCGGTGGGCAACAATACGGATCTCAATGTCTCCTGGCGTTATCTGGGGATTGACTACGACAACGGCGCCAGCAGTCGAGCCAGTGGGTATACCAGTTATCAGAACGGTGTCGAGGTGGGCCTGAAGTTCTTCTTCTGAAAGGGCCTCACACCACGGTTTCTTGCTTGATGGCGCCTCGTTGATGACTGCCGTTCAAACGTTCTACGAACGCCATCCCTATCCTGCGCCTCCGAAGGATCTCGATCGCCTCGTCGAGCTCTATCGCGATCCCTTGCGACGCCGGGTGATGTTTCGCCTGCTCTGGCCGACCCTTCCCTATCGGGCCTCCCGCACGATTCTGGTGGCAGGCTGCGGCACCTCCCAGGCTGCAGCGATCGCCCTGAGGGAGCCAGATGCAAGGGTGGTGGGGATCGACATCAGCGAAGCCAGCCTCTGCCATACACGGCTGCTTCAGCAGAAACACGGAATCACCAACCTGAAGCTCCATCAACTGCCGATTGAGCAGATTGGTGAGCTGAACCAGAGGTTTGATCAGATCATCTGCACCGGTGTGCTGCATCACTTGCCTGATCCTGACCAGGGATTGAAGGCGCTGCGGGATGCGCTGAATCCCCAGGGGGCCATGCAGTTGATGGTCTATGCCCTCTACGGACGATCGGGCCTCTACATGCTGCAGGACTATTGCCGTTTGCTGGACATCGGCAGTTCCGATCAGGACCTCGAGGCTCTCAGTGCCACGTTGCAGACGCTTCCCCCGCAGCATCCCCTCGCCAGTGTGATGCGCGCCACCAAGGACTTTCTGCATCCTGATGCGCTCGTCGACGCGCTCCTCCATCCCCAGGACCGGGCCTACAGCGTTCCCCAGTTGCATGCGTGGCTCGACCGATGCGGCATGGCCTTTGGCCGTTGGATGGAGCAGGCTCCCTATCTGCCCCAGTGTGGTGTGGTGGCGCAGACACCCCATGCTGCGCAGCTGGGAGCGCTGCCGTCTCCGTCCCAGCATGCGGCGGTGGAACTGTTCCGGGGAACGATCACCAAGCACTATTTCACGGCTTTTCGGCAGGAGGATGCTGGAATCAACCGGCCCGATCCCCTGGCTCCGCAGCAGCGTTCTCGCCGTGATGATGGCTGGAGAGGTCTGATCCCGCTTCGGATTCCCTGGACGCTGAAGGTACGGGAGCGACTTCCAGCTGGTGCAACGGCGATCCTGCTCAACCAGGCCCATACCTGCTCTGATCTGATCCTCCCGATCGACAGCGACCAGGCCAGTTTGTTGGGCGCAATCGATGGGGAGCGAACCCTGGGCGAGATTGTGCAGACGGCGAAGATGGCTAGCGGTGAGAAGCGGGCCCTTCGTTTCTTCAGGCGCCTTTGGCAGTATGACCAGATTGTGTTCGATGGATCACCCAGCAAAGACGCCCCCAACTGAAGTGTCTGCCCCCCTTGGGGATGACTCAGCTCAGCGGGCTGTTTGTTCGGCGCGCCAACAGATTCAGGAGAATAGTGGAGAACACCAGGCTGATCAATGTGTACGACAGCACGGCAGGAATCAGCCCTTGAATGGTTGACCCATAAACCACGGAAGCTGAGCTGCCAGTCCCAGGTTCCTTGTGCTCGTCACCAAAGCGACAACTGGTCGTTCGTTCGGTCCAGGCCCGGCCAAGCCATAGCCGATGCCGAAGCTGATCACGACCATGGCGATCATGAAGACAAGGCCGAGACTATTCTTCGTCAGGAATGGAATCAGGTCGCCGCTTGTCATCACAAGTAACACCACGATCATCAGCACCAGCAGCGCCGTGGCCACTTTGTTGATGGTGCTGCTCCATCGCTCTGCCCATGCGGGTCTCCAGGTTTTCACCAGCAGCCCCGCTGCCAGCGGTATCAGTTGAACCCGGGTGACCTGCAGGGCGACTTCAACCGGGCTGATGTTCCACCCCGTCACCGGTTTGATCGCGGTGAACAGTTGCGCCAGCAAGGGAATTGTGATAATCGCCACTATGGCTGCCGATACCTGAATCCGGGCCGCCAGCTCGGCAGATCTGCTCTGCGCACTCGCCCGACGCAGTGCCAGAGGGGCGCTCGGGCAGATCACCATCAGAGCAATGGCGAACTTGGCCGCGGTGGAAAGATCTTCCGCCACAGGAAGCTCCAGCAGCAGAAGCCCTGTGAGGGGAACCAGCAGGCAGGTGCCGATCAGGATCCGGCTGAGCACACCGGGGTGATGCCGCGTCAAGGCGAATGAGGATCCGTGCAGCCCCAGCCCAAGGGCAAACATGACCGTAAAGATGGTGGCACTCACCAACCAGGTGATGATGGGAGGCATGGTGAATGATGCAGCAGAACTGAAGTGTTACGAGGCGGCCTGAGGTTTCAGCTCATCATCGGGAGACAGAGGCTCCGGAAATCAACAGGGCCAGGGCAACGATGCCGATCAGAGTCAGTGCGACAGCCGTGAAGATGGCGATCGATGTCTGATTGACATAAACGAAGTCGTCACGCATCAATCGTTTAAGCACGCGCAGGTGCTGGCGAGTTGCCGCTGCCATCGCCAGAATGCCTGTGAGTACGAATCCGATTGCCACCAATCGCACACTCATGCTGGCATGGGAGCTGCCTTCAAAGCGCGAGCGCTCGATGGCGCCGATGATCTTGTCGAGGCCGAACCCGAAACTGATCAGCGACAGGCAGGTGCGGATCCAGGCCATCATGGTGCGCTCGGCGGCTGCCCGGCTGCGCTCCTTGGCTAGTTCGTTGTTGAGATTGGCGGTCATTTTGATTCCTGGCCGAGAACCGTTGCCAGCTTTCTGGTGTTGTCTTCAAAAGTTTGCTCTGCTTCAAGTTCCCTCGCCAGAAAGATATTCAGGAAGGTTCTGATCACGGCAATGGTGGCTAATTGGATCAGGTTTTGCTTTGATGGTGTCGTGGTTGTAGCCACGATGTCGGCCCCCAGCTGAAATTCCAATGCTAAAGACAGCCAGCTGCCGAAGGTTAGACGAGCTCGATTTAATGATCTCTGGTCTTGGCGGCGCTTGACGCGATGGCGAAATCCCTGCGGCCAGAATCCCTGCAGCAACGTGATCACCAAGCCAGTGGCCACGCACAACACCGACAGAAACTCCAGGCATAGCCGCAGCGTTTCTGCGATCTGATTCATCCCCATCTTCATCAGGGTTGTCAGCGCCACTGATCAGCTCCGCACGATGCAGCGAAAGCCCATATGACACGTCGAGGTATCGATGCCCTGGGCCATGCGCGCCGCCGGTCGATAGCGGCGGCAATAACTGGGGGCGCAAAGGAACGAGCCCCCTTTGACCACCTTGCGGGGAATGCCCAGGTGCTGGGAGGTGGGGTCAATGCTGGCCTCGCGGGAGCCGCCCCTGGGGTTGGGGATGGTGCAGCAGCCCTCTTTCGGCTGTCGCTGATGGCGTTGGATCTCGGCATCGGCACCGTGGTGCTGATACCAATCCACGGTCCATTCCCAGACGTTGCCGATGCAGTCAGACAGGCCGTAGCCATTGGCGGGGAATGCCCCCACCGGGGAGGTGCGCTCGTAGCCGTCTTCGCGGGTGTTTTGGTGAGGAAACTCCCCTTGCCAGGTGTTGGCGAGCATGCGGCCGCCCGGATGGAGCTCGCTCCCCCAGGCGAACTCGACCTGATCCAACCCGCCGCGGGCGGCCCGCTCCCACTCGGCCTCGGTGGGAAGTTGTTTACCGATCCAGGTGGCGTAGGCCTGCGCGTCTTCATAGGCCACGTGCACCACAGGATGGTGTTCACGCCCCTTGATCGAGCTGCCCGGTCCTTCGGGATGGCGCCAGTTGGCGCCGGGCTGGTAGGTCCACCAGCGGTAGGGATCTCCTGTCCCCACAGGCCGATCTGGCGGTGCGAACACAATCGAGGACGGTTGCAGCATCGCCGGGTCGGCGCCGGGATAGTCGGCCGGATCGGCCGGCCGTTCGGCCAGGGTGATGTGGCCGGTGGCCTTCACGAACTTCTGGAACTGGGTGTTGGTGACCAGGGTTCGGTCGATCCAGAACCCCTCCACGGTCACCCGGTGGGCCGGAGCCTCCTCGGGGTAGTGATCATCGGAGCCCATCCAGAAGGCGCCCCCCGGAATCCACACCATGTCACGGGCCGGGGGGCGACCGGGTTGGTTTTTCCCGGGCTGCATGGTGCTGGTCTGGCGGGTGGTTCTGGCCAAGTGGAGCAATAAGAGAGGGGCGATGTGTCAGGGCCGTTGAAGCCGGAGTCGCTGATGACATGGCCGCTGAAGACAGGCCTGCTGTGAAGACAGTGGCCCAGGTGGAAACGGGCCCTGACGGCAATGGCCGGCCTCAGGAACTTCCGAGGGTGGAGGTGATCTTGTCCATTGCATCGCTCACCGTGAAGCTGGCCGCCTTCTGGCGGGGTGGGAAGGCCTTGAGGGTTTCCAGGGCCTCAGCCACCCTCGCCTGGGCGGGAATCAGCAGGAAGACATGGTCGAGCAGCCAGTCAAAATAGGTGTTGGAGGTGATGTCGGCCCGCTCATAGGGATCGGTGAGCAGATTGAAGATCTTGGGGATGCGCAACACGGTGAAAGGCTCCATCCAGATCTGCAGAGTGCCGGTGGCACGCTGCTCCATGAACACGATCTTCCAGTTGTCGTAGCGCATGGCCGTGAGATCACCGTCGTCGGAGAAGTAGAAGTATTCAATCCGAGGGCTGGTGTCCGTTTTTCCGGTCCAGTAGTCGAGCATGTTGTAGCCATCCAGGTGCACCTTGAAGGTCTTGTTGCCAACCTGGTAGCCCTCGAGGCACTTCTGCTTGATCTCCGGTTCGCCGGCGGCCGCCAGGATCGTGGGCAGCCAGTCGAGATGGCTGACGATGCCGGTCAGCAGGGTGCCGGCTTCAATGTGGCCGGGCCATCGCACCAGGCACGGCACCCGGTAGGCCCCTTCCCAGTTGGAATTCTTCTCGTTGCGGAAGGGGGTCATGCCGGCATCGGGCCAGCTGTTCATGTGGGGACCGTTGTCGGTGCTGTACATCACGATCGTGTCGTCGCTGATGCCCAGCTCATCGAGCAGATCGAGCATCTCGCCGATGCACTGATCGTGGTAGATCATCACGTCGTGATACTCCGACTGCCAGCGTCCTGAACGGCCGATGTCCTGAGGACGGGCATGGGTGCGGAAGTGCATGTGGGTGGTGTTGAACCACACGAAGAAGGGCTCGCCGGAGGCCACTGCATCCCTGATGAAGCGCTTGGCCTCCTTCATGAACTCTTCGTCGGCTGTCTCCATCCGCTTCCTGGTGAGCGGACCGGTGTTCGTATGCGTTCAGGGGTCGGGACGCCCCACCGCACGAATGCAAGCCTGATCGCTCACCGCTGAGCGATCAGAGACTCTTCCTTGTCCTTTCTTCTGCCTTCAGGGATCGCTCAGCAGTGACGGCATCACCCCATCGCGGTGATGGGCGATCCAGGCCTGCTCCAGGAACTCCCAGACATCCCGCCCCTGTTGCCTGAGGGTAGTGGTGACCGTGAGCAGGCGGCTCCGGCAGATCGCACCTTGGCGGGATTGGACTCCTTGACTGATCTTGCGCTGAATCACCGATTGGCGCAGGGCACGTTCTGCGGCGTTGTTGGTGGGCTCTATTCCCTCGTTCTCCAGGAAGGTCCACAACCCACCTGTCACCTTCTGGAGCTGCTGGCACGTGCGCACTGTGCTGGCCCAAGGCGTTCGCTCGCCGCGCTGGTAGCCGAGCTCTACTACCCGCTGCAGCGTGGTCTCAAAGGTCTGGCGGATCGGCCGGCAGCTTTGCTGCAAGGCGGGCCAGTCAATCTTTCCCTCCTTGTAGCGGTGCCAGTGGCCAAACAGCTGCTGCTGCAGGCCCAGCAGCTGGGCTCCGAATTCAGCGCTGGCGCCCGGGCGTTCGGCGATGGCCGTCAGGTCGCGGATCAGGTGCGCCCAGCACAGCTGGCGCTGCTTGGTGGGCAGGTGGTTGTAGGCCGAGAAGCGATCGCTCACCACAATCCCGCCAAAGGCGTTCCCCAGCAGCTCGATGGCAGCGGTCGTCGATCGACTCAGCCCTTGCACAAATACCGTCACCACGGCGGTGACCATGACCCACTGCCAGCCCCGCTTTCCAGTGGGATTGTTGCCGTCGGCATTGCCGGTGGGGGCGCCAGTTTCATCTACGTAGGCCACCGGCTGCACGCGGGCAAAAGCAAGGGCCTCCTGCATGGGCTGCTCCAGTGCTGCACTCAAGCGCTGGCGGACCCGTGCAATCGCGCCGCGGCTCATCTCCACTCCTACCAGCTGCTGGAGCAGGGCCTGGGTCTTGCTGAAACTCAACGGAAAGGCACTGCCCAGCAGGCCCACCAGTGCACTGAGCCTTGGGCCGTAGTGACTGGCCTCCACATCCGCCGGCAACGAGGCGCAGGTGCTGGTGGAACAGCAGGGGCAGACCAGGCGATGCAGCCGGTGCTCGATCACCAGCGGGGTAATCGGCGGGATCTCGATCACCTGATGGCGCAGGGGATCGAGATCCTCTCCCTGGAGCAAGGTGCCACAGCGGCGGCAGGCATCAGGGTGGTGATCCACCACCTGATCCACCCGCTCGATCGACAGCAGCTCTGGTCCGGATCCGGGATGGCCCTGCTGGCCGCCCCGCTTGCGGCCACTGCCCTTGCGCCGTTCTGGCGGCTTAAAACCCAGACCATCACTGGAGGGAGGTTTGGATGAGTTGCGAGAGCTGCGTCCGATCCGCTCACGCAGGTTTGCCAACTCGGTGGCCAAGGAGGTGAGTTGGCCGCGCAACAGCTCGATCTCCTGCTGCTGGGCGTTGATCAGCGCTCTGACGCTGGCGGGAGTTTCCAGCCAGTCGGCTTCTGGAATTCCAGCCGGATGTGCGGTCATCACAGGCGGGTCTCTACCTGAGATGCAACCGGAAATCAAGCTGTCGTCAAGGGTTCAGCAGGGCCGATGTTCGCCGCGAGCTGTCACGCCCCCTGAACGGATACCCGGTGTTCTCGATGCGCTGGGTGCCGTCGCCATTCGCCCAGCAGTGCAACACGCCGCGGGGGCCGAAGTTCTTGCGAAAGTTGGGATAATCCGATTCAGGGGGATAGTCGCGCAGCTCCGGCTCTTCTTCGGCATTGAGGTGATAGAGGTTGCCGAAGAATTCGTCGAAGCCGTGCATCGTGGGCAGGTATTCATCCCGATCCCCGAAGTGGTTCTTGCCGAACTGACCGGTGCGGTAGCCCTGGGGCTTGAGCAGCTCGGCGATGGTGGGATCTTCGTCCTGGTAGCCCACCTTGGCGCCGGGCAGACCCACCTTGCTGAGGCCGGTGCGGAGCACGCTCTGGCCGGAGATGAAGGCTGCCCGGCCGGCGGTGCAGCTCTGCTCGGCGTAGTAGTGGATGAAGCGGGCTCCCTCTTTGGCCACCCGGTCGATGTTGGGGGTCTGGTACCCCATCAGCCCATCGCTGTAGCAGCTGAGGTTGCTCTGGCGATGTCGTCGCCCCAGAGGATCAGGACGTTGGGCTTTCCGTTGGGCATGGCTGTCGCTCAGGGGCGCGGGAGAGGGCGTCTAAAACACCACTGACCCATGGTGCAGAGGGTGGCAAGCTTGGGGCACTCAAAAAGTGCAAGCCTTCATGGATCGGCCGCGTTCGTTCGACGGGGTTGAACAGCTGGCCGTTCATCTCTCAGAGGCCGGCCTGGATCTGCAGATCTGCCAGCTGTCTGATGGCCCCATGCGCGGACAGTTGGCCCTGAGGCGGCTCGGACCTCTGCGGCTGATGCGGTTACAGCTCAACCGCAGGCTCCATGTCGCTGGACCGAAGCCCGCTGATCAGCAGGTGCTGGCCCTCGATCTCACCCAGAGCCCTGGCCCCAGCCTTACTCCGCTGCGGGCGCATGGTGTGGCCGTGGGTCCCGACATGCTGTTCGGTCTCGATGTTCGCTCGGACGTTCACCTCTCCACGCCGGAAGTTCTGGATCTTGGTGTGATCCTGTTGCAGCCCAGTCGTTTGAAACGCTCCAGCACCGACCTCGGCTGGGCTGATATCGAAGCCACCGGTCTTGCGTCGAATTGCCTCGCGATCAGCCCCGAACGCCATCGTCGTCTGCGAGGGTTCCTGCTGGCCCTGCTGACCAGCCCCGTGCCGCCGCCCGAAGGGCTCAGCCGCGACCTGCTGCCCCTGGTGCTGGAGGCGATGGTTCAGGGCTCCAGCTGCCAGGCCAGCCTCCTCCCAGCTCCCACCAGGCTTGAGCTGGTCAAGCAGGCCCAGCAGTGGGTGCGGGAGCATCCCCAGGAGCCGATCACGCTCGATGCCCTCTGCCGCCAGCTTCATGCTGGCCGCCGCAGCCTGCTCCAGGGTTTCCAGGAGCATCTCGGCATGGGACCGATGGCTTACATCAAGTTGCATCGCCTGCATGGCATCCGGCGCGAGCTGCTGGAGGCCCATCCAGGGGCGGTGTCCATCGGTGGGCTGGCTGTGCGCTGGGGCTTTCTCAACGCGGGGCATTTCGCCCGCGACTACCGCCGCCTGTTCGGCGAGCTTCCCAGCCAGACCCTGGCTGGGGGCGGTTAGCGGCCATCAACTGTTCGCCTTCGCCTGGACTGGCTGACGGTTCAGCGTCTGCAGCAAGGGAATCGACAGCACCACGGTGACCAGCACGTAAACGAGGATGGCAATCTTGATGGCTGGCATCTCAGGGGCATAGGTGCCGGCAAACAGCAGGGCCAGACCCGGGTTGCGCATCGAGGTCACCAGCGAGACTGTGATCCGCTCGTGACGTGCGGCTCCCGCGAGGCCATAGCCCAGCCCCAGGCAAAGCGCCACCAGGGTTGCCATCAATCCCAGGGCGATCCAGTTGGCGGTCACGAAGGGAAGGAGCAGGGGGCCCGTGGTGACGAGTACCACGGCCAGCAGCAGAACCAGGAGGGCGTTGGCGAGCTTGTCGAGCGGCCCTTGCCACTGCTGCGCCAATTGCGGCCAGCGCTGGCGCAGCACCAACCCCAGCAGCAGAGGCAGCACCTGGGACAGGCCCACCTGCTGGGCCACTTCCTGGGGGCCCAGATCCCAGCTTTGAACCGCGAAGGCGGCCCGATACACATCCGCCAGAACGGGGATCGAGACGATCGCGGTCACGGCGGCGCCGACCTGCAGCACCGCAGCCAGTTCCCGGTCGCCCCCCTTCTTGCCAGCCTTGCGCAGGGTCAGAGGTGCGCTCGGGCAGATCGCCATCAAGGCGATGGCCAGGCGAGCCGGTGTGGAGAGGGCGGCGCTGATCGGCAGCAGCAGCAGCCCGAGGGCGATCAGGGGCACCACCACGCAGGAGCCCACCAGCACACGGGCGAACAGGACCGGTCGTTCAAGGATTGCCCCGAAGGCCTGGGGCTGCAGGCCCATTCCCAGTGCGAACATGATCGTGAACAGGGTGATGGTGGCGATCATTCAGCTTCAGCTGGGAAGGGCCGAGGGTGATCGGCATCGGCATCAACCTAAATTCCCCACCCTTTCCTGCAGAGTAGAGAGCATCGCGTCAGACTCCGGCCAGCGGTGATCCGTCGATGGCTTCGCTCCCCCGTTGGTCCGCCGAGTGCGTTCTGGACGCCCGCGCGCTGCTGGGTGAGGGGCCGACCTGGTGGGCCGAGGCCCATCGTCTGCTCTGGGTGGATATCGAGGCAGGTCGGGTTGGTCTGTTTGACGTGGAGACCCGGGACAATCGCTGGCTCGATCTCGGCACCATGGTCGGTTGTGTGGTCCCCACGGAGCGGGGAGATCTGCTGGTGGCCTGCGCCAACGGCTTCCACCGACTCGATCCCAGCTCCGGCCAGCTCACGGTGCTGCACGATCCGGAACTCCAGCAACCCCTGAACCGATTCAACGACGGCAAGTGCGACCCCTGGGGCCGCTTCTGGGCTGGCTCGATGGCCCTGGATTTCACCCCGGGGGCTGGCGCCTTGTGGTGCCTGGAGCCGTCGCTGCAGAGTCGGTGCCTGGTGCCCAACCTCAGCATTTCCAATGGTCTGTCCTGGGACCTGGAGGCGTCTTGTCTCTATCTGATCGATTCCCCCACCCTGCAGGTGGTGGCCTATCCCCTCACTCCAGATGGTGAGCTTGCCGGCCCTGCTCGAATCTGCCTGCAGATTCCCGCCGACTGGAACGCCCTGCCCGATGGCATGACCATCGATCAGGAGGGCATGCTCTGGGTCGCCCTGTACGGCGGTTCGGCCGTGACCCGCTGGAACCCCCGCAGCGGCGATTGCATCGGGATCGTCGATCTGCCCTGCAGCCAGGTCACCTCCTGCTGCTTTGGAGGCCCGTCCCTCGATCGTCTGTTCATCACCTCGGCGCGCCGTGGCCTCGGGGCCGGGGCCTGTGCCCAGCAGCCCTTGGCTGGAGGCCTGTTCTGCGTGGATGTGGGGGTGTGCGGCTCCGCGGCGGATCGCTTCGCCGGCTGATCGCTTTGCCGGCTGATGGATCGAATTGATCCAAGACCAAGACACAAAAAAGCCCTTCTCCTGAGGAGAAGGGCCCGAAAGGCGATCGATGATTCGAACGCCTGTTGAGTAGAGGCTTAGCCTCAGCCGATCGAAGGAGCCATCAGAGCCACGGGGGTGGCTTCGGCGGCGGCCAGATCGAGGGGGAAGTTGTGAGCGTTGCGCTCGTGCATCACTTCCATGCCCAGACCAGCGCGGTTCAGCACATCGGCCCAGGTGTTCACCACGCGGCCCTGGCCGTCGAGGATCGACTGGTTGAAGTTGAAACCGTTCAGGTTGAAGGCCATCGTGCTCACGCCCAGGGCAGTGAACCAGATGCCCACCACAGGCCAGGCAGCCAGGAAGAAGTGGAGGCTGCGGCTGTTGTTGAAGGAGGCGTATTGGAAGATCAGGCGACCGAAGTAACCGTGTGCAGCCACGATGTTGTAGGTCTCTTCTTCCTGGCCGAACTTGTAGCCGTAGTTCTGGCTCTCGCTCTCGGTGGTTTCACGCACCAGCGACGAGGTCACCAGGGAGCCGTGCATGGCGGAGAACAGGCTGCCGCCGAACACACCGGCCACACCCAGCATGTGGAAGGGGTGCATCAGGATGTTGTGCTCAGCCTGGAACACCAGCATGTAGTTGAAGGTGCCCGAGATGCCGAGGGGCATGCCGTCAGAGAAGGAACCCTGACCGAAGGGGTAGATCAGGAACACGGCGCTGGCAGCGGCCACGGGGGCGCTGTAGGCGACGCAGATCCAGGGGCGCATGCCGAGGCGGTAGGAGAGTTCCCACTCGCGGCCCATGTAGGCGAAGACGCCGATCAGGAAGTGGAACACCACCAGCTGGTAAGGACCGCCGTTGTACAGCCACTCGTCGAGGCTGGCGGCTTCCCAGATGGGGTAGAAGTGCAGGCCGATGGCGTTGCTGGAGGGAACGACAGCACCGGAGATGATGTTGTTGCCGTAGATCAGGCTGCCGGCAACGGGCTCACGGATGCCGTCGATGTCGACGGGGGGAGCGGCGATGAAGGCAACGATGAAACAGATGGTGGCGCTCAGCAGCGTCGGGATCATCAGCACACCGAACCAGCCCACATAGAGGCGGTTGTTGGTGGAGGTGACCCACTCGCAGAACTGATTCCACGCAGAAGCGCCTTGGCGCTGCTGGAGAGTGGTGGTCATGAGAACAGGGGTTGGTAATCCAGGGCCCGCAGGCTCCGGAAGAGGTATGGACGGATTTCCGTTGAGGGGAAACCCTCCACAGAGGCGATCCGCCTGTTCATGACCGTAAAGGAATGTTGCGGTTCTGTAAAGGGGGTTCATGAAGTTTCTGGGATGGGCGGCTTCCCCTCCCTCTGCCCCTGGGCTGGCCCCCTCGCCCTCCGGTCGTGCTTGTTAGCGTCCACCCCGGTCAACCATTGACCCCGCCGGAGCCGGATCGGAGTGAGCACCCTGCCTGATCGGAGCGCCCCGAGCCAGCACCGGGTGTTGCTGGTGCGACTGCCCTGCAACCCCATCTTCCCGATCGGGCCCATCTACCTGGCCGATCACCTGCACAAGGTTTTCCCGGGGCTGCCGCAGCGCATTCTTGATCTGGCGGCCTTGCCGGTGCTGGATGTGGAGCGGGTGCTGCTCCACACGATCGAGGCCTTCCGCCCCACCCTGCTGGTGTTCTCCTGGCGAGACATTCAGATCTATGCGCCGGTGGACGGCCGGGGCGGCAATCCGCTGCAGAATTCCTTTGAGGTGTTCTACGCCCGCAATCCCATGCGGAGGCTGCGCGGTGCCATGGGCGGCCTGCGGCTGATGGGTGCCTTCTACGGCGAGCTGTGGCGCAACCTGCGGCTGGTGCGTCGCGGGTTGCGGCGGGCGCGGCGCTTTGCGCCCGAGGCCCGTGCCGTGATCGGTGGCGGCGCTGTGAGTGTGTTTTACGAGCAGCTGGGCCGCAGCCTCCCCCGGGGCACGGTGGTGTCCGTGGGGGAGGGCGAGCCCCTGCTGGAGAAGCTGCTGCGGGGGGACTCCCTCAGCGGCGAGCGCTGTTATGTGGTGGGTGAGGCGCCAAGGCCTGGTCTGATTCACGAGCAGCCGCGGAGCTTGAGCAAGACCGCCTGCGACTACGCCTACATCGAAACGATCTGGCCCCAGCTGAACTGGTATCTGGAAGGGGGCGATTTCTACGTGGGGGTGCAGACCAAGCGCGGCTGTCCCCACAACTGCTGCTACTGCGTTTACACCGTGGTGGAAGGCAAGGCGGTGCGGGTGAACCCGGTGGAGGAGGTGGTGCGGGAGATGCGGCAGCTCTACGACCGCGGCGTGCGCGGTTTCTGGTTCACCGACGCCCAGTTCATCCCCGCCCGCCGCTACATCGAAGACGCCAAGCAGCTGCTGCGGGCGATCCAGGCCAATGGCATGACCGACATCCGCTGGGCCGCCTACATCCGTGCCGACAACATCGATGCCGAGCTGGCGGAGCTGATGGTGGCCACCGGCATGGACTACTTCGAGATCGGTATCACCTCCGGATCCCAGGAGTTGGTGCGCAAGATGCGCATGGGCTACAACCTGCGCACTGTTTTAGAGAACTGCCGTCTGCTGGCCCGGGCCGGCTTCCGCGAGCATGTATCGGTGAATTATTCGTTCAACGTGATCGATGAGCGGCCCGAGACGATCCGCCAGACCGTGGCTTACCACCGCGAACTGGAGCGGATCTTCGGCGCCGACAAGGTGGAGCCAGCCATCTTCTTCATCGGCCTGCAGCCCCACACCCATCTCGAGCAGTATGGCTTCGAGCAGGGCCTGATTCAGCCGGGCTACGACCCGATGAGCATGCTCCCCTGGACGGCCCGCAAGCTGCTCTGGAACCCCGAGCCGATGGGCAGCACGTTCGGCCGGATCTGTCTGGAGGCCTTTGAACGCAACCCCGCTGATTTCGGTCGCACCGTGATGGCCCTGCTGGAGCGCGACTACGGCACCGCTCCCCTGGAGGAGGCACTGCATGCGCCGGTGGAAGGGCGTCGGGCCATGGCCACCGCCACCCATTGATGCTGCCGTCGCCACAGCCTCAGGGCCTGGTTGACACCGTCTGTCTTTAGGCCACCTCGAATAATCAGCTATTCGCAAGGTCTCTGTGGACACGAAAAAGCCGCCGAAGAGGCGGCAGAGCATGAGAGCCTTATATCGTCTATTGACGAGATCTCCTGAACTATGGGAGCTTCTCTGGGAGATTCATGCAACAGTTGCTATATGGGAAGAGCGCTGGAGATAACGAAGGAAGTTGAAGGTCAGGTTCTTGAGGCCCCACCAAGCATCATTCCTTTCTAGCCCAATTTTTCTTGTCAGTTTTCCACCCATGGACATAGTCATGCAGCCGAAGACATGCTCCACACAAGCTCTGATTGACGACTTGACACGATTCAGTTCCTTGGCTTTGTCGCCGAGAGGATGATTGCGAGCACCTTTTTCATGGATCAGGCTTTCGAAGCCACCTAGACTCAGAAGATCCTCAAAGCATTCACCTGAATACGCTGAGTCTGCCCAAACAAAGTCATGTTCGTTTTCTGGATCCAGCAAGCGTGGGAGCAACTGGCTGTCGTGAATGTTGGCAGGAGTGACAGCATATCGGCGGATGAATCCATGGTCAACATCGATACAGATGCTGTTCTTGTAACCGTAGTAACTGATGCCGTTCTTTTTTGTCCAGCGAGCATCTAAATCCTTCTGCTGCAAGCGATCTGGGTTTTCATCCCAGCCCTCCGGCAGCCTCCCGGCTTTGATTTCTTTGTTCTCCTCGCGGGTATTGCGTTGCTTGGGAACCGGAACAAGAGTTGCATCGATGATCTGGCCACCGCGGGCTTGGAGGCCCTGGGAGCGGAGGTATGCCTCAAACATCTCGAAGAGCTCCTCGATAACTTCCGCCTTGCGCAGTCGCTCTCTGAAGAAGGCGACTGTGGTGGCATCAGGAATGCTGTTCATCACACCAAGCCCGACAAACTCCTCAAAGGAGCGCCTGTCATTCACCTGAAATTCAAGCTCTTCATCGCTGAGGTTGAAAAGCTGCTGGAGAACGAGCATCTTGAAAAGGATCAGCGGATCAATCCTCTTGCGCCCTGCATTAGTCTTGCGCTCATGGACATAGCCCTTGTCAAGCAGTGGGCGGAATGAATCCCAAGGGATCGATTCAGAAAGTCGCTGAAGAACCGGCTTCTTCTCCTTGAGCTTTGCGACTCTTTGCTGTTCGTCCCAGAAGCCTCTCTGACCCACTGCAGAATTAGAATGTCATCAATCTAATATTAGCTCAGATTAGGCATATTGCATTGGCTTGTTGATTTATCGAGGTGCCCTTTAGCTTGTTGCGCAGAGATGTCCTGCATCGTGCGCTACGACTGGGTTGAGCAGCATTCTGAGGAGGATTGCGGCGCTGCTTGCCTGGTAGCAGTAGCACGCCATCATGGCCGGCGGCTGGCCCTTTCGCGGGTCCGCGAACTTGTCGGTACGGGTGCCCGGGGGACCACTCTGCTGGGCCTGCGACGGGGGGCGGATGCCATCGGTTTTCATGCCCGTGCGGTGCGGGCCGATGCTGCTTTTCTCGAGCAGCTCGATGTCATTCCGCTGCCCGCGATCTGCCATTGGCATGGAGACCACTGGGTAGTTCTTTATGGGCAGCAGGGAAGAAAGCTGGTCATCGCCGATCCGGCTGCCGGCATCCGCAAGTTGTCACGAGAGGAGTTTCGAGAGGGTTGGGGGAACGGAGTACTGCTGCTGCTGGAGCCAGACCTCAACAGGCTGCTGCAACAGCCGGAGGAGAAGCGCGTGCCGTTCCTGCGCTTTCTGCGCTTGACCTGGCCCTATCGGATTTTGCTACTACAGGCCCTGAGCATCAATGTGGTCATCGGCCTGCTGGCCCTGGCTATGCCGCTGTTGATGCAGTTGCTCACAGATGACGTTTTGGTCCGTCGTGATAGTCAGCTGCTCACCAGCCTTGGCCTGGCGATGCTGTTTCTGTTTGTTTTTCGCAGTGTCATCAGCATGATCCAGGGCCACATGGTGGGTCATTTTGCCCAGCGACTTCAATTGGGGATGGTGCTGGAGTATGGCCACCGGCTACTGCAATTGCCGATGACTTACTTCGACAGCCATCGAAGTGGTGAGGTGGTGAGCCGGATTGGAGACATCAGTCGTATCAATGCACTGATCAGCGATCTTGTTCTTGGACTGCCGAGCGACCTCTTCATTGCCTCCATCTCTCTCGTGGTGATGCTGGTTTACAGCCCCGCTCTGACTGCTGTTTCCTTGTTGTCCTTTGGCATTCTGATTGGTTCAGGCCTGCTGTATTTACCTGCACAGTACGAGAAGAACCGCCGGCTAATTGTGGAATCCGCGGAGAACCAGGGTTTTCTGGTAGAGATCTTTCGTGGCGCCCAAGTGCTGAAAACCACCGAGGCTTCACCCCAGGCCTGGGAAGAGTACCAGCGGAACTTCGGCAGCGTGGCCCACCTCCGCTGGAATGCACTGCAGCTGAGTCTGTTCAGTGGCACCACAACAGGGCTGTTGTCTCGGGTGACCACCCTGGCTCTGCTCTGGTATGGAAGTGGTTTTGTCATTTCTGGTCAACTGTCCATTGGTCCAGGGCCGCCTGAAAGTCCGTCCAGCTTGCCCTTGGCGCCCCTGCCGCGGCCTGGTTTGCTCGCGGGACCAGCCCCTCAGCAATGCCCCAGACCGCTGCTCCCGCTGTTGATTTCAACGCCGATGCCGACCTGATCAGCTTCCTCAAGGCCATCCCCGATGGCCGTTACCGCCGCGGGGTGCGCTACCCGCAGTGGTACCTGCTGCTGGTGGCGGTGCTTGGGATCCTCAGCGACTGCCGCAGCTCCCGCGATCTGGAGGCGTTCGCCAGGCGGCACCGGGAGGTGTTGAACCAGGCCCTGGGGCTGAATTTCAAGCGCTGGCCTTCGGACGCCACCTTCCTCTACCTGTTCAACAAGGCGCACCTGCAGCAGTTCGGCGAGGTGCTCCAGGCCTGGATGATCAGCCATATCCCAGGCGGTACAACGGCTGTGGAGCAGTTGGTGTGCGATGGCAAGACCCTGAAGGGTTCAGCCATCGAGACCGATGACGGCAACCACCGCTTTGTCGCCCAGGTGACGGTCTACGCCCGAGCCCTCGGTGTCGCCTTGGCTCAGAAGGCCTACGACACCCATGAATCGAGCGAGCGAGCAGCGCTCAAAGAGCTGCTGAGCACGATGGATTTAGAGGGCAAGCTGATCCAGGCGGATGCCCTGCACACGACGCAGGCGTTTTTCGCTGGTGCCTCGAGCAGGGAGCCGACGTCGCCCTGACCGTCAAAACGAATCAGCCCAGGCTCCATCGGCAGATCAGCCGCCAGTTCGAGGGAAAACGTCGGATCCCTTTCACTGCAACGGATCAGGAGAAACGCCATGGGCGTGACACGCGCTGGGAGCTCAGGGCCAAGGAAGCCCCCGATCACATCAAGGAAGCCTGGCCGGGCAGCGCCTGGATCGTGGAGCTGATCACCACGACCACCAAGCGCAACGGCAAGCACAGTGTCACCAGGCACTTGTTCATCACGACCGTTCGCACAGCTCCAGAAGGCCTGCTGCGCCTGATCCGGCAACGCTGGAGCATTGAAAACGAATGGCACTGGGCCCGCGACACCCAGCTCGGTGAGGACGCCCACCGCTATACCCATCGCATCGGTGCACCGGTGTTTGCGTTCCTGCGGACCGTGGTCATGAACCTGCTGCGGCGCGGCGGCTACCGCTCGATCCGACGGGGGCTCCGGGAACTGGCTTACGACATCAGAGGGATGCTGGCGTTGGGCGGGGTTCAGCTCGCGGGAGCGAGGTTGGAGTGACTTTCAGGCAACCCTGTCCATTGGTCAACTCCTCGCTTTCAGCGGCATGAGCGGCAATGTGCTCGGCTTTCTGGAATCCTTGGTCGACTTCGCCGACGACTACCTCACAGCCAATGTAGTGATCAGGCGATTGTCAGAGGTGCTGGAGGGCAGCCTGGAGGATCCTCAGGCGATGGCAAAGCCATGGGTGACCCTGCCACAGTCGTGCGAGATCAACTGCCGGAATCTGGCGTTTCACCATGCTGGCAGGCTGGATCTGCTCAGTCAGTTCACAGTTACCTTTCCGGCTGGGTGCTGCACCGCGTTGATCGGTGAATCCGGCTGTGGCAAGAGCACGCTGGTCAAGTTGTTGGCCGGTCTTTATCCACCCCAGAGCGGCTCGATTCACTACGGTCCCTATGGACTTCATGACATCTCCCTGGAATGTCTGCGGCGGCAAGTGGTGCTGGTTCCCCAGGAGGCCCAGTTCTTCAATCGCACGATTCTCGAAAACTTTCGTTTTGCCTACCCAGATGTCTCGTTTGATCAGGTGGTGGCAGCCTGTGAACAAGCGCTTGCTGACGAGTTCATTCGCGAACTGCCTGATGGCTATCAGACAGTCCTGGGTGAATTCGGGGCCAATCTTTCTGGTGGACAACGCCAGCGACTGGCGATTGCCCGAGCACTGGTCACCTCCCCGCCTGTGCTGATTCTGGATGAGTCCACAGCGGCGTTGGATCCGGTGCTGGAGCGCCGGCTGATTGAGAATCTGTTGCAGGAGCGTCGGGGGGTGACCACGGTGATGATCAGTCACCGCCCCAGTGTCATTCATCGCTGTGATTGGCTGGTGTACCTGGAGCAGGGGAGGGTTGTATCCCAGGGACGACCGCAGGATCTGGGCAACAGTGAATCTCTGGCTCCCTACCTGCTGAAGGGATGACAGAACCACGCGTCATGGCTTTCCAGTGTTCCACGGGGTGCTTGGCCCCATCCCCCCCTGCACGAAGATAGCCCCCCTTCGAGTGGTGTAACTCAGGAGGTCCTGTGACCCTTTCAGGAGGGTGATCAGGAGCAGTCAGGGGATGACTGCTTGGGAGCTGATTGCGCAGCTCCATCGTTCCACTATGAACCCTGATCGCTGAATGTGCAACTCAGCGATCGAGGGGATTCGTGTAGATCGAGGAAGGAGTTGGTGCGTTTCAGCTCATGGCTACTGCCGCCCGCTTGGCCGGATCACCATCGGTGGGCTCCAACATTTCCTCGAGCTCGGGGATTTTTGCCATGGTGGCCTCGGAGAAGAAGCGGCGGCGCTCCAGCTGCCATTCCTCCTGCTGCTCCAGCAGCTGACTGCCCACCAACCGCACGATCGCGGCGTCATTGGGGAAGATGCCGACCACGTTGGTGCGGCGTTTGATCTCCTTGTTGAGGCGCTCGAGCGGGTTGGTGCTCCAGATCTTGCGCCAGTGCTCCTGGGGGAAGTGCAGGAAGGCCAGCACGTCGTCCCGGGCGGCTTCCATCACGGGCACGGCGCCGGGGAACTGCTTGCGCAGCATCTCGGTGACCTGCTGCCAGTGGGCTCTGACCTGCTCAGGCTTCTGGATCACGAACACCGCTTTCATCGCCGCCGCCACCATGTCCTGGCCAACCTTTGGGACATGACTCAGGAGGTTGCGCAGGAAGTGCACTCGGCACCGCTGCCAGCTGCTGCCCTGGAACATGCGCTTGATCGCGGCTGTCAGCCCCAGGTGGGCATCCGAAATCACCAGCCGCGTGCCAGTCAGGCCACGCTCTTTGAGTGAGCCCAGGAACTGGCGCCAGAAGCCCTCGGCCTCGCTGTCGCCCACGGCGATTCCCAGTACCTCGCGGTAGCCGAGGGCATTGATCCCGATCGCCACCACCACCGCCCGGGAGACCACCTGCAGGTTGCGGCCCAGACGGCCGTGAAGGTAGGTCGCGTCGAGGTAGACGTAGGGGAAGCTGGCATGCTCCAGTGGCCGGCCCAGAAAGGCTTTGACCTGCTCATCAAGGCCCTGGCAGATGCGACTCACCTCCGATTTGGAGATGCCGCTGTCGCCGCCCAGAGCCTCCACCAGGGCGTCGACTTTGCGGGTGGAGATGCCGCCGGTGTAGGCCTCCATCACCACGGCGTAGAGGGCCTTGTCGATCCGCCGTCGGGGCTCCAGCCAGTCGGGCAAGAAGCTGCCCTGCCTCAGCTTTGGGATGGCCAGGGTCAGGTCGCCCACCTGGGTGGTGAGCAGTCGCCTGCGGTAGCCGTTGCGGTGCGTAGAGCGCTGATCGGGGCAACGCTCGTGGAGTTGGGCTCCGGTGAGCGCGGAAACCTCGGCCTCCAGCAGGTCCTGAAAGCCCCGACGCACGATCTCCGGGATCAACGCGCCAGCGGTGGTGCCCTCCATGAGCTGTCTCAGCTCGGAGGCGCCACTATGGGAAAGGGTCATGGTCTGTGTTCGGTTTGGTGGTAGTGCTCCGAACAGGGTCACAGACCGGCCCACCCATTGCCATAACAGAGAACTGAGGGAGGCGAGCCGTCAGCCCCGGCTACGCCGGGGCTGCTCCTCCTGAGTTACACCACTCCACGGGACGCTGCTTGCACGAAATCGCAACGCTGGTTGTGAGACCGCTCCTTGACCGACTGCTGTTGAGTAGATGGCTTCCTTGCCGGTCATCCTGCGCAATCTCTTCAATGAACTGGCTACCGTCCGAGAACTGGCGCGCATGGCCCTCCGCGGTACGGAGTGGCTAGTTTTAGTTGCTGATCAAGGTCGTGGTCTTGTCCGCAGTGTTCGTCATTACGTCACTGCGACCTACGGTTGGGCCTGGATCTCGTGGCAGATATCACCACTGGTGTTGAGATCGTGCTGAAGTTCCTGTTGCGTGTTGCGCAAGACTGAGTTGCTGATGTGGCTGTGAATCTGAGTCGGTCTTCAGGAATTGACAGCCGCTGTTGTTGTTTCCTTCCCGCTGAGTCCGCTGAGTCCGCTGAGGTCGATGGCATGGTCGTGGTCGGACGACCAGTCCAAATCGGTCAGCGTGAGTCCCCTACCAAGGGAAACGATCCTGTCAGAGCCCGGCTAGAGATCTTGTGCTCACCCATCGATTGGTCTCAGCCACCCGTCGACCACTCATAGCAGTGCATCCCAGCCTGCCAACTGGAATGGTAAGAGTTTTCTTGCCGGTTTCCCGCCATTTTCTTGCCGTTCGCATTCTACTTTTGCTTCAGTCCAGTCAAACCGGCTGGACTGTCGGATGAGATGGTCATTGTAGCCGTCTTTCAAATGCCGATTTGGCAGCAACGCATCTTAACCACCACTCACACTGAATCTGGCGATACGCCAGAAGGAGGAACATCGCATGGACATTAAAGCCACAGAACATGTTGACTTGTTGGGGCTTGATCTGCTTTCTGGGGCCGATAGCCTCATTCACAATCTCAACCCCGAAGATGAGGCCTCTATCTCAGGAGGAAGAGGGGGCCGCAGCCGCAGCCGTATCAGCCGCAGCCGTATCAGCCGCAACAACAATCGCCGCAGCCGTCTCCGCAGTCGTCGTAGTCGCCTTCGTAGTCGTCGTCGTAGTCGTCGTCGCAATCGCCGCTAAGGGTATGCTCTACTTGGCAGATCAACACAGAGAAAGAAATCTTTTCTCTGTCAACCCGGTTACCCTGTAAGTGATGATTGAAGGCCTATGAGTTTCCCCAAGCATCAAGGATGTGCCCGGGCATTCTTGATGCTTTGCCGGCATGAGTTAATCCCGGCCCGTCGCCGATGGAATTTCAAGTGGTGGCTACCAACCCATGGTTTATCGATTGAATTCAGCAAGCATTCTTGATTATTTGGCTCGTCATAAGCTGTGTCATTCAGCCGATCGCCTTTTTAGGGTTGAAAAACGGCCTGGAAAGAATCTAAACTTGCATGTTCAGCTGTCGAGGAGTGGGAGGCGTAATGCAGCCATCAATCATCTGTTGGTCAAGCAAGGACCAATAAATTGCCAAGAGGTTCCGAAGGGTGACTTTGAAGACGAATGGCGAATCTACCAATTGCTGGCATCCCATGAGGAGCTGCATGATTTGCAGTCATTAATGCCTGAGGGCGTCCATTATGATCCAGTCAACGCAATTCAGGTTTTTCGATATTTGCAATCGTATTGTGATCTTGGCGAGTTCTATGCAGACACACAGCAGTTTTCCGCCACGATCGCAACCGCTCTAGGAGCCTCCCTCGCGACGCTTCATCCGGCAACCTTTCGCCGGCAGGATTACCGTCTTGAATTAGGGCCTCCTGAGAAAGGGCAAAGCGGCTGCGCCGCAGTGGATCCGAGCAGATTTCAACTGTAGAATGTGCTCAATTCGGCTCGATATCGCCGAAAAGCAGTCCAGAGTTTTCCACATGTATCGGCGCGAGCATCGTCATCAGCTCTCGTTTGAGGATTTCTTCTTGCCGTTTGGCGGCAAACTCTCTGGTGACAATCGCTGGATCAAGCTTGCTGAGCTCATTCCCTGGGATGAGCTGGAGGACGACTACGCGTCGCAGTTCTGCAAAGGCTTTGGGGCACCTGCCAAGCCATTTCGAATGGCATTGGGTGCCCTGATCATCAAAGCTCGCATGGCGATCACAGACGAGGAGCTGGTTGAGCAACTCAAGGAAAATCCGTACCTGCAATTCTTCATTGGATTAGAAGCGTTCCAGTTCTCAGCACCGTTCGATCCATCGATGATGGTCTATTTCCGGAAGCGCCTGCCGGAGTCAGTGATCAACGACTGCAACGAACGGATCGTGCGCCATGGGCTGAATGTGATCCAGGCCGCAGATGCCGACGATGATCAAGGTGCAGACAAAGGTGGCGGTTCTTCCACGGGGCATGGCAGCAATGATCACACGTCTATGCCATCGGCCAACCAAGGCACACTCTTGATTGACGCCACATGCGCACCGGTTGACATCCGCTATCCGACTGATTTATCTCTGCTCAATGAAGCCAGAGAAGTTACAGAAAAACTGATTGATGCGATGCATCCGCCGATCAGAGAGGCGTTTGGCCAGAAGCCACGTACGCATCGAAAGAAAGCCCGTCAGCAGTTTTTGGCAGTGGCAAAGAAGAAGCGCCCTCGCATCAGCAAGATTCGAAGAGCGATTAAGCAGCAGCTCGGCCATCTTCAACGGAATCTTGGCAGTATTGATGCCCTGATCGCTTGCGGTGCCTGCCTTTTGGCTGCAGGAAGACACTGGTATCACAAACTCTTGGTGGTCAGCGAGCTGGTTCGCCAGCAGAAGATTCTCTACCACTCAGACAGCAGAAGCATCCCCAATCGGATCGTGAGCCTCTTCCAAGCTCACATCAGGC
Organism: Synechococcus sp. CBW1006; assembly: GCF_015840525.1. Lineage (NCBI taxonomy): Bacteria > Bacillati > Cyanobacteriota > Cyanophyceae > Synechococcales > Synechococcaceae > Synechococcus > Synechococcus sp. CBW1006. Next base: position 428,161 of record NZ_CP060396.1, on the reverse strand, counting down.
CCATAGTTCGTGGCAAAGCCAGATGTAATGTCGAATTCGGAGCCAAGATCTCAATTTCAGTTACGGGTGATGGATTCACCTACCTAGACCGCCTGAGCTACGACCCCTACAACGAAGGAGAAGATCTAAAGGCTCAGGCAAGAGCCTATCGCCGTCGTCATGGTCATTATCCAGAAGTGATCTGTGCCGATCAGATCTATCGGACTCGAGCGAACCGCGCTTTCTGTCAGCGTCATGGGATTCGCCTGAGTGGACCTCGCCTTGGTCGGCCCAAGAGCGATCCTGAGCTTGTGGCAGAAGAGAAGAGACAGTTTCTTGATGATCAACGGCAACGTAACGCGGTAGAAGGCAAAATCGGACAGGGGAAGCGGCGATTTGGATTGGGTCTGATTCGTGAGAAGCTCGCTGCCACCCAAGGATCAGCCATTGCATTGGCTGTACTGGTGATGAACCTCGAGAAGCTGCTGGAGCTTCTTTTTGTCCTTTTTGCCTTCTTGTTTCAGCTCCTGATCGGCACTGAATCCATCCGAAGAGGCGAGGAGCGACTCCTGAGCAATCAACCGGCTGCAGCCTGAGCAACACTCAGAGGTCAGCCGGCCCTCCCCATATTGTTGCCCTGGGGGTGGTTCTTACCTTCTCAGGAGGCCCGAATTAGATCCGGAAAGCAGTTGGCGGCCTCCTGAAGGAGCTGGCGTCCCAAGGCTTGGTGTAAATCCCCCGGCACCCCCACCCCGGCGTAGCCGGGGTGGGCCGCGCACCTCAGGTGGCTGGCCCAGCGGCTGGCGTTGCAAGGGGTGGGCAGGCCCGTTTCCCTGGTTCGAGAACCACCTCAACCAGACGAACCATGTCGAGTCACCCCGGGGAACTTCCCCCCGAGGTGCTCACAGAACCGTACGTGACACTCTCGCGTCATACGGCTCCCATCATCCACATGCCACTTCACTGACTCGACGCCAGTGCGCGAACAGATCACGATGTCCAGACCTGATCCTGGCAAGTACTCGCCAGCTTTGGAGCCGACGACCCCGCAGCCTTTTGTACTTCTGCCGTAACCAGGCTGCAATTCTGTCATCCAGGTAGCGATACAACTTCCTGATCAGTTCTGTCCTATAGAAACGACCGTAGTACTGAATCCAGCCACGAATCACTGGATTCAGCACTTTAGCGATCTCCTCAAGCGACAGATACACGAGCGATGGAAGCCCTATCGACCTAATCCTCTCCCGCATACGCTGGAGAGCCTGCGGACTCACTGCCGGCAAAAAGCCTGTGTAGATGACTCCGCGAGAATTGCGAGACACACGTGGCCGAAACGCGAAACCAAGAAACGTGAACGTGACATCAGCAAACGGTGCCCGGCGGTTGCTATCCCTGCAGTAGACCACCTGGGTCTTCTGGGGATGAAGCTGGAGGCCACAGGACGCAAAGCGATCCTGCAATGCCTCCAGCAACCGCCGAGCTTCCTTCTCGCTGTGGCAATGACAGATCACATCATCTGCATAGCGCTCAAAGGCAATGGCCGGGTGGCTCCGGCGCATCCACACATCAAACGCATAGTGCAGGAACAGATTGGCCAGCAGTGGACTGATGACACCACCTTGCGGTGTGCCCCGGTCCCTGGGATGGAGCGTGCCATCCGGCAACAGAACCGGTGCCTGCAGCCATCGTTGCAGGTAGAGCACCACCCAGCGCTCGGAGGTATGGGCCTTGATCGCGCGCATCAACAGGTCGTGATCGATAGCATCGAAAAACCCCTTGATGTCGAGATCGAGAACCCAGTTGGACCTCCAGCAGCGCTGACGGCAGACCTCTACTGCCTGATGCGCTGACTTGCCCGGTCTGTAGCCGTAGGAATCCTGATCAAAGATCAGCTCCAGCTCTGGCTCCAGCACCTGCTTGACCACCATCTGTGCGATGCGATCAGCAACCGTCGGGATACCCAGCGGCCTGACGCCTCCACCGGATTTGGGAATCTCCACACGCCGAACTGGTGGCGGAAGATAACTTCCTGATGCCATCCGATTCCAGAGTTTGTAGAGATTATTCTCCAGATCCTTGTTGAAGTCGTCCAGGCTTTGGCCATCCACACCGGCCGCCTGTCCGTTCCGTTTCACCTGTTGATAGGCCTTCCAGACCATCACCTTGGTAATCGGTAGCGGCTTGTCTGTTGTCATCCCATTCCTCCTGCCGTAGGCAGTTGATGGGAGACTCCAAACGGGATGATGCAACCCCTTGGCTCCGAGTCCGTTACAGACCCATCATCGCTACTACGGGTTGCTCCGCCCCTGCCACAGACATCGGTATTGACCCTCATGGTGGTGACCACTTGGGATGTTCCCTTGGCATTCCATGGCAGGTTCTCACGTTCCGCATCAGGGCCTGCGATGAGCTCGTGCCGTCTATACGCCGGCTGCCGTGTGGTCCATAGACAGGCTCTGTCCACACTGATCCAGGAGATTTGGGCCGCCTCCCGTTTTGGCAGCGTCTGAAATAGATATCGGCGCGTCATCAACGGTTCGCTTGCGCTCACCTTCTCGTCGCACACCTGACGGATCCAGTCCGCCGTTTCCCCGTCGCTCACCACCACGTCTTTTGAACGCAGCAGCACGGGGTGGTTTGGTACCAGCCCCTGCAGGCCGATCCCGGGAGGCCACACTCCCATCCCCGATGCAGTTTCATCAGCCTTGGCTTTCACCTGCTGACTCGTGACACACGCCCAAGACTTACTGTGCCGCACCCGACCTCGCGCCGCTACTGGATGGCAGCACTGCCGGTGAGTTGATCCCCGAGCTGGCCCGTTACGGCCTGCAGCAGCTGATCGAGCTGGAGGTCGCTGCCGTGCTGGGTGCCGACCGCCACGAGCGCACCGAGGAGCGGCTCGGCTATCGCAACGGTTACCGGCCCCGCAGTCTGACCACCCAGGTAGGCGACATCGACCTGCTGATCCCCAAACTGCGGGCTGGCAGCTTCCTGCCCTCGATCCTCGAGCCCCGTCGCCGGGTGGAGCAGGCCCTCTACGGCGTGATCATGGAGGCCTACATCTGTGGGGTCTCCACCCGCAAGGTGGATGCCCTGGTCGCCGCCCTGGGATCCCAGAGCGGTATCTCCAAATCCCAGGTCAGTCGCATCTGCCAGGACATCGACGAGCAGGTTCAGGCGTTTCTGAACCGGCCCCTGCAGGAGTCCGGCTACGCCTACGTCTACCTGGATGCCACCTACCTCCACGGCCGGCTGGGCAAGGCCCTGCAGGTCTGCTCAAGGGCCGTCGTCGTCGCCATGGGGGTCAACGCCGATGGTCGCCGTGAGCTGCTGGGCCTCAAGGTGGGCGACAGCGAGAGCGAGGGCTTCTGGAGTGAGTTCCTCGCCTCGCTCAAAGAGCGCGGCCTGACTGGCGTCAAGCTGGTGATCTCCGACGCCCACGTGGGCCTCACCAAGGCCATCAGGCGCCAGCTGCAGGGCTGTGTGTGGCAGCGCTGCCGCGTCCACTTCGCCCGCAACCTTCTCCAGCGCGTCCCCAAAGCCCACCAGGGCATGGTCACCGCCGCCCTGCGCTCGGTGTTCGCTCAGGAGGATGCCGGAGAGATCCTCAGCCGCTGGGATGACCTGGCCGCCTCGCTGGCGGAGCGCTTCCCCAAGGCCACCGAGCTCATGAACGAGGCCAGAGAGGACGTGCTGGCCTTCCGTCACTTCCCGCAGCCTCACTGGAAGAAGGTCTGGAGCACCAACCTGCTGGAGCGGGTCAACGAGGAGATCAAGCGCCGCACCCGCGTCGTCGGCATCTTCCCCAACGACGCGTCGATCACCCGCCTGGTGGGCGCGGTGCTGCTGGAGCAGCACGAGCATTGGCAGCTGGAAGGCCGCCGCATGTTCTCCGCCGAAAGCATGGCTGCCATCCCGGAGCTGGAGGATCTGCCGGCCCTGCTCAGCGCCGCCGCCGCAGAGGTGCAAGACGCAGGCCCCAGGTGATTGAGGTGGCAGCGCCCCCACAGGGCGCAGCGGCCTCGATCGCCGCCCGGGGGCCGGCGCTGTAACCCCTGGGCTGCATAGAAGACTCCTGCCGCTCACAACACAGCCGCGATCAGACGAGAGACTTGACAAGTCAATCGTCTCGTTTCATCGTGGAAGAACGAGGTGCATCTGCACCTCAGGAATGACAGCCCGTCATTCCACCCTGTTCACCCTCTGAGTCAGGGCATTCGGGCCTCGGGTTTTACACCACGCAAAGGGACGCGGCCCTGAAGGAGGTGACGATATGCCCGACTTCCTTGGTGACCTCGAGGATCTGTCACCAGATATATTTACACGGGTATCTGCGGATGGCTTGGATTTCTATAAACTTTATAATCGCTCGCAAGGTCTGTCCAAGGCCATTGCCCAGCTTGAAGAGGATTATCAGGCATGCTGCTTGATCCATAACGATCTGAGGTTTAACAATGTCTTGCTTCACCATGATTGGCCCCTCTGGCAATCTCAACGCTTGCCCACGTCTGCGGCTGCGTTGAATCTGAATGAAGCTCAGGGAGTCATCCGACTGATTGATTGGGAGCAATGGGCATGGGGTGATCCTGCCCTGGATGTGGGAGCAATTGTGGCTGAATACCTACGGGTATGGTTGAAGAGTCTCATGCTCAGCCGAGATATTGATCTGGAGGTGGCACTGCGGTTGGCTGCGGTGCCCTTGGAGAGGCTGCAGCCATCATTGGTCGCCTTCTTGCAGGCCTATCTGGCACAGTTTCCCAAGATCTTTGACGTCTTTTCTGACTTTCCAGAACGGGTCCTACGGTTTTCTGGCTTAGGTTTGATTGGGTCGATCCAGGATCGGCTGCATTATCGAGAACCCTTTGGTAATTTGGAAATCTCGATGCTGCAGGTGGCCAAGTCGTTATTGTGCCAGCCTAGAGCCGCGATGGTGACAATCTTTGGATGTACCGAGTTTTCTCCATCTGACTTTGCTTCCCACACTGTTGTGGATACTGGTGAGACGGCTTTAATCCAATCCATTCAGGATAAGGATGACTTTCTATCTGATGCGCCACTACCCTATTGGGTTCAGCATTACTCTCTCGACGATGCGCTCGCCGACTTGATCGCGAATATTCGCATTGAACCCCCGCTGATTCAACACCCGGCCTATGCTCCCCTCGACTTGACACACCCCGGAGATGATAAGGCCTCTGATCAAAATCGCAAACGCTATAGTGCTCTACCCGATCAGCTGAAGCAGGCTTATAAACTGCGTCAGGTCAGGAATTATTTGTTTGACATTTATTTCAGTGGTGAGCAAGAGAGTCGCAGTCTGACTCGCCCCCGCGAGAAATCTTTTCAAAACAATACAGCTGCCGGTCTTGATATCGATTTTCTTAGGCAGATTCAGTCAGCCAATCGTGGCAGGGGGTTCTCTGATCCGAGCTGGATCGTGATCCGATTGGAAGCGGATCGTATCCAGGTTGAGAAGGATGGCCTACGTCTTTGGGTTGATCCATCTTCTGATCTTGCGATTGATCGAGTCTCCATGCCACAGCTCTCCAAGTCAGAGATGCTGTCATTCCTGTCTGTCGGCATGGCCGTGTCCTTGCTCCTGCCCAATGCTTGTCTTGATGGAGACTTTTATGTGGCAATTGGAAACGAGGGTGAACCTTCTGTCGATCAGGCTCGCATCAATATCTACTTTCATGTCACTTCGGATGGAGCAATTGTATTACTGGATGTCTTCACCACCGCTTTCAATCGTATGGCCTGCCCGTACAGCTTGAGCGTTCTCAATGATCCTTCATTGTATGGAAGATATAATGCTGCGGTTTTGGAGCTGAAGGCTGATGATTATATCCATTTGCGTTCTGCGTTGCAGGAAAACTATGCTGGGCTTCGATCCCATCTGAAAGATCCGATCCCGCTATTTACCCAATCCATTGCCCCTGGGATTGGATTGGCTGAATCCCTGCAAGATAAAGAAGACGTATGCGTTCAGGGGTCGGGACGCCCCACCGCACGAATGCAAGCCTGATCGCTCACCGCTGAGCGATCAGAGACTCTTCCTTGTCCTTTCTTCTGCCTTCAGGGATCGCTCAGCAGTGACGGCATCACCCCATCGCGGTGATGGGCGATCCAGGCCTGCTCCAGGAACTCCCAGACATCCCGCCCCTGTTGCCTGAGGGTAGTGGTGACCGTGAGCAGGCGGCTCCGGCAGATCGCACCTTGGCGGGATTGGACTCCTTGACTGATCTTGCGCTGAATCACCGATTGGCGCAGGGCACGTTCTGCGGCGTTGTTGGTGGGCTCTATTCCCTCGTTCTCCAGGAAGGTCCACAACCCACCTGTCACCTTCTGGAGCTGCTGGCACGTGCGCACTGTGCTGGCCCAAGGCGTTCGCTCGCCGCGCTGGTAGCCGAGCTCTACTACCCGCTGCAGCGTGGTCTCAAAGGTCTGGCGGATCGGCCGGCAGCTTTGCTGCAAGGCGGGCCAGTCAATCTTTCCCTCCTTGTAGGGTCTCCTGAAAAATCCAGATCCATTGCGCCGCAGCTGGTCTCAAGCATGAGAAACCGCTAAAGTAGCCGTGAATCAGGCAATCCGTGATTGCCTTTACTCCTGATCGCTCAATATGTACCGGAGGCACAATAACGGTCAGATCTCAATCAAGGAGTTCCACCTGCCATTTGGCGGCACACTTGATCCCGAGAATCGCTGGGTTCAACTGGAGGGGCTGATCCCATGGGATGAGCTGGAAGAAACCTATGCCCCTCAATTCAGCGCCACAATTGGCGCTCCAGCCAAATCAGTGAGAATGGCCTTTGGTGCTCTCTACATCAAACAGAAGTTAGGGCTCACCGACGAAGAGACAGTCCATCAGATCAGAGAGAACGCCTATATTCAGTTCTTTCTCGGCTTTGCGGGCTACACAGCCAAGGCACCGTTTGATGCCTCGATGATGGTGCACTTTCGCAAGCGTTTCTCTGACGAGGATCTGCGCCTTATCAACGAGCTGGTGGTGCAGCGCGGCAAAGAGATCCTTCTGGAAGCACTTGCTCAGGCAGCAGACGATGACGACCATGATGATCGTGATTCCAGTGGAGGAGGCGCTCAGCTAGAACTTGATGCGTTGATCAAGCCTGCTGACTGGCCAGAAGGAAAGAATTGGGGCACTCTCACGATTGATGCCAGTTGCACTCCAGCCGACATCACCTATCCCAGAGACCTCAAGCTCCTCAACGAGGCTCGCACAACGACCGAGCGAGTCATTGATGATCTGTGCAGTCAGTCATCGGGATTCAGGAGACATCGACCTCGCTACGACCGTGGCCTTGCTCGTGCTCATTTCCTGAGAGTGGCGAAGCAAAAACGACCACGTCGCCGCAAAGTGAAGGCTGCCATTAAACATCAGCTTGGCTATGTGCGGCAGAATCTCAAGGCCATTGATGCTCTGATCGGCTGCGGGGCAAGGCTTTCCGAGCTTAAGAGGCATTGGTGGCAGAAGTTGTTGGCCTGCAGCGAGTTGGAGCGGCAACAGGGCCTTCTGCTCGCCTCTCAGACCAACAGCATTCCAGACCGCCTGGTGAATCTTGTGCAGACCCATATCCGCCCAATGGTGCGAGGCAAAGCACGTGCTGCGGTGGAGTTTGGAGCCAAAATCAGTGTTTCGGTTCAAAATGGCTTTCCGTTCTTGCACCGCATAAGCTGGAACCCCTACAACGAAGGAGAAGACCTTATCGCTCAGGCGGAAAAATACAAGCTGGATACAGGATCTTACCCAGAGCGAATCTGCGCCGACCGGATTTATATCACGGCCAAGAATAGGCATTTCTGCACGAGGAACGGTATTCGCCTCTCCGGCAAGCGATTGGGTCGCCCGCCCAAGGATCCTGATGTCACCACTGCACACAAGCACCAGCTCCGATCTGATCAAGCTCGACGCAATGAAGTGGAAGGCGTCTTTGGCTCTGGAAAGCGCAAGTATTCCCTGGATCTGATCATGGCTCGTCTACCAGCTGGTGCCGAATCCTCCATCTCGATGGCCTTTGTCGTGATGTGCGCGGAAAAGGTCTTGAGGCTGCTGCGCCTCTTTTTTGTCCTTCTTTTTGGGTGGATCTACAGCTTTTTTATGGCCTGGTCAGCGATCAGAGCGCCTGAGGGCATCTGCAAGCCATGCTTTTGAGATCTGGCCGACTTGATGTCACCGCGCTTGCCAGCCTGATTAACGCGAAGCAAACGGACGAATCCGGCGCCGATGGGCCGAGAATCTTTTTCAGGAGTCCCCTTGTAGCGGTGCCAGTGGCCAAACAGCTGCTGCTGCAGGCCCAGCAGCTGGGCTCCGAATTCAGCGCTGGCGCCCGGGCGTTCGGCGATGGCCGTCAGGTCGCGGATCAGGTGCGCCCAGCACAGCTGGCGCTGCTTGGTGGGCAGGTGGTTGTAGGCCGAGAAGCGATCGCTCACCACAATCCCGCCAAAGGCGTTCCCCAGCAGCTCGATGGCAGCGGTCGTCGATCGACTCAGCCCTTGCACAAATACCGTCACCACGGCGGTGACCATGACCCACTGCCAGCCCCGCTTTCCAGTGGGATTGTTGCCGTCGGCATTGCCGGTGGGGGCGCCAGTTTCATCTACGTAGGCCACCGGCTGCACGCGGGCAAAAGCAAGGGCCTCCTGCATGGGCTGCTCCAGTGCTGCACTCAAGCGCTGGCGGACCCGTGCAATCGCGCCGCGGCTCATCTCCACTCCTACCAGCTGCTGGAGCAGGGCCTGGGTCTTGCTGAAACTCAACGGAAAGGCACTGCCCAGCAGGCCCACCAGTGCACTGAGCCTTGGGCCGTAGTGACTGGCCTCCACATCCGCCGGCAACGAGGCGCAGGTGCTGGTGGAACAGCAGGGGCAGACCAGGCGATGCAGCCGGTGCTCGATCACCAGCGGGGTAATCGGCGGGATCTCGATCACCTGATGGCGCAGGGGATCGAGATCCTCTCCCTGGAGCAAGGTGCCACAGCGGCGGCAGGCATCAGGGTGGTGATCCACCACCTGATCCACCCGCTCGATCGACAGCAGCTCTGGTCCGGATCCGGGATGGCCCTGCTGGCCGCCCCGCTTGCGGCCACTGCCCTTGCGCCGTTCTGGCGGCTTAAAACCCAGACCATCACTGGAGGGAGGTTTGGATGAGTTGCGAGAGCTGCGTCCGATCCGCTCACGCAGGTTTGCCAACTCGGTGGCCAAGGAGGTGAGTTGGCCGCGCAACAGCTCGATCTCCTGCTGCTGGGCGTTGATCAGCGCTCTGACGCTGGCGGGAGTTTCCAGCCAGTCGGCTTCTGGAATTCCAGCCGGATGTGCGGTCATCACAGGCGGGTCTCTACCTGAGATGCAACCGGAAATCAAGCTGTCGTCAAGGGTTCAGCAGGGCCGATGTTCGCCGCGAGCTGTCACGCCCCCTGAACGGATACAAGAAGACTTTGGCTTGTCCCGATGCCAGATACTTGCTCAGTAACTGATGGAATCCGTACCTAGGGTCTCCTGAAAAATCCAGATCCATTGCGCCGCAACTGGTCTCAAGCATGAGAAACCGCTAAAGTAGCCGTGAATCAGGCAATCCGTGATTGCCTTTACTCCTGATCGCTCAATATGTACCGGAGGCACAATAACGGTCAGATCTCAATCAAGGAGTTCCACCTGCCATTTGGCGGCACACTTGATCCCGAGAATCGCTGGGTTCAACTGGAGGGGCTGATCCCATGGGATGAGCTGGAAGAAACCTATGCCCCTCAATTCAGCGCCACAATTGGCGCTCCAGCCAAATCAGTGAGAATGGCCTTTGGTGCTCTCTACATCAAACAGAAGTTAGGGCTCACCGACGAAGAGACAGTCCATCAGATCAGAGAGAACGCCTATATTCAGTTCTTTCTCGGCTTTGCGGGCTACACAGCCAAGGCACCGTTTGATGCCTCGATGATGGTGCACTTTCGCAAGCGTTTCTCTGACGAGGATCTGCGCCTTATCAACGAGCTGGTGGTGCAGCGCGGCAAAGAGATCCTTCTGGAAGCACTTGCTCAGGCAGCAGACGATGACGACCATGATGATCGTGATTCCAGTGGAGGAGGCGCTCAGCTAGAACTTGATGCGTTGATCAAGCCTGCTGACTGGCCAGAAGGAAAGAATTGGGGCACTCTCACGATTGATGCCAGTTGCACTCCAGCCGACATCACCTATCCCAGAGACCTCAAGCTCCTCAACGAGGCTCGCACAACGACCGAGCGAGTCATTGATGATCTGTGCAGTCAGTCATCGGGATTCAGGAGACATCGACCTCGCTACGACCGTGGCCTTGCTCGTGCTCATTTCCTGAGAGTGGCGAAGCAAAAACGACCACGTCGCCGCAAAGTGAAGGCTGCCATTAAACATCAGCTTGGCTATGTGCGGCAGAATCTCAAGGCCATTGATGCTCTGATCGGCTGCGGGGCAAGGCTTTCCGAGCTTAAGAGGCATTGGTGGCAGAAGTTGTTGGCCTGCAGCGAGTTGGAGCGGCAACAGGGCCTTCTGCTCGCCTCTCAGACCACCAGCATTCCAGACCGCCTAGTGAATCTTGTGCAGACCCATATCCGCCCAATGGTGCGAGGCAAAGCACGTGCTGCGGTGGAGTTTGGAGCCAAAGTCAGTGTTTCGGTTCAAAACGGCTTTCCGTTCCTGCACCGCATAAGCTGGAACCCCTACAACGAAGGAGAAGACCTGATCGCTCAGGCGGAAAAATACAAGCTGGATACAGGATCTTACCCAGAGCGCATCTGCGCCGACCGGATTTATATCACGGCCAAGAATAGGCATTTCTGCACGAGGAACGGTATTCGCCTCTCCGGCAAGCGATTGGGTCGCCCGCCCAAGGATCCTGATGTCACCACTGCACACAAGCACCAGCTCCGATCTGATCAAGCTCGACGCAATGAAGTGGAAGGCGTCTTTGGCTCTGGAAAGCGCAAGTATTCCCTGGATCTGATCATGGCTCGTCTACCAGCTGGTGCCGAATCCTCCATCTCGATGGCCTTTGTCGTGATGTGCGCGGAAAAGGTCTTGAGGCTGCTGCGCCGCCTTTTTGTCCTTCTTTTTGGGTGGATCTACAGCTTTTTTATGGCCTGGTCAGCGATCAGAGCGCCTGAGGGCATCTGCAGGCCAGGCTTTTGAGATCTGGCCGACTTGATGTCACCGCGCTTGCCAGCCTGATTAACGCGAAGCAAACGGACGAATCCGGCGCCGATGGGCCGAGAATCTTTTTCAGGAGTCCCTAGGTAGGGACTCCTGAAAAATCCAGATCCATTGCGCCGCAGCTTGTCTCAAGCATGAGAAACCGCTAAAGTGGCCGTGAATCAGGCAATCCGTGATTGCCTTTACTCCTGATCGTTCCAAATGTACCGGAGGCACAATAACGGTCAGATCTCAATCAAGGAGTTCCACCTGCCATTTGGCGGCACACTTGATCCCGAGAACCGCTGGGTTCAACTGGAGGGGCTGATCCCATGGGATGAGCTGGAAGAAACCTATGCCACTCAATTCAGCTCCACAATTGGCGCTCCAGCCAATTCAGTGAGGATGGCCTTTGGTGCTCTCTACATCAAGCAGAAGTTAGGGCTCACCGACGAGGAGACTGTCCATCAGATCAGAGAGAACGCCTATGTGCGTGTGCCACGAGGCATAGATTCTTCATGAACTATGTCGTAACTGTATCGAGGATGGGAGTGTGGCCTCCCGATGTCTGCCTGCAGGGGCTGGCTTCAAACCACCCCATGCTGCTGCGGTCAAAAGCCGTGGTGGTGAGCGATGGGGAAAAGGCGGAGTTGATCCGTCAGGTGAGTGATGAGAAGGTGAGCGCAAGCGAACCGTCGATGACACATCGAAATGCGTTCCAGTTGCTGTCAAAACGAGCTGAGGCATGTACAGCTCGGATCAGTGTGGGCGACACCTGTATACGGACCACATGGCAGCCGGTGTATAGACGGCACGAGCTCATCACAGGCCTCGATACGGAACGTGGGAACCTGACATGGGATGCCAAGGGAAAAGATCAAGTGGCTACAATCATGAGTCTGAATACCAATGACCTTGTCAGGGGCGGAGCAGTTCGTAGTAGCGATGAAGAGGCTGTAATCGCCTTGGACCGAAGGAACTGCGTCATCCAGTCTGATAAATCAGATCAACCAGGTTGCCTGGGAGGAATCAGATGAACACAGACAAGCCTTTGCCAATTACCAAGAAGATGGTGTGGCAAGCCTATCAGGCTATCTCCAGGAACGGAAAGGCTGCTGGCGTGGATGGTCAGAGCCTCGATGATTTCTCCAAGGACTTAAAGAACAACCTCTACAGGATCTGGAATCGTTTGGCATCAGGGAGTTACTTCCCGCCTCCGGTCCGCCGTGTAGAGATTCCTAAGTCCAAAGGGGGAGGCATGAGGCCACTGAGCATTCCAACAGTTTCCGATCGCATCGCACAGATGGTGGTCAGACAGATCATCGAACCCAGATTGGAGCCAATCTTTGATTCGGATTCATTTGGATATCGACCCGGTCGATCTGCTCATCAAGCCGTGGAATTGTGTCGCAAGCGTTGCTGGCAACGAGACTGGGTATTGGACCTTGATATCAAGGGATTTTTCGACTCGATCGATCATGATCTCTTGTTCAAGGCTCTCCAGGCTCACATCCAAGAGCGCTGGGTGCTGCTTTATCTGCGGCGTTGGCTTGAAGCACCTGTTCAACTGCCCAATGGAGAACTACAGGCCAAGGCCTGCGGGACACCCCAAGGCGGTGTGATTAGTCCACTTCTTGCCAACTTGTTTCTGCATTACGCCTTTGATATCTGGATGCGTAGGAATCATCCTGGCATCCAGTTTGAGCGCTACGCAGACGATGTGATTTGCCATTGCTCTAGCCAGCGTGAAGCACAGGCCCTGAAGGAGAGCCTTGAGGCTCGATGCATAGCCTGCCATCTAACGCTGCACCCTGAGAAGACCCAAATGGTCTACTGCAGGGACTCTAATAGACAGGGCTCGTTTGCGAAGATTCAGTTTGAGTTCTTAGGCTTTGCTTTCCGTCCTCGCTGTGCGAAGAACCGCTTGGGCAAGTTGTTCACAACCTTTGCGCCAGCAGTAAGCCCCTTATCCTTGAGAAAGATGAGGGATCGTATTCGAGGATGGAGACTTCGCCATCATTCTCATCTGCCATTGGACGATGTTGCCAGAATGCTGAATCCGGTCCTGCGGGGCTGGTGGCAGTATTTTGGGCGCTTTTATCCGACGGAGATGTGGAACAAGTTGTTCCGTTATTTCGACGAACGGCTTGGCTCCTGGCTGCGTCAGAAGCATAAGCCTCTGCGCGGTCACCGTGGACGAAGCCTGCGGCTGCTGAACAAAACTGCTCAGCAGAATCCACAGTTGTTTGTTCATTGGCAGATTCTTGGTCACGCAACGGTTGGGTGACAAGAGCCGGATGACGCGAGAGTGTCACGTCCGGTTCTGTGAGCGCCTGCGGGGGAAGTTCCTGTGGGCGACTCGACAGTTCTTTCTCGGCTTTGCGGGCTACACAGCCAAAGCACCGTTTGATGCCTCGATGATGGTGCACTTTCGCAAACGCTTTTCTGATGAGGATCTGCGCCGTATCAATGAGCTGGTAGTGCAGCGCGGCAAAGAGATCCTTCTGGAAGCACTTGCTCAGGCAGCAGACGATGACGACCATGATGATCGTGATTCGAGTGGAGGAGGCGCTCAGCTAGAACTTGATGCGTTGATCAAGCCTGCTGACTGGCCAGAAGGAAAGAATTGGGGCACTCTCACGATTGATGCCAGTTGCACTCCTGCCGACATCACCTATCCCAGAGACCTCAAGCTCCTCAACGAGGCTCGCACAACGACCGAGCGAGTCATTGATAATCTGTGCAGTCAGTCATCGGGATTCAGGAGACATCGACCGCGCTACGACCGTGGCCTTGCTCGTGCTCATTTCCTCAGAGTCGCGAAGCAGAAACGGCCACGCCGACGCAAGGTGAAGGCTTCCATTAAACATCAGCTTGGCTATGTGCGCCAGAATCTCAAGGCTATTGACGCTCTGATCGACTGTGGGGCAAGGCTTTCCGAGCTCAAGAGGCATTGGTGGCTGAAGTTACTGGCCTGCAGCGAGCTGGAGCGGCAGCAGAGCCTTCTGCTCGACTCTCGGACCAACAGCATTCCAGATCGCCTGGTGAATCTTGTGCAGACCCATATCCGCCCAATGGTGCGAGGCAAGGCACGTGCTGCGGTGGAGTTTGGTGCCAAGATCAGTGTTTCGGTTCAAAACGGCTTTCCGTTCTTGCACCGCATCAGCTGGAACCCCTACAACGATGGAGAAGACCTGATCGCTCAGGCGGAAAAATACAAGCTGGATACAGGATCATACCCAGAGCGCATCTGCGCCGACCGGATTTACATCACGGCCAAGAATAGGCATTTCTGCACGAGGAACGGCATTCGCCTCTCCGGCAAGCGATTGGGCCGCCCGCCCAAGGATCCTGATGTCACTACTACACACAAGCAGCAGCTCCGATCTGATCAAGCACGACGCAATGAAGTGGAAGGCGTCTTTGGCTCTGGAAAGCGCAAGTATTCGCTGGATCTGATCAAGGCTCGTCTACCAGCTGGTGCCGAATCCTCCATCTCGATGGCCTTTGTCGTGATGTGCGCGGAGAAGGTCTTGAGGCTGCTGCGCCTCTTTTTTGTCGTTCTTTTTGGGTGGATCTACAGCTTTCTTATGGCCTGGTCAGCGATCAGAGCGCCTGAGGGCATCTGCAAGCCAGCCTTTTGAGATCTGGCCCACTTGATGTCACCGCGCTTGCCGGCCTGATTAACGCGAAGCAAACGGACGAATCCGGCGCCGATGGGCCGAGAATCTTTTTCAGGAGTCCCCGTGTAGAGATTCCTAAGTCCAAAGGGGGAGGCATGAGGCCACTGAGCATTCCAACAGTTTCCGATCGCATCGCACAGATGGTGGTCAGACAGATCATCGAACCCAGATTGGAGCCAATCTTTGATTCGGATTCATTTGGATATCGACCCGGTCGATCTGCTCATCAAGCCGTGGAATTGTGTCGCAAGCGTTGCTGGCAACGAGACTGGGTATTGGACCTTGATATCAAGGGATTTTTCGACTCGATCGATCATGATCTCTTGTTCAAGGCTCTCCAGGCTCACATCCAAGAGCGCTGGGTGCTGCTTTATCTGCGGCGTTGGCTTGAAGCACCTGTTCAACTGCCCAATGGAGAACTACAGGCCAAGGCCTGCGGGACACCCCAAGGCGGTGTGATTAGTCCACTTCTTGCCAACTTGTTTCTGCATTACGCCTTTGATATCTGGATGCGTAGGAATCATCCTGGCATCCAGTTTGAGCGCTACGCAGACGATGTGATTTGCCATTGCTCTAGCCAGCGTGAAGCACAGGCCCTGAAGGAGAGCCTTGAGGCTCGATGCATAGCCTGCCATCTAACGCTGCACCCTGAGAAGACCCAAATGGTCTACTGCAGGGACTCTAATAGACAGGGCTCGTTTGCGAAGATTCAGTTTGAGTTCTTAGGCTTTGCTTTCCGTCCTCGCTGTGCGAAGAACCGCTGGGGCAAGTTGTTCACAACCTTTGCGCCAGCAGTAAGCCCCTTATCCTTGAGAAAGATGAGGGATCGTATTCGAGGATGGAGACTTCGCCATCATTCTCATCTGCCATTGGACGATGTTGCCAGAATGCTGAATCCGGTCCTGCGGGGCTGGTGGCAGTATTTTGGGCGCTTTTATCCGACGGAGATGTGGAACAAGTTGTTCCGTTATTTCGACGAACGGCTTGGCTCCTGGCTGCGTCAGAAGCATAAGCCTCTGCGCGGTCACCGTGGACGAAGCCTGCGGCTGCTGAACAAAACTGCTCAGCAGAATCCACAGTTGTTTGTTCATTGGCAGATTCTTGGTCACGCAACGGTTGGGTGACAAGAGCCGGATGACGCGAGAGTGTCACGTCCGGTTCTGTGAGCGCCTGCGGGGGAAGTTCCTGTGGGCGACTCGACAGTTCTTTCTCGGCTTTGCGGGCTACACAGCCAAAGCACCGTTTGATGCCTCGATGATGGTGCACTTTCGCAAACGCTTTTCTGATGAGGATCTGCGCCGTATCAATGAGCTGGTAGTGCAGCGCGGCAAAGAGATCCTTCTGGAAGCACTTGCTCAGGCAGCAGACGATGACGACCATGATGATCGTGATTCGAGTGGAGGAGGCGCTCAGCTAGAACTTGATGCGTTGATCAAGCCTGCTGACTGGCCAGAAGGAAAGAATTGGGGCACTCTCACGATTGATGCCAGTTGCACTCCTGCCGACATCACCTATCCCAGAGACCTCAAGCTCCTCAACGAGGCTCGCACAACGACCGAGCGAGTCATTGATAATCTGTGCAGTCAGTCATCGGGATTCAGGAGACATCGACCGCGCTACGACCGTGGCCTTGCTCGTGCTCATTTCCTCAGAGTCGCGAAGCAGAAACGGCCACGCCGACGCAAGGTGAAGGCTTCCATTAAACATCAGCTTGGCTATGTGCGCCAGAATCTCAAGGCTATTGACGCTCTGATCGACTGTGGGGCAAGGCTTTCCGAGCTCAAGAGGCATTGGTGGCAGAAGTTACTGGCCTGCAGCGAGCTGGAGCGGCAGCAGAGCCTTCTGCTCGACTCTCGGACCAACAGCATTCCAGATCGCCTGGTGAATCTTGTGCAGACCCATATCCGCCCAATGGTGCGAGGCAAGGCACGTGCTGCGGTGGAGTTTGGTGCCAAGATCAGCGTTTCGGTTCAAAACGGCTTTCCGTTCTTGCACCGCATCAGCTGGAACCCCTACAACGAAGGAGAAGACCTGATCGCTCAGGCGGAAAAATACAAGCTGGATACAGGATCATACCCAGAGCGCATCTGCGCCGACCGGATTTACATCACGGCCAAGAATAGGCATTTCTGCACGAGGAACGGCATTCGCCTCTCCGGCAAGCGATTGGGCCGCCCGCCCAAGGATCCTGATGTCACTACTACACACAAGCAGCAGCTCCGATCCGATCAAGCACGACGCAATGAAGTGGAAGGCGTCTTTGGCTCTGGAAAGCGCAAGTATTCGCTGGATCTGATCAAGGCTCGTCTACCAGCTGGTGCCGAATCCTCCATCTCGATGGCCTTTGTCGTGATGTGCGCGGAGAAGGTCTTGAGGCTGCTGCGCCTCTTTTTTGTCGTTCTTTTTGGGTGGATCTACAGCTTTCTTATGGCCTGGTCAGCGATCAGAGCGCCTGAGGGCATCTGCAAGCCAGCCTTTTGAGATCTGGCCCACTTGATGTCACCGCGCTTGCCGGCCTGATTAACGCGAAGCAAACGGACGAATCCGGCGCCGATGGGCCGAGAATCTTTTTCAGGAGTCCCTACGAAGGAGGTTGTGGCAGCGGATGGCCAAAGATCTGGATGGTTGATGGTTGCTCAGTCTCTCCAGTCGGCTGATGCTACCTTGCACGCACTGTTTAAGCGAAATCTCCTAAAGCTTCCCGTCCTTCTTGGTATGGTTGGAATGGGCGGCTTATTCTTGGCCAACCGCGCACTCAAGCCAGTTGGTGAAATCACTCGAATGACAGAAAAGGTCAGGATCAGTGGTGACCTCACTCAGCGGATCCGCTATCACGGCACTACCGACGATGAGCTGGCGCGGCTGGCCACGTTGTTCGATGAGATGCTGGATTCTCTCGAAGCGACGTTTGAGCATGAACGACGGTTTACGGCCGATGCATCGCATGAACTCAGAACTCCCCTGACGGCCTTGAAAGGGCGCTTGCAGGTGACGTTGAGTCAATCCCGTGTCGCAGAGACGTATGTGGAAACTCTCCAGGCGATTGAACAGGAAGTCGATCGCCTGATTCGTCTCAGCAATGACCTGTTGCTCCTCTCACGCCTCGATCAGAATCACGACAAAGGTGGTTTTGAACTGATTGATCTGAAGGATCTGTTGGCAGCGACTGCTGCTCAGATTCAGCCGTTGGCAGATCTTCGTCGAATTCAATTGATCACTGATCTGGCCCCTGATCTCCAGATTCAGGGAAGTCCAGATCATCTGATTCGATTGTTTTTGAATCTGCTGGATAATGCTGTGAAACACACCCCCGCTTCGGGAACTGTCACCGTGACAGCTGTTGCTCAGCGGGGCTCCGTTCAGGTCAGCGTGAGTGATACCGGGCCTGGCATCTCTTCAGAGCATCTGCCCCATTTATTTCAACGCTTTTACCGCGTTGAAAAGTCGCGTTCCCGCGCGATGGGAGGCACAGGTCTGGGTTTGGCGATTGCCCAGGAAATCGTCCATCGTCATCATGGAACCATTGCAGCCCAGAGCCAGCCCGGGGAGGGCACAACCTTGAGGGTCAGCTTTCCCAGGTAAGTCCATCAGTCAGGGGCGCGCCTGATGGGCCCACCAGCGCCGCCGCACCCAGAGCAGTGCCCCCAGGCCGAGCCATCCCACCAGCCCACCGATCGGGTTGGGTGCCACCTCCCCCGGACCCACCAGCCAGGCCGGGGCCTGGCTGGATAGTTGCAGCAGGCTGCCCTGCAGCAGAAACCAGCCCCCCACCAGGCCGCCGTGCAGCCCGATGGCGCCCCAGAGCAGGCCCCCATCGGCGCGGCGCTGCAGGCCCAGCACCAGACCCAGCAGCCCCAGTCCCCCCAGCAGGGCCAGCAGCGCCGCCGGCCCCAGGTTGAAACGGGTGTGCACCAGGCTGAACAGAACCGCCTGGGCCAGCAGGGCCCTCTGGCCTGCCCAGCGGCTGCCCCCCAGCAGCTGGGTGAGTTCCCCCCAGAGCCAGCCGCGGAACACCAGTTCCTCGGCGAAGCCCACCCCAAGCATCAGCAGCAGGGCGTTGATCCATTCACTCAGTGCCACGCCTCCCTGCCAGTGGGCCCAGCCGCCCAGCACCAGGGCCAGGCTGAGGACCAGCAGCAGCAGCAGGGCCTTCAACAGGCCGCGCAGCAACGCCCGCAGTACAGCTGGTGCGGGGCCGAGCACCCCCAGCGTCGTCCAGGGGGCCGGCTGCCGCCACATCCGACCCACCCAGAGGGGCAGGCTGAGCAGGAACAGGGCCAGGGTGAAGGCGGTGCCGACCAAGGGGCGATCCGCCGGCGCCAGAGGCAGGGGCAGAGCCAGGAGCCATCCCGCTCCGTAGAGCAGGGGCACGTAGAGCAGCCCCGCCAGCCAGCGCCAGGGGCCGGCGGCACCGGCCAGGCTCATGTCTCCGGTTCGATCGTGCTGGTGAGCCCCTTGCCTTTGAGGGTTTCGCAGTAGAACTCCGCAGGCTCCAGATCGCAGACGATCACAAGACCCACGCCGGTGTTGTGGGCCTCCAGCATCACGGCAATCGCGTCTTGCTCGCTGAGCGAGGGCACCACCTGGCGCAGGGTCGTCACCACGTATTCCATGGAATTGACCGGATCGTTGTGCAGCAGCACCTTGTACCGGGGAGAGGGCTTGCGCACTCGCTCCGTCGTCTTTTCCATCACAGCCGCTCCGCCGGGGGAACGGCTGGGTGTGGCGGTGGCGTGCCAGTGGGCGCCGGCGGCAGCATCCAACGCGTGGATCCTGGAGGCATCGGCCATAGGCAGCACCAGGGAAGGAGGCGTCATGAGGGACTCCAGCATGACCTGGGCCAACTGTATCGATTCGCCCTGGCCTTGCGGTCGCAGGACCGAATTGGAGATCAGCTGACTCACAGGGCCCGCACCCGGCGCATCGCTTCCTCCACGTTGGCGCGGCTGTTGAAGGCCGAGAGGCGGAAGTAGCCCTCGCCGGCGGCACCGAAGCCGCTGCCGGGGGTGCCCACCACATGGGCCTGGCTCAACAGTCGATCGAAGAAGCCCCAGGAATCCACGCCCTCGGGGGTCTTCAGCCAGACGTAGGGGGCCTGCTCGCCGCCGTAAACCTGCAGTCCCGCGGCGCTGAGTTCGCGGCGGATGATCGCGGCGTTCTCCATGTAGAAGTCGATCAGGTCCTTCACCTGGGTCTGCCCTTCGGGTGAATACACGGCCTCGGCACCCCGTTGCACGATGTAGCTCACCCCGTTGAACTTGGTGCACTGGCGCCGGTTCCACAGGCCCCACAGCTCCACCTTCTCACCATTGGCGGCGGTGCCCATCAGACCGCGGGGCACCACGGTGAGGGCGCAGCGGGTGCCGGTGAAGCCGGCGCTCTTGGAGAAGGAGCGGAACTCGATCGCACACTCCCGTGCCCCCTCGATCTCGTAGATCGAGTGGGGCAGAGAGGGGTCCTGGATGAAGGCCTCGTAGGCGGCATCAAACAGGATCAGGGCGTCATTGGCGCGGGCGTAGTCGACCCAGTCCTTGAGCTGCTTCCTGGTGGCCACCGCGCCGGTGGGGTTGTTGGGAAAGCAGAGGTAGATCAGATCCACCGTTTCGCTGGGGATCTGAGCAGTGAAGCCGTTCTCGGCATTGATCGGCAGGTAGGTGAGCCCGCCGTACTGACCCGCGGCATCGGCGTCGCCGGTGCGGCCGGCCATCACGTTGCTGTCCACGTACACCGGATACACCGGATCGGTCACGGCGATGCGGTTGCCCTCGCCGAGGATGTCGAGGATGTTGCTGCTGTCGCACTTGGAGCCGTCGGAGACGAAGATCTCCTCGGCCGTGATCGCGCAGCCGCGGGCCTGGAAGTCGGTGGCGGCGATCTTCTCCCGTAGCCAGAGGTAGCCCTGCTCCGGGCCATAGCCGTGGAAGCCCTCGCGGGTGCCCATCGCGTCGATCGCGGCCTTCATGGCAATGCGGCAGGCCTCGGGCAGCGGTTCGGTCACATCGCCGATGCCCAGGCGGATGATGGCGGCTTCGGGGTTGGCCTCGCTGAAGGCCTTGACCCGTCGGGCGATCTCGGGGAACAGATAGCCCGCCTTGAGCTTGAGGTAGTTGCCGTTGACCTGAACCATGGCAAAAGAGGGCTGCGCCGCAGCTGGAGTCGCTGGCGGGATTGTCCTACGGCAGTGGCCGATCGCAGCAGGGCAGCTCTCCTCAGGCTTGCGCCAGGGGGCGTTGGCAGAGCACCGGCTCTGGTGCCGTCTGCGGCGCTGCATAGCATCAAGCTCTGCCAAGCCGTGCCCGCCGTGCCTTCCACCGCTTCCTCCGCCACGGCTGTTGCTGACGACGCAGTGCCTGCCCGAGCTGTCTCTGTCGACCCTGGCTCTGCCCCGATCGATTTCGATGCCCTGGTCGATCTGGGTATCAGCAAGCCTGCCCGTTACCTGGGCAACGAGCTGGGGGTGATGCCGCGCGACTGGGAGCGCGACTGGCGAGCGGCTGGGGTGCGCTGGGCCCTCACCTATCCCGAGGTCTACGAGGTGGGGGCGAGCAACACCGGCCACATCATTCTCTATTCGATTCTCAATTCCCTTCCCGCTCAGCTCTGTGACCGGGCCTACCTGCCTGCCCCCGATCTGGCCGACCGGCTGCGGCAGCGGCGGCAGCCCCTGTTCGCGGTGGAGAGCCGCCGCCCCCTGGCGGCCTTTGACATCCTTGGCTTCAGCCTCAGCTACGAACTGGGCGGCACCAACATCCTCACGATGCTGGAGCTGGCCGGCATCCCGATCCGCGCCGTCGATCGGGGAGATCTGCCTCTGGATGATCCCGCTGCGCCGCCCCTGATCTTCGCCGGTGGTCCCACGGCCACCAGCAACCCCGAGCCCTATGCCGCCTTCTTCGATTTCGTCGCCCTCGGCGATGGCGAGGAGCTGCTGCCGGAGATCGGCTTGGTGGTGGCGGAGGCCCGTGCCGCCGGCCTCAGCCGCCGCGCCCTGCTGCGCGATCTGGCCCAGGTGCCGGGTGTCTACGTGCCGGCTCTCTACGGCCCAGCTGCCGATGGGGTGAGCCTGCAGCCCCTGGAGCCAGGGCTGCCGCGACGGATCCAGCGCCGCACCGCCACGCCGATGCCCCACTACGCCATGGGGCTGGTGCCCCACATCGAAACGGTGCACGACCGCCTCACGGTGGAGATCCGGCGCGGCTGCACCCGTGGTTGCCGCTTCTGCCAGCCGGGCATGCTTACCCGTCCGGCCCGCGATGTCGAACCCGAGGCGGTGATCGAGGCGGTGGAGGAGGGGATGCGCCGCACCGGCTACAGCGATTTCTCGTTGCTCTCGCTCAGTTGCAGCGATTACCTGGCCCTGCCCGCGGTGGGTGTGGAACTGCGCAACCGGCTGGCCGAGCGCAATGTGAGCCTCACCCTGCCCAGCCAGCGGGTGGATCGCTTTGACGAGAACATCGCCCATATCCTCGGCGGCACCCGCAAGGGGGGGCTCACCTTTGCGCCGGAGGCCGGGACCCAGCGCCTGCGCGACATCGTCAACAAGGGCCTCACCGACGCGGAGCTGCTGCGGGGCATTCGCACGGCGATGCAGAGCGGTTACCGCAAGGTGAAGCTCTATTTCATGATCGGTCTGCCGGGTGAAACCGATGCCGATGTGCTCGGCATCGCCGATACCTGCCGCGCCCTGCAACGCGACTGCGCCGATCTGGGCCGGCTGGAGCTGAACCTCACGATCAGCAACTTCACGCCCAAGCCCCACACGCCCTTCCAGTGGCACAGCGTCTCCACCGCGGAGTTCGTGCGGCGTCAGCAGCTGTTGCGCTCCGCCCTGCGCCAGCTGCGCGGCATCAAGACCAATTTCACCGATGTGCGCCTCTCGGCGATCGAGGATTTCGTTGGCCGCGGCGATCGACGCCTGGCGCCTGTGCTCGAGGCGGCCTGGCGGGCCGGCGCCGGCCTCGATGCCTGGTTCGAGTCGGCCGATCGCACCCATGCCGCCTGGACCGCCGCCATCGAGGCGGCCGGCCTGGAGGGCCGCTACAGGGCCCTGGAGATGGGGGCCTGGAGCAGCGCCGAGGCCCTCTCGGTCGAGGACCTGGAGGCGTTCTGCGCCCAGCCCCTGCCCTGGGATCACATCGATGCGGGGCTGGAGAAGCGCTGGCTGGCCGAGGATCTGCAACGGGCCCTGGCGGCCCTGGTGGTGCCGGATTGTTCCTTCGCCGGTTGCAGCAGCTGCGGTGTCTGCGGGCCGGAACTGGGTCATAACGTGGTGATCGCGCCGCCGCCGATTCCCCCCCTGGAGGCACAGCGCGCCCCGGCCAGCGAGCGGGTGTTCCGGCTGCGCTTCGGGTTCGCCAAGATCGGCTCCCTGGCCCTGATCAGCCATCTCGACACGGTGCGGCTGCTGGAGAGGGCCCTGCGGCGCAGCGGTCTGCCGGTGAGTTTCACCGGTGGGTTTCACCCCCTGCCCCGGCTGCAGTTCGCGCTCTCGTTGCCGCTGGGGGTGGAAGGACTGGGGGAATGGATGGATCTGGAGTTCACCGAGGCTTGCGATCCGGCGGCGGTGCGCCAGGCGCTGCAGGTTGAGCTGCCTGCGGAGTTCCTCCTGCTCTCGGTAGGGGAGGTGCCGGTGTTCGGCCCCAGCCTGTCCCAGGAGGTCGAAGCGGCCCTGTGGCGGTTCACGGCCAGCCCCGTGGAGCCGGAGCCGGTGCCATGGCAGCGCTGGCAGGAGGCTGTGGCGGCGCTGCTGGAGGCCGATGCGCTCCTCTGGGAGGACACCGATAAAAAAGGCCGACCACGGCAGCGGGACTGCCGGCCCTATCTGTTCGACCTCGCCGTGGACACCAGCGCTGACGCCGGCCTGAATGCCGCTGAAGCGGTCGTGACTGTCCGGGCCTGGGTGGATTCCCAGGGGCGCAGTCTGCGGCCGGAGCAGGTGATCCACTGGCTTGGCGAGGCTTTGGGCTGTCGACTGCGGGCCTCCAGAACCCAGCGGCAGGGGCTGATCTTGCGAGCGTGCTAATTTGCCTGCAGGACGGCAGAAAAGTTCGCCGGTCTCCCCAACGACGGTCGGATCGAGCATCCCCTTCCAGAACGTTTCTTCGAACAAGTCGCTCCCTTGCGACCCACTTCCCCGGACGTTCCTCCGCGGCTCGCCTGACGCAGCGCGTCTGCGTCTTCAATTTCTTCCGGATGGGCTGTCGCTGGCTTGCCGTTCCGCTGACAGTCCCACCGGCGTGCTGACGCACGCGCCATCGCCTCGCAGGGTCCTCTGAGGGGCGGGTCGATTCACCCTTGGCGGCGCTCTTTCGAGCCCAGAATTTTTCCATGCCCCAGCAGATCGTCATTGCCGAGCACCTGCGGATCGCCGCGGTTCTCAACGACGAGCGTGTTGATGAACTGGTCGTGGCCCAGGGCCGCTACCAGATTGGTGACGTCTATCTCGGCACCGTCGAAAACGTGTTGCCCGGGATCGACGCTGCTTTCGTCAACATCGGCGAGAGCGAAAAGAACGGTTTCATTCACGTCACCGATCTCGGTCCACTCCGGCTCCGCAAGGGGGCTGCCGGCATCACCGAGCTGCTGGCGCCGCGCCAGACCGTGCTGGTGCAGGTGATGAAGGAACCCACCGGCACCAAGGGCCCACGCCTGACCGGCAACCTCACGCTGCCGGGGCGTTTTCTGGTGCTCCAGCCCCACGGCCAGGGGGTGAACATCTCCCGCCGGATCAATGGCGAAAACGAGCGCAACCGCCTGCGGGCACTCGGCGTCCTGATCAAGCCCCCCGGCGCTGGCCTGCTGATCCGCACCGAAGCCGAGGGCGTCAGCGAAGATCTGCTGATCGACGACCTCGAATCCCTGCTGCGCCAGTGGGAAGGCATCCAGCAGGCCGCCGAGACCGCCAGTCCGCCCACCCTGCTCAACCGGGATGAGGATTTCGTCCATCGGGTGCTGCGCGATCTCTACACGCCTGAGGTGGTGCGGGTGGTGGTCGACACCCACGAAGCGGTGGAGCGGGTCAATGCCTTCCTGGGCGCGGATCAGGCCAATCTCCTGGTCGAATTTCACCAGGAGCCCGGCGAGATCCTGGAGCACTTCCGCGTCAATGCGGCGATCCGCGATGCGCTCAAGCCCCGGGTCGATCTGCCCTCGGGCGGCTACGTGATCATCGAGCCCACCGAGGCGCTCACTGTGATCGATGTGAACTCCGGTTCCTTCACCCGTTCCGCCAACGCCCGGGAAACGGTGCTGTGGACCAATTGTGAGGCGGCGGTTGAAATTGCCCGCCAGCTGAAGCTGCGCAACATCGGTGGGGTCGTGATCATCGACTTCATCGACATGGACTCGCGCCGCGATCAACTGCAGTTGCTCGAGTACTTCACCGATGCGGTGCGCCACGATGCGGCCCGTCCCCAGATTGCCCAACTCACCGAGCTGGGCCTGGTGGAGCTCACCCGCAAACGGCAGGGCCAGAATCTTTACGAGCTGTTCGGCCGCGCCTGCCCCAGCTGTGGCGGTCTTGGCCACGTGGCGGTGCTGCCCGGCCAGGACACGCTCCAGCCCCTGGCCACGATGACCGGTCTGGTGCGTTCGGCGGCATCGGCCCGGGCAGAGGTGGCCAGTCCCGGAGCCGCGGAGGCCGGTGGCAGTGGCCGGAGGCGGCGTGGAGGCCGGGGCGGTCGTGCGGCTTCCGGCAGTGAGCTGCCTGAGTTGACCACCTTTCCCAGCGCCATCGAGGACAGCTCCGAGGGCGCGGCTCCGGTCGAGGTTCCGGCTGCCATCCCGTCTTCGGCGACAGAGTCCGGCCCGCGGCGCCAGGAGCCCCAGGTGGTGGTGGTGCCGATGGAGCCGGATCAGGAGCTGGTGTACGGCTGGATGGGCCTCAATCCCTCCCTGCTGCTGGATTCGCCCCCTGCTTCCGACAACGTTGTGGTGCGGATCGCCCGTCCAGGTGTTGATCCCGAACTGGTGTTGGAGGAGGCCCGCCAGCAGATGGCGGCCTCCGGCCCGCGCCGTCGCCGCCGTGGTCGAGGCGGTGACGCCAGCGGCAACGGCCGCAGCCATGGGGATGCCGCTCCGCTGGCGACCCAGGTCGGTGCCGGTTCGATCGTCAGCGAGTCCTCCCCGATCGGACCGGCCTCGGTGGCGATTACGCCCCTGCCCGTTGATCAGGGTCCCGAAGACGTGGTCACGGTGACCGTGCCCAGCCATTCCGTCTCCAGCCATCCAGCCCCTCGCCGCAGTCGCAGCCGTTCGTCAGCGGCCGTTGCTGAGCCCGTGGCCGTGGCGATTCCCGTGGCGGTTGCCGCCGAAGCCGCTGCGGAACCCGAGGACAATGGCGAGCCCCGCCGCCGCCGCCGCCGCTCCTCTGCCAGCGGTTGAGTTCGGTGCCATTGTGCCGCAGCGGCCGGAGTCCTGGCAGGATCGCGATCCGCTCGTCTGTGCTGGCGTGGACGAGGTGGGACGCGGCTGCCTGTTCGGCCCGGTGTTCGCCTCGGCGGTGATCCTGCCGGCCCAGGCATTCCAGACTCTGGTCTCTGCGGGGCTCACCGACAGCAAGAAGCTCACGGCCCGCCGCCGCGCTGCCTTGGTGCCGCTGATCGAGGCCGAGGCGTTCGCCTGGGCACTCGGTCAGGCCAGTGCTGCCGAGATCGATCGGTATGGCATCCGGCCGGCCACGGAGCGGGCGATGCACCGCGCTCTGCAACGCCTGCCCAGGCGGCCCCAGCTCGTGCTCGTGGATGGCAACCTGCCCCTGCGGGGCTGGTCCGGTGAGCAGCGCGCTTTGGTGGGCGGCGATGCCAGCTGCCCGGCCATTTCGGCGGCGAGCGTGCTCGCCAAGCAGTGCCGCGATGCCCTGCTCGAACGGCTGGCCCTGCAGTTCCCCGGCTATGGCCTCGAACGGCACCGGGGCTATGGCACTGCGCAGCATCGCGCGGCCCTGCAGCGGCTGGGCCCCACCGCGCTGCACCGCCGCAGTTTTCTCAAGCCTGCGTGCACCAGTCGCGGAAGTCCCCCAGCAGCTGCTGCCCCACCCGGGTTCTGATGCCCAGCAGGATGCGGCTGAGCACCGAGTGACCAGTGGCTTCCAGCACCTTGGTGGGAATCAGCTTCAGCAGCGGCGGCTGGCTCACGGTCACCGCCAGGGTGGCCTCCCCCTCCAGACCGGTGTCCGCAGCCTCCAGCCACGACTGCAGGGTGAGCTGGAAGTCGTCGATCAGGCCCAGCCCCTCCAGCTCACAGTCGATAGCGTTGAGTTCGATCCTGCCAGGCTGGCGCCGCACCTGCAGGACCACCACCGGCTGAATCTGCAGTTGGAACACCTGCAGCCGAGTGACGGCGTAGCGGTAGCGACCCGCCTCCAATCGTTCCAGTTGACTGGGATCGAGCAAGGCGCCGATGACGCGCTCCTCATCGTCGAGATAGGGGGGCAGCAGCCCGACCCGATCGCAGTCCTCGGCGGGCAGGGACAGTTTCAGCGACTGGCTGGCGCTGAAGGCCACGGACATGGCCGGCAGGCCGACGCGGCATGATCTTATCGGTCCACCGTGAGCAGTCCCGAGCCCATGCGCCTTGCCTTCCTTGGTCCGACGGGCACCTACGGCGAACAGGCGGCCGGGCATCTGGCGCGCCTGGAGGGCATCGCCGATCCTGAGCTGGTGCCGCAGCGGGAGATCCGTGCTGTGATCCGGGCCCTGGCCGATGGGGACTGTGAGGCGGCGGTGGTGCCGGTGGAAAACTCGGTGGAAGGTGGTGTCACCACCTGCCTGGATGCGCTGTGGGAACATCCCGATCTCACCATTGCCCGGGCGCTGGTGCTGCCCATCCGCCACGCGCTGATGGGCAGCGGCAGCCTGGCCGACATCAGCGAAGTGCTCTCCCACCCCCAGGCCCTGGCCCAGTGCGGCCAGTGGCTCGCGGCCCAGCTGCCGGCAGCTGTGCAGTTGCCGACCAGCTCAACCGCCGAGGCGGCCCGGCTGGTGGCCGGCAGTCGCTTCCGCGGAGCCATTGCGTCGCGCGAAGCCGCCGCCGAGCACGGTCTGGAGGTGCTGGCCTATCCGATCAACGATGTGCCGGGCAACTGCACCCGCTTTCTGCTGTTGCGCCGCGGTCCCCGCGCCCGGACTGGTGCGCTGGCCAGCCTCGCCTTCTCGTTGCAGGCCAATCGCCCCGGCGCGCTGTTGGAGGCCCTGCAGTGCTTCGCCGCCGAGGGTCTCAACATGAGCCGGATCGAATCGCGCCCATCCAAACGGGAGATGGGGGAATACATCTTCTTTGTCGATCTGGAGTTCATCGCGTCGGATCCCACCGACGCCACTGCCCGGCTGGAGCGTGCTCTGGACCGCCTGCGGCCCCTGTGTGAGCACGTCATGCTGTTCGGGGCCTATCCGATCACCAGCCTCGCCGAAGCGGACTCAGCGGATACTGCTGCAGCGGCGACTCCCGCCAACGCAGAGGCCGCCTAGCTGCCTTTCCGGCCGCGGAACACTCCGAACTGCATCATTCCGGTGCGGAAGGCCCAGTCCATCAGCAGCAGGGTCGGCGTTTCCCTCAGGCCCTGCAGGGCGGCGCCTGGGCCAAGGCCCAGCACTGCCCCCGGCCGGCGCACACCCTCGAGGATCGATTCGATCCAGGAGGGTTGCGTCTGGCGGCTCCAGTCGCCGGTGGTGATCTGGATGCCGCCGCCCCAGGGGCTGGTTTCCAGGTTGTGCTGCAGCGACCGGATGCTGGCGAACTCCGGGTGGGCCCATTGCTCGAGCAGCTGGCGCATCACCCACCGCTCCACGCGGTTCAGGTGTCCATCGGTCGGGTCGCGCCGGTTCCAGTCGGCCACCGCCAGCAGGCCCGCCGGTTTCAGCACCCGCAACAGTTCATCGGCATAGCGCTGCTTGTCCGGCATGTGGGGACCGGCCTCCACGCTCCACACGGCATCGAAGCTGGCGGGCTCCAGATCGAGGGCCAGGGCGTCCATCACCGCAAAGCGGCAGGTGAGTTCTGCTGGCGTGAGGGCCTGGGCACGAGCGATCTGGGCGGGGCTGATGCTGATGCCCAGCACGTTGAAGCCATAGTCGCGGGCCAGGATGCGGGCGCTGCCTCCGATGCCGCAGCCCACGTCGAGCACCCGACTGCCCGGCGGCAGCTGGTCGAGTCCGCTCCAGCGCACCAGCTCATGTACGAAGCTGGCCTTGGCGGCGCGGAAGTCGCACCGGCGCGGCGGATTGCCGTAGTGGCCCAGGTGCACGTGCTCGCCCCAGAGCCGCTCCAGCAGTTGGTCTTCGGTCCAGCGGTCGTAGGCCGCCGCCACGCTGGCGGTGCTGGAGAAGCTGCGCCGTTGGCGCTGCCAGAGCCAGAACGCTCCGACCAGCCCCCCGGCCAGCAGGGCTGTCCCCACGAGGGGCAGGGTCAGATTCGCCATGTTCAGCCCTGGCCGCCAGGCTCGGAGTCTCCTGCTGGATCACCATCGGAGTCCGCGTCGGGCTCACTGTCCCCAAGATCGCGGAAGGTGTCCATCAGAACGGTGCGGGCGGCGAGCTGGCGGCGTGTCTGGTCGAGAAGCTCGTATTCCTGCCGCAGGCGGTCGCCGGTGTCGGTGAGTTCCAGCAGGGCCTGCTGCTCATCGGCCACGGGGCCACCCAGATGGGAACCGATCCAGAACGACAGTTCCCGGGGCAGATCCGGCAGGTCGTTGGGCAGGTGAGCGGGCTTGCCCACCAGCTTGCCGGTCAGTTCGACCACATCCTGCAGGGCCTGGGTCACAGCGGCGGTGAGCGTCTGCAGGTCGTCGTGGCTGCTTGAGACTTCATCCTCGATCCAGCTGACCAGGCCCACCCGGAACGGGGCTTCGCGCACGATTTCCAGCACCCGGAAGCGTTGCTGGCCCATGGTCACGATGTTGCTGCGATCGTCCGGCTGGGTCTGGCAGTGCAGGATTTCGGCGCAGCACCCCACGGACGCCATGCGCTGCTCCTGAGGATCCCAGCGCACCACCCCGAAGCGTCGATCCTCAGCCATCACCGTGCTGAGCAGCATCCGGTAACGCGGCTCGAAGATGTGCAGCGGCAGCACTTCCTGCGGGAACAGCACCACATCGGGCAGCGGGAACAAGGGCAGTTCCCGGATGGTCGGGGTGCTGGTCATGCCGTGATTCCTGCCCAGGTGAAGGGTCGCCCCGCTCCAGCTGGACGGCTGCTGGATGCGCTGGTGCAGCAGGGGCTCGGGACAGGCGGAAAGGCGTGCAACGGGGTGGTCAAGAATGGTTGATCCTAGAAAGAACACCCCCGCCACCGGACGGACCGGCAACGGGGGTGGGTCATCCAGCGGCTGAGAACGCGACAGATTCAGAGCTTGACTTCAATGTCGACGCCACTGGGGAGATCCAGTTTCATCAAGGCGTCGATGGTTTTGGAGGTGGGGCTGTAGATATCGATGATGCGGCGGTGGGTGCGGGTTTCGAAGTGCTCGCGGGAATCCTTGTCCACGTGGGGGGAGCGCAGCACGCAGTAGATCTTGCGCTTGGTTGGCAGGGGAATCGGGCCGATGGCCGTGGCAGCGGTGTGATCGGCTGTTTCGATGATTTTTTCGCAGGAGAGATCCAGCATGCGGCGGTCAAAGGCCTTCAGACGGATGCGGATCTTCTGCTGGGCGATGGCAGTGGACATGGAGGGGCGCGCAGGAAACCCGACCTGACAGGGTCGGCGGGAGGGGTGAGTTGTCGAGGTGCACAAAAAGGGGCGGGGTTTTGGGCCCCGACCCCTTCAACCTAGATCAGAAGCGGCGGCAAGCCGGTTCAGGCGACGATCTTGGAGACCACGCCGGCACCGATGGTGCGACCACCTTCGCGGATGGCGAAGCGCATGCCCTGCTCAATGGCAACCGGGCAGATCAGCTCGGCACTCATCTTGATGCGGTCGCCGGGCATGACCATTTCCACGTTCTCACCTTCATCGGAGGTGAAGGCGGTGATCTGACCGGTCACATCCGTGGTGCGGATGTAGAACTGCGGGCGATAACCGGCGAAGAAGGGGGTGTGACGGCCGCCTTCTTCCTTCTTCAGCACATACACCTCGCCCTCGAACTTGGTGTGGGGCTTGATCGAGTTGGGCTTGACGAGCACCATGCCGCGCTCGATGTCTTCCTTCTGGATGCCACGCAGCAACAGGCCGACGTTGTCGCCTGCCATGCCCTCGTCGAGCAGCTTGCGGAACATTTCGACCCCGGTCACGGTGGTCTCGCGGGTGTCGCGGATGCCCACGATCTGGACTGTCTCACCCACTTTGACCTTGCCGCGCTCAATCCGGCCGGTGGCGACGGTGCCGCGACCGGTGATCGAGAACACGTCTTCGATCGCCATCAGGAACGGCTTGTCGATCTCGCGCTCGGGCTCGGGGATGGCCTCGTCAACGGCATCCATCAGGTCGAGGATCTTGTCGACCCACTCGTCTTCACCACGCACGGCCTTCTTGCCGCCCTGGATGTACTCCAGGGCTTTGAGGGCGGAGCCAGCAACAATCGGGATGTCATCGCCGGGGAAGTCGTAGCTGCTCAGCAGCTCACGCATCTCCAGTTCGACGAGTTCGAGGATTTCCTCGTCGTCGACCATGTCCTTCTTGTTGAGGAAGACCACCAGGGCGGGCACACCCACCTGCTTGGCCAGCAGGATGTGCTCCTTGGTCTGGGCCATCGGGCCGTCGGTGGCGGCCACCACCAGGATGGCGCCGTCCATCTGGGCGGCACCGGTGATCATGTTCTTCACATAATCGGCGTGGCCCGGGCAGTCGACGTGGGCATAGTGCCGCTTGTCGGTTTCGTACTCGACGTGGGCGGTATTGATCGTGATGCCCCGCTCTTTCTCTTCGGGAGCGCCGTCGATTTCGTCGTAGGCCTGGGCCTTGGCCATGCCCTGGGACGCCAGCACGTTGGTGATGGCAGCCGTCAGGGTGGTTTTGCCGTGGTCAACATGGCCGATGGTGCCGATGTTGACGTGAGGCTTGTTCCTTTCGAACTTCTCGCGAGCCATGGAAGGGAAGAATCGGGGGGGTTAGTGAGTAGAGAAAAGATCAGGAATTGCCCTGATTCTTGGAGATGATGGCCTCGGCCACGTTGCGAGGAACTTCCTCGTAATGGCTGAATTCCATCGAGAAGATACCCCGACCCTGGGTCATGGATCGGAGCTGGGTGGCGTAGCCGAACATCTCGGCCAACGGTACCTTGGCCTGCACCTTGGACTGTCCGTCATCGACGGACTGCCCCTCCACCTGGCCGCGGCGGGAGGAGAGGTCACCGATGATCGAACCGAGGAAATCCTCGGGAACTTCGACCTCGACCTTCATCATCGGTTCAAGCAGTACAGGATTGCACTTCTTGACGCCGTCTTTGAAGGCCAGCGACCCGGCGATCTTGAAGGCCATTTCCGACGAGTCCACATCATGGTAGGACCCGTCGACCATGGTGACCCGCACATCGATCATCGGGAAGCCCGCGATCACGCCTGACTGGCAGGTCTCCTTCATGCCCTGTTCGGCAGGGCCGATGTACTCCTTCGGCACGATGCCGCCAACAATCTTGTTGACGAACTCGAAGCCGGAACCCGGCTCTCCAGGCTCCATTTCGATTACCACGTGGCCATACTGGCCCTTGCCTCCGGTCTGGCGGGCAAATTTGCCCTCACCTTTGGAGCTGGCGCGAATGGTTTCCCGATAGGAGACCTGAGGGGCGCCGATGTTGGCCTCCACCTTGAATTCGCGCAGCATCCGGTCCACAAGGATTTCCAGATGGAGTTCGCCCATGCCGGCGATCACGGTCTGGTTGGTTTCCGGATCGGTGCGGACCCGGAAGGTGGGATCTTCTTCTGAAAGCGACTGCAAGGCTTTGGAGAGCTTCTCCATATCGCCCTTGGTCTTGGGCTCCACAGCCACCGAGATCACAGGCTCGGGAATGTAGAGAGATTCCAGGATGATCGGATCGTTTTCCACACAGAGTGTATCTCCGGTGGTGGTGTCCTTCAGGCCAAGAACGGCGCCAAGATCGCCGGCACGAAGTTCGTCAACTTCCTCACGATCATCGGCCTTGAGAATGATCAGGCGGGAGATGCGCTCTTTTTTGTCCTTGGTGGAATTGAGTACGTAACTGCCTTTCTGTAGAACACCCGAATACATGCGGATGAACGTCAGTTTGCCGAAGGGATCGGCCATCACCTTGAAGGCAAGGGCGCTGAAGGGAGCGCTGTCGTCCGAGGGCCGCAGGGCCTCGGTGCCATCGGGCAGCAGGCCTTGAATGGGGGGAACGTCAATCGGCGCGGGCAGGTAATCCACCACGGCGTCGAGCAGCAGCTGAACCCCTTTATTCTTGAACGCTGAACCACAGAGCATCGGCACGAGGCCGTGCTTGAGAACGCCTTCGCGAATCCCTTTGTGCAGCTGGGCTTCAGTCAGCTCGCCTGTCTCGAGGAAGACTTCAAGAAGCTCCTCATCGTTTTCGGCGACTGATTCCATCAGCTTTTCACGCCAAGTCGCGACTTCATCGGCCATGGAGGCGGGGATATCAGCCTCCTCAATATCCTTGCCGAGGTCATCTTTATAGATATAAGCCTTGTTCTTCACCAGGTCGACGATGCCGCTCAGTTCGCCTTCAGCGCCGATCGGCAGCTGGATCGGGGCGGCATTGGCCTTGAGGCGATCCTTGATCTGGCCATAGACCTTGAGGAAATCAGCGCCGGTGCGGTCCATCTTGTTGACGAACACCATGCGGGGAACTTTGTAGCGGTCCGCCTGACGCCACACTGTTTCCGACTGGGGCTGAACGCCACCGACCGCGCAGAAGACCGCAATCACGCCATCCAGCACTCGCATGGAGCGCTCCACCTCAATGGTGAAGTCCACGTGACCGGGGGTGTCAATGATGTTGATGCGGTGGTCTTTCCAGCTGGTGGAAATGGCCGCCGCGGTGATCGTGATGCCCCGCTCCCGCTCCTGGGCCATCCAGTCGGTGACAGCAGCGCCGTCGTGCACCTCGCCCATCTTGTGGACGACGCCCGAATAAAACAGGATCCGTTCGGTCGTTGTGGTCTTGCCCGCGTCGATATGGGCAGCGATACCAATATTTCTGACGCGTTCCAGGGGGTAGGCGCGGGCCACGGGGACTGTCTCCGAAGGGGGGCGTGAAAAATGCGGGACTTACTTTACAAAGCGGCCGAACGGTCAGGCGCAGGCCGATCCGATGGGGCACACGTGTCATCCCAGAGATCCGGCCGCAACAGGATCTCTGCGTGGGGTCGCCTCAGTAGCGGTAGTGGGCGAAAGCCTTGTTGGCCTCGGCCATCTTGTGGGTTTCTTCGCGCTTGCGTACGGCGCTGCCGGCCTCATTGGCGGCATCCATCAGTTCACCGGCCAGTTTCTGAGCCATGCTGCGGCCGTTGCGGGCCCTGGAATAATTGACCAGCCAGCGCAGGGCCATGGCGGTGCCCCGCTCCTGACGCACTTCCATGGGGACCTGATAGGTGGCACCACCGACCCGGCGGGCCCGCACCTCCACCAGGGGAGTGGCATTGCGCACGGCGGTTTCGAACAGTTCCAGCGGATCAGTGCCGGTGCGCTCGTTGATCAGCGTGAAGGCGTCGGAAAGAATCCGCTGAGCGGTCGACTTCTTGCCGTGCTTCATCAGGCGCGCCACGATCATCGAGGCGAGGCGGCTGTTGAACTGGGGATCGGGAAGAACCGGGCGCTTCTCGGCGGCGTTACGGCGGGACATGGACCTGGGTTAGGGGCGGGGGGCAGGAGATGAGGAGGGTCTGAGAACGATCAGCCCTTCGGGGTCTTGGCGCCGTATTTCGAACGGCTCTGGCGACGATCCTTCACGCCTGCGGTATCGAGGGTGCCGCGGATGATGTGGTAACGAACGCCTGGCAGATCTTTGACACGGCCGCCGCGGATCAGCACGACGGAGTGCTCCTGCAGGTTGTGGCCGATGCCGGGGATGTAAGCGGTCACCTCAAAGCCCGAGGTGAGCCGCACGCGAGCCACCTTGCGCAGAGCTGAGTTGGGCTTCTTGGGGGTGGAGGTGTACACGCGGGTGCACACACCACGCCGCTCGGGGCAGGCGCGCAGGGCCGGAGACTTGGTCTTGCGGGTCAAGCGCTGCCGTTCGGTGCGGATCAGCTGCTGAATGGTGGGCATCGAGGGCCTTAGTGCTTCTCGGGGAGGACTGGTCGGACGTCCGACCGATTTCGACAATCCGCCACATTACTGGGTCGTCGGACGCTCCTCTGACGAACGGCTGAAGGCGGCCCCACAGGCGCAGGCACGGATGCTGCCAACGGGTCGGATCAGAAAGCCTCCGCCACTGAGGTCGCCGCGGTAATCCAGGCTGAGGCCTGTCAGCAGCCCTTGCTGGTCGGCGGGTGCGAACAGGGTGATGCCATCGGCCCGGGCGATCGGCGTGCCCGCCAGATGGCCCGGGCGCAGGCGGATCGCCCAGCGCTCGCAGCTGCCGTCGATCAGATCCAGATGCATCATCCCGGGGGTGCCGGCGACGGCGGCCTGGCGTCCCAGTTCTGCCGCCGCCGCCGCCGTCAGGCGCAGGCTGTGACCCTTGGGCATGGGCGGAGATGCGACAGGCTAAGCGTGGATCCAGTGTGCCAGTTGCCCACGCCCGAGTTCAGGGTGCTGCGGTCTCGATCCGGGCCATGGGGCGACCTCCGGGCACCAGGCCGAGGCCGTTGTGCACCGAGCCCGCCACGCCCCGGCCCTTGACCGTGTGCTGCCCGCCCATGACCAGCCCGGTGGAGCTGCCTCCATCGAGATTGAGCGCATCGCGCAGGCCCATCTGCTGGAGCACCCAGGCGGTTTCGCTGAGGGTGGGCCCGGCCTGATCCACCCCCTCCAGGGTGACCAGCCAGAGTCGTCGACCGTCGCTGCCGACCACGGTGCGGGGGGCTCCCTGGCGCAGGAAGGCATCGCCGAAGCCCTCGGCGGTTCCGTTCAGCACCACCCGGCCGTTCTGCAGCAGCAACGGCCCGCCTCCCATGACAGAGCCGGCCTGCCCAAGGGTGGAACTGGGCCGGCTGTCGATCTGCAGACGCTCCCCCGGACTCCAGGGAAGGGGCGCTCCGGCGCGGGCCACCAGCAGGGAACTGCCCTCGGGCAGGGGGATGCTGCGTGCCAGAGCCGTGCCGTCGAAGAGTTGGGTCACGACACCGTTCTGAATCAGGGCCCCTGACTCAGAGCCGCTCAGAGCCTGGTAAGCGGCTCCCCAGTCGGCGGTGTAGCGGCTCAGGCCGCGCTGCACATAGCCGCTGTTGAGCACCGTCAGGGGTGTGCGCCTGCCGTTGGCGTCGATCACCCATTCCTGCAGTTGCAGCCGGCCGAACTGGGGCAGCTGCTGGCCGCTCCAGGCCATCACACCGCGGTTGAGAATCGGCCCCGACAGCCAGCGGCCACCCTCCTTGAGGGCCCCGAGCGGCAGGCGGCGCACCCGATTGAAGTAGCCACCGTTGATCGCCACCAGGGCGTCCTGCTGGCGTGCCAGATCCGACAGGGAGCTGAGTCCCTGCATGCCGTCACTGCGGGTGAGGGTCCGCAGCTGCAGTGAGCTGGCCGCCGGATCCATCACGACACTGTTGATCCGCAGATTGCGGCCGGCCACCGTGCGGGTCTGGCGATCCCAGCGGAGGTCGCGGCCCAGCAGCGCCTGAAGCCGTGGATCGATCGGTGCAGGCTTGGCGGCAGGGGCACCCGAGGAGCTGGCAGCGGCGCCATCGCCGGCCAGATCGACCACCAGGCGGTGTGGGGTGCCGAGGGTGAAGAGTTTGCTCAGGCGGGTGCCTGCGCTGACGCCCAGCTCGACGCCGCCTCTGCGAGCACGGGGTTGAAGGCCCAGGGCGGCGAGCTGGCGGAGCTGGTCGGGGGACCCTTCGAGCGCCACAAAGAGCCGGCTTCCCTCCTGCCGGACCAGGGCAGGCGCGTTGAGATCGAGAACGACCCGGCGTGTGCCGTCTGGGGTGGAGCTGCGCAGACCGAGGAGGGCCGCCGGCGGTAATTCCAGGTGGAGAGCGTCTCCCACGACGCGCGTCTGAACCCCAACCGCGTTCAGCAGGGGCAGCACGTTCACGGCGACCTCGTCGTCGAGGCTGCGCTGGTCCACCGCCGGCACCACCAAGGGGCGGCCGTACCACTCCAGATCGAGGGTGCCGCCGTCGATGGTGCGGCTGCTCACACCGAGTTGCCCCTGGAGAACCTCCAGCGGCAGCCACAGTTCCGAGCTGCCGGCAGGCGATTGCCGCGATTCCCATCGGGCCTGCTGACGCTGGCCGTTGATCACCACGGCCGTACCTGTGCTGGCGCGCTGGGCTACGGATCGGATCTGCCCCAACCACGGCTGAGCCGAGCGGCTGGGGGTGGGCGGAGCGTCCGGAAGTCGCGTGGATTCAGCAGTCAGGACCGGTGGCGCCGGTAGCGAGGCCAGCGGCTGGGGCAAGGCCGCCACGGAATCGGCGGCGAGCAGGAGCAGCAACGGGGCCAGGACCATGGCGGGCTGCGGCAGAGGGCGGAAACCTAACCCTGATGGATGGGGTGTGCCGCACTGCAAGGATCCGTGAGCGTGCAGGACGTCCCTGGTGGAACCAGCCGCGACAACGGGTGCCTCGGCGGAACCGGTGGGTCGCGATTGGAACGGCGTCAGGGGTGCAACTTCGGTAGTGTCAGTCCCTACGATGGATCGTTCTGCGTATCGCCGGGGCCATACCGCCATCGGTCTTAGCAGTCGCACGTCGTGTCCGCAGGTCCCGTCCAGCGTTATGCCCCGTTACACCCAGCCCGTTTGGCCCCATTGCGACAGCCCGGCGCCGGCGGCCGTGGCCGGGGAGAAGGATGCCTGCGGTGTCGGTTTTCTGGCGCACCTCAATGGTGAGCCGAGCCACTGGGTCCTGCAGCAGGCCCTGCGAGGGCTCGAATGCATGGAACACCGCGGTGGCTGTGGCGGTGACAGTGATTCCGGCGACGGCGCCGGGCTGCTGTGTGGCATTCCCTGGGGTTATCTCGAGGCCGTCTGGCCCGAGGCGGCAGCGGCGGAGGGGAGTGTGCGCGGACTGGGCATGGTGTTCATGCCGGCAGATGCAGGCCTGCGGGATCAGGCCCGTCACTTCTGCGAGCAGGAGGCTGAGCGGCTGGATCTGCGCTCGCTTGGCTGGCGCAAGGTGCCTGTTGCTCCTGAGGTGCTGGGGGTTCTGGCGCGCCAGACTGCACCGGCCATCGAGCAGTGGCTGCTCGCGTCCGAGCAGGATGGTGACGCCCTTGAGGCCCTGCTGTTTCGCCTGCGCCGCCGCATCGGCGACCGGGCTCGCGAAGCCTGGGGCCCCGGCCCGAACGACCTTTATTTCGCCTCCCTCAGTGGTCGCACCGTTGTTTACAAAGGTATGGTGCGTTCCGCCGTGCTGGCCGCCTTCTACGGCGACCTGCGGGATCCGCGCTTCGCGGTGAGCTTCGCGGTCTATCACCGCCGCTTCAGCACCAACACCTTGCCCCGCTGGCCCCTGGCGCAGCCGATGCGGCTGCTGGGCCATAACGGCGAGATCAACACTCTGCTGGGAAATCTCAACTGGGCCCGGGCTGCTGAAGCCCACCTCGAGGACGCATGGGGTGACAGCGCCGCGGACATCCGGCCGGTGGTCAACGCCGCCTTCAGCGATTCGGCCAACCTCGATGCCACCCTTGAGCTGATGGTGCGCAGCGGTCGGCCGATCACCGACAGCCTGCTGACCCTGGTGCCGGAAGCCTTCCTCAACCAGCCCGAGCTGGAGAGCCGCCCGGCCATCCAGGCGATGTATGAATTCAACTCCTGTCTGCAGGAGCCCTGGGACGGTCCTGCCCTGCTTGTCTTCACCGATGGTCGCAGTGTCGGCGCCACTCTCGACCGCAACGGCCTGCGGCCGGCCCGCTACTGCATCACCACCGATGGCTATGTGGTGATGGGCTCGGAGACCGGTGTGGTGGATCTGGAGGAGAGCCGCATCCTGGAGAAAGGGCGGCTCGGCCCCGGCCAGATGCTGGCGGTGGATCTCGAGAACGGCCGCCTCCTCCACAACTGGGAGGTGAAGGAGGAAGCGGCGGCCCGTCACCCCTATGGCGCCTGGCTGGCTGAGCACCGTCGCAGCCTGTTGCCGCAGCCCTGGGAGCAGGAGCAGCGTCTCGGGGATCTGGACCTGCTGCAGCACCAGACCGCCTTCGGTTTCAGCGCCGAAGACCTGGACCTGGTGATCGAGGACATGGCCGGAGCGGCGAAGGAGCCCACCTACTGCATGGGTGACGACATCCCGCTGGCCGTGCTCTCCAGTAAGCCCCACCTGTTGTTCGACTATTTCAAGCAACGTTTCGCCCAGGTCACCAACCCGCCGATCGACCCGCTGCGGGAAAAGCTGGTGATGAGCCTCGAGATGTTTCTGGGGCGGCGGGGGTCCGCCCTGAAGCCCGAGCCGCAGGCGGCCTCCGGGCTCCATCTCGAGACCCCCGTCCTCAATGAGGCCGAACTCGCTGACCTGGGTGCTCATCACATCCCTCTGGGCACCCTCTCCACCCTCTATGCCGTGACCGCTGGCCCCGCTGGCCTTGAGGTGGCCGTGCGGCGCCTGAGGGATGCCGCTGCCGAAGCGGTGCGGAACGGCTGCCAGATCCTGGTGCTCTCCGATCGGCAGGGTCCTGAGGGTGGATCCGCGGGGATTGGGTCGACGATCACCTACATCCCCCCTCTGCTGGCGGTGGGCGCGGTACACCATCACTTGCTCAACCTCGGGCTGCGGCTGCGCTGTTCCCTGGTGGTCGACACGGCCCAGTGCTGGACGACTCACCACCTCGCCTGCCTGATCGGCTATGGCGCCAGTGCTGTCTGCCCCTGGCTTGCGTTTGAAACCACCCGCCACTGGCTGGCCCACCCCAAGACCCAGTCGCTGATCGAGCGCGGCAAGCTGCCCGCCCTCAGCGTGGACCAGGCCCAGGCGAACGTGCGCAAGGCTCTCGAAGATGGCCTGCGCAAGATCCTCTCCAAGATCGGCATCTCCCTGCTGGCCAGCTATCACGGCGCCCAGATCTTCGAGGCGATCGGCATCGGCGCCGATCTGATCGAGCTGGCCTTCAAGGGCACCACCAGCCGCGTCGCCGGTCTGAGCCTCACCGATCTGGCCTGCGAGACCCTGGCCTTCCACGCCAAGGCCTATCCCGAACTCAACCGCACCAAGCTGGAGTTCATGGGCTTTGTGCAGTACCGCACTGGCGGCGAGTTCCATCTCAACAGCCCGGAGATGGCCAAGGCCTTGCACGCCGCTGTGAAGCAAGGTCCTGGGTACGACCATTTCTCCACCTACAAGACCCTGCTGGAGAATCGTCCGGTCACAGCCCTGAGGGATCTGCTCCAGTTGCGACCGGCTCCTGAACCCCTGCCCCTGGATCAGGTGGAGAGCGTCGAGAGCATCTGCAGCCGCTTCTGCACCGGTGGCATGAGCCTGGGGGCCCTCTCGCGGGAGGCCCACGAGGTGCTGGCGATCGCGATGAACCGCATCGGCGGCAAGAGCAACAGTGGCGAGGGCGGTGAGGATCCTGCCCGCTTCCGGCCCCTCGCCGATGTGGACGATCAGGGCCACTCGGCCACTCTCTCCACCATCCGCGGCCTTCGCCGCGGAGACTCGGCCAATTCGGCGATCAAGCAGATCGCTTCGGGGCGCTTCGGTGTGACTCCCGAGTATCTCCGCAGCGGCAGCCAGCTGGAAATCAAGGTGGCCCAGGGCGCGAAGCCCGGCGAGGGTGGTCAGTTGCCGGGGCCCAAGGTGGACCCCTACATCGCCTGGCTTCGCAACAGCAAGCCCGGCGTGGCCTTGATCTCGCCGCCGCCTCACCACGACATCTATTCGATCGAGGATCTGGCCCAGCTGATTCACGACCTTCACCAGGTACATCCCGCCGCCAAGGTGAGCGTCAAGCTGGTGTCTGAGATTGGAATCGGCACCATTGCTGCCGGCGTGGCCAAGGCCAACGCCGACGTGATTCAGATCTCCGGCCACGATGGCGGCACCGGAGCCTCACCGCTGAGCTCGATCAAACATGCCGGCAGCCCCTGGGAGCTGGGGCTCACTGAAGTGCACCGCAGCCTGCTGGAGAACGGCCTGCGCGATCGGGTTCTGCTGCGCGCCGATGGAGGCCTCAAGACCGGCTGGGATGTGCTGATCGCCGCCCTGCTTGGCGCCGAGGAATACGGATTCGGCTCGGTGGCGATGATCGCCGAGGGCTGCATCATGGCCCGCGTCTGCCACACCAACAACTGTCCGGTGGGGGTGGCAACCCAGAAGGAGGCCCTGCGTCAACGCTTCACCGGTCTGCCCGAGCATGTGGTGAGCTTCTTCCTGTTTATCGCTGAAGAAGTGCGCCAGTTGCTCAGCGTGCTCGGAGTGGCTCGCCTGGAGCACCTGATCGGCCGGACCGATCTGCTCGAGATGCGCGACGTGGCACTGGCCAAGACCGGATCGCTGGATCTCTCCTGTCTGCTGGCTCCGATTGAGGCTGCTGCTGACCGCATCTGGCTTCGCCATGACGGCCAGGCCCACGCCAACGGTCCGGTGCTGGAAGACCAGCTGCTGGCTGACCCCGCCGTGATGGCGGCCATCGACGGCCATGGTGCGGTGGTTCGCACCCTGCCGATCGTGAACACTGATCGCAGTGTGGGTGCCCGCCTCTCCGGCGAGATTGCCGCCCGCTACGGCAACACGAGCTTTGGTGGTCGTGTTGATCTCAGTTTCGACGGTGCCGCCGGCCAGAGCTTCGGCGCTTTCCTGCTGAAGGGCATGACACTGCGGCTGGTGGGCGAGGCCAACGATTACGTCGGCAAGGGCATCAACGGCGGTCGCATCACCGTGGTGCCCCCAGCTGGGGTGCATGACCCTGGCAGCCAGGTGATCCTCGGCAACACCTGCCTCTATGGGGCCACCGGTGGCGAGCTGTTCGCCCTGGGCCGCGCCGGTGAGCGCTTCGCCGTGCGCAACAGCGGTGCCGCCACCGTGGTGGAGGGTGCCGGTGACCACTGCTGCGAATACATGACCGGTGGCGTGGTGGTGGTGCTGGGCAGCACTGGCCGCAATGTGGCTGCCGGCATGACCGGCGGTGTGGCGTTCCTGCTGGACGAAGACGACGCCTTGCGCGATCGTCTCAATCCGGAGATCGTCGCCCTCTGCGACCTCACCACCCCTGAGCAGGAGGCCCTGCTGCGGCCCTTGCTGGAGGCCCATCTGGAGGCAACCGGCAGCAGCCGGGCGGCCCAGATCCTGGCCGATTGGCCCAGCTGGAAGCCCCGCTTCAAGGTGCTGGTGCCCCCCAGCGAGAAGGCCAACCTTGGCCTGACCGAACGGGAGGCAGTGGCCGCCTGAGTGGCTGTGTCCACTGCGGTCACGACATGGATTCACTCTCCCCGGATGGATTCACTCTCCCGGGAGGGACAGTTGCTTCCTGTCCACTGACCATCCTGCTGCCACTCCGGTGATGGACCAGCGCGGGCTCCCTGGTGCTCAGCGGGGGAATTCCCGCATCAACCGCTGCACCTCCCCGGCGTGGTAGCTACTTCGGGTCAGAGGGGAGCTCACCACCTGCAGGAAGCCCAGATGGTCCTCTCCATGGAGGCGGAAGCCCTCGAACTGAGCGGGTGTCACGAAGCGCTGCACAGGCAGATGCTTGGGGCCGGGGGAGAGGTACTGGCCGATGGTCACGATGTCTACCGCGTGGGCGCGCAGATCGCGGAGCACGCCGTCCACCTCGGCGTCGTGTTCGCCCAGTCCCACCATCAGGCCTGATTTGGTGTAGGTGCGGGGCCAGCTTTCGTGCACCCTCTGCAGCAGCTCCAGGGAGCGTTCGTAGATCCCCTGGGGCCGCAC
Organism: Synechococcus sp. CBW1006; assembly: GCF_015840525.1. Lineage (NCBI taxonomy): Bacteria > Bacillati > Cyanobacteriota > Cyanophyceae > Synechococcales > Synechococcaceae > Synechococcus > Synechococcus sp. CBW1006. The sequence goes on along the minus strand of NZ_CP060396.1, from coordinate 385,429 downwards.
CTGGCGATAAAGACGCGGCACGGTCTCGATGTTGTGGTTCAGCACCTCGGGCGCGGCCGCCATCACCGCAGCCAGGGCCTCCCAGTTGCCGCAGAAGTCGGGGATCAGCAACTCGATCGTGGTGAGGGGCGAGCGGCGGCGCACCGCTTCGATGCAGGCCACGAACTGGCTGGCACCGCCGTCGGAAAGGTCGTCGCGGTTCACCGAGGTGATCACCACGTGGCTGAGCCCCATCCGGCTCACCGCTTCCCCCAGCCGCTCCGGTTCGCTGGGATCGAGGCTGCGCACGCTCTTGTCGAAGTCGATGTCGCAGTAGGGGCAGGCCCGTGTGCAGCCGGGCCCCATGATCAGAAAGGTGGCCGTGCCTCCGGCGAAACACTCGCCGATGTTGGGGCAGCTGGCCTCCTGGCAGACCGTGTTGAGCTTCAGGTCTACCAGCAGATCGGCCACGGCTCCGATCCGCTCCCGCTGGGGCGCCTTCACCCGGAGCCACTCGGGTTTGGTGGGGGTGGGCTGGCTGGTCACCATGGCCGGGCGCAATGCACGACTCTAGAAACCGGTCTCGGCCAGCCGGCTGGGGCGATCCCTTACACTCCGGAAATCGGGATGTGGCGCAGCTTGGTAGCGCACTTCGTTCGGGACGAAGGGGCCGCAGGTTCGAATCCTGTCATCCCGACTCTTCTCCTCGCTTCCCCGCCAGGAGTTTGCTAGCTGGAAGAGCAGCTCCCTGTCAGGACAGGTCTCGCGGACCTCTGCTCCATGCAGATCAACCGGGTGGGCATGACCGGTGGCGTTCAGGCCGGGATCGCCACCACCTGGTTACGGCCTCGCTCCTTCGCGGCGTACATCGCGCCATCGGCCCAGGCGATCAGGTCATCCATCGATTCGCCGGGGCGCGCCAGAGCCACCCCCACACTCACCGTGATCTGCGCCTCCCCCTCGGGGATCGGCACCGGTTCACTCGCCAGGCGCCGCAGCTTCTCCCCGATGGCGATCGCATCCTCCAGGCCCTGCACTCCGGGGAGCACCACCATCAGCTCATCACCGCCGATCCGGGCGGCCAGGTCCGAGGCGCGCAGGCAGGAGCGGAGCCGCTCGGCCATGGCCTGCAGCACCGCATCGCCGGCTTGGTGGCCGTAGGTGTCGTTCACCTCCTTGAAGCGGTCAAGGTCGCAGAACAGCACCGCCAGCTCCCCTCCCCGGCGCTGGTCGCGGCCCATGAGCCGCTCGATCTGCGTGAAGACCTCCTCCCGGTTCAGCAAGGTGGTGAGGCTGTCAGTGGCGGCCCGCAGTTCCAGCGCCTTCTTGATGGCGATCCGCTCCGTCACATCGCGCCAGATGACGCTGAGTTCGTCTCCCACCTTCACCACACGGATGTCGAATTGCCGTATGCCGCCATGCACCTCATGCTGGTGGTACTCGAACTCATCAAGCACCAGCGGTTCTCCGGTGGCCAGCACCTGCAGATAACGATCGAACAGTCCGTTCTCAACATGACCCGGCCAGAACTGCCGCAGGGTGCTCCCCACGAACTCGTCGAGGGGCATGTGGTTGTAAGCAGCGGCGGCGGGGTTGGCCCGCAGGATGCGCAGATCCGTGATCCGCCCCTCCTCGTCCCGCACCGGCCCGAGCAGTAGATGGGGATCGAGCAGGGAATCGAGGGTGATGCTCAGCCGCTGCTGCTCGGCCTTGAGCTGCTGCTGGGCCTGCACCAGCTCCGTGACGTCGTAATTCACGCCCATGATCCGCACCACCTTGCCCGCGTCATCGAAGAACCGGCGCGACGCGGCCTGGATGTAACGCACCCCTCCATCGGGCCAGACCACCCGAAAACGGAGGGCGTACTCGCGCTCGCCGCGCACGGCCGCCGCCAGTTCGCTCAGAGCGAACTGGCGGTCCTCGGGATGGACCGTCTGCGACCACGCCTCCACCGCACCGGAGAACTTCTCCGGATCCACACCGTAGATCTGGTACATGACCGAATCCCAGGTGAGCACGTCGTTCACCGGATCCCAGTCCCAGATCCCCACCACGCCGGCGGCGGCAGCTGTCAGGAGGTATTCCGCCTGGGCCACGATCTCGGTGATCTCGTCGAGCTCCAGCAGCACATGCTCCACCGCACCATGGGCATCGCGGAGGTTGCTGAGCTGCAGATTCCCCCAGCCCCTCAGCCCGTCCGCCCGCCGGAACCTCACCCGCACGCCGTAGCCGTCGATTTCACCGCGCAGCACGCTCGCTAGCGCGGCAGGGTCCATCGGTGTTCCGGCCTGTGGATCCTCCACGGACACAAGCTCCAGGGCGGCAAACACCTGCTTCAGGCTTCCCCGGGCCAGCACGGCCGGGCCCAGCCCCAGCAGGGAGCTGAGCTGCCCATTGGCCTGCAGGATGGTCCCCGTATCCGGGGCGCACAGCGCCAGGCCCACACTGCATTGTTCCAGGGTGCGGTGCAGCAGCTGCTCGGTCCTGTTCAGGGCCCCCTCGGCCTCAACCTGGAGCGTGATGTCGATGAACTGGCCGATCAGAAACTCCACATCTCCGCTCGGGTTCCGGGAGCAGGACACGCAGAGATCGATCCAGACGGGTCGTTCCCTGTCCGAACCAGTGCGCACCTTGATTCGATAGCTGGAGCGCCGGTTGGCCAGGATCTCCTCCACGAGAACCTGCTCGCGCTTGACGTCGTCCGGATGGGTGATGTCTTGCCAGTGCAGGGAGTGGGTGGATTGGGGGTCGCAGCCAAGGATCTCGCAGAAGGCCGGGTTCGTCAGGAAAAAGCGACCGCTGGCATCGGTCAGGCCCACGCCGGCGGCGGAATTGTCGATCGTGGTCCTGAAGAGCTCCTCACTGCGGCGTCGCTGTGCTGACTCCCGTGAACGCTGGGCCGCGAGATGCACGGCCACAGCCACCACACCGGAGAGTGCCAGCAGGCGCGTGAGGTAGTCGGTCGAGGGAAAGAAGCCCCAGTAGAGCCCCGACGCGATCGCCAGTGCATAGGCCTGCACAATCAGGGGGATCATCCGGCGTGGCGTCACGACGCTCGCCGAGAGCACCACCACCAGGAAGTAATAGGGCAGCAGCGGGACGTTGCGCGGCAGGGCCAGATCGAGAAGGAACAGCCCGACCATCGCCAGATGTAAAATGAGCAATTGGCGGCGGATGTCGGCAGGCTCCGTGGGTGTCTGGAAAGAGCCCTGATGACTCATGGATTGATTGGCCCTCGGTCTGTTCTACTAAGTGGAATCAGTCTGAGGGGTCCCCGATCCCGGCAGCAGGACGGACACAAGCGATGACACAGGGTTGGGCCTGGTCACCCTGGCGGAGGGATCCACGCAACCCGTCGGGGGAATGGTCACGACCAGGTCACGACCCTGTGCTGCCTGTCCCCGTCGATGGCTTCATCCGCCCGCGCCATCAGGTCGTCGATCGATGCCCCTTTTCTCGACCAGGGACTCGGGTTCGCTCGCCACTCGCCGCCAGTGAGGGCCACCAGAAGCGCATCGCCGCCGATTCGGGCCACCAGATCTGAAGCCCGCAGGCAGGACGCACCAGATCCGCCCTGCCCCGGAGCACAGCGTCCCCGGTCTGGTGACCGAAGGTGTCATGACCCGTCCTGAAGCGGTCCAGGGCGCAGGCCGAGAGCACCACCACCAGGTCGAAGCTCAACAGTGGGGTTCCTTCCTTGCGGGAGAACCGGATTCGCCCAGACGATCAAGGCCAGAACCAGGCCCAGGATCCAGAGCAGGCGGCGATGACCTGCGGAACCCGCTGATCACAAGGCGGCCCAATCCTGTTATCCCGATTCTTCTTTTTAAGCTCTGGTGGGGTCAGCTGAGCTCAGCGCCTGGATACCCCCGCGGAGTCACCATCCGCCCATCGCAGACGTAGCTGCTGCTGTTACCCACCAGCACCAGGGTGAGCATGTCGACCTGCTCCACCGGCAGATCCCCCAGGGTGTGCAGGGTCACGGCCTCTTCCGCCCGGCCCAGCTGACGGGCCAGGGCCACAGGTGTTGTCTTGGGGCGCCCTTGCAGCAGCAGCTCCCGGGTCCGATCCAGCTGCCAGTCCCGGCCCCGCGAGCGGGGGTTGTAGAGCGCCACCACGAAATCACCGGCGGCGGCCGCTTCCAGCCGGCGTTCGATCACTGCCCAGGGGGTGAGCCGGTCGCTGAGGCTGATGGTGCAGAAGTCGTGCATCAGGGGGGCGCCGCAGCGGGCCGCCGCCAGTTGCAGCGCCGAGATGCCGGGATGCACCGCGAACGCCGGTCGCTGATCGCTGGGCAGTTGGCCCCAGAGCTCCAGGGCCAGGCCAGCCATGCCGTAGATGCCGCTGTCTCCGGAGGAGATCAGGGCGACGGGCAGGCCGGCCCCGGCCAGCTCCAGGGCGGTGGCGCAGCGCTGACGCTCCTCGGTGAGTTTCCCGTAAATGCGCTGTTGATCCGGCCGGCGCAGGGGTTCCAGCAGATCGAGATAGAGCCCATAGCCCACCCAGATGGTGGCCTCCGCCAGGGCACGGCGGGCATCGGGGGTGAGCAGATCGAGGCTGCCCGGTCCGCTGCCGACCAGATCCAGCCGGCCCCGGGCCGGCGCCGATTGCCGCGGACTGAAGGCGATCGCCAGGGTGGCGGCTCCGGATTCCCCGGGGCCGGCCTTCTCGATCGTCTTGGTCAGCAGCAGACGGGGGCTGGGGACGGTCCCATGGGCAGAGGAGGTGATGCCCCAGGGCGTGATCGCCTCGGCGGCGAGCAAGGCCGACGCTTCCGCCACGCTGGCGGTGCCCATCTCACCGGCCACCACCTGTGACGGGTTGGGCACGGCCATGGCATCCAGAGCGTTGGCCTCGAAGAGCCGCAGCGGCCAGCCATGGCGCTCCGCCAGCTCCAGTAGCGCCGGCTCGTCGCCCTTGCGGTCGATGCTGCCCAGGCCGGCGACGGCTTCACGGGCCAGTCCGGTGCTGCTGAGGCCGCGTGCCACCAGGCGTTCCAGCAGGCTGGAACTGGTGTTCCGCTCGCAGCCGATGCCGAGCCAGAGGGTTGGGGGATGCCAGCGGCAGCCACGGCCTTGGTAAGCGGTGATCCAGAGATCGCCCGATGGTTCAGCCGTGGTCTGCTGGCGAGGAGTCTGGCTTCCCTGTACCTGAAGCCCCAGAGCCTGGCTGGCTTCCAGGGCGGTCCACCCCGTTTCGCCACAGTCCTGCCGCACAAGCAGGGGAGAGCCTGGAGAAGGGAGGAGGTCGCCGGCCGTCGGGGAGGCTCGCTGCATCAGCCGGGTCCAGTCGCCGCTGCCCCGGCGCCAGCCCCAGGCTGTGCCGAAGCTGTCGAGCGCCAGTCGGCCCTGGCCTGAGCTGGCGCCGGTGACGACAGCCTGCCCGCCCAGCAGGGCCGCCAGTCGATGGCTGAGTGCTTCGCCGCCGCCAGCATGGCCGCCAAGCAGTGGAATGACGAAGCGTCCCTGCGGGTCGAGCACCACCACGGCTGGGTCGCTGGACTTGTCTTGCAGCAGTGGCGCCACCAGGCGGATCACCAGACCGCAGGCTCCCACCGCCACCACGGCGCTGGCCCCGTCCCAGTGGTGCCGCAGCCAGCTGGCCGGGTCGGATGCGTCATCCGCCGCGCTGACCCCGGCGCCTGGCTCAAGCCCTGGCCTCGACGCCGTGCCAGGCAGTCGCACGCGATCCACTAGGCCGGCCTGCTGCAGCTGGGCCAGCAGGGCCCGCGCGGCTTCGCTGAAGCCCAGGCCCAGCACCGGCCCTTTGCGTTCCAGGCTCATGCTTCCTCCTGGATGACGAGCGGCGTGGTCACATCGGCTGGTGGGGAGGGCATCGTGTCGGTCTTCAGAGTCGGTGCGGCCTCGATCGGCTCGGGTCCTGATTCCTTGTCCTCGTTGCTGCTGCCAGCGTTGGTGTCTGCGCCCTGTGGCTTGAGCTCCTGTTGCACAGATTCCTGCGGCTCAGGCGCCTGAGCGGCGCCATCCGGAAGCTCGGTATCCACAGGTTCGCGACTGACCGGACTCTGCTCCAGCTGTTTTGCCTGGTCCTGATCGTTGCCTAGGTCTGCCTGGGGCGACCGGGGGGAGTCCTCTTCAAGGGCCGGTGAGGCTTCAGGTGATGGCTCCAGCGCCGGCGGGATCGTCGGAACGAATGCCTCGACGGCCTCGACGGTCTCAGCGACCTCGGGTTGCGGTGGCGGAGCTTCCCCTAGCAGCTGGGCCACGGTCAGGGCATCGAGGCGGCCTCCCTGCCAGATCGGCCTGGGCCCGGGTTCAAGCCGCACCTCCTGCACCAGGCTGTTGAACGGCGCATTCAGGGGTTCGCCCTGGCCATCGACCAGCTCCAGCACAAGGGCGTTGGAGCCCGGACGCCAGCCCTGCAGCCAGAGGGGGTCGTTGCGATCCACCAGGAAGCTGTCGCCGTTCAGGGTGACGCGCAGGCGCCAGCTGTCGTCGTTCGGCCGCAGATGTTGCAGCGGCGCATCCAGAAGCAGCCAGTCGAGCAGCACCGGTTGGGCGGAAACGGTGAGGGCTGGACTGGCCACGATCAGCTGGGGGGATCCGACCGCCGGCACTCCGAGGGGGTTGGCGGCCACACGGTGCACCACGATCTGGGCCTGGGCGCCAGGGCTCTTGACGGCCTCACCCCAGGGCCTGGCGGCATAGGCGGTGATCCGGTGGCTGCCGGGCGACAGGGGCGGCAAGTTCAGCGCCAGCTGATCGGCGTCGTGCAGGCGGATCGGGGGATCCCCATCGATTTGCACCACCAGATGGGGGCCCAGTCCCAGGGGACCGGCGTCCACCAGGGGCCAGTCCCGCACGGCCAGCTGCAGGATCCAGTCACCCTCAGCCTGGGTGGATCCGTTGCGGGGGCTAAGGATTTCCACCCTGGGCTGATGCTCCCCCAGGGCGCCCATCAGTTGCTGGACTCCTGGGGGTGGCGCCACCTCCCGCAGGGCGGAAGGGGTCGGCCGGCTCAGGATGCCGGCCCCGCCCTCCTGACGTTGCTTGGGTCCGAAGCCCACTCGGGCCGCCACCGCGCTACAACCTGAGGCCCCAACCACCAGGCCCACCAGCACGATCCAGCTGAACAGCCGTGTCATCAGCCGTCCGGCGGGCCTCGCCAAGGCCGGTCTCTGGTCCCCGGCCGTGCCGCTGATCCAGCTCAGAACCGGTCGGGGGATCCACCTCCATCCCATGCGCCCCCATCCAGATTCCCAGACTCGCCCGAATGCCCGCTGGCTCTGACGTTGCGACCCTTTCGTGCCCTGCAGGTCTGATCGCACGTCCGATTCATCGTCGTCTGCGGGCATTCTGCTCACCGATCGCCAAGGCAGGCAGCTGTCTATAGCTCTGGTAGCAAGTCTTTCGCGTCTGGTGCTAGTGCAGACTCTGGATTTTGGGGTCTCTCGATGTGACTCGCTCCCTGTCAAACCCCTTGCCAGGCCTGGAAAGCGCGGGGATTGAACCTTTGTAACTGGCGGGGGGATCCGATTGAAACTGACCCCTATACTTTCGCCAGCGGTCCCCTTTCAGGGGCCCCTCGCACCAGTCGTAGCAAGCGTTTTCGCCCTTTTGGGCAGAGCCTTGTTCGCCTGGCGCCCATGGGCAGGACGCTCGTCTTTCTGTTCATAGGGCCCGTCACTCGCCGTGGCGGCGCCGGCGTTCCGCGCCGAATTCGCCACAGCGGGTGTAAGGGGTGGACCTCCACCTCGACCCCGTCCCTCGAGGAACGTCTCGATGACCATCAGCCCACCAGAGCGTGGGAAAACGGCGAAAGCCCAGGTCGATCGGAACCCGGTTCCGGCGACCTTCGAACTGTTCGGCAAACCCGGGCATTTCGATCGCTCCCTCGCCAAGGGTCCCAAAACCACCACCTGGGTTTGGAACCTCCACGCCAACGCTCACGACTTCGACAGCCACACGAGTGATCTTGAAGAGGTTTCTCGCAAGATCTTCTCGGCTCATTTCGGCCATCTGGCCGTCATCTTCATCTGGTTGAGCGGTGCCTTCTTCCATGGTGCCCGCTTCTCCAACTACACCGGCTGGCTGGCCGACCCCCTGCACGTCAAGCCTTCGGCTCAGGTGGTTTGGCCGATCTTTGGCCAGGAAATTCTCAACGGTGATGTGGGTGCCGGATTCCACGGCATTCAGATCACTTCAGGCCTGTTCCACGTCTGGCGGGCCTGGGGTTTCACTTCTGAAACCCAACTGATGGCCACCGCCATCGGTGCCTTGGTGATGGCCGGCCTGATGCTCAATGCCGGCGTCTTCCATTACCACAAGGCGGCTCCCAAGCTCGAGTGGTTCCAGAACGTTGAGTCCATGCTCAACCACCATCTGGCTGGCCTGCTCGGCCTGGGTTCCCTGTCCTGGACGGGGCACCTGCTGCATGTGTCCCTGCCCACCACCCAGTTGATGGATGCCATCGACGCCGGCTCACCGCTGGTGCTGAACGGCAAGACCATCGCTTCGGTGGCGGACATCCCCCTTCCCCATGAATTCCTCAACCAGGAGCTGCTGACTCAGTTGTTCCCCGGTTTTGGTGCCGGCATCTCGGCGTTCTTCAGCGGGAACTGGGCTGCCTACAGTGATTTCCTCACCTTCAAGGGTGGTCTGAATCCTGTCACCGGCAGTCTGTGGATGACAGACATCGCCCATCACCACCTGGCGATTGCGGTCCTGTTCATTGTTGCCGGTCACATGTACCGGACCAACTGGGGCATTGGCCACAGCATCAAGGAAATCCTTGAGGGCCAGAAGGGCGATCCTCTGCTCTTCCCAGCTCCCAAAGGTCATGACGGACTTTTCGAGTTCATGACCACTTCGTGGCACGCCCAGCTTGGCGTGAACCTTGCATTGATGGGTTCGCTGAGCATCATTGTGGCGCACCACATGTACTCGATGCCTCCATATCCCTATATCGGCATCGACTACCCCACCCAGCTTTCGATCTTCACCCACCACATGTGGATCGGTGGCTTCCTGATCGTCGGTGCCGGTGCCCACGCCGCCATCGCGATGGTGCGTGACTATGACCCCGCCAAGCACATCGACAACGTGCTCGACCGGGTGCTCAAGGCACGTGACGCCCTGATCAGTCACCTCAATTGGGTGTGCATCTGGCTGGGCTTCCACAGCTTCGGTCTGTATATCCACAACGACACCATGCGTGCCCTGGGACGTCCCCAGGACATGTTCAGTGACTCCGCCATCGCGCTGAAGCCGATCTTCGCGCAGTGGATTCAGGGTCTTCACGCCGCAGCAGCCGGCACCACCGCTCCCAACGCCCTGGCGGGTGTGAGCGAGGTGTTCAACGGCGCTGTCGTGGCCGTGGGTGGCAAGGTTGCTGCCGCGCCGATTCCCCTGGGAACGGCAGATTTCATGGTGCACCACATTCACGCCTTCACCATCCACGTGACGGTGTTGATCCTGCTGAAAGGTGTGCTGTACAGCCGCAGTTCCCGTCTTGTCCCTGACAAGGCCAACCTCGGCTTCCGCTTCCCCTGCGACGGCCCCGGCCGTGGCGGTACCTGCCAGGTTTCGGCTTGGGACCATGTGTTCCTGGGTCTGTTCTGGATGTACAACTCCCTCTCGATCGTCATCTTCCACTTCAGTTGGAAAATGCAGAGCGATGTCTGGGGAACCGTGAATGCAGACGGCAGCGTCTCGCATATCACCAACGGGAACTTCGCTGAGAGTGCCATCACCATCAATGGCTGGCTCCGCGATTTCCTCTGGGCTCAGGCCGCACAGGTGATCAACAGCTACGGCTCGTCCTCCAGTGCATACGGTCTGATGTTCCTGGGTGCCCACTTCATCTGGGCGTTCAGCCTGATGTTCCTGTTCAGTGGCCGCGGCTACTGGCAAGAGCTGATTGAGTCCATCGTCTGGGCTCATAACAAGCTGAAAGTTGCCCCCGCCATTCAGCCGCGGGCGCTCTCGATCACCCAAGGCCGTGCCGTTGGTGTCGCCCATTACCTGCTGGGCGGTATCGCGACCACCTGGTCCTTCTTCCTGGCCCGCATCATTGCGGTCGGCTGACCTTTCCTGACCTTTCCCAATGGCAACGAAATTTCCTTCGTTCAGCCAGGGTCTGGCACAGGACCCGACAACCCGCCGTATTTGGTACGGCATTGCCACGGCTCACGACTTCGAGAGTCACGACGGCATGACCGAGGAGCGGCTTTACCAAAAGCTGTTCTCCACCCACTTCGGTCACCTGGCCATCATTGGCCTCTGGGTTTCGGGCAACCTGTTCCATATCGCCTGGCAGGGCAACTTTGAGCAGTGGGTCGCCGATCCTCTGCACGTCCGTCCCATCGCGCATGCGATCTGGGATCCCCACTTCGGTCAAGGCGCGATTGCCGCCTTCACCCAGGCGGGCGCTTCCTCTCCGGTGAACATCGCGTATTCAGGTCTGTACCACTGGTGGTACACGATCGGTATGCGCACCAACGCCGAGCTGTATCAGGGCTCCATCTTCATGATGATCCTGTCGGCTTGGGCTCTGTTCGCCGGCTGGCTCCACCTTCAGCCCAAGTTCCGGCCTTCCCTGGCCTGGTTCAAGAATGCTGAGTCCCGTCTGAACCACCACCTGGCTGTTCTGTTCGGCTTCAGCTCCATCGCCTGGACCGGTCACCTCGTTCACGTCGCCATCCCTGAGGCCCGCGGTCAGCACGTCGGTTGGGACAACTTCCTTTCGGTGCTGCCCCACCCCGCTGGTCTGGCTCCGTTCTTCACCGGTAACTGGGGCGTCTATGCCCAGAATCCCGATGGTCTGAATCAGGTCTTCGGCACCGCCGAAGGCTCGGGTACCGCGATCCTGACCTTCCTGGGCGGCTTCCACCCCCAGACCGAAGCCCTCTGGCTCACGGATATCGCCCATCACCATCTGGCGATTGGTGTGATCTTCGTGATCGCGGGTCACATGTACCGCACCAACTTCGGTATCGGTCACTCCATCCGCGAGATCCTCGAAGCCCACAACCCGCCCAAGGGCACCCCTGGTGACCTCGGAGCTGGCCACAAGGGTCTCTACGACACCATCAACAACTCGCTCCACTTCCAGCTGGGTCTGGCGCTGGCCAGCCTCGGTGTGGTGACGAGCCTGGTGGCTCAGCACATGTATGCGATGCCGTCTTACGCGTTCATCGCGAAGGACTACACAACGCAGGCTGCGCTGTACACGCACCACCAGTACATCGCCATCTTCCTGATGTGCGGTGCTTTCGCCCATGGTGCGATCTTCTTCATCCGCGACTACGACCCGGAAGCCAACAAGAACAACGTTCTTGCCCGGATGCTCGACCACAAGGAAGCCATCATCAGCCACCTCAGCTGGGTTTCCCTGTTCCTCGGCTTCCACACTCTGGGTCTCTACGTCCACAACGACGTGGTCGTGGCTTTCGGAACTCCCGAGAAGCAGATCCTCGTCGAGCCCGTCTTCGCCCAGTTCGTCCAGGCCGCTTCCGGCAAGGCGATGTACGGCATGGACGTGCTGCTCTCCAATCCTGGTAGTGCCGCCTCCCTGGCTTCGGCCAACATCCCTGGCGATCACTACTGGCTGGATGCCATCAATGGCAATACCGATCTGTTCCTGCCGATCGGGCCTGGTGATTTCCTTGTGCACCACGCCATTGCGCTGGGTCTGCACACCACGACCTTGATCCTGGTGAAGGGCGCCCTGGATGCCCGGGGTTCCAAGCTGATGCCCGATAAAAAGGACTTCGGCTACTCTTTCCCCTGCGATGGCCCTGGCCGTGGCGGTACCTGCGACATCTCTGCCTGGGACGCCTTCTATCTGGCAGTCTTCTGGGCTCTGAACACCGTGGGTTGGGTCACCTTCTACTGGCATTGGAAGCACCTCGCCATCTGGCAGGGCAACGTGGCTCAGTTCAACGAATCCAGTACCTATCTGATGGGCTGGTTCCGTGATTACCTCTGGCTGAACAGCTCCCAGCTGATCAACGGTTACAACCCGTTTGGCTCGAACAACCTGGCCGTCTGGTCCTGGATGTTCCTGTTCGGTCACCTGGTATGGGCCACTGGCTTCATGTTCCTGATCTCCTGGAGGGGTTACTGGCAGGAACTGATCGAGACGATTGTCTGGGCGCATCAGCGCACTCCGCTTGCCAACCTGGTGGGCTGGCGCGATAAGCCTGTAGCTCTCTCGATCGTTCAGGCCCGTGTGGTTGGTCTGGCTCACTTCACAGTGGGTTACATCCTGACCTACGCTGCCTTCCTGATCGCTTCCACCTCGGGCAAGTTCGGCTGAGGTTTTGCGGGGCCACGCGTTGGCTCGGCTCGATAACCTTCACTCGACCTGCCTTCACTCGAGGGACGATGACACCCCTGGCCTTGTGCCGGGGGTTTTTCGTTGGTGTGCTGGTGAAGAGTGTTTGATGTTTCGACCAAGAAGACGTTTGCCGATTGGCTATACCGTGGGGTTCTTGGGTCCTTGGTCATCGCGTTCAGGGAGGCTAGGTGCCAGTGAAGATGTCTATAGCAACGGGTTCTTGCTCATCTGATCGGTTGCGACTCGTTGATGATGAAGCAACGGTTCTGCATTGTTTCTGCTTAATCTTTGCCCTTTTGCTTTTGCCATTCCGGTCTCGCGTTTACAGCTTCTGAACCCGCTGCAGCAGGTATGTGAGCCATGCCACTTGAGGCGCATGGTGTGAGCCTCGATCAATCGCCAATCGCCAATTGTCAATTTGCAAGCGCCTGTGGCCTTTTTCTTGGTGACTCCGAGAGCTCGGGGAAGATAGAGGGCTAGGGGCTGCAAGCTGGGACATCGCAGTTCAGGACGATGGCGTAGGTTGCTTCCGATTGCAGGGACTCTCTATGTCTGGTTGCGGCGTGATTGTCGGCCTCTGCCTTTGGTTGGCGTTGTGGTGATCCTCGCCCTTGCCCGTCTTCAGCTTTAGGGCGATCGAGTCTGGGCCGTAACGCTTCTGTTTGCTGGTCAGGAATAGGAATCAGGCAAGTCTTCAGTAGCAGTAGATGTTGCTGAGCTTCGTCAAGCCCATTGGCGGCCGCTGGCTAATCTTATTGCCTGCAGATCGTCGGTGGATCTGTCGCCACCTGTTTCCAGGCTTGTCTCTTGCGGCGTGGCAGTGTCGTCTCAAGGCCTAGTCTCTTTAGGCCGATTTCTATGGTCTTCTTTCATCAGCCTGCTATCTTTCTCTGCCTCTGCCTCTGCCTCTGCCTCTGCCTCTGCCTCTGCCTCTGCCTCTGCCTCTGCCTCTGCCTCTGCCTCTGCCTCCCTCTCAGCAGTGTCGCCTGATTCCAGGCTCGCTGATGTCCATGAAGTGAGTGTAATCCTTCGGCCAATCGCGCTGAAAGAATGATTCAATATGAATGATTCAATCCCAGTAGCTTCCAGCTAGATTCTTTCGCAGAAAAAGCCCCGCCAAGGCGGGGCTTTTTGGTTCGCTCTTGGGCGGGGGATTGCTTGGAAAGAAGTACGAAGACTGTCCAGGCAGGTTGTGTTGATGCTGAAGCCGAGTCAGAGGCTCAGCTCACACTCCAGACGCCACCGGCGATGTTCACCAGCGGAGCCACAACGGCAGTGCCTGTGAGGAACCAGGCGAAGGCGGCGCCGCCGCAGCCACCCAGCCAGAAGCCGCTGGCGAATTCGGCCCAGCCTGCCTTGGTGAACAGGTCGGCGGGCGGATTGTCGATGGTGGCGTCAGGGGGTTGGACGTTCGGGCCGGAGCCGGCAGTGCCATAGATCGACAGGCACACCGTGAGAATCGACACCAGACCAATGGTGGCCAGAAGACCGGCGGTGCTGGCGTAGTCGGTGAGGCGCAGCGGTCCGCAGATCGCAAAGGGGCCGTAGAGGAAGAAGCCATGGGCCATGCCCACTTCCAGGCCGCGACGGTTGGGAGACAGGGCAGGGCGATAGGCGGGCAGCGCGTTCAGGAAGGCCTTGGTGAAGTAGCTGCTGTTGACGGGAGTGGCCAGATTGCCGACGGTCGGGTCGGCCACGGGGGTCACGGTCATGGTGGCGGAATGAGGGGAACGGGATCGGGTAGACCCGGAGGCGATCGCGACGGCTCAGTCGGTCGCTTCGATCACGTTGAACAACAGGGCCATGGCCACGGCTGGGCCCAGGATTCCCACAAGGGGAACGAACACCGAGGGCAACCAGGCCGCTGCAAATTCTCCAGTCATGGCATAGGCCAATAGGAATCGTCGATACTGTACGGAGAGGTCTGAAAGGGACCCCTGGCGCTGTTGAGGGGCGACATAAAAGTTCAATCCCCGCCTGCGGCCTCTCACTCCTTCCAGTGCCGCTGTTGCCATCTCCTCGAGACCTCCCTCCAGTGGCCGTTCGCAAGATGCCGTCCCAGTGGCCTTGCCCACCGCCATCTGCTGGCGGCGCCCATGAAGGCTTGGTGCCGAGGCTGAAATCCGGGATCACCCGCTGGCACTGCCGCGCAAGGTGGCGCGCACGCGGTAGATCGGTCGTCCCTGGCTCTCGTGATACGTCCGCATTTGCAGTTCCGACAGCAGGCCGAAGCAGAACAGCTGAACCCCGGTGAGAAAGCAGAGCAGGGCCATCAGCAGCAGGGGGCGGTCGCCGATGTTGGCGCCCTGCAGCTTCTCCACCAGCAGCCAGGCGCCGATCAGCAGTCCCAGGCCCATCCCCACCAGGCCTCCCAGGCCGAAAACATGCATCGGCCTGGTGAGGAAGCGCTTCATGAACCACACCGTGAGCAGATCCATCAGCACCCGGAATGTACGGTCGATCCCGTATTTGCTGGTGCCGAACCGGCGAGGGTGATGGCTCACCTTCACTTCGGTGATCCTGGCCCCTTCGATGAAGGCCAGCGCCGGCAGGAAGCGGTGCAGCTCTCCGTAGAGGTTCATGTCCTCGACCACCTCGCGCCGGTAGGCCTTGAGTGAGCAGCCGTAGTCGTGCAGCTTCACGCCGGTGACCCGGGCGATCAGGCGGTTCGCCAGCAGGGAGGGCAGCAGGCGGCTCACGGCCGCATCCTGCCGCTGGTAGCGCCAGCCGCTCACCAGGTCATAGCCCTGGTCCAGGGTGTCCAGCAGCAGGGGGATGTCGGCCGGATCGTTCTGCAGATCGCCGTCGAGGGTCACGATCACGGGGCCGCGGCTGGCATCGAAGCCCGCCGCCATGGCCGGGGTCTGGCCGTAGTTGCGTCGCAGCAGCACCGCTACCAGTTCCGGGATCGTGCCCGCCAGCTCCTGCAGCAGAATCGGGGTGCGATCGCGCGAGCCGTCGTCCACCAGCACCAGCTCGAAGGGGATCCCCAGGGGCCGCAGCTGAGCCAGCAGCTGCTCCACCAAGGGTCTGAGACTGTCCTCTTCGTTGTAGAGCGGCACCACCACCGAAAGAGTGGGCAGGGTGGGGGCCGGCATGGCGGCGGATCCGGAGGCGAGCCGAACCCTAAACGGAGACTGGCATCAGTCTCCGCAGGCGCTGCCGTCGTGGCAATGCATCACCCGGCCGGCGCCGCGCAGTTCCAACCGGTAGTGGCGTGCCACGGGATCCGGATTGTGGGGCGAGAGGTCGTCGATGCCGATGCCATTGCGGCCGTGTGCGACCCCCGAGCTGTGCAGGTAGCGGCCGCCTGTGAGGTGCAGGCCCACATGGGTGCAGCGCCGCGGTGTGCCGAAGAAGATCAGATCGCCTGGTCGCAGCAGCGCCGTCGCTCCCGGGCGGACGGCCACCGGCTGGCAGAAACGTTCCTGCAGGTAGGCATCGCGTGGCAGCCAGATGCCCTGGCTGGCAAACAGGGTCTGAACCAGGCCGGAGCAGTCGAAATCAGGCCCGAGCGATCCGCCCCACAGGTAGGTGTTGGGCTGGAGCATGGCGGCTTTTGCCGCCGCCAGCACCGCCGGCAGGCGGGCTTCGATCTGGGGGCGTTGCAGGCGTTGGCTGCGGGGTCGACTGCCGCTCACGGCGTGGCCCAGCAGGTGGTTCGGCTCGATCCAGCCGGGGTAGCCGTCCTCCAGCAGTCGGACCCTCAGACGCGCCGCTTCCCCTGGTGCGCCCGCTCTGGTGCCATCGCGCAACTGCAGCACCCGCCCCGCCGCCGCCTGGGTGGCCAGGCCGGCTCCGTGGGCCCGGCTGTAGAGGTTGAGTGGCGCGGTGAGCTGCCAGAGGCTGCCCGCTTCCAGCAGCTCGCGGGCCGCCGGGCTGCCGGTCGGCAGAGTGCTTAATGTCGCCATCACGCTGCTCGGCGGAGATGGTGTTCTACAACCCGGATCCGGGCATGGCCGAGCGCCTCGCCGATCTGGTGGCGGCTCTGGAGCTGGAGGGGCGGGAAGGGCTGGGTCAGCGGCTGTCGATCACCTGGTTGCGTTACCCCGAGTCCCTGCGACATCAGGCCCATGACCTGGATCCGACCAGCTTCTGGCAGCGACCGCTGACCGGTGCTGCCTGGGCCGGTGATCGCCTCCGCTATCCCGCCAGTGTGGTGAAGTTGATCTATCTGGTTGCCGCCGAGGCCTGGCTGCAGCGCCAGCTGATTGGCGATGGTCCGGAGCTGCGCCGGGCCCTGGCCGACATGATCCGCGACTCCAGCAATGACGCCACGGCACTGGTGATGGATCTGCTCAGCGGCACCACCAGTGGCCCTGAGCTGCCGCCGCATCGTTACAGCTCCTGGTGCCACCAGCGCGGCATCGTCAACCGCTGGCTGACCGAGCTCGCCTGGCCTGAGCTGGAGGGCTGCAATGCCTGCCAGAAGACCTGGGGCGATGGCCCCTACGGCCGTGAACGTCAGTTCTACGGGCCTGATCTGCAGAATCGCAACCGCCTCAGCACCGATGCCGTGGCCCGGGTTCTGCATGGGGTGATGGCAGGCGCGATGGTGTCGCCGCCGGCGTGCCGGCGCATGCAGGACCTGCTGGCCCGCTCGCTCGATCCCCTGGAACGGCAGGCCGATCCGGAGAATCAGGTGGATGGCTTCATCGGCGAAGCCCTGCCGCTGCAGACACCCTTCTGGAGCAAGGCCGGCTGGATGAGCCAGGCGCGCCATGACGCCGCCTATGCGGAACCCGAGAACGGTCTGCCGTTCCTGCTGGTGATCTTCAGCGAAGGGCAGGCGTGTGCTGATGATCCGGCCCTGTTGCCGGCGATCACCACCGAATTGCTGCGCTACAGCGGCCCGGTCTGAGCCACTCCGGGCCGGGTGCCGCAGGCCCGATCGACAACCCCGACATTCCGTCTGAGCGGAAGTCGGGGAGTCTGTGCTTTGGAAACGGAGAGGGAGGGATTCGAACCCTCGACAGAAGTTGCCTCCTGTAACTCCTTAGCAGGGAGCCGCTTTCAACCACTCAGCCACCTCTCCAGTGGCTCCGTGAGCTTATCAGTGGGCCGGCAGCCTCAGCCCTCGCCGCCGCCGCTCACGGCCAGCCGCGGCAGCCGGTGCTTGAAGCCGCAGAGGATCTCCCAGGGGATGGTGTGGCAGCGCTCACTCCAGTCGGTCGGGCCGATGCTGCGGTCGCTCTGCTGCCCGAGCAAGGTCACCACCGATCCCACCTCCAGCTCGGAGGTGTCGGTGGCATCGAGCACCAGCTGATCCATGGTGATCGCGCCCACCTGCGGCAGGCTCTGCCCTCGGAACAGCACCTCCAGCTGGTTCGAGAGCTGGCGGGGGACGCCATCGGCGTAGCCGATGCCCACCACCGCCAGTCGGCTGGGGCGGCTGGTACGGAAGCGATGGCCATAGCTCACCCCCACCCCCGCCGGCACCTCCCGGATCAGGGAGACGCGGGCGTGTAGCTGCATCGCTGGTTGCAGCGGCACCCGGCCGGCCAGATGCGGGGCTGGCTCCTGGCCATAGAGGGCCAGCCCGACCCGCACCAGGTCGTAGTGGATGGCGTGATCCCGCAGGGTGCCGGCCGAGTTGGCCAGGTGGCGGTGCCCGCAGCTCAGCCTCTGCTGGCGGAGGCTGTCCAGCACACTCTCGTAGCGGCGTTGCTGCTCGCGCGTCAGGCCGTCGTCCTCGTCGGGGCAGGCATCGGCGTGGGCGAGGTGGGAATAGAGCCCCACCAGCTCCACAGCATCGAGGTCCTGCAGGGCCGCCACCAGGCGGGGGCCGTCCTGCCAGTCGGCGCCGAGCCGGGCCATGCCGGTGTCGAGCTTGAGCTGCAGCGGCATCGAACGACCGCTGCCGCTGGCCAGGTTCTGGCAGAGCAGGGCTTCCCGCATGCTGCTGATCGTTGGCATCAGCTGCCAGCGCAGACAGCTGCGCAGTTCCTCCACCTGGGTGAGGTTGCCCAGCACCAGAATCGGCGCCCGGATCCCGGCGGTGCGCAGTTCCACTCCCTCGGCAAGGGTGGCCACCCCGAAGCAGCTGGCGCCGCCGGCGAGGGCGGCCTCGGCGACCAGCACCGCACCGTGGCCGTAGCCATCCGCCTTGACCACGGCCATCAGCTCGGTGAGCGGACCGATGAAGCGGCGCAGGGCGCGGGCGTTGGCGCGGATGGCGCCGGCATTCACTTCCACCCAGGCCCGTTGCCTGGACTGGCCGGTCTCATGGGGTGCCAGGGGTGTGCTGAGCGGCGAGGAGGACATCAGCGCCTCTCCACGGCAGCCAGGAGCCGCCGCGCGTCGCTGCCGGTGCCGTCGAAGGAGGCGTGGAACACAGTCGCGCGCGGAGAACGCCTCTAGCATGGCCTGCAATCAGAGGGGCTGGCATGGGCCACGTTCTCGTTCTGAATGCGTCCTACGAGCCGCTCAATATCACCCACTGGCGTCGCGCCATGGTGATGCTGCTCAAGGGAAAGGCCGAAGGCCTGGAGCACGACTCCAGCCGCGTCATCCGGCCGGATCTGCTGCTGCCCACCGTGATCCGTCTGCGTCAGTTCGTGCGGGTGCCCTACAAGCCCCTGCCCCTGACCCGCCGCAATCTGTTTCAGCGCGACAACCACCGCTGCCAGTACTGCGCCAGCACCACCCAACCGCTCTCGATCGATCACATCGTGCCCCGCAGCCGTGGCGGCGCCGATGCCTGGGAGAACGTCACCACCGCCTGCCTGGGCTGCAATGTGCGCAAGGGCAATCGCACGCCTCGCGAAGCCGGCATGCCGCTGCTGCAGGAGCCCCATCGTCCCCACAGCGGGCTCAATTTCGAGGCCAGCCGTCAGATCCGGGCCGGTCGCCACGCGGAGTGGGCCAAATATCTGATCGGTGCCGCCTGATCCGGTTGATGCTCACGGCCTTGAAAACCGCTGGTTCTGAAGCTCCAGCCTGGGTTCAGACCCCGCTCGCCTGGCGGGCCAGCTCTTCCAGTTGCCGGCTCTGCTCGGCGGCGATCGAGGCCCCGATCAGCTCGCCCAGCTGGCCCGCCAGCACGGGTTCGAGCGCGAAATTGCGTCCCAGGCGGTGGTCGGTGGTGCGGTTGTCTTTGTAGTTGTAGGTGCGGATCTTTTCGCTGCGATCGCCGCTGCCCACCTGAGCCCGACGGGTTGAACTCTCCGCGGCGGCGGCGGCGGCGAGTTCCCGCTCCAACAGCTTGGCCCGCAGGATCTCCATGGCCCGTTCCCGGTTCTGCAGCTGGGAGCGTTCCTGGGTGCAGAACACGCGGATACCGGTGGGCTTGTGCAGCAGATCCACTGCCGTTTCCACCTTGTTCACGTTCTGGCCGCCGGCGCCGCCGGAGCGGGCTGTGCTGATCTCCAGCTCGCCTGGATCGATCTGCACCTCCACCGGATCTGCTTCCGGCATCACCGCCACCGTGGCCGTGGAGGTATGCACCCGCCCCTGGGATTCGGTGGCAGGCACCCGCTGGACGCGGTGCACCCCCGCCTCGAACTTGAGCTGGCTGTAGACCCCGTCGCCGCGGATCGCCAGGATGAGTTCCTTGTAGCCGCCCAGTTCCGCTTCCGAGGCACTCACCGGCTGGACCTGCCAGCCCTGGCCCTGGGCGTAGCGGTCGTACATGCGGGCCAGATCTCCCGCCCAGAGCCCGGCTTCGTCGCCACCAGCACCGGCACGGATCTCGAGCATGACGCTGCGCTCGTCGCGGGGGTCGTGGGGCAGCAGCGCCAGGGTCAGCCGTTGCTGCAGCTGATCGATCGTGGCCCCCAGCCGCTCCAGCTCCTCAGCGGCCAGCTCCTCCATGGCCGGGTCACCGCGATGCTCCTTGAGCAGTTGCACCGCTTCCTGCCGTTCGCGCTCGCATTTCTGCAGGTCGGCATAGTCGCGCACAAGCGGCTCGAGCCGGGCGCGTTCCCGTGCGATCGTCTGCAGCTGGGCCGGATCGGCCGTGACCGCCGGATCGGCCAGCTGACGCTCCAGGGCCGCGAAGGTGGTGCAGGCGGTGGCCAGGCGTTCGTGCAGCAGAGCTTGATCGATCACAGCGATGCAGGAACTGAGGGGACGGGAGGGAGGCGCGGGATGGGGCGCAGCCATCAAAAAGCCGGATGCCCAGGGGCATCCGGCTGAGTGGAGCAGATTGAAGGAAAGCCTCAGGCCTGGGCTGCATCCTTCTTGGAGACATCGGCCTTAGCCGTGTCGGTGGAGCCCATGCCGTATTTGCGCATGAAGCGATCAACGCGGCCCTCGGTGTCGAGGATCTTCTGGGTACCGGTGTAGAAGGGGTGGTTGCCACTCCACACGTCGACGTGCAGTTCGGGCTGGGTGGAGCCAGTGGTCATCACCACCTCTCCATTGCAGATCACCTTGGCATCGGGATACCAGGTGGGGTGGATGTCGGCCTTGGGCATGGCTGCGAACAGAGCAGTGCGAACAGAAAAGATCAGCGCTTGGAGAACTGGGGAGCCTTGCGGGCTTTCTTGAGGCCGTACTTGCGGCGCTCCTTGGCGCGGGGGTCGCGGCTGAGGTGGCCTTCCGTCTTGAGGGGCTTGCGGTTGTCCGGCGACAGGTCGCAGAGGGCACGGGCGGCACCCTGCTTGATGGCGTCGGCCTGGCCGGTGAGGCCACCACCGCGCACGTTCACAAGGACGTCGTAATCGGATTCAAGACCCAGCGTCTGCAGGGGAGCCTTGACGGCCGCCAGGTAGACGGGGTTGTAGTTGAGGTAGTTATCGCCGGGGCGGCCATTGATCGTGACGCTGCCGGTGCCGGGAACAATGCGCACCCGTGCAACGGCGGTCTTGCGGCGACCAGTGCCCCAGTAGACGACGGAATTGCTGCTCATTGGGCGGAAGTGGCGGGGTCGAGGGCGAGAGCCTGGGGCTGCTGGGCGGCGTGGGGATGATCGATGCCCTTGTAGACCTTCAGCTTGCGGAACAGCTGGCGGCCCAGGGCGTTGTGGGGCAGCATGCCCTTGATCGCCTTCTCCACGATCCGCTCGGGGATCCGGCCCTGCAGGTG
The DNA here is from genome assembly GCF_015840525.1 of Synechococcus sp. CBW1006. Classification (NCBI taxonomy): domain Bacteria; kingdom Bacillati; phylum Cyanobacteriota; class Cyanophyceae; order Synechococcales; family Synechococcaceae; genus Synechococcus; species Synechococcus sp. CBW1006. Next base: position 364,123 of record NZ_CP060396.1, on the reverse strand, counting down.
GGCGAAGGTTTCGGTCTTCATGCCACCGGGGCGACCGGAGTGGCGGCGATACAGCTTCTGGGTGGGCTTGTTGCCGCTCACCTTCACCTTCTCGGCATTGATGACGATCACGAAATCGCCGGTGTCGAGGTGGGGGGTGTAGCAGGGCTTGTTCTTGCCCCGCAGCACCTGAGCCACTTCGCTGGCGAGACGGCCAAGAGTCTGATTCTCAGCGTCGACGACGTACCACTGGCGATCCAGGGAATCGATGGAAGGAAGGGATGTCTTGTTCATCGCACCGGCAGGCCGGATGGGTTGGGCCCATCGCGGCGGATGGGGCAGGACAGTTCAACAGTCAACCTACCGCGTCACCGATATTGACCCTGATGGGGTCAGGCACGGCTGCGCGCAGCGGCGGCTGCAGAGAAGGCGGGGCTGGATGATCGCCTGCTGATCCCCCCAATCCCAGTCGATCAGGCTGATCGACTGGGGTCAGGGCGAATCGGGGATCGCCAAGGCAAACCGCGGTTGACCATCGTACCAGGCACTCTTTACAAAGACCTCCTCCGGATATCCCACCCGCAGCAGGCAGAGCCCCTGGGGCGGCGCTGCTTCCTTCACCTGTTCGCGCGCCTGCTGGCGCCAGCGCCGCGAGAAGCCATCCACGCTCAGCTGACCCTCGCCCACGGCCACCAGCTGCCCCATCACCAGGCGCACCATGCCGTAGAGGAAGCCAGTGGCCTGCATCTCCACCACCACCAGGTCTCCCTGCCGATCCACCATCACCTCCTGCAGGGTTGTGCGGGCATGGGGGCGGCTGCTGCCGGCCCGCTGGAAGGCGGAGAAGTCGTGGTCGCCGAGCATGCCCGCCAGGGCGTCGGCCATGGCCTGCTCGTCGAGCCGCTGCTGGTAGCGGTGCCAGGTCCAGGGGGCCAGGAAGAGGTTGGGGGTGCGCCCGTTATGGATCGTGTACCGGTAGCGCCGGTAGGTGGCGCTGAAGCAGGCATGCCAGGTCAGCGGCACCTCGGCGGCGGCCACCACCCGAATGGAGGCCGGCAGGCGGCCATTCAGGGCCTTGGGCCAGCGCTGAGCCGGGATGGGGCCGCTGGTTTCGAAGTGCGCCACCTGGCCGGCGGCATGGACGCCACTGTCGGTTCGGCCCGCTGCCATGGTTCGCACCGGTCGCTGTGCATCCAGGCTGGGTGGATCCAGGCTGGCGATGGCCTCCTCCAGGGTCTGCTGAACGCTGGGGTGTCGCGGCTGGAGTTGCCAGCCGCAGAAGGCCGCTCCGTCGTATTGCAGGCAGAGGGCGATCCGGCGGCGGTGTTCGCCGCTGGTGGCTTCGCTGTTGGTCGCTTCGCGGTTGGCGGATCCGGTGTCAGTCTGATCGGCCGTGCTGGCGGAAGCACTGGGTGGTGCGCTCGACTTCAAGCCGGTCATCAGCGGCTCCGCTGGACAGAATCAGGCCATCAAAAAACCGCGGAGGCCTTCAGGCGTCCGCGGCCAAGGGGCAACGCAGCATTGGGCTGGGGGCGCGTCGGCACCACCGCCAGGCTCAGACCAGTTCGATGATCGCCATCTCGGCGTTGTCACCGCGGCGGGGAACCGTCCGGATGATGCGGGTGTAGCCGCCGTTGCGGTCGCCGTAGCGATCCTGGGCCTTGTCGAACAGGGCGTGGACCAGCTGCTTGTCGTAGATGTAGCCGATCGCCCGACGGCGGGCCGCCAGGGTGCCGTCCTTGGCCAGGGTGATCATGCGCTCGGCTTCGTCACGCAGGGCCTTGGCACGGGCCTTGGTGGTGGTGACGCGACCTTCGCGGATCAGCTGGGTGGTGAGGCCGCGGAGCAGCGCCTTGCGCTGGTCTGCGGGACGGCCCAGCATGGGCACTCGGCACTGGTGTCTCATGACGGAAAAGCTCGGACAGGGACGGAACGGGGTGGGATGCCGCGGCTCAGGCGGTGGTGCGGCTCTGGGGCAGGGAGATGCCGATGCGCTCCAGGGCTTCGATCACTTCATCGGCAGACTTGGAGCCGAAGTTCTTGATCTCCAGCAGATCTTCGTAGCTGAAGCCCATCAGGTCGGACACGGAGTTGACCTGGGCCCGCTTGAGGCAGTTGTAGGCCCGCACGGAGAGATTGAGTTCCTCGAGCGGAATCTGGGCTTCGGCTGAAGGCTCGATCTCCGGACCGGGTTCCTCCGCCATGGTGAGGCTGGCCAGAGGCTGGAACAGGGCGATCAGCTGGTTGGCAGCCTGGGCCATGGCGTCATCCGGCGTGATGCTGCCATTGGTCTCGATTTCGATGCGGAGCCGCTCCCGGGCGGAACCGCCTTCGCCCACGGCGGTCTCATCGACCGTGTAGTTGACACGCTTGACCGGCATGAAGACGGCATCGATCTGGAGCAGATCGATGGCGCTGGTGTCTTCGCTGTGGCGATCGACGGGCCGATAGCCGACGCCGCGCTCGACATGCACTTCCATCTCAAGGCTGTGGCCTTCGGCCACGGTGGCGATCGGCCGCTGGCCGTCGATCACCTGCACCTGGGAGGAGAACTGCAGGTCGGAGGCGGTCACGGTGGCGGGGCCGTTCATGACAAGACGGCCGATCTCAAGCTCGCGGCTGCGGCTGCTGATCGGGATCTCCTTGCAATTGAGCAGGATGTCGAGAACGTCTTCACGGACGCCTGGAACCGTGGCGTATTCGTGGTTGACGGAGGCGATCCGCACGGCAGTGATGGCACTGCCCTCAAGGCTGCCGATCAGGACGCGGCGCAGGGCGTTCCCGAGGGTGGTGGCCTGACCCCGATCCAACGGGCCGATCAGGAACACCCCCGTCTGGGAACGGTCGTCAGCGATCTGATGCTCGATCCGATCGATCTGGTAGTGGAGCACGGTCTGAAGGGTCGGGAGTGGGAACGGACGCCGCGAGCGGCTGGGCTAACGACGGGTCAGACGCGGCGGCGCTTGGAACGACGGCAACCGTTGTGGGGCAGGGGGGTCACGTCACGGATCAGGGTGATTTCCAGACCGGCCACCTGCAGGGCGCGGATCGCGGTTTCACGGCCGGAGCCTGGGCCACGCACCAGCACTTCGATCTGGCGCATGCCCTGCTCGAGGGCCCGGCGTGCGGCGGCTTCAGCGGCGGTCTGGGCAGCGAACGGCGTGCCTTTACGGGCGCCCTTGAAGCCACTGGCCCCGGCGGACGACCAGGAGATCACCTCACCGGCCGTGTCGGTGATCGATACGATCGTGTTGTTGAAGGTGCTTTGAATGTGCGCGACGCCGTTGGGGACGTTGCGCTTCGTTTTCTTGGCGCCGGATTTCTTGGCTGGCTTGGCCATGGCAGAGGCCCTGCGGTTTCAGGGAGGTGATCGGGGGACTGAACGGAACACCCTGGTGACGCCCGAAGAAACGATCCGGTAGCCAGGCGACCTGGCTGGAGCGATTCGGGTTGCCGTTGCGGCCGAAGCAGCAGCAGCGATGGGCGGCAGGGTGGGGAGATGGAAGAGAAGCGAGCGGAGCCGCAGATGCGGCGTCGCGTCTTACTTCTTCTTGCCGGCCACGGTTTTACGGGCACCGCGGCGGGTGCGGGCGTTGGTGCGGGTGCGCTGGCCGCGCACCGGCAGACCGGCGCGATGGCGGCGGCCCCGCAGGCAGCCGATGTCCTGCAGACGCTTGAGGGCCATGCCCTCCTGGCGGCGCAGGTCACCCTCAAGGGTGTAACCCTCGGCGGCGCCCCGAAGCTTCTGAACATCGGCGTCGCTGAGGTCCTTGACACGGGTGTCAGGGTCAACGCCGGTCTTGGCGAGGATCTGCTGGGCCCGCGTCAGCCCGACCCCATAGACGTAGGTGAGAGCAATCTCGACCCTCTTGTCGCGAGGGATATCGACACCGGCAATCCGAGCCACAGATGAAACGTTCGAATGGGCAAAGGACCCGATGGGGTGCAGTGAGCACGGCCATGGTCGGGTCGGGGAGGAAAGGATGGATCAGCGCAGGGGCGGATCCGCAGAGCTCGTGAATGAGGGAGGAGCCGGATGGCTCAACCCTGGCGCTGCTTGTGCTTGGGATTGGTGCAGATCACCATCACCCGGCCGTGGCGGCGGATCACCCGGCACTTCTCGCACATTTTCTTGACTGAGGCACGCACCTTCATGGGCGGTGGGCTCTCCGAATTTGCAAACGAGCACCCTACCACAAGGGTCAACCCACCAAGGCTTCGATCCGCTCTGCGATCTCCTCCACCGTTCCCGAGGCTTCCACGGATTCCAGCAGTCCCAGGTTGCGGTAATGGTCGATCAGCGGGGCCGTCTGGGCCTGATACACCTCGAGGCGATGGCGGATCACCGTCTCGTTGTCGTCCACGCGGCCACGGGAGAGCAGCCGCTGCAGCAGCAGGTCGTCATCGAGCTCCATCAGCACCACCAGTTCGATCTGCTGCTGCAGTTCCTCGAGCAGCTCACCGAGCGCCGCTGCCTGCGCCGTGTTGCGGGGAAAGCCATCCAGCAGCCACCCGGCCGTGTGCTCCTGAAGACGGTTGCGCACGATCGCCAGCACCAGGGCATCGCTCACCAGCTCGCCCCGGGCCATCACTGCCTCCGCTTCGCGGCCGAGTTCACTGCCCGCCGCCACTTCGCTGCGCAGCAGGTCGCCGGTGGAGAGATGCAGCAGCTCGCGGCGTGCTGCCAGCTGCTGCGCCTGGGTGCCTTTGCCCACACCCGGAGGACCGAGGAAGAGGAGACGTTGCTTCATGGCGGATCGTCAGATGGCGAACCCCGTCGCTGGAGCGGCGGGCGGAACGGAACACACAAGGGGGGCAGGTCGGCCTGGCCTGCTGCAGCTACTGCCGCACCAGACCTTCGTAGCGCTGGGAGATCACGTAGGTCTGCACCTGTTTGGCGGTGTCGATCGCCACACCCACCAGGATCAGCAGTGAGGTGGCACCCAGCCCCTGGAAGGTCCGCACCTGGGTGGCGCCTTCCACGGCGGAGGGAATGATCGCCACGGCCCCCAGAAAGAGGCCGCCCAGCAGGGTGAGTCGATTCTGGACACCACTGAGATACAGCGCCGTGGCAGACCCGGGGCGTACGCCGGGAATCGCCACGCCGCTGCGCTTGAGGTTGCTGGCGATGTCGACGGGATTGACCGTGAGAGAGGCGTAGAAGAAGGAAAAGCCGCAGATCAGGGCGAAAAACAGCAGGGCATACAGCCAGGGGGTGCTGCTGTTGGGGTTGAGATAGCCGGCGATGCGGATCAGCCAGGCATTGCGGGTCACGTTGGCGATCGTGAGCGGCAGGAAGACCACGGCCGAGGCGAAGATGATCGGCATCACGCCACCGGCATTGAGTTTGAGCGGCAGATAGCTCTGGCGGGCGGCCAGCAGATTGGCTCCTCCCACCTGGCGTTTGGCGCTCACGATCGGGATGCGGCGGCTGCCCTCCTGCACGAAGATGATGCCCACGATCGTGACGAGAAACACCAGCACCAGCACCACGATGCCGCCCACGGTGGAACGGTCGCCGCTCTGAGCCAGTTCGATCGTCGATCCGAGCGCCCGGGGCAGGGTGGCGACGATGTTCACGAAGATCACCAGGGAGGCCCCCTGGCCGATGCCGCGCTCGGTGATCACCTCGCTGATCCACATCACCACCATCGAGCCCGTCACCAGCGCCAGGGAGGTCTGGATCACGAACACCGGCTCGCTGATCCCAGGCAGGGCGTATTGCCGCAGGATCAGGGCAAAGACCGTGCTCTGGAGAATGCCCCAGCCCAGCGCCACGTAACGGGTGATCTGGGCGATCTTGCGGCGCCCGGCCTCACCTTCGTTCTTCTGAAGATCCTCCAGCTGCGGCAGGGCTGCGGTCAGCAACTGCAGGATGATCGAAGCGTTGATGAAGGGCAGGATCCCGAGGGCAAAGACCCCGAGGGTGGAAAGACCGCCGCCGGTGAAGATGTCCAGAAAGCCGATCAGCTGTCCGCCCCGCTGCAGGAACTCCTGGAAAGCGACCCGGTCGATGCCCGGTACGGGGATGTAGATCCCGAGACGCACGAGCAACAGCAGGCCCAGGGTGATCAGCACCCGGTCCCGCAGACCTTTGGCCTGCACCAACTGGCTGAGGATTTCTCCGGCACTGGGGTTGCGGCCCCGGCTGACGAGCATGGCGAGGAAGGGGAAAGGGGGGGGGAAGGTCCAGGGTGTCAGGGAAACCCTGGCGTTGGCCGGACAAAGCAAAAGCCGTCTGTCGGGCCGTAAGGCACTGACAGACGGCTCTGACCCTAAGGGTTGCGGATGCGGCTGGTCAGTCGACCAGCTCGCAGCTGCCGCCGGCGGCTTCGATCTTCTGGCGGGCACTGGCGGTGAAGCCGGCGGCCTGGACGGTGAGCTTCACGGTGAGCTCGCCGTTGCCCAGGATCTTGAGGGGATGCTTGGGGCTGGTCACGATGCCCGCTTCCGTAAGGGAGTCGAGCGTCACGACGCTGCCGGCGGCGAGATCGGCGAGGCGGGACACATTCACCACGGTGAAGAACTTGGGGTTCACCAGCGGGAAGTGCTTCAGCTTCGGCACCCGGCGGTACAGGGGCATCTGACCGCCCTCGAAGCCAGGGCGGGTGGGACGACCCGAGCGTGACTTCTGACCACGCATGCCGAAGCCGCAGCTGGCGCCCTGGCCGGCGGCGATGCCGCGGCCCTTGCGGAGCTTGCGACGGCGGGAGCCGGCCTGGGGCTTGAGAGATTGGAGATTGAGCGACATGGATGGCCTCAGGAGTAGATCTGCTCGAGGGAGATGCCACGCTCCTTGGCGGTCTCCTTGTGGGTGCGCAGCTCTTGCAGGGCCACCATGGCGGCACGGGCGTTGTTGAGCGGCGTCTTGGAGCCCAGGCGCTTGGCCAGCACATTCTTGATGCCGGCGAGTTCCAGCACCGTGCGGATCGAGCCGCCTGCGATCACCCCGGTACCGGGAGCGGCGGGGCGGATCAGCACGCTGGCAGCGCCGTCGCGGCCGTTGCTGAGGGTGGGGATCGAGCTGTGGCGGGTGAGGGGCACCTTGACCAGGTGCTTCTTGCCATCGGCAACGCCCTTGCGCACGGCACCGATCACGTCGCCGGCCTTGCCGACACCCACGCCCACCTGGCCGCGCTCGTTGCCGACCACGACGATGGCCCGGAAGCTCATCTTCTTGCCGCCCTTGACGGTCTTGGAGACCCGGCGGATCTGAACGACGCGCTCCTGCCACTCGGAGTCGCGCTCCTGGCCACGACGGTTGTCGCGACCCCGGCCCCCTTTGCGGTCGCCCCGGTTGTCACTGCGGCCGCCGCGGCGCTGTTCCTGCTGCTGGCCTTCGGCCGCAGCGGGAACATCAGCTGCGCCCGGGATGGCGTTGGATTGAACTTGATCGTTGGTTTCGGTCATGGTGAGAGCAGGGATCAGAACTGAAGGCCCGCTTCCCGGGCGGCGTCAGCCAGGGCCTTGACCCGGCCGTGGTACAGGTTGCCGCCGCGATCGAAGACCACCTGCTGGATGCCCTTGGCGAGGGCACGCTTGGCGACCAGCTGACCGACGACGACGGAAGCTTCGCAGGTGCCGGCGGCCGTGATGCTGGTACGAAGGTCTTTATCGAGGGTTGAAGCCGCACAGAGGGTGTTCTGGGCGGAGTCGTCGATGACCTGGGCGTAGATGTGATTGTTGGAGCGGAACACGGCCAGGCGCGGACGCTCGGCGGTGCCAGTGAGATTGCGACGCAGACGGCGATGGCGCTTCTGGGTCTGCTGTTTGCGGGAGACGGTGGACATGGAAGTACGGGGTAACGACGCTCAGGCAGACCTCATTTCTTGCCGGTCTTACCGGCTTTGCGCAGGATGCGCTCGCCCTCGTATTTGATGCCCTTGCCCTTGTAGGGCTCCGGCGGACGAATGGCGCGCACCTTGGCGGCTTCGTTGCCCACCACTTCCTTGTCAGCACCGGAGACCAGCACCGTGGTGTTGTTCTCCACGGTGAAGCTGATGCCGTCGGGGGGCACCATCTCGACCTGGTGGCTGTAGCCGGCGCTCACCACCAGCTTCTTGCCCTGAAGGGCGGCGCGGTAGCCCACGCCGACGATCTCGAGCTTGCGGGTGAAGCCCTGGCTGACCCCTTCCACCATGTTGGCGACGAGGGTGCGGCTGAGGCCATGGCGCTCACGGGAGCGGCGGCTCTCGTTGACGGGACTCACCAGAAGAGTGTTGCCGTCCTGGGCGATGCTGACGCCCTCCGGCAGGGTGCGGCTCAGTTCTCCCTTGGGACCCTTCACGGTCACGGTGAGCCCCTCAAGGCTCACGGCGACTTTGTCGGGAACGGGGATGGGCGCTTTACCAATACGTGACATGAATCGAACTCCCGGATCAGTAGACGTAGCAGAGCACTTCGCCGCCGACGCCCTGCTTGCGGGCGTCACGGTCGCTCATCACACCCTTGGAGGTGGAGATGATCGCCACACCCAGGCCGCCCAGCACCTTGGGAAGCTGGCGGGTGTTCTTGTAGATGCGCAGGCCGGGCTTGCTCACCCGCTGCACGGAGCGGATCGTGGGCTGGCGGTGCTTACCGCTGTACTTGAGTTCGAGCACGAGATGGCTCTCAACGCCTTCACCCGCTTCGGAGATCTCGGCGATGAAACCTTCCTGCTGCAGCACCTTGGCGATGCTGCGCGCCATGCGGGAGGCGGGAATCTTGGTGCTTTGGTGACGCTTCTCACTCGCATTGCGAATGCGGGTGAGCATGTCGGAAATCGGGTCGTGATTGGCCATGGTCGTGTCCGGAAGAGGGCTCAGTTGCTACGGAACGGCATCCCCATCTCGCGGAGGAGGGCCCGGCCCTCTTCGTCGTTACGGGCGGTAGTCACGATCGTGACGTCCATGCCCCGGATGGCGTCGATCTTGTCGTAGGAAATTTCGGGGAAGATGATCTGTTCCCGGATCCCCAGGGTGTAATTCCCCCGGCCGTCGAAACTCTTGGGGCTGACGCCGCGGAAGTCGCGAATCCGGGGAAGGGCCAGGTTCAACAGACGCTCAAGGAAGGCGTACATGCGCTCACCCCGGAGGGTGACGGCCACGCCGATCGGCATGCCCTGACGGATCTTGAAGCCGGCGATGGCCTTCTTGGCGCGAGTCACCACCACCTTCTGACCGGTGATCGTGGCCAGCTCGGCGATCGAGGCCTCCAGGGCCTTGGCGTTCTGGGCGGCTTCACCGAGGCCCCGGTTGACGGTGACTTTCACCACCTTGGGAACTTCGTGAATGTTGGACAGGTTCAGATCCTTGAGCAGCTTGGGCTGGATCGTCTCCCGGTAGCGCTGTTTGAGTGACATGACGGGGGGAGGGGAATGCACTTCTGGTCGGGGTCAGAAGGCGGAAGGGATCGGGAAGATGGAGTGGAGTGTGAAGCGTTAGCTGTAAAGGCTTCCAGCCAGAGGTGTGGCCTTGGCTGCAGGCGGCGCAGGTCAGTCGAGAACTTCGCCGGTCTTCTTGAGGCGGCGCTTTTTGGTGCCGTCGGGCTCCACCACGATTTCAACGCGGCTAGCCACCTTTTTGTCGGTGGAATAGAGCATCACGTTGGAGGCATGCAGCGAAGCTTCCTCGGTGATGATGCGGCCGGTTTCGCCCTCCTGGGTGGGCTTGACGTGGCGGGTGCGCAGGTTGATGCCTTGCACGATGACGCGGTTCTCGATCGGCAGGGTGCGCAGCACCTCGCCGGTCTTGCCCTTGTCCTTGCCGGAGATCACCTGCACGGTGTCGCCCTTCTTGATGCGCATCTTGATGCGCGTCTGGGGCTTGACTTTGGGGGTGGCAGTGGCCATCTCAGATCACCTCCGGAGCGAGGGACACGATCTTGGTGAAGTTCCGCTCCCGCAGTTCGCGGGCCACGGGGCCAAACACGCGGGTTCCCTTGGGATTGTTGTCAGTCCCCAGGATCACGGCGGCGTTGTCGTCGAAGCGGATGGCGTTGCCGGTTTCGCGGCGCAGGGTGGCGCGGGTGCGAACCACCACGGCCTTGACGACATCCGACTTCTTGACGCCCATGTTGGGCATGGCGTCCTTGACGGCGGCAACGATCACATCACCCACGTGGGCGTAGCGACGGTTGGTGCCCAGCACACGGATGCACTGGATGCGCTTGGCGCCGCTGTTATCAGCGACGTTGAGGAAAGTTTCCTGTTGAATCATCGGGATGTCCTGCTCAGTTGCTGCCGGGGGCCGGGGCGGCACCGGTGGTGGACAGGACCTCGGCCACCATCCAGCGCTTGGTGCGGCTGAGAGGGCGGGTTTCGGTGATGCGGACCCGATCGCCGACGCGGCAGGCGTTGCCTTCGTCGTGAGCTTTGTAGCGGGTGGTGCGGCTGACCGTCTTTTGATAGATGGGATGGGGGAAGCGGTTTTCCACCGCGACCACCACCGTTTTATCCATCTTGTCGCTGACGACGGTGCCGACCCGTTCCTTGAGTGCCATGGGAATGGGGGAGGAAATCAGGAGGCGCTGGAGCGCTGACGCTCGCTCTGCACCGTGAGCAGGTGAGCCAACTTGATGCGGGCTTCCTTGAAGCGATGCGGATGTTCCAAGCGGCGGGTGGCCTGCTGGAAACGCAGATCAAACAGGGAACGCCGGGTGGCGTCGATCTGTTCGGTGATCTCGCCCTCGGTGAGCTTGCGCACCTCGGCGATGTCGGGAAGGGCCATGATCAGGACTCCACTGCGATGGCGGCCTGGTCTTGGTCTGCAGGTTCCTGATCGGCCAGGCTCAGAAACTTGGTTTTGACGGGCAGTTTGTACTGCGCCAGCCGCATGGCCTCCCGGGCAATGGTTTCGGTGATCTCAGGACCACCCATCTCAAAGAGGATGCGGCCGGGTTTGATCACCGCCACCCAGAATTCCGGGTTGCCTTTACCGGAACCCATCCGGGTTTCAGCGGGGCGCATGGTGACCGGTTTGTCGGGGAAGATCCGGATCCAGATCTTGCCGCCCCGCTTGACGTAGCGGGTCATCGCTCGGCGGCTGGCTTCGATCTGGCGGGAGGTGATCCAGCCACATTCCTGGGCCTGCAGGGCGAATTGCCCGAAAGCGATGGTGTTGCCGCGGGTGGCGGTGCCGCGCATGCGGCCCCGCTGCTGTTTGCGGAATTTGACGCGTCGTGGACTCAGCATGGTTCAGGCCTCCTGATCACTCTTGGTTCGAACGGTCTTCGAACTGTTGGGGCCGACGGCTGGCCCGGCGCTTCGGGGCTGCCCCCACGGGGAGCTTCTCCTGCTGGCCCGGAAGCACTTCGCCCTTGAACACCCACACCTTGATGCCAAGCACGCCGTAGGTGGTGGTGGCCACCTTTGTGGCGTAGTCGATGTCGGCACGCAGGGTGTGCAGGGGCACACGACCTTCACGGGTCCATTCCGTCCGGGCGATCTCGGCGCCGTTGAGGCGTCCGCTCACCTGGATCTTCAGGCCCAGCACGCCGGCGCGCTGGGCGCGCTGGACAGCCATGCGCATCACGCGGCGGAACGCGACACGCTTCTCCAGCTGCTGGGCGATGTATTCAGCCAGCAGAAAGGCGTCGGCATCGACCCGCTCGACTTCGACCACGTTGATGCGGACCTGACGGCTCGTATCTCCGAGGGTCTTCTGGATGCCGCTGCGCAGATCCTCGATACCGCTTCCCTGGCGGCCAACCAGCACGCCGGGGCGTGCGGTCTTGAGTTCCACTTCGAGCTGGTCGGCCTTGCGCGAGATCAGCACATCGCTGATGCCGGCAGAGCCGTATTTCTTGTGGATGAACTTGCGGATGCGGTCGTCCTCCTGCAGGAGGGTGGGATAGGTACGACTGGGGGCGTACCAGCGGGACCGGTGCTCCTGGGTGATCCCCAGGCGCAGTCCGGTTGGATGGATCTTGTGTCCCATCGTTCGGTGTCCTCGGGGGTCAGGTGGTGGGAGCAGCCACAGCAATGCTGATGTGGCAGGTCTGTTTCTTGATCGCGTAGGCGCGACCCTGGGCGCGGGGCCGGAAGCGCTTCATGGAGGGACCCATGTCGGCGCTGGCCTGGCAGACCACCAGGGTGGCCGGATCGAGACCGAGATTGTGCTCGGCATTCGCCACCGCGGAGCGCAGCACCTTGGTGATCGGGCCGGTGGAGCGGTAAGGCATGAACTCGAGCATGATCAGCGCCTCGCGGTAGGTGCGGCCGCGGATCTGATCGAGCACCCGACGGACCTTGGAGACGGAACCGCGGATGTAGCGGCCGTGAGCCAGGGCTGGGCTGTTGGGGGTGATGTTGGCCATGGCGTCAGCGACCTCCTTTCTTGTCCTTGATGTGGCCCCGGAAGGTGCGGGTGGGGGCGAATTCCCCCAGCTTGTGACCGACCATCTGCTCGGTCACGTAGACCGGCACATGGCTCTTGCCGTTGTGAACGGCAATGGTGTGGCCGATCATCATCGGCAGGATGGTGGAAGCGCGTGACCAGGTCTTGATCACGGACTTGTCGTCGGCGGCGTTCTGCTTTTCGACCTTCCGCAGAAGGCTGTCGGCAATGAACGGACCTTTCTTGAGTGAACGTCCCATAGCGGTTTAAGCGGAGAGCAAAGCGGTGGGTTACATCAGGAATCGCGTCCGCCACGGCTCCGCTTGGAGGTGCGGCGACGTTTCCGGAGCACAAACCGATTGCTGGGTTTGTTCCGCTTACGGGTTTTGAGGCCCAGGGCCGGTTTGCCCCAGGGGGTGACAGGGCCGGAGCGGCCGATCGGGGCACGGCCCTCACCACCACCATGGGGGTGGTCGCAGGGGTTCATGACCGAGCCACGCACCTCAGGACGACGACCGAGCCAGCGCTTGCGGCCGGCCTTGCCGAGGCTGGTGTTGCGCATCTCGGAGTTGCCGACCTCGCCGAGGGTGGCGTAGCACTCACGCCGCACCAGGCGCACTTCAGTGGACGGCAGCTTCAGGGCGACATAGTCGCCTTCCTTGGCCACCACCTGGGCGCTGGCACCGGCGGTGCGCACCATCTGGCCGCCACGACCGGCGTACAACTCGACGTTGTGGACGTTGGAGCCCAGCGGGATCGACGACAGGGGCAGGGCGTTGCCGGTCTCGATCGGGGACTCGGGTCCGGAGACCACCTGCTGACCGATCTGGATGCCGGCCGGCGCCAGGATGTAGCGCTTCTCACCATCGGTGTAGAAGAGCAGCGCCAGACGGGCGTTGCGGTGGGGGTCGTAGTGGATCGCCGCCACTTTCGCCACCACGCCGTGCTTGTCGCGACGGAAGTCGACGAGGCGATAGAGACGTTTGTGACCGCCGCCGCGGTGGCGGCAGGTGATCACACCGCGGTTGTTGCGGCCCTTGCGGCGGTGCTTGGCCACCACCAGACCCCGTTCACGGCCGCGACCGGTGACTTCAGCGAAGTCGGTCGCGACGCGGGTACGGGTGCCGGGAGAGGTGGGACGGTAATTACGGATTGCCATGGTGTTTCAGACCCCTCAGGACTCAGGGAACAGCTGGATGGCATTGCCTTCGGCCAGGCGCACCACCGCTTTCTTCACCTGGGCGCGCTTGCCGGCGAATCGGCCCACCCGCCGGGTGCGGCGTGGTGGATTCATCGTGCTCACACCCACCACCTTGACGTCGAACAGGGATTCGACCGCCGCCTTGATGTCGGGCTTGGCGGCCCGGTGATCCACCTCAAAGGTGTACTGATTCAGCTCGAGGGCCCGGGTGGCCTTCTCGGTGATCAGCGGCCGGCGGATCACATCCGCGAGCCGGCCTGCAAATCGTTCAGCCATCGCCGTAGACCTCCTGAATCTTCTCGAGTGCTTCCTCGCCAACCACCAATTTCTTGGCATTGAGCAGATCGAACACGTTGAGCTGATCAGCGGCGATCAGCTTCACTTTTTCGAGGTTGCGCACCGACAGGCGCACCGCCTCGTTGGCTCCATCCAGCACCAGCAGCACCTTCTGGCCAGCCTCGATGCCGAGACGGCCCAGGGCGGCGGTGACCTCACGGGTCTTGGGGGCCTCAAGCTCGGCACCGAAGCCCTTCACCACGATGAGGTCATCGAGACGGCTCATCAGGGCGGTACGCAGGGCCAGGCGACGTTCCTTGCGGTTCATCGCCAGGTTGTAGCTGCGCGGCTTGGGGCCGAAAATCACACCACCGCCGGGGCGGAGGGGTGTACGGATCGAACCCTGACGGGCGCGGCCAGTGCCCTTCTGCTTGTAGGGCTTGCGGCCACCACCGGCCACTTCGGCCCGGGTCAGGGTGCTGGCCGTGCCCTGCCGGGCATGGGCCAGTTGCCGCACGACGGCGCGATGCACCAGATCGGCGGCAGACGTTTCCTTGGCGACTTTGAGCTCAAGTGAAGCCTTGCCGGCTTCCTTGCCCTGCCAATCGCGAACAACACATTCAGCCATGGTTCTCCTCCTCAGGTCGCGGCCTTGGCGCCCACCCGTTTGGCCGGGCGGATGTTGAGCAGGGCGCCGGGCTTGCCGGGCACCGAACCCTTGACCACCAGCAGGTTGCGCTCGGCATCCACCTTGAGGATGGTGAGGCCACGGGTGGTGATCTGTTTGCCGCCGTAGCGGCCTGCCATGCGCTTGCCGGGGTAGACACGGCCCGGCGTGGTGCCGGCACCGGTGGAGCCGGGTTCGCGGTGGTTCTTGGAACCGTGGGTCATGGGGCCGCGGCTGAAGCCGTGGCGCTTCTGATAGCCGGAGAAGCCACGACCCATGGTGTCGCCACTCACATCGACCTTCTGGCCCGCCTCGAAATCGGAGACGGTGATGGGGTTGCCCAACTCAAGTCCGTCGAGGTTGTCGACGCGGTATTCGCGCAGGTGGCGAACGGGTTGGTCACCGGATTTGATCTGGTGGCCCTTGGCGGGCTTGTTGACGAGCTTCTCGCGAATCTCGCCGAAACCGACCTGCACGGCGGTGTAACCGTCGGTGCCGTCGCTTTTGAGTTGGGTGATGCGGCAGGGACCAGCCTCGATCACGGTGACCGGGATGGATCTGCCCTCTTCGTCGAAGAACTGGGACATGCCCAGTTTCTTCCCAAGAATGCCGATGGACATAGGAAGGGGAACGACGCCAGCAGGACCACCGCAGCCCCCGTGCCGCAAGGCACCGGTGAAGCGGTGAAGCTGAATTCGGGATGTCGCAGAAACGGCCGGAGGCCGGGGCTAGCGAAGCGAATCAGCGGGCTGGGACTTGCGGCGGGAGTGGTCCGGCTCTGAACAGAGCCGCTCCTGTCAGCAGTTTCCCGGCGGATCGCACAGCGAGAATCGCTGCTGGAGCCGCACTGGCCGGGAAGCTCACCTCCACGGGCGAGCTTTGTGCAGAGCTCTGGAGGCCCGGCTAGCGGACGGGCACAGATCTGCAGCACAAGAAATCAATGTAGCATTTGGTTGAGATGACCCTGTTGAGCTCTGCCTGGATCTGGCGCAGCGGCCTCCCGGATCCTCTGCCGCTTGCCTCCAGGGCTGTCAGACTGGTGTCTGCCACCGTTCCTCCCGCTCCGATGCCCCTGCTGCTCACCGGCCGCGGTTTCCGACAGGACCTGGAGAACGCCGGCGCCCTGGCCTTGTTCGTGCCCCTGGAAGGTGGTTCCGAAACCCGCTTGCTGCGGCGTCTGCGGGCGGCCGGCTACCGGGCTCAGCTCACCACGGCCCGCGGCCTCGGAGATCCCGAGGCCTACCTCTTCCAACTGCATGGTGTGCGCCCGCCCCATCTCGGTCACCAGAGCGTTGGCCGCGGCGCGGCGGTTGGCGAGGTGCAGCGGGTGATGCCCCAGCTGGGAAGCCTGCTGGAAGGCGAGGCACCCATCCTGCTCTGGTTGCTGGAGGGGGCCGTGCTCTCCAAGGCCGAACTGGCCTCCCTGGTGGCGCTCAGCCGGCGCGAGCCGCGCTTCAAGGTCGTGGTGGAGATGGGCGGTGCCAGGTCGTTGCGCTGGCAGCCCCTGGCCGAGCTGGCGGATGGCTGAGCTCCAGCCATCTTCCCTGCGGGGCTGAGGGTGCGGCTGGACCCCCTGGCCCTTCCTGATCGTGCCCTGGCCGGCGGGTACTGGGTCAAGTGGATCGGCGGTGCCAGCAATCAGGATCTTGGCGCCCTTGAGGATCTGGCCGGCATCTACACCCTCGCCGGGGTGCATTGCCTGGATCTGGCGGCGGATGCCGCCGTGGTGTCGGCCGCACGGCGTGGGATCGCCTGGGCCCGTGAGCGCGGTGCCGCGCAGCCCTGGCTGATGGTGAGCCTCAGTGATGGGAACGATCCCCATTTCCGCAAGGCCTGGTTCGATCCGGTGCGCTGTCCTGCGGACTGCCCGCGGCCCTGCGAACGCGTCTGTCCCGCCCTTGCCATCGGGTCCTCCGGCGGCGTCATCGCCTGCCGCTGTTACGGCTGCGGCCGCTGCCTGCCGGCCTGTCCGCTTGGGTTGATCGAGGAGAGGGCGCAAACGGTGGAGGGTGCCCTGGTGCCCGCCTTGCTCGCCCAGCTGCAACCCGATGCCGTGGAGATTCACACCCAGGCCGGCCGCGGCGAGGCGTTTCGGCAGCGTCTGGCCGAGGTGCAGCGCAGTGGTGTGCCCCTGCGGCGCCTGGCGGTGAGCTGTGGCCTGGAGCGGGGTGCAGGCGTGCTCAGCGGGGCAGGGGGCGCGGGGGACTGTCCACCTCCTGCGCCGCCTGGGGCCGAGCCATTGGCGGCTGAGCTCTGGCAGCGCCATGCGGCACTGCGGTCCTGTGGTTTTCGGCCTCTCTGGCAGCTGGATGGCCGTCCGATGAGCGGGGATGTGGGCGCTGGCACCGCCCATGTCGCCGTGCGCCTGCTCGAAGACCTGACCCCCCTCGCTCCTCCCGGGCCGTTGCAGCTGGCCGGCGGCACGAATGGCGGCACCCTGCCGCGACTGGAGGCCCTGGGTCGGCGCCTGGGCCGCCGCCGCGCTGGCGCCGCCGGTGTGGCCTTCGGCAGTGTGGCCCGCCGTCTGCTGCAACCGCTGCTGCAGGAGGCGGCCAGCCGGCAGCGACCGCTGCTGGGGGAGGGCGATCTCTGGCCACAGGCCCTGACACTTGCCGACGCGCTGGTGCGTCCCTGGTTGTTGCCAGCCCTCTGATCCGCAGATCCGCCGGCGGACGCCGGACCGGAACCGCTGGCTAGAACGGGCATCGAGGTCTGCCGTCCGTCCCTACCAGCCGGCCTCCCTGCCCAAGTGGCCGATCCGACCCTGCTCCGGCGCACCACCGACGATCTTGACCGGTTGCTGGAGGTGCTGCCGCCGGTGGTCCAGGAATCCCTGCTGGCGATCGAGGGCCATGAGCAGCTCCTGGAAGTGGTGCTCGATCTGGGTCGGGTGCCTGAGGCCCGCTATCCCGGCCGGGCGCTGGACCTGGGCAGCCGGGCGATCAGCCGCGGCGATCTGGCGGCCGTGCTGGACAAGCTCGGCCCCTTCGGTGGCGACAACCGGGCCGGCATCGAGCGCACCCTGCACCGCATCAGCGCTATCCGCAACCGCAGTGGCGATGTGGTGGGGCTCACCTGCCGGGTGGGCCGCGCCGTCTTCGGCACCGTGGCGATGGTGCGGGATCTGCTCGATTCTGGAGAGTCGTTGCTGTTGATGGGCCGGCCCGGCGTGGGCAAGACCACCGCCCTGCGGGAGATTGCCCGGGTGCTGGCCGATGAGCTGGCCAAGCGGGTGGTGGTGATCGACACCAGTAACGAGATCGCCGGTGACGGCGACATCCCCCATCCCGCCATCGGTCGGGCGCGGCGCATGCAGGTGGCCCGGCCGGAACTGCAGCACCAGGTGATGATCGAGGCGGTGGAAAACCACATGCCGGAGGTCATCGTGATCGATGAGATCGGCACCGAACTCGAGGCCCAGGCCGCCCGCACCATCGCCGAGCGGGGTGTGATGCTCGTGGCCACCGCCCACGGCAACGCCCTGGCCAACCTGATCAAGAACCCCACCCTTTCCGACCTGGTGGGGGGAATCCAGTCGGTGACGCTCGGCGACGAGGAGGCCCGCCGCCGCCGCAGCCAGAAGACGGTGCTGGAGCGGGCGGCGGAGCCCACCTTCCCCCTGGCGGTGGAGATGCACAGCCGCAGCCGCTGGCTGATCCACCGGGATGTGGCCGGCACGGTGGATCTGATGCTGCGGGGCCAGAGCGCCCGCCCCCAGATCCGTGAGCTGGGCAGTGATGGACAGGTGCACTGGCAGGAGTCAGCCCCCGCGCCAGCCCGGGGACCCGTGGCGCCCCATCGTCCGAAGGCAGCGGCTCTTGCTCCGGTGCCGCTGCCCGATCCCCGCCAACCGGTTCTGCATCGTCGCTCTGCGGCCGTCTCGCCGAACCCCGACGAGTTTGCTGACCCGGAATCGGAGCTCGACCCGCAGTCGGTGGCGCGGGTACAGGCGCCGTTGCGGCTGCTGCCGATCGGCATCAGCCGCCACCTGCTGGAGCAATTGCAGCGCAGCCGCCGCTGGACGCTGCAGCTGGTGGAGGGCCCCGAGCAGGCCGATGTGGTGCTGAGCGTGCGTCAGCAGCTCGGCCGCGATCCGGAGGGACGCCGTGAGGCCCAGCGACTGGGGCTGCCGATCCTGGTGATCAAGTCCGACACCCTCGCCCAGGTGCAGCGTGGTGTCGAGCGCCTGCTGGAGCGCCACCGGCGCGGCCCGCTTCACGCGCCGGTCGGTGAGGTGCAAGGGCCACGATCGAGGCTGGGGCACGGCAGCGCCGCTCACGACGATGCCCTGGCGGCCCTGGAGGAATGCCGCCTGGCGGTGGAGCAGGTGGTGCTTCCCCATGGCCGCCCCGTGGAGCTGTTGCCCCGCAGCGAGACGGTGCGGCAGATGCAGGTCGAGCTGGTGGGTCGCTATCGCCTGCGCAGCGCTGTGTTCGGCCGCGGCCTGGAGCAGCGGTTGCGGGTGTTCCCGGCTTGATCGGAGTGCGGCCTGGCCGGGTGCTGCTGCCGGGAGATTGACGAAGGACCGGGCGCTGTGGGTAACTATCTGAGCACCGGCTCAAGGCCGGAGCCGACCGACGATTGCCGCTCCGGAGCCCCTGCTCCCGAACTGCCTCGCTCGAGCGCTTTGGGCCGTCGCCAAGTGGTAAGGCAGCGGGTTTTGGTCCCGCCATTCCTAGGTTCGAATCCTAGCGGCCCAGTTTTTTCAGCCTGTTGTGGCGATTTCGCCTTCCCCGACCCCGTTACTCGTCTTCGATTTCGACGGCGTGCTGGTGGATGGCATGGCCGAGTACTGGTGGTCATCCCGCCGGGCCGCCCTGCGGCTGGATCCTTCTCTCTGTCTTCCTGAGCAGGCCCCTGCCGGCTTTCTGCAGCTGCGGCCTCTGATCCACAAGGGCTGGGAGATGGTGCTGGTGGCCGCCGAGCTCGGCCGTCCGGACCTGGATCTGGCAGCCTTGCTTCAGGACTATGCCGCGTCTCTGCCGCCGACCCTTGAGCGGCGGGGCTGGAGGGCGCCGCAACTGCAGCAGGCGCTCGAACAGGTCCGCAGCGAGGCGATTGCCAACGATCGGCAGGCCTGGCTGGCTCTGCATCGTTTTTACCCCGGGGTGCCGGAGCGGTTGCGCCGGCTGGCATTGGAGGGGGCTGACTGGGCCGTGCTCACCACCAAGGGCGGGGCCTTCGCCGCCGAGCTGCTGGCCGCTGCCGCTCTCGAACCCTGCGCCGTCTACGGCCATGAACAGGGCAGCAAGCCGGATGTGCTGCTGCGCCTGAGGGCTGAGGTGGCCTCGATCGGATTTCTGGAGGATCGGCGTCCAACCCTGGAACAGGTGCGAGCCACGCCCGGTCTTGAGGCGGTGGTCTGCCTGTTGGTGAGCTGGGGCTATCTCGGCCCCGACGACGCCTGCGCACTGCCCCAGGGCATCGACCTGCTGACCCCGGAGTCCTTCGCCGCACCGCTGGCGCGCTGGCCCGGATTCGCTACAGTACGCCCGTACTAGGTTGGAGGCTGGGCTTGGGCGTGTTGGCGCAGTGGTTGGAGTTGTGCAGTGGGTGCAGCGATCGCGGTGTCGCTGACGCATCGGCCGTGATACACCGGCCGTTTCAGGTGGCACTGATGGTCTGGAGCCGACTCTGTCGTTCTAGCTCTGCCACTGCCCTTGGCTCTGGCACTGCCCCTGGCGTTGCTTCTGCCACTGCCGTGGCGTCTGCCGCTGTCATCGTCTCTGGATCCGCGACTGTCTGTCTGGGTCACTGTGTGTACCCGCCACGCTCTCTGATGCTCGCCTTGCCCTGGCGCTGACCCTGCTCCTGGCGTTGCCGCCTTCTCTGTCGCACGTTGTGCGGCGCCCCGTCTCCGTTCCGATCGCACCGGCCTGTTCTCGCCGCTTTTTCCATGACCCCTGACTCCAAGGCCGTGTCCGCCGCCTCCCGCAGCCTCGAGGCCCGCTCCGCCAGCGAGCGTGACAAGGCGCTGGGCCTGGTGCTGAACCAGATCGAGCGCAACTTCGGCAAGGGCTCGATCATGCGACTGGGCGACGCCTCCCGCATGCGGGTGGAAACCGTCTCCACCGGCGCCCTGACCCTGGATCTGGCTCTGGGGGGCGGCTATCCCAAGGGCCGGGTGGTGGAGGTCTATGGCCCTGAAAGTTCCGGCAAGACCACCCTCACGCTCCATGCCATCGCCGAGGTGCAACGCCGCGGTGGCGTTGCGGCCTTCGTTGATGCCGAGCACGCGCTCGACCCGGTCTACGCCGCGGCCCTCGGAGTGGATATCGAGAACCTGCTGGTCTCCCAGCCGGATACCGGTGAGATGGCCCTGGAGATCGTCGACCAGCTGGTGCGCTCAGCCGCCGTCGACATCGTCGTGATCGATTCGGTGGCGGCGTTGACGCCCCGGGCCGAAATTGAGGGAGAGATGGGCGATCTGGCGGTGGGCAGCCAGGCCCGCCTGATGAGTCAGGCGATGCGCAAGATCACCGGCAACATCGGCAAGTCCGGCTGCACGGTGATCTTCCTCAACCAGCTGCGGCAAAAGATCGGTGTCACCTATGGCAATCCCGAAACCACCACCGGTGGGAATGCGCTGAAGTTCTACGCCTCGGTGCGGCTCGACATCCGCCGGATCCAGACGCTCAAGCGCGGCACCGAGGAATACGGCATTCGCGCCAAGGTGAAGGTGGCCAAGAACAAGGTGGCTCCACCCTTCCGCATCGCCGAGTTCGACATCCTGTTCGGCCGGGGCATCAGCACCCTCGGTTGCCTGCTGGATCTGGCCGAGGAAATCGGGGTGGTGACGCGTAAGGGATCCTGGTACAGCTACGAGGGCGACAACATCGGCCAGGGCCGTGATAACACCATCATCTGGCTGGAGCAGAACCCCGAGCAGAAGGAGCGGATCGAGGCGATCACCCGCCAGAAACTCACGGAAGGATCGGAGGTGACGGCCAACTCGTTGCGGCCCCTGGCGGCGGCAGCCAAGCTGAGCGCTGACCTGTCCGATGATCCGGCCCGCGCCCTGGTCGAGGATCTTGGCGCTGCACCGCTTGAGTTGAATGCTCCTGCGGCGGCCGGGTCCCCTGCAGGTGCCACGGCTGGAACCCGATCTTCCTCGCGCAGCACAGCTCCTGCGGCCACCGACGGCTGACGCGCCGGGGCGCCAGGGGCCACCTGGCCAGCCTTACCTTCAGCCGTTGCGATTCAGGCGGCCGTTTCGATCGGCTCGCTGGCGGCCCGCGAGCCGCGATGACGAGGACCGCCGGACTTCAGAATGGAGTGAATCGGAGTGGGCTCAGGCTGCTGCAGGATCTGGGTGACACGCTGCAGCTCCTGAATGGCTTCGGCACCTTCCAGCTTCACCAGTTCGTGCCCGTCGCGGGATTCGACCCAGGTGATGCCGAAGTCAGACACGAGAAAACGCACTGTGTGGTTGTCGCCCAGGTCGGCCACGAACGAGGCTCCATGACCATCCCTGCCATCGCCACACACGTAGCAGGTGGCGACACAACCCCGGTCCTGGAGGCTGCGGGCTAGCGCCTGCAGGCTCATCACCAGGTCGCGGACGAGGGTCCGGTATTGCTCAGCCAGACGCGGGAACATGACGGGCCAGCGGGTCGGTGGCGCAATCCTAATGTTTTCTTCAGTTTTTCGCGGGCGCCGTCGGTTTTGATCAGCGTCCGCTGGCAATCGCTGCTGTCGCTCAGGTGGCTCCTGCCTGCTGGGCTCCGCCTCTGCCGCGCAGGAGTCAGCCGTCCGACAGGGTCCACCAGCCTGCGGCGGGGCCGATGAAGCGCACCGTGACCCAGAACAGCACCAGCGCGCCGATACCGAACCAGGCCCCACGGGTGGTGATCGCCACGAAGCGGTTGGCCTGGTCCTTGCTCAAGGGCAGCCACGGCGCGACACGTTCCGGGCTCGTGCCGCTGCCTGCGGATGGCTTGGGCCCCCGCGGTGGCAGGCCCTGGGTGGAACGACGCTTGGCTTCCCCCATCCGCGCAGCAGTGGCAACTGCTGGCAACGCTAGTTGGGCAGCAGGCGGCTCAGGCTCGCCCAGGGTTCCAGGGCCCGCAGCACCGTGGCGCCCCAGCTGCGGCTGCGCAAGCGTCCGTCCAGCACGGCCAGGCGTCCGCCACCGCGGCGCAGGCCTGCCACGGACCGTTGCAGCCGGTTCACGGCCTCGGGCAGCAGCAGCTCCCGGAACCAGTCGAGGCCCTGCTGACGCAGGGCGGCGACCCGGGCGGCGGTGAGGGGATCCTCCAGGCTGGCGATCGGCAAGGTGGCCGCCAGGATCTGACCCGGTAGCGGCAGCCGCTCCTGCTGCTCCAGCCACCAGCTCCAGCGGGCGCAGAGAATCCCATTCGCATCGGGAGTGGTGGATTCGTGTTCCACCCGACGGCCGAATTCCGCCGCCATCGCACTGGCCAGGCTGAGCCGCAGGCCTTCGTCGTCGCAGAGGATCACGCTCAGCCGAGCCTGCCCCAGCACCAGCCGGCGACTCTGCTCCAGCAGGTGCTGGGCGAAGACGGGGCTATTGGGCAGCGGTTGGCGCAGGGGTGCGAACAGCGGCAGCGGATCGGCCAGGGGAGGATCCCCCAGGTCGACCACCACCTCGGGCGTCAGGCCGAGGACGGCCTCGGGGGCTGCGCCATGCGCCTGGGTGCTCCGGCGGACAGCAATCGGGCTGGCCAGCTGGCCCAGCAGCACGGCTCCACGGCCCCTGAGCAGGCCCGCCAGGGCATGCAGGGGCTCCAGGGGCTGGCGGTGCAGGGTCCACTGCAACAGCCGCATGTCCACCTCGGCCCAGCTGCTCCAGCCATCTCCCCCCTGCTCCAGCCACTGGTCCCAGGGGGGCGGCAGGGGGCCGAGCAGGGCGAGCAGCTGGCGCAGCGGTGCTTCCTCTTCCGCAGCGATGGCCACCAGGCCGCTGGGCTGACGCGGCGGTTCCAGAACCCGGCGGCTCAACCGGTCGTGCAGGGCCATCAGGCTGGTTTCGGCCGCCGGCTGGCTGCGCAGCAACCGGTTCCAGTCATCGGCAGTGATCCGCACCGCCAGCGAACGACGCAGCTTCGGCTCGAGGGTTTCGGCTTCCGGGATCACCAGCTGGTGCTCCCCCAGCTGGCCATTCCGCCAGGCCTCCATCAGCTCGGCGTGGTCCAGCAGCCAGATCCGATGGGGTGGGCAAGGGCCAGACCCTTCCCAGAGGGGGAGGGCAAGGTTCACGGCCCGCAGCCTCGGCAACTCCATCTGCAGGAGGCGCTGGCGTAGATCCTGGCTCAGCACCAGAGCCAGGGGGGCGTCGCTGAGGGCCAGCGGCACCAGCAGGCTGATCCACCAGTCGGGGCCGGTGCCGGGGGTGAGCCGGATCAAGGTGTGATCGCTTCGCCGCAGGCTGCGGGCCACGAGCCGGCTGAGGCTGAGGTGATGCGGCCACTCGGCTGCTCCCTCCTGGCGCAGCAGGGCTTTCAGCTGTTGATGGGCCAGGGCTTCCAGCATGGGCGAATCGTAGGAAGCTGGTCCGACCCGGCTGCAGCGACGATGACCAACCCCGCCGAGCCCCGGCCTGCCTGGCGCCATGGCCCGGTGGGTGTGGTGGGTCTCGGGTTGATCGGCGGATCGCTCGGCCTCGACCTGCAGACGGCCGGAGCCGAGGTGCGGGCCCTGGTGCGCCGTGAGGCCACCGCCACCAGGGCCCGAGACCGGGGGTTGGCTTCGGTGGTGAGCACCGATCCCTCGGTCTTGGCAGGCTGCGATCTGGTGGTGCTGGCGCTGCCCCTGGATCAGCTGCTGGCGCCGCCGCCAGACCTGCTGCAGGCTCTGCCCCCCGAGGCGGTGCTGACCGATGTGGGCTCGGTCAAGGGGCCGTTGCTGCCGGTGTGGTCGGCGGCGTTGCGGCGGCTGGGCGGGGAGCGGCAGGCCCGCCGCTTCGTGCCCAGCCATCCCATGGCCGGCACCGCCGAGGCCGGCGTGGAGGCCGGTGTGTGCGACCTGTTCGTTGCCCGTCCCTGGGTGGTCACCCCTGCTGACGACACCGACCCCGAGGCGCTCGCCCTGGTGGCTGACCTGGCTGCGACCCTCGGAGCCCGCTGGGTGTGCTGCGAGGCCAGGGCCCACGACGCTGCGGTGGCCCTGATCTCCCATCTGCCGGTGCTGGTGAGTGCGGCACTCCTCCAGACCGCTGATCGGAGCAGTGCTGGCGAGGGCCAGCCAGCATTGAGCCCGTCATCCCAGAGCCAGTCTTCGTTCATGAGTTCGCTGCCGAGCCTGGTGCGGACCCTGGCTTCCAGCGGCTTCGCCGACACCACCCGGGTGGGGGGCGGCAACCCCGAGCTGGGCACCCTGATGGCCCGTGGCAACCGGGAGGCGGTGCTGCAGGCTCTGGCCGGTTACCGCCACAGCCTTGATCAGCTCGAGCAGCTGGTGCGCCAGGAAGACTGGGCGGAGCTGCAGCAGCTGCTGACCGACTGCCGCGACTTGCGCCCCCAGTTCGTCTGACCCGTTCGGTTCAGATCCGCAGGGGCTCGCCGCGCTCCGCCAGCAGCTGGCGGCAGAGCATCAGCGAGGAGAGGCTCACGCCGGCGGTGCCCTCGCCGGGATGGATGGAATCGCCGCCGAGCCAGAACCCCGGCAGTGGTGTGCGGCTGGCCAGCCCGAAGGGCCCGAAGCGGCTGGGGTGCTGGCCCAGCCCCCCCACATAGCCCCAGGGCCGTCCGGTCCAGCCGGCGAAGCCGCGGGGTGTGGCCAGCTCCCGGTGCAGCCAGTCGGCCGATCCGATCCCGAGCAGCTGCTCCAGGCCGGCCGCCATGGCGGTGCCGGCCTGGGCTTTGCGCGCCTGGTACTCGGTCTCGTCCAGGCCGAACCAGGGGCGGGCCGGCGTGAACACGCTGGCGATCACGGTGGCCTGCCCCTGGGGCGCCCGTCCATCGCCCTCCTGGCTCACCGACACGAACAGTGGGCCCGGAGATGGCCAGTCGAGCTGGAGGTGGCTGGGGGTGTGGGGCGGCAGCACCGAGCGCGGCACGGCCCCATAGAGCACCAGGGCGCCGGAGGGGTCGTGCAGGTGCTGCAGGCGCTGCCGGTAGCCCGCTGGCAGCGCCTCGCCCAGCAGATCGCTCAGGCACTGGGGGGGCAGGGTGCAGACCACCGCCTCACAGGCCAGGGCAAAGGGGGTGTTGCCGCCTTTCTCTCCCCGCACGATCCAGCCGCCATCGCGGCGCTCCAGCTGACGCGCCCGGTGCCGCAGTCGCAGGCGGCCGCCCCAGCGGGCCAGGCTGTCCTCCAGCGCCCGGCTGAGCTCCTGCATCGAACCCTCGAGGTGCCAGAGCCCCTGTGGCTCCTGCGCCACGGCCAGGGCGGTGGCGCCGTAGAGGGCGGCGGTGCGATCGGCTGGTTCCTGGGAGTAGAGCTTCAGTTGCAGGTCGAGGTAGCGCCGCAGGCGCTGGTCGTGGCCGCAGCCGCAGAGGGTCAGCAGATCGGCCACCGTGGTGCCCGTGGCCAGGGCACTGATCAGGGTGGCTGGCCGCAGGGCGCCGCAGAGCTGGCCCAGATCCCAGAGCGATCGCGGTGGCAGCACCGGATCCCGCAGCGCGAAGGCCCAGTTGGTGCGATGCAGCCAGGCGCAGAGTTGCCAGAACCGTTCGCTGCCGGGGAACTGGCTCTGCCGTTCCGCTTGCCAGCGCAGCGGATCGCGCCAGATCTGCACCGGCGGCTGGCTGTCGTGGAGATCCACCACGCAGGCCGGATCCAGCGGTGTGGCCGCCGGCGGGGTCTGGTGCAGATGGGCGAACAGCCGCGCGTGAATGCCACCTGCCTCCAGGCCGGCCACCTGGGTGGCGCCCACATCAAACACGTAGGGGCCGCGCCGGAAGGTGCCGGCGCAGCCGCCGCTCTGGTGGTGGGCCTCGAGCAGATCCACCTTGAGGCCGGCACGGGCCAGCAGGGCCGCCGCCGTGAGGCCGGCGATTCCGGCCCCCAGCACCGCCACTGGGCCGTGGGCCTCGGTGCCCTCAGATCCCGTGCCCTGCGACTGCGTGCCGTGCGCCTCCGTCATCCCGGCATGCTGGCAGCGTTCCCTTGGCCGGTGCGAGCCATGCTCCCGTCCCAGCTGGGTCTCTGGGCCCGGGATCACTGCGGTGAGGCGCCGGCCTCGGTGGAGCCGGTCGGCGGAGGCTGCACGGGCCGCGCCTGGCGCCTGCGGTTTTCCGCACACCACAGCCTGTTCGCCAAGAGCCTGAAGCCAGCCGATCTGCCGCTGCTGCAGGCCGAGGCCGATGGGTTAGGCGCCCTGGCTGCCGCGGCACCCCCTGAGCTGGCGGTGCCCCAGCCTCTGTTTGTGGGGTTGGCGGCAGAAGCTGCCCTGCTGGTGACCGACTGGCTGCCCTTTTGTCCGTCGGGCGGCAGCCAGGCGACCGCCAACAGCTCAGCCAGTCAGCGTGGCGATGCTGCAGCACGGCGCCAGCTGGGTTGGCAGCAGCTGGGCCGTTCCCTGGCTCTGTTGCACCGGCGCAGCCTGGATGGCGTCGATGCCCGCTACGGCTGGCCGCAGGACAACTGGATCGGGGCCGCCCCCCAGGTCAACGGCTGGTGCGACAGCTGGGTGGAGTTCTTCCGAGACCGTCGCCTGCTTCCCCAGCTGGAGTGGGTCGCACGCGGCGGCGCGCCGCTGCGCCAGGCGACCACCCTGCTGGAGCGTCTGCCCCAGTGGCTGGAGGGGCACCAGCCTGAGCCCGTGCTGGTGCACGGCGACCTGTGGGGCGGCAATGCCGCCCTGCTCGACGACGGTCGGGGCGCGATCTTCGATCCTGCCGTGTATCGCGGCGATCGGGAAGTGGATCTGGCGATGGCCCACCTCTTCGGTGGTTTCCCACCGGCCTTCTTTGCCGGCTACGAGGCCGGGTGGCCCCTCTCCCCGGGGCACCGGGTGCGGGTGGAGCTCTACAACCTCTACCACCTGCTCAACCACGCCAATCTTTTCGGGGGCTCCTACCGGCAACAGGCCCAGGCGAGCCTGGATGGCCTGCTGCGGCTGGGCTGAATCCTGATGTCAGGCCGCCCCACGAACCACCCAGCCCATGATGGCCGCTCAGCCCAGATATTCCTTGCGAAGGCCCTGGATCTGGGCGATAACGGCGTTGCGCTTCTCGCTGGTGGTGAGGTTCTGCCAGCTCCACTGGCCCACCACGACAAGGCCAAGGAGCTCCAGAAGCCCGGGAACCACCGGCAGCAGATTGATGGTGTCCAGCACCCCCTTGATCAGGATCTGCGCCACGATCACGGCCAGGAACACACCGGTGCCCTTGGCGATCCGACCCATCAAGGACCAGTCCACCTGGTCGAGAGTGGTGTTCACCTTGGTCAGGATGTCGCCGTAGCGCTCGGCGAAATTCACGGTGGCGTCGCCCACACCGGAGCCGAACGGG
This sequence comes from Synechococcus sp. CBW1006, assembly GCF_015840525.1. NCBI lineage: Bacteria > Bacillati > Cyanobacteriota > Cyanophyceae > Synechococcales > Synechococcaceae > Synechococcus > Synechococcus sp. CBW1006. Next base: position 336,271 of record NZ_CP060396.1, on the reverse strand, counting down.
CTGCTCGAGGTGCTGGTCTCGCCTGCGTCGCTGCCGGCTTCCTTCAGGTCGGGCTCATTCAAGGTGGTGGTATCGCTCATGAATGGAGCCGCACAATTTGAAACGATCGAGGGCCAAGGTATCGGTGTGAGCTCCATTTGGCCAGCGCGGATCGGCTTCCGTCGGCGGGGGCTGACCTGCCTGGATGCCCTGCTGGCCGCCGCCAGCCCTGCCGAAGGCTGTGCCCTGCTGCTGGGCTGCCGCCGGGAGGCCCATTGGCAGGTGGAGCGGATCTGGCCCTGTCTGAATGGGTGGCAGCCGATGGGGGAGCGGGGCCGCCGCTTCGCGATCGATCCGCGGGAGCAGCTGCTGGCCCAGAAGTGGGGACGGGCCCGTGCCCTGACGGTCCTGGGGGCGGCCCACAGCCATCCCGCCAGTGCGCCCCTGCCCTCGGCCACCGACCGGCGCCTCGCCTTTCCCCCTGCCCTGCTGGTGATCGCGGGCCCGCCTGGCGGCGATGGCGACCCTCGCGGCAGCACCCGTGCAGACCTGCCCCGCACGGGCTGGGCCCTGCGCTGCTGGTGGCTGACCGAGGAGGACACCCAGCCGTTGCCGCTGGCGTGGACAATGGTGGATTGACCGGTCGCGCTTCTCCGATGCTTCCTCCCGACACCACCGGGGTGCAGCTCAGCCCCGACGAGGTGGCCCGCTTCGCCCGCCACCTGATCCTGCCGGAGGTGGGCATGGAGGGCCAGAAGCGTCTCAAGGCCTCCTCGGTGCTGTGTGTGGGCACCGGCGGCCTCGGTTCGCCGCTGCTGCTGTATCTGGCCGCCGCGGGCGTGGGCCGGATCGGCATCGTCGATTTCGACGTGGTGGATCACTCCAACCTCCAGCGGCAGGTGATCCACGGCACCAGCTGGGTGGGCAAGCCCAAGATCGAATCCGCCAAGGCCCGGATCCTCGAGATCAACCCCCACTGCCAGGTGGATCTCTACGAGACCGCCCTGACCAGTGAGAACGCTCTGGCGATCATTGAGCCCTACGACATCGTCTGCGACGGCACCGACAACTTCCCCACCCGCTATCTCGTCAACGACGCCTGCGTGCTGCTGGGCAAGCCCAACGTCTACGGCTCGATCTTCCGCTTCGAAGGCCAGGCCACGGTGTTCAACCTCGATGCCGAAAGCCCCAACTACCGCGATCTGTTTCCCGAGCCGCCGCCGCCGGGCATGGTGCCCTCCTGCGCCGAGGGCGGCGTGGTGGGCGTGCTGCCCGGCATCATCGGCGTGATCCAGGCCACCGAGGCGGTGAAGATCATCACCGGCATCGGCACCACCCTCAGCGGCCGCCTGCTGCTGTTTGATGCATTGGGCATGAAGTTCCGCGAGCTGAAGCTGCGGCCCAACCCGGAGCGGCCGGTGATCAACGAACTGATTGATTACCAGGAGTTCTGCGGCGTGGGTGGCAGCGCCCCCGGCCAGGAGGAGGCGGGCAGTGTGCCCAGCATCACCGTCGCCGAGCTCAAGACGATCATCGACGGCGAGCTGGAGGACATCCTGCTGGTCGATGTGCGCAATCCCCCTGAGGCCGACATTGCCGTGATCCCTGGTGCCCTGCTGGTGCCGCTCGATCGGATTGAGAGTGGCGAGGCGATTGACGATGTGCGCCGGCTGGCTCAGGGCAAGAAGCTCTACGTGCACTGCAAACTCGGCGGCCGCAGTGCCAAGGCCCTGATTGCCCTGGGCCGTCATGGGATTGAGGGCACCAACGTGGCCGGCGGCATCGACGCCTGGAGCCAGGAGGTGGATCCATCGGTGCCCCGTTACTGAGGCGGTGGCTGCGGGTCCGCTTCGCGGGCCCAACCGATGATCATGGGCCCGCCGTGTCTCAGCGCCGGCTGATCGCCCTGGAGGGCCAGTTTCCGGCCTTTCTGGCGGCCTCGATCATGCCGGTGCTGCTGATGCCCCTGGCGAATGAGGTGGGGCCCTTCCCGCAGCCCCTGGTGGCGCCGATCGTCTTCGATCTGCTGATTCTGCAGTCGGTTCGGACACTGCCGGTGCTGCTGCCCACGTTCAGAGGACGTTGCATCGGTGCGCTCTACCAGTGGCTCGGGCTCGTCACCGGGCTGCTCATCTGGGTTCCTTCCCTGTTTCGGGGCTGGCCATCAGGCCACCTGCAGGTGGCCACTCTGCTCCTGGTGGCGATTTTCTTCATCACCACCTCCGTGCGGCTGGTGAGGCTCCTGGCACGGGTGCCGAGGGTGAACCTGTCCGTGCTGGCCGGCGCTGCTGGCGGTTATGTGCATCTTGGCCTCACCGGCGGCATGGTGGCCACCGCCATTGAGGTGGTGCACCCGGGTTCCTTTCTGCTGGGGGCCGTGGGCAGCCATGAGGCCCTCAGGGACAGGCTCCTTTACTACAGCTTCGTGACAGTGGCCGGTCTGGGTTATGGCGATGTGCTTCCCGGTAACCCAGTGGGTGAGCGCTTCGCCATCCTGCTGAGTGTGAGCAGTACCCTCTACATATCCCTGTTGGTGGGCCTGCTGCTCGGGCGCTTCATCGCCCACGAAGCGGCGGAGCTGGAGGAGCATTGGCAGGAGCACAAGACCCTGGCGTCGTCTCCGCCGGATCGGCTGCCGATGGACGATCAGTAATCCACGCCGCGCTTGAGGTCGACACCGCGTTCGGCGTAGTGCTTGTGGCACACCATCTCGGAGTGGACGCTGGCCAGGGCGAAGTAGGCCGGCAGGTTCTTGCAGCGACCCGTGAGGATCACCTCGGTTTCGGCGGGCTTGCGCAGCAGGGTCTGCACGATCGGCTCCACCGGCAGCAACTCCAGATCGACCGTGGGGTTGATCTCGTCGAGAATCACGGTTTTGTAGAGCCCACTGGCGATGGCGGCGCGGGCGATCTCCCAGGCCCGCTCGGCCTCCACGTAGTCGATCGGCTGCTGCTGGCCCCGCCAGACAATTGCGTCACGGCCGGAGCGAAGGTGATCCACCAGGTGGGGATAGCTCTCGCGCAGCGCCGCGATCGCGGCGTCTTCGGTGTAGCCGCTGCCCCCCTTGAGCCACTGCAGGATCAGCACCCGGTGGCTCTTGTCCTGGCTGATGCCCCGGCCGATCGCCTGCAGGGCTTTGCCCAGGGCACTGGTGGATTTGCCCTTGCCCTCCCCGGTGTAGATCTCGATGCCTTCGAGGCCCTGGGCCTGACCCGGCTCCCCATCGGCGTCATCGGGGCGGCGATGGGCGCGCATCTCGGAATGGAGGTCAGCCAGCTGCACCAGGGCGCCGGGTGCTCCCCGCCCGGTGGCGATCACCTCCATGCCAGCCGGTTTGGCCGACAGGGTCCGCACCACCTCGTCGGTGTCGAGCAGGCCCAGGTCCAGGACCGGATTGAGTTCGTCCAGCACCACCACCGAATAGAGGTTGCTGGCGATCGCACCTCTGGCGATGTCCCAGCCCCGCTGGGCTTCCTGGCGATCGAAGCGGGTCGCTTCCTCTGCAGTGAAGAATTCGCCGCGGCCGGTGCGCACCTGGTCGATCAGATGGGGAAAGCCCTGCTGGAGCGCCTCGATGGCGGAATCCTCGTCGTAGGCCCGACCCGGACCCTTGAGAAAACGGAGCAGCAACACCCGGGTGCGCTTCTGCTCACAGATGCCCAGCCCGATCGTGCGCAGCACCACGCCCAGGGCCGCCTGGCTCTTGCCTTTGCCATCGCCGTCGTAGACGTGCAGCTGGCCATGGGCGCGTTCGTCACTGCCGGCCGCCGTACGGATGCCGATGCCGCGGCCGGTGCCCCGTTGCGGCGTCTGGGTGCTGCTGGCGGGGGGAGACATCGCAGGAGCGGCGGCAGATCGATGCTAACGACGGACCGCCCCAGCGCTTGCCAGGATTGCCGCCATGGCCCATCCCCGGATCGAGCATCTGCCGGAGCCTCTGGAGCGAGGCCTGGAACGGCTGCGGCAGCACCTGGCCGGATTCGAGTCGGTGGTGGTGGCGTATTCCGGTGGTGTGGACAGCACCCTGGTGGCGGCGATCGCGGCAGAGCAACTGGGCGAGGGCGCCCTGGCAATCACCGGTGTCTCGCCGGCCCTGGCGCCCCATCTGCGCGAGGAGGCCCGGCTGCAGGCGGCCTGGCTGGGCCTGCGGCACCGGGAGATTCCCACCGCCGAGCTGAACGATCCTGCCTACAGCAGCAATCCGGAACGGCGCTGCTACGCCTGCAAACGCGAGCTGCACAGCCTGCTGGCGCCGTTGGCCGCCGCTGCCGGCGGGGCGCCCGTGCTCGATGGCGTGAACCTCGACGATCTCGGCGACCACCGCCCCGGCATCGACGCGGCCCGTGAGCACGGGGTGGGTTCTCCCCTGGCCGATCTCGGCCTCGACAAGCAGGCGGTGCGTCGCATCTCCCGCGCGCTTGGGTTCCCGTGGTGGGACAAGCCGGCCCAGCCCTGTCTGGCGTCGCGGTTTCCCTATGGCGAGCCGATCACGACCACACGGTTGCAGCGGGTGGCCGCGGCCGAGGACTGGTTACGCCAGCGGGGGCTGCGGGATCTGCGGGTACGCAGCCAGGGCGAAACGGCGCGGATCGAGCTGCCCGCCGCCCAACTGCCGGAGCTGCTGGCGCGGCTGGCCGATGGTGGTAGTTCCGCTGGTTTCCGACAGGAGCTGGTGGAGGCTCTGCTGGGCCTGGGCTTCACGGCGGTGAGCCTGGACCTGGAAGGCTTGGTCAGCGGCAAGCTCAACCGAGGACTCGATCACGACGTCAACAGCTGCCCCTGACGGCCGGGCTGGCGATTGGCGATCACCCCTGAGCATGTGGCGATGGCTGCGTTGGTCCTGAGGGCTCAATGAGCAAGGACTGTTGCGTTTTGGGGAGCATAAAAAAGCACCCAGCAGGGTGCTTCAAGCGCTCGCGGCGCGCTAACTGGGCTGGCGCCTGGAGATCCAAACGCTGATCCAGATCCAACCGCTGAGTCAGCGGTGGTGTGCAGGGGTCAGGCGGCCGCCAGGATCGGATCCCGATCTGCCCCGGCGATGCACTCCGGCGTTTCGCGTCGAAAGCTGGTGAGCTTGTGCGTTCGGGCCTCCAGTTCTTCACAGAGCACCGCACAGGCCAGCTCGGGCATGGTGTGGTCACCGCAGGTGAACACATCCACGGCCGCGTACCCGGATTCGGGCCAGGTGTGAATCGAGATGTGCGATTCGGCCAGCAGGGCAAGCCCGGTGACCCCCTGGGGATCGAAATGATGGGTGATCAGATTGAGCAGGGTGGCGCCAGCACGTTTCGCTGCTGTGGTGATGGCGGTCCTGAGAAAGGCTTCGTCGTTGAGCTTGGCAGACGTGCAGTCGTAGAGCTCAAGGATGCAGTGTTTACCCACCGTATCGGTGGTACTGGTCCCACTCACGCTCTGCAGGGTGGTGGGGGTGGTGGAGTGAGCACCAGTCCATCCCGGGTTGGGGTGGAGGCAGGGCAGGCTCTGGTTCATTGAATCCAGACAAACAGGGACCACCATACGCCCCAAAGTCGTTGGCTGGTGCAGGAAGTGGCGCAATCCAGCCTCTGACGCGCCGATCAGGGCCTGGATTCCGCCCCCAGCGAGTCCGCGTCCCGCTTGTCCGCCGTCAACGCCTTCGGTTCAGGCCCGAGGCTGCCGCCGCGCAGGCGCACCAGCTGGGCGGCCTGCCGCCAGCCCTCGCCAAAGCCGTCGACATGGGTGGCGCTGACGAGGCACTGGTGGCCCTCCCCCACCGCCTCCAGCAGCAGGCGCTGGCGCTGCGGATCGAGCTCGGCCAGCACATCGTCGAGCAGCAGCAGGGGGGGGGCGCCCACCACCTCTTCCACCAGGGCCAGTTCCGCCAGTTTCAGGGCCAGCACCAGGGTGCGTTGCTGGCCGGCTGAGCCGTAGCGCCGCGCCGGTTGCTCCCCCAGCAGCAGGGCGATTTCATCCCGCTGCGGACCCACCAGGCATTGGCCCAGCCGCAGCTCCTCGCTGCGCTGCAGCAGCAGCTGGGCCACCATCGCCTCCCGCCAGGGTGCCTCGGCGTCCTCCCCCTCCAGCAGCGTGCCGCTTCGGTACTCGAGCCGCAGCTGGTCCCGGCCGCCGCTGAGGCGCTCCTGCCAGGCCGCCGCCAGGGGTTCGAGCCGCCGCAGGGCCCGCCAGCGCCGCCGGTGCAGCCGAGTGCCGATCGCCGCCATCTGCAGATCGAAGGCATCCAGCAGGTCCTCCCGCTGGCTTACGGGGCCGCCGCGGCGCAACAGCTGGCTGCGCTGCCGCAGCAGGCGGCCGTAACGGCTGAGCAGGTCGCCGTAGACGGGCTCAAGCTGAAGCACCACCCGATCGAGCCACTGGCGCCGCAGGGCGGGCTCCCCCCGCACCAGGTCGAGGTCGAGGGCGCTGAAGGTGACGCAGCGCAGCCGCCCTGGCAGGTCCAGCTGCCGCTCGAGCACCTTGCCGTTGCGACTGGCGATCCGTCCCCCCCGCTGCCTCAGCTCCAGCTGCAACTGGTCGCCGTCGGAGCACATCGCCTGCAGCTGGCTGAGGCTGTGACCGTGGCGGATCAGGTCGCGGTCGCTGCCGGTGCGGTGGGAGCGAAGGCTGCAGAGCAGCTCCACCGCCTCCAGCAGGTTCGACTTGCCTTCGCCGTTGGGCCCCACCACCAGCAGGCGCGGCTCGTGTAGCTCCAGCCGGAGGTGCTCGATGTTGCGGAACTGGCGCAGCTCCAGGCGATGCAGCCGGATGGCTCAGGTGCGGCGTGCGGTTAAGGTAGCCCTGCCGGCAGCGGGGCTTTGACACCTCGAGGTCTGCCTTGAGCAGCACATCCGCAGGACCCCTTCTCCGGACATCGCTGTTTCAGGGTCGGTTCGGGTCCGGCCGTCAGCTTCGGCTCGACGCAGGCGCCTCACCGCAGGGGCATGTAGCTCAGTTGGATAGAGCATCAGATTCCGGTTCTGAGGGTCGGGGGTTCGAGTCCCTCCATGCTCGTGGTCAGCCTTGACGATCTCAGCCCTGCCGATCTGAACGGCAGGGCTTTTTCATGGCATGCCCGCCCCGTTGGTCCGATTCCGCCCTGCAGCGAATACGGCCTGTCGCGCCTCTGGCCTTCAACTCAGCGGTTTCCCCCGGGAGAGCCCAGCGACAGGCCCATGGCGCGGATCCCGCCGGGATCGACCAGAAACCCCAGCGCTTCCAGCGGCAGGATCGCCTCAGGAGGGGCGGACAGGGACACGCTGCAGCCGCCCAGTTCCCGCCGCAGGCGCGTCAGGGCCCCATGCAGCAGCGCCGCCAGGATCTCGGTCGGGTCGGGGTCCTGGGGATCGGCCAGCAGATCCCAGAGATTGGCATTGAGGGCCTGATCACTGGTGGAGCGCACGAATCCCACCAACCGTCCATCGGGTCCGCGCACAGCCAGGTGCCAGGCGCTGCGTTCGATCGCCTGCAGCCAGCGTTGGCTGGCCCGGGGCTGCTCGCCGCAGGCGCCCATCAACCGATTCAGTTCTTCCGGCGAGGGGATCGGATCCTGCAGCAGGCGGTAGCCCTCCCGAAGCCGGGGTGCGGCGGGTTGACTGCGGAACGGAATCAACAGGGAGTCCAGCACGGTCAACCGGTGTTGCGCATGCCGGCGGCAATGCCGTTGATCGTGAGCAGGGCGCCGCGCAGCAGCTCGCTGCGGCTGTAGGTCCGCCCGTCCTGGCCGGCGGCCGTGGCTTCGCTCATCGGTGGTTGACGATTCTGATCCCGCAGGCGCCGCAGCAGGGCCACCTGCAGGTATCCGAGCGGCACGATCGTGCGATTGCGCAGATCCACCGACAGCTGCAGGGCCGGATCACTGTCGAGCAGGCGCTCCTGCCCGGCGATGCGCAGCACCAGGTCACGGGTGCGCTGAAACTCGGCGGCGATCGTCTGGAAGATGCGCTCGAAGGCGTCGCGGTTTTCCTCCCGCCCCAGGGCCTGCACGTAGTGGTGGGCGAGATCGATGTCCACCTTGGAGAGGGTCATCTCCACCTTGGAGATCAGCATGCGGAAGAACGGCCAGCGCTGGTGCAGCAGCCGCAGCAGTTCCAGTTGGCCGGGATCCCGGTGCAACTCCTCCTCCAGGGCTGCACCCACGCCGAACCAGCTGGGCAGCAGGAAGCGGCTCTGGGTCCAGCCGAACACCCAGGGAATGGCCCGCAGGCTGGAGAGGTCCTTGGCGCCGCTCTTGCGCCGGGCCGGCCGGCTGGAGATCTGCAGCTTGCTGATTTCCTCGATCGGGGTGACCTGCTGGAAGAAGGCCACCAGATCGGGGTTGTCGTGAACCAGGGCGCGGTAGTGATCGCGGGAGCGGGCGGCGAGCCGCGCCATCAGCTCATTCCAGCTGGGGGTGTCATCCACCGGTGCACTGACCAGGCTGTTCTGCAGCACAGCCGTGGTCATGGTTTCGAGGTTGTAGAGGGCCAGCTCCGGCAGCGAGTACTTGGAGGCGAGCACTTCCCCCTGTTCGGTGATCTTGATCCGGCCCTTCAAGGTGCCACTGGGCTGGGCCAGGATCGCCTGATAGGCCGGTCCGCCACCGCGACCCACCGATCCACCGCGGCCGTGGAACAGGCGCAGCGCCACCCCGTGCTGGCTGGCCAGCTCTTCCAGGGCGATCTGGGCCTTGTGGATTTCCCAGTTGCTGGACAGGAAACCGGAATCCTTGTTGCTGTCGGAATAGCCCAGCATCACTTCCTGAAGCGGTGGGCCGCCCTCTTCCCCCGAGGCGATCAGGGCCCGGTAGAAGGGTTCGCAGAACAGGCGCTCCATCACCGCCGGAGCCCGCTGCAGGTCTTCCACCGTTTCGAACAGGGGCACCACCAGCAGCGAAGAGTGGGGCGCCAGCGGATCCACCAGGCCCGCTTCCTTGGCCAGCAGCAGCACCTCCAGCACATCCGACACCGTGTGGCTCATCGAGATCACGTAGGTGCGACAGATGCGGGCGCCGAATTCCTGCTGCAGGCGCTGCAGCATCCGGAAGACCGCCAGAGTCTCGTGGGTGGCATCGCTCCAGCGCACCGCCGGAGACACCAGCGGCCGACGGGTCTTGAGTTCGGTCAGCAGCCAGCTCACCCGCTGCTCCTCATCCATCTCGCCGTAGGGCACGGGCAGCTGCAGATAGCGGCTGACCTCGTCGAGCGCATCGCTGTGACGGGTGCTCTCCTGGCGGATGTCCAGGCTGGCCAGGCAGAAGGCGAAGATGTGCACCTGGCTGAGCAGGCTCTCCAGGGCTTCGCAACCCAGTCCGGTGCTCTCGAGGCTGTCGCGCACCAGTTCAAGGTCAGCCCGGAATTCGTCGACCGAGCCGTAGTGCAGTTCCGGTGGCGGCGGGGAGGCGAGGTTGCCGACCCCGCTGCCATCACCGATAAAGGCCGACGGCAGGCCCGAGTGGCCGTCACAGGGGGATTCCCAGCCGGCATCCACCAGCTGCTGGTTGCGCTGACGGGTGAGCTGGAGACGCTCCAGCGTGTAGCTCAGCTTCAGTCGGTAGGGCTCCAGCCGGTAGCGTGCCGCCCGCTCCTCATAGATCTCCGGGAAACGCAGCCGATCCATTTCCAGGGATTCCAGCAGGGCTGGGCTCACCTGACTCCACTGCATCGAAATGCTCAGCTGATCGCGCAGCTTGCCCACGGAGTGGATATAGCGCTCCAGCATCAGCTGACGCTGATAACAGGCTGTGCGCCAGGTGATCTCCGGTGTCACCGAAGGATTGCCGTCCCGATCGGAGCCCACCCAGGAGCCGAAGCTGCAGAAGGCATCGCGGGGCGAAAGCACGTCGGGGTAGCTGCCGCTCAGGGCCGTCCGCAGGCGCTGGCGCAGCTGGGGCATGGCATCGAACAGCACCTGCTGGAAGTAATGCAGGGCGTAATCCACCTCATCGAGAACCGAGGGTTTGAACTGGTGCAGTTCGTCGGTACGCCACCACAGCCGGATCTCTTCTTCCAGCTGCAGGCGGATGCGCTGGTCATCTTCGATGTTGGCCAGGCTGCTGCGCTGCAGTTGCTGGATCAAGGCCGCGACCTTCCGCTGCTTATGGCGCACGGTGTGGCGCACGATCTCGGTGGGGTGGGCCGTGAACACCAGGCGAATATCCAGCTCCCGCAGCAGGTTCTCGATCTGGGCCGGCGGAACGTTGAGGTTGCGCAGGCGTTGGAACAGCTCCCGGAAGGTGGCCGGTTCGGTCTGGCTGGCCAGAGGCGGCAGAAACGGATCGGTGCTGGGCGGTTCGGGCTGAAGCTTGAGGCTCTCGAGATAACTGTCTTCCTCGATGTGCTGCTCGAGGATGTTCACCAGCTGGAAGTACAGCGAGAAGGCTCTCGCGGCCGCGATCGCCTCGGAGAGATCCATGCTGCGGATCAGCTGCACGATCGCGTCGGTCGAGGTGGCGTTCGGCAGGATTGTGGCGCCGCCTTCGAGAGGATCGGTGGCACTGAGCTGTTTCAGCTGCACCAGCCGATCTGCCTGCTCCGGTGGACATTCGCTGCGGAGCACCGTTTCCCACAGGTCCTCCACCAGCTCCAGTCGTTCGCCGAGCAGCTGGCTCACCAGAGGCTTGGGCTCGGTGCTGGTGGCAAGCGACTCCCGCATCGGGATGAACGGCATGGCGGAACGGGTCATGATCATCCCAAAGGGGGGGGGCTGTCTGTCTCGTTGGGCTCCGCGCCCCGGACCTCCTGCTGTTCCATCACCTGGGCCTCGCAGGCGATGATCTCTGCGATGGTGCTGCCCGATCGCTGCCGCTCCACCCAGCGCATCGCCTGATTGCCCTGGTCGATCACCCGCTGCACCGGGGCCAGCACGCTGGTGAGCCCGAGGTCGTTCGCCAACGGGGCCATCGTCTCCAGGCTCTCGCGGATCCAGTCGGCCGCCATGATCGTGCGGCCCGTGCGCCAGTGGGTCAGGGGGGCCAGCAGGCTGGAGCGGGCTGCGGACTGATCATTGGCATCGGCCAGCTGGGCCAGGGCCTGGGCGTCCAGAGGGCTGGCCCGCAGGGGATCGTGGGCTGCCGGGTCTGCCAGCAGCTGGTGCAGGCGCAGTTCGGCGAAGGCGGTCACCGCTAGCAGCAGCAGCGGATCGGTGATCAGATCGCAGATGCGGATCTCGATCCGGTTGAGCTGGTGGGGCCTGGCGTCCCCGTTGGGCCGCACCGAGGTCCAGAGGTGGCGCACGTTCTGCATCGATCCAGCTGCCAGCTGCTCCGCCATCCACTCCACATAGTGGGCGTGATCGCGAAACAGCGGCACCTGCGCAGGAGTGAGCGGGAATTGCAGCCAGCGTTGCGAGTGGGCGCCCATCACCGCGCCATCGAGAAACGGGGAGCTGGCGCTCAGGGCCAGCAGCAGGGCTGCCTCACAGCGCAGCAGCCGCAGCCCGGCGAACAGGGCCGGCATGTCGCTGAGGCCCAGGTTGATGTGCACGCTGGCGGTGACCACCAAGGTGCCGTACGTGGACTCGATGTACCCGTGATAGGGGTTGTCCGGATCCGACCGCTCGAAATGACGGCTGTCCCCCAGGCTCAGGGTGCTGCCCGGCAGCAGGGTGAGCTGCCGCTCCGTCAGCCAGGGCCGCAGCCGTTGCCGCGGTTCCAGCAACAGCTCCAGCTGGCGCTGGTAACTGGCCTCCGGCGGGGTGGTGTACTCAAGGTTGCGACGATCCGGCTCGGTCACGAAATCGGGGAACCGGCGAGCCACTTCGGCGGAGCAGCCCACCACCGTGCCGTCGGCCCGGCCGGTGAACAGTTCCACTTCAAATCCCTTCGGCAGCAGAGGGCGGCTCATGCCCGGACCCCATCACCGAACGGGTGCCGCGCTGGAGTCTGCACACAGGCCAGGGCCTTGAGCATGCCGCGCGCCTTGTTGAGGGTTTCCTGGTATTCGGCGGTGGGCTGGGAATCGGCGACCAGTCCGGCGCCGGCCTGCACCTGTACCCGCCAGCCGCCGTCGGCGGCGGGAAGCACCACCATCGTTCGGATTGTGATGGCCGTGTTCAGGGCCCCTGCCAGATCCACCGCGCCATACACCCCCGAGTAGGGCCCGCGGGCGTTGGGTTCCAGCGCATGGATCAGCTGCATGGCCCGGATCTTGGGGGCACCGCTGACGGTGCCAGCCGGAAAGGAGGCCATCAGCAGATCCCAGACGTCCCGATCCGCCGTCAGCAGACCCTCCACCTGGCTGACGATGTGCATCACGTGGGAATAGCGCTCGATCACCATCAGATCGGTGACCTTGACCGTGCCTGGCCTGCAGACCCGGCCCAGATCATTGCGGCCCAGGTCCACCAGCATCACGTGCTCGGCCCGCTCCTTCGGATCGGCCAGCAGCTCAGCCTCCAGGGCCCTGTCCTCGGTGTCATTGTCACCGCGGTGACGGGTGCCGGCGATCGGCCGCAGGGAGGCCTTGATGGCGCCACTGCCATCGCTGGCAGGTTCCGCCTTCACCATCACTTCTGGACTGGAACCGATCAGGTACCAGCCGCCGAAGTTGAAGAAGGCCATGTACGGCGAGGGGTTGACCATCCGCAGGCTGCGGTAGAGGTCAAACGGGTCCCGCATGACGTGGCTTTCGAGGCGTTGGCTCAGCACCAGCTGAAAGACGTCGCCGGCGGCGATGTGGGCGCGGGCCTGACGCACGGCATCCTCGAAGTCGGCCTGGCTGCGGTTGCTGCTGGGTGGCTCGGCCAGTTCGGCGCGATCGTTCCAGGCCAGGGTCGTCAGGCCGGAGGGCAGGGGAGCCTGCATGCGGGCCTCCAGGGCTTCGATCCGTGCGAACGCCTCCTGCCAGGCCTGGGCCGGATCGGCGCCACCGCTGAGATCGGCGTAGGACACCGCCGTGATCTGGCGTTTCACCTGGTCGAACACCAGCAGGCTGTCGGCCAGCATCCAGCAGCCATCCGGTGGCCCCAGGGGGTCGGTGGGATGGATCGGGACGGTGGGCTCGATCCAATGGATCAGCTCATAGCCCCAGAAGCCGAACAGTTGCCCCACCGGCGGCAGGCCCGGCACCGGTGCCGGGCAGACCGGCTCCAGGGCCTGGCGCAGCTGCGTGAAGGGATTGCCGTGCAGGCTTTCGCGCCGACCGTCGCGCCAGCAGCGCTCCCCCTCTTCGCCGCGCACCGTCAGCGTCCAGAGCGGATCGCTCACCACAAAGCTCCAGCGCCCCAGGCGTTCGCCCCCTTCGACCGACTCCAGCAGCACCCCATGGTGGCTGGCCTGGCCCACCTTCAGCCAGGTGGTGAGGGGCGTCTCCAGGTCGGCGGGCCAGCGTTTCCACAGCGGCAGGAAGCTGAGGCCTGCCGCCGCCTGGGCGTGGAAGGCCTCATCGAACCACCCTCCGTCCAGGACATCCCCGTCGAGACCGGTGGTGCGCTGGCTGGGGCGCTCGGAAGGGACCATTGCAGCGGCAGGCGGGCAAAAAAAACGGGGCGCCTAGCCCCGCTGTTATAGGTCTTGGCCAGTACGGCTCAGGCGTCGAAGGTGTTCTTACCGCTGAACTTGAGAGCCGAGGGATTGGGGTTGTCGCCGATGCGACGGGGGGTGTGACCCACCATCGAGCGCCCCTCATTCACCTTCTCGGGGAAGACACCATCTTTGGGGTGCAGATATTCGGTGTCACCGCCTGGAAAGATGCGGTAGATCTTGTAATCCTCGATTCTAGGCTTGAACTTGGTGCGCAGTTGGGTGCCCAGGGCCAGGCACTGCTCCTTGCGGGCGAAGTACATCACGTTTTCGCCTTCGTTCATCTCAGCTGCACCACCGGTGGGCAGCTCAAAGGCCTGGGCCTTGCTGCTGGTCCAGGTGATCGCGTATTTCTCTTCGGTCTCGGCGGAGTTCAGGAGGCCGCCGGTGCTGCCGATGTACTTCGGGAGTTGACCGCTCAGCGCCGTTGCTGTCATAGCTGTTCCTGGATGGGGAGTCGGCAGACCGTTTCAGGCGGAAACTAGCACCGTGATTTTCGAGGTTCCGCCACCCTCTCGGCAGTCTTCACACCCGTCAACAAACCGTCCGATCGCCAGGGCGCCCGAGACCCGCCCGTTCAGCAGACGGGGAAGAAGACCGTGATATCGCTGCCGGAGCGCTCCGCCAGCCGTCCGCCCAGCCGATGGAACAGCCGCTGGGTGGCCTGCCGGCTGAGCTGCAGGCTGCCGGTTTCGGGGTCCCAGCTCAGCACGGGTCCCACCCGTCGATGGTCTTCGGGGCGCTGGGGGCGGGTTCCTTCGCTGCAGATCTGCAACTTGAGCCGATTGCCGGCAGGCTGGAGGCTGAGGCGCACGCGGCTGCCGCCGCTGAAGCCGCGGCTGAAGCGGTCCACCAGGCCGCCCAGCATCGTTTCCAGCCGGCTCGGATCGCTCAGCACCGGTGGCAGCTCGTCGGCCACCTGCAGCTCGAACTGCAGGCCGCGCCGTTCCAGCTGGCGCTGCCACAGAGGTTCCAGCTGGCGCAGCAGCGCACTCAGATCGGTGCGGGCCAGCCGTTCCCGTTCGCCATGGCCGCTCTCGTCGCTCTCGGGCTGGCGCTGCAGCTCAGCGGCATGAAAGATCAGGCCGAAGCGATCGATCTGCTCGTTGCATTCGCCGTCGATCTGTTCGAGGCGCTCGCGCACCACGGCGGAGAGATCGCTGCGGCGCAGCAGCGAGCGGATCAGGGTCCGGATCGTGGCCAGGGGGGTCCGCACCTCATGGGTGAGCGCCTCCAGCAGGGCCAGTTCGCTGCTCACCGCCCGTGGGGTCTCGGCCCGGTTGCCGCCATGCACCAGCGGCTGCAGGGTGAGGCTGGGGGCGATCGTTCCAAGCCGCTCCGCCATCCTCGGCCAGAACTGCAGGGCGACATCTTCGGCATTGGCCAGGGGGCCCAGTTCCCGCAGGGCGCGGCGCAGCTCTGCGGCGGCGCTGGGGCGCTGCTGCTGCAGGCGCCGATCCAGCAGCGACAGGGCGGCCGAAAGGCCGGCTGGATCGAAGCGGGCCACCAGTCGCCGCTCCCGGGGTGGACCATCCAGGCAGAGGGCCACCTGCAGGCGTGGCGTGATCAGCAACAGCAGGGGATCGCTGCCGTCGTCGTCGCTGAGCTGCAGCCGCTCGAACCCGGGAAGTTGTCCAGGCGCTGGCGTGCCCCTTGACCCGGCGGCGCCGGGCAGCAGGGGAGCGACGGAGCCCCGCAGCCGCTCGAGGCTGTCCGGTGCCCACACCCAGCCCTTGAGGTGGAGCAGCAGCTCCGGCTCGTAGAGGGCGGGCAGGGGTGCCGCCAGCCAGAGGCCCCGCAACGGGAGCTGCGGCAGCAGGAAATCCTCCTGAAGGGTGGCCAGGGCCGCCCACCACTGGCGGCGCACACCGTCTTCGTCGCTGTGGCCCGCCGGTACGGCGGCGGACAGGCTCTGGCGTAATGCCGACAATGTCGTGGAGCCGTGCTCCATCACCAGCGCCCGCGGCTGGCACGGGACTGGCGGTTCACCGAGGCGCACAGGCCGAGGGCCATGAAGTTCACCAACATGGCGAATCGCCCGTAACTCAGCCACGGCAGGGGAATGCCGGTGATCGGTCCGAGGCCGATGGTCATGTTGATGTTCACCACCACCTGGAACATCAGCATCGCCCCGACTCCCACCACCACAAGGGATTCGAAATCACTGGTGGCTTTGCCGGCGATCTGCAGCAACCGCCACATGAGCAGGGCAAAGCCCGCCACTACAAGCATGGATCCCAGAAATCCGGTCTCCTCGCCCAGGGCGCTGAAGATGAAATCGGTGTGCTGTTCAGGGATGAAGCGCAGCTTGGTGAGGTTGCCCTGCATCAATCCGGTGCCCCAGAGTCCACCGGAGCCAATGCCCACCTTGCTCTGAAGCAGGTGATAGCCGCCGCCGAGAGGATCCTTGGACGGGTCGAGGAACATCACCAACCGATCCTGTTGGTGGGGCTTGAGGCCGTGGCTCCACAGCCATGGGGTGGCAACGGCAAACAGGCCCTGCACGGCCAGCACCACCGTGAGGGCCAGCCGCTTCCAGGGCAGGGAGCGCCAGGCGATCACCCCCATCAGCGGGATCCAGCCGGTCAGGGCCCAGGGCAGGGTGCCCGACAGGATGGCTGTGAACAGAGGGGAGAGCAGCAGCAGCACCCAGGCCAGGGGCATGCCGGCCCAGAACAGCATGGTGAGCAGCACGGCACCGAACACCAGCGAGGTGCCCAGGTCCGGCTGGATGAACACCAGAATCCAGGGCAGGCCGATCACCATCGTCGGGCGCAGCAGATCGACCGGCCGCTCCACCGGGTAGCGCGACAGCACGCCGGCCAGCAGCAGGATCGCCGCCAGCTTGGCGAATTCAGAGGGTTGAACGTAGAAGCCACCGATGTTGATCCAGCTCTGGGCCCCCAGGGCGGAGGTGCCGATCACGCGAACGGCGATCAGGCTGGCCACGGTGAGGCCGTAGATCGGCCACTGCAGGCTTTGCAGGCGCCTCAGCGGAACCCGGGCGAGCAGGAGGGCCAGACCCATTCCCACCGCTGCTGTGATCCAGTGCTGATACCACTCGGCGTAGGCGGCCTGGCGCTGGGTGCTGGCGATCAGAATTCCCGACACCAGGGTCATCGCCAGGGGAATACCCCAGAGGATCAGGTCCACGTCCTGCAGGGGGCGACGGCGCCAGGCCCGCCGCTTCGAGAACAGGCCGCGGCGGCCCGCCGCGCTGGAGCGGGCCAGGGCGCTGACCATGGATCAGGCCGCCGCCGGAGTGAGCGCCATCATCCGATCGGCCAGGGCCATGAAGGCCTGGGCCGTCGCCGATTCAGGGGCGCTGATCACAACAGGCAGGCCGCTGTCACCGCCCTCGCGCACGCTCATTTCCAGGGGCAGTTCCGCCAGCAGGGGCACACCGGCTTCATCGGCGAGGCGCTGGCCGCCACCGCTGCCGAACAGGGCGTAGTGCTTGTCCGGCGCATCGGGGGGGATGAAGGCACTCATGTTCTCCACCACGCCGAGCACGGTCACGCCCATCTGCAGGAACATCGCCAGGCCGCGGCGGGCATCCTGCAGCGACACCTGCTGGGGCGTGGTGACAATCACCACCCCGGCCATCGGCACGGCCTGGGCCAGGCTCAACTGGGCATCTCCGGTGCCGGGGGGCAGGTCCACCACCAGAACGTCGCGTTCGCCCCAGTCGGCCTGATAGAGGAACTGGCGGATGATGCCGTTGAGCATCGGCCCCCGCCAGATCACCGGCTGATTCTCCTGAATCAGCAGGCCCATCGACACCATGCCGATGCCACAGCTCTCGATCGGCACCAGAATCTGGCTGTCGCCGCTGCTGCGCACCTCGGGGGTGCGGTCGGCCACGCCGAGCATGGTGGGGGCGTTGGGGCCGTAGATGTCCGCATCCAGCAGGCCCACCCGCAGGCCTCGGCGGGCCAGGGCGCAGGCCAGGTTCACGGCCACGGTGCTCTTGCCCACGCCCCCCTTGCCGCTGCTGACGGCGATCACCTGGCGCACGCCGGGGATGGACTGCCGCTCAGGCAGCTGGCCCGGCCCATGGCCGGCGCCGCCGATCGGGGCGCCCTGCTGCACCGGCTGGGCCAGTTCGATCTGCACGTCGTCGATCCCGTCGAGGGCCAGCAGGGCGGCACGGGCTTCGGCGACGATCCGCTCCCGCTGACCGTTGGCATACCCCGGCAGCGCCAGCCTGAACACGGCGCGCCGTTCCTGCAGCCGCACCTGCTGGATCCACTCCAGCTCGATCAGGCCGCGGCCGCTGCCGGCATCCTGAAGGGCTTGGAGGGCGGCGTGCGCCTGGTCCGGGGTGGCCATGCCGGCGGGTCACTGGTGGCTGGATCCTAAGGAGGGCGATGGCGGCTGCTGTCCGGCCGGGTCCGTCACCCCTGGTGAACCAGCACACGAACCCGTGACAGACGCTCTCGAAGCCTTGTCTGGGGACCCGGCGGGCTGGAATGGTGAAACCACCTTCCCAGCCCCAGCGGTGCCCACCTTCATGGAGATGCCCCCCGCCGACTCCCGTGCCCGTGCCAAGGCCCTGCTGATGGGGCTGCAGGATTCGATCTGCGCCGGCCTGGAGCAGCTCGATGGCGAGGGCCGCTTTCAGGAAGAGAGCTGGGAGCGGCCCGAAGGCGGCGGTGGCCGCTCGCGGGTGATGAAGAACGGTCGGGTGTTCGAGCAGGGGGGCGTCAACTTCTCCGAGGTGGAGGGTGACCAGCTGCCGCCTTCGATCCTCAGCCAGCGCCCCGAGGCAGCGGGCCAGCGTTGGTTCGCGACCGGCACCTCGATGGTGCTGCATCCGCGCAATCCCTACATCCCCACGGTTCACCTCAACTACCGCTACTTCGAGGCGGGGCCGGTGTGGTGGTTCGGCGGCGGTGCCGACCTCACCCCGTATTACCCCTTCCTGGAGGATGCCCAGCACTTCCATCAGACACTCAAGACCGCCTGCGATTCGGTGAATCCGGCCTACTACACGGTGTTCAAGCCCTGGTGCGACGAGTATTTCTTCCTGCGCCACCGGGCTGAGACCCGCGGCGTCGGCGGCATCTTCTACGACTATCAGGATCCCGGTGGCCTGCTCTATAAGGGCCAGGATCCAGGCGGCCTGGCGGCGGCGGCCGCAACGGCGATTGGTCCGCTCCCCCAGACCTGGGAGCAGCTGTTTTCCCTGGCGAGCGCCTGTGGCAATGCCTTCCTGCCCAGTTACGTGCCGATCGCCGAGAAACGCCACGACACCCCCTACGGCGAGAGGGAGCGCGACTTCCAGCTCTACCGTCGCGGCCGCTACGTGGAATTCAATCTGGTCTTCGACCGGGGCACCATCTTCGGGCTGCAGACCAATGGCCGCACCGAATCGATCCTGATGTCCCTGCCGCCGCTGGTGCGCTGGGAATATGGCTACACGCCTGAGGCGGGCAGCCGCGAGGCGCTGCTCACCGAGGTGTTCACCAGGCCGCAGAACTGGCTCGAGGACTCGACCCTGGTGGAGCGCTGCCAACCCCATCAGGCGGTGGGCTGAACGGGCTCGCCACTCCGGCTCGGAGGGCCTCCACCACCCGGCCGGCGATCGCCTCGATCGTGGCCTGGCGGCGCTGGGGATCCCGCAGGCTGTCCTCCAGCGGACCTTCCAGCTTGCCGATTTCAAGGATGGCGATGCCGCGCCGCGGTGCCCCCAGTCCGCCCCGATAGCCGAGGGGATAGGGGCCGAAGGCCGCGGCCAGGCTTTCATCCACTCGCGAGCGGCTCCAGGGTCTCAGCGGTGGAATCAGCCCGGACCCCACACCATCGGGCCCGTAGGCGTCGTAGTGGATCTCGAGGGCATAGCCGCCCTGGGCCACGTGGTTCCGCCCCACGCTCCAGTTGGTGCGCGGATCATCCGCCTCGGCGATCGTGCGGGCCGGCGGCTCATAGAAGGCGATGTTGAGGCCGCTGCGGCGGCCCAGCTCCACCACCGCCCTGGCGGTGAGCAGGTTCCAGTAGAGCTCGTCCCGCATGCTGGGATCCATTGGTGCGGCACCGCCCAGATCCACGGCAGCGCCGCTGGTGCCGGATCCGTCCATCGCCTGAGAATCGGCATGGCCTGCCAACACCAGGATCGGGATGGAGGGTGTCACGGGGCGGATCCCCTGCCAGTCCTTGGCCAGGCTGGAGCGCGGGCCCGTGAGGGGATCGCTGCCAGGCAGAAGGGGGGTGCGGGCTCCGGCCGCGCTCAGCAGCGGCGCCAGCAGCAGGGCCGTGAGCAGGGACAGGCGCAGAACCCGCATGGGGGGCAAAGGGGGAGAAGGGAAACCGTGATGGTTCGAGGGGGATGGAGTCTTTGAACGCAGGCTTGAGATCGGCGACCAGATCAGATGGGGGACCAGATCAGATCGGTGAACTGAGCAGGGCGCCGTCGCTGGCCAGCTCCAATTGCGCACCCAGCTCCACTTCCAGGGCGATCAGCTCGTCGCGGTGGGCGCGCAGGCGCAAGGTGCTGCCGCTGGCCGATTCCTCATTGATCAGGCGCAACTCGACGCTCTCGGCCCGCTCGGCTCGGCGCCGGTAGACCAACCCCGCCGCCGGGCCAAGCAGGGCCAGCAACAGTGGCCACCAGCCCAGGACGGGCAGCAACTGGCGCAGCACCAGGCCGAGGCAGGCGGCGCCGATGCCGCCCAGCAGCGACAGCAGCAGCGTCAGGGCGGTGCTGGAGCCCACCTGTCCCTGGAAGCGCAGCAGCCGGAGATCCGGATCGCCGCCAGCCGATTGCCAGCCCCGCGCCGTGAGCCAGTCACTCAGGCCTTGCAACACTTCCACCGGAGGCCGCGGCGAATGCACCTCCACCACGGTGGTGCGGTCTTTGCTGGCGGCCCGCAGGAAGAACACCAGCCCGATGGCCAGCAGCAGGGTGAGCAGAAAGGTGGAACCCAGGGTGGGCATGGCGGGGCAAGGGAGCGTGCCGCCTGGCGGACGCGGTGTGAAGGCTCTCCATTGTGGACGGTGTGGCCAGCCCGTGGATTCCGCCGGGCAGGGCCCTCCATCACCATGGGGGAAGTCGTCTGTCGATGCCATGGCCCCAGCCCCCGGTTCCGCCCCCGCCCGTTTCGCCGTGTTCGACGGGGATCTCGATGCCGAGTGGCAGGCGCTCTACGCCGGAGCCCGGGCCCTGGCGGTCGATACGGAGGCGATGGGACTGATTCACGGCCGCGACCGGCTCTGCCTGGTGCAGATCTGCGACGACCACGACAACGTCTGCTGCATTCGCCTGGCCCGAGGCCAGGACGCGGCGCCGCGACTCCAGGCCCTGATGGAGAACCCGGCGATCGAAAAGGTGTTCCACTTCGCCCGCTTCGATGTGGCGGCCCTGGCCGAGAACCTCGCCATCGCGGTGGATCCGATCTTCTGCACCAAGGTGGCCAGCCGCCTGGGCCGCACCTATAGCCCCAAGCACGGTCTCAAGGATGTGGTGCAGGAGCTCGTGGGGGTGGAGCTCGACAAGCAGGCCCAGAGTTCTGACTGGGGCCGGGTCGAAGACCTCAGCGAGGCCCAGCTGGCCTATGCCGCCGGTGATGTGCGCTACCTGCTGCCTGCCCGCGATCAGCTTGAGACCATGCTGAAGCGGGAAGACCGCTGGGATCTGGCGCTGCGTTGCTTTGCTTGCCTGCCGGTGTTCGCCGAGCTGGATCGCAATCGCTTTCCGCTCCTGTTCGAGCACTCCAGCGGCGGCAACCGATGATCCGCCGGTTCTGCAGCCAGCGTCCGCCTGATCTCAGACGGTTGTCCTGGAAGGCCGTCCACTTCCCGGTTCAGTCTTCATCGAGGAAGTACTCCTCACTGCTCACCGCCCCCAGCAGCGAGGAGAGCAGAGCCTCGTTGTCGACTCCACTGGCGATCACCTCCTCCAGCATCCGTTCGGCCAGCGCCACTTTGGAGGCCACGTCCCGCAGGCCTTCCTGACTGGCCCGCACGTCCACCTTGCGCCGGGCTGAAGCGAGGCTCACTCCCAGCCGGCTGGCCAGCCGGCCGCAGGCGGCGTTGTAGGTACGGTCGGGGATGGCAACCATGGGCAGAGTCTGAGGCTCCGCTCATCATCCGCCGCAGCGGCGGGGTGTCAGGGCCGGTGCTCACGCCAGCAGGTGCTGCGTGATCAGCTTCGCCAGTCGCTGGCTGCCGCCGGCGGGTCCCATACGGCGGCGGCCCATGGTTCCCAGCCGCTGCCTCAGCTCCGCGTCGTCCAGCCAGCGCGTCGCTGTGCGGGCCAGTTCGGCGGCGGTATGGCAGGGCAGCACGGCCCCACCCAGCAGGCGGGACTGGCGGCGGGCGAACCCCGGCTTGAACTGTGGCCCGGGGCCCGGCAGGGAGAGGGCCGGCACCCCCAGCCCCACCAGCTGCTCGGTGGCGGTGCCGGCGGTGGCGAGCCCCAGCTCGCACCAGGCTGCCCAGCGGCCGAAGCAGCCCGGACCCACGTGCAGTTCGATGGTGCCGGCCCGCCAGCTGTCCCGCGCTCCGATCGCGCCCTGCTCCGCGCTCAGGCAGGTGCTGCTGAAGCCAGCCCGGCTCAGCAGCGGAGCCAGCTCCGCGCTGGTGGGCTGGTTGCCGCAGGCCAGCAGCAGGTGGAGGGGCCCGTTGACCCGCACCTGCAGCGCGGCCTCGAGCAGACGCTCCAGATTGCCGAGTGCTTCCGGCAGGCGGCTGCCGGGCAGCAGCAAGAGCCGCCGACCGTGGCGCAGGCCGATGGGCACGGCCTCGGTCTGGAATCCGTCCATCATCGGGTTGCCCGGGGCGAGGGCGGCAACGCCGTGGTTCCGCAGGCCGCGGGCTGTGAGTCGGTCGCGCACGGCCACCAGACGGCAGGGATCGGCGCGCATCAGCGCCCATTCCCACGGATCCCATTCACTGCCCTTGCAGCGGTGATAGCGGTCATCAAGGCCGGGCCGACCCCAGCCCGGTGGCGGTGGTGTGGCCCAGGTGGCGTCGCTCTTGGGGGTGCCCACGAAGCCGTAGGGGCCGCCACCGCTCCAGGCCAGCAGCAGGGGCAGCAGATCCCCCACCGCCAGTACCGGATGGCCTGCACGGCCCCAGTGCCGCACCCAGCGCCACTGCCGTAGGGAGAGCAGGGGCAGGCCGGCCCGCAGGTCGCGCAGCAGGCCCCGCAGGCTCTGGTTACTGAAGCCACCGCTGGGCAGGCAGCGGCGGGGGCCCACCACCTGCAGCCAGCCGGCGGCCTCGGCCGCCGCGTAGGTCTGGCCGAGGCCCACCAGGGCCATCACCGTCAGCTGGCAGTCCGGTTGCTGCTCCCGCAGGGCCTCAAGGATGCGCAGGGCGATCAGATCCTCGCCGTGGCCGTTGCTCAGGACCAGCAGACGGGAGGGCATGCCATGGCTGATACGATCCGCTGCAGGGAGTTTGCTCCCCGGCCGGCGGCATGGCCAAGTGGTAAGGCAGAGGATTGCAAATCCTTTACCCCCAGTTCGAATCTGGGTGCCGCCTCTAATTTTCGAGACATTGGGATCGCCACATCTGGTGCCCAATCTGCGGATTCCAGCATCTGCGCACCACTTCTGGTGTTTTCTGCCATTGGAACCTGGGAATCCCCGCCGCCGATAGACGGAAGGTGAGCGGAAGGTGACAAGGGGTGTCCCTGGGGTCTTGGAGGGGATTCCCAGGATTCTCCTTCCCAGTGCCTCTTGCTGGTCGCCATTTGCCCCACCTACCCCGAGATGCTCAGAGGCGCCACGTAGCGTCTCCAAGACGACCACAACCCCTCCTGAACCCCTGCGGTGCCTCCCAGACCACCGCAGCACCTGGCGCCCCTCCCACCATTGCTGCGGCGCCTCAGCACCCCCTGAGCAATCACCTGGATCACGGGACGCCAGGACACCAGTGCTCCCTGAAGGAACGCTGAGAGCACCGAGTCGGCGTTGGAGCAGGACCCCCTGAACCTCTGGTGGGTGAGTAGCAGAAACGACAAGAAGACGCGGCGACGAAGAGTGGCGATATAATTTTGCCCCCCCGAAAAGCAGATGGCGGCAGCATCAGCACCATCCATTACCAATAATACTTCGCCAAGTAAAAGCAAATACAGACCAGAAATTGACGGTCTGCGGGCATTTGCGGTGGTTGCCGTGATAATCAACCACTTCAATAAGGATCTGCTGCCAAGCGGGTATTTGGGTGTTGATATTTTCTTTGTAATTTCTGGTTATGTGATCACTTCGTCGCTGGCGGGCAGGGAGTCCAAGAACTTCCTGGATTTCCTGACGGGGTTTTATGAGCGGCGGATCAAGCGCTTGGTGCCTGCGCTGGTTGTGTTTGTCCTGATCACCAGTGTGCTGATCTCGCTTTTCAATCCAGAACCTGGAGTTGCTCTGGGTCTGGGGTGGAGATCGCTGTTTGGAGTTTCCAACATAAGTCTCTACAGGTCTTCAACTGACTACTTTGCTGATTCCACCGAACTGAATCCCTTCACGCACACCTGGTCACTCGGCGTTGAAGAGCAGTTTTATCTGCTGTTCCCATTCCTGATCTGGTTCTCAGGGTTCGGACAGCAGAAGGTCAGAGGAGCAAGGAACTTATTCTTGTGGGTTGGGGCACTGACGGTTGCGTCACTCATCAGTTTTATCTACTTGTATCAGGTCAATCAACCTGCCGCCTACTTCCTGATGCCGCCTCGGTTTTGGGAGATGGCAGTAGGATGCCTGGTTTTTATTGGTTTTCAGAAACGCGCAAAGATTGAACAATCACTGGAGCGCGTTCCACCCCTTCTGGCGGTGGCGGCGATGGTCGGCGTGATGTTCCTGCCAACTGAAGCAGCAGTGCCTGCGACCATCGCCATTGTGGCGCTGTCAGCAGTTCTGATCGCCTGCCTCAAAAAAGGCACTGCGGCATATGACTTTTTCACTCTTGAGAAGGTCGTTTATGTGGGTCTGATCTCATACTCGCTTTATCTGTGGCATTGGAGTGTGCTGTCTATAAGTCGTTGGACGATTGGAATCCATTGGTGGTCAGTACCTATCCAAGCAGGATTAATGCTTCTGCTGGCGATAGGATCTTACAGATGGATTGAAACTCCTGCTAGGCATTCGTCACGAACAAAAAGCAAACGATGGAGCATCGGCGGGGGCACATTGATCGCGATCGTTACGGCGACAGCAATATTTACGCTTGCCAAGTCAGAAAATCCGTTGTATGCGGGAAATAAGGAAATAAGCGAACCCTTGAAATATCGATTGTCATCAAAGTTGTGCGAAAGTGGCAATCAACGTATCCGTTCAGGGGCCGTGACGCAGCCGCGCAGCATTCACCGCCCTTGATCGCTGATCACCAAGCGACCACAGACACCACGATCGATGACGGCCGGCTCAGGGATTCGGCAACAGCGATGGCATCTCACCGCCGCGATGATGGGCGATCAAGGCCTGCTCCAGGAACTGCCAGATATCACGGCCCTGTTGCCGCAGGCTGGTGGTGACCGTGAGCAACCTGCTGCGGCAGATTGCACCCTGGCGGGATTGGACGCCATGGCTGATCTTGCGCTGAATCACCGAATGGCGCAGGGCACGCTCGGCTGCGTTGTTGGTGGGCTCGATCCCTTCAATCTCCAGGAAGGTCCAGAGGCCATCGCTCACTTGCAGCAACTGATGGCAGGTACGCACCGTCTTGGCCCACGGCGTTCGCTCGCCGCGCTGGCAGCCCAGCTCCACAACCCGCTGCAGCGTGCCCACAAACGCCTGGCGGATCGGCCGACAGCCCTGCTGCAACGTGGACCAGTCGATCGTTCCGTCTTTGTAGCGGTGCCACTGGGCAAACAGCTGCTGCTGCAGGCCCAGCAGCTCCGCTCCAATCTCACCGCTGGCGCCCTGACGGTCAGCGATGGCGGTGAGATCGCGGATCACGTGCGCCCAGCACAGCTGGCGCTGCTCCAGCGGGAGATGGTTGTAGGCGGAGAAGCGATCGCTCACCACAATTCCGCCAAAGGCATTCCCGAGCAGGTCGATCGCGGCGGCAGCCGAGCGGCTCAGGCTCTGCAAGAACACTGTCACCCCCATGGCGGTCACCATGACCCACTCCCAGCCGCGCCGGCCATCGGGGTTGCCCCCATCGGCATTACCGGTGGGGGCACCGGTTTCATCGACATAGACCACCGACTGCTGACGGGCAAACGCAAGGGCCTCCTGCATGGGCTGCTCCAGTGCTGCACTCAAGCGCTGGCGGATAGTGGCCATCGCTCCCCGGCTGATCTGTACCCCCAGCAGCTGATCCAGCAGCGCCTGGGTCTTGCTGAAACTCAACGGGAAGGCACTACCCAGCAGACCCACCAGAGCACTGAGCCGGGGACCGTAATGGCTTACTTCCACCTCCGCCGGTAACGAGGCACAGGTGCTGGTGGAACAGCAGGGGCAGACCAGGCGGTGCAGCCGGTGCTCGATCACCAGAGGCGTGATCGGTGGAATCTCGATCACCTGGTGCCTCAAGGGCTCGGGATCCTGACCCTGTAGCAACGTGCCGCAGCGGCGGCAGGCCTGGGGGTGGTGCTCGACCACCTCATCCACCCGCTCGATCGGCAGCAGCTCCGGCCCAGATCCGGGATGGCCCGGCTGGCCGCCGCGCTTGCGGCCACTGCCCTTGCGTCGTTCGGGCGGCCTAAACCCCTGGCCATCACTGGAGGGAGGCTTGGAAGAATTGCGGGAGCTGCGGCCGATCCGCTCGCGCAGATGGGCCAGTTCGGTCGCCAGGGCGGTGAGCTGGACGCGGAGCTGCACCATCTCCTCCTGTTGAGCCAGGATGAACTCCCTGGCACCAGCTGGCCACGACAACCAGTCCACCTCGGAAATGCCAGCAGGAGGGGCGCCCATCTCAAGCAGTCTCTGCCTGAGATGCAAACGGGAATCAGGACGCCGTCAAGGGTTCAGCAGAGACGATGTTCGCCGCGTGCTGTCCCGACCCCTGAATGCTTACCAATCAACTAACCGATGACCAACTTTTATCAAGGTGCTCATTAGGGTCGAGAAGCGGCGTATCTGTAATTTCAATTGGAGACAGTCAGACTGGGCATTTACTTCCAATGCTCAACCTCCTTAATGAGCGACTCGGATTAGGTGTAATGTATTACTCGACGGATGGGATTAATTTCCCTTCGCTGATCGAGGAGCGATCTACGGGCGATTTCCCGTCTGACTTTATGGAGAAACATCAGAAGATGCTGCAGGTATTTGATTATTACACGAATAGATCTAAACCCAATGACATCTTGCTCCTATCTTCCAGGTATGAGTTAAGGTGGGGGGAGTATCCAATCCCTCAATCGCAAAGGCAACTAAAATTTACATATTACGACGACAAAGGATCGAAGATCGCCACAAAGGATGCTCTTGGCAAATGGGAAAATGCTTTCAATACCTTAATAGAGAGAGCGCTGAGCAAAGGGTTGCGCGTTGTTATTTTTAATCCAATTCCGACTTTTCAATATCCATTGCCTCCTTCTCCTCAGTGGTTCAACAAACTGGCATATGCGAGATCAAGTCAGCAATATTTTACCAGGAGTGAACTGATAAATCATTACCAGAAAGTTTCCGATGTGCTTAAGTCTCTCCAGGAAAGGCACTCCAATGTCTTCGTCTTCGATGCTTTTGGGGTATTGTGCCCGCCTCCAGACTCCAGGCAATGCCTCCCTGACTCCTACAGAGATCAGGTGCACCTGTCCACCACAGGAGCGGAGAAAATGTATCCAGCATTTAGTTCGTTCTTGTTAAATAATTTCCCAGGCATAGACAAACCCTGATCGCTACATTGTAATTGGCACCCATTAAATTGTAGACCACAAATCCTCAGTGATTGAGAGTTGCCACTTCTCAAATGAGAGGTAGAGGGGGGATTGCCACCAAAAGCGTTCCAAAAACCGAAGGGTTGCCAGGACGCTTTGAAATGCCGCACGCCAGTCGGTTTGCCCGTATCAGAAACTATGTACGGTTCCTTTGTTCGCAAACGCCAAGGGTTCTGACTGATGACCCGTTCCATCGGGTACGCACGCTGTTCCACCACGCACCAGGACACCGACGCTCAGGTCACTGAACTGCGGTCTGCTGGATGCCAGGAGGTCTATGCCGAGAAGGTGTCCTCCCGTGCACCCCTGGAGAAACGACCCCAGTTGCGTCGGTGCCTGGAGTCACTGCAGGAGGGGGATGAACTGGTGGTCTCCAAACTCGATCGACTGGGACGGTCACAGGTGGAGGTGATCAACCGTCTCTCTGATCTCCAGACCAAGGGGATCTACGTCCGCACCCTGGATGGTCTGATCAACACCAGGGGACTGGGAAAACTCGCACCACTCGTGATCGGACTGCTGACGGGTCTCGCTGAGGTGGAACGATCCCTGATCCAGGAACGCACCAAGGAGTCGGTTGAACACCGCAGACGCACTGGAGGGAACCTCGGTGGTCGCCCCAAGACATCAGACAAGAAGGAACGACTGGTGATCCGCCTGCGTGATGAGGGTGAGTCCTACAGATCGATCCGAGATCAGACGGGACTATCCCTCGCCACCATCCAACGGATTCTCAAAGACCACACCGACACCACTGCTCCTTGATGCCATGACCAAGATCGACATCCAGTATCAAGACCAGTTCGGGAAATGGAGACACCTCCAGACGAAACACAACGAAGGAGATGCATACCGCACCGCTGCCAACCGTGCTCGGTCTACGGGGAAACGTCATCGACTGGTGGATCAAGACGGACACCTTTTGGACTTGATTGATCCCTGAAATGAAAATCAAATAGTTAATCTATAGAGACTGCATAGGGATCCTATTTGTCGAAATCGCTTTTAAAAACGCGATTGAGTTCGATGCCTCTCGCGATCTGACCGTGCATACTCCCGAAATGCCTTGACTAGAAATTAGAATGCCTATATAATTGCCGATCACAAAGACAAAGATATTTAGGGCCTCCTGAGAAAGGGCAAAGCGGCTGCGCCGCAGTGGATCCGAGCAGATTTCAACTGTAGAATGTGCTCAATTCGGCTCGATATCGCCGAAAAGCAGTCCAGAGTTTTCCACATGTATCGGCGCGAGCATCGTCATCAGCTCTCGTTTGAGGATTTCTTCTTGCCGTTTGGCGGCAAACTCTCTGGTGACAATCGCTGGATCAAGCTTGCTGAGCTCATTCCCTGGGATGAGCTGGAGGACGACTACGCGTCGCAGTTCTGCAAAGGCTTTGGGGCACCTGCCAAGCCATTTCGAATGGCATTGGGTGCCCTGATCATCAAAGCTCGCATGGCGATCACAGACGAGGAGCTGGTTGAGCAACTCAAGGAAAATCCGTACCTGCAATTCTTCATTGGATTAGAAGCGTTCCAGTTCTCAGCACCGTTCGATCCATCGATGATGGTCTATTTCCGGAAGCGCCTGCCGGAGTCAGTGATCAACGACTGCAACGAACGGATCGTGCGCCATGGGCTGAATGTGATCCAGGCCGCAGATGCCGACGATGATCAAGGTGCAGACAAAGGTGGCGGTTCTTCCACGGGGCATGGCAGCAATGATCACACGTCTATGCCATCGGCCAACCAAGGCACACTC
This sequence comes from Synechococcus sp. CBW1006, assembly GCF_015840525.1. Taxonomy (NCBI): domain Bacteria; kingdom Bacillati; phylum Cyanobacteriota; class Cyanophyceae; order Synechococcales; family Synechococcaceae; genus Synechococcus; species Synechococcus sp. CBW1006. The sequence continues at coordinate 307,243 of NZ_CP060396.1, read as the reverse complement.
TTGATTGACGCCACATGCGCACCGGTTGACATCCGCTATCCGACTGATTTATCTCTGCTCAATGAAGCCAGAGAAGTTACAGAAAAACTGATTGATGCGATGCATCCGCCGATCAGAGAGGCGTTTGGCCAGAAGCCACGTACGCATCGAAAGAAAGCCCGTCAGCAGTTTTTGGCAGTGGCAAAGAAGAAGCGCCCTCGCATCAGCAAGATTCGAAGAGCGATTAAGCAGCAGCTCGGCCATCTTCAACGGAATCTTGGCAGTATTGATGCCCTGATCGCTTGCGGTGCCTGCCTTTTGGCTGCAGGAAGACACTGGTATCACAAACTCTTGGTGGTCAGCGAGCTGGTTCGCCAGCAGAAGATTCTCTACCACTCAGACAGCAGAAGCATCCCCAATCGGATCGTGAGCCTCTTCCAAGCTCACATCAGGCCCATAGTTCGTGGCAAAGCCAGATGTAATGTCGAATTCGGAGCCAAGATCTCAATTTCAGTTACGGGTGATGGATTCACCTACCTAGACCGCCTGAGCTACGACCCCTACAACGAAGGAGAAGATCTAAAGGCTCAGGCAAGAGCCTATCGCCGTCGTCATGGTCATTATCCAGAAGTGATCTGTGCCGATCAGATCTATCGGACTCGAGCGAACCGCGCTTTCTGTCAGCGTCATGGGATTCGCCTGAGTGGACCTCGCCTTGGTCGGCCCAAGAGCGATCCTGAGCTTGTGGCAGAAGAGAAGAGACAGTTTCTTGATGATCAACGGCAACGTAACGCGGTAGAAGGCAAAATCGGACAGGGGAAGCGGCGATTTGGATTGGGTCTGATTCGTGAGAAGCTCGCTGCCACCCAAGGATCAGCCATTGCATTGGCTGTACTGGTGATGAACCTCGAGAAGCTGCTGGAGCTTCTTTTTGTCCTTTTTGCCTTCTTGTTTCAGCTCCTGATCGGCACTGAATCCATCCGAAGAGGCGAGGAGCGACTCCTGAGCAATCAACCGGCTGCAGCCTGAGCAACACTCAGAGGTCAGCCGGCCCTCCCCATATTGTTGCCCTGGGGGTGGTTCTTACCTTCTCAGGAGGCCCTATTTAGACCCTTTACAGAGGTAGAGACCGTCGAACTTTGCTTTCACAGTCCTTGGAATCCAGTGGTTCCCCAAGGGACACGGTGTGCCTCAAAATAACTCAGAAAATACTCAGAACACCAGTGATGCCAATGACTTTAACCAATTCAACCAAAAATCAACACCAGATACGAACCAACCAACGGGAGGTGCATTCACGACCGAAGGGAGTGAATCAGTCAAGATCCACAAGGACGCTACTGAACCACAGACTCCAACGGATCCATCAAGAGACAGGATCTCATCCAAAGGTGCTCCAGGAACTCATCAGAGATCAATGGGTGAATGCCCGATGTCAACTACGTAGGCGGGTCGCGTCAATTACGTAGGCGGGTTACCCCGGGTCCTCCCCCTGCCATGGCAGGGGGAGGCGACAGCGAAAAGTGAGCCACCCTGGCCCGGTCCTCTGCCATGGAGCCGGGATCTTCTGATCGGCCCCAGGCGTCAAGCCCGTTGGCCGGTGCTCTTGCTGCTGTCCCGCCTGAGCGCTGCAGCGGAGCGCACGAGCCGGCGGACCCCACGGTCCGACGGCAGCGCGGAGCTCATCACCGGCACCTGGCGCCAGGGGTTGGCTTGTGGTTGGCGGGTAATTGACGCCTGGTCGCGGCGACGAATCAGCCTGCGCTGGAGCGGTCAATCCGCCGTGCCCGTTTGCGGCGGTAGCTCTCGCCATTGATCTGAATCAGCGTGCTGTGGTCCACCAGCCGGTCCACCGCTGCCACGGTCATGGCGCTGGTGGAGAAGACGTTCTCCCACTCGCTGAACGGCTGGTTACTGGTCACCAACAGGGATCTGCGCTCGTAGCGGTGCATCACCAGCTCGAACAGCACCGAGGTCTCGGCCTCGTCCTTGCGGACGTAGCCGATGTCATCGATCACCAGCAGGGCAAAGCGATCCAGTCGGGTCAGGGCCTTAGCCAGGGCGTAATCGGCTTTGGCGCGCTGCAGCTCCTGCACCAGCGTGGTGGCGGAGAAAAACCGCGCCGTGCGGTCCAGGGCGATCAGGCTGCGGCAGATGCCTGCTGCCAGGTGGGTTTTGCCCACACCGCTGGGACCGAATAGCAGCAGGTTCTCGGCCCGATCCAGCCAGCCGGTGTCGTGGGCGAGCTGCTCGATCTGAGGACGCTCAAGATCCGGGATGGCGTTCCAGTCGTAGTCCGCCAGGGTCTTGGGGACCGGCAGCTGGGCCTCATGCAACAGCCGCCGTTGACGGGCTTGATGCCGCTGCTGGTGTTCCTGCTCTGCCAGCACATAGAGGTAGCTGGCTGGACTCCAGCCAGCGGCTGTGGCCTGCTGCTCGGCCGCCTGCCACTGGCTGCGGAACTGGGGCAGTTTCAACTGTTTCAACACCGATGGCAGAGCCGTTTCCAGTGCCGGCCTGCTCGGGGGTTCCAACCAGGAGTTCGTCATAGCTGCTGAGGGTGTGTTCGGGGATGTCGAGCTGGGGCATGGCCGCCAGGCCCCGGGGGGGCCGCAGGCCGTAGTGATCGCGCAGGGCCGTGAGGTTCAGCTCACCGCGGCGGAGCTGACGCCGCAGATACCGCTCCACACCGGCCAGATCGTCCGTCCGGGCAGCGACATGGAGGGCGTCCACCATGACCTTGGCGGCCTCATCCGGCGGCAGGGCCGCCAAAAGCAAGCGCCACAACTGACGCCAGGTCTCTCCGGGGAGCAGGTCGGACTGCAGCTGGGCACGCAGCAGCGCCCGGGGTTTGCGGCGCAGACTCTCGATCACGTGGCGGAAATCGATCCGCCGCAACGGCCCGCTTTCTCCCGCTCGCCGATGCAACCGTGGCAGGGTCTCCACGAACTTGCTGCGCAGGAACAGATCCAGCCGGTCATGGCGCAAGTGCACCGTCAGCTGCTGGCCGATCAGCCGCGAGGGGACGCTGTAGGTGACCGAGCGCACCTCGATCGTGCTGGTGCTCCGCACCCGCGCCACCACCGGCTCGTAGTCGGCAAAGCGCTCCACCGGCAGGGGCTGGAGATGCAGCTGCTCAATCTCCAGGTTCCCCTGCACCTGGTAGCGGCTGTTGAGCGTGTTGGTGACCTGGGCGACGAGCTGCCGGTAGTCGGCCTCGGTGGCGAAATCACGGCTGCCGCGCTGGATCAGCTGCTGCTCCAGCCGATGTTTCCAGTGCCGGTGCGGGCCCTCGATCGCGCCGTTCTCGTGGGCAACGCCGCGGTTGTTGCGGGTGGCGATCACCCCCAGGTGGGCGCACAGCTCGCGGTAACGGCTCGTGTAATCGCCGGCGTAGCTGCCGTCGCGGTTGCGGAAGCAAGCACTCAGGCTGTCGGTGCGGTGCTCCGCCGGCACCCCACCGCAAAGAGCGAGAGCGTTTTGCAGGGCCTCGGATAGGGCGACAAAGCTTTCGCCGCCGTGGATCACCGCCACATGGCACCAGCCCGAATAGGGCAGGCGGAAGTGGAACAGCCGGTGCTCCAGCACCTCCCCCGCCACGGTGATCGGCTCACCTTTGAGCAACGTGAAATCCGAGATCCCCAGTACACCGGCCCGGTGCTGCTGCAGGAACATCACCTCCTGGGCCGGGCCGTGCAGGGCCCGCCACTGCTCGACGCGGCGCTGCAGGGTCCGCTTGCGCCGGTACCACTCCTCGCCAGGCCTGAGCTGTTCCAGGTGAAGCAGCAGGGTCTGGGGTTCCAGTTGCGGCGCCTTCTCAAGCATCGGCACCAGCACGCTCTCCCAGACCTCGGCCAGGGGATCGGCTCGGGTGCGCCAATGGCGACCCCGCTGCTGCTGTTGCCCCTCGGGCTGCAGCTCACCCCGATCGATCCGTTGCGCGCTGCGCACCGAAATCCCCGCCGCATCAGCCGCCACCTGTTGGCTGAGCCCATTGGCCCGTTTTGCCATGTACCGCTCCTTGATCCGCAACGACAGAGGGGCGGGCATGGCAGGGCTCCAGACCGGAATCGGAACCCTGTTGTCGCGTCCTGAGACCCGCCTATGTAGTTGCGCGGACCCGCCTACCTAATCGTCGCCGGACAGCTGAACAACACTCCGAAGATGAAGCCCAGGGTGGCTCCGCCGATGGCATAGTTCACACGGCTGGGTGCTGCGTCGTCGCGGTCCAGCAGCAGGGCTGCGAGCATCGGCGAAAAGGTGAGGGCGTTGAAGGTGGAAATGGCGATCGCCGCCATGATCGTGACGCCGAACTGTTTGTAGATCGTTCCGGTCGCACCGGGAAAGAACAGCACCGGCACAAACACGGCGATCAGCACCAGCGAGGTGGCGAGGATCGCGCCGAACAGCTCGTTCATGGCGGCCTGCGCGGCTGCAAGGGCATTCAGGCCCGAGCGCTTCTTGCTCACGGTGTCTTCGATCACCACAATGGCGTCATCCACTACCAGTCCGGTCGCCAGTACCAGTCCGAACAGGGTCAGCTGGTTGAGCGACACGCCCACCAACTTGGCCACGGCGAAGGTGCCGATCAGCGACACGGGAATGGCGATCGTGGGCACCAGCGTGGCCTTCCAGTCCTGCAGAAACAGGAACAGGATCAATACCACCAGCACAATCGCGTCCCGCAGGGCTGCCACCACCCCTTCGATCGAGGCGTTGATGAAATCGCTGTTGTCGTAGACCTTCTCCATCGTCACCCCCACCGGCAGGGTGCCTGCAAAGCCATCGAGCACCTTTTTGACGCCGGTGGACACCTCAAGTGCGTTGCTGCCACTCAGCTGATACACCGCCATCCCCACCGACGGAACACCCTGCAGATCCGTGCTGCTCACGTCATAGCTTTCGCCTCCCAGGGAGACCCGGCCCACGTCCTTGAGGCGCACCAGACCGCCATTGGCGGTGCGGCGCACCACCATGGTCTCAAACTCCTCCACGGAGGTGAGCCGACCCTGCAATTCAACGCTGAAGGTGTAGGCCTGATCGGATGCCGCCGGTGCACCGCCGATCTGGCCGGCCGGCACCAGACGGTTCTTGCTCGTCAGGGCATCCACCACATCGGTGGCCGTCAGGCCATTGACGGCCAGACTGACCGGGTTGAGCCAGACGCGGATGGCGAGCTGGCGGTTGCCGAAGTAGGTCACATCGCCGACCCCCGGCACCCGCTTGATCTCATCGGTGAGGCCCTGGTCCAGCAGGCCACTGATCGTCTCAACGCTATAGGGCTTCCTGGCATCGGCGCTGCCGAAGATATAAACGAGCAAAATCGAGGTGGAAGCTTTGTTCACCGTGACGCCAGACTGGCGCACCTCCTCCGGCAGCTGGGGTTCCGCCAGCCCCACCCGGTTCTGGACGTTCACCTGGTTGATGTTCTTGTCGCTGTCGTTGGCGAAGACCACCGTGATGGTGCTGCTGCCATCGGAGGCACTGCTCGAGGTGATGTAGTCCATCCCCTCGACACCGTTGATCTGCTGTTCCAGCACGGCGGTGACGCCCTGCTCGACACTGACCGCATCGGCACCGGTGTAGCTGGCCGACACGCTCACGGTGGGCGGTGCGATGTCCGGCAGGTTCTCGACGGGCAGCAGCGGGATTGAGATCAGTCCAGCGATCACGATCAGCAGGCTGAAGACCGCCGTGAGCACCGGTCGCCGGATGAACTGGTTCGAGAGCGACATGGGGCAGCTGGCGGTTCAGGGCCTGGGCTTGATCGGCAGGCCGTGGCGGAGGTTGATCAGGTTCGAGGTGATCACGGCCTCGCCGGGGCTCAGGCCGCTGAGTACCGGAAAGCGGTCGTTCTGCAGTGGCCCGAGAACCACAGGACGCTGCAGGGCGACGCGCGTGGTGGCCGGCAACTGGGCGAGAGCGGCCAGGTCGGCCCTGTCGGGATTGGCGCGCAGCTGGGCAAGGCTGCCGGGGATGAACACAAAGCTCTGGCCGGCGAGCTGCTGCACGGCCTTGAAAGGTACCGAGAGTTGCTGGCTCTGCTCCAGCACCAATTGGGTGCGGACCTTGACGCCGTTGCGTAATCGGCCTCCCCGATTGTCGAACTCGGCCTTGGCCAGCAGTGTTTGGCTGTCGCCGACGACCGGATCGATCGATTCCACCTGGCCACTGGCCAGGGGCCGGTCGGTGGCCGGATCGGTCAGCAGCACGCTCTGGCCGATCCGCACCCGCTCCGCGTAGACCGATGGCACCTCGATCCTGACCATCAACCGGTCGTTGCTCACGATTTTTGTGAAGGGGTCACCGCTCTCGATCACGTCACCCTGCTTCACCTGCAGGTCGGCGACGATGCCGCTGATCGGGGCGCGGATGTTGCGGTAGCGGCGATCGGCCTCCCTGGCGTTGAGGGCCTCCCTGGAGGCGATCGCCTCCTGGCGAAACTGGTCCCGCTGGATCTGGCTGGCGGCCCCTTGGCGGACGAGCGATTCGTAGCGCTCGTAGTTGAGCTGGTCCGTCGCGGCCTTGGCCCGCAGGTTGACCACATCGGCCTTCTGTTGCTCCTGATCCAGCACCAGCAGCAGGTCACCCTGTTGCACCTGGCTGCCCTGGCTCACCAGGATGTTCACGATCCTGCCGTCCTCCTGGGCGGAAAGCTGGACCAGATCCAGAGCCTCGAGGCTGCTCACCGTCTCAACGCTGGTTCTGAAGGTTGCCAGCTGGGCCGGTTCTGTCTGCACCGGCAGCGGGCCGCCCTGTTGCGCTCGTGGCGGTTCAGAACAGCTGGTGAGCGAGAGCGCCATCAGCCCCATCGCCAGCGGAACACGCAACCGGCGCGGTGCCGGAACGCGCAAGTGACATGCACGCAGCGGCATGGAGAGTGGGCATTGGCTTGCTCCACATCTTGGCGGAAGAGAAGCCCACCCTGTTGTGAGGGATTCGCGGGCCCATGATTCATGGTGGGCTCCAGCAACCGTTGGTGTTGAGCGGATTCGCTCCAGTGGCTCATCTGTGGTGCCACAGCCCGATGCCCCTCAAGTGACTTCCAACCGGGAGCAGCTGGGTCGTGCCTGTCTGCAGTCCCTGGGCATTCTGCCGGGACCCCATGGGAAACCCCACTGAAACCCCGGCCCCAGCTGCCAGCGTCTGCAGCTCCGCCCACAATCCAAGACTCTCAGATCGAACGATCACGGCAGAGCCGACAAACCCCCGGGGGCCAAGCTCCGGGCTTCTGTTGTATTCACCTTGCCCCAGCCTCTCCAGCAGGGGGCGTATCTCCGAGTAGATCCTGCATCACCTCCAACAGCCCATCGGCCAGCGGGCGGCGGCTGCCAAGACGGGCGCTCCAGATCGATCCCGACAGCAGCTCCTCTGCTGTCACCTGCGCCATGTCCTGGCCCTCCTGTAGGTGCAGCTGTTGCAACGGCACTGACAGCTCGGCATGAAAGACATGGGCTGTGCGCCGACGGTTGCGGTGCTCCATGGCGTCATGCAAGACCTGGGGTTGCCAGCTGATCTCCTCCAGCAGCAGGGCGCCACGATGCCGGGGCTCTCGTCGCGCAGCTGCATCAGCCAGCGCTCCTGTTGCTGCAGCATCGCGAGGGCGCCTTCAATGCTCATGGCGATGGATCGTGTCGCCGCCGGCCAGCAGAGCCATGCCACCGTTGACGGCCATGAGCTCCTTCTCTGGATCAGCCAACGGAAGTTGCCCAGCGCCGAGAAGACGGTGATGCGGACCGTCAGTCGTCGCGTTCTTTCTTGAGGATCTGTCCGGTGGTGGCGTCCACATAGATCTCGAAGCGGCCCGTTGAGCTCTCCACCAGGGCCTCCCAGATCACGCGGCCCTTCTCCCGGTCGAGGTCGATCTCGATCACCCGTCCCCCGGGGACGGCCGCAGTGGCTGTGTTGATGGCCTGCTGCATCGTGATGGCAGGTGCGGGGGCCTGGGCTACGACCCGTGCCGGATCCGGGGTGGTGTCCGCACGGGTCGGGGCCGGTAGCCCGAGGGCCGTCGCCAGAGCGATGGTGGCCAGGGAGGAAACGCTTGCCAGAACCCTGATTGGGTGTTTGGTCAGAGGATCCGGGGAGCAAGAGGAGCCCATCGCCAGGAAACCGATAGGGGGATCGTAGGAAGTCTGATCGCTTGGGTGGCGAGGGAGAACGGGCCCGAGGATGGGGGGCCATGGACGAGAACCCCGGTGGATGGGATCTCCCTGCTGCTGCTGCTGGATCTGGTGGTGTTCGGGCTGCTGCTGCCCTCCCTGCTGATCCGCACCGTGCTGGCCCGGCGCCATCCGGAGGTGGTGTTCTGCGGAGCGGCGGATCGCAGGCGATTGGCCCTCACCATCGAGCGGGCCGCTCTGCCGGAACGGCTCACCTGGCGCTGGTGCCGCCCCGGACAGGGATGGTTTCACCGGCCGATGGTGGAGTGGCTGCGCGGCCACCGCTGGGTTTCATGCGCTGGTTCGTGCGGATCAATGCCCATCCCGGCGGAATCCTGGTGCTGCACGACACGCCGGCCTTGAGTGGGCGAACCCTCCGAGCCCTGCGCCGGATCATTCCCGACCTGCAACGGCTCGGCTACACGTTCGTACCGCTGGCCGAGCTGCTCGATGCGGAGTAACCGCGGCGTCAGGAGGGCACAGCCCAGAGCCTGAATCCTGCGCAGATGCTCATCGATGCGCGAGTGCCCGCACGATTGCGTCCGCTCGAGATCTTTGATCCGTCTGGGAAGCAAGACCCCGATCCCATTCTCGATCAGCATGCCGGCGTAGGGAGACGCCAGTGTCCTTCCGAGGCTGTGGCCCCTCACCAACTTGTCAAGGTTCATGATCTGGGCTCTCGCAGCTCTTTATCTCATCATCGAGGGTCGCGAGATCACACAACTGCGCCAGCTCACTACCTTCAGCACATTTGCGGTGCTGTTTGTGGTGGGCAGCTTTCAGGTCAATGTGGCCCGCTTGCTGCTCAGCGTCAACACAGCCTCCCGCATCGGTGCCGCCGCCGCATACCGAGCTTCCATCCTGATGTTTCTGGCCTCAGTCTTTGCCGTTCTCGATGGCTGCCTGGATCTCGCCATCGCCCGGATGTCACCAGACACGCTGCCGATTCTCCCTCTTCTCATCGTGTTCGGCTGGCTGATCAACCTGGCCTCGGTTGGCATGGCTTTGTGGTCGATGGAGATTGTTCTGCGCGTGATCACACCAGCCCTCCTGCTCAAACGTGACGACTGGAACAACGAAGAAGCCCGGAAATGAATCCAGAACAGTATGGCTGTAGCGCTGTTGTCCAGGGGCGGGACTGGTCTTGTATTTGCCCGATCGTCAGGTGAGCCTGCCGACTCGGCGGCTCTGTCGCACGTCTCTATCCGGCGAGCTTGGTGCGTTGCTGAAGCTCGAGGATGGCGTTCTGCAGTTGATGAAGTCGTTGCTCTGCTGGTCCAACCAGCTCGATCAATATTGGAGCCTGTTGGGTCGGCATGACATTGAAGCGCCCCTCGCGATAGATCTGCTTGAAGATGGCATCAACATCATCACGGTAGGCATGATCCACCGGTCGGATGCCATCTTCTTCCATCGCCACAGGCCAGGCGTCAGACTTCGGTACGAATGCAAGAATGTCGAGGTGGTCCAGAGACTCCCTTGCGGGAGGAATCATTGAGGCGACAAATTCATCGTCAATGTCGGTAGTTTGCTGGTTTGCGGTGTATTGTGAGTAGGCTAGGTAGTCGACGGGTGCGCGATCGAATATGACGTTATCCGAAGGGCTTGAGTAGCGGTGGATTCGGGAGATGTTGTAGTACATCTGAATTCCATTTTGCAGTCGTGTTGAGTTCTCGCGAAACAGTATCTCGTAGGGGCCGTGCAGTCCCAGTGCTCGGTATGGTTCTTCTTCCTTGTGAAAGGATGGATGGGTGGCGGCCCAGTCGCTGACCACGGTGGATTTCCCCAGTGAGTGGGAGCCTGAAATGGCGATGCGCATGGTAGAAACGATGCCGGGAGGATGCTGTCAGAAATTATTGTAAGCACAGATTCTAAAGTTGTAGTTCAAGCGTTCAGCTTGCTTGGGTCAGCGTGCAGCTGATTAAAGTGCAACTGGTTAAAGTGAAGCTGATCATGTGGCCTTCTGACTTGGGATGGGATTGTGTCCCTCAAGTCGTCGATCCAATCCGGCAGACCTTGTCTATCCTTCCCTGATCCAGGTTTGGTGCGTGTTCACGCAACCTGTTCAGGCCTCCTGCAGTACTGCGGAGAATGCAGCGGTGGGCTGAGGCGGGGCAGCGTGTGGAGCGAAGGCTCCCGGCAGGCTCGGCAGGGGAGGTGGCAAAGGCAGGGGTCTCGCCGGCAATGCATTGCCTGGGCCTGCTGTTCCGGGAACTGGTGTGACTGGAGGTGGTGTTCCAGGTTGGTTCGGGAGGCTTGCCGGGGCTGCCGGCTGCGAAAGCGGCGACGAGCGGGCCCGTCGCTGTCGCGGAGCTGGGGTGGGGAAGAGCTGCCGCAGGCCCTCCAGCCGTGCCTCCCGCGGTTCGCCGCTTTGCTCCCAGAGGCTTTCGAGGTAAAAGAAGGCAACCCCCAGCTGCCGTTCCCTGGCGGCCAGCACCTGGGACTGGATCAAGTCCATCGGTGCGGGTCTGGTGCGCTGACCGCTCATGATGCCGATGCCGGTGGGGATCTTCTGCAGGGTTTCCTGTACCTCCACCCGGCTGAGATGGGGTAGAAAGCTTTCGACATCGGGGCGATAGATCTGGATCAGGATCTCGTCTGCGATGTCGCGTCTCACCCAGGTGAGCCAGTCCTGCAGCTGCAGCTTGTAGGCAAAGTCGTAGTAATTCGGCGACACAGAGAAGATTGCCCCTGGTCGGCGAGCCTCCACCGCCTTCCGCAGCTGGCCCATGAAAGCCGTGATCTTGTCCGCCCGCCATTTCAGCCAGGCAGGATCCTGTGGAGTGGGAGGTGCTGATGCCGTGGAGGGTGCCTTTGAGTTCGGCTTCCTGGTCTCCTTTTCGTACAGCGCCAGCGTGAAGGGGTCGTAGCCGAAGTCCCTCGGCAGGCTCATGTGGTCGTCGAACTGGATGCCGTCCGCGTCGTACTGGCCCATGATTTCCAGCACCAGATCGGTGATCAGCTCCTGCACCTCGGGGCGGAAGGGATTGAGCCAGGACACTTTTCCGGCGGCGCTGATCGAGGTGAGGCCGCCGTCCTGTGTGCGGGTCAGCCAGCCGGGATGCCGCCGGGCCAGGAGTGAATCGGGTGGTGTCATGAAGCCGAACTCGAACCAGGGCACCACCAGAAGGCCATGGGAGTGGGCGGTCTCGATCAACTCGGCGAGGATGTCCTGGCCCTGCAGCCCGCGGTAGGTGAAGGTCTGCAGGCCGCGATCCTCCGAGACGCGGCTGGGGTAATAGGCGAAGCCGGAGTTCCAGACCACCGGATAGAGGGTGTTGAAGTTCAGCTCCGCCAGCTGGGCCACCGTCTGTCGCATCCGCTCCCGGTCCCGCATCACTCCCATGTCGTTGGCGGTGATCCAGACCCCCCGGATCTCGGTGGGACCGCCTGCGGTGGACGGCTGGGCGGCAAGCCGGGCTGGGAAGTGCAGGAGCAGCACCAGTCCCAAGGTCGCCAGCAACAGCAGCACCCAGAGTTGGCGGCCCATGTCGGAGAGTGGGCTGAGGTCAACGAACCCTAAGGCTTTGCTCTGTTGCTGGACTCAGACGGCCGCCAGCTTTTGGGAGCAAGATCGAATCCGCCATCGGCTGGGCCCCGGAGTCCCCTCCATCGCCCTGCCACCACCGCGCACAGCCCCTTGAGCCGACCGTCCATGCCCCTGATGCCGGGTTGATGGTGTCCTTCTCCCTGCTCGTTGAAATTCTGCCCCTTGCGGTGGGGGCGGCAGTGAGCCCATTGGTGCTGATCCTGCAGGTGATGCTCCTGGGCCGAAGCACGCAAGGCCTGGGCCCCAGCTGGGGTTTCGCTGTTGGCGCCACCCTGGTGGTGGCTGGCTGGACCCTGGCCGGATTATTGCTGGGCCATGCCCTGCCGCCCCGCACGCCCGGGCCTGACCCCGTGGCTGCGGTGGTGCACCTCGTGCTGGCGCTGCTGTTGTTGACCCTGGGCCTCGCCATTCAGCAGGGACGCCTCGTCCATTCCTCTGAGGCTGCTGGGCAGCCGGCCCCCACCAGCTTCAGCCGAGGTCTGCTGATCGGAACCGGCAGCATGGCCACCAACCTCACCTCGCTGGTGTTGTTTCTGCCAGCACTGCAGGATCTGGCCCGCGCCCAGCCGCCACTCCCGACCGAAGTGTTGCTGGTGAGTCTGATGGCCCTGATCACCCTGCTGCCCGCCCTGGCTCCACCGGCTCTGGTGTGGCTCTGGGGCGCCCGTGGCCGCCGAGCCCTCGATCGAATGGCGCCCTGGATGGCGCAGCGTCAGCGCCAGATCCAGGCGGTTCTGTGTTTTGGCTTTGCAGGATTCCTGGGGTTGAAGGGCGTCAGCGGCCTCTGAGGTTCCTCAACGGCCGTAGCCGCTCCACAGCTTCAATTGCTCGATCGTCTGCACGCCCTCAAGCCGCTTGCCAGCCATCTCCCAGGTGGGGAAGGCACGGATCTTGGCGTTGATGCAGCGCTGACGGCCGGCATCGTCTTTGTCGCACTCCACATAGGGCAGGCGATTGCCGGCTTCCTTGCCGAAGAGGCTCTTCTGTTTGAAGCAGGCCGGACACCACCAGGCGCCGTAGAACAGAACGCCCTTGGCACGCAGGTGTTCGGTGAGGGCCTTCTGTTCGGCGGTCGAAGCGTAAAGGGCCTCGCCAAGGCTGGGGGTGGTGCTGGCCTTGCCGGAGGGAGCGCTGCCGGCACTGGCCATGCCCACCAGCACGGTGCTGAGGCCGACCAGCAGTCCGGAGCGCAGGGTGCCGCGAGAAAACATGGACGAAACCTGGGCTTGCACGAGCTTAGGAACGGTGGCCTCCCATGCACAGGACTCGCGTTCGGCCTTCCGCCCACCCAGAGGCCGCACAGCATGGGCTGTGGCTGAGACACTGGGGCCGGCCGTTGTTCCGACTTGCCTGCGCTGCGATGAATGCCAACGGCTACCGCGACTACTTCAAGGTTCTGGGCGTGGAGCGCGGTGCCGATGCCGACACCATCAAGAAGGCCTTTCGGCGGCTGGCACGGCAGTACCACCCGGATGTGAATCCCGGAGACAAGAGCGCAGAGGCTCGCTTCAAGGAGGTGAGTGAGGCCTATGAAGTGCTCTCCGATCCCGACAAGCGGCGGCGCTACGAGCAGTTCGGTCAGTACTGGAGCCAGGTGGGAGGGCCCGCAGGGGGCGGTGGGCCCGGCATGGATGTCGACTTCGGCCGTTACGGCAATTTCGACGACTTCATCAACGATCTGCTCGGTCGCTTTGGCGGTTCCGGCGGGGCGCCGGGAGGTTTCGGGTTCGGCTCCGGTTTCCCCGGAGGCTTCGGGGGTGGCTTTCCTGGCCCCGGTGCTGCCACGGCCCGGGGCGGCGCCGCCAATCTCGATGCTGAAGCCAGCCTCAATCTCACCTACAGCGAGGCCTTTCGCGGCTGCGAACGCACCCTCGCGGTGAACGAGGAGCGGGTCCAGGTGCGTATTCCTGCCGGTGTGAAGGCCGGTAGCCGGCTGCGCCTCAAGGGCAAGGGCAATCTCCAGCCCGGCACGGGGCGCCGCGGCGATCTCTACCTGCAGCTCCAGCTGCAGGAGCATCCCGTCTGGAAACTGGATGGGGATCAGTTGCGGGCCGAGCTGCCCCTCAGCCTCGATGAGTTGGCCCTCGGCGGTGAGGTGCGCGTGGCCACGCCCGATGGCGAGGCTGCCGTCCAGGTGCCACCCGGCATGACCCTGGGCCGCAGCCTCCGCCTCAAGGGCAAGGGCTGGCCGGTGAAGGGGGGGCGCGGTGACCTGCTGCTCACACCCGTACTCAAGCTTCCTGAGGCGCTCAGCCCCGAGGAGCGCAGCTTGCTGGAGCAGTTGCGGCAGGCCCGCAGTGCCGATCCCCGCAGCGGCTGGATCCAGTCGGCGAAGCTCTGAGGGTTCCACCACGGCAGTGGTGCAGATCCCTGATCCGTAGGATCCGGCCAGCCCGTTTCCGTCCATGGAGCTCTCCTACCGCCCCCGCCGGCTGCGCCGCACCCCTGCGCTGCGGGCCCTGGTGCGTGAGCACCATCTGGCAGCGGCTGATTTCATCTATCCCCTGTTCGTGCATGAGGGGGCGACCAACGAGCCGATCGGCGCCATGCCCGGCTGCCAGCGTTGGAGCCTGGAGGGTCTGGTGCAGGAGGTGGGCCGCGCCTGGGATCTGGGCATCCGCTGCGTGGTGCTCTTCCCCAAGGTGGCCGATGGCCTCAAGACCGAGGACGGCGCCGAGTGCTTCAACGAGCACGGCCTGATCCCTCGCGCCATCCGCCGGCTGAAGGAGGTGCACCCCGGCATGACGATCATGACGGACGTGGCCCTCGATCCCTATTCCTGCGACGGCCATGACGGCATCGTCAGCGCCGAGGGGGTGGTGCTCAACGACGAGACCGTCTCGATCCTCTGCCGCCAGGCCGTGGCCCAGGCCCGCGCCGGCGCCGACCTGATCGGCCCCAGCGACATGATGGACGGCCGCGTGGGTGCGATCCGCGAGGCCCTCGATGAGGAGGGCTTCGAGCATGTGGGGATCATCAGCTACACCGCCAAGTACGCCTCCGCCTACTACGGCCCCTTCCGCGAGGCGCTCGATTCGGCGCCCCGCGCCACCAACAGCAAGCCGATTCCCAAGGATAAAAGCACCTATCAGATGGACCCGGCCAATGGCCGTGAATCCCTCACCGAAGCCCTGCTTGATGAGCAGGAAGGCGCCGACATCCTCATGGTGAAGCCCGGCCTGGCCTATTTGGACATCATCCATCGGCTGCGGGGCGAAACCGAACTGCCGATCGCCGCTTACAACGTGAGCGGCGAATACGCCATGGTCAAGGCGGCGGCGGATCGGGGCTGGATCGACGAGCGGGCCGTGGTGCTGGAAACCCTGCTCTGCTTCAAGCGGGCCGGTGCCGATCTGATCCTCACCTATCACGCCTGTGATGCGGCGGCCTGGCTGCGCTGACCCAGCACCCCACGGCACAGTCCACCCTGGCAAGGCCGAGAATGAAGCCAGCAACAGTTCCGGCAGGTTCCATGGCTCAGTCGGCGACCCACCGCCTCGGTCACGTGGCCCTGCGGGTGCAGGACATGGACCGTGCCACGGCGTTCTATGGCTCGCTTGGTTTTCGGCTCACCTGGGAGGCCGACGACTGGGCCTATCTCCAGAACCCCCGCAATGGCGACGGCATTGCCCTGCTGAGCCCCAGCTACAAGGCGGCCGGTCCCCACGTCGCCTTCCACTTCTGTGAGCGCTGCGAGGTGGAGGAGGCCCATGCCCGCCTGGCGGCGGCCGGTCATCCGGTGGGGCCGGTGCATGACCACCGCGACGGCACGGCGTCCTTCTACTTTCAGGATTCCGAGGGCAACTGGCTGGAGATGCTCTACGAGCCAGCCGCCGGCATCCCCTCCAACGTGCCGGGCCAGGCCCCGATTCCCGTGCCGCCGCTGGCGGCTGAGCGCAGTTGATCCAGTCCCCCAGTGCGCCCCAGTCGGCGGTGCAGCACGACACGCTGGAGCTGCTGGAGTGGCCGCGCCTGGCCGGCCATGTCGCCAGCTTCGCCAGCACGGCGGCCGGCCGCAGCCATTGCCTCGATCTGCCCCTGGCGCCGAGCTGCGCCGCCAGTCAGAGTCTGCTGGCAGAAACCACCGAGTTGCTCGGCCTCGATGGTCTTGTGGAGGGTGGGCTCAGTTTTCAGGGGGTTGGTGACATCGCCGCCACCGTGCTGCTCTGCGCCAAGGAGGGCACCGCCGATGGCGAATCCCTGCTGCTGGTGGCCTCCACCCTGGCGGCGGCCAGGCGCCTGCGGCGGCAGATCGAGGATCCGGAGCTGCGGCCCACCAGCTCGGCTCTGGTGGCGGGGCTGCGCACCCTGCCCGAGCTGGAGCAGCGCCTGCATTTCTGCCTGGAGGAGGGTGGCCGGGTGGCGGATCGGGCCAGTCCCCCCCTGACCGGTCTGCGACGCCAGCTGCAGGGAGTGCGTGGCGAGCGGCGCGAGCGACTTCAGGATCTGCTGCGGCGCCATGCCGCTCTCCTGCAGGACACGGTGATCAGCGAGCGCAACGGTCGGCCCGTGCTGGCCGTGAAGGCCGGTGCGGCCAGCCAGTTGCCCGGCCTGGTGCATGACAGCTCCGCCTCGGGTCAGACGGTGTTCCTGGAACCCCAGGCCGTGGTGGCCCTCGGCAACCGCATCCGCGAGCTGGAGGGTCAGGAACGGGACCTGGAGCGGGAGGTGTTGCGGCAGCTCAGCGCAGCGGTGGCCGAGGAAGCTGCGGCGTTGCAGCACCTCCAGGCGGTGCTCGTCCAGCTGGATGCCGCCCTGGCCCGCGCCCGATATGGCGCCTGGCTCGGGGCGGTGCGGCCCCAGCTGCTCGAGGATCCAGAAGCGGCCTTCGAGCTGCGTGAGCTGCGCCACCCCCTGCTGCTCTGGCAGGAGCGGCGCGAGGCTGGCGCGCCGGTGGTGCCGGTGAGCCTCACCGTGGGCAACGACCTGCGCGTCGTGGCGATCACCGGCCCCAACACCGGCGGCAAAACGGTGACGCTCAAAAGCGTGGGGCTGGCGGCCCTGATGGCGCGAGCCGGTCTGTTTCTGCCCTGCTCCGGCACTCCCCGGTTTCCCTGGTGCGCCCAGGTGCTGGCCGACATCGGCGATGAGCAGTCGCTGCAGCAGAGCCTCTCCACCTTCAGTGGCCACATCCGCCGTATCGCCCGCATCCTCGCGGCCCTCGGCCCCGAGGATGCGGGCGCTTCGCTGGTGTTGCTCGATGAGGTGGGGGCCGGCACCGATCCGCAGGAGGGGTCGGCCCTGGCGGCGGCGCTGCTCAAGCATCTGGCGGATCGGGCCCGGCTCACGATCGCCACCACCCACTTCGGTGAGCTCAAGGCCCTCAAATACGGCGATCCGCGCTTCGAGAACGCCTCGGTGGCCTTCGACGTGGAGACCCTCTCGCCCACCTACCGGCTGCAATGGGGCATCCCGGGGCGCAGCAATGCCCTGGCGATCGCCACCCGTCTGGGTCTGGAGCCTGCGGTGGTGCAGGCGGCGGCGGCCCAGCTCGAGCCGGCCGGTGAAGGCGAGGTGAACCGGGTGATCGAAGGTCTCGAGGATGAGCGCCAGCGTCAGCAGCTGGCGGCGGAAGAGGCGGCGGCCCTGCTGGCCCGCACCGAGCTGCTGCATGAGGAGCTGCTGCTGCGCTGGCAGCAGCAGAAGGAGCAGACCGCCGAGCTGCAGGAGCGGCGGCGGCTGGAGCTGGAGCACTCGATTCGCGACGGCCAGAAGGAGGTGCGCCGCATCATTCGCCGGCTGCGGCAGGGGGCGGCCCGCGATGGCGGTGGTTCTGCGGCCAGCCTGGGGGAAACGGCCCGCCAGGCGGGGCAGCGGCTCAAGACCCTGGAGCGGCAGCACCGGCCCCAGCCCGAGCGGCGTGACCATCGCGGCTGGCAGCCCATGGTGGGCGATCGGGTGCGGCTCCTGGCCCTGGGCAAGGCCGCCGAAGTGCTGGCCATCTCAGGCGATGGCCGCGAACTCAACGTGCGCTGCGGTGTGCTGCGGCTCACCGTCGATCTGACGGCGATCGAGGGGTTGCATGGCGAGAAACCCACCCTGCCGGAGCCTGCCGCTGCCGTGGTGCAGATCCGCAGCCGCCGCTCGCCCGCCAGCCGCGGGCCGGATGTGCGCACCGAGGGCAACACCGTGGACGTGCGGGGGATGCGCGTCCATGAAGCCGAGGCGGCGGTGGAGGAACACCTGCGCGGTGCCAATGGCCCGGTGTGGGTGATCCACGGCATCGGAACAGGCCGGCTCAAACGAGGGCTGCGCGAGTGGCTGGCCGGTGTGCCCTACGTGGAGCGGGTGGGCGACGCGGAGCAGGGTGACGGCGGCCAGGGCTGCACGGTGATCTGGCCCCGGTGATCGGGCTTGGGTGATCAGGCTGGAGCCATCAGATCCGTCCGACGTCTGGAAGCTTCGGCTCGTGGTCCATGGGGACCGGCAGGGGCATGGGCAGGGCCTCGCCGGAGGCATCGAAGAACCGCCAGCCGGTCGGCTCCACCTCCAGGTGGATGGTCTGGCCCGGAGCCAGGTGCTGTGAGGGATCGGCCCGCAACAGCACCAGATGGCTGGTCTCCTGCAACCGGCAACTGATCAGTTGCTCGTTGCCGAGCGCCTCGAGATGGGTCACCTCGGCCGGCAGGTTGCGGTTGGTGGCGGGGGCCAGCCGTAGATGTTCCGGCCTCAGTCCAGCGGTCAGGCTGCTGGCTGAGGCGCTCTCGGCATGGGCGGCCAGGGCCTGGGTGACCGGCCCCTCCACCAGAAAGCGGCGTGAGCCCAGTTGCACCTGATCCCCGCCCAGGGCGATCACCGGCAGCAGATTCATCGGCGGGCTGCCGATGAACTGGGCCACAAACAGATTGGAGGGCCACTGGTAGAGCTCCATCGGCGTGCCCAGCTGTTGCAGCCGGCCGGCGTTGAGCACGGCGATGCGGTGGCCCATGGTCATCGCCTCCACCTGATCGTGGGTCACATAGAGGGTGGTGGTGCCAAGGCGTCGCTGCAGCTCGACGATCTGGGCGCGGGTGCCGGTGCGCAGTTTGGCGTCGAGATTGCTGAGCGGTTCATCCATCAGGAACACCGCCGGCGAGCGTGCAATCGCCCGCCCCAGGGCCACCCGCTGCTTCTGGCCGCCCGATAGCTCCTTGGGACGACGCTGCAGCAGCGGCTCCAGCTCCAGGGTCTCGGCCACCTCGGCGATGCGCCGTTCGATCCGCTCCTCGCGCTCGGAGGGCACCCGCAGCAGGGGCGGCAGCTGGCGACTGGCCCGGTGCAGGGCGTCCTGCAGTTGCTGGGGCGCGCTGCGGGGGCGGCTGCGCCGCAGACCGAAGCCGATGTTGTCCGCCACGCTCAGGTGGGGATAGAGGGCGTAGCTCTGGAACACCATGGCCACGTCACGCTGGCCGGGCCGCAGCCGGCTCACCGGATTGCCGCCCACATAGATCTCGCCACCGCTGGGGGTCTCCAGGCCCGCCAGCAGCCGCAACAGGGTGCTTTTGCCGCAGCCGGAGGGGCCCACCAGCACCAGGAATTCACCGTCGGCGATGGCCAGGTCCAGCTGGCGCAGCACAGAGACGGGCTCACTTCCGCGCCGCGGCGGATAGGTCTTGCTGACCTGCTGGAATCGAACCTCGGCCAAACCAGCCCTGCGACCCGGCGATCCTAGGGTTGTCGATCGCGGAGGTCCCGGTTGCGGAGTTCCGGCAGCGTCGTTCGCCTTGCCCGTCCCCC
Source organism: Synechococcus sp. CBW1006 (assembly GCF_015840525.1). NCBI lineage: Bacteria > Bacillati > Cyanobacteriota > Cyanophyceae > Synechococcales > Synechococcaceae > Synechococcus > Synechococcus sp. CBW1006. The sequence goes on along the minus strand of NZ_CP060396.1, from coordinate 287,836 downwards.
TTGCAATTCATTGATCAGGCCCGCATTGCCGTTCAGGGCGGGCGCGGTGGCGACGGCATCGTGGCCTTCCGCCGTGAAAAGTATGTGCCGGCTGGTGGGCCATCCGGAGGCGACGGTGGCCGTGGCGGCCATGTGCTGCTGGTGGCGGACAGCAACCTCCAGACCCTGCTCGACTTCAAATACAAGCGGCTGTTCGCCGCTGATGACGGCCGCCGTGGTGGGCCCAACCGTTCCACCGGCGCCAGTGGATCGCCGTTGGTGATCAAGGTGCCCTGTGGCACTGAAGTGCGTCACCTGCGCACCGGCATCCTGCTGGGTGATCTCACCGAACCCGGCGACGAGTTGTTGGTGGCGGCCGGCGGCCGCGGTGGCCTCGGCAACGCGCACTACCTCAGCAACCGCAACCGGGCCCCCGAGAAGTTCACCGAAGGCAAGGAGGGGGAGCATTGGCCGCTGCAGCTCGAGCTCAAGCTGCTGGCGGAAGTGGGCATCATCGGCTTGCCCAATGCCGGCAAGAGCACTCTGATTTCGGTGCTGTCCGCAGCCCGGCCCAAAATTGCCGATTACCCCTTCACCACCCTGGTGCCCAATCTGGGTGTGGTGCGCCGCCCCACCGGTGATGGCACAGTCTTTGCTGACATCCCCGGCCTGATTGCCGGCGCAGCCCAGGGGGCGGGCCTGGGTCACGATTTTCTGCGCCACATCGAGCGCACCCGCCTGCTCCTCCATCTGGTCGATGTCGGTGCTCCTGATGTGGAGCGGGATCTGGCCGTGGTGGAGGAAGAGCTCAAGGCCTATGGCCACGGCCTGTCGGAACGGCCGCGGCTGGTGGTGCTCAACAAGCTGGAGCTGCTCGATCCCGAGGAGCTGGAGGCGCTGCGCCTGCGGATCGAAGCTCGCCTCGGCCAGCCCGTGCTGACGATCTCGGCGGCGATGGCCCAGGGACTGGAGCCCCTCAAGCAGGCCGTGTGGCAGGCACTGGGCGTGGGCTGAGCGGCCTCGGATCTGGGTTTGAGCGGCATCTGAGCTGCCTTGCTCGAGGCTGCTGCAGGGGCGCTGACTCTGACGGCGGAGGCTCTGCTCTGACTGGCTCGCTCCCAAAGACAATCCCCACAACGGCAGGCGTTGTGGGGCAGCAAAGCAAATACAGCCCCAGGAAGAGAGATCTCCCAATCAAGAAGCCTGGGATGGGGGAATGCTGCTTGCCGGGATGACGACTGAGCCTGGATGAGCCTCAGCCTGGACAAGCCTCAGTCGTCGTAGACACGGCATTCGGGGGCTTCAGGGTTCAGATCGCAATACACCTCCAGGGAGGTTGGATCCTTGCTCTCTTCGGGGTGGTGCTGCTTGTATTCCTGCAGATCGTGAAGTTCGCCCTCGAGGTGACGCAGCTTGGCGAGGTCGCCGGAGGCACGGGCCGCTTCGAGCTCAGTCTGATCCTTCTGGATGTGCTCGTCGATCGTGTTCATGCAAATGCCGGCCGTGGCGCACCGGAGATCATCGGTTCCACCTTACGGGCCATCACGGCATGGGTGGGCCTCTGTGCGCTGCTGCTGATCTGGTTCGGCGTGGCTATCAGCAAGGGCGTAGCCAGTGGAGGGCACGCGCATGGCACGCATCAGGCAACGGTTGGGCCGCCATTTCATCGATGAAGCTGGTCGCCTGTTCTGGATCAATGGCCAGGACGACCACTGCTACCTCTCCGAGCAGCGCCAGTGGCGCCGCGGCCTCAGCTTCGCCGAGATCCTCGAGTGGAAGCAGTGTGCGCCCAGTGGCCTGGTGAGTCAGCGATTCCCCTCGCCGCAGGCGGCCTGTGAGGCCTACGAGCACCGCCTGATCACCTGGGCGCACGACCTCTATCTGCGCCGTATGGGCGATCAGATGGCCCTCCACCGTGGAGCCGACGACTACAAACCCACGGCCATGAAGCTGGCTGAGGCTGCTGGTGCACCGGTTCGCGCCCAGCCCTGGCGTTTGCCGGAACCCCTCGGCCCGGTTTGCGGCTTGCCGCCCCGCGGCGCCGAAACCGGTTCGGCGGGTTCGATCGGTCTGGAGATGGCCCATCCCCGCCGTCGTCGCCGCTCAGGCTGTCAGCTCGCTCAGCTCTAGCCAGCGCTCCTCCGCCGCTCCGATCCGCTCGATCAGCTCGGCCAGCTCCTGGGTGAGGCTCTCCAGGGCGGTGTAATCCTCGCCGCCCCCGGCGAGGCGTTGCTCCAGGTCGCGGCGGCGTTCCTCGAAGAGGGGCAGATCCCTGTCCAGGTGCTCCAGCTCGCGGCTCTCCTTGAAGCTGCGGCGGCGGGCCCGTTCCGGTGCGGATGCGCGTGTCCCTGAGGTGGTGGCCGCCTGGGTCGCTGGAGTGACAGAACCGGGGTCCGGCGGGGCTTGGCCTGACCCTGCTGACTGGCGGTTGTTCTGATTGCCTCCCCGGTTGCCTCCCTGGTTGGCCCCTGCATCCTGGTCTCTGCGCTCGAGGTAGGCGCTGTAGTTCCCCTCGAAACGCCGCAGCTCGCCGTCTTCGAAGCTGAACAGCCGATCCACGGTGCGATCGAGGAAGTAGCGATCGTGCGACACCACCACCACACAGCCGCGGAAGTCTTCGAGGAAGTCCTCCAGCACGCTGAGGGTGTGCACGTCGAGGTCGTTGGTGGGTTCATCGAGCAGCAGCACGTTCGGCGCTTCGATCAGCAGCCGGCAGAGGTGCAGGCGCCGCCGCTCACCGCCGGAGAGCTTGCTGACCGGCTGATGCTGCTGGGCCGGTGGAAACAGGAACCGTTCCAGCAGCTGCGAGGCGCTGAGCTCCACCCCGTCCACGTCCACGCGGCTGGCGGCATCCTTCACCACATCGATCACCTTGCGCTCCAGGGCCGGTGTGCCGTCGGCGCTGGCCTGCAGCAGCACATCGCTGTGCTGATCGAAGTAGGCCAGCTTCACGGTGCTGCCCAGCTCCAGGCTGCCGCCGCTGGGCTGCCGCCGACCGGCGATCACCTCCAGCAGGCTGGATTTGCCGACACCGTTCGGACCGATGATCCCCACCCGGTCTTCGGGGCTGAAGTCGTAGCTGAACTGGCGCAGCAGGGTGCGGCCCTGCTCCCCTTCGACGCTGCTCACGCACAGATCCTCGGCCGTGATCGCCCGTTTGCCGAGGCGCCGGCTGTTGGTGGTGAGGCTCACCTGGCCGCGACCCTGGCGCGGCGGCGTCTCCCGCAGGGCCTCGATGCGCTGCAGGCGGGCCTTCTGCTTGGTGCTGCGGGCCTTGGGGCCCTGGCGCAGCCAGGCCAGCTCGCGCCGCAGGGTGCCCTTGAATTTCGCGGCCGTGGCGGCTTCGGAGGCCTCCTCCTCGGCCCGGTGCTTGAGATAGGTGGCGTAATTGCCCTCGTAGGGCCGGGCTTCACCCTGTTCCACGGCCACGATCCGCCGGGTCACCCGGTCGAGCACGTAGCGGTCGTGGGTGACGAGCACCAGCGCACCGGGAAAGCGGCCCAGATAGCTCTGCAGCCATTCCACCCCGTGGGCATCGAGGTGGTTGGTGGGTTCATCGAGCAGCAGCACGTCCGGTTCGGCCACCAGGGCGGCCGCCAGGGCCACCCGCCGGCGGAAGCCACCGGACAGATCACCGAGCCGCTGGTGGCCGTCGCCCAGCCCCAGCCGCTGCAGCACCTCGCGGCACTGCTGCTCCAGCTGCCAGCCGTTGCTGCGGTCCAGCTGGGCCTGGAGGTCGCTGAGCTCAGCCAGCCGCGCTCCGTCTTCGGGATTGGCCGCCACCGCATGGCTGAGCTGCTCGTAGCGCAGCAGCAGGTCGGCCTTCTCGCCGCAGTCTGCCCAGACCTGCTCGAGCACGGTGTTCTCGGGATCGAAGACGGGGTCCTGGTCCACCAGCACCACCCGGGTTCGGCTGGCGCAGCGCCGCTCGCCGCTGCCCAGGGGTTCGAGGCCGGCCAGCACCCGTAGCAGGGTGGATTTACCGGCGCCATTGGGGCCGATCAGCCCGAGCCGCTCCCGCTCCCCCACATGCAGGGTCAGGTTCTCGAACAGGGTGCGGATGCCGAAGTCCTTGCCGGCATCCACCAGGCTGATCAGGCTCATGGGTCAGGTGGGCTGCGGGGCGGGCCGGTGTTCAGCCTCGCAAGCCGTCGGCCGCCGGGGCCTGCCGTTGCCGCTCCATCTCCTCGAACACGCTCTTGTCGCCCACATCCGCAGCGGCCGGCATCGGGAATTTGCGCAGACACAACAGCAGCAGCAGGGCGCTTTCGGTTGCCAGCAGCGCCACCGTGGCGCCGGGATCGAGCAGGCCACTGAGACGGCCCAGCAGGGCCAGCGGCAGCAGCAGGGTCACACCGATGGCTTCGGGCCGCCGGAAGCAGAAGAACTCCTTGAAGCCCACCCCGGCCAGGGCCGCGAAGAAGGGGCCGATCGCCAGGATCCAGAGCGGCTGGCGTGCCAGCTCCGGCAGCATGGCGCTGGCACCGGCCTGGGCGGCCAGCGCGATTCCGCCCAGGCAGCCCAGCAGCCAGAACACCTGCAGGGCCCGGTGCAGGGGCCGCAGATAGATGTGAATCCAGCGCAGGGCCAGCCCCAGGCCCGCCGCCATCACCAGCAGCCAGGGCCAGACCAGATCCGGTCCCCACTGGCGCCACTGCAGCAGCAGGCCCAGCTGGCCGATGGCCACGGCCGTGAGGGCGAGCCGATAGCCCAGCACCTCACGGCGGTCGTCGGCCGTGATGGTGTAGGGGCCGTAGTAGCCCTCGTGGACGGCATCAGGACTCTGCATCGATCCTCTGGCAGGAAACGGCTGGGGTGCCGTTCACCAGTGTGGCCAGGGCCGGGCCTGCCGGGACAATGCCGGAGGGGTGCAGCGGAAACAGGCTGCCGAAGTAATCGGCCCGCCAGTGCTCCGGCCAGCAGGTGGCTGCCACACCGGCCAGGCCGTAGAAGCGCTGGCGCCAGCGCCACAGGGCCGGCAACTGCCACAGCGGCAGGCGGCTGCAGCCGAACAGGGGCGCGTAGACGAGCTCCAGGCGGATCAGGGTGGGAAACAGGATCACGTCCGCCAGGGAGGGCTCGCTGCCGCCGCAGAGCCAGGGGCCTGGGTTCCCGGCAGCTGGCGGCAGCTTGGCTTCGGCCGCGGCGAGGACCTCATCCGCGGCGCAGAGGGTGCTGAACAGGGCTGCCTCGGCCCGGTCGTAGGCCGCCTGGTTGCGGGCAAATCCGCAGCGGTACACGCCATCGTTGACGCTGTGCTGCAGCCGCTCTCGCCACTCCTGGATCAGGTTGGAGTGCGACGCCGGAGCCAGATCGCAGGCGCTGGAAGGTGCGGGCCATTGATTGAGCAGCTCGATCAGCACCGCGCTTTCGTTCACCAGGATCCGCCCCTCGGTGCGGCTGTAGAGGCAGGGCACCGTGGCGGGTCCGTGGGCCGGCGCTGCGCTGGCGCCAGGGGCACGGCGCTGGTAAAGCTCCGCCAGGGTGGAGCAGCCCTCGAAGGGTTCTGGAAAGCACCAGCGCCCTCCCCGTCGGTCGGGTTCCACCACCTGCAGCGTGATCGTGGCGTCCAGCTGGCGCAGGGTCCAGACCAGCCAGGCCCGGTGGGCCCAGGGGCAGCTGCGGCCCACGATCAGCACGTGGCTGCCGGCCTCGCCGGCCCGCGGCGGCAGGGGGGGCAGCTGGCCGTAGGCGGCGGCCGGACGCCGGTAGTTGCCCTCGGCATCAGCCGGCCCCAGACCGCCCATCAGCTGACGCCACTGCCATTCCCAGACCTGGCGAACCGCTTGCACCACGGGGGCGGGGGGGCGCATGACAGGGCAGCGGCAAGGTCCAACTCTCGGCCAGCGCTGCGCCAGGCTGGGCAGCGAGCGATCGTGCAGGCAGCCCATGAGCGGTGGTGACAGGGCTCGGGTGTTGGTGGTGGCAGGAACCCACGGCAACGAGCGCAATGCCCCCTGGTTGCTGGACGCCTGGCGGCGACAGCCGGCCCTGCTCGATCGCAGTGGACTGGCCTTGGAGCTGGTGCTGGGCAACCCCGAAGCCCATGCGTCGAACTGCCGCTATCGCGATCGCGACCTCAACCGCTGCTTCGTGCCGGACCTGCTGGACGATCCCGCCGAGGATGCCTACGAGATGCAGCGGGCCCGTGAACTGATCCGCCGCCACGGCCCCGAGGGGACGCAGCCCTGCCTGGTGGCGCTCGATCTGCACAGCACAACGGCAGCCATGGGCAACAGCCTGGTGGTCTACGGCCGGCGCCCGCCGGATCTGGCCTTGGCGGCCGCCCTGCAGGGAACGTTGGGTCTTCCGGTTTATTTGCATGAGGCCGATCCCCACCAGAGCGGTTTTCTGGTGGAGCGCTGGCCCTGCGGCCTGGTGGTGGAGGTGGGGCCGGTGCCGCAGGGGGTGGTGGTGCCGGCGATCTGCGTCCAGACCCAGCTGGCTGTGGAGGCGTCGCTGGCGGCCCTGGCGGCGGCGGGCCGCGGTCAGCTGCGTCTGCCGCGACAGCTGGTGGTGCATCGCCATCTCCTCATCCTCGATCTGCCCCGCCATCCCCATGGTGCTGTGGCGGCCTGCTTTGACCCGCGACGGATGCACCGCGATTGGCAGCCGATGTGGCCCGGTGATCCGCTTTTTCTGGGGGAAGAGGGGCAACCCCTTCCCTACGTGCCGCCACCGGGTCTGGAGTCTGAACCGGTCTGGCCGGTGTTCCTCAACGAGGCGGCCTATGGCGAGAAAGGGATTGCCCTGAGTCTGACCAGGCGTGAGAGTTGGCCGGTGGACAGCGCCTGGTCTGAGGCGCTCGGTGCCGTTGCCTCTCTCCTGGCACTCGAGCAGGAGTGACCTTGCTCTGGTCCCAGGCCTGCCGATCTCAGCTCTGAGGCGGTGCGGGATCAGACTCAACGGGCGCATCCCCGGGTTCCGTCTGAATGGGCGGCCGTGGCTCGCCGTTGTAGATCACGCTCACCACCTCGCGGCCATCCGGAGAGATCAGGATCTCGGTCTCCACCGTGGGCGGCAGATCAAGCTGTTCCCATCCGGGTTGTCCCCCCAGAAAGCGGAACAGGAATCCTTGAGCATCGGCCGAGATCAGGCAGTCATTGTCCTGCGAGGTGGAGCGGAACATGCAGGAGGCCGGCCGATAGACCCCGAGGCCGCCATTGAGCTTCACAGCCGCGTTGCGGGCCAGGTTGAGGGCGCGGATGCCGCTGTAAGGCGACGGCATTCCGTTGTCCAGTTGCGCTAAGCGGGTTTCGGCTGGAGCAGGGGCTTCAGCCAGCGGCGAGGTGGCCAGGGCCGCCGGGACAGCCAGGCTCAGGGGCGCAACTGCGGCCAGGGAACCCGCCAGGACAGCTTGCAGTGCCTGCGGGGACAGGGAGGCGCGCATGGGAGAAGGGAGAGAAGCGGAATGGCCCGCTAGCTCAGCGGCGCTGACTCAGCTTGTCAAGCTGGGGATGGCCGGCATCAACCGCAGACCAGGGTGCCCTGTTCCTTGGTGCAGGGCAGGTCACTGCTGCTGCCATCAGCCCAGTAGATGCGGAGGCGATCGTCGTCGCTGCCGCTGCGAAGGGTGAGCGACTTCACGGGGCCGGCGGGGGGCTTGCCGTCCCGATCGGCCGGATCGCGGGGCGTTGTGGCATTGAGCTTCTGCTCCAGCTGCTGCACTTTCAGCTCCAATTGATTGAGACGCTGCTGCTGGCCTGCATCCACCTTGATCGGTTGCGCCACCTTCGGCTGGCAGGCCGCCAGCAGCCACGCCGAGCTGAGCAGCACCAGGGCACCTCCGTTGCGGAGAAAGGGAAAGCGTTGCGGCGTGATGGTCATGCCCTGGTGATGGAGCGAGACCCGAACTCCTAGCAGTGCGCCACCGCGTTGACCACGCGCCGGAGCCTGGGGCCGTTGCTGGAGCCCAGGCGTGGAGCCCAGCGCAGCCCAGGGGCAGAGGGAGGGGAAGCCGCCCATCCCAGAAACTTCATGAACCCCCTTTACAGAACCGCAACATTCCTTTACGGTCATGAACAGGCGGATCGCCTCTGTGGAGGGTTTCCCCTCAACGGAAATCCGTCCATACCTCTTCCGGAGCCTGCGGGCCCTGGATTACCAACCCCTGTTCTCATGACCACCACTCTCCAGCAGCGCCAAGGCGCTTCTGCGTGGAATCAGTTCTGCGAGTGGGTCACCTCCACCAACAACCGCCTCTATGTGGGCTGGTTCGGTGTGCTGATGATCCCGACGCTGCTGAGCGCCACCATCTGTTTCATCGTTGCCTTCATCGCCGCTCCCCCCGTCGACATCGACGGCATCCGTGAGCCCGTTGCCGGCAGCCTGATCTACGGCAACAACATCATCTCCGGTGCTGTCGTTCCCTCCAGCAACGCCATCGGCCTGCACTTCTACCCCATCTGGGAAGCCGCCAGCCTCGACGAGTGGCTGTACAACGGCGGTCCTTACCAGCTGGTGGTGTTCCACTTCCTGATCGGCGTCTTCGCCTACATGGGCCGCGAGTGGGAACTCTCCTACCGCCTCGGCATGCGCCCCTGGATCTGCGTCGCCTACAGCGCCCCCGTGGCCGCTGCCAGCGCCGTGTTCCTGATCTACCCCTTCGGTCAGGGTTCCTTCTCTGACGGCATGCCCCTCGGCATCTCGGGCACCTTCAACTACATGCTGGTGTTCCAGGCTGAGCACAACATCCTGATGCACCCCTTCCACATGCTGGGTGTGGCCGGTGTGTTCGGCGGCAGCCTGTTCTCCGCCATGCACGGCTCCCTGGTGACCTCGTCGCTGGTGCGTGAAACCACCGAGAGCGAGAGCCAGAACTACGGCTACAAGTTCGGCCAGGAAGAAGAGACCTACAACATCGTGGCTGCACACGGTTACTTCGGTCGCCTGATCTTCCAATACGCCTCCTTCAACAACAGCCGCAGCCTCCACTTCTTCCTGGCTGCCTGGCCTGTGGTGGGCATCTGGTTCACTGCCCTGGGCGTGAGCACGATGGCCTTCAACCTGAACGGTTTCAACTTCAACCAGTCGATCCTCGACGGCCAGGGCCGCGTGGTGAACACCTGGGCCGATGTGCTGAACCGCGCTGGTCTGGGCATGGAAGTGATGCACGAGCGCAACGCTCACAACTTCCCCCTCGATCTGGCCGCCGCCGAAGCCACCCCCGTGGCTCTGATGGCTCCTTCGATCGGCTGAGGCTAAGCCCTAATCCAACAGGCAATCAGCACGTCGATTTCGGAATACCGACTTCGAAAATTAATTGCTGGTCAAGCCCTTCTCCTCAGGAGAAGGGCTTTTTTTAATTCCTGTGAATCGATCCTCTGAATTCTGGATCACGAGCTCAACAGACCGAACGTACGGATCCGTGTCAATGGGGTTGCTTGCTCTGCCAACGGTTGAGCTGAGCCAGGGCTTCGTAAGCCCTCTGCTTTCGCAGCCAGACATCCAATGATCCGCCATGATCCGGATGCCAGGCCATGCTGCGACGACGCCACTGCTGTCGAATCTCGCTCCAGGAGGTGCTCGGATTCAGGTCGAGCTCGAGGCAACAGCGCGTTCGAAAGGTTGACAGCTGATCAAGGGTCAGGGCGATTCGCTTGCCATCCAGATCAAAGACTTCGCCAACCCTGATCCTTGCTCGTCTGGCTCTGGCTCGGTTGGCTTGCTGCGCTGTTGCGGCGGCACGGGCATAGGCTTCAGCATCACGACGGAGTCGCTCTGCTCGGATCTTGACCCTTGCCGCTTCGGTCCAGTGGTCCAGGATCCACCAGGTCATGATCCAGGCGCTATAGGACAGGATCAGTCCGATCAGAACTGCCGCCAGGCCCAGGAAGAGAAGCAAAACCAGCGACATGGACGACAAGATTTATGGAGTCGTCAATACTCTTTTGCCGTCAGGAAAAAAGAAAGTCTTCTCAGCCAAGAACGTTGCCGCCAGGTATGCTGGTGCGCGATAAAGTGGGTTCAGTGCTTAGAGTGAAGAGATATTCTTGATCGCCTTTTTGGCTAACTTCTCGAAGCGACGACGACATTTCTCTGAGCAGAAACGATTGCTGCTGTCGGAGCAGACATACTCTGTCCCGCAGTTGGCGCAGGATGCCTTTATCCATTGACTCGGATGGAATTTATCGCGTATATCTGCAAGCAAGGAAGAGAGAAGCCGAAGGTTAAAGAGCTCATCATGGTCTGTGCAGACGCCTATCTCGCCGAGGATAGTTGCTTCGTATCGCCCCACAAGCTCCTCAAGAATTTTGGCTTCTGTAGGAGTCAGCTCAATGTGTCTGCAGGGATTGGATGACACTTCTGATCTTCTTGGGCAGATCCTGGAGCCGTAAATTAGCATGGCTGTCATCATGCTGCCCGGTGTATCCATGAGCGCGCTGGTCCAGCGGCAGCTCACTGTCAATCTCTGGGGGCATCTCAGTGGTGGCTTCGGGCTTGGGGAAGGGGCGCGCTGTACGATGCGCAGCCTCCAGGCAGCGGGTGTGCGGGTTCAAGTGCATGATTTGCCCTTGGCCACCCATGTGAATGATCAGCCAACTCGGCCAGCTGCTCAAATCCTCCCGGCAGCGGTGGATCTGATTCATACCAATCCCAATGTTCTCCGCCAAACGGACGGTCTGGCGGAGCGTCTGCAGCTCAAGGCTCCATTGCGCATTGGCTTCTGGGCATGGGAGCTCGAAGACTTTCCCAGTGGCTGGGAGTCTGGATTCATCGGTCTGGATCAGCTCTGGTGTCCTTCCAGCTTTTCGGCCACGAGTCTTGGGCTGCGCAGTCCGATCCCTGTGACGCCGTTGCCTCATCTGATTGATTGGGAGCGTGCCGATGCCATCCACAGGCAACGCCAGGTCTTGAAGCGCCAGAGATCGACTGCGGATTTTGTCTGTGTCTATCTGTTTGATTTATGGAGCACGGTTGGGCGTAAAAATCCCTATGGCGTGATTGACGCTTTTCAGCAGGCTTTCCCTTTCAGTCAGGCTGCTGGCCATAGGTTGCCTGATGCGCGGCTTGTGCTCAAAGTAGGCAGTGGCTCGCAGTTCCCTCAAGAGCTTGCATCATTACGGCAGCGAATATCACATGATTCCCGAATTCAATTGATTGATGCGCATCTAACCCGTGAACAGCTGGATCAAATTCTGATCAACAGTGATGTGATGATCCATCTCCACCGTGCCGAAGGCTTTGGTTTGGCAATGGCAGAAGCGATGGCGGCGGGCATTGCCGTTGTGGCAACGGGATATTCGGGAAACCTTGACTTCATGCCGCCCGGTAGTTCGGCCTTGGTTGATGCTGACCTTGTGCCTATTCTTTGCTCAGAGGGTGATTATCGTTGTGGCTCATTCTGGGGAGAGCCGAACATTGACCAAGCAGCTACTTATCTTCGTGCGCTATCGACAGACCCTGATGTCCGGTTCAGGCTGAGTCAATCGGGTCGTCAAGCCGTTCAGCGTCTGCTTGCTCCTGAGCGTTTGGGAAAAATTGTGAAACAACGTCTAGGTTGCTTGCTGGCACAGGCAGGGCGTGCCGAACTGATCAGGAACCTGCCACTGGAGAACCCGTTTCGGGTCTTGGAGGGACAAATTGATGAGCGATTTAGATTGCGTTAGCCAAACGAGAAGTTACTCTCAAATGAGGACGAGCTGGATACGTTGAAGCGAGATAGACTTGCAATCTGAGAGAATCTTGTGAGTCCTGAGTTACGGTTTAGATTGATCATTGAGGCACTGCTCGATTGCAATGGCGAATAATCAATCGCTAATTGACTAAAATCTGAACCATAGGAATCTGCGCCCATCAGCAATGTCTCCAAGGGGGCAATTGGCAGTAGCGTCGCATCGCCAATGCCGCTGGAGTCCGAAGCGGTTAGGATTGTTGAGCCAAACCTTATCCTGTCACTAAGGCCGTACGTACCATTAATGCCCATATTGAATTGAATGTCGGGGAGCTCGAAGATATTGACCGGGCTAGTGTCAAACCCACTGCCAACAATAAACGTGTCTTTGCCGGCTCCACCAAGTACCTCGGAGGAGGGAGTGTCATCTGCTTCCGTCCAGGGAGTCCAACGCAGATAGATCAGGTCTTCGCCTTCGCCTGCGTCAATGTATTGGCCGGGCTTTGAGGAGACCGCGAACTGGTCCGATTGATTGGTGCCGATGACGGCTTCGATATTGGTGAGTGCGCCAGGGGTTGCGTTGCCAATCCCACTTGCAATGCCGGCATCAAGGTCAACGACCACTGATTGACTGCGATTGCTGAAGTCAAGCAGGTCAAAACCATAGCCACCGTCAAGAGATCCATCCAGGCTTCCGGTTGACGACATGACAACGCTGTCATCACCGTTGCCGAGCTTGATCGACTCAATGTTGGTAAGCGTTACTCCAGCAACAACAGCGGCATTGTTACCATTAACCAGCAGCTCAACCCCAGAAGGCGTGTCGATCGTGGCCTGATCAAGCCCGGCTTGGCCATCGATCTCGGCAATGATCGGCAGACTGGAGAGTGTGATGTTGTCCGATTGATTGCCTCCCCGCAGCCTGACTGCACCTTGGCTGTCCAGAGTCAAGGAATTCTCGGCATTGGCAAGATCAATCAGGCTGGTTCCTGCCCCACTCCTGATGGTCGAATCCAGCATGGATCCGCCCGTGACCAACTGATTGAAACCATTGCCAAGGTCAATCAAGGAATCAACAACTGCACCATCGAGAATGGCGGTATCGTTTCCGTCGCCAAGCAGAATCTGGGAATCCAACAGGGCTATGGACTGGAGCTGGCCTCCAATCGCAAGCTTGGATTGATCGCCTTCGGAAACCGAACCATCCAGATGAACATGGGAGGAGACAAAGAGATTGTCGTTTCCTCCAGCGGTGTCAAGAAGACTATTGGAAAGCCCGATTGCACGTGCATTGAGATTGAAGACTCCTTGAGGAGCATCAGCCGAATTGAGGAAGCTGGATGGGGAGAGGAATCCCGAATGCTCCAGGACAATCTCGGTGGAATCTGCATTCCCAATTGTGCTGATGATCTCTACAGTGTCGCCCCAGTCTCCAAGTCTGATTGTGCTGTCCGCCACGGCCTGCGTCAGCAGGTCAAAATTCAGGCTTGTTGTGTGAAGATCGGTCAGTCCAAAAAATTCGAAGCCAGTGGTGGCCTGGGCTCCAACAATCGTGGGCTGCAGGTTGCTGACCAGTTCGCTGGCCTGCATGGCGATGGTCTGGATTGATGCGGTGGCGCTGCTGCCGCCTGTGCCCTCCATGACCAGGTTGAAGAGATCGCTCGCCTGGATCAAGAAGACGTCAGTATCGGCGCCGCCGGTCAGATTGCTGTTCAGAGCAGCGATGTTGGAAGACAGAATCTCCAACTGAACAGGGGTAAACGTGCTCTTCGCAACTGGATTGACCTGTTGGCTGGATACAACCACAAGCTGATCAATATCTGATCCCCGCAGGTCGAGCGTAACGCCGTCAAGAGCGGCCTGATTGATCTGTGAGGTTGACGACGCCCCGTCAAACACAGAGGAGGCAACGGCGTCGGTCCCGGTATTGACCTGAACCAGTAAAACCTTGGGTGGAGGGAGGACTTCTGCGGGAGATTCGAGACCTACATTGATTGGGCGGGATGAATTGAAATCTGAGTTGCCGAATGAGCGATCATTGATCAGGGTCGTTGATGCACTCAGTTCATTGGGTTGAAAATAATTGGGATCCAATCCGCGCGACGTAGGCGCTTGGCCAAAAAGCGGACTGCTTGGCTGGTTAGGCTTGAGCGGATTGGTCGCCGTCGAATCGCTGGAGCGGTTGCGAGAAGAATTACCCAGCAGAAAGTCGTTGAGGGTGTCTAATCCACTGGCGCTGAGGGAGACAGCACCACCACTGCCACCGCCACCTGAGCTGCCACCGATCCGTCCGGACGTGGTTGCACCGAATTCACCAATGGCAGGCAGGCCATCTTCGGTTGAAGACTGAAGATTGGCTTGAGTCAGGGGAGACGGGAAAAAGTTTGCACCGGCAAAGCCTCCCTGAACGCTGATCCCACTCCCCAGATTCAGTGGGGATAAATTGAGCAAATCTGGATTCTGATTTGCAGAATCTCCTGCTGTTTTGAGTTGGTCTGCGGGGGCAACGACGGGCCCGCTAGCTTTCCCGATGGCAATGGGCTCAAATTCACCAGTTCGGAGCCACTCATCACTTGAACCGATATCAATCTGTGCCAGCGGAATCTGCGTGTCCTTGAGGGTGTAGACGAGAAACAGCCCCAGGGCGGACCCGGTTAAGATTCCTTCAAGAGATACTCTGCGGCCATCGCGCTTCAGGGAGAGAGCGTCCTGGAATTCGCTGATGCTGGAGTCCATCGAATTCTTGCGTGCTTCAGGATGGGTTGACCCGTCCGACCAAGTTAACCCCAAACTCCGAGGTCGACCACGATATTTCAGGATGTGTCGGCTTGGCTTCTGGCTCGGGGGGCCATGGGCTAGGAGCTTCCCCAGGGCTGGCCCTGGGGGCCGACCATGCGATCCCCGAGCCACCAGCCTGGAGGGCAGAACTCCCGGGGGCGGCCATCGGCACTGTTTCGCGCCGAGGCGGCAGGCCACCAGGGACTGGTGGCATGGAGGCGAGCTTTCCAGCGCCGCCGCACGCGTTCGAGGGCGGCGGCAGCCGTTGTGCTGCCCTGGGCGTCACGGCTCTGGCTCTCGCGGTGGAGGAGGACAGCCTCTGGAGTCACCACATGGCGGTAGCCAACCGCACCGAGGCGCAGACAGAAGTCCACATCGTTGAATTCCACGGGAAGCCGTTCGTCGAAGCCGCCGTGGCGGAGAAACAGCTCGCGTCGCACCATCAGGCAGGCTCCGGTCACCGCGCCCCAGTTCGTGAGAAAGCGGCTGCGGCCTCGATGGACGGGATGCTCCACCCCAAGACCGCGGTAGGCATGGTCGGCGCCGCCTGCCATCCCCACCACAATGCCCGCATGCTGGAGGCTGCCATCGGGATAGGTGAGCACCGCACCCACACAGCCGATGGCGGGGCGCAGGGCCTGGCCGGCCATGGCCTCGAGCCAGCCGGGTCGGATCGCTTCCACATCGTTGTTCATGAAGAGCAACAGGTCGGCCTGGCTGGGGCGGGCGGCGCGGTTATTGAGGCGACTCCAGTTGAACGGGCCTGGATCGGCCATCACCCGCAAGCCTGGGCCCAGTCGGGCTGTCCAGTCGGCAAGGAGGGTCTGGGTTGCCGGCTCTTGGGAGCCATTGTCGACAATGGTGACCCTGCAGTGGAGGTGGCTTGTGGTGTCCCAGAGGCGTTGCAGGCATGGCTGCAGCAGCTCCGCGCGGTCCCGGGTTGGAATGATCACCTCGCAGCTCACCCTGGGCGGCAGTGCCCACTGCAATCGAAACCCCGCAGCCCCCATGGGTTCCACGGTCTTGATGGCTTCCTGGCCTGCCTCCAGGTGATCCCGCAGCGCAGCGGCCCGATCCCAGCACTCCGCCGCTGGGATCGGGCCTGGTGGTCCATGGACCAGAACCTGAGCAACGTGGGCGATCACAGGCTTCTGGTGCAGTGCGTTCAGAATCCAGCGAAAGCGCTGCTGCGGATCGCTGGGCGGCAGGGGCAGCTGCCGATCCCGCAGCCAGGGGATGCTCCAGGCGCTGAAGGAATCCAGCCAGGGCGTGCCCCAGAAACTGTCGTCGCACCAGCCGGGTTTGAACCAGGGATCCAGGCGGGAACCATCGTCTGAAAGCCTGTCTTCATCGGCATAGATCAGGTGTGGCGTCGCCTTGCCGTCCTGCTCGGCCAGCCACTGCTCCACCGCCTGCAGGGCCCCTGGCCGCAGGCGGCACTGGTCTCCCAGCAGCAGCAGCCAGCCATCCCTCGGCCATTCCTTCAGGGGTTCCGGTTGCCACCACGGATCCAGCAGGGGGACTGCCGGATCCGGCAGGCGCGGTTCCCGATACTGAATCCAGTACTGATAGGCCGCAGGCCCCAGCCCCCGGGACAGGTCCTCGCCGCCGCAGTGGTACTGCAGCCAGGTCTGGCGGGCCAGATCCTCGATCCACGGTTGCTCAGTGGGCAGGGCATCGGCGGCCCGCTGCAGATGATCGGCCGCCTCTCGCCAGCGTTGCTTCCGCTGCAGGAGCTCGGCTGCGGCAAACCAGTTCCAGCCCAGGGCTGGATCACAGCGACAACTGCATCGCTGGTGGTGCAGCGCCTCCTCCGGCCTGCCCATCGCCAGCAGGGTCTTGCCCAGCAGGTGGTGGGCGGCGCCGTGATCGGGCTCGAGTTGCAGGCAACGCTGCAGCAGGGTCTCGGCGTCGTTCAGATCCCCCCTCTCCAGGGCCAGCCTGGCGTTCTCCAGCAGGGAATCGAGCATCACGGGCATGGGTCACAGCCGTGGAGCAGCATCCTGATCCGCTGGTGCAGGGCCTGTTCCTGGGGGTGCGGCGGCTCCTGTAAGGACGGCCCGGCGGCGGCTTGATTGAGCAAGGCCAGGGCTGCATCGAGATTCAGTTGGGCCAGTGCTTCGCCATAGGCCAGGCGACGGATGGCGGACTCTGCACATCCTTGAGCACATAACCATGCGGCCAGGTCCGCCCGGCCGAGGGTCAAGGTGGTGGCGATGGCTCCCCTCTGCCAGGCCGTGGGCTCCTGCCAGGGGAGCGGCCGCGTCATCGAAGCGGCGAACGCCTCGAGCCTGAGGAACACGGATTCACCACCCTTGGCGGCGAGAACATGGAGCAGATTGCGCACGGTGAGGTCGCTGTCGCTTCCCCAGGCGAGGGCTTGTTCATAGGCCGCCGCCGCATCGGTCCATCGCTGCTGGGCGCGCAGTGCATCGCCAAGTTTGTGCGGGGTCCAGAACTGAGAGCCGCCAGCGTCGATGGCCCGTCGCAGCACCTGCTCTGCGGCGGCGGCGGCTCCCTGCATCAACAAGGCATAACCAAGCAGGTCGAGAAACTCAGGGGATTCGGGTGCCTGCAACAGAATCCGGCGCAGGGATCCTTCCGCACAGGCCCACTTGCCGTCGTTCAACGCCTGCTGTGCAAAAACCAGCCAGGCCTGGGTGCTCAACGGATGGTGTTGGGCGCATCCATGAACGACTTGAAGCGGTCGCTGATCAGGGAGATCGCCGGTCGGGTGCCCATCTGGATCAGGCCGGTGACGGCCATGCCAGGTCTGAGATTGTAGGTTTTACCGTCTTTGGTGAGGCTGTCTCCATCGAGTTTGGCCACGGCGATGAAGTGCTCCATCGGAACCTCCTGGGTGGCTTCTTTGGAGTCAGCGCCGATGCTGGCCAGTTTGCCCTCAAGGGCACCGTATTCGGTGAATGGAAAGGAATTCACCCGCACATCCACCGGCATTCCCACATCGAGGTGGCCGATGTCGAGGTTGGAAATCTTCAGTTCGGCTTCCAGGGATCCCTGCGGAACGATTTTCATCAGAGGCTTGTCTCCCCGTGGCACCTCACCGGGCTTGACGGAAATATCGAAGACTTTGCCAGACACAGGCGCCAGTAACTTGCCGAGGCGGAGTCGCTCTTCCGTATCGATCAGGCGGTTCGTGACATCGCTGAGCTGTTGCTGGGCGTTGTCGTACTCGGCATAGAGTTTCTTGAGGTTGGCGACAGGTACCTGCTCTTCCTGAACGGTGCTCTGGACCAGGCGCTGACGATCAGCTTCGATTTCCTTTTCTGTTCGTTTGATCGTGCTGAGCAGCTCGATCTGCCGTTCTTCCTGGCGATCCAGTTCAAGCTTGGCCATGGCCCCCTGGGCAATCAGCCCTCTCATGCGGTCGGCAATGCCTTCGTTGATCGCGTATTTCTGACGCAGGGCAGCGAGGTTGTCTTCCTGTTGACGAATCGTGATACGGGAGCGCTCCCGTTCTGCTGTGGCTCCTCGGCTGCGGAGATTCACCTCATAGGTGTTGATGTCCAGCTCCCGTTGGGCTTCGGCACTGATCTGAGGATCGACAGGAATGCCCAGCTGAACGGCCAGCAAGACTTTTTCCTTGGTCCAGATCTTCTTCTGGCTGATCAGTTGATTGCGTTGCTGCTTCAGCGACCCCTGATCGAAAATCAGCAGGGGATCACCCTCTTTCACCACATCGCCGCCTTTGACGAGCACCTGTTCGACCACCGTGCTGACCGGGGAGCTCACCGCCGTCACCCCGCCCACGGGCCGCAAGGTGCCCGTGGCGTTCACGGTGCGGTCGATCCGGCCGAACATGCCGTAGAGAACGCCGACGCCGGTCACACCGATCAGACTCCAGACAATCGCCCGGCTCCAGCCGCGCGTGCTGCGGGGCAGGGTGGTGCGTCGCTGGCGATGCCGGCGGACATAGGGAGCATCACGCGAAGGGGCGACAACGGCGCTGGAGTCAGGCTGGTTGGTGAGGAGGCTGTCTGCGGTGGACCGCAGCCCTGGAATCACCACCTCGCCATCGCTCTGGTTGGCAAAAACGGTTCCGCTGGGGGCGTGAGCCCCTACCGGTTGGACCTGACTGGCGGAGGATGCGCCGGATTTGGAGGAGGAGGCCATCGCCTGAGCAGGGAAGGAGTGGATGTCTGGGTGAGAGGTTCAGCAGTGGTGGACGTCAGGCCCTAGAAGCACCGAGGGCGTAGGTCCCTTGGGCTGGATCAACGGGACGATAGGACGAAGACGAGGAGGAAGAGGAGCTGCCCCGGGCCCCTTGTTGCATGAAGAGAGCATAGTAAGGACCACGATTGGCCATCAACTGCTCATGTCTGCCAACTTCAAGGATGGAACCGTTGCCCATGCAGACAATCATGTCGGCATTGACAATGGATGTGAGGCGGTGCGTGATGAACAGCACGGTACAGTGACGTAAAGACTGCATCAGGTTTTCGCAGACAACGCGTTCGGTCTGATAGTCGAGCGCTGAGGTTGCTTCGTCCATGATCAGCATCTTCGGCTTCTGCAGGATGGTGCGGGCAATCGCGATGCGCTGACGCTGACCTCCCGAGAGGCTGCTGCCCCGTTCTCCCACCTGGTTGGAATAGCCCGCTGGTAGCGCCATGATGAAGTCATGGGCCGCCGCCACGGTGGCAGCCTGGATGATTTCTTCGCTGGAGGCTTCGGGATTGGTCAGGGTGATGTTCTCTTCGAGGGTGCCATCAAAGAGAACCGTGTCCTGGGGAACGATGCCGAGCTGGCGACGGAGGGAATAGAGCTCAACTTTGTTGATGTCAACGCCATCGATCAGAACGGAGCCTTTCTCTGGTGAATACAGGCGTGCCAGAAGCTTGGTCAGGGTGCTCTTACCGGAACCGCTGGTGCCCACGATCGCCACGAAGGCACCTTTGGGGATGGAGAGATTGACGCCATTCAGCATCAGCGGAGCCGAATTCTGGTAACGGAACTCGACATTCTGGAAATCGACCCGTCCTTCGATTGATGGCATCACGATGCGGCTGGCGTTGTCTTCCGGGGCCTCCTGGGGCGTGTCGATGATGTCGCTCAGACGTTCGAGCGAGAGGGCGGTTTCCTGAACGCTCTGCCATACGGAGGTCATGCGCAGCAGCGGCTGGGTGACGTAGCCGGAGATGATGCGGAAGGCGATCAGTTCCCCCAGGGTGAGATCGCCTTTCAGCACCAGTGCCGCCCCTCCCCAGATCACCAGCAGGCTGGAGAGCTTGTTGAGAAAGGCGCTGAAGGTGCCGGCCGTTGTGCTGAGCAGGGTGTTGTCGAAGCCTTCCGCCACGAAATCGGTATACAGATCCTGCCACTTCCAGCGGCTGCGCAGCTCGATGTTCTGGGCTTTCACCGTCATCATGCTGCCCAGCACTTCCACCAGGTGGCTCTGGGTGCGGGCATTGGCCACGGCGCGGCTCTGCAGCTGGCTGCGCACCATCGGCGAGACCGCCAGGGTGAGCACGACCAGAACGGGAATCACAGACAGGGTGAGCAGGGTGAGCTGCCAGCTGTAGATGAGCATCACCACCACATAGAGAAGCGCGAAGATCGCATCGAGGATGGTCGTGAGCGCTGTGCCCGTCAGAAAGCCCCGCACCTTTTCCAGTTCACCGATCCGGTTGCTGATCTCCCCCACCGGTCGGCGGTCGAAATATTTGAGGGGCAGGCGCAGCAGGTGATCAATGATCCGGGTGCCAAGGGCCAGGTCGATGCGATTGGTGGTGTCGATGAAGAGGAAGGTGCGTAAACAGAGCAGCAACCCTTCGAAAATCGCGAAGACCACCAGCAGAGATCCCAGCAAGCCGAGGGCGGAGGAACTGTTATTGATGATCACCTTGTCGATGATCTGCTGAATCAGCAGCGGGTTGACCAGGCCGAACAGTTGCACAAAGAAGCTGGCCAGCAACACCTCAATCAGCACGGCGCGATGCTGGCGCAGGGCCGGCAGGAACCAGCGGAAGCCGAACTTGCGCTTGGGGGTGAATTCATTCACCGCCAGGGTGATCACTTCCCCCTCCGATCCCCACTGCTCCTTGAAGTCGTCGAGGCTGATCTCGACGTTGCCGCTGGCCGGGATGCCCAGCACGATCTGCTTGGCGCGGATGCGATAGATCACCGCCAGCCCATTGCCCCAGCGCACCATCAGGGGGCAGGTGAGGCGGGCCAGGGAATCCGCCTTGATTTCGAGCAGCTGGGTCTGCAGGCCGATCGATTCGGCAACGGCACCGGTC
This sequence comes from Synechococcus sp. CBW1006, assembly GCF_015840525.1. Taxonomy (NCBI): domain Bacteria; kingdom Bacillati; phylum Cyanobacteriota; class Cyanophyceae; order Synechococcales; family Synechococcaceae; genus Synechococcus; species Synechococcus sp. CBW1006. Next base: position 267,205 of record NZ_CP060396.1, on the reverse strand, counting down.
AGGGCGAGCGACGCTTCACCATGGCGTTTGACCTGATCGCTGAACACGCGCTGCATCAGTTCCTTGCGGAAGGGAAGGCCGAGGAAGTCGCTGAGCATGCGGAAGGCCGCAATCGGCGATTCGAGCGGGCCGACGCCGCGATACCAGGGGAAAGCCTCAGGTGGCTGACGCTCCACATCCAGGGGCTCCTCGGCCTCGAATTCCTCGAGAAAGTCAGCCTCTGGAATCGTGGACGCATCCTGAATGCGCAGGTGCTCCTGCCAGCGGCTCAGCGAGAGGGCGGCGCCATCCTGGGCGGAGGTTGCCGATCCCGAATCCGCGTTGGCCTCCGGTTTCGGTTCCAGGATGGCCTCGAGGGCGGCCTGATCGATGCCTACCGCGCGGACCACACGGGGGCGAGCTGCGGCCGCCGCCGCTTCGGTGGCTGTGCTCCCTGCGGAGGCACTGTCTCCAGAGGCACTGTCTCCAGAGGAACTGTCTCCAGAGGAACTGTCTGCAGAGGCAGGACCTGGAACTGGGGCCTCGACAGCGGCTGGATCGGCGGCAGGCGGGGGATCGGCGATCGGCAGCACCGTGGCCAGAGGCAATGCGCCGCCGGTCACCAGCCAGAGGCGATCCTGGGGCAATTGCTGCACCACGGGATCCTGCGGATCGAGGTAGCGCACATAGCAGGTGGGCGCCAGTTGCAGCGCAGCTGCAACCACCTCCTGTTCCAGGGCGCGTGGATAATCGCGCAGATAGGCATCCAGAACGGCGAACAGCTCAGCCGGGCTGAGGACCCGGTTGATCCGGTCTCCCAGGGGGGCATGGGCCTGCATCACCTGGCGCAGCAGGGCGTGGGGGAGGGCCAGCACCACTGTTTCGGTGGAGGCGATCAGCGTTTCCCAGCCACCGGGACGGCCACTGGTGAGACCACTGAGGCAGAGCACGCTGCCCACGCCCAGGCGTTCGAGGGTGGCCACCCGTTTCGGCAGCCGTGGTGACTGCACCACCGAGCGCACCTGTCCTTCCAACACCACATAGATGTGGTCGCTGACGCAATCAGGCCTCGAGAGCGGCTGGCCCAACTGGAAGCGCAGCACCCGGGCCGCCGAGGCGAGCTGCTGCAGTATCGGCTCCGGCAGGCCGGCGAACAGGATCAGCCGTGCCAGTAACTCCTGCATCGAGATGGTCTCGGACATGGCTCAGCCCTCGGAAGCGGTGGTGGTCAGCAGGCGTGGCAGCAGCTCGTCGAGCGTCTGATCGAGCTGGGCATTGAGGTCGCGTTCAAACAGTTCCTGCAGCAGCTGAAACCGGGTCGCCTCATCGAGGCGGGCTGGCTCGCGATGCTCCAGTTGGAGGATGAAGTACCAGCGGTTCAGCGGCAGGGGTGGATGCACATCCCCCACCGCCAGGGTCTGCAGCACCTGGCGGATGCTGGGATGGGGCTTGTCGACGGTCATCGGCCCCACCAGGCCATGGGTGTAGCGCTCTTCACCCAGGGAAAACTGCAGGGCCAGGGCAGCAAAGCTCTCTTCTCCGCCGATCAGGCGGAGATAGATCTCATCGGCCAGGCCGACCGAGGCGACGCGAATCGCCCCGTAGACAATTTTTTCAAGGGATTCACGCCGGGCCAGGAAGTGGCTTTCCACATCCTCGCCGTAGTTGAGTTCCAGCCATTTCTGTAGTTGCAGTTGTTGCCAGCGTTGTTGCAAGGTGGATTGCAGTTTGGCATCCACCCTGTCGAGCCACTGGCCCTCCAGGTTGAAATCGGGTGGAGGCTGGCCGATCCCATCCCAGAGGCGTTGCACCACTGCCGGAGCTTCTTCGGCGCTGAATCCCACGCTCTGCTGCACCCGTTCCAGCAGGTGCTGCTGGCTCCACTGACGCAGCAACCCCTGGTCATGCAGCAGCTGCGGCAAGGGTTTGGTGTGCATCTGCTGCATCCTTTCGCGGAGCAGCGGTTCGAGATCACTGCAGGCCAGTTGCATCGCGTGAGGCTCAGGATGGGTGTCAACAGTGCAGATCAATTTACCCCTTCTGGCCAAGGGTGACTGGAAGACGACGTTCTGCAAAAAAGCCAGAAAAAAGCCAGGCATGAAGCCTGGCTTGCAAGGATCAACGTGCTGGCTGAGATTGAATCAGCCAGCCATCGGTTCTCAGAGCGTCGCCCTCATGGGTTGGGGGTGACACCGGAGATCGCGATGCTGGTACCACCAGCGCTGGCAAAGACGGAACCATTACCGGCGAAGTTGATCACCGTATCACGGATGCCGAACGCGTCGGTGATGGCCGTAGCTTCCGCGGTGCCTTCGGCGTTGTAGGACTGCACGTTGTTGATCACCTGGCTGATGGCGGTCACGTTGCCGGAGCCGAGATTAATGGTTTGAGGAGATTGAGAATTGATGGCGATGCCCGACACATCCGAAATGGCCTTGGCTTCGCCCTGGTCGGCTTGAGCCGTGACCTGGGTGTTGGAGAAGACCTCACCATATAGGTTGCCGCTCTGCTGACCAGGGCTCAGCAAAGCACCAAATCCGAGTTCAATACCAGAGAGACTAAATTCACCTTCGGCAAGAGCGTCTCCGCCAGCTGCTTCAGCAGAAACCAGGAAGGGATCATCCTCAAGACCAAGAGTGCTGGTGCCGAAAATAGAACCGTTTTGGCCAACGACGGCGTAGTTTCCATCGTCGCCAAGATCAAGACCATCGGCGTTGATGTCGGCAAAGGCTGATGCATCGGAACCAGACCCATTGATCAGACCCGTACCTCCATTTTCGGCAATACTGGATCCAACGATGACCGAGCTACCAACAATGTTGCCGTCTTGCTTGATCTTGATACCGCTAGCCTCACCGGTCGCAGCATTGGCGCCTGAAAGCTCAATACCGTCGGAGAGCAGATCGACGAAGGCCACCGCACCGTCAGTGGCACCGGGATCGGTACCTTGTGTGGTAGCAAAGGCATCCGCTTCGATCTGGGATTTACCTTCAACTCTGGTATTGAGAATGGGACCACCAATAGTGTTTGGTAAGGAACCTTTCTCGATGATGATCGTAGAATCGCTGATACCAGCTGAACGGTAGTTGCCGCTGGCATCGAAAATGCCGCCGATTTCAGCGTATGCATCTGACGTTGCAACTCCAGGAACTCCGCTGGGATCCTGGTCAACAACGCCTTGCTCACTAACCGGGAGCACGAGGCCAGCCGTGGCACTCAGGGTGTTGATCGCTTGGCTGACGATTCTGCCATCACCACCGATCCCGATCGCCGATTCTTCAATACCTACGGTTCTGGTGTTGATGCCACTTTCGGCATCCGAAGCCTGTCCGTTTCCGGAGGTGCCGGCAAAGGTGATAAAGGAGGATTGCGCATCGACGGTAATCGGCCCTCGGACACGGTTGCCTGACGGGTCAAGGAAGACGTTGCTGTTGGCATCGCCAGCGACGGTCAATTCGGACCCTCTGATGCCATAGTTGACGGAGTCCTCACCGGATTGGGATTCGGCTATGTCGCTGATCGAGAATGCGTTGGATTGCGCATTCAACTGCGACACCACGGGCATGTCGGTGAGATCGCCACCGATCTGGATTTGAGTATCCAGAATGCCAACGACGACATCATCAATGGCGGAAGCTGCAAACGGATCAACGTTGCCGCTTGGGTCATTGCCGCTGAAGTTGCTGATAGCCGTAGCAGTTTGCGTGCTGTCGGCGAAAATCCTCAGGTTGCCGTCACCGCCAATGCCAATGCCGGGGGTGATGGAGGTGGGATTGCCGCTTGCGTCGACGGACTCAACAATGCCACCTTGCGACAAGCCGATGACATAGCTGTTGTCGGTCCGGGCATAGGCAATCCCGCCGCTCGGATCGAGCGTGTCTGACGCGGCAAACGCGTTGCTGGCGATCGATGCACCTGCAGCAATGCTGCCAGCTCCCTCGATCAGAACGGCAGAACCTGCACCGAAATTCTGGCTGCCAAACCCTCCAGGCCCAAACTCGGAATTCAGTACATTGTTGTTGTCAACAATACCGAAGACTTCGTCAACCTGGGTAACGGCGAAGGCATTTCCCTGGCCCGTTGTGGCGATCGCTTCGGTATTGCCCTTCGATGTACCTTCAACGGTGCCGTCGCCCGCAATCAAAATCTGCAGGCCGGGAGCAGAGTTGCTGCTGGAGTCTACCAGTACGCCGGATTGGGTGATACCACCAAACTGATCGGCGCTGGAAAATGCACTAGCATTGCCAATTCCGGTTCGGGCCGTGGCGCCAAGGAAGATCGGATCTGTACCAGGGCCAGTCCCGGCCCGACCGATCACGGTGTTGGCGCCTCTCCCGAAGTTGAGGACCATCGGTCCAGTGGGATTGGAGCTCGAGTCAATGAAACCGCCACTGGAAATGGCAGAATATTGATCGTTGTAGAACAGATCCAGGCCTGCGATCGCTACCGCATTGCCCCTGCCGCCTGTGAAGTTGTCACTGGCATCGATTTCACCAACCTTGGCTGTTGCCGATGTGGCGCCCGTGAGGTTGGCATTCACCGTGTTGGTGGAGCCGGTGCCACCGCCAACAAAGATGGAGGTGTTAAAGATGCCGTAAGTGTTCCCAGCTACAGCTGTTGCAAGAGAACCGCCGTCGACGTCGCTGAACGCGCCAAGGGGATTGGAGGGAATAAAGGGATTGGGTGGAATTCCCCAATCGCCGAGGTCTTCGCCGGATGCATCAATTCCGTTGTTGGACAACGCCGAAGCGATGACGTCGTTATCCACCGAGACATTGATCTGGCCCTGGCGACCGATCAGGATGTCGCTGTTGCCATAGGCGCCATAGGCGCCGAGGGCTACCGGGCTAATCGGGCTTGCAGCCTGATTGAAACCGTTGGTGTTGATGATGCCGCCGCCGGCATTCGAGAACAACAGGGCATCATTTCCCTGGTCCAGGTTCTGAACGGCGCCAGCGTAGGCATTGCCCGAACTGGCAGCATTGGTCGTTCGAGCCTCCGTGGAGCCAAGCTGGAAGACGCTGATCGAGCCGTTGGTGCCAATCCCGAAGCTGGAGTTCAGGATGCCGATCCCGCCCAGGTTGACTGACTCAGAAGCTACGGAAAAGCCAGGCTTATTCTGCAGAGACGAGGCAATGGTTTGATTGGCATCTAAATCTATTAAATTTCCACTTGAGTCATAAACCAGTTGCCCAGTGAGGTATTGACCTGAGAACGTTCCGACCGATGTGGTTGGGGAATTATCGAGAGAGATAAATAGCGAATCAGCACTGGCGTTGGCGCCGGGATTGAAAAAGGCCATGGGTTTTGTGGAGGCGTTGTGGTCTTTGATGTTGTGCTGAACTGATGATGCCGTGTGGTTGGAGTTTATCCAGTCAAGGCATCATGTGATCTTGGATTTGGATACAATCAGGCGGGGGGGGGCTGCGTGATTGCATGAGGATTCTCCTGCGGCCTCGTCTCATCCAATAAAGCTGAGGTCGTCGCTGTTGAAGACGGTGCCGTTGTTGCCGCTCACGATCAGAGTTGTGGTGTCTTTGTATTTCACCTCAAGGGTTTTGGTTCCGATGCCACTGATCACGTACTCGTCCATGGTTCCGCGGAACGACAGTTTGTCTTCGGCGGTGTTGAAATCCCGGATCGTGTTGGTTTCGATCACGCCCTTGGGACGGATCAATGCGTCTGGGGTCATAAAGACGTTGTCTTTGCCGGCTCCGAGCTTGATGATATCGTTGCCGGCTCCGGGTCGCACCAAGTCATCGCCGGCGTTGGCATTGATCAGGTCATTGCCGCCATTGCCGCGAATGAAGTCGTTGCACTGGGACCCGGAGATGCTGTCGTTGCCGTTGCCGCCGGCCAGGTAGTAGGCAAATCCTCCTGCGGGGATCTGGCCGTTGTCGATCACGTTGCCCTGCTCGTCGCGCCGGCCACCGGCGGCTTCGAGGATGGTCTGGCCGGGGCCTTCAAAGTCGCCGCTGACGATCGCATCGAGGTTGACGCGGCAGTCGACGTCGTCTGGATTGCAGTAGGCGTTCTGGAAGTCGTAGACCTTGGGCCCGTCGTCGCAGACGAAGGAGGCCTCCACGATCGCGCCCTGGCCACTCTCGGCCAGGCCGATCACGGTTGTGGTGCCGGAGACGTTGATGACGTTATTGCAACCGCCGCTGAGGATCTCCTCGTCGCAGAAGAAGTACGTCTGACCGGTCGTGTCGATCACATAGGACATGGCTGGCTGACAGTAGGGACGCTGCTTGCCTCAAATGCTATCCCCGAATCGAGCGCCTGACACAGTGTTTCAAAGCCTTAATCCAAAGACCATTGTTCCGTCAGGGTCTACACAATCTCAAAGTTTTTCTGAATTGCCTTAGTCGCACCTTAAGACTGCAGGTTCGGCTTGTCGGGGAGGGCCAGGCTGTGGTGTAACGCTTCAGCCACGCGCCCTGGGTCCAGTCTCAGGGGCTCCAGGGCTGGTCCTTCGTAAAGTAAATTCTGATAAAGCTTTGGTGTCAGCATTTCCTGTTCGCATCGGATCAGGTCCAGCTGCAGGTGTTCCGCCAGGCCGTTACTATATGGGGGACTATAGCGCCTGCTGCACAGCTCCAGCACCCGGCAGCCCTTCCTGGCGAAGAGCAGGTTGGCCAGCCCCGCGCCGTGGGGCATCACCACCAGTGCCGCCGATCCGATCCGCTCGGCCTGCTGCCTCAGGCTCATGCCGGCCGGATCCACAACCTCCACCTCCTGTTCGGGCATCAGCTCCTGGAATCGCGCCAGGGCCTCCGCTTCTCCCCACACGGGTCGACGCCAGCCGCCTGGCCCGCGCCACCACCACAGCACCCGCCCATCCTGCGGAGCGACCGGCTGGAGCGTGCGCTGCCACCAGGCCACGCTTGCCGCAGCCGGCACTGCAAAGCGACCGGCGAAATCCGGCACCAGCAGCTCCTCGGCCTGGATGTGGCGGTGGTGGTGGGCATCGATCAGCTGCTCCGGCCGCAGGCCCAGCAGGTCCACCAGGCATTCCCGCACCACCGGTCCGCTGCCGCCGTTGTGCCACACCGTCAGGTCGTGCAGGGATCCCTGGTCTGCCAGTTGTTCCAGGGCCCGCCCCAGCCGGGGCACCGCATCCACCAGCCAGTGGTAGTGATTCTCGGCGGAGAGATCCGCCACCGCCAGCACCCTGCCCCGCAGCTGCAACGGTGGGTCCACCGGCCATGGCTCCAGGCTCTGCGGCGGTTCCGGGCAGGTTGGCCAGGGTTGGGGGTAGCGCCGGCACAACGCAGCCATCCGTTCACCGCTGCCGTTGGCGACCCCCAGCCCATGGGTGAGCTGCCAGGGATTGGCAGGGCTGCGGATCCAGCAGCGTCCGCCGCTGAGGCGATGCACGCCAAAGGGTGGATCGGCCTGCCGTTGGCTCGGTGGATACCAGCGCTGGCTGGTGGGTCCGAGTGGTTCCTGGCGCCAGTCCTGCAGCAGGCGTTCAGCACAGGCCGAACAGTGCGGCCCCAGGCAGCGATCCGGTGGCCCCTGTTCGCGCTCCCAGAACGCCGCTGCGGGCATGGCCGGTGGCGGTGGTTTCTGGGCGTTCGGCCCGGCTGGCGCCGCCAGCTCAGCCGCCGCCGCCAGCTGCTCCAGGGCCCGCGCACCGAGCGGATGGTCGTGTCGCTCCAGCCGGGCCAGGGCCCGCAGGGCCTGCGGCTGCGGTGCGATCGCCAGGCTTTCCTCCAGAATCCGCTGACTGGCGCGGCGGTCCTCCGGCCACACCACCGCCAGCCATTGCCGTAGCAGCCCAGCCAGGTCCTGCGCCAGTTCTGAGTCGCTCGATTCCGGCTCGCCGATCAGCCTGGCGCTCCAGCTCAGCACCTGGGCGCGGAGGTCCCGCAGGGGATCCTCCCCGCTCAGCTGGGTCCGCAGCCGAGGGGGCCACCAGGGGCTGCCGTCCGCCGGTTCGCCCAGCTCCTTCACTAGATCGGCTCGCAGGCGCCTCACCAGCCGCTCCCCCGGTTCCGGTCGGAGCCAACGCAGCAGCAGCTTGCTCTCGAGGCGCCGCCACACCGGGTCGTGCAGCAGCAGCTCCGGTGTGAAGGTCACGCCCTCCCGCCGGCTGCTCCGCCCTGCGTTCTCCGCCAGGTGCAGCCACGTCCGTGCCGGAGACAGGGGGCTCATCCCCAGGCTGGTGCTCCAGAGTTCCTGGGCCAGGGGGCGATCTCCCCCTGTCCAGGCTTTCCATCCCGCCCAGGCGCGGGTGGTGTAGCGCTGCTCCCGCGCCAGAGCCTGGGCTGCCGGCGTGGTCGGCAGCCTGCGCAACTGGCGGTCCACCACCCACAGCAGGCTGTGGGCCTGGCTCTGCACGTGCCGGCTGGCGCTGCCGGCATGCACCCGATAGCCACAGCCGATCCGGCGCAGCCAGGTGCCCCGCTGACCCGCCAGGGCCAGGCGCAGCAGCAGATCCACATCCTCGGCATGGGCCAGGGCTGGATCGAACCCTCCCACGGCTTCGAGGGCCTGCCGTCTCAGCATCCACGCACTGGGCAACACCGCCTTGTGGCGGAAGGCCTCGGCCGGGCTGAAACCCGCCCCCTCCAGCCAGGGCCGCACCTCCACCAGCGGCCGGCCCGCGGCATCCAGCCGCACCCAGCCGCACAGGCAATGGCTCCACTGCTGCTCGGCCATCAGGAGGGCCCGCTGGTCGGCCAGCCGCCCCGGCAGCATCAGGTCGTCGGCATCGAGAAAGGCCACCAGGGGAGCCTGGCTGGCATGCCAACCCTGGTTTCGCGCCCGGGAGACCCCCACACCGTCCAAGCGCAGCAGCCTCAAGGGCCAGGGGTGGTGGCTCCAGAGCCGTTGCACCAGAGCGGCGGACGCGTCGCTCGAGCCATCATCCACCGCGATCAGTTCAGCCTCCACCCCGCTCTGGCTCTGCAGCGAAGCGAGAGTCTGGGGTAACCAGGCGCTGGCATTCCGGAAGGGAATCACCACGGAGACCTCTGGCCTTGTGCCCATGGCGATGGTGTCCGTTGTGGGCGATTATCGATCAATCTGGCGCCTGCCTCTGCGATGACCACCCCTGCACAGCAGCCCGGCCGCCTGCGAAGGGCCCTGGGGCGGTTGTGGCCACGCCCCCAGGCAGAAGCTCCGGCGCTCGCTCAGTCACCCCTGTTCGAGGGCGCGGCAGGCAACCGCTCCCCAGCCGTGCCGGTGAGCGTGCCCCTGCCGGCCCATGCACCAGAGCACCTGGTGGCGCAGGCTTCCCGCTACTTCGACTACGCCGAGGATCTGAGCCTGCGCGGTGCCCCTGAACTGGCGGCCCCCTTTTACCGGCAGGCCTATGTGCTGTTGCGTGCTTCTGCGCAGAGCGGGCCCTACAGCTCGGACGGCCCGGCCGTCGCACCCAGGCCTGTCCAGACGATCGCTGCCCAGCCGCAGCCGGCCAACCCGGCCCAGCAGGCTCCTGCGGTGCCCTGGCGTCAACGCCTTGAGGTGCTGCGCCGGCAGCTCAGCGCCCAGACGGCTGCCGCCGTGACGCGTGAATTGGATCAGCTCCAGGCCCAGGGCGTGAGTGATCCGGATCTTCACAAGCTCAAGGGTCTGGCGGCCCTGCTGCAACGCGATGACGGCAAGGCCGAGGAGGGGTTCCGCGCCGCTTTGGAGCTGGATTCCAGTCACTACAGCAGCCTGGTGAATCTGGCTGGGATCTTCGTACGCAGCGGCAGGGCGGAGCAGGCGGTTCCACTGCTGCGGAGGTCTTTCGGGCAGATTGCCGCCGATGATCCAGAGGCTGTGCCGGCCCTGAATAATCTTGCTCTGGCCCATCAACAGTTGGGCCAGGCGATGGAGGCGGCCCAGCTGGTGCATCGCATTCATCGGCTCAAGCCCGGTTATCTGCGGCCAGCCCGATTGACGGAGGCTGCCGGCACGTTGGAGCAGATGGGTCAGGACCGTGAGGCGATTGAGCTCCTCACCTGGCTGCAGCAGCAGCAGCAGGCGAGCCCTGCCCTGCTCAGAACCCTGGCGCAGCTGCATGAGCGGCGTGGTGAGTTTGAACAGGCTTCGCTGATCTATCGCCAGGCTCTTGCCGATCCAGGCGAAGTGCCAACGGTTGCCAAGACTCCGTTCAAGCCTGACGATCCGCAACAGGGCGATGCACGAAGGGGTGAATCGCTCAAGCCGGAACTTCGAAATCCTCGGCCAAGCGATCAATCTGGCGTTTGAATTGCTCCAACTGGAGCAGGGCATGGTCGCTTTCCGATAAGCCCTTCAACGCCGGAATCCCGTTGATTCGATCTCCCCAGATGGTCTTCGCGATTTCCAGGCGCTCTCCTTCATCCACACTGGTATGCGTCGCCTGGATCTGCTGGATCAGCTCAGACTCGTTGGCGGTGCAACAGTCTATGGCCCTGATCAACCCGTAACGGGCATGATCCCAGTGGTGAAGATGCCGATGGTTTTGTGCCAGCTCATACCATCCCCAGGCAAAGCTGGGGGCCAGATCACAGCATCGTTGATGGGCTTCGATGGCCTTGCTGTGCTGATCGAGCAGTGTATAACACTTTCCAAGTAAATGATAAGCATATGGAAAGCCAGGCTCGATCTGAATCGCCTGCCTGGCCAAGGCCTCGGCTTCTTTGGTTTCACCACAATGGAAGCAGGCCTGCGCCAACTTGTAATCAATAAACCCAATGATCCTGCTGGCTGGATTCGCATCAACCCGGAAGGAAAGAAAGGCCTGCTTCATCAGGGTCCAATCCGCTCTTGCCTCCAGTTCTTCTGCGACGTGATGCAACTGAGTTGATGTCAAGGGGCGTTGACGAATCAATTCGGCCAAGGCGATGATATTCATCGAGAACTCCGTTGGCTCTTGACTGCGTCTGAAGTCATAGAAAAAGCCTTTATCCTATAGAGTAAATCGACGGCACGATGACATTGTCTGCGGTATTCGGAGTTGATCTGCAGAAGCTGATCCCGTTCAATGCGAAACCGTTCGGATTCCAGCTCAAAGCTCCGGCAGCGCAACGCGGCCAGTTCTGCGCTGTCGATGGCACGGTCACAATCCAAGCGTATGTCTGCAAGTTGTTCAAGCAACCCGTGTGATTGTTGTTCTTTGCGGGCAATCACATCCTGCAATTGCTTGACTTCTTCTATTTTATTCTCCACTTCTTTTGCCTTTTGATCTAGAAGTGACTGGACCCTCTCGAGATCCGCAGTCCGAGTGGTCAGCTGTCCTAGTGTGGTGGCAAGTTGTGCCTGAAGATCTTGTAACTGACTTTCTTCGTGTTTGATACGAGCCTCAAGATCTCTGAAGCCAGCATAAAGTTCTTCTTGCTTGCTGATTTTTTCCACGGCTTGGGCCAGTTGTCCCTGTGCCCTGGCAAGACGCTCTTCCAGAATCTCCGAGCTTTCCCGTTTTCTCCAAGGATTCGAGGAGCGGATTCCCCAGAAATAGGTATCTCCGGGTGAGGCATTAACTTCAAAGCCATAATCAGAAAAGTATTGATTGAGCTGAATGGCGTCAAGTAGATGATGCGGAGTTAAATTCTTGTAGTAATGATTGGTGAAGGGTGAGGATGCTGAGTCTGAGTCAATCGTTCCATGAGCTGGCCTGCCAAAACCGGCAAAGGTTAACAACACAAGTCCACCAGATGATGTGATCCGAATGATCGTTGCAAAAATCTCTTGCCAGCCTGAAGCATGCTCCAAGCATTCGGTCGAGATGACGATTGTTGCCCACTCTGAGGGCAGTTCCAGCAATTCCCCCGGAACAACCAGATCCACCGCTTGACCAGCTCCGATATCAATACCTAGGTACGACTGATAGCCCTGAAAGCAATCCCTTACTGTGCCGTTGATATCTTGTGATCCTATTTCTACAATCTTGGCATTTTCGATCAGCCCTTGAAATCGTTCACAGGCGCTCAGAATAAAGCGATGCTGTTTTTCATGCGCCATGGCTTGATTGTAGTTGACGAACTTGGCTTGTTGCGAGAGGCATTGAGGATCGGGTAAATGCGATTCTCGTTAGGTTCATGATGATTAGCCAAAGCCCTCCTCATCTCGATAGGAATGAACCACGTCAAAACCCCACTTGGCACAGAATAATGTCCTGTTCTTGGCAATAAGCTCAGATCGCTTGAGATCATCTTTCCCAAAAGACTTCGAGAGTTCATGATGGATGAATACATCATCGCAGATCACGAGGCGATAGCCAGCTTTGCGAGCTCGTACACAGTAGTCATCATCTTCATAGTAGCCAAGGCCAAAGTCTTCATCCAGCAATCCAATATCACGAACGACAGCACGCTTCAACATGACGCAGAAAAACGCTAATGCATCCACTTCTAGCGTCTTTCTGTGCCGAGCGGTTGTGAACTCCTGGCTACGCCACTGCATTTCTTTCATGGTGCCATAGGCAATCTTGATCTTCTGCTCGTTGCCAATGGCATTGGTCACGGGGCCACACAGGCCAATCGATTGGTCAGCGCGAAGGGCTCGCAAAAGCTTGAATAGCCAGTGTGGCGTTACTTGGGTGTCATTATTGAGAATCACGAGATAGTCTGATCGTGCCTGCCCCATGCCACGGTTGCAAGCATGTGCAAAGCCGGAATTTTCTTCGAGTGTGATGACGCTAATGTGAGAATTCTGCTCCTGCAACCTGTTCAAGTAGTGATGCGTTCCATCTTTAGATGCGTCATCGACGATAATCAGCTTGTAGTTCGGGTAGTGTGTATGAGCTTGCAGGCTCTCGATGCATAGCTGTGTGGAATGAATGTTGTTGTGACATGGAATAATGATGGATACTTCGGGGAAAATGCTGTTAAGTGCCTGGTCGTAAAGTTCTTTGCGGTTATTCCAGGTATTCTCTGCGGCAAAATGTCGCCTAGCCGCAACAACCTCATGGGAGCTGTCCTCCTGTGTTGCGTTGATGATTGCTGCCGAGAACTCATCCGCAGTTGCCGCCAGGCGTACCAAAGACTCATCCAGATTCAACGCCTCGATTTCCGGTAGCCTCGTGGAAACAACAGGCTTGCCAGCGGCTAGATATTCATAGATCTTGACAGGATTTGTGGCTTTAATCAAGTCTATCAGCTTGAAGGGAATTATACAAACGTCCGCCAGGAGTAACAGAGCTGTGAGTTTATTGTACGGAATCTCGCCAAGGAAATGGACGTTATCTGGAATTTCTACGGCATCGAGATCGCATCCTTCGGTTGAACCCGCCAGGAGAAATGTATGGTGATTAAGCTGGTTCGCTACATCGGCGACAAGTTTCAAGTCGAACCAGCCAGAAATCGCCCCGTAGTAGCAGATAATGGGAGATGTTGCAGACTGATAGCGTTCAAACAGACTATCAGGCATGGCGGCAGCGGAAAAATAAGCATACTCGCAGCCGTTCCTGATAAGATAGTGATTATTATGTGTGAACTGATTATGCAGAAACTCAGATGTGGTGACAAGCGCATCGCACTGGCTGGCCAGCAGCTTTTCTTCTTCGATCACTTCAAGAGATGTCTCAGGAAAGCCAGCGATATGATCCATGCAGTCGTAGATGATTGGCAGCTCCTGCAGCCCAGTGCGACAGATCTTGTGCCATGACGGATGCATGATGATTGCAATGGCACTTTCTAGCTTGTAGATCTCAATCAGACTCCTCAGTTGCGCCGAGATCCACAGTGCCATGGCATCACTGGGGTGGTTGTAGATGTTATTGAGATCTTGCTCGTTTCCGCTGCCGGAGAAGTGGGGTGGCTTTTTTAGTGTGACTTCAAGGATGTTTTTTCGAACTCTTTTCAGGGAGGGCAGCAATGCCTTGGAATCGCTACCGCTGCTGTGAGTGGCGATGAAGTTTGCATTCACATAATAGATCTGGTAGCCATCCTCTGCCAGTGATGCACTGATCTGTTGCGGTCTTTGGTATCGGTACCCCCAGTCAATAATGGAGAAGACAATCAGCTTGCCTGGCTCTTCGGCCTTTTGCCTTGGAGTTTCCCTTGGCTGATGCTTCTGATCGTCGGGGAGTTCATTGTCGATATCTAAGGGCAATCCCAGTGCTGCTGCGATGCGTTTGACCTTGATTTCCAGTGCAAGAGTGCGCTGTAAGGCCAAGTTGGCCTGATTGAGAGATGCCAGCACATCAAGGCTGCGGCTGGAAAGGTTGCCGCTGCTTGGTGCAGCGGTGCTGGTGGAAGCCTTGACCAGGGTGACGCCGCCAGCCACGGCTTCAATCTCAGCCAAAGACGATGGGAAACTGTTCAGTTCAATCCTGAATGCATAGTCGCTATCCTGCTGACCCAGGATACCGAGATCTTCTCTGGGCTGATTGGCGAGGCCTTCACCAAGCGTGGCCCCCGTTTGTTTGTCTACAATTGTAATTTTCAGCTTCCTGGACGGATCGGAATCATCCAGTGCCCATCCAAACGCCAAGCGACCGACGACCCCGTCGAGGTGGCCGCGTACGTCGTTCACATTTTCCCCCACCGCTGGGCCCGCTTCAGGAATCTGCTGGCCATCCTAGTGCTTGACCAACAGACCATTGTCTCCTGTTGATTGGCTGTGATTCTCTCCTTCTGTTCTGCCTGTATCGTCTGTGCTTCATTGTTGGTCGTTTCATCGCCATCAACCCTCTGGTTCTTGCATACTTGAACCGGAGTTCTCGTTGGCAGCCTGACTATCGTGTCCAGAAAGCGGCGACAGGGGCGCAAGAATCCTTTCCATGATTTCTCCAAGCCATCGAAGCCACTCGAAGAGATGGCCATGGTCAGTTCAGGCAAGCCGGATCCCAGTTTGAGCTCCTACCCGTTTGTCAGTCTCTGCACGGTGACTTACAATCGGGCTGCATTTCTGCCGCTGCTGGAGAAAAGAATTCTCGATCAAACCTATCCCCGTGAACGCATGGAGTGGGTTCTGATCGATGATTCCCCAGCTGGTGTTCCTGATTTCGTGCCCAGCGAGGCAAGCGGTCTTAAGGTTGTCTATCGCCGGCTTGATGAGAAGCTACCACTGGGACAGAAGCGGAATCTCAGTCATACCTTCTGTGAGGGCGAGATCATCGTCTATCTCGACGATGATGATTATTATCCCCCGACTCGTGTCGAACACGCTGTTCGCCGGCTTCTGGACACTGGTTGTTTGGTCGCCGGGTCAACACTGCTGCCGATTCTTTTCCTGCCCGAAAAAGAGTTGTGGCTGGCAGGGCCCTATGGGCAACATCATGCCACGGCTGGAACATTTGCATTCCGTAGGGAGCTGTTGAAGCAAACTGCTTATTCCAATGATGCTTCTCGAGCTGAGGAGCGATTCTTCCTGAAGAATTACTCATTTCCTCTGGCGCAGCTGGATCCTAAACAGACAATCCTCTGCATTGGGCATGATCGCAACACATTTGAGAAGCGCCTGCTGATTCAGAACAAGGGCAATCCCCGCTTTCGCCAGCTGAATCAAGCAGAGGGACCGACGGCTGAGTTGCTTGAGGAAGTCGCGAGCCAGTATGTGACTGTCATGCTGAGTTCTTCCGCTCCAGTGGGGCTCACGATGCAGTCTCCTGTTGAACGTGGGGATTCTGGTGCGATTGTCCAGGCGCTTCCGTCTATTCCGATATTAGGACATGAGAATGGCTTATGCTTTGACAGCAATCTTGTCCATTTCAAGATTGTCATCACTGCCCGCGTTCCTGCGGTGTCGATTGATGGCTGTATTCAGTCACTGCGTCAGCAGAAGCATCATAACTTCAGGGCCATCGTCATTGTTGATCCATCTACGGAGCTGACGCCTGAGCAGATCTCTATCGCGATCGATGGGGATGAGCGATTCAAGGTGTTCATGAGCCCTGTGTCGATGAATTCATCTCTTGAAGCCTTTCTGAAGGGAGTCGAGCTGCTTCAGCCTGGCTGCGATGATGTGATGATCGAGATCGATGGGGTTGACCGGCTACTCGGTGATGATGCTCTTCAGCTGATCAGTCATACGTATCAGCGTCATCAGTGCCTGTTGACTTATGGCAGCTATGTTCGGGCAAGTGACCATCAGGTTGTTGGCAGCGCCTGCCTGGCACGTACCACCTTGGCCCATTCATTTCGCCAGGTTGGTTGGTGTGCGGCCCCGTTGCGCAGTTTCAAGGCCGGCTTGCTGCCGTTCATCGTTCCCTCTGATCTGGGGGATGAGGCTGGGGCGATTGACAAGCAAGCCGATGCATCAGCTTTGTTCCTTCTCTTTCTCGAGTTAGCAGCCGGGCGCATGATCTGGATTCCAGATCCACTGCTCTGGCTCAACGATCTTGGTCCTCTGGAGGGGCGCTTGTCTTCAGAGATCACCGCATCGGTTTCGTTCAGCCGCCTGCGATCGATCCCGCCGTTTGCCCCTGCTCCCTTTCTGTCCTTGGCGACTCCGCCCAGGAGTGGCGTGGCGACTGGCCCTGACCATCAATCTCTCCTGGGCCAAGCCTGGCTTGGCGATGGCAGGGGTGTTCAGGTTTCCGTGATTGTGCCCACCAGGAACAGACCCGCTCACCTGACCACTGTGATTCGGCATTTTCAGGCCCAGACCTGGCCCAATAAGCAGATGCTGATTCTTGATGACAGTGCCACTGCCTGTGCGGAGGCGATCGCTCTGTCACAGGCTGATGCGCGGGTGACCTACTTACATCGACAGAGTCCCCAATCTCTTGGTGAGAAGCTGCGCCAGCTTTGCGACCTTGCATCGGGTGACATTATTGCGCGCTTCGATGACGATGACTATTACGCGCCTGATTACCTGGCTTTTATGGTCGGAGATCTGTTGCAGCATGGCTGTGACTTTGTCTCGTTAAGGAGCTGGTGCTGTTGGCATGCACGTAGTGGTGTGTATGGCTTTTGTAACTCGTCATTGTCTGGCCTGCGCTATTCTCATCTCACGGCAGATGGGATCACTGTCTTGGCGAGAAACTTGACTCGTGAAGAGCTGGACTCGAATGCCTACGGTCATGGTTTCAGTCATGTGTTCTCTCGATCTGCTTTGCTGAAGCTGAGTGGGCTCGATCACTCTCTCCCTGTCGATTCTTCCTTGCTTCGACGATTTGTTGATGTTGGGTGCAAGATCATGTTCTTGGATGATCTTGTCGGGCGTGTCGTGCATGGGGTTCACCCGCACAGCACGTCATCCTGCTTTGCTCAGCATCTCCTCACGCATGACGTGCTTGCTTCATCGACCACACTGCGCCCCTTGCCTCCCACTGCTTTTCCGCCTGCGGGGTCCATCTGAGTTGCCCCTTGGTTGATTCGGAGCTCGGTGGCCTCAGAGCCTGGTCTGGCCAAAGACCTTGCTCCACCTACACTTGAATGGAGTTCAGGAGCGGAGTGCAGGAACGATCCCCTTCCATCTCAGCACTGCAACAGGACCTCGCTCGGATTGATCGGGCCATTGACGAGCAGCAGCAGCGTTGGCTTCAGCGTCAGCGGGATGCCGAGGCCGTCTTTGCGATCGTGGAGGCGCGGCTGAATTCCCTGTCTGCGTCTTTGCCAACTGGACAGGCTCCTAAGCCTGTCCAATCCTCCTGGCCAGAGCAGGCCAGGCAGGAGCCTGCCCCCTTGGCCCTGCCGGAAGGCCTGGATGAGCCGGAGGCCGAGCTGGTGAATTGGCTGGAGCGGCAGGGCACGTCGTCCGCCCACGAGAATCTTCCTGCTGTGTTGGCCCAGTATCCTGCGTTGCGGGATGCTGTGCGCGTGCGTCTTCGCGCCAGGTTGGCCTCAGAAGTTGTGATTGATGCACAGGACTGGTCGCCCATGGCGGCTGAGCTGTGGCAGGGATTGCCGGGTCAGCCACCCCGGGATCCGAACAGCGGCTGGATCGAGGCAGTGCCTCTGGCCCTCCGCTCGATGTTGGAGGAGCGTTGGCTCCATTTGCGTCTGCAACGCTGGTGCGACCTCCATTACGGCGACAGAATCCTGGCCTACTTTCAGGAGAGCAGCGCTGCCCTTGAGAAGGTGGTGTTCAGCATGATTCGAGTCGAGAGCCACGGCACTGCCCTTGAGCTGTACCTGCGCCTGCTGGATGAGGGTGCCTCCTTTCATGACCTGGCTCGGCAGTTCGCAACGGGTGACGAGCGACTCAGCCTGGGAGTGATTGGTCCACGTCGCCTGGCTGGACTGCATCCGGATCTCCAGGCTGCCCTCAGTCGGCTGGCACTCGGTGAGCTGCACGAACCGTTGCGCATCGATGACTGGTTCGTGTTGCTTCGCTTGGAATCCCGCATTCCAGCCCAGTTTGATCAGGACACCCGCCAGCAGTTGCTTCAGGAGATGCTGGATCACGACCTTGACGCGGTGCTGACTGGCCGTCAGCCTCCCTTCGCAGCTCACTTGAAGGCTGTGCAGCCTCAGCGTCTGTTCCCTGAGTCGTGATGACCCGTTCCTCTTCCTCTGCGAGTTCTGACACGTCCGGTTTGCCAGAGGACCCCAGTCCCCTGGAGTTGAAGCAGTTTCTGGTGGGACTCAGGCAGCAGTTCAGGGAACAGGCACGTCAGGATGCTGACGAACGCCGGCAGTTGGAGGACGGCCTGCAGGCTGCGCAGCGGCAGTTCCAGGAGCTGCAGGACCGGCAGAGCGTGTTGCTCAGTCGCCTCCAGGCGCAGACCCATCGCGTGGGGGAGCTGGAGCAGGCGCTTGCCTCCGCTGAACAGGCGCTTGCCTCGGCTGAGCAGGCGCGCGTTTCGTCTGAACAGGCGCGTGTTTCGGCTGAGCAGGCGCGTGAGGTTGCAGAGGTGGCGTCACGGCCTCAGCGGCCTGCCGCTCCAGAGCGTCCCCGCGAGCTGGTCACGCCTCCCCGGAGACGGCATCGCACGGGCTGGCCGGTGGATGCCGCATGGGCCAAGGTGTTCATGGGAGCCGTTCTGATCGGCTTCATTGCCGGTCTTGGTGGTCCGTGGATCCAGCGGCGCCTGCAGCAGCAGCAGGCTCTTTCAGGCAGTGCGCCCATCACCAGCCAGGAGCAACTGTATCTTCAGGCGATGGAGCCCAGCTGGTTGGAGGTCCGCCGGCTTGATGGCACGATGCTCTTCGCCGGTGAGTTGGAGGGTGAGAAGCAATTCCCCCTTGGCGAGGGTGTGGAGGTCAGTGCGGGACGGCCAGACCTGGTGACAGTGCGTGTGGACAATCAGCCCCCGCGGGTTCTCGGCCGCATTGAAGAGGTCGACTGGCATCGCTTCCAACCCGGTTCCTTAGGAGCAGAGCAGCCTTAGGAGTAGAGCAGCCTTAGGGGTCGTGCAGCCTGAGTCATCCTGCTGGTCTGTGTTTCAGTTCTTGCCATGCAGGCGTGGCCATGGTGTCAGCGATCACGGCCTCTGCAGGATTCCCCGCTCTGTTCGGGCAGCAGAAAGATGTCGTTGCACCAGATCCCCAGAACTCGCAATGACAGTAAAATGCTAATGCTGCCCAATGACACGATCAGCACACCGAGGCTGCGGCGATGGTTCAGCGTCCATTGCAGCCAGTGGAGAGGCCACAGACCGGGTTGAAGGATTGGCCTGGGCTCTGATTCTTGTGGCGTGATTGATGGTTTGCTGCCTGGCAGGCGTTGTGGTTCGGTCTTGCCATGCAGGTGGTCCGGCTGTCGTGTTGGCATCACCAGCGATCCCTGCACAGCAACGGCAACGCTCACGTCGTCCCCTGTGCCTCGGCTACTCAGCCTGTCGAGGCGCTGGGACAGATCCGATCTCATCGGAGCCCCTGCAGAGGGTCGCTGCAGGCTTGTCACCAGCTCGGTGGCCCAGCTGAGGTAGTCCGTGGTGGCGCCACAGGACTTTCTCACCCCGTCGGTACTGATCATGACGGCGAAGGGTTCCGAATCCGGTTCCAGCCCTGTCATCTGGGTACGGGCTGCCATCGCCTGTGCGGCATCGGCCTGGCAAAGGCTGGCCGTGGATTCTCTCTCCGGATTGGGGGATCTCTCCTCACTCAGCAGCCTGGCGACACCATCGCTGGACACGCGTACCAGATCCCAGTCGCCCAGTCCGGTCACCGCCCACCATTGCGGTGTCAGCACCAGGACAGCGAGGGTGCATCCATAGGGAAGCCTCGAGAATGCTTGAGAGTCCATCGCCTCAGGTTCCAGCGGCTGTGACGTGAGCGGCTGTGTTGTCCCTGCTGGAGCCGGCATGGTCCTCTGCTGTTGTCTCCAGTGCTGCTGAATTGCTGAGGTCCAGTGGCGCTGGATGCGCCTTGGCAGTTCACGGGCCAGCTGTTGCCTGCAGTGCTCCAGATCAGTTCGCACTCCTTCTTGAAGCCTCAGGTCGCCCAGCCATTCGCTCACGGTCAGGGTGGCCACGCGGCAGGCCTGCTTGCTGCCCACGTCACTGAGAAAGTGGCGTGGGTGGCCGTGGCCATCCGCCATGGCCACCACCGTCACGGGAGCTCCATCGCGGCTCCTGCTCAGGACCTGGGCCACGTTGTCCTGGCAATGATGGCCGCGTTGGCGATGGGAGGCACCTGTTCGGCTGATGCAGGCCAAGACCTGCCAGCCAGCCAGGGATTCGGAAATCACATCTTGATGCGTCATCGTTGACTTCCTTGCTGGGATGCCGATTGTTGCGCTTTTGATGCAGTTGGCCGCAAGGCACGGATGATCAGTCTGGCTAGTCCCAGGAAAGCCATGATGCCGAGAAGCAGCTGAATCAGTCGACTGCCGTTTGGCATTAGAATACCGATCGCTATTCCTCCCGAAAGGCCAATCACAAGATAGCGAATACGAAGGATTTCAGGACGTTTGGCAAGGGGGGCTCTCGGTGCTGGAGCCCTGGCTTGTGTTGGCCACTTCTTGCTGTGGTGGAGTTCATCTTTGTAGGACAAGGTTTCTGGTCTTGCCGTGACTCGCTGCCATTGGTGCTCTTGTCTGGCGGCTTGTTGCGCGTCATAGGCAGCCCTTTGTTCTGTATTCATCAGCTGGGTATAGGCATTGGCAACCTCTCTGAAACGCTTGACTGATTCGGGGCTGTTGCCGTTTCTGTCTGGATGTGAATTCAGAGCTGCTTGCCGATAGGCTCTCTTAATCTCGATGTCGTTGGCCTGTGCTGAAACCCCCAGGATTTCGTAGGGACAGTTCTGGCTTCTTTCGCAGTCGTTCACCAGAAGTTCGATGGTGTCGTCATCCAAGGGGCTGGCACAACGGACCTGAAAATGCAGCCTGCACTCAGGGCATTTCAGGGGGCGCGGCTCAGTGGCTACCACCACACGTAGTTGGCGGCCGCAGCCCGGGCAGGCCAGAAGCCGTGTTGTTGCCCGATCCTCGTGATTCATGGCCTTCCGATGTGCTCCAGTGCCATGTCGCCATCGCACGCATGGGGCACTGCCGTGCCCATCAGAAGCCGATCGCACAGGGCGGCGCTCAAGTGGCTGACGGCGCATTCTTGCGGAACCGCGGCTCCACCATCATCTGCAGATCGGCAGTGGCGGGCTGGGGCCGACCGAAGAGATAGCCCTGAAAGTGACGACAGCCCAACTGCCGCAACAGATCCCATTGCTGCTCGGTTTCCACGCCTTCGGCGATCATTCGCAGCCCAAGGGTGTCACAGAGGGCGACGATCGTGCGCACGATTGCTGCATCCTGTGGGTCGAAGGAGAAACGTTCCACATAGCTGCGGTCGATTTTCACTTCCCTCACCGGTAAGTGGCGAAGATAGGTGATTGATGAGAAGCCGGTGCCGAAGTCGTCGAGGGAAAACTCCAGATTGTGCGACCGGAGTTGATGCATGCGCTGTGCCGCGAACTCAAGGTCGGTCAGCACAGTTGCCTCGGTGATCTCCAGGTTGAGCAGGCTTCCTGGGATGCCTGTCTGCCGCAGCAGGGCAATGAGATCGTCCGGGAAGTCTGGATGGAGAAACTCGGTCGGACTGATGTTGACGGCTACCCTGATATTGTTGCTGCGGACCAGTCCCCACCGGCTGATCTGATGGCAAACAGTTTCAAGGCTCCAGCGCCTCAAGGCGTGAATGACACCAGACTCCTCGGCGATCGGAATGAACTCTGAGGGCGAAATGAGGCTTGTGCCCTGATGATCCCAGCGCATCAGAGCTTCCATGCCGCATAGTCTCCCCAATGCATCAACCTGCGCCTGGTAGTTCACCCGTAGTTCGTCGTCAACAAACCCTTGGCGTAGCTTCGATTCAAGTCGACTACGGTTCACGATCCGTTGTTGCATGGCTGGTTCAAACATCTGAATCTGGTTTTGACCCAGTTTCTTGGCTTCGAATAGAGCCACTCCAGCCTGCTGCAACAGGGTCTCAACGCTGAGCTCAGGCTCCGTCATCAGGGCGATGCCGATGCTGACGCTGCTGTGCACCACCCCGATATCGATGTGGTGGCCTCGATTCAGGGACTTGAGGATCATCGCGGCGACCTTCTGGGCTTCCAGTCGTGCCTCTTCCGTCGTGGATGCGAGTCTTTCGAGTACCACGACAAATTCGTCTCCTCCCAGGCGGGCCACGGTGTTGTCCTGGGGCACAAGAGCACGCAACTGGCGGCTCACAGCGCAGAGCAGCTGGTCCCCGGCAGCGTGGCCGTAGGTGTCATTGAGGGTCTTGAATCGATCCAGGTCGAGCTTCAGGACCCCGTGACATCGATTCAGGCGAGGATAGGCACTGGCGAGTTGCTGCAATCGGTCTACCAGCAGGCGCCGATTCGGTAGTTGGGTCAGCGTGTCGTAGAAGTCGAGCCGGTGCACGTGCGCCTCGTGACGCTTGCGTTCCGAGAGATCAAGGATGGATCCCGCGAAGTGGCCTGGTTTGCCTTCGCAATCACGCGTGATCTTCCCCCGGGCCAGCACGCTCAGATAGGAACCGTCTTCATGGCGCAGTCTCAACTCTGCCTCGATACTGTCGATCTCGCCCTCCAGGGCTCGTTTCAGCCGTTTCTCGAAGTCATTGCGATCGCCGGGATGGAGGCGGTGGATCCAGAATTCGGAGTTACCGGCAGCCTCCTGTCGGGGATAGCCAAGCATTTCCTGCCAGCGTGCCGATAAGAAGCAGGTGTCGTTGGTCACGTCCCAGTCCCACCAACCGTCATTGGTTCCTTGGAGGACCAGTTCCAGCCGCGTCTCCGAGGCATGCAGCGCCTCCACCTGCGCTTCGATCACCAGGCGGTCGCTTTCCTGATCAAGATGGGCACCGACTTTCTCGGCGATCAGATTCAGCACTTCAAGGGCATCGTCGCTGATGGGCTCGCAGCTGGCGCTGATCATCGCCGGATTCGCTGCCAGGACCACGGCATGGCAGTGACCGTCGCGGCTGATGCATCGGCAGGCCATTGCCTCCCCCTGCTCGAGGCCCGGCAGGACCATGGAGGATGTCGTCATCCTTGACTGTGATCCCGCCAGCCGTCGTGCCTTGCGGGGACTGAGATGCCGAAGCTGGGCCTCGATCTGTGGGCCAAGTTCGCGCCACCTGTCCTGATCCGGGATGCAGCCGCTGCAGGCGAATCTGATGCTCTCCGCCATCTTCTCTTGTGGCAGGATCCACACCGCGCCGATCCCTACATCCAGCACATCGGCCAAGGCCTCGGCCAGGATCGTGATGCTCGGCTGCTGGGGCCCCATGGACAGCAAGGCGTCGGACAACCGGTTGAGCCGGGTGAGCTGTTCCACCTGCCTGTCGAGACGGGAACGTACCGATATCAGCTCCTGCTGTAGCCGTGAGTAGGCCGCAGCCAGATCCAGGGTCATGCGGGAGCGGGTTGATAGAGGGCCGCCAGGGCAGTGGTGTAGTTGTGATAGCTGTTGGCTTGCCCCAAACGGGCATATTCTCCAAATCCGTACATGCCGAACCAGGGAGGGACCTGCCCCTGTTGCAGGAAGGGCATCTGCAGGCGATGGATCAGCTCTTCCTTGATCACGCGCTGAAAGAGGCGGCGACCACGGGCCAGGCAATCGGCATGGAATACGGCCAGCAGGTGTCCGTCAGGTGCGGCACTGGCCATGGCCGCCAGCATCCGGTCCACGTCGTTGAAGATGCGCTCCTCGTCCCGCACGGTGATCCACAGATCGGTGCCTGCGGCACAGTCAGTGGCGTAAAGAAGCCCCCCTTCCGGGGTGTGATGGGTCACCACGCGCAGAATATGGGGATTGCCGTAGTCCCGTGCCAGGTTTTCCGGCAGCAGTTCCGCCAGGGCGCCAATCGGAATCGTGTCAGCTTCGGTCGCGTCGGCAGGCAGGCCAAGGCGTTGCAGGTAGGCCTGCCAGGCTGGCTGACCGTCCAGTTCCAGGATGCGATTGCCCTCCGCCTTGGTGACCCGCAGAGGATTGCCGACTGCCACGAACCCGTGACTGGCCTGGGTGACCACGTGAAGATCGGGATCCCAGAACCCCACAGCGAGGGCCGCATGCTGAAACAGCTCACCATCGACGGCCTGCTGGCTGCTCACCCCCTGCATCTGATCCGAAGACGTGCCGCCGAAGATCACAACCTCCGGGCCGAGCACGGATTCAATTCCGGCGATCAGGCGGTCGTTGGCGATGTCAATGCCGGAGGCCAGCAGATACACCATCCGAACAGGGTGCGGTGCTGCCTGCTGAAGCTCTTGAGCCAGTTCGACTCCCTTGGAGAAGGATGTGGGGCCGAGCAGTCCATCCACGTGGGCGACTCCAAAGCCCTCTCCAGAGATCCCCATCACAGCGATGTCGTGCATCGATTCGCCCGGCCCATCGCGTCCAACAACCCCCGCACAGGATGCTGCCAGGATCCTCGCTTCAGGGCATTGCCGCGCCGCCACCCGACTGAGACTCTCAAGATTGTGCCCTACCACGCCCAGAATCAGGAGCACGGCACAATCGGGTCGATCGGTACCGTAGGCAAGTTCCAGTGCCTCGAGAACGGCCCGCTCGGGATTCACGGCACGAATGTTGCCGGAACGAAACTCGATCATGCGGCTGCCGGCTGGGGCAGAGAACAAGGATCTCAGACTAACGCGGGACCATTGGCAGCCCCACCTGCTGATCACTCCAGGAATCACACGTCCTTCGAGCCAGAGCCGCTGGTATCGACGAAGTGTCAGATTCAGTGATGACATGGGATCCCAACCCGACCCGGGAAGAAGGATCTCTAGAGAATTGCGAAAAGCCGGTGACTGGATTTGAACCTGCGACCTACTGATTACGAATCAGTTGCTCTACCGCTGAGCTACACCGGCAATACCCTCTGAAACTAGCATTCGCCCTAACGTTGTCCCGTTGTGGTGCGTCTCATGGGATCCAGGCAGGACGACTCCCCCTCGCGCGATCTCGATCCCGCCCTGCGCCAACGGTTGCTCACCGAGCTCCGCACTCCGTGGCGCGGGCTGCGACGGGCCTTGTGGTTTGCGCTGCTGGCTTCGGCCAGCCTCGGCCTGGCCACGATGGCTCTCAGGGGCGCCAGTGGTGAGGGGGTGGCCTCAGTCGATCTGTTGATCCAGATCGGGGCCTTCGCGATCTTTGCCACGCTGCTCTGGTTCGATCGCAACCAGGGGGGCTGAAGCGTCGCCCGGAGTGCTGACACCCTGTTCAGCTGTCTCAGGGACAGACTCCTCAGGGACAGCCTGCTCAGAAACAGCTTTCTCGATGGCTTCACCACCAGGTGTTTCCATGGCCGCATCTTCTGTTGCAGCCCCCTCCTCTGGAGACCCTTCCTCTGAAGCTAGTTCCGTGGCTGCTGCCGGTGCCGCTGCCACTGGAGCCGCCCCAGAGACAGGCCGGGAGATGGCCAGATCCGGGAGCAACAGCAGCGGCAGGCCGAGGCACAGGCGCCTGTCCTCAAGCTCCACCTGACTGAAGGGTGCTGCGGCCTCGATCGCCGCTGGGCTGCGGCTGAGCAGCCAGAGGCTCTGAAGCACCTGCTGCCATTGCCACAGCATCAATGCCAGCACCGGCATCGTCAGCAGCAGAGCCTGCAGCCGCTGATCAGCATCCAGCAACGCCAGTGGGCCAGCCACCAGGGCGGCGTGACCATCCAGCCACCAGAGCAGAGGCAGGGCCACAACGGCGCCAGCGATCAGTACCCCCCGCAGCAGCGGATGGTCCTGCAGGCGGCTGATCCGCCCCTGCAGATCCCGACGGGCCCGCAGTGGGGCTTGCGCGAGCAGGAGGGAAAAGGCGTCCGGAGGCCGGCGCCAGAGCAGCACCGCCGGCATCAGCACCCCGATGGCCCAGGTGAGCAGACGCTCCAAGGCCGGCCAAGGGCCTGGATCACTGCCCCCGAGCAGCAACAGCACCACCAGCGCTTCCAGGGGCAGGGCGGGGAGGCCGAGGAGCTGCAGCCACAGCAGCGGTTCGCTGCGGGGATTCACGATGATCAGGTGCTGAGGGTTCGGCGCTGGGTGACGAACTTGTAGGCCTCGACCCGGTCGCCTTCCTGCCAGGCGTTGAAGCGATCGCAGCCGATGCCGCATTCGAAGCCGGTGGCCACCTCCTTGACGTCGTCCTTGTTGCGGCGCAGGGAGTCGAGGTCGCCCTCGTACACCTTGTCCTTGCCGCGGTGGACGCGCACCTTGCAGTTGCGCTGCAGCTTGCCGTTGGTGACATAACAGCCGGCCACGGCGCTCTTGCCGATCGTGAACACGGCGCGCACTTCGGCTTCGCCGAGGGATTCCTCGACCAGCTCCGGCTCCAGAAGGCCTTCCATGGCCATCTGGATGTCTTCGAGGAGTTTGTAGATCACCTCGTAGTCGCGCACATCCACGCCGGTGGCATCGGCGGCGCGCTTGGCGCCGGAGGCCATCGAGGTGTTGAAGCCCACGATCACGGCGCCGGAGGCGGCCGCCAGGTCCACATCCGTTTCGGTGATCTCGCCCGGTGCCGAAAGCAGCACCCGCACCTGGACCTCGTCCTGGGGCAGTTGCTCGAGCGATCCGAGGATCGCCTCCACACTGCCCTGCACGTCGGCCTTGAGGATCAGGTTGAGCTCCTTGAGCTCGCCCTCGCTGACCTGCCCCGATATGGACGCCAGGGAGACCCGGCGGGAGGCCATCTGCTGGGCCAGGCGGGTGGCGCGGGCCTCATTCGCCCGATCGCCCACCACGCTGCGGGCGGTCTTCTCATCGGGATAGACCTCGAACTCGTCGCCGGCGGTGGGGACTTCACTGAAGCCCAGGGCCTCCACCGCACAGGAGGGCCCCGCCTGCTTCACCCGCTTGCCGGTGTCGTCCACCATGGCGCGCACCTTGCCGAGCACAGGGCCGGCTGCCAGCACGTCGCCGGCCCGCAGGGTGCCGTTCTGGATCAGCAGGGTGGCCACCGGTCCCTTGGCCTTGTCGAGGTGGGCCTCGATCACGGTGCCGCGGGCCATCCGATCCGGGTTGGCCTGGAGGTCTTCCACCTCCGTCACCAACAGGATCATCTCCAGCAACTTGTCGATGTTCTCGCCCTTGATGGCGCTCACCGGCACCATCACGGTGTTGCCACCCCAGTCTTCCGCCACCAGATCCTGGCCGGACAGTTCCTGCTTGACCCGCTCGGGTGATGCGCCTTCCTTGTCGATCTTGTTGATCGCCACCACGATCGGCACCTCGGCCGCGCGGGCGTGGCTGATCGCTTCCAGGGTCTGGGGGCGGACCCCGTCATCGGCGGCCACCACCAGCACGGCCACGTCGGTCACCTTGGTTCCCCGGGCACGCATGGCGGTGAAGGCCTCGTGACCTGGGGTGTCGAGGAAGGTGATGCGGCGGTGCTCGCCGGCGTGAGGAATCTCCACCTGGTAGGCACCGATGTGCTGGGTGATGCCACCGGCTTCGCCCGCTGCCACGCGGGTCTTGCGGATGGCATCGAGCAGGCTGGTCTTGCCGTGGTCGACGTGGCCCATCACCGTCACCACGGGAGGGCGGCGGATCAGGTGGGCCAGATCGCTGGCCTCGATCATCTCCACCGTCTTCTTGGCGGCGGCTTCCACGTCGTCTTCCAGCACCGGAACGCCGAATTCCTCGGCCACCGTTTCG
This sequence comes from Synechococcus sp. CBW1006, assembly GCF_015840525.1. Lineage (NCBI taxonomy): Bacteria > Bacillati > Cyanobacteriota > Cyanophyceae > Synechococcales > Synechococcaceae > Synechococcus > Synechococcus sp. CBW1006. The sequence goes on along the minus strand of NZ_CP060396.1, from coordinate 239,318 downwards.
ATCGTGGAGAGATCCAGCGTCTGGGTGACGGTGGCGCTGATCCCCTTGAAGAAGAGGCTCTTGATGATCTCGGAGCTCTCGACACCGAGCCGGTCGGCCAGTTCCTGCACCGTGAGGTTGCCCTCCGGCACGATCAGCATCTCGGGGCGCTGGGCCTTGGCCTCGCGGGCAGCCCGGAGCTCCATGGCGCGGCGGCGCTGGCGCTGGCGCGTGGTCTCCTTCTTGCGCTTGCGCACGGCCACCGTGGGCTTGGGCGCGGCGGCGACGGCGCTGCGCGGCTTGGCCGGGCGGGCCAGGCTGGCCTGCAGAACCAGCGCTTCCTGTTCGCCGGCGTAGCCGCCGGTTTCGGCGGTGAGTGCATCATCGTTATCGCCGATGATGTGAACCTTCTGCCGCTGTTTCTGCGGCGAGCGGCTGCGCAGGGCCTCAAGTTTGGCGCTGTCGTCCCAGTCGGGGCGGCGGGGCCGGTTGGTGCCGGCCGGCATGCCGGGCCGGAAGGCCGGCCGGCGGGGGGCGTTCGGCGGAGTGGCGGTGGGACGGGCCGGATCAGTGCTGGAGCCGGCCGCCACCTCGCCACGCTCAGGACGGCGTGGGGGGGCTGCGATCGGACGGGCGTTGGGCTTCTGCAACTGCATCAGCTCGCCCGGTGCCATCGGCTTGCGCATGCCGGCCGGCATGCCGGGGCGAGTCACGCCGGTCGCACCGGGGCCAGCTGCATCCCGGCGGATGGGCTTGCCCACCAGCTCGAGGGGGGAGGTGCCGCTGCGATTGCCGGCACCGCGGGTACCGGCCTGGCCGGGCCGAACCGGGGCGGGGGCCGCAGGCCGCTGTGGTGCCCCGGGCCGTGGCCCCGTGGCTGTGGGACGGCTCACCGGTGGCGCCGCCGGACGGCCGCTTCCGGCGGGGGTTGGGGTGGACTGGCCGCTCTGCGGGCGACCCACCAGCTGAGGCTTTCCGGCTGGACGTGCCGGTTGGCCGCCGGGGCTGCGTTGGGGTTGGCCGGGGCGCTGCGGCATCGCAGGCCGCGGTGATGTGGGGCGGACGTTGGCGTCGGGGCGCGCCGGTGCTGGCGCTTCGGGTTTCCGGGGTGGCGGAGCGGCAGCAGGCTTGACCGGTGCCGGGGGCTTGACGACGGCGGCAGGACGAACCGGTGCCGGGGGCTTGACGGGGCCAGCCGAGGGCTTACCCGGACCTGGACGGGATGCAGGTTTGGCAGGCATGGTGGCGGGTTTGGCCGCCACCGGAGCCGGCTTGGCAATCACTGGAGCAGGTTTGGCGGCCGGCTTTTCAGGGGCGGCCGGCTTGGTGGCAATGACGGTTGGAGGCGTTGCCGGCCGACTGGGTTTCACCGGCGCTGGGCGACTGGGCGCTGCCGTCTGCGAGGTTGCGGCCGGTTTCGACGGTGCCGACGGCCGCGAGGGCGCAGCGGGCGGCTGGCTCGGGCTGGGAGGAGCGGCGGCCACCGGGCGGGCGGGCGCGGCGGGCTTGCTGGGAGCCACGGCGGGGGGCTGGGGTTGGGTGTCGGCTGCGGCTTTCTTCACGGAAAGAATGGCCTTGGCGGGCGCTGCCGGGGCAGCTGGGGTCGCTCCGGAGCCGTTGCCCTTGATCAGGGTCCGGATGCGGATGGCCTCGTCGTCGCTGATCGAGCTGCTGTGGCTCTTCACGGCGATGGACAATTTTTCGGCGGCATCGAGCACGTCCTTGTTCTCCAGGCCCAGGTCCCGGGACAGCTCATAAATTCTGACTTTGCCGCTGCTGGTCATTCAGGTCTCCAAGGGTCGGGGCCGTCCGGCCGCCAGTCGGGACAACGGGTGCCACCGGGCCGCATCCATGCTGCGGCCACGGTTCATCTTGCCTCAGAGGTGGTCGCGTCGTCGTCGCGCAGACGCTGGTTGAGCGTGGCGATGATGGAATCTGCAACCTGGGTGCGCAGCGCCCGTTGCAGCCGCTTGCGCCGTTTCGCCTCGTCCAGGCAACTGCGGCTGGGGCAGAGGTAGGCCGAGCGGCCCATGCCCCTGTCCAGTCCGATTCCGCCCTGCGCCAGCCGGATCACCCGCCAGAGCTGTTCGCGGTTGAACAGCTCTCCACAGGCCACGCAGCGGCGCAGAACGGGTCGCGCCATCACCGGGTTCCATCCTCGTCGGCCGCGGCGGGTTCAGGGTCGGCCAGGGATTCCGTGTCGCTGGCAGTCGCCTCAGCCGGGACATCGGCTTCAGCCGGCTCTGGTTCAGCCAACTCAGCTTCGCTGCCGTCATCACCCTCCAGCATCTCCTCGTCCTCGGGCAGGGGATAGAGCTCGCGCAGGCGGGCGTCCTCCTCGGCGCGGGCGGCCTGCTCAGCGGCCAGGCGAGCTTCCGCTTCCGATTGAAGAGCTTCCTCTTCCTGACGCAGGGCGATCAGTTCGGCCACCTTCTCGTCTTCGCTGGCCTGGTCGTATTCGGCGGCGTTCTTGATATCGATCTTCCAGCCGGTCAGTCGGGCGGCCAGGCGCACATTCTGCCCTTCGCGGCCGATGGCCAGGCTGAGCTGGTCCGGGGGAACCAGGACATGGGCGTGGCGTCCATCGGGATCCACCAGCCGCACCATGTCCACCCGTGCCGGGCTGAGGGAGTTGGCGAGGTACTGACCCGGATCGGGAGACCAGCGGATCACGTCGATCTTTTCGCCGCGCAGTTCGTTGACCACCTGCTGGATGCGGGAGCCGCGGGCTCCGATGCAGGCTCCGACCGGATCCACCTCGCGTTCGACGCTGTCCACCGCCACCTTGGTGCGGGGACCGACCGATCGGGAAGGGGGGTTGGCCTCGCGGGCCACGGCCACGATCCGTACCGATCCCTCCTGGATCTCAGGGACTTCGTTCTCGAACAGATACACCACCAGACCGGCGTTGGAGCGGCTGACGAACAGCTGCGGGCCACGGCGGGGCACCTCGCTCACCTCCTTGAGAAACACCTTGAAGGTGGCGTTGGCGCGGTAGTTGTCGTTGGGCAGCTGGTCACGGCGCGGCAGTTCCGCCTCCACTTCGGGCCTGCCCAGGCCGCTGCTCACGGCCATGATCACGCTCTGGCGCTCGAAGCGGATCACCCGCGCGGTGAGCACAGGATCCTCCAGATCGGCGAACTCCTCCTGGATCATGCGGCGCTGCTGATCCCGCAGCTTCTGGGCCAGCACCTGCTTGGTGGTGGCGGCGGCCATGCGGCCGAAGTCGTCCTTCTCAGGAGTCACATCCAGGACCACCGTGTCCCCCACCTGGGCGTCCGGGGCCACCTGGCAGACCTCTTCGTAAGCGATCTGATGGTCGTCGCTCTCGACCTCCTCCACGATGATCTTGCTGGCCAGCACCCGGTAGCCCTCCTCATCGAGGTCGAGCGAGACGTCAAAATTGCTGAAGTAGTCCTCTTCGAACGGATCCTCGCTGATGCCCAGGTAGAGGGTGCGGCGGTAGCGCTCATAGCCCTTCAGCAGGGCCTCCCTCAGAGCGGCCTCCACCACCTGGGGGGCAAGTTTCTTCTCTTCACTGATGTCCTCGATCAGGTTGTTCAGACCGGGGAGCAGGACGAGGGCCATGGACGAATCGGTGGTGGATGGGGAAGGGGGAAGACGAACCGGAAGCGCGGGGGCTCAGGCGCTGCCGTCTGGAGTGATCAGGCGGACGCGAATCACAGCGTCGCGGGGGATGCGCACGGTGCGGCCGCGCTGATTGAGGCGTACATCCGTGGCGTCCCGTTCCAGCAACAACCCCTCCAGGCTGGTGCGCAGCCCTTTGGGGTCATGGAAACTGACCTCCACGGGAAAGCCTCGAAAGCTGCGGAAATCCCGATCGTCGTGAAGGTCTTCGCCGATGCCGGGACTGGTGATCTCCAGAACATAGGCCTCGGTCAGCAGCCCGGAGGCCTCGATCGCCTCGCCCAGCGGCCCGCTCAGGCCGGCGCACTCATCGAGGTTGATGTCGGCGCCATCAGATCGCTGCACCACCACCTGCAGGGTGAGGGGGATCCGATGGGTGTGCAGCCGCACATCCCGCACCTCAAGCGCCAGGGTGGAGGCCACTGGGGCGGCGAGCTGCAGCAGATCAGGAATCAGCGGATGGGGCAAGGCTCAGGGCTGCGGGCGTCGGCATGCATGGCCGCCGAGCCTCGCAGTTCTGGAACTGCCCCGCGGCTGCCCTCGCCTGACGGCGCTCGGCGGCAACGGGTCCTGCCCGGCGGGCAGTGCAGCCATTCACCCTAGGGGATTGCTGAGATCGATCTCCGGCGCTTCGGCGTAGTAGTCGCTGGCGACAACCTCACCGCGCCGCGTCGCGTCCTGGTTGAGGCACTGGGAGCACTGTTCCGGAGTGCGCAGGTACTGGCAGACCCGGGCCCAGAGTTTGGCGCGGCTGCCGGGTGCTCCCTGGCTGAAATGCACCAGGTCGTTGCCTCCGACCATGCCCTGGATCTCCACCTGGCAGAGGGTGCAGCGCTGACGACTGCCGGGAGGAATGGGAGCCATGGCCGGCGAAAACACTCGCGGCAACTTAAGCCGATCGCGCCGTGATGGGGCGCGGCCGTGCCCATTTGCCACCGAGCCCTGCCGGGTCCGGCAGATTCGGCGGCAGAGTGGATTCCCCTTAGCGCTGCGCTGCACGGCTGTGCCCGGGCGCCCCCTCTTGCCTTGCGTGTCCTGCAGCTGAGCGATCCCCACCTGCTGGCCGATCCGGCCGGTTGCTATCGCGCCCGCCAGCCACTGGCACAGTTGCGGCAGGCCCTGGAGCAGACCCTTGGCGCCGGTGGATCGGTCGGCGAGTTCGGCGGGGAGCGTCCTGATGTGCTGCTGATCAGCGGCGATCTCTGCCAGGACGAGAGCTGGGGCGGCTACATCAACCTGCGCGATCAGCTCGGGGCCGTCTGCCCGGGGCCTGGACGACCCCAGCTGGCCCTGTTGCCGGGCAACCACGATCATCCCCAGCTGCTGCGCGCGGCCCTGGGGCGCCAGGCCTGGATCGCCCCGGCGGAGCTGCGGCTTGCCGGTGCTCGCCTGTTGCTCCTCGACAGCCATTGGCCCGGCCAGCTGGCGGGCCGGCTGGGCCCGCGGCAGCTCGCCTGGCTGAGGGACCGGCTGGCGGTCGGCACTGCCGCCGAACCCCTGCTGGTGGCGCTGCATCACCCACCGGTGCCGATCGGTGATCCCGGTATGGATGCGATCGCCCTGGTCGATGGTCCCGAGCTGCTTGATCTCCTGGCGGACGCCGCAGGTCTGCAGGCTGTGGTGTTCGGCCACATCCACCAGCACTGGCTCGGCCACCTGCCGGGTCGTGCGGCGGTGCCGCTGCTGGGCTGTCCGTCCAGCCTCTGCCCCTTCCCGGCGGTGCAGGCCTGCCCTCAGGGCCGGGCTCAGGACCCGGGCGGGAGGCTGCTCACGCTCTCTCCGACCGGCCTGCGGCAGCGCTTGCTGCGCTGGGCGCCGGCGGTGGTGCCTAGCGTCGGCTGATGCTTGCTTCCCACCGTCTGTCCACGCTGGAACGCCCTGTGACGCCCACGTCGCGTGCGCCGGGTCCCTGTTCGCCTCAATGGAGGCAGCCCCTGCTGGCGATGCTGGTGCTGCTGGCGGCTCTGCTGCTGCCGCTTGCACCAGCCTGGTCGCTGGAGCCAGCCCCTCTGGCTTCCGAGACCCTGGCGGTTTCAGCTCCCCAGCCGACTCCCCACAGCTTCGTGGCGGAGGCAGCCCGCCGCGTGGCTCCGGCGGTGGTCCGGATCGATACCGAGCGCACCGTGGCGCGCCAGCCCTTTGATCCGGCCCTGCTCGATCCGTTTCTGCGGGAACTGTTCGGAGACCCTGCCGGCAGCATGCGCGAACGGGGCCAGGGCTCCGGCGTGGTGATCGAGGCCTCCCAGGGCCTCGTGCTCACCAATGCCCATGTGGTGGACCAGGTGGATGCGGTGGAGGTCACCCTGGCCAGCGGTCGCCAGCTGGACGCCACCGTGGTGGGTACCGATCCGGTCACCGATCTGGCCCTGGTGCGGATCGCCCGCGGTGGCGGGCTGCAGGCGGCCCCTCTGGGGGATTCCGAGGCCCTGGAGGTGGGCGACTGGGCCATTGCGCTGGGAAGCCCCTATGGCCTGGAGCGCACCGTGACTCTTGGGATTGTCAGCAGCCTGCACCGCGACATCAACAGCCTCGGCTTTGCCGACAAGCGCCTGGATCTGATCCAGACCGACGCGGCCATCAACCCGGGCAATTCCGGCGGCCCGCTGATCAACGCCGCCGGTGAGGTGATCGGCATCAACACGCTGGTGCGTTCCGGACCGGGCGCCGGCCTGGGCTTCGCCATCCCGATCAACCTGGCCAAGCGGGTGTCGGATCAGCTGGCCGGCGGTGGCCAGGTCGTGCACCCCTATCTGGGTCTGCAGTTGGTGCCGCTCACGGCCCGGAGGGCCCGCGAGAACAATCGCGATCCCGATGCCCTGGTGCAGTTGCCCGAACGGGATGGTGCCCTGGTGCAGCGGGTGCTGCCGGACAGTCCGGCGGAGGCGGCCGGCTTGCATCGCGGCGATCTGGTGGTGGCGGCCGGTGAGCAGGCGATCGCCAGCCCGTCGGTGCTGCTGCAGCTGGTGGAACATGCCGCCGTGGGCGAGCCGCTTCCCCTCAAGGTGCTGCGGGGACAGCGGGAGCTCAAGCTCTCGATCCGTCCGGCCGCCCTGCCGATGGCTGGCTGAGGGGCTTCCTGCAGGCTTCCGTTGGGTCCATTGCTACGGTCACGGCCCTCCGATTGCATAGGGCATGGCCGATCTGCAGGACCGCATGAAGCAGGCCGTGGCTGAGGCTGCGGTCGAGCAGATCCAGGACGGCATGGTGCTGGGCCTGGGCTCCGGGTCCACCGCTGCCCTGATGATCCGAGCCCTTGGAGCCAAGCTCCAGCAGGGTGAGCTGAAGGACATCGTGGGGGTGACCACGTCGTTCCAGGGCGAGGTGCTGGCAGCGGAACTGGGGATTCCGCTCAGAAGCCTCAATGCGATCGAGCGCATCGATCTGGCGATCGACGGCGCCGACGAGGTGGATCCCTCCTTCCAGCTGATCAAGGGCGGCGGTGCCTGCCACGTGCAGGAGAAACTGGTGGCCCGCCGTGCCGATCGGTTCGTGGTGGTGGTGGATGCCACCAAGTTGGTGGAGACCCTCAACCTGGGTTTTCTGCTGCCGGTGGAGGTGCTGCCCGGTGCCTGGCGACAGGTCCAGGCTGAGCTGATCACGCTGGGGGCCACGGCGGAGTTGCGCATGGCCGTCCGCAAGGCCGGGCCGGTGGTGACCGATCAGGGCAATCTCGTGCTCGATGCGGCGTTTGCCGGCGGGATCACCGATCCGCTCGGCCTGGAGAGGGAGATCAACAACCTGCCTGGCGTGCTGGAGAACGGCCTGTTCGTGAACCTCACCGATCAGGTGCTGGTGGGAGAGATCGTCGATGGCGTGCCCGGTGTGCGGGATCTGGTGAAGCGCTGAAGCCTCGGGCCTGCGGCGGCGCCCAGGGGCTCAGCCCAGTCGCCGCCGCACCGACTCGGCATGGCTATGCAGGCCCTCGCTTTCGGCCAGGGTGATCACCGCCGCGCCCGTGGCCTCCAGCGCTGCCCGGTTGAAGTGAATCAGGCTGGTGTGGCGCAGGAAGGTCTCCACGCTCAGGGCACCGGCGAAGCGGGCGGTGCCGGAGGTGGGCAGGGTGTGGTTGGGACCGGCCAGGTAATCGCCAACGGCTTCGGGGCTCCAGGGGCCCAGGAAGATGGCGCCGGCATGGCGAATGCGCTCGGCGAGAGACTGGGGATCGTCCACCAGCAGCTCCAGGTGTTCCGGAGCGAAGCGATCACTCAGGGCCGCCGCCTCCTCCAGATCGGCGCAGAGCACGATCATGCCCCACGCTTCCAGGGCGCTGCGGGTGATGGCGGCCCGCGGGTGGCCAGCCAGCTGGGCCTCCAGGGCCGCCGGCATGGCCGCGGCCAGTTCGGCGCTGGTGGTGAGCAGGATGGCGGCAGCCAGGGGGTCGTGTTCGGCCTGGGCCATCAGATCGGCGGCCACCTGATCAGCTCGGGCGGTGTGATCGGCGATCACCAGCACCTCGCTGGGGCCGGCCAGCGAATCGATCGACACCCGCCCGTAGACCGCCTTCTTGGCCAGGGTCACGTAGAGATTGCCCGGGCCGCTGATCACATCCACCCGGGGGATCGTTTCGGTGCCGTAGGCCAGGGCGGCCACGGCCTGGGCGCCGCCGATCCGATACACCTCCGTGACCCCGGCCAGATGGGCGGCGGCAAGCACGGTGGCGTTCGGTTCACCGCCGGGGCCCGGTGGGGTCACCATCACCAGGCGTTCGACGCCGGCAACCAGAGCCGGCACGGCGTTCATCAGCACGGTGCTGGGGTAGGAGGCTCGCCCGCCGGGGACGTAGAGCCCGGCCCGTTCCACCGGTCGCCAGCGGCGTCCGAGCAGTTCGCCGTGGGGGCCGGTCACGGCCAGATCCTCAGGCTTCTGGCGCTCGTGGAAAGCGAGGATGCGCTGGTGCGCCAGGGTGAGCGCCTCCTGCAGCTGGCTCGGGCATTCCTGCCAGGCCTGCGCCAGGCGTTCCGGCGCAATCCGCAGCGGGTCAGGGCGGATGCCATCGAAGCGTTCGGTCAGCTCCAGCAGCGCCTGGTCGCCCTGGCGGCGCACCTGCTCGAGGATTTCCTCCACCCGCTGCTGTTCCTGCAGCAGGCGGCTGCCGCTGGTGCGTTCGGCGATCGCCTCCAGCCGCTCCCGCGCCGCCGTCGCATCGTGGAGCACCGTCAGTCGCAACGGACCTTGGGCGCGGTCGGGGGCGGCGGCAGGGGCGGAGGCAACCACGGGGCGGAGGCGCGGAGGACCGGCGCTGCAGAGGTTGTAAGCACGCTAGAGCTCGGCTCGTCGGGGGGGGGGGTGATGGGCCGAACGGTAGGATCCTCATTTGCCGAATCCGCGCCAGTACGCCTGTGGCCAATAACAAGTCGTCGAAGAAGCGCATCGAGATCGCGGAGCGCAACCGCCAGCGGAACCGCACCTACAAGTCGGCTCTGCGGACCCTGATGAAGCGCTGCTTCACCGCCTGCAGCAGCTATGCGCAGGAGCCGGGCGATCAGGCCAAGGACGTGGTTCAGACCAGCATGAACGCCGCCTTCAGCAAGATCGACAAGGCCGTGAAGTGTGGTGTGCTGCACCGCAACACCGGTGCCCATCAGAAGTCGCGCATCAGCGCCGCTGTCAAGAAGGCGATCGAGCCTGCCGCTGCTGTCGGCTGATCCGGCCGTTTCCGGTCGATCACCTCAGTCCCTCTGCAAGGCCCCATGCCGGCGACCCTGGTCGATAGCCATTGCCACATCGTTTTTCGAAACTTCGACGACGACATCGATCTCGTGGCCCAGCGCTGGCGTGACGCCGGAGTTCGGCGGCTGGTCCATGCCTGCGTTGAGCCCTCGGAGATCCCGGCGATCCGTGCCTTGGCGGACCGTTTCCCCGAGCTCCGCTATTCCGTGGGTGTCCATCCTCTGGATACGGAGCACTGGCAGTCCGATACCGCCAGGGTGCTGCGTCAGGCCGCCATCGACGATCCCCGGGTTGTGGCCATCGGCGAACTGGGTCTGGATCTGTTCCGGGTCCGGAATCTCGACGAGCAGCTGGCGGTTCTTGTACCCCAGCTGGACCTGGCGGTGGAGCTGGATCTGCCGGTGATCATCCACTGCCGTGATGCGGCCGAGCCCATGCTCGATCTGTTGCGCGATCGCGCCTCCGATCAGCGTTGCCCCCGTGGGGTGATGCACTGCTGGGGCGGAACCCCTGAGGAGATGGCCGGTTTTCTGGAGCTCGGTCTGTTCATCAGCTTCAGCGGCACGGTCACCTTCCCCAAGGCCGAAGCCACCCATGCCTGCGCTCGGGCGGTGCCCGCCGATCGTTTTCTGGTCGAGACCGATTGTCCGTTCCTGGCCCCCGTGCCAAGGCGAGGCAAGCGGAACGAACCCGCCTTCGTGGCGGCCGTGGCCGCCAGGGTTGCCGAGCTCAGGGGCGAGAGCCTTGAGCAGGTGGCCCAGACCAGCAGTGCCAACGCAGCACGCTTGTTTGGCCTTGGGCTTGACAGTGTATGATTTTTTATTGCCTTGGTAGCGGAAGCGCTCCTTTGCCGACGCCTGCAGCCGTGAAGCGAGTCCCGTAAAGAGAGCCGGCAGCGGCGGCCGTTCCTGGACCCAGGAGCGGCTGTTCGCATGTCGGAACTCTCCTGCACTGGCTCACCGGCCTCAGCTGCACCCCAACCCCTCAAGCCCAATCGGTGGCAATCCTCCAACGGCGTCCACAGCCGTTGCCGTTCCACCGAGCCCATCTTCTACCCCACCGTTCCTGCAGGTCCACCGCATGAGCAGCGCGATCCAGGTCGCCAAGACCGCCACTTATCTCCCTGATCTGGTGGAGGTACAGCGGGCGAGCTTCAAATGGTTCCTGGAGAAGGGGCTGATCGAAGAGCTCGAGAGCTTCTCTCCGATCACCGATTACACCGGCAAGCTGGAGCTTCACTTCATCGGTAGCGAGTACCGACTCAAGCGTCCGCGCCACGACGTCGAGGAGGCCAAGCGCCGCGACGCCACCTTCGCGTCACAGATGTATGTGACCTGCCGCCTGGTCAATAAGGAGACCGGCGAGATCAAGGAGCAGGAGGTGTTCATCGGTGAACTGCCTCTGATGACCGAGCGTGGCACGTTCATCATCAATGGCGCTGAGCGCGTGATCGTCAACCAGATCGTGCGGTCGCCCGGGGTCTATTTCAAGGATGAGCAGGACAAGAACGGCCGCAAGACCTTCAACGCCAGCCTGATCCCCAACCGCGGTGCCTGGCTGAAGTTCGAGACCGACAAGAACGACCTGCTGCACGTGCGTGTCGACAAGACCCGCAAGATCAACGCCCACGTGCTGATGCGTGCCATCGGCCTGTCGGACAACGATGTGCTCGACAAGCTGCGGCACCCGGAGTATTACCAGAAGTCGATCGAGGCGGCCAACGACGAGGGCATCGCCTCGGAAGATCAGGCCCTGCTGGAGCTCTACAAGAAGCTGCGGCCCGGTGAGCCCCCCTCCGTCAGCGGCGGTCAGCAGCTGCTGCACAGCCGTTTCTTCGATCCGAAGCGCTACGACCTCGGCCGGGTCGGTCGCTACAAGATCAACAAGAAACTCCGCCTCACGATTCCTGATGCGACTCGCACCCTCACGCCCGAGGATGTGCTCAGCACGATCGATTACCTGATCAACCTGGAACTTGATGTCGGTGGCGCCAGCCTCGACGACATTGATCACCTCGGCAATCGCCGGGTGCGCTCGGTGGGTGAGCTTCTGCAGAACCAGGTGCGTGTGGGCCTCAACCGCCTGGAGCGGATCATCAAGGAACGCATGACGGTCGGTGAGACCGAATCGCTCACCCCGGCCCAGCTGGTGAACCCCAAGCCGCTGGTGGCGGCGATCAAGGAGTTCTTCGGCTCCAGTCAGCTGAGCCAGTTCATGGATCAGACCAATCCCCTGGCGGAGCTCACCCACAAGCGGCGCATCAGCGCCCTCGGTCCAGGGGGCCTCACCCGGGAGCGGGCCGGTTTCGCCGTACGCGACATTCACCCTTCTCACTACGGCCGCATCTGTCCGATCGAAACGCCGGAAGGCCCGAATGCCGGCCTGATCGGCTCGCTCGCCACCCACGCCCGGGTGAATGAGTACGGCTTCATCGAAACGCCTTTCTGGAAGGTGGAAGAGGGCATCGTGCTCAAGCAGGGCGATCCGATCTACCTCTCCGCCGACCTCGAGGATGAGTGCCGCGTTGCCCCTGGCGATGTTCCGACCGACTCCACCGGTCTGATCACCGCCGAACTGGTACCGGTGCGCTACCGCCAGGACTTTGAAAAGGTACCTCCCGAGCAGGTGGACTATGTCCAGCTTTCGCCGGTGCAGGTGATTTCGGTCGCCACCTCGTTGATTCCCTTCCTCGAGCACGACGACGCCAACCGTGCCCTGATGGGTTCGAACATGCAACGGCAGGCCGTGCCGCTGCTGCGTCCGGAGCGCCCCTTGGTGGGCACCGGTCTGGAAACGCAGGTGGCCCGCGACTCCGGCATGGTGCCGATCACCAAGGTGAATGGCACGGTTTCGTTCGTGGATGCCACTGCGATCGTGATCCGCGATGAATTCGGTGTGGATCACACCCACTATCTGCAGAAATACCAGCGTTCCAACCAGGACACCTGCCTCAACCAGCGGCCGATTGTGAAGTTGGGCGATCCGGTGATTGCCGGTCAGGTGCTGGCCGATGGATCCGCCTGCGAAGGCGGTGAAATCGCCCTGGGTCAGAATGTGTTGATCGCTTACATGCCCTGGGAGGGATACAACTACGAGGATGCCATCCTGGTGAGTGATCGCCTCGTGCAGGAAGATCTCTACACCTCGGTGCACATCGAGAAGTACGAGATTGAAGCTCGCCAGACCAAGCTTGGTCCCGAGGAAATCACTCGCGAGATTCCCAATGTTGCCGAGGAGAGCCTCGGCAACCTCGATGAGATGGGTATCATCCGCATCGGTGCCTACGTCGAGAGTGGCGACATTCTGGTGGGCAAGGTGACGCCCAAGGGTGAATCTGATCAGCCCCCCGAGGAGAAACTGCTGCGCGCCATCTTTGGCGAGAAGGCTCGCGATGTGCGCGACAACTCCCTGCGGGTTCCCAGCACCGAGCGCGGCCGCGTCGTTGACGTGCGCATCTACACCCGGGAGCAGGGTGATGAACTGCCACCGGGCGCCAACATGGTGGTGCGGGTCTATGTGGCGCAGCGCCGCAAGATCCAGGTGGGCGACAAGATGGCTGGCCGCCACGGCAACAAGGGGATCATCAGCCGCATCCTGCCGCGGGAAGACATGCCCTACCTGCCCGATGGCACACCGATCGACATCGTGCTCAACCCCCTGGGTGTGCCGAGCCGGATGAACGTCGGTCAGGTGTTCGAGTGCCTGATGGGCTGGGCGGCCTCCCACCTGGAATCACGGGTGAAGGTGGTGCCCTTCGATGAGATGCACGGCCCCGAGATGTCGAAGCAGACCGTGCAGGCTTTCCTGGAATCAGCCAAGGCCCTGCCCGGCAAGGATTGGGTCTACGACCCTGAGAACCCCGGCAAGATCCAGCTGGTCGATGGCCGCACCGGCGAACCGTTCGATCAGCCGGTCACGGTGGGCTTTGCCCATATCCTCAAGCTGGTCCACCTGGTCGACGACAAGATCCACGCCCGTTCGACCGGCCCTTACTCCCTGGTGACCCAGCAGCCCCTGGGCGGCAAGGCGCAGCAGGGTGGCCAGCGCCTTGGCGAGATGGAGGTCTGGGCCCTGGAGGCCTACGGCGCCGCCTACACCCTGCAGGAACTGCTCACCGTCAAGTCCGACGACATGCAGGGCCGCAACGAGGCCCTCAACGCCATCGTCAAGGGCAAGCCGATCCCCCGGCCTGGCACGCCCGAGTCGTTCAAGGTGCTGATGCGCGAACTCCAGTCCCTGGGGCTCGACATCGCCGTCTACACCGATGCCGGTGAGGAGGTGGATCTGATGCAGGACGTCAATCCACGCCGCAGCACCCCCAGCCGTCCCACCTACGAATCCCTCGGCGTCGCGGACTACGACGACGACTGATCGCTGATCCGTTCCGTTCCCTTCGACCTCCGCGCGCTCCAAGCCCATGTCCAACAGCAACCTCCGCACCGAGAATCACTTCGACTACGTCAAGATCACGCTCGCTTCCCCCGAGCGGATCATGCAGTGGGGGCAGCGCACGCTGCCCAACGGTCAGGTGGTGGGTGAGGTGACCAAGCCGGAAACGATCAACTACCGCACGCTCAAGCCGGAGATGGACGGCTTGTTCTGCGAGAAGATCTTCGGCCCGTCGAAGGACTGGGAGTGTCACTGCGGCAAGTACAAGCGCGTGCGGCACCGCGGCATCGTCTGCGAGCGTTGCGGTGTCGAGGTGACCGAGAGCCGCGTGCGGCGTCATCGCATGGGCTTCATCAAGCTGGCGGCCCCCGTCTCGCATGTGTGGTACCTGAAGGGAATCCCCAGCTACGTGGCAATTCTGCTCGACATGCCCCTGCGGGATGTGGAGCAGATCGTCTACTTCAACTGCTACGTGGTGCTCGACAAGGGCGATCACAAGGATCTCACCTACAAGCAGTTACTCACCGAGGATGAGTGGCTTGAAATCGAAGATCAGATTTACGCCGAGGATTCGGAGATCGAGAACGAGCCCCAGGTGGGGATCGGCGCCGAGGCCCTCAAGCAACTGCTCGAAGACCTTGATCTGCCCGTGATCGCTGAGCAGCTGCGCGAGGATATCGCCGCCAGCAAGGGTCAGAAGCGGGCCAAACTGATCAAGCGCCTGCGGGTGATCGACAACTTCATCGCCACCGGTGCCAAGCCCGACTGGATGGTGCTGGATGTGATCCCAGTGATCCCGCCCGATCTGCGTCCGATGGTGCAGCTCGATGGGGGTCGCTTTGCTACCTCCGACCTGAACGATCTCTATCGTCGCGTCATCAACCGCAACAACCGGTTAGGCCGTCTGCAGGAGATCCTGGCTCCTGAGATCATCGTCCGCAATGAAAAGCGGATGCTGCAGGAAGCCGTTGATGCTCTGATCGATAACGGTCGCCGAGGCCGCACCGTGGTGGGGGCCAACAACCGTGCCCTGAAGTCGCTGAGCGACATCATCGAGGGCAAGCAGGGCCGCTTCCGTCAGAACCTGCTCGGCAAGCGGGTCGACTACTCCGGTCGTTCCGTGATTGTGGTGGGCCCCAAGCTCAAGATGCATCAGTGCGGTCTGCCCAAGGAGATGGCGATCGAGCTGTTTCAGCCCTTCGTGATCCATCGCCTGATCCGTCAGAACATCGTCAACAACATCAAGGCCGCCAAGAAGCTGATTGCGCGTGCCGATGATGAGGTGATGCAGGTGCTTCAGGAGGTGATTGAAGGCCATCCGATCCTGCTCAACCGGGCCCCGACGCTGCACCGTCTCGGCATTCAGGCCTTCGAGCCGAAGCTGGTCGATGGGCGTGCGATTCAGTTGCACCCGCTGGTCTGCCCCGCCTTCAACGCCGACTTTGACGGTGACCAGATGGCCGTGCACGTGCCCCTGGCGATTGAGGCCCAGACGGAAGCTCGCATGTTGATGCTGGCCAGCAACAACATCCTCTCGCCGGCCACGGGTGAGCCGATCATCACCCCCTCCCAGGACATGGTGCTCGGCGCCTACTACCTCACGGCCGTCAAGCCCGACTACGACAAGCCTGCGTTTGGCGATCGCCGCCGCAGCTTCGCCAGCCTCGACGATGTGATTGCCGCTTTTGAGGAGAAGCACCTCACCCTGCATGACTGGGTCTGGGTGCGGTTCTCCGGTGAGGTGGAGAGCGACGATGAGGAGAGCGCTCCCTTGCAGGAGGAGACCCTCAGCGACGGGACCCGCATCGAGCAGTGGAAGTATCGCCGCGATCGTTTCGATGAAGACGGCGCCTTGATCAGCCGCTATCTGCTCACCACGGTGGGTCGTGTTGTGATCAATCACACCATCATCGACGCGGTGGCTGCCGCCTGAGTTTCGGCAGAGCAGAACAGTCTTTCTTTCTCTTTTCGTTTTTCTCCAGCGCGCGCTGCCATGACCGCCACCTCGTCCAAATCCAGCAAATCCAAGGCCAAAGCCGCTGCGGTTGTTGAGCCCACCCTCACAGCCGAGGGCCGCAACGCGCCGCTGAGCAAGATGGCGCCGCCGTTCCGCAACCGCGTGATCGACAAGAAGGCCCTCCGCAACCTGGTGGCCTGGGCCTACAAGAACCATGGCACCGCCGCTACGGCGGCTATGGCCGACGAGCTCAAGGACCTTGGTTTCCACTACGCCACCCAGGCCGCCGTGTCGATCTCGGTCGACGACCTGCAGGTTCCGGACGACAAGCCGCAGCTGCTGCGAGAGGCAGAGCAGCAGATCACCGAAACAGAGGAGCGCTATCGCCTGGGTGAGATCACCGAGGTGGAGCGTCACACCAAGGTGATCGACACCTGGACCGAAACCAACGAGCGTCTCGTCAACTCCGTGAAGCGGAACTTCGATGAGAATCATCCGCTCAATTCGGTGTGGATGATGGCCAACTCCGGCGCCCGGGGCAACATGTCCCAGGTGCGTCAGTTGGTCGGCATGCGCGGCCTGATGGCCAACCCCCAGGGGGAGATCATCGACCTGCCGATCCGCACCAACTTCCGTGAGGGGCTCACGGTCACCGAATATGTGATCTCCTCCTACGGGGCCCGCAAGGGTCTGGTGGATACGGCCCTGCGTACCGCAGACTCCGGTTACCTCACCCGCCGTCTGGTGGATGTGGCCCAGGATGTGATTGTCCGGGAGGACGATTGCGGCACCACCCGCGGGATCGTGATTGAGGCCGATGAGAAGGGCCGCTTCGGTTCCAAGCTCACCGGTCGCCTCGCGGGTGAACCGGTGGTGGACGCCAATGGTGAGATTCTGGTGGACCGCGATGGAGAAATCGATCCTCCGACCTCCAAGCGGATTGAGGCCGCTGGGGTGCGCTCCGTGGTGGTGCGTTCGCCGCTCACCTGTGAAGCGTCACGTTCTGTCTGCCGCAAGTGCTATGGCTGGGCCCTGGCGCACAACGAACTTGTCGACCTGGGTGAGGCCGTCGGCATCATCGCGGCCCAGTCGATCGGTGAGCCGGGCACCCAGCTCACGATGCGGACATTCCACACCGGTGGTGTGTCCACCGCTGAAACCGGTGTGGTGCGCTCTTTGGTCGAGGGTGTGGTTGAGTTCGGATCCAAGGCGCGCGTGCGTGGTTTCCGCACGCCCCACGGCGTCGAAGCGCAGATTGCCGAAACCGATTTCACCCTGACGGTGAAACCGACGGGCAAGGGCAAAGTCCAGAAGCTGGACATCAGCAGCGGTTCGCTGCTGTTCGTTGCCGATGGCGCCGTCACCCCCGCCGATACGATGCTGGCCCAGATCTCATCCGGTGCCACCACCAAAAAGAGCGTTGAAAAGGCCACCAAGGATGTGATCTGCGACCTGGCCGGCCAGGTGCGTTACGAGGATGTGATTCAGCCCAAGGAGGTCACTGACCGCCAGGGAAACATCACCCTCAAGGCCACCCGCCTGGGTCGGCTCTGGGTGTTCAGTGGTGATGTCTATAACCTTCCTCCCAATGCCCAGCCGGTGGTTCAGGGTGTCAAGCCGGTGGTGACAGGTGAGGTGCTGGCGGAGAGTCGTCTGGTCAGTGAGTACGGCGGTGCCGTGCGGCTGCGGGAGTCGGCTGGAGATTCCCGTGAAGTGCAGATTGTGACGGCCAGCCTCACCCTGCGCGACTGCAAGCTGGTTGGTGAGTCCAACCACTCGGGTGAAACCTGGTATCTCGATGGCAAGGACAACAGCCGCTATCTGCTCAAGACAGCTCCTGGCAGCAAGATCGGTGCCGGTGAGGTGATTGCCGAGCTGGCGGATGACCGATTCCGCACCCAGACCGGCGGCCTGGTGAAGTATGCCCCCGGCCTGTCGATCAAGAAGGCTCGCAGTGCCAAGAATGGCTATGAGGTGAGCAAGGGTGGCACGCTGCTGTGGATCCCGCAGGAGACGCATGAAATCAACAAAGACATCTCCTTGTTGATGATTGAAGACGGCCAGTGGATCGAAGCTGGAACGGAGGTGGTCAAGGACATCTTCAGCCAGACCGCCGGTATTGTAACGGTGACGCAGAAGAACGACATTCTGCGGGAGATCATTGTTCGCTCCGGCACCCTGCATCTGGTGTCCGACAGCAAAGTGCTCAGCCGTTTCGGCGAGGGCAAACTGGTCAATCCTGGCGAAGAGATTGCACCGTCCCTCAAGGCCGAGGCCATGGTGTTTGTCGAGACGGTCGATACGCCTGAGGGTGGCGCCCTGCTGCTTCGTCCGGTGGAGGAATACACCATCCCTGATGAGGCCCATCTGCCCGATCTTGGCTCGGTCAAGCAGAGTGGTGGTCCCTCCCTGGGGCTCAAGGCCACGCAACGTCTCACCTTCAAGGATGGTGAGTTGATCAAGAGCGTCGAGGGTGTGGAGTTGCTGCGCACCCAGCTGATTCTCGACACCTTCGACACGACACCCCAGATGACGGTGGACGTGGAGGTTGTGCCCGACAAGCGGGCCAAGACGATCGAACGGCTGCAGCTGGTGATCCTCGAATCCCTGCTGGTCCGCCGCGACACCCTGTCAGATGCCAGCCATGGCTCCACCCACACTGAGCTGCAGGTGCAGGACGGCGATTCTGTCAAGAGCGGGGATGTGGTGGCGACCACCCAGATCCTCTGCAAGTACGACGGCGTGGTCCAGCTGCCTGAACTGCAGGCTGACGAGCCGGTGCGTCGCTTGATCGTGGAGCGCGAAGGCGACACCCATTCCATCCCCCTCGGGTCCGCTGCTCCCCAGGTGGCCATTGGACAGCGGGTTGTGGATGGCGATGTTCTGGCTGAGGGCCTCGTTGCTCCCTGCTGCGGCCAGGTGGAGGAGATCGAGGGCGGCGTTGTGACGATCCGTCTGGGGCGTCCCTACATGGTCTCGCCCGATTCGGTGCTGCACGTGCGTGACGGTGAGCTGGTGCAGCGTGGGGACGGCCTTGCCCTGCTGGTGTTCGAACGTCAGAAGACCGGCGACATCGTGCAGGGTCTGCCGCGGATCGAAGAACTGCTGGAGGCGCGCCGTCCGCGGGATTCCGCCGTGCTCTGCCGCAAGAACGGCACGGTTCAGATCAAGCAGGGTGACGACGATGATTCGATCACGGTGTCGGTGATCGAGGCCGATGATGCCATCACCGAGTACCCGATCCTGCTGGGCCGCAACGTGATGGTCAGCGATGGCCAGCAGGTGACGGCCGGTGAGCTGCTCACCGATGGTCCGATCAACCCCCACGAGCTGCTGGAGTGCTTCTTCGAAGATCGCCGCAGCCGCAAACCCACCATGGAGGCGGCTCAGGAGGCGATCTCACAACTGCAATACCGCATGGTGCAGGAAGTGCAGAACGTCTACAAGAGCCAGGGCGTCTCGATCGATGACAAGCACATCGAGGTGATCGTGCGGCAGATGACCAGCAAGGTGCGGATCGAGGACGCTGGCGATACCACCCTGCTGCCCGGCGAACTGATCGAGTTGCGTCAGGTGGAGCAGGTCAATTCGGCCATGGCGATCACCGGGGGTGCTCCTTCCGAGTTCACACCGGTGCTGCTGGGGATCACCAAGGCCTCGCTCAACACCGACAGCTTCATCTCGGCGGCCTCCTTCCAGGAAACCACCCGGGTGCTGACCGAGGCGGCGATCGAGGGCAAGAGCGACTGGCTGCGGGGACTCAAGGAGAACGTGATCATCGGTCGCCTGATCCCTGCGGGCACCGGCTTCGGCGGCTTCGAAGAGGAGCTGCGCGCTGAGGCGGGCCCCCATCCCGACATCCTTGAGGAGGAGAACGCCAGCTACCGCCGCATGCAGAACCTCCGCCCCGATTACACGGTGGAACTCCCCTCACCGGCTAGTTCCACCGCGGTGCTCGACGATCCCTCCGATGCGGATCTCGAAGCCACCCGCAGCCGTCATGGCATCGAGGGCAGCAGTTATGCCGCCTTCACGCGCCCCGGGGCGGACGATGGCCTGCAGGAGGAGTTGATCCCTGACCCCGATGCCGTCGAGGGTCTGCAGGAGGAGGGCCTGCTGAGCGACGATTGAGGCCTTGATCCGGCGTCGATCTTCCGCACCCCATGCGGTCGTCGCCGGACTGCCGTTCTGACGTTCTGCTGCTTTCGCCATGACCGCCACCGCCACTCCGGTTCCCCAGCGTCGATTGCCGCGCTTCGGCTTTCACACCCATAACGAGAGGCTGCATGGCCGCCTCGCCATGCTCGGTTTCATGGCATTGCTGGGTGTGGAATGGTTTCTGGGGCATGGGCTGCTGGTGACCCCCTGATGGGGAGCTCGGCGGCTGTGCCTCTGCTGGGGATGGGGCTGGCGGAGCTGGAGTCGTGGGCGCAATCCCAGGGCCAGCCAGCCTTTCGTGGCCGGCAGCTGCACGACTGGATCTATGCCAAGGGAGCCCGGCGTCTCTCGGATGTCTCGGCGCTGCCGAAGGCCTGGCGCGACAGGCTGGCCGCCGAGCCACCAGAGGGTTCCTCTGACTGGATCGGTCGCTCCAGCGAGCTGCACCGCAGCGTCGCCCGCGACGGCACCACCAAATTGCTGCTGGGCACCGCCGATGGCCTCAGCCTGGAAACCGTTGGAATTCCGGCGGAGGGGCGCCTCACGGTGTGTGTCAGCAGCCAGGTGGGCTGCCCGATGGCCTGCCGCTTCTGCGCCACGGGAAAGGGCGGCCTGCAACGCTCCCTGGCCGTGCACGAGATCGTGGATCAGGTGCTGAGTGTGCGCCAGGCGATGGATCTGCGCCCCAGCCATGTGGTGTTCATGGGCATGGGCGAACCGCTGCTCAACACGGACGCTGTGCTGGCGGCCATCGATTGTCTCTGCCGCGATCTGGGCATGGCCCAGCGTCAGATCACTGTGAGCACGGTGGGTGTGCCGCGCACGCTGCCGACTCTGGCCGAACGGGCTCTGGAGCGCTTGGGCCGGGCCCAGTTCACCTTGGCCGTGAGCCTGCATGCACCGGATCAGCGGCTGCGGGAGGAGTTGATCCCCACCGCCCATGCCTACCCGATCGAGACGTTGCTGGAGGATTGCCGCCACTACGTGGCGATCACCGGCCGGCGGGTGAGTTTCGAATACATCCTGCTCGGTGGTCTCAATGATCACCCCCGTCAGGCGGCGACCCTGGCCCAGCGGCTGCGGGGGTTCCAGAGCCACGTGAATCTGATTCCCTACAACCCGATTGAGGAGGAGGACTTCCAGCGCCCCAGCCCTGAGCGGGTGGAGGCCTTCCGGCGCGCGTTGCAGGAGCGGCATGTGGCCGTGAGTGTGCGGGCCAGCCGGGGCCTGGATCAGGATGCGGCCTGCGGCCAGCTGCGCCGACGCCTCACGCCGGCCTGAAGGTCAGCAGCCTGTCCAGACCGGTCAGGTGGGATCCTTGGCCGGATCGAAGGCGCCGCGAGCTTCCGCTTCGTTCCAGGGTGCCAGGCGCGCCAGCAGCAGAAAGGCCGGCACGGCCGCCGCCACCGTGAACAGGAAGAAACCGGGCCAGCCCACCCGCTCCGCCACCACGCCCGCCGGTGCCGAGAGGATCGAGCGGCTCATGGCATAGACGCCTGAAAGCAAGGCGTACTGGGTGGCGGAAAAGCGCGGATTGCAGAGGCTCATCAGCAGAGCCACGAACACGGCGCCCACCATGCCGCCGCTGACGTTCTCCAGGCTCACCGCCGCGATCAGTCCGGCGAAGCCGCCGCCGAAGCGCGCCAGGGCCCAGTAGCTGAGGTTGCCCAGGGCTCCGGCCAGGGCGAACAGCCACAGGGAGCGGTTCATGCCCAGCCAGGCGAACAGGGCCCCGCCCAGCACCGTGCCCACGATGGTGGCGCCGATCGCCCAGCCGCCCTGCACCAGGCCGATCTCCGCCTCGCTGAAGCCCCGCAGCTGCAGAAAGGGAATCGCCATGGCGCTCAGCAGGCCATCGGGCCAGCGGTAGAGCAGCACCAACAGCAGCAGTTGCCAGGTGCGGCCTGGTCCGGCCCGGCGCACGAACTCCCGCGCCGGGCCCAGCACGGCCTGGCGCAGGCTGGTCACGGCATGATCCACCGGTCTGAGCTTCGGTGCCGTGAGCGTGAACGGAATCACCGCCCCCACCAGTGCGGCGGCGGCCAGGAACGCGGCGGGCCAGCCGTAGCGGCCCGCCAGCAGAAACCCTCCGGCGCCGATGGCCAGCATGGCGGCCCGGTAGCCCAAAGCCGCTGCGGCAGCGCCCGGCCCGCGCTCGTGTTCCGGCAGCAGGTCAGTGCGGTAGGCATCCACGGCAATGTCCTGGGTGGCGCTGCAGATCGCCAGTACCAGCGCTGCGATGCCGATGGCCGTGAGGCTGGCCGGGTCGGTGCTGGGCCGCAGCAGCGCCATGGCGGCGATCACCGCCACCAGCATCACCTGCATCAGCAGCAGCCAGCCCCGCCGCCGGTCGGGCCAGGGGATCGGCCAGCGGTCGAGCAGGGGCGCCCAGAACAGCTTCAGCGTGTACGGCAGTTCCGCCAGCGGAATCAGGCCGATCAGCGCCAGGGGGACGCCGCTGGCGGTGAGCCAGCCCTGCAGCAGCTTGCTGCCCACCATCAACGGGGCGCCGCTGGCCACACCCTCGGCGCTCACGGCCACGAGGCGGCGGACGGTGCCGTCTGTCTCTCGGTGCTGCGCGGGGCCAGGGGTCGCTGCCGGCTCAGACGCCATCCGTTCAGACGCCATCAGTGCGGGGCGAGTGGGCGAACCCTAGTGTCCCGTCCTGGAAATAACAGCTAAAATCAGGGGTGTCACCCGAGGTGCCCTGTGGCGCTTGGTCGTCCGATGCCTCCGCTGGTCCTCAGCGAGGACGAAGCTCAGCAGTTGCGGGCCCTTGCGAATTCCCGGTCGCTGCCGCATTCGATCGTGCAGCGAGCCCAGATCGTCCTGGCCTGCGGAGCAGGCGAAACCAATACGGCGATCGCCAAACGAATGGGACTGACGGGGATGACCGTTGGCAAATGGCGCAAGCGGTACCGGGACCTTGGACTGGAAGGGCTCCATGACGAGCTGCGGCCCGGCCGGCCCCGCACCTATGAAGACGACAAGGTGGCTGAGGTGATCAACCGGGCCCTGCAGACCAAACCCACCGACGGCAGTACCCAGTGGTCCGCGCGCTCACTCGCGGCTGCCACAGGTATCTCCAAAACAACCGTTCACCGCTGGCTGCAGACCTTCTCCGTCCAGCCGCACCGCCAGAAGACGTTCAAGTTGTCGACGGATCCTTTCTTTGTCGAGAAGGTCAGAGACATCGTCGGCCTCTATCTGAATCCACCTGACAAGGCGATGGTGCTCTGCGTCGACGAGAAGACACAGATCCAGGCTCTGGACAGGACGCAGCCGCTGCTGCCCATGGGCCTCGGTTACGTCGAGGGCGTCACCCATGACTACATCCGCCACGGCACCACCACCCTGTTCGCTGCTCTGGATGTGGCAACAGGCGAGGTGATCAGCCAATGCAAGCCACGCCATAGGCATCAGGAGTTCCTGGGGTTCCTGCGCCAGATCGAGAGGTCCGTCCCCGAGGAGCTTGATGTCCACTTGATCGTCGACAACTACTGCACGCATAAGCACGCCAAGGTGAGGGCCTGGCTGGCGCAGCGGCCTCGCTTCCACGTGCACTACACACCCACCTACGCCTCCTGGCTGAACCAGGTGGAGCGTTGGTTTGGGATCATCACCCAGCGGGCGATCCGGCGCGGCAGCTTCTCCAGCGTCAAGGAGTTGATCGCCAAGATCGAGCAGTTCGTGGCGGCCTACAACAAGACCAAGGCGCCGTTCAACTGGACCGCGACGGCGGACTCAATACTTGAAAAGCTCCAGCGACTTTGCTCACAAATCTCCGGGACGGCACACTAGGGGCAGCCTTCGGGTGTGCCGCCACCAAGGCCCGTCACCCTGGGCCGTCACAATGGGATGCAAAGTCTGGATTCCGTGCAATTTTTTCGCTCTACCCTGCTGCCGGCGGCGATCGTGCTGCTCTTCGGCCTGGCCCTGGTCGCGGTCAGTGCGCGCATCTGGTTGCCCGGGGACATGGCGGCCCCGGCTCCGCTCCTCTGATCTCCTCGCCGACGGGACCGCCGCCATGAGCGAAGACCATCAGCCCTCCGATCCGCGTGACCCTCAGGCCGAGCCTGGCGCCACGCCCCCCCAGTGGCTCAGTCCGCCCGAGCTGGCCCTTGATCCGGATGTGCTGGCCCGCGAGCTGGCGGAGGAACTGCTCGGTGACCCGCTCGATGAGCTCGACAGCCTCGGGCCGGAATCGTTCGATGTGGCGGCCGAATGCGATGCCGGTCTGGAGCTGCTGCAGGGCAGCCACGACCAGCGCATGCAGGGTCTGCGGATCTTCTGTGAGCATCGCGATCCGCGCTCCAACCCCCTGCTGCTGCCTCTGCTGGGTGCCAGCTGCCCGATCGTGCGCATGAGTGCGGTCTATGCCCTCGGGCGCAATCCCCATCCTCTGGCCGTGGAGCCCCTGCTGGGTCTGCTCTCCGGCGACGACAACGGCTATGTCCGCAAGGCGGTGGCCTGGAGTCTGGGCAATTACCCCGAGGCGCCGATTCTCAATCCCCTGATCCGAGCCCTGCAGGTGGACGTGGCGGCGGTGCGGTTCTGGGCGGCCAGTTCCCTGGCGGACGCGGGCAGCACAGGGCCAGCCAAGGCCGATCCCGCGGCGGCCCAGCTACTGCAGAGCCTGCGGATCGACAGTGAACCCGCCGTGCGCAGCAACAGCGCCTGGGCCCTGGGTCGCCTCTATCCGGAACTGGTGGAACCCCGCCAGCAGGACGTGGTGCAGACCCTGCTGCACACCATGCTCGAAGACGGTGAATCGAGCGTGCGGGACGAGGCGCGGATCGCCCTCGAGCAGTTGGAGCAGCCGGATGTGCTGGAACGGCTGCAGACCCTGGTGGAGGAGGGCCTGCTCAGCTGAGCGGAATCACCGCTAACATCCAACAACCCTTTTGGATCTGGGATGGCACAACGGACCATCCGTTTCCGCATCCGGCCCGATGGTCGGGTCGAGGAGACGGTGGAAGGAATCCAGGGTGAAGGCTGCCAGCAACTCACCGAGCGGATCGAGGCGCGCCTCGGTTCGGTGCAGCAGCGCCGCCCCACGGCTGAGGCCTTTCAGTCCGGGGTCTCCCAGGGGGCC
Organism: Synechococcus sp. CBW1006; assembly: GCF_015840525.1. NCBI lineage: Bacteria > Bacillati > Cyanobacteriota > Cyanophyceae > Synechococcales > Synechococcaceae > Synechococcus > Synechococcus sp. CBW1006. Next base: position 214,422 of record NZ_CP060396.1, on the reverse strand, counting down.
ATCGCCAGCCAGTCCCAGTCCCTCGAACAGCTCGGCTCCACCTCCGCCTGATCTGCGTTCAGCTCAACCATGTCTCACTTCAGCACTGTCAAAACCGAGCTGCGCGACCGCCAGGCGCTGGTGGCTGCCCTCACCGATCTGGGCCATGCCCCGGCCGAGGGCGAGCGGCCGGTCCGTGGCTATCGCGGCCAGACCGTGACGGCCGATCTGGCCGTGTCCCAGAGCAGTGGTGCTGATATCGGCTTCCGCTGGAATGCTGAGGCCGGCAGCTATGAACTGGTGACGGATCTGGATCTCTGGAAGCAGCCGATTCCGGTGGAGCGCTTCCTCGCTCAGTTGCAGCAGCGCTATGCCCTGCGCAGCATCCTGGCCGCCACCGCTGAAGAGGGGTTCCAGGTGAGTGAGCAGACCAGTCAGGTCGATGGTTCGATCGAGCTGGTTGTGACCCGTTGGGACGGGTGAGCGACCCGGCTCTCGCCTTCCGCACCGCTTCCACAGAGGTCGACGCCCCCAGTGGCCTTGAGCCGGTGCTGGGTGGAGCTCTGCGCCAGCAGGCGGTGTGGGTCGATGAAGCGGTCTGCATCGGCTGCCGCTACTGCACCCACGTGGCCACCAACACCTTTGTGGTGGAACCCAACTGGGGCCGTTCCCGTGCCATTCGCCAGGACGGCGACAGCACCGAACGGATTCAGGAGGCGATCGAGACCTGTCCGGTGGATTGCATTCACTGGGTGGCCTACGAGCGGTTGCCGGCCCTGGAAGCCGAGCTTGAGCAGCAGGACATTCAGCCCCTGGGGCTTCCCTCCTCCTCCCGGTTGAAGCGGACCCTGCCGCGCCGCCTTTCCTCGCTTGGCTGACATCAACCGTCTGGGCTCCTCGCCTGACCTGCCGTCTCTTTGAGCGTCTTCTCCCCGATCCCCAGCCGCCGTTTCGGCCGCACCGAGCTGGCGATGCCGGTGCTGTCGCTGGGGGGGATGCGCTTCCAGCAGAGCTGGAGCGATCTACCGGCCGATGCGATCACCGCGGCCAGCCAGGCCAATCTGCGCGCCACCCTGGAGACGGCGGCGGCAGCGGGCCTGCACCACATCGAAACCGCACGCCATTACGGCACCTCCGAACGTCAATTGGGCGATCTGCTCGGTTCGGTCAGCGATCCCCATCGGCTTCTGCAGACCAAGGTGCCCCCCGCTGAGGATCCGGTTGCCTTTGAAACCGAGCTGGAGCGCAGCTTCCGGCGACTCGGGCTGGACGATCCCCACAGCCCCGGCCGCATCGATCTGCTGGCGGTGCATGGCATCAACCTGCCCGAGCATCTCGATCAGACCCTGCGGCCCGGCGGCTGCCTGGAGGTGGTGCGCCGCTGGCAGCAGCAGGGCCGGATCGGGTCGGTGGGCTTCTCCACCCATGCGCCCTTGCCGCTGATCCTGGCGGCGATCGGGAGCGATCAGTTTGATTACGTCAACCTGCACTGGTACTTCATCCGCCAGGACAATCGCCCCGCCATCGATCGGGCCCGTGCCCACGACATGGGGGTGTTCGTGATCAGTCCCACCGACAAGGGCGGCCATCTGCACAGTCCGTCGCCGCGTCTGCTGGAGCTCTGCGAACCACTGCATCCGATCGTGTTCAACGATCTCTTCTGCCTCGCTGACCCCGGCGTGCACACGATCAGTGTGGGGGCGGCAGGGCCGGCCGATCTGGATCTCCATCTGGAGGCGGTGCAGCTGTTGCCCCGGGCCGGCGAGCTGCTGCCACCCATTCTGGAGCGCCTGCAGGCGGCACGACGCGAGCGCCTGGGTGAGGCCTGGCTGGCCACCGCATTCCAGGGCCTGCCGGACTGGACCCATACCCCCGGCCAGATCAATCTGCCGGTGCTGCTGTGGCTGTACGAGCTGCTCGAAGCCTGGGATCTGGAGAGCTTCGCCCGGGCTCGCTATGGGCTGCTGGGCAACGGCAGCCACTGGTTTCCTGGGGAGAACGCCGATCAGCTCGATCACGCCGTCAGCGAACAGGAGCTTCAGGCGGTGTTGGGCAAGAGCCCCTGGGCCGCGCGGATTCCCGAGCTGCTGCGCCAGTTGCGTCAGCGGGTCGGGGGGCAGCCAACCAAGCGTCTGGCGGTTCCCTGATCCCGTCAGCGGGCGATGGCCGTACCCAGGGGCTGCTTGCTGGGCAGTCCCACTGCCCGCGGATAGGTGCGGGGGCAGGGGCCGGTGGGGGTCAGGATCAGGGCGTGGCGGATGCCGCGGCCGGCCGGCAGGTCACGGGCTTGGCTCAGGGCGCAACGGGCCCGCAGCGGCACCAGGGCCCGATCCAGGGCGGCCTGATCGTCGTTGCTCCATTGGCCGCGGTAGAGCAGGGCCTGGCCGCTGGGGCGCAGCAGCGGCACCAGGTATTCGGCCACCACCGGCGCGCTGGCGACGGCCCGGGCCATCGCCCAGTCGAAACGACCGCGGCAGGCGGCCGCCTGACCCGTCTTCTCGATGCGCTCGCAGCGCAGGTTCACCCGCTCGCCCAGGCCCAGGGCCGTTGCCATGGCCCGGACCGCTTCCACCTTGCGGCCCACCGAATCCACCAGGGTGAGACGGGCCCGGGGCAGGGCGATCGCCACCGCCAGCCCCGGGAAGCCGCCGCCGGTGCCCACGTCGATCAGCTCCAGGGGTGAAGCGTCAGTGGCAGCGACCGCCTCGGCCTCAAGCAGCGGCAGGAAGGGCCAGAGGCTGTCGAACACCTGGGCGATCCAGAAGTCTTCGCCCTCCACCAGGCGGGTGAGGTTGAGCCGGCCGTTCCAGAGGCGCAGCTGGTCCTGGAGCGCTGAGAACTGCTGCTGCTGCAGCGGCGTGGGCTGCCAACCCAGGGCCTGCCACAGCGCCGGACCGGCAGCGGTATCGGCAGGTGCACTGGCCGTGGCATCCTCCGGGGCGGCATCCTCCGGGGTGGGGGCATCGGGCCGGCTCGGCATCGGCGGAGGATCCAGGACTGTTCTCCCTAGGATCCCCCACATCCTGGCGGCAGCCCCGTGGCGGCCGCGGCCAAGCCCTGGGGCCATGCCCAGCCCGACGACCCCTTCCAGCCTCCTGCCCACGCCGAGCCATTACGCCTTGCTGCAGCTGGATCCGGGCGCCAGCCCCCAGGACCTGCGGCAATCCTTTCGCAATCTCAGCAAGCGTTTCCACCCCGACACCACCACCCTGCCCGCGGCTGAGGCCGCGGCCGCGTTTCAGCGGCTGCAGGAGGCCTATGCCGTGCTCAGTGATCCGCAGCGCCGGCAGGCCTACGATGCCCAGCTGCGCCGTGCCGCAGCCCTGGCGGCGGTGGCGCCCGTCAGCCGACCGGCGGCCCCGTCGCGCGTCACGCCCCGGCCGGTGCCGGTGCGTCGTCCTCTCTCCGGGGGTGAGTGGTTCGCCCTGCTGTTGCTGGGGTGTGCCCTGGTGCTGAGTTTGGTGCTGGGCCTGGGGCTGGCCTGGGCCCGGGGGGTGGAGATGATCCAGCGCCCCAGCTGGTGGGTGGAGGCGGCCCCACTCCCACCGGTCAAAGCAGCCACAGCGCAGCCTGGCGAGCGACCTGCGTCGCAGACTGAGGGCACCGCCGCAGCCCTTCACGACGATGGCGAGCCCGATTCCTCCCGAGATCCCTCTCTACAAGCACCCCTTGCCCCGACTGGAGGAGTGGCTGCGCCAGCTGGGCGGGAGCCAGTCGCGGACGGATCCATCCCAGTGGGATCTGCACCAGCCCCGCTGGAGCGCCCAGATCGTGCTGGAAGTTGACGAACTCAAGGTGACCTGGCACCAGGAGGGTCAGCAGAGCGTGCGGCACTTCCCCTACGGACTGCCCCGCGCCGATGTGGAGGCGGCGATCCTGGCTGGGCCCTGAAGGGCACCCGCAGGCTCAGCCCTCGTCGAGCGCAGTGGCGATGGCGGCGTAGCACGCGTCCAGTTCCGCCGCCTCCATGCACAGGGGCGGCATCAGATACACCACGGAACCCAGGGGCCGCAGAAACACCCCGTGCTCCCGCACTCGCCGTGCCAGCTCCTTGCCGGCCGGATTGAAATAACTCGCCGGTTCGGCCCCCAGATCGAAGGCAGCGATGCCGCCCAGAAGTCGGGGCCGCTTCACCTGCTGATGGGCCGCCAGCCGTTCCAGATGGGGGCGGTGGCGTTCTTCGATTCCCCGGTAGCGATCGGGGTTCTCCTCCAGCAGATCGAGGCTGGCCAGGGCGGCGACGCAGCCGAGCGGATTGCCGGTGAAGCTGTGGCCATGGAAGAAGGTGAGCTCCGGCTGATTCCCCACGAATCCCTCGAACAGCCCTTCGCGGGCCATGGTCACCCCCATCGGCAGGAAGCCACCGGTGAGGCCCTTGGAGAGGGCCATCAGGTCGGGCTGGATGCCGGCCCGCTGGCTGGCGAACAGGGCCCCGCAGCGGCCGAAGCCGGTGAGCACCTCATCGGCGATCAACAGGGCGCCGGCCTGCCGCACTCGCTGTTCCACGGCTTGCAGGAAGGCCGGCCGCACCATCGCCATGCCGCTGGCCCCCTGCACCAGCGGCTCGAGAATCACGGCGGCGGTCGGGGTTTCCAGCAGGCTGTCGAGCTGCTGCAGGGCCTCCTGCTCGCGGGCCTCCACCGTGGCGTCAGCCCACCAGGTGGCGGGCCAGGGGGCGCGGGCTACGTGGAACAGCAACGGCTCGAACGCTGCTGAGAAGGCGGAGCGTTCCCCCACCGCCATGGCCCCGAAGGTGTCGCCGTGGTAGGCCCCGCTGAAGGCGATCAGCTGGGAGCGCTGCTCACCGCGGTTGTGCCACCACTGCCAGGCGATCTTGAGGGCCACCTCCACGGCGGTGGAGCCGTTGTCTGAGAAGAAGAGGCGGTCCAGCCCCGTGACGGCGCTGAGCCGCTCGGCCAGCCGTTCGGCCGGGGGGTGGCGGAAATTGGCGAAGATCACCTGCTCGAGGGTGACGGCCTGGGTGGCGATCGCCGCGGCGATGCGCGGTTCGGCGTGACCGTGCAGGGTCACCCACCAGCTGCTGATCGCGTCGATCAGGCGACGACCATCCTCCAGTTCCAGCCAGACGCCTTTGCCGGCAACCACCCGCAGCGGTGGCTCGGCCGTGGCCACCTGAGTGGTGGGATGCCAGAGATTGGGATGCCAGGAAGAGCCAGGAGAGGCCACCGGATCCAGACACTCAGGGAGTTGGGTTCCGTTCATCCGGATCGGCATGGTGCGGCTGTGCTGCCAGGAATTCCAAGCACAACCGAATGGTGGTCCTCCTCATTCCCTGATGTCATGGCTGACTGGGATCCTCGACCGCTGGATGCGGATGTCTGCCTGGAAGCGGGAGGGACCCGTGGGATCAGCGGCAGACTTCAGAACTTTTTTCTCCGCTGGTGCTAAGGGGTCCGCAACTGAACCAGCGGACAGTCCGCACTTCAATGTCGGTGAAGAGCACCAGGATGGCTCCGCAAAGAACGGCGACGGCACCGCTGATCAAGAGGTGTTTCTTGCCCATTGGGCCAGCTTACGGGGCAGCTCGGAACGCTGCCACTGTCGTTGCAGGCCGCTGGCCTCCAGAGGGTCGAGCGGCGGCAGCTCCGCCAGTACCGGCACACCTCCCAGTTCTTCGAGGGTGCGGGGGTTGTCGGGATGGAGGGGGCCGTTCAGCACCAGCCCCAGCACCGGGATCCGCCTGGCCCGCAGGGCTTCGAGCGAGAGCAGAGTGTGGTTGAGGGTGCCCAGGCCGCTGCGGGCCACCAGCAGCACCGGCAGCCCCCAGCGTTGAACCTGCTCGATCTGCAGCCAGTCGCGGCGCAGCGGCACCAGCAGACCACCGGCGGTTTCCACGACCAGGGCTCCCGCGCCGGCGGGCAACCTGAGCCGCTCGGGGTCGATCGTGAGGCCCTGTCGCTCGGCGGCCCAATGGGGTGAGACCGGTGCCTGCAGCCGGTAGGCCTCGGGCAGAAGCCGTTCCGGGGGCAGATGCAGCAGATCCTGCACCCGGCCCCGATCCCCCTCGCCGTCCAGGCCGCTCTGCACCGGTTTCCAGTAGCGGGCCCCCAGGCCCTGCACCACGAGGGCACTCACCACCGTCTTGCCCACGTCGGTGTCGGTGCCGCAGATCACCAGGCCACTGCGGTTCTCTTCGGCGTCGTAGCTCGCTGTTTCGCTGGCCGTGCCTGGGTCGGTGCTGGATGGGTCGTGGCGGTGGATGGCGGGCATCGTGTTGACGAAGACAGCGTCACTGCGTGCAGAACCGCAGCAGCACGCGTGATTCTGCTCAGCGCCCCCCGTCAGCTGCTCTCGTCAGCTGCCCCCGGCAGTGGGGCGAGAGCCGAGCAGCAGCAACACCTCCCAAGTGAGACCGGGTTGCTTCCAGTGGCGCAGCAGCCGTCGCAGCTGCACCGGGGACAGTGGCGCGCTGCGGCTGGCTCCGGCGCCAAGGGTGCGCATCCGTCCCAGGGCCTCGCGCCCGTCGACGCACGGCCGCTGAAAGTGGAGCACCTGGGAGTGCCGCAGCACCAGTCCGCCACGCTCGGTCGCGGCGAACAGCTCCGCTGCGTTCGGCAGGATCAGGGCCGTGCAGGGCACGGCGGCGGCGGCGGCGGCGACGCGCCATTGGGGAAAGCTGCCGCTGGTGGGCACCGCCAGGGCCAGCCAGCCGTCTGGCACGAGGCTGTGGCACCAGCTTTCCAGCTGCTTCGCCGGGTGCTCCAGCCACTGCAGCGCGAAGCTGGAGACCAGCAGGGCCGCCGGCTCTACCTCCGCTGGCAGCCCGCGCTCCAGATCCCAGCCCCGCTGCTCCTGGCCGTTGGCCAGTGGGTTGCGGGCCAGCAGTTCGGGGCAGAGATCGATCTGCTGCAGCCGGGGCGAGCCGTAAGACGAGGGCCATTGCTCCAGCAGGGCCCGGCTGAGCAGCCCGGTGCCGGCGCCGAGGTCTGCTCTGGGGCCTGGCGGCAGCGGCAGCTCGCGGCAGTGGTGTGCCAGCCGCCAAGCCACCGCGCGCTGCAGATGGGCCGCCTGGTCGTAGTCGCTGGCTCCACCGGCGAATCGCTGCCGCACCTGCGAGCCGAATCGCGTCGCCGCTGTCGTGCCGAAGGCCGCGGCATCCGTCATTCGGCAGACCCAGCCGGTACCGGCTCCGAAGCCGATGCACCGCTCCCCCCTGCCTGGCCCCACGGGCACTGCCTGGTCTCCAGCCAGCTGAACACCAACGGCACCACGTTGGTCTGCAGCAGGCTGTGGCCGGCGCCGGGCAGTACCTCCACCGCGGCTGTGGGAAGGGCGTCGCACAGCAGGGTCCGGGCGGCGGGCACCACGATCCGATCGGCCTCCGCCTCCACGATCAGCACCTGGGCCGCAGCGGGAAATCCGGTCGGCAGGCCGTCGCAGTGTTCCAGTCGTTCCAGGTCATCGAGCAGGCGCCGGCAGCCCGCGGGGGTGATCGGGTCGCTTTCCGGTCCGGGGGGCAGCAGGGCTGCATCAGCAGGATCGGCCGCTTGCTGCAGAAAGGCCGCGAGCATGCTCTGAACGGCACGCTCGCTGCTCTCCTTGCCACTGGTCAGGTGGGCCTGCAGCGGCGCCGCCATACCGGCCAGCCCCCGCTGCAGCCGCCGGCGATCGCGGCCCTCCGGCACGAAGCACCCGAAACTGGCCAGCAGCACCACCAGATCGGCGGCTGCCAGCACGGTCGCCGGCACCAGGTGGGGGCCGAGGGAGTGGCCGATCAGCACGCGGGGCCCGGCCGCGGCCGCGCCGCTTGTGATCCAGGTGGGTTGCAGTGGCGGTAGGGAGCCGTAGCCCCGTTCGCCGCTCTGCCATTGCCAGCCCCGCTGCTCCGCCAGCTGCCGCCAGGGTTCCCAGGCCCGGCTGTCGCCGCCCCAGCCGTGCATGGCGATCACCTGGAGGGTCATGGCGCAGGCGGTGAACCGAGGGCCGCCAGCAGGCGACGCAGGCTGCCCGACGGCAGATCCTCGCGCAGCACCAGGCGCAGCCGGGCCTGGCCTTCCGGCACCGTGGGCGGGCGGATCGCCACGCTCAGCAGGCCGGCGGCTTCAAGGCGGGCCTGGAGGTCGAGCGCTCCCTGGTCGTCTCCCACCAGCAGCGCCAGGATCGGGCCGTGGCCGGCGGGCCTGGGCCAGCCTGCAGCCGCAAGGCCATCGCGCCAACGCCGGGCCCGCTCCAGCAGCGCCGGGCCGGCCTCCTGGCCAGAGGCTTCCCGGTTCTTCAGGAGTTCCAGCGCGGCGAGCGCCCCCGCCGCCAGGGGCGGTGCCAGGGCTGTGGTGTAACGGAATCCGCCACTGCGCTGCAGCAGCCAGTCGCCCACCAGCTCATCGCTGGCGAGGAAGGCACCGCCCCCACCGAAGGCCTTGCCGAAGGTGCCGCTCACCAGGGTCACAGCGGGTAGTCCCCAGGCCAGGCCGCGCCCCCCCTGTCCCAGCACCCCCAGGGCATGGGCCTCATCCAGCAGCAGCAGGGCCCCGTGGCGCCCGCACAGCCGTGCCAGGGCCTCCACTGGCGGGCTGGTGCCCTCCATGCTGAACAGGCTTTCGCTCAGCACCAGCAGACGCCGCCCCGGATCGGCCTGGCGCGCCGCCAACAGACGCCTGTCAAGGTCGCGGAGATCGTTGTGGCGGAAGCGCTGCAGCCGGGCACCGCTGGCCTGCACGCCCACCAGCAGGGAGTGGTGAATCAGCCGATCGGCCAGCACCAGGCTGTGGCGATCCGCCAGGGCTGTCACCGCGGCGAGATTGGCCTGGAAGCCGCTTGGAAAGAGCAGCACCCGTTCCCGGCCGAGCCAGTGGGCCAGGGCCCGCTCCAGGGCTTCGTGAATGGGCCGGCTGCCGCAGACCAGCCGTGAGGAGCCGGCACCGAGGCCTTCCTCGTTCAGGCAGGCCGTTGCGGCCCGGGCCAGGGCCGGATGGCGCGCCAGGCCCAGGTAATCGTTGCTGGCCAGATCGAGCAGGGGGGTGCCGTTCGCGTGCGCGTCTTGCAAGGAGGCGGCGCTGCCGCCGGGCCGGAAGGTGCGGATCCGGCGGTGGCGTTCGGTCGGCAGGGCGGCCAGGCTGGCGATCAGCTGCTCACGCCAGTGGGGGGCTGTGCTGATCGGCTCGTGCACCGGCACTGGCTGCCGCATCCACCCACCCTAAGCAGCGCCAGGCTGTCGCCCGTTGTCCCCTGTACTGATGAGGGGTCTTGCACTGGTGCTTCCAGTTCCGCTGAGCAGGATGGGCGGCAAGATTGATCTGCCGTCGATGGCCCCACCGCCTCAAGCAGCCCCGCCGCAACCTGCTGTGCCGCCCGCCGCCCTGCCGCCGCACCTGAGGCTGCTGGAACGGTTCACCCTGCTCTTTCCCGTCTGGACCCTGGCGGCGGCGCTGCTGTCGCTGCCGTTTCCGCAGCTGTTCACCTGGCTGAAGGGGCCGGCGATCGTCTGGGCCCTGGCGGTGATCATGCTGGGCATGGGGCTGGGGCTGCAGCTCGCGGATTTCCGGCGGGTGCTGGCCCGGCCGGCAGCGGCGGGCCTGGGGGTGCTCTCCCAGTACCTGGTGATGCCGTCTCTGGCGGCGCTGGTGGCCTGGGGGCTGCGGCTGGAGCCTGCCCTGGCGGTGGGCCTGATCCTGGTGGGCTGCTGCCCGGGCGGCACCGCCAGCAATGTGGTGACGCTGATCGGGCGCGGGGATGTGGCGCTCTCAGTGGTGATGACGACCCTCAGCACCCTGCTGGCGGTGGGGCTCACCCCGCTGTTGACCAGCCTGCTGGCAGGCCGCTACGTGCCGGTGGATGGCTGGAAGCTGCTGCTGGATGTGCTGCAGGTGGTGCTGCTGCCGGTGGCCCTCGGGGTGGCCTTGAAACGCTGGACGCCCCGGGCGGCACGGCGGGTGGAGCCGCTCATGCCGCCGGTGGCGGTGGTGGCGATCGTGCTGATCGTGGCCAGCGTGGTGGGGAGCCAGCGCGACAACCTGCTGGCCCAGGGGCCGCTGCTGCTGCTGGCGGCGCTGCTGCTCCATGGCGGCGGCTTCCTGCTGGGCTACTGGATTCCTGCCCTGGCGGGCTATGGCAGCTGGGGCGCGGGCCTGGCGGTGCGCCGCACCGTGAGCATCGAGGTGGGGATGCAGAACTCGGGCCTGGCGGTGGTGCTGGCCCGCTCGGCCTTCACCAGCCCACTCACGGCCCTGCCCGGTGCGATCTCGGCTGTGGTGCACGCGGTGCTGGGCAGCCTGCTGGCCGCCTGGTGGCGTTCCCGCAGCGGATCCGGGCCAGCCCGCCCCTAGGATCCGCCCATGCCAAGCCCCGGCCAACGCGCTGATTCGCCCCAGGCTGGTCCCTCCCAGGATGGTCTTTCTCAGGCTGGTCACTCTCCGACAGTGCCCGCGCTGGACCAACTGTTTCCCTTTTCGCTCGATCCCTTCCAGCTCGAGGCGATTGATGCGCTGAATCAGGGGCATTCGGTGGTGGTGAGTGCCCCTACCGGTTCTGGCAAGACCCTGGTGGGTGAGTACGCCATCCACCGCGCCCTGGCCCATGGCCAGAAGGTCTTTTACACCACGCCGCTCAAGGCCCTCTCCAATCAGAAACTGCGTGATTTCCGCCATCAGTTCGGGGCGGAGAAGGTGGGTCTGCTCACCGGCGATCTGAGCCTCAACCGCGAGGCCCAGATCGTCGTGATGACCACCGAGATTTTCCGCAACATGCTCTACGCGGAGATCGACCATCCCGACGACGACCCCCTGGCGGATGTCGAGGCGGTGGTGCTGGATGAGTGCCACTACATGAATGATTCCCAGCGCGGCACCGTCTGGGAGGAATCGATCATCCACTGCCCGCCGCCGATCCAGCTGGTGGCGCTCTCCGCCACGGTGGCCAATGCCGGCCAGCTCACCGACTGGATCGAGCGGGTGCACGGCCCCACCCGCCTGGTGCACAGCGACTTCCGGCCGGTGCCGCTGGCCTTCAGCTTCTGCAGCGCCAAGGGTCTCCACCCCTTGCTCAACGACGAAGGCACGGGACTGCACCCCAACTGCAAGGTCTGGCGGCCTCCCAAGACCACCCGCCGCAAGGGTCCCAAGCCGCCGCGGCCACCCCAGCCCGAGGCGCCGCCTCTGGCGTTCGTGGTGGCCCAGATGGCTGAGCGGGACATGCTGCCGGCGATCTACTTCATCTTCAGCCGGCGCGGCTGCGACAAGGGCGTGCGCGACATGGGCAGGCTCTGCCTGGTCACCCCTGAGGAACAGGCGCGGATTGCGGTGCGCCTTGAGGCTTACGTGGCCGCTACGCCGGAGGCGGTGCGCGAGGGGCACGACGAACCGCTGCTGCGGGGCATCGCCTCCCACCACGCCGGTGTGCTGCCGGCCTGGAAGGAGCTGATCGAGGATCTGTTTCAGCAGGGCCTGATCAAGGTGGTGTTTGCCACCGAAACCCTGGCGGCGGGCATCAACATGCCGGCCCGCACCACGGTGATCTCCTCGCTGTCCAAGCGCACCGAGCGGGGCCACCGCCCGCTGATGGGCAGCGAGTTCCTGCAGATGGCAGGCCGGGCGGGCCGGCGCGGCCTCGATGTGCAGGGCTATGTGGTGACGGTGCAGAGCCGCTTCGAGGGGGTGCGGGAAGCGGGGGCTCTGGCCACCAGCCCGGCCGATCCGCTGGTGAGCCAGTTCACCCCCAGCTACGGCATGGTGCTCAACCTGCTGCAGCGCTACGACCTGGCCAAGGCGCGGGAGCTGGTGGAACGCAGTTTCGGGCGGTATCTGGCCACCCTCGACCTGGCGGACGACGAGGCCCGCATTGCCGAACTGGGGGCCCAGCTCGCCTCCCTGGAGGCCGGCAGCGGCGATGTGCCCTGGGACGACTTCGAAGACTATGAGAAGCAGCGCGGCCGCCTGCGCGAGGAGCGCCGCCTGCTGCGGATCCTGCAGCACCAGGCCGAGGAGACCCTGGTGCACGAACTCACCCTGGCGCTGCAGTTCTCCAGCGAGGGCACCCTGGTGAGCCTGCGGGCACCCCAGTTGCGGGGTCGGGTCACACCGGCGGTGATCGTGCGGAAGGTGCCCGGACCCGGCCAGTTCCCCCTGCTGCTCTGCCTCACCGATGAGAACCAGTGGCTGCTGCTCCCCTGCAATGCCGTGGTGAGCCTGCATGCCGAGCTCAGCTGCCTGCAGGTGAGCCAGCTGGATCCACCGGAGCTGCAGCATCAGGGTGAATTGCGCCATGGCGACCAGGCCAGCGGTGGTCTGGCCCTGGCGGTGGCTTCGATGGCCCGTCGCCACGACATGAGCACCCCCCAGTTCGACCTGGCCGGTGAGGTGCAGGAGCAGGCGCGGCTGGTGCAGCAGCTCGAGCAGGAGCTGGAGCTGCATCCGGCCCATCGCTGGGGCGACCGCAAGCGGCTCAAGCAGCACCATCGCCGCATGGAGGAGCTCGCGGTGGAGATCGAGGAGCGCCAGACGCTGCTGCATCACCGCTCCAACCGCCACTGGGATACGTTCCTGGCCCTGATCGACATCCTGCGCTTCTTCGGGGGGCTGGATGGAGCGGAGGGGCTGGAGCCCACGGAAGTGGGCCGCACCGTGGCGGCCCTGCGGGGCGACAACGAGCTCTGGTTGGGGCTCGCTCTGATGAGTGGCCATCTCGATGGGCTCGACCCCGCCGAGCTGGCCGCAGTGCTTGAGGCGATCTCCACGGAGGTGAATCGCCCCGATCTCTGGTGCGCCTTCCCTCCGCCACCGGCGGTGGAGGAAGCCCTGCACGACCTGCGCGGCCTGCGGCGGGAGCTGCAGCGCCAGCAGGAGCGCGGCAAGGTGGTGGTGCCGGTCTGGTGGGAGCCCGAACTCACGGGATTGGTGGAGGCCTGGGCCCGAGGGGCCAGCTGGACCGATGTGATCGCCAGCACCTCCCTCGATGAAGGCGACGTGGTGCGCATCCTGCGCCGCACGGTGGATCTGCTCGCCCAGATTCCCTATTGCGAGGCGATCAGCGAGCAGCTGCGCCGCAACTCCCGCCGTGCCCTGCAGGCGATCAACCGCTTCCCCGTCTGCGAAATCGAGGATCTGGTGGAACAGGCTGCCGCCCCGGCGGGATCTGGATCTGGGTCGGCGGTAGCAAGTGAGGCTGTGGTTGTGGCTCCTGGGGACAGCCCTACCCTCTAGGGATCCTCTGGACAACCGCCTGCCGAGAAACTGCCGTCAAGACTGGGACACGACTCTCAATCCTTGGTTCAAGCATATTCCTGGGCTATCCAGACCCTGCCTAGACGACACCCTTCAGATGAATCCCAGCTCACTGGCTCAGAATCCATCCTGGTGGATCAGGAGGCCAGGGATCGACCACACGCCTGTGGGAAAGTATCGCCAGCACTCGTGAATTCTTGTCAGGTTCGTTCAAGTCCTCTGGTCGCCGCGGCATCATCCTGGCCGGTGGCAGTGGCACACGCCTGCATCCGATCACCCAGGCGGTGAGCAAGCAGCTATTGCCGGTTTACGACAAGCCGATGATTTATTACCCGCTCACCACCTTGATGCTGGCGGGCATCCAGGACATTTTGATCATCTCCACCCCGCATGATCTGCCTCGCTTCCAGGATCTGCTCGGCGATGGTTGCCGCTGGGGTGTGCGCTTCTCCTACGCCGAGCAGCCCAGCCCCGATGGCCTGGCCCAGGCCTTCCTGATCGGGGAGACCTTTCTGGACGGGCATCCGGCGGCCCTGGTTCTGGGCGACAACCTGTTCTATGGGCACGATCTCTCGATTTCCCTGCAGACTGCAGCGTCTCGAGGTGATGGTGCCTCGGTGTTCGCCTATCGGGTGGCGGATCCGGAGCGCTACGGCGTTGTGGGGTTCGATGCCCAGCGCCGTGTCACCTCCCTGGAGGAAAAGCCGGCGGTGCCAGCCTCCAACTACGCCGTGACCGGTCTGTATTTCTATGACGCCCAGGTGGTGGAGCTGGCCCATCAGGTGAGGCCGTCGGCGCGTGGTGAGCTGGAGATCACCGACCTGAACCGGTTGTATCTGGAGCGGGGGCAGTTGCAGGTGGAACTGCTGGGCCGCGGCATGGCCTGGCTGGACACCGGTACCTGTGATTCCCTGCATGAGGCGGGCAGCTACATCCGCACCCTCGAAAAACGCCAGGGCCTCAAGATCGGCTGCCCCGAAGAAGTGGCCTGGCGGCAGGGCTGGATCAGTGATGACCAGATGGCACAGCTGGCGGCACCGCTCCACAAAAGCGGCTATGGCGCCTATCTCGAAGGCCTCCTGGCGGAGCGCTGCGCATGAGCACTCCTGTTCCTGCCAGCTCTTCTCGAACGACCTCGTTCTCTTCGGCCCCGGTGCTGCTCATCGGTCGCAGCGGCCAGGTGGCAAGCGCCCTGCAGGCCCTGGCACCGGTGTTGCTGCCCGATCGCTCCCTGGTGGCGGGAGGGCGGCCTGCGATCGATCTGGCGGCTCCTTCGGACGAACTGGCCCTGCAGCTGGAAGCGATGCTCGATCAGCTGGCGCCTGCCCTGGTGATCAATGCCGCCGCCTACACGGCGGTGGATCGGGCCGAAAGCGAGCCCGAGCTCGCCCACGCGGTGAATACCGTTGGTGTGGGTGTGCTGGCCCAGGCCTGTGCGGCGCGGGATCTACCCCTGATGCACCTCTCCACCGATTATGTGTTCAACGGCTGTGGTGAGTCGCCCTGGCGGGAAGATGATCCGACCGGCCCCCTGGGGGTGTATGGCGCAACCAAGCTGGCCGGGGAGGAGGCGCTACGGGCGGCCGGTGGTCCCCACCTGCTGCTGCGGGTGAGCTGGGTGTTCGGCATCCAGGGCTCCAGTTTCGTTCGCACGATGCTGCGGCTGGGTAGGGATCGTCCGGCCCTGTCTGTGGTGGATGACCAGATCGGTGGCCCCACCAGTGCCGAAGCGATCGCCCGCACCCTGCTGCACCTGGCCGAGCCAGCCATCGCCACAGGGCTGCCCTGGGGCACTTATCACTACGCCGGCCAACACGCCGTGAGCTGGCACGATTTTGCTGCGGCGATCTTCGCGGAGGCGGTGGACCTCGGCCTGCTGGAGCGCGCCCCCGCCCTCAGTGCCATCCCGTCGAGTGCCTATCCAACCCCAGCGGCCCGACCGGCGAACTCACGGCTGGATGGCTCCCGCTTCGAGGCGACCTTTGGTCTTCCCCTGCCGAACTGGCACGAGGATCTGCGGCATTGCCTGAAGGCCTGGCGATGAGGGGGCTTGCGATGACCTGGCTGCGATGAGGCTCCCTGCCGCACCAGGTCCGCTGGATGGCACTGCCACCACCCTTTGTCTCGACCGCAAAGCTTCTGTGTTGTTGTCTTCCCCATGACCCGCCATCTGCTGATCACCGGCGGTGCCGGCTTCATTGCCGGCAACCTGGTGCATCACTGGGCCGTCGCCCACCCGCAGGATCGACTGGTGGTGCTTGATGCCCTCACCTACGCCGGCAACCGCGCCACGATTGCGCCATTGATCGATGCGGGCCGGGTTCACTTCGTGCATGGCGACATCGGCGATGCGGCGCTGGTGGCCCAGGTGCTCCAGGCGCAGGCCATCAGCCATGTGGCCCATCTGGCGGCTGAATCCCACGTCGACCGCTCGATCAGCGGCCCCGGTGCCTTCCTGCGCACCAACGTGGGCGGCACCTTCACCTTGCTGGAGGCCTTCCGGGCCCATTGGCTGGCCAACGGCTCACCCGAGCACTGGCGCTTCCTGCATGTGAGCACTGATGAGGTGTTCGGCAGCCTTGAGCCGCAGGATCCTCCCTTCAGCGAATCCACCGCTTATTCGCCCCGCTCGCCTTATGCCGCCAGCAAGGCCGCCAGCGATCACCTGGCCCGGGCCTGGCAGCACACCTACGGGCTGCCGGTGCTGGTCAGCAACTGCTCCAACAATTACGGGCCTTATCACTTTCCTGAGAAGTTGATCCCGCTCACGCTCATCAACATCCTGCTCGGCCGGCCGATTCCGGTCTATGGCGATGGCTCTAATGTGCGCGACTGGCTGTACGTGCACGACCACTGCCGGGCCCTGGAGCGGGTGCTGCTGGCCGGCGAGCCTGGCAGCACATACTGCATCGGCGGCAACAACGAGGTGGCCAACCTCGATCTGGTGTCTCTCCTCTGCGACCTGATGGAGGAGCTGGCGCCGGATCTGCCGGTGCGGCCCTGCCGCGAGCTGATTCGCTTCGTGGCGGATCGCCCCGGCCATGACCGTCGCTACGCCATTGATTCTTCCCACATTCGCCGCACGCTGGGTTGGGAGCCCCAGGTGACGGTGCAGGAAGGCCTGCGGCGCACGGTGCAGTGGTACCTGGCCAACCGTGGCTGGTGGGAGCCGCTGCTCTCGCCGGAGTACAGCGGCTACCTGGAAGCGCAGTACGGAGCCTCCCTGGGAGCCTGAGCCCTGAGGCTTCGGGATTCCCCAGCCCTGGGGTTCCCTGATGTTGTCTCCCTCTGGATTCGTTGTTGTCCTGGACCGTTCTTGTCTGGACGCATTGCAGTTCTGTTCTTTCCTGTCTCGGTTCTCTTCTCTACCCCGGCTGCGTTTCACCGTCATGCAGATCATTCCCCAGTCCATCCCCGAGGTGCTGTTGCTGCAGCCGCAGGTCTTCGGGGATGCCCGCGGCTTTTTTGTGGAAACGGCACGCCAGACCGTGCTGGATCAGGCCGGAATTCCGCCGCTGGTGCAGCACAATCAGAGCCGCAGCCGCCAGGGGGTGCTGCGCGGGCTCCACTACCAGTTGGTGCAGACCCAGGGCAAGCTGGTGCGCTGCTCCCGCGGGGCGGTGTTCGATGTGGCGGTGGATGTGCGCCGCGGCTCCCCCTTTTTCGGCCAGTGGGTGGGTGCGGTGCTCGACGACGTGACCCACCAGCAGCTCTGGGTGCCGCCGGGCTTCGCCCATGGCTTCCTGGTGCTCAGTGAGCTGGCTGATTTCTGCTATCTCTGCTCGGATTATTACCATCCGGCATCGGAACAGGGGATCGCCTGGAACGATCCCACCGTTGGCATTGTCTGGCCCGACCTGCCGCCAGGGGTGGAGATGCAGCTCTCGGTCAAGGACCTGGCCAATCCAACCCTGGCGGGCCAGGATCCGGCGCTGCTGCCGGCTTCAGGCCAGAAGGCCTGAGGAGCTGCGTGCTCAATCGCTGCAGCCCTCAGATCCCCAGCCGCTCCCAGATCACCCCCAGGTTGGCCAGGTGCAGGTCGGTGGCGAAGCAGGCGGCCAGCTGCTCCGCGTTGAGGCGGCTTGTCACGTCAGCATCGGCCTCGAGGTTGGCGCGGAAATTGCCACCTTCGGTGTTCCAGGCGGTGTGAGCGTTGCGCTGCACGATCCGGTAGGCCTCTTCGCGGCTCAGCCCTGAGGCCACCAGGGCCAGCAGCACCCGCTGGCTGAACACCACGCCGCCGTAGACGTTCATGTTGCGGGCCATGTTCTGCGGGTAGACCCCCAGACCCTTCACGACGTCGGTCATTTCCCGCAGCATGAAGTGCAGGGTGACCGAGCAATCGGGCAGCATCATGCGCTCCACCGAGCTGTGGCTGATGTCGCGCTCATGCCAGAGGGCGCAGTTCTCCAGGGCGGCCACCACGTAGCTGCGCAGCACGCGGGCCAGGCCGGAGATGCGCTCGCTGCGGATCGGGTTGCGCTTGTGGGGCATGGCAGAACTGCCCTTCTGGCCCTTGGCGAAGTTCTCCTCCACCTCCAGCACATCCGTGCGCTGCAGGTTGCGGATCTCGGTGGAGAAGCGCTCCAGGGCCGCTCCAACCAGGGCTAGGGTTTGGACGTATTCGGCGTGGCGGTCGCGGCCGATCACCTGGGTGCTGGCCGTGTCGGGCACCAGGCCGAGGATCTCGCAGGTGATCGCTTCCACCTGGGGATCTGTGTTGGCGTAGGTCCCCATGGCGCCGCTGATCTGGCCCACGCTCACCACTTGCTCGAGACGTTCGAGCCGCTCCTGGTTGCGTACCACCTCCGCCAGCCAGCCCGCCACCTTGAAGCCGAAGCTGATCGGCTCGCCATGAATGGCGTGGGAGCGGCCGATCATCACGGTGTCTTTGTGCTCCTGGGCCAGAGCCCGAAGGGCGCAGGCCAGAGCATCCAGCTCCTGACGCAGCAGCTGAGCAGAGGCCTTGAGCTGCAGGGCCAGGCCGGTGTCGAGCACATCGGAGCTGGTCATCCCCACATGGATGTAGCGGCCGGCATCCCCCACGTGCTCGTTCACGTTGGTGAGAAAGGCGATCACATCGTGACGCACCTCCGCCTCGATTTCGAGGATGCGGGGCACCTCAAAGCGAGCTCTGGCTTTGATGGTGGCGAGGGCTTCGGCAGGAACGCGACCGAGGCGATGATTGGCTTCAGTAGCGGCGATCTCCACATCCAGCCAGCTCTGGAATTTCGCCTCTTCACTCCAGATCTGGCCCATGGCGGGCAGGGTGTAACGCTCGATCAAGGGCCAGCGCGTGGCGACGACTGGCCCAATCTATGGCGAAGCGGGCGACAGCCAGCCGATGATGCCCTTCATTGGCTGGCTGTGAGCAAGAATCACGAGGGTTTTTCGGCAGCGATGACATGGAACATCCAGAGGTTTCAAAGGGGGACTTGATTACCCAGCTCGCTCCGTGCAGGCCATTTGTCCCGACTAGAGTGGTACACAGATACTGTTCTGGCCATGGCGCGCAACGGCATCCAGTTCCAGAAGGGCCTGTCTCTGCCTGAGTTCCAGCGGCTCTACGGCACAGAGGAGCAATGTGAGGCTGCTCTGGAGAAGGCTCGCTGGCCGGATGGGTTCCGGTGCCCTCGCTGCAATGGGCATGAGCATGGCCTGGTTTACGGCCGACGACTCAAGCGCTACCAATGCCGCAACTGCGGCCATCAGACAACACTCACGGCCGGCACGATCCTGCAGGCCACCAAGCTCCCTCTGACAAACTGGTTCCTGGCCTTTTATCTGATCGGCCAGGCCAAGAACGGGATCTCCTCGCTGGAATTGAGTCGTCACCTGGGCGTCAACTACGACACCGCCTGGCTGCTTCACAACAAGATCCTGCGGGCGATGAGCGAACGGGAGGAGGAGTATCTGCTGCGGGGAAAGATTCAGATAGATGATGCCTACCTCGGCGGAGAACGCACTGGCGGCAAGGTGGGTCGCGGATCAGAAAACAAGATTCCGATCGTGGCAGCCGTCTCGTTGAACGAGTCCGGCCATCCGATCCACGCAAAGATCGCGCCGGTGAATAGCTTCAGTTCAGAGGCGATCGCTAACTGGTCCTTGAATAATCTGACTCCCGGTAGCGATGTACTCTCCGATGGCCTGGCCTGCTTCCGCGCCGTGACAACGGCCAACTGCCACCACAAGGCGAATGTCACCACCGGCAAGCACCCCAGCGACCTGCCGCAGTTCCGCTGGATCAACACCCTGCTGGGCAACCTAAAGACCAGCTTCAACGGCACCTTCCATGCCTTCAACTTTGACAAGTACGCCAAGCGCTACCTGGGCGGCTTCTGCTTCCGCTTCAATCGGCGCTTTGCCATGGCTGAGATGACCGAGCGCATCGCCAATGCAGTCTGCTGCTGCATGCCTTGCACGGAGCGGGATCTCAGGCTTGCGGAGGCTTATGGGTAATCAAGAAGGGGGAAGGTGTGGTGAAAAGTCCCGCGGATGCCGTTCACGATGTCGTGGAACAGGGACGTTCTCACCAGAGTGATGCTTTGCTTCAGGGATGGAGTTGCCTGACTTGCCAAGGTTGACCCGATCTTCGAGGACGATGGTATTCGGTTCTTTACTGCTGCCAGTGCGGCTACGGTTCCTGGAGTGTTGGAGAATCTGGTTGTGCCTCTGTCGCCGCTTTGGTCAATGCTCGTCTTACCAGGCGGCAGATTCATCACCACGGCATGCAAAAAATTCTCTCTGAGGATCATGTGGAATGGCAGACGGGCAAATGTGAAGATAATGGCCGCCATGCCTGCGCTTTTGATGAAATGTCGAAACGGGTCAGTGGAGGATAATCACGACAATGCTCCTGGAATGGTTGTGAAATAGAATTTTCATCCAGGAGTTGAGTGTCGGTGAAATCTTGAAGATTGCTACAGGCCTGATTCATTGCCATCCATGGAGCTGGCTGTGTCTTCCTGGCCATGCATGGGTGAAAGATTGATCGGAGAAGTTGGCTTGCATGGGCAGGCGAATTCACAGAGGCTGCAAGGTCGTCTTCACCTTTCTTTCGTGTTAATCATGCTAATCTGTCGATGGCATGGGCGTAAGGAGTGGAAGGAGGCGTTAAGATCTCTTGGAAAGGATTGGATGCAACGCGCGGTTGCTCTTGTCGTAGTTGACCTGGGAAGGAATTCCTGAATTCTTGAATTCAGGGTGCGCTATTGAAATGGGACGGATTGTCGTGCCGGTCTTTGAGTGTGTCAAGCAGTTGAGGTCGTATGCTTGAAGAGGGCGTATTCCTCCAACGAAGCTGCCTGGCGTTATCGAAATTGGTCGCGATCCATGGCAGGTAAGCAGAGGCTGGATCAGGAGCTTGTCCAACGGGGCCTTGCTGCTACACGCCAGCAGGCGCAGCAGCTTATTCGTGCCGGACGGGTTCGCAGCGGTGGCCAGATCCTGGACAAGCCTGGTCTGCCGGTTGCACTGGATCGCGCTCTGGAAGTGGAGCAGCCTCCACGCTATGTGTCCCGTGGCGGCGAGAAGCTCGCGGCTGCCCTGGAAAACTTCCCGATCCGTGTGGCTGGGCGTGTCTGTCTTGATGGGGGCATCTCCACCGGTGGATTTACCGATTGCCTTCTCCAGCACGGAGCCGCACGGGTGTACGGCGTGGACGTTGGCTATGGCCAGACGGCTTGGAGCCTGCGCACAGATCCAAGGGTGGTGCTCAAGGAGCGCACCAATCTGCGCCACCTCCATCCCGAGCAGCTGTATGCACCAGAGGATCCCTGGCCGGATCTGGCGGTGGCGGATGTCTCCTTCATCTCGCTTTCGCTGGTGTTGCCGGCATTGGGTCGTCTCCTGAGCCCCACGTCTGAACTTGTGGTGCTCGTCAAACCGCAATTTGAGGTTGGCCGTGAACGGGTTGGCAAGGGTGGGGTGGTGCGTGATGCCTTAGCCCATGCCGACGCCATTGATCGGGTGATCACCGCGGCTGCTCGGGAGGGCCTGCGTCCTCTTGGCTTGGTGGCTTCGCCGATCACCGGACCGGCTGGTAATCATGAATATTTGTTATGGCTGTGCGGAGCCCCTGTGGCCAATGGCGGGAGCTCTGATCCCGCAGCTCTGCTGGCGGGCACCGAGCAGGAGCGTCGAACGGCCTTGGAGCAGGTGGTGTCAGCCACTCTCTCCACAACCTGAAGGAGGGGTCCGAAACCTCAAGGAGCCTTGCCTTGGCCGGTGCGGATGAAGGTCTCCTGGCGGACCGAAGCCATTTGGCGCGTCCGATGAATCCGCCACGATGGGATGCGGTCGGATCCCCGCAGAGGCTGGAACTCTCGCGAGGAAAGAAAACGAAAAAGCCCTTCAGATGGCTGAAGGGCTGACTTGAGCTTGTTGCCCAGCGGCTGTGCTGGTCCCAGGGGATCAGATGGCGCCGCTGTCCCGCTCGCCGGTGCGGATGCGGATCACAGAATCGATCGTGCTCACGAAGATCTTGCCGTCGCCGATCTCGCCGGTACGAGCCGCATCCTGGATCGCCGTCACCACGGTGTCCACCTGGCCGTCATCCACCACGATTTCAAGTTTGAGCTTCTGCAGAAACTCCACTGTGAACTCAGAGCCGCGGTAACGCTCCACCTGACCCTTCTGCCGGCCGAAACCCCTGACTTCACTCACCGTCATGCCGACGATGCCGGCATTGACCAGGGCGATCTTGACGTCCTCAAGCTTGAAGGGACGAATGATGGCCTCGACTTTTTTCATGGAAGCTGCTTGGGGCTGTTTGAAGTCTCTCAGGAAAGGCCCCGGAGAGGAGGAAACCTGTCCATCAGACCCGAGCTTTGGTGGGTTCGTCGTAGCAACGGCTACGGGCGTGACCTGGGGCGTGGCCTCGGGCGGGTCGCGACCGGGCGGGTCGCATCGGTATCATCCGAAACCCCTGACAGGCCCAGTGAAGGAGTCTGTCTTTCTCCGCCTGAGCCCCGTGACCGCCGCCTCGTCCAATGCGATCGCCAGTGGCTCTGCTGCCGGCAGTGCCGCAACCCCCTCCCCTGAAAATCAGACACGTACCCCTCGCTACGGCGAGCGGGCGATTGCCGAGGCTG
This sequence comes from Synechococcus sp. CBW1006, assembly GCF_015840525.1. Classification (NCBI taxonomy): domain Bacteria; kingdom Bacillati; phylum Cyanobacteriota; class Cyanophyceae; order Synechococcales; family Synechococcaceae; genus Synechococcus; species Synechococcus sp. CBW1006. The sequence goes on along the minus strand of NZ_CP060396.1, from coordinate 192,176 downwards.
AGCTGATCTGCTTTGAAAATCCTCGCCCGGGGCGGGCCTATGAGGTCTCGATCGAGCTGCCGGAGTTCACCTGCACTTGCCCCTTTTCCGGTTATCCCGATTTCGCCGTGCTGCGGTTGCTCTACCAGCCCGGCCCCCGGGTGTTGGAACTCAAGGCCCTGAAGCTCTACGTGAACGCTTACCGCGATCGCGCCATTTCCCACGAGGAGGTGGCCAACCGCATCCTCGACGACCTTGTGGCTGCGGCCGAGCCGGTCTGGATGGAGCTCCTGGCCGATTTCAACCCCCGAGGCAATGTCCACACCGTGGTGCGGGTGTCCCATGGCACCCGTCAGGCCTGCTGAGCGCCGGTGGACCTCTCCAGGTCCAGCTGGGCCAGCAGGGACGGCAGCTCCTGAGAGAAGGCCGTGAGGTTTCGGTTGCAAAGTCCGGCCACGTGCAGACGGCCTGGACGGTCGCTGCTGAGCCCGTTTGAGCTTTCGATGCTGTCTGCCGATTCTGAGGATTCCGCGATGGCCCAAAGCTGCCGGGTGGCGATCAGGCTGGCAGCGCCGCCGGCCAGGGCAATGGCGAAGCCCGTGTAGACGAGCGGCACACCAGGGTCTCGTTTCAGAAGGATGCCGCTGGCCGGCAACACGCTGACCACGCGGACCGGCAGTCCCTTCACCTCCTGAGCGGGGCCACCGGGCACCAGCTGGGCCAGGCTCTGGCCGTCGGGCCCGAACACCTGCACCGGTCCGTCCTCGCTGCTGAGGCTGAGCAGCACCGGCTCTGATCCATCCGGACGGGTGGGCAGCACCAGGCCCCAGATCTGTTCACCCAGTTGCGGGAAGCTCTGCAGCGGCAGTTGCAGCAGAGGGCTGCGGCCTAGCTGCACGGTGATGGCGGCCAGGGCCCAGTCGGCCTGATACAGGGTGATGCCGCGGTAGCGCAGCGGATGGTTGACGCTGATCTCGGCCTTCTTGACACTGGGCTCGCCGGTGGTTGGATCGGCGGGGTTGAGCAGGCGCAGTTGAGAGCGGAACTGCTCCGGGCGGCCGGCTGGATCGCGCTCGATCGCGAAGCGATCCAGGGCGAGGGTGAGCTGGCTGCGGCCTCGGCTGTCGAGCAGTTCCAGTTCCCTTCCCGGTGCGAGGAACTGTTCCTGCCGGTGCCCCCCCAGGGAGCCCCAGGCGGCGCCCACCATCAGCACCACCATGCCCGCATGCACCAGAAGGGGGCCGATCCGTCCCAGGATCCCCTTGCGGGCCGCCAGGCGGTCTGGATGACGTTGCAGTTGCCAGCCTTGCTGGGCAAGTAGATCGGCCAGGCGATCAAGGCCTTGCTGCGGCTGGGCCAGGCTCACGGTTTCCGCCAGGCTGAGCTTGCTCAGCTGCCGGGGCGAGCGGTAATCGATCCAGCGCAGGGCCGCCTGCAGGGCCGGCCATTGGCGCCGCCAGCTGCACAACAGAAGGGCCAGGCCCAGCCAGGCCAGCAAGGCGAGGAACCAGCTGCTGGAATACACGTGATCGAGCTGCAGGCGCAGGACGCCGTCGCCGTCCAGCAGCCCCAGCCAGGGCTGGTTGTCGTAGATCCGGTGATACAGCTCGGCGCTTTCCTGTTGTGGGATGGCGGTGCCGATGCCGCTGGCGATGGCGATCACCACCAGCAGGGCGATCGCCAGCCGCAGATCGGCCAGTGCAGCGATCAGGCGTTGCAGGGTTCGGGTCGGACCCGAGGAGGTGGCGGAGCTGCTGGTCATCAGAGGTGGTTCAGCAGGGTGAGACCGCCGATGGTGATCAGCAGCACGCCGCTGATCGTCGGAATCCACTGACCGATGCGCCGCAGCCGCAGCAGGCCCGGCAGGCTGGCCGCGGCGGTGCCCGCCAGGAGCAGCGGCAGCACCTGTCCGGCTCCGAAGCAGGTAAGCATGAGCATGCCGGCCAGGGGACGGCCGCTCTGGGCCATCCAGGTGAGCAGCACCGCCAGCACGGGCGTGGTGCAGGGGGTGGCAGCCAGGCCAAAGGCGAGGCCGGCAGCCAGGGGGGCCAGCGGAGCCGGCACACGACGGCGCCAGCGATCCGGATCAGGCCCGGCCGGCATCGGCAGCTTCACCAGTCCAAGAAGATTCAGGCCCATCACCAGGGCCACCACCGCCACCAACAGGGGCAGCTGACTGGGCAACTGGCCGTAGAGACGGCCCAGCAGACCGCTGGCCAGGCCCAGCAACACGAGGGCCGCCACGATGCCGCTGGCAAAGCTGACGCTGCGCAGAACCGGCAGAGCTGGCCGGGCCAGCGGGTTGGCCGATGGCGCACCGAACCCTGCCAGGTAGGCGAGGGTGACCGGCAGCAACGACAGCGAGCAGGGCCCCAGGCTGGTCAGCAGGCCCGCTCCGAAGACAAGGGCAAGGGTAAAGGGCCCGGGCTGCTCGAGGGAGTGGCTGAGCAGATCTTCACTGGCACGAGCCCAGTCGGCCAGAGTCAGCCCGAGGCTGGTCATACGGGTGGAAAGGGCGGGGCTGCCCCGCCTCGGCTACGGATCTTGATCTCAGCCTATCGGGGCAGGTTGACGCTCCCGCCGCCTGCGACGCGGGGCTTCAAGGCCGCTGCTTTCCAGGGAACAGCGGATCAGCAGGCCCGCCACCAGCAGGCTGGAGAGCAGCGAGTTGCCGCCGTAGCTGATCATCGGCAGCGGCAGACCGGTGGTGGGCATGGCGCCGCTGGCCACGGCGATGTTGAGAATCGACTGGCCCACCAGCAGGGTGGTGCAACCGATCGCCACCAGCCGTTGCTGGTTGCTGCGGCAGCTCAGGGCAACGCGGAGCCCCACGAAACCGAACAGCAGCAGAAACAGCAGCAAGACCACTGATCCCACATAGCCGAATTCCTCGGCGAATACCGCGAAGATGAAATCAGTGGATTGAATCGGCAGGTACTGCAGCTTCTGGGTGGAGAGACCGTAGCCCTCGCCCAGCACCCCGCCTGAGCCGATCGCCATCAGGCTTTGCACCAGCTGATACCCATCGCCCTGGGCATCTTTCCAGGGATCCAGGAAGGAGGTGACGCGAAGCCGTTGGTACTCGTTCACCAGGATGCTGGCGGTGCCCACCAGGCCTCCTGCAGCAGCGGCACCGACCAGCAGCTGCAGCGAAAGGCCACCTGCCAGGGCGATCAACCAGAGCAGCAGGCCCAGCAGGGCAGCGGTGCTGAGGTTGGGCTGCTTGAGGATCAGGAGGATCAGGACTCCGAAGACTCCGATCCAGAGCAGCTTCTGATCGGCCCCGATGCGGCGCCAGTGCGAGAAAAGGGCGGCGCCCTGGAGCACCACGAAGGGTTTGACCAGTTCCGAGGGCTGAATCTGGAGAGGCCCGATCACCAGCCAGCGGCTGGCCCCGTTCACCGTGCTGCCCACGACCAGCGTGGCGGCGATCAGCAGACCACCGATCAGCAGGGCCGGAGCGGCCAGTCGCAGCCAGCGGCGCAGGTTGGTGCAGATGCCGAGGTACAGAAGCCCCCAGCTGGCCACCATCCAGATCACCTGGCGTTTGACATAGAAGGCGCCGTCTCCCATTTCCCGTTCTGCAACCCACCAGCTGGCCGAGGTGAGCACCAACACTCCCACCAGACTCCAGAGGGCCACCAAACCAAGCACCAGACGCGCTTCCGCTGGCCACTGGGACCATGGCAGGGGGAGCAACCCGCGTGGGCCGATCCGAGTGGCGGCAGCACTTGGAAGGGAGCTGCCGCCACTGCCACCCTCGCCGCTGCTGCGGCGGGATGCTCTGGAACGGGAACCGGTCAACGTTTCAGCGATGCAGGATCCCCATTCAGCCGGGCCACCCCCCGGTTTGTCGAGAGCATGACTACAGATCTGTCCATCAAAGCCGTTCCTGGACCATGAAAAAAGCCCGGCATTGGCCGGGCTGAGGCTGAGTGAAAGGGATGGTGCCGGTCCTGGTGTTCAGTTGCCGACGTTCTGCTGACGACGACCGGTGGCCAGTTCGACCTTCAGAATCTTGCCCCCCTGCTTCATGATTCGCTGCTGTTCAGCGAACCAGCTCTCGAAGGGCACCCACTTGGTGAAGTAGGTGTTCTGCAGTTCCCTTTGACTGCGTGCCTTTTCGGGGCAGGGGATGCAGGCTGTGATCTTGAACAGACGCATGGGGGATCCTCGCGAGGGTGTTCCGCAGCAGGGATCAGTTACCCAGGCCGGAGCTGATGTAGTCGAAGTACACGCCCATTTCACGGCCGGCGTCGGGACCCACCAGTGCAGCAGTGGATTCCTTCATGGCCTGAATGGCCTGGACGGTGGCTCCGATGGGCACACCCAGGGAGTTGTAGGTCTCCTTCAGTCCATTGAGAACGCGCTCATCCAGAATGGAGGTGTCACCGGCCAGCATGGCGTAGGTGGCGTAGCGCAGGTAGTAATCCATGTCGCGGATGCAGGCTGCATACCGACGGCAGGTGTACATGTTGCCGCCCGGACGGGTGATGTCCGAATAGAGCAGCGATTTGGCGACGGCTTCCTTGATGATGCCGGAGGCGTTTGCGCTGATGGTGGCGGCGGCACGGACGCGCAGCTCACCGCTGGCGTAGTACTGCTCCAGGCGGCCCATGGAGGAGCCGTCAAGGTAAAGCCCCTGGACGTCAGCTTGGTTGATGACGTTGGTGATCGCGTCTTGCATGAATCCTGAGTGTGAAGCGGTGGATGAAGGACGGATGCAGCCTCAGGAGAGGGCGCCGACGACATAGTCGAAGTAGGTGCCAGCTTCTTCGGCATCGGAGCCCGTCAGCATGCTGGCGGCGACGGCCTTCATCTCGCGCACGGATTCCGCCATGGCATCGAGGGGGACGCCCAGGGACCGATACATTTCACGGGCGCCGATGATGCCGATTTCTTCAATCGGTGTGACATCACCCGCGATGATTCCGTAGGTCACCAGGCGCAGGTAGTAATCCATGTCGCGCAGGCAGGAGGCGGTCATCTCCTCGCCATAGGCGCTTCCGCCAGGGGAGATGCAGTCGGGGCGCTTTTGGAAAAGCTGGCCGCCGGCCTGCTTGACAATGCGCTCACGGCTCTCGCTGAGGACCTGCGCTACGCGTAGACGACGCTGACCGCCGCCTACAAAAGCCTTGATCTGGTCGAGTTCGCCAGGGCTGAGGTAGCGGGCTTCGGCGTCCGCGTTGATGATCGAGTTGGAGACGATGCTCATGCAGTTCTGCCTCGAAACAAGCGGTCGCCTGAGAGGAGACCGGTATCCGGTGGGTGGGTTGGGAGTCCACACGGCAGAAATTCAGGGCAGACCGGGTTCAGGGGCCTTGCTGGTCTGAGATTCGCAGCCATGTGGGTGCGGCCAGATTGCCTGACCGCCCGCTCATTCTGCGGCAAGCCTCCCAGTGTTTCCGGGTCCCGGTAACAGTTCTTCACGGCGGCTCGATTTCGCAGATCCCTTGGCCCGTAAGGGCTTTCGGCGGAGTTGTTGATATGCGTGTGTGCATGGATGTGTTTCTTCTCGACAGCAATCTGGCTTGAATTCGTCATCGCATGCTCTTCCCTTTTTCAAGGGCACCGAAAAGCCCGCCCCCTGCAAGGGGGTGGGCCAACTGGTCTTTGGCTCCTGGTCTGCTCGTCTGGTCGGTCTGCCCCAGTTCCCTCCTGTGCAAAAGGCGCTTCTGATGAAACGAGAAAAGGGGCAGGGGCCGAGAGCCGATCTCAGTAGTGAGGAGGCTCGCTCAGATCGCCCCTTTCGGCGCTGGAGTCAGGCCGGCATTGCCGGCATAGAGGGCTGCCGTGCGGTTCACGGTCTCCAGCGGGATGCCGTCACTGGTGTCCAATCCTCGGATGTAGGGCACCGTGTCGCGACCGAACGCCTGGGCGTAATGGTCGCTGGAGAGCAGAGCCTCCACCGCGCTGAGCAGACCACTGCGCACTCGGGTAGCCAGGAAACGACTGGATTCCTCGGGCTGGGCGGCGCGGCCCAGCAGAGCCAGGTGCGCGGCCGCGGCAGCTCGGAGCGGGGCCATGCGGTTGAGCCGATCCAGGAACAGGCTGCTGGAGGCGATCTGGCCGACAAAATCGGCGACGCTCAGCTGGCCATCCCGCAACTGGGATTCCGCATCCCCAAGCCGTTCGGCAGAGAAGGGAACACGATTGAGCAATTGCCGGTAGCTGGCCTCAATCACCTGCTGCAGCTTGTCTTCGCTGCGCAGGCTGGTCAGCACCACAGGCATGCCGAGGCTTTGGCGACGGCCGTACCCCTGGGGACGGCCAGGGCGCAGGGCCTGTCGCATCGCCGCACCGGGCTGGCGTGCGGGCGAAGCCACCAGCGTGGTGGACACCGTGGCAGACCAGCTCGGACCTCCAACGCTTGGTGCCCCCAGGGGTTTGACGGGGCCGGGGACGACGCCGCTGCGCCAGGGCATCGGGACACCACCGCCGGGCTGCCAACGTGGCTGGCTCCAGCGACGGGTGGGTTCCGGATCCTTGCGGATGCTTTCAGGGCCTTCGACCACACGGCTGCTGGCCATGCTTTCACCGCCGGCCACAGTGGCGCTCCAGCCACCGACGATCACCTGGCGGCGACCGGGCAGGTTGCGGGGCACCAGATCGCCCACGGTCTGCAGGCGCTGGGGCTGTGCCACGTCAGGGCGCCTGGCCAGGGTGAGATCAGCCACCGCGGCGGCATTGAAGGCTCGCCTGAGGGCCGGAACACGGCGAGCATTGACATCGGCCGCTGTGATGAAGCGTTCGTAGGGAACGGTGTCTTCACCAAAGCTCTGGCTGTATTCAGGGGAATTGATCATGGCGTCGACAACGCCGTAGAAACCCTTGCGTGCGGCCGTGTCGAAGTAGGCGTTGATCTCCCAGCGGCCGAAGGTGGGCCGGCCGAGGATGCGGCGATGCATCACCTCAATGGCCTTGGTGATGTAGAGCCCGCTCCAGTAACGGCGCCGGAACGCATCCGAGCGGGCCACCTGGCGAATGAACTCGCGCAGGCTGATGTCACCGTTTTCGAGCTTGATCTCCTCCACCTTGGTGGACTCACCGGCATAGCCCGTGGTCCCGAGGATCTGGACGTAGACCGCCCGGATCACGGCCTGGGTGCTGGCTTCAGTGCCGCGGATGCTGGGCTGTCCACCGCGCAGGGGCACGGAATTGCCTCCGGTGGCGATCTGCTGCAGCCGCACCACCTTGGGCCCGACCCGACGAGGTTTGGCCTTGCGGAACTGAGGGCTGTCCATCTGACCAGGCTGGCTCATGCCATTGCCGATCAGGATGCGGCGCGCGTCATAACCATACGGAGCCGGACGCGTGGCCACGTTGGCCGTGCCGGACGGGAAGATGGCGCCGTAGTTGAGACCGAGCGGATCGTTACCACCGCCGTAGGCGTGTTGATCGCCGAAGGGCTGGCGGTAAGACGAGTAGAGGGTGATGTACTGCGGGGCTCCTTCAAACGGAGCGCTGAAGCGGAACAGCTTCCGGTTCGACCCCCAACCGGCGCTCTCCTGGGCTTCCTCGCCGAGATCGCGCAGGTAAGGCACGGTCTCTTCGCCGAAGACGCGGGCGTACTCCTGGGTATTGATCAGCGAATCGACTAGGCCGTTCAGACCTTGGGCACTGACGATGTCGAAGTAGCGGGTGAATTCCTCCTTGGAACTCAGGCCCCGGCCGAGGAAGTGGCGGAATGCCAGTTCAACCGCACGGCTGTTGGAGAAGCGGCCATAAAACTGCTGGCGATATTCCTTGCTCCGGCCCAGGGCACGGATGAATTCGCGCATCGAGATCTGGCCTTGCCGCACCTGGGTTGCTTCCACAGGGCAGACCACCTGGCTGTAACCCTTGACGATGTCGCGCTCAAACACCTGGCGGTAGGCGGCGCGAATCACCTCGGCTTTCTGGGCACCACTCATGCCGGGCTTCATGTTGAAGCGCTGCGCACCTTCGGCGGAGAGCGCATAGATGGCGGGCAGTTGCAGTCCCTGGTTCTCGGGGCTGCCGAGCCGTTGACGCGCCGAGGGCGTCGGCACCTCAAGCTCCTTGAGCAGCACGTTGAAGTAATCGATCACCAGCTGGCGGGCCTCCGGCTCGCCCTTGAACAGGCCGGCGGCGGCGGCTCGCATCTCCTGCAGGGCCACATTCGTGGCCGCCAGCGAACAGGCTTTCTCCAGGATGTCCCGCAGGCCGCGGGTGTTCACCGCCAGGATGCTGGGATCTCCGGCCACCACGGCATAGCCGACGTAACGCAGGAACCAGGCCATGTCACGGACCGACTTCTTCATCCGCTCGGTGCCGTAGACAGCCACCGAGATCGGGTTGAAACCAGTCGGCAGGATCACGAGCACGTCGGCGTCGCCGCCGGCGCCGTCGAGCAGCCGACGGATCAGGTTGCCTCGGCTGGCGGCGGCTCCGGCACCGGTGAAGGTCTGCACGGAACGCTGAAATGCGGCCTGGTCGGCGGCGAGAGGGGTCTCGTCGCCTCCGCTGCTGAGGGGCGCATCCAGATAGGAGAGGGGCGTGCCGCCCGCAAAGATGCGGTTTGCGGCCTTGGCCACGATCGTCTGAGCATTGGCGGCGATGCGCCGGGCCACAGCCACGCGGGTCTGACCGCTCTGGAAGAAGGTGATCAGGCTGTCGAGTTCCCCGCCGTCGGGGAATCGGTCCTGCTGCTCCGCCTGACGGACGCTGGAGAGCGGCAGGGTGTCGTAGAGCTGGGGTGTGACCCTGGTGCTGCCGCTGCTGGCGGTCACGGTCATGAACGAGAGCGAGCCGGGCTGGGACAACTTACGGCTGGCCTTGCGGGCGTTCGGGAGCCCATGAACAAATGTTTGCAGCCCCGTGGTTCGACCCCATGGAGGGGCGGATGTCCAGAGGCGCTCACGGCGCCCCTCCGGCCCGTGACGAACCCGATGCGATCCCTTCCGTCCGGGCTGGACGCCATGAAAAGCTCGGCCCCACCCCCCGGCTCTCCGCATGACCTCCGCAGGCTCGCCATCGGTTCCTCCGGCTGCCACCGATGCCGCTCCCGGTGCCAGCACCGATGCCGCCACCCCGGTGGTGAGTGCCTTCTATGACCGGTTTCCCTACCCGGGCGATCCGCTCCAGGACGGCCCGCCGCCTGGATACAACTGGCGTTGGTGTGTCAACGCGGCTTATGCGGCCTGTACCGGGGCCCTGCCCGCTGCGGCTGCGGGCGGGCGACCGCTGCGGCTGCTGGACGCCGGATGCGGCACGGGTGTCAGCACCGATTACCTGGCCCATCTCAACCCCGGCTCCGAGATCCTGGCGGTGGACATCTCCAGCGGTGCCCTGGCCGTGGCCCGCGAGCGGCTGCGTCGCTCCGGCGGCGGCGAGCGTTCCCAGGTGCGGATCGAGAACCGCAGCCTGCTGGACCTGGCCGACGAAGGCAGCTTCGACTACATCAATTCCGTGGGGGTGCTGCACCATCTGCGCCAGCCGGCGGCAGGCCTGGCGGCCCTGGCCTCACGGCTCAAGCCCGGGGGGCTCCTGCACCTGTTTCTCTATGCCGATGGCGGACGCTGGGAGATCCACCGCACCCAGCGCGCCCTCGGCCTGCTGGGTGCGGGCAGCGGCGCCGACGGACTGAGGCTCGGCCGGCAGCTGTTCGCCGACCTGCCTGCCTCCAATCGCCTGCGCCGCCATCACGAGCAGCGCTGGGCCATGGACACGGCCGCCGATGCCAACTTCGCCGACATGTACCTGCACCCGCAGGAGACCAGTTACGACCTGGATCGTCTCTTCGCCTTCGTGGCCTCGGCGGATCTGACTTTCGCCGGCTTCTCCAATCCGGCCGTCTGGGATCCGGCCAGGCTGCTGCAGGGCGAGTTGCTCGAGCGAGCCCGTGCCCTGAGTGAACGGCAGCAATGGCAACTGGTGCAGGAGCTGGATCCCGACATCAGCCACTTTGAGTTCTTTCTCTCCAAGGGGCCGATCCTCCGACCGGACTGGTCCGATGACACGGTTCTGCTGCAAGCCCGCGGCGTGCGCAACCCGTGCCTCTGGGGCTGGCCTGGTACCAGCCTGCTGGATTCGGACATGGCACCGCTTGACCTCTCGGAGGAGGGTGTTCTGCTGCTCCAGGCCCTTGAGGCGGCCGGTCCGGAGCAGCCCCTGGAGCGGTTGCTGCCGGACTGGTCCCGCGCCCAACTGCTGAGCACGGCCAGGCTGTTGCTGGAGCAGCGCCTGCTGCTGCTGCGGCCTGGCGAGTGAGGCCCTCGTGATAGATTCCGCGCGCCATAACAGAGTTTCGGCGGGCTTGCAGGACTCACTGGATTCTCACCCTGAGACGGTGTCTCTTCACGACTCCGTCCCTCAGGACACGGATCCGGGACATCCCGCAGCCGGTGTCGAGGCCTCTGTTCTCACGTCCGATGCCCCGGAGGCCAAGGCTTCCAACGGAATGGACGATTACGCGCGGCTTCGGCAGCGCCTGATCCTGGCCACGCTGCTCGTTTCGGCAGTGGCTGTTGTGATCACCTCTCTCCGCTTTGATCTGGCCACTGCCGGCAGTCTGCTGGTAGGCGCCATGGCCGGCTTGCTTTACCTGCGGCTTCTTGCTCGCAGTGTTGAGCGAGTCGGGAATGGATCGAAGTCTGTGGGCAAGTTTCAGCTTCTGGTGCCTGTGGTGCTTGTGCTCGCTGCGGCGCGCCTGCCCGAGTTGCAGTTGCTGCCTGCCCTGATCGGCTTTCTGCTCTACAAGCCGGCCATTCTTCTGAATGCTGTCTTCGACAGCTGAAGATCATGACCGAACTAGCTCAAGCCTGACGGCTCCGCCGTCGTTTTCCGAAACGCCGCCTGCGCGGCACCGAAACCCACCAGCCAGATGGTCGCCTTACCACTTGTTCTCCCTTTCGCCGAACTGGAGGTTGGTCAACACCTCTATTGGCAGCTGGGGAATTTCAAGATCCACGGTCAGGTTTTCCTGAGCTCCTGGGTCGTGATCGGCGCGCTGCTGGCCCTCGTGGTTGCCGGAACCCGCAAGCTCAGCCGCGATCCCCAGGGAACCCAGAACCTGCTGGAGTTCCTGTGGGACTACATCCGCGATCTCACCCGCGAGCAGATCGGTGAAAAGGCTTACCGCGATTGGCTTCCCTTCATCGGCACCCTCTTTCTGTTTATCTTCGTGAGCAACTGGGGTGGTGCGTTGGTCCCCTGGAAGCTGATCCATCTGCCCAGTGGTGAGCTCGGCGCCCCAACGGCGGACATCAACACCACGATCGCCCTGGCTCTGCTGGTCTCACTGGCCTACTTCTATGCAGGCCTTAGCCGCAAGGGTTTCCGGTACTTCGAGTACTACGTGGAGCCGACTCCGATCATGCTCCCGTTCAAGATCGTCGAGGACTTCACCAAGCCCCTCAGCCTTTCGTTCCGTTTGTTCGGCAACATCCTGGCTGATGAACTGGTGGTTGCGGTGCTCGCTTTTCTTGTGCCGCTGGTCGTTCCTCTGCCGGCCATGTTCCTGGGCTTGTTCACCAGTGCGATTCAGGCCTTGATCTTCGCCACCCTCGCCGCTTATTACATCGGCGAGGCTGTTCACGAAGAGCATCACTGAAGCTCCCTCGGCCTGGATTGAGCGCACGGCAACGTGCCGCTCCTTTCAGCCGATCTGCTAAATCTCCTGCTCGCAGGTCCGGTTGCAGTCCGGGCCCGTCTCCAAGGAGGAGACGTCCGCTGGCGACAGGTTCAACCAGCGCTACCCCAGCGCTCCACATCCCCCCTTCCACCATGGATTCCATCACCTCCGCTGCGTCCGTCGTGGCCGCTGGTCTCGCCGTCGGCCTTGGCGCCATCGGCCCCGGTATCGGTCAGGGCACCGCTGCCGGCGGCGCTGTCGAAGGCATCGCTCGTCAGCCTGAAGCTGAAGGCAAGATCCGCGGCACCCTGCTGCTTTCCCTGGCCTTCATGGAAGCTCTCACCATCTACGGCCTCGTGGTGGCCCTGGTGCTGCTGTTCGCCAACCCCTTCGCCGGCTGATCGGAACTGGATGTGATCCGAGGTCCCTGGAACCGATGGTTTCCTGGGCCTCGTCCGCATCGTTGTCCGTTCGCTCCGCGTTCTCCCTCCGGTTTTTCTCCGGACGTCCGCTCGCCACTCCCGCCCCATGACCAGCTGGCTTCTGCTTGCCGAAGCAGGTGCACCCGAAGGAGGTCTGTTCGACCTCGACGCCACTCTGCCGCTGATGGCAGTGCAGATTGTCGTCCTCACCTTCATTCTCAATGCCCTGTTTTTCCGCCCGGTCGGTCGGGTCGTGGAAGAGCGAGAGGATTACATCAGTACCAGTCGTGCCGAGGCCAAGCAGAAGCTGGCCCAGGTGGAGCGTCTGGAGACTGAATTGAAGGAGCAGCTCAAGGAGGCCCGTCTCCACACCCAGAAGCTGATCCTCGACGCTGAACAGGAATCCGATCGCCTCTATCGCGACGCCCTGGCCACTGCGACGGCCGAAGCCAACGCATCGCGCGAACAGGCGCGTCGTGAGATTGATTCCCAGCGGGAATTGGCCATGACACAGCTTCAGGGAGATGCCGACCAACTCGGTGATCTGATCGTCGAACGTCTGCTGGCTGCCACCAAATGAATCTTCCCCTTCCCCTGGTGATGGCTTCGGAGGGAGGCTTCGGCCTCAACTTCAACATCTTCGAATCCAACATCATCAACCTGGCGATCGTGATCGCCTGCCTCTGGAAGTTCCTCCCCAGCTTCCTCGGTGGCATCCTTGAGCGCCGTCGGGCCCTCATCCTTTCTGATCTCAAGGACGCAGAGGAGCGCCTGGCCAAGGCCACGGCCTCGCTTGCCACGGCCCAGCAGGATCTTGGTCAGGCCCAGAAGAAGGCCGATCAGATCCGCGCTGAAGGCAAGGAGCGTGCCCAGTCGATCCGCCTCGAGATCGAGAAGCGCACCATCGAGGACATGGCGCGGATCAAGCAGAGCTCCAGCAATGATCTCGAGTCCGAAGCGGCCAGGGTCACCACCCTGCTGCGACGCCAGGCCGCCCAGCTGGCCATTGACAAGGCCCTCTCAAACCTTCCTGGCAAGCTCGATGACCAGGCCCAGGCCCGTTTCATCGAGCAGGCCATCCAATCGATGGGTAACGCCTGATGCCGCTGCTCAACTCCATCACCACGCCCTACGCAGAAGCCTTCCTGCAGGTGGCGGAAGCCCACAACGAAACGGAACAGGTTGTGGACCAGGCCCGTCAGATCCTGGCGCTCTGGAATGAATCCGATGATCTGCGCCAGGCGTTGACCTCGCCGGTCATCGAGATCGAATCCAAGAAGGGTGCCCTCCAGGCTCTGTTCGCGGAGCAGGTGACGCCCACCTTTCTGAATCTTCTCAAGCTGTTGGCTGATCGCCAGCGCATCGAAGTTCTGGATGCAGTGCTGGAGCGTCTGCTCGACCTCTACCGCCAGCAGAACGGGATCGCCCTGGCGACGGTCACCTCGGCCACCACGTTGGCTGCCGAGCAGCTGGCCCAGATCACCAGCAGGATCAAAACCGTGGCGGCCACCGAGCAGGTTGAGGTCGTCCAGAAGGTCGATCCCGCTCTGATCGGCGGCTTCACCGTCAGTGTCGGTTCGCAGGTGATCGACGCCAGCCTGTCCGGACAGGTTCGTCGCCTCGGTCTGGCCCTGGCCAAGGTGAGCTAGCTCCCCCCGTTTCTCCTTCCGCCTTTTTCCCCTCGTGTCCCCTGCCGGGGATTTCCACCCATGGTTTCCATCCGCCCCGACGAGATCAGCGCGATCCTCAAGCAGCAGATCGAGGACTACGACAAATCCGTCTCGGTCAGCAACGTCGGAACCGTTCTGCAGGTTGGTGACGGGATTTCCCGCGTCTACGGCCTCCAACAGGTGATGGCCGGCGAGTTGGTGGAATTTGAGGACGGCACCGAAGGCATTGCCCTCAACCTGGAGGACGACAATGTCGGCGTTGTGCTGATGGGCGAGGGGCTCGGCATCCGCGAAGGCAGCACGGTGAAGGCCACCGGCAAGATCGCCGCAGTACCCGTCGGCGAGGCGATGCTGGGTCGGGTGGTGAACTCCCTGGGTCAGCCCATCGACGGCAAGGGTGAGATCGCCACCACCGAGACCCGTCTGATCGAATCGATGGCGCCTGGGATCATCCAGCGCAAGTCGGTGCATGAGCCCATGCAGACCGGCATCACAGCCATCGATGCCATGATCCCGATCGGTCGTGGCCAGCGTGAGCTGATCATCGGCGACCGTCAGACCGGCAAGACGGCGATCGGCATTGACACGATCATCAACCAGAAGGGTCAGGACGTCGTCTGCGTCTATGTGGCGATCGGCCAGAAGGCCGCCTCCGTCGCCAACGTGGTTGAGGTGTTGCGCGAGAAGGGCGCCCTGGATTACACCATCGTGGTAGCGGCCAGCGCCTCTGAAGCAGCCGCTCTTCAGTACCTGGCTCCCTACACCGGGGCGGCCCTGGCCGAGTCGTTCATGTACAAGGGCAAGGCCACCCTGGTGATCTATGACGACCTCACCAAGCAGGCCCAGGCCTATCGCCAGATGTCGCTGCTGCTGCGTCGTCCCCCCGGTCGTGAGGCTTATCCCGGCGACGTCTTCTACTGCCACAGCCGTCTGCTGGAGCGCGCCGCCAAGCTGAGTGATGCCATGGGCAAGGGCAGCATGACCGCCCTGCCGATCATCGAGACCCAGGCCGGCGATGTGTCTGCCTACATCCCAACCAACGTGATCTCGATCACGGATGGTCAGGTGTTCCTCAGCTCCGACCTGTTCAACTCCGGTCTGCGGCCCGCCATCAATGTGGGCATCTCCGTGAGCCGGGTGGGTGGAGCCGCCCAGACCAAGGCCATCAAGAAGATCGCCGGCACCCTGAAGCTGGAGCTGGCTCAGTTCGACGAACTGGCTGCCTTCTCCCAGTTCGCCTCGGATCTCGACGCCGCCACCCAGAAGCAACTGGCTCGCGGTAAGCGGCTGCGCGAGATCCTCAAGCAACCCCAGTTCAGCCCCCTGATCCTGGCTGAACAGGTCGCGGTGGTCTACGCCGGCGTCAAGGGTCTGATCGACGAGGTTCCGGTGGAATCGGTGGTCCAGTTCTGCCGTGAACTGCGCGAGTATCTCAAGACCAACAAGCCCGAGTACATCTCCAAGATCCAGACCGAGAAGCAGCTCAGCGACGAAGCTGAAGCCATGCTCAAGGATGCGATCAACGAGGTCAAATCGTCCATGCTCGCCACCGTCTGAGGAGGGCGTACTGATGGCTAATCTCAAGGAAATCCGCGACCGCATCAGTTCGGTCAAGAACACGCGCAAGATCACCGAGGCCATGCGTCTCGTGGCGGCCGCCAAAGTGCGGCGTGCCCAGGAGCAGGTGTTGCGTAGCCGTCCGTTTGCTGATCGCCTGGCACGGGTGCTGGAGAATCTTCAGTCGCGCATGCGCTTCGAGGATGCTGATTCGCCCCTGCTCGAATCCCGCGATCTGCGTACGATCACGCTGTTGTCTGTGACGGGTGACCGTGGTCTCTGCGGTGGCTACAACGCCAACATCATCAAACGCACCGAGCAACGCTTCGCTGAGCTCAAGCAGCAGGGTTACAGCGTGGATCTGGTGCTGATCGGCCGTAAGGCGATCACCTACTTCCAGAACCGCAGCTACCCGATCCGGGCCACCTTCACCGGTCTCGAGCAGGTTCCCAACGCCAGCGAAGCCGGTGGTATCGCAACTGAAGTACTGGCTGAGTTTCTCTCTGCCAGTACCGACAGGGTCGAGATCATCTTCACCAAGTTCATCAACCTGGTCAGTTCCAAGCCCGTGGTGCAGACCCTGTTGCCACTGGATCCCCAGGGAATCGCCACCCCCGAGGACGAGATCTTCCGTCTCACCACCCGCGAGGGTCGCCTGACCGTGGCTGTGGATGCCGGCGGTGTTGCCAACGATCAGCCCGAGATCCCCTCGGACATCGTCTTCGATCAGAGCCCGGAGCAGTTGCTCAATGCCCTGCTGCCTCTGTATCTGGAGAATCAGTTGCTCCGCTCCCTGCAGGAGGCGGCGGCGTCTGAGCTGGCCAGCCGGATGACGGCCATGAACAACGCCAGCGACAACGCCAAGGCCCTCGCCAAGAGCCTGACGCTGGATTACAACAAAGCCCGCCAGGCGGCGATCACCCAGGAGATCCTCGAGGTGGTCGGTGGCTCCGTGGCGATGGCCTGATCTGTTGACGGCCAGATCAGTTGCCTTCTGAGCGGAGATCTTCTCTCGGCTCGTTGGCACCTGCAGGCCCGCATTCGTTGTCCCGCAACTGCTGTTCAGATGGCCGTTTCCGAATCTCGGGAACGGCTTTTTGAGCGATGTTTTTGTGCCCGGAGGCTTTCTGTGCCCGTCTGTTTGCAGCCCGAACGTCCGGCTTGGCAGGATCCGGGCGTGTGCGACAGGTCTCGTTGATGAGGGAGCACGGTGGTGTGGCTTCAGGATCTGGCCCTCATGCTGGATCCCCACAACATGGGGCGACCCCACTGGGAGGCCTGGAGATCCAAGCCCTCTTCCCCACGGCGCTCGGTCAGGTGCAGCGAGCGGTCGATCCGCTCGACACGGCTCTGCAGATTCAGGCGATCTGTGAGCTGCGCGGTGAGTCTGCCTCCAACCCCGATCCCGGCTGCGCCTGGACCGGAGACATCAATGGGGTGTGGCAGTTGCACCGCCACCCGGTCTTTGCGCCGCTGGTGGCGGAGATCGCAGCCCATGCCCAGACCTATCTCGGCGCCCTGGGCTTCTGCGATTCCGCGGTGGCGCTGCATCTGCAGCGCTGTTGGCCGGTGGTGAGCGAGGCCGGGCAGGTGGTGGGCCGCCATCACCATCCCAATGCACACCTCAGTGCTGTGTATTACCTCAATGGCGATGGCAGTGGCCGGCATGGCTGTCTGCGTCTGTTCCCGGTCCGCCAGGTGAACGAGTTGGTGCCCGGCCTGGCGGTGGGCCATGGCGGCCCGATCGGCGTCGCCTCTCCCTTCAATGCGGCCTGGCTGGATGTGGCGCCGCGAGCCGGTCTGCTGCTGCTGTTCCCCTCCTGCCTGGATCACGCCGTGCTGGAGAACCACGAGCCCGACGATCACCGCTTTTCGATCAGTCTTGATTTTGTGCTCACCGCACCGCCCGCCGCGCCTGGCTCCAGGCCGCCGGAGTACCTGGCGCCCCATCCCAGCCAGTGGCAGGCCATCGGGGAAGATGGGCTGCGCGCCTGACCGTCCGATCCCGCTCGTGTCCGATTCCTCCAGCTTCAGCGTCACCGCCGAGATCGACGGCACGCGACACAGTTTTCCGTGCCGATCCGACCAGACCGTGCTGGCCGCGGCTGAAGCAGCGGGCGTGCCCTTGCCCAGTTCCTGCTGTTCGGGGGTGTGCACCACCTGTGCAGCCCTGCTCCGCAGCGGCCGTGTGCACCAGCCCGATGCCATGGGGGTGAAGATGGAGCTGCAGGAGCAGGGCTATGCCCTGTTGTGTGTGTCATTCCCC
The DNA here is from genome assembly GCF_015840525.1 of Synechococcus sp. CBW1006. Classification (NCBI taxonomy): domain Bacteria; kingdom Bacillati; phylum Cyanobacteriota; class Cyanophyceae; order Synechococcales; family Synechococcaceae; genus Synechococcus; species Synechococcus sp. CBW1006. Next base: position 174,689 of record NZ_CP060396.1, on the reverse strand, counting down.
CGCAGTGACCTCGATCTGCTCGCCGGCCAGGAAGATGCGCTCTACGAGCTTCAGTTCGGTCAGTTTCAGAAGTGAGTGCTGCGCCCATGCGCCTCGAGCCACTGGAGTTGTGGCTGAAGCCCGCGCCCGGTGCTCTGCTGCCACAGATCCGGGCCTCCCTGGCCGACCAACCCGGCGGCGCCGAGCCCCTGCGCTGGGCGATCACGGCGGTGGATCCTGATCGGGGGCTGAGGGTCGAAGGGGTTTGGCTGTTGAGCACCAAACCGCCGTGTTGAGCGGCTGTGCGGCGCCGCCGCTGCCCACCCTTCTGGTGATCCCCACCGGCGTGGGCTGTGCCGTGGGCGGCTACGCGGGCGATGGCCTGCCGGCGGCCCGGCTGCTCGCCGCCGCCAGTGGCTGCCTGATCACCCATCCCAACGTGATGAACGCGGCGGCGCTCTACTGGAGCGATCCACGGCTGCACTACGTGGAGGGCTGGAGCCTGAATCGCTTCGCTGCCGGTGAGCTGGCCCTGGCGCCGGTCCCGTCGCGGCGGGTGGGTCTGCTGCTGGATGCCGGCATCGAGGAGCCCCTGCGTCAGCGCCATCTGCAGGCGGCCGATGCCTGCCGCGCCAGCCTTGGCCTGGCGATCGGCCCGGTGCGCACCACCGAGGCACCGCTGCACGTGAGCCTGTCGCTTGGCCCCAGTGGTGCCAGCTGGGGCAGCCTGGTGCGCCCGGATCTGCTGCTGCGGGCGGGAGAGCAGCTGGTGGCGGCCGGGGCCACGGCGATCGCCGTGGTGGCCCGTTTCCCCGATGAGCCCGAGAGTGAGGCCCTGGCGGCCTACCGCCAGGGGGCGGGGGTCGACGGGCTGGCCGGTGCCGAGGCCGTGATCAGCCATCTGCTCAGTCGTCATCTGGGTTGCCCCTGCGCCCACGCTCCGGCCCTGGCGCCGCTGCCGCTCGATCCCAGCCTTGATCCGCGGGCCGCGGCGGAGGAGCTGGGCCACACCTTCCTGCCCTGCGTTCTGGTGGGCCTGAGCCGGGCCCCCGATCTGGTGAGCGAACCGGCTGCCTCCAGGGCGGCCGGCCTGATCCGCTCCGGAGACATCGGTGCCGTGGTGGCGCCGGCGGCGGCCCTGGGGGGGGAAGCTGTTCTGGCCTGCGCGGAGCGGGGGGTCCCGGTGATCGCCGTGCGGGGCAATCCCTGTGTGCTGGCGGTCGACGGGGCGGCGCTGGGCCTTGAGGTGCTGGAGGTGACGACCTACGCCGAAGCGGCTGGTCTGGTGCTGGCTCTGCGGGAGGGGATCGACCCTGCCAGCCTGCACCGGCCCCTGGGGCGCCTCGCTTGAACGGAGCTCAGCGCAGACAGGCCATCGGGTGGCGCGGCGACACCCCCAGGGCCTTGGCCACTCCGGGATGGCAGACGGCCCCATTGACGGTGTTCAGACCCGAGAGCAGCTCGGGCCGGTCGGTGACCGCCTCGGCCAGCCCGCGGCCAGCCATCACCAGGATGTAGGGCAGGGTGACACTCACCAGGGCTTCGGTGGAGGTGAAAGGCACCGCGCCGGGCATGTTGCCCACGGCGTAGTGCTGCACGCCATGGATCGTCACCACCGGTTCGGTGTGGGTGGTTTCGCGGCTGGTGGCAATGCAGCCCCCCTGATCGATCGCCACGTCCACGATCACCGAGCCGGCCTTCATGCGCTGGACCAGGTCTTCCTCCACCAGGGTGGGGGCCCGGCCGCCGGGGGTGAGCACGGCGCCGATCAGCAGGTCCGCCCCCGGCACCAACCGCTCAATCAGGCCGCGGCTGCTCACCAGGCTCACCAGGCGGCCCTTGCGGTCGGCCTCCAGCCGGCGCAGGCGCTGGGGCGAGTGATCCAGCAGGAACACCTCCGCATCCATCGCCGCCGCCAGCCGTGCCGCATGCCAGCCCACCGTTCCGGCCCCCAGCACCACCACCCGCGCCGGCCGCACGCCGGTACAGCCGCCGATCAGCACGCCGCGGCCACCGTGGGGCTTTTCCAGCAGATGGGCGCCCACCTGGGCGGCGATGCGCCCGGCGATCTCGCTCATGGGCGCCAGCAGCGGCAGGCTGCCGTCTTCGAGCTGCACGGTTTCGTAGGCCACCGCGGTGGTACCGGCCTCCAGCAGGGCCTCGCCCACCTCGGGATAGGCGGCCAGATGGAGGTAGGTGAACAGCACCAGGTCGCTGCGCAGATAGCGAAACTCCTCCGGTTGCGGTTCTTTCACCTTCACCACCAGATGGGCGCCCCAGGCGTCCTCGCAGCTCACCAGAAGGGCCCCGGCCGCGGCGTAGTCATCGTCGGCGATGCCGGCGCCGAGCCCGGCGCCCTCCTGCACCCGCACCTCCATGCCCTGGCCCACCAGCTCGCGCACCCCATCAGGACTGAGCGCCACCCGCTGCTCGTCCTGCTTGATTTCCGTAGGCACGCCGATGCTGGCCATCGGGGCCGTCAGGCCGGGTGCTGTCATGGACCACTGCAGGGCTTGCACCAGATTGGCGGGGCCGGGGCGGAACTGCCACGCATTCGTGACGGGATCAGCGTGCGGCGATCGGCATCCGCCAACCGCTGCCGAAGGCCCGAGCGCTCACTTTCAGCAGTGGTGCAGCCTGGCGCCGCTTGAATTCGGCCAGACGCAGCAGCCGATGCACCCGTTCGGCCAGGGCGGCATCGGTGCCGGCAGCGATCAGCTGCTCGGGGGTGCGCAGCTCCTCGATGTAGGCCTTCAGCAGCGGATCGAGCACGGCGTAGTCCGGCAGGGAGTCGCTGTCGCGCTGGTCGGGCCGCAGCTCGGCGCTGGGGGGCTTGTCGCGGATGGCCCTGCCCACCAGCTCGCCGCACTCGGGCAGGCCCAGATCACGGCGGCAGGGGCCTGCGGCGGGGCTGTCCAGCCAGGCGCACAGGGCAAACACGGTGCTTTTGTAGAGATCGCCGATCACGGCCAGGCCTCCGTTCATGTCGCCGTAGAGGGTGCAATAGCCCACCGCCAGTTCGGATTTGTTGCCGGTGGAGAGCAGCAGCCGGCCCTCCTGGTTGGCCAGGGCCATCAGCAGCGTGCCGCGGATGCGGGATTGCAGGTTCTCCGCCGTGATCCCGCGGGGGGCTTCTCCCAGCGCTGGGGTCAGCACCGTGTCGAAGCTGTCCATCAGCGCAGCGATCGGCAGGGTGCTGCTGGGCAGGTGCAGCCGTTCGATCAGGGCTGTGGCGTCGCTGAGGGACCCGGCGGAGCTCCAGGGGGAGGGCATCCGCAGCACCCGCACCTGCTCGGGGCCGAGGGCCGCGGCGGCGATCACTGCCACCAGGGCCGAATCGATGCCGCCGCTCAGGCCCAGCAGCGCCCGCTGGAAGCCGCACTTGCCGGCATAGTCGCGCACCCCCAGCACCAGCACGCGGAAGATCTGCTCCAGCCGCTCGGGCAACGGCGCGATGGCGCTGGCCTGGTCGCGAGCGGCGTCCCAGAAACCGAGGGCTTCACGGGCGCAGGGCAGGCGAGCCACCAGCGTCCCTTCGCCATCCACCACGAAGCTGACGCCGTCGAACACCAGTTCGTCGTTGCCGCCCACCTGGTTCACGTACACCACCGGGCAGCCCAGGCGCCTGGCGGCGCGCGAGGCCAGGGTTTGCCGCAGGGCCACCTTCTCCTGGCCGAAGGGGGAGGCCGAGAGGTTGAGCAACAGATCGAGCCGATGCGGCAGCAGTGCCGCGATCGGATCCGCGCCGGCGAGGCGGTGGCCCTGCAGCTGCTCGTCCACCCAGAGGTCTTCGCAGATCGTCAGCCCAAGGCGCCACGGGCGGCCGCTGCGCACCAGCTCCAGCACGGCGGCGCTGGTGCCGCTGCGGAAATAGCGCTGCTCGTCAAAGACGTCGTAGGTGGGCAGCAGCCGTTTGCGGGCCACGAAGCGCCACTGGCCCGGCTCCACAAGGGCCAGGCTGTTGTAGAGGCCCGGCACCCCGGCATCCTCCACCGGTTCCACCACCCCCACCAGCACCGCCAGCTCCGCGGGCAGTGAGGCGGCGAGTCGGTCGAGCTCTTCGCCCTGGCGCTGCACGAGGCTGGCGCGCAGCAGCAGGTCGCGGGGCGGATAGCCCCAGAGCGAGAGTTCCGGCGTCAGCACCAGTTCGGCGCCAGCGCTCGCCGCCTCCCGGCAGGCCGTCAGGATGCGTGCGCCGTTGCCTCGCAGGTCGCCCACCAGGGGATCGATCTGGGCCAGAGCAAGACGCATCGGCAGCGGGAACGGCGTGAGGGGAAGGGAAGGAGGCGGAAGTGGTCGCAGTCGACTCAAGCTGCTGCATCTGCAGCCCGATCAGGCTGCATCAGCCGATTCGGCCTGCCGCAGGACCACCCCCTTGGAAGCCGTACAGATTGTGCTGCAGCAGCAGGGGGTGCAGCTCCGGCGGAACCTGGGCCGGATCGGGGCAGCGGCGCACCGCTGAGCTGGCCGTGGCGGGAATCTCCAGAGGCAGCAGCTCCAGCTCCGCCCCCAGCTCTCGCAGCGCCTGCTGCTGCTCCGCCGTGAGCGGCCAACCCCGGCGCGGGGCGATCGCCAGGCGGCAGCGGCGCAGGATCGCATCGGCGGCTTTCCAGCTGGGGATCTGGGGAGCCAGATCGCTCCCCACCACAAACACCAGTTCGTGCTGGGGCCACTGCCGGGCGGCGCGCTCCAGGGTTTCGATCGTCCAGGGGCTGCTGAGCTCCTGCCGGTGGTGCAGCCGCGGATCGCCGATCGCTGCCACCAGGGCCTCCAGCAGGGCTGCCCGCATGGGCAGCGGGGCCGCATGGTGCTTGAGGGGATTGTCACTGGCCCAGGTCGCCACCTCTGGGTAGAGGGTCAGCAGCCCCTCGAGCAGGGCGCGGTGGCCGAGGGTGGGTGGATCGGCGCTGGTGCCGAACAGGGCAACGGCGGGCATCGGTGGCCGGCTCAGGGCAGCAGGCTGGCAGGCCGCGGTGGCAGGGCGACGGGAGCCTGCTGCCAGCTGGCCAACCAGCGGCGCACTTCCGGATCCTGGCCGCAGAGGCGCTGCAGCAGGGCGCCTGGCCGGCCGGCGCCGCTGGCGCCGCGCAGCAGCTCGGCGGCCGCGAGGCGGCCGGTGCGACGGGTGGTGTGCACGGCCAGGGCCGCCTGGGCCAGGGCCACCGGCGCCGCCGGCGCGAGGCTGAGACCACCGCTGAAGGGCGCCGCCAGCAGCAGGACCTGGCGCATGCCACCCAGCAGCAGCTGCAGGCCCAGCTGAACGCCGCCCAGCAGGGCATTGTGGCCGGAGAGGCGTGAGAGCAGCTGGCGGGCGCCGCTGCTGGTCATCGGCAGGCCGTAGAGCTGACAGAGCTGCAGCACCAGGGCGGTATCGCAGGCCAGGCCTCCCGCCAGATCGAGCAGCAGCAGCGGATTGGCCGCGACGCCGGTGGCTTTGAGGGCGGCGAAACGGCCGATCAGGGTCTGGGCGTGGCGGCGGCCCTGGCGCAGGCGGTGGGCGTGGAGGCTCTGGCTGAAGCGATCAGCGGCCCGCAGGGCGTTGAGGCCCAGCAACAGGGGCCCGTGATCGCTCAGCAGTTGCCGCAGGGTGTGGCGCAGCGGTTCCACCTGGGCGGCTTCGCGGACGCTGCGCACACGGCCATCGTCGAGCAGCTGGGGCCGCCGCGGCGCCGCCGCCACCGCGATCGGCTCCAGGGTGCGGGCGGCGGCGGGGAGCCGGCGACGGATGCTGGCCAGCAGCGCCTGGCGTTCCGGCTCGGGCCAGCAGTCGCAGCGGTTGAGCACCAGCAGCAGCGGTTTGCCACTGGCCAGCAAGGGTTCAAGCGCCTCCAGCTCGACGCTGGTGAGATCACCATCCAGCACCAGCAGCACCAGATCAGCGCCGAGGGCCAGACGGGCCGCCAGCCGGGAACGCGCTTCGGCGGCGATCTCGTCGATCCCCGGCGTGTCGACCAGCTCAACGGCGCTCAGCCCCGCGATCGGCTGCTGCCAGGGCCGGCTCGCCTGGCGACGGGTGCAGCCATGGGCCACATCCGTGGCAAAGGCCTCCTCGCCAAGCAGGGCATTGAGCAGGCTCGATTTCCCGACCCCCACCCGGCCGAACACGGCCAGGCGCGGCTGCTTCTGCTCCAGACGCTGCAGTTGCCGGTCCAGCCCTGCCAGCTCCGGTCCAAGCAGGGTGGTTTCGCGGGGGCTGAGCTGCAGCTCTGCCCGCCAGCGGCGCAGCAGCAGCAGGCAGCGCTCAGCGGTGGGCGGGGGCGTCAGCCTCGGGCGATGGGCTGGTGGTGCGGAGCCCCGGCGGGACCCGTGGCTCAGCGAGGGGGAGGTCATGACGGCTGTTCCTGCTCCACGTTGAGGGCGAGGTTGTCCCCACCGGTCTGGGGGCGGCGCCACCAGCCGGCCAGCACCGCCAGCACCGCATCGGCGCCGATCACCCCCACGAAGCCACCGAATTCATCCACCACCACGCGGATGCCGCTGCTGTTCCGCCGGAAGCCGGTGAGCAGCCGATCGGCGCGAATCATCTCCGGCACGTATTCCACCGGCTCGCACAGCTCGGCGGCGGTCATCGCGCCTTCCTGCTGCAACAGGGCACTGAGCAGCCGTTCGCGGTTTGCCACCCCCAGCACCTCATCGACCTCCTCGCCCAGCACCACCCACCAGGAGGCCGGGTTGGACAGCAGGTTGGACCGCAGACTCTCGAGGCTGGCCTGGCCCTGCAGGGTGGGGGCCGCCACCCGCGGCACCATCAGATCCCTGGCGGTGAGGTCATTGAGCTGGAACACCTTGGCGATCATGGCGGCCTCGTCGGCCTCGATCTGCCCTTTCTGGGAGCCGAGCCTGGCCAGCAGTCGGATTTCCTCTTCGTCGGTGTTGAGCTCGTTCTCATCGCTGATGCCAGGCAGCAGGCGTTCCAGCACCAGCACAAGGGGCAGCATCAGCTTCAGGAGCAGCGTCAGGCTCTTCGCGCTGGCCAGGGAGACCGGCAGCGCCAGCCGGCTGCCGAGGGCCTTGGGCAGGATCTCGCCCAGCAGGATGACCAGCAGGGTGAGCCCCACCGAGAACAGCGGCAGGGCGACGGGATCGATGTTGTGGCGGCTGAACACCCAGCTGGCGAAGCCGCCCACCATCAGGCTGCCGAAGATGTTGAAGGTGTTGTTGACGATCACCAGCACCGACAGGGTGCGGCCCAGGCGGTTGCGCAGCTGCTCAAGGCGGCGGGCGCTGCCGGATGGCCGAGGACGATGGGCCAGCTCATGCACCCGGATCGGGCTCACGGTGAGCAGGGCGGCCTCGACACCGGAGCACACGGCCGAGCCCAGCAGCATCACCACCACCAACACGCCGAGGACGAGGTAATCGTTCATCCGGCGACGGGCGCGTGGGGGGGGACGGAGGTGGTGGAGAGGTGAGCGATCGCAGGGGCGGCGTCAACAACCGGGAAGCGTGCTGGCCGTTCCGGGCCCAAGGCACGCAACTTGCGCGGTCTCTGTATTAAACCGGCTGTTCCAACTTCTGGCTGTCGAGCCGTTCCGCCGCCCATGGCCAGCCCGCCTCCGATTGACGCCGCGGCCTATGCGGAGCGGCGCGGACGCTTCCTGCACCGCCTCGGTGGCGTGGCGGCGGTGATCCCGGCCTCCTCCCTGGCGACGCACCACGCCGATGTGGAGCATGCCTTCCGCCAGAACAGTGATTTCTGGTATCTCACCGGCTTCGATGAGCCCGGGGCGGTGGCCCTGTTCCTGCCCCATTGCCCCGAGCATCCCTTCGTGCTCTTCGTGGAACCCAGGGATCCGACTGCTGAGGTCTGGAATGGGTTCCGCTGGGGTTGTGAAGGGGCGGTGGAGCGCTTCGGCGCTGATCGGGCCCATCCGATCGCCGAGCTGCCCCAGCGGCTGGCCGACTACCTCAAGGGTGCCGAGGGCATCGCTTTCCGGGTGGGACGGCATCCCGCGGTGGAGCCGCTGGTGCTGCAGGCCTGGGCCCACCAGCTGGATCGGGCCCCCCGCACCGGCAGCGCCGCCCTGGGGCTGGTCGCCCCCTGTCCGATGCTGCATGAGTTGCGCCTGCGCAAGAGCCCCGAGGAACTGGAGCGGCTGCGGGAAGCGGCGCGGATCTCCGCCGAAGCCCACGAACTGGCTCGCCGGGTGACGCGGCCGGGCCTGCTGGAGCGGCAGGTTCAGGCGGTGATCGAGCAGCACTTCCTCGAACGGGGCGCGCGCGGAGCGGCCTACGGCTCGATCGTCGCCGGCGGCGACAACGCCTGCGTGTTGCACTACACCGCCAATGCCGCCGAGCTGCGGGATGGCGACCTGCTGCTGATCGATGCCGGCTGCAGCCTGGGCGACTACTACAACGGCGACATCACCCGTACCTTTCCGGTGGGCGGCCGCTTCAGCGCCGAGCAACGGGCCCTCTACGAGCTGGTGCTGGCGGCCCAGGAGGCGGCCGTGGCGGTGGTGCGGCCGGAGGCCACCGCCGAACAGGTCCACGACACGGCGGTGCGGGTGCTGGTGGAGGGCCTGCTGGAGCTGGGCCTGCTGCGGGGCTCGGCCGACAGCGTGATCGAGCAGGGCGCCTACCGCCATCTCTACATGCACCGCACCGGCCACTGGCTGGGCCTGGATGTGCACGATGTGGGCGCCTACCGGCTCGGCGAGCATCCAGTGGCGCTCGAGCCCGGCATGGTGCTCACCGTGGAGCCGGGGTTGTACGTGAGCGATCGGTTGCCGGTGCCGGAGGGCCAGCCGGCGATCGAGGAGCGTTGGAAGGGGATCGGCATCCGCATCGAGGATGACGTGGCGGTGACGGAGCAGGGCCACGAGGTCCTCACGGCTGCTGCTCTCAAGGCGCCGGCGGCGATGGAGCGCTGAGCCAGCGCAACAGGGCTTCGGGTTCGAGGGCCCTGGTGCAGGGCAGCACCACATCGGCTCCGGCTTCGATCAGCCGGGCCTCGTAGGCAGCTCGGAGGTCGATGGCTTCCGGGACCTGCAGGTGGGGTGGGGCGACGGCCAGGCTGAGGAAGCGGACAGCAGGGCAGTGCTGCCGAGCCCGCTGCACGGTGAGAACATCCGCCACGGTGTCGCCCAGGTAGGCGATCGGCGGACTCGCCTGATCCAGCGCTGCGCCCGTGAGCTGGCTGGCAAGCAGCAGCAGGCCCGTGGGGTCGGGCTTGTCGGGAGCCTGGCCCATGGCGATCAGCGGGGGCTCGCGCAGCCCCAGCCGTGTCTCCAGCACGTAGCGGCAGGACGGGGGCTCCGCACCGCTCACGAAGCCCCAGGCCACGTTGGCCCTGGTCAGCGCAGCAAAGAAATCAGATTCCACCAGCAGCGGTTCGCTGCCGATGAACCCCTGCCACAGACTGGAATCCCCCTCGGGGTCGCCACCGAAGTAGAAGCCGCCAAACACGTCCACCAGGGCTTCGAAGGCTGGGAGCGGGGTATGACCTGAGCGGCGCAGCAGCTCCAGCGAGGCTTCCCAGTCGTTGTTCCAGCAGCCTTCACTTTTGAGGGTGTCGATGGCACCGGGCTCAGGGCGCTGGCCGCTGAACTGGTGCACCGTTTCCACGATGGCGCGCCGATAACTGCCGCCGACATCCCGGATCACACCGTCGATGTCGAAGAGCAGAACGGCACGGGGGGACATCAGGCGGTGCCGATCAGGCGATCGCATCCTGCTCGAACTGGGCGACGGCGGCTTCGGTGGCTTCACTGGCGAACAGCCCTGCGGCGATGGCTGGGCCCATGGTGAAGGTGGTCATCCCTGCCTCCGCCAGGCGGGTCAGATCGCTGGCCTGGCGGAGGCTGGCCACCAGGAGCCTCACGCCAGAGCCCACGCCATCGAGGCAGCGCTGCATGGTGATCAGCTCGGCGTGACCATCGCGTCCCAGGTCACTGATGCGGCCGAGGTAGGGGGCGATGTAACGGGCTCCCAGGGCGGCGGCGATCAACACCTGGGCCGGCTCGTAACAGGCGGTGAACGTGACGGGGATGGCCTGGCTGATCAGCTGTTTCGCTGCCGCAGCACCGGTGGCGGTCACCGGTACTTTCACGACGATCTGGTCTGGTGCAATGGCATGCAGGGCAGTGCCACGGCGCACCAGGTCGGCGGTGCTGCTGCCCCAGGCCTGCAGATGCAGTTCCTGGGGCAGCAGCTCCAGGGCGCGGCGGCTGAGCTGGCGCAGATGGTCCAGATCGCAGGGCTGGCCGGCCTTTTTCAGCAGACTGGGATTGGTGGTGATCCCAAAGAACAGCCCGCTGGGCAGCCAAGCCTCCCAGTCGCTGGGGTCGGCGGAATCGAGGAACAGGCGCAGCGTCATGGGCGGGATCGAGCCGGTCGCGCCTTGGCGACTGGTAGGTTAATTGTTTGACCTTGTTCCTTGAGCGCCGAAACCATGACGGCCACTGAGACCGCCAGCGCCGAGAGCGCCAGCGCAGGTGCTGAAAGCTCCAGTGCCGCTGCCGTGACGGAGGCCCCCGCAGAAGTGGCCGCCGCTGCGGATGCCCCTGCCGCCGACACCGCCACCCAGGGCCGTCCGGTGATGCGCGGTGGCAGCGCCGCCCTGGCCACGGCCACCATCGATGAAGATGGCGTTCCTTCCGGCTATACCCCCAAGGCCGATGAGGGTCGCTTCCTGCTCAAGATCCTCTGGCTGTCGGACAACGTCGCCCTGGCGGTGGATCAGATCGTGGGTGGTGGCCCCAGCCCACTCACCGCCTATTTCTTCTGGCCCCGGGAAGATGCCTGGGAAACCCTGAAATCCGAGCTGGAAGCCAAGAGCTGGATCACGGATAACGAGCGGGTGGAGATCCTCAACAAGGCCACCGAAGTGATCAACTACTGGCAGGAGGAGGGCAAGGGCAAGAGCCTCGAGGAGGCCAAGCTCAAGTTCCCCGATGTCACCTTCTGCGGGACCGCCTGATCCTTCCGCTGGAGTTTCCTTGGGCATTGACGATGTCCCTCATCCCGCGATGGAAACCTGGCAGGGTTCCATCACGGGATTTTTTCGGGACCTTGCTACATCGGGCTAGCATCAGCTTTGGATACAGGGTTCTGAATTCAGAGATCTTGATTCAGAGCTTTGGAATCACCGGCGCGCCTGCAGCACCCGAACGAAGGCACTGTTCGTGATCAGGGCCGGCGAGGTGGCGATGTCCACCGTGAAGCTGCGTGTCTCGCTCTGGCTGGTGCCATCCGGGTAGACGAAGGTCACCACCCCATCGAGGGTGAGGCTGCTGCCATTGCTGCCGGTGGTCTGCAGATCCGACACGGTCACCTGTTGGAACTGCTCGAAGAAGGCGGCGTCGAACTGGTCGGCTGCCGCGCCGGCAAACCACTGACGGGCCTGCTCGAAATCTTTGCGGCTGAGGCTCTCGTAGAGGCTGCGGATGCTCTCCATGGCCTGCTCCGCCGTGGCGGCCTCAGGAGTGGGTTCAGGTTCGGGCAGCTCTGGCACCTGGGGGGGCTCAGGCTGGCTTACAGGTGCGGGGGTAGGGGGTGCCACCGGTTGGCGCACCACCGGCGCGCTCGGTTGCAGGGCGCTCTGCTGCGCCGACTGGTGCATCCACAGCACCACGGCCACCAGTGCCACGCTGAGGCTGCCGGTGAGAAAGGCCAGGAAGGCCACGAGGCCCCGGCTGCCGCCTGATGCCCTCTGTGCCTCCACCGCATAGACATCCTCGGCGGCTGGTGCCGCACGCGGCATCTGCGGCACCACGGGCGGTTGAACGGCTGAGACCTCTACGGGCACCGCTGCTACCGCCACTGGCACAGCAGCGGTTTGCCGGGGCACGCCTGGATGGGGTGCCGCCTCTGAGCCTGAAGGGGTCATCGGCCCTGGCAGGGCCAGCAGGCCCAGGACCACCCCCTCCATGCGGGCACAGATCGTGACGGCGAACACCTCGCGCAGTTCCGCCATCAGCCGGGCCGCCAGGCGCGGATCCGCCAGGGGCCTGGCCTGGCTCGCACCGCTGTGGAAGGCGGCGGACAACACCAGATGGCGCAGTGCCGGCAGCAGGGCGGTCTGCTCACTGCCGCAGAGGTCACCCACCAGCCCCTGCAGACGACGGCCCTCGATCGGCAGGTTCTGGGAACGAAGCTGCAGCACCCGCTCCCGCAGGGCGGCCCCGAGCTGGTAGTCGTTCATGGCAGGCGGATCAGCGGGATGGGGATGGGCTGGGCATGGTCTGCTGCCATTGCTCCTGCAAGGCGGACTGCAACGCTGCACAGGCTCCCAGAGCCTGAAGGGCTGATCCGCGCACCATCGTGCGCTGCGCCGGATCGAAGCTGGCCGCGATCAGGGCTCCGAGGGGATCGCTGGTGCTGGTTGCGTTGAGCAGATCTGGAGCGATTGTGCCCCGCCCCAGCCCCTCGAACTGGGCGCGGCGGTTGCGCAGGGTGCCTCGGATCGATGCCGGTGAACCCTGGCAGAGTGTCTGGACCAACTGACGGACTGGCTCAGGTGGCAGGGACTCAGGGGAAGAAGGCTCCATTTTCAGGGGCGTGGCAGGCCTCGGTGGGGACCGCTGCCCCAGCAGCCCCAAGGAGCTCAACAGAGCCAGCGCTCCTGCCAGACCCAGACTGAGACCCAGCAGGAGGCGTGGAGTGGATGGTCGCCCCTTGCCGGCGACGGCAGAGGAACCAACATCAGAAGCATCGGCGGTTTCGTTGGCTGGCTGAGAAGCTTCTGTCTGAACCGTTGTTGGTTTCGCCGTTGCGGTTGCCGCGGGTGTTGGCTCAGCGGTTGCTTGCTCCGCCCTCCGTTGCACAGGCTTTGTTCGCTCAGGATTGACCGGTTCAGCCGCGAGCGACCCCTCAGGCTCGAACCAGGTCATGGCCACGCTCACATCGTCGCCGCTGCCCTCGCGGCTGATGCGATCCAGCAGGCTGGGAAGCTCAGTGGACTCCTGGCTTGCCTCTGGAGCGTCTGCCGGTGCGGCCGCTTGATCCAACGCATGGGCCGGAGCCGTCGATCCGGCTTGGACTGCGCTCACCAGGAACGCAGCAAGTGCCAGGAAGTCAGGATCCGTGGCGCAGGACTTGCGCAGTCCATCGGTGCTGAGCAGCAGGGCGAAGCGCGCCTGGGGGCTGTCGAGCCTGTGCAGCCCGGAGCGCGACGCAAACAGCGAGGCGGCGTCGGGCAGGCAGAGGCTGCCGGTGGCTTCCCCCGGTGCGGCTGGGTCGTTCGCTTCCTCATCCAGCAGCACGGCCACGCCCTCGGCCTCCACCCGCACCAGGTCCCAGTCGCCCAGTCCGGTGTGGCCCCACCAGTGCGGTGTCAGCACCACCAGCCCCAGGGTGGTGCCATAGGCCAGCCAGTCTTGCGCCGCTGCGCTTTCCAGTGCGGGGACGCCCTCCTGTCCCGCTGGGTTGTCTGGCTCCGGCCGCCTGGCCCGGTCGGCCTCCACCGCTTCTCGCCAGGTGGAGAGAATGGCCAGCGGCAACGCCTGTTGCAGCCACCGTCGCCACTGCTCCATCGGCTGGCCAGCGGCAGTGTCGGCCAGACGGCTGGTCTCCAGCGTGGCGGCCACTGCCGTCAGGGCGGCTGTGCAGGCGAGGCGGCTGCCGATGTCGCTGCGGTGGTACCGGGCGCCACCGTGGCCATCGGCCACGGCCATCACCTTCACGGGCAGGCCATCGAGGCTGCGCAGTTCGACGGCCGCGCTAAAGTCCTGGCAGACCTGGCCGCGGCGTTGGTGGGCTGCTCCGGGGCGGCTGCAGATCCTGGCCGGCTGCCAGGGGCTCACCACACCAGGGGACCGACATCGTCGGTGGGATCGAGCACGGTCGGAGGCAGATCCGGCAGGGGGATGGGGCCCGGGGCTGCGGCCTCTGCCGACGGCACCATGCGGCTGGCGGGCATGGAGGCGGCGTTCACCACGGCCGTGGAAGCCCACTGGATGTACTGGGCCAGGGAGGTGGCGTTGCCGGCCTGCAGCGGGCGTCGCGCTGATCGGCCGCTGCCGCCGGGATCCTGGCCGATGAACTGCTGCAGCACCTCCAGATCGGCGTCGTGGCCGAGGGCAATCGCCAGCCGCACCGCCTTCTGGGCCCAGGGCTGGCGGATCAACGTGCGCAGGCCGCGATCGAAATCATCGGTGGGTTGGCCGTCGGAAATCAGCACCAGCACCGGCGGCAGAGCCCGCTCCTCCATCGGTGGCGTCTGCAGGGCGGCCGCCACCAGTTCCAGGGCCTCGCCCATGGCGGTCACGCCGCCGGCCTCAAGGTCGATCCAGCTGAGCTGCTCCACTGGCGTGGGCTCGGCGATGTGCCAGCGGGCCTGGTCGGCGAAGCGCACCGCCCGCACCAGCAGCCGGGCTTCCGGGTTCTGCCGGGCTACCTCGCCCATGCCCGGCAGCGACTGGCGGATCGCCTGGTTGAGCGCCTGCATCTTGCCCTGGGCTGCCATCGAACCGGAGCAGTCGCACAGGTAGAGGAAGTGGAGCGGTCGGTTGGCGAGGCGAACGTTGGGGAAGGGCATGGGGCACTACGGGCCAGGGGTCAGCGCAGCACCGTGATCGCCCCGGCCGGCGTGGTGAGCCGTCGCACGGGCGCGAGATTACAGGTTTTTTGGGGTTGCAACGGCACCACGGCGCCGTCGATCAGCTCCACGCTCCAGAGTTCCGGCGAGAGGTTGCGCAGCCCCACGATTGAGGGATCGCCGGGGTGGGCCTCCACCCGTGCCAGGGGGGTGAGCAGGCTCTCGGGTACGAGGGCATCGAAGTGATGGGGATGCAGCTCGTTGTCCGGTGCGGCGATCACCTCCCCATGGGCCAGCTGCAGCCGCAGGACCGGCTGCAGCGGCGAGCCGCAGCTCCAGCAGGTTCTGGCACTCTGATCGTCGGGGAAGACCTCCTGGCCGCAGGCCCGGCACAGTTGCCGCTGGTCCAGGGTGATCGACAGGGCCCGGCGCCACTGGCCCGTCAGGGCCCGCTGGCTGGGCTGGCGCAGGCCGCGGCAGAAGGTCTGCTCGAACAGGTCCTTGAGCCGCTCCGGGTAGATCGGCCAGGTGATCAGGGCGGCGGTGTGCTCGATCGGATCGGGTCGGTTGGACGGATCGGCCGGATCAAAGATGAACAGGGGGTCTTCGCCGTAGAGGCGGCGGCGGGCGGGTTCATCGAGGCAGCGAATCGCGAGCTCCCGTTGTCCCCGCAGGGGATCGTGGCGGGTGAGCAGCCTGAAGATCAGCACCGCCAGCGAGAACAGATCGCTGTCGGCGCCGGGGCGGGCCTGGCCCAGCAGCACCTCGGGAGCCATGAACCCGGGCGTACCCAGCACGCTGCCAGGGTCACGCCCGTCCACATCGACGTTGTCGTTGTCGCAGATCAGGATGCGGCCGCTGCCGGGTTGGAGGAACAGGTTGCCCAGGGAGATGTCCTTGTAACAGAGGCCGCGCAGGTGCAGGGCATGGAAGGCGTCAGCCAGGAAGAAGCAGGCCCGCAGCACAGAGCGCAGGCTGATCTCGATGCGGCCCGCGACGTGCTCATGGGCGCCCACGTAGTCCGCCGGTCTCAGGTCCATCAGATACCCGAAACCGGTGTCGCGGCAGCGGATCTGAGCACGGCTGGCGGCGCTGGGGTGCAGCAGGGCGATCGGCCAGAGGAAATCCTGATTGGGGGCCGTGGCGCGAATGCTGTCGCTGAGGCGGCGGGCCAACTGGGGATCACGGGCCAGGCACGCCGGCAGATACCACTTCAGGGCCAGAGCTTCGCCATCCACCTCCACCGCGAACACCTGGCCCTGGGTGCCGCCCCCCAGGGCGCGCCGGATTTGGATCGGGCTGCTGAGTTCCTCCATCTGCAGGGTCTCGCCCAACGGCAGGATCCAGGTCATGGCTCCACCGTCTGGCCCAGGGCCCGGCGAATGCCATTGCGGTGTGAGAGGGCCGTGATCCGGTTGGAGAAGCTGCGCCGGTAGGCCAGCCCGTCGCGCAGCACCACCACCAGAACGTGCTGCTTGCGCGAGCCCAGCAGCACTGCGCCGGCCAGGGCTGCCACCTGCAGGGGCCAGAACACCAGGGGAAAGGGCAGCAGCAGCAGACCGCCGAGGCAGACGAGCACCCACCAGCTGAAGATGTGGGGGTGGAGGGCCAGGCTGCGCAGCTCGGCTGAGCGGATCCGATCGAGGCTGATCCGTTCCCCACCGATGTCGATCTCTGCAGGGGCGGATCCCGCAGCTTGCGCTGCCACGGCGGGCTGCGGCGCCGGCCTTGCTGCACGGGCCTTTCCGGAAGTGGATTTCGAAGCAGTGGTCTTCGAAGCAGTGGTCGTCGCAGCAGTGGCCTGCGAACCCGTTGCGCTCGAAGCGCTGCTCTGCTGAGCAGTGGCGGACTCCCACTGAAACAAGAACACCGGTCCGTTGCGGCCCAGCTGGATCCGATCGCCGTCCTGCAGGGGGTGGGGGGCTGTGATCCGCTGGCGGCCCACGTAGGTGCCGTTGGCGCTGCCCAGATCCGCGATCACCCAGCCCGTGTTGTCGCTGGAGCTGCGGATCTCCGCATGCCGACGCGACAGCCCAGCCGCGTTCGGCAGGCAGAGCTGATTGGCCGGGTCACGGCCGATGCTCAGGGGCCGGCCGGAATCGAGTGGCACGCTGCTGCCCGGATCGTTCTGCTGCACCAGCCGAGCGTGGGGTGGTGCGGGGGCTGGGTTGGTCATGGGCCGCGGCGGCGCTGCCACCAGAGCTGCCAGTCTTCGCGCAGGTCTGCCCACCAGCCCCCGTCCCCCTCGCGGTAGGGCACGACGCGGCCCGGGAACAACAGGGCCTTGCTGGCCAGCGCCAGGGCCAGGAGCACCAGGGTCAGCAGCACCCAGCCGGGGATCGCCCCGAGCCAGGTCGCCGCAAAGCTGGCGCGCAGGGCATAGAGCCCGATCGTGAGGGCCAGCCACAGCCGGAAGGGCTCCCAGGGATCCCGCTGGCGCTCCACCCGTTTCCCGCCATCGCTGTCCGTAGCCTATGGGGCCGTCGCCGTGGACTGCCCTGCCCGTGCCGTCGTCCGACCCCGGCGCCCAAGTCGTTGGCCGCACCGCCGCAGCACACAGCCGCCGCCGTCGCTGGCGGGCCCTCTGGATTGCCTGCAGCCGCGGCCCATTGGCCCAGCGCCCCGGGGCCCTCGGCTCCGCCTGGCGACACCTGGTGGCCCGACAGGCCCGCGCCGAACTGTGGCAAGGCGATCGGTTGGTGCTGGCCCGTTCCCTCAAGCCAGGCCAGCGGCTGCGCATCGGTCGCGATCCGGCCTGCGAGCTGCCGGTCGCCGATCCCAGCCTCAGCCGGGTACACGCCATCCTCGAGCAGAAGCGGCTGGGCGATCGCGACTTCTGCCTCGAAGATTTCAACTCCGCCAACGGCCTGTTCCACCGCGACCGCCGCATCCGTGCCATCCGCCTGCGCCACGGTGATGTGGTGCAGCTGGGATCGCCGCTGAAGGGGGAAGCGCCGCGGCTGCTGTATCGCCATCCCCGCAGTGCCCTCGAGCAGGTGGTCCACCTGGCTGGCCTGGCGGCCTTGCTGGGCTCGGGGCTGCTGGTGGGCGGGCTGCTGGCGGCGGCCTCGGTGGGGGGCGGCTCCCGGATCCGCGCCATTGCCGGACCGGTGAAGATCTTTGCGGCCAGCGGTGAGCAGGTCGATGCCCGTGAGGGCTCGGCCACGGCCCTGCCCTCCCTGCAGGACTATCCCCTGCATCTGCGCCAGGCCCTTGTGGCCTCGGAGGAATCGCGGTTCGGCTGGAACAGTGGCCTCGACCTGTTCGGCACCCTGCGCTCCGTCCTGCTCGGCAGCGGTGGTGGCAGCGGCCTCACCCAGCAGGTGGCGCGTCTCTACTACCCCTCCGTGGGCACGGAGGTGAGCCTGGCCCGCAAGCTGCGAGAATTATGGGTGGCGCTGCAGCTGGAGGTGGGCTACAGCAAGAACCGGATCCTGAAGATGTATCTGGACCGGGCCCATCTCGGCCTGGGCACCGATGGGTTCGAGCAGGCTTCTCAGCTGTATTTCCGTCAGTCGGCCCGCGATCTGGATGTGGGCCAGGCCGCGTTTCTGGTGGGTCTGCTGCCTAGCCCCAATGGCTACAGCCCCTGCAACCGCGACGACCCCACCGCCGGTCGGGAGCGGCGCAACCTCGTGCTGAAACTGATGCACGAGCAGGGCTTTCTCTCCGATCAGGGGCTGATCGATGCCGAGCGCCGTCCACTCAACATTGATCCCTCCGCCTGCCGCGCGTCCACCTTCACCAGCTATCCATTCTTCAGCGATTACGTGCTAGGTGAGCTGGAGGGCACCCGCTTCGGTCTCAACCTCTCCGAACAGGAGAGTGGCGGCAACTACAGCGTGGTGAGCACGATTGATCCCAGGCTGCAGGCCCTGGCGCAGCAACAGTTGCAGCGCTTCCTGGAGGGTCCGGCGGCCCGGGCAGGCCTCACCCAGGGAGCACTGATTTCCCTGAATTTCGAGAGTGGTGACATCCTCGCCTACGTGGGCGGCGGCGATTACAGCCGCTCCAGCTTTGATCGGGTTCAGGCGTTGCGCCAGCCCGGCTCGGCCTTCAAGCTGTTCACCTTTCTGGCGGCCCTGGCCCGTGGGGTCAGCCCGGACGACCGCATCTCCTGCGCGCCGCTGTCCTATGTGGCCGGCTGCCGCCACGGGGCAGGCTCAGCCGATGGCACCACCAGCGTGGCCGATGGCTTCGCCGCTTCCGAGAATGTGGTGGCCCTGCGCCTGGCCCAGCGGGCCGGCCTGCGCCAGGTGGTGGACCAGGCCCGCCGGCTGGGGATCAGCACCCCCCTCGACCTCGACTTCAACACCATCCTGGGCGGACGTGAAACCCTGCTCTATGAGCTGGCCCGGGCCTATGCGGTGGTGGCGAATGGTGGCCAATCGGTGCCGATGCACGGCGTCAGCCGCATCTATGACCTGGGCATCTGCCAGTCGATCTACAGCCTTGCCACCTGCCCGGAGCGGGGGGTGACGGTGCCGGTGGGGGAGACATCCCGTCAGTTGATCCCGCCGGAGCATGCGCAACAGATGGATGCCCTGCTGGCCGCGGTGGTGCAGCGCGGCACCGGCAAGGCGGCCGCTCTGGTGGCCGATGCCCGCGGCAAGACCGGCACCACCAACAACGGCGTTGATGTGCTGTTTGTCGGCTATTCACCGTCGCTGAAAATTCTCACCGCCATCTGGATGGGCAACGACGACAACAAACCCGCCGAAGCCGCCAGTGGGGCCCTGGTGGCGGAGTTGTGGGGGCGCTACATGGCTGCTGCTGCTGACGTCAGCCGGCTGGGCGGGTCTGCTGCAGCACCTGCAGCCACTGGCCAAGCCGGCTGATCAGCGCCCAGGCGAGGCCGAGCTGCAGTCCCCACCACCACTGGCTGCTGAGCAGGCGGTCGATCGGACGGCTGCTGTCCTGGGGGCTGCGCCGGGGCAGCAGCCAGCTGAGTTGCAGGGTTCCGTACACCACCAGCAGCACCCAGGCGGGAATCGCCAGGGGGCCGAAGGGATAGCTCAGCGATCGCCAGTGCAACAGGCTGGCGCCACTGCCCAGGCCGATCAGAGCGCTGACGGCCCCCGAAGCTCCATCCCAGCGCCCTTCGCTGGTGCGGCGTTGCGCCAGCAGCAGGGCCAGGGCTGCGGTGGCCAGGCTGGTGAGGCAGTAGCGCAGCACCACCTCCGGCAGGGGCAAAGGGGATGGCCCCAGCAGGATCAGCAGCAGCACCAGGTTGAGCAGCGCCTCCCCATTGGCATGGTGAATCCAGGGGGCGCAGATCCAGCGCCACGCCTGGTGGGGATCGGTGGCATCGGCCTGTTCCAGGGGCCACTGACGCCGGACCACCTTGAGGGGACCGAGGGCCAGGGCCTGAAGCAGTGCCAGCAGCACCACCAGCACCACTCCGCCGCTCCAGCCCCAGGGTTCAAACACCCAGCGCTGTAACTCCCCGGCCGACCAGCGCCACACCAGGGCGGCGGTGGCCGCCAGGGCGACTCCAGGACCCAGGAGATGAAGCTGGTGAGCGAGACCTGCCGCTCCTGCTGCAATCTCCACAGCAGCAGGAGCGGGGCCGGAAGCATTGACAAGGCACGGTCCATCACTGGACGGTCCAGTGATCAAGGCCCGATCGGGGATGGACTCAGCGAGCGCTGACAGGCTGATGGATTGACCGGTGGCAGCCTGAAGGAGCGCCAGCAGCTCAACGAGAACCTTGGGGGCGTAGGTCGATTCGAGCTGATGGACCAGGCTCTGCAGGGCCGAGTGCCGGGTGCCCCCATCCCGTTGGCGAAGCACCTGGCGGAGCAGCGGCTGGGAGGCCAGATCGCGGATCGGCCCTTTGAGCCATTCCTCCGCGCCCAGTCCATCGATCAGGCGGTTGGCCAGAGCTGTGGGGTGCTCGAGGTCGAGCAGTCCAGCCTCATTCCATGCCCTCAGCTGCTGGCCCAGCTCTTCACCCTTCCCCATGCCCTCGAACCCTGCGGGGCGAGCTTAGGAGGGTGATGGGGAGGGCCAAACCAGCCTTGGGTTTTCAGCTGGCTTTGCTGGCCTGCAGCCGCGCCCTGGCCCGGGCCAGGCTCTGTTGAGCCTTCAGCTTTTCGGGGCTGGGCTGCTGGCCTTCGAACACCGCGGCAGCCTGCTGAGCGGCCTCGAAGGCCGTTTCGGCGGCGGCGGTGTTGATGCTGCTGCCGAGTTCGGCGGCGTTGACCAGCACCGTGACTTCATCGGCTTCCACCTCGGCGAAGCCACCCATCAGGGCGATGGTGCTCCAGCCATTGGCGTCACGCAGACGCATCACGCCGGTATCCAGGGCCGCCAGCATGGTGACATGCCCGGGAAGGATACCCACCTGACCGGTGGTGCTGGGCAGGATCACCTCGTCGGCGCTGCCGTCGAAAACGCTCTGGTCTGGTGCCAGAACGCGGAGAGTGAGACTCATGGATCGGGGACCTCAGGGAAACGAGCGGTGGATGGACGCGCTCAGCCCTTGGCTTCGGCGGAGATCTTGGCGGCCTTGGCTTTGACCTCGTCGATGTTGCCCACCAGATAGAAGGCGGCTTCGGGGAGATCGTCGAGTTCGCCAGCCAGGATCATGTTGAAGCCCTTGATGGTTTCTTCGAGCTTCACGTATTTGCCGGGCATGCCGGTGAACACTTCCGCCACGAAGAAGGGCTGGGAGAGGAACTTCTCGATCTTGCGGGCCCGGTCCACCGTGCGGCGATCGTCTTCCGAAAGTTCATCGAGACCCAGGATCGCGATGATGTCCTGCAGTTCCTTGTAGCGCTGCAGGGTGCTCTGCACGGCGCGGGCGGTGCGGTAGTGCTCGTCTCCCACCACGGCAGGCTGGAGCATGGTGCTGGTGGAATCGAGCGGATCCACGGCGGGGTAGATGCCCTTCGAGGCCAGGCCGCGGCTCAGCACGGTGGTGGCATCCAGGTGGGCAAAGGTGGTGGCAGGGGCGGGATCGGTGAGGTCATCCGCCGGCACGTAGACGGCCTGGATCGAGGTGATCGATCCTTCCAGCGTGGAGGTGATGCGCTCCTGCAGCTCACCCACGTCGGTGCCGAGGGTGGGCTGGTAACCCACAGCCGAAGGCATCCGGCCCAGCAGGGCGCTCACCTCGGAGCCGGCCTGCACGAAGCGGAAGATGTTGTCGACGAACAGCAGCACGTCCTGCTTGTTCACATCGCGGAAGTGCTCGGCCATGGTGAGAGCCGACAGGCCCACCCGCATACGGGCGCCCGGGGGCTCGTTCATCTGGCCGTAGCAGAGGGCCACCTTCGACTTGGAGAGGTCGTCGGCGTTGATCACGCCCGACTCCTTGAATTCCTCGTAGAGGTCGTTGCCTTCGCGGGTGCGCTCACCCACGCCGCCGAACACGGACACACCACCGTGCTCCTTGGCGATGTTGTTGATCAGCTCCTGGATCAGCACGGTCTTGCCCACGCCGGCGCCGCCGAACAGGCCCACCTTGCCGCCTTGGCGATAGGGCGCCAGGAGGTCAATCACCTTGATGCCGGTTTCGAACACCTTGGGCTTGGTCTCCAGCTCGGTGAGCTTGGGAGCTTCCCGGTGGATCGGCGCAGTCATGGTGGTGCTGACCGGGCCCTGCTCGTCGACGGGCTCACCCAGCACGTTGAAGATGCGGCCCAGGGTGGCTTCGCCCACGGGGACGGAGATCGGGGCACCGGTGTCGAGCGCTTCCATGCCGCGCACCAGGCCATCGGTGCTGCTCATGGCCACGGCACGCACGCGGTGGTCACCCAGCAGCTGCTGCACTTCGGCGGTGAGGGCGACCTGCTGACCAGCGGAGTTGGTTGCCTCAATGCGCAGAGCATTGAAGATCCTGGGCAGCTTGCCGGCCGGGAACTCCACATCAAGCACGGGACCGATCACCTGCCGGACAATGCCTTTGGTGCCGGAGGCGGCGGGAGCAGCAGCAGCCATAAGTAAGGAAAAATCGCGGTTTCGCGCAGCGGGGCATCAGCCCGTCTTGAGCGGCGCAACCTTACCACCGCAGCTCACCCGACCCTGGGAGTTCGGTCAACCGCACAGGCCTGGGGCTGGCTTGTTGCCCACTGGCTCGCATACGTTGGCAGTCAACGGGGCCGAGTGCCAACTCTCCCGTTGTTCAGTGGCGTCTCAGGCGCCATGCCGTTGCTATCGCATCAATTCATGGCTGCTGTTTCCCTCAGCGTCTCCACGGTCAAACCGCTCGGAGATCGCATCTTCATCAAGGTCTCCGAGTCGGAAGAAAAGACTGCCGGAGGCATCCTGCTTCCCGATACCGCCAAGGAAAAGCCCCAGGTGGGTGAGGTGGTCCAGGTCGGCCCCGGCAAGCGCAACGATGACGGCACCCGCCAGACTCCCGAGGTGAGCGTGGGTGACCAGGTCCTCTACAGCAAGTACGCCGGCACCGATATCAAGCTGGGCAGCGACGAGTTCGTGCTGCTCTCCGAGAAGGACATTCTGGCCATCGTCAACTGAACGGTACCAGTTCCCGCATTTTCCACACCCGCAAGGACAACGCCTTCCATGGCCAAGCGCATCATCTATAACGAGAACGCCCGCAGGGCCCTCGAAAAAGGCATCGATATCCTGGCTGAGGCCGTCGCCGTCACCCTGGGTCCCAAGGGCCGCAATGTGGTGCTCGAGAAGAAATTCGGCGCTCCTCAGATCATCAACGATGGCGTCACCATCGCCAAGGAGATCGAGCTCGAAGACCACATCGAGAACACCGGTGTCGCCCTGATCCGTCAGGCCGCCTCCAAGACCAACGACGCTGCCGGTGACGGCACCACCACCGCCACCGTCCTGGCCCACGCCATGGTCAAGGCGGGTCTGCGCAATGTGGCCGCCGGCGCCAACGCCATCACCCTGAAGAAGGGCATCGACAAGGCTTCTGACTTCCTCGTCAAGAAGATCGAGGAGCACGCCAAGCCGATCTCCGATTCCAACGCCATCGCCCAGGTGGGCACCATCTCCGCCGGCAACGACGAAGAGGTGGGCCAGATGATCGCTGACGCGATGGACAAGGTCGGCAAGGAAGGCGTGATCTCCCTCGAAGAAGGGAAATCGATGACCACCGAGCTGGAGGTCACCGAGGGCATGCGCTTCGACAAGGGCTACATCTCGCCCTACTTCGCCACCGACACCGAGCGGATGGAAGCGGTGCTCGAGGAGCCCTACATCCTGCTCACCGACAAGAAGATCGGCCTGGTGCAGGACCTGGTGCCCGTGCTCGAGCAGATCGCCCGCACCGGCAAGCCCCTGCTGATCATCGCCGAGGACATCGAGAAGGAAGCCCTCGCCACTCTGGTGGTGAACCGTCTCCGTGGCGTGCTGAACGTGGCCGCTGTGAAGGCTCCTGGCTTCGGTGATCGCCGTAAGGCCATGCTCGAGGACATCGCCGTCCTCACCAACGGTCAGCTGATCACCGAGGACGCCGGCCTCAAGCTGGAGAACACCAAGCTGGAGATGCTGGGCACCGCCCGCCGCATCACCATCAACAAGGACACCACCACCATCGTGGCCGAAGGCAACGAGGTGGCCGTGAAGGCCCGCTGCGAGCAGATCCGCAAGCAGATGGACGAAACCGACTCCTCCTACGACAAGGAGAAGCTGCAGGAGCGTCTGGCCAAGCTGAGCGGCGGTGTGGCCGTGGTCAAGGTGGGTGCCGCCACCGAGACCGAGATGAAGGACAAGAAGCTGCGCCTCGAAGACGCCATCAACGCCACCAAGGCGGCTGTTGAGGAAGGCATCGTTCCTGGTGGTGGCACCACCCTGGCCCACCTGGCCCCGGCCCTCGAGGAGTGGGCGGCCGCCAACCTCTCCGGCGAGGAGCTGATCGGGGCCACGATCGTGGCTTCCGCCCTCACCGCGCCTCTCAAGCGCATCGCTGAAAACGCCGGCGTCAACGGCGCTGTCGTGGCTGAGCATGTCAAGGGCATGCCCTTCAACGAGGGCTACAACGCAGCCAGTGGCGAATATGTCGACATGCTGGCTGCCGGCATCGTCGATCCCGCCAAGGTGACCCGCTCCGGTCTGCAGAATGCCGCTTCGATCGCCGGCATGGTGCTCACCACCGAGTGCATCGTGGCTGATCTGCCCGAGAAGAAGGAAGCAGCTCCCGCTGGTGGCGGTGGCATGGGCGGCGACTTCGATTATTGATCGCCTTCTGGTTTCCGGCCCGCCTGGTTGGCTGGCCGGTTTCTGCCCCCGCTTCGGCGGGGGCTTTTTTGTGGCAGGTCGCTGTCTGCTCTGTGGAGTGGTTGCTCTATTCAGAGGCTGTGTTCTCAGCGGGTGAGCAGATAGCGCAGCGCACTGAGACCAAGAATCAGGCCGATGCCGCTGTTCCAGATCAGCGACTGCCGTCGTCTGAGCCAGCCCAGCGGACGGGGCAGATTGCCGGGGTGGGATTCCAGCAGGAGCGTGGCGGTGACCAGCAGCACCACCGGCAACACCAGTGCGATCAGCAGTTCGATGGCCATCGATCACGCTTCAGCATGGGACCCCTCTCACGCTTCAGGGTTGCTCCCCTACTGCCGCATCGCTTCGGTGGTGGTGTCGGAACTGCCCTGATGACCACGGGGGTGCTTCTCACAGGCCATGGCGGAGCCGGCTCCCACCAGGGTGGCCAGCAGCGCAGCTGTGAACAGGCGGATCATGGGCCCAGGACGGTCAACCCGATCACGCTAGATCGATTCAGCGGTTCAGGCTGGCTGAAAGACCAAGGCGACGCCGTTATTGCAATACCGCTTGCCCGTGGGCCGGGGGCCATCATCAAACACATGACCCTGATGCCCACCGCAGCGCCTGCAGTGGTACTCGGTGCGGGGGATGATCAGCTTGAAATCGATCTTGGTGGCGATTCCGTTCGGCAGCGGTTCCCAGAAGCTGGGCCAACCTGTGCCACTGTCGTACTTGGTGGAGGAGCTGAACAGGGGTAGCCGGCAGCCGGCACAGAGGAACGTGCCCTTGCGCTTTTCATTGTTGAGTGGACTGCTGAAGGGGCGCTCGGTTCCTTCCCGCCGCAACACCTCGTAGGCCGCGGGACTGAGCCGCTTTTTCCATGCGGCTTCGCTCAGTTGCCAGGCAGGATCACCGGCTTTCGAGGCCGCCAAGGCTGGACGCGCCCCCACAAGGGCGGTGAGGCTGACGCCGAAGGAGGCCAGCAGCCCGCGGCGGCTCATCAGCCCAGCCATCCGGCGCTCAGGAGGACGGCCAGGCCGAGAAAAAGGGCGAGAAGAGTCCAGGTGATGCGGTTCAGCGTGGCTTCGGCGCTGCGGGCGCTGGTGAACATGGACCCGCCGCTGGAGGCCAGTCCGCCCATGCCATCGCCCTTGGGGCTGTGCAACAACACGCTGATGATCAGCAGCACACCACTGCCGATCCAGATCCAGGAAATCGTTGAAGTGATCATCAACCCAGATTAGGACCTGCTCAGACGCCGATCGCCTGGGGAATGCGCTGGGACGTGGCAGCAGTCTCAACGGGCATGATCAGGGATGTGCCCGTCATGCTGGCGGGTTTGGACAGCTCAAGAATGTCCAGCAGGGTGGGGGCGATGTCCGCCAGCCCACCGCCTTCACGCAGGTGGATATCAGTACCGTGGCCAGGCAGTTTGCGCTCTTCACCTTCCACGAGGATCACGGGCACGGGATTGGTGGTGTGGGCTGTCCAGGGACGACCATCCGGACCTTCCATCAGTTCAGCGTTGCCGTGATCGGCGGTGACCAGCAGGGTCCCACCCATGCGGTTGGTGGCTTCCATCAGGCGCCCCACGCAGGTGTCGACCATGGAGATGGCCTCGGTGGTGGCTTCCATTCGGCCTGTATGCCCGACCATGTCGGGGTTGGCGTAGTTGATCACGACAAAGGAATAGATGCCCTTGTTGATTGCCGCGATGCAGCTGTCAGTCAGTTGCTCTGCTGACATGGTGGGTGCTTGGTCGTAGGTGGGGACCCGTGGCGAAGGCACAAGGTGACGGTCTTCTCCCGGGAAGGCCTTCTCGATGCCACCATTCATGAAGTAGGTGACATGGGGATATTTTTCCGTTTCTGCGGTGCGGAACTGCCGTAGGCCAGCCTCTGAAATCACTTGACCCAGAAGGCCTTCGAGTGATTCAGGCGGAAAGGCCACGGCCACAGGAAGGCCCTGTTCGTATTGGGTGAAGGTGACCACATCCAGCGGTTCAATCCGCTGGCGCGGGAAGTTGTCGAATTCGGGCAGCACCAGGGCGCGGATCAGCTGGCGGGCGCGGTCGGGGCGGAAGTTGAAACAGACCAGACCGTCGCCGGCCTTGACCAGTCCTGAACTGATTCGGGTGGGTTCGATGAACTCGTCGGTGATGTCTTCGGCGTAGCAAGCCTCCACCACCTCTTCAGGCGTCAGTCCGCAAGAAGACTCTGTTTCGGTGAGCAGCCGGTAGGCCTTTTCGGTGCGCTCCCAGCGGTTGTCGCGATCCATGGCCCAGTAACGGCCGCAGATGGTGGCGATCCGGCCGACTCCGGCTTCGGCGATCTGAGCCTCAATGCGCTGCAGGAAGATGATGGCGCTGGTCGGGGCCGTGTCGCGACCGTCGGTGATCACGTGCAGGCAGACGTCCTGGAGTCCGCGTTGCGACGCCCAGCGCAGCAGGCCGGCAATGTGGTCGACATGGCTATGGACTCCGCCGTCTGAACAGAGGCCGATCAGATGGAGGGTGCCGCCGCTGGCCAGGAGGCGGTCGCCCAGGGCATTGAGGGAGGCATTGGTGGCAATCGATCCGTCTCGCACGGCCTGGCCGATCCGCACCAGTTCCTGGCGGATGATCCGACCGCAACCAATGGTGAGGTGGCCCACCTCGGAATTCCCCATCTGCCCGTCGGGCAGACCGACGGCGCCGCCGCTGGCTTCAATCAACGTGTGGGGATAGGCATGCCAAAGGGCATCCATCACCGGGGTGGAGGCGGCTCGGATCGCGTTGTGATCGGTCTCGTGCCGATAGCCCCATCCATCCAGAATGGCTAAGACAACGGGAGCGATAGAACCTCGACCAGGCAGGGTGGCGATGGCGTCGTGTCCTCCGGAACGCTGAGAAGCGGGAGGTGAGGAGTTCTGAGGGGAATCAACTGTTTTCACCCGAACATCCGCAATCGTCGACACATCTCTGACCAACCCCAACTTACTCCGCTTCTGCGAGCACGCATCAACTGGCGATCGGCTTCGTCAGGCTTTGGCGACACCCCCTGCCTTAGCGTGAGCCATCAGACGTCTGAGCATGGAACCCCTGCCTGCAGAGGCCATTGCCGCGACCCAGGCTGATCAGGCCGGCGGCCGCCGGGAACTGCTCTCCTCCCAGGACCTGGGCCGCACGATCGATCGTCTCGCCTCCCAGGTGCTGGAGCGCACCGATGACAGCCGGGCCCTGCTTCTGCTCGGCATTCCCACCCGTGGCGTGGCCCTGGCCCGTGTCCTGGCGGAACGGCTTGAGCAGCGCTGCGGCCATCCGATCGATCAGGGCAGCCTCGATCCCACGTTTCACCGCGATGATCTCGATCGGGTCGGCACGCGACTGGTGGAAGCCACCCAGCTGCCCGCCGGTGGCCTGGAGGATCGAGATGTGGTGCTGGTGGACGATGTGATCTTCACCGGCCGCACCGTGCGCGCGGCCCTGGAAGCCCTGCAGGCCTGGGGCCGACCGCGGCGGGTGAGCCTGCTGGTCATGGTGGATCGGGGCCACCGGGAACTGCCGATTCAACCGGATTTCTGCGGCCGGCTGGTGCCGACCCGCCGATTGGAAAGCATCCAGCTCTGCCTCCGTGCGATCGATGGTCACGAGGGGGTTTACCTGCTGGCGCCTGACGCCTGAAGGCAGAGACCTCAGGCCGGCGAGAGTTCGTCGCTGCGGAAGTGGGCGCGGAACTTGCCGAAGGCCACGATCACCGGCAGGGTCGGGCTGATCGGCCGGCCTTTCCAGTCGTTCAGCACGCTGACCACTTCCCCCTGCTGTCCCTTCAGATCGAAGGCTTGCCCCCGGTGCTGGGGATGGTGGAACACCACCACGCTGCTGCTGACGCTGACCGGATCGCCTGGCTGCATGGGCTCTGGACCTTACGGCCCATCGGGAGAACAACTTCGGCCGCCCATCCTGTCATGCAGCCCTGGTGGGATTCCCTGCAGATGCGGCAGTGATTCAGCGCTGACAGGCGGATTCCGGACCCGCTTCGACAATCTGGCCCCCCAGTTCCTGGCAGGCCTGCTCGAAGGCATTCCACTCATCCACCCCGGCGGCGATCCGCTTCTGCACCAGGGCATCGAGCTTGTCGGTGGGCACCGTGTGGGGGAGATCTCCGTGGCTGTCGTGCTCCTTGTCGGCACCAGCCAGGTTTTTCACACCCGCGTCGACCTCCTCGCGAACGGCTTTGCTTTCCTGCTTCCACCAGGGATGGTCGATGCGGTTGAGGGCATCGAGGGCCTCCCACCAGCGCTGCCGTTCGGCCAGCTGGCGTGCCCGTTCCAGCTGCAGACGGTTGCGGTTCCATTGCTCGCGCAGGCTGTCCCCCAGGGCGGTGCCGTTCTCGCGACGTTCTTCGCCCATGGCGGCCAGTACCGTCAGGGCTCCTTCCAGATCGCCATCCCGGAACAGGGTGAGGGCGCGGCGGCGGAGCTCCTCCTGCCAGGTCTGCAGCTCCTTGCGATCGGCGGGGCCGCCAGCGGCGGAGTTGACGAGCTGCAGCTGCAGGGCCAGGGCCTCGGACCAGTTGTCCTGCTCCCAGAGCTGGCGAGCCTTGAGCCGACGGCACTGGCCCTGCTCCAGGGGGGCCCGGCCGGCCATCCACTGCATGGCTGAGAGCTGCTCGCTGTACCGCAGGCAGGCATCGAGGTCGCCGCGCTGAGAGGCATCTGCCAGCCGTTTTGGCAGCTCGCCTTCCCACCAACGGGCCACCCCCACGGCGGTGGCCACCAGCCCGAGGGTGATCGCCAGCCAGACACGCGGCAGCCGGTGGCGGCGGATGGCCAAGTACAGACCAAGAACTGGAACCTTTCTATGGACCTGAGGGCCGCCTCAACGCCTGGAGGGGGCAGCCCCGATGTCGTCCACCTGGGTTGGGCCTCCCTCAGCGCACGATTCCGAGGCTGCGCGGCTCCACTGGCGCCTGGCTGCGAAGATCCGTTCCCTCGAGCTGCAGTTGACCCGCCGCATCGATCCACAGGCGCAGCCGCAGACGGTCTTCGCCCCGCTGGCCGGGGGGATCAAGCGACAGGGGGCTGGGTTGCTGGGGCCAGGGGCGAACGGTCGCGGCCCCGGCCTGCCGGGGCCGCAGCACCGGCAGGCCGTCTCGGAAGACCACCTCGGAACGTTGCTGCGGCTGGGGTTCCCCCAGCACCAGCTCCAGGCAGGACTGCCCGTCACGGCTGCAGGCCAGCACCAGCTCCAGGGGCTCGCTGGTGGGCCAGGCCTGGCCCGGCACGAACAGTGGATGCCAGTGATGTCGATTGCTGCGCCGGTCCCAGCAGCGCAGGCTCACACCCTGGGCGAGAACATCGCGGATCTGCACCCCCGGCGTGAGGGCGAGGGCCCCCAGCACCACCGCTTCCACGGGGCGTTCATCGCGCAGGGGAATGGCGCCGCAATGCTCGTGCAGCCAGCGGCGTATTCGGGGTATGCGGCTGCTGCCGCCCACCGGCAGCACGGCGGCAATGCCGTTCCCAAGGCCCCCCTGGAGGCTGTCGCCGCCGCCGCCCTCCCGCCGGGCCGCCGCCAGCACCTGCTCGAGCAGGTCGTCCAGTTGCAGCAGCAGGCCCCGCTCCTCGAGCAGCTGATCAAGCTGTTGCCGGCTCAGGCGCAGGGGCTGGGGGGGGGCCTGCGGAGGACACCAGATCTCGAGGGCCTCCTCGGCTTCGCTGAGCCGGCATTTGAGGCGCTCGGCCACTGCCAGCAGGCTGCTGTCGCTGGCGCCGCCGGGATGGAGCAGATCGGCGATCCAGCGATCGATGTCCCGGCCCCCCAGGGCCAGTCCCGCCTTGCCGATCACCCGGGCGCAGCGCAGGGCCTGACGCCCATCCTCGAGGCTGCGGCCCGCAAAGCGCAGCAGCTGGGCGATCGGTGCGGCTCGCCCTTCCCCCCCCTCCAGCGCCACCAGCGAGAGATCGATGGTGCCGCCGCCGAGGTCCACCACCAGCACGCGGCTGCCGGGGCTCAGGCCACAGCCGATCGCCGCAGCCGTGGGCTCGTCCACCAGGGCCACCTCCTCCACCGCCAGGTTGGTGCTGATCTCCTGCAGCCAGCGCCGGTAGCCGCGGTAGCTCTCGATCGGGGCGGTGAGCACCAGCCGGCGTGGCTCGATCCCGGCCGGCAGGGCTGCCCAGAGGGCCTGCAGCAGGCGCTCACCCGCCTGCTCCGGGCTGAGCAGCATTGCTGCGTTCTCCTGGGATGGCACAGTGTCTCCGGAGCCGATCAGGCGCTTGAAGTCGTGGCAGAGGCTGGGGCTGGAATCGGCGGCCAGGCCCGCCTCCAGCACCTGGCGGCCGATCAGGGGACGGGGACTGTCGGCGGCCGCGAGCCAGAGCAGGCTCGGCACCACGACGGGATCACCGCAGGCGTAGGGAGCGAGCTCGAGAAGCGTTGGCGGGCCGTGATCGGGCTGCCAGGCCACCACGGTGGTGCTGCTGCCCAGGTCGATCGCAAGGGTGCCGGTCATGCGGCCAGGATGGCGCGGCGAGACGCTCGCTTAGATTCGGCTGATCAGGAGTGGAATTGACATGCAGCTCGGTGTGGAACTCAACGCCAAGGAACTGGCCCAGAGGGGGGAAAGTCTGATCCGCCACTCCAGTAACCGCTACCTCACCACCGTCCGAATCGCCTTCCGGGCCAAGCAGCGTCGCTTCGACGATTTTGACGGCCTCCTCGATGAGTCGATGGTGAAGCCCGTGCAACGCGCCATCATTGAGCTGAGCGACGAACAGGACCAGCCCGATCTGTTGCCTGGCTGATTGCGGCCATGCGGGTCGAGGATGCGCAGGGGTGGCGGCTGGTCCTGGATCCAGCCCGCCACCCCTTTGTGCTGCTGGTGGGTTCCACCGATTGGGCTGCCGAGCTGAGGGCTCCAGAGGCCCTGGCCCTGCTGCAGGGCATCGCCACCCTCACGGCCCAGCACGGCGCCCTCACGGATCAGTTGCTGGATGAGGAGGCGATTGAGCTGGAGTGGGAGCGCGGCCCGCTGTGGATGGCCCTGGAGGGAGACCGGACCGCGTGGAGTCTGCGCTTCGTGCTGAGCCCTGACGATGGCCAGCGTGGTCTGGAAGGAGCCTGGTCCGCTGCCGCCGCCGCCGCTTTCGCCGCTGCCCTGGTTCCGCTGGAGGCCCCCCTGCAGGGGCTGGTCTGAAGGGCGCGGCTGCCGTCATCGCCTCCCCCAGCAGCGCGGCTCAGCACTTAAGACCGGTGGCGGTTTCCCTGCTGATCAGCACTGCTGATGCGTCCGGTTCAGCCGGTTGATTCCGCAGACTGACCACCCCTTTCCCGGGGTTTTCCACAAGCCTGGATCCCGAAGCGATGCTGGCCGCCCCGCCCTGGGGAAAACCCGCCCGCCTCCGTTTGTCCCTTGACGCTTTGGCCGGCGGGGCTCGGTCCAGCGGTGCTTCCGCGCAACGGATGCGACATCCCTTGTCCCGCAAGCTGTCTCAGGTTGGGATTCCTGCCTGGCCATCCCGCTGCAGCCATTTGACGGGGACCCTGGGATGTGGGGAACTGGTGTCCGTGTCAGGGGGAGCAATCGCATGCGGTATGCCGTGGAGTCAGGAGCAGGGGTGGGGCTGCAGATGGAGCAGGAGGCCAGTGGCACGGTGAGCCTGCGGGCCGAGGTGCCCGAGGCCCTGCTCTCGGCCATGCGTGGCTTCATTGAGTGCCATCCCAACTGGGACCAGTACCGGCTGTTTCAGGCCGCCCTGGCCGGTTTTCTGGTGCAGAACGGCGTGCAGAGCCGGGAAGTGACCCGCTGCTACCTGGCCAACCTGTTTCCGGGGCAGAACAGCTTCAGCAAGCCCCTGCTGGCGAACGAGCCGGTGCGCCGCGCAGCTCCGATTCGACGCCTCTGAATTCGCTGCCTCTGATCACTGACTGCCTGCAGCGTCGTTGCTCACTGCAAGCAGTCAGCGCCGGTCAGGCTCCAGCCCTCAGCCTTCCAGCAGCGCCAGCAGGCGAGTGGCTGAGGCCTCCGGCACCGGCAGGATCGAGAGCCGGTTGCCTCGCTTCACCACCCCCAGCTCTTCCGCGCTGAACTCGTCGCGCAACGCCTCCAGGCTCAGCAGGCGGGGATAGGTGCAGAGGTACCCGAGCCGGACGCAGTCCCAGCGAGGAGCCTCGCGCCTGCTGTTCGGATCGAAGTATTTGGAGGCTGGATCAAACTGACTCGGATCGGTGAGGCCGGTTTCGATCACCTCCATCAGGCCCACGATGCCCGGCGGTCTGGCATTGGAGTGATAGAAGAAGGCTCGATCGCCCACCTCCATGCTGCGCATGAAGTTGCGGGCCTGGTAGTTGCGGATCCCGTCCCAGAGGGTGCTCCCCTCCCGTGCCAGATGGTCGATCCCGTAAACGTCGGGTTCGCTCTTCATCAACCAGTGGGCCATGGCGGGCGGCTGCCGCGATTCAGGGCGCGGACGGAGATGGCGAAGGGATCATGGCGTGCAGACCGCTTATGGCGTGCGGGGGGGGGCTGACGGTGCTGAGCCGGTGGTGTCAGAGCGCTTCGACGCAGCGGCGGAAGTGATCACCGCGGGCTTCGAAATCGCTGTACTGGTCGAAGCTGGCGCAGGCCGGTGACAGCAGAACCGCCCGGCAACCTCCGCGCCGGGCCAGCTCTGCCGCCAGGGGCACGGCCTGCTCCAGGCCCTCCTGTTCATGCAGTTCACCGCCGTAACCGGCCGCCTCCAGGAGTTGCCGGAACTCCGGCCGGGCCGCGCCGTAGAGAACCACCGCGAAGGCCTGACGCCGCAGTTCGGCGATCCAGCCGCCGGCTTCGCCGATCTTGGACTGGCCGCCGGCAAGCACCACCAGCGGCCCCTCCAGGGCCCGCAGGCCGACTTCGGCGGCGTCATAGTTGGTGGCCTTGCTGTCGTTGTAGTAGGTCACACCGCCCTGCTCCCGCACCCGCTCCAGCCGGTGAGGAACCCCGGGGAACGTACGGAAGGCGGCCTCCATCACGGAGCCGCTCAGCCCGACCTCCAGGCCCACGGCGGTGGCCAGCACCAGATTCTGGCGGTTATGGGCACCGGGCATGGCCAGGCTGTCGGCCGCCAGCAGGGGCCCGCTGGCATTGCAGACCATTCCGCCTTCAATCCAGAGGCTGGCCGCGAGGTCGGCGGGCAGCTCGTGGCGGGGGCCCGCCGTGACCCAGTGGCCCCGATCCCAGCTCGGAGCGTGAGCCCGCAGATCCGGGTCGTCGGCGTTGAGGATGGGAAGCTGGCTGCGCTCCAGCAGGCTGCGCTTGATGGCGCGGTAGTTGTCCAGCGTGCCGTGGCGCTCGAGGTGATCGGGCGTCAGGGTGGTCCAGAGGCCGATGCGGGGGGCCAGCTGCGGTGCCGCTTCGATCTGGTAGCTGCTCAGTTCCACCACCAGCCAGTCCGGCGGTGTCGAGGCGCCGCCGGCGCAGCGCTCCAGGGCCACTTCCGCTGCGGAGAACCCCACGTTGCCGCACTGGGGGGCATCCAGGCCCGCCTGGGTGAGCAGATGGTGCACCAGCTGGGTGACGGTGGTCTTGCCGTTGGTGCCCGTGATGCCGATCCAGGGCACTGCGGCCGTGGCCATCCAGGCCGGAACCATCTCGCCCTGAATGCTCACCCCGTCCTGGCGCAGTTGTTGAAGGACGGGATGGTCCCATCGGATGCCCGGGCTCACGATCACCTTGCCCAGAGGTGCCTGAATGTCGTCGAAGGTGGCGCTGGTGAGCGGGCACCCCAGCCGCACGGCGATGCCTTCGGCCCTCAACAGGCTGGCGTGCTCCTCAAGGTCAGGGCTCTGGCCGCTGTCCAGAACCAGTACGGGCTCGCCGAGGCGATGCAGCAGCATGGCTGCGCCCCTGCCGGATCGACCCAGACCGACCACCACGGTGAGGGGACAAGCCGCGGCAGTCATTGGAAGGGTAAAGGAAAGAAATGGGCGATACTGGAATCGAACCAGTGACTCCTACCGTGTCAAGGTAGTGCTCTACCTCTGAGCTAATCGCCCCTTGGTGTTGGAAGATGCAGCCGCCCGGAAGGTGAGGTCCCGGGGGAGCGGTTTGTCTCCAGCGGCAGCAACTTAGCAGCCGGCAGTACTGGGCCCTGACGCGCAACACCCTTGATGCGCATCGCCCGTGCAGCTGTCTTCACGCAGAGCTGCTCTTCACCTGGAACGATCGCCGTGGTGAGCCACCAATGGGCTCAGCGGCGCAGCAGCCCGATCCGGATCCGACCCCTCTGGGTGGGGCTGGCCGCCTGGATCTCCAGCTCACCGCGGCTGTGCCACTGCACCCGATCCCCTGGCGCCAGCTCCTTGCTGGGGCTGCTCACCGGTTGCCAGTTGAGCCGCACCAGTCCCTGGCGGATCGCGTCGGCCATGCGGTTGCGGGAGACCCCGAACCCGGCCGAACCCACGGCATCAAGCCGCATCGACGCCTCCACCACGCTGATCTGGCGCGGCTGGCGTCGGGTCGGCAATTGCAGGGTGTTGAGGGGCCGGGCCTCGAAACGCACCGCCACCGTGCGCACCAGCCCCTGCTGCTCATGCAGCCGTTCGGCTGCGGCCGCAGTGACCACCGCTTGCCCCCCCCGGTCGCCGCGCAACCAGAGATCGCCGCGCTCCTGGTCCTCCAGGCCGGCGGCCTGCAGGCCGGCCTGGAGGTCGTCGATCGAGGCGGGATCGAACAGAAAGTTGCCGCTGATCTCCAGGCCGGCCAGGCCCGCCGGCAGATTGTCGATCGGCTGCACCGCCTCGCGGCGCTGCAGCACCAACCGCCGCCGCTCTGCCCCCGCGAAGCCGCCCCAGCTCTGGAGATCCAGGTCGGCCAGTTCGCCGAGGCGCTGCTCGGCCTCTTCCCGGACCGGTGCGGCCACGATGGCGCTCCAGACCGGCTCCCAGGTGCGCAGGGCCTGCTCGGCGGCATCGATCAGGGGGTTCAGCGCCTCGGGATAACGGCTGCCCTCGAGCAGGGCCTTGCGGGGCAACACCATGGCGGTTCGATGGATCAGTTGTGAGAGCGCGCTGTCGAGGGGTTCAGGAGTTGTCCTCCAGCTGAATCACGGCCATCGGCTTGGCCTGTTGCACCACGCTCCAGGGGAGTTCCTGGGCTCCGCGGGTTTCGGCCAGCAGCAGCCAGTGGCCCTCGCCCACCCGGTTGCGCAGGGTGCGGATCCGGTCGTCGTCGTCGGAGGCCACGCTGGCAGCGGCGGCGAAGCTGCCCATCCAGCCCGAAATCAGACCCAGCAGGCCGCCGATCAGGTGATTGCCCCAGCTACCGGCGAAGGCGAAGGTGTCGAGATCCGCCACGAAGGTGAAGGTGAAGCCCGCGAAGAAGCCGAACGGCAGCAGCCAGCGGACCATCGACCGCTGACGCCGCCGCCGGGTGGTTGCCGGATCCAGCCGTTCCACCCCCGCCAGATCCGCTTCCCCCTCACCGATCGCCAGCAGCAGCACCGGAGGCGCTGACAGGGCCGCCAGCCGATCCCGCAGCTGATGCAGCCGCTTGCGGTCGTTGAGCACCACCACACATGTCGCCATGCCGTCTCTCCCCGCCACTGGCGGCGACGCGTTACCGGTCTGATTCTCCCTGCTCACTACACTGCACCGCCGGCCACGGCATCGCGCTTCTCGCCACCGCGGGCCTCCCTTTCGCACGCCGGGTGATGACAAAGGTTCTGGTTTCCGATCCCATCGATCAGGCGGGGATCGACATCCTCTCCCAGGTGGCTCAGGTGGATGTGCGCACGGGCCTGTCGCCGGAGGAGCTGCAGCAGGTCATCGGCGACTACGACGCCCTGATGATCCGTTCGGGCACCACGGTCACCGCGGAGGTGATCGCGGCAGCCGACAAGCTGCGGATCATCGGTCGGGCCGGCGTGGGCGTCGACAACGTCGATGTGCCGGCCGCCACCAAGCGCGGCGTGCTGGTGGTGAACTCACCGGAGGGGAACACGATCGCGGCGGCCGAACAGGCCCTGGCCCTGCTGCTGTCGCTCTCGCGTCATGTGCCCCATGCCCACGCCAGCACCATGGCCGGCGGCTGGGACCGCAAGAAGTACGTGGGCAACGAGCTCTACAAGAAGACGCTCGGCGTGGTGGGACTCGGCAAGATCGGTTCCCATGTGGCCCGGGTGGCGCGGGCGATGGGCATGGAGGTGGTGGCCTACGACCCATTTGTGTCGGCCGAACGGGCCCAGCAGATGCAGGTGAAGCTGCTGCCCCTGCCCCAGCTGTTTGCGGAGGCCGACTACATCACCCTCCACCTGCCCCGCACGCCGGATACCGAAAACCTGGTGAATGCGGAGCTGCTGCGCACGATGAAACCCACGGCCCGACTGGTCAACTGCGCCCGCGGCGGCATCGTCGATGAGGCCGCCCTGGCGGAGGCGGTGGAGCAGGGGGTGATCGCCGGCGCCGCTCTGGATGTGTACGCCAAGGAGCCCCTCGTGGCCGATTCCCCGTTGCGGGGGGTGAAGGAACGGCTGATCCTCACGCCCCACCTGGGGGCGTCCACCGAGGAGGCGCAGGAAAACGTGGCCATCGACGTGGCCGAGCAGATCCGTGATGTGTTGCTGGGCCTGCCGGCCCGCAGCGCCGTCAACATCCCGGGCCTCAATGCTGAGGTGATGGAGCAGCTCAAGCCCCACCTGCAGCTGGCCGAAACCCTGGGTCAGCTGATCAGCCAGCTGGCCGGCGGCCAGATCAGCGAGCTGGAAGTGCGGCTGCAGGGCGACTTTGCGGCCCATCCGGCCCAGCCCCTGGTGGTGGCGGCGCTCAAGGGGGTGCTGTCCACCGCCCTGGGCGACAGCATCAACTACGTCAATGCCAGCCTCGAGGCCAAGGCCCGTGGCATCCACGTGCTGGAGGTGAAGGACGATGGCAGCCGCGACTTCGCCGGGGGGTCCCTGCAGCTGGTGTCGCGCAGTTCCAGTGGCAATCACTGTGTGACCGGTGCCGTGTTCGCCGATGGCGAACTGCGGGTGGTCACCATCGACGAATTCCCGGTGAACGTGGCTCCCAGCCACCACATGCTGTTCACCCGCCACCGGGACATGCCGGGCATCATTGGCCAGCTGGGATCGCTGCTGGGAGAGCACAACGTCAACATCGCCTCGATGCAGGTGGGCCGCCGCATCGTGCGTGGCGATGCCGTGATGGTGCTCAGCCTCGACGATCCGATCCCTCCCAGCCTGCTGGCGACGATTCACACGATCAACGGCGTCCAGGAGGCCTATCCGGTCACCCTCTGAGGGCCTGGGGGCGCCGCTGAAGGAGGCTGGCGGGTGCAAGGCGGTTCCGTGACCCGATGACTCTCACCTGGTGGCGCCTGGAGATGGATGCTCCAGCCGAACTGGAGGAATCGCTCCTCTGGAAGCTCCAGACCCTCGGGGTGGGACGGGTGGCGATCCAGTCCCATCCCGACACGCCTGAGCAGCATCGGCTTGTGGCCTGGTTGCCGGAGATCGACTGGCCGGCGCCGCAGCGCGCTGAGCTGGAGCGGGCCCTGGCCGCCCTGGGTGAACCGTTTGATCTGGCCCTTCCTCCGCTCGATTGGCACCGCCAGGATGAGGAGGACTGGAGCCTGAGCTGGAAGCAGCACTGGCAGGCCGATCCGATCGGGGAGCGGCTGCTGATCCTGCCGGCCTGGCTGGAGGTGCCGCCGGAGTTTGGGCAGCGTCTGGTGATCAGGATTGATCCGGGCAGTGCCTTCGGCACCGGCAGTCACCCCACCACCCGCCTCTGCCTTGAGGCGATGGAACGCCTGGCGATGCAGGATCCAGGGGCCGGATCTCTGGCGGGCTGGCGGGTCGCCGACCTCGGCTGCGGCAGCGGCATCCTCGGTTTCGGTGCCCTGCGGCTCGGAGCTGCCGCTCTGGCTGCCAGCGACACCGATCCGCTGGCGGTGCGGGCCACAGCGGAGAACGCGGCGCTCAACGGCCTCCCCCTGGCTCCAGGCGGCGTGGTGCGGGTGGCGGAGGGCTCCGTGGAAGCCCTTGAGGCGTTGCTGGAGGGTGTGCCGGCCAATCTGCTGCTCTGCAACATCCTGGCGCCGGTGATCGAGGCGCTCTGTCCTGCGTTCGATCGCCTGCTGGCGGCCGATGGGGTGGGCCTGCTCAGCGGCCTGCTGGTGGAGCAGGTGCCGGCTCTGGAGGACGCTCTGGCCGGGGCCGGCTGGCAGGCCGAGCTCACGGCCAGCCAGAGCCAGTGGGGGCTGCTCACCATCCGCCGGCGACCGGATGTTGCATAAGGCACGCTGATCTGTGACCTGCCTTTGATTGGCCTTCCCACGCCGCCCAATCCAAATCACCGGGAATCAGCGGCGGCGGATGTATGAATGGGCTGTCCTACAGGCCGGGTCGTTCCGTTGCGGATGACCATGTCTCCTGTCAGCTCCAACCCCATTCATGGCTTCCTACAAGGTCACCCTCATCAACGAGAGCGAGGGCCTCAACAAGACCATCGAGGTTCCTGACGACCAGTACATCCTCGATGCAGCCGAAGAGCAGGGTGTTGATCTCCCCTACTCCTGCCGCGCCGGCGCCTGCTCCACCTGCGCAGGCAAGCTGACCTCCGGCACCGTGGACCAGTCTGATCAGAGCTTCCTCGACGACGACCAGATCGAAGCTGGCTTCGTGCTGACCTGTGTGGCTTACCCCACCAGCGACTGCACCATCAAGACCCACTCCGAAGAAGAGCTCTACTGAGCTTTCTCTGCGGGGCCTCCGTCAGGTTCCCGCTCCATGTCGGACAAGCAGCCCTCCAACGGCACTGCTGCCGCCAAAGGGCTGTTCACATCTAGCTAGTGGCTCGAGATCAGTTGTGATCTGTCTGGTTTCCAGGCCTCTTGCTTCTGAGTTCTCGGGTTCCCATTCCGTTCTCTCCTGCCACCTTTCGGGGTGGCTTTTTGATGTCCCAGCAGGTTCATGTCCTTCTGGATCCCGGCACTGAGCACGGCAGTCCAGGCGGACAGTACAGCTTCCGGGTCCTCGGCCCCTGCTGCCGTCTGTTCGATCGCGAAGAGCTGCCATGGCCCTGCTGCCGCCTGGCCTGGCGTAGCAAGGAGCCCAGTTGGCGGCGGATCGGCCGCCGTTTCGTGGCCGATCTGGCGGCGAGGCGCTGCCCGTCCTATGTGGTGGAATTGCTGCAGCCGGGATCCCGTCCCACCCGCACCGTGAT
This sequence comes from Synechococcus sp. CBW1006, assembly GCF_015840525.1. Classification (NCBI taxonomy): domain Bacteria; kingdom Bacillati; phylum Cyanobacteriota; class Cyanophyceae; order Synechococcales; family Synechococcaceae; genus Synechococcus; species Synechococcus sp. CBW1006. Next base: position 134,856 of record NZ_CP060396.1, on the reverse strand, counting down.
CACGCTGTTTCCCCAGCGGCTGGCCCCTGCCCTCCAGGAGTGGTGGTACAGCAAACTTTCAACCTCCTGGGATGCGGCCAATCATCAACCGCCAGTCCCACCGCCAACGCCTCCTCCACTGCAACAGCAACAGCAACAACCAGCGGGGGCATAGTTGCTCCTCCTGGGGAATGGTTCGGGCGATGGCATGGTTCAAAAAAATTGCCCCGATCGCAGTTTCGGTCGGGGCAGATGATGATGTTGCTCTGAAGTCCGGAGACTCTTCTCGCAATCTTCAGAAGTAGATCTTGCCGCCGCCCCACTGAATGCCCTGAACTTTCGGGGCCACCAGGATGTAACCGGCGATCAGGCGAAGGTCTTCATCATCCAGGTCACGCATCTTCACGAAAACGTCACTGCTGCGCAGGCTGGGGTGCACGTCGGAAATGCTGTATTCGCCGTCATAGGAGGTGGGATCCTTCATGTAGTCGACCAGTGCATCGACCGAGTCGCGGGGAGGTGTGGCCAAGGCCAGCGTTTCGGGATCCAGGCCCACATTCTGGTTGGTCTTGGTGATGCCGCCGGCATGGCAGGTGCCGCAGGAATCGTTGAACAGTTTGCGGCCGGTCTTGATGTCCCGTTCGCTGAAGGTCACGGTGCTGCCATCTGCCGATACCGGTACGGTGAGCGTGTCGGCATCCCACTGGGCGGCAAGCGCGGGGCCACCGAAGCAGACCAGCAGCGCCAGGGGCAGGACCAGCGCGGTCCGGACAAGGGCGCGTAGGGCTGAGGAGAGGAGAGGGGCCATGGAGAAAGCCGGCGAAATGGCGGGTGTCACCGCACCTGAGACCTTGTATCACGGGGGAAGGGTTCCCCGGCAGGGAATCAAGAACTGTTGCAGGTTTTACCCCTGCAGCGGTGCTGTTGAACGGCTGCTTTTGTGGGTTTTGGCCTGCTTCGCGGCCCCTGTCTGCTGGGGTTGGTCGTTGCTGTCTGCGGCAGGTTCGGGTGCGGCGACGTCGAGGGTGAGGAAGTCTCTGGCGATCACCGTCTCCGGGAAGATCGCCCGTGCTTCGGCCAGCAGGTCATCGGGCGTCATCGGGTTGCCGGGCATGTAGCGCGGGCTCAGGTGGGTGAGCGCCAGACGCTTCACGCCGGCTGCCAGGGCCGTCTGGGCCGCCATGGTGCTGGTGGAATGCTGCCTGGCGAAGGCGAGATCGGCCTCCCCATGCGAAAAGGTGGACTCATGAATCAGCAGGTCGGCGCCCTTGGCCAGCTCCACGGCCGCTTCGCTGAACACGGTGTCGGTGCAATAGACCACGCTGCAGCCCGGCCGCTCCGGTCCACACAGGCTGGCGCCGTCGATATGTTCACCGTTCTCGAGCCGGATGCTCCGGCCGGCCTTCAGTTCGGCATAGATCGGACCCGGTGGGATGCCGAGGGCCCGGGCCTTCTCCACGTCGAAGCGCCCCGGCCGCGGCTTCTGATCGACGCGATAGGCGTAGGCCGGTACCCGGTGGGTCAGGGGCGTGCAGCGCACGCAGAGGTCGTCGTCGTCCAGCAGCACAGCGCCGCTCTGGGCCGCTTCGCGCACCCGGTGGGTGCGGAGCGGGTAGCCGATCCGGGTGGAGGAGGTGCGCAGCACCCCTTCGAGGTAGTCGCGCAGGGGATCGGGACCGTAGAGGTCCACCCCGCTGCAGCTGCCGGCCAGACCCAGGCTGGCCAGCAGGCCCGGCAATCCGAAGACGTGGTCGCCGTGCATGTGGGTGATGAAGATCCGGCTCAGCTGCGACACCCGCAGCTCACTGCGCAGGAACTGATGCTGCGTCGCTTCGCCGCAGTCGAACAGCCACAGCTCGCTGCGCTGCGGCAGCCGCAGGGCCACGGCCGACACATTGCGCGCGCGCGTGGGCACACCGGAACTGGTTCCCAGAAACGTGACCTGCACGGCACCCAGCCTTTGATCTGGATGCTGCCACGTCGCCGCTGGGTCGGCCGGTTCCACAGCCGCCGCCTGGCCCCTTCCCTGCGGACTCCGCACAATGGGCCCGTCTTCCTAGCGCTGCCCACGCCGATGTGGTCGAAACCGCCCCTGAGGATCCTGGCGCCGCTGTCCCTGTTGACCGCCGCCTGTCCTGTGGTTGCTCTCCCCCTGGTGGCACTGGTGCCCCCGGTGGCTGTTCAGGCCCGAACGGCTGAGCCGCAGCTGCGGATCCTGTTGAAGGAGGGATCCAGTCTTGAGATCGCTGCCTCTGTCGCTCCTTTGCGTATCGCCGATGTCCGTGGCCGCGAGCTGCTGCAACTGAAGCCCGGCACTGTCCTGCGTCTCAGCGCCACCGCCACGGCGCTGCGGACGGAATCCCTCACAGCGAGCTCTCCCCAGCCCCCCCGCACGCTGCCTCTGTCTGAGCTCTGGATTGAGCCGCTCCCCACGGCCGGCGGGGCAGGCGGTCCGTCCGGATCGGACGTTGATGGCGCATTCCTGCTGCAGAGCAAGCCCTACCGGGGTCGTCTGCGCCTGCTCAGTCGCGGCTCGCGGCTGCAGGCGATCAATGTGATTGGCATCGAGAGTTATCTGCCCAGCGTGGTGGGGAGTGAGATGCCGGCCAGCTGGCCGTTGGAGGCCCTGCGTGCCCAGGCGGTGGCGGCTCGCACCTATGCCTTGCAGCAACGCCGCCCCAAGGACCCCTTCGACCTCAAGGCCACCGTCGCCAGTCAGGTGTACAAGGGCGTGGAGGCGGAAACCTCGTCCACCCGCGAGGCTGTGGCCAGCACCCGGTCTCAGGTTCTGCTGCATGGCAATAACCTGATCACCGCCGTGTTCCACAGCAGCAGCGGCGGAGCCACCGAGAACAGCGGTGATCTCTGGCGCCAGCAGCTCCCCTACCTGGTGAGCGTGCCGGACTTCGACGACAGCAGCCCGGTGAGCCACTGGCAGCTCCGTCTCGAACCGGAGCAGTTGCGCAAGGCCTTTCCCGAGACCCGTGGCGTCAACCGCATTGAAGTGGTCTCCACCACCAGCTCCGGCCGGGTCCGCCAGGCGCGGATCACGGGGCCGAGTGGCAGCTTGCTCGTGAGCGGTGCCGATCTGCGCAGCCGGCTCGGATTGCGCAGCACCATGGTGCGGTTTGAGCTGCTGCAGCCGGAGATCGCGGCCCTGCCGGTGGCCCCACCACCCTCTCCGGTGGCCTTCTCCTCCCCACAGGGGTCCGATGGAAACGGTTCTCCGGTGGACTCAGCCAGTGGCAATCCAGCTGGTCCGCGCATGATTCCGGTGATGCCGGCCCTGCCGTTGCAGGTTCCCCAGCCCGCCATCCTGGCGATCGGACGTGGCTTCGGCCACGGTGTGGGGATGAGTCAGTGGGGGGCCTTGGGCATGGCCCGTCAGGGCAGCAGTTATGACCAGATCCTGCGGCATTACTACCGGGGTGCTGAGCTTCGGCCCTTCCCCCAGTGAGCGGGTGACGACGTTCCAGCTTGTGGCCCAGCGCGATGCCGCAGCGGTGGCTGATTGGGTGAGCAAGGCCGTTCTGGACGATCGTCTTCAGTCGCAAGTCGGCGGGTCAAGGCCCCTCGGTCTGGCCACCGGTCGCACGATGGAGCCGATCTATGCCCGCCTGGTCGAGCGCGTGGCTGGCCAGCCACCAGTCGATCAGGCGCGGCTTCGCAGGGGCTGGCTCAGCTTCAACCTCGATGAGTATGTGGGCCTGGCCGCGGCCGATCCCCGTTCCTTCATGGCGGAGATGGCCCGCCATCTGGTCGGCCCTCTCGGTCTGGAGGTCGGTGCGGTGCGGCTTCCTGATGGCACGGCGCCCGATCCCCAGGCGGAAGCCCAGCGCTATGCCGCCGCGGTTGCAGCTGCCGGGGGGATCGGTCTGCAGCTTCTGGGGCTGGGCCTCAATGGCCATGTGGGCTTCAACGAACCTCCCTGCAGCCCGGAGTCCCGCTGCCGATGTCTGCACCTGAGCGCGGCGACACGCCTTCAGAATGCCGCCGCGTTCGGTGGTGATGCGACCGCGGTGCCGACCCGGGCGATCACCCTCGGGCTGGTGGAGATCCTGGCCGCCCGTCGCCTCGTGCTGGTGGTCACCGGCGCGGCCAAAGCCGCCGTGCTCCGTCGGCTGCTCCAGGAGCCCGCCTCGGCCCAGCTGCCGGCCAGTTGGTTGCGTCGTCATCCCGATTGCACCCTGGTGGTCGACCAGGCGGCCCTCGATGGTTGAACTCAGGCTGCGATGGCCTCCAGGAGGTCGGCGTCGGCCTCAAGGTTCGCGGTGACACTGCGCACGTCGTCGAGCTCCTCAAGCGCGTCGAGCATGCGCAGACAGGCGCGCAGCTGTTCCGGGTCGTCGAGGTGGCAGCTGGTCTGGGGAATCCAGCGGTGTTCCCAGCTGAGCACCGGCAGGCCGAGCTGCCCCAGACCGTCCTGCAGGGCCTCGAGATCCGCAAAGTCTCCGAACACCTCGGCAGCACCAGCCTCGATCTCGTAGCCGCTCACTGCCGGTCCGCCGCTCTCTTCCAGCATCAGCAACCGATCGAGCAGGCTCTCCTCATCCAGGCTGGCGGGGCTGCTGGCCGCTTGGCCCGCCCCCGCGGTGGCCGCTCGCTTCGACTCCCGGCTGCTGCTGCTCACGGTCGACTCGAGGCGCACGACAGCCCGCTGCTCGAACAGGTAGCCCACACAGCCTGTCTCCCCCAGGTTGCCACCATGTTTGCCGAAGGCCAGCCGCACGTCGGCGGCGGTGCGGTTGCGGTTGTCGGTGAAGGCCTCGATCAGAACGGCAACGCCGCCGGGGCCGTAGCCCTCGTAGCGCACCGTTTCGAACTGGTCGCCCTCGCCACTCAGCTGACCGGAGCCCTTGAGGATGGCCCGATCGATGTTGTTGTTAGGCACTCCCGCCGCCTTGGCCTTCTCGATGGCGGTGCGCAGCTGGAAATTTCCGGCCGGATCGGCGCCGCCCCGGGCCGCCACCATGATCTCGCGGCCCAGGCGGGTGAACACCGCCCCGCGCTTGGCATCCACCACAGCCTTGCTGCGCTTGATCTGGGCCCATTTGCTGTGGCCGGCCATCGATCAGAAGGGGAAACGGAAGGGGGAAACGGCCAAGACTGGGCGGGGCTCAACCAGCGGCATCGAACACCAGCTTCGGTTGCAGCAGACCCTGCCCATCGGCCCTGGCCATGCCGGCCAGATTGCCATCCGGGCTGAGCACCGCCACGGCCCGCCCGCCTGGATGGTCTTCGGCGGCGGCGAAGGCCCGGCCGCAGCGCCAGCCTGGCCAGGCTGCCGGATCGAGCCGCTGCTGCGGCAGGTGCGTCAGGGCCGCCAGCGGATCGAGCAGTTTGGGCAATGCCTCTGCTTCCAGCTGCTCCAGGTTCACCGCCTGCCGGAGGTCGAACCCAAGAGCAGCGGTGCGGCGTAACTGGGCCAGGCAGCCCCCACAGCCCAGGGCCTCGCCCAGATCGCGGGCCAGGGCGCGGATGTAGGTGCCGGCGCCACAGGTCACCGCCAGCTCCAGACGGCTGCTGCCGGGGTCCCAGCCGAGCAGGTCCAGCTGCTCGATCCGCACCTGTCGGGCCGCCAGATCAAGCGTCTCGCCGCCGCGCACCCGCGCATAGGCCCGCTGTCCCTCCACGTGCACCGCCGAGACCTGGGGAGGCCGCTGCTGAATCGCTCCCCGGAAGGGCGCCAGGGCCGCCTCCAGATCGGCTGTTTCGAGGGGCGGAACCGACGCTTGGCTGATCACCGCGCCGTCCAGGTCATCGCTGCTGGTGCGCAGGCCCAGCTGCACAATGCCGCGGTAGGTCTTGTCGCCCTCCAGATAGGGGAGCAGCCGGGTGGCCGCCCCCAGGGCGAGCGGCAGCACCCCTGTCACGGCCGGATCCAGGGTGCCGCCATGGCCCACCCGCCGCAGGCCGTAGGCGCGCCGCACCCTGGCGACGCAGCCGTGGGAGGTGAGCCCGGCGGGCTTGTCAAGCACCAGGAAGCCGCAGGGGTCGCAGGGCGGGGCAGCTGACATGGGCGGACGACGGGAGCATGGGTGCCGCCAGGGACTGTGACAGTCCCGTTGTCAGCGCCGGCGCGGCGGCTGGTCCTCCCTTCAACCTGGGACGGTTGTCGCCTCGCCCTCCGTGACCCTGCAGCAGCGCCGCGATCTCGTGTTTCTGGTGCTGGCGGGCCTCTTCCTGGGCACCATGGGGATGCTCAACATCCTGGGGCTGACCCGCTTCCTCACCCTGGGATCGATCGGCTCCTGGCCGATCGTGGTGGCGGTGGGGGCCCTGCCCTACCCGGTCACCTTTCTCTGCACCGATCTGATCAGCGAGATCTGGGGGGAGCAGAAGGCCAGCCAGCTGGTCTGGGTGGGGTTGCTGCTGAACGGCTGGATCGTGCTGATCCTCTGGCTGGGGGGCGTGCTGCCTGGGCTCGATGGCTGGGGTGGTGCCGCCGGCGTGCCCGGTGCCGGCAGCGGTCTTGCGGTCGGGGCTGGCAGCACGGAGCTGCCGGTGTTCTATGAGATGCGCCGGCTCGCCTTCGGGGCGGTGGGGGCCTCGATGGTGGCCTACCTGGCCGCCCAGTTCACCGACGTGCGCCTGTTCCATTTCTGGAAGCGCTTCAGCGGTGGCCGTGCCCTGTGGCTGCGCAACAACGGCTCCACCCTGGTGAGCCAGCTGGTGGACACCACGGCGGTGGTGCTGATCAGCCACTACGCCAACCATGTGCTGCCGGTGCAGGAGGCGGAGCCAGTGCTGCCGCAGCTGGCCAGTTTCATCGCCAGCGGTTACCTGTTCAAAGTGGTGGCTGCCCTGGCCGACACCCTGCCCTTCTACGGGCTGGTGGCCGTGCTGCGCCGTTGGCTGGAGGTGCCCGGTCCCGGGGCTGAGTTGGGGCAGGAGCAGTTTCCGGCCTGAGCCCTGCGGCTTCCCTCACCCCTAAGTTGGCGGCCGCTGTCCGTTCCCCTGCCGATGCCTGCCGCCGATCCGGTCGCTGATCCTGCCCTCCGAAGCGCGACGGAACCGCTCCTGTCGGGTCTGGGGCTGGAGGTGTTCCTGGCCAGCGGTTTCGATCTGCGCAGCCAGCTGGCTGCCTTCCTGGCGATCCAGCCTGAGGAGCTGGAGGCGCGGATGCCGCGCAGCACCGATGCGCTGGCGGCACTGCATCCGGGTGGGTTCAGCCCGGAGCGGGCCAGTGCCTTCTACGAAGACACGGTGGGAGATGGGCATCTCCTGGAGCTGGCCGCCTGGCACCTGGGCAGCGCCGATTACATCGCCGACACCCTGCGCCTGCAGCAGCGTTTTGCCCGCGGCCAGGTGCTGGATTTCGGCGGCGGCATCGGCACGCACGCTCTGGCGGCGGCGGCCCTGCCGGCGGTGGATCGGGTGTGTGTCGTGGACCTCAATCCCCGCAACCGGGCTTTCGTGCAGTGGCGGGCCGAGCGCATGGGGCTGGCGGATCGCCTGCTCTGCTGCCGCGATCTGGAGGATTCACGCCTGCCGCCACAGTTCGACACCATCGTCTGTCTGGACGTGCTGGAGCACCTGCCTGACCCGGCGGGCCAGCTGGACTGCTTTGCCGCCAGGATGAGTCCTGAGGCGATTGCCCTGCTGAACTGGTATTTCTTCCGCGGCTTTGACGGCGAATATCCCTTCCATTTCGATGATCCCGCCCTGGTGGAGGCCTTCTTCCGGCGTCTGCAGGGCCGCTTCCTCGAGGTGTTCCACCCCTACCTGATCACGACCCGCGCCTATCGATTGCTGCCGGCAGCATGAGGTGCTGGTGCCGCTCGTCCGGCGCCACCCACCAAAAAAGCCGGCGACATCGCGCCGGCCATGAGAAAGCCCGGCCATGGACGCCGGTCTTGGTCTGGGTTGACCAGGTCTTCAGGCGACAGCCACGTTGATGCGTTTGCGGTTGCGCAGTCCACGCTTGATGCTGTCGAAGCTCACCACTCCATCCACCAGGGAGAAGAGGGTGTCGTCGGAGCCGCGACCGACATTGACGCCAGGCAGGACCGAGGTGCCCCGCTGGCGGATCAGGATCGAACCGGCACTCACGGCTTCACCGCCGTAGGCCTTGACGCCAAGGCGCTTGGAATTGGAATCGCGGCCGTTCCGTGTGGAACCTGTGCCTTTCTTGTGGGCCATGGGGGGTCAGGGAATAAGGAGGGATAGATGGTGGAACGCGGATCGCCACTTCACGGAGCCTCGCGATCGGCGTGCGGCATCAGGAGATCGGCTTGCCGGCCAGGTTGATGGACTGGACCATCACACGGGTGAGCTCCTGCCGGTGACCGTTCTTGCGGCGGGTCTTTTTCTTGGGACGCATCTTGTACACGATCAGTTTCGGACCGCGGCGATGTTCCATCACCTTCAGTTCGACAGTGGCACCGGTCACATAGGGCTGACCCAGGGTGGTGGCGTTGCCGTCATGAACCAGAAGCACAGTCTCGAGGGTCACGCTGCTGTCCACTTCGGCCGCCAGGCGGTCCAGGTCCACGTAGCGGTTGGGTTGCAGCCAGAATTGCTGACCACTGGCTTCGACGATCGCGTAGGGGGCCGCCGCCGCAGGGTTGTCGGTCTTGGTCATGGGCTCAGGGACGTGGCCAGGCTGGCGTTAAGCCATTGGGAGCCTGAGCGCACGGGATTTGGATAACAAAGAGTGATCCTCACAGTTCGGCCCACCCGCCGTCAAGATATGGCCGTGCAACCATGCGGTTGCCCGCACCTGACCCTCACGGTGGTCCACCGGAGGCTGCCTGTTCCGCGCCCGATGCCCAAGCCGGCCCTCACGGTTGCTTCCCTGGTTCGCGACGAGCAGCTCGCCCAGGCCTCTGCCCAGATGCTGCGGGATGGTCGTTACGAGCTTGTGCCGATCCCACCGGAGGCGGATGTGATCGCCAAACTCGATCGCCACCTTGAAGACTTCGATGTGGTCCTGGTGGACCAGACGGAGACCACTTCTGAGCTGCTCCAAAGCTTGGCCAGGCAGGGATTGTTGCTGCCGGCCGTGGTGATCGGACGGGGTGGAGGCCAGTGTCAATACCATGAAGCGGAGGTGCACCTCCAGCCCGATCAGCTTGAGCAGCTCAAGTACAGCATTGATGCAGCTGTGTCGCGCTTTCTCAGGCAAGGCCTGCTTCACGGCTCCAGTCAGTCCGTTGACAGTGAGGCTCCGACTCCTGAGGCATGGAAACTGGCTAATCGCCTCAAGGATCGGCTTGGCTATCTTGGCGTTTTCTACAAGCGGGATGCAGCCCGCTTCCTGCGCAATCTGCCCAAGCAGGAAGCTCAGAAGTTGTTGCAATCATTGCAGCGCACCTATCGCGACCTTCTGCTCAGTTATTTCCGGGACCCAGCCGCCGCCAATCAGGCTCTGGAGAACTTCGTGAATACAGCCTTCTTCAGTGATCTTTCCATCACCAAAGTTGTTGAAATTCATACAAGTCTCATTGATGGGCTCTGGAAGAAGGTACGTTTGGAGGGCCGTGATGATGATTTCCTGCAGGACTACCGCATTGCCCTTTTAGATGTGATGGCGCATCTATGCGAAATGTACCGCCGCTCCCTTCCTCCCGACACCGCCCTCGGTCAGGGGTCCAAACCCCTTGTCGAGTCCAGTGAGATCCATGCCAGTCAGTCCTTGACGATCGAGAGTTCTGAATGACGCTTCCCCGCAAGACCTACATCCTGAAGCTCTATGTGGCCGGGAACACCCCCAGCTCCATACGGGCCTTGAGGACGCTCCGCGACATTCTTGAAACGGAGTTCAAGGGCGTCTATGCCCTCAAAGTCATTGACGTACTCAAGAGTCCTCAATTGGCCGAGGAGGATAAAATTCTGGCCACTCCCACCCTTTCGAAGATTCTGCCACCGCCGGTGCGCCGCATCATCGGGGATCTGTCCGATCGAGAGCGAGTGCTGATCGGCCTTGATCTGCTCTATGAGGAGCTCTCCGAAGAAGGGCTTTCGGATCTCGACCCCAGACTCTTTGGGGAGTGGCAGGTTGAGAACGACAGCTCGGGACAGGGCATGATTGTTGAGGGTGAGTCCCTTTGAGCCTTCCTGAGGAGCAGGCTCTGCGTTGATCGTTTCTGGACGGATCGGCGTCAACCCTGTCAACCCCACATCTCTTTACGTCCCAAGGGCCCACAAGCTCCTTCGCGGCCTAGCCTCTCCACAAGGTCTTCCCGTCAATGCAGGATTTGAATCGACCCAGCCACAGTCAGATGCAGGTTCAGAAGCTCCCGACTGCGATTGAGGGACTGGATGACATCTGCCATGGGGGTCTGCCGATCGGTCGTTCCACGCTGATCAGTGGCACCTCTGGAACGGGGAAGACCGTGCTGTCGCTGAGTTTTCTCTACAACGGCATCCATCAGTTCAACGAGCCTGGCATCTTCGTGACCTTCGAAGAATCGCCACTCGATATCCTGCGAAATGCCTCGAGTTTTGGCTGGAATATGCAGGAATTAGTTGAACAAGATAAGCTTTTTATATTGGACGCTTCTCCTGACCCGGATGGTCAAGATGTAGCTGGCTCTTTTGATCTTTCTGGATTGATCGAGCGAATTAACTATGCGATTCGCAAGTATAAGGCGCGGCGAGTGGCGATCGATTCGATCACGTCGGTTTTTCAGCAGTACGATGCCTTGTCCGTGGTGCGTCGTGAGATTTTTCGCCTGATTGCTCGCCTGAAAGAAATCGGCGTCACGACTGTGATGACATCCGAGCGGATCGATGAATATGGTCCGATCGCTCGCTATGGCGTCGAAGAGTTCGTTTCGGATAATGTCATCATTCTCCGAAATGTGCTCGAAGGGGAACGTCGCCGCCGCACCTTGGAGGTGCTCAAATTACGCGGCACCACCCATATGAAGGGTGAATTTCCTTTCACGATGGGTAGAAATGGCATGAGTATCTTCCCCTTGGGTGCGATGCGATTGACCCAGCGTTCCTCCAATGTGCGTGTTAGTTCCGGGGTGCCTCGGCTGGACGAGATGTGCGGTGGTGGATTCTTCAAGGATTCGATCATTCTCGCTACCGGTGCTACCGGCACGGGCAAGACTCTTCTGGTGAGCAAGTTCGTTGAAGATGGCTGCCGCAGCAAGGAGCGCGCCATCTTGTTTGCCTATGAGGAGTCAAGGGCTCAGCTGCTGCGCAACGCGACCAGCTGGGGAATTGACTTTGAGCAGATGGAGCAGGACGGACTGCTCAAGATCATCTGTGCCTATCCCGAGTCCACCGGTCTGGAGGATCATCTCCAGATCATCAAGACAGAAATCAGTCAGTTCAAGCCTTCACGCATGGCGATTGATTCGCTTTCAGCCTTGGCCAGGGGAGTGAGTCATAACGCGTTTCGTCAGTTTGTGATCGGCATCACCGGTTTTGCCAAGCAAGAGGAGATCACCGGCTTCTTCACGAATACCTCAGAGGAATTCATGGGTAGCCACTCGATCACCGACTCGCATATCTCCACAATCACGGATACGATTCTGCTTCTGCAGTATGTCGAGATTCGTGGCGAAATGGCCCGCGCTCTCAACGTGTTCAAGATGCGTGGCTCGTGGCACGACAAGGGCATCCGTGAGTTTGTGATCACGGGCCAGGGCCCTGAGATCAAGGATTCCTTCTCGAACTTTGAGCGGATCATTTCCGGTGTGCCGCATCGCATCACCAACGATGAACGCAGTGAGCTGGCCCGTATCGTGCGCGGTGTGACTACTGACGATCTCTGAAGACCGTCATGATCGCAGTTGCCAGACTGCACAGGCCAGATCAATGTGAATGGGCTGTCTTAGCTGTTCGACGTGAGAACAGCCTGGCCGGCGAGACTGTCATTCAGGAGCGAGCGGCGTTCACCGGCCACCCTGAGTTCGTCGTCGTCAGAGTGCTCTAGAGGCAGATCAAACCAGAAAGTGGTGCCGGTCCCCATCTCGCTCGCCATGTGAATACGGCTGCCGTGCTTGTCGATGATGCCGCGGACGATCGAGAGCCCCAGGCCGGTGCCGGCTTCGGTGTGGACCGCGTTTTCCACCCGAAAGAACCGGTCGAAGATTCGGTCCTGATCCGCTTCTGAGATTCCGCAGCCCGTATCAGCGATCTCGATCCGCAACCGCGGCAATGGGGAGGTGAGCGTGCAACGGGGATGCTCCTCTTCGCCAGGTTCGCCGGGTTCGATCTGGCAGAGATCGGGCCAGGGGTAGGCTCGGATCATCAGGCCGCCTCCCTTGGGCGTGAACTTGAGGGCATTGCCCACCAGATTGTCGAGCACCTGCAGCAGCAGGTCCCAGTTCCCCAGCACCCTTGGCAGGGTTGGATCGCTCTCGAAGGCCAGATTAACCCCCTTATCTTCGGCGTTCAGGCGGTAGGTGCGCAGGGTCTGCTCGATCGCCGGCGGCAGTTCCAGCGGCTCCAGGGTCCAGACCCGCTCGGATTCGAGCCGGGAGAGATCAAGCACATCGTTCACCAATCGGGTCAGCCGATCGGTCTCGTCGTTGGCGATGCCCAGGAATTCGCGCTTCTCGGCTTCACTCAACTGATCGCCGAGATCGTGGAGGGTTTCCACGTAGCTCTTGATGTTGAACAGGGGCGTGCGCAGTTCGTGCGAGACGTTGCTGATGAAGCGGCTCTGGGCCGCGTTGAGTTCCACCTCGCGGGTGAGATCCTGAATCGTTACGGCGATGCCCTTGAGGCTCTCACCGCTGGCATCCCGCACCGATTGCAACACGATCCGCAGGGTGCGCGGTGGCTCGCCGAAGCTGCAGCGAACATCGGTGCTGTCGCGCTGGTTGCCGATCAGGCTTTCGAGCGGGGCGTGCAGTTCAACCGCCAACCGCTCCGGCAGCTCCCGCTCCAGGTCGTTGCCCTCCAGGCTGCGCCCTTCCCAGCGGAACAGACGCCGGGCCGTGGGGTTGGCCAGCACGATCCGGCCTTCGGCATCGAGCAGCACCGCCCCATCGGCCATGGTGGCGATCAGCGACTGCTGCTTCACCTGGGCCGCGGTGAGCTCTTCGATGTTGGCTGCTTTGTAGGCCTCCAGCTGGGACGCCATGGTGTTGAAGCCATTCAGCAATTCACCCAGTTCGCCACCCACCGGCAGCGCAATACGGGCCTCAAAGGTGCCACTGGCAATCAGACGCACGCCTCGGAGCAGTTCCTTCACCGGCTGGGTGATCGTGAGGGCGTTGAACACGGCACCGAGGATCACCAGCACCCAGATTGAGATGAACACCGCCACGGTCACCTCCCGCGTCAGGGCGGCGCTGGCCAGCAGGGTTTCGTTGGGGTTGATGCCCAGAGCCAGCACTCCTAGATACCGGCCGTCGTTCACCATCGGCACGAACACGTCGGTGACCCGACCGTCGGGGGTGAGGTGCTGGCGGACCAGGGGATTGTCCGGACGGCGCTGGATATCGGCGGGCAGCTCCAGGCGGCGGGTCAGCAGTTGGTCGCCGTTGCCGCTGCCGTTGCCGATCGGAATGCCGAGGTAGATCACTCCTTCGGGATCGGCGAAGAGGATGTAGCGCAGGCTGCGGCTGGAGCGCCAGAAGCGTTCCGACACCTGCGCCAGTTCCCGGTCGTTGCCCTCGGCCACCAGGGGTGTCACATTGGCCGAGAGCAGCAGGCCCAGGTCACGGGCATAGCGGGTGTCGCTCATGCGGGCATCACGCTGGATGCCGTTGAGGGCGAGGAAGGTGATGCCTGTCATCAGCAGGCTCACCACCAGGGTGGCCACCGCCAGCAGCTTGGTCTGCAGACTGAACTCGGCCCACCAGCGGGCCAGGCGTTGCTGCCAGGAGTGAGGACTGGTGTTCGGCAAGGAGCTGGGCATCGATTCCGCCATCAGCGCTGCCGGACCTGATGACCGATGTCGCGCCGGAAGGTCATGCCCTCAAAGTGCACCTGGGCGAGTCCGTCATAGGCCAGCTCGAAGGCGGTGTCGAAGTCGTCGGCCTGGGCCACCATGGCCAGCACCCGGCCGCCACTGGTGCGGCAGAGGCCGTCCGCATCGCGGCGGCTGCCGGCATGGAACAGCTGCCGGTGCGGATCCGCGGCGGGCCGACCCTCAATCGGATCGCCCTGGCGCACCGTGCCCGGATAGCCCCCGGCGGCAGCAATCACGCAGGCACTGCAGTGCGGCGCGATCGTGAGGCTGGGGGCTGCCTCCAGGCAGCCTTCGGCGCAGGCCAGAAGCACCGCCGCCAGTTCCGGACCCAGCAGGGGCATCAGGGTTTCGCACTCCGGGTCGCCGAAGCGGCAGTTGTATTCGATCACGCTCGGCCCCTCCGCTGTCATCATCAGCCCGGCGTAGATGACGCCCCGGTAGTCGATGCCACGCTGGCGCAGGGCCGCCAGGGTGGGCTCCAGCACCTGGCGGCGAACCGCCTCCAGAGCGGCGGCATCGAGCAGGGGGGCCGGCGCATAGGCGCCCATGCCGCCGGTGTTGGGCCCGGTGTCCCCGTCACCGATGCGTTTGTGGTCCTGGGCAGGGGGGAGCAACACCATCCTCTCGCCGTCACAGAGGGCAAAGACCGAAACCTCCGGGCCGCTCATCCGCTCCTCCAGCACCAGGCAGGTGCCCGCCTCGCCGAAGCGTCCGGCAAAGGCCTCCTCGATCGCGGCGCGGGTCTCGGCCACGCTTTCGGCCACCGTCACCCCCTTCCCTGCGGCCAGGCCATCGGCCTTGACCACCAGGGGACGGTTCTGCTGCTCCAGAACCAACAGGGCCTCAGCGGCACTGGTGGCGCTCCAGTGGCCAGCGGTGGGGATGCCGGCCTCCTGCATCAGGGTCTTGGCCCAGCGCTTGCTGGCCTCCAGCAGGGCGCCATCGGCGCCGGGGCCGAACACCGCCAGCCCGGCGCCGCGCAGCCGATCCGCCAGCCCCGCAGCCAGGGGAGCCTCAGGCCCCACGACCACCAGCTCGACCGCGTGCTTCGCGCAGGCTTGCAGCAGGCCTTCATGGTCGGTCTCGGCCACCGCCAGTTGACGGCAGCCCTCCAGCTCGGCGGTGCCGCCGTTGCCGGGGCTCACCCATACGGCCTCCACCCCGGCACAGCGGGCCAGGGCCCAGCCGAGGGCGTTCTCGCGGCCGCCGCCGCCCACCACCAGGATCCGCCGGGGCGTCCTGCCTGCCGCGGTGGGTGCAGTGGGGGAGGGCGGCGCGGCCGGGTCGGGCATGGCGAGGGGAGCGGGTTGGGGGCAGTGCCCTTAGGTTGTGAGCCAGTCTTGGCCGCGACGGCCGTCTCCATCAACATGCCGGGTGGCCGGTCGCCATTGTCCAGCCTGATCGGGCTCTGCCTGGCCGGCGCCTGCCTGGGGATCAGCAGGGCTGCTGCGGCAGACGCCATCCCCCCGGCCAGTGCTGCTTCCCGGGGCTTGGCTCCAGCGGTCATTCCAGTCAATCCGTCTGCGGTCAGTCCTGCCCGCCCGCCCGCTGCCAGCGCTCCGGCCGCCAGCCCTGCCGCTGCTGCCACCCCGGGGGTGCCTCCCCAGCCCTACCCGCCCGAGGTCTTTGCCTTGCTGCTGGAGAAGGGCAGCCTCGAGCAGATCGAGCAGGCCTGTCTCACCCTGCTGGATCTGGGGGACGATGCGCGGGTGCGCCAGCTTCACACCCGCTTGATGACCCTCCATCCGGCGCCTCAGCCCCTGGCGGTGGTGCTGGCCAACGCCCATGTGCTGATCAGCTGCCGGGCCCCCCAGCAGGCTTTGGCGGTGCTGGATCGCTTCGGACCCGCTGCCGGTGGCGAACGGCAGCAGTGGCTCCTGCTGCAGTGGCGCGCCGCCAACGCTGGCCTGGATCACCGCCGCGCCGCCGAGGCCCTCTGGCGGCTGGCGGCCGGTGATGCGGCTCGCCTCGAGGCCGTGCTGCTGCCGGTGAAACAGGCCGCGGACGGCACCACCACCACCCGCGTGGCTCTGGATCAGCTGGCCGAGCACTACATCGCCCAGGGACGTCGCCGCCAGGCCGCCGAGGTGCTGCTGGCCTCGCGAGTGCCTGGCGTTGCCACCGCGTCGCGGCTGCAACAGGCCGCTGCCCTGCTCGAGACCCTTCCCCTGGCGGAGCGGGACAGTTTGTACGAGCGGGCCCTGGAGCAGGCGGCGGCGGCGGGGGCCTGGGGGCTGGTGACCCAGCTGCTCGATGACCAGGCCAGGCTTCAGGCAGAACCGGGTGGCGATCCCAGCCGTGCGATTGAACGGCGGCTGCGCCTCAGTGGCCGCATCGACGACGCCTATGGCGAATGGCTCCTGCGCCGCCAGGATCCCGCCGCCAGCGACCGCAGCCGCCAGCTGGAGCGCCAGCTGCGTTCCCCTCGCGATCCGGGAGGGCACCAGCCGACGACCACCTCTCCAGCCGCAGCAGTCCAGCCGAATCCTGTCCCGGCGACCGGGCAGGATCCGGCTGAGCCCGCTGTTCCCCAGCCATGACTGCCTACTCCCTCGGGGCCCTGTTGCACGAAGGCAAGGCCAAACGGGTGTTTGCCACCGACCAGGCCGATCTGGTCGCGGTCGAGTTCAAGGACGACGCCACGGCGTTCAACGCCCAGAAAAAAGCCTCCCTGCAGGGCAAGGGCTCGCTCAACTGCCGCATCTCGGCCCTGATCTTCGAGCGGCTGGACGCGGCCGGGATTCCGACCCACTACCGCGGCGTGGGTGAAGACCGCTGGATGCTGGTGCGGCCGGTTGATGTGATCCCGCTGGAAGTGGTGCTCCGCAACCTGGCCGCCGGTTCGCTGTGCCGGCAGATGCCGATCGCGGCTGGCACGCCGTTGCAACCGGCCCTGCTGGATCTCTATTACAAGGACGATGCCCTGGGTGATCCCCTGCTCACCGAAGCCCGGCTGGAACGGCTGGAGTTGGTGACTCCCGAGCAGCGCCGGGCGATCGAAGCTCTGGCCCGTCGCATCAACGACGTCCTGTTGACCCTGTTCCTCGAGGCAGATCTGCAGTTGGTGGATTTCAAGATCGAGCTGGGCCTGGCGGCCGATGGAACCCTGCTGCTGGCCGACGAGATCAGTCCCGACACCTGCCGCCTCTGGGACCTCCGCGCCGGTGGTGAGGACCCCAGTGATGAGCGGATCCTCGACAAGGATCGCTTCCGCCGCGACCTCGGTGGCGTGATCGAGGCCTACGGGGAGGTCCTCAAACGGGTCCAAGGGGTCTGTCCTTCACCGCGCTTCTACCGGTAAGGTCAGCCCAATTTGCGGCCTGGCCGCTCCGTACCCGACACCATGGCAGGCCTGCCTGGCATTACCGCCACCCTCCCCCTGATGGCGCTCGCCCTGGCGGTTCCTGCCGGTGTGCTCGCAGGGGAGCGTCCTCCCTCTGAGGTGAAGGAGGCCGGTCGCATCGCTCAGGTGGCGCCTGCCCAGGAGGAACAGGTGCCTGCCGCCACGACCTCTGAGGAGGACCGGCCGCAGTCCTCCGATACCCCTGAAGGGTCCACAACACCCACTGAACGTTCGGCCGAGACCCCAGAGGATGGCTCCGAAACCCCAGAGGGTGGAGGGGGCTTCCCGATTCCCGCCGACGCCCTTCCCGCCGATGCGGTTCCCATGCCCGCCGACGGAGCTGCTCCTGGGTTTCCGCAGGGCACCACCGCGGCTCCTGCCGATCCCAGTGAGCCACGCGTGTTGATCAGCGAGGTGGTGATTGAGGGCCTTGAAAACCATCCCGAGCGCGAACGGCTCGAACTTGCCGCCTATGCGGCCATGGCCACCACCCCAGGCAGCCGAGTCACCCGCAGCGAGCTCCAGACCGATCTGTCCGCCATCTATGCCAGTGGCTGGTTCTCGGATGTGCGGATCCAGCCCGTGGATGGCCCGCTGGGGGTGAGGGTGGTGGTGCTGGTCACCGCCAACCCGGTGCTGGAGAAAGTAACCATCGAACCCAGCACGGCCAAGTTGCCGGCGGAGGTGGTTCAGGACACCTTCGCGGCTGATTACGGCAAGACCCTCAACCTCAACACCCTGCAGGGCCGCATGCAGGACCTGCAGAAGTGGTATGCCGATCAGGGTTACTCCCTGGCCCGCATCACCGGCCCCGGTCGGGTGAGTCCCGAGGGGGTGGTGGAGCTGATGGTGCGCGAGGGAAGTGTCGGTGGGGTGGAGGTGCAGTTCCTCAACAAGGAGGGCTCCGCCACCAACGACAAGGGTGAACCGATCCGCGGCAAGACCAAGCCCTGGGTGGTCACCCGGGAGATCTCCCTCAAGCAGGGGGATGTCTTCAACCGCCGCAATCTTGAAGATGACATCAAGCGCATCTATGCCACTGGCCTGTTCAGTGATGTCAAGGTGACCCTCAAGCCGGTGCCGGCTGAGCCGGGGGAGGTGGTGATCGTGCTTGGCATTGTCGAGCAGTCGACAGGTTCCCTCTCGGGCGGCCTGGGCTACAGCCAGAGCCAGGGGGTGTTCGGCCAGATCCAGGTGCAGGACTCCAACCTGTTCGGCCGTGCCTGGGATCTGGCCTTCAACTTCACCTATGGCCAGTTCGGTGGACTTGCTGACATCTCGTTCACCGATCCCTGGATCAAGGGTGACAAATACCGAACGGCTTTCCGCGGGCGGCTGTTCATCAGCCGGGATGTGCCGCAGGTGTTCCAGAGTCAGAACAACGGCAATATCTTTAGCGTGCGTGATTTCTATGAGGCTCCCGGCACGAAGGTGGCCTACAATATCGATTCGAGGAAGAACCCTCAGGGGAAGACGTTCGATTCAGTTAACGACGCTGAAAATGCCGATCCGAGAACCAGCTGGTTCGACTACTCCGGCAACACCGTCCTGATCCAGCGGATCGGTGGAAATCTCCAGGTGATTCGTCCGCTTAATGGAGGCAACCCCTTCAAGCGAGCTCCCTGGAGTGTCGTGCTTGGTCTCAATATCCAGCAGGTCTCGCCGATCAACTTCTCAGGCGATTCGCGTGTGTTTGGTGTGGCCCAGCAATCGTTGCAGAACAACAATAGCAAGGCTCCAACCGATGATATTATATGCCTCTCTTACAATTGTGCCAACCAGAATCAGTTGGTTGGGGTCCGCGTGGCTGCCACGATGAATAACCTCAATGATCCCCGTAATCCCACTTCGGGGAATTTTCTCAGCCTGGCCAGTGAACAGTTTTTCTCGGTCGGTCCCGATTCCCCCACCTTCAATCGGGTGCGGGCCAGCTACACCCACTTCATCCCCGTCAACTGGCTGAAGTTGTATAAGGGCTGCCGCCCCAAGGCCGGTGAAACCGCCGATTGCAAGCAGGCTCTCGCCTTCCAGTTCAGTGCCGGCACTAACATTGGTCAGCTACCTCCCTACGAAGCTTTCTGTGTTGGTGGCTCCAACTCGGTGCGGGGCTACTACGACTGTGATCTGGGCGTGGGTCGCAGCTTCGGTGAGGCCACGATCGAATACCGCTTCCCGATCTTCAGCATTATCAGTGGCGAGCTGTTTGTCGATGGCGGCACCACCTTCGGCAGTCAGGCCAATGTGCCGGGCAACCCCGGCGGCCTGCTCAGTAAACCCGGCAGCGGCTTCTCGGTCGGTACGGGCCTGATCGTCACCACGCCGGTGGGGCCGCTCCGTCTGGAGGTGGCCAGCCAGGATTTCACCGGCGATTGGCGCTTCAACCTGGGTGTGGGCTGGAAGTTCTGATGGGGATCTGGCCTTCCGATTACGACCATGGCTGGACCCTGGCCAGCAGCATCGAGCGCTCCGGTGTTGGTCTTCACAGTGGTGCTGAGGGCCGTGTGCGACTGCGGCCTTCGGAGCAGCCCGGTTACCGGGTTGGCTGGCTTCAGCATCCGGCGCGACCCAGCCTGGCGCTGCATCCTTCCCAGGTGTGTGAGACGCAGCTGTGCACGGCCCTGCGCCTGAACAGCGAGCGACTCGCCACCGTGGAACACCTCCTGGCAGCCCTGGCTGGAACAGGAATCACTCAGGCTGAAATCCTGGTGGATGGTG
This sequence comes from Synechococcus sp. CBW1006, assembly GCF_015840525.1. Classification (NCBI taxonomy): domain Bacteria; kingdom Bacillati; phylum Cyanobacteriota; class Cyanophyceae; order Synechococcales; family Synechococcaceae; genus Synechococcus; species Synechococcus sp. CBW1006. The sequence goes on along the minus strand of NZ_CP060396.1, from coordinate 114,937 downwards.
AGGAGATCCCCGTGCTGGATGGTTCCGCCATGCCTTGGGTGGAGGCGATCGCCGAGGCGGGGCTTGCCCCAGTCGCGGTCCCGACCTGGGCTCCCGCGCCCCGTGAGCCGATCACCCTGCAGCAGGGCAGTGGGTTTGCGGTGGCCCTGCCGGCCGAACGCCTGCATGTGGGTGCCGCCATCGAGTTCCCCCAGGCGGCCATCGGTCGCCAGGTGTTCTCCGTGGCGCTCACACCAGAGGTGTTCGTGCGCGAGGTCGCTCCAGCGCGCACCTTCGGCTTCCGTGATCAGGTGGACCAGCTGCGCGCCGCCGGCCTGATCCGTGGTGGTGATCTCGACAACGCCCTGGTCTGCGATGGCGACTCGTGGCTCAACCCGCCGCTGCGCTTCGTCGACGAGCCTGTGCGCCATAAGCTCCTGGATCTGCTGGGGGATCTGGCCCTGGCGGGACTCCCCCGCGCCCAGGTGTTTGCTTACCGCGGCTCCCACGGTCTGCACACGGCCCTCGCTGCCGCCCTCGCCAGGGCGGTTTCCGTTGCCGCCTGATCCATCCTCACGCCCGCTGCTCCTTCCCTCCTTGTCCGCTCTCGCCTCCACGTCCGTTGTGCTCGGCAGCGAGCAGATCCAGGGTCTGCTGCCGCACCGCTATCCCTTTGCCCTGGTGGATCGCGTCATCGAGCACGAACCCGGCCGACGAGCCGTGGCGATCAAGAACGTCACGATCAATGAGCCCCAGTTTCAAGGGCACTTCCCCGGGCGCCCGCTGATGCCCGGGGTGCTGATCGTGGAGGCCATGGCCCAGGTGGGTGGCCTGATCGTCACCCAGATGCCGGATCTGCCCAAGGGGCTGTTCGTGTTCGCCGGCATTGATGGTGTGCGCTTCCGCAGGCCTGTGGTTCCCGGCGATCAGCTGCGCATCACCTGCGAACTGCTGGCCCTGAAGCGCAAGCGTTTCGGCAAGGTGCGCGCTGAGGCCACGGTCGATGGTGAACTTGTCTGTTCCGGTGAACTGATGTTCTCCTTGGTGGACTGATCGGCATGACCAGCTCAGCCATGGCGACATTGGTCCATCCCACGGCCGTGGTGGATCCCCGGGCCCAGTTGGGGGAAGGGGTCGAGATCGGTCCTTATGCCGTGATCGGTCCGGACGTGCAGCTCGGCGAGGGTTGCCGCGTCGGTCCCCACGTGGTGATCGACGGACGGGTGCGGCTGGGAGCTCGCAACCGCATCTTCCCCGGTGCCTGCATCGGCCTCGAGCCCCAGGACCTCAAGTACTCCGGCGACCCCACCGAGGTGGTCATGGGTGACGACAACACCATCCGGGAGTGCGTCACCATCAACCGCGCCACGGCGGGCCAGGAATGCACCCGTCTCGGCAGCGGCAACCTGCTGATGGCGTACAGCCACATCGGCCATAACTGCGTGCTTGGGGACCGGATCGTGATCGCCAATGGTGTGGCCGTGGCCGGTCATGTGGAGATCGGCGATCGGGCCGTGATCGGCGGCGTGCTCGGCATCCACCAGTTCGTGCACATCGGCAAGCTCGCCATGGTGGGCGGCATGAGCCGCATCGACAGGGATGTGCCGCCCTTCATGATGGTGGAGGGACATCCCGGTCGGGTGCGCGGTCTCAATCGTGTCGGCCTGCGGCGCAGTGGCCTGGCTGATCACGACGACGGTGCTCAGCTGCGGCAGCTCCAGGAGATCTGGACCCTGATCTACCGCAGCGATCGGGTGCTGGCGGAGGCCCTCAAGGCTGCGCGGCAGCTCTCCCTGCTGGGGGCGCCAAGGGAACTCTGCGACTTCCTGGAGGCCTCGATCGGCCCGGGCCGCCGCGGCCCCCTGCCGGCGCAGCGCTGATGACGCGTCTGTTGATCAGCACCGGGGAGGTGTCTGGCGATCTGCAGGGGTCGCTGTTGATCCAGGCCCTGCATCAGGAGGCTGCTGAACGAGGGCTTGATCTCGAGATCGTGGCCCTCGGTGGTGACCGCATGCGCCGCGCCGGTGCCAAGCTGTTGGCGGATACTGCCTCTCTCGGCGCGATCGGGCTGTGGGAGGCGGTGCCGCTGATCTGGCCCACCCTGCGTCTGCAGCATCGCCTGCGGCAGTGGCTTCGTCTCCATCCCCTCGATGGTGTGGTGCTGATCGATTACATGGGTGCCAACGTGAATCTGGGCCTGCGGCTCAAGCGCGACAGGCCCCAGGTGCCGATCACCTATTACATCGCTCCCCAAGAGTGGGCGTTTCGACTGGGGGACGGGGGGACGACCCGGTTGATCGGCTTCAGCGATCGGATTCTGGCGATCTTCCCTGAGGAGGCCCGCTTCTATGCCGAGCACGGTGCCCGGGTCACCTGGGTGGGCCATCCCCTGCTGGACACCCTTGGCAGCCAGCCTGGCCGTGGGGAGGCCCGTCGTCTGCTGGGATTGGCGGAGACGGTGCCGGTGCTGCTTCTGTTGCCCGCCTCCCGCCGCCAGGAGCTGCGCTACCTGCTACCGGAGATGGCGGCGGCGGCAGCGGAGCTGCAGCGGCGCCATCCTGATCTGCAGGTGTTGGTGTCAACTGGGTTGCCTGGCTTCGAGCCATTGCTGGAGGAGGCCTGCAGGATTGAGGGGCTGCGGGCCCGCGTCATTCCCGCCTGCGAGGCCGATGCGCTCAAGCCTGCCCTTTGTGCCGCGGCCGATCTGGCCCTCACCAAATCCGGCACGGCCAACCTGGAGCTGGCCCTGCGGGGGGTGCCGCAGGTGGTGGTCTACCGGGTCAGCCGCGTCACCGCCGCGGTGGCCAAGCACCTGCTGCGTTTCAACGTTCCCCACATCTCGCCGGTGAATCTGGTGCTCCAGGAGCGTCTGGTGCCGGAGCTGCTGCAGGAGGACTTCAGCTGTGACGCGTTGATCCGCGAGGCGGAGATCCTGCTGGATCCTGACAGCGAGGCCCGCCAGCGTCTCCTGGAAGGCTATGGGCGGCTGCGTCGCACCCTCGGGGAGCCGGGCGTGACCCGCCGGGCTGCCGTGGCCATCCTCGATCAGATCCCCCAGGGAAGCCCGCCGCTCCCCGTGTCGGCCTGAACGCATCCGAGCGGCCCTTCAGGCATCCCGCAACCCGGCTGCGCGTGCGCGATCCTGAGGCGAACTTTGCCTGTTGTGGCGCCGTGCGTCTGATTGCCGTTCTGCTGTCGTTGGTGTTGGGGGGCTGCAGCCTCACGATCGCTCCACCAATGGCCCAGGCGGCCACCCAGGAGGCCGTGTTCGCGGGAGGCTGCTTCTGGTGCCTGGAGCACGATCTCGAAACTCAGCCAGGTGTGCTGGAGGCGGTGAGCGGCTACAGCGGTGGCTCCCTGGCCCAGCCCACCTACAAAAGGGTGTCCGCCGGCGGCACGGGACATCAGGAAAGCGTTCTGGTGCGCTTCGATGATCGGCGCATCAGTTACGCCACCCTGCTGCGCGCCTTCTGGCGCAATGTGGACCCCTTCGACCGGGGCGGCCAGTTCTGCGATCGCGGTGATTCCTACCGGCCGGTGATCTTCACCAAAGGGGCGGAGCAGGCCAACCTTGCCCAGGCCAGCCTCAAGGCGGCGGCCGCAGAGCTGGGCCGGCCGGTCTCGGCCCTGAAGGTGGAGATCAAGCCGCTGCAGCGCTTCTGGCCGGCGGAGGGCTACCACCAGAACTATGCCGATCGCAATGCGGTCAAATACAACTACTACCGCTGGTCCTGCGGCCGCGACCGCCGCCTGGATGCCGTGTGGGGCAAGCGAGCCCGTGGCTCTTCGGCCTGGAGCTCCCGCTGAAGCGCAGACGCTGGCGGGCAGGTGTTTCCACCCTTCCCATCCAGGCCTGCTGCGGTTAGGGTTTGGCCATATTCGTCCGAAGCAGCCCATGTATCTGCTGACCATTCGAGACGGTCTGCAGACCCGGCATATCGGGCCCTACGAGAGCCCGAAGCAGGCGGCCGACGATCTTGATCGTCTGCTGGCCACTTGCGGCGAGCGGGCTCGCTGGCAGATCCATGCGCTCGAATCTCCCGAGTTGCTGCGGCAGCAGCTCCGTAACCCCCGTCCCGGACGGGCCGCCATGGCGGCCTGACTGGTTCAACGGTCCAGGTCGACTTCAACGTTCCGGCGGCCTGGTCCACAGGCCGCCCCTGCGGCTTCAGTTCCGCTGCTCAGGCCGGGGCTGGCGCGGGTAGCCCCGCAGCAGTCCGCTTTCGATCATCAGGCCCACGCCGGCATTGATCAGGATCAGGCCGAAGGTGCCATACCAGAACCAGGGGCCTGGATCGGCAATGGTGTCCACAGTCTTGGCCGAGGCCGCCAGGGTCTGGATGCCCTTGCGGATCACCGCTTCGCCGAACAGGCACAGGCCCGCCGGGAGCATCAGCACCCCCAGTTGCGCTTTGGCGTACCAGCGGATCTTCTGAGCGGCCATGGGGCTGGGAATCCGGCTTCAAGGGCTACAACCTAGGCGGTGGCCCCCGCCTGCACCCATTGCACCAGAGTGCGCACCCCGAAGCCGGTGGCCCCGGCCGGATCCATGCCCCGCCCCTTGTCGCTCCAGACCGTGCCGGCGATATCGAGGTGGGCCCAGGGCAGATCCTTGGTCACGAAGTCCTGCAGGAACAGGGCGGCAGTGATCGAGCCGCCGGGGCGCGGACCGGTGTTCTTCATGTCGGCCACGGGGCTCTTGAGGCCGCTGCGATAGGAAGCCCGCAGGGGCATGCGCCAGAAGGACTCGCCGCCCACCTGGCCGGCCTGCAGCAGGGCTGCGGCGAGCGCATCGCTGGTCGACCAGAGACCGGCGATCTCCTCCCCCAGGGCGATCACGCACGCCCCGGTCAGGGTGGCCAGATCCACCACGGCATCCGGTTCCAGCTTGCAGGCGTAGATCAGGGCGTCCGCCAGGGTGAGCCGCCCTTCGGCATCGGTGTTGTTGATCTCGATCGTCTTGCCGTTGGAGGCGGTGACGATGTCGCCGGGGTGGACGGCACCACCGCTGATCATGTTTTCGCAGGCGGCCACGATCACATGCAGCTCCACCCCCGCGGGCCGCAGCTCGGCAAGGGCACGCGCTGCCCCCAGCACGGCGGCGCTGCCGCCCATGTCGTACTTCATCATCTCAATCTGGGATCCGCCCGTCTTGAGGTTGTAGCCGCCTGAGTCGAAGGTGAGCCCCTTGCCCACCAGGGCCACGCGCCGCTGGATGTCGCCTTCGGGGCGGATGGTGAGGTGGATGAACTTGGGCGGCAGATCCGAGCCCTGGGCCACGCCCAGGTAGGCCCCCATGCCCAGGGCCTGGCAGTCGCTCCGCTCCAGCACCTTCAGCTCGGCGCCATAGGCCTCGGCGATGGCCAAGGCCGCGTCGGCGAGAGCCTGGGGGGTGACCACGTTGGGGGGCGCGGCCACCAGTTCACGGGCCAGCTCCACGCCGGCGCAGACTGCCCCCACGCGGCTGAGGGCGGTATCGGCCGCGTCATCCAGGCCGATCAGGGTCACCGTGTCCGGGCGGGGCTTGGGTTCGGCCTCGCTGCGGAAGCGTTGGTCGGCGTAGAGGCTGAGCCGCACGGCCTCGGCCATTGCCGCTGCGGCGATGGCGGGGGTTGTCTCGGCCGGCAGGCTGGTCAGGGGGAAGGCCAGGCCGAGGTGGCGACCACCGGAAGCGGCCGCGGTGCGGGCGGCCTTGGCGACGGCGCTGCGCAAGCCATCGAGATTGAATCCCTCCGCCTCGCCCAGCCCCACCACGACCACGGCTGTCGGCTCGACGCCCACCCGTTCGAAGGCGAGCACCTCCGCTGGCTTGGCCTTGAAGGCCCGTTGTTCCAGCCGCTGTCGCAGGCCAGCGCCAAGCAGGGCTTCCAGCGCTCCGAGCAACGGCTGCCCGTCATCTCCCGCGAGCAACCCCAGCACCAGGGTGTCGCCGCTCCAGTCGCCGAGGGGGGTGGCGGAGGTTGCGGGGAGGCAACGAAACTGCATGCGGATCAGACGGGCGTGGCCGCGATCGTAGCCAGCTCAACTGGGCGCTCTCAGTCCTGCAGGGCGGTGAATGGGGTGCTCCAGCGCTCGCGCGTCTCCTTGTTAAACGGTGGCAGCCACTGTTGGATCAGGGCCTGCTCCACGGCGCGTCGGGCTGCGGTCGTGGCGGGCACGTCGCACCAGAAGCGGATGCTCAGCTGGGGTTGCAGGCCGGCGGCGCGCAGGGCCTCGCCGTAGGTGCTGAGATAGCTCTTGCAGTCGTGATCCCCCTTCCAGCGCCGGTCGGCGCGGCTGGTTTCGCCCACGTAGAGCAGCAGGGGGCAGGGGGCTTCGGCGGGCCGGTCCATCACCAGATACACGGCGGCACCCTGGTGGGAGCTGCTGGGCCAGCGCCAGAACGACAGGCTCTGGGGCGTGAGGCTGAGCGGATCCAGCTGGCCAGCCAGCCGCTGAGGCTGACTCGCTGGGCCGAACAGGAGGCCCTGCTGGGCGGTGGGATCCAGGCCCGCGGCGGTGGCGCTGAACAGGGGCTGCTGGTGGGCCGCCAGGGCCCCTTGCCAGGCGAGGATCTGGCGGCGTAACAGCGGCAGGGTGTCCGGTCTTGCCGGATTGGTCGCGGCCGAGAGGCCTGTGATGGAGGCCGGCGTGCCGGCGAACAATTCCCCCTGGCGTGGCTGGCCGCGGCTGCTCATCGCGGCTTGCGGTGCTGGCTGAGGGGCTTGAACAGACTGGGCCCGGCGGGACCGGGGCTGAACCGGACCCGGCCGATCCAGCCCTCCAGCAGGGCGGGGGGAAACTGCAACCGCAGCTGCAGATCGGCCAGGTCCTGAAACGGCAGCCGGGAGCGTTCGCGCAGCAGGCGCCCGCAGCGCTCCTCGCTCAGCCCCAGATCGCGCTGAAGCTCAGCGGCGCTGGCCTGGTTGATCTCAAGCGGGCGTGTGGCCGGTACGGCAGGGGCGTCGCTGTACCAGCGAAAGTCCAGCAGGGGGACCCAGGTCGCCATGGTGGCCGCCTCCAGCTCCAGCAGGTTGGCCAGGTCATCAGGGCCGCTGAGCTGAACCCCGCTGGCCTGGAGGCGCAGCAGCAGATCCACATGGTTCGGGCTGCAGCCCGGCAGCCGCAGCCAGTCGGCGGCCGTGGCCCGGTTCACGTCCAGCCGCCAGCCGAGGGCGGCGGCCCGTCGCACCTCGTCTGCCCCCTGCAGACGCAAAGCGGGGTTCTGGGCCAACCGCAAGGCCAGTAGTTCCCGCTCCACGGCTTCCTGTTGCTCTGCCTCCTGAACGCCGAGGTCTTGCTTGTCGTCACCGGGGGTGAGGCGGTGGTCTGGTGAGACCTTCTGCTCGGGGGTGCGCCAGGCCGCCACGGCTCGGATGCGATCCGCTGTGATGTCCAGCGCCCGGCCCAGGGGCCTGATGCCGCCGCCGGAATTAGGTTCACGCTCGGGTACGGCAGGAAGTTGGCCCGTCGCCTCCAGCAGACGGCGGGCCAGGGGATCGAGCCAGTGGCCCTTGGCCATGCGGATCCGGGCGCGGTACGGCTCAGAAGTTAGCGGTGGCCCCCCTGCCCGAGCCAGGTCATTGAATCTGATCTCGCCTGACGGACTTCAGGTGTCTGGCCAGGGCACCAGCCCCCGGCAGAGGCCAATCACAGCGGCATGGGTGCGATCGCGCGCCTGCAGTTTGTGGCGAAGGTTCTGGATATGGCTTTTCACGGTGTCCGGCGACAGAAACAGCTGGGCGCCGATCTCCGGGTTGGAGTGGCCCTGCGTCACCAGGGTGAGCACCTGGGTCTCGCGCTGGGTGATGGGCCGCAGAGGGGTGTGGTCGGCATGGACCTGCCTGAACAGATCGGCCAGGCCGGAATCGATGTAGACCCCGCCGCCGCGCACCGCACCGATCGCCGCACGCAGCGTGCCGAACCCGATGCGTGATTCGAGACAGATGCCGTTGCATCCAGCCTTTATCGCCGCCTTGAGGCGCTGGCTGCGTTGGGGTTGGGTGGCGATCAGCAGGGTCCGCAGTTTCGCCTGGAGCTGCTTGGCCTGCACCACGAGGTCGATGCCACAGCCGTGTTCCAGATGGTCGGTGGCGATCAGCACGTGGGGCTTGTTTTTGATCAGCAAATCCAGAACTTCCTGGGCGGTGGTGGCCGCTCCGGTGATCCGCAGCTGTGAGGGGTAGTGGCAGAAGAACGTGAGCAGGGCCGGGCTCCCCATGGCGACCACGGCTCTGCGGCCACGGATCACCTCCAGGCTGCTGAGGTCAGGGTTCTGCAGGCGCGGCAGGTGCGGGGTGAAATCCACGGGTGGCGGAGCTCCTGAACGGCGACCGGCACAGAACGGTTGGGTGGGCTGGTCGATGGCGGCATGCTGAATCGCGCTTGAGCCGCTGTCAGGCCTCGGTGGCGTTTCGCTGAACCTGTGTGTGCGTGGATCCGCACCTCCGAGGGGGAACGGGGGGACCCCAGAATCGTCGCCAATGCGTCAACGGGCTCGGCCATGGCCTTCTTCGACTCCGAGATCGTTCAGGACGAGGCCCGCCGTCTGTTCAGTGATTACCAGCAGCTGATGCAGCTGGGCAGTGACTACGGCAAGTTCGACCGGGCTGGTAAGAAGCTCTACATCGATCGCATGGAAGAGCTGATGGACCGCTATCGCGTGTTCATGAAACGCTTCGAGCTCTCGGAGGATTTCCAGGCCAAGCTCACCGTGGAGCAATTGCGCACCCAGCTCGGCCAATTCGGCCTCACCCCCGAAGTGATGTTTGAGCAGATGCACCAGACCCTCGAACGCATGAAACGCGAACTCGATCAGACGGCCTGAATTCGCAGCCCGTCTGATCCCGCAGTCCGCCTGAGCGCGGCCCGCGCCTGCCTACGATCCGCCGCGGTCTGGCAACGGGGAGCAGGATGGCTGAGGCAGGGTTTGAAGCCATGCAAGGGGTTGGCGCCATGCCAGTGGGGGAGACCATGGCGCTTCCCGGCTGGCTTCAGCGTGGGCTGGTGGATCTCTTCCCGGCCGGCAGCGCCGCCGCCGATCCCGATCAGCTGCTCGGATCTCGCCTGGCTGAGGCTGAGGCCGCTGGCCGTCCCCTGCGGGTGAAGCTGGGGATCGATCCCACCGGCAGCGACATCCACCTGGGGCACAGCATCCTGTTCCGCAAGCTGGGGGCCTTTCAGGATGCGGGCCATACGGCCGTGTTGATCATCGGCGACTTCACCGCCCGCATTGGTGACCCCACCGGTAAGAGCAGCACGCGGGTGCAGCTCGACGCCGAGGCGGTGGAGGCCAACGCCCGCACCTATCTCGAACAGCTGGGTCAGGGGCAGCCGAGGGAACGGGCCCTGCTGGATTTCGAGACGCCGGGTCGGCTGGAGGTGCGCCGCAACAGCGAATGGCTGGCGGGACTGGATCTGCCCCAGGTGATCGAGTTGCTGGGCATCAGCACGGTTGGGCAGATGCTGGCCAAGGAGGATTTTGCCAACCGCTACGGCTCCGGCACACCGATCTCCCTGCATGAATTTCTCTACCCCTTGCTGCAGGGCTACGACTCGGTGGCGGTGCAGGCCGATCTCGAGCTGGGCGGCACCGACCAGAAGTTCAATGTGGCCATGGGCCGCGATCTGCAGCGCCACTTTGGCCAGCGGCCCCAGTTCGGGCTGCTGTTGCCGATCCTGCCGGGCCTCGATGGGGTGCAGAAGATGAGCAAGAGCCTGGGCAACACGGTGGGCCTGCGGGACGATCCGTTGACGATGTATTCGAAGTTGGAGAAGGTGCCCGATGCCGTGGTGGACGCCTACCTCACTCTGCTGACCGATTCCGATCTGGCCGCCCTGCCGGCTAACCCGCGCGAACGCCAGAGGGCGATGGCCCTGGAGATCACCCGGGCCCGCCACGGCGCCGAGGCGGCGGCCCAGGCCCAGGCGGATGCCGCGCGCCTGGTGGCCGGGGCCGCCGGCAGTGGCGCAGCCGATGCCGAAGTGCCGGAGGCGTCGCTGGCGGCGGTGAACTTCCCGGCCAGGGCCTTCTATCTGCTTGCTGCGGTGGGACTCTGCGCCAGCAGCAGCGAGGCGCGCCGCGCCATTCAGGGCGGTGGGGTGCGGCTCGACGGCCAGAAGCTGGCCGATCCCAACCAGGAGTTCGCTGATACAGCCGTGCTGGATGGCAAGGTGCTGCAGCTGGGCAAGAAGACCTTCCGCCGTCTGGTGGCCGGATGACCTCTCCTGTTCCCTCGCCGGCCGATCAGGTTGCTGCCGATCAGCTGATCGTGGCCCTCGACGGCATGGATGGCACCCAGGCCCTCAGCTTCGCGGAGAGGATTCCGGAGCTGCGCTGGGTGAAGGTGGGGCTGGAGCTGTTCACTGCCGCCGGCCCTGCGGTGATCGCCGAGCTGCGTGATCGGGGGCTTCGGGTGTTTCTCGATCTCAAGTTCCACGACATCCCCGCCACCATGGCAGGCGCCTGCCGCAGCGCTGCTCGCCTCGGCGCCGAGCTGATCACCGTGCATGCCTGCGCCGGCGGCGATGCCCTGGCCGCCGCCCAGGCCGGCGCCACCCTGGCTGCCGAGCAGGCGGGTCTGCCCCAACCCACCCTGCTGGCGGTCACGGTACTGACCAGCTGGGATGCCGCTCGCTTCGCTGCTGAGCTGGCGATCGAGGAGCCCCTGACCACCTACGTGCCCCGCCTCGCTGAACTGGCCGTCGCGGCCGGTCTCGGCGGCTGTGTCTGCTCTCCGCTGGAAGTGGAGGCTTTGCGGCGGCGCTACCCGGTACCTTTCGCTCTGGTCACCCCGGGGATCCGGCCGGCGGGAGCCGCGGCGGGGGACCAGCAGCGGGTCTGGAGTCCGGCAGAAGCGATTGCGGCCGGTTCCAGCCAGCTGGTGATCGGCCGACCGATCACGGCCGCCGAGGATCCTGCTGCTGCCTTTGATCAGTGCTGCCGCCAACTCGCGGCTGCCGCTGGCCAGGGTTCGGCCGCTGTTATGCCTGATCTGCACTAGCGTTCTCTCATCCTCTTGTTGCCTCTACCGATCTGATTGTGATCATCGACTTCGAGCCGTCACAGTTGGATCGACGGGAGACTTCAGTGCTTCCTTTTCATGGGAGCAACGAGCCTGCTGATTGCTCCGATGCCCCGATCGAACTGGCTCCCGATGTGTGGTGGGTCGGGCGTCGCCTGCCGGACGACCGCTTCCAGTGCCATGCTTATTACCTGCGCAATGGCAACAATGGGGTTCTGATTGACCCGGGCTCGCCGCTCACGATCGAGACCACCCTGGCCAAGGTGGCCCGGATCGACGACCTGAGTGCGATTCGTTATCTGGTCTGTCACCACTGCGATCCTGATATCGCGGCGGCCCTGCCGATGTTGTCCGAGCGCCTCAGCCGGCCGGATATTCAGGTGGTCACCGAATGGCGGGCGATGGCGCTTCTGCGCCATTACGGCCACCGTTTTGATTATTATCTTGTGGAGGAACAGAATTGGCGTCTGCCTCTGGAAGGGGATCGAGCTCTTGAGTTTCAGCTCACGCCCTATCTGCACTTTCCTGGAGCGATGGTGTCGTATGACACGGCCTCCAGGATTCTGTTCTCCTCCGATCTGTTCGGCGGCTTTGTCCCCGATGCCGCCAATCTGATCTGCCGGGACCTTGATGTTCTGATCGCCAGTGCCAAGCCCTTTCATCAGCACTACATGCCCAGCACGGAGCTGCTGTCGGCTGGGTTGACCCGGGTCCAGCAGCGCTGGCCCCAGATCGCCATGATCGCCCCCCAGCACGGCCATGTCGTGCCTGGCCCGCTGGTGGAGGAGGCCTTCAGCCGGCTCAAGGCTCTGGAGTGCGGCATCTTCGCCCTGGCGGATGCCGATATCGATCTGAAGCGCTTATTGCGCATTGCCGAGGCCCGTAGCCGCCTGTTTCAGGTGCTCCTGTCCCAGGCCGCCCCTACCCAGATGCTGGTCACCCTCAAGCTGGTGCTGCAGCGCATCCGCGGAGTCCGCGATTGCGTGCTCTCGATTGACCTGCCTGATCAGGGGTGGACCAGCTGGAGTGGCACACCACCGGAACCGCGGCTGGAAGGGCCGCCGCCGAACTGGGAGCAGGTGGAGCTCAGCACCCAACCTCCGACGAAGCTGTCGCTGCTGATCGACGACCAGATCCCTGTGGATGAGGATGTTCTGAGGATGCTGAAGGACATCACTCCATCTCTTCAGTCGTGGATTGATGGTGTGGTGGAGGAGCATCAGGATCATCTGCGCATGCTTGAGCTCAAGCAACAGGCCACAACCGATCCGCTCACGGGCCTGACCAATCGACGGGCCCTTGAAGATGACCAGCCCAGCGGTGCCTACGCCCTCCTGTCGTTCGACATCGATTTCTTCAACAGATCAACGACAGCTTCGGCCATGCGGCCTGTGATCAGGTGCTGAAGAAGGTGGCTGCTGTCATGACCAAGGCCGTGCGAGAGGGAGATGCTGTGTATCGCCTCGGTGGAGAGGAGTTTCTGGTGGTGCTCCCCCAGATTGATCCGGCCATGGCTCTGGGGATCGGTGAACGGATCCGCAGCCAGGTCAAGGTTCTGGATCTCCAGGGGTTGGCCCCGGACGGGGGTGTGACCATCAGCGCTGGGTTGTTCGTGGCCGATCCAGATCAACCTCTCCCGTTCGATGCAGCCCTCGCCATGGCCGATGGGGCGCTCTATCTGTCCAAGGAGCAGGGGCGTGATCGCCTCACGGTGGCCTGAGGGATGGTCCCTGGGCTGATCTGGCAGTTTCAGTAATAGCGGCGGGGGTTTTGGCCGATTGCCAGCTGCACCTCCACCAGGAACAGCAGCAGGGCCACGATCAGCGCCGGCATCGCCAACACGAAGGCGGGCACCACGATCGCCGCCAGGTCGAGGGCGGCCACGGTGCTGATGAACAGCACGGCCACCACTCCCGCCACCAGCAAGGCGCTGATGCTGCTGCAGAGAATGGCGCGGTTGATCAGGAAGGTGCGGCGGTGCTGCACCTTCAGGGCCTTGGTCAGGGTGTCCGCCTGCTGGCCGCCGCCCCGTTCCAGGGTCTCCTGCATCACCCGGGTCCTGTCGATGATCCGAGCCAGCCGGCCGGTGAAGGTGTTGAGCAGGCCACTGATGCCGGTGAGCAGAAACACCGGCGCCACCGACAGCTGGATGGCCCTGGAGAGCGCGACCACGGCCGACCCCTGCTCAGGCTCGCTCAGGACCCCCAGGAGGATGGTCGTGGACAGGGTGCCCTGCATCGGAGGAATTCACCGCAGACTGCGACCCTACCGACTTTGATCCGATGACTTCGATCGCCTGCCGTTACGAGGGCGGCCTGCGCTGCCAGGCCCTGCATGAACCCAGCACCATGGAGTTGGCCACCGATGCCCCCACCGACAACCAGGGGAGGGGGGAGTGCTTCTCCCCCACCGATCTGGTGGCCACCGCGCTCGCCACCTGCATCCTCACAATCATGGGGATCACAGCCGAGCGGCATGGCTGGCCTCTCGAGGGCGCCACCGCCCGGGTGGAGAAGAGCATGACCACCACGGGAGCGCGGAGGATCGAGAAGCTGGAGGTGTGGATCAACCTGCCGACGGAGCTGGAGGATTCCGCCCGGGCGGTGCTGCGCCGCGCGGCGGAGGCCTGCCCGGTGAAGAAGAGCCTGGAGGGTGCCGTGGCGATGGAGATGCACTGGGCCTGACCCTGCGCGACTGGCCGCGCTGAGAACGAAGCGATCAGCCCGTGGCCGTTCACATGATTTCCGGACCACCGGAAACGGGCGAAATATGCAGCAGGTCGGCGTGAATGCCCAGCCGTTCCTCCGCGATCATCATCGCCGTTCCCAGGGAGGTGGCTTCGAGCATCGTCACATTGCCCTCCTGATCCATGACGCGGTACAAGCGGGGCCCCTGGCGTCTCACTTCGGGCCAGGGCTCACCGCACAGCCTTCGCCCAGGCCGGTCAAGGTCTCGGAAGGGGGGAGTCATGGTCGGATTGGTTGATGACGATGAGCAGGGCAGGGCCGCCAGTCGCGTGGCACTGAAACAAAATCCTGGTCTTGATGGTGGGTCCCGTCTGCGTTGTGGGTGGTTGACGCAGGGTGTCTGGCGGCGAATTTTCCCCATTTTGGGGTGGAAGCTGATGGGGTGTCAGCGGTTCAGGGGAGTTCTTCATCGCAGGGGGCCGAGCCAGCTTCCCGATTGGCACGACGACGTGATTGATGGGATTGGGTTATCGGCTCTCGGTCTTATCTGGATTCAGATTTTTCTCTGGTCCCTGATCTGGTGATCCGTGGTGTCCGAGATATTGGCTGTCGATGCTGTTGCGATGTTGCGATTCTCGTGGGTTGAGGTGTTGGTGAAGAAAAAGTGGAAGCTCCTGAATTGTCGTCAAAGAAGGTGAAATCCTCGTGTACTTTCTCTGGCGTTCAATGCTGCATCTCGCCGTTCATCGTTGTCACAGTGATGTGTGCCGCCGACTGGAGCGGTGGTCTTCTCTGTCAAGGAGGGCGGCATGCTGCTGGCCAACCACTCCGATCTGCGCGGCGATCTGGAGGTGGGCTCCGTCTTCGTGACCATGACCACGTCCCTGTTGCTGTTGCCACCCCTGGCCTGGTTGGTCAGCGGCAACCGCTTGCGAGAGCCCCTCTCTTCGCTGAACGATTGGCTGGTGCACCGGGCCGAATGGCTGGTCGGGGTGTTCGCGCTGCTGCTGGGCCTCTATCTGGGTTGGCAGGGCATCGAAGGGCTGCACCGGATGGTGGAGCTGGTGGGCTGAGTCCCTCCCCATCCTCTCAAGGATCAGCTGGGTCCGCCGGCTCCAGTTGAAGGGTGCTGTGGGCAATGCCGAGCTGGGCGAGTCGTTCCTTGGCCTGGTGCAGCAGTTCCAGGTCGTCGATCGCTCCGGTTCGACGCACCACATGGGCGGTCAGGGCGTTCTGGGAGGTGCTCATGCTCCAGATGTGCAGATGGTGCACATCCACAACGCCGGGCAGGCTGCGTAACGCCTGATTCACCGCCGCCGGCTCGATGCCGGCAGGCACCGCATCGAGGGCGACCCGCATCGACGCGCCCAGCAGGGACCAGCCCGTCCAGGCCACCGCCAGGCCGACCCCAATGCCGGTGGCGGCATCGAGCCAGTTCCAGCCGGTCAGTCCCACCACGATGGCGCTCACGAGCACCGCTGCCGACACGGCGGCATCGCCGAGCAGATGAATCACTGCCGCCCGGCGGTTGAGGTCGTGGCTGCCGTCGTCGCCGAACAGCCGGGCGGAGAAGAGGTTGACGGCGATGCCCAGCGCCGCCGCCCAGGCCACGGGAGTGCTGAGCACCTCGACCGGGGCATGGAGCCGTTTGATCCCCTCCACCAGCACCACGGTGGCGGCCATCAGGATCAGCCCCGCATTGGCCAGGGAGGCCAGCTGGGTGGAGCGGCCATAGCCGTAGGTGAACTGGTCGTTCGGGGCTCGCGTGCTCAGCCGCTCGGCGCCCCAGCCCAGCAGCAGGCCGGCCACATCGCCAAGGTTGTGCACGGCATCCCCGACCAGCGCCAGCGACCCGAAGCCGACGCCGATCGCGAGTTGCAGGGCCGAGAGGCCGCTGTTGAGGATGACGCTCCAGCGAAAGGCCCTGCCGGATCCGGCGCGGTGCTGATGCTGGCGGGGATGGGGTTGGCGCTGGATCTCCACCGCAGGATGGCTGCGGCTCTCGTGCTGGGAAGACATGGGGGGGGTCAGGCGAGTTGGCGGTTGAGCAGCCCTGCCAGCAGCAGGGCGACCGCCGTGGTGATCATCACGGTGAGGATCTCGGCTGGCTGCATCGGCGCCAGGCTGAGCAGCTGCTGCAACCCGGGAATGGCCAGCAGCAGCAGCCACAGCCCCAGGCCGATGCCGGCCCCGGCGGCCGTGATGCGGCTGTGGGGATCTCCGTTCAGCCACACCAGGCCTCCACCGGCGAGCAGCAGCAGCGAGAACACCAGGCTGCGGTGGGTGGCAGTGTCCGTATCCGGCCAGAAGACCAGCACCAGGGCGGCCACCATCACCACGGCGCCCTGGCTGAGCGAATGGCGCCAGGTGTCGGGGCCGAACAGGGGCGCCTGCGGCGGGCGGGGGGGCTGTCGCATCAGGCCCGGGGTGGCGGGCAGGGCCTCGAACACCACCGTGCAGGCCGGATCGATCACCAGATGCAGCAGGGCGAAGTTGCCAGCGCGGAAGCGGATCCGCAGCAGATCCTGGCCGGTGACGCTGGTGTCGATCGTCAGCCTCGTCTCGTGGTTGAAGCTGAGACCATTGAGCAGGGGAGCTCCCGCTGCCGTGTTG
This sequence comes from Synechococcus sp. CBW1006, assembly GCF_015840525.1. Lineage (NCBI taxonomy): Bacteria > Bacillati > Cyanobacteriota > Cyanophyceae > Synechococcales > Synechococcaceae > Synechococcus > Synechococcus sp. CBW1006. The sequence continues at coordinate 98,655 of NZ_CP060396.1, read as the reverse complement.
CTGGAGGTCTCGATTGCGCTGCCGGTGTAGTGCAGTGCCCCCAGGGCGCCATTGATCTGCAGTTGCACCGTTGTGGTGGGCGCGAAATGGAGGGCTTCCAGTTTCTCGACCTCCTTCATCGTCTCGATGTCTTCGGTGGCTGGCTGGGGCGCCTCAATCGGGATGTCCTGGGCGAGCAGGGGGGCTGTTGCACTCACCATCCAGGCCACCGCGCAGCACCGAAACCAGGGCTGGATGGACCTCATGCTGTTGGCAACCCCGTCTGCGTGCCATGTCGGTTCGTTCTCCAGCCTTTGACAGGGTTGTGACCGGCATCGTGTCGATCACCGCACAGGTCGACATCGGGTACGGGTTTCACTCTCCAGCGCGCTGATGTGCCCCAGCCTGCGGATCAGAGGGGCAGGGGAAACCGCCCTTCACCTGACCACACAGCCTGGAAAAGGTTGAAAACGTCATTCTGGCTTTACGGTGTTGTCATGAAGAGGAGCCCCTGACAGTCATTGATCAGGGCATCGTCGAAGCGCAACATAGTTCTTGCTACTTCCATGGGCCTGGACGCCATGGTTGTTTTCCAGCACGCGTTCCTTCTTCAGGACACTTACAGACTTCACTCGCAGGACTCATCGTCATGTCGGCTTCAACCAAAACCGCAGCACAGGTCCATGTCAAAAACTATGCCGAATCAGAAGGCGGGATGTGGGATTCTCAGGAGCCCCAGCTCCTCGATCCGCGGGTCATTGAACCACGCATGTATCTCGCCAGCGCAGCCAGTCACAGTGGCTGGGGTTTCCACAGCCGTGCCGAACTCCTGAATGGTCGCCTTGCCATGCTTGGTTTCGTGATCGGCCTGGCCATTGAGGCCCTCTCCGGCCAGGGAATCCTGCAGCAGCTTGGCTTGGGTGCCTTGCTGCAGCACGGATGATCAGCTGCGGCCCCATCGGCCCGCCAGACTGCAGAACCAGGCCGGCGCCATGCTGGCCTCCAGCAGTGGTCCGTCTTCATGGCCCCCTCGGGTTCGACCCTTGAACGCCTGCGCAGCCATCTGCACCGGACCCGGCTGCTGGGCTCGATCAGCAGTGCCCTCTACTACGACCAGAACACGGTGATGCCAGCGGCTGGGGCCGCCTGGCGAGGGGAACAGCTGGCCCTGCTGGCCGGCCAGCTGCACGAGCGCCAGAGCAGCGATGAGCTGGCCGATCTGGTGGCGGCGGCTGAGGCCGAGCTCGATCCTGAAGCTCCGCCGCAGCGGCGTCGCAATCTGCAGTTGCTGCGGCTGGAGCAGGAGCGTCAGCGCTGCCTCGACCCAGAACTGGTGGCCGCCCTGGCCATGGCCCAGTCACGCGGCAATGCGGTCTGGCAGGACGCCCGGGCGCGCAACGACTTCGGTGCCTTCGCGCCGGCCCTGACCACGTTGATCCGGCTGCGGCGTGAGCAGGCCAGCCAGCTGGCCGACGCCGAACCGGTGCTCCGCAGCCCCTGGGAGATCCTGGCCCAGCCCTTTGAGCCGGATATCAGCGTGGCGAGGCTGGAGGCATTGTTTGCCCCCCTGAAGGCCGAGCTTCCGGCTTTGCTGGACCAGGTCACCTCTGCTGCAAACACAGCGGCTTCCACCACAGCAGCTGCCAGTGCAGCAGTGCCCACTGCCGACCTGCCCGAGGGCCTGCAGGAGAGTCTCTGCGCGGCGCTGCTCGACGACTGGGGCTATGACCCCAGCCGCTGCCAGCGCTCCCGTTCCGCCCACCCCTTTTCCTGCACGGTTGGCCCCCAGGACTTCCGCATCACCACCCGGGTGGTGCCTGGCCAGCCGCTTTCAGCCTTTCTGGCCACTGCCCACGAGTGGGGCCACTCCCTCTATGAGCAGGGCCTGCCTCAGTCCGACGACCATTTCTTTCCCTGGCCCCTGGGAGAAGCCACCTCCATGGGTGTGCATGAATCCCAGTCATTGTTCTGGGAGTGCCGGGTGGCCCGCAGCCGCGCCTTTGCCAACCGCTGGCATCCTCGCTTCCGCGACGGTCTGGGGGCTGATCCCTGGGGAGGCGCCGCCGGCTTCTGGCGCTCCCTCAACCCACTGCGGCCGGGACTGATCCGGGTCGAGGCCGACGAACTCAGCTACGCCCTGCACATCGTGATGCGCTTTGAGCTGGAACTGGCCTTGCTGGAGCAGGGGATGCCGGTCGAGGACCTGCCGGAGCAGTGGAACCGCCGCATGCGCGACCTGCTCGGAATCCAGCCACCCAACGACGCCCAGGGGTGCCTTCAGGACATTCACTGGGCCGAAGGACTCTTCGGGTATTTCCCCTCCTACGCCCTGGGCCATCTGATCAGTGCCCAGCTGGCCGAAGCCATGGAGCGGCGGACTGGTCCGATCGAGGAATGCGTGGCGGAGGGTCAGGAGGAGAGGCTGCGCGGCTGGCTGGCGGAGCAGGTCTGGCCGCTGGGTCGCTCGGTGAACGGCGAGGAGCTGGTGGAGATGGTCACCGGCCAGCCCTTGCATGCGGATCCGTTCCTGACCTATCTCAGGCAGAAGGTGCTCCGTCTGCTGGCTCCGGACTGAGTGCCTGATGGGATGGCGAAGCGGTCTGGGGCGATCCGTAGGATGCCCGCCAGCCGTTTTGAAGTGCTTCATGGCGAACATTGATCAAGCCCCCAGCCGCACGATGATGAATCTGCTGCATGTGCTGCCGGCCTTCGCCGATGAAGCGGAACTGCGGCTGAACACGATTGTGGAGCTGAACAGCAACACCATTAACAAATACGAGCTGATCACCGAAACCGGGCAACTCAAACTGGATCGGGTTGGCTATTCCTCCCTTGCCTATCCTTTTGCCTATGGCTGCATCCCCCGCACCTGGGATGAGGATGGCGACCCGCTTGATATCGAAATCGTGAGCGTGACCGAACCTCTGGTGCCCGGCAGCCTGGTGGAAGCCCGCATCATCGGCATCATGAAATTTGATGATGGCGGTGAAGTGGATGACAAGGTGATTGCCGTGTTGGCTGATGACAAGCGCATGGACCACATCACCTGCTACACCCAGCTCGGTGATCACTGGCTCAAGGAAACCCAGTACTACTGGGAGCACTACAAAGATCTCAAGAAGCCTGGCACCTGCCGTGTCAATGGCTTCTTCGACAGTGCTGAAGCCGTGAAGATCATCAAAGAGTGCGAAGCGCGTTATCTCGAGGTCATCGAGCCCCAGCTGGTCGGCTGATCCTCATCGGAGCCTCCCGACCAGAGGCCGGCAGGGCTGGGGGCCAAGGAGCCTTCGGTTCCAAGCGCCACTCAGCGGGGCTCCCTAGTCTTCTTTGCAATGACGTTGTCTCTTCCAATCACCTTGACAGCCATGGTGCGCTTTCTTCACTCCCGGTCTGTCGCGGCACTGATAGCCCTGCCTGTACTGGCGAGTGCTGGGTCCCTGGGTCTGGGCGCCACCGCCGTGGTGGCGGAAGAGGCCACGTCGTCTTTGCCTTCAGCTGGCGAGTCACCTGCCACTGGACCCGCTGTCAACCAGCCCCAGACAAGCCTTTCGACTCCCGCAACAACGGCTCCCGCAGCAACGACTCCCGCGACGGTGGTTTCCCCTGACACGCCGCCTCCAGGGGCCGCTCCGGCTGGACCTGGGGCTGCTGACGCTGCCACAGCGCCGATCACCCGTGAGATCCTCCTGGAGCTTGGGCGGCGCACCATCAGCCTGCGGGAGAACGGCAAGGTGATCAGCAGCTGGCCAGTCGCCATCGGTGATCCCAGGACCCCCACCCCCGCGGGCCGCTTCAAGGTTGAGAACAAGGTGGTCAATCCTCAGTACCAGAGCACGAAGAGCGGCAAGATCAACCCTGTCGTGGGTGCCAATGGTCCGCTGGGTGATCGCTGGCTCGGCTTCAAGAGCAGTGGCGTAAACCAGTACGGCATCCATGGCACTCCCAGCGCCTGGTCCTGGACCGTGAGTTCCCGCTCGGCGGTCACCAATGGCTGCGTGCGCATGTTGTCCGACCATGTCCGCAAGCTGTTTGACCTGGTCGAGGTGGGGACGCCTGTGGTGGTGACCCGCTGATCGGGCAGGAACCAAAAACATTCTGCAGATCCACCCGCGAAGGCCTAGGTAGGACGGGATCAGCCCGTAGTGTCATGAGCATCTTCGTGATCGAATCAACGCAATCGTTGCTGTTGGCGCGATTGCACGCTTTCGATCTCCGCCGGCTCCATGGCCCGTTCTGTTCCCCTTCGCGCTGGATTTCCGTTGCATCCCTCGGATCACCCCCACAGCTTTGATCCGCTCAACAGCACAGCTCTGAAGTGGTGCAGCAATGGCGAGCTCTCCGAGCTCGATCTGCATCGCATTCTCAGCCGTCTGTCCCAGGTGGATCCGGTGGCGGGTCCATTGGATCCCCAGGCCTGCGATCTGGCCAGCTGATCTGACGGGCCAGGGCCAGGGCCATGCCATCCCGGCTGGCCAGTCCCCGCAGTCGGCTCAGCGGCAGACCTCGGGCCGGTAGCCCATGGGGCAAAGCCCCCTCCCGGGCTTGCGGCAGGTCGAAGACCGGCAGCTGGCGCAGTCCTTGGGAGAGCAACTGTTCCTCCAGTTGAGCCAGGCTGGCGCAGAGCGGTAACCAGACCAGTTCGCCGCGGCGGCAATCCAGCAGCCGCGGCTCACTGTCCATGGCGCAATCGTCGGCGGGACGGTTCGTTTGCTTATCCAGGCGGTGCGATGGGCCCTCTTGGGCGATCTGCTGGGTCGTCCAATGCTGTGTGGCGCTGAGGACCCGTTGCAGGTCCGGCAGGGTGACCAGCCCCATGGCCCACTCTCCCTCGCTGACGATCAAGGCGTGGCCATGGCAGGCAACCAGTTGATTCAGGGCCTGAAGAACCGGTGTATCTGCCTCCAGCACCAGAGGAGCTTCCGGTTCAAACGCCTCCGCCACCGATAAAGCCGTGAGTCGGCCACGCCGCTCCTCCTCCATCGGATCCGGTCCCAGCAGGCCGGGATCGTGCAGCCCCTGCCAGCGTTCCACCAGGGCCGCACTCAGACCGGCGGCTGCCATCAGCGGCAGCACGATGCGGATGTCGCGGGTGAGCTCGAACAGCAGCAGCAGGGCCGTGAGGGGAGCCCGGGCGCTGCCGGCCAGCACCGCCGCCATGCCCACCATGGCGTAGGCCGGCGGTTCGGCCACCGGCAGATGCAGACCGCTGTCTCCAAGAATCTGGCCGTAGCAATTGCCCAGCACCGCCCCGAGAAACAGTGATGGTGCGAAGCCGCCGCCCACGAATCCGGTGGCACTGCTCACGGCCGTGGCGAGCACCTTGACCACGAGCAGCACCGCCAGGGTGAGCAGGGGGATGCCGCCATCGCGGCCCAGCAAGGCTTCAATCGTGTCGTAGCCCACCCCCAGCACCTGGGGAAACAGCAGGGCCATGCCACCGACGGCAGCACCGCCGAGGGCGGTGGGCAGTCCAATCGGCAGGCGCCCCAGCCACTGCTGCAGCCTCTGGCTGCGCCCTGCGGCCAGCAGGCTGATCAGCAGCCAGGACATCAGGCTGGAGGCCACTCCCAGGCCGAGATACAGCGGCAATTCCAGGGGTGAGCGCACCTCGTAGGCCGGCAGCCTCAGGATCGGGGTATCGCCGAGGCAGAGCTGGGTGACCAGGCAGGAGGCCACTGCTGCCACCAGCACGGCCCGCACGCTGGGACGACCGGGAATCGCACTGAAACTGCCCTCCAGCGCGAAGAACACGCCGGCGATCGGTGCCTTGAAGCCGGCGGCCAGTCCGGCGGCCACCCCGGCCGCCACCAGTGTCTTCTGACTCTGGGGTGTCAGCCTGCCGCGTTCGCCCACCCAGAGGCCGATGTTGCCACCGCCCTCGACGCTGGGCCCTTCGGGGCCGAGGGAGGCGCCGCTGCCGAGGCTGAGCGAGGCTGCCACCAGCCGCAGCAGCGGCAGTTTCGGGGTGGCCGGCTGGCTGCCTTCCGCCATCGCCTGCAGGCTGGGCAGGCCAGGGCCGAGATCCCCGCCGATCCGGCGCAGCACCCCCACGGCCAGGCCCCCCACTGTCGGGACAACCACCACCGGCCAGAGATCCAGCCAGCCCGGCGCCGTTGGCAGGGGTGGCGGCGCCGGCAGCGGTGGAGCCGGTGGTGGCGGCAGGAATCCCAGGCCCCCCAGGCCGATCTCCAGCAGGGCCTTCAGCGGCGTGCTCCCTTCCGGCGACAGGGAAGGCAATTCCGGGGCCGGTGGCGCGGTGGAGGTTCCCAGGCTCAGCAGACCTTCCACGAAGGGGCCGAACAGGAAATTGTTGATGAAGCCCAGCAATTCATGGAACCCCACCACCGCCAGGCCGGTGGCGGTGCCCACCAAGGCGGCCCAGGCCAGCAGATTCCACTGGAAGGGCAGGGCCGTGGCCTCGGTGGACGACTGCTGCATGGCCGAGGCCGCGACCGCCTCGCCGCTTCAGGCCTCGGGCCGGACGCTGGCGAAGATCTCCTGCAGGATCTCGCCGGCGCCCTGCTGCTTGAGCGTGTGGGCCAGGGCGATGCCGATCGCTTCCGGATCCTCCTGGGGGCCACGGGCCTCGTCGCGGATCAGGCGCAGGCCATCGAGGCTGGCCACCATCCCGGTGAGCACCAGGTCGCCGCTGCCGTCCGGCCCCTCGAAGCGGGTGTTGACTCCGATCGGCACCTGGCAGCCGCCCTCCAGTTCCCGCAGGAAGGCCCTCTCCGCCAGGCAGCGGCGGGCAGTGGGGGTGTGCTCCAGCACCTTGATCTGCTGCAGCACGGCCTCGTCACCCTCGCGGCACTCGATGCCCAGGGCGCCCTGGCCCACGGCATGCAGAGAGATCGACGGGTCGATCAGTTCGTGGATGCGGTCGCCAAGGCCGAGGCGACCCAGGCCGGCTGCCGCCAGAATCAGGCAGTCGAACTCGCCGGAGTCGAGTTTCTCGAGGCGGGTGATCACATTGCCGCGCACATCCTTGAAGACGAGGTGCGGATAGTGGTGTCGCAACTGGGCCAGACGGCGCAGCGAGCTGGTGCCCACCACAGCTCCTTCCGGCAGGGTGGCCAGGGTCTTGTCCCTGTGCGTCTCGTGCACCACCAGGGCATCGGCCGGATCCTCCCGTTCGGTGATGCAGCCCAGCATCAGCCCCTCGGGCAGGTTGGTGGGCAGATCCTTGAGGCTGTGAACGGCGATGTCGGCCTGGTCCACCAGCATCTGGGCTTCCAGTTCCTTGGTGAACAACCCCTTGTCGCCGATCTTGGCCAGGGCCACATCCAGGATCTTGTCTCCCTGGGTGGCCATCGCTTCGATCGAGATCTCCAGGCCGCCATGGGCCTTGGCCAGCTCATCGCGCACCCAGTGGGTCTGCACCATGGCGAGCTGGCTGCGGCGGGAGGCAATGCGCAGGGTGGAGCCGGCCATCGAAAACCTTCGGTTGGCAGTCGAGCTGCCGATCAACAGCCGCCCAGCCTAAGGACCGGCCCGCTCTCGTCAGCCAGCAGCGCGATGCTCCGTGATCTGCCGATGCATCAATCCAGCTGCTGACGCATGAATCCAGCAGCTGATCAGTCATCCCGGCGGGCGTTCAGCCGAAGAAATCAAGGGGTAGTGGTCCCCAGGTGTCCTCTGCCTCCGGATCGGCGGGGCTGTGGCCGCTGATCAGCAGTCCTTCGCCCAGGCCGTTCTCCTGACGCAGGCTGAAGGTGCCGGTGTTCTGGTTGCCCTTGAGAAAGACCGGCCCAGCCTCGGCCGCCGCTGCGCCGGTGCCGCCCTGCGGGTCATGGCCATTCAGGGGGGCGAGGGGGCTCCAGTCCAGGGCGACTTCGCAGCGGCGCAGGGTGGCGGTGGCAGCAGCGCCCGACGGGGCCATCACCCCCACGGTGAACCAGTCGCAGGCGGCCAGCCGCTCCTGCAGCTCCTGACGCAGCACTTGCCGTTCAGGCTCCGTGAGGCTGGGGGCGGTGCGCAGTCCACGCAGGTCGACCAGGGCAGCGACAGCCATCAGGAGGAGGAATCGGCAGGGTTGCGCCAGATTGACAGGCAGACCGTCAGCCAGGCGAGGCCCACGGCTCCGCCGGCGATCAGGTCGCTGGGCCAGTGGGCCCGCACCACCAGGGTGCTCAGCCACACCAGCGCCACCCACAATCCCGCCCCGAGCGTCAGCGGCCAGCGCAGCCGCGGATGGTGCGCCGCCAGGATCGTCACCATGGCGAAATAAAACACCACGCCTCCGGCGGCATGGCCACTGGGAAAGCTGCGTCCATCCACCGGCAGCAATTTCTCAGGCGGTCTGGAGCGATCGAAGAACGGTTTCAGCATCCGGTCCACGATCAGCAGGATGCCGGCGGTGGCCACCACCAGCATGGCCAGATCCCGCCACCATCGCTTGAACGACACATAGAACAGGGCGGCAAGCACCAGCACGAAGGTGAAGCCCACGCCACTGACCCGATACACCTGAACCAGAACTGTCCGCAGGGGGCCGCGGATGCTTTCGCTGATCCAGTCGAGCACCGCTGCATCGAACCGCGGCGGCTCTTTCGGATCCAGATTCGCCGCCAGTGCGCTGACCAGTCCAATGCAGATCAGAACCGTCAGAACGTCGCTCCAGCGGAGCTGGGGCCGTGGAAGGGACAGGCGCGCCATCAGGAGGCCTTCCGGTTGCGGGATCGCTTGCGCGGACGCAGCTCGTCCAGGGAGACCCGCCAGAGCTCCTGAACCCCGCGCTGACCCAGCCGTTCAATCCGATCGGCCGGCAGAGCGAAGCCATCGAGTTTGTGCCGGTCGCCCAGCAGAAGGGCGCTGACGCTGGCGGGCTGAATGGCGAGCAGGGAGGGATCCTGTTTCCAGAGATCCTTGACGTCGCTGGCATCCCCGAGGAACACGGCCGACCGTCCGCCATAGAAGAGAGTGCTGTAGCGCATGGTGCCCACCACCCACAGGGGTTCATCCGGGCGGCTCTGGCTGCCCGCCAGCTGTTGCAGCTCACGCAGGGGAAGCTGGCGTTCCCGATCCAGCAGGGGACCAAGGGGTGCCACCACTCCGAACAGGACAGCCAGGAAGCCTGCCAGATTGGGAAGCCAGATCCAGTCGTTGCGGCGGCCCAGCATCAAGGCCAGGCCCACCAGGGCGGCCAGGCCGAGAAGTACCGCCAGCAGCTGGGGTAATCCTGAGGCGCTCAAGGCGGCGGCGAACTGGGGAAAGGCCGGATCGCGGCTGACCCAGCTGGGTGCCAGGGCGGCCGCGGCGGAACCTCCTGCCAGCAAAGCGATGTTCAACCAGCTGGCGAAGGCCCAGGTCGGGGGAGCCTGCCGGTCCCGTCGATCGGTGCTCAGGGGATGCCACAGCAGGGCCACCAGCAGGCTGGCGGCTGGAATGGCCGGCAGGATGTACCCCGGCAGTTTGGTGGCGGCGGCCGAAAAGAACGCCACGATCAAAACCAGCCACAGCAGCAGGATCGCCGGCAGGGCCGGGGCGTCGGCCTGGCGTGCCCGGGCCAGCGGCCAGGGGGCGGCCCGGGCGATCGCCTGGGGCAGGAACGGCGACCAGGGGAGCAGCAGCAGCAGCAGCCAGGGGAGGTAGAACCAGGGCGGTCCTGGGTGGTCATAGAGCACGCTGGTGAAGCGTTCCAGGTTGCTGAAACCGAGGAAGCCGCCGAGGAACGCCTGGCCATGGACCGCCGTGGCGGCGGCATACCACGGCAGGGCGATGCCGCAGAACAGCAGGGTCATCGCGGCCAGGGGGAAGGGCCGCAGCCAACGGGACCAATGGCCCCGCACCAGCAGGTCTGCGCCGATCACGATGGCAGGCAGCAACAGGCCGACCGGGCCCTTGGCCAGCACGGCGATGCCGGCAAAGCAGGCCATGCCCACCCGGCCCATGGCGATCAGGCGCCGGTTGGACGGATCCCGCTCCGCCACCAGATAGCTGAACAGCGCCAGGGTGATGGCGCTGGACAGAAACATGTCGGTGGTGGATGTGCGGCCCCAGCCGATCCAGGCGGGTGTGGTGGCCAGGACACCAGCCGCCAGCCCCGCCCGCGCCACAGCCTTAAGCCGCGATTCCCCAGCGGGCGCCCAGAGCAGCAACAGGCCGAACGTGGCCAGCACCACGGCACTGGCGGCCACTGCCACCGGCAGCCGCGCCGCCGCTTCGGAGACACCGAACAGACGGAAGCTCAGGGCCACCATCCAGTAGCCCCAGACCGGATAGTCGAAGAACGTGCTGTCGTTCCACCAGGGTGTGACCCAGTCGTTGCGCAGCAGCATCTGATGGCCCACTTCCACAAAGAGGGCCTCGGTCTTGTCCATCAGCCCGAGGGAGCCGAGGCCGTTGAAGAAAGCCAGCCAGCAGAGCCCGATCAGCCCCACGATTGCCAGCAACGCCAGCCGGATCGGCTGGTCTTCCAGCACGCTCAGCCTGCTCTTCAATCCAGCACTCTGAACATCAGCCAGGTTCTGCAATCCAGCCACGCTGCCGATTGTGATCGACAGGTTAAGGCTCCGCCTCCGGGCCGGCAGGTTGAAGAGCGGGCCGCTTCAGGGGGTGTTCCAGACGAAGCGGGAGGAGGCGGCATAGTTCCAGACAAACACCACCACGATGCCGGCCAGCTGGGCCCAGAAAGTGTCGGGCGAGACGAAGCTGTAGAAGGCCGAGGCGAGGCCCACATTGGCCAGTACCGGCAGGGACGCCACCAGCAGGAATTTGAGCAGGCCCCGCAGCAATCCCAGGCCCCGCAACCGCTGAAAGCGGAAGGTGAGGGCGTTGTTGATCAGATAGTTCGAGCTGGCGGCGGCCACCACGGCCACAGGCAGGGCCTGTTTGAAGCTCAGGCGGTCGCCGGCCATCAGCAGGGCGGTCATCAGCAGCTGCACCGCCACACCGCTGATCCCCACCAGACCGAAGCTGATCGCCCGTCGGGGCAGCAGCCGAAAGCTGAGGCTGTGCAGGATCGAGATCAGGAAGTCCCAGAACACCGCCAGATCGAGCTTTGAGCTGCCGTAGCTGCGCGGCTGAAACGTGAGTGGGATCTCGGCGGCCCTGAGGCGGCCGCCGCTGACGGCCAGCAGTTCGTAGAGGAACTTGAAGCCGTTCACGTCCACGGCGCGGATCAGGGGCAGCACCCTGTCGAGCCGCAGCGCGAAGAAGCCGCTCATGAAATCGCTCAGCGGCCCATAGGCTCGGGCCAGGCTGAAGCGGGCCACGCTGTTGGCCCAGGTGGAGCCGGTCTCCCGGCGGCCGCTGAGACCGCGGATCTCGGCCCCGGGGTGGAAGCGGCTGCCGATCACCAGATCGAGCTCGCCGGCCTGCAGCGTCTCGAGAGCACGCAGCACCGAACCCGGTTCGTGCTGGCCGTCGCTGTCCATCACCACCGCCAGATCTCCGGTGGCATCCAGCAGCCCTTCCTTGATGGCGCTGGCCAGACCGGCCCGGCCGACCCGGCGGATCAGTCGGATCGCCGGTTCGCCATGGGCCAGCTGCCTCACCAGTTCGGCGGTGCCGTCGGCGGAGTCGTCGTCCACCACCAGGATCTCGAGATCGAACTGGCGGCGCAGCGGCAGCAACTGAGCCAGCAAAGGCTCAATGTTGCCCCGCTCGTTGTAAGTGGGCAGCACGATCGAGACGCGGACCGGGGCCGGCGTCGCCATCGCAGGGGCCGGCTCGGACGAGGGGAGTGCGCTCAAGGGGTGAACGGGCGCTCCAGGCTCACCAGGCTCAGGATCACTTGATGTATTCCTTGAGCACGCCGTTGCGGTTGGGATGGCGGAGCTTGCGCAGGGCCTTGGCCTCAATCTGGCGGATGCGCTCGCGGGTCACATCAAAGATCTGGCCGATCTCCTCAAGGGTCTTCATGCGGCCGTCGTCGAGGCCGTACCGCAGGCGCAGCACATCGCGCTCGCGTGGGCTGAGGGTGGCCAGCACGCCTTCGAGGTCTTCGCGCAAGAGATTCTTGGCCACGTCCTGCTCGGGATTCTCGATGTCGGCTTCGATGAAGTCGCCGAGGCGGGAATCCTCCTCCTTGCCGATCGGGGTCTCCAGGGAGATCGGCAGCTGGGCACTCTTGGCGATGAAGCGCAGCTTCTCGATGGTCATCTCCATCGATTCCGCGATCTCCTCTTCGGTGGGCTTGCGGCCGAATTCCTGGGAGAGGGTCTTGGTGGTTTTTTTGATGCGGGAGATGGTCTCGTACAGGTGCACCGGCAGGCGGATGGTGCGGCTCTGATCGGCAATGGCGCGGGTGATGGCCTGGCGAATCCACCAGGTGGCGTAGGTGGAGAACTTGTAACCTTTCTCGTGGTCGAATTTCTCAGCGGCCCGGATCAGACCGAGGGAACCTTCCTGGATCAGGTCCTGGAAGCTCAGGCCCCGGTTCATGTACTTCTTGGCGATCGACACCACCAGGCGCAGGTTGGACTGCACCATCTTTTCCTTGGCACGACGGCCGAGCATCAGTCGACGCCGGAACTTGATCACCGGCATGTCCAGCAGGACAGCCCATTCCTTGGTATCGGGGTAGTGGCCCTTGTCGGCTTCGAACTGGCTGGCCAGTTCTTCAAGCTGAAGCAGGTCGGCGATCTTGCGGGCCAGCTCAATCTCCTCATCAGGGCGCAACAGGCGGATGCGGCCGATCTCCTGCAGATAGACGCGGATCGAATCCTCGGTGTAGACGCCCTTCGGCCCCACCTTGATGCTGGCGAGGGCCTTGGCGTCCTTGGCTGATTTCTTCTCGGCGTCCGCTTCGGTGCTGCTGCTGGTCAGGAGCTCATCGGCCGCCAGGTCCAGGTTGGCGGGGGCTCCGGCCACCTCTGCGGTTTTGGCCTTGCTGCTGCGGGACGCTCCCTTGGTGGCAGCGGTCTTTGCGGCAGGGGTCTTGGCAGAAGCGCTCTTGGCGCTTGCCTTGGTGGCGCTGCTCTTGGCGGCTTTTGTGGTCGTGTCCTTGGCGCTGCTCTTGCGGCTGCTGCTCTTGGTGGTGCTGGCCTTCTTCTCCTCGCTGCCCGTTTCGGCGCTCTTGGAGGTGCGACTGGCCCGGGGCTTGGCCTTGCTGGCTTTGGCGGCATCCAGGTCGGCCTCGGCGGCCTTGGCGGCGGGAGGTGTCTTGACGATGACCGACTCCCCGGACGCGCTGGCCACCATGAGGATCTCCGGCGCGGCGGACTTGGCTTTGGCGGTGGGCTGGGCGGCGACTGGGCTCATCGGATGCGGCAAGACGATGGTGTGGGTGGAGCGAGGCTGGGGGATCGGGACGTTCATTCCGGTGGAACGCACCGGTGGAACATCAGGACAATCAGGGATGTCAGGAGTCGTCCGATCGAGAGCGCCCTGACGACAGGACGAGGCAATCGGCAGGTGCAGGCCCCGGGTCAGGAGCCCTGCGGAACGGTTCGGTTCAGAATCAAACGCGGTCGAGTCAGGTCGTTCAGCGCTCTGAAAGCCAGATCAGCCCAGGGCCGGTTCCCTTGAGTCTTCCCCGGTCTGCCCAGAAGGGAGCAAGCGGGAAGGATGCGGCAGCAGAACTGCCGGCCGGACCGTCACTGCGGCTCCACAGGCATAACGGTGCCTGGAAGCATGGCGTGACCGAACCGCTGGAGCGGACCGGTCGCAGGACGTGGGGGAACCTGATCGAAGGCTGAGAACCTGACCGATGGGGGAGAGGATGGAGAACGGAGCCGAGACAGTGCTGTCAGGGGTGGTCGCAGACCTGGAGGACCTGATCTCAAGGATGGTCCTGCACTTCGGGTCTTCCCTCTGGACGGAACTCTGTCGGGTTCCGACAGCAGCTTTGAAACTGCTCAACGCCATTATCTTAAGAAGACAGGGAGACAGCCGCAACTTCCCTGTCCGTTTTTGACGCCCCTGATCTGGTGCACGGCTTCGTGCAGGTGTGGCTCGAGGCCGGTCGGGAGGGGCAGGTGTTCACCTATGCCAATCCCGATCGGCTCGTTCTGGGGCCAGGGGATCTGGTGGCGGTACGCCTGCAGGGTCGGCGTCATGGCGGTCTGGTGGTGGAGACCCTCGTCGAGGTTCCCCCCGAGCTTCTGGGCCGCACCCTGGAGCCGGTGCTGGAGCTGCTGCAGCCCGCCGCCGTAGACCCACGCTGGCGTGCCTGGATCGCCCAGGTGGCCGATCAGTGCCACACCAGTCTGTTCCGAACCCTCAAGAGCGCTTTGCCGGCCGGCTGGCTGGGCCAGCGCCGCAAGACTTCGCTCAGCCGTGCCTCGGTGGGGGCCGCCGCCCGGGCCCTGGCACGCAGCTGGGTCGCGTTGCCGGCCGAGCATCCGGCTGCTCCTGTTTCCACCACCGAACGGCAGGGCCGTTTGCTGCAGGCCTTGGCCGAGGGGGGAGGCCAGTTGCCACTGACGGCCCTCCAGGCGGTGGAGGGCTGTTCGCCGGCGGTTCTGCGCACCCTGGAGCGGCGGGGATTGCTGCGCCGTTGCCCACCGCCTGCCTCGTCTTCGTCCGATGACCCCGGCGGGCATCGGCTGACGCCGGCCCAGCAGGAGGCCGTCGCGGCGATCGAGGCTGCGGCCCCTGCCCAGGCCCTGCTGCTCTGGGGTGTGACGGGGGCCGGCAAGACCGAGGTCTATCTGCAGGCGGCGGCCGCCTGCCTGGCCAGGGGGGAGAGCGTGCTGCTGCTGGCCCCGGAGATCGGCCTGATCCCCCAGTTGCTGGACCGTTGCCGCCAGCGGTTCGGCGCGCAGGTGCTCGAATATCACAGCGGCATGGGCGACGCCGAGCGGGTGCGGGTCTGGCGGAGCTGTCTGGAGGCGGCTGCCGAGCCCGTGGCCCTGGTGGCGGTGGGAACCCGCTCGGCGGTGTTTCTGCCGCTGCCCCGTCTCGGTTTGATCGTGCTGGATGAGGAGCACGACGACTCCTACAAGCAGGAGAGTCCGATGCCCTGCTATCACGCCCGCGATGTGGCCCGGCTGCGGCTGTCTGGCTCTGGTGCGCGGCTGGTGCTCGGCAGTGCCACGCCGTCGCTGGAAACCTGGCTGCGCTGCCAGGGCAGTGCCGCTGACACCCGGCTGTTGCGCCTGCCCGAGCGGATCGGGGCCCGGCCGCTGCCGCCCGTGCGGGTGGTGGACATGCGGATGGAGCTGGTCGAGGGGCATCGACGCCTGCTCAGCCGGGCCCTGATGGGGCGTCTGCAGCACTTGCAGGAACGTGGCGAGCAGGCGGTGGTGCTGGTGCCGAGGCGCGGCTACAGGTCCTTTCTCAGCTGCCGCAGCTGTGGCGAGGTGGTGCTCTGCCCCCACTGCGACGTGGCCCTCACCGTGCACCGCAGTGCCCGCGCCGATGGCGCCGGCCATGAGTGGCTCCGCTGCCACTGGTGCGATCACCGCAGCCCGATCAGCCATCGCTGCGGCCATTGCGGTTCCACTGCCTTCAAGCCCTTCGGTGCCGGCACCCAGCGGGTGATGGAGCAGCTGGCCGCTGAGCTCGAGGGTCTGCGGGTGCTGCGTTTCGATCGGGATACCACCCGCGGCCGCGACGGTCACCGCCGTCTGCTCGAGCGCTTCGCCGCCGGTGACGCCGACGTGCTGGTGGGCACCCAGATGCTGGCCAAGGGGATGGATCTTCCGCGGGTCACCCTGGCGGCGGTGTTGGCCGCCGATGGGCTGCTGCATCGCCCCGATCTGCGTTCCAGCGAGCTGAGCCTGCAGTTGCTGCTGCAGCTGGCCGGCCGGGCCGGCCGTGGAGAGCGACCCGGCGAGGTGCTGGTGCAGACCTACTGCCCGGAGCATCCGGTGATCCGGCACCTGGTGGATGGGCGCTACGAGCAGTTTCTGGTCGAGGAGCTGGCCCTGCGCCGCCAGGCGGGCCTGGTGCCGTTCAGCCGCGCCTGCCTGCTGCGCCTGGCCGGGCCGAGCGCCACGGCCACGGCCACGGCAGCCTCCGCCCTGGCCGAGCATCTGCGCCCCACACTCCTGACGGCGGGCTGGATGCTGGTGGGGCCTGCGCCTGCTCCAGTCGCCCGGGTGGCGGGGCGCAGCCGCTGGCAACTGCTCCTGCATGGACCGGCGGGCACACCCTTGCCCCTGCCCTCCGAGGCGGAGCTCCGCCAGACCCTGCAGGCCGGGGTGAGCCTGGCGATCGATCCCGACCCCCTCAGCCTCTGAGCGCGGCTGGTTCCGGAGATCGATCAGGCCGGCAGCTCCGGCCAGCCGAAGCCCGCCCGTCGCCGCAGCCACTGCAGCAGGGAGACCAGCAGCAGCAGCAGCAGGATCGAGGCGCCGCCCAGCCCCAATGGGCTCCAGCGCCAGCAGCGCAACTCCAGCCTGTTGAGGGCCCCGGCCTGCAGGGGCCAGAGCTGACCTCCGGGTTGCCGCGATGACCGGGTGGCCAGCGGGGTGGACAGGCGCACGGCCGAAGGCCGCACCGGAGCGAGGTTCAGGCCCAGATCCAGGCCTGGAACGGTGGCGAGGTTGCGCAGATCCAGCTCCAGTTGCAGCTCCTGCCGCACCCCCAGGCCCCAGTTGCGCTCCCGCAGGACCAGCTGGGGCGGCGGCAGGGGGACGCCACCCAGCTGAGAGGCGAGCTCCAGGTTGCGGGCCATCTGGGCCAGGGCGGCGGAGGCCGGTTCGACGGATCCGATCAGCTGCTCCTCTCCGCCGCTGCGGACGTGGCGAAAACCCTCGGCTTCCAGGGCCAGCGCGAACTGGCGCTGCCAGGGGGTGATGCGGCCGCTGTCACTGCGCAGATGGTGCTCCAGGCGGAGTCGACCCGGTCCTTCGAAGTGGAGGTCGCTGCGCACCTGCATGCAGCCGCCCAGGCCGAGGGCCAGCAGCACCAGGGCAATCACCAGGGCCGCGAAGCCGATCGGGGCGCGGGTGGCCCCCACCGGCGGTGGCGGTGGCGGCGGTGGGCCGCTGTTGGCCCGCCGCCGCAGCGCGGCAGCCCGGCTGCCCTCCAGAGAGGGCGCATCTCCAAGCTCGGGAAGGGTGAGGGACCAATCGCGGGGGCGGCTGAGCGCTGGGGCCTCCAGGACCAGCAGCAGATCCCGCGCCTGGGTCCGCAGCAGGGGGTCGTTGCAGCGCAGCAGCTCACGGCAGCAGGCCTGGGCCCGTTCGCTCTGCCCCTGACCCATCAGAGCCGTGGTCATCAGCAGCCGCACCTCTCCGCCCAGGGCGGTGCGCGGTGAATGCAGGGCCGCGAGCGGCTCCAGCAGGCGCAGCACCTGGCCATAGTCGCCCCGCTCCAGGCCGCGGCGGGCCGCCGCCAGAGGGTCGTCCGCCAGTCCCGCTCCGCTCAAGCCCTCCATGGCGGTGTCGTCAGTCGTTCTGCAGGGTGCGGGAGCTGCCCACCACCATGGTGCCGATGCCGGAGTTGGTGAACACCTCCAGCAGCAGGGCGTGGGGGACACGGCCATCGACGATGTGGGCGGCGGCGACCCCCTGGGCCAGGGCGCGGATGCAGCACTCGGTCTTGGGGGTCATGCCCCCCTCGACGATTCCCTCGGCGATCAGGGCCCGCGCCTCGGAGAGGGTGAGCTGGCGCAGCAGCGAGGCCGGGTCGTGCCGGTCCCGCAGAATGCCCGGCGTGTCGGTGAGCAGAATCAGTTTTTCAGCCTGGAGTGAGGCGGCCAGCTCCCCGGCCACGGTGTCGGCATTGATGTTGTGGGCCCGGCCAGCGGAATCGGGGGCCACGCTGGAGATCACCGGTACATAGCCGTTGTCGAGCAGCGGCCGGAGCACGGCGGGATGGACAGCAGCCACATCACCCACCAGGCCGTGATCACCGTCGCCGTAGGGACGGGCCCGCACCAGGGATCCATCGCTGCCGGAGAGGCCCACCGCCCGCACCCCCACCTGGTTGAGGCCATTCACGATCTGCTTGTTGACCCGTCCAACGAGCACCATCTCCACCACGTCCATGGTGGCGGCGTCGGTAACCCTGAGGCCATCGCGGAACTGGGGCTCGATCGCCAGGCGCCCGAGCCACTGGTTGATCTCCGGGCCGCCGCCGTGCACCACCACCGGCTGAACGCCGACGGAGGCCAGCAGGGCCAGATCGCGGAACACGGCATCGCGCAGCTCCTCCTGCACCATGGCGGCGCCGCCGTACTTGACCACGATGCGCCGTCCGGCGAAGCGCTGGATGTAAGGCAGCGCCTCACTGAGAACCGACACCCGCAGGGTGTCCTGATGGCTGATCGAGGGTTCGGTGCTCAACGGTCTGGAGGAAAGGGTGGGGAGAGAGTGGGGGGACGCGGTCCGTCGACGCGGCTTCGGTTGGCGTTGGGCGTTGGACCTCGGGCCTCGAGTCATGTACCCCTTGGTCGTGGCGTGGCCAGCGGCCCGGTCAGGACTGGACGTCAGACGTTGGGGGTGGTTTCTGGGGTGGCAGCGGCCGGCAGGAGGCTGAGCTGGATCTGATCGCCGCCCAGCCGGCTCAGCTCTGCCTGCAGGCCCGGCCCGAAGAAGCGGCCCAGCCGGTCCTGGCGTGCTTCCCACTGGTCATAGGGCACGGCACCGGTGCTGAAGCGCAGCCGCAGGCCGTAGCCGCCGTTCTGCTCGAGCTCGGCGATGCTGAGCAGCTGGGGAGGGGCATCGTCGTCCCAGAGCTTGAGGGCTTCGAGGGAACTTTCCAGGTGTGCTTTCTGGCCGTAGCGCCAGCGGGTCACGTCGCCCAGCAACTTGCGCAGCGGCTCGTTGGCCTCCTGCTGGCGCAGTGCCTTGTACTGACTGGCTGGGGTCAGGCGCTGGGCAGGGGGCAGCTCCGACGACTTCAGGGCCAGCCCACCCAGTAGGACGGGCACCCCGTAAAACACCCCGGCCAGGCTGAGGTTGGGGCTGTCCGTGGCGTAGGCGATCGAGCCGATCACCGTGAGGGCGGCGCCGGCGATCGTCACCAGGCTGCCGGGGGATGTGAGCGCTTGCATGTCGCCATCCTCCTGCAGGGGGTAGCAGGATGGCGATGGACTCCATCCCGCTCTGCCGTGACCGCTCCGAACGCCGCTGCCGCCAGCGCCGCTGATGTCAGCGCCGACGCCGCTGCGGGAACCGCAGCGGCGGTTGGCGATCCAGGTATTGCCGATCCGAGTACCCCTGGGATGAGCACCGCCGACCTGATCAGCCAGCTGCAGGCCGACCGGCTCTGGCTTCTGCGCCAGATCGATGCCGGCCTCTGGCCCCAGTGGCGGCTGGATCTGGCCGCTCTGGAGCGGGAACTCGGCCAGCTCCTTGATCAGGCCGGCGAGCGATTCCCCCAGAGCTGATCGTTGGGCGGACGATTGCTGGGCTGGCCTGATTCAGAAGGGGATGTCGTCGTCGTCCGGCAGGTCTGGCACCAGGGGAGAGGTGTTCCAGGTGGGTGGCGGTGGAGTGGCGGCGGCGGCCGCGGTGCGGGCCTCCGGCCCACCAGCCGTGCGGCGTTGGGGCGCCGCCGCCGCTGGCCGTTGGCCGCCAGCCATCCCAGGGCCCGCTGCTGGGGCCATGCCAGCGCCGCCCAGTGCCGGTCCGCCAGAGCTGCTGCCGTCCGGTCCGATCGGGTGCAGCCGCGAAAGGGTGAATTCCGCCCGCTTCTCCTTGACCCCATCGGGTCGGCTCACGGTGTTGATCCGCAGTCGACCTTCCAGCACCAGCCGCTGGCCCACCTGGACCCGGTTCTGCAGATCCTGGGCGAGGTTGCCCCAGCCCACCACCTTCAGCTGCCCCGGCGGATCATCGGGCCGCAGGCCATCGAGCCGCACCGCCATCTCCGCAATCGGGGTCTGGTTGTCCTGGGTGTAGCGGATCTGGGGAGCCTCCAGCACCTCCACTTCAAGCAAACAGTGATTCACGCCCCGCCGGCCGGTTGATCACCCCATCCTGATGCACCGCTCAAGCCCTGTCGCTGCTCCTGTGGCTCAGGATCGTCTCTGGTTGGTTGCCGGCACGGGCGAAGGGCCGCCGCTGGCGGCCGCTCTGCTGCAACGCGGCTGGCGGGTGCAGGTGAATGTGGTCACGGCCGCGGCCGTGCGCGCCTATGCCCCCCATCCCGCCCTGGAGATTGGGGTGGGCGCCCTCGGGCCGCAGGGTGTGGCGCAGGTGTTGCAGGAGGCCCAGCGGAAGGGGCGCCCCTTCCGCTGGGTCGTGGATGCCAGCCATCCCTTTGCGGTGCGGATCTCAGACGAGCTGCAAAGGGCCTGCGCTGCCCTGGAGCAGCCCCTGCTGCGCCTGCTGCGGGCCGACCCTGCGCGGGAGCCTGCACTGGCGCCGGCGACGGGCAGTGGTGCACCATGGCCGACCATGCCAAAGCCGTCCTCTCCAGAGCCTTTGCTGCTGGAGGGGGTGTCTGCCCTCGAGGGGTGCGGTCCCTGGCAGGGCCGACGGCTGCTGCTGGCGATCGGCTCGCGGCAGTTACCCGAGGCGCTGGCCTCCAGTGAAGGAGCGCGCCACTTCGCCCGGGTGCTGCCGGCTCCCAGTGCCCTGGCCTTGGCCCTGGCGGCCGGCTTGCCCCCCGAGAGGATCGCCTGTCTGCGGCCCGCCGTCGGTGCCGCGGTGGAACGGGCCCTGTGTCGCCGCTGGGCGATCAGTCACGTGCTCTGCCGCCAGTCCGGCGGGCGCACCGAAACCCTCTGGCGAACGCTGGCGGCGGATCTCGGACTGCACTTGCTGTTGCTGCGCGCTCCACAGGAACCACATGCGCGCCAGGGCCTCGCCTGGGCGGCTTTGCTGGAGCGGATCGGCTGGCCCGCTTGAGCCGCTCCAGCATGGGCAGCATCTGAAGCCCCCCATGCCCGCCATGGAGTCCAGCAAAACCGGTTGCCCCCAGGCAGCCGCCATGCAACAGGCGGATCCTCCGCCGGCCGCCATGCCGCAGGCTGGCCATCTGCCGGCCGAGGGTCCCCAGCCTGAACCCAGCGCGGATGGCTCCGCCGGCCCCGCTTCCCTGGTGCTGGCCCTCACCACGGAGGCCGATGTCGAGAGGGCCCAGGCCCTGGCTCGTGTCTTGGTGGAACGGCGGCTGGTGGCCTGTGTCGCCCTGACGCCGCTCCGTTCGATCTACCGCTGGCAGGGGGCGATCGAAACCGCTGAGGAGGTGCAGCTGCTGCTCAAGACCCATGCCTCCCGCCTGGTCGACCTGGAGAGCGCCGTGCGGGCCCTGCACAGCTACGACACGCCCGAGTGGATCCACTGGCCCGTGGCGGCCAGTGCCGCCTACGGGCGGTGGCTGGCCGAGAGCTGCGGGCTTGGCGAAGCTCCACTCAACCCAGGTGGGACGCCACCAGGTCCTTGAGTGAGCCCTGGGGGCGCGGACCCAGCTGGGTCACCACCGCACCGGCACAGAGCGATCCGAGCCGTCCGCAGCGCTCCAGGCTCTCGCCGCGGGTGTAGCCGTACAGGAAGCCGGCGGCGTAGAGGTCCCCGGCTCCGGTTGTATCGATCAGGTTGCCCAGCACCACCGGTTCCACCTGGATCGTGGTGTCGCCGCTGAGGATCAGGGAGCCCTGTTCACTGCGGGTCAGGGCCGCCACCTTGCAGCGGCCCCGCACCTGATCGGCGGCCTCCTCGAAGCTGTTGGCCCGGTAGAGGGCCGTGATCTCCATCTCGTTGGCGAACAGCAGATCGACGTGACCATCAACCAGCTCGAGAAAGCTGTCGCGGTGCCGTTCCACGCAGAAGGCATCGGAGAGGCTCAGGGCCACCTCGCCGCCAGTGGCGCGGATGGCTTCGGCCGCGGCCAGAAAGGCGCGCTTGGCCTCTTCGCTGTCCCAGAGGTAGCCCTCCAGGTAAAGCAGCCTGGCCTGGCTCACCAGGGTGAGGTCGAGGTCGGTGGGATCAAGCCCCACGGATGCCCCCAGATAGGTGCACATGGTGCGCTGGGCATCGGGGGTGACCAGGATCAGGCAGCGGGCCGTGGAGGGGCCGCTGCGGGCTGCGGGGGTGTCGAAATGAGCGCCCACCGAGCGGATGTCGTGGCTGAAGATCGCTCCGAGCTGGTCATCCCGCACCCGGCCGATGAAGCCGGCTCGGCCGCCCAGCTGGGCGATGCCGGCCAGGGTGTTGGCGGCGGAGCCGCCGGAGGTCTCCAGGCCAGGCCCGACACTGGCGTAGAGCTGCTCGGCCTGCTGCTCATCGATCAGGGCCATGGTGCCCTTGGTGAGGCCATGGTCGCCGAGAAAGCGGTCGTCGGCCTGCACCAGCACGTCCACGATGGCGTTGCCGATGCCCACCACGTCGAAGGATTTGGTCGTCATGGCGATACCTCAGACGTTCAGGAGGGCGCGCTTGGGACCGTGGATCGGATCCTCGACCACGATCGTCTGATCCCGGCTGGCGCCGAGCGACACGATGGCGATCGGTACCTCCATCAGTTCGGCGAGAAAGCGGAGGTACGCCATCGCGGTGCCGGGCAGATCGTCGAGGCTGCGGCAGTCGGCGGTTGAGGTCTGCCAGCCGGGCAGGGTCTCGTAGATCGGTTTGCAGCGGGCGAAGGCTTCGGAGCTGCTGGGGAAATGGACGATGCGCTCGCCGTCGAGTTCGTAGGCGACGCACACCTGGATCTCGTCGAGCTCATCGAGCACGTCCAGCTTGGTGATCGCCAGGCAGTCGAGCCCGTTCACCTGTACGGCGTAGCGACCGATCACGCCGTCGAACCAGCCGCAGCGGCGGCGGCGGCCGGTGGTGGTGCCGTACTCGCCGCCACGATCGCAGAGGTGGTCGTTGAGGCTGCCCTCCAGTTCGGTGGGGAAGGGGCCTTCGCCGACGCGGGTGGTGTAGGCCTTGGCCACGCCGATCACCCGGTCGATCAGGGTGGGACCCACGCCGGCTCCGATGCAGGCCCCACCGCTCACCGGGTTGGAGGAGGTGACGTAGGGGTAGGTGCCATGGTCCAGGTCGAGCAGGGTTCCCTGGGCGCCCTCGAACAGGATGTTCTTGCGGGCCCGGGCCGCTTCATGGATGGTGCGGGTGCACTCCACCACGTGGGGGGCGAGGCGCTGGCCGTAGCCCACGTATTCGGCCACCACCGCCTCGAAATCGAGCGGTTCGAGGCCGTAGAGCTTCTGGAGGATCTCGTTCTTCTCGGCCAGGGGGCCGGCGAGCCGGTCGCGCAACCGGGTCTCATCGAGCAGATCGATCACCCGGATGCCGTTGCGTTCGGCCTTGTCCGCATAGGTGGGGCCGATGCCGCGGCCGGTGGTGCCGATGCGGCGATCGCCGCGCCGCTGTTCCATCGCCTGATCCAGCAGGCGGTGGTAAGGCATGGTCACATGGGCGGTGGACGCCAGCTGCAGGCCGCTCACATCGATGCCCAGGCCGAGCAGCATGTCGAGCTCGACCAGCATCACCTTGGGATCCACCACCGTGCCTGAGCCGATCAGGCAGGTGGTGTCGGCATAGAGAATTCCGGAGGGAATCAGGTGCAGCTTCAGCACCCGACCATCCACCACGATCGTGTGGCCGGCGTTGACGCCTCCCTGGTAGCGCACCACCACATCGGCGGAGCGGCTCAGCAGATCCGTGATCTTTCCCTTCCCCTCGTCACCCCACTGCGCACCGATGACGACAACGTTGGCCAAGGAAGAACACAGCGGCCCGAAGCCGCTTCAAAGCACAATCCGAAAGCCTCTCAGATCAGGTGGCTTTTCGTCAAAATCCCTGGGTCGACCTCCCTGGTGAGCCGGTTTCCATCCCTCCCTTTCGCCAACAGATTTTTTCGGGCCTGACTTCGCAGGCCGCCGCCATGAATCCTGCGACCCGCAGACAGAAAAAGCTGCCCAGACTGGAACGGCGTGTGCTCGTCGTTGGATTGACGCCGTCCTGGGGGGCAGCTCGACGGGCTGAGCGAGGACAGGGGGATCAGGTGCCTCGCACAACGTTGCGTTCGGCCTTCTGCAGCTCTTTCTCCAGCCGCTCCCTCAGGGCATCGGGCAGGGGCCGATTGGCGTAATTGGTGTAGTGGCCGGCCAGGGAGTTGAGCGCCGTCTGCATGGTGGTGAACGAGCTCAGGCCATTGACACTGCTCTGGGGCCGGTAGCGGGCCATGTAGCTGTTGATCAGGGCCCGGGCCTCGGTCTCGGCGGCGGCGTGTCCAGGATCGTCCTGCGGGATCGCGATCGTGGTCAGGAGGTTCTGCGCCACGGCCATGGTGTCGTCCACATAGTTGCCGCTCAGGCCCGAGGAGGCTCCACTGCAGGCCGTGAGCCCGAGCGCCAGGCACAGACCCAGAGCCACCAGCACAGCACGCAACCGGTGCTGGACGCGTTGCCAGAAGGCAGCCATGGGGAATGGGCAAAGGGTTGGGGAATCCTAGGGATTGGGCATCGCCAGGCCAGCGCTCAGCCCTGGGCCGGGTTGCGCAGACCCTGGCGGCCCGCCTGGATCCGGGGCAGCAGTTCGGCCAGGAGTTCGTCGGCGCTGAGATCTCGCTTGTTGCCGCCGGCGCGTTCCACCAGCTCCACCTGGCCGTCAGCGGCGCCGCGGCCCACCACTACGCGCCAGGGGATGCCGATCAGGTCCGCATCCTTGAACTTGACGCCGGCGCGCTCGTTGCGGTCATCCAGCAGCACCTCCAGGCCCGCCTCCTGCAGCTCGCCATACAGCCGCTCAGCCAGGGTCACCTGCTGGCTGTCCTGGCTGCTTGCCACCACCACGATCACCTCGAAGGGCGCGATCGAGACGGGCCAGCAGATGCCGTTGCGGTCGTGGTTCTGTTCCACCGCGGCCTGGGCCAGCCTCGAGACCCCGATGCCGTAGCACCCCATCCACAGGGCCTCGTCGGCTCCGCTCTCGGCGGTGAAACGGGCGTCGAGGGCCTCGGAATACTTGCGGCCCAGCTGGAAGATGTGGCCCACTTCGATGCCTCGGGCCGCCTCCAGTTCCTGGCTCGGGTCGTGCTGGCAGCGGTCGCCAGGCTGGGCGGCGCGCAGATCCAGGGACTCCGGACAGGGGTTGGATGGCCCCCAGCGAGCACCGACGCGGTGGGTGTCGAGGCGGTTGGCCCCGCAGACGAAGCGTTGCAGAGAGGCGGCGGTTCCGTCGGCGAGCCGCAGGAAGCGCGGGGTCCAGTCCCGGGCTCCAGACAGAACCGCATCGCTCAGATCCGGGCCGAGGGAGCCGAAGGGAAGGGGCGCCAGTCCCTGGCGCTCCAGCTGATCGGCCGTGAGCGGGGCCAGCTCGAGCAGGCTGCCCCGTTCCGCACCCAGGCGGGCCTGAACGGCATTGGCCAGCTTGACCTCGTTGAGTTGCTGGTCTCCTCGCAGGCTCACCACCAGGGGCTGGTCAGCGCCATCGGCGAAGCGAGCCAGCAGCAGCAGCACCTTGACGATCTGGCTCGGATCGAAGCCATGCCCGCTGCACAGCTGTTCGATCGTCGTCTGCCCCGGCGTGCTCAGCTCCTGGCAGGGCTGGTCCGTGAGCGCCACCGCTTCGGGTGCCAGGGAGACGGCCCGCTCCTGATTGGCGGCGTAGCGGCCGTCGGGGCTGGTGAGGATCAGGTCTTCGCCGGCCTCGGCGGTCACCATGAATTCCTGGCTGGCCGAGCCGCCGATGGCGCCGCTGTCGGCTTCCACCGCCACGGTCCGCAGCCCGCATCGGCTGAAGATGCGGCGGTAGGCCTGATCCATCGCTGCGTAGGTGTCCCTGAGGCAGGCTTCGCTGGCGTGGAAGGAATAGGCATCCTTCATGATGAATTCGCGCCCCCGCATCAGGCCGAAGCGGGGGCGGATCTCATCGCGGAACTTGGTCTGGATCTGGTAGAGGTTCACCGGCAGCTGCCGGTAGGAGCGCAGCAGCTCTGCCGCCAGCGCGGTGATCACCTCTTCATGGGTGGGGCCGAGGCCCAGCTCGCGGCCCTGGCGATCCTCCAGGTGGAACATGATTCCCTCGCCGGCGGTATAGCCGGCCCAGCGACCACTTCTCTCCCAGAGATCAGCAGGCTGGAGCTGGGGCAGCAGTGTCTCGAGGGCCCCGGTGGCGTCCAGCTCCTCACGCACGATCGTCGCAACCTTGCGCAGCACCCGCCAGAGCAGGGGGAGATAGGCGTAGATGCCCGAGGCGATGCGGCGGATGTATCCGGCCCGCAACAGCAGCTTGTGCGAGGCAATCTCAGCTTCTGCCGGATCGTCCCGGAGCGTCACCAGCATCAGGCGGGAGACGCGCATCGTTGTGGGGCAGTGGGTTTGGGAAATTACCACTGCCCAGGGCCTGACTGATGGTCGAAGAATCCTGCAAGGGTGAGCGGGACGGTTGCTGAAGGGGCCTGATCCCACGGCGGAGCCCCTGGCACACCTGGAAAGCTCTGCTAGCGTCTGGCGCGTTTCCCACCTGTCTAACTGTCGTCTCATGCCACCCTTCCCAGGAACAAACGGTGGAGCGGGAGGGCTTGCTTCGAGCGCTGCGGCGCCTGTTTCGGCGGTGGCCAGCGGTTTCACCGGTCTGGCACCGGGCCTGCGCAGTGCCCCTGCTGCAACTCCCCCTTCTCCGCCCCGAGGGGTGGGTTATGGGGCAGTGGCTCCATCTGGATATGTTCCGGCCGCGTCCGGGCCTGATCGCCCCGCCAGCGAACAGGAGCCGCCTGCCGCAGGGGCCGCTGCAGCGATTACCCCGGAGGGACTGATCGGCATTGATGAGGTCCAGAAGGCGCTCAACCGTTCAAGGGCTTCGGTCTATCGCTACACCAACACCGATCCGCGCAACCTCAATCCCCCCTTCAATCCACGCAAGCTCAATCCCGAGTACCGAAGCGACCAGAAGGATCCGCTGCTGTTCCATCCCCATGAGGTGGCTCGCTTCGCCCGGGATGTCCTGAGGATCAAGGAGGTGACCGTGGAGGTGCTCAACTCGCCGTCGACCGCGACCCAGCAGCTGCTCACA
This sequence comes from Synechococcus sp. CBW1006, assembly GCF_015840525.1. Lineage (NCBI taxonomy): Bacteria > Bacillati > Cyanobacteriota > Cyanophyceae > Synechococcales > Synechococcaceae > Synechococcus > Synechococcus sp. CBW1006. Next base: position 71,869 of record NZ_CP060396.1, on the reverse strand, counting down.
TCGATTCTCGATGAGCTGCGCGCGATCCGCAGCCGTCTCGATGCGTTCGAGGAGGGCTCAGCCCCCCTGCCTGCGCCTGCCCACCGCGACAGCTTTGATCAGGCGCGACCGGCAGCCTGAGGAATCGCCAGCGATCCGTCATCGTCGACATCTGCCGTAGTGACATCCGCAGAGCCAGAAGCTGCACTGGCTCAATCGGCGGACTCAAATGAGGCGCTTGAGTTGTTGCCAAACTGGATGCATCGCTTGCCTGCAGGGAGACGTAAGATTCCTGTTCCTTCTTTCATCCCCGTCTTCAGGACCCCTCAGGCCGTTCGTCCCTTCCTGTGCTCCAGCTGCTGCGGCTCCTCATTCCCTCCTTAGGGCAGTGCCATGAGTTCCGCAGCTGAGCCGTCGCCGCAGGTAGGGCCCTTCAGGTCAGTTGCCCCTCCGGCCGCGGCTGACTTGCTCGTGGGTTCCGCTTTTTCATGGACCATCCTCCTCCTGCCACCGCCTCACTGATCGGGGCCTTGCTCCAGACCACTCCTGAAGATCAGAAGCAAGACGGTCTCGATACCGGTCAGGAATCCCTTGAGGAGCCCCCCAGTCCGGGGCTGATCCAGCTCTCTCTCTCTCCCATTCTGGGCTTCACCATCGCCCTTGCCACCGTTCTCGTGCCCCTCGGTAGCGTGATGGCTCAACGGCCCACCTGGCTGCCTTCCGCCGCGGCTCCAGGGCCTGCCGTGACAATCCCCCTGCGCGAGACGGGCCATGGATCTCAGCAAACTGGCGGCCTGTCCGGCACCAGGACTGGTCAATCTGATCGTTGAGATCCCGGCCGGCAGTCGCAACAAATATGAGTACAACGCGGAGGCCGGCATCATGGCCCTCGACCGGGTGCTGCACTCTTCGGTGCGCTACCCCTTCGACTATGGCTTCGTCCCCAACACCCTTGCGGAGGATGGCGCTCCGCTCGATGCCATGGTGATCATGGAAGAGCCAACCTTTGCCGGTTGTTTGATCACTGCGCGCCCGATCGGCATCCTCGACATGATCGACTGTGGTGCCAACGACGGCAAGTTGCTCTGCGTGCCGGCTGCCGATGCGCGTCAGGTTGGCGTGCGCAGTATCCGCCAGATCTCACCGAATCAGCTGGAGGATGTGGCTGAATTCTTCCGCACTTACAAAAGTATCGAGGGCCGCAAAACCACCATCACCGGCTGGCTGGATGTGGTGGAAGTACCCGCTCTGCTGCAGCGTTGTATGGAAGCTGCCCAGCTTGCCAACACCCCCATCTCGGTTCCATCCCTGGATCCCTGAGAGCGGGTGGGGGCTGTATCACGACTTCCTCAACGTGCTCGCTGCAGCAGGAAGCCTTCGTAGTTGAGAGCCTGAAAGATCCGGGCAGGATCACTGAATCCCGCCGCGTTCACCAGGGCGCCGAGCCGGGCCAGGCCGATCGGGTGGGTCTGCTCCGTGAGAGGCGCCAGCTCCTCGGCGGCGGCATCAAGGCCGCTGGCCTCCTGGAAGCCGATCCAGGCAGCCTCGACCTGCTTCCGCAAGGGGGAACGCTCCGGCTGCATCCGATCCACCAGCACCAGCTGACCGCCCGGCTGCAGGCTGCGGCAGAGGGCGCTGAGGAAGGCCAGCTTGCTGCCGTCATCAGGGAGCGACTGCAACACCAGCACCGAAAGGGCGCCGGCAAAGCGTCCCTGCGACGCCTCGTCCTCGGCAAGTGCTTCAACCGTGCTCTGGCGCCAGTCGATCCTGCCGCCGCCTAAGAGCCGGCCCCGGGCGATGGCCAGCATCTCGGCGGAGGGATCGGTGGCGGTGAGGCTCCAATCGGGTCGCTGAGCCTGGGCTTCGAGCAGTTCGGAACCCGTACCGCAGCCGGCCACAAGGATGGCAGCTCCCTCACGGCTGGCCAAGGGCGAGGCTGCCAGCAGGGCCACGGCCAGGCGGGCCAGGCTGGCGTAACCCGGGATCAGCCGCTGGACCACCCGCTCGTAACCGTCATTATCGGCCGGGTGGCTGGTGTCGCTCTGGCGTTCCTCGACCACGGCTGGTGCGGATTGGAGGGTGAGCCGCGATGCTACGGGCGCTTTGCCTCCTCAACACTCCGTTTCAGGCGGGCCGTAACTGCAGGGGATGCTGCGGTGGGTGCCCTAAGTTGGGCGGCGCCCATTCCCCCCGGATCGACCGTGCCCACCATCCGTTTTGAACGCGAAGGCCAGCAGGTCGGTTGCATCGAAGGAGCCAATCTTCGTAAGGCAGCCTTGGATGCGGGCATCAACCCTTACAAGGGCCTCAACAACGTCAACAATTGCGGCGGCCTTGGCCAGTGCGGCACCTGCGTGGTCGAGGTGCTCGAGGGCCAGCGCAATCTCTCCCCCCGCAGTGATGTCGAGGAGGTGTACCTGGCTGATCGTCCGGCGAACTACCGCCTCAGCTGCCGCACGGCCGTCAACGGGGACGTGACCGTCCGTACCCGCCCTGATGCAGGCGTGGGCAAGGGCTCCAACAGCCTGGTGGGTGCACTCAAGGCTCTGGTCGGCAAGAAGTGAGCGGCTGGCGTCTCTACGCCTATGCCCAGTGCTCCACCTGCCGCAAGGCCCAGCAGTGGCTGGCCAGCCAGGGCCTCAAGCCTGAGCTGCTGGACATCACCCTCACCCCTCCCACACGCCTGGAACTGGCGGCGGCGCTGGAGCAGCTCGGTCGCCGTCGCCTGTTCAACACCAGTGGGCAGAGCTATCGGGCTCTCGGTGCAGCGGCTGTCAAGGCCATGGATGATGAGGCTGCCCTTGATGCCCTGGAAGCGGATGGCAAGCTGATCAAGCGGCCCTTCCTGGTGCGCGGCGACGGGCGGATCCTGACCGGCTTCTCGCTTGAAGAGTGGCAGACCTTCTGTCTGGATGCCTGAGGCTCAGGCTCCCTGTGGTTCAGGCTCTGTCGTGGACATGGGCAGGCAGCCATCCAGTCGTCACCGTCCTCCGCGCTTCGGATTCTGCCCCTGTCTGCCTGTGTCGCCTGGATCAGTCTCAACGCCTCCTGCTCCTTGAATGGTTCCGTCATGGCCAGCCAGTGAGGATGGCAGGGTGATTTCTTCGAGCTCCTCGATGAGGGCCTCGATGCTGGCTCGGTTGATCTGGCCGAGGTAGGTCCGCTTCAGCTGCTCCAGCAGCGAGCAGAGCAGCGCCTGGGATCGCAGCAGTGCCTCCCCATTTTCGAGGGCGGAGGCCAGTTCTTCCCAGAAGCGGTCGATGAAGCGCTGCAGCAGCTCCAGCTGTAGATCATCCCGGCGCTGCAGACGCTCGCCGGTGCCTCGGGAGACGTCCAGCAGACTTTCCACCATGCCGTTGGCCAGCTGCCGGCTCAGTCCCTGCTCCATCTGCATCAGCAGCTGAATCCGCCGCAGCGGCCCCGGCACGATCGTGTTCTGCAGGCTCTGCTGCAGGGCATGCCCCAGAACTCCCTGGATCTCTGGCTCCAACCGGGGCGCCACCTGGTTGAGCAGCAGCGGTGCCCAGATGCGCACCAGCTCCACCAGTTCCTGTTCGTCGGGGCTGATCACGCTCTGGTGGCTGCGCAGGGCCCGAAGCCGCTCAGGCCACCGCCGCGAGCGCACAAGCTGCTGGATCCCGTCGACCAGCTGCAGGGACAGCACCTCAAACAGTTCCACCGCCAGCATCGCCACCACCCCGCGGCTGATCACTGCCCGCAGCGGCTCGATGTTGATCAGGCCGCTGGACTGCAGGCGTTCCACCACAGGCACCAGGCGCAGCCAGCGCCAGAAGGGCAGCAGCAAGGGCAGATCAATCCAGCGTCGCAGCAGCGCATCCCTCCAGCTCAGCCCGGGCAGTCGCCGCCGGATCCGCAGGCAGCGCAGGAGGATGTCCAGGGCGAAGACGCTCTGAAACAGCACCAGGTCGTAGAACCAGAAGTGGTCGGTGGGGCGGCCGTTTTCGTCGATCGACCGCCAATAGTTGGTGGCGACCAGGGGCAGGAGCTGCTCCCGCCAGAAGACCCGCTCCGTGGCCCAGGGGTGGCTGCTCAGCCAGGCCGGATCGAGCAGTTCGGCCGAGGCCTGTTTGGCCGAGGTCTCGTCGGCCCGCTGCCGCAGCAGATTCTTGATCTTCTCGAGTGTGCCGGAGGCGTTGGCGGCCAGGAAGGGATTGCTGTCGATCATCTGCTGCGTCAGCTTCACCTGCTTCGCCAGCAGCCGCCGCTGCTCAGCGCTGAAGCTGTCTGCTGGTGAGCTTCCCTTTGGGGATGCGCCGGTCTGCAGGGAGTGATCCAGGCGCTCGAACTGATCGAGGTAGGCCTGGGTTTCGCGGTGGGGTTCGATGCCCTTGATCGGATCCACCAGGGGGGTGAGATCCGGCAGAAAGGGCACCGGCACCCGCAGGGGCAGGGATTGCAGTGGATACAGATTGCGCTGCAGCCAGAAATTGCGCAGGGGGATGTAGGTGAGATCAAAGGCCACCCACAGAAGATTCACCGTTGCCCACAGGGCCACAAAGCGATCCCACGCCAGGGCGAGGGTGCTGCGGGGGCGTGGGACCTGAGCTTGCCAGCGGGGTCGTGCCATGAAGGGGCAGCGGGCCGATCTCTGCCTAATCTGCCTTCCTCGGGCCAAGCCGCCGCCGTCGATGAGTGCATTGAGCGATCCCCTACCCCATCCGCCCAACGACGATGACGTTCCTGGGGCGCGGCCCGATCCACCCGCTGTTCAGGATGAAACGCCCCATCCGCATGCGGCCGAGAACCCCTGGGCCTTCTGGCGCAGTGTGCTGATCACCCTGGCGGTGGCCCTGGGTATCCGCCAGTTTCTGATGGAGGCCCGGTACATCCCTTCCGGGTCGATGTTGCCGGGCCTGCAGATCCAGGATCGCCTGCTGGTGGAGAAGCTCTCCTACCGCAGCCGCGAACCACGTCGCGGCGAGATCGTGGTGTTCCATTCCCCCTATCACTTTGATCCGGTCCTGACCGGCGAGAGCTCCCCCAATCCACTCCGTTGCCTCCTGGTCAACCTGCCCTTCATCGGCACCCTGCCGGGCCTGCAGGTGCCGGCCTGCGATGCCTACATCAAGCGGGTGGTGGCTGTGCCGGGTGATCGGGTTGCGGTGGATCCCCGCGGTCAGGTGTTCATCGATGGCAAGAGGCTGAACGAGCCCTACGTGCACAACTACTGCCCCGTGGACAGCCAGGGCATCGGCCCCTGCCGCACCCTCAACATCGTGGTGCCGCCTGGCCACGTTCTGGTGCTGGGCGACAACCGCGCCAACAGCTGGGATGGTCGCTTCTGGCCCGGCGGCAACTTCCTGCCCCAGAAGGAGATCATCGGCCGGGCGTTCTGGCGCTTCTTCCCCTTTGATCAGATGGGCAGCCTCAGCCCATCAGGCACCAGTCCGCAGGATCCATGAGTCCGCTGGCCCGCACCCGTCCCACCAGGGGCTGCCCCCAATGCAACTGGTTGGCGGCCAGCGACCGGCAACTCCCACCGTCCCAGTTCCAGGACGCTGCAGGATCGAACAGAATCCAGCGGTCACTGGGGAGGATCAGGCTCTCGGGTTGTTCCCCCAGCAGGGCAGCCGGACCCCAGCAGAGCACCTGCCAGAGCTCCGCCACGGTCCAGCCCCTGCCCACGACCAGTTCTTGCCAGAGCAGGGACAGGGCCAGCCCATGGCCGGCCACGCCGGCGCGTCGCTGATCCACCGGCAGCAGCCGTTCCTCGGCATCAAGCGGCTGGTGTTGCACTGCCACCGCCGTGATCAATCCCTCCGCCAGGGCTGCGATCAGGGCCTCCCGATCGGCCGGATTGCCCAGGGAGGGGACCACCCGCCAGCCTTCATCACTTGGATCGAGACGGCCGCTGTCGGCCAGCAGGTGCCACCAGCTCACCGTCGCCGGCGGTGGCTGGCGATGGCGGCGCAGCTGCTCCACCGCTTCGCTGGTGGAGAGGTTCATCAGCACCAGTCGGGCTGAGGGATGGGCCTCGCCAAGGGCCAGTAAGGTCTGAAGGGGAAGGGTTTCGCTCACCACCGGATCCAGGGGCCAGCCGGCCCGCAGGCCCTCCACCCGTTCCCGAACAAACCCCTGACGCGTCAGCTGGGCCTCCCGCGGAGCCAGCAGCACCGGCCGTTCGGCCATCTCCGCCAGCCGAAAGCTGCTCTCCAGCAGCGCTAGGGGAGGCAGGTGGTCATCGCCGGCCAGGCCAAGGGCTCCGGTGGCCAGTTGATCGGCGTGGGGGGCCAGATCCTGATCGGCACCCTTGAGACTGAGGCTGCCCCAGAGGCGCAGGCGCAGGGGCTCTGGCCAGTGCAGCTTCAGGCGCTCGGGCCGGTCGCGCCAGTCGTGGGCACGCGGCAGCAGGGCCACGGTGCCATAGCCCCCAGTCACGGCTGCCGCAGCCAGGCTGCTCAGGGTTTCGGCGCGGCCGTCCCATGGATCTTCGAGAACGCTGTGGGGATCCACCAGGGGAGGCGCCAGCCAGCAGCCGCCAGCGTCGACACGCACAACGGGTGCCAGAGGCAGGAGACGGCGGGCCTCATCGCCCTCAGCCACCAGGCGACGGTCCTCGAGCAGCACGTCGGTGGTGCTGGGCTGCTGCTGCGGGCCTGGCAGCAGCGTCACTCCTTCCAGCAGATGGCGCACCATCGGCCGGATCAGAGGGCTCCCGCCGCGGTGCGGTCCAGGACCCCGCCGAGGTGGGCGGTCAGGTTGAGGCAGCTCACCACCGCTCCTGCCGCCACGCCGTGGGGATAGTCGATCACGGTCACACCACCGTTGCCCTGCTTGATCGCCCAGATGTCAGCCGGCCGGAGGCCCAGCAGGCCACAGAGGATCGTCTTGTTGACGGCGTCGTGGGCCACAACCAGGGCCGTTTCCTCGTGATCGAGGCTGGCGGCGATCACGTCCCAGGTGTGCAGGGAGCGATCCGACACGTGCTGGATCGTTTCCCCCTCCGGCATCAGCACCGTCTCCGGTGCCCGTTTCCAGTCAGCCAGCAGCTGCGGCCAGCGCTCAGCGATCTCGGCTTCGAGACAGCCCTCCCAGAGGCCATGGCCGATCTCCACCAGCCCGTCGGTGCTGGTGAGCGGCACACCGGGATGGTCTTCGAGAATCACCTCGGCGGTGCGACGCGGCCGTGACATCGAGCTGGTGTAGGCCCGCTGCAGGCTCTGATCCGCCAGGAAGGACCTGGCGGCCTGGGCCTGGGCCAGGCCATTGGCGTTCAAGGGAATATCGATCTGGCCCTGAAAACGCCCCTGGCGGTTCCAGTCGGTTTCGCCGTGGCGCACCAGCAGCAGCCTCGGTCCATCGCCCTTGGCCGGCAGGCCGCGGCCGAGATGAACCGTGCCGTTCAGCGACTCGATCTGGACCTCCGGATCGCTGGCCGAGCCGCTCAGGTTCAGCACCGACACCGAGGCGTTATCGAGGCGCAGTCGGCGGAACTCACGGGCGGGCAGGCCCAGCAGGGTGAGCAGCAGGCAGCGCAGGATGCCGTTATGGGCCACCACCAGCACCGTGCTCGTGCTGGCGCTGGTCACGGCCTCGGCGTGATCCCGAAGCAACCCGTTCAGCCAGTCCCGGGACTGGACCATCAGCTCCTCGAGGGGGCGGTAACAGCTGCCGTCGGGGCGGCTGAATTCCAGGGTCTCGGGCGCCTCCCGCCAGCGGCGTTCCTCCTCGGGAAAGGTCTGCCTCAGCTCGCTGCGCAGCAGGCCGGTCCAGGGGGTCAGATCAATTTCCAGCAGCCCGTCGTTCGCTGTGGCCTGCAGGGACGTGCCCTGCGCCTGCAGCAGCTCTCGGGCCGTGTCACGGGCCCGGCTGAGGGGGGAGCAGTAGGCGGCGGCGAGGGGCAGATCCCGAAGGGCCTCACCGGTGCGGCGGGCCTGCTCGTGGCCCTCGGCGGTGAGGCTGGAGAGATCGTCGCGTCCCTGAATGCGGTGCTCGGTGTTGAAGGTGCTCAGCCCGTGACGGACCAGAACCAACCGGAGGGACACGGAGCTGTGGCGCAGGTGCGGCCATCGTATGGGAGGGGTCGGGAGCCAGGTCGCGGGGGGTGTGCGGCCCCTGCAGACCAGAATCCCAGGGCCACCGGCGCACTGCATGGCTCCGTCCTCCGCAACCTGGAAGCCCGCCCTGGCGTTCCTCAGCCTGGCTCTGAGTGCCCTGGTCTGGTTCAACGGCCTGCTCGACAGCCTGCAGCGGCCGTCGGTGGCCACCGCCCTCGATCTGCGCCAGCTGGAGCTGGCTGCTCTGGCGGCGCCGGCGGTTCCCGCTCCGTTGCAGCCCCTGCTGGTGGGGGCCGATCCGCTGGAAGCGTTGCGGAGGGAGTTGCAACGCCTCGATGGCGACACGGCTGGACTGACCGCTCCGCAGCTGCGCCTGCAGTGGGCCCTGCTTGAGCGTGGCCGCGGCGACGACGCCCAGGCCCGGGCGTTGCTGCAGGATTTACGCGCAACCGCCGAGCTTCCCCCCTCCCGGCGCCCCCTGCTCGATGCCCTGCTGGGGTCTCCCTCCCCCTCCCGGCCCGGTGAGGAACCGGCGGCCAGCCCTTCGGCTCTGGCGGTCGCTGATCCCGCCCTGCTGGCCGCCCTGACGCCCGACGACCTGATCGCCACTCTGCTGGAGCCGTGGTCACCCTCGCCGCTGTTGCGGCGCCTGGGCTGCGAGCAGCTCAGCGCTGATGCCGAGGATCGGCCGCTGCGATGCCTGGAGGCGGGCCCTGCCCGTGGAGCCCTCTGGCGGCTGGTCGGCATCAACCTGCTGCCCGCTCTGCTGTTGCTGCTCGGACTGGCCCTGCTGGTGCGGCAGCTGTGGCTGGCCTGGCGTGGTCGCCAGGCGCCCCTTCCCCCCTTGCAGGGCCCCACCCTCTCCGGTGTGGATGTGACCCTGCTGATCGCCGGTGGTTTCGTGCTGCTGGGTGAAGTGCTCACCCCGCTGCTGCTCGGCCCGCTGCTCAGCTCCGCAGTGGCCGCACTCGGGGTGGACCTGGCTTTGGGCCAGGGGCTGCAGGTGCTCGGGCTCTATCTGGGGCTGATGGCCGCCCCCCTGACCCTGCTCGCTGTCCTGTTGGCTGGGTTGGGACCTGTACCGGAGGGTGGCTGGTTGCAGTGGCGCTGGCGGCCGCTCAGCCTCAGCCTCCGCTGGGCCGCCTCCCACCTGGTGATGGTGTTGCCGGTGGTGGCCCTGACCGGCTGGATCCTGCAGTGGATCTGGAGTGATCCAAGCGGCAGCAATCCTCTGCTGGAGCTGGTGCTCACCAGCGGCAACTCTGCGGCGCTGCTCTGTTTTGCCGCGACGGCCATGGTGCTGGCACCTCTGTTCGAGGAGACCCTGTTCCGAGGCGTGCTGCTGCCGGTCCTGGCGCGGCGTCTCGGTGGTACGGGAGGCGTGCTCGGCAGTGCGGCCCTCTTCGCCCTGGCCCACCTCAGCCTGGGCGAGCTGGCGCCCTTGTTTGTGCTGGGTCTGGGGCTGGGCTGGCTGCGGTTGCGCAGCGGCCGGCTCGGGGCCTGCGTCCTGATGCATGGCCTCTGGAATGCCCTCACCTTCTCCAACCTGCTGTTGCTTGGGGGCTGAGCCTGGAGCGGGCTGTGCTGTGCCGATTTGCGGATGGCGCCGCCACAGCTTGCGAGTGCCCCTGTTCAATGGTTCACTTGCGCAGATTCCATCCAGGCTTTGCTCGCCTCCCCCTCCTCCCCCAAACCCCTCCGGCGAGCCCCGATCCGGCGATCTCTGGAGCTGATCCAGGGATCAATGTCTCCGACCCGGATCGCACGCCGCTCCCCTTGGCTGGCGGGCCTTCACCGTGCAAGTGACGGAGCCTTGCTCGGTCTGGGTGTGGCCATGCTCGGCCTGAGTGCCCTCACTCTCTACTGGCAGGCCCACTGGGCCCGTAGCTATCAGGAACTGGAGACCTCTCAGGTGCTGGAGCATCGCCTCCAGGAAGCCACTGCTGTGCTGGAACAGCATCATCTCGGTGTGGCCAGGACTCCAGGCCTTGTCGAACCCACCAGCAGTGAGAAACTGGTCTATCTGCCAGCTCCCCAGGCAGAGGCTGGACGACGGGGCCTGCCACTCTTGGCCAGTATCCAGATCGATCGCATCCCGTCTGGTTACTGAACGTTCCGGCTCACCGGTCTCTGCAGCGTCGATCCCTCCCATGGCGGCATCCTCGACCGATCTCCGCCCCCGTCGCCGCCCCCCGGGTCGGGTGGTTGATCTGCATCCGATCTCCCCAGGCCGGTTGCTGTCCGTCTATCTGATCCTGGCTGTTGGCCTCACTGGTCTGGCGGCACGACTGGCCTGGCTGCAGGTGGTCGATTCGCCCCGGCTGCAGGCCAAAGCCCGGGCTATCCAGACCCATTCCCAGGTGCCGATCGGCAAGCGCCGCACCATCGTGGATCGCACCGGACGTCTGGTGGCCCTGGATGAGGAGCGCTACACCCTCTGGGCCCATCCCCGGTACTTCAACCTCCCGGGTGACGATCCCCAGAAGCTGAGGCCCCCAGCCGACGTGATCGAGCGCCTGGCTCCAGTGCTGGCCGTGCCTCCGGCCAGCCTGGAAGACCGTATCGGTGGCCGCCGCAGCGGAGTCAAGCTGGCCACCGATCTCGACCCTGACACGGCCGAGCGGGTCCGGGAACTGGGCATCAGCGGCCTGGATCTCGAGGCCTATCCACAGCGGCTCTATCCCCAGGGTTCCTTGTTCGCCAATGTGGTGGGCTTCCTCAACCTGGAGCGGGTGCCGCAGGCCGGCCTGGAGCAGAGCCGCGACCGGGATCTCAAGCGCCATGAGGCGGTGCTGCGCATGCGACGCGGCGCCGATGGCACCCCCCTGCCGGAGGGTCTGCAGGCTGGCGTGCTCTACGGCGACGATCTGCGCCTTCAGCTGACCCTTGATGCCCGCCTGCAACAGGTGGCCCAGCAGGCCCTCAGCAAGCAGGTCAAGCAGTGGAAGGCGAAGCGGGGGGTGGCCCTGGTGATGGATGTGCGCAACGGAGAGCTGCTGGCCCTTGCGTCCACGCCGACGTATGACCCCAACAAATTCTGGAAGTTCAACCCCGGTCTGTTCCGCGAGTGGTCGGTGCAGGATCTTTATGAACCGGGTTCCACGTTCAAGCCGATCAACCTGGCCCTGGCCCTGCAGGAGAAGGCGATCGATCCCAACGGACGGGTCAACGACAGCGGCTCCCTCACGATTGGCGGCTGGCCGATCTTCAATCACGACAAGCGGGCCAACGGGGTGATCGATTTCCCCACCGTGCTGCAGGTGTCGAGCAACGTGGGGATGGTCAATGCCATGGCGCTGGTGAAGCGTGATCGCTTCTGGCACTGGCTGCATACGCTCGGCATCGATGCGGTGCCAGACACCGACCTGCCTGGTGCGGTGGCCGGCCAGCTCAAGGATCGCCAGCAGTTCGTCTCCCATCCGATCGAACCGGCTGTGGCGTCCTTCGGTCAGGGGTTCTCGCTGACGCCCCTGAAGCTGCTGCAGATGCACGCCATGCTGGCCAATGGTGGCCGGCTGGTGAGTCCCCACATCACCCGGGGACTTCGTTCCGGTGATGCCTTGGCCAGCCCGGCGTCGCGCTCCGGCGTCCAACTCCTGGATCCGGCTGTGACCAAGGTCGTGCTGGGTTGGATGGAATCGGTGGTGGAGAAGGGCAGCGGCAAGGGCGCCAAGCTCGCCGCCTATCGCATCGGTGGCAAGACGGGCACGGCCCAGAAGGCCCGCAATGGCGTCTACATCCCGGGCGCCCGGATCTGCAGTTTTGTCGCGGTGCTGCCCATCGAGGATCCCCGCTTTGCCGTCCTGGTGGTGGTGGATGAACCCCAGGGCGCTAACGCCTATGGCTCCACCGTGGCCCTGCCGGTGTCGCGCCAGATCATGGAGGCCCTGCTGGTGCTGGAGAAGATCCCCCCCAGCAAGCCGGCCGCCGCCGCCGCGGCCACTGCCAGGCCCGCCGCCTGAGGTCCGTGGGATCGGGCTGATCAGGCCTGTGGCCATTCCCACAAGTGGCTCAGGCCGCTGCTAGGGGTCTGGCTAGCCTTCAGGGAGCGGACGATATCCGATGGCCAATCTCCTGGATCAACTCGCCGCCATGACGGTGGTGGTCGCCGACACCGGCGACATCGATGCGATTCGACAGTTCACACCGCGGGATGCCACCACCAACCCGTCGTTGATCCTGGCGGCGGCCCAGATTCCCACCTACCAGAACCTGATCGACCGCTCGCTGCAGGAATCGCGGGCAGTGATCGGCGCGGAGGCTCCGGCCGAGGAGGTGGTGAACGAAGCCCTCGACGAGATCTGCGTCACCTTCGGCAAGGAGATTCTGCAGATCGTGCCTGGTCGTGTCTCCACCGAGGTGGATGCCCGCCTCAGCTACGACACCGAGGCCACGGTGGCCAAGGCCCACAAACTGATCGGTCTCTACGAGCAGGCGGGGATTGGTCGCGAACGGGTGCTGATCAAGATCGCCTCCACCTGGGAGGGCATCCAGGCTGCTGAGCGGCTGGAGAAGGACGGCATCCACTGCAATCTCACGCTGCTGTTCGGCTTTGCCCAGGCTGTGGCAGCGGCTGAAGCCGGCGTCACGTTGATCTCTCCCTTCGTGGGGCGCATCCTGGATTGGTACAAGAAATCAACCGGTCGCGATCACTACCCCGGTGCCGAGGATCCCGGCGTGGTGTCGGTGACACGGATCTTCAATTACTTCAAGACCTACGGCTACCGCACCGAGGTGATGGGAGCCAGCTTCCGCAACCTGGACGAGATTCTTGAGCTGGCGGGGTGTGATCTGCTGACGATCTCACCGGCCCTGCTGGATCAGTTGCGCAGCACCGAGGCAGAGCTGCCCCGCAAGCTCAACGGCAGCGATCCGGCGCCGAGTGAGCCGCGCATCAGCCTGGATGAGGCGGGGTTCCGCGCCATGCTGGCGGAGGACCCCATGGCCTCCGAGAAGCTCGATGAGGGCATCCGCGGTTTCTCCAAGGCGATCGAAACTCTGGAGGCCCAGCTGGCCCACCGACTGGCGGTGCTGGAGGGCGGAGCTGCCTTCACCCATGCGGTGCAGGAGATTTTCCTGCTCAACGATCTTGATGGCGATGGCTGCATCACCCGTGAGGAGTGGCTCGGCAGCGATGCGGTGTTTGATGCCCTCGACACCGACAGCGATGGCCGGCTCGCCCCTGAGGATGTGCGCGGCGGTCTGGGAGCCGCGCTGGCCCTGAGTCGTTGAGGGAGTGAGTCACTCCTGCCGCGTCTCCAGTCGCCGGCCTTGAGGCACCGTTAACCCGATCGGGCCCGGCATCAGCGACACTGTGGAGTCACTTCTCCCTGCTTTCTGTGAACGCCCTGGATACGATGCGCGCCCTGGCCAGCACCGGCGAGGTGGTCTCCGTTCCCCAGGGTGAGCTGATCTTCCGCTCCGGCGAATCCGGCGACTGCATGTTCGGCGTTCTGGAGGGCACGGTCCAGCTCAGCTGGAATGGGGACACCGGCCACGAGCAGATCGAGGCCGGTGATGTGTTCGGGGCCGGCGCGCTCGTCACCCACGAACACCGCCGCTATGGCAATGCCCGTGCCCTCAGTCCCTGCAGGCTGCTGGTGATGAACCGGGAGAAGTTCCTGTTTGCGGTGCAGGAATCTCCCATGTTCGCCATTGAGCTGCTCGGCTCGATCGATCAGCGGCTGCGGCACCTCAAAGACTGCATCAAGCCCTGATCACGCCAGCTGGCCCGGCCATGGAGCCTGGCGCTGTCGAGGCTGTACGCCAGAGGCTCTCAAGTTCCTTCGGATGTGCTGCGCCGGGTCAGCTCTGTTTCAGCCCTGTTGCAGCAGCAACCTGCGGATCACCCGTTGGGCGATGTCGCCGTAGCCCATCGATCCTGAAAGGATCTGGGCGATGCGCTGCGGCGCGGTAGGGCGTTTGATCCCCAGCTGATAGCCCACCCGCGGGAAGCGGTAAAACACCTGGGCGATCCGCCGGCCCCAGGCCATCGACTCGCCCCAGTCGGCTCGCATCTGGCTGGTGTAGGCCCCGAGAGCCTTGGTGTCTCCCGCCAACCAGCGCTCCAGGCAGGCGGCGCCGCTGCTGCCGCTCATCAGGGCCGGTCGCAGCCCTTCCGCCAGGAATGGATCGCAGAGTGAGGCGGCATCTCCCACGGCGATCACTCCATCGCCATGCAGGCGGTGGTGGCCGTCCCAGACGCGCAGGGGAGCGCCACGGCGCTCACCGGCCGTGGCCGCATAGCCGAGGCTGGGCAGCATCCGCTCCAGCACGGCCGCATGGTCGGCCGGGTCCCGGCCGATGAAGGTACCCACCCCCAGGCTCATGCCCCCCTGGCGGGGGAAGGCCCAGCAGAAGCCGTGGTGCACCAGGCCGAACTCGAAATGGGCGGTGTCATCGTCATGGGCGCTGGCTTCGCCTGCCGGGGTTTGGGTGGTTCGATCCACCTCGGCGGCCAGGGTGGTGGCAAAGCGGGGCCGGGCCGGGCCCAGCCCCAGCGGTGCGCTGAAGGCGGAGGTGGAGCCATCGGCAATCACCAGGGCGTTTGCCCGTACCAGGCGGCCGTCGTCACTGCGCACCTGCCAGAGGGAGTCATGGCGGCTCACGTCGCTCGCGCTCCAGCGGCTCTCCAGGCTGCAGCCCGCCGCCACCGCCTGCTCGACCAGATATTGATCAAGCCGCTGGCGGCGCACGATCCAGAACGGCGCCTCTCCGGGGAGCTCGGCCGTGACAGGATCCTCCAGATTCCAGGTGAAGCGCACCCGGCGGATCACCCGGTCCACCGCCGGGCTGAGATCGAAGGGGAACCAGCGCTGCACCGATGCGGCCATGCCGCCGCCACAGGCCTTGGGCCGCGGCCAGCTCTGGCGCTCCAACAGCAGCACCCGGCGGCCGGCGTGGCTGAGATGGAAGGCAGCAGCGGCGCCGGCGGCGCCAGCCCCCAGCACGATCACCTCGGCATCACGCGTCAAAGGATCAGCCCTCAGACCTTGAGGATCTCAGCTTCCTTGGTGGTCAGATGCTTCTCCAGTTCGCTGATGAAGCGGTCGGTGAGCTTCTGCACCTTCTCCTGCTCGTCTCGGCTCTGATCCTCAGAGAACTCTCCCTCCTTCTCCAGTTTCTTGATCCGGTCAATGCCATCGCGGCGGATGTTGCGCAAGGCCACCTTGCCCTCCTCGGCGTATTTTGAGGCGAGCTTGCAGAATTCCTTGCGCCGATCCTCGGTCAGGGGTGGGATGTTGATGCGGATCGATTTGCCGTCGTTGTTGGGGGTTAGCCCCAGATCGCTCATGGCGATCGCCTTTTCGATCAGGCTGATCGAGCCGCTGTCGAAGGGCTGGATCTGGATCGTCTGTGAATCGGGGGTGGTGATCGTGGCGAGCGATTTCAGCGGAGTTTCAGCGCCGTAGTACTCCACACTGATCTTGTCGAGCAGGGAGGGGTTGGCCCGACCGGTGCGGATGGTGTTGAAGGTGCGCTGGGTGGCTTCCACCGACTTGCGCATGCTGGCTTCGAGATCCATGACGGGATGACGCAGAAGGGATGCAGTCGAAACGGCGCGAAGGTCACGCCACGGTGCTCAGCGCACGGTGATGCTCAGCACAACAGTGGTCAACGCGAGGGAACGATACGGGTTCCGATCGACTGGCCTGAAACGGCCCGCCCGATGTTGCCCGCACCAAACAGGTCAAACACCACGATCGGGATGGCATTGTCCTTGCACAGCGCGATCGCGGTGCTGTCCATCACTTCCAGTTCGCCGCTGAGCACGTCCAGGAAGGTGAGCGTGTCGTAGCGCACCGCGTCAGGGTGCTTGGCCGGATCCATGTCGTAGACGCCGTCCACCTTGGTGGCTTTGAACACCACATCGGCATTGATTTCCGCCGCCCGCAGGGCGGCGGTGGTGTCGGTGGTGAAGAAGGGATTGCCGCAGCCGGCCCCGAAGATCACCACCCGGCCCTTTTCGAGGTGTCGGATGGCACGGCGACGGATGTAGGGCTCCGCCACCTCCTGCATCGAAATGGCGCTCTGCACCCGGGTCGGGATGCCGGCCTGCTCGAGGCCATCCTGCAGGGTGATGGCATTCATCACGGTGGCGAGCATGCCCACGTAGTCGGCGGTGGCCCGGTCCATGCCGGCGGCGGAACCTTTAAGGCCCCGGAAGATGTTGCCGCCGCCCACCACAATGGCCAGCTCCGTGCCGCTGGCCACCACCTCGGCCACATCCCTGGCGATCGACTGAACGATGGCGGGATCGATGCCATAACCCTGGTCGCCCATCAGCGCCTCGCCGCTGAGCTTCAGGAGGACGCGCTTGTAGGCCATCGACATCCACAATCGCCCGCACCGTAGCAACCATGCCAACCCCGATCCAAGGAAGGCTTGAGTGTGGTGCTGGTTCCATGCGGCCCCAGAGGTCCTCGGCTCCGTCCTTCGCCCCGTGCCCGATGGCCAGCGATCCCCAGGCACCGCGCTCCAGCGCCGTGCTGGCCCGGCTCACTCTCTCAGCCCTGGAGCGGGGCAACGACCAGCCGGGTTTCTGGAGTGAACCGGAGGTGCATCGTGCTGTGCTGGTCAGCGGTCTGTCAGTGCTGCTGCATGCTCTGACGCCGCTGCAGCGGGACCTGGGCTGACCTCGGTCACCCGACGGAAACAGGCTCAGAATTCGATGCCCGCCTGGGCCTTCACCCCCTGCTCGCGGAAGGGGTGGCGGACCAGCTTCATCTCCGTGACCAGATCGGCCCGTTCCAGCAAGGCTGGTGGCGCCCCCCGGCCCGTCAGGGCCACGTGGGTGAGGGGCGGGCGCTGGGCCAGGCCCTCGATCACCTGCTCGATCGAGAGGTAACCCAGCTTGAGAGCCACGTTCACCTCATCCAGCACCACCAGCTTGCGCCCCCCGTCCGCCAGGTAGGTGAGGGAGCGCTGCCACGCCTGTTGCACCAGTTGACGGTCGCGTTCCCGGTCCTGGGTCTCCCAGGTGAAGCCCTCTCCCAGGGCGTGCCAGGCCAGGGCCTCGCCGAACAGTTGCAGGGCCTTGGCCTCGCCAGGCTGCCAGCCGCCCTTGATGAACTGCACCACCGCCACCTGCTCGCCGTGGCCGAGGGTGCGCAGCACCAGCCCCAGCGCTGCGGTGGTCTTGCCCTTGCCGTCGCCGGTGAACACCAGCACCAGGCCCTTTTCGAGGTTGCGCTCTCCGACGCGCTGCCGCTGCACTTCCTGGCGGCGGGCCATGCGGCGGCGGTAGGACTCCTGGTCGGCTTCGGGGGCCAGGTCGCCGCCTGGACCCAGCTCGGCGGCCACCTGATCGAGGCTGCTCGCATCGGGCGTCGTCGAGGAGGCTGCCGGATCGCTCATGCGCTGGTCGTGGGACCGCAGGACTGGGCCCACTGTGGCGGAAGGCGGCGGCGGTCTGAATCAGGTGGTCTGGATCAGGCGCGCTGAATCAGGCGGCCTGCTGGCCGTAGCGGCTGCGGGCCAGGGCCGCATCCACCGCCTGCTGCTGATCGCGCCGGGTGATCCAGTGGTGATAGGTGCGGGTGTGGATCGCCACCGAGTGGCCCATCATCCGCGCCGCCACCGTGTCCGGCAGGCCGATGTGGATCGTGCGCACCGCCCAGGCATGGCGCAGGTCGTAAGGGGTGAGCGGCAGGTCATAGCGGCGGAACTGCTCGGCGACTCGCCGACCCACCTGCTGCAGAGTGGTGCGGCGGAGGTCGGTGCACACCTTCGGCAGGGCCTCCGGCTCGAGCACGAGCCGCTCCAGCCCGAAGCGCTCCACCCAGTCGGGCTGGAAGGGCCACACCTGGTGCTCGCCGGTCTTGCTGGTGGGCAGGACCCGCAGCACCCGATCACCGCCGGGGGCCAGGGCCGAGAGATCGCAGAAGAACACTTCGTGGTTGCGCAGCCCGTAGGTGGCCATCAGTCCGTAGGCCAGGCGCCAGCCGGGATTGGGAATCCGCTCGACCCACTGCTGCACCTGCGCGTCACTGGGGAGATGGCGGAACTGGGCGGTGTGGAGGCCGTAGCCGGCGGCGCGCTCGGTCCAGTCCGCCGGCAGGTCCAGGTCCAGGTGGCGCGCCAGGGCGGCCAGGGCGGTGCCGCACTGCTGGCGGCTGCGGCTGGTGGGGGCGTAGCTGTCCAGCACCTGCTCGAGCAGGGCCGCATCCAGAACGCACCGGCGGCCTGATGAAGCTCCGTCGCTGCTGCACAGGACCGCCAGACGCCGCAGGTAGGGCTGGTAGGCGCTGCTCCAGGTGGTGCGACTGCCGGCGGGATTGCGCCGCCGCTTCGGATCGCTGAAGAAGGCCGTTTCGAAGTCATCGATCAGGGCTTCCATCCCCCCGATCGTCGCTGTGGTGGTCGGTGCGGTGATCCGGCTGGCGATGGTGCGGCTGTTGGCGCTGCTGGGCTGGGACTGGCTTTGTCGGCGGAGCCGTGCGCTCTCCTGCCGCGCCGTGGCGCGGCGCCTGGATGTCGTGGTCGTACCGGTGGCAGCGGCGGTTGCCTGGCTACTGCCGATCGACCGCACGCTGGGCTTGGCTCCGGTTTTGACGGATCTCAATGGGGCTGCCTGGCTGGGGCGATCCCTACCGGCGCTGCTCCAGTCATCCCAGCGGAAACGCTGGTGTTGCAGCTCCTGCACCACCTGCCGCAACTGCTGCTCGGCCTCCTCCAGGCCCGCCTCGCTCAAGGGCAGACCGAGGCTGATCCGCTGCACCCGCATGCCGTCGCCGTTGCGGCAGGGCAGCGGCCCCCGCAGGCCGAGCCGCTGGCCGCGGGCCTCCAGCCGCAGGGCGATGCCGCTGCTGGCCATCAGGGCGTTCCGGCGGAGGATGCGCTCCTGAAGGGCGGGATCCACGGTTGATCCTGCGGTGGCGGGCGCTGAACTTACCGATCCGACTGCCGCGACACCAGAGGCAAAGGGACAGCGTTACGCTCGACCTCGTCTTTCGCCGCTTTTCGCCGGGCATGACTCAGGTCGACAGCAGCCCGGTCGAGACCAGCACGGGCGCAGGAACCAGACAGGAGGGCGGCTGTGCCGAGGGGCGCGGCAAGGTGGGCGTGGTTCTGCTCAACCTGGGCGGACCGGAGCGGATCCAGGATGTGGGGCCGTTCCTCTACAACCTTTTTGCCGATCCGGAGATCATCCGCCTGCCGACGCCGGCGCTGCAGAAGCCCCTGGCCTGGCTGATCAGCACCCTGCGCAGTGGCAAATCCCGGGAGGCCTACCGCTCGATCGGCGGTGGTTCCCCCCTGCGCCGCATCACCGAACAGCAGGCCCGCGAGCTGCAGAGCGTGCTGCGCCAGCGGGGCCTGGAGGCCACCACCTACGTGGCGATGCGCTACTGGCATCCCTTCACCGAATCCGCCGTGTCGGATATGAAGGCCGATGGCATCCACGAAGTCGTGGTGTTGCCCCTCTATCCACACTTCTCGATCAGCACCAGTGGCTCCAGCTTTCGCGAGCTGCAGCGTCTGCGCCAGAGCGATCCGGATTTCGCCCACCTGCCGATCCGCTGCATCCGCAGCTATTACGACCACCCCGGCTACGTGAATGCCATGGCCGGCCTGATTGAACGGCAGGTGGCGGCCTGCCCCGATCCCGCCAGCGCCCATGTGTTCTTCAGTGCCCATGGTGTTCCGAAGAGCTATGTCGAGGAGGCCGGTGATCCCTACCAGCAGGAAATCGAGGCCTGCGCGGCCCTGATCATGGATCGCCTGGCGGAGCGGCTGGGCCACCGCAATCCCTTCACCTTGGCCTACCAGAGCCGGGTCGGCCCGGTGGAATGGCTGAAGCCCTACACCGATGAAGCCCTGCATGAGCTGGGGGAGCAGGGGGTCAAAGACCTGGTGGTGGTGCCGATCAGCTTCGTGAGCGAGCACATCGAAACCCTTGAGGAAATCGATATCGAATATCGCGAGATCGCCACCGAATCGGGCATCACCAACTTCCGCAGGGTTCCGGCCCTGGATATCGATCCCACCTTCATCTCGGGTCTGGCGGATCTGGTGCAGCAGTCGATGGCAGGCCCCGAGGTGAACCTCGATCAGGCGGCGGCCCTGTCCACCACAGTGAAGCTCTATCCGCAGGACAAGTGGGCCTGGGGGTGGAACAACAGCTCGGAGGTGTGGAACGGCCGGCTGGCCATGGTGGGATTTTCCGCGTTCCTGCTGGAGTTGCTCAGTGGTCGGGGTCCCCTCCATGCCATTGGTCTCCTCTAAGCAGTTGTTCCGCTTCCGCGCCGCAGCCGGTTCTTGGCGGTGGCCCGTCATGGCTCGCCGTGGGCTCAGCGGTGCTCTGCTGGCAGGCCTGTGCATCAACGCGGCGGTGGATCGTCCGGCGGGGGCCAGCAACCGCACCCGCTGGCAGCAGGGAGCCTTCCCTGTGGCCAGTTTTTCGGGCTACACCAGCCATTTCGGCCTGCGGGTGCGCTCCGGCGGCTGGAGCGAGCCCCACTACGGCCTCGACATCGCCGCACCGATGGGCTCAGGGATCCACAGCTGGTGGGGCGGCGTTGTAACAGATGTGATCCACGATGGCGCCTGCGGTGTGGGCCTGGTGATCCGCTCCGGTGCCTATGAACACATCTATTGCCACCTGGCCGGATCCGGCTCCGGCGGCATCTACCGCAGCGGCCCTGTGCAGCTGCGGTCAGGCCAGGCGGTCCGAACCGGCCAGCTGATCGGCCATGTGGGCATGAGTGGCCGCACCACAGGTCCCCATCTGCACTGGGGCATCCGCCATCAGGGTCGCTGGCTCGATCCTGCCCTGATCCTCAGGGCCATGGCCGAGAGCCGGCGCCGCAGCCAGGCGGCCCAAGCGGCGCGCTGATCCCCAACTCCAGTCCCGACGCTTAAGGTTGAGCCAGTCCATCAGAATGGCCAGAAGCCTGGCCTGCTGCAGCCGTGACGCTCACGCCCCTTACTCCGGCGGCCCAGGCCGCGGTCACCCCGTCCTCCGCTGGGCAGCCTGCTCAGGAGCTAGCGCCGGTAGCCGCATCGACGCCGCTGCGTGTCACAGGGGCCTATGCCCTGATGGATGCCCTCAGGCGCCATGGTGTCGACCATATCTTCGGCTATCCGGGCGGCGCGATCCTGCCCATCTATGACGAGCTGCACAAGGCGGAAGCCCGCGGCTGGCTGAAACACATCCTGGTGCGGCACGAGCAGGGCGGCACCCACGCCGCCGATGCCTACGCCCGCGCCACCGGCAGAGTCGGGGTCTGTTTCGGCACCTCCGGCCCCGGCGCCACCAACCTGGTGACCGGCATCGCCACGGCCCAGATGGATTCGGTGCCGATGGTGGTGATCACTGGCCAGGTTCCCCGCGCCGCGATCGGTACAGACGCCTTCCAGGAAACCGACATCTTCGGCATCACGCTGCCGATCGTGAAGCACTCCTGGGTGGTGCGCGACCCCGCCGACATCGGCCGGATCGTGGCCGAGGCCTTCCTGATCGCCGCCACCGGTCGGCCCGGGCCCGTGTTGATCGATGTGCCCAAGGATGTGGGCGTTGAGGAGTTCGACTATGTGCCGGTGGAGCCCGGTTCGGTGAAGCCGGCCGGCTACCAGCTGCCACCGGCGCCCAGGCCTGAGGCGATCCGCGCCGCCCTCGATCTGATCCGCCAGGCCCGCCGGCCCCTGCTCTACGTGGGTGGTGGCGCGATCAGCAGCGGCGCCCATGCGGCGGTCCATCAGCTGGCCGAGCGCTTCCGGCTGCCTGTCACCACCACCTTGATGGGCAAGGGTGCCTTCGATGAGACCCATCCCCTGGCGGTGGGCATGCTCGGCATGCACGGCACCGCCTACGCCAACTTTGCGGTGACCGAGTGCGATCTGCTGATCGCCGTCGGGGCCCGCTTCGACGACCGCGTCACCGGCCGACTCGACAGCTTCGCCCCCCGGGCCCAGGTGATTCACATCGATATCGATGCCGCCGAGGTGGGCAAGAACCGAGTACCCGAGGTGCCGGTGGTGGCGGATGTGAAGCAGGCCCTGCAGGCCCTGCTGGCGGCGTCCAGCGGCGACGATTCGGCCGGTCGCACCCAGGTCTGGCTGGAGAGAATCGACACCTGGAAGCACCACTACCCCCTGGTGGTGCCGGCCCCCGAGGGCGAGATCGCTCCTCAGGAGGTGATGGTGGCCCTGCGGGACCTGGCGCCCGAGGCCTACGTCACCACCGATGTGGGCCAGCATCAGATGTGGGCGGCCCAGTTCCTCCACAACGGCCCGCGCCACTGGATCAGCTCCGCTGGCCTGGGCACCATGGGCTTCGGCATGCCCGCTGCCATGGGCGTTCAGACCGCCTTCCCGCAGGCGCAGGTGATCTGTGTGGCTGGCGACGCCAGCATCCTGATGAACATCCAGGAGCTCGGCACGATCAGCCAGTACGACCTGCCGGTGAAGGTGGTGGTGATCAACAATGGCTGGCAGGGCATGGTGCGCCAGTGGCAGGAGAGCTTCTATGACGAGCGTTACTCTTCCTCCGAGATGACCGGCGGCATGCCGGACTTCGTCACCCTGGCCGAGTCCTTCGGTGTTCGCGGCGTGCTGATCAAGGAGCGAGAACAGCTTCACCTGAAGTTGCGCGAAGCCCTGGCCCATCCAGGCCCCGCTTTTATCGATGTTCGGGTGCGGCGAAATGAGAACTGCTACCCGATGGTTCCCCCCGGCGCCAGCAATGCCCAGATGGTGGGTCTGCCCAGCCATCCCGAACTGGCCATCGATACCACCCGTCACTGCAACGCCTGCGGATCCAGCACCTCCAGCGCCCACCTCTACTGCCCCAGCTGCGGAGCCAAGCTCTGAACATCGTGCTGCTGCTGCCTACGGCCTGCCCTGCTCACAGAGCGCAGGCTTCAGGCTCCGGCTCCGCTCGCCGCCAGGATCTTCTCCTGGGGATAGTGACTCGCCTGGTCGGCCTCGGCCTGCTGATGGCGAGCCTCCTCACCGTCGGGGTGCCCATTGCAGGGGCCGCCGATGTGCTGCAGGTCCGCAACGGCACATTGCTTCAGGTGGGTGACGGCAATCGCAACTATGAGGTCGAGATGGCCTGTATCCATGTGCAGCCAGAGCAGCAGGAGGCCGCTCAGGCCTGGTTGCGGCAGCAACTGCCCCGCAGAACAGCTGTGAATCTCCGCCCCCTTGGACAGGAGCAAGGTCGCTTGCAGGCAAGGGTGCGCCGCATCGACTCCTCCGACTATCTTGAAACCGGTCTGATGGCTGCTGGTCTGGCTGAGCCGGCCTCTTTCGCCCCTGCGGGCTGTCCGGTCTGAAACTTGCGCGTGGGACCAGACCTTCAGATCTAGACATCCATGAGCCTGAACCGCACCGCCAAGGGCATCGTGCTTGTTCCCACCCTGCTGCTGGGCGGAGCCTTTCTGGCGACAGGAATCTGGCTGGATGGGCCTGCGGCGGCAAACCGCGGCTTAGCCCTCAGCCTGGGCGGGGTGTTGATCGGAGCCGGGCTGCTGGCCCAGCTCTTGCCGGAGCAGTCTCCAGAAACGGAGAAGACTCAGGAAACCCCCAACCGCCCCAATGCCTGAAGGGTCTCCAGAATCCTCTCCCTGAGGGAGAAGACCGTGGGCGTCACTTGCTGCCTGGCGCTGCGGCGTTGCGCTTCTGCTCTTCAACCAACCTGAAGTATTCGCGGGTCGGAAAGAAGACGTAGGAGTCGTCCTTGGCCTTGATGATCTCGCGCATGACAGCGGTCATGTCAGCGGCCTGTACTTGGAGCTTCGCCCGGTCGGGCACCTCCGCCAGGGCCTTCTGCAGATCTGCATAACTGAGGAAGAACACACCACGGGGTCCCTGCGGTGTGTTCACCGTGAGGAATGGCTTGGTGAAGAACACCGGGATGCTGAGCCCCTCGTTGATTTCCTTCTCGGCCAAGCCCTGCTGTTTGAGAATCTGAACGGCCTGGTTCCGATCGGCGTCGGCAGGGATCACCGGTGCGATCAGGGTGCGACCATCCTTCACTTCCTTGCTCAGGGCAGTGACCTTTTCATTGGCCACATTCATGGGCAGGGGAACCACCCGCGCCTTGATCGAGGGATTGGCCTTGGTGAAATCCGCCAGAGCCTGCTCGGCTTTGGCCCGCTCCAGATACATCGGCAGGATCAGGGTCTTGTCCCGCGGGATCGGCAGAGGTGCCCCCTTCTCGTTGGTGAGGATGAATACCGGCACCACCGCCAGCTTCTTCACCGCTTCGGATTCGGGGATGGCCTGGGCCGGGATCGGGGCCGTCAGAGCCAGGCCACCCGTTGCTGCGATCAGGGCGGTCTGAAGGCCCAGGGCCAGACCGGCAAAGCGGCGTCGCACCAATGGGCGCAGCCTGGGGCGATCGATGGTCATGACGGCCGGCCAGTGCAAAGAATCACCCTAAGCACGGCGGCCCGGGCAACCCCCATGCCACTGGACGGTAACGGTCATGACCACCGGCGTGGATCCATGGTCAGAGTTGCGTCAGCAGCCCGTGGCCGCGGATGAAGCGTTCCGACAGTCTGGTGGTGCCCTTCGATCAGGTGGGCATCGATGCGATTGCTCAGGTGGGAGGCAAGAACGCATCCCTTGGTGAAATGATCCGCCAGCTGGGCCCCCGCGGGGTGAAGGTGCCGGGCGGCTTCGCGATCACCGCCGCGGCCTACCGCCACGTTCTGGCTTCCAACGGACTCACCGCTCCTCTGGCCGCGCTGCTGGGGGGGCTTGACGCCAACGACCTGCAGGCGCTGCAGGCCGCCGGTCAGGCGGCGCGGCAGCTGCTGCTGGCGGCCACCCTGCCGGCGGATCTTTGCGAGGCGATCACGGCGGCCTATCGGGCCCTGCCTGGTGTGGAGGGGCCTGTGGCCGTGGCCGTGCGCTCCAGTGCCACCGCCGAAGACCTGCCGGACGCCAGCTTCGCCGGGCAGCAGGAGACCTATCTCCACATCGAGGGGGAGGCGGCCCTGCTGGAGGCCTGCCGCCACTGCTACGCGTCCCTGTTCACCGATCGGGCGATCTCCTACCGCCAGCTCAATGGCTTCGATCACCTGGAGGTGGCCCTCTCGATCGGCGTGCAGCGGATGGTGCGCTCCGATCTGGCCTGCTCGGGGGTGATGTTCAGCATCGACACCGAGACCGGCTTCAAGGACGCGGTGCTGCTCACCGCCGCCTATGGCCTCGGCGAGAACGTGGTGCAGGGGGCCGTCAATCCAGACGAGTACCTGATCTTCAAGCCCACCCTGGAGCAGGGTTTCGCGCCGATCCTGAGCAAGCGGCTCGGCAGCAAGGCGATCCGGATGGTCTATGGCGATGGCGATGTTCCGGTGCGCAATGTGGATGTGCCCGAAGCCGAGCGGGATCGCTTTGCCCTCACCGATGCCGAGGTGCTGACCCTGAGCCGCTGGGCGGTGGTGATCGAGCGCCACTACAGCGAGCAGCGCGGTACTCCCACGCCGATGGACATCGAATGGGCCAAGGACGGCCTCAGCGGCGAGCTGTTCATCCTGCAGGCCCGACCGGAAACCGTGCAGTCCCACCGTCAGGAGGCGGTGCTGCGCAGCTGGCATCTGACGCCCCATGACGCTGAGCAGATCTGCCGCGGTCGGGCGATCGGCTCCTCCGTGAGCAGCGGCCGGGCCCGGGTCATCCGTGATCCCTCCGAGATCGATCGTTTCGAGCAGGGGGATCTGCTGGTGACCGAGCGCACCGACCCCGACTGGGAACCGATCCTGAAGCGGGCCAGCGGCGTGGTGACCGACCAGGGGGGCCGCACCTGCCACGCGGCGATCATCGCCCGGGAGATGGGGATCACGGCGATCGTGGGAACCGGGGATGGCACAACCCGCATCGCCGATGGGGAGGCAATCACGATCAGCTGCTGTGAGGGGGATGTGGGACACGTCTACCGCGGCACCCTGCCCTTCCACGTGGAGGAGCAGGCCCTTGGGCATCTGCCGGCCACCGGCACCGCGATCCTGATGAACGTGGGCAACCCCGAGGAGGCCTTCAACCTGGCGGCGATTCCCTGCGACGGCGTTGGCCTGGCCCGGCTCGAATTCATCATCGCCAATCACATCAAGGTCCATCCCCTGGCCCTGCTGCAGCCGGATCAGGTGAGTGACCCGGTCGAGCAGGAGGCGATTGCCCGGCTGACGCGCGGCTACGCCCATCCGGCCGATTACTACGTCGATCTGCTGGCCCAGGGCATGGGGCGGATCGCGGCCGCCTTCTTCCCGAGGCCGGTGATCCTGCGCTTCTCCGATTTCAAGAGCAATGAATACGCGCGTCTGCTGGGGGGCGCGGCCTTCGAGCCCGTGGAGGAGAACCCGATGCTGGGCTGGCGCGGCGCCTCCCGCTACTGCAGCCCCGTGTTCCGTGAGGCCTTTGCCCTGGAGTGCACGGCCCTCAAGGCGGTGCGCGAGGGGATGGGCCTCACCAACGTGATTCCGATGATCCCCTTCTGCCGCACACCGGAGGAGGGGGATCGGGTGCTGGCGGAAATGGCCCGGTCGGGCCTGGTGCGCGGCGAGGCGGGCCTGCAGGTGTATGTGATGTGCGAACTGCCCAGCAATGTGATCGCCGCCGAGGCCTTCGCCGAGCGGTTTGATGGCTTCTCGATCGGCTCCAACGACCTCACCCAGCTCACCCTGGGCCTGGATCGCGATTCCGCCCTGGTGGCCGATCTGTTCGACGAGCGCCATCCCGCCGTGATGGCGATGATCCGCCTGGCGATCCAGACCGCCCGGCGCTGCGGCCGCAAGATCGGCATCTGCGGTCAGGCCCCGAGCGATTACCCCGAATTCGCCCGGTTCCTGGTGGCCGAGGGCATTGATTCGATCAGCCTCAATCCCGATGCCGTGATCGCCACCCGCATCCGGGTGGCGGAGATGGAACGCCAGTTGGAGGAGGCTGCTGCAGGGGCCCTGTCTGCTGAGGCACCGTCCTGACCAAGGAAAGTTCCCAGCACCTTCGAGCCATCATGGCGACCAACCCGCCGCTGGCTGCCCGCCAGATCCGCCTGTCTCCCCCCTGGCGATCCGCTGCAGGCCTGCAGGCCATTGGAGGGCTGCTGGCGGCCGGGGCCCTGCTGCTGGAGGTGTTCGCTCCAGCGATGGCGCGGGCCGAGCGGATCGAGCTGCAGCTGGTGCAGCTCAACGACGTCTACGAGATCACGCCGATTCCCGGTGGCGGCGGCGACCTGGCCCAGGTGGCAGGGTTGGTGCGGCAGTTGCGGGCCCGCAATCCCTGCACCCTGGTGCTGATGGCGGGCGATTTCCTCAGTCCCTCGGCCGTGGGCACTGCGGTGGTGGAGGGTCGCCGCCTTGATGGTCGCCAGATGGTGGCGGTGTTGAACGCGATCGGGCTGGATCAGGCCACCTTCGGCAACCACGAATTCGACCTGGCTGAGGGGCCTTTTCGTGACCGTCTGCGGGAGGCTCGTTTCGGCTGGATCTCGAGCAATGTCAACGACACGGCTGGTCGCCCCTTCCCTTCAGTGGTGCGTCAACGGCTGATCGAGCTGCGTGGGTCCGGTGGCGCATCCCTGCGCCTCGGGTTGCTGGGGGTGACCCTGCCCAGCAACCCGGCGGCCTATGTGCGTTACAGCGATGCCGTCGCCAGCGCCATCGCCCAGGCCCAGCGCCTGCGGCAGCACGGGGCCGACGTTGTCGTGGCTCTCACCCACCAGGCCCTGGCCCAGGATCAGCAGCTGGCCAGCTCGGCGGCGCCGATCGATCTGATCCTCGGCGGCCATGAGCACGAGAATCTGCTGCAGCTGCGCTTCCGCAATCCTGCTGTTCAGGGTTCGGCCGCTGAGCTGACCGCCGCTGGTGGGACCGCCGCCGCTGCCCGGGCACCTTCGCCTCCGGGATGCCGGCCAGCCGGAGTGCCGATCGCCAAGGCGGATGCCAATGCCCGCACGGTGTGGCTCCACACCCTGGCCTACGACACGGTCAGCCGCTGTCTGGAGATCCAGTCCAGTCTGCTGCCGGTTGATGGGCGGTGGCCAAGCGATCCGGTCGTGGCGCGGCAGGCCGATCACTGGCTTCAGAAGGCTGAGGCGGCCTTCCGCCGCCAGGGGCTGGAGCCCGAACGGGTGATCGGCATCAGCGGCGTGTTGCTCGATGGCCGCGACGCCCCGGTGCGTTCCGGCTCCACCACCCTCACCCGCCTGATCACGGCTGCCATGCGCGCCGCCGATCCCGCCAGTGCGGCGGCGATTCTCAATGCCGGCGCGATCCGCCTCGATGACGTGCTGCCCCCTGGCCCGATCCGGGAGATGGAGGTGATCCGGGCACTGCCCTTCGGCGGTGGTCTGAGCAGCGTCGACCTCGAGGGGGCGCTGCTGCAGCGGGTGCTGGAGGTGGGGATGGCCAACCGTGGCAGCGGCGGCTATCTGCAGGTGGATGGCGCCGCGTTGGGGACCGATGGCCGCTGGCGGCTCGATGGCGAGCCGCTCGAGCCAGGCCGGCGTTACAGGGTTGTGCTGCCCGATTTCCTGCTCACCGGCCAGGAGGTGAATCTGGGCTTTCTGCGCCAGGGGGCCGCCGGGGTGGACGTGATTGCTCCGGCCGGAGATCTGCGCCAGGCCGTGATTCGCTGGCTGCGGCAGCACCCTCCGGGCGCTGACCAACCTGCGGCTGGCTGATGCGGATGTCCAGGGGCGGTGCGTCCACCAGCTGCACGGTGGTGGAGGCGAGCTGCACGCGGCTGTCTGGCCGGTTCACCGCATCCAGCAGCTGGGTGTAGAGGTGGTCCTTGGTGGAACGGCGGCGTTTCACGTCGACCAGATAGCGGAGCGTGAATTCCATCCAGTTGTCGGTCAGCACCAGGGTCACCTGGGGTTCGAGGGTGGCGTTCTCCAGCAGGTATTTATGCACCATCACGCTCCAGGCGACCCGGGCTGAGGTGGTGATAGCGTCGCCGGTCACTTCGGCACCCACCTGCTCGAGCAGGTGGCGGGCTTCGTTGTGATCGCTGCCGTATTTCACGGGCAGGCGGATCTCATCCCAGAGGAAGGGAAAGTCGCCGGAATAGTTGAACACGGGTGCCTTGAATACGAAGCTGTTGGCGATCCGCACGATCCGGCCGGTGTAGAGGTCGGAGGCCACCCATTCCCCCAGTTCCATCAAAGTGGTGCGCAGGATCCCGATGTCGATCACATCGCCTTTGATGCCGCCCAGCTGCACCCGATCCCCCGGTTTGTAGAAGCCACCGAAGGAGATGGCGATCCAGCCGGCCACGCTGCCGATCACTTCCTGCAGCGCGAAGGCAATGCCGGCGCTGGCCACACCGATCGCCACCGTGAGCCCCCCCAGTCGGTCCTTGAAGACCAGGGACAGAAAGACGATGCCCACGGCGTAGCGGCTCAGGCTCACAAGCTTGCGGCCGTAGTAGCGGCTGTCCCGGTCGTCGAGCCGGCGGATCAGGGAGCCCTGGGTGAGCCGCACCAACAGGATCAATGCGCCGAGGCCCAGCAGCGCCGTGGCCAGCTTGGCCACCAGGGGATCGCTCCACCAGCCGGAGGTTGGCACGGCTCGAACCCTCAGACCGGCGTTGTGGTTGCGCAGCCCGACAGCACATACCGTTCGCCGGGCACGGGATCAATGAGCCGGCAACGCTCTGGGCCGGTCTCGCCCATGGAGCCGCTCGAGCTCCCTCCGCTCGCGGTCGTGGCGCTCACCGTCGCGGCGCCTACGACGGCGGCGGCCTGCTCGGTGGAGCCTTTCTGCCAGAGGATCTGGCTGAGCCAGCCCTGGAAGCGCACGTCGCCGCCGGCGGTGCTGGCCAGCACCACCGCCGGTTGCAGCCGCTCCAGCAGCTGGGGCAGCACCTGGGCGCCCTTCACGAAGGCTCCGGCCAGGGGGAGGCCCAGATCCACCACCGGTGTGATCGCCACATCCACCGGGCCCCGGGGCGCCGTGGCGGGATCCGTGGCCAGAAAGCCGTGGGGCTCCAGGTAGATGGACCCGGCGGGATGCACCAGGCGGTAGCCGTTCTCCACCTGGGGCACCGGTGCCCCGGCCGTGGCCTGGATCTGCAGGGGGCCATGGCTGTGCTCCTGACCCGGGCTGACGGCCGTCACCCGCGTGAAACCCAGGGCCCGGGCCCTGGCGGCGGCACTGCTGGAGCCCACCACCGGCAGCTGGCGATCCAGCAGCGACAGGGAGGCCGGATGGCAGTGGTCGGGGAGGCCCTGGGTGAGCAGGAGCAGATCCAGACCCTCCGGCACGGGCCAGGGGTGGGGCAGTTCGCCGCGGAAGAACCAGTCGCCGGGGGGAAAGCGCAGGGGGCCGGTGAGCCAGTGATCGACCAGCACCCGCAGCCCCTCGAACTCCAGCAGCCAGCCGTTGGCGCCGAAATAGGTGGCATGCAGGGTCATCGGGTTGGGGCGCGGCGAAGGGCCGGACCCTAGACCCGTTGCAGCCGCAGAGGAGGCTGGGGATGGGGCGCCGCGATCCAGAGTCTCCAGACCAGCAGGGCGTGAGCGCCGCCCCGGAGGGCTGAAAGCACCGCCAGGGCAACGCAGAGGGGGCAGTGGGTGAGACCCATGGCGGAATCCGTAGCCGTTGGGCTCGATCAGCCCTTCCACCCTTGCATTGATTGAGGTGTGCTGCTGCTGCTGCTGCTGCATTGCAACAGCGACCCTGCGCTGGCCTACAAGAGGGCAGGCCCGTGAATCTCCAGCCGTGCTGCGCCTGAGTGAGCTGAAGCTGCCGCTGGATCACAGTGAGGCCGATCTGCAGCTCGCGATTTGCCGGCGCCTGCGGATTCCGCCCGGGCAGCTGCTGCAGCACCGACTGGTGAAGCGCAGTGTCGATGCCCGGCGCCGCTCCGCGATTGCGCTGGTCTACAGCCTTGATCTGGTCCTGGACCTGGATGCGCGGGCCGAACAACGGCTGCTGCAGCGGTTTCGTGGCGATCCCCATCTGCGCCCCACCCCTGACACCACCTATCGCTTCCCGCTGGAGCCGCTGCGGGCGGAGCGATCAGACTCCGGTGCGGCGGCTCCTGAGGCATCGGCACTGGGCCGGCGCCCGCTGGTGGTGGGAGCCGGTCCCTGCGGCTACTTCGCGGCTCTGCTGCTGGCCCAGATGGGTCTGCGGCCGCTGCTGCTCGAGCGCGGTCGGCCGGTGAAGCAGCGCACGGCCGACACCTTCGGCTTCTGGCGGGGGCAGCGTCCCTTCGATCCGGAGTCGAATGCCCAGTTCGGCGAAGGCGGAGCCGGCACCTTTTCCGACGGCAAGCTCTACAGCCAGGTGAGTGAACCGCAGGCCTATGTGCGCAAGGTGCTCGAGGAGCTGGTGGCCGCCGGCGCCAACCCCGAGATCCTCACCCTGCACCACCCCCACATCGGCACCTTCAAGCTGGCCACGGTGGTGCGCGGCCTGCGGGCCCGGATCGAAGCGCTGGGCGGTGAGGTGCGCTTCGAGGCGCGGGTGGAGGAGCTGCTGCTGGAGGGGGCCGATCGGCGGGTGCGGGGGGTGCGGCTGGCCGGTGGCGAGACGATCGCCGCCGATCAGGTGGTGCTGGCTCTGGGCCACAGCGCCCGCGACACCTTCGCCGCCCTGCATCGGCAGGGGGTGGTGATGGCCCCCAAGCCCTTCGCGATCGGCCTGCGGATCGAACATCCCCAGCCCCTGATCGATCGGGCCCGCTGGGGGGAGGCTGCCGGCCATCCTCGGCTGGGGCCGGCGGAGTACAAGCTGGTGCATCACTGCGCCGGGCCCACCACCACGGGCCGCAGCGTCTACAGCTTCTGCATGTGTCCGGGGGGGCTGGTGGTGGGGGCCACCTCCGAACCGGGGTGCGTGGTGACCAATGGCATGAGCCAGCATTCCCGCAATGAGCGCAATGCCAACAGCGGCCTGGTGGTGACCGTGGAGCCGGCGGATCTGGCTCCCTATGGCACAAGCCCCGACGATCCCCTGGCCGGGGTGGCCTTCCAGCGTCACTGGGAGGAGCGGGCCTTCAGGGCCGGTGGCGGCGACTACCGGGCGCCGGCCCAGTGGGTCGGGGATTTCCTGGCGGGACAGACCAGCCATGCGGCGCCGCAGCAGACGGGGCCTGGCGATCCCAGCGCCTCCCCGCCGTCGGTGGCGGCGTCCTATCTGCCCGGCGTGCGGCTGGGATCGCTCGAGTCCTGTCTGCCGCCGGTGGTGCTGGATGCCTTGCGGGAGGCGCTGCCCGCCTTTGAGCGGCGCCTGCCCGGCTACACGATGGCCGGCGCCCTGCTCACGGGCGTCGAGACCCGCACGTCCTCGCCGCTGCGCATTCCCCGTGATCCGCTCAGCCGCGAGAGCCTCAACACGCCGGGGCTCTATCCGGCCGGGGAAGGGGCGGGCTATGCGGGCGGCATCCTCTCGGCCGCGATCGACGGCATTCAGGTGGCCGAGGCGGTGGCCCTCTCCCGGTTGTCGGGTCCGCCGGACAGCGACTGATCCTCAGCCCTGCGCCACGATGCCGCTCCACTGCACCGCCTTCACCTGATCGCGGCGCCAGGAATGGAGCAGATCCACTTCGCTGGCGGTGCAGAGCGGGCAGACCGCGATTCGCTCCCTGGCGATCCCGGCCCGCTCGAGTTGCTGCACCGTGGCAGCGCGGATGTCGAGGCGATGGCGCCCTGGCTCGGGATCCTCCAGCAGGGCGCCGGAGTGCCGCAGGCTCTCGATCAGGCTGGCGTCCGCCAACCCTGGTGAAGGCTCTAGGCTGCGGGCCACCGCCGTGACCACGGCCTGGTCCACCTGATACCGGGGCCCACTGATGGCCGGTCCGAGGGCCGCCCGCAGGTCCTGGCGGCGGCTGCCGTTGCGCTCCAGGGCCTCGATCGCCGCTGGCACGATCCGGCCCGCCACCCCGCGCCAGCCGGCATGGCAGGCCGCGGTCCGGCCGCTGCCTGGATCGGCCAACAACACCGGTGTGCAATCGGCGCCGCAGACCCAGAGGCTCTGGCCACCCGCATCGCTGCAGAGGCCATCGGCATCCGGCCAGGGATCCGTCCTCGCCGCGGAGGCGGCGACCACCTCCGCCCCATGCACCTGGCGGGTCCGATGGATGCTGACACCGGCGCTCAGATAGCCGGCCAGAACCTCGGGGCCGCGGCCCTGCCACTGCCGGGTGAAGAAGCCGTGCTCAAAGCCGTCGAGCAGATCGGCCTGCAGGTAGTAGCCGCCGTAACAGCCCACCCAGGTCCAGCCGGCCAGGTCGTTGAAGCCCGCATCGGGGCGCTGAAACGGGGGCGGAACGTGTTCGGCCATGGCGAAGCGACGCCTCAGGCGTCCGGCAGATCCCGCAGCAGCCAGAAGCCCTGAAAGCGCGGTTCGGTCTCGCTGCTCTGAACGGCCAGGAACTGCAGCCCCCCCGCTTGTGCACGGGCGGCGGCGAAAGCGGCGGCAGACGCCCTGGCTTCCTCGGCTGGCAGCCGGGCCAGCAACCAGCGATCCTCGAGGCCCGCCTCCAGCACCAGCTGATCGCCGCTGATCTCCAGTCTGACCGGCTCCAGCCCGGCGAACCAGGCGGCCAGGGCCAGGGAGCGGTGGCGGCTGAACAGACGCACACCGGGAATCGGGGTGTCGTCAGCCAGGTTGTCGGGGCGGCGGATCAGCCCGGCGAAGTCGATGTCCCAGCCCGCAGCCTCAGCGATGGCTGCTGCCGGCAGGCTGGCCCAGCTCCAGCTGTCGCCGCGGGCCGCTTCCGGCAGGGGAATGGCCACCGGCTGGATCGGTACCGGCGGGGGTGCCAGGGGGCCAGCCATGTAGCCCTCCTCGGCGGGATACACGATGGCCTGACGCTCCTGCAGCCACTCCACCAGGGCGTAACAGCGGCGGCTCGGCACCAGTTCCACCCCCAGGCCCTCAGCAGCCCGCTGCACCATCGTGCGCATCGAGGCTCGCCAGCAGCGCAGCCGACGGGGTGGATCCAGACCTTGGTCGGTGGCCTCGGCCAGAGCCTCTTCGATGGCCTGTTTCAGCCAGATCGAGTTCACGCTGTTGGACGGACAGGTGCGATGCCAGCGGAAGGGCAGACCGGTGTCGGTCGCTTCAGGCGTGGCACAGATCAGCAGCTCCCAGCGTTTCTTGCCGTCGGCTTCGAGGATCGGGCGGGAATAAAAGTCGAGCTCCCAGTCCGGGGCGGATCGGGCGGTCTCGATCGGTGCCGCGGGCTGGGCAGAGGCGGTCGATCCGCTCATCCGGCGTTCTGCTCCTGCTGGCGCAGCACGGATCGCGCCCGATTGGCGCGGTCGGTGGCCTCGGCCATCACTTTGTCCTTTTCAATCAACAGCTCACCGGGCTGGCCCTCCAGCAGGGCGGTGTTCAGGGCGATCCGTCCGCGGCCCGGATCCAGGTCTGTGATCAGGGCCTTCACCCGGTCGCCCTGATCGAACACCTCGCGCAGGTCGCGCATCTGGCCACCGGTGATGGAGGAGTGGTGCAGCAGGCCGCTGACGCCACCGAGGTCGACAAACAGGCCATAGGGCTTCACCGCCACGACCTGACCCTCCACCAGCTGGCCGATCTCCAGGGCGGCGAACCTCGCGGCGGAAGCGGCCTTCTTCTCGGAAAGCACCAGCTTGCGGGTCTCGGGGTTGACCTCCAGGAACGCGGCGCCGATGGTCTTGCCCACCAGGGCCTCGTGGTTCTCGCCTTCGTTGAGCTGGGACCGGGGAATGAAGCCCCGCAGGCCCTCCAGGTCGCAGGTGACGCCACCACGGTTGAAGCCGTTCACCTTCACCTGCACCACCTGGCCATCCTTCTCCAGCTGGCGCACCTTGTCCCAGCTCTGGCGCAGGGCGAGGGCGCGGGCACTCACGGTCACCATGCCGTCGGCATTCTGCTCGCGGGTGACCAGCACTTCGACCTCAGCCCCCTTGGGGAAGCGTTCCTTGAGGTTGGTGATCACCCCGAGGCCGCATTCGTTCTTCGGCATGAAGCCCGGCGCCTTGCCGCCAATGTCCACATACACCCCATCGCTCTCCAGAGCGATGACCACGCCACGCACCACTTCACCGGTCGTCCCGACCGGCTCGTTCTCGTCGAGGGCCGCGAGGAAGGCCTCCTCGTCGAAGTCG
Organism: Synechococcus sp. CBW1006; assembly: GCF_015840525.1. Lineage (NCBI taxonomy): Bacteria > Bacillati > Cyanobacteriota > Cyanophyceae > Synechococcales > Synechococcaceae > Synechococcus > Synechococcus sp. CBW1006. Next base: position 36,823 of record NZ_CP060396.1, on the reverse strand, counting down.
AAGTCGTCAACCGTGCGGCTGGGCTGAGTGGGCCGATCACCACTGGCATCGGAACCGGGTCGTCCCTGGCCGATGGAGCGGGCAGACCCGGACCCGCCGCTCGGGCGGCGGCGCTGGCTGGAGTCGGGCCCCAGCAGATCGGCCATGGTGAGCCCCTCGAGCTCTCCCATGCCGAACAGGTCATCGTCGCTGCGGGCGGGCCGCTGCTGCGTTGGGGCCGCCTGAGGCTGGGCCGTGGTGGCGTCGTTCCGGACCGGCGGCGCCAGTGGAGCAGCAGCGTCCTGCGCAACAGCGTCCGGGGCGGCTTGCTCCTCCTTCTTGAGCATCAACACCTGGGGCAGCTTGCGCACTGGTGCGCCTGCCTGGGGCCTGGACGCTCCCGGCGGAACGGGGCGCTGGGAGGGCGTGCGCGGCGAGGGGCTGCCGGTTCCGGCCATGTCCACAGTGCTTGCGAGAGCAACACACTGTAGGCACCCTGCCTCTATCCCATGGAGCGACGCCTGGAGCGACTGAGCTGGCCGGCCCTGCAGGCAGCGGCATCCCGACCCGGCAGCACCGTGGTCTGGCCCTTCGGTGCGATCGAGCAGCACGGCCCCCATTTGCCTCTGGGCACCGATGCCCTCTTTGCCGAGAAGGTGCTGGAGGCGGTGCTGGAGGGTTGGGCCCGTCAAGGCCCTGACGAGCCCGCCTGGCCCCTGTGGCGGTTACCGGTGCAGGCGATCGGCTTCTCGCCGGAGCATCAGGGCTTTGCCGGCACCCTCAGCCTCGATGCGGAAACCCTGATCGCCATGGTCCATGCCGTGGGCCGCGATCTGGCGGCGGCGGGCTTTCGCCGGCTGGTGCTGTTCAACGGCCATGGCGGTCAGATCGCCCTGCTGCAGGTGGCGGCCCGGCAGCTGCGGGCCGCCCATCCGGCCCTGGCGGTGTTGCCCTGCTTCCTCTGGAGCGGGCCGGAAGGCATCGCTGACCTGATCCCGGAACCGGAACGGTCCCAGGGGCTGCATGCCGCCCTGGCCGAAACCAGCCTGATGCTGCATCTGGCCCCCTCCCTGGTGGGGCCGCTGCCGCCTGCTGATGGTCTGCCGTCCCAGGCGCCTCCCACGGGCTGGAGCCTGGAAGGGGCCGCCCCTTCCGCCTGGCTCAGCCGTGATCTGAGCCGGTCCGGCGTGATCGGCGATCCGGGTGAGGCCAGCGGCGAGCTGGGCCAGGAGCTGTTCGAGCGATTGGTGGCCGGTTGGCGGAGCCGCTTCGAGGCGCTGCTGGCCAGTGACTGGCCCCCCGGAAGCCCAGGGGGTGACTACAGTCCAGGCCAGCATCCCTAAGTCGAAAGCGAGGTCGCCATGTCCCCACTCCCCAGTGCCGTTGAGTCTGCTGCGCCCGACCTGGCGCCCACAACGGTGGCCGAGGGGGGGCTGCCCGATTTCCAGAGTTCCAGTTACAAAGATGCCTACAGCCGCATCAACGCGATTGTGATCGAGGGTGAGCAGGAAGCCCACGACAACTACATTTCGCTCGGCAGCCTGTTGCCCGATCAGGCCGAGGAGTTGTCCCGCCTGGCCCGGATGGAGCTGAAGCACATGAAGGGCTTCACGGCCTGTGCCAATAATCTCGGTGTGACGGCTGACATGCCCTTTGCCAAGGAGTTCTTTGCGCCGCTGCATGGCAACTTCCAGGCGGCACTGGCCGAAGGCAAGGTGGTCACCTGTCTGCTGATTCAGGCCATCCTGATCGAAGCCTTTGCGATCTCGGCCTATCACATCTATATCCCGGTGGCCGATCCGTTCGCGCGCAAAATCACCGAAGGTGTGGTCAAAGACGAGTACACCCACCTCAACTACGGTCAGGAGTGGCTCAAGGCCAATCTTGAAGCTTCCCGTCAGGAGCTGGAGCAGGCCAACCGCGAGAATCTGCCCCTGGTGCGCAAGATGCTCGAACAGGTGGCTGGGGATGCTGCCGTTCTGCAGATGGAAAAGGAAGATCTGATGGCCGATTTCCTCAGCTCGTACCAGGAGGCCCTGATGGATATCGGCTTCACCGGCCGTGAGATCGCCAAGCTTGCTGCCGCTGCTCTGGTGGGCTGAGGCCTGGCCAAGGCGCAGGGCCTGAGAATGCCCATGGCAAGATGTGGCGCGCGTCCAGGGGGCGCGCCTTTGTCCTAGTAGCGACGGAAGACCTGATGTTCGGCCTGATCGGTCACTCCACCAGTTTTGAGGAGGCCAGAATCAAGGCCAGGTCCCTGGGCTACGACGAGTACGCCGATGGCGACCTCGACATGTGGTGCGCCGCTCCTCCTCAGCTGGTGGAGGAGGTGACGGTCACCAGTGCCACCGGCAAGACCATCCGAGGCGCCTACATCGATTCGGTGTTCGTTCCGGAAATGCTGCGGCGCTTCAAAACGGCGAAGCGGAAGGTGCTCAAGGCCATGGAACTGGCCCAGAAAAGTGGGATTGACATCACGGCCCTGGGAGGCTTCACATCAATCATTTTCGAAGATCTCAATCTTCTGCGCGAAGAGCGGGTCAGTGCGGTGCAGCTGGATTGGCAGCGCTTCACCACCGGCAACACCCATACGGCCTGGGTGATCTGCCGGCAGGTGGAGATCAACGCTCCCCGGCTGGGCATGGATCTGGCCACGGCCAAGGTGGCGGTGGTGGGTGCCAGTGGCGACATCGGCAGTGCGGTCTGCCGCTGGTTGCAGCGACGCGGCGTGGGTGACTTGCTGCTGGTGGCACGACGGCCCCAGCCATTGGTGGACCTCCAGGAGAGCCTCGGCAGCGGCCGGATTCTGCCGTTGGATCAGGCCCTGAGCGAATCCGACGTGGTGGTGTGGGTGGCGAGCCTGCCCCAGAGCCTGCAGATCGATACGGCAACGCTGCGCAAGCCCTGCCTGATGATCGATGGCGGCTACCCCAAGAACCTCGACAGTCGCGCGGCGGCTGAGGGGGTGCATGTGCTTAAGGGGGGCATCGTCGAGTTCTGGCAGGACATCGGTTGGCAGATGATGGAAGTGGCGGAGATGGCCAGACCTCAGCGTCAGATGTTCGCCTGTTTCGCTGAGGCGATGCTGCTCGATTTCGAAGACATCCATACGAACTTCAGCTGGGGTCGCAACAACATCACCCTTGAGGCCATGGACCTGATTGGCGCTGCTTCCCTCCGCCATGGCTTTTCAGCCCTCGCCTTGGACTCGGATCAGGCCCCCGAATCCGCTGACCCCACCGCCGCCCCCGCCCTGGCTTCGGCCTGAATTCTTTCTCCTCCTTTCCGATCGCCATGGCCCGCCGCGCCCTGCTGGACTTCGAAAAACCCCTGGTGGAGCTCGAGGAACAGATCGACCAGATTCGCCAGTTGGCGCGGGATTCCGAGGTGGATGTGAGCCAGCAGCTCCTGCAGCTGGAAACCCTGGCCACCCGTCGCCGCGAGGAGATCTTTCTGGCGCTCACTCCGGCCCAGAAGATTCAGGTGGCGCGCCATCCCCAGCGGCCCAGCAGCCTCGATTACATCCAGCTGATCACCGACGAGTGGATTGAGCTCCATGGCGATCGGCGTGGCTCCGACGACAAGGCTCTTGTGGGCGGGGTGGGCCGTATCGGCGATCGGGCCGTGCTGTTGATCGGCCATCAGAAGGGGCGTGACACCAAGGAGAACGTGGCTCGCAACTTCGGCATGGCCTCGCCGGGTGGCTATCGCAAGGCGATGCGGCTGATGGAGCACGCCGATCGCTTCCGGCTGCCGATCCTCTGTTTCATCGACACGCCCGGGGCCTATGCCGGCGTTCTGGCCGAGGAGCAGGGGCAGGGCGAGGCGATTGCGGTCAACCTGCGTGAGATGTTCCGCCTGCGGGTGCCGATCGTGGCCACCGTGATTGGTGAGGGCGGCTCCGGTGGAGCCCTGGGCATCGGGGTGGCGGATCGGCTGCTGATGTTCGAGCACAGCGTCTACACGGTGGCCAGTCCCGAGGCCTGTGCCTCGATTCTCTGGCGCGATGCCGCCAAGGCACCGGCAGCGGCCGAGGCCCTCAAGATCACGGGGCCCGATCTGCTGCGGCTTGACATCATCGATCGGGTGCTGCAGGAGCCCTCGGGTGGGAATCACTGGGCACCGCTGCAGGCTGCCGCCACGCTCAAGGGCGCCCTGCTGGAGTCGCTCGAGGAGCTGTCCAGCCTGTCTGAGCACGACCTGCTGGAGCAGCGCTACGCCAAGTACCGGGCCATGGGCCGGTATGAGGCGGCTTCCCCTACCCCAGAGGCCGTCGCTCCTGTTTAGGGTCTGAAGGAACGCGCGAGCACCTTGGTTGCTGCTCTGATCACGGGTGCCTCCAGAGGGATCGGCGCAGCGGCCGCCCGCAAGCTGGCGGCCAACGGCTATGACCTGCTCCTGCTGGCGCGCTCCCTGCCGGACCTTGAGACCCTGGCCGATGAACTCCGTCCCCTGGGTCGAACCGTTGAGGTGGCCGCCATCGACCTGGCGGATTCCGCTGCCATCCCCGTCGGGCTGGATCAGCTCTGCAGCCGGGGCCTTCTGCCACAGCTGGTGATCAACAATGCCGGCGTCGCCTACACCGGCGCCCTGGCCTCGATGCCTCTGTCGCAGTGGCAGTGGCTGTTTCAGCTCAACGTCACCAGCGTTTTTCAGGTGTGTCAGGCCGTTCTGCCGCACCTGCGTGCCGCCGGCCGTGGTCACATCATCAATGTGAGCAGCCATGCCGCCCATCAGGCCTTCCCGGACTGGGGCGCCTACTGCGCCAGCAAGGCGGCACTGGTTTCGTTCAGCCGTTGTCTGGCTGTCGAGGAACGCACCCACGGGATTCGAGTGAGCACGCTCACTCTGGGTGCAGTCAATTCAAGCCTTTGGGATAGCGAAACCGTCCACAGTGACTTTGACCGGCGTGCCATGCTTGATCCCGAGCAAGCGGCCGATGCACTGCTGTTTCTGGCTCAACAACCCGCCACCCAGGTGGTTGAAGACCTCACGCTCATGCCGGCCGCCGGCGCTCTCTAACCCTCTTTCATGACCTCCACCCTCCCCTCCCGCTTTTCAACCGGTGCCATGGTGACGCCTGAGGCTGCTCCCCTGCCGGCGAGCCACCGTATCCGTGAGCGGCTGCGGGAAGCTGGTGTCTCCTTCCTCGCCAACGACAACATCTCCGCCTATCTCGGCGAGGGTGAACTTGACCAGCTCGAGATTGAGGTGGCAGGCAAGGTGCGCGATCTGCTGCGCAGTCTGGTGATTGACATCGAAAATGATCACAACACCGAAGAGACAGCCGAGCGGGTCGCCCGTATGTATCTTCACGAAGTCTTCAAAGGGCGCTATCACGAGCAGCCCAAGATTGCCAGTTTCCCCAATGTGAAGAAGCTGGATGAAATTTATACGGTTGGGCCAATTTCCGTGCGTTCGGCCTGTTCGCACCACCTCGTGCCGATTCTCGGCAACTGCTGGATTGGAATCAAGCCGGGTGACCGCGTGATCGGGCTTTCCAAATTCTCTCGTGTCGCCGACTGGGTCTTCTCCCGTCCCCATATCCAGGAAGAGGCCGTGATGATTCTGGCCGATGAGATTGAGCGGCTCTGTGAGCCCCAGGGATTGGCGATTCTGGTGAAGGCGCAGCACTATTGCATGAAATGGCGCGGCGTCAAGGAACCCCAGACCAGCATGGTCAATTCCGTGGTGCGTGGCGATTTCCGCCTCGATCCCAGTCTCAAGAAGGAGTTCTTCGAACTCGTGAAACAGCAGGAAGCCGTTCTGTCCACCTGAAATGGGCTTGGGTTGTCAACGGGACGGATGTGGAACAGGGTCTCGGCTGAGCAGGATCCACGTCCCCCAGCAGACCAAGACCACCGTCTCAACGGAACGGATCACTGAGCCTTAATCATGGATCTGCTGGCTAGTTCAGGGGGTGATTGAGGGTCTGGCCACGCCGATCGGTCCCACGGGTGCTGAGGCCAGGCGCCTGGTTCCGTTCGGTGTCTCGCTCACCACCACCACCATCACCTCATAGGCCAGATCGTTGGTGGTGGGCTGGTAGCTGGGGCCTGAAGCCTCAGCAATCAGTTCCCAGTGGTTGCGGCCTGGTGCCAGTCGGTACCAGTGGTACTGGCTGGCGGCGAGGGCCGCTTGGCCATCGGCCACGATCGTGGCCTGCAGCAGCGAGCCCACCCGAGCCTCTCCCTGGAGCTCCAGCCGTCGCAGCCCATCGATCTGCTGCTCCACCGCCCCCTCCAGCTGCTGGTCAGCCCCGATCTCGCCCCGCAGGATCCGGATCTGCTGTTGCGGTGTTCCCGTTACTCCCGGCACGCACTGCAGGGCGCCCTCAATCAGCTGGCAGCCGACCAGATCCTGGGCTTTCAGCGCCGCCGGGCCGCCCAGGGGCAGGGCGGTGGCCAGGATCAGGCCAGCAAGCTGACGCATGCGGGCACGCTGCCACAGGCCCATGGCCCTGGCAGGGCGAGCCTGAGACGCGGAAGAGAGGGGGATCGGCACGGGCGGCGGCAACCGGCGGGAGTCCTGATCCTGCCGCCGCGGCGGCGATTCGTCAGCCGATCGGTGCGGCAGTCCTGGCGCTGGCTGGCCTGGTCCCCTCGCCCTTCACCAGCCGCACCAGGGCCGCCACCCGGGCGAGATCCTTGTCTCCGGGGCTGAGTTCCACGCGGCTGGAGGCGTCGAGGCCATCGGGGCTGAGCGTCTCCAGCACCGCGCCGACGCTCTCCGGCCCGATGCCCCCGGCCAACCACCAGGGCAGGGAGGGGCGGAACTCCTGAAGCCACTGCAGCGGGATGGCGCGGCCCGTGCCGCCCAGCTGTCCTTCCACCCAGGCATCGAGCAGCAGCGCGTCCACCACCTCGGTGTAGGCCTGCGCTTTCACCAGGTCGTCTGCCGACCCGATCCGCAGGGCTTTCCAGAGCTGAACCCCCGCGCCCAGCCGCTGCCGCAGGTCGCGGCAGCGAGCCACCGATTCACTGCCGTGCAGTTGCACCACGCGGTGACCGCCCTCACCCAGTTCCTCCAGACGGTCGTCGCCCGGATCGGCCACCACCAGCACGCCGCGGCAGAGCGGGTTGGCGGTCTGCATGGCAGCGAACAGCGCCGGACGTCGCTCGGCCGCCAGAAACCGGGGTGAACGCTCCACGGCGATCACGCCGATCGCATCGACGCCCAGGGCCGCCACGGCCGAGGCCTGGTCCGGCTGCCGCAGGCCGCAGATCTTGAGCTGGGGGCGGGCCATCCGGGGCGGGCAGTGCAGGGGCCTTTCTAGGATTGGAACCAATCTTCCTTGGGTCCGGCCTGAGGCTCTTGAACGCGGCGGCTGTGGGTGAAGGCTTGAGCAACGGCTGGCAAATCCTGCGGATCCGCGGCATTCCGCTGCGGATCCACCCCAGCTGGTTTGTGATTCTGATGGTGGCCACGGTGGCGTTCCAGCAGCACTACGCCATGGCCTCCGGCGAGACGGGGGGAAGCTTTGCCACCTGGTCCGTGGGCCTGCTCACGGCCGTGCTGCTGTTCGTCTCGGTGCTGCTGCACGAGCTGGGACATGCCCTGGTGGCCCTCAATCAGGGGGTGCGGGTGAACGCGATCACCCTGTTCCTGCTTGGCGGAGTGGCCAGCGTGGAGCGGGAGTGTTCCACAGCCCGCGGTGCCCTGCTGGTGGCGGCGGCGGGCCCGGCCGTCAGCCTGGTCCTGGGCGTCACCTTGCTCTCCCTTCAGCACGGAGCAGCCCATCTCGCCCCCCTGCTCGGCGAGATGGTCCAGGAGCTCGGGATCCTCAACCTGGTGCTGGCTTTGTTCAACCTGCTGCCCGGTCTGCCCCTGGATGGTGGCCTGATCCTCAAGGCCCTGGTCTGGCAGGTCACGGGCAGCCAGCGCCGCGGTGTGGAGGTGGCGATGGCCTCCGGCCGTTTCCTCTCTTTCCTCGCCGTGGGTCTGGGCACCGTGCTGTTGCTGCGTGGCGGTGGCATCTCCGGTGCCTGGCTGATTCTGCTCGGCTGGTTTGGTCTGGGAGCTGCCCGCAACCAGCGCCAGATGCTGGCTCTGCAGCAGGCGCTCAAGGATCTGCGGGTGAGGGATGCGGCCCAGCGCCGCTTCCGGGTGCTGGAGTCGTCCGACAGCCTGCGCCAGCTCAGCCAGCTACGCCTCAGCCAGGACAAGGGTCCGAGCGACTGGGTGCTGGTGTGCGATCGGGGCCGTTGGTGCGGTGTGATCGATGACGACCCCCTGCAGGCCCTGCCGGTTCAGCGCTGGGACACCGAGCGCATCGCCGATCACCTCAAACCGCTGGCTTCGTTGCCCTCGATCGGTGAGGGTGATGCGTTGTGGCAGGCGGCCCTGCGCCTGGAGGATGGTCCAGAGTCCCGTCTGCTGGTGCTGAGTCCCGCCGGGCTGCCCAGCGGCACCCTGGAGCGCCCCGAACTGAGTGAGGCTGTGCTGGGGCGGTTGGGTGTGAAGCTGCCGGCACCCATGCTCGAGCTGGCGCGGCGCCAGGGCACCTATCCCCTCGGTCTGGCCCTCGGTCAGGTGGCGCGCTCAATGGTGGCTTCCGGGGAAGTGAGCGTCAGCCCTTCCCTGTAGCGCTGCAGCCGCCCCTCCACAGCGTTCCATTCGGTGTCGCTGAGCGGCTGGGGTTGCAGCACGACCGGAGCGCCCGGCAGGGCCGACCGGGCCGCGGTCAGCAGTTGTTGCCGGAGCGGATGGTGGGGATCCTCCACTCCCAGGGTGCTGCTGAGTCGTCCTGCCGGCGGCGGCGGCGGAGGTTCCCCGAAGATCTGCCGCCACAGCTCCGGCTCCGGCGTCACCAGGATGGCGCCGTGTTGCAGCAGCTGGCCGCGGCGCCAGAGCTGGGCGCTGCCGATCCGCTTGAATCCAGCGGCGTCCACCAGATCCGCCGCGGTGGCGCTGGCAAAGCAGTTCGGTGCATGGGCCCCCTGGGAGCCGCTTGGCTCGTTGCCGAACTGGAGCGGCAGCCCCAGGGCGGCGAAGGCGTGCTGCAGCCAGCGGCAGGCCAGGCGGTAGGCCTCCAGGCGCTGGCCAGGGGGATCGGGCCAGATCAGGGCGTAGGTGAGATCGCCGCAGCCGTGCAGCACCGCCCGGCCGCCAGTGGGTCTGCGGACCAGGTCGATCAGGCCGTCCGCCGCCAGGGCCAGCCAGTGGGGCGGCAGACGCCGCTGGTGGTAGCCCAGCGACAGGGTGGGGCGGCTCCACCGGTAGAGACGCAGGGCCGGTTGGCCCTGATCGAGTATCCACTCATCGATCGCCATCTGCCAGGTTCCGGTGAGCGCCGAATCCGGCAGCAGGCGCCAGACCTGTGCTGTGCTGCCGTCCCGTACAGGATGCTGGGGCCCGTTCATCGCCTCAGGTGCCGCGCCGATGTCTTGGACCCTGCTGGCGCTGGTGCCCCTGGGCCTGCTGGCCGGGCTGCTCTCCGGCCTTCTGGGCATCGGTGGTGGGCTGATCTTTTCTCCGATTCTGCTGCTGATCGGCCTTGAGCCCCATCAGGCTCTGGCCACCAGCAGCCTGGCGATCGTTCCCACCACCCTGGCTGGCACATGGACCCATCTGCGCAGCGGTCAGCTGCCCCGCAGCGGTGGCGTCGCCATTGCCGCCGGCGCTGCCATCAGTGCGGCCCTGTTCAGCCGTCTGGGTCAGGGCCTGGAGGGCTGGATGCTGCTCGGCCTTCAGGCGCTGATGTATCTGCTGCTGGCGATCACGATCGAGCCGAAGGAGGCATCAGCAACCCATGACCCTCGACCTCTGCCTCTGGCCGGCCTGACCTCGGTGGGTGGCGTCGCCGGTCTGGCCGGTGGCCTGCTGGGTGTGGGGGGCGGCCTGATCATGGTGCCGCTGATGGTGAAAGCTCTGCAGGTGCCGATCCGTCTGGCGATCCGGTTCAGCACCCTGGGAGTGCTGGTGTCGTCCAGTGCGGCCTCGGTGGCGTTCCTGCAGGACGGCCGCGGCCAGCTTGTTCTTGCCGTGCTGCTGGGGGGAACGGCAGCCCTGGCGGCCCAGTGGTCGGCAGGCCAGTTGAACCGTTTCAGCGAGAGCTCTCTGGCCTGGATGCTGCGTGGCCTGGCCCTGCTGCTGGCGATCGACAGCAGCCGCCGCGCCGTGATGCTGCTGCTGGCCGGCTGAATCGGGCCCAACGGCCTCAGTTCTCACCCATCGGGGGGGAGGGGAGGGACTGCCAGAAGCCTGGATCCAGCTCGAAGCCGAGCACGGCGGCCATCTGGCTCAGGCTCTGACGGCAGTGCAGGCCGGCGGCACCGGCCCAGTCGTCCAGCAGAAAGAGGCGATGGGTGATCCACAGATCGAGGCTTTCCGGCGCGAAGCGGAGCCCCTCGTTGCGGCTGAAGCCATGGGGCAGCAGCATCGCCACGTGGCGGATCAGGTCGCCGTCCCTGCGGTCCAGCAGCAGCGTCAGCCAGGGGCAGAGGGCATCGGCGCGAAGGCTCCAGAGACGTAACTCAGGGATTTCCGAGAGTTCCCGGGGGTCATCGTCGGCGCGGGGCCAGTCGTAGGAGAGGCGGAGCTTGCCTGTGCCGGCCAGCAGCTCGGCCGGGCTGAGCCGGCGCCACGGTTCCAGGGGGCTGAGGTCGAGGCGGCGGAGGCTTTCGGCCGGAATCCGCACGAGCCAGTCTTCGGAGGCGGGTGGGGTGGCCATCAAGAGCTGTGACAGCGCGGCGAAGAAGGCTGGACCGTAGCGAGCCGGCGGCAAAGAATGGTGCCGATTCCGTTCATGCTCCCCCAACCATGGTTTCAACCCTGAACCAGGCCGAAATCCTGATCGCTTTGGTGGTGGCCGCCCACGCCGGCGTCCTGGCCGTCCGTCTTTGCTTCAGCCTGTACAAGGCCTGATTCGGCGCTGAATCTGGGTGGGGGATTGGCATCCTTTCCTCCGCCTGCTACAAGCAAGTCAGTTCGACAGCGGCCCTGAGGGCCCGATGCCCGTGCCTGCCCCCCGTCGTTCCCGTTCTTCCCCGCAGCAGCGGCGTGCAGAGTCCCGTGGCACAGTCCGGGCTGGCTCAGGCGATCGCCGGTCCAGCCCCGTTGGACGAGCGCTCACGCAAGCCCGTCCGTTGCGGGCCGTCGATCCTGATCCGAGTGGGCTTGCCAGCCCGGTCATTGCAAGCGTCACCGCATTACCGGCCCCCAGCCTGAGTGAGGAGCAGAAGGAGTCGCTCTGCAGTGTCATCGGTCTGGTGGTGAAAATCGGTCTGGTGTCGGTGGTCGGAGTCAGCTTGGTGCGTCTGGCAGCGGCCTATCAGGACCGCATGGAACGGCAGGGTGAACTGGCCGCTGTTCTTGATATCGAGAAAGCCAAACTTCACCGGGCTCGCGAACGTTTCGATCAGCTCTTCAGCGTCGACGGAGAGCAGCGCCTCATCCGGGAGCAGGATCAGTGGATTGCTCCCAATCGCCTGCGGATCGTCTGGCAGTCCCCCGCCGCGTTTCCTTCTGTTGAGCAGCCTTCCGGCACCAAGCCTGCCGTCAGCCCGGTTCCTTAGGTTGTCAGGCGCCTGCTCGCCCGCATGATGGCCCTACCCGCCGCCGCCCCCGGAACGGTCCTGATCACCGGTACGACCTCGGGGGTCGGTCTCAACGCCGTCAAGGCCCTCGTTGATCGAGGCTGGATCGTGGTGACAGCCAATCGCGACCCCGTTCGGGCCGCTGCCGCCAGCGACTCCCTCGGCATTCCCGCCGACCGGCTCCACCATCTGCGCATTGATCTGGGCGATCTCGAGAGTGTGCGGGTCGGCGTTGAGGCGCTGGTGGCATCTCTGGAGCAACCGCTGGATGCCCTGGTGATCAATGCGGCTGTTTACAAGCCGCGTCTGAAAGAGCCCGAACGCTCACCTCAGGGTTATGAGCTCTCGATGGCCACCAACCATCTTGGTCATTTTCTGTTGATTCAGTTGCTGCTTGAGGATCTGCAGCGCTCCACCCATCCCTCCCGCCGGGTGGTGGTGCTGGGCACCGTCACCGCCAACTCCAAGGAGTTGGGTGGCAAGATCCCGATCCCCGCCCCTGCCGATCTGGGCGACCTCTCCGGCTTCGAACTCGGCTTCAAGGCTCCGATCAGTATGGCCAGCGGCAAGCCCTTCAAGCCGGGCAAGGCCTATAAAGACAGCAAGCTCTGCAACATGATCACCACCCAGGAGCTGCACCGCCGCCTCAATGCCTCCACGGGAATCGTGTTCAGCTCTCTCTACCCGGGCTGCGTCGCTGACACACCCCTGTTCCGCAATACACCGAAGCTGTTTCAGAAGATCTTCCCCTGGTTCCAGAAGAACATCACCGGTGGCTACGTGAGTCAGCAGTTGGCCGGTGACCGGGTGGCACAGGTGGTGGCGGAACCCGAATTCGCCGTTTCGGGAGTGCACTGGAGCTGGGGCAATCGCCAGAAGCGTGGTGGCAAGCAGTTCAGCCAGGAACTCTCCTACAAGGCCAGCAATCCAGTCACTGCCCAGAAGATGTGGGAGTATTCGATGGACCTGGTGGGTCTGGGCTGAGGCCTGATTAGCGGCCTGCTCAATCCTGCGCAGGCCTAGCACGATTCCTCCTTTCAACGGAAGGAATCAAGATCAGTCCGGATTGAAGATCCAATCAGCACAAATCAATGGCTAGAATCAATGCCTTGCTAGAGTAAAGTCTCGGCCGGAATCAGTGTCTGTTCAATATTGATGGCCATCCACTGTTGACATCCGGATGACATCAACCACCGCCATCTGCTGAAGATGGCGGTGGTTGACCGCAATGGACGACGAACGTCAGTCGAAGCCGAGCAGATCGAAGATCTCGCGATCCTTGAGCGACTCAGCCTCCAAAGGCTCGACATTGTCGAGCATCCGTTGGGCGAGGTTGAGATATTCCTGCTGAACGGCTTCCACCTCGGGGGTGGCTTCCATCTCAAAAATGGTGCACTTTTTCAAGCGGGAGCGACGGATCGCGTCGAGATCAGGAAAGTGAGCCATGGTGCGCATGCCGACGCGATCATTGAAGCGATCGATCTGGTCGGTGTCCTTGCTGCGGTTGGCTACCACGCCGCCCAGTCGAACCTTGTAGTTCTTCGCCTTGGCCTGAATGGCGGCAATGATCCGATTCATCGCAAAGATGGAATCAAAATCGTTGGCGGTCACGATCAGGCAGTAGTGGGCGTGCTGCAGCGGGGCCGCAAAGCCACCGCAGACCACGTCGCCCAGCACATCGAAGATCACTACATCGGTGTCTTCAAGCAGGTGATGCTCCTTGAGCAGTTTCACGGTCTGCCCGGTCACATAACCACCACAACCGGTGCCGGCGGGTGGACCACCCGACTCGACGCACATGACGCCGTTATAACCTTCAAAAACAAAGTCGTTCGGCTGGAGCTCCTCAGTATGGAAATCCACCGTTTCGAGAATATCGATCACCGTGGGCACCATCTGCTTGGTGAGCGTGAAGGTGCTGTCGTGCTTGGGATCGCAGCCGATCTGCAGCACGCGTTTGCCCAGCTTCGAAAAGGCGGCCGACAGATTGGAGGACGTGGTGGATTTGCCGATGCCTCCCTTGCCGTAGACGGCAATCACCAGGGCTCCTTCCTCAATGCGCATGCCTGGGTCCTGATGGACCTGCACGCTGCCTTCGCCATCGGCATGCTGGCGGCTGTGGCTGCCGGCGTTCTGGGTTGCGGGTTTCGCAAGGGTGCTGGTCATGCGGATGTCGATCCTGAAATCTCCGGCGGTGATGGGCCCACTCCTGCCGCCGACGGAAGGAAGGACTGCAACGGCCACCACAGCCATCCAAGGGCAGCGCGATCACCTTGTCAGCGGGATCGCGTAAACCGCAACATGCTTGGTTGTCGTATCCTCATTCGGCCGCAGATCCGTGAGAGATCGGGTAGGAAAATCTCGCGGATCTGCTGAGTACTTCTACTCATCTCGGGCTGCGCTCTGGGTAGGCGTGCGTGGCTTCTTTAAAGGGCACCTCGAAACATTCGAGACCGGCGGGACCCTGCAAGGAGCGCTCATTGCATCGTCTGGGCCCGGCTTGGACTCTCATCCTTGGAAGGGGCGACTTTCAAGGTGCCTTGTTGTCGTCGGTTGCACGGAGACCTATGGACCACTCCGGGGCTGGAGGCTGCCTGTGCGCGTCGCTGCGGAGGCCGTGACTCCGGCGGGGAGTGGCTGGAGTCATCGGCTGAAATGAGCCTTGGCTTCGTAGAGGGTTTCGGCATCGATCCGATGCAGTCCCTGGGCCCGGGCAAAGGATTCAGCGTTGCGTCTGGCCTTGCCCCGCACGAAGAAGGGGATCTTGGCCAGTTCCGCCTCCCCATCCGGGCTCCAGTGCAGGCCGTTCTCCGCCAAAGCAGCTGCTGGAGCGGCTGTTGCCCCGGCAGCTGCTGATGCCACGGCTGTAGCTGTTGTGGTCTCTGTCGAGGCTGCGGCCCCTGTTGTTGGCTGTTTGGTCCCGTTGGTCCCGTTGGCTTCGATTCCGGCTCCAGCCGGTGCTCCACCGAGGTGGCTGCGGTGTCCTTCGGTGAACTCGAAATCGTGGCGGAACATCGTGATCAGGTGTTCCTCCAGCCCCATCATCAGCGGGTGCACCCAGGTGTCGAAGATCACGTTGGCTCCTTCCCAGCCCATCTGCGGTGAGGTGCGGGCCGGCACGTCCTGAACGTGCAGCGGCGTGCTGATCACGGCGCAGGGAATGCCCAGGCGCTTGGCACTGTGCCGCTCCATCTGGGTGCCCAGCACCAGCTCCGGTGCCGCCTCGGCCATGGCCTTCTCCACCACCAGGTAGTCGTCGGTGATCAGCGCGTCCAGGTCGAGCTCCTTGGCTGCGGCCCGCACGTCGCGGGCCTGCTCGCGGCTGTAACTGCCCAGCCCCACCACCTGAAATCCCAGTTCCCGGCTGGCGATGCGGGCGGCGGCGATGGCGTGGGTGGCATCGCCGAAAATGAACACCCGCTTGCCTGTGAGGTAGGTGGAATCCACCGAGCGCGAATACCAGGGCAGTCGGGATCGCTGCTCCGCCTCAGCGTTGGTGGCGGCAGCGATCACCTCGGAGTCCATCTCCAGCAGGTTGGTGACCTCCCGCAGGAAGTCGCCGGTGGCGCCAATGCCGATCGGCACGCTGCGCACCACCGGCATGCCGAAGCTCCGCTCCAGCCAGTTGCAGACCGGGCCGGCCACCTCGGGATAGAGGCAGACGTTGGCATCGGCGCTGGGGATGCGCAGCAGATCCGCCGGTCTTGCACCCAGAGGGGCGACCACGGTCACGTCGATGCCGAGCTCGCCCAGCAGGCGGCTGACCTCAAGGATGTCGTCGCGGCAGCGGAAGCCCAGCAGGGTGGGGCCCAGCAGGTTCACCCGCGGCCGGCGGCCTTCCTGGCGCCAGCGGGCCGGTGAGGGCTTGGCGGCCCCGGGCGGCGGCAGCTGTGGTTTGAGCAGGGCTCGCACCAATTGGTAGAAGGTCTCCGCTGCTCCCCAGTTCTCTTTCTTGGAGTAAGCCGGCAGCTCCAGGCTCACCACCGGAATGCCGCCCAGATCCATGCCGCCGGCCAGGGCCCCAGGCTGATCCTGAATCAGTTCGGCGGTGCAGCTTTCTCCCACCAGCAGGGCCTCCGGCCGGAACCGCTCCACGGCGTCGTTGATCGAGCGCTTCACCAGTTCGGCTGTGTCACCGCCCAGATCGCGGGCCTGGAAGGTGGTGTAGGTCACGGGAGGGCGCCGGTCGCGCCGCTCGATCATGGTGAACAGCAGATCGGCGTAGGTGTCTCCCTGGGGGGCATGCAGCACGTAGTGCACCCCTTCCATCGAGGTGGCGATGCGCATCGCGCCCACATGGGGAGGGCCTTCGTAGGTCCAGAGAGTGAGTTCCACAGGAAGGGGTTGGAGAGGGAAGAAGCGATCGGAAGACGGGTCGGGGCTGGGGTGGACCAGCGCTCAGAGCCCACAGCTCAGGTGAACCGGAGAGTTCAGCTGAACTGGAGCAGGTTGCGGCGCCGCAGCGGCCGTGAGAACAGCTCGGCCAGATCGCCGGCCTGGTCGCAGCCGTGGATCGGGCTGAACACCAGTTCGATCGACCACTTGGTGGCGATCCCTTCGGCTTCCAGCGGGTTCGCCAGCCCCAGGCCGCAGACCACCAGATCAGGCCGGGCGGCCCGGACCCGCTCCAGCTGGCGTTCCACGTCCTGGCCCTCGGTGATGGCCGTGCCGGCGGGAAGCAGGGCCAGCTCTTCGGCCAGCAGCTGGCGATCCAGGTAGGGGGTACCCACTTCCACCAGCTCCATGCCGCACTCCTGATGCAGGAAACGGGCCAGGGAGAGTTCCAGCTGGGAGTCGGGCATCAGCACCAGCCGTTTGCCGGCCAGCACCTCCCGGTGGGGGGCCACCGCCCGCCGGCCCCGCTCCACCAGCGGTGCAAGGACCGCCTCGATCGCCGCCGGGGCCAGGCCACAGGCGGTGGCAGCGGCCCGCATCCAGAGCCGGCTTCCCTCCACGCCGAAGGGATAGGGGGCCGGGATCAGTTCGGCGCCGCGGGCCTGCAGGGCCCGGGCGGTGGCACTGAGGAACGGCTGCGCCAGCAGCACCTTCGTGCCGCGGCCCACCGGCGGCAGTTCGGTGGATCGCCGCGGCGGCAGGCTGCGCACCCGCTCGATCCCCATGCGTCCGAACAGGTCGATCAACCGATCTTCCACCGGATCGGCGAGGGTGCCCACGATCAGCAGCTGCGGCTCGTCGCTGGCCGGCATCAGCGGCTGCATCGCCAGCAGGGCCTGATCCTCCCCCTGGGTGAAGGTGGTTTCGATCCCACTGCCGCTGTAGTTCAGCACCCGCACCCGTCCGGCCAGCTGGCCGTTGAGCCGCTCGGCAGCCTTGCCCAGGTCGAGCTTGATCACCTCGCTGGGGCACGACCCCACCAGGAAGAGGGTGCGGATCTCGGGCCGTCTCTCCAGCAGGTCGCGCACCAGCCGGTCGAGCTCCTCATTGGCATCGGCGAGGCCGGCCAGGTCCCGTTCCCCGAGGATGGCCGTGCCGAACCGGGGTTCGGCGAAGATCATCACCCCGGCGGCGCTCTGGACCAGGTGGGCGCAGGTGCGGGACCCCACCACCAGGAAGAAGGCATCGGGCATGCGGCGGTGCAGCCACACGATCGAGGTGAGACCGCAGAACACCTCCCGTTGTCCGCTCTCCCGCAAGACGGGGGGAAGGTGGGAGGAGCTCTCCCGGCCACCGGCGGTGACGGCTGGAGCCCATGGTGCGACAGCGCCCATCGAAACGGGCCTCCTGGCGATGCGATCCCTTAGGCCTAGCTACTCACGGGGACTCTGCAGGCAGGGAGTCAGAACTCTTCGGGAACACGTCACTCTTCGGCAACACGTCGCTCTGGCGTGGCCCCTCCGGCTGGCAGTTCAGCGCGAGCCGAGGGCCCCCGGACAGGTAGTGATCAGCGTTTGTGATCGTTGCGACAAGATCTGTGCATCGCTGCGGGCCCTCCCCGAGCCGGCAGCAGCCGGAACCCAGCAGGGGCGAGGGATAGAGTCGCGTCGCGAACCAACCGTCTCCCTGTCGCCAGGATTTGCCCTGCTGCGCGGCAACCCAACCCTGAGGTGTCCGCCCCTTGATGGAGCGCGCTCGTTCCCGATCCACGCTTCGAGCTCCTCTGCGCTCCGAGCTCCGCAGCGACCAACTGCGTGGGGACAGCCGGCGCGAGGCTCCGCGGATCACCGGCACCGAGGTCCACGGCGACAGCTCCGGCGCCAGTTGTGTGATCACCACCGACAGCGAAGGCCGCCGGCTGGCCAACCAGACGAGCCACGTGCAGTCGATCGAGCTGCGCACCTACGTCTTCCTCGATTCGCTGCAGCCCCAGCTGGCCGCCTACATGGGCACGGTCTCCCAGGGATTCCTGCCGATTCCCGGTGATGCCTGTCTCTGGCTGGAGGTGTCTCCGGGGATGGCGGTGCATCGTGTCACCGACATCGCCCTCAAGGCCAGCACCGTGCGTCTCGGCCAGATGGTGGTGGAGCGGGCCTTCGGTTCGCTGGGGCTCTACCACCGGGATCAGAGCAACGTGCTCCATTCCGGTGATGTGGTGCTGGAGGCGATCGGCAGCCGGGTCGAGCAACGCAGCCCCTGCGAGGTGACCTGGACGGAGATCATTCGCGCGATCACGCCGGATCATGCCGTGCTGATCAACCGCCAGAACCGGCGGGGTTCGATGATCCAGGCCGGCATGAGCATCTTCATCCTGGAGACCGAGCCGGCCGGCTACGTGTTGATTGCCGCCAATGAGGCCGAAAAGGCTTCCAACATCACGGTGGTCGATGTGAAGGCCGTGGGGGCCTTTGGTCGTCTCACCCTCGCCGGCCGTGAAGGCGATGTGGAGGAGGCGGCTTCGGCCGCCATGCGGGCGGTGGCCCACATCAACGATCGATAGAGCTCAGCTCAGGCCGCGGCCAGGCCGAGCAGCTGGAGCAGCCGTGGGGCCATCTGCCGGGCGGCCTTGCCGCGGCTGCCCAGCTTCTCCTTGAGATGGTGGGGCAGCTGGGCATAGCTCAGGCCGGCCTCCCGCACCCAGAAAATCGGGTCATAGCCGCCGCCATGGCCCTGCGGCGTGATCAGAATTTCGCCACGGCAGATCCCCTCGGCCTCGACGGCGACCTGGCCGGTGGGATCAGCCAGCACCATGGCGCTGTTGAAGCTGGCGCTGCGGTAGGGGGTGCCCCCCAGTTCCTGGAGCAGGCGGTGGATCCGTTCGTGATCCGTGGGGGCATAGCGAGCCGAGTAGAGGCCCGGTGCCCCGCCGAGGGCATCCACCTCCAGTCCGGAATCGTCCGCCAGGGCCCAGCAGCCGGTCAGCGTCGCCACCGTCTGGGCCTTCAGCCGGGCGTTCTCAAGGTAGGTGCGACCTGTCTCCTCGATCTCCAGCCCTTCTGGTTGCTGACGGACCTCCAGACCAACGGCATGGAGCATGGCCGTGATCTCGGCCACCTTGTGGGCATTGCCGCTGGCAATGACCAGCACCGACGGGCTTGCAGCCAGCACGGATCGATCAGGGGTCTGAGCTCCGGCCAACGGATCGCAACAACGGGTCTGCCCGATCGATCGGGCGGCCGCCATTGTGAGCCACTGACGGAACCAGAGGCTCCCGTACCTGGGAATTTGGGTGTTGGGGTCTGTCGGATGGACCTCCTGCAGGGTGGCTAGGCCCGAAGGCCATGGCGTGCCGGGTTGAACATTCCACCCCCTGAAAATCTCCAGGGGTGCACGCTTGCTGCAGACGTTAAGGAGCTCCCAGGCGTTCGGCCAGGGGTGGGGGGCTGGCTTGAGGAGTTGCTGACCGAAATCGGGAAAAAGCCAGGTGGGTGGCGCTGCCTACGCTGCAGGGCCCCTCGATGCCCGCGGCGGCCATGGAATCAGGACTGGTTCTCCAGAACCTTGTGTCACCGCCGGTTCTGTTTTTCTTCCTCGGCATGCTGGCGGTGCTGGTGGGCTCGGATCTGGAGATCCCGGCGCCGCTGCCGAAGCTGTTTTCGTTGTATCTGTTGCTGGCGATCGGCTTCAAGGGCGGTTTGGAGCTGCAGCACAGTGGTCTTGGCGGCCAGGTGACGCTCACGATCACGGCGGCGGTGCTGATGTCGATGCTGGTGCCGTTGACCAGCTTTCTGATCCTGCGCAGTCGTCTGGATTCTTATAACGCCGCTGCGGTGGCCGCGGCCTACGGATCGATCAGTGCCGTCACCTTCATTACAGCAGAAAGTTTCCTCACAGTGCTGCAAGTGCAGTTTGATGGCTTCATGGTGGCGGCCCTTGCTCTGATGGAGTCGCCCGCCATCATTGTGGGGCTGTTGCTGGTGAAACTGGCGGTGCCGGCTGAGCCCAACAGCGGCCGCTCGATTGGCTGGCCTTCTTTGCTGCGAGAGGCATTTCTGAACGGTTCGGTCTTTCTGCTGATGGGAAGTCTGGTGATCGGATTTCTGGTGGCAGCCTTTAGCCCCGCTGGGCTGGAGAAGATGGATCCCTTCATCAATAAACTCTTTTATGGCGCCCTCAGTTTCTTCCTGCTGGACATGGGAATTGTCTCGGCCCAGCGCCTCCACGATCTGCGCCGGGCCGGTCCCTTCCTGATCGGTTTTGCTGTTGGCGCTCCCCTGGTGCACGCCGCCGTTGGACTGGTGGTGGCCAGGGCGCTGTCGCTGCCGCAGGGGGATGCACTGCTGTTCATGGTGCTCTGTGCCAGCGCCTCCTACATCGCCGTTCCTGCGGCGATGCGGATGACGGTGCCGCAGGCCAATCCCAGCCTCTACATCTCCACCGCGCTGGGGGTCACCTTCCCCTTCAACATCGTGGTTGGACTGCCTCTCTATATGGCGATGGTGCAGCGCTGGATCCCGGCCGGCTAGGGATTGGGAGGGCGGTGTCCCCGGTTTTCCCAGGCTGTCGCTGCCTGGCGTCGCCGTTCTGCGTCACTGTCTCGCGCCACCGTTCGTTTTGCCTCTCAGGCCTGTCCGATGAAACGTCTCGATCTGTTGTTGGGAGAGCGGGAGCTGGGCCCGATCTGCGCGGCTCTGCGCACCGCCGGAGCTCCCGGCTACTCGGTGATGCGCCATGTCACCGGGGTGGGAAAGGGGGGTGAGGTGCAGGAATCGATGGAGATGAGCGGCTACGGCGCCAACGCCCATGTGATCGTGTTCTGCGAGGCGGAGGTGCTGGAGCAGATCCGTGCAGCACTGCGGCCCCTGCTCAACTACTACGGCGGCGTTGGCTTCGTCTCCGACGCCCAGCCCCTCTGAGACCACAGCCCCTCGGAACCCGGGTCCGTTGGGTTTCAGATCCACGCCAGGACGGCCTGGACTGGGATCTCAGCGAACCTGCATAGGGAGGTTTGCGCCAGCATGGGTGCTGGATCAAGCAATGCCTAACGATTTGTGAGGCACTGATCAGTCTGTCTTATCTTTCAATGCGGAAACGGTGATGGCGCAAGCCCTGTCAACGGCTTGACGGAGGGAATGGCTGCAGACCATGGTTACGGACGAACATTCCACCCCCTCCTTCAGGAGCAGGTAATGGCAAACGAAACCATGGGCATCGCCCTCGGCATGATCGAGACCCGTGGCCTGGTGCCGGCGATCGAAGCAGCCGATGCCATGACCAAGGCCGCTGAAGTGCGTCTGATCGGTCGTGAGTTCGTGGGCGGCGGTTACGTGACCGTGTTGGTCCGTGGTGAAACCGGCGCTGTGAACGCGGCCGTTCGTGCTGGCGCCGATGCCTGCGAGCGCGTGGGTGATGGCCTGGTGGCCGCCCACATCATTGCCCGCCCCCACCGCGAGGTTGAGCCCGCCCTGGGCAACGGCAATTTCGTCGGTTCCAAGGACTGATCGGCTTGGCGCCTCAGGCGCTGACCCGCTGATTGTTCCCTTTCCCGACTTACCCGGACATCCCCCATGAGCAAGAAGTACGACGCAGGGGTTAAGGAGTACCGCGACACGTATTGGACTCCTGATTACGTTCCCCTCGACACCGACCTGCTGGCCTGCTTCAAATGCACCGGCCAGGAAGGTGTGCCCAAGGAAGAGGTGGCTGCCGCTGTGGCCGCTGAATCCTCCACCGGCACCTGGTCCACCGTCTGGTCCGAGCTCCTCACCGATCTCGACTTCTACAAAGGCCGTTGCTACCGCATCGAAGACGTTCCTGGCGACAAGGAAGCCTTCTATGCCTTCATCGCCTATCCCCTCGATCTGTTCGAGGAAGGTTCGATCACCAACGTGCTGACCTCCCTGGTCGGCAACGTCTTCGGTTTCAAGGCCCTGCGCCACCTGCGTCTGGAAGACATCCGCTTCCCGATGGCCTTCATCAAGACCTGCCAGGGTCCGCCGAACGGCATCGTGGTCGAGCGCGATCGCATGAACAAGTACGGTCGTCCCCTGCTGGGTTGCACGATCAAGCCGAAGCTCGGCCTGAGTGGCAAGAACTACGGCCGGGTGGTGTATGAGTGCCTCCGCGGTGGCCTCGACTTCACCAAGGACGACGAGAACATCAACTCCCAGCCTTTCCAGCGCTGGCAGAACCGCTTCGAGTTCGTTGCCGAAGCCGTCAAGCTGTCTGAGCAGGAGACCGGCGAGAAGAAGGGGCACTACCTCAACTGCACCGCCGCCACTCCCGAGGAGATGTATGAGCGGGCCGAGTTCGCCAAGGAACTGGGTCAGCCCATCATCATGCACGACTACATCACCGGTGGCTTCACGGCCAATACCGGTCTGGCGAAGTGGTGCCGCAAGAACGGCATGCTGCTGCACATCCACCGCGCCATGCACGCGGTGATTGACCGCCATCCCAAGCACGGTATCCACTTCCGGGTGCTGGCCAAGTGCCTGCGTCTCTCCGGTGGTGACCAGCTGCACACCGGCACCGTGGTGGGCAAGCTGGAGGGTGATCGTCAGTCGACGCTGGGCTACATCGACCAGCTGCGTGAATCCTTCGTTCCCGAAGATCGCAGCCGCGGCAACTTCTTCGATCAGGATTGGGGCTCGATGGGCGGCGTCTTCGCCGTGGCCTCCGGCGGCATCCACGTCTGGCACATGCCTGCACTGGTGGCCATTTTCGGCGACGATTCGGTGCTGCAGTTCGGTGGTGGTACCCACGGTCACCCCTGGGGTTCTGCAGCTGGTGCTGCCGCCAACCGTGTGGCCCTTGAGGCCTGCGTCAAGGCACGCAATGCCGGCCGCGAGATTGAGCGGGAAGGTCGCGACATCCTTACGGAAGCAGCGAAGCACAGCCCTGAGCTGGCGATTGCCCTCGAGACCTGGAAGGAAATCAAGTTCGAGTTCGACACCGTCGACAAGCTCGACGTCAACTGATCGCCGGCGATTCGCCGTTGCATCACGACGCGGCGCTATGCCGTCCCGACATCCAGCCCCGATCGATTCGGACGATCCTGATGGAATCTGCCTGATGGAAGCCGTCTGATTCGTCGGGGACCCCCTCTGCACCCCAAGGATCCCCATGCCTTTCAAGAGCACCGTGGGTGACTATCAAACAGTCGCCACCCTGGAGACATTCGGCTTCCTGCCGCCGATGACCCAGGACGAGATCTACGACCAGATCGCCTACATCATTGCCCAGGGATGGAGCCCCCTGGTTGAGCACGTTCACCCCAGCCGCTCCATGGCGACCTACTGGTCGTTCTGGAAACTGCCGTTCTTCGGTGAAAAGGATCTCGGCGTGATCGTCAGCGAGCTTGAGGCTTGCCATCGGGCCTATCCCGATCATCACGTCCGCCTGGTGGGCTACGACGCTTACACCCAGAGCCAGGGCGCCTGCTTCGTGGTCTTCGAAGGCCGCTGAGCTTCAGCCCTTCCCTTCAGTGATCCCGGCCTCAGGGCCGGGATCCTTCTTTCGATCCAGTCATTCCATTCATCGGGCGGAGATGGCCAGCACTTCCAGTCGTGACGCAGCTCTGGAGCGCCGCAAGGCCCTCACCAGCGCAGGCAAGAAAGCCGCTGGCCGTTACGGCTCCAGCGCCAGCCGCGTGCGCACGGCTGCGGATGCCCGTCCCACCCGCACCTCGGTGCCGGAGCCTGTCATGGCGCCTGCCGCCCCGGTTCAGGCGACCAGGCCCGGTCGTCCGGCGCGATCGGCAGCCATGTCGCTGTCGGCCCCGGCTCCTTCCAGAACTGTGGCGGCGCCGACGCGCAGCACCCCCCGGCCGATCAGCAACCCCAGCCGGGAGTTGGTTCTCTCCCGTCGGGAGGCTCTCAGCAAGCGGGGTAAGCGGGCCGATACCAGCCGCGACCGCACCCGTACCGATCTGCAGAAGGTCGCTCCAGCGGGCGCCGGATCCTCAGCAGCCCCGGCCGGTGAGCACAAGTGCAAGTGTCAGGAGCGCCAGGCTGAAGCCTCGGCCCCGACCAGCAGTGCGCCGGCTCGCCGATCGGCTTCTCTGGGGAGTTCCAGCCTCGGCAGCAGTCTGTCCTCGCGCAGCAGCAGTGCGGCTGATCGCCGCCCTGCCGTGAAGCGCGCCTCGCAGCACAACCCCAGCCGGTCTCTGGTGCTGGCCCGTCGTGAGGCCCTGAGCAAGCGCGGCAAGGCCGCCAACACGCCCAGCAATTCCACGGCTGCTGCTGTGGCGCGCCAGGGCAACCCCGACCTCACCACCCGAGAACTGGCTCAGAAGGTGCGTGAGCTCAAGAGCAAGGTGGGCTCCAGTGGCGCCACGCGGGGAAGCGGCAGCACCCGTCCCACGGGCCCCAACCTCCATGGCGCCAAGCAGGCGGCTGCCGCCGATGCCCACTGGAAGGTGGGCGTCAGTGAAACCCTCCGCGGACAGACGGTGACCGGCACCCAGGCCAACCGCTCGCCCAAGACCACCGGCAATGAGGCCAGCACCTGCCGCACGATCACCGGTACTGAATACATGGGTGCCGAGGTGTTTCAGTCCTTCTGTCAGGACCGGCCTTCCCCCGTTCAGCCTGCCAAGGTCCGGGTCACTGCCACCAGCCATGGCAACCGCGTCACCGGCAATGAGGTGGGCCGTTCGGAGAAGGTCACCGGCGATGAGCCCGGCACCTGCAAGACGATCACCGGCACGGAGTACATCTCCGCCAATCAGGCCCTGGCCTACTGCGGCGATCTCGAGCCCAGCCCGCGCAAGGTGGGTCAAAGCCAGACCCTCGGTGGCCGTCCGGTCTCCGGTGTGATGGTGGGGCGCAGCGAGCGGGTCACCGGCGATGAGCCCGGCTCCGGACGCCAGCTCACCGGTACCCAGTACCTCGGATCTGAGCCCCTGGTGCCCGGCCGTGCCCCCGATAAGGTCAATGTCCTTCAGACGCTGCGTGGCACGGGGATCACCGGAACCCACGTCGGTCGTAGCGAGCGGGTCACCGGCGATGAGCCCGGCAGTTGCCGCCGCGTCACCGGTGATGAATACATCGGCCGTCAGCAATACGAAGGGTTTTGCGGATCCCAGCCCGAGCCGGAAGCGGCCAAGGTTGGATTCTCAATCACCAACAAGGCCCAGGTGGTGAGCGGGACGCGCACCGGCCGCTCCAGCCGGGTCACCGGTGATGAACCCGGCACCTGCAAGGCCGTCACGGGAACCCCCTATGCCGGACTGGAACAGGCGGGTGACTGGTGCTCCAGCAAGCAGGTCAAGGAGATCCGCCAGCGCACGCCTGCCCGCCTCGGTACTCCGGGCCCCAGCATGACCGGCCTGCAGCCCGGCATCGGTGGTGTCATGACCGGCGCTGAACGGGGTGCCTGCGAGCCCGTCACCGGCACCCCTTACCTCGGGGCCGATCAGATGGCTGCCGCCTGCAGCGCCGCCGAAACCCACGACGCTGATTTCCCTCAGCCGCTCGATTCCCAGCCCTGGGAGCAGTTCAGCATCCAGTCTCCGGCCCGCGCGGCCCAGAGTGAGCGTCAGAAATCCGCGGCTGTGACCGGCACCAGTTACGAACAGGGCAACCGCATCACCGGTCCGTTTGACATGGCCTCCGGCAAGGTGACCGGCACTGAGCAGTTCCGCTTTGACCGCCATGGCAGCGGTTCCTCTGCCTTCGATCGGATCTCGGCCCGAGGTCGGGCGCCGATCAGCGTCGATGAGGATGTGCGCCCTGCGTCCGCTCCTGAGCGACCCGTGTCGCGTGTCACCGGCGAAGGCATCTCCGCTGGCCTGAAGATCACCGGCGACGACTGGGATCGTGGCGAGAGGGTCACGGGTACGGAGGGAGCGTCTGCCCGTCAACGCAACCCCAGCCGTCCTGGCCCGATGACGGCCATGCCCACCTACGAGGCCAAGCGCAACGAAGCCGTTCCGGCTCCGGTGAGCCGGGTGACCGGATCGAGTGGAAACACCGATCGTGGCTCTCTGGTGACCGTGTCCGGCGGGGCCCGCGGCTGATCTGATGCCACGCCGTCCGGTTTCTTCAGTGGCGCGTACTCCCCAGGGCGCCCCGGCCCAGCGCCGCCGCCCTGCGGCCCCCAGCCCCGATGAGCTGCGCCGCTCCGTCCAGAGGTTGCGTGGGCGCCTGCTAGAGCCTGAGATCACCACCGCCACCAGCGTCTCCGAGGACGGTGTTGATCCAGCCGCCAACCCCTGGGACACAGGCCGTCGTGCCCGGGTCCGTCGGACTCCTGAGCTGACTCAGAGGAATGAATCCCCTGGTCTCGGTGCTGCCGCTGCCGGCCTTGACGCCTGGCGGTCGCGCCGATCCTCGGCTTCCGCCTCCGTGAGGCTCCATCCCCTGACCGACAGCCGGGCCAACGCGGCCTTGCAGACCTACGACGCCCAGGTCAAGGGCGCCTTTGATCGGCTCGTGCCTTTGCTCAAGCGGCTTTCCGCCTTGCAGCATGAGGACGACTTCATCCCACGGGCACAGGAGCTGGCCCGGGCCGAGCTTGGTTTCGAGCTGCCCCAGCCGATCCTGGAGACAGCCTGGGTGACGCAGCTGGACATGCGCACCCTGTTCGCCTGGTGCGTGTTCGAGACCTACGAGCAGACCAGCGCCAGTTTCTTCGAGCGGGATCCGCTCCAGGGCAGACCAGGCTCAGCCACGGTGGAATCCTTCGATGCTTTTCTGCTCGACTGCGGCTTTCACCTGCTCGACATCACGCCCTGCGCCGATGGTCGTCTGGCCCATGCCATCGCCTATGCCCTGCGGTTGCCCTTCGGCTCGGTGCGGCGTCGTCCCCACGCGGGTGCTCTCTTTGATGTCGAGAACACGGTGAGTCGCTGGGTGAAGACCGAGCACCGCCGCTATCGGGAGGGCCTGCCCAATCCGGCCCATGCCGATACCCGCTATCTCAAAGTGGTGCTCTACCACTTCAGCTCCCTCGATCCCAGCCATGAGGGTTGTGCGGCCCACGGCAGCGACGATGCTTTGGCGGCCGGTTGTGGTCTCAGTCGCCTCAAGGATTTCCAGCAGGCCGTGGAGAACAGCTTCTGTTGCGGCGCCTCGGTGGACCTGCTGCTGTTGGGGATCGATACCGACACCGATGCCCTGAGGGTTCACGTTCCGGGCCTGGATGGCAGCACCAATCTCGAGCGTTGGCTCGATGCCCGCGAGGTGTATGAGGCCACCGCGGGGCTCAGTGCCGAGCAGGCTCGCGACCGGATCCTGGCGCTGGTTCAGCAGGCTGCTGCCAGCACGCCGGATCCCGGCATGGTGCGTCTGATCAGCAGACTGCTGGAGCACAACCTCTCCCAGATTGATTACGTCCGCCAGTTCCATGGTGGTCACTACAGCGATGCTGGCCATGCCGAGCGGTTCATTGGAGTCGGCATCGGGTTCAAGGAGGTGCACCTGCGCAACCTCACCTACTTCGCCTACATGGATACCGTTGAAGAGGGCGCCCCCGACCTCGACGTGGGGGTGAAGATCTTCAAAGGTCTCAATGTGTCCCGTGGTCTGCCGGTGCCGGTGGTGGTGCGATTCGACTACAACGGCCAGGTCCCCGGTGCCCGTGACCGGGCTGAGCGCCATTGCCGGCGGGTCCAGCAGGCGATTGAGTCGCGCTACGGCGAGCTCTGTCGTGAAGGGCTCCTGCACGTGTTGCTGACGATTCGCGATCAGGATCGCCACGCACCAGCGGAGACGATCGGATCCACGATCAGCTTTGCCAGCGGAGGAGGACACTGACATGTTGATCTGCAAGGTGTTGAAGCCGCTGGTTTCGACCAACCGCATTCCCGACTTCGAGCACAAGCATCTTCAGGTGGTGCTGGATGGCAGTACCCAGAAGGTTGCTGTGGATGCCGTTGGCTGCATTCCCGGCGATTGGGTGATCTGTGTGGGCAGCTCGGCGGCCCGCGAGGCGGCAGGCAGCAAGTCGTACCCGAGTGATCTCACGATCGTGGGCATCATCGATCACTGGGATCCCGATGCCGCCAAGGCGATGGCGTCAGGGGGGAGTAAGTAATGGAGATCATGCAGGTGATGGGTTCACTGGTCTGCACCCAACGGGTCGAAGGCTTCGCCCACCAGAACCTTCGTGTGCTTCGGACTCCGAAGGGCAAGCTCAGTGTCGCTGTGGATCCCGTCGGGGCCGCCACTGGCAACTGGGTCTTCACCGCCAGTGGCTCCGCTGCCCGCCATGCCACAGGTGACGCCAGCCTGTTCACCGATCTCACCATCGGTGGAATCATCGACTTCTGGGAGCCGGACGGCTGACGCTCAACCGGGCCTACGCGCCAGCCCGCCCTTGACGCCCGTTCCGTTCGCCAGCTCCCGCCACCCCCTCCCTGACCATGGCCACCCCGACGCCCAGCCCCGCCGCCGGATCCACCCCGGCCCCGTCTGCGGAGACAGCCCCTGCCGTCACTCCCGCTGCAGAGGCCCCTGCCCCCGCTCCTGCGGAGGCCGTGGTCAGCGCGACGGCGCCCATGGCCTCCACTGAGTCCAAGGGCTCCACCTCACCCAAGGCCCTGCCCACCCCTTCGACCACTGATAGCCCTGCCGCCAGTTCACTGACTGCTGCCCCCACCACTCCGGCGAAGCGCAGCAGCGCTCGCTCCACTGCCGCTGCCCGCGTCCCTTCTTCCCGTACCGCCATGGCTCGCACCTCCACCACCCGGGCCGTCAGCCGCTCGGCTGCGACCCGCCCCGCCGCCAGCCGTGCCTCCACTGGCCGGGCTTCTGGTTCCGGTCGTGCCGCTGCCTCCGCTGCCACGGGCGGCGGCTCCTCCAGCCTCACCCCTCCCAACCGTTCCGCTTCTCCTTCCTTTCCGATGGCTTCCTCCGTACAGGGCATCGCCCTTGGCATGATCGAGACGCGTGGCCTGGTTCCCGCGATCGAAGCCGCCGACGCCATGACCAAGGCCGCGGAAGTCACCCTGATCTCACGGGAATTCGTCGGTGGTGGCTACGTCACCGTGATGGTGCGTGGCGAAACCGGGGCTGTGAACGCCGCGGTCCGGGCCGGTGCCGATGCCTGTGAGCGTGTCGGTGACGGCCTGGTGGCGGCCCACATCATTGCCCGTCCCCATGGCGAGGTCGAGCCCGCCCTGGTTTGCACCGGCGTCACCCGTCGCCTCTGATTCTTATGGACGAAGCCGCCCATCCCCGCGTCCTCGGATATCTCGGGCGCGCCCTGAGCCTTGAGCTCTCCGCCGTGCAGCAGTACATGACCCAGGCCTCCCTTGTGGAGCTCTGGGGAGATGCAGAGGCTGCGGAGCGTTTTCGCCGCGAGACCGTGGAGGAAATGCAGCATGCCGAGCGCATCGTGCAGCAGATGCTGCGTCTGCGGGTGGCCCCTGCGGCCTCCCAGCTGCGCGCTGTCACCCATGCGCCGGATCTGGTCGGTCTGCTGCGGCTGAACAGCGTGCTGGAGCACGATCTGATCAACCACTACGCCGAGGCCGTTCGCTTTTGCGTGCTGATCGGTGATGAAGAAAATGCCGAATTCTTCCGGGCGCTCTGGAAGGAGGAACAGCATCACGGCGAAGAGCTGAATGGCTGGCTGCGGCAGCTGGCGGTGGTTTCACAGCCCCCTGCCATCCCCGCCGCGATCCGTTACGACTATTCCCGTCATCGCGCCAGCTTCTAAATCCGGCGCTGGACGTCCAGCCTCGATGCCGTCCATCTGCTGCCTTGGTCGCCGAACTTCCCCTGTACAACCTGCCCCTGTCCATGCAGCTGGCCTGGTTGATCCCGCTGTATGGCTTCAGCGGGGTGCTGCTCTCCCTGCCCTGGTCCAGCGGCTGGATCAAGCGCAATGGACCGCGACCTGCGGCCTATCTCAATCTTCTGGTCACCTTGTTGGCCTTTCTGCACGGCAGCCTGGTGCTGCGTCAGGTCTGGCTGATTGGCCCCCATCACCTTGAGATCCCCTGGTTCCACGCCGCCGACCTGAATCTCTCGATCGGTTTTGATCTCTCGCTCACCAATCTGGCCGCTCTTGAGCTGGTCACTGGCCTCAGCCTGCTGGGCCAGGTTTTTGCCCTGGGCTATCTCGACAAGGAGTGGTCCCTGGCCCGCTTCTATGCGCTGGTGGGATTCTTCGAAGGCGCGATGTCCGGGGTGGTGCTGAGCAGCAGCCTGTTCATGAGCTATTTCCTGCTGGAGATGCTCACCCTGTCCACCTATCTGCTGGTGGGGTTCTGGTACGCCCAGCCCCTGGTGGTCACGGCGGCCCGGGATGCGTTTCTGACCAAGCGGGTCGGCGACGTTCTGTTGCTGATGGGTGTGGTTGCCCTGTCGGCCTGGTCGGGTCAGACCGAGTTCACTGAGCTCTATGCCTGGGCCGCCAGTGCTCCGCTCACACCCCTGGCCGGAACCCTGCTGGGCCTGGGCCTGATTGCCGGGCCCATGGGCAAGTGTGCCCAGTTCCCGATGCATCTCTGGCTGGATGAGGCGATGGAGGGGCCCAACCCGGCCTCGATTCTGCGTAATTCCGTGGTGGTGACCTGCGGTGCCATCGTGCTGCTGAAGCTGATGCCGCTGTTGCTGATCTCTCCGGTGGCCACCGATGTGCTCCTGGCTGTGGGCGCCATCAGTGCGGTGGGCGGTGCCCTGGTGGCGATCGCCCAGGTGGATCTGAAGCGGGCCTTTTCCTATTCCACCACCTCCTACCTCGGGCTGGTGTTCGTGGCCATCGCCCTGCAGCAGCCGGGTATCGCCCTGCTGTTGCTGTTCGCCCACGGTCTGGCCAAGGCCCTGCTGTTCATGAGCGTGGGCAGCATCATCGCCACCACCAACTGTCAGGACCTGACTGAACTCGGTGGCCTGGGCCGACGCATGCCCGCCACCACCGGCGCCTTCCTGATGGCGGCGGCCGGGGTCACCGGCCTGTTACCCCTGGGCTGCTTCTGGTGCTTCGGCTTGCTGGTGCAGGCCTTCAGTGCCGAGCACCGATTCTTCGCTCTGGTGGTGCTGCTCACCAACCTGCTCACCCTGTTCAACCTCACCCGTGTGTACCGCCAGGTCTTCCTCGGGGATGCTCAGCCCAAGACACGGCGGGCACCGGAGGTGATCTGGCTGATGGCTCTGCCGATGGTGAGCCTCACGGTGCTGGTGGGGTTGATGCCCTGGATCATGGCCCGCATCGATCCGGTCCCCGGCATCGCCTCCTTCTCCCCTGGGGTGGCGGTCCTGGTGATGGGCTCCGGTCTGATCGGGGTTGTCTCCGCGGCCGTGGTGCCCCTGAACAAGGCCTGGTCGCGCTCCCTGTTCAAGCCGCTGCGCACCCTGCAGGATCTCCTGGCCTTCGACTTCTATACCGACCGCATCTATCGCGCCACGATTGTGACCTTCGTGGCGGGCCTCTCGCGGCTCACGAACGGTTTCGATGCCGCCGTGGTGAATGTGCTGGTCGATCGTGTCGGCAGCCTCACCATGGCTGCGGCCGGCAGTCTGCGGCTGGCCGTGAGCGGCCGCATGCAGACCTACGTGCTCACGGCCCTGGTGTCGATCGTGCTCCTGCTGGCCTCCCTGAACTGGTTCATCGCCTGAGAATCGATCGATGCTGAGTGCCCTTCTCGCCATTCCCTTTCTCGGTGCCCTGGGCCTGATGCTCTGGCCTGGCGAGCTCTCTCTCGAGAAGGTTCGCCGCGCCGCCCTGGCCCTGCTCGTGTTGCAGCTGGCCTGGAGCCTGCGTCTGCTGCTGCAGTTCGATCCCTCCTTCGGTGGGATGCAGCTGCAGGAATCGATCCCCTGGATCGAAAGTCTGGGGCTGGAGTACCGCCTTGGCGTGGATGGTCTCTCCCTGCCGCTGGTGCTGGTCAATGCCGGCCTCACCCTGGTTTCGGCCTATGCCTCCACCACGGTGACCCAGCGGCCGCGTTTGTATTTCGCCCTGCTGCTGGTGATCAGCGGCGCCGTGAATGGAGCCTTCCTCTCGCTGAATCTGCTGCTCTTTTTCCTGTTCTACGAACTGGAGCTGATTCCGCTGTGGTTGCTGATCTCGGTCTGGGGTGGAGCCCGTCGCGCCTATGCGGCCACCAAGTTCCTGATCTTCACAGCGGTGTCCGGCGGATTGATCCTCGCCGCTTTTCTGGGCCTGGCGCTGGTCACCGGCGAGGTGGACTTCAGCCTCACCCCCGTGCTCGGCGGCCAGCTGGCTATGGGAACCCAGCTCCTGCTGCTGGGTGCTCTGTTGGTGGGTTTCGGCATCAAGATCCCGCTGGTTCCCTTTCACACCTGGCTGCCGGATGCCCACACCGAGGCGTCGACGCCGGTGTCGGTGCTGCTGGCCGGGGTGCTGCTCAAGCTCGGCACCTATGGGCTGCTGCGCTTCTGCCTGGGACTGTTCCCGGAGGCGTGGGCTGTGGCGGCCCCCTGGCTGGCCATCTGGGCGGCGATCTCGGTGTTGTATGGCTCCCTGGCGGCGATCGCCCAGCGGGACATGAAACGGATGGTGGCCTACAGCTCCGTGGGGCACATGGGCTATGTGCTGCTCGCGGCCGCGGCGGCCACGCCCGTGAGTCTGCTGGGGGCTGAATTCCAGATGGTGAGCCACGGTCTCATCTCCGCCCTGTTGTTTCTGCTGGTGGGCGAGGTGTACACCACGACCGGCACCCGCGACCTGGATGTGTTGCGGGGCCTGCTCAACCCAGAGCGGGGTCTGCCTTTGACCGGTTCGCTGATGATTGTGGGGGTGATGGCCAGCGCGGGTCTGCCCGGCATGGCCGGCTTCATCTCTGAGTTTCTGGTGTTTCGCGGCAGCCTGGCGACCTTCCCCGTGGCCACAGTGGCCTCGATGGTGGGATCAGGTCTGACGGCCGTCTATTTCCTGTTGCTGGTCAACCGTGCCTTCTTTGGCCGGCTGGCCGTCACCCCTCCTGAACCCGGAGGGCCGCTCGACATCCGCTTGCCGGCCGTGCCCCTGCTCCGTCACCTGCCCGCCATGGTGCTCACGGTTCTTGTGGTGGCGATCGGACTGGCACCATCGGGGTTGGGCTTTCTCTCGGAGCAGGCCACCACGGCCATGAGTCAGTTACCAGCCTTGGTGACGGCCATCAGTGGGAGGCCCGCCTGATGAACAGCTCTGCCATGGCGTCCCTGAATCCCGGACGCTCGCGGACGCGCCAGGCTCCGATCCCTACCGCGGCAGAACTGGAACGGCGCCTGCTGGCCGGCGAGACCCTGCTGGCCGAGAGCCCCACCCATCTGCTGGAAGTGGTGGGGGTTCTGGAGAGCTATGGAGAAGTGCTTGATGCCTACAGCATCAACCTGGTGTACCAGGCGGAGAAGCAGTTTCTCAATCCCCTGCCGATCTTCAAGTTCCTTGATGGTGATCCCAGCCTCGCCAGGATCTGGCGGCATCTCAACCACGACCGCATCAACTTCGAGTATGCCGAGTACTGCCAGAAGGCGATGTTCTGGCATGGCACCGGTGGCCTCGATGCCTATCTCGACACCGACGCCTTCCGCCAGGGCTGCGCCGCCATCATCCGCTGCAAGACCCGGCGGGACCCGCTGCTGGGTCTGCTCCATCCTCTGTTTCCGGACTTTCTGATCGAGCTGATCCGCTCGGCGGCCACCACCCATGCCCTGGGTCAGTTCTGGCGGGTGATGAGTGACCTGTTCCTTGATCTGGCCAGGGCCGAGCGCGATGGACGGGTGGGTTCCATTGCCCAGCTGGTGGACTTCTTGATGGATGGGCTGGTGGCAGCGGCAGCTCAGCCGATCACCTACGCGGTGGAGGTGGCGGGCCAGCGGTTCTGGGTGCTGCCGCCCGAGGCCGCGCTCACCTTCCTGGTCGATGTGGCGGTGCCCTACGTCGAGGCGGTGTTCCTGCGG
This sequence comes from Synechococcus sp. CBW1006, assembly GCF_015840525.1. NCBI lineage: Bacteria > Bacillati > Cyanobacteriota > Cyanophyceae > Synechococcales > Synechococcaceae > Synechococcus > Synechococcus sp. CBW1006. The sequence goes on along the minus strand of NZ_CP060396.1, from coordinate 3,114 downwards.
GGCATGCCCTTTCTGGGCACGGTGTCGTTCAACGCCCAGGCCCAGCAGATCTCGCCGGATCAGAGCCGCTTTGCCTACGGCGCCCTCTACGCCGATCCCCTTCCCACCATGGGGGCGGGCATCCCGCCCAGCCTGCTGATGCAGGACATGTATCGCCACCTGCCCGAACCGCTGCATCATTGGTACCGGCAGCAGGGCCGCGGCGAGGGAGATGTGCGGGTGAAGATCTGCGCCAGTTTTCAGAAGGCGATGTTCTGCGTCACCAATGCCGCGATCAAGGGCACCTTTCCCCATCCGCTGCACAGCACCGATGAGCAGCAGCTGCAGGCCAATCGTGCCTACGCCGCGGCCTGGGTGGAGCGACTCAGCCATGCCCGCACCGACTGCCTGAGCGACGAGTCGGCAGCGGAGGATGGCAGCCGCAGTTGATCTAGGGTCAGACCATGGAACAGGCCTGGACGAAACGGAATCGCCCTGAACGGCTCGAACGTCGTATCGAGTTCGACGACTACGAGGCGACCCGGGTGTTTCTGGAGCGGTTGAACGAGCTCTCCGAAAGCAGCAATCGCTTCCCGGATATCAGCTTCGGACGCACCTATGTGAACCTCACGTTGCGCAGTGAGGAGGACGACGCCCCGATCGGCGCTGCCGACGAATCCTTTGCCGCGGCTGTCGATGCCCTCCTCGATTGATCCCTCTTCCGCGCCTGATCCATCCTCTGCGCCCGTTGAACCCTCCGCTGAGGCTGATCAGCCAGATCTGAGCCACGATCTCACCCGCGTCGATCTGAAGGCGGCCTACGAGGGGGTGGGTGTGCAGGAGGTGCTGGAGCAACTTGATCACGACCTGGTGGGGCTGAGGCCGGTGAAGGCCCGGATCCGTGAGATCGCGGCGCTGCTGGTGGTGGAGCGGGCCCGCACCCAGGTGGGCCTGGCGACGGCGGCTCCCAGCCTGCACATGTCGTTCACCGGCCAACCGGGAACCGGCAAGACCACGGTGGCGGAGCGGATGTCCCAGATCCTGCATCGGCTCGGCTATGTGCGCAAGGGACACGTGGTCACCGCCACCCGTGACGATCTGGTGGGGCAGTACATCGGCCATACGGCGCCGAAGACGCGCGAGATGCTGAAGAAGGCGATGGGTGGGGTGCTGTTCATCGATGAGGCGTACTACCTGTACCGTCCCGAGAACGAGCGCGACTACGGCGCCGAAGCGATCGAGATCCTGCTGCAGGTGATGGAAGCCAATCGCGACGATCTGGTGGTGATCTTCGCTGGCTACAAGGATCGCATGGACGTGTTCTACCAGTCCAATCCCGGGCTCTCCTCGCGGGTCGCCAATCATATTGATTTCCCCGACTACAGCGGCCCTGAACTGCTGGCGATCGCCAAGCTCATACTCGCGGCGGAGAACTACCGCTTCAGCGACGAGGCCACGGCGGCCTTCGCCGAGTACATCCAGCGACGCATGCAGCTGCCGTTCTTCGCCAACGCCCGCTCGATCCGCAATGCCATCGATCGGGCCCGCATGCGCCAGGCCAATCGCCTGTTCACCCGCATGGGCAGCTGCGTGACCAAGCGAGATCTGATGACGATCGAAGCCGACGACATCACCGCCAGCCGGGTGTTCTGCGGTGAACTGGAAGGTCTCGATCCCTCCAGGCCGCTGACCAGCTGAGCCCAGCCTGCGCTTGCGCGAAATCTACTTGCGTTTGCGCGAATCAATCTGCAGCAGGTCTCGCACCTGTTGCACCTGGCGGGCCAGGGCAGGATCGGTGTGAAGCTTCTTTTCCACCTGCTCCACCGCATACATCACTGTGGAGTGGTCCTTGCCGCCGAAGGCTTCGCCGATGCGCGGCAGGCTCAGATTGGTGCCCTGCCGCATCAGATACATCCCCACCTGGCGGGCCTGGCTCACGGCCCGTTTGCGGCTGGGGCTGAGCATTTCTTCGGTGCGAACGCCGAAGACCTCGGCCACCTTGTCGAGCACTTGCTGTGGGGTCACCTCCACATCGTTGCCGCCGGGGTCGAGCATCGGCGCCACCGATTCCACCGTCATCGGCAGACCGGTGATCGAGGCAAAGGCCACAGCCCGGGTGAGGGCCCCCTCGAGTTCGCGGATGTTGGAGGTGAAGCGGCCGGCGATGTACTGGATCAGATCGCGCGGCAGCGCCATCTGTTCCTGCTCGGCTTTCTTGTGCAGGATCGCCATGCGCGTTTCCAGGTCGGGGGCCTGGATGTCGGCGATCAGCCCCATCGAGAAGCGGGAGATCAGGCGCTCCTGCAGCTTGGGAATCTGACTGGGGGGACGGTCGGAGGCGATCACGATCTGCCGCCCCGCCTCGTGCAGGGCGTTGAAAGTGTGGAAGAACTCCTCCTGGGTGTATTCCTTGCCTTCGATGAACTGGATGTCGTCCACCAGGATCAGGTCGGCGGCGCGGTAGCGGTCGCGAAAGGCCTGCATGCCGTCCTTGCGGATCGCCTGGATCAGGTCATTGGTGAAGGTCTCGGTCGAGACGTAGAACACCCGCGCGTCCGGGTCGATCTCGAGGCGGTAGTGGCCGATCGCCTGCATCAGGTGGGTCTTGCCCAGGCCCACGCCGCCGCAGAGGAAGAGGGGGTTGAATTCCCGGCCCGGTGCCTCCGCCACCGCCAGGGCGGCCGCGTGGGCCATGCGGCTGTTGGGGCCCACCACGAAGCGGTTGAACACATAGCGTGGATTGAGGCCAGGGGCGAGTTTGCGGGGGGTCTCGCCGGTGGCGGGGGAGCGCACCGGGGCCGCAGGCCGGCCATTGCCGGTCTCCCGCGTGCCGCTGGCCGGCCCGGTCAGGCCGTTGCCGCCGATGGCCTCCGCCGGGGCGTCGCCCTCGCTTGCCGTGGCCACCTCCACCCGCAGCTCGCGACCGGCGATCTCGGAAGCCACGGCCTCGATGGTGCCGAGGTAGTTCTTGCGTAACCAGCCGCTGGCAAAGCTGTTGGGGGCCTCCAGCAGCAGCTGGTCGCCGCGCATGCCGCTGCAGCGGGCCGGCCGGATCCAGGTCTCGAAGGTGGGCTTGCTGAGGTTGGCCTGGAGCGCCTCCTGAACCTGGTGCCACAGCTCCTGACCCTGCTGCAC